>NZ_CP083405.1 GCF_000975265.2 Mycobacterium lepromatosis | reverse complement strand
GGTTTGCGACGAAGTAACTGTCCACATGACTTATGTACAGGTGTGGAAAGTATGATGATAAGTGGGCTGCAGTTTATAGCCCCGGTTCATGGTTTCCATGCCGGAGGTAGCCCGCTCAGGTTACCTAGATTACCTGTTGATCAGTCATCCCTACTTCGTTGTTGGCCGCCGTTCCAAGTCTGAAAATGGCTATTGTCCGAAGTTAACAGTTTTCTGTCCGGTTGCCAACAGTAGTGTTGTATTCAAATCTTGTTCTTGAAGGGGTTGTTGGGGTTGCAGTTGGGATTGTGCCTACCGACCTTTTCGATAACGATATACTTTGTCAAATGTCTGAACAGGTCCGATGGGGCGGGGCCAGGTTGGACCCGGCGATGGCCGATCAGTACGCTAGCAAATAGTCGTCCAAAAGTTGGCGATCCGGCTGTGAACTGGGATTATGTTCTCGGGGGACCGCGTTAAGACCAACGCGATCGACGTGTTTATGAAGTGCGGGCGGTAGGATGGCGTTGCCAAAAACGATGCCGAACACACCGAGGGAGAATGCTGTGGCCAAAGGCAAGCGGACTTTCCAGCCGAACAACCGGCGTCGAGCCCGCGTGCATGGCTTCCGGCTTCGGATGCGCACGCGTGCTGGCCGGTCGATTGTGTCCGATCGGCGCCGTAAGGGCCGCCGCGTATTGACTGCTTGATCTGAACGACGGGTTTTTAGCGGTGCTTCCCGCATGTAACCGCATGAGGCGGTCATCCGACTTTGATACAACGGTAAAGTATGGACTGCGCACAGTGCAGTCTGATGTTATCATTCACGTTTGGCGAGGGTGTAATAGGGATGAGGCGAAAGTTCCTCATGTTGGGTTGATTATCCCTAAAAAGGTGGGCTCTGCTGTTGAGCGTCATCGAGTGGCGCGTCGATTACGGCATGTTGTTCGGTCTATGTTAGGGGAATTAGGCGAAGCCGATCAGGTGGTGATTCGTGCGTTGCCGAGTAGTCGGAAAGCCTCATCAGCATGGTTAGCTCAGCAGCTACGAAACGGTCTGCGACGTGCTCTTGAACTAGCAGAGACGGACTGGTGACTCGGTCGGTATCGGTACTCACAGAATCCGCGGTTAAGATCTGCGGCGCAAGCAGGGCTGCGGTGCGTGGACTGATTTTCCTGATCCAGCTTTACCGGCACATAATATCGCCGTTGCAACCGGCGGTATGTCGTTTTGTTCCAACTTGTAGTCAATACGCTATCGATGCTTTGACCGAATACGGCTTAATCAAGGGTAGTTGGTTAGTAATAGCCAGATTAGTTAAGTGTGGGCCGTGGCATCGAGGAGGATGGGATCCAATACCGGAGCGTCGATCGGAACTGTTGAATTACTGGGTCGGTTTGGATGACACTGGCGTCTCCTGGAGCTGCCCATCGAAGCTAGGGGAGGATGAGTCTGTTGCCGTTTGACTTTGTCAGTCTTGACATCGTTTACTACCCGGTGTCGTGGATTATGTGGGTTTGGTACAAGCTATTTGCTGCTGTGCTGGGTCCATCAAACTTTTTTGCATGGGCGTTATCGGTGATGTTCTTGGTTTTTACCTTGCGAGCGTTGCTTTACAAGCCGTTCGTGCGCCAGATCCGTACTACTCGCCAGATGCAGGAGTTACAACCACGAATTAAAGCGTTGCAAAGAAAGTATGGTAAAGATCGTCAGCGTATGGCGCTCGAGATACAGAAACTGCAACGTGAGCACGGGTTCAATCCTATCCTAGGATGCTTGCCGATGTTTGCGCAGATACCGGTGTTTTTGGGGCTTTACCATGCTTTACGGTCATTCAATCGTACGACCGGAGGTTTCGGTCAGCCGCATATGTCAGTGACTGAGAATCGGATGACAGGGAATTATGTGTTCACCTCAGTTGACGTGGGGCACTTCCTGGATGCTAACCTGTGGGGTGCTCCAATTGGTGCGTACATGACGCAACGTTCCGGATTAGATGCGTTTATTGATTTTAGCCGTCCAGCCGTAATTTTAGTTGGCGGTCCGATGATGATTCTGGCCGGTATCGCTACCTATTTCAACAGTCGGGCTTCGGTAAATCGGCAGAGTGCGGAAGCAGCAGCGAATCCGCAGACTGCGTTGATGAACAAACTTGCGTTATATGTGTTTCCGTTTGGTGTGATTGTTGGTGGCCCGTTTCTTCCGTTGGCGATTATTTTGTACTGGTTTTCTAACAATATTTGGACGTTCGGCCAACAGCATTACGTGTTTGCTATGATCGATAAAGAAGACGAGGCTAAGAGGCAGAAAGCTATTGAACGTCGAACGGCTAACGCGCCTGCTCCCGGTTCCAAACCGAAGTGTGCCACCAAGACGGTACCGGCAAGCGTGAATGTTTCTTCGAAGAGCACTGTGGTATCTGACGATGGCACAAAGTTTGTGTCCCAGAAGGTGGACTCTACTGACATTGACTGGGGGACTGGAGTGAAAACAGCTAACATTCCAATAGATGAGTTGGATTGTGCTAGCCAGGATAATAATCCTACCTCTTACACCCCACGTCTCGTGTCACGGATAAAGAAACGTAAGCGCTGACAAGGTGCCAAAAGTTTTACCGGATCGAGTCAGTTGAGTGACCCGAAAGAACATGAATCCATGGATTGAGAGAGAGGTCATGACAGATACCGAGATCACCGAGTGTGGTGTTAATACACAGTTAGACACGCAAACGTTGGTGGAGGATCTTTCAGACGATAAGGCGGCGGTAGATGTCAACACTAATTAAGTTAGACGACCTTGAGGAGCGATTGGTTGCTGAGGGCGAAATCGCCGGTGATTATTTGGAAGAACTGTTGGACTTGTTGGACTTTGACGGAGATATTGATCTAGATGTTGAGGGGACTCGGGCAGTAATCAGTATCGATGGTAGTGATGATTTGAATAAATTAGTTGGGCGTACAGGTGAAGTACTCGATGCTTTGCAGGAGCTTACCCGGTTAGCTGTACATCAAAGGACTGGTGTACGGAGCCGATTAATACTTGACATTGCAGGATGGCGGCGTCGACGTCGCGAAGAGCTAGTAGCGTTGGGTGGCACAGTGGCGTGGAGGGTGCTCGCAACTGGCGAGTGTGAAGAACTCATTCCGATGACACCTTTTGAGAGAAAGATCGTGCATGACGCCGTTGCGGAAGTGCCTGGAGTGCACAGTGAAAGTGAAGGTGTAGGGACAGCACGGCGGGTCATTGTTTTGCATGATTAGTGGCGGTTGTAAGCATAATGAAATTCGGTTTAGTTGGTGGCCACTAGTTGGAAGATGTGAAAGTTTAGACGATGTTTCACGTGGAACATATCGGTTTTTGCGAAAAGGTTGCGCCTTATAACGTTATTTAAACCATCTAAAGGTAGCGTTGGATTTGAGGCTATGTTTGAGGCCGCATTTACAGTTTTTGGATCACGTCTTGATATTGCTCAACGGTATGCTGATATACTCGCAAATACCGGAGTTGAACGTGGACTGCTCGGTCCTAGTGAGGCCAGTCGGCTTTGGGGTCGGCATCTGTTAAACAGTGCGGCGGTTGCCGAACTGTTTGATCCTGGTGATCGGGTGGTGGATATTGGAAGCGGGGCAGGGTTACCGGGGTTGCCATTGGCTATTGCCCGGCCAGATCTTCAAATTGTGTTGCTTGAACCACTGTTACGTCGAGCCCTCTTTCTTCGAGAAGTAGTAGCTGAACTTGGACTCGATATTGAAGTGGTTCGTGGCCGAGCCGAGGAATTGTGGGTGCATGATCGGATCGGTGAAAGAGATGTGGTTGTATCACGAGCGGTAGCCTCTTTAGATAAGTTAACAAAGTGGAGTATGCCGTTGTTACGACCGCATGGTCGAGTACTTGCGATTAAAGGGGAACGTGCCTCTGATGAAATCCGTCAACACCGGCGTGTGATGGCCGCATTGGGTGTCGTCGATGTCATGCTAGTGATGTGTGGGGCGAATTATTTATGTCCGCCCGTAACGGTAGTCTTGATTCGATATGGACAGCAGATGCGGTACAAGCCAGCACGTATGAGGGATGGGAAAATACAATGAGTTTTTTCAAAGCCGGATTAACACCTCAGCTTTATAGTTGGCTAATTTTACTGCCTAGTCGGCCTTGTTATCGGGTGAAATGTTGAAAAATATCGTCAGAGATAATGTTTAAATAAGGAGCCTACTACGACGCAGAGTGTGTTATTAAAATGAATGTTTCCCGTGAAACCACAGATGAACTTGACACTCCGATCGGAGCTGCCGCAGAACGGGCTATGCGGGTTCTTCACACCACACATGACCCATTATGTCGTCCGTACCATCGACGGTTGTTCACTATTGCAAACCAAAAGGGAGGTGTGGGAAAAACTACCACTGCTGTCAATCTTGCGGCAGCATTGGCACTTCAAGGACTTAAGGCGCTTGTTATTGATCTTGATCCCCAAGGGAATGCCAGTACAGCACTCGGTATCAACAACCGGCAATCAGGCATGTCGTCGTATGATGTACTTATTGGTGAAGTCTCTTTGCAGACCGTTTTGCGGTGTAGCCCGTACAATGAACGTTTATTTTGTCTTCCGGCCGCGATAGATTTAGCAGGTGCCGAGGTTGAATTAGTTGGCATGGTGGCGCGGGAAAACCGATTGCGTACCGCTTTAACTGAACTTGACAGTTTAGACTTTGATTATGTCTTTATCGACTGCCCGCCGTCGTTAGGGTTATTGACGATAAATGCTCTTGTCGCAGCATCAGAGGTGATGATTCCGATCCAATGTGAATATTATGCGCTCGAGGGTGTATCGCAATTGATGTGTAATATTGAGATGGTTAAAGCCCACCTCAATCCTCAGCTTGAGGTGACCACTGTAATCCTTACGATGTATGACGGTCGAACAAAGCTCGCTGATCAGGTGGCTGAAGAGGTTCGCCGATATTTTGGGACGAAGGTGTTGCAAACAGTGATTCCACGTAGTGTCAAAGTCTCGGAGGCTCCTGGTTACAGTATGACTATCATCGATTATGATCCTGGTTCGCGTGGGGCAATGAGCTACCTCGATGCAAGCCGAGAGCTCGCTGAACGTGATCAACCATCATCCATGAAGGGACGAGCATGACGCAGTCGTTATGTAAAAAAGGTGGCCTCGGACGGGGCTTGGCTTCATTAATTCCCACCGGTCCTGTGGATGTTGACTCTGGACCCGCGACGTGTGGTCCGCAAATGGGAGATGCGGCCGCTGACGTATTAATTGGAGGTCCTGCGGACAAAGACAATGTGATGGGGGCAGTGTATCGGGAGATTGCACTAGCCGATATTGAGGCGAATCCCTGCCAGCCACGACAGGTATTCGACGACGAAGCGATGTCTGAATTGGTGCATTCTATTCGTGAGTTTGGCTTGCTACAGCCAATCGTGGTACGGCCAGTGGGTGAATCACGAAGCAATGCGCGGTATCAAATCGTGATGGGGGAGCGGCGTTGGCGGGCGGCTCAACGGGCAGGCCTGAGTTTTATTCCAGCTATCGTGCGCGCGACAAGTGATGACAACTTGTTGCGCGATGCGCTGTTGGAGAACATTCATCGAGTACAGTTAAATCCGTTAGAAGAGGCAGCGGCCTATCAGCAACTGCTTGACGAGTTCGAGGTAACTCATGACGAACTGGCGTCCCGAATCGGCCGCTCGCGGCCACTGATCACTAACATGATCCGATTGCTCAAGCTTCCGATTCCGGTCCAACGTCGAGTGGCGGCAGGCCTGTTGTCCGCTGGCCATGCTCGTGCATTACTGTCCTTAGAGGCTGGTCCTGAGGCTCAGGAGGAATTAGCCAGCCGGATTATCGCTGAAGGTCTATCGGTGCGAGCCACTGAGGAAGCGGTCACGCTGGCTAATCATGAGGCCAATAGGGAAGTGATTGCGTCGGTGCCGCAGCGGCGTAAATCTATTTACATGCCTGGCCTTCAAGACGTTGCTGAACGACTGTCGAATGCCTTTAACACCCGGGTTACAGTCAGCCTTGGCAAACGTAAAGGGAAGATTGTGGTGGAGTTTAGTTCAGTTGATGATTTACAGCGCATCGTCGGCGTGATGACTACGTAGTACAAAACGTAAACGAAGAGAGGGATATTTCGCAGTTAAGTCACTGTGACACTGCAGTGGTTTCTGGATGTGCACAACTTACTTTAGTACCGTAATCTAACGGAAACTGGTGTGCGGTAAATATTTCGAGAATCGACTACTAGTTAGAGTAGTTCGAAAGTTGTTCTGGCGGATCAACTTGACTGGCGATGTCAACGCTGGTCAGATGTTGATAAGCTCTCTTAACTCTGTAGAGGTTACTCGTGCATATCAGCCAGGGAAAGCCGGGTTATTGGTGCTTTATGGCGACGCGGGTTCGTTGGGTTCGCCTGTGGACGAACGGGGCTAGTAGCGGTAGTAGCGCACGGAGGCCAGGAAACTAGTGTCTGCCCAAATTACGCCGCTACGTCTTGAAGCCTTCGAGCAGCTCCCTAAGCATGTACGCCGTTGTGTCTTCTGGGAAGTTGACCCCGAGACCCTGGGTAACCAAGATCATCTTGTTGATCTTGAATTTGAAAAAGAAGCCTGGTTGTCGATGGTGATGTTGGAATGGGGCTCGTGCGGTCAGGTTGCAACGGCGATTCCAAACGAATGTCACCAATCTAGCTCTCTCAACTATTTAGAGCCTCCATGCTTAGGGTATATAATATATGCCCCACCGCTGGTAGTGCCACGAGCACGGCGATTTCCCACTGCGCCCGTATCCCCTGACGCCATCTTGCTGACTTCGATGGGTGTCGAGCCAGGGCAGATCGCAGCCGGTCTGCCACAGAGTCTCATCAGCCAGGTAATTGACGAGTTGGTTCGGCGTGGAGTTCGGGCGTTAGAGGCTTTTGGCCGCACTGAAGTGGCCACCAAGTTGCAGGATCCCCGGACAGTAACCCCCGATGTTCGGCCGGTGTTGGAAGCTCTCGGTGATTGTTCGGTCGACCACTGCATCATCGACGCGGACTTTTTGAAGGCCGTCGGTTTCGTCGTTGTTGCACCACACCAATATTTCCCTCGGCTACGCCTTGAGCTAGACAAGGGCTTTGGATGGAAAGCCGAAGTTGAAGCTGCATTGGAGCGTTTGCTGAAGGACGCTCAGCTGCAACAGCCAGTCGGAGCCGGGGCTGCATTTAGCAACATCATGAACGCCACAATAGTCGAGCTTAGACGTTAGGAGCCACCGAGTCTTCTTGCCCCTTCCACCGATAGTTCGTGGGCAAGAAGCTCGGCAAAGGTGAATGTGCCAGTGGGCCGATCGTTTTTGCCGAGTAGATAAAGCCGCTTGACCGCGGCGAGGATACCTTCAGCGATGGCATCACGGTTCTGCGCTCCGACCAACATCCCGCGATCTCGTGGATTGGTGATGTAGCCGATGTCGACCTGAACGGTCGGCATTCGCGTCAATCGCAATAGATCCCATGTCCGACCATGCGTCCGACAATCCCGTAAACCTGTGCGGGCCACTACTTCTCGCTGAATGAAATCGGCGAGGTTGCGGCCTATGGTGGAAACGGATCCGTGTGAGTTGCCGAAGTGGAAAGAGGCCACACCGTTAGCGGCAGGGCTAGCCTGCGTTTCGCAACGCAAACTGATCATCAATTCTGCGCCAACGTTATTGGCAATGGCAGCGCGTTCGGAGTCCGACGGGCTACCATTGGTCGTCCGAGAGAGGAAAGTTTCTATACCAATGGCAGCCATCCGTTCCTCAAGTCGACTTGCCAAGTCCCACAGCATATCTGCTTCACTGATGGGTCCGGTCGGTCCTTGAGTGATCAGACCGCAATCCGCACCGCCACGACCCGGATCAATAATGATTCGCTTGCCTGACAGTTTGGGCCCGGATCGACGAACAAGCTCTTCTTCACGAATGGCATGTGGTGAACCACCAGTGACCCGTGAACTCAAAAAACACAAGGAGCGCAACGTTTCTGGTCCGCAAATTCCGTCAGCAGCAAGTCCGTATTCACGCTGATAGGATATTAACGCGTTGTGGGTCTGCAACCCGAAATGTCCGTCAACCATGCCGGTATAGAAACCAAGATCTTGCAGCCGGGCCTGTAATGTGGCAACGTCGTCCCCATAGAACGGGGCGCCGAATCGATGATACAGTGTGCGAGTGCCGAGTCGGTAGGAAGCCTCTTTCAACGCTCGGTGAGTGGCTTCGTCGACAACGCCGTCTACAAGCAGCCCGCGATGCTGTTGAAAAGCGCGCACCGCGTGGTCGAGTTGCGGATCGAACAGATCGAGCGCTACATGCTTGCTGGTCGTCAGGTCGTCCGCGGGACCGTGCAAGAGACCCAGCGCAGTCAGCGCAGCTCGAACCTCGGTAACAGCGGCGTTACGGTCACCACAGCGCAGCGTGTCGCCGTCTTCGCGGCGCTGACTCGGCATACCAAGGGCCCCCAAGACAAACTGACACGTTAACAGATGCACAGCAGTTCAATCGGTATTGTCGCAGATCTTTGTCGATTTCAGGAAAACCCCAGGCTAATAACGGCTGTTTTGCGATAACTACATAGTTTAATTGAGGTTGGGTACCACGTCGGAGAGGTCATTTAGTAATGCTGTTTTGCCCTTAGCGCCGACGATGCGTTTCACTGGTTGGCCGTTCTGGAACAGGATCATTGTGGGTATCGACACGACCTGGAACTCGCGTGCCGTTTCCGGGTTGGCGTCTACATCCAACTTGGCGACGGTGAGTTGGTTTCGTTGCTCGGCCGCGATCTCTTCGAGTACCGGCGCTACCATCTTGCAGGGTCCACACCATGTTGCCCAGAAATCAACTAACACAGGCTTATTACTGGATAAAACGTCTGCGGAGAAGGAAGCATCGGAAACTTCTATTGTGAACCTGGCGTTTTCGGTGTCGGTCATCACAGTGCTCCAATCAGTTGTGTTCGGTACTGTCCACGTCTCCAGTTGTCTCTGCTGTGTCATCGGTTTCTGACTCGGAATGCTCCGCCAACCAACGTTCGGCGTCGATGGCGGCGGCGCAGCCACTACCTGCGGCCGTTATCGCCTGCCGGTAGGTACGGTCTACCAGGTCGCCGGCCGCAAAAACGCCGTCCAGTGATGTACTTGTCGTACGTCCTTTCACCAGGACGTAGCCGTCCGAGTCTATGTCGACGATATCGCGCACCAGGCTGGAACGTGGCTCATGACCAATTGCAACAAAAACCCCGGTCACCACTAGCGTAGTTTCCTCTCCCGTTGTGGTGTCACGCAACCGCAATCCGGTCACTGTTGTGTGCCCGTCTACTGCGACCACGATGTGGTTGGTGATGAATTTGATTTTGTCGTGGTTACGGGCGCGAGCGAGCATGATCTTGGAAGCTCGGAATTCGTCGCGGCGGTGCACGAGCGTGACGCTGCGGGCAAACCGGGTTAAAAAGAGGGCTTCCTCCAGCGCTGAGTCCCCCCCGCCAATGACGGCAATGTCTTGGTCGCGGAAAAAGAACCCATCGCAAGTCGCGCATGCACTCACGCCACGTCCTAGCAACTCTTGCTCACCGGGGATCTGTAGATAACGCACAGTGGTACCCATAGCGAGGATGACAGCTCGGGCCTGATAGATTTTTCCTTCAACGGTGACGACCAATTTGATCGGGCCACGCAATGATAACGACTCGACGTCTTCGGTCCGCAGTTCCGCGCCAAACCGCATTGCCTGTTCACGCATCTCGCCCATCAACTCCGGCCCAGTAATGCCGTTGCGAAAACCTGGGTAGTTTTCCACCTCGGTGGTGGTCATCAGCGCGCCACCGAATGAAGTGCCTTCGAATACCAGCGGTGCTAGCTGCGCACGAGCAGTGTACAAAGCAGCGGTGTAGCCGGCTGGACCGGAACCAATAACGATTACTTCGTGTATGGCTTCACGCGCAGAGGGGGTGGTGGTCATGTGAGCCTTTCAGGTACATCAAGCGGATCTGGTAAATGGTTACGAACGCCAGCGTAGGCTTTGCTGTTCTCGCGTGCTTCCCAACAACTCACACACCTGCTATGGTCCGCGGAATTCCGATGGTAGCCAGCAGTCTGGTATCGATCTCGTTGTCATATGGTGTCATCGAAAAGCGGTGGGTTTGTCGGGTGTGTCGTTGGGAAGCACCAGCAAGACGGCTGATTGGGTATTGATGTCAATCAGTTAGAAACGCTCAGCACCAATGTGGACGTCGTATAGCTGAGGTTGTTGAAGGGCGTCGCCGAGCAAGCCCTGCTCTGCAGTGTGCTGGAGCAGGTCGAGGATCTACGCTTTCGATAGTAATATCACCGCGGAGAGCGTCGACACCATGATGTGCTGTGTGGTGGCCGACTCGCCCCGGGCGTGTCGATGCTAATCGTGGCGACCATCGTGCATGATGCCTAAAATGGTGGCGGCCACGATCGTTTTGTGATGCTGACCTGCGGTCGTGCCGAGTGAGCGGCACCGCCGATGCGTGGCCTGCGTGCATTGGCTGATTTCGGCGCCGCGGAGATTTCGGCGGTCAAAGCCGAAGATGGTTTCGATGCCGATGCAAAAAATGGACTCTCACCGAGGCGAGATTGCTGCACACTCGGTTTAGCGTGCTAAGCTGCCCGATGTCCTCTTAGTCTGCCTGGACCAAGCAACAGATACGAGCGGCGGCATCATCATCAAGCCGCTGGGCCTGCAGCTCAAGTAAGGAGCTCCACCATCCACAGTGTACTATATAGCCAGCGACTCGTCGCACCGGTATTACATTTTGTCGGATTTACTTATCCGCCTCGGTGTCTGTCATAAATACATTTTCTATGGCCGTACGCATTCTCCGGCCGTCAAGCAGCGAACCTTGATCGAGGTTGACTTAGCTTTAGGCTAACCGCAACTAGCGGCTCAGTCAGTTTTGATGCGGGCACTGGTTCGGGATACCCCTCAAAGCTTGACTAGGTGGACGCAACAGCTCTTTACAGTGTTTTAAGCAACTACCCGGCATCTGAGCAGTGCCCACGATCGAGTAACTCTGCGTGTCAACGGCGACTAACGTGGTGCGTTGCTCGATGGGAAGCCGTAACCTGCTTGCAGCATAATCTTGTCTCCACCTGCGTGGTCTGATCAGCCACCGGATCGACATTCTTTATTGGGCTGGTTGGGTGGGTTAAGGACTGATGCAGCTGGTCTCGGTTAGGCGTTAATCACAATGCGGTGTAGCTAACTGTGAGCTGTAGAGTCTTACCGCCAAAACAACGAGCAATTTGCTGAAGCATTACGTCCCTAAGCGCGACTTCGGTATTCTCGCGAATATGGCTGGCGAGTGGTATGAGGCGGTATCACTATAGTTGATGATGACCGAACAGCTCGCTGAAGATGTAGCGCGGGTTTCGCCAATGTGGGCAGCTGGCCGGTTCGGCTTCGTGCATTTTCGCCCATATGTTTCTCGTGAATCTCGCAGCCGAGTAGTAGCCGATCGATCGTGGCGCGATACTTCACCTGGCTGGGTCAATACCAACATCACACCACAATCTTGCTTGTTAGAGCGGGGTATAAATTGTGATCTCTGAGATCACGGCGCGACTCTTGCCGTCAGTGCTTCCCAACGTCGAAATCCATACAAGCAGATTCGACATCGGCGAGCCGGAGTTGACCTCGATAACATTATGGCCGGGTTTGAGCGCGGTGGCCGGAATCAGCACGGTGGTGTCTGCCAACTTTGCTGGTGTCGGTGTGGAAGCTGAGCGAATCTCTACTTTGGTGCCGGTGCTGGCAACGTCTATGGTGACCGAGTCGACCACCGTGGACTTGGGTAACTGCAACATCAATCCGACTCCGTTTTTGAAACCGGGGAAGGGGACCGCATCGTTGTAGATGTCAGTTTGCCACGAAGTGGCCGGGTTGCTGTCGATCGCCAGCCCGGCATCATCAGGATGGTCTGCTTCGCCGTCGGGGGAGAAGACCGTGGCCTTCGTGGGCGTGACAATGCTGACCTCAGGCACTGAACTGGTGGGTGACAACGACGTCGATGATGTCGGCGTGTTTAGGCCGAGTTTGTCGTTGTTGAGCCCACTGCCGAGATGGCCGAAGATTTTGTTGACCACTGACGCCATCACCAACGAGGCCACCACCAAGATGGCAACTGCCGCTCCGATGCCGATCATCAGGTTGCGACGTCGCTGGGCGAAGACCACAGGGTCCCGTGCGGTTGTGGGGCGGAAAGAGACTGGTGTCGGGGATCTGTCCTCGATCGGACTCAGTACCTCGGTGTGGTCAGCCACCGCTGTCGCCTGCTGCAGTAGGTTCAAAAGTGTTGATGCACTGAGTACCCTGCCACCTTCTTGAACTGCGCGGACAGCTACCTCGGAGATCTGGAAGGGGATATCCTGATCGATTACGGCGGGTTCGACGGGTTGGCCGGTAGCATCTTGCTGGGCCGGCGCTATACCGCTGTGCACCCCAGCCTCCGGCAGTGGCCACCGGTTCACCAACAAAGCGTACAGTGTGGCTCCGATTCCGCGAATGTCAGCATGGTGGTTGGCATCGGGCATGGTCGCGGGGTAGGCCAGCACAACGTCACCCTCTACACTGACGCGTACCCGACTAGGGTGGTCGATAGACAAGGTGACACCGGCACGGTGCGCTGCGTCAGCTGCGGCTGCCAGTGATTGCATCGCCCGGATGGCGCCGACAGGCGATGGCGAGGTGTCGGCAACTTCATGCAACGAACCACCGCGGATCCACTCTGAGACCACCAAGCCACCGGAACCGGTATGGATGACGTCAAGCACTTGAGCGACACCAGGCTTGTCGATCCGGCTGAGCCGCAAAGTCCGGGACAGAATCTCTTGCAGGCTATCGTCAGGTAGGGTCCCATCTGGATCAACGAAAGTCAGCGCTACCTGCCGGTCTAACGCAGTGTCCAGCGCCTGCCAAAACTGTAGTGAAGCCGCACCGCCGTGGAAAGCTAACAGCCGATACCGGCCACCGGCGATGCAGGCGCCAGGTACCAAATGGACATCGCCGGTCGGTGATGATTGTTCCCCGCCCCGCTCGTTGGATGCGTCGAGTCGAATCGGCTTGCAAGCGGGATAGGCCGGGAAATCGCCTTTCTGCTGGTAGGGTGGATTTAACGGCGCGGCATGTCCAGATTCAAAGTTGGCTGAAACATAAGGTTGGAATTTGCCGGTAACCGGATCAGGCAGCTCGATGTCTGGTGCAGAACGCGATGAGGCGCTCTCCACTGGGCGGTCACTCACCTCCGGTCCTTTCGCTATCTGGGCGTTGGCTACCCTTTCCGGAGGTCTGCGCCGGATGGGTTCCTGGACCGCATTTGCCCCCGATGGTGACGAATTGCTTTGCCCAGGGTACGTGACTGGGATGGGCCGGGACGATTGATCTGGCACAGTCACTTTCCGCAGTTTCGCCATCCAGCTTCGATTCATGGTCTGGCTTTTGACGGCGCTCAGTGTCGCGTGCACTTCAGGGACGTTTCCGTGAAGCATTACCGCGGCCATGATCGGCAGCATGACGCTCGCCAGCACCGTCAATCGCAACAACGAACCCACGCCGCCACCGTGCACGGTCAACTCGTTTAGCCGCAGCAGCCGATCGGCTACATGGGCAACCAGACCTGCCAGCAACGACGCTGCGATCGTCACCAGTACGGTCCGCGCTTCTTGGACACCGAGCAAGTGCCCACCGGCAGGCAGGAGCGCACGTCGCAACAGGTAATAACCGACGATCGCGCCGGCCGCAAATCCGAGGCCGTTTGCCATCCCGAGGTAGCCGGCGACCAGCTCGGGGTTACTGGTGACGTAAGGTACCAGCATTGAGATGATGATCTTGACGGTCGTGATGACGACGATGATCATGATCGGTGTCCAGGGTTGTTCCCGGGCGTAAAATACGCGCAGCTGCAACAGCACGAGCCCGTATGGGATCAAGGTGAACGCCGACAACACGATCGCGACACCCAGATACCCGGCGTCGACCTCACCGAAATGGCCGTATGCGAACAGTACGCTACCTATCGCTGACCCACCGGCAGTCAGGAATGCTACCGTAGGGATAAGTGTGATCAACGTCAGTCGGGTTGCCAACGATAGGTCGCCGAGCATGGCCGGAGTGTCGTTAGCGGCGGCGTTGCGGCTTAGTCGCGGCATCACGACGGTCAGCACTGTCACTCCAATCATGCCGAACGGTAGCATCAAGACCAGCCAGGTATAGTTGTAGATCGCGGGGCCGGAAGCTGCTGCTGTGCTGGCGATCTGGTTGGTAACCACCAGGCCGAGTTGACTGATAAGCACGTAAAGCACCATCGCGGCGGCCGTCGCGCCGAAACGTTTGAGCCGCTGATCGATTCCCCACAATGGGTGCAAGCTGATGTGCTCACGGCCAAGTGCCACCAGTAGCACCGCGGTCTGCGCAAACGCCCCTGCGGTGGTTCCGATCCCGAGCACCAGCAGCTTGGTGTTACCCATCTGGACGGGATCGATCGAAAGTTCACCGGGAGCCACCAGATATCCTGCTAGAGCAGTGATCGCGACGATGTTGTTGATGACAGGAGCCCATGCCGGTGGCCCGAATACATTGCGGGTGTTCAGGATTGCCATGAACACCGACGACAAGCCGTAGGCGAATACCTGTGGCAACAGCAGGTAGGCGAAAGCGATGGTCAGGGGCTCATTGACCTGTGGGTTTCTGCCGAGCATCAACTGCACTAGCAGGGGCGCGGCCAGCACCGACAGTGCTGTGGAGAGCAATAGCAGTGTGGTCGTCAAGGTGATCAGCTGCCGCACGAACGCTGCTCCGCCGTCGGGGTCGCTCCGTTCGGCGCGGACCAGCACAGGCACGAAGGTCGCGGTGAACGTCGCCTCTAAAACTAGTGCGGCGACCAGATTCGGTAACTGATTGGCCACCGAGAAGGCGCTGGACAGGGCGGCGCCTAAGATAGCGGCCATCAAAACAACCCGGGCGAAGCCGGTGACCCGGCTGATCAGTGTGGCGAATGCCATCGCCCATGACCGCGAAACCAGCGTAGCGTCAGACAGTTCGGGTTGTCGTGCGGACAGCTCTTGACCCAGACGCACCGCATGGGTGACATGGTGCGCCGATTGTGACTGGGTCCACCGGGAAGCGGGTTTCATACTTGGTTCTTTTCATTGACCCGGTCGTCGTACTGGTGCCGCGGGTGGGCGTCTGCAGCGGGCGGTTCGGGCTGGACGCGGAAGTGGTGCCAAAGTCGCTTTCCGGCCGATGCCATCAGCACCACGGCCGCGGTTAGAGTGATCGCGAACAACGCCTTACCGTAGGCGTTGGAATGCACCGACAAACGCACGGGTTCGCCTAATTGCATGCCTTCCGGGGTTCGCAGCGCGACGTCGACAGCGACTCGTTGCGTGAAGTTGACTTCGATCGGAACTCGCAACGGCAGGTATCCGGGTGGCAGCTCGATCTGACTGACGTCAGTAACGGTCATCCCGGGTGGCGCGTCGACCTGTAGCCGGACTCGGATGGGAACAGCAAGGCCGTTGTGTAGTGCCAGTGGGAGGGGACTGTGTTCGGTGGCCAGGGTGTAGGAGCCGCCCGGGTTGACTATTGTTACCGCCCCAATAAGGTCTGTGATTGTTTTGCTGACGACAGCCAGCCGTTGCTGAGCTAATCCGTTGCGGGTAGCGGGCGGCTCCAATTGGCTTAAGGCACGAAGCATGTCCTCGCGGAGTGGCGCGGTGTATTGGACGCCGGTCAGCCCAGTGCGGCCGTCGGCGGTCAACGCCGAAGTCAGTCCCCACAGTCGGCCAATTTGGCTGGCAATGTCAGCGGTGATGTCGTCGTTGAATCGGCCACGAGCCGACGCGTGGGCGCTTATCGTATCGGATAGTTCAGTGCAAGCTACGGCGTCGGCGATCACTGCTGGCAACGGTCGCGCCACCGCCAGACCAGACCGGATTGCAGTGCCCAGCGTGGTCAGCATGACTCGGGCGTCGTCGGCCTGTAGGTGCCACGACGTTGGTGGCACCAGTATCTGGCTGCGTGGTGCGGCGTCTCGCTCTAAGGCGCGCCACAGTATGGAGCCCAAGGCATCTTGGCGGCGAGCGGTGTCCGAATCATTGACGATCCGGATGTTTAGTGAGGAATCCATATATGTCGGAACGATAGGGTCGGTCCCCGCAGCGGCTAGCGCGGCACCGACGGCCGGGTCGAATGGTGCGATCACCACCTTTGGGGACAACCGCCGAGGCTCGAGGTCGACATCGACGACGGACCCGCTGGTGGGGTCTTGGGCTGAAAACGCGGCAGCCGCGATCGCGACCGTGCCGTTGTTCGCGTCCAGCAAGTCGACCACGCGTTTGGTCAATGGGCTGTCGGGTAGCATGGTAACGCCGCGGATGGAGGTGACATTCAAGATGTGGTCGACGATGTCCCCGACGCTGGTGGTGGCGTCCGCGCTAAGCCCTGCATTGTTAACGCGCTGCAACGCGTCCAGGTCGGCTTGCGCGTAGGGTAGCGAAGCCACGCACATCCGGTGCGCGAGCGCACGGAGCCGGTTCAGCCAGATGACAGCGGCAGCCTGACCGGTTCCCGGGTGTGTCGGGGTGCCCAGTTGCTGCGCTGGGCCGTCGGGAGAATTGGACACAACATAGCCGCCGGTCATCGCGTTGACGGTGACGAGCAAATCCGGATCGACAGCCAGGCACAGTGCCCGACTGACCGCACCGTCGGGGTCGACGTCGCGGCTGGTGGCGGTTTCGGCCGCGGTCAAAAGGATATCCAGCCGGCCTCCGGGGGCCAATGAGCTCGCCAAGTCGTCGTCGACTAGCCGGACCGGAATGGTTCCACCGGGCGCGCCGGGCGACAACCGAGGCCGGTCGGCTAATGGCCACAGCATGGTGATCCACACGGGTTTCGTGGTGTCCGGCGCGACGGCGGAGTCCATCGCATCGAGTTTGGCTGGGGGCACGCCGGCGACGGGCAGCAAAAACCGCGCGTTGTCGAGCCGAGCCGGTGCGCCGTAGTCGGGTGTTCCGTTGACGTTGACCAGGACCGGGTAGATCCCTGGCTGGTGGATGGCCATCGACGGTTTGATCGTCGAGCGGATGGGGGCAACGAGGGTGAAGCTAACCTCTTGTCCACGCTGCAATTCCTCGGCCACCGTCACGAAGTCCGCGGCGGTCTGGAACTGGTCGGCGCCGTCATCCAGGGAGGTACGCAACACTACCGACGAGATAACGGCCGATGCGTGTTCCAGCCGGACCATCACGTCACGAACTGGGCGATCGCCGATATTGGTGACTGCGCCGCTAACGGTGACGACGGGTTCGCTCGAGGTGGTGACAACGTCCGGAGTCACCTTGTCGATGCGGACACGGACAAACGGCGTTACACTAGGCTCGTCTGCTGCTGCGTGCGGTGTGGCTGTAGGTGAAACGAGCAGCATCGCAAAGCTGGCCACGATGTTGACCACTACGGCAGCGCGCAGCAAGCCGGCCAACCAAAGTCTCGATGCAGTCACGGCCTTTGTTCGTGGCCATTCTTCCGGCTGGCTCCGGAATTGTTGGAGTGACGCGTGCGGAAATGCGTCTGCGGCCGTCGCCGAGGCGAGCTGGGTGGCAACGGCGGAAGCGCGGCTGGACCACCGGTCTGCAGCTTGTTGATCAGTTCGTCGGCGACCTCGGCCAGGCGGCGTTCGTCGGCGTAGGCCAGGCGGGACGGCAGTTCTCGTATCGGCACCCAAGCAACTTCGGTGACCTCGAGGTCGTCGTCGGACAGTTCGCCACCAGAAAAGCGCATCAAATAGTGGTGTACTGTTTTATGTACCCGACAGTTGTCGGTGACGAACCAGTAGTCGATCCGCCCCAGCGCGGCAAGCACGCTGCCGCGGATTCCGGTCTCCTCGGCGACCTCACGGATGGCGGTCTGCTCCGCGGTCTCCCCTGGCTCGATATGCCCCTTGGGTAGCGACCAAAGCATCCGTCCCCGTCGATCGATGCGACCAATCAGAGCAGCAGCCTGTGCGTCGCGTGGGCCGTCGATACCGTAGATGACCAGACCTCCGGCGGACGTTTCGTGTACTGTGCGCAGCTGTTCTGGTGCGCGACGTGGTGAACGGTTTCGGCGCGGTTTTGTCACGGTTGTGTCGTTTGTCACGGTTGTGTCGTTAGTAGCTTGTCGGTTTGTGTGGTTCTCGGCTGAACGAGTGGCATCACGACCGCGCCGTCGCCCTCGGCGCCGACGTGGTTTGGCTTGTTCGCCATCCGACACCCAAGCGATAGTAGCTGGCACGAGCCGGTCTTAAGGACATGCGTGCCGCTAGTCAGGTACGCAGCGGCACAGTAGGTTCATGGCTGGATTACTTAGTGGGTCAGTTGGATCTCCATTGCGCCTTGTGCTCGCCTGTTGAGATTCAGGCTTGAATTGTCGGGTTCCGCAACGGGTCTTTCCAGCCCTTACTACCGCCCGACTAGGCTGATTGAACGTGCCTGAAGCCGCCCAGGATACTGATCTGCTTACTGTAGCTGCGGCCACCCTGAACCAGCACACCCCGGTGTTGCGTGACCTCGGTTCGGCATTCGCTGCCGCAGGCCACGAATTATACCTAGTGGGTGGTTCGGTGCGGGATGCGCTGTTAGGTAGGTTAAATTCGCCTGACCTTGATTTCGCCACCGATGCCGCCCCTGAGCAGGTGCAACAAATTGTGCGGCGGTGGGCCGACAAATTGTGGGAGACGGGCATCGAGTTCGGCACCCTTGGAGTTGGTAAGGGTGACTATTGCCTGGAGATCACCACGTTTCGCGCTGACCGCTACGACCAAGTGTCGCGCAATCCAGAGGTGCGGTTCGGTGACCGCCTCGACGACGATTTGGTGCGCCGCGACTTCACCGTAAACGCGATGGCCGTGCGCATCGCATCTTACGGTCCGAGCGAGTTCTTCGATCCGCTAGGCGGTTTGGCCGCGTTGCGGGCCCGAGTGCTGGAGACCCCGGCTGCCCCATCGGTGTCGTTTGGCGACGACCCGTTGCGGATGCTGCGCGCCGCACGATTCGTTTCCCAACTCGGCTTTACCGTCGCCCCGCAGGTGCACGCCGCGATCGAAGAAATGGCTCCGCAGTTGGCTCGCATCAGTCCCGAGCGAGTGTCTGCCGAGCTGGACAAGCTGCTGCTTGGCAATGACCCGGCGGCCGGTATCGACTTGCTGGTGCAGACCGGGATGGGGGAAGTGGTGTTGCCCGAAATCGGGGGCATGCGGATGGCCATTGATGAACATCACCGACATAAGGACGTTTACCAACATTCACTGACCGTGCTACGCCAGGCGATCGCGCTAGAAGATGACGGCCCGGACTTGGTGTTGCGGTGGGCGGCGTTGCTGCATGACATTGGCAAGCCCGCCACGCGGCGCCATGAGCTGGACGGCGGCGTGAGTTTTCACCACCATGAGGTGGTCGGCGCCAAGATGGTCCGAAAGCGGATGCGTGCGTTGAAGTATGCCAAACAACTAGTCGACGACGTTTCGCAGCTGGTGCATTTGCATCTACGGTTCCATGGCTACGGTGATGGGAAGTGGACCGATTCGGCGGTGCGCCGCTACGTCACCGATGCCGGGCCACTGTTGTCGCGGCTGCACAAGCTGGTCCGCGCTGACTGTACGACTCGCAACCAGCGCCGGGCCGCCCGACTGCAGGATAGCTATGGTCGACTGGAAGCCCGGATAGCAGAGTTGGCCGCACAGGAAGATCTGGCCCGGGTGCGCCCCGATCTGGATGGTAACCAGATCATGGCTCTGCTGGACATCCCGGCAGGGCCGCAAGTCGGCGAAGCGTGGCGTTTTCTGAAGGAACTGCGGCTAGACCGCGGACCACTGACCAACGAGGAGGCCACCGTGGCGCTGTTGGCTTGGTGGAAAACCCGGCAATCGCAGGGGCACCTGTAACATCTTCAGAATATCGGAATAGTTGTGGGGTACTGCGTGGACCGTACTGGCGGCACAGTGCCCCCATTGAACTGCTCGCCCGAGCCGTTGTTGTTGTGTGGTGGCCGGGGGTGTTGGTGTTTGTGGCAGGAATTGTTGGTCGGTTTCATAGGTGGCAGGTGAAGTAGTGTTCTGGTGTGCCATCGCTGGCCGATACGGTCGGGAGTTTGGTGGGCTAGCCTAGATCTTGTTGGCGCTGGGTGTTGGGGGCGCTTTCGGGTGCATGCTATGGCTGTGGGGTGTCTGTTTGTTCACCGGCCCTCGGCCAGCCGGTGTGCCCCCGGCTGTGTTGGTGCCGTGTTGGTTTCACAGTTCGTCGATGACCTCGCAGCCGGTGATGACGCGTACGGCGGTGCTCTAGCCTAGGGCAGTACTTGACTTTTTGTGGGGATCGACCGCGGAAGGAAGATAAAAGCCATCCACGGCGTGATCTGGTGACTTGTGCGCGTGGCGGGCTAACACATCACCAGGAGGGCATGCTCCAGGCATACGTATATGGTCAATTTCCATGAGAATTAGCTACTTTCATGTCTGCTTGCACGCGGTTGAGTCACCGGCAGGTCCGGACACCGGTTTACCGGAGGGCAGGCGCTGCAGTGGCGCCAGCGCATTTTTCAGAATGTCCAGATCGGTGGCGGGGAGCTGACTGAGCATCGCTGCCAAGGCGGCGCGCCGGTTGGCCAACGATTCACCATGATCCGCGCGCCCGCGCGGGGTGATGTCGACAAGCATGGCCCGCAGGTCAGACAAATCACGCGAACGCTTCACCAGCCCGATCTTTTCCAGCCGACGGATCGCCACGGTGGTGGTGGGAGTACGCACCCGTTCCTGGGCTGCTAGATCCGTCATCCGGATGGGACCTTGATCGAGCAGCGTCACCAGGATCGAAAGCTGCGCCAGTGTCAAGTCACCGGCCGCCGTCCTATTGGGGTTTCCGCGGCGTAGGATCGAAAACAGTTTGGACAGCACACGGTGCAGCCCATTCGCCAGCTCCGTCACCTCGTGCGCGGTGAATTCGCTGTCAGCCAGAAGTCGGCAGTCTAATGCGGTGTGTTGGGCGTTGAGGAATCTCGTGTGCGCGAGTTGCAGTGGCAATCGCAAGCGCGGCGGATCAGGTTGCAGCGGGTCGTTGTTCGTCAAAATCAGGAAGTCAAAGTACTTGGGACAGAAAACTTTGTAGACGCTTAGTCTGCACAGTCTCGAATATCTTCTCTAGTTTACCGGATTCCACGACTTGTCGTGATACATGAAAACAATGGTGTCTGATGTTGACTGTACGAAGCCTATTTCGTGGGTCACTACAACCATTATCCTCGCATTGCTGAGGTGACTGATAGGTTTCGTAATTTCCTTGACTGTTTCGGGATCTAGCGCCGAGTTCGCTTCGTCTAAGAAGATCATCTGCAGAGCCGTCGCCATAGCGATGAGCGATCGCAACTCGTTGTTGTTGACCTCTCGACAATACGTTGGTTCGGGCATCGGCCTTGTTGTTCAAGCTAACTCAGTCCAGTTACGTTAGTGCCAGCTTCCGCGTAGCATCCGCGGATAGCCGTAACAATTTGCGCTGGGCTAACGCAACGTTGTAGAGCATTGTGCGGTGCAGGATTGAATGCTGGAACAGCATGTCAATGCTCTGACGTAGCTAGTTGGGATCGTAGTGCAGCATTGGCCGACCGTCGAGCAGAATGTCGCTGTTATCAAGCTCGTGCAAACTGTTCAGCGTGGACTTGCCTTATCCAACAGGTCCGATTGTAGCCACTGTGCTGCTCGCGGATGCTCAATATCGACACTGCAGAGCACCGCAGTACCGCCAAGTTTTTGTGAATATCTTTGTTTTCCAAGCATACTGACTGACATTGTGCGGCTGCAATGGAGGTCACCTCACCTCCTGACCTAATGTCAAACGACCATGTCAATGGTCTCTTGTGGTCGAACTGTGTAGCGGTCTCGGTGGAGTCGAGAGTCGATGTAATTCACTAAATGCGTTAACAGGGAAGCCAATCTCAGGTAGAAGGCGCCGGACCCCACCAGTGATAACGAGTTTTCGGTCTGTGCGCCAATGTCGGTGTCCCCCTGAAACAGCTCCTGCTGCCGGGCGATCAAGATCAGGAATTACACTAGTGCGGAGGCCTTCAGCAGCGTGATGAACTGATTGACCAATGCCGGCAGCACCTGTCGTATCCTCTGCACTACCATAAACAGTCGCATCGCGAAAGAGTAGTTAAACCCGAGCACAAAATTTCGCCGATATAGGTGCCGGCCATGATCCCTAATGCGGCAATGCCGAGCGAGTAGGTGTTGTTATTCGTCAGCCTGCCCGCAAGCGGACCAATGCCCAGTCTGATGGTGATTCACCACTTCAGGAGCATTGTGAAAGAGATCAATATAGATCCGTTCCAACCAACGTTAGTGGGAAATCCAGTCGGCTGCCAGCGCCATGCCAAGGAGTAGCCCGATGGCGCTGGCACTTCCGGTCAGGATCAACGTGTTAGGCAGCCCGGTGGTGAAGGTGGACAGGCTAGAAATGGCTTGCTGGGAAACATCCTGTTCGAAGAAGGAGTCACGCAATTGCGCCAGTGCGGGTTTCGCGCGGCCTAACTCACCTGCTTGCGGCGGGATTGGCGGCGATAGTAGCGAAGTCGGAAAGTCTCGGCGACGCCACAGCTTGAAACCCGGGCTTCCAGCCTGGCGGCAGGAGCAGGGTACTCACTGAGTGTACAGGTTCGCCCAAGTCCCGTCGGCGATGACGGCGTCTAGCTTGGAAGTGAGCGTATCGACTGGCGGCTGGGGCTATTTAGGCGTCGACCTGTCGGCTTCTTGATACTCGAGTACAGGGTCACGAAGCTGGGATACTTCACTCGTTATAGCAGCAGCGTCTCGAAGACGTATGATTCTTCGTCGGTGTTCTGGACAACGTCGATCCTTTGTCCGGCGCCGAGGTCACCGAATCCGGTAATACGCTGAGCCGGGGAGCGGGCACCACGAGTGAGTAAGTAGCCGAAGTAGTAACTGGGGTTGGTAAAAGCCACGGTGCGTCGTCACGTTTGGGTGGCTTTGATCGATGCCGGAATGCTACCTGGGTGAGAGCCCGGAGAAGTTGGTGCTGACTAAGTGTACTGGTAGGCCCAGCCTGCCGGTGATGGTGCACCAAAGCTGATTGTCGAAGTCGCTGAATTGTCCGGTGGGATTGATACAGATGTGCGGCGGTGCGTCGGACAGGGTGCCGGTTTTCCGCACGGCTGGCGTGCCGAGCTCCAATGTGTCGATGTGTTCCGAACTAGGCTTCGCGACGGTGGCCGTCGTGTTCTACTGGTTCTTGGCCAGTAGCTACGCCCCTGGATGATGTTCTTAGGTAACACTTTTGCGCTGTTTCTACCCTGACCCGGCACTGGTTTTTGTCGACGTGCGTGGTCGCAGCTGGCGCAGTCAATGTCACGAAGCACACCATCAGCATCGTCTCGGTTACTCCGAGTAGCTTTCCGTGGCTTGTGGCGCGTCCCTCGTTACAGGAACTTATTATTGCCACCTACCTCGAACCGGTGGTAGCGCTGTCTATTTAACAGCGCGATCGACGGTGGGCAGTAGTCCACATCGACTCCTGCGGGCATCTGAAGTGGGTCGGGGGGTCTTGTCTGGAGGCTGTCGGGGTGGAGACGAACACTTGGCTTCGCGTGAGTTCGGCCAATATTGTCTGGGCCATCCGATGGGAGCCTCCTACGCAGCGCGCGGCTAACGCAACTTCCGCGTCACGCCCGTGAATTGCGAAGTGATCGTCCTCATGAAACGGGCAAATATCATTGCGGCCAATTTTGTTAGGTCGTTTCGCGCCTGCGCGGGATGAGATTATGCGAGGCGCGGATGGTGGCTTGCAGCCGCGGGCTCACGTACTCATCGTTGACAGTGCGCCGGTATTCGTTCGCGATGTCGGCACAGGTCCGCGATTCCATCGAGGTGCACAGGGTTCGCATGAGCCCATCGAGTTCGTGCTGTTCGAGAACAGTGGCTTCGTTAAACTTGCTTGACGAACGCGTCCCGTGTGATAGTGGGTCGACACGATGCCTCCGTGTTCGAGTGGGACCACTGCCCCTTGGATAGGGGTGCGGCTTACCCCAGTTTGTGCGTGATCTCGTTGTGGTCCACTTGGTCGCCACTGCGGAACCGACCGGTCAGTGCCAGGTTGAGAATGTACGCAATAACCTATTCTCTCTCTCTCTCTCTTTGCCCTCATACCTCTTTGGCCTAGCCTTTTTGAGGCAGTGCCCATACGACTGTTAGCGTTGACAAGTTTATTAATGAATTAGCACCTTTTATTCCACATTTGGCGGATGAAACGGACTCGATCTCATCGGCCATCGCGCCAGCGGCACAGCGTCTCAGCGACGGTGAGGTCGTACTCTGGACCGTTGCAACCGACCGTCAGTAGTGTCACGCCAACAGCGATCAAGTCCTCAGCGCTGGCGACCAGCTCGCCGTTGCTTTCAGTGCAACGCACACCACTGATGTTTTCCACCCCGGCGGAACGTTCGATGGTGGCCGGATCCCGCCCTACGGTGGCGCAATGGTCGTCCAGGATGGCCGCGGCTGTTGGGTAGGTTACGGCGGTGGTGAAGCTGTGCCAAATATTGGCGTGCTCGGCAACCAGGCGCAGGGTCTTGCGCGGACCTGTGCCACCGATCAGCACCGGGATGCTGCGAATCGGCGCTGGATTCAGCTTGCCTAGCCTCGCTTTGATCCGGGGCAACGCCGCGGCCAGGTCGTCGAGGCGGTTGCCGGCGGTGCCGAACTTGTAGCCGTACTCGAGGTAGTCCTTGTCTTTCCAGCCCGACCCGATTCCCAAAATGAGTCGGCCGCCAGAAATGTGATCGACGGTACGTGCCATATCGGCCAGCAACTCCGGATTACGGTAGGAGTTGCATGTCACTAGAGCGCCGATTTCGATACGTGAAGTCTGTTCGGCCCAGGCTGCGAGGATGGTCCAGCATTCGAAGTGCGGGCCGTTGAGATCCCCGTAGAGCGGGAAGAAGTGATCCCAGGTAAAAACAATGTCGATGCCGATGTCCTCACATCGGTGAACTGCGTCGCGGATATTACCGTAGTATGAAGTATGCTGAGGCTGTAGCTGCACACCAATGCGAATGGGATAATGAAGCTGTGCGGTCATTCGTAGAGAACTTTGCTAATGACCTCCACTAGCGCATCAGGTTGGTTGCTTTGCACCGAATGCCCTGACTTTATCAACTACGCATACACCTCAAATCAAAAATTGCTTGGTGTTCCAACTGAATTTAGGCATGTTCAGTTGACTTTGTCAAGTCGACGGGAGTTGTAGAACACGTCGGGAAGTAACATTTTCACACTCACGGTGTAGTGTTGCGGCAATCATTAGGTCCGGTATGGTCTAGAAAACAACGAAACTTGCGCTCGCCGTGCATCAAGCTACCCTATCTATGCTGGTTGGTGGTCAGTTCAGTGTGCCTCGGAAACGCCGAGGGGGGGTGATATCGACGAGGACGAATTCACTCACCAGATCGGGCAGCGCTGTAGCCAACCTTATGGCAGTCAACCTGCCCTGCGACATGCTCATAACAAGTTCGGCATTCGATGTGAGTGTCGCGCAGCACCGGTGCCAAGATGACGGTGCTGTTGCGATGTGAGTGGTAGCCGTCCGCATGCCAGGGAGAGTCACCGTATCCGGGAACGTTAATCGCCAACACCGGCGCACCGACACCGACGATCACGGTGTCACAGGTATGGGCGTGCCCGTCCTCCGCCGTGCAAAAAGACTGATGCACAAGGATATGCTAACCCAGCGCAATGGGCTGATTCTGCCGGCGACTGTGTCCGCGGCGACCCGTTGTCTGATGGCGGCTTACACAACATGTCGTCTTGCTCAGCATTCTCGGATAACAGCGAGGCCCAGACGATTCCACCAGTTCGTCCTCAGACAGCACGGTCACGATCTCTGACACTACGAACCATGGGCGCCAACTACCCACTCGATGAGCGCCATTTACTTGGCGTCGATGATGAACTCTTCGAGCCGGGCACGCGCGATCTCGTCGGGCAGCTGTTGCGGCGGGCTTTTCATCAGGTAGGCCGAAGCCGGGATCACTGGTCCGCCGATCCCGCGGTCTTTGGCGATCTTTGCTGCCCGCACCGCGTCGATGATGACGCCCGCTGAGTTCGGTGAGTCCCATACCTCGAGCTTGTATTCTAGGTTCAGCGGCACATCGCCGAAACCACGGCCCTCCAGTCGAACGTAGGCCCATTTGCGGTCATCGAGCCAGCCGACGTGGTCTGACGGACCGATGTGTATGTCTTTGGTATTGAATTCCCGATGCACGTTCGACGTCACGGCCTGGGTCTTGGAGATCTTCTTGGATTGCACCCGTTCGCGCTCGAGCATGTTCAGGAAGTCCATGTTGCCGCCCACGTTGAGCTGCATGGTGCGGTCCAGCTGCACACCGCGGTCCTCAAACAGCTTGGCCATGACCCGGTGGGTGATGGTTGCACCGACCTGGCTCTTAATGTCATCACCCACGATCGGTACCCTGGCGTCGGCGAACTTTTTGGCCCACACTGGATCGGAGGCGATGAACACCGGCAGCGCATTTACGAACGCCACGCGGGCGTTGATGGCACACTGGGCATAGAACTTGTCGGCTTCCTCAGAGCCCACCGGCAGGTAGGATATCAACACGTCGGCTTTGGCTTCTGTTAGTGCCTGGACCACGTCTGCAGGCGGAGCGTCCGACAGCTCAATGGTGTCGGTGTAGTACTTGCCGATGCCGTCCAGTGTCGGTCCGCGCTGCACCACCACATTGGTGGGTGCCACGTCGGCGATCTTGATGGTGTTGTTCTCTGAGGTGAAGATCGCTTCCGACAAGTCCACGCCGACCTTCTTGGCGTCTACGTCGAATGCGGCCACGAACTTGACGTCGCGCACATGGTAGGGCCCGAACCGCACATGCATGAGACCGGGCACCGTCGATGCGTCGTCAGCGTTCTGGTAGTACTCGACCCCTTGAACTAGCGAGGACGCGCAGTTGCCCACGCCGACAATAGCGACTCTTACCTCAGTCGACGTCCCCGGTGCCCCTGCTGGGTTGTGCTCACTCATAGGGCGTTCTCCTAACCTCATATCTCGAGTTGTCTCGGGATGATCTTGGGTGTTGCTCGGTTATCGGTGTGGTACAGCGTTTTTATGTATGTTCGGCGTGGCCGAGTAATGCCCGTTCAGCGGCAATGAGTTCGTTGAGCCACTTGACTTCGCGTTCGCTGGACTCGAGCCCGAGTTGATGCAGTTGGCGGGTATAACGGTCGAACGAGTTGCTGGCTCGTGTTACTGCCTCGCGCAGACTTTCACGGCGTTCTTCGACCCGGCGTCGGCGGCCTTCCAAGATGCGCATTCTCGCTTCCGTCGGTGTACGGTTGAAGAACGCTAGGTGCACCCCGAAACCGTCGTCAGTGTAGTTGTCCGGCCCGGTGTCAGTCACCAGTTCGCCGAAGCGCCGACGGCCCGCGTCTGTCAGTTGGTAAACTCGCCGCGCACGTCGCACCGGGGTCCCGGCCGGTGCGACGTGCCCGACAATTAGCCTGTCGGCTTGCATTCGACGCAGAGCAGGGTAAAGCGAGCCGTACGAAAAAGCCCGGAATGCGCCGAGCAACCCGGTCAGCCGTTTCCGTAACTCGTAACCGTGCATCGGCGATTCGATAAGGAGACCCAGGATGGCGAGCTCGAGTATCGGGTCACCCCCCTTGGCTAGTTGTGACGCTAGGTATTATGTTTCAACGCTTTCCAACATCATATCGTCTCGATATATTTACGACAACATTCACCCGGTGCATGTTGTCGCTACGAGGGGTAATTCATCTGCTTGTCGGTGCTGTCACCGGTGAAAATGAGGTAGCGGTGCTGTAAATCGCTGGAGGCATCCAGTGTGACAGCGCACCGGGTGTGGTCAGATCGGTGATCGGCTCGATGGCCAGGTGCCTAGTTTGGATGTCGGACTGTTTGATGCCGAAAGTTTTTGAAGGTTTTTGGGGTACCTCGTAAGTAACATGCCCACGGTCGTTTTTGGGTCGAATTTGCCGAGTTAAGCCGGCATGGATTTCTCCCTGTTGCTTTTGGTGCCGCTGGTAGGATCTCCCCATCTACTGCGGTAGGTGTAGCTCAGCATACGGTGGTCGTCGGTGGGATCGGGGCGATCGAGCGCCGCGTAATCCGGGTCGATCATCAACTGGCGGCTTAGGGTGTAGCCAAATCTTTTGCAGGTCTACTCCATCAGGATCAGGCCAGTGAGCTCGCCGAGCGGTTGATGTTACCCCGACGGGGGCAGTCACCATGGGCGCCCCCGTCGAGCTTAGTTTCAGGATTCGGTGGTGCAGTCTAGTAGCGATCTGGCCTTCTCGTATACGGTCTCAGCCGATGCCGACGCCCAGCAGCACCGACACTGCGAAATTGGGCCCTCCAAGGATGGGCCTACCCGCGAGCTCTAGGGCGACTGAGGATAGTGCTTGTGGGCGGTGTACCGGGTAGTAAAAGGGCGCGGCCTGATGGAGAAAAGTGTAGTTGGCGTGCAGATAGGCCACTACGGGGCGCAGATCACCTAATGTTCAGGGCGTTTGGTCACGTTAGCGCCCCGTTCCCGGTGTTCTTCCGTGGAGGGCTCGCCATCACTTAGGGTGTTATCAAGGATCATACGGGTATCCTGGCGGTTGCTGTCTTTAGCTCGGGTCCTGCCTGGGTTGCCTTGTTATTGCTGTCATTCGGCAGGCTTCTGGGCCATCTGGTCATGGGGTTGATGGTATGCAGTTCAGCGACCAAGGTGGTGATAAATACCCGCGACTTAGGTCCGGAAACGGGTGGGTAACGGCGTCGAGTTTGCGTTTCGGTGGTGCGGTTGAGCACGTACTCTGGTTACCGTGCGACTGCAGCGTCAGGTGGTAAACTACTCCCTTCGGCGGCGCTTTCTGTTGACCGAGGTGTACTCGGGACGTACAGACGTGTCCGAAGTGTGTGATGCAAACTCCTATCTGCTCCGTGCGGCCAAATTTCACGGGAAACCGAGCCAGGTGATGTGCCCGATTTGCCGAAAGGAACAGCTCACACTTGTGTCGTGGGTGTTCGGCAATCACTTGGGTGCAGTTTCCGGTTCGGCGCGTACCGCCGAGGAGTTAGTCTTGCTGGCTACACGTTACGAGGAGTTCGCAGTCTACGTGGTGGAGGTATGCTGTACCTGTAGCTGGAATTACTTGGTTAGGTCCTATGTGCTCGGTGCAGCACGGCCAGCACCGCCGCCCAAGAGATACCCGGGCCACCCGGACGGCGCGCAATGGCGCCCGCATGGCCATTGAATAACGACAGCCACCGCGATCAGTCGCTTAAGAATGTGAGCGGGCCAGCGACTGAGCGGGTGGAGGACCGTGCAAGTTCTGATCAGCCGGGTCAGCGTCTTCAGGCTCCACTTGATGAACGTATGACGGCGATCGTCCCGCCCGTCATCGACGAGCGATTGGCCGGGTGGGTGGATCCTCTCGAGGCCGTCAAGGCCGCTTTGGACAGTCCCCCGTCGACTACACCCTTCCGCTCGGCGTTCCCGATGTCCATGTACTCGCGGCGCGACCCTATTAATGAGGTCACGACCACGCTGGACGGTCGGTCGGCAGCCACCGTTGGCGGTGGCAGGCCGGTTTACGGACGCTGTATGCTAAGCGGGCCACCGCCACCCGAACAGCCTGGCGGCCCTGCTGGGCCTGGCCGGAGAGTGCCTGGCTCGCAGTCGAATCGGGCATGGCTCCTGCCCCTCAACCGGCAGGTGAGCTGGCGCTGGGTGCGGTACTTGGTGTATCTCACCGTGGTGGTGGTGTTGTTGCCTATCGTCACCTTCACCATGACCTACTTTATGGTGGACGTTCCCAGGCCAGGTGACATCCGTACTAACCAGGTCTCGACGATCCTAGCCAGCAATGGCTTGGAGATCGCCAAAATTGTTCCACCCGAAGGTAACCGGGTTGATGTCAATCTCAGCCAAGTGCCGGTGCATGTACGCCAGGCGGTTATTGCTGCAGAGGATCGCAACTTCTATTCGAACCCGGGGTTCGACTTCAGAGCCTTCGTGCGAGCAGCGCAAAACAACCTTTTCGGCAGCGGAGATCTGCAGGGCGGGTCAACGATCACCCAGCAGTATGTGAAGAACGCGTTAGTCGGTTCTGCACACCAGGGGTTTAACGGTTTGATGCGCAAGATAAAGGAATTGGTCATAGCCATCAAAATGTCGGAAGCATGGTCCAAAGACGACGTGCTACAGTCTTATCTGAATATTATTTATTTCGGTAGGGGAGCCTACGGAATTTCAGCTGCGGCCAAGGCCTATTTTGATAAGCCCGTGGAGCAGCTCACCTTCTCCGAAGGGGCACTGTTGGCGGCGCTAATTCGGCGGCCGTCGGTCCTAGACCCGGCTATCGATCTCAAGGGTGCTACGGCCCGCTGGAACTGGGTACTGGATGGCATGGTGGACATCAAGGCCCTGTCGCCGACTGATCGGTCAGCACAGCTGTTTCCCGCTACCGTACCGCCTGACCAGGCTCGTGCACAAAATCAGACCACCGGACCCAATGGACTCATCGAGCGTCAGGTGGTCAAAGAGCTGTTCGAACTATTTAACATTGACCGACAAACCCTGAACACTCAGGGGCTGCAAGTCATTACCACCATCGATCCGCAGGCTCAACGGGTGACTGAGAAAGCGGTATCGAAATACCTTGACGGACAGGATTCCGACATGCGCGCTGCCATCGTTTCAATCGATCCACATAACGGTGCGATACGCGCCTACTACGGCGGTGCTGACGCCAACGGTTTTGACTTTGCCCAGGCTGGGCTGCAAACTGGCTCTTCGTTCAAGGTATTCGCGCTCGTTGCCGCGCTTGAACAAGGTATCGGCCTGGGCTATCGGGTCGACAGCTCCCCGCTTACCGTCGACGGCATCAAGATCACCAACAACGGAGGCGAGAGTTGTGGGACCTGCAATATCGCTGAGGCGCTCAAGCTCTCGTTGAACACCTCCTACTACCGTCTGATGCTCAAACTCAAGAATGGACCGCAGGCTGTTGCGGATGCCGCGCACCAAGCTGGTATCGCGAGCAGCTTCCCTGGTGTAGCGCACACCCTGTCTGAGGATGGCAACGGAGGACCGCCCAACAACGGAATCGTTCTGGGCCAGTATGAAACCCGTGTGATCGATATGGCATCGGCATACGCCACGTTGGCCGCATCCGGCGTTTACCACAGACCGCACTTGGTACAAAAAGTTGTTAATGCTAAGGGCCGAGTACTTTTCGATGCCAGCACTGCGGATAACAGCGGCGAGCAGCGCATCGTCAAAGCCGTTGCCGATAACGTTACTGCGGCGATGCAGCCGATTGCAGGCTATTCGCATGGCCACAATTTGTCTGGCGGGCGGCCGTCGGCAGCCAAAACAGGCACGGTCCAGCTGGGCGATACCACCGCTAACAAGGATGCTTGGATGGTCGGTTACACACCGTCGCTGTCGACGGCGGTGTGGGTTGGTACCGTCGAAGACAATGTGCCGCTGATAACCGCTTCAGGCGCAGCGATTTACGGTTCCGGGCTGCCGTCGGACATTTGGAAGTCGACTATGGATGGCGCCCTGGAGGGCACCCCTAACGAGAGTTTCCCCAAGCCGACTGAAGTAGGTGGCTACGCGGGCGTGCCGTCACTGCCGCCAGCGGTATTGTCGCCGCCTTCGGAAAGGGTTATTCAGCCCACCATCGAGGTGGCACCGGGCATCATCATACCGGTCGGCCCGCCCACGACGGTCACTATCGCGCCGACACAGGAATCACCCGAACCGACAACTTCAACAACGCCACCGTGATCAACGCTCAGAAGCACAGTGCCATTACCTCGCCGCAGCCGTTGGCCGCCGATCGCCGGAGCGCCGACAACCGCGATTGCCCCAGCCGCACTGATTATTTGGGTGCCGCCCTAGCAGATGTGATCGGCGGATCGGTAGGTCGCCATGCGATGATCGGCCGTAGTTGGCTGATGACACCGCTCCGGGTGATGTTTCTCATTGGACTGGTATTCCTGGCGCTCGGTTGGTCTACGAAGGCAGCTTGCCTGCAAACCACTGGAACGGGACCGGGCGATCAGCGGGTCCCCAATTGGGATAACCAACGCGCATATTACGAGTTGTGTTATTCTGATACCGTGCCACTTTACGGCACAGAGTTGTTGAGCCAGGGCAAGTTTCCGTACAAATCGAGCTGGATCGAAACCGACAGTAGCGGCACACCGCAGACCCGCTACGACGGTCGTCCGGTGGTGCGGTATATGGAGTATCCGGTGCTAACCGGTATCTATCAGTATATATCGATGGCGGTGGCTAAGAGCTACACGACACTAAGCAAACCGCTCAGTCTACCGGTGATTCCTGAGGTGGTGATGTTCTTCGACGTCGCCGCATTCGGGCTGGCGTTGGCCTGGTTAGCGACTATCTGGGCCACCGTGGAGCTGGCTGGCCGCCGGATTTGGGACGCAGCCCTGGTCGCCGCGTCTCCGTTGGTGATCTTTCAGATGTTCACCAACTTCGACGCGTTAGCCACAGCATTCGCGACTAGTGGATTGCTGGCGTGGGCGCGGAACAGACCGGTATTTGCTGGTGTGTTGATCGGGTTAGGTGCCGCGGCCAAGCTCTATCCGCTGCTCTTTTTGGTCCCGTTGTTTGTTTTGGGCGTCCGAACCGGGCGCCTCGGAGGTGTGGCTTGCACCGCGGTGACCGCGGCAACAACCTGGTTGTTGGTGAATCTTCCTGTGCTATTATTTTTCCCGCGCGGCTGGTCGGAGTTTTTCCGGTTCAACGCCCGCCGTGGGGACGACGTGGACTCGTTGTATAATGTCGTGAAATCGTTTACTGGCTGGCGCGGTTTCGATCCCAAGCTGGGCTTCTGGGAGCCACCTCTGGTGCTCAACGTCGTAGTAACGATGCTGTTCGCATTGTGTTGTGCAGCAATAGTTTATATTGCCCTGACTGCTGTACAACGGCCGCGAGTAGTGCAGTTAGCGTTTTTGCTGGTGGCGGTATTCTTGTTGACTAACAAGGTCTGGAGCCCTCAGTTTTCGTTGTGGCTGGTGCCGTTGGCAGTGCTGGCCCTGCCGCAGCGCCGGGTGCTGCTGGCATGGATGACGATCGATGCCCTGGTGTGGGTGCCGCGGATGTATTACCTGTACGGCAATCCAAGTCGTTCGCTCCCGGAGCAGTGGTTCACCGCGACTGTGTTGTTGCGCGATATCGCGGTCGTGATGCTGTGCGTGCTGGTGATTCGTCAAATTTATCGTCCCGACGAGGATCCGGTGCGGCTGGGTGGACGGGTGGATGATCCGGCGGGCGGGCCTTTCGATCGCGCCCCGTACGCTCCGCCGTGTTGGCTGCCGGACTGGTTGCATCCGGCCGGGATGCGGCGGGTAGTCACGCTGGCAGCATCATCGGTAACTGAAACCGAGCTGGCCTCCACTGCAACAGCTTCTAGCCCCCGACGGCCGTGATGAATACTTTGCAGCACTTTGTAAGGGCCGACGGCGCCCGACGCCGTCGGCCCTTACAAAGTGCTGCAAAGTATTCCGTTGATCAATGTAGTGTTTGTCGGGCACCATTGAGAAAAGATGCACACCGAAAACGTGATGCTAGGTCTAACCTGCGATGCGAATTTCGACGAAGTCGACGCACCCGATGGAGATGGTGTTCCCCGAGGGTGCGGGAATTTGTCAGTTGATCCACGGTGACGCACCGGAGTGCTGCGGACCTGCTCAACAAATCGGGTGCGCGCTACGTGCCCGAACGTGTCGTTGAGTACCCCGCAGCGGATCATCACCGCCGTGGTGACCTTCAGTGGCATCGACAAGGCCTTGCAGCCGGTTGGGCTCCTTGTCGATCGACCAGTAGCGCAGGCAGCTCATGCTGTTTATCGATATACGACCTGCCGCTATTCGGCTCTGGCACGCTGGAACAGGCCGCCGCGGCAACAGAAAAGCCAGGACTGACGAATACCGACGCAGCTGGAACTGTGACCGATTGGCTGGCGGCCCGGATTTTTCCGGTAAGCCCGTCGTCCGGTAGGGTGGTGTAGTTGCTGATGCAGGCGACCCTCCTGCTGCGGATCGACCGTGGCCGTATAGACCAGAGGAGGTGGTGAGGTTTCTATGCGTCCGTATGAAATCATGGTCATTCTTGACCCCACGCTCGACGAGCGCACCGTCGGGCCGTCTTTGGAGACGTTCCTCAACATCGTCCGCAAGGACGGTGGAGCTATCGATAAGGTCAACATCTGGGGTCGGCGCCGGCTGGCTTACGAGATCGCCAAGCACGCCGAAGGCATCTACGTTGTCATCGATCTGAAGGCTGCGCCGGCAACGGTGTCCGAACTTGACCGCCAGCTCAGCCTCAACGAGTCGGTGTTGCGCACCAAGGTAATGCGAATCGACAAGCACTAGTCTGGCGACGATGTGGCCCGCGTAGCGGGGGCGAGTCAGGCATACGGCACCAATCGAACGGCCGTCCGCAGTCGACGCCCTTGCGTAGGCTCTCCGAAAACACGCTCATGACCAACGTCCGCGCCAAGGCTGAGGAACAGGGCCAAATTTAGGGAGGAAATTGTGGCTGGCGACACCACTATCACCGTTATCGGAAATCTGACCGCTGACCCCGAGCTGCGGTTCACTTCGTCCGGTGCTGCCGTGGTGAACTTCACCGTTGCATCGACACCGCGGATCTATGATCGTCAAAGCGGTGAGTGGAAAGACGGCGAAGCGCTGTTCCTTCGGTGCAATATTTGGCGGGAAGCTGCGGAGAATGTGGCTGAAAGCCTCACCCGGGGGGCGCGAGTGATCGTTACCGGTAGGCTCAAACAGCGTTCCTTCGAGACCCGCGAGGGCGAGAAGCGCACAGTTGTCGAGGTCGAGGTCGATGAGATCGGCCCGTCGCTTCGGTATGCCACTGCCAAGGTCAACAAGGTCAGCCGCAGTGGTGGCGGCGGCTTCGGTAGCGGATCCCGTCAGGCGCCGGCGCAAATGAGCGGCGGAGTAGGTGACGATCCGTGGGGCAGTGCCCCAATGTCGGGCTCTTTCGGCGGCGGTGACGAAGAACCCCCTTTCTAGCAACTAAACGGAAAGAATTACACACATGGCCAAGTCCACCAAGCGGCGTCCAGTACCGGAGAAGCCGGCCAAAGCGCGTAAATGCGTCTTCTGCGCCAAGAAAAACCAGCAAATCGATTACAAGGACACCACGCTACTGCGCACGTACATCAGTGAGCGGGGCAAGATCCGGGCCCGTCGGGTCACTGGCAACTGTGTGCGACACCAGCGCGACATCGCGATCGCGGTGAAGAACGCCCGCGAGGTGGCTCTGCTGCCCTTTACCTCCTCGGCGAGATAACCGACGGTAACCGCTACAAGCCCAACGGAAAGTACGAAAACGATGAAGCTGATTCTGACGGCCGACGTCGACCACCTTGGTTCCGTCGGTGACATTGTTGAGGTAAAAGATGGGTACGGTCGAAACTTCTTGCTCCCACACGGTCTGGCGATTCTTGCCTCGCGAGGTGCCCAGCAAGAGGCTGCCGAGATCCGCCGCTCCCGTGAAACGAAGGCGATGCGTGACCGCGAGCACGCCAACGAAATCAAGGTGGCGATCGAGGCGTTAGGTGCGATCTCGCTGCCGGTGAAGACAGCAGCTGACTCCGGCAAGCTGTTCGGCTCCGTGACTGCCAGTGATGTTGTCACCGCCATCAAGAAGGCGGGCGGGCCAAACCTCGACAAGCGAATCGTGCGGCTACCCAAAACCCATATCAAGGCCGTCGGGACGCACCTGGTATTGGTGCACTTGCACCCTGAAATCGATGTCGTGGTGTCACTCGACGTTGTCGCGGCGAGGTAAGAACGCAACGTTTGTTGACCTACGGTGACAGTTGCTGATCGGCTGTTACCGGGTTTTGTTCGTGCGTGGACAGTCTTCAGAGAGTGGTTCTGGGGGGACGTCGGGTTTTCCTGGCGAACTATTTCTGGCAACTACAGAGTCATTAATCGTTACCAATACGTAACGCTTCCAAAATCTGGCTGAAATCCAACACGCCCGGCACAGTAACCTGGCTCGACACGCCGAAGAGATTCTTTTTCACACAATATCTGTTGTCTTATGGGACGTTTATCTGCAGTGATGTGATAGCGCGCCAGACTGATCCATAGTTTCTCCACACCCCGCTTCACACAGTGTCGACGGGTATGCACACACGATGCACAGCTTCATGAACAGTAGCTACTTGGAGTACTCGCCAGCAACGTCTACCGTCATCCCGGCGCGACGTGGCTGGGTGCTTTGGGGCGCGGGTGTGGGGACCTTGACCTACGCTTCGAACATTGGCGTATCGAATGCCTGTTCGAATGCTTGTGTTAGGGTGTTTGTGGCGGGGGAGGTGTAGGGTCAGTGACGGTCGTAGATGATCTGGCGCGCCCAGGCATGGACGCAGTTCCACCCAGTGAAGATTTCGGCCGTCAACCACCGCAGGACTTAGCCGCTGAGCAGTCGGTGTTGGGCGGGATGCTGTTGAGTAAGGACGCCATTGCTGACGTTCTCGAGCGGCTGCGTTCTGGTGACTTTTATCGTCCAGCACACCAGAATATCTACGAAGCGATCCTGGATCTGTACGGGCGTGGGGAGCCGGCCGACGCGGTGACGGTGGCCGCCGAATTGGACCGCCGCGGATTGTTACGCCGGATCGGTGGCGCCCCTTATCTGCACACCTTGATTTCGACGGTGCCGACCGCCGCCAATGCAGGCTACTATGCGGGCATCGTCGCTGAAAAAGCGCTGCTGCGTCGACTAGTGGAGGCCGGCACGCGAGTGGTGCAGTACGGCTACGCCGGCGCTGAGGGTGCCGACGTGGCCGAGGTGGTCGACCGCGCGCAGGCAGAAATCTACGACGTAGCCGAGTGCCGGCTTTCTGAGAACTACGTATCTCTCGAGGATCTACTGCAGCCGACGATGGATGACCTCGACGCTATCGCTTCCAACGGGGGCATCTCGCGTGGCGCGCCGACTGGCTTTACCGAACTCGATGAGGTAACCAACGGTTTGCATCCGGGACAGATGATCATCGTGGCGGCTCGCCCAGGTGTGGGCAAGGCGCTCGCGCTGGATACACCGCTGCCCACACCGACTGGCTGGACGGCGATGGGTGATGTTGCTGTCGGTGATGAGTTGCTGGCCGCCGACGAAACACCGACGCGTGTGGTGGCCGCGACCGAGGTCATGCTGGGTCGGCCATGTTACGAGATCGAGTTTTCCGACGGTACCGTCATTGTCGCAGACGCCCAGCACCAATGGCCGACGAGTTACGGCATCCGGACGTCGGCCCAGTTACGTTGTGGGCTGGACACTATCGCTGTGGCTGGGTCCATACCGCGCTATGCCGGGCGACTGGTCACGGCCGCATTGATGGCTCCGGTGCTGCGCATCAATTCAGTACGACGGGTGCGCAGCGTTCCGGTGCGATGTGTCGAAGTGGACAATACTGCACATCTGTATCTGGCTGGTCGCGGGATGGTGCCGACGCACAACTCGACCCTTGGGCTGGACTTCATGCGGTCGTGTTCGATCAAGCATCGCCTGGCGAGCGTTATCTTCTCGCTGGAGATGAGCAAGTCCGAGATCGTAATGCGGCTGCTTTCGGCAGAGGCAAAAATCAAGCTTGCTGATATGCGTTCGGGCCGGATGACCGACGATGACTGGACACGGTTGGCGCGGCGGATGAGCGAAATCAGTGAGGCGCCACTGTATATCGACGATTCACCGAACCTGACCATGATGGAGATCCGCGCCAAGGCGCGCCGGCTGCGGCAAAAGACGAACTTGAAGCTCGTCGTGGTCGACTACCTTCAGTTGATGACTTCAGGCAAGCGGTTCGAGTCGCGACAGGTGGAAGTCTCGGAGTTCTCCCGCCATCTCAAATTGTTGGCCAAAGAACTCGAGGTCCCGGTGGTGGCGATCAGCCAGCTGAATCGTGGTCCCGAGCAGCGTACCGACAAGAAGCCGATGTTGTCTGATTTGCGGGAGTCGGGAAGCCTAGAGCAGGATGCCGACGTCGTGATCTTGCTGCATCGGCCGGATGCCTTCGATCGCGACGACCCGCGTGGAGGCGAGGCGGACTTGATTCTCGCCAAGCATCGCAACGGCCCAACCAAGACAGTCACTGTTGCGCATCAACTGCACTTGTCGCGATTCACCAATATGGCAAGGTAATAGACATCAGTTGTCGAGATGCAGCGAAGATTGACAAAATTGCAGTGATCGGTTGGCAACATAGTTGGTTTAGTTAAACAACATGGCTGACATATTCGGATGGATCATGGTCGACGAAAGACATCACAACCCCGCGCCGGGCTAGCAGAACGTATTCGACAGCTTCCCTCGAAAGCGTGTTTTGATCCTTACAGCCACTCTATTTCAGGATTTCAAGGCAGAAGAGCTATCCGATCGAAGGGGGGGATCGATAGACTGCTACACCTTCCGCAAAATTATGCAGCGCATCGCGCAACAGGATATCGTCGCCCAGCGTGCCCAGTGAACTTTTCTTTACGTATCGCGAAGATAACTATCATCACGTTCTTGACGAAGTCATGCAGATGCGAGGGTAGTAGCAATATTTGCGTATTAGAATTCTATGTTTGTAGTTGATCATTCGATCCAAGGACTACGACACTTCTACGAAGATGAGTTACGACATCGGATGGTAACAGCGGTGTGCTCAGTGAATCATGCGCGTCAAATCCGCGGTGTGCACCAAGAGTGCGGTGTAGAAGCCCGAGAGATGCACAGCGGACAGCCATCGGAAAGAGAGAGTAAGAGGACAGTCCGCACTAAGTGCACAACGGCAGCTTGTATGCGATCGTGCAGGTGCAGATGTTGGGCGAGGAATTCGATCATCCACCCCCCCTTTCGTCGTCGTATTCCGGACGTTCCGATCGCTAAGTCCCTGTATTCAGTTCGTCGGTAGGACCGTGTGCGCCAACGTATAGAGCGGCACCCGGTCACGCCTAAAACTAGGGGATCATCGTCTCCCACGTCGGGCTCAATCTCGATCGGTTCTGGGACGATTTCAAATATATCGATGACGAAGACCAGCAACTGGTCCACGAATGGTTCTACTCTCCCTGCGGACAAGATATGGATGTCACGCAGGAAGATTATTGACCGATTTTTCCGATCTCTACTTGGATCCAGATGACGGCACGCTCATCGACAACGCCATGAACGTGATTTTGGAACAGGGGTTGGATTTCGAGACACATGGATTAGACTGTGAAAAACTGCAGCGGCGTTTGCAGCACGCGTGCAACCGCAGGCAGCCCGCCCCGCCCGAGCAGATTCCGGTGCCGCCGCAAGTCTGCAGGCAGATGATACGCGAACGACTCAACGAACCAGAATCAATCGGCCGCGAACCGGACCTGTTAAGCATTGGGTTGAGTGCGCAGGCGAACGGCGTCTTGCATTCCTAGGGGCCACCGGAGCACAGAATAATCTCGGTCATGATGAGCCGTGCCATCAATGCACTACCTGGTTATCAAGAACAATCCGCGTTGTGGTCAGAATAACGATGCACTCCGGCAAGCTATAGACGCGCTCGACGAAATCATCGATAGAGTTTAAACGCATAGCACAGGAATGCTAGACAATTGCGCTTAATAAACCTTTTCTAATGAAACTGGAAATTTGTCCAGCCAGGAAATCCTGCTGCTGCAAGCATGGCAAGGTGCACACGATCGCTCGTGGAGGTCAGAAATTGGTCGTAAAAGCATCTGTACCTGTTTCGTCCAAATATGGCTACTGTATCTTCTGGGTCGAAATGATACTGAAGCAGGAGATAATTCGGATAGGAGATTTTCGCGTACAACTTGGAAGGAAATTCAGCCCGCGTAGTTTTCCCGATATGAAAGTATATTGACATCGCTGACCGTAGAAATAAGGGAGCTGTGGTACAACGATTAAGGTAAACGTGTTAGTCGCCCCGGAAACTGACACGGCGTTGCTTAATGGGAAATTGTAATATACTGGAATATCGGCGATTAAGACTGTGCGGCGTTATGGATTGGGCTGGCGACTTATATTACCTGACCCAGGCGAACGCAATGGAGTTGAGCTGCGTAAGAGCTGTACCGTACGTACCTTAACTGATCGTCCAATTCCAGAGAGTAACAAACCGTTGCTCTGTCTTTCTGTTCGCCCAAGGTGGGCAGTTGTATCCCCTAGAGCTATAGCAAGGCGAATTTTTCACATGTTTGGACCTACTGAGACTAAGACTTTAGTGTAGAACTCGCCAAGAAAATTGCTCAAGAGGATGAGACGTTCCTAATTGCGTCGAAGAGGTGCAGCGGACGTCGGCATAACACGATACGGGAGTTGCTTCGACGCGACGATGCTGGGTGTCGAGAGTGGCGAGTCGTTTGACTACGTTTAAGCTGAGATGCTCGCCTACCCTGACGAAACTTCGAATCAGTAGGTAAGTTTGTAACGTCTAATCAACCTTGACTGGATATTTTAGTTGATGGTATCGGTAAGCTACTGACGAACATCGATGCTCAACTCGATGAAGAGCTCCGGTTCAGCATGCCGTGTACGACTCCGATGACCTATAAACTCGAAGTGGTCAGGCTTGAAGATTAACTCCTTGACCAACTGCAATGAGCTAGTGGTACAACAGAATTTACCTCAAAATACCGTTGATCCATACGGTGTTGTAGGTTTTATCTTCGATAATATAGGCAGCTACCTGATTACACAGGGGCACGAGCCACAAGATAGGACCAGTTGACTACTATTTTGAATCTGATGAATTTTATTGCTGCCCAAGAAGTTTCTCGTGACGACATCCTTAATATCCAGTATTGTGCCCCTGCAGGACGACGGGCCGACCTCTACCAATGAGATCAGACGCGAACTCGATTCCATCCGATGATGCACGTGTTGTCCTGAGTTGCGGCTGCTGGATAAGATTCCATCAGTACTACCTCGACGTTCATGATGATTTTCTGCCGAGAAGAAAAGTAGAGCAGGATAAGTCAAATCTCCTTGAAACTCCGCTTAGAATGGAGATTTCAACTCGTCGGTGAATGTAGCGTAAGCAGGGTAGGAAATCGACGATAATAACTTAAAATTTGAAGATTAAGAGCAAGACTTCAGTCGAAGACCGGGACCTCAAGTGTGGCAGCACAGTTTACTTAGTTACATTCGGGACCGAGCAAAAAATTGTGCATATTTCGTATATATTTTGTGTGCGATCAAACCGTAGCAGTACTCGAATTGTCACGCAACAGTTTAGTGTCTATGAGATTCTTAATTTTCAGCCCTATTTTCTTTGGTTTGGATCTAGAGGGCCAGTAGTTATCAGAGTCTATAGTCGGCATCTGTTCGATCATTCTGAAACAGAAGATCTAGGAAACTTTTAGTAGGTGTGGATGACACCGCGGTAATACGGGCTGTGGTGACGAATAGCCGAGCTTGTACACTTCTTCATGCCAGCCACAATACAGGCAAGATTGACAAGCTTTCGTACCGTGCCGAAGTTTTGTCCAAGCAGCCTGGCGAGTCCGGTCAATCTTCGCTGCATCTTGACGTCGGTTGTAGAACCCCATTTATTGTGGGGGAATCTCACCAATCGGCACGGTCAGCGTGGTAAGGGATCCGCCAGGGTGGTGAGATAAATGGATTGTTCAATCCCGAGTCTGCACCTACGACCCCAAAAACGGGCAGCGGGTCGTAAATAGCGAGGATGCCCGCCACTAAAGGCTTCAGCCAAGTCGGGGCAGGTGGTTAAACACGGTCGGCCACCGTTAGGACCTACATCGCGAAGCGGCAGCTGCTCAAGTGCTGACATCCGGCTATGGTTAGAATTCAATTCAGTATTACGAACTCACTATACTACCACCGAAGTTGTCGATGGCCTGGACAAACCAATCACACACGTTGCAATTTATAACATCGAACAGGGACTTCGATGAACTAATGCCGTCGACGTTCGACGGCTCGTTACCGTTCGACGGGCTTCTTAGCGACTATTCGTTCGTGGTGTCCCTATGCAAATGCTTGGTCCGGTGTAGAAATGGGCCGGACTGTGGCAGCGATTGGAGCTCAACATCGGCGTCGTCCCGGTGCAGATTGCCGTTGAACGGCGAAAAATTTATATACTATAGTTTACCGGTAGGAGCTCACCGACGACTAGACTCCTCGATAACTGTAGATCGTCGTGCACACCGATCCCGTACGGATCTATCCATTTGCGTACGGAAATGAGCTTACCACAAATTCTCGCTATTTTGGTGTTCTCAGAAGCTCAAAATCTCACACCGAATTGCAGTATGACGGTGAGCTTGACAATATGCGTTACATTGAGCTGCTTCGGACAGACAACGAAGTTACGGATGGCCGATCGTGCGGCTTTCGTTGGTGTGGAGCCAATCTAACCATAAAGCCCCTGCGAAATTTTCGCAGAGTTTGTGCGCTACGGTGCACGTTCGATTCATGTTAGGGAGAGAAATTCGAGGTGCTTAGCAAATAGATAAACGTATGATCTGATACATACTGATCGCGTGCCCCTTAGGAAATGAAGTGAATCGTGAGACAAATTGTGTGCTGTCGCTATGAGGCGGAGAAAAAACCAGTTCAGACGAGTTTCTAGATGCAGTCGAACGTAGCGATTTACATCGGTAGTTTTTCTCAGTGGATGATTTGCTAAAAAGAGGAGAATCCCGTCCGATAACGGTCGGTATTGACGTGCTCCCAGCTTACGATTGCTATCGATGCATTTCGTGTTCTTTCTGATTAGGTTGCGTGCAGTTATGACGTACAGCTATTGATCAGGATTCACTAGAATTGTCAAAAGTATATTGTTCACACTGGTGAAGTACTGGACATCGTAGCGATGATAAAATGTAGCGAGCTTTGTCTTTTGTGGACTGGCGATAATTCCAGGCGCGACTCAGGCGTTGGCTCCGATATGCACCCCGAAGCCGGTGGCGGGTTCATCGATGAATACAGGAACCACGAAACCGTTGTTTCCGAGGCAATCTAGTTATATAAGACACGCCGAGGACAAGGCCGCTGTTGTCGAGGCTCGAGGTTATGAGCAAGGACTCAAAATTTTGGTCAGCTCACATTTTTGCGAACGTCACTAATTCGAGGTTACTGGACATAGACTGCATGTAGTAACCTCATATCCTCAATGTCGACCAACGCTTCGATCCAGGCGTTCATTGACTGACGATCGTCCTCTGCGTACCTTTTTATCAGGTTGTATTGGCAGTCAGAGAGACTCAACACGAACACCTTTGCATCGTTAGGTGGTAACGTACGTTGTCCGCCCCCGTGGGGTTGCAGATACGCACAAAGCGCAGCTGCATTTGTTGATGCACAACGGTGACGTCCAAGCGTTGATCCTATTGTTCTGTCTAAGCTTTCGGTGCAGAACGTTACGGTTTTAGAAGTCCGCCACCGAGGTGAGAAAATCGCTCCTGTCCTCTTGGTGAGAACATTGGGAAACTGCGGATGGCATGGTCGTAATCCGCCACGAAAATGAAAACCTACAAGGAACGCACCCGTATCCCCAGCGTCTGGGGCCCACAACCGTATCGTAATTGATGCTTTCGCAGCGTGATCTTCGGCGTTACAAGAGCATTCATCCCCAAACGGGAACGAGGCGCTTGTACGGCAACTCAGTACGCGAGAGGATCCTCAGATCGAGGTACCCTATATTGGCCTTCGCTAACCTTGTCGAGAAACTTGGTGAATGCGCGTTTAGCGCAGCATTGGCCTCGATTGAGCCGATCAGCACAGCGGGTACACCATCTGGCGGCAACCGCTGAGCGGTCATGTACGTCAACTGGGATGTCGCTACCCAGTGGCTGCTCGACGACTCGTCGTGTACTGCATCACCGAACGTTTGGGAGCTAAGAGCGGGAATGGACCGTCGTCATTCAGCAGAAATCGGCAGTGAATCTGCCGGAACCATCAACGGGTTGGTGATCGAACCACCGTCGGTGGTAGGCGGGTAAGCCATCTATCTCGACAGAAAGCATGAGCGGCATCGGCACGACAGCCCGTGTCGCTGATTCGGGATCATTGACACGTTCGGAGTAAGTGCAAAAAGACATCGGAAATTCTAGTGCACCACGATGGTTTTTGGGGGTGTTGGCGTTGCCTACCCTCGATGGCCACTCTATCGGAGTCATCCGAACAGGCAGAGTGGCCAGGCTTTCTCTGGCCTTGGCCGACGATAACGGTGGTTCGGATGCCGACGGCAAGCAGCTAACCACGATCGCGGCCAGGCACAACACTGCCGTTGCCTACACCGATCTACGCATACCGACTCCTTCAATGTTGAGTTACTTTAAGACCTGATGAAGTTCGTGGCTCTGACCCGTGGGCGAAGTGTTGGACAGGAAGAATGGTCTCAAGTCTTTGTACGGAAAGGGTATCGAGATAATCTTATTATTATGAGTATTATTATAAGCGATCAGGTGTTGTCTTGGGGATCGGCGCTTCCGGAGGAATTGTTGAAATTGCAACGCGAGTTGGTGCGGTTCGATGGACTACGCTATGAGCTGGTGTTAGGTCGGGCTGTGCTACCCTATTTCTAGGTGTGCAGTACAACGCCGGCACAGCCTACTCAGCAGTGGGCTACCGGTGCCCATCCAAGTGTTACTCAATACAAACCTGTGAGATCAAATGAGCCTGAAATCAAACAAAGACCTAGGCTTCTTAAGACCAGGGGACTCACTGGCGAGTACCGGCTACTACGCGCCATAGCAAAGCGCATTGTCCATAACCTAGTTTGGTCTGCTAGACCATGGTTGCCTCCTGGAGCAACCCAACTTTCGTTGCTGATCTGCGCCAACCTCGTCGAACGAGGTTGGCGCAGAAGGCTTAGTCTTAACCCCCCTTTAGTTGCGTAAACCTCCACAGCGCCGGAGTTTACTCCATTACTGCTGGTAACCTGTTCGAAGCCCGAGATCGCTGCAGAGTTTTGCTTGAACAGCTTCTCCAGGTCAGCTTCTCGCGTTGCTCCAGGTTCCAGTTGATCGCATTCGGGCAGTTTTCGTTTCGGCAGTAGCCAGCGATCGTGTCGACCACATTGACCGGTACTCGCCAGTGGCTTCAAGTCCGTTGCCTTTGCCTCTTGGCTCCGCCGCAATCTAAAGCAGGCCAGCCGCTGTCAGGATCGCGAAGTAACGTCGTTCTGTGTTAGTGTCTTTGATCGTCACCAGGTACCATAGCCACGGTTTTTTCGGTGTCGAACGCGCGAACCACACCGTAATCACGCCCACTCGTAGCGCCCAGGACCGCGTTGGCTGATGGAGCACAGATGTAGTGTCGTGAATGAAATAACCGCAGCAATGCCAGCAGCCCAGTAGTTATCGTATTCAACGATCTGCTGCGATAGTCGGTGTCCTGGCCCAACAGAAACGAGTTCACCGATTCGCCAGACAAGCCCCGGATTCCTAAAGACATCCGGTTAGGAACCCGTTTGCGACACTGCGATAGTTATCGCTGGTCGATAAAACCAATCCATACTCGTCGGTTAGGTAATCAGCGAACTGTTCGATCACCACAATCACAACCACTCGATGGGAATACCGGTTTGGCTGTTGTAACCACTCCTATCCGTTGGAAATTCCTCAACAGCAGTTGCATTTCCTGCAACGTCAAACGCCGATACACCCGACAGATTGCCGTCTCGCTGGTCTTGCGCAAACAGCTCAACCTGAGTTAGAGGAAATTCGCCTGGAAAGAGCTAATATTCACTAGCCTCCGGCTTAAATGCGCCATCAGCCAGCCGCTTAGGTCACTTGCCGGCCTCACGTACCGAGTACCCCAGTGTAGCTAACCCCCTCATGGAAAACCTGCCGCATCATCCCTGTAGCGACGATACTTGCCACCCTCGATGGTAATAATGGCCTACTCATGATCACGCCTCTGCTTCCCGGGCACCTTGCTCCGGTAAAGCCAGCATCAACCCAATGGCCGTTCAAAATTATGCCGAAAACCCCACTTAAAGCCGCTTTACCAAGCGTAATAACCATCTAATCGGCGTAATCGGACCTCGGCATTTCCACGACGAGTGGCATGCACAGTGTGCGTCACGCACCGCGCTGTTGTACCCCGACTGTAGCCGTAGAGAAATTCAAAGGGAAGTTCGTGGGGCTGGTGGCTTACTTAGACCCGAAAAGTTAGCAGGGACAAGAGGATGCCGGAGAACCGAAGTGCCAGTTCCAGGCGTTGGCGACAGTGTTGAGGGAATCTATGCCAGGGTGTCGTCCACCCTGCAGAAAAGAACGGGATGATCGCATCACAGACCGAGGTGCTACGCACCAGCGCCGAACAGCCAGTATCCCTGGCTGCGTTAGTGTTGCGACGTTGACGATGCTCTTTTGGGGTTGATCGGGCAGAAAGTCGAGCAGATCAAATTTCGGTTGACAACGTTTTTGTGCGAAGCAGCGGATTCAATTGGAATGAATATTCACAGAAATCTATCTTGGCCGCCTACGTCGCAGACATCCGATCATGCGTGGGCAGCCGCGAGTGCTTTGGGTCTACTCCGGATGTGGTGGTCATCGGTGGTGGTGGCCGTTTCGCGCTCTTTGTCGTATTGCTACGCGCGTCGTATTGGGTGAGCCAACGGCAGGTGCTGATGCTGTGTTTGCATATCTCTCGGCGCCCTGGTGCGATAGGTCACTGGTGTGGCGGACAGATTGATTGTACTGGCTATCTGACAGGCCGAATCGACTGTCGCTATCCTGTGTGTTCTGGATCGGTTGCAGCCCCAGCTGCTTGGGAAATGTTAATAGCCTCGGCGATGTTGTTGACATCGCCCGGAGGAATTTCCACTGCAATCCAATAATCTGCAGGGTTCGCAGCCAGCTTGTGTTTGAGTTTATCGCGCATCGGCACCTAGTTGTGCCCGCGCATATAGTTTGTGAGGAATGGCTCATCCCGCGTCAGCATCGGAGATGCCCAAGATCTTATGGAACTAACCAAACTGCTTATAGGTTATCATTGCCAGCACCATTCTGCCGTAACCGGTCATGAAGGTGTAGTACGGAGCGAGATACCCAGATTCCCGTTGCCCATCGAACGTTAAATCTTTTGGCCAGAACATAACTTGCTGATTGGTTAGCCGGCGCACAGATTGACACGGACATTAGGTTGATTTCGACATGTTAGCCGCCTCTGGATCGGTAGCGTAGCATGCGGTGTCGACAGGATGTTGACTGTCACAAACAACTCCACTAGGATTTCGATCAAGGCTACCCAGGCATTGGTCAGGGTGTCCGAATCGGTCCCGGTGATAACTCGTTAATTCGTCAAGTGCCGACACTAGCAGATCGTAGACAGCAAGGTGGAGGATCTCGACAGTACCGAAGGCCGGGATACTCCAGTACACTAGTGGAGGGTGTATCTTGCTGATCGACGGTTCATCCAGGGCGAACCACTCCATCGTTTTGGGGCGAAAGTTTTCCACCAGTTTGTCGCCGTGCTCGGCTAAATTTTTTGGTCACACTTACACGTAGATCCGCTGCATCGTTCCAGTCGATCACGATACTGCGCTTATTGCGATTGATGCCGATATAGTAGTGTTTTCGTCATCGACGAACGGAGGATTCCGGTCTCTGGTGTTATCGCTGTTTGGTCGTTCCACTTCGACGACTTCTGTTCTCAGGTAACCCTTAGTCGGGGTGAACAAAGGACCCGCGAGTACTTCGGGAAAAGTCGGCTACTAGCAGATGTGAAAGCGGTAGAGGAGCTATCTGATTCAGAATTTCCTGGATAGATAGTTCGAACACCGTTGCTGCCGAGCTTTTCGCATGGCTCTGCGACGGTATAGAACCCACGTTTGGCTTGTTTACGGCGCGACGTTGGTGTCACGGCTGTCGAGCTGTTCGAGGGTCAGGTTGCTGATCGGATGGGTTACGACCGCGGAGTTGAGACCAGCCATTCTGTGCGGTTTACGCCGCAGTCCGGGCCTCATTTTCGAATTCAGTCGTAACAATGACCATGGTTGGCAGTCCAGCGGATTCATGGGTGAACCACATCGTTGACGAACGCTGAGTAGCAAGATCCGTACGTATCGATCGCGGTCAGTGCGAAGTCGTTTTCGAATGTGATCTTCCTAATCAGTTCGGGGCTGGCATCCGACGAGCAGTGAAGTCCACCGAGGTGAGTGAGCCCATGATCAGTCAGTTCGCGTTCCATTTGGTGTTGCTCAGCACGCCTAAAGCGTAGGACCCAGTGCTGCAGGATCGGTTCACCGTGGGGATGGTTGCCACCTCGATCACGTTGCAGGGGTCCTCGATAACACCTGTCACTCTATTTGGTGATGATTCACGGGGAGATTTCAGAGCTGGCAGATGTCGTTAGGGCAGGCAAGTTTCGTGGATTACCGCGCTGCTGGTGACAATTGTTTGGGTCGTCGTTAATGGCTTACAGCATAAGTGTAGTCGTGGTACATCACCTCGGCAGGAACGCCGAAGATCGGCCGGTTGCTCCATTCGCCACGAACAGGTGGATGTCGTAGGGAGTAAAGACGATTAGCACTTGTCTGCTAGACATGCGCCAGATGCCACTTCGGCAGATTGTGGTTGTAGGTGCGTTCTTGGGGAGTTACATGGCGATTGTCCGTAACTGACGTCGTCCCAATCGTTGGTGCCGTTGGGCCACAGGTAGCTACGAACGTCGTTGCGGGACCAACCGAAGAACACTATGGCGCTTGGCGCTAAGGAGATGGAATCCAGAATCCGTTGCGGGTCATCCGAGATATACGTGGTCATGCTGTGCGGTACCCCGACAGGTCGGTTTTTGTGGGGTGCTGTACGTCAGTGTTCGACGCGATACGACGTCCGCGGGTTGGTATTTTTGTTCTTGGAGCTGCAAAACGTGTACTTGTCGGGGTAGTCGAGGGTGCTCTTGTCGAGTTCACTCGGAATGCCGCCTACGGTGAGCAAGATCAGTCAAAGCATGCGGCTGATGGTGGCATTGGTGCGGTTATCCGAACCGAACACGTTTGCCGCCGGCGTTCATCCCGATCCGGCAGGCTACGGGGCCGTTGACCACAGTTAGAGGTGCTACCACATGAGTGGTGGCCTGCATGCCGTTGAGGTTGAACTGATCATCGATCAACACAAGAACGGCTGTCCATGCTACCGGTGCATATTCAGGCTTGCAGCCGGACAGTGCCATGCTGACGGCCAGCAGCTCACGCGTCAGGCAGTTCATCGTGGTGGAATGCGCGCCACTAGTCCTTCGGGGTCTCCGCCCAATATCTCCACGGCTATAGCGACGCTCTCCGGCTTGGCTGGCACCACCGGTAGCTCATCGCTACACGGCTGCTCAACAGTAGATACTTCGACGAGATCGAGCTCTTCGGTGGACGTAGCGGTCACTTAAATGAATGCTTTTCTCGGTCGATCTACCTTGCTATAACAACAGAAGGTTCGTCACATCATCACTGTCCAAGACACATCCGGTCAGTTGATCCCGCATTGGTATCTGTTTGCCCGTTTGGTGCTCGCCAGCGGCGACATCCGCTGTTACTGCGATGGATTGTGTTCTGACGAAGTTTTACGATAGATCATATTTGGTTAATGAATAGCTCGCGAATGCTTTACGGTCCTTTGGGTGCGCCGCAGTCCGATTGTGCATGACTCTTGACCACTGTTATCTCCAAGCCATGAGCGCTGAGTCCAATGCACCTTGTAGGGAATTCGGCGAATCTAAACAAACGTAGTTCATTTCCGGTGTTGGTATCGTAGTGGCGGCGAGCTTCTTTTCAGATACTGGATATGAGGTAATGACGTTTGGTGCTACCCACGTTTTTCACTGGAACATCGGGCACGTTGGCAGCGGCACTCGGTGTATTCGACGGGGTCAGTGAAGCTGGTCGGCGGCCCTTTGGCTGACGACCCAAATAAGCGGAGACTCATCTCGGCTGGTAGCTCTCTACGCCGCTCGGCTCGTGTGCAGCTGGCGCCGCTGAGTCTGGCATCGGCCCACGTCCTGGTATTTGAGCGTGAACGAGCCAGCGACCACCTCTGGGCGCGGCGGTGATGGACCCTTTGGTTGGTGGCCTGCTTGGGCCTCCAGCCGGCGCTGTATCTGGCCGCCATTACTCTTTGATCTCTCTTCGCCGTGGTGGCGATCGTTGTGATCGGCCTGTGAGCCTCGTAGGCGGGTTGATTCCATGGCCGAATCGGCACCGCGGAGGTTGGAATTAAAAGTATTGTGGGACGCCGGTATGTTGCCGGCTGCAGTGTTCGAGTTCGTCGATCTCGCGACAACCTTGTTGGTTCTTTGCGCAACGCAGTTGTTGAGTTCGCCGCACTGCACTGCGACCGAGGCGACGTCGCTCGCTATCCGCATTTATGCAGAGCACAATGTAGTTGTGACGGTGGCTTCACAGTCCTGTACGTCGTCTCTTAAAATCGTTTATGGATTCTTGACCGGTGTACCGCATAGTGTGTTCGTGATGACACTGGGTTTCGCTTTGATCTAGGCGGGTATCGCGCCATCGATGTGCTCGCCGCGGTCTAGTTAACCTTAGTGGCAGCAGTGGTTGCCACACCGGTGCTGCTTTCGGTTATGTGGCAGTGTGAATGACGGTGGCCGTCGTTACGGCAGGTATGTTGCGACTGTAGGCAAGCTACGATGAGAAGCTGGCAGTCTCAACAGCTGATTTGGTGTTACCGGAGCGCAATGGGCTAGCGATTAATTTTAGGTTTAGTCACCGAATTGTCATCACCAACCAGTTGCATTTTCGCCCAAGGCTTCAGTTAGCATGCGTTAGCCTTAGGTGTCGCTTTCACCCATACCGTCTTCGATGTTCCATACCGGAATAGCTTTCGACGACGTGTAGTGCTTCAACGTCTTCTGGACACCGCATCTCGGGCCCGATGCCGCTCTCGTCTCCCAACCTTGTCGGACGTGCCATACAGCGTCTGCAGATTGAGATCGCTTAATTCAGGGCGGCAAATGGGCGAGACCCTTTAACAATTCCACGATCGATTCGTTGACATTGCCACTGCTTGTCATGCGTACTAGCCGGCATAGCGCTTCGTCATAGTCGCAGTTCGACTTTTTCCAGCTGCCGACCATGGAAATCCAGAATCTCAATCGCAGATACTGACAAAAACTGAACGGTCATTTAACTAACTTCAGTATAATGCGGAGATTAGTAGTTAAAAAATGTTACGATATGTCTACGACATCGTCGAGTTGTGTTATGCTGAGTTGTCCACGGAAAGTTGGCACCGTGTAACTGACGGCCATCGTATCGGTGCAGGAGCACACAGTAGCCGAGCTTCGCAAGTGAAACAGCACGCTGATTTTGCCGAAGTATTATTCAGGATCCGGTCACTTTGACAAAGTCCTTACCGCCGTTAGCCAATTTATACACAATCTCGAACCCACCTTCAGATACCACGTAGATATGCTTTCCTACTGTGCTCTACGTGAACAGCACGGCACCGTCCTTCACATACACCGTTTCGGATGGCAGATTCGTTGACGAAGCTGCGGATACCAGCTCGATTACCCGGTTGGTCAACGGCAACAGTCGACCGTCATGGGTCGCAACCACCACTACACCGTTGGCTCCGTTCGCTCTGCGCGCGCGAGCGGATGAGCTGCAGCACCTCCTCCACCTGGATGAAATCGAGGTACGCAGTTGGTTCGTCGGTGAGGATCAGGGCGGATCCGGTGTGGATCGCGCGAGCAGCGGCACAGCGTTGCTGCTGAGCGCCGCTCAAGTCACCCATGCGGTGCTTCTATTCGTTCTGCGAGATTGACCCGCGTCCCCGACTCCACATCGCAGTTTAAGCCGCTGATCGGCTGTACGGCGTACCCACTGCTGGAGTATTTCAACGTCGAGATCCTGATTGTTTAGCTTTTGCCCATCTCTCAGGGACTTCCAAACGCGAGTGCCGTATCGACCTCGATCACACACTGCAATCTAGCGACGCTGGCCAGCTGCCTGATTGTCACTGTGATAACCGTTCGTGTCGCGAAAGCGCTAGCAGGAATCGCGACAATCATCGGGAACAACGGTGCCATCAGCAGCGCAAGAATGCCGCTTACCACTGTGGAAAGTAGCTTGATCACGACCAATTCATGGTGGTAAAAACTCATGCCACCGTTCGAGTACGGGGAGATAGACAACTGATTTGATAATAGGCACCGCTGCGCCCCACAACAAAACCGCAAGGATCGTGATCGCGTCCACATGCAACTGTTAATGGGTGTATCCGATCGTTGACAGCGACTCCTTTATCGGCGGTCTTATACCCGGTCGGGAGCTGTGTTGCATTGCCTACGACAAGCAGCGTGACTATTGCATATGTATAACAATATCTTAGAAGTCCTCGGTGGTTTCTTGCCCCGACTCGACGTCCTTGTTGGATGCCTTCACATCCACTTGCAGCGGACCGGCTGGCGCTTATTGCCAAGATCAGACCCTATCTTCTGGCGGTCAAGGCCCGTGAGGTGCCGCTACTCATCTTTGGTGATGCTACAGCTATAATTTTCGCTAAGAAATTTCCTAGATAATTTATTATTGTTAATAATAGCAGCGAAATAGTTCGGGATATTGATATCAGGAGCGGCGTGCATCTACGTATCGTAGTAGCCAGGTGATCTAGCAGGTGCCCTGTGCGGAAAAATAGATATTGGCTTTGAGTGCAGCAGTAAAAACATGAATCATGTATAGTAACGTACCGGTTGGTTTCAGCAACACTTTAATAGACAATCCCATACCTTATTGTCCTCGAAAATGCATGTCGTTGTACGGATAAATAATAACAAGGCCAGTTAGGTTTTTCTGTACATCACGTCGGTCATGTTCCTTAAAACCCCTACGTCGAACGAACATCGATGTAGCTCCTCGAAATGTATACTTATGATTAACCCCGACGGCTTGTTTAATGGCTCGTTTAGCGGTCCATCGTGCGGCTGGAGGCTGAAGCCTCCAGGGTGGATAACATCTCTAGGTTTAGTGCGCATCGCGGTCAAACGGAGTGCGTAGTTCGTGTAAGGCGACGGCGGTAGAAACACGAGCCTACTCTAGCGCCGCCTTGGCATGCTCTTGCTCATTTCCGATGCGGTCTAGTATTCTCTTGACGATCTCGACGGCTTAAAGCACGTCGCGGAACTGGGCTTTTTCTGGTCTGGACTGGGCTTGGATGGCACGAGTTTGCTAGGCTAGCAGCCGGAACTGATTAACCATGATCAACGAGATCACCCAACCGACTGGAACTGTTCCGCCTATGATTCTGGCACCGATCAACAAACACTTGCTAAGTGCACTTCGTTCATCTGATGCTGCTTTTCGGTCAACGGTGCCGCTACCGTAATCGAGGTCGGACCTGTCGAGAAGGTACGGACGCTGTATTTGCACGCCGTGGATGGTGGTGTTTGAGTATTCTTAGTGTGAGTTTGGGCAGGATGATATCAGTCGGGCACTGATGCGGTCACTCCAATTCATTCGTGTATTATGTATATAGGTTGTCATCGATGGGGGCCAGTTAGGATATGGTTTGCTACACGTTTTGAGCAGGGCGTCCATATCGTCGAGGCTGCTGACTGAATCAAGGTGACGGTCGAGCTGACTGTATTGATCGTGGGTGACGCTAGTCCACACTCACGCGCCCAGGGGGGAAAGACGAGAGTAATCATCGATAGTTGCCCAAAGATGACGATGGTTCGCAGTGAAAGCACACGCATCGGCAGTGGTATCCCGAACATGCGTATGTAGGGATCCGTCACCGAGTGTGTTGCGGGAGTAATGCACCCACCGTGTGGTTGACCGGTGGCATGTCCCGGCAACGCTTTATCTTTGTCATCTGTCCTTTCCTTTTATTTTTATCCGGCTTGGCCATCGCTCTCGGGAATGAGCTGTATCTCGTCGTCTGTCTACGACAGCACGCCCAACCCGCCCCGGAGTCGGCGACCGAATCCAATGGTCACCTTAATTTCCAACTGCTGACCGGAGGCCGGGCTGTGGATGCCCAAACTCATGGCCGCTGCGCACTTGCTACGTATGTTGGAGCCGCGATACTAATAGCCGCCGTTATAACGCAGAGCCCTCAACATCTGACCAACAGTTACGCTGGGAGAACAATCATGAGCGCCGAGCAGCCGACCATTATCTACACGCTGACCGACGAGGCGCCGCTGTTAGCGACCTACGCCTTTCTGCCGATAGTGCGTGCCTTTACCAAGCCGGCGGGTATTAAGATCCAGACTAGCGACATCTCCTTGGCAGCACGCATCCTGGCTGAGTTTCCCGATTACCTGACCGAAGAGCAACGTGTGCCGGACAACCTTGCCGAACTGGGCCGGTTGACGCAGTTACCGGACACCAACATCGTCAAATTGCCGAACATCAGTGCTTCGGTTCCGCAGTTGATGGCCGCCATCAAGGAGTTGCAGGCCAAGGGTTTCAAGCTTCCAGACTATCCGCCATCTCCGAAGTCTGATCAGGAAATCGACATCCGTAACCGCTACGGCAAATGCCTTGGCAGCGCTGTGAACCCGGTTCTGCGGGAGGGTAACTCCGACCGCCGCGTACCCAAGGTGGTGAAGGAGTACGCACGTAACAACCCGCACAGCATGGGCGAATGGTCGATGGCCTCGCGCACACACGTCGCGACCATGCGGCACGGCGACTTCTATCACGGCGAGAAGTCGATGACTTTAGACCGCGCGCGAGACGTGAAGATGGAGCTGGCCACCAAGAAAGGCAAGACGGTCGTGCTTAAGCCCAAGGTGTCGCTACGGGACGGTGACATCATCGACAGCATGTTCATGAGCAAGAAAGCCCTGTGCGAGTTCTACGAGGAGCAGATGGAGGATGCTCGCAAGACCGGTGTGATGTTCTCACTGCACGTTAAGGCGACGATGATGAAGGTGTCCCACCCTATCGTCTTCGGACACGCGGTGAAAACCTTCTACAAGGAAGCCTTCACCAAGCACCAGGCTCTGTTCGGGGAACTGGGCGTAAACGTCAACAACGGGTTAGTCGATCTCTACAGTAAGATTAGAACGCTGCCCGCATCGCAGCGCGATGAGATCATCCAAGACCTACACGCGTGCCACGAGCACCGACCCGAGTTGGCCATGGTCGACTCAGCTCTCGGAATTTCGAACTTCCATTCACCTAGTGACGTCATCGTGGACGCTTCGATGCCAGCAATGATCCGTGCGGGAGGTAAGATGTATGGTGCCGACGGACGGACCAAGGACACCAAGGCCGTGAACCCCGAGTCCACATTTTCCCGTATCTACCAGGAAATCATCAACTTTTGCAAGACCAACGGCGCTTTCGATCCGGCTACTATGGGCACCGTCCCCAACGTCGGTCTCATGGCGCAACAGGCTGAGGAGTACGGTTCGCACGACAAGACATTCGAGGTTCCTGAGGACGGCGTAGCCAACATCGTGGACCTCGTGACGGGCGAGGTGCTCTTGACCCAGAATGTAGAAACTGGTGATATATGGCGTCTGTGCGTCGTTACCGACGCGGCAATTCGCGACTGGGTCAAGCTGGCTGTCACCCGTGCGTGCAACTCTGATATGCCGGTATTGTTTTGGTTGGACCCGTACCGTCCACACGAGAATGAGTTGATCAAAAAGGTCCGGGCGTACCTGAAGGACCATGACACCAGTGGTCTCGATATCCAGATTATGTCGCAAGTGCGCTCCATGCGTTACACGTGCGAACGCCTGATCCGCGGGCTAAATACCATCGCCGCCACTGGCAACATTCTGCGGGATTACCTCACCGATCTGTTCCCGATATTGGAGCTAGGTACCAGCGCCAAAATGTTGTCCATCGTGCCGATGATGGCCGGTGGCGGGATGTATGAAACAGGGGCGGGTGGATCGGCGCCCAAGCACGTCAAGCAGTTTGTCGAAGAGAATCATCTGCGGTGGGACTCGCTGGGTGAGTTCCTCGCGCTGGCCGTCAGCCTGGAAGACCTAGGCATCAAGACTGGCAATGAGAGGGCCAAGGTCTTAGCTAAGACGCTGGATGCCGCAACCGGAAAGTTGCTGGAAAACAGGAAGAGTCCGTCACGCAAGGCCGGTGAGCTCGACAACCGTGGAAGCCAGTTTTACCTCGCCATGTACTGGGCTCAAGAGCTTGCCACGCAAACTGATGACCAACAGCTGCGGAACCACTTCACCCCACTGGCCGAAACGTTGGCCAAGAACGAATACACTATCGTTACTGAGCTCAACGAGGACCAAGGCAAGGCGGTCGATATCGGTGGCTATTATGCACCGGATGCTGAGCTGACCAAGGCGGTGATGCGGCCGAGCGCTGTGTTCAATGCTGCGTTGGCGGCCGTGCAAGGTAGTTAAGGCACCTCGCTTTTCGGCCCTTGTGTCGCTGTCGCCGACATGCGAGTTCACCCATCGAAACACGAGTCGTGGGCAACACCAACGGCTGGGCCGCATTGGTTGCCATTGGCTACGTTTCGGTGAATATTAAACGAACTTCAGACGCACGACACCAGCTCCTTAATGAAAACCACGTAGTGCACAGAATTTGCCATCGAGTGGGCAAAATTTCACCGTCATCGGAAAGGATCCGTGATGTGGTTGATATCGATTTTTGCTGCTGGACATACCGAACTCGATGCCCGTCTTCCAAAAGTTGTCGGCCTGGGTGGCACAGTGTTGACCCACCGGTGTTTTGACGCCCAAGCTACCCTTGGCCGCTGCTATGAGCGTGGTTCCAATTATGCCTTGGCGCGCATCCTCGGACTGCTTCGACCCGTGGGCGCCCGTAACCCCGTCCCTATAGTTGGTGTTGTCCAGCGGTGACTGGCTCGATTCCAGCTTGGCGTGCCGGTGTATGGATGACTACGACCACCTCCTCTACAACGGCTACTATGGCTCAACCGATGTCGATATCGGCGTACTGGCCGACACCGGCCAAACTACGGCATGTCCAGGAAACCGTAGGGAGGCTGGTTGCGGGATGCCCGGTAAGTATCTTCGACAGAAGCTACTGTCCCGTCGGTACGTGCATGGCCGGACGTATCTTCGTTGGCGGTGCACCAACGTTTTCGGGCTGCACGGACGGCTCGGTTGTGGGAAAGGCGAAGTCATCATTGACTAGATTGCTAGCACCTGCAAAATGGCCTTTTCTACCATTCGTGCAGGCTGTACATCAGCGGTAGATACGATGAGATGATTGTGTCGGGGCGAGAATCTTTATCCAGGTGTGCTGGAAAACGCGCTTGCCGAGCATCATGGTATCGCCGAGAATGCGGTCGTAGGTGTCTCTGACAAAACGAGTAGTTAGGGCAATGACTTGTTGTGTTTAGCGTGCTACGGCATGCAATGACGTTATCGATGAGCCGGATATAAGAGAGTACTTGAAGGGCAAGGTATCTAGTTTTGAACAGACCAGATATATTCGCATTGCTGATAACATTCTGCGCAATCCCATTGACAAGGTGGTGCGCAATGGGTTGACCATTCTAAAGTGAGTTTAATGCACACTCCTAATCGGGTTGCACGATACCAATAGCTTTGTTTAACCAGTGGGGTGCCAGTAACGAGACTGCGGTGGCTCCTGCCGTTGCAGTAATCACTCCTGACCAGGCCAGTGGCCCAAGCGGTGTGCACCCGAAAAACTGGCTGAGTAACGGGGTTTGAATTACACCTATCAAAACACCCGCGCTGCCTAAGGCGGTTGCTACGACGAGCGGGCTATGTCGGCGCGTGAGCAGGGTTTGCGCCAGCTGCGTCGTCACCAATGCGGTCAGTCCCATCGTAGCCGTTCGTCGTTCGGTACCCGGCGTCCAGCGCCCGATAGCCCAGGCTATGGTTGCACCGGCGGCCGTGACCACACCGCGGTTGACGATCTGTCGCATCAGTGGCGCGTCGAGCGAGGGCGTAGGTCCGGTCAATACTTCGTGTTGGTGTGTTCGTCGCGCCTCGTATGCCTCTTCGTCGGTTTGATATTCGTCCTCGTCGGGTTCTTCGTATTGCGAGGTAACAGCGATCGAAAGTGCGGGAAACATATCGGTGAGCAAATTCACCAACAACAGTTGACGGGTTCCCACCGGTGCCCGTCCAGCACCGAGTGCCGTCCCGATGATAGTAAAGACGACTTCGCCGACATTGCCTCCGACCAGAATCGTGACCGCATCACGCACTCCTGCCCACATGCTGCGGCCTTCGACCAGAGCATCGAGCAGTACACCCAGATCGTCGTCGGTCAAGACGATGTCGGCGGCTCCTCGGGCGGCTGAAGAACCGCGGCCGCTCACCCCGATGCCCACATCGGCCATCCGGATGGCGGCGGCGTCGTTGGCGCCGTCACCAACCATCGCCGTGACATGCCCGCAGCGTTGCAACGCTGCCACAATCTGCACCTTTTGTTCCGGACTGACCCGGGCGAAAACCTGCACGTCGGCGGCGAGTTCGGCGCATGCATCCTCGTCGAGGCCGACAAGTTCGGTGCCGGTCACTACCCGCGCATCCGATGGCAGGCCCAACTGCTGGGCGATAGCCCGTGCGGTGATGGGGTGGTCTCCGGTTATTAGTACGACGTTGCGGTCGGCTGCTACCAACGCTTCGATCAACGGACGCGAGGATGGCCGTGCGGTGTCCGCTAGTCCGATATAGCCGATCAGTTCGAGGTCATGCGCGGCAGTATCGACGGCTTCAGCATCGGTGTCGTCATCCTCGGTGGTGTCGTAGTCCCAGGAGCATTGCGCCACCGCTAGAACGCGCAGGCCTTGCTCGGCAAGGTTGCGCACCAAAGACTCTGCGTGCGCAACGTCGGCCTCTGGATCGGCGAACCGGCAACGCGGCAGGATCTTTTCAGGCGCGCCTTTGAGCATCAGCATCGGCTCTTTACCATTCCCTGTTGTGCCGATCGCGGCGGCATACCCGCGACTGGATTCGAACGGTACCTCCGCAATTCGATTCCAGGTCGAATCGGTATGCTCGTTAAGCGAACTCGCTGCCGTGAGGATCGCTTCGTCAGTGGCATGCGTGTGATCCTGCCCGTCATGGGGTTGGGTGGACGCCCGCGCGGCGTCCCGCAGCACCGCAGCAGAGTGCGGATCGGTGATGGCGGGAAGTGGATCGTGTGGCCTTTTCGTGTTCGGCACCGCACAGACAACACGCAGCCGATTTTCGGTGAGCGTGCCGGTCTTGTCGAAACATATGGTGTCGACGCGGCCCAGGGCTTCGATCGTGCGGGGCGAGCGGACCAGAGCACCTCTCGCCGTTAAACGCTGGGCCGCGGCGAGCTGGGAGAGGGTGGCCACCAAAGGCAGGCCCTCCGGGACAGCGGCCACGGCGATTGCAACTCCATCGGCGACTGCTTGACGCAGTGATGCGCGGCGCAGCAAAGCCAAACCCGTCACCGCGGCGCCGCCGGCCAGTGTCAGAGGAAGGACCTTGCTGGTCAGCTCCCGCAGCCGTGCTTGCACTCCGGCTGATGCTTCTACGTCGGCGACCACCGAGATCGCTCGGTGCGCGGCGGTGCCGACCCCGGTGGCCACCACGATCGCGCGGGCATGTCCTGCCACGATCGCGCTACCTTCGAACAGCATGCTCGCTCGGTCGGCATCGTTGATGGCGACGGGGTCCACTCGCTTGTCCACCGGCAACGACTCTCCGGTGAGTAAAGACTCATCGACTTCCAGGTCTTCGGCCACCAACACGCGAGCATCCGCTGGTACCACTTCCGGGGCAGCCAGGTCGATGACATCGCCGGCTCGCAGCGACTTGGCGGACACCGTGACTGTCCGTGTGGCGTGCTGTGCTGCCTCCAATCGACGACGTGTCGTTGCCACTGCCGGGACAACGACACGTCGCACCAACTGGTCCTGCTCGGCGAACAACTCGGCGGCAGCCGCCTCGGCCCGCAACCGTTGCACGCCGCCGGTAATCGCGTTGACCGTCATCACGCCCGCGACCAAAAGGGCATCGATATTGCTACCAACGATCGCTGATGCAGCCGCCCCGACCGCTAGGATAGGAGTCAGCGGGTCAGCGAGTTCCTGCCGGGTCGCGGTGGCCAGCCGAGCCAGGTGAGTTATGGGTTTACGTAGCGGTGACAGCGTCCGGGTGTAGGACAGATCGTCGAGACGACGTCGCCAATCAGGGGTACCATGCTTAACGGCCAACGGTTGCGCTACGCCGGCCAGTCGTGAGTAAACGATCTCGGGGTTCAGCGCGTGCCAGGCGGTCAGCGGTTGTGGGGTGGGATCCGGCAGCCGGAGCACCTTGCTGGCTGAGACGACGCCGGTCACCAATGCGGTTGCTGCGGCCGCATTGACCGGACTAAACCAGCGCCACAAAGTAATTGGGTTAGCGGATTTGCTGCTAGCGCTCGCGGTGATCAGAAGCAGCCCGGCCAGGGTAGTTCCGCCCTGAGCAAGATGCACCGAAGATTCACTGACCGACCGGGCCACAGGCAGCGCCGATAGGATCCGCACTGCGGCCGCCAGATCAGTGCCAGTGATGATGTCCGCGGTCCACGGTGTAGCCGCATGGGGATCGTCCAGCGCGACCCCGACGTCGGCGATGGCTAATGCGGCCAGTGTGTCGGTCGATGCAAAATCCCGGTGTACTGCGGTGATCAATAATACCGGCCCGCGATCGACGCGCAGCTCACGTACCAACTTCAGCAGCGGTGTACCGCACGGATGTGTCGCGCCGACACTGGCGGAGAGATCTTCTGTGCCAGCTACATGACGCAAGACGACGCGTGCTCCGGTTCGGTGTGCGGTCTGCAGCAGTGGGATCGCATAGGGGTCGACCTCCCATCCGACGTCGACACCGCCGACGCACTCGCCATCAACCACCAGGTCCGCGTGCGCGCGGCCCTGAACGGGCGTTGCTGACGGTTCTTTCAAAGGAACCCATCTGAGCCGCGCGCCAGTGGCCGGCGATTCGTCGGGGTCGGGCTCGGGTGCCCGCTCACCGTGCAGCAGTGCGTCGGCAACCTCATAGACACGGTCGTCGTCCCAGCCGGGCGCATTTCCCTGGGCAAGCAACACCGCGCGGTGATCACCGCGTAATGCGGCGCCGTCGATGACGACCACCTTCACCTGGTTCAGGCGGCGCAGTGCACCCGGATCGAGTACTAGTTGCCCGGCATTGGCTAGCCCGCGGCCCAGTGTCGCCGCGAACGCTTGCTCGCCCATATGTGCCGCTCTTGGCACCCCGGCCAAGATCGCGCCGGCCGCGTCTTCGGTGCCACCGCCTGCGAGTAACGCACTCGCCGCGGCAATCAACGAGCCGTTTGCCGCCGAATCAACATAGCTTTCCACAGGTCCTTTGATCGACCCTTTTGCGGTGTCGATTGCTGCGTCGATTGATCCGCCGACCACGACATGCGAAGCTTCACCTGATGCCGCGGCTGTCCATTTGTAGCGCGAGGCATGCGATTTTTCCTCGGCCGATGAGATCACGGGGACCACCGGCGCTTGTGGTCGCCTAGGTGAGGCCAGTTGAGGCTCTCGGTCTCGCCAAACGCGCCGGTGAGCCGCCGCCTCGGAGAGTTGTAGGCCACGGTGTGCCAGATCCAGCAGGGGTGTGCCTACCGCTTGGGTCAGCCCGTTAGCCGCCGCTGTTATTACGCTAAGTGCAATATCGGTGCCCACCCGACCCAGTCGTGACTCCAGCAGTGACACCATGCGCGGTTGATGATTGACGAGAGCTGCCGCGGCCCGGGTAGTTTGTGGTGCGGCGGGCAGTCGGGTGACCCAGCCGGTTATTGCGGCACTCAACGCGACAAGGTCCAGTACCGCGGCGGTTAGCGGCACCAGAATTGCCACCGGATTACCTGGGTCAGCAAATGGAGCAACCTTAGGGGCCGATCCCGCCGCTGCCAATGCTAAGTCGGCGGCCAGGGCAATAACCACGTCACGCACTTTGCCCAAGACAACGTTGCTATCCGCGTCCTTGTCGAGTTCGATCACTAGCCGGCCCAATGAGCCCTCGACATGGGCCTTAGCCACGCCTGGAATACTACGAACCGGTTCCTCTACTATCGCTGTATATTCATGCCAGCGGGGGAACGGTAGCAGCGGATCCAAGTCAAAGTGCACACGATCACCGTTGTGCCAACGCACCGGCGGATCGATTCGGTTCGCAGAATTCGGCGCATGGCCTGTCCCGCGCGCTCGGCCGGTGGATTTAGCCACCGACTGTACTACCGGGCCAGCGAACTCGACGACCGGGCTGGCTAGAATCTGCATCGTTTTGACAGTGCCAGTTGCAGCATACGTGCCGGCACGCACCACCTGCACCATGCCGCCGACCATATTGCCTACGAGGTCGGTCACATGCAGAATGTTCATTCCTAACCCTATCAATCGCCGCTATCGTGCCTAATCCCGGTAACGTCTACCTCACCTATCTACCGCCAGGCCCCATCAATGGGCCAATAGGCGAATGAAACAACTTCAGTGACTGCGTGGGCACTGGGCTTTCGCCTAGTTATATAGGGTGCTAGTTATTTTAGCGCAATGTTATGGAGCCTGACCAGCTTAACGACAAACCGAACGTGGTAAACAGTGCCGGATCGAGAAAGATGGCGAGGTTGTAGTGATGCCGGCTGCGCTGGCTGGGATGGACGTGAATGGATTGGTCCCGAATTACGTGGTTGGAGCTACCGGCGTTTCGAAGGTATTAGGCACCAGTGGCTTGCGCGTTTGCCGTGGTAGGGGGCAGTGTCACGTTGCCCGCCTTGACGACGCGATCACTACAGCGCAGCAAAGTGTTTCGACTTGTGAACCGCACCGACGGCGGCATTTTAAGTTGTCTGTAGGTTTTTCAGCATCCCGAAAGCGGGGTTATCATAGTCTTACGCATACTTTTTTGCCGGGCGGCGAAGGTTGTTCGCTTGGGTTGGCAGCTTCGGTGGTCAACGCAGCATGCCTCGGAAACGCCGAGGAGGTGACGTCGACGAGGACTAGTTCGCCCACAAGATTGACAAGATTGATTTGGGCGCCGCCATTGCCGTCGAGACTGACGTCCGAGTCGACCGGGGCATCGCCCAGCCTAGTGGGTTCGGTGTTCTAGTTTCCGCAGGCATGCGGGCGTCAAGATCCGGTATAGTGCAGGTCCGCAGCGCCGCGTATTCCTTGAACTCCGGGGAGCGCTGTGGCCCGTCGCAAGCACCACCATGCCCACCTCGGCGAGCTTGCCTGCATCAATCGGAGCCGATCCCACAGTTAGCTCTGGTTCCGATCGCTACTTTCATGTAACTGGTCTGCTGTATATCGATATTGTTTCGAATCTGGTGCTTCGGCCCTTTTCCTGTGTTGTTTGTCGGTATAGCATCCCGAATAATCACTTGTTCGGGTACTTTGAATCGGGCCGTACCTGCGGACTTTAGGAACTTGCGCAAGCTGGCGGGTCGGGAGTGATAGTAGATCACCACGACTGCGCATGCTTGCTTCCCGGTGTTTTCATCAGGCACGCTTACGATAGCGATGTCTGGGATGGCGGGGCAGGATGTATTACGATTTTTTGGGTGTAGATGTTTTCGCCGTTGCGGATAATGACATCTTTCGCGCGAGCGGTGCGCAACGAGGGACTCACCAGCGAGCTAGTGACTTTGGTCGTTAGAACGTTGAGAAGTGCCTTGGAGTTTTTGGGTTGAGTTCGGTAGGAGTCGAGCCTTGTCGATGGTGTGCCACCCCATTTGCCACAGCGGTAGTGCGGGTATATGATTGGCGGTGAGCAACGTACGCAGCAGCCTGGCGTGGGGTGTAGAAGATCGCGAACCGCAGTCCGTCAGTTAGGTGGTAGCGGTTCTTACCGAGGCCCGAGCTGCACTGGCTTTTGTTGATGATGCTTGTGTCGGTGAGCACGCTGGTGCATAGGGCGCTGAACCACAGAGCCGGGGGGCTGTGCTGCCATCCTCGGTGAGAGTGGGTGATCCAGTTCAAAGGCTAGACTCGCAAAGACACAGCCCTGGTTGACCGGTTCCGTATCGAGCGGACGGCTATGGCCTACGCGCGCGGACCTGTAACGCATCGAGATGGCATAGGTGCCGCCAGCAGCCCGCATCGTCGGGGTCGTTGATAACGGTTTGATGCCCAGCAACCGCCCCATCCTTCAAATAGATTTGACTAGATTTGACGCGCAAGTGTCGGTAGAAGGCGTTGACGTTGACCTCGGTGCTGTAAGTGACTATGTGAATACTTTTTTGTCACTCACCCACCTTTGCTCCACAGCGTTAGCCGCGTTTGAAGCTTAATTTTTATCACTTCCAGTCGACCGATGTCGAGGTTATCGGCTATCAAGGCCGCGAAGAACCCCAAGCTCGGCGGGGAACATTGACCACCAGGGTGTGAGGTTTCGACTCGGCGCATCAATAGCCCCCGCCAATAGCCTCCACGGCCGTGCTCTGTCAACGGCAACATCGACCACTAGTGTTGGGCGAACATCTGGATCGCATCTGGACCCAACCGATCGCAAATTGCCTGCAGCGCGAACGGATCGATGATTGTAGTCAACTCGTTGGACAATTTGGTGAGTCCTATACCGCTTTTGCTCGCCTGCCGTTGGGTCCGCTCATGCCCGTTGAGCTACATCTTCATTGGATATGGAAAATAGGCACAGAAGAACTTGACGATGCCGGCTCGAAATCAACGTCCCAAACATAGATAGATAGAAGTAAAAACACGTTACCCGTCGCTGAAATACGGTGAAGAGAAACTACACTCCCGATGTGTTTGTCGCGGTGTAAAACAGGCGACTTCTGGACCATTTCGATCGCAGCCTTACCGGCGCCTCCAGCTACGGCCTGCCCAGCCAAATACGGGCGTACATCACGTCGATCTTGCGGTTATTCCTGGCGAAACACACCACCAGGATTAACGGTCTTCAGCGAATGATGCTACCTCCCGGTGAAACCTAATACCAATCTTTTCCAGAACCGCATGCGAAAGGATCGGATTGCCCCAGATGCTGGGTTAGCAACGCCATCACCTGCCCGCTCATCTACAGATGTGGCACATCACTGTTGAGGTGGATTCGATCCACACACCCGATATTCCAACCCACATGCCCATCACAGACATCGTGGATCCTCACCATCACAGCCATCAACGGCAGCCTCATCGGCCAAGTGCGGACTGCTTCGACACCAACAGCCGGCCACAACTACCCCACCCAAAGCTGAACAGTCACTTAAGTGTTCCGAAGAGGACTTTGTTGGATCTCCGGTGCGGAAGAGCTCTCACTGTCGAAGGACTCGGCTTCGTCTTCTGGTTACTGGTAACCGAACAGCATTTGCGGTCTAGGCACATGAATCTACCAGGAGACTAGCTGATCACTGGCCCGACCGCAGCGGCCATCGGTGTTTGCAGCATAAGCGCAGAGTCTCGGTGCTCCGGTCGTCGTGACTGGAGCTTCTGTAGAACCATACATGCGCGTTACTACCGTTGACTCGAGATACGCTGTTGCCCTAGGGATTAACGACGTCGATACAGAAGCACCAGCCTACGCGAAGAGCTTGATCGGGAAGTCGGAGATCCGGCCACCATCGAACGTTCCGCCGGGGTTCAGCTTCGGTAATTGTTCTGGTAACTGTATGCTGAGCAAGCAACGACATGAACGGGATGTGACCCGCGCCGTGATCACGGCGTACCAGTACAACAGCACAGTTGTGATGGTAGCTGGGCTGCCACCCAACTCTAACAAGAGTGGTGTAGTCATGACTGCCGAACCACGCTGGGACAAAGACCATCCGGCTGTCGGAGTATTCGCGGATGAAATGCATTATAAGATCTTGTTTTGCGGTAAAATGGCTCGGCAACTGTTCCCGCCCGCGTTGACGCCAAATAGATTACTGCGGATTCGTGCCAGTTAGGCAACATGAACGACATCACCACGCCCACGGGGATGTGCCAGCGTCGTTGCCGACTGGCAGAGACTTCGGCCGTTAAGCCGTCTATCGCCATCGATCAACACCACATCACGGGGCGTGCGCTGTTCGGCCTCGCGTAGCGAATCGACCAGCGCGCCATGAATTCACTAGCAGTGGGCGTAGACATCGGTGGTGCAGTTGATCGCACCAACAACCCATAGTACTCCGATCAGTTTTCTGTCAATATTCATTGAATCCTCGCTGTCGCCGGCACTCAATTGGTTAAGTATCTGTAGCAGGATCATGGAGCAACGGATACGAGAGGCAGAGAGGGCGTTGATCGTAATCTGGGCTACTTGCCTGGCAGACGTCGTGTAGATCCATTGCACTTGCAGGACCTGGTGTTCCGTACTCGACATTGCGGCCAGTTGCTCGCTCTGGAGGAATAAGTATCGCCGGAGCACGAATAGGGTGGCGAACGGGTGTTCTCGGTTAACACCGAGAAGTGCATCGAGCAGTGACAAAGGAAGGCTTTACGCCCTCCGTCGAACGGAAGCCTAGTACGCTGAGTCATTGCACTTCGTCTGTTATTTGGTGCAGCCACCCGCTCAGTGTCGATGATCGCGATCGCAATCCGATTGCAAACGCCAACAAGTCGTTGAACGACATGACGTGCTTAACGTATGAGTGTTCGGACGCCAGCGGTCTGTACGCCACGCTCGAGCAGCAGGAGTACCCGATCGACACGGGTGTATGCGTTGCTGGCCGTAGCGATTTTGACGCCAGTACCGCAGAAATGGACGAAGACCACAGGTCGGTTGGTGCTGATGTAAATCGGGCCGGCCTAGACAACAGGGCTCCAGACCAGATAGGAAGCCCGGCATAGGAAAACCGTGGTGTGTCTTAGCCGGTATCTGGTTTGTGCCGCATCTAAGCTTGCGGGGATCAACAGGAGGAGCAGCGACGTATCGGCAGCAACTATGGAGCAGGACGCCTTGGTGGTCAGGGCCGCTAACCGCGAACACTGAGCAGGGAGGGATTCATCCCGTGTCGGCTTGTTTTGCTGAGCGGCCTCGATGGGTTGTTCCTGTGCGCCGTGTTGGTCGGCTGACGATTTGGGACCAACCCGGGCGGCGTAATGGCATTCCGGCGCTGGATGGTCTTCGTGCGATAGCGGTTGCGTTGGTGCTCACTCAGCACGGCGGCGTCCCCGGTCTGAGAGGCGGATTCATCGGAGTCGACCTCTTTTTTGTCCTCAGTGGATTTCTGATCACGTCGTTGCTGCTTGACGAGCTGAGACACACGGGGCGTGTTGACCTAATCAGCTTCTGGATTCGGCGTGCGTGCCGGCTACTGCCAGCTTTGGTGTTGATGGTGTTCACTGTAGGCGTTGCCCGCGAACTTCTTCCGTACCAAGCGCTAACCAACTTACGGAACGATTCGATCGCAGCGTTTTTGTGGGTAGCGAATTGGCGCTTCGTGGTCCATAAGGCCGACTATTTCACGCAAGGTGCGCCTTCCTCGCCGCTGCAGCATACCTGGTCGCTCGGGGTGGAGGAGCAGTTCTATCTTGTTTGGCCTCTGCTGTTGATCGCGGTAACTTTACTGTTGGCCGCTAGGGCTAGGCGGCGTCGCAGCTACGCGACCCTCGGTGCCATTCGGTTGGCTGTTTTTGTCCTAGCTTCATTGGGAACTTTAGCTTCCTCCACACTCGCCATCGCTCTTGTTTGCGACGCTACGCGCGACCGCATTTATTTCGGCACCGATACCCGTGTGCAAGCGTTGCTGGTTGGCGCCGCGGCGTCGGCTCTGCTGGTTCGGGATTGGCCGTCGCTAAACCGTGGTTGGTGCCTGATTAGGACTCGGTGGGGGCGGCTGATCGCTCGGTTCCTACCGGTTCTCGGTCTGGCAGGGTTGGCGGCGGCTACACACTATGCAACGGGAGGGGTCGCTGACTTCCGCCACGGCCTGCTGATCGGAGTCGCAATTGCGGCCGTCGTCGTGATCGTGCCGGTGGCATTGGAGCAGCGTGGAACAGTGGCCCGCCTCCTTGCATTACGCCCGCTGGTGTGGCTGGGCACCATTTCGTACGGCATTTACTTGTGGCACTGGCCGATCTTCCTAGCGCTCAACGGCGAGCGCACCGGCTGGTCTGGAGTCCCACTGTTTGCCTCTCGGTGCGCTGCGACAGTGGCCGTGGCTGCAACATCCTGGTGGTTGATCGAACAACCCATCCGCCACTGGCGACCGGTACGAGCGCCGTTATTGCCTTTGGCTGCGGCCACTGTCGCTAGTGCCGCCGCAGCGACGATGTGGGTGGTTCCGGTGGGAACCGGAACGGGTTTGCGTGAGATTGCTCTGCCGCCAGGAGTGTCGGCGGTAGCGGCCGTATCACCGTCCCCGCCGAGAGGAAAACTTCCGGGTACGCGAGACCCCAGCCAGCCGTTTACCGTTGCGGTATTTGGTGATTCGATCGGGTGGACCTGGATGCACTATCTTCCGCCGACGCCTGGATTCGCCTTTATCGACCACACCGTCATCGGCTGCAGTTTGGTGCGTGGTACACCATATCAGTATTTTGGCCAAATCCTGGAGCAGCGACCAGAATGTGATAACTGGCCTATCAGGTGGTCGACGCAGATCAACAAAGACCGTCCAAACGTCGCTCTGCTGATTATAGGTCGCTGGGAGACGGTAGACCGAGTTAACGAAGGAAAATGGACCCACATCGGCGATCCAACCTTCGATGCTTATCTCCATGCGGAGTTACAGCAAGCATTGAATATCCTGGGCTCTTCTGGTGTTCGAGTTGTCGTTGCCACGGTGCCTTACAGCCGCGGCGGCGAAAAGCCCGATGGTCAGTTGTATCCAGAGGATCAGCCGGATCGAGTTAACCAGTGGAACACCATGTTGCGTAATACAGTTAGTCAACATTCGAACGTACAGATCCTCGATCTGAACAAAAAGCTATGTCCGGACGGTTTTTACACCGCTAAGGTCGACGGAATTAAGGTGCGTAGCGACGGTGTCCACCTCACTCCGGAAGGCGTTAAATGGTTGACACCGTGGCTAGAAGAATTTTTGCGGTAGTCTTTAATTACTGCCGCACCCACTTAGTTTTATGCTTCTGGAATTTAGCCGGAGCAATCGACACTGATGTAGCTATTGTCTGGATTACATGTGTAATTGAGGTGTGGCTGGTTATCAGGCATGTTACTGTTGTCAGTTACGCCCAGTTCGCCCACCGAAAGCTGCGTTTTGAGCAGTTTTACGGTAGATAGTGCTTCTTCGTAACTGTCGATCAAACGAAATCGACTGTTCTGTTGATATTTACAAGCGTCGAAAGCTCGCCTTCTTTTAGACATGTGATCAGGTAGTTTATCTGGTCTTGCTGAGCTTTTTCGCAGCAGCGATCTTGGTGGCGCTAAGCGCAACCTGAATGGACTAATCGCCGCTGTCTTTGTGAGCTGTATTGCCACCGCGATGTGTATGACGGTGGTCGAATTCGGAGTATACTGGTATGTACGGAAGTCACGCAGCGCATCGGCGCGTTTTTGTGCATTTGTCGACTACATCTGCTCGAACTCGTCCATCTTACTAGCGTAACAGCGACGTCTCGCTTTTCTCCTCGTCATACATTTGGTTTGAGCGCTGCCGCGACCCTAGCTGGATATTTTATTTGGCGGTCTCTACCAAACGCTGGAAGCGTGCAGCTGGCCATAAATGCCAATCTAAGCTTGTTAGGGTTCTTTACTAAGGCGTTTGACGAGCACCAGGTGTCGGGTGTAAGTATGAGAATGCAAGCACCTCGGTGGGTGAGGTTTCTGCATGGATCCAGGCCATAGACCCTCGAAACTTCGAGAGAAGGATCAGGTCAGGGCTATATCCAAGGGTTTGGGTTCAAGTGGCTTCTGGACGTTGGTTCAGATACGCCGTGCAGTGCCGAAGCTCCGACGAGAGGGGGGTGCGTTTGGCGGTTTGCTGCTGAATGTTTTTGCCTCTTCCGTACAGGTGACTATAGCCGACACCGCGTGTGTCCCGGCCGTGAGGAGGTGGGGGCGAGATGAGTCCGAGTGACAGTCCGTGTGTGAAAAAAATTGTCTTGTCCCGATCCAGTTCCGGTGTTCTTTCTGCTGCCTGAGCTTTCTCGGACGTTCCGTGTGCCTCTATCGCTATGTGGCGTTTGTAGCGCATGCCCAAATGCGTCTCGATGTTGTGAAAGCCATTGTGTATGACATTTTGAATGCCACCTGCCGATTGGGTTCCTGGTAGGAGAACGATTATGATCTTTTTGGCGCCCAACGTGTTATCTATGCCACGAGGGTTACCGGATGGTCAGTGTTGCGTGCGTGGCAGCAGCGAACCAAAAGTCGGGGAACCCTGCTCCTTCTGGGCTCACAGGAGCCGGCCGACCGGTGTCTGTTGCGAATGCCTATTTCGATATATAGCCGGCTAGCTAGGCGGTTATCCGTCGGTCAGTACGGAGAACCACTCTGGTCTGTCCTGCTATAACCCACCCGGCGTCGGGCGATTTCCCCTGTTTAGCGTGCCTTGTCGCCCACCTGTTTGAGCACGAGCCCGTCGAGATAGCGAGAATCCAATGCCTTCCATCTCTACTGATGCAATCAATGTCGTAGCGGTTCCGCCTACCACCGGTGACGGTATTATGTGTGTCAAAAACTGTGCTACACCGAGGGTAACACCCGACACATCCGGCTCATCGGTGTTGGATTCCGCGCACGTTGGTGACATCGTTGGCGCGTTTGGCCGCATAGGGCGGGACGTCACTCATGCGGGCCGCAGTCGTTGGCAACAACTTCGATTGATGATGGTCATCACAGGTCCGGGACTGATTGCGATGATTGGTGACAACGATGCTGGTGGTGTCGCTACCTACGCACAGGCCGGACAGAAGTACGGGATGAATTTGTTGTGGACGTTGGTGCTGATGGTCCCGGTTCTATATGTCAACCAGGAGATGGTGCTCCGGTTGGGTGCGGTCACCAGGGTTGGACATGCGCGGCTGATTTTCGAGCGGTTCGGTAAGTTTTGGGGTGCTTTCAGCGTTGGTGACCTGTTGATACTCAACGCGTTGACAATCGTCACCGAATTCATCGGTGTGTCATTGGCGCTCGGCTTTTTGGGTTGCCCGAAGTCGATCGCTATACCCGCTGCCGCAGTGCTGTTGTTCGCGGTGGTCGCTGGCGGCTCATTCCGTCGTTGGGAGCAAGTGATGTTCATGCTGATTTCGGTAAATGTCGCTGTCATTCCGCTGGTGTTGTCGGTGCATCCTGCTCTAGGTCCGAGCCTGCACGGACTCATGCCGTCATTACCCGGCAAGCCGGACTCCCCGACCTCCGTTGTGTTGCTGGTCATCATAGCGATTGTGGGCACCACGGTGGCGCCTTGGCAATTGTTTTTTCAACAGTCCAATGTGGTTGACAAACGCATCACGCCGCGCTGGATGCACTATGGCCGAGCTGATTTGGTTATCGGTATCATTGGCGCTGTGGCGGGGGCTATCGCCCTGATGTCGGCAACCGCTTTCGGGCTCGCAGGTACGGCTGACGCTGGCAACTTCACTGATGCGGGAGCGGTGGCGTACCACCTGTCCAGCCACGTCGGGCATCCGATCGGTGTATTGTTTGCGATCATCTTGTTGGATGCGTCGTTGATCGGTGCAAATGTCGTTGGGCTCGCCACTACCTATGCACTTGGCGACGCTCTGGGCAAGCCGCATTCGCTGCATTGGAAAATTACCGAAGCCCCATTGTTTTATGCTAGTTACACAGCGCTTCTTGGAATATCTGCTGTGGTAGCGTTTAGCCCTGATCACATCCTCGGTCTCATCACCCAAGGTGTGCAGGCGCTCGCTGGAGTGTTGCTACCTTCGGCAACTGTGTTTTTGGTGCTGCTGTGCAATGACCGCCCAGTGCTGGGTCCGTGGGTGAACACCGCACGCCAGAATGTTCTTGCGTGGATGATCGTGTGGTCGCTGGTGGTGTTGTCGCTGATGTTGACCGTGGTGACATTCTTCCCCAACTTATCGACAGCGACGATGGTGGGTGGCTTGGGTGCCGCCGCCGTGCTTGGCGTTGTCGGGGCGGCCGCTGTCGTTGCGGTCGGTTGGTTAGCTGAGCGACGCGACGCGGCGGGCATCGTGCAGCAGCCTAGTCGATCGGTTTCTGAGCAAGCGCAGTTCGATGCGCTGGCTAAACTGACGCGTGCTGAAAGAAGGGCCTTGTGTGACGAGCGTCGCGCAAACTGGACCATGCCCGTCTTAGCAACCCTGGATCGGCCCGTCATGTCACCTGCGCGTCGGGCAGGGCTGTTGATGCTACGCGGTTATTTGGTGCTGGCCTGTGTGTTGGTTGTGGTTAAAGTTGGCCAGTTCGGTATCGGCTAGCGTGCTGGGCAGTTTGAGACGTCACTCTGTACAAGACGGTGGTTGCCGACCCATTCCAGAGCTACGTTAAGATCCACGGCGAGCTGAACGTAGGTAGGATATACAAGTCGATTAACGCGTCGATTCCGTTCGGCACCGTCTTCCGCAGTCGATTTGGCCAGCCCCTGGAAACGTTTCCGTAGGCGATCCGGATGACGCCATACGAGCGCACCCAGTCGGCGTTGCTCAGCCCTACAATGTCAAGCACTCGCGCCTTGAGCAGGACCAACAACTGCACGACAAGGCTGCCAACGTCGCCCCCGACAACATACAGTTAACCAGCTACCTTCCAACTCAATTAAGGGATGTTGCGAGATCAAACTGCCCCAATGGAACACCGGTGCGAGTGGCGTGGCTGGGGCAGCTGAAGCTGCACCCGGGACCTCGTCGCCGACGAAGAACTAGGTGACGTCAGGCAACTCGGCGGTTACTACGCTGGCAAGGTCGCTTGCCCTCACTGAACGCAAACTCGACGGGGAAGATCTCATGCACCGCGCTAACACTGCTGGCTTCTGCTCCGGGGTTGATGCCGTCTGTGTTACTTTCGGCTACTAACTCGCCAAGCCGAGGAGCCGGCATACAGATGTCCGCTAGGTATAACAAGCTAAGGCCTCCGTAACGGTCGAACCGCCCAGCACGCGCCACAACGGCCGTCATCTCGAGCTCCTTACCTGTGAATCAGAGTTTATGCGTTGCTGCACAACACCATAGGTGGTGAAGCACCTGCCGACTATGGGCCTGTGTGGCCATGTTTGCCGTCCCCTTGTGTTCCTGCCAACTTTTCGTAGTAACGGACTACCAATGGTAATCGCTCGGTCTGCACCAGCAATTCGCCGCCAGCCGCTGTTGCTATTTATCGCGGGCAAAGTGTTCGTTAATCTTAAATTCGACAGCGCGCCCGACCATCCGATCAGTCCAAGGCGTTGTAACCCATATCGGCGGCAGCAAGCTGCCGTGATGAAAGAATGGATTGCCCAGTTAGCTGCGGTTTTTCCTACCCGGCTCCGTTCGTTAGGGGTTGATGGCCTCGGTAGTCTTCCGACCATGCTTCGGGTAACTTAAGGCCAATTTTCCGCAACCGCATTTGGCTTAATTTGTGTTATCATAGTTTTAATGAAGTATTGTCCGCCGGGACACACAGAAGACCATTTTTATTTCAAGAGCTATCGAAATCAGTTTCGAGGAGTCTTACACACCACACGACCTGTTGTCGCCCGGTCAGCCCGGCCGATCTGATCCGCACCGAGCCAATGGGGCTAGTCCTCGGGCCGTCTGGACATCTTGCCGATGTCATGCAGTACTGCCGGCCACCGCAACACCAACCCTCGCGGTCGGCTGGTCGCCGATAAACCGGCCCGCACTTCGACCCGGATAATCCCTGGCCCCGGAAAAGGGTCATCCTCGCTGCTCGACTAAGGCCCTAGCATCAAGGGTTAGGGTACCACTGCGTGCTGTCACGACTGTTCAGCCAGGGCATACACTGGTTACCGTGGTTATACTGCATGGTTAACTACGAAAAATTCGTTCGTAGCCACGCTGGTAGTTCGCGGGTCTTCATGGTCATGACCGACTATGAGGACTCGGCTACAGCCAAGGCTGGCCTCAACGGACGCACTTGCGTCAGCCTACCCGGGTCGAAATGTAGTGGGTGCCCGTTCTTGGGTATCGTCCGCCAACATGGTCAGAAATCCTGCACTATGTCGACGACAACGCCTTGTTCGGCGCGGCAGGTTTTGCTCCATGAGGTCATTTATAACTACCCGAAATTGGCAGCTGCGATTCATGCGTTGTTGGCTCTGCACGGTGAAGATTTACTGGTCAAGATCTTCCACCAATGCATCGGCGAAAAGCGGCTCAAATTCCAGTTACGGAATCTCCGAGATATTTCATCGACGATATGGACAAACTTGTCAATTAAGAGCCGTTCAAGAAGTTGTTCGATATATAGTTGATCGGACACTATAAGTCAAAAATTTCCCGGTATTCATAGCCAGCAATTAGTACGATCCGCTGGTACTGTGTACGCACCCCAACCCTACTCGGACATGCTTGGTGCAAGCAGGGCGCGGATGTCCAGTTCTAGACCAACGAGGAGCCGCGGTTCCAGGACAAGACTTCAATCAACCACGTGCTGACGGCGCGGTGGTCGCATCCGTCATTCCGCTGCTGTTGTGGATCGCCGACCAATTCAACGACTTACCCAACTGCTGCACGTTTTAGATTTAGATCCGAATGTCGGATTTTCTTCGGTAAGCTAGCGGCCACGCAAGTACTGCGCTGCCCGCATGATTGCGGGTTAAACCAGGTCAAGTAACCGCAGATCTGTAACGTACTTGTTCGATCAAATACGGCGATGGATGCGAAATATATTTTATACGCACTCATTTTGACTGTCTGGACTGTTTTCGCATAACATCGTTCGTCTGCCCCGGATTACGATAAGCGATTAAAGGGCTGACTGCTGACTCTGTTTGTAAAACAAAGTCAGCATAGCGGCTTCGAAAAGTCTTAGCTATTGGTCATAATCATCGATCCGTTGGATGTCGTGGCCAGGTTCGAGTAGCCAGTCCACGAACACCTCCGGGAAGAGCCCGTCATCGTGTGAGTTCATCACGTCGTCGGACCGCTAGTCGCCGTACACCTTTGCAACCTGTGAGGTGACTATTTCGGTTATGAAGTCGAACGGCTAACGCGCCTGCGCCCGGTAGTCCGCACAAGTTGTGTGTCTCGCATAGCGACACCGCAGTTGTCTCGAGTTAGGCCACCACTTCGATAGGGTCACCGACGTTAACGATGTTAAAATACCATGAGGCGTCGTCTGGGCTTAGGTTTATACACCCATGACTTACGTTGGTGTGGCCCTGTGAGTTCACCGACCATGGGGCTGAGTGCACGTAGACGCCGCTCCAGGTAACGCGAACTGCGTAGTACGCGGTGATCAAATACCCTTCGGGAGAACTTAGCGGAATACCGATGGTTCGTGAGTCCATCACGACGGTTCGCTCCTTAGACAATGCGGTGAACGTACCGATCGGTGTCGGACGGGTGGGCTTACCCATGGACGCCGGCATGGTACGGAGTACCTCTCCGTTTCTGCTTACGGTGAAGGTGTGCGTGGACAGGTTGGCAACGCCGAGCAACGTGTCACCAGTTTCGAAGCCCGTCGTCAGCTCCTGAACCTCTACCGATACATGAGTGTAGGCGGGCCAGTACTTGGTTGGAATCCACTGCACGATATTGCTATCGAGCCACTCGAAGTTGCCGGTCATGTTGGTCGGCGAGGTGATTCGAATCGATCGCTCGGCAGCGAAACGGTCCGTCACTGGCGCGGTGAACGCCACCACCATATGAGCCACACCCACCACCGCGCCGTTAGTAGGCAACACCAAAGCAACCCCAGGGGTCGGCTTTAGTGCAGGGGTAGCGGCCACGCTAGGGTTGTCTGATCGTGCCACCGCCATCAGGGTGATGGCGGCCATAACCAGTAGATAACGAACCGCTTGATGCATGGTGTCCGCCCTTCGAGATGGTGCGGTCAACGCAACGTTACTCTAGTTAGTTGCCATCTACCCAGTACAGGTTTTAGCAAACGTTGATCATTTGCTCGGGGAGCCTCTTGCTTGCTGTCCCAGCATGAGGAGCGGTTGGTGCGCACATTGCGCGGATTGGCGCACCAAGCAATCCCGGTTCATTGCTCAATGTTGTTGAACTGGGACACAAGTTTTTTCTTATGGCCGGTGGCCTGCAACAAGTCGCAGCACTCTAAACTTGGCAGACGTTGACCTCCGTATGGTGAAAATAGCAACAAGAATAAGTATTCGTAGTTTTCAACATCGCCACCTGTCCGCTGATACCAAACTAACCGCCTAGCTGTCAGTAGATCTATTTGTGGTTGCTTCGAGTGGGTAGGTTGGCTGGGCTGATAGCCGACGCGTTAGCCTCAGCGAGATTGGTACCCAAAGGGAGGAGGTAAGGGTGCTCTTCCGTCAACTGGAGTACTTCGTCGCGGTAGCCCAGGAGCGGCATTTCGCCAGAGCTGCCGAGAGGTGTTACGTTTCGCAACCCGCTCTCTCATCCGCGATCGCCAAACTTGAGCGCGAGCTTAACGTCACACTGATTAACCGGGGCCACAGCTTTGAGGGCCTGACGCCCGAAGGGGAGCGCCTAGTCGTGTGGGCCAAACGTATTCTCGCCGAACACGATGCACTCAAGGCCGAGGTGTACGCAGTACGGTCCGGGATCACTGGGACGCTTCGACTAGGCACGGTGCCTACTGCTTCGACGACGGCGTCCCTGGTGCTTTCGGCCTTTTGTTCGGAGCATCCATTGATAAAGGTGCAAATCTCTTCCCGATTACCTGTCACTGAGCTGCACCGGCGGCTGGGCGATTTTGAGCTCGATGCCGTTATCGTACACTCTGCTCCCGACGACACTCACGACGTAGACCTGGTTCCACTTTACCATGAACACTACGTGTTGGTATCACCGGCGGATATGTTGCCGCCTGGGGCGTCGGTGTTGGCATGGCCGGACGCCTCGCAGTTGCCGCTGGCTTTACTCACACCCGACATGCGGGACCGCCAGCTGATTGATAGGGCCTTTGCTGGTCACGCGATAACCGCTACCCCGCAAGTCGAAACCGACTCTGTCGCTTCGTTATTCGCCCAGGTAGCCACCGGAAACTGGGCGTGCATCGTTCCACATACCTGGCTGTGGACGACGCCGATAGGCTCAGAGATCCGCGCGGTAGAAATGGTTGACCCGGTTCTGAAGGCCGACGTTGCGCTCGCTACCAACTCCGCAGGGCCCGGTTCTCCGGTAGCCCGTGCGCTCGTCGCATCTGCGAAGCAACTTGCGTTGAACGAGTTTTTTGAAGCTCAGTTAGCAGGAATCACTCGTCGACGTTGACCGGTATTGCGGCGCTCGTGGGATTGAGGTGCGCCAGGCGTCCGTTTTTCACCCCCCACGGTCGGGGGCTCGCAGTCAACGATTTATAAGTCTGTTCGATGTGATCGCTTCGGTTAGAGCCGACCGCAGCTAGGAAAGTGTTATGATGTTGTATACTCTGTTACTGAAGGCTTTTTCGATTAAGTTATGCTGCTCGCGTTTAGTCGAATCGGTGTTTTAGATTTATTGCGGGGACCGCCCCGCGGTGGCAGGCATCATTGCTGAGCATGATTTCGGTAACTGCGGCGGCGATGGCGTAGCCCATACTGATACCTGTCACGTCCCAGGTTCCTGTGTCCAGTCGGTGCTGGGGCTCCTCCATCTTAAGGACATTGCGGGCCAGGGTGAGTATATGGGCTCCTGCGTCGACCACATAGATAATTCAGGGTTTCGTGCAGCATCTCGCGGATAACTCCCAGTGTGTTATAGAAATGCATTGGACGAGAATCGTCGACCAGCCGTCGGCTGATCTCGGCGCCGTTTACTGGCAAACTCCGCCGCCTTAATATCGACCTGAATAAAAATAATTCTTAGCATCAGTCTACCACTGCGGTAATTCACCATAGCCGATAAGCCAGTTTGGGTGGGCGTCGACCCGACGATACTGCACCTGCATATAGATGGCCAGCAAACGCACGGCGGTAGCGGAATTCGGGTGTTAGTTGGGCAATAGCCCTTTGGTCGTAAACATCCACGTGGACGTTTGCCCAGGAGACCTTCGACATGGCCTGAATCATGTTGTCTGCTTCTGGATAAGCCGATTATAATTAATACAGTTGTCCCTGTTGCCAACATGTTCAGTGCGCGATAGACAGCCTCCGCTGCCGTCAGTTGGCGGGGCGCGAAATCGACGAATTGTAAATTGTGTCGGATGTGGCCGAGGCCGCCATGGCTCGGACCAGCACATCACCGAGGATATCGCGGTAGACGGTGCCCGGGAATCCCGAGACTGCAACGTGAATGGTGCGCGCCACGCCGCTCTCAATGTCTTAAACTTGGTTAATCTGGGATGTCGCGTTCGCGAAAAGCTTTGCAGCGTTGAGTTGGTCGAGCTCATCGTAATCTTCTTACTGCAGATCCGCCAGCGCTTGATCGCTTGTACCCCTAGGTCTGAGTCATCGGAAAGCACTTCATCGTGGCGTTTGCCCAGGCAACTAGGCCGTTGAGAAAGCCGAGTGCCGACACCGTTAGACACACAAGGGTGTTGGGCGAGGAATCCAGCAGCGGCAGCGGTGTAGCCGGCGGAGGTCTGCTGCCGGAAGTTGATATAGCGGATTTCAGACACCTGCGCGATACGCACGAAGTCGATGATCGGGATACCAGCGACCCTGTGGATTGTTTTGATGCCGTTGACCTTGAGTGCATCCACAACGCGGACAACCGCGCGCTTTCCGACCTTGCTGCCGCTTCGCTGCCAGGAGGGGCATGTAGAGCAGATTACATCGTGTGCGTTTAGGCGGTCTGTAGGCGATCCGCAGCGACTTGTGTAATCGCACTGATTACGAACCCGACCGCCGTTGTCCAAGACTAAGCCGCTGTGCGGCGATTCACGTCGTCTATCGGCGGACTCTTTACCTGTTAGTCGGCGCCTTATATTACTTCAATAGTATGTGTTATTAAACATTAGCGGATGAGTATTGGACGCATGACAAACTGCTCGGCATGGTTTTCTGAAGAGAAGCGCCGTTCAATATCGAAGAAGGCGTAAGGTGCGCGGCGATGAAATCAGAGTCGATCACCAGCAGCGAAGCTCCAGTTGAACAGCTCGGTGCGAGGCTAACTGGCCAATTCGAAAGCCCGCTTATCGCCAGCTTGGTCGAGGCGGCGGCTATTCGGAATCCAGATGCGCCAGCGCTTGTCGTGACCGACGGTCGCATAGCGGTGAGCTACCGAGATATGTTCCGATTGGTCGATGATTTGGCCGTCCAGCTGGCGCAGGGTGGCCTGTTTCCTGGGGATCGGGTAGGGTTGTGCGCGGTTAACAACATCGAATTCGTTGTCGGCCTCCTAGCGGCGTAGCGAACCGGCCTGATTGTGGTTCCGTTAGATCCGGCTCTACCCGTCAACGAGCAATGTATCCGGAGCCAAGCAGCGGGCCCGCGATTGACACTGGTGGTATAATCTTGCCCCTAAGGACGCTAGCGACCAGCGTGAAGCGACGATGCGCTACGGGCCGATCGCAGTTTCCTACGGGCGTGCCACAGGCGTTCCGAAAGGCAGCTTGTCGGTCCACTTGGACGACACTGCGCCGCTGCATCCGGTCACTTCAACGCCTCGCGGGCTCCGGAACGACGACGCCATGATCATGTTCACCGGAGGAACTACGGGTTTGCCGAAGATGGTTCTGTGGACAGACGAGAATGCCGCCAGCTCCGTTCACGCTATCATTGCCGCGTACCAACTCGGCCCGCAGGATGCGCCCGTCGTGGTGATGCCGCTATACCACGGTCACGGGCTTATTGCTGCGTTGCTGTCGACTCTGGCATCTGGGGGTGTGGTGTTACTCCCTGCTCGCACGCGGTTCTCGGCGCACACATTCTGGGACGACCTCGACGCCGTTGCGGCCACTTGGTACACCGCGGTGCCGACGATTCACCGGATCTTGTTGAGGTTCGCTTCTACTCAATTTTTCGGGAGTAAACGCGCTAAACTCCGCTTTATCCGCAGTTGCAGCGCGTCTCTTACCCAGGAAACGGCACAAGCGCTGTGTGAAGAGTTCTCGGCGCCGGTGGTATGTGCTTTCGGCATGACCGAGGCCACTCACCAGGTGACAACTACGGGTATAGAGTGGTTCGAACCAAAGCGAAAGTCCTAGTTCACCAAACGGTCTCGTAGGTCAATCTACTGGCGTCCAGATCCGCATCGTCGATTCCGACGGCCAGCCCCTCCCCCCGGATACCTTAGGGGAGATTTGGTTGCGTGGCCCCACAGTGGTTCACGGGTATCTGGGTGATCCGGCGATAACCGCCGCGAACTTCACCCACGGATGGCTGCGTACCGGTGATTTGGGGTCACTGTCAGTGACCGGTGACCTGAGGATCCGTGGCCGGATCAAGGAACTCATAAACTGCTCTGGCGAGAAGATCTCGCCAGAGCGCCGACCCCAGCGGAGCTTGCGGTGTTCTGCCGTGATCGGTTGGCGGCCTTCGAAATACCCACCAGCTTTCAGGAGGCGGTCGCGTTTCCACACACCGCTAAAGGTTCACTCGACCGCCGCGCTGTGGCCGCACAGTTCGCCCATCGGGAGTGAATGATGAAGATGTTAGGACCTGTTACGTTCGAGGCCACGTTTCCCCCGCGACCAACGCCCCGGAATCGCCGATGCGATAGTCTGGACCAGTGGTGGCTACAGCGTCGGCGATCACCAGCACTCCGATCAGTCTCGTGCAAAGTGAATTTCACTGTTTTCCGACCTCTATCAACAGCGGCTAGCAAAGCTAACGCGGCTACCAGCTGCACAAGGATGTAAATCAAGGTTTCGTTTGAGTTCTTTGTGAATCCGCAAGGCGATGGACGGATCGATCTGGGGTTTTATCCATCAGATTCGCGCGCGGGGTCAATAGGGTCAAGATATCAAGTTATTAAGCGCTGAAAGCAAGCACCAGAACCAACCAGTCAGTCGTCGTCGGTTGCGTCCACAGCGCGCAACGGATCGCCAAAATCGTTGTCAGCGTTTCCAAGACGACGAAATGGTTTAGCAGTATGTGGGCGGGCCGTTCGCTAATCGTCAACATAAGGCTTTACTAAACATGCGTGGTATTCACCCAGGCCGTTGCGGATTCCTTCATAGGTTCACAGCGGATGAATAACACAACGTCGTTGTTTGAGTGAGTGCAAATCGATTGTGTACCGGGGCAGACTCGGTTTAGGGACCTCGGCTTTTAGCACCGTGCGTTCCTGACCGGCGGTATCAATGCTGAGAACCCGGACGCGACAAAATCGACAGGTCGCCTATCACCGCGTCTACGACCTTATCGGATACCAGCACAGAGATCTCGTCGATCGGCTCGAGCAAGGTCACCTTCGTCGCAGCTGCCGTTTTCAGTAAGGCCATCGCACCCACCTTCTGGAATGTGAAGTCCAAAGAGTCGACGCTGTGGACTTTGCCGTCGAGCAGTGTTATCCGGACATCGAATACCGGGTAGCTGGCTTGTACCCCCCTTTTTTCACGCTGAGGATGAGTTGCCGCAGCACTGTCTCGCTTACCACCTTTTATCGAGTAACTCAAACCCGGAGCATTCTGGCAGCGACTCTAATTCGAATCGCACACTCTGTTCTGGCCGTAGCCACCGGATTGCTTGATATGGTGGCTATGGCCTTTCGCTTTGCCGTTGAAGGTGTCCCTCAGCAGGATAAGGACTTTCATCGTGTCCGTGGTCGCTTCCGACCTGTTGTCCAGCATATCGAGCACGACCCGATGAGTTCTTCGCTCCTGCATCACAACACGATCTGGTGTGTATCCCGATTTTACTCGATACGCAGTGTTGGATTTTAGGCATCCAACCACCCCAGCCCGACCGACAGCTTATCTTCGTCGGTCTTGGCGTGCGCTTGAATGACGCCCGGCATCAGTGGTTCAGGAATTTTCCAGGATTTCAGTACCAAGGGCTCGGATTTGTCCGAGAATGTGTAGCCGGTTTCGGCTCAGCCCAGTTGCCGATTAAGCCCGCTACCACCGCGAGCGGTGTAGAGAGCTACCCGCTGAGTGGGAATGCAAGGACCCCAATACGTCCATCCTCGTCATGGTAACTCTGCGCAGATGCTGTCGCGCCATTGTCTATCTGAAAATCATAGCAAAATGGCCCGAAACGTGAACCGTCGTGTCAGGATTGATAGTCCCGGAGAACGCCTGTAGCAGGCCGAGGCTGCCGACCGTAGGGGTCTGACGTCGTCTTCACCTCCTCTGCAAGTAACTACGCGTTAGCGTCACAAGTCAGCTAGGCGTGTGGAAAGCCCTTCGGTGTGAAGATCTTTGGCGTTGGATGTTCCATCATCGACGCATCCTCGGATCCTCGATGATTCCTTCAATCAGGGTGTCGCGCTTGCTCGATTCGATAGGAATCCGACGGGTCGAGGGCGTGCGTTGCTCTGGGCCGTCGGTGTACCGATAGCAGGTCTGTGACAACAATCCGATCAGGTTGTCTTCGGTAGGCAGGTAAAGCCGTAAAAATCCTTCCCATGAACGTGTTGTGTAAGCCAGAAATTGGCTCCTGATAATTCACTTAGGCGTGGTCGAGCTTAATTATTGCTACGGCGTGGGGGCATCCCGACCTGGCTGCATTTCCGCCAGAGCGACTTGGTTGGTTCGTCGACGCCCTGGCTTGCCGCGATGACAAACAACGCGCAATCTACGGCTCGTATCTCACCCACAAAATCGGTGTATCCGGGCGTGTTGACGGGGTTGACCTTAATGCCGTCGTGTAGCAGATAAGTCAGGGGAACTCGCACTGACCCGCTGCTTCCGGATTTCAGCCTCGCTGTAGTCGCCGACCGTGTTGTCGTGCACCCACTGTGCCCGGCCTGGACAAAACGCTGGCCGAGGTCGATAGGGTCTCGATGAAGGTGGTCTTACCAGCTCCGGACGGACTAACCAGAACCACATTGTGAACATCGTCGAGCTTGTTCGCGATGGGAGCGACTACACCTTGCCCCAAGATATCTTCATCCTGTCCACTATAGGATCTTATCGCAGTTTTCCTGGGCCATTACGCGCCTTACATGCGGGTGTCCTATCTCACATATGAGGTAAACAGCTTTCCCGCCATCGGCCGCCCAACACAAGGCCGCCGGCTGGGTACAAATGATTGGTCCGTAGCACTGGCTTGCGTGTGTCGACTCGGGTTTGCCGTGCGTGCCAGTTGGACCAGTGGTGCACGACGACCGCAATTACCGTTCCGTTCAACGGACTCGATTGATACTGGGTGTATCTGAGTGCGAAACAGCCGGTATGCGTTCTGCACCACTGCGCCGTCTTGATGGATCGCGAGCGACGTCGCCTCGGTCATCGTGTGGTGCGGTGAACTCAAAAACTGCGTATGATCGTCGGCGTAGTGGATAGGTCAGCATGCGGACCGGTGGATTGTTCTCGATGTTTTTTGTCGGACACAGCTGCCGTTTTGTCGTTTTCGGGTTCGCATCAACGGGCGGTGTAATATCGGTCGTTCTGATTGACTGCGAGAGCGACTAGCACCAGATGCGATATGTCCTCGTATTGTTACGGTGATCAGGTCTTACATGTCAGGGACTGTATATGAGCCCGTTCGTCGGGTCGAATTCCCGGACTGTGTCGGTGTAGGGCCTCATTAGATTAACGGAATGCGGCCGGGTACCGTAGATCGCAAACCTCCTCTGTCGCTATGCCACGCGTATCGACAGTCGCTACCTGGTGGTGGCGGTCGGCTCTCTTGCAAGCGCGCCGATATCCGCATTGGCGCCGACGACACCGGATGCCGTCCGACTGCTGGCGATCTGGAAGTCACTCAAATCATGTGCTTTATCCCGATAGCACACCCCGAATCAAACGCGTGGTTAGCAATTCGATTTCGAGGTCGACGAGGAGGTTGGTATTGCGACCCGGTGCAGCCTGCTCCACCGCGTGACATCAGACAGCGGGGGTTACGCTGTAGGTGATTGTTACTTGGCCGATACCACGATCGCCTGGAGCGGGGCGATAGTCAGTGGCGGTCCAGTTGCCGCAGCAGTCGCACCGACCGACATTGAGGCGAATTCCCCTGCCAGCTGCGACCATATTTAACCCTATAACTCCTGCACCGTAGATCGTCTGACAGCGACCTACGCCCTCCGTTTCTCCGCGCCCGGAGCGATATCCCAAATGTGTAGCCGATAGCAATTTGCACTAGCTTGATGTACACAAAGTCATGCCACCCAGAACCAAAGGTTGGGACAATTCTGGTTCTTAGCTGGATGCGGGAGATTACGGGATGAGCAAACGGCCCCATCGTTCACTCTGGTGGTCATGGTTGGTAAGCTTACTGACTGCGCTGGGTTTAGGTCTAGCCGTGGCGCCGGGGTCAGCCACACTGTCTGGGCCGTCCACTCTGGCGCTTTATCGGTTCAGCAACCGTCCACCTCTGCCGCTAAATCCTGGCGCGATGGTTGCGCCGCAGGTGGTCAACATCAGCACTAGATTAGGCTACAACAGTGCGGTGGGAGCTGGGACGGGAATCGTTATCGATCCCAGCGGTGTCGTGCTGACCAATAATCACGTGATCTCGGGTGCTACCGATATCAGTGCGTTCGATGTCGGAAACGGCAAAACTTATGGCGTCAACGTGGTTGGCTACGACCGTACCCAGGACGTCGCGGTGCTGCAGCTTCGTGGCGCGAGCAACCTGCCTACCGCAGTAATCGGTGGTGACGTGGCGATCGGCGAACCGATTGTGGCACTGGGCAACACGGGTGGCCAGGGTGGACCTCCCAGCGTGTTGCCGGGTCGTGTTGTCGCACTTAACCAGACCGTCCAAGCGTCTGAGGCCCTGACCGGCGCCCAAGAGACGTTGTCCGGACTAATCCAGGTCGACGCCCCGATCAAACCCGGCGATTCGGGCGGGCCCGTCGTCAACAGCGGAGGTCAGGTGGTTGGCATGAACACGGCTGCTACCGATAACTACAAGATGTTGGGTGGGCAGGGCTTCGCCATTCCGATTGGTCAGGCGATGGGGGTCGTCGGTGCCATCCGGTCCGGGGCTGGGTCGAACACCGTGCACATCGGCCCGACAGCCTTTTTTGGCCTAGGCGTTCTCGACAACAACGGCAACGGCGCACGGGTTGCCCGTGTGGTCGCGGCGGGTCCCGCCGCAATGGCTGGGATTTCGGTAGGCGACATTATCACGTCGGTCGACGGCGTCCCCATCAACGAGCCCACCGCTATGATGGATGTGCTTGTGCCGCATCATCCTGGGGACACCGTTGCGGTGAACTATCGCCCTACGGGCGGTGGTGACCTCACCGCGAATGTGACGTTGACGGAGGGACCTCCAGCTTGACATCCGGTCGGATAGTGGTGGCCGCCGGCCAGCCAATTCGCTTGGAGCGATACCTGATTTCGGGGTGTCTTGCCTCGGGTATCCGCGGCATTGTGGGGTCATTCATCGACAAAGTCCATCTCGCCGAAGCTGGTGAGCAGCATCCCGCAGGGGCAGTAACGTCGAAGAGGTGCTACCGAACCGCTGGCGGATGTATACCGACACTGAACGGGGGACCGCCGACGATGTCGTATCGTTGATGACTTGACGTGCATCGGCGAGGTATCTGGATCGTAAACGATTTGGTGATAAACCACACCTTCTGAATCACATCCATGGTTTTCAGGAGTTTCGTTGGGCTCCTGACGGAGTTATACAGCTACTATTACGTGTGGAGCTACACCAGTGAAAATTACGCCGAAGCCCGAATCATCTGGGTCGACAGCGAAGAGTCGAACTGAACGTTCGACCCAGTTCTGCCACCAGTTCTATTGGCATTTGTTTCTCCTCTCACCAGCCGGCTCTGAACTACGATAATTTGGGGCGTGCAAGAAACGAGGATCAACTTTCTCGCTTTTGACTTGGCATGTCCATCGACGGGTTTCAGCTGGAGGTAGTGCTCTACTTCTTCGAGCGCGAGGTGCACCAATTGCGATAAATTGCCCGAGGCTCATGCTTTTCTCAAGCACGTTCGCAAGGGGGGCGACGAATTCCCGAGACGGGTATTTCTGGCTGAAACCAATCAGTGGCCGGTCGATGTGGGCGCGGATTTCGGCGATGCCAGCACCGGCGGTGACGAATGTCGTTTGGCCATATGGCGTTTTATTGCCCGCTGTGCTGTGTATCTTCATGCCGGTATGCCGGTATGCCGGTATGCCGGTATGCCGGGGAGTCGCGGTTCCCATTTCGGGATCCTGGCGCAAACGGCTATGGTCCCAGAGATGGCTCAGTGGGATATTTTCCTGCGCAACTACGGCGAGTTGCCACGGGAAATGGTCACCTATTTAGAAACGCGACTACACGTATGCCTATTATACCAAGGATACACAGATGAAGGCGAATCTCGGAAGCCGGCGCCGGTTGGCACCACTGCTGGACAACGACCGTAACCAAATCAAGTGGTTCACCGCTCTACGTGTTGTTGCCCGACTAGCCGGTCCGGTACTACGGTGACATGGTCTGGTTGGGAGACCACGACGGAGTGAATACTACCGATGTAAGTGGAAACCGGACCGCAACGCCGGTTTCTTTAACGGCTAACTCGGCTCGGCTGTATCTGCTGTCCAGCCAAGATTCGGTCTACCGCTACCAGGTTGGTCAATGTATAACAACAACGCGACATCGCCGCGTCGCTGCTCAACTTCACCCGTATTATGGCATGGTAATCAGCTGGCAGCATGACGCCTTTGCCATTGAAACTTTGCAGGAGCTGCAAGGCTCAAATCCGCCAGTGCCGGCTTTTATACGCAAACGAACCGGTGATGGCGACTCTGTGTTGTGCGTCAACAACTTGTCGCGGTTCTCGCAGCCCATCGAACTGAACCTGCCGTATTGGACCGGCTACACGCCAGTCGAGCTTATCGGGCAGGTGGATTTCCGTGTGTATCTGCCCACCTGCCCTATCTGTTGATTCTGCCAGCCAAGCTGCTTTGGTTTGAGTGGCTGCCACAGCAACGTTGGTACGCCGTACGCAATCGGTGAGCTTTTCGCCGCTGAGGTTGCGGTAATCTGTTTCGCTTAGAGACGAACTCGACTTGGTGTTGGTGGACGCCAACTACAGTGATTCTTCATAAGAGCGCCATTAGATGATTGTGGGGGCGATTTCGTGCCGACCACCGAGTAACAGCACCATAGCAACTATCGGCCTTTACGAGAGTCGCGCGGGCTTTGATGCGCTGTATACTCGCCGTCCCCAATGTCTGCTATAGCCGATTAGCCTCTTCCGTCAGATCAGCAGCGTTATCGACCCCCGACATCGAACTAAACCGGGTTTTGGACCGCGCGGATAACTCGTTACATGACCCGACTGCTCGGCACCTATATGGCTATGGTGCCGGCTGCGCCAAAGGCCGCCACTGCTTAAAGCTTGCCCGTTGAGCATGGCGACCAAGTGTAAGGCCAACGCCGCCGAAGGCTGGTCGATGGACTGCCGCCAACGTTAATGACCTGTTTTCGGAAGGAGATTTGTATGTTTACGAGGTCGGCTGAGATTTCGCCGGCGAGTACTACCGACTAGGGGAGGCCATTGCATCCGTCCCCACCACCATTGCCGAATGCTCGGGGACGACGCAGGTCCCCTTCCCCGGGGACAACGTATTAGTACGGTAGCCGTCGACGGTGGTGGTGGTTCTGGCACTCGAGCAGTAACGTGGCACTGATCGAAGATCGATTCCAAAAGCTCGTGAACTTGACGGTCACCGCGCAGCGGCTGCATTTGAGACAGGTGCTGTGTACCCCGGAGAGCTGGCTGCTGATTGACTTCGAGGGTGAGCCGGACCAGCCGTTGGACGGGCGCTGGATTCGCTGTTACGTGATACGTGGCGTACCTTTTGCTCTCCTTCGATTACGCTGGCTAAATGCCACTCGTGGATCACGCCGCCGATAAGCAGCGTGCCGTCCGCGCTCTGGAATGGATCTAACGCAATTGCACCACGTTTTGTGACGGCTACGCGGTCGCGTCGGGGATCGATCCCCGAGGTTTGGCACAACTACTGGTCGCCTATTAGCTTGACAAGGCGGTCTATGGAGCCGGGTATGAAAATCGGAACCGGACCCGGATGGCTTCCAATCCCACCGCGGTTTCCGCGGTCCGTTTCACCGCTGCCTAGGTTGTTCACTGACCCTGTTCGTAGCGCTTGCTGGTGTGGTTTGTGCGCTGTGAGCATTGGGCTTATCTGAAACCATAGGTGTGGGGCTCGTGAGGTTGTCGACAGCGACGTCGATTCCGGGGTGGTGTAGGCGGTTGCCGTGGCGCAGGGTGCGATATCTCGTGCGCTGATAAGATTAAATCCAACTCGATTTCACGCCAATTCTGCTTGTGGTTTTTGGTATCAACATGCTGAACACAGCGTATAGCAAAGATGACGAAGTGCCGATCCCAATTAGCTATGTGACCGGCACACTGGTCAAGATACTGCGTGGCATCAAACCTCACATCGCCGGTGGAAAAGTGACGGACTGGCTCGGCTACTTTTCGTTGTTCGCCAGTTTTGTAGTTGGGCAGCGCTATCAGCGTGCGTGTCCACGGAATCCAAATGCCGGCGATTGCGGCTGTCGTGTGCGGGGTGACAACCGGCTATGCCTACTTTCACTCTGGTCGCCGCGCTCTGTTGTCTGAGCGCCCTGGGGTTGCTGTTTGGTTTACGGGTTGGTGGTGTCAGTCATCGTTGTTGCTGCCGTTGAGCATTTGCTGGATATCGGGTTTCATGGCAACCAGCTGTTGATTCCAGTACGGCCACGAGTGTGTTCCATTGGGTGGGAAATTGAACACCCCTTTGCGTCCGCCCGAGGCTGCGTAGGTGTTCTGGAAGGTTTCGTTGGTGCCCCGCGTGAGGCCTTCCAGGAATTTCGCCGGTATGTTGTCGCCGCCGAGTTCGTTTGGTGCGCCGTTGCCACAGTACACCCAGATCCGAGTGTTGTTGGCGACAAGCCGTGGAATCTGTACCGTCGGGTCGTTGCGCTTCCATGCCGGGTCAGTGGACGGGCCCCACATGCTGTTTGCGTTGTAGCCGCCCGAGTCGTTCATCGCCAAGCCGATCATTGTCGGCCACCAGCCCTCGGACGGATTGAGGAAGCCCGACAACGAGGCGGCGTAGGGGAACTGCTGCGGGTAGTAAGCGGCCAGGATCAGGGCGGAACTGCCCGACATCGACAGGCCCACCGCTGCATTACCGGTCGGTAACACGTTCTTGTTGGCTTGTAGCCACGAGGGCATCTCTTGGGTTAAGAACGTCTCCCATTTGTAGGTGTAGTTCTGACCGTTGCCTTGCGACGGTTGGTACCAGTTGCTATAGAAGCTCGACTGGCCGCCGACCGGCATGATCACCGATAAGCCGGAATGGTAGTATTCCTCGAAGGCTGGGGTGTTGATGTCCCAACCGTTGTAATCGTCTTGGGCCCGGAGCCCGTCGAGAAGGTAGACCGCATGCTGGCCGCCGCCCTGGAACTGGATCTTGATGTCATGGCCCATCGACGTTGATGGCACCTGCAGATATTCCACTGGAAGACCCGGCTTAGAGAACGCTACTGCTATTGCCGTGTCGCCGACGACACCGACAAGACCGGCCAACAGGGCAGTCCCTATAGCTGCGATGGCCAGCCGTCGCGGGAATGTTGCCGCTAGGCCAAGCAACTTTCGCATCTGCTGCAAGAACTTCATGCCTTCTACCCATTCCAACTTTCATTTTCATCTGCCGTATTAGGCGGTTCAATCTGTTCTGGGCGAGTTAAACATAGGGAGAACATCCGAATCTGCTGCCGCGGCCGGAGCTGATGATTGCGGTTGGCTAACGATCAAGAGTCAGTCCGGCTTCATTACGTTCAAATCACGATTGGCTAGCGAACGATGTTGGCGTTTTCGAAGGTTATATAGCGGATACACTGTTTCGGTAGCTAAGAAACGAGATGGCGCAACAGAGTGGACGCCGAAAGTGGTTTTGATAGAAAGTTGTTGCGTTACATAGCCAAGGTTGCTTCGCGGCGTTTAACCGGCCATAGTGATAGGTCAGGTGTTGCGGGTAGATCGTCATCCCTAGCGATCTGCTAGATGCGATGTGGTTGGCCAAGCTGACCGAGCTCCTCAGGTGCCGGCCGACAAGCCTATAGCAGTTCAGATTCTGACTCGGTGAGCCGCGCTGTATTGAACCCGCTACCTGGTGACCGTAGGAGCTATCGACGAAATCGGCTCAGGACGCGTAGCCACTCGGCGCCTAGGCCGGTACATTACTCAACTCAAACAATATTTATAATATTTTGGTATAGTAAGCTACTTTTCCAAGCGGTGGACGACTAAGTCTTTTAATGTCCCGTTGTCGACATTCGCGGTCATGTAGCTACAAAAAGCTTGACGACGACGATCTGTTGGCGAGCCAGGATTCAGCAGTCGCAAACCGGTCGTTGTCGTGGTATCCCACGAGATATGACTATGTCCGAACACCAAGACCTGGCTTTCCGGATATAGTTGCGACATCCGGACTTCGCGGCTTTCCGCGGCGCCGGTATCGTGCACCACCGTGAAATGCACGCCTGCTAACATCACGTCCGCTCGCTCCGGCAGCCGTGACCGCAGTTCGGGCCCATCGTTATTTCCCCAGCACGCGACCAGTCGAGCAGCTTTGGATTCCAGCTTGTCGAGTAATTTGGGCGCTACCCAGTCGCCGGCGTGAAATACGACATCAGCCTTTGCTACCTCGTCCCATAGCTGGGCGGGCAGGTCGAGTGCGCGTTGCGGCACATGGGTATCGGCAATCAGCAGTAGCATCATGAGTTCTATGCTTACCCACTGGCAGAAGAGAAACCCATGCAGATCTTCGACCCAGTTGGCATCCTTATTGCCGCTGCGGGTGAGACGATCGAACAGAGCGACTATATACTCAGGATGACGTTGCCCGCTTTGTCTTTGCGGTAGGCGGTCACCATATGGATCCACATTGCTTCAGGACTACTGTTGCGGGCGGACACAAATAATCTACGCCACATATCACCACCATAACATCAACGGCGTCAAGCTCGCAATTGACTACGGCTTCAACTAAGTCTGCTTACTGGCACCGGCGCCGGTCGGATTCAGGGTGTACGATCAGGGGTCGTTTTGTTCGTTAATCGGAGTCGAAGATCTCGCCAGTGGAGCCGTGCAGGTGATCATGTAGACCACCGGCGAGATCGCCGGGTCGGCCAAGCCGGTGTGTGTGGTCGAAAACATCGTTCGGCTATGTCTAGTAGCCGTTGTTGTTGTCTGGAGATTGACATTACCGCCTCTCTTTTCGGCGTGTCGCTAACAACTTTAAGTGTCGCTAACATTGACTAGCAGATCCCGTTAACACTCGCCCGGCACTAATGCGGGCCATTTCTTCGATCGCCGCATTGTGTGTATATGCGCTACACGGAAAAATTCTTGTGTAGCTCGGTGACGATGCCCGGTGACTCGACGGCCACTATACATTTTGGCAAACGACCTCTCGTCGGAGATCTCGAGCGTCTCATGCATGATGTATGGCTTGTTGCGCGACGTCATGCAGAATCTGGGACATAGCAACCTTCACTGCCGCGATGTCCCGGCCCTCCTTCTTAATCGTTATTGTGCTTGTCGATCAGCCAGGTGGTGCGTAGCATCAGTAAACGGAACTGCTCGATCTGGATCCCTGAAGTCAGCGATCTTCTCTTGAGTCTCCATATATGGATCTCTCCCGGTAGCCCATGTCTGGTCTGCCGGGAGACCGCTTTTTCACACATCGTCCCAGAAGTTAAAAAGTATTGCTTGCCTGGGTAATTATGCGCATAGCGTGATGGAGCACCCTCTTCCTAGCTGAATCTGAGCGATCATGAACGCCTGGCCTTCACCGCCTAGGACGTAATCTGCTGGCACCCAAAGTTGGTTATGGCATACGCTATGCTATTCATGGTGACGTATGCTGGGTTCCATCCCAATCCCGCGCAGCCATCGCTTAACGATCTGGATGTTCGGCATTTCACCGGGAACGATGAACAACGACGTCTTGTCGTACGTACAGGCTCGGTCACGGCCATGACGGTGAGGAACGAAGTGTGCTTGGCGTTGTAGCAAATCCATTCTCCCCATTAATGATCCAGTCCCTCACTTCCTAAGTCGTCGCGGATAGTGTTTGTGACGAACAGTCCGGTATCAGAGTCGTCCTGCGGTTCGGTCGTTGAATAGCAGGAGGATCCAGCTCGATTTGTATGGAAAATTGCCCTGGCCGAAGCTCTGCACGCCGAGTTCGTGCCGCAGATGGGTGGTCCACAAATCCTTGTTCTTTAACCATGCTTCCATGGCGCCAGATCGCTATAACCTTGGTATTCTTCTTGTCATACGGATCAAGGGCGACTAGATCACACTCCTCGAGAAGGAACTTGTCAACTCAGTCCAACTGTTTGATGTTCCGGGTTTGTTTCGAAGCACTAACACCGTCGACAATCATGCTCTGGCGGATAACCTACGCCAGTATAGTTTATTAAGTACCATCTGTAGATCTGGGCACGAATCTCCTTGCGATGCATGAGAACTACCTGTGAAACTACACTATGCTGAGCGTGTCCTCATTGGAAAGGGTACCGACACCACGCTGGTCACTTTTAATTCCGTTGTCAGTAATTCGGTTTCGCTGGTCTGTGTTGCTTTGCAGTCGAAACTATACTGCGGAGCAGAGGAAAGCTACTGTGCCATAAATCGTTCCGGATAATCCTAGTCGTGTACCTTGATCCTTTGTAAGGAGCTAACTGGTCCTTGAGCACCCTGCTTGGCGATCGAAGCCCAAGCCTGTGGGCTCCCGGTTTCGGTGCTAGTCTAAGCGGTCGTGTCCGGCAAGAGCTAGAGTTGCTGTGTGAGCAATTGTTTCGCCATTTTCGCACTTTACGACTGTCCGCCTATGCCTTACAGAAAAGATTGGCGGCCTCTTGGTCGTCATTGCGCTTGGTGTTCGCTATATAGTTATCGAACCACAGTGCCTTGTTAAGGCACTTTTCTTTGTACCAGGTGAGGTTGCCGGCCAGTTCATTGGTATCGGCTACCTAGCAGGTTTCAATGCTCACCTTCAGCACTCCTCTCTCGTCGCTTCCCGTCGGGACCCAGTGTTGAGTTATCCGACGACGCTTAACTTAAACGTGCGACCGGTAACTCAGTACTGCAGCGATGCGGGTTTGCAGTGCAGAGGGTTGCACGTTGGTTAGTGTGTCAAGAAGCCATCCGATAGTCTTAGGAACCGGCCCGCACCGCCGACAGGAGTGGGAACGCCAGGAAGACCATCCTCGACTCTATAAATGCAGTTAAGATACTACATTGTCGACATGGAAGCGTATTGCAGTCGTTGAGTTGTCCTGGGTGGAACTGGGGTGACACGGAATGGTGCCAGCGTCGAGAACTGCTTGTACGACATTGATGTGTATGGGGGTGGTGCCGGTGACCCGGTTGGCGAGCATTTTGTCGACCGGGTTCGATTCGGCAGCGTGCTGGATCTCAACCGGGTTGGTTGATCGTCGGTAAATCGCCACAAGGCGTCAGCGCACGTGGCTTCGGTCTCGCCGGTGTCGTGGGTGAACAGTTCGGTACATTTGCTGAGGAGGCCGGGGTTGCGCCCGGCAACCTTCGCACCCGTGTTGAATGCGGCTACCAGTTTCGAGTCGGTGATGTCCCGGGCCCGCGCTGAGCATCGTGGTGTGCAGTTGCGGAGGTCAGATGCTCAGCGCGGCACGTTGGATGTCAAGCAGTTGTTCGCTGCGTCCTTCTTCGTCGTAAGCTTGCGGCCCACCTCGCAGACCAAACAACCGTTTCAAGATCAGCCGATGACTACTTCCCTACACGTTGATGTTGTGTCATTCATAGTCTCGAATTTCGGGGTGATCGCCGACCGGGCCAACTGGGGTATCGCTGGCTGGTCGATGGGCGGTACTTGCGCCCGTTGAATTGACTGTCATGCAAGCTCCGGGGTGCTGGAGTAATCCGGGCAGCCGGATGACTTGCAGCTCGACAATTTTTGGGTATCGGATACGGCCGGCGACTAGGAAAGCTCATGAGTCCGCGATTGGATGTGCGGCGAAATATCTTTTCGTAACAGCTGCAGATCGGCAGGTGGTCAATTCCGGCGGCGGTTCGTTGATTGAGCGGGAAGGGCGGAAAACTTGCGGCTCCAAAATGCGTAGCGAGCGCGCGCCGACCCTGTCCTCGGTGCTATGCTCACGCAAGTTACTAGCGGCAACTTATACGGCTATGGCTGGATTGCGGTAGCAGCGTATCGACGGAGTAGCCACTTTAAGGAATAACCAATCAAGTTGTAGTGTTTCTGGATTGGTAACTCGACAGATAGTCAGCTATCGCAAGTGAATCGGGTTCGACGATGATTACGGACGGCGATGGAGCTCAGGGCGATCCAGTACGCCTGCAGCGTGTTGGCGATGTTAGTCACTTTGAACTCGGTGAACCACTGCTCCGGGAGCGAACATCTCGGATTGCCGTATAAAAGCTTATAGCGACCAATGGGTTGACCTAACCGGCCAAGCGCACCGCTGGGGCGGAACCGATTTGCCGCCGGGTCGGCGGGAAAGCCGACGCCAGCAGCGGTCGCAGCCTTATAAGAATATATAGAGGGTGATCCACCGACTCGACTTTGTCGACAACGACGTCATCAGTCCTTATCACCTTAGCGAATTAGTTGTCCAGGTACATTGAGCGCCAAATTGTCGACGACACGTTATGGTCCGATCCGTGCTCGGATTCCACCATCTCCCCCACAACCGAATCGTGCGCTGCTCCACAGCAGCGCACCCCGCACCGTGGTCAATGCATCCTAAATCACTTAATTATTACTATGGAGCTCGTCTATGCACCGGCTACCTAGGGTGGGTAAGCCCGCATAGTGGGAGCATTCACTGCCGCGACGGAACCCGTATTGAAAACGGCATCTGAACGCTTCTCAGCTGTGCTAACGGACACGTCCTCGAAGGTCACAATTTGAGTCTTCGATAGTAATCTGCGACTGACCTGCCGGAACTTATCCAGCATATTGTCCCTGTTGGTGGTACGGTTTGCTGCTGTGAAGGCCGACTTCGGCGACATGGGCATCCCGCAAGCGGGCTTGTCTATCGCGTGTAGCATCGCCGACCAACTCACAATGACCGGGTTGGGTTTGCTGGATCCGTCATGGTGCGCACGTATGCTCGAGGCTTTGCTGTGTCAGCGCTAAACCGGCGTAGTTTCTTGGGCGCACTCGCCGTGTCCATTGTGACCGGCGTCGGCGCAGCACGCCTCGTGGTCGACCCGCAACCGCGAACATTCGTCCAAGCGCCGATGGCTGCGGAGCCGCTGACTCCTAGAGCCGTAGGCTTATTACCGCCGCCACCAACGAGTGCACGCATCTCGTTGCCTGGCGGTGGCGCGCTATCCAAGATCCCGGGTCATGGCGATCTGCTTGCCCTTACTGTTGATGACGGCGTCAACACCGAGGTAGTGCGTGCCTACGTGCAGTTCGTCAAAGACACTGATATAAGGCTGACGTTTTTCGTCAACGGAGTCTACAACTCCTGGACCGACAACATGTCGATGTTGCGGCCGTTGGTGGAGTCTGGCCAGATCCAACTCGGCAACCACACGTGGTCTCACCCAAATTTGACAGCAATGACTAAAAGCGAGATCGCCAAGCAACTTACCCGCAACGACGATTTCCTGAAGAAGAACTACGGTATCGCCGCGAAACCGTACTGGCGTCCACCTTATGCCAAGCACAACGCCACTGTTGATGCGGTGGCGGTCGACCTCGGCTACACCGTTCCAACCTTATGGTCGGGTTCGTTGTCGGATTCCACGTTGATCACCGAGGATTACATCGTGAAGATGGCCGCCCAGTATTTCACCCCGCAAGCCATCGTGATTGGACACCTCAACCATCTACCGGTTACTCACGTCTACCCGCAGCTCATCGACATCATCCGCTCACGAAATCTTCGTACCGTCACTCTTAACGACGTATTCCTTACAACCTCGTAACTCCCAACAATATGCGATCTGCGTAGAGGATCGCCGAAAGCTGTTTGGCAACAATGGGAGAGCGGAACCGTTCAGAACGCTGCTAGCCCGGTTGTTTTGTTAGGTGCTTGAACTATATCGAAAAAGATTTCTGCATATGGCCCGTACCGTCGACCACAAACTATCGATTCGGCCACCGCAAGCGCCGCCTGGTCAGCGGCCCGTGTCAGCTAGGCCGCGACGAGACTGCGCCAAGTGGCGCCACCGATTTAGGATGGCCGCCAGCCCCTCAAGCATGACGTGTATTAGGGCGCGGCCGTTCATCGATTCGGCATCGACGCCAACTATGGTGAAGCTGCCCGAATTTGCAGCGAACGTTGTTCATGGACTGCAATAGTGCCGGTGCTGTATTTAATATCTCGAGGCATTGCGAGCCTCTTGTGGGCGCGGACGATGCGGAGCTAGTGTTCGTCATGCACCGCCGCTGCTCGCATATCCCGCTGATCAGCAAGCAGCCAGGTCATCGCTTCGTCTACCGAGTTGTCCACAGCCTGGGTTTCGCCAGTGCGTTCATCGACCACTAGTCGCCACACCCCGCTGCAGCCTGAGATATGCTTTTGTGGTGGACGCAAAAAGTCCTCCACCACGATGGTACGTCATGCGCCGGCGAATCGCGTCTCGGTGTCGTCGGGGCGATTCCGGGCGGAACCCGATTCGGCTCCCGCTCCACCACCTAAGCGAGTAAGCGAGTTCCGCAATGTCGTGCCACTGATGCTGGATCAGCTTGGTGATCAAACCTCTCCCAGGCCCACAATGGCAGAATTGTGATTTGAGTCACTCCGCCGTGTTCGCCGGCTGGTCCACGGGGAAGCGTTAATCTGCGCGTTACAGAATCGGCTGTACCGATGAGTTGTGCATCGACGGTAGGGCTGGGTTCAAGCAGCTCTGCGATCTGGCTGTGTCTGCACTTCGGCAAAGGCGGCCACCCAGCCATGACGGTGTGAAACACATACGTTACGGCAATTAGGTTGTTTTTTCTGTCGAGAACCCCGTATCTCGGTGGGTCATTCCGCCATCATGGTTGGTGCCCTAAGGGGATGGACAGACCCGTCAACGACCGCTAAACCACCAGGTAAGCGGTGCATCCTCTCCACGGGGTATTAGCCGGTGTAACCATTGTTGCCCAGGATCTGGAGAGCTTTGTTGGTGACATAGACTATAGTCTTGCTTGCAACCGTTTGGCTATCGAATCCTCCGCCGAATCGCAGCTTTGGTTATTCCTCGCCATTCAACCAGCAAGCCACACCATCAAACAAGCCGCGTCTATCTGAAATTTCATATCTGTCAACTTGAATTCTACCGTCTGGAATCGACCGATCTTCCGTCAAAATTATTTACGCCAGCAGGAATATTCGAGAGCCTAGTCATAGGCAGGTTCGTACCACGTCTACAGCCATTGCTTCGATAGTGATCCGCGTACGTTCGAAGGTCTTCATCGCTGCCTGCCCACCCGCGGCAGCACCGGATTTGACTCAGGTGATATGGGCCGAGAATTTTTCTCGGCTGTCGAGAATATGATCCTGGGGCAACTGGATATCGTCGAGCACCACCTCTGCGGTGTGGGAGGCGCGGATACCATGTTTCTGCATTTATGTCACTTAGCCAAACCTTTGGTACCCGCTGGGATGACGAATATGGCCTGGCTGCGTGTACCCAATTCCGTATATACTGACGCCACCACCATGCGCACGTTGCCGATACCGCTGTTGATTGTCCAGGTCGTAGTGCCATTGAGAACTTACCGACTGGTCGTAGTGCGGGTATGAATAATACCGACGTTAAAACCCGCGTCGGGCTCGGGTGAGCAGAACGCATTGAGTGTAGGCGCATCGATCTTACTAAGCATTTCCGGAATCCAGCGACTCAGTTGTTCAGGAGTTCCTTTGACCGCCAAAGCTGCTGCCGCCAGAATGATTCCCATGATAGACAGCGCGGTACCGACGTCGGCCCAGAACATGTTCTCAAACACGTGAGCATGGCCAGCCCGGTTAGCTCAGCGGTCTGCTCACTGAAGAACTCCGTGGAATAGAGATCTATCCTTCGCGGCCTTCTGGATAACCGGTTAAGGAATTTTCTCTTGTTCGTCTCATTCGGCTGTATCGGGGCAGATGATCTCGGCCGCAAACCAGTGGACTCAATAACGCCGCTCAATCACACTATTGCTCAGTTGTAGTTCGAACGTAATCGATCTACTACTGAAATTGAAATAATTTGTTGATCAAAGGTTGTCGAATTTCCTAGGAGATATGTAGGACCTGGACCTGGCTCCAGACCGAACGCTTGTTGAACATCGGGAACCAATGTTGCTGCGCACCCTTGGAGGCAAACACCTTCAGTGCTACAGCACGCAGCTAATCACCTCCCTACGTGAGCACGATGAGAAAAGTAGTTGCTCGCTGGTTGTTACCGAACGTGGCCTGCCACGTGACTTAAACTTTCTCACGGGGGCCACGACGAACTCGTACTATTTTGTTGTCGCGGCGGTTTTGGTGGGTGAGTTGTGATTGTGATCGGTGTAGTGCCGGTCTTGGTGAGTTGACCGGCACTACACCGATCACAATCACAACTCACCCACCAAAACTTATCCGCGGACCATTAAGTGTTGTGCAATCCAACTCGAGGTTAAGCCTCTTTCGGGTCCTAGGATGTGCTGATTTTTGGGTTTGGTTTTGTGTGGTTGAGGGGTGTGGTGGGTTATGTGGTGGGGATCGGTGGTGTGGGTTGTGTTGGTGGTTTAGGGTTGGTCGCGGCGTAGGTGGGCTGCTTGCAAGGGCCGCTGAGTAGTTGGTGTTGGTCGCCGGCCGCGACATCGAAGCTGGCGATGCTGGGGGTGCGTATGGTGTGGCGGGTGGCCGGGGATCAGTTGCGCTTTTCTGGTGATGTGTTAGCCCGCCACGCGCACAAGTCACCAGATCACGCCGTGGATGGCTTTTATCTTCCTTCCGCGGTCGATCCCCACAAAAAGTCAAGTACTGCCCTAGGCTAGAGCACCGCCGTACGCGTCATCACCGGCTGCGAGGTCATCGACGAACTGTGAAACCAACACGGCACCAACACAGCCAACCACAACACAACAACGGTGATCACCTAAAACATCGGGTGGTTTCACACAGTGCAATCGAATACGAAAGCTTGACGAACGAACTGTCTCCGCATCCTGTTTCGATGCCCTGGTACGATAAGCTGCTGCTAAATATCTCACCGTTTGCCCTTCCGCTGCCTGGCACTCTCAGCCGATCTCTGTGCATTGGCATGTAAGTGCCAAACCTCTTTCTTGCCGGTGAAGCGATCTATTTACCGGACTTAAACCTGTTTTCCTACCATGAAGAGAGCGGGCACCTCCGGTTATCTGCCCACCCACTTTCGGATCTTTTCGCCGTTGCGCTTCTCCTGGTGTATAGACCAATGGTTGTGGAACCGGCGTCGCGCCGAGACGCGCGCCCACGTAAGCCGTCGACGCTTCGCCTAGGCTTCAAGTCATGCAGCGGATTATTGGGACGGAGGTCGAGTATGGCATTTCGTCGCCGTCGGACCCGACCGCCAACCCGATTCTCACCTCGACGCAGGCGGTCTTGGCCTACGCAGCCGCCGCTGGTATTCAGCGTGCCAAACGTACCCGTTGGGACTACGAGGTGGAGTCGCCGCTGCGGGACGCCCGGGGCTTCGACCTAAGCCGGTCAGCGGGACTGCCGCCGATGGTGGACGCTGATGAGGTTGGCGCTGCCAACATGATCTTGACCAACGGGGCGCGGCTGTACGTTGATCATGCGCACCCGGAGTACTCTGCCCCCGAATGTACCGATCCGCTGGACGCGGTGATCTGGGACAAGGCTGGGGAGCGTGTGATGGAAGCCGCCGCCCGGCATGTTGCCAGTGTGCCGGGAGCCGCTAAGCTGCAGTTGTACAAGAACAACGTTGACGGCAAGGGCGCCTCCTACGGGGCACATGAGAACTACCTGATGTCGCGGCAGACACCGTTTTCAGCTATCATCGCAGGGTTGACCCCTTTTTTGGTGTCGAGGCAGGTGGTCACCGGTTCGGGGCGAGTCGGCATCGGGCCCGCCGGTGACGAGCCCGGTTTCCAGCTGTCCCAGCGATCAGATTACATCGAGGTTGAGGTCGGGCTTGAGACTACGCTGAAACGCGGCATCATCAACACTCGTGATGAACCGCACGCCGACGCCGACCGGTATCGCCGGCTGCATGTCATCGTCGGGGATGCCAATCTCGCCGAGACGTCTACCTACCTGAAGTTGGGCACCACGGCGCTGGTTCTCGATTTGATCGAAGAAGGTCCAGTACACGGAATAGACTTGGCCGACCTCACGCTGGCCCGGCCGGTGCATGCCGTTCATGTGATAAGCCGCGATGCGTCGTTGCGGGCCACCGTGACTTTGGTCGACGGCCGTGAATTGAACGGTCTTGCGCTGCAACGGATTTACCTCGACCGAGTGGCAAAGCTGGTCGACAGTCGCGACCCCGACCCCCGCGCAGCCGACATCGTGGAAACCTGGGTGCACGTGCTTGACCAGCTGGAGCGCGACCCGATGGACTGTGCTGAACTGTTGGACTGGCCGGCGAAGCTGCGGCTGCTTGAAGGTTTTCGGCAGCGGGAGAACCTGAACTGGTCAGCCCCGCGGCTACACCTTGTCGACCTGCAGTATTCTGACGTTCGGTTGGACAAGGGGCTGTATAATCGGCTGGTTGCCCGCGGCTCGATGAAGCGTCTGGTCACCGAGCACCAGGTGCTCCGGGCGGTGAACAACCCGCCGACCGATACTCGCGCGTATTTTCGCGGCGAATGCTTGCGCCGATTCGGGTCCGACATAGCCGCGGCCAGCTGGGATTCGGTGATCTTTGACCTAGGCGGCGACTCGCTGGTTCGGATCCCGACGTTGGAGCCACTGCGCGGCAGTAAGGCCCATGTCGGAGCGCTGTTGGACTCGGTGGACAGCGCTGCGGAATTAGTGGAGCAATTGACCAGCTAAGCCCGTTGATCCGGGAAAAGTCGTACTGGACCGGTAGGGTGGAGAAAGACTAGAAACAGGAGGCAGCGATGGCTCAGGAGCAGATTAGGCGTGGTGGTGGAGGTGATGACGATGAGTTCGCCAGCGGCACGACTGCGGGCCAGGAGCGTCGCGAGAAGCTGACTGAGGAGACCGACGACTTGCTCGACGAGATTGACGATGTCCTTGAGGAGAATGCGGAAGACTTTGTTCGTGCGTACGTGCAAAAGGGCGGACAGTGACCTGGTCGTTTGCTGATCATCTGCCTACCAACTTGGCACTTCCCGGAAGCTCAGTGATAAATCAGTCTTCGTTCGCCGACTTGCTGCGCCGCCAGGCGCCGGAATTGCTACCGGTGAGCCTCGGTGGCTGGCAATCCGGTGATGGCGGTGGGCAATTGCCGCACGGAACCACGATCGTTGTGCTGAAATACCCAGGCGGCGCCGTCATCGCGGGTGATCGGCGTTCTACGCAGGGCAATATGATCGCTAGCCGTGATGTGCGCAAGGTATACATCACCGATGACTACACCGCCATCGGTATCGCCGGCATTGCTGCCGTCGCGGTCGAGTTCGCCCGCCTCTACGCGGTCGAACTCGAGCACTATGAGAAGCTCGAAGGCGTGCCACTTACGTTTGCTGGCAAGGTAAACCGGCTTGCGATCATGGTCCGTAGCAATTTAGTGGCAGCGATGCAGGGGTTGCTGGCGTTGCCACTGCTGGCGGGCTACGACATTCATGCATCTGACCCGCAGAGCGCGGGGCGCATTGTCTCCTTCGACGCCGCCGGCGGCTGGAACATCGAGGAAGAGGGCTACCAGTCGGTGGGGTCGGGGTCGATTTTCGCTAAGTCGTCGATAAAGAAGTTGTACTCGCAGGTCTCCGATGCCGATTCGGCCTTGAGGGTAGCTATCGAAGCGCTATATGACGCCGCCGATGACGATTCCGCTACCGGCGGGCCGGATTTGGTTCGCGGCATCTACCCTACGGCGGTCACTATCGGTGCTGAAGGAGCGGCCGAGGTGCCGGAAAGCCGGATCGCCGAACTTGCCCGCGAGATTATCGAACGCCGTTCGCGCGTGGACACTCGTGGCTCCTCTGGTGGGAGTGAGAAATGAGTTTTCCGTACTTCATCTCCCCTGAACAGGCGATGCGTGAGCGCAGTGAACTCGCCCGCAAGGGCATCGCTCGGGGACGAAGTGTGGTAGCGCTGGCTTATGCTGGTGGTGTGTTGTTCGTCGCGGAGAACCCGTCACGGTCACTGCAGAAGATCAGTGAACTCTACGATCGGGTGGGCTTTGCGGCCGCGGGTAAGTTTAACGAGTTCGACAATTTGCGCCGCGGTGGGATCCAATTCGCTGATACTCGAGGTTACGCCTACGATCGCCGCGACGTCACTGGCCGGCAGCTGGCCAACGTCTACGCGCAGACGCTTGGCACTATCTTCACCGAGCAGGCCAAACCGTACGAGGTTGAGTTGTGCGTTGCCGAGGTTGCGCACTACGGCGAAACGAAACCGCCTGAGTTGTACCGGATCACTTACGACGGATCGATCAACGATGAACCATATTTTGTGGTCATGGGTGGTACTACGGAGCCGATCGCTAACGCGCTCAAAGAGTCGTATGCCGAGAACGCCAGCTTGACCGACGCTCTGGGGATCGCGGTCGCAGCACTGCGGGCGGGCAGTGCAGATGCCGCCGGTAGCGATCAACCGACCCTTGGCGTAGCCAGCTTAGAGATGGCTGTTCTCGATGCTAATCGGCCGCGGCGGGCGTTTCGGCGGATCACCGGCTCTGGGTTGGAAACACTGCTGCGGGAAACGGATGCCAAGGGTGCCCAGAGGCCCAAAGATGCTGGGGATTCGAAGGACTCGAAATCCGACCGTGAATCGACGGATTAGGGGTAGGGCCTGTTGTTCGGCCATAGTGGCCAATTAATTAAGGCTGGCACTGGCAGCACTGCTGCCAGGATGCCTACCACGGTGACGTTGGACGACCACGTCAACCAAGTTGGTGCGGCGTCCGGATCGCTGAGCGGCCGGTGTCCTTCAAAAGGCGCTCAACGACGTGATTCGGGACGGTGTCTTAAGGTGACTCGAACCGCGCCGGTTTACCACATGCATCACTGACTTGGCCGTGTCCGCAGTAAATCTCGATCGGGCTTTGCCAATTGCGGCCGAGCTCGAGGACGAGGAACTCGTGCGTCGTCAGCGGCGTCGATCATGAGCGTCGCTCCTTCTCGTCGTCTCGCTCCGCATCGTCACCGGCGGAATCATAACTATCCATGAAAATCGTCGACACGAACGTGTTGTTGTATGCCGGTAACACACGTCTAGCAAACGCCACACGTTGTCCTTGCGTTGGGTCGACGAGGTGCTACGGTGTGCCGACCGCATCGGATTCGGGTGGATCCCGTTGTCGGCGTTCGTTCGGCTCACGACCAAGGTGGGGTTGTTTCTCCGCACGATTTTTTCAGAGGATGCCATCGGTCAGGTTGCGGATTGGCTGACGGCGCTGAGCGCGGTGCTGGCGCAACTGGGAACTGGCTGCCACTTCGTCAACGACGCCTACTTGGCAGTGCTTGCAGTCGAGCATTGCTCCAACAGCGTATCCCATGGCAGCGACTTTGGCCGATTCGGCAGCGTGCCCGGCGATTAACCGTCGGCGCTGCTGTCTATACTATAATTTGAATGTATATGCTGTCTGTACTATAACTAGTACATCAGCACTGTGAGAGGTCGGTGTTGGCAGTCTGGGTAGTGGTAGGTTGCAGAGGCTCAAACACCCGTCTCGGGGAGCTGGTTAAGGTAGTGTTGCTGACGCGCTCGGGCCAGTGATGTCGCCTTGCCAAGCGTAATAACTGTCCACACAGTCGACCGCCTAGTGGGCGTGCTGCTTGTTCAGTGCGGGCTGGGTAGCTAGGTTAGCCAATATATCCTCCAGTTTACGGCCCCGCTACGTCAGGTGGCGAACGGGTCGTCGTTGAAGGAGTCGGTCAGCAAGTAGAACGTAGCGGTGAGATGCTTGCATGGGACGGCGTAGTTGGGACAGGCTGTAGGTCAGCGGCGGTTTCCCGTGCGTGGGCTGCGGACAGCTGACAGGCCGAGTTCGGCGAAGACATCTATCACAGTCGTCGAGCATCTCGCCGGAGAGTAATTCGCTGTTTATCAAGCATTTTTAGCCAGTTCCTGTTCGCCATGAGTGCATTCGGACTTTCCGAATGCGGGGGGAACCTGATCCGGATCGGATTAAAAACTGACCCTGCTGCTTTATATCTTCGCGATAACCGAGCTCGGTCCACCTCGAGCGCGATCACTTGCCCTTGACGGCGGCTGCGCCTGTTAGTCGGTTGCCCCTGCCCAATGTTCTCCAGCACCGCATGAAGCGCTCCGAACACCAGGTCTGTGTGGTCAGGCCGCGGGCACTGCGCACCTTGATTCCGTTCTCAACGGTGCGGGACCGCTATGGCGATGGTACCAGGCCCTACTCACCGATAATTCCTTTTGACCATGCGAACACCTCGCGCAGATCCCGTGCGGTGATCATCGGCCAGCCAACCTTTGTCGTCGATGATCACCAGGTCGGCCAGTGCTTTTTTCTCCTCGATCATTTCGTCGATCTTCTCCGCGAGAATGCCTGTGCAGATGAACTTGCGCATCTGCACCGTGCGCCGCTGTCCGATTCGGAATACCTAGTCTGTCGTCTGGTTTTCTATCGTCGGGTTTTCACTACCGATCTAGGTACACGATATGATTGACGGCGGTTAGGTGCAGCCCGGTACCGCCCGTCTTCAATGACAGCAAGAAGATGGCCGGCCCGTCACCGGACTGTTAAGGGCCGTTGTCTTGTCGCGTCGTTTCTTCGGAGTTCCCCCGTGCAGGTAGGGGACGTTGTGAACGAAGTGTGCGCCAAGTGCGGCACCAGCAGCTCGGTGAACTGGGTAAAGCACAGCGCCTGGTCGCCCTTGGCCAAGACTTCTTCCAGGTCCTTCTCGAGCCCGGATCACTTTCTCCGAACTGCGGCTAATCGGTCAGCGATCGTGAAGCAGCTGGGTCGGATGGTTGCACATCTGTTTGAGTTTGGCCATCGCGGCCAGCATGTTGTCGCGCTGTTTAATCCCCTCTGTGTTCGCGATCTTTTCCTGCGTGTCGTCGACGACGGCCTGATACAGGAGCTCTGTTCGGTGACTGGTTGGCAGTATTGCTTGGTCTTTATCTTCTCTGGAAAGTAGTCGATGATCCCAGGGTCTGGTTTGCGCCCGCACAGAATCTAGGGGCGCGCGCCGCCCCTCGGCAGGCTCAGTCTATCTGTATCGTTCAACACCCATTGGCTGCGCAGCCGATCAACGGGGCCTTGGTCTCGGCCAGCGTCGCGATTTCCTCCTAGGTGAAGGTCTAGCCACTGACGGTCGACTCCCAGTGGAATTCGACAAGCTGCTCACGACCGAACTTGCTAGCCTTGCCCATTACTCCGTCGACCGGGTCGTACGCGGACAAGACTAGCCGTAGCCGGCGAGGCCGATCCCACCAGGATGGTGGCAGCACGACTAAACCGGCTTTGTCAAGCACAGCCGGGTGATGACCTGCAGGAACTGATGCGCACCGTCGGCGTCGAGGGGGAGCTCGTATGAGCACGCAGTGCGCAACGCCTAGGAGGCTGCTGGGAAAATTTGGCTGGCCCGGCCTAGCCGGTTAGCAGCAGCATCTGAGGTCGGTCCAGCCACCGCCGCAGGCTGCCGTCGTCGTTCCACGCTTGTTCAGCGGCGACTAACAGGCTCGGGTCGGCCGTTGACTGCAACAAGAATTTCAGCCGCCACGATGCCCCGCGACTGTCTCCTTGGTCTCGATTAGAAGATTTGGCTGCCGGGGTGGATCGTATATTTGAGACCGTTGGACGCAATCCAAATAACCGTACTTTCTGGCAGTTACACGTTACGCCAATCCGTCCAGAAGGTTTTCGATAGGCGGTGCTTTCTACAGTCACACTTGAGAATTGATGGATGTGTCGACCCCAACGGGTAAGGCACCACGTGGTCGCTGTCGCAAAATGTGGTGGGCTGATCACACCGGGGGGAACTGACAGGTTGTGTCTCAGTCCCAGGATCTGGATGAATTCAGCCAACGCTGTGCTAAGCCGGTACCCGCCGCTCGGGTGGGAGGTCGACGGTATGGCGCACTTGGTAGATTTTGGCCTAACCGTCAATAGTTGGGACAACAGTGGTGTGGGCACCACGTCGTGGCAGGTGTTCAGGGCGGTGGGCGGTTTGTCCGACGATGGCGTGGGGCGGATCAGGTTGGGGGCTAACGCCTCGGCGGCCATGTCGGGCGTGATGGGGTCGGGTGGAGCTTCGAGTGCTGATGTTTCAACTATAACGTGGATGACCACACTGGTTTCCTGTTCGTTTTGTCGATACCAGATGGATAGTCGGTATTGTTGGAGCCGCGGGCGAGTCATTCGGCGCTAGTAGCCAGCCTGCCAAGTGCGTTGGCGTGGCGCTGTTTGATCGTGTGCGGGCGATCGTCGCGTACCGTGTAGGGGCCCAGCCGGCAATCCAGCAGAGCGGCGTTGGTGACTAGCCGGCCCCAAAGCGCGGTGGTGCCGGTCTCATCATCGTGAGTGCCAATGCACATTTCGCGACTGCAGGCTTTGGTGCGTGTGTGACCAGCGCACCAGAGTCACAGCGATCGATCAACGGGTCGATGGCCTTTTCCAGTTTGGCTGCTGTCAGCGGACTCCATGCGGTTGCGTGTTCGGCCAAGGCGGTATTGATGAGCCGCAGCGCTTCCTCGTCGCGGACGATTGATAGGCGAGTACAGGTGCGCCACGTGACGATAGATACTAATCGCGTACTGAGCCCTCACGCCAGAAACATTGCTGCTAACTTGGGCAATCGATTTAGGGTGAGGCGGAGACGTACCTGTATTGAGGCATTGCCGTGGCTGATGCTCAGCGCAACAGCCACTTCGGCAGCTGCGCAGTCCTCGATCTCGGCCGCCAGCTCGGTCCAGTTCTGTCGGGTTCGGCATTGATACATCGAATGTGCGTTTGTTGCTAGGGGGGGTGGCACTGACATTGATGGGTGGTCGGTACCCGTGGGCGTGGCTCGCCCACCGCGATGCTCAAACAACCAGTACCCTCAAATATGTGCAGCGTCGAATTATGGGAATCGAAACCGAATTCGGTGTCACCTGCACATTTCATGGTCACCGTCGTTTGTCCCCGGATGAGGTGGCCCGCTACCTGTTCCGCCGAGTGGTGTCCTGGGGTCGCAGCTCCAATGTCTTCCTGCGTAACGGTGCTCGCCTCTATCTCGACGTGGGCAGTCATCCCGAGTATGCCACCGCCGAATGCGACAACCTGGTGCAGCTGGTCACCCATGACCGGGCCGGCGAATGGGTGCTGGAGGATCTGCTCGTTGACGCCGAGCAGCGACTCGCCGACGAAGGCATCGGTGGTGACATTTACCTGTTCAAGAACAACACCGACTCGGCGGGCAACTCCTACGGCTGTCACGAGAACTACCTGATCGTGCGCGCCGGTGAGTTCTCCAGAATCTCGGATGTGCTGTTGCCGTTCCTGGTCACTCGTCAGCTGATCTGCGGAGCCGGCAAGGTGCTGCAAACCCCCAAAGCCGCGGCGTTCTGCCTGTCACAACGTGCCGAACACATCTGGGAGGGCGTCTCTTCGGCGACTACTCGTAGCCGACCGATTATCAACACCCGCGACGAGCCGCACGCCGACGCTGAGAAGTATAGGCGGCTGCACGTCATCGTCGGTGACTCTAATATGTGCGAGACCACCACCATGCTCAAGGTGGGCACCGCCGCGCTCGTGTTGGAAATGGTCGAAGCCGGGATTCCGTTTCGCGACTTTTCGCTGGAAAACCCTATTCGCGCCATCCGCGAGGTCAGCCATGACATCACTGGGTGCCGGCCGGTGCGGTTGGCCGGAGGGCGTCAGGCTAGTGCGCTAGATATCCAGCGGGAATACTACGCCCGGGCCGTCGAGCATCTGCAGACCCGGGAGCCCAACACCCAGCTCGAGCAGGTCGTTGACCTTTGGGGCCGTCAGCTCGACGCCGTTGAGAGCCAGGATTTCGCCAAGGTGGATACCGAGATCGACTGGGTGATCAAACGTAAGTTGTTTCAGCGCTATCAGGACCGCGACAACATGGAGCTTATCGATCCGAAGATCGCCCAGTTGGACTTGGCCTATCACGACATCAAGCGCGGGCGCGGTGTCTTCGATCTACTGCAGCGTAAGGGGCTGGCGGCGCGCGTCACGACCGACGAAGACATAACCGACGCGGTCGACCATCCGCCGCAGACCACCCGCGCCAGGCTGCGCGGTGAGTTCATTAGCGCCGCGCAGGCGGCGGGACGTGATTTCACCGTCGACTGGGTACATCTTAAACTGAACGACCAGGCGCAGCGCACGGTGTTGTGTAAAGACCCTTTTCGCGCGGTCGACGAGCGGGTCAAACGACTGATAGCGAGCATGTAGCTATACATGGCGACTTCGAAAGTCGAACGGCTGGTCAACCTGGTTATCGCCTTGATGTCGACCCGTGGCTACATTACCGCTGAAAAGATCAGATCCAGCGTGGCGGGTTACTCCGACAGTCCTACCGTAGAGGCGTTCTCCCGGATGTTTGAGCGCGATAAGAACGAGTTACGTGACCTCGGCATACCGCTCGAGGTTGGCAAGGTGTCGGCGCTAGACTTTTCCGAGGGCTACCGCATCAACCGCGATGCGTACGCACTTCCTCCCGTCGAGCTAACCCCGGACGAAGCGGCTGCAGTAGCTGTCGCCACTCAGCTGTGGGAATCGCACGAACTGATCACCGCGACACAAGGCGCATTGCTCAAGCTGCGGGCCGCCGGGGTGGACATCGACCCCCTCGATACACCGGTGGTCATCGTCTCTTCGGCTGGGGTGTCGGGTTTGCGTGGGTCGGAGGACGTTCTGTCAATCCTGTTATCGGCTATTGGTTCTCGGCAGGCAGTGCAGTTTCGGTACCGGTCGTCGCGGGCGGAGCCCTACACCACGCGCACCGTCAAACCGTGGGGTGTGGTCACCGCGAACAGTCGCTGGTATCTCGTTGGCCACGACTGCGATAGCAATGCCACCCGTACCTTTCGGCTCTCTCGGATCGGTTCGGAGGTCGCGCCGATCGGGCCAGTCGGCGCTGTCACCGTGCCTGACGGCGTCGATTTGCGCAGGATCGTGTCCAGCGCCGTCGCCAAAGTGCCGACTGACGCTATCGCCCGGGTGTGGGTCGTCGACGGGCGGGCCACTGCGTTGCGCCATGCTGGACGACCCGCCGGTGCTCGGCGACTGGGCGGCCGCGACGGTCAGGTGATCGAACTCGACATTGGATCCATCGACCGGCTGGCTCGTGACATCGCTGGCCACGGTGCCGACGCTGTCGTGCTCGAGCCAGACGCTCTGCGCGACGATGTGCTGACACGGTTGCGCGCCCACGCGGGAGCAGGGCCTTTATGACACAGCTGTCCACCCACCTGGTGCGGCTGCTCAATATGGTGCCGTACTTCCAGGCTAACCCGCGGATCACCCGTGCGGAAGCTGCCGCCGATTTGGGGGTGTCCGCCAGGCAGTTAGAGCAGGACCTTAACCAGCTGTGGGTGTGCGGTCTTCCTGGCTATGGCCCCGGTGATCTCATTGACTTCGAGTTCTCTGGTGACACCATCGAGGTGACTTTCTCAGCGGGCATCGACCGACCGTTGCAGCTGACGTCGCCAGAGGTCATCGGCCTGCTGGTGGCGCTTCGGGCACTGGCCGACATTCCGGGGGTGGTTGATCCGGAGGCGGCGCGCAGCGCGATCGCCAAGCTCGAGGTCGCAGCCGTTGTTATGGGGCACGAGGTCACTGGATCGGTGGCCTCAGTCGATGCGCGGCCGCCCTCCGAGAGTCACGTCGCGGCCGCAGTGCGCGCGGCTGTGCGGGACGAACAAGCACTGGTGATAGACTACTACTCTGCGTCGCATGACACTTTGACCAGCCGGATCGTCGACCCTATCCGAATACTGCTGGTAGGCGACCAAAGCTACCTCCAGGCCTGGTCGCACGAAGCCGAAGGGGTTCGGCTGTTCCGCTTTGACCGGATCGTGGCGGCCCGCGAGCTGGATGAGCCGGCCGCCGCACCTGAACCAGCGCGGCAGGCGCGGCCAGACACATCGCTCTTCGACGGCGACCCGTCGCTGCCTTCGGCGACGCTGTGGGTGGCGCGTTCGGTGTCCTGGATATTCGACTACTACCCGATGCGGCAGGTCCATGAGTTGCCGGATGGGTCTTTCCAGGCGGTCATGACTTACGCTTCGGATGATTGGATGACGCGCTTGGTGCTAGGCTTCGGGTCGGCCGTGAAAGTACAATTACCGGAGGCGCTCGCGTACCGAGTGCGAAATGCTGCGGTCGCTGCTCTGCAGTTCTACCAGGCTACGGTTCAGGCGTGATGCCGTAGTGCGGACGCTGGGAGGTGGGGCTGCTGCTGTAGCATCCGCTGGATGTCTGGAGGTAAATAAAGTGGGCAGTCTTAGTCCATGGCACTGGACGATCTTGGCTGTCGTAGTGGTCCTGCTGTTTGGTGCCAAGAAGCTCCCCGATGCGGCGCGCTCGTTGGGTAAGTCGATGCGCATCTTTAAGTCCGAACTACGTGAAATGCAGACCGAGAACCAGGTGGAAGCGTCCGCCCTTGATAAACCAATGCTGACCCCCACGGCCGCGCAGTCCCAGCGGGTCGACCCGCCGTGGTCGACCGAGCAGGGTCACACCGAGGCGCGGTCGGCTTAACACGGCACACCGTCGCACTCCTAGAGCGTCACTGACCAAACGTCGTGAACGGTTGCAGGGCTTTAGTGCGTGTCTGTGGCATCCTCAAACGACTTAAGCGGCATTACAGGCGCAGTCGCACCAATCCAGATGCGACTATGTCGCTGGTCGGCCACCTTACTGAGCTGCGGACCCGGCTACTGATCTCGTTGGCCGCGATCGTGGTCACCACAGTTTTCGGGTTCATCTGGTACTCCCATCCCATCTTTGGGTGGGAGAGTCTCGGCGAGTGGTTACGGCGTCCGTACTGTTCGCTGCCGCAAGCGGCACGTGCGGATATCAGTGCCGACGGGCAGTGCCGGTTGTTGGCCACAGCGCCGTTCGATCAGTTCATGCTGCGAATCAAGGTTGGGATGGCCGCGGGGATCGTGTTGGCCTCCCCAGTGTGGTTTTACCAGCTCTGGGCGTTCATCACGCCGGGGCTCTACACGAAGGAACGTCGCTTCGCGATGGCTTTCGTGGTCCCGGCAGCGGTGCTGTTCGTCGGCGGTACTGTACTGGCACATTTGGTGTTGCCCAAAGCGTTGGGTTTCTTGCTGCTTGTCGGTAGCGGTGTGCAAGTGACCGCGCTTTCCGGCGACCGGTATTTCGGTTTTCTGTTGAGCCTTCTGGTGGTTTTCGGGGTCAGCTTTGAGTTCCCGCTGTTGATCGTCATGCTCAACATCGCTGGCCTTCTGACCTATCAGCAGCTGAAGTCTTGGCGTCGTGGTCTAATATTCGTGATGTTTGTGTTTGCGGCTGTATTCACGCCCGGATCTGACCCATTTTCGATGACAGCGCTTGGAGCGGCTCTGACCATGCTGCTCGAGCTGGCTATCCAGGTAGCTCGGCTGCACGACAAGCATAAAGTCAAGCGTGAAGCCTTAATCGATGACGATGAAGCGTCTGCCATCGAGCCGCCCTCGTCGATACCGGAACGGTCGTATACTGCTACGTCTAATGACGACGTTACATAAACGTCGGCGCCGCGCGGCGGCAGCATGACTGACCTGGCCGAGTTGGTCCGGTTCATCGCGGAACTGCCCTTTTCGCTCGACGATTTTCAGCAGCGGGCGTGTGCGGCACTTGAACGCGGCCATGGTGTGCTGGTCTGCGCGCCGACCGGTGCCGGCAAGACCGTGGTCGGCGAATTCGCCGTACACCTTGCGTTAGCGGCTGGTGGTAAGTGCTTCTACACCACACCGCTGAAAGCGCTGAGCAACCAAAAGCACACCGACCTCACTGCGCGCTACGGCCGCAACCGGGTCGGGTTGCTGACTGGTGACCAATCGGTGAACGGTGATTCGCCCGTGGTGGTAATGACCACCGAAGTGCTGCGTAACATGCTTTACGCTGATTCGCCTGCACTACAAGGACTTTCCCATGTGGTTATGGACGAGGTGCACTTTCTTGCCGACCGGATGCGGGGTCCGGTATGGGAGGAAGTGATCCTGCATTTGCCCGATGAGGTGCGAGTGGTCAGTCTGTCGGCGACAGTGAGCAACGCCGAAGAGTTCGGTGGCTGGGTCCAGACCGTACGCGGCGATACGACGGTGGTCGTCGACGAACATCGGCCGGTGCCATTGTGGCAACACGTCTTAGTCGGTAAGCGGCTCTTCGACTTGTTCGATTACGACAGCAACGTCGACCAATCTCGCGTCGACCCTGACCTGCTACGTCACATCGCACATCGCCGCGAGGCGGACCGGAGGTCGGACGGGCGAAATCCCCGCCGGCAGAGGGGGAGAAGCAACGGTGTCCGGCCGGGCTTCTACCGGCCACCTGCGCGCCCGGAGGTAATCGCGATCCTGGATGCCGAAGGACTTTTGCCGGCGATCACGTTTGTGTTCTCTCGGGTCGGTTGCGACGACGCAGTTCGGCAGTGCCTGCGGTCGCCGCTGCGGCTGACCAGCGAGGAGGAGCGCGCCCAGATTGCGGAGATGATCGACCATTGTTGTGGTGGTCTCGCGGACGTCGACCTGACGGTACTCGGCTACTACGAGTGGCGGGAGGGGTTGATGCGCGGTCTGGCGGCCCATCATGCTGGGATGTTGCCGGCATTCCGACAGGCTGTCGAGGAGTTGTTCGCCGCGGGGCTGGTGAAGGTGGTGTTTGCCACCGAGACGTTGGCGCTGGGTATCAATATGCCCGCGCGCACGGTGGTGCTTGAGCGGCTAGTGAAATTCAACGGCGAACAGCATGTTCCGCTGACGCCGGGGGAGTACACCCAGCTAACGGGCCGCGCCGGCCGGCGGGGCATCGATGTCGAGGGTCATGTGGTGGTGATCTGGCACCCCGGCGAAGACACCAGCAAACCTTCAGCGGTGGCCGGCTTGGCTTCCACTCGTACCTTTCCGCTACGTAGTTCGTTTGTGCCTTCGTACAACATGACGATCAACCTGGTAAACCGGATGAGTCCCGAGCAGGCGCACAAGCTGCTAGAGCAGTCGTTTGCCCAATACCAAGCCGATCGATCCATCGTCGGGTTGGTCCGAGGCATCGAACGCGGTACTCAGATGCTTGGCGATATTGCCTCTGAACTTGGCGGGCCGGATGCGCCTATTTTCGAATATGCTCGGCTACGTGCGCGGATCGCAGAGATTGAGCGTGCGCATTCCTGCGCGTTTAGGCTACAGCGTCAGCAGGCGGCCAATGATGCGTTGGCGGCGTTGCGGCGAGGCGATATCATCACCATCACGCATGGTCGGCACGGCGGACTGGCGGTGGTTCTCGAATCTGCCCGCGATAGCTCCGACCCGCGCCCGTTGGTGCTCACCGAACACCGATGGGCTGGACGGATTTCCTCGTCGGATTATGTAGGTGCGGCCGCGCCGGTTGGCTCGATGACGTTGCCCAAGCGGGTCGAACATCGCCAGCCGCGGGTTCGTCGTGAGCTAGCCTCCGCGTTGCTATCGGCCGCCACACGGTTGTCAGTTTTTGATGTCGGCGGTGGAGTCGATAAAAACGGCTTTAATGACGGTGCATTGCACGATCCCGAGCTCGCGTCGTTGCGCGCGCAACTGCGTCGTCATCGGTCACATGACACACCCGGCTTGGACGCCCAGTTACGGCAGGCCGAGCGCTATTTGCGCATCGAACGCGACAACGCGCAGCTGCAGCTTAAAGTGGCCGCAACCACCAACTCGTTGGCTCGGACTTTTGATCGGATCGTCGGGTTGCTCACCGAGCGCGACTTCATCCAAGGCCCGGCTGATGATCTCCAAGTTACTGATGACGGCCGGTTGTTGGCCCGCATCTACAGCGAAAGCGATTTGTTGGTCGCTGAATGCCTGCGAACCGGTGCATGGGCAGGCTTGCGGCCCGCGGAGTTAGCAGCCGTGGTCTCAGCGGTGCTCTACGAAACGCGTGTTTATGACGGCCCCGGTGGCCCAGTTGACGCCGAGGCGCCCACACCGCGGTTATGCCAGGCGCTGCAACACACTTCGAGGTTATCCGCGATCTTGCGCGCCGATGAGCAACGGCACCGAATCGCGTTGAGCCGTGAACCCGACGACGGGTTTGTCGATGTCATTTACTGCTGGGCTCGGACCGGTGATTTAGCGATGGTGTTAGCTGCGGCCGACGCGGCGGGTAACGGTGTGCCGTTATCAGCGGGGGATTTTGTGCGCAGTTGCCGCCAGGTGCTCGACCTATTGGATCAACTTCGCAACGCTGCCCCCGACCCTGATTTGCGAGCCACAGCTAAGCGCGCAATAAACGATGTCCGGCGCGGCATCGTTGCAGTTGACGCCGGGTAGGCTGGGCCGGAGCTTCGGTTGTATCCCGGATGTGTCAAGGAAGCAAGAAAACTGAGGAGAAACGATGAGCGAACCGCAGGGATCGGATCCGGGTAAGCAGTGGCAACCGCCCGGTGAGGGTGTGGAAAACCAATCCTCGGACCAGCCGACCCAGACAGCCTCACCCTGGCAACGGCAACCGTCAACCCAGGACGCAACCTGGCACCCGCCGGCGTACGCGCCTTCCGAGCACCCCAACTACCCGCAGCCGAACGAGTTCGCCTATCCGCATCAATATTCACCGGCTGCACCCGGCTATGGGCAGCCTGGATATTTCGGTGCCCAGCCTTCCCAGTTCGGTATGCCCGGTCAATACCCACAACCCGGCCAGTATGGTCAGTACCCGCCGCCAGGTCAATACGGCCCGCCAGGTCAATACGGCCCGCCAGGTCAATACGGCCCGCCAGGTCAATACGGCCCGCCAGGTCAATACGGCCCGCCAGGTCAATACCCACAGCAATTCCAGCCTTATGACCAACCGGGCACGAAGGGTTTTGTTGCTCTGATAGGCGGCATCGCCGGCGTGATTGGCTTGCTGATCTTCGCTGCCATCTTGGTAACTGGCTTTTTGTGGCCAGCGTGGTTAGTCACTACCAAGTTGGATGTCAACAAGGCTCAGACTGGTGTGCAGCAAGTCCTTACTGACGAGACTAACGGCTACGGCGCAAAAAATGTCAAAGACGTCAAGTGCAATAACGGTTCAGACCCTACCATCAAGAAGGGTGACACCTTCGATTGCAGCGTCAGTATCGATGGCATGCAAAAGCGCGTGACGGTTACTTTTCAAGACGATAAAGGTACCTACGAGGTCGGTCGACCTCAATAGGCTGACGCTCGTCACCAGGGAAGCGTGTCGAGCGTCTTCTGCAGCCGTGCGATGGACGATCCGAATGTCCATTTGAGTCGCTAGGTTCGGTGGTGCGTGCCGGTTCTGCGTCCTGGATGCAGGACGCCGCGGTTAGCAGTTTCGTCCGCAATCCCTTCGCCATCTCTGATGTGGGATCATGGGCGGCGGTCAGGATCTGATCTAGTGAGCCGTGCCGAACCAGCAGGGTAGCGGCCGTCTTCTCCCCTATGCCGGAAAGCACTTGGCAAGCCATTGGACGGGATTGCCGCGCAAGAGTGCAAGTTCAGCGTACGCGATCCCAGCGTGATCCGCCGGCACGGAAAAACTTTCGGCTACCTCGGCGGGCCCGTACAAGGTGGCTTGGGACAGTTGATGGCCGCGGTATAGCACCCGGACGGAAACGGGGGAGTCGGCTACCAACTGCAGCAAGTCGCGGTCGCAGCTGACCACTACAACCGGATCGCTGCATTCCCGAGCTGTCAGCGTGCCCAGCACGTCGTCGTTCTCGAAACCCGGTGCGCCCGTCGTTGGGATCCCGAACGCGTCCGGCAGCTGCATTATCGTGTTCAGTTGCGATGTTAGTTCGTCGGGCACTTCATTTTATGTCTCTTTTATGTCGGGCTGCCACTGCTTTCTTCTGCTACGCGGTGGGCCTTATATGGTGCAATAAGATTGCCACTGAATTGCGGTCGCCAATCCGGGTCGACGAATACCACCAGCCGGCTCCGTCGCTGCCGGGTGATCGATCTCTACCGCCATCGAATCGATGAATCCGCGCACGGCGTTGATCGGCCGGCTGTTGGGAGCGGTGATGGCATGACGGTACCCCGAAGTAGGAGCCTGAACTACATTCTGGAGCCGTCGAGCGGGAGCAAGAGTGCGGGCATGTCGGCTATCCTGCCAGCGCCGCCGACGGCGCGGCTGGCCTGACTTGCCATGGATTCCACCGATTAGACGCCAATGTGCATGCCAGGACGGTCAGCTCTGCCGCGACTGCCGGCGGCAGAGCTGACCGTCCTGGTCGTCAACCTAGGCTAGGATCTGTGCTATCTGGTCGGTTCGCAAGCACAGACGTTCGAGTGGTTAACCGCGTTGGTACTGCCTGCCGCCGACGAGTCGACGGTCGTGGTGTTGAGGCTGGGAGCGGTCTTTGCTCAAAACGTCAGCTGTGATGGAACTTGTCCTGGTGGTGCGGTATTGGGTCGATGGCGAGGATCCGTATCAGTTTAGTGAGCGACGTTTGGGGCAGCGCTCCTGCGGCGACCGCCGTTACCGATTCCACGTCGGCGTTGCACCTGTTACCACTGAACAGTGTGCTCGACGTGCTACCAGTCCTGTCTACTGACGTTCTGAGTGGTCTGCGGATGGTCAAGGAGGCGGCCGAGGTCGATGTACTGCACAAAGCAGGTACTGCCATCGATCGGGTGCATGCCCGAGTACCGGAGTTTTTGGTTCTCAGTCCGAATTGGAGCAAGGTAGTTGCTGACATCGCTGAAGCGATTGTAACCGAGTGACATTCGGAGGTTGTGTGTATATTCGTCGACTCCGGCCTGCATAACGAATACTCGGATCATAAACTCCAGATCGGAGACATCGTCGTAGTCGACATCAGGGGCACCTATGCTCCTGTATGCCATTCCGACTTGACTCGTACATACAGCATTGGCGATACCAACAGGGATGTGGTGTAACAGTATTCGGTCCTGCAACGGGACTAACGTGCGGTTTGTAAGGCGGTCAGTCTAAGCTCGCCTGCTGCATAGGTCGACGCGGTCACTCGTAAAGTGTCAGCCGAGGCTGGATTTGCAGGATATTTTGTGCACTTGCACCGGGCACGGTATCGGCCTGTCGATCCATGAAGAACCCTATATCTTCAGCGGCAACGATTTGCAGTTGGCTGCCGGCATGGCCTTTTCTGTTGAGCCTGGGCTCTATTTATCGGGGCTTTGGGGTGCGCGGATCGAAGACATCGTCGTTGTATCAGAGGATGGTGCGTTCTTGGTTAACAACCGGTCGCATAAGCTTATCGTTGTTCCCAGTCGTCAGGGGTGTACTCGCCCGGTAGTGGTCTTCCAGGCCTCGACCAGGTGCAGTAGTAATTTGGTCGGCCTTGTCACCGGAGCCTGGAGTGTGCCGACAGCTATCGCCGTTGGCTGTCAATGCTGCGATCAAAACTGAACACCTGGCCGGTTGGGGGTTCACGCAACCGAAAAACCGTGCCAAGCTCGCGCTGCCCGCAACCGATTGCTTGATCGTTGGATCCGTAGCGGGAAAAGTTGCAACACACGAGCAATGCTCATCCACGAGATTTCGATTGTTGATACCTAGGATGCGCTGGGACGCTGGATTCACCGAATCGATGTGGCCGGTCGCTGCCCACAATCATTATCCTTTTCTTCAGCGTCGTTACAACGGTTTGGAGATGTTATTCAATTCGGCGAATCGCCGTTTGGTCACTACACAACAGCACAAAACCGTTGTTTATCGCAGTTGTGCGATACTCGTAAGATCAGGGCCGGTCCAGCCAATGTGTAGTGAGTGGTGTGCAGAAGACCGCTGTCATCGACGATGGCATCCGGTTCAATCGGCGTGCCAACGACTTTGTTGACTAGCTGCTCCAGCGCATTTGCTGCAGGACGCCGGTAGTGTCCTTGGCGATGGGATTCCAACTCATTACGAGGCAGCTTAATCTGGTGACTATAACAGCGTCGCTCACATGAGCGAACCGGGAGTCTTGGTAGCGCAGCGTCTTTTTAACCGCTTGGATACTAAATCGCGTAAAGTCACCTAACTGGCTAATGCTACCCACCCCACCCACATGGTGAGTATGGAGACCGATTGCACATAAATCAGGGTGCCGTCCAAGCGGAGCAGGGCGGCCTTAGCCAGGTCAGTTGTGTCTCAAATGTGGCGAAGTGATGCGATGCGTTCGAACATCGCAGTAATTGAATCGGGGTGCATAAACTCCGTCATCAGATGGTCAAGAAATGGCTCGCCTGACGTTCCGCCCAACCACCTGGCCCCTAGTAGGGTGCACATACACAAGCCGGCCACCTTCGTGTAACCAAATCAATCAAGTGGCGGCAGTAGTCGATCAGCCGCTGGTAATATTGCTCGACGAGATACCTGTCACCCGCGATCATTTTCGCATCGCGAACCCGACATACGCGTGCGGATTCCCGCACCGACATGTTTGCGCGCCAAGGAAAACCTTCATCGCCTTCTTCAAGGTGAAGCTATGACATGTTGGCAGTAGTCGGTGCTGCTAAGGCTCAGTGAGCGGCCGTACGAAGCAATACTGTGTAGAGCAGCTGTTGTTGGGTCATTCGCCAGCAGACTATTCACGCCTGGCCTAGTCTTACGCTCTTCATCGTAGTGTACCCGTGACGTGATCTCACACGTCCATCGCATTGCTAAGGGACGGTGTCCCTACAAACGATTATAGGGCGTCCCCTGAATGGAATACAGATGGAAGACGACATATGATAGGCACCCTCTCGCGCAGAGGCTCGTTGACCTGGGCTTCAGAAAAATTTTCAGGAGCTCGAGAAGGCCCTTGTAGCGATGGTAGGCAGCCTGGACGTGCATAGGTAGCAGATCACTTTCGATTGACTACATCGACGACGATGGTTTGGTAAGCCGGGGTCCGTTCTGTTTGGCGATTCGCAAGATGTTATGGAGCTGGCTGGTCGAACATTGTTCGGGTGAGAATGCGGATTGCCTGCTGGAGGGCTGCACCGGGTGGCGGTATGTATGTGAGGAACTGGCGGCCGAGGGTGTGAAAGTAAACCTGAGTGGTCCGAATGAAGTTGCTGCGTTGCGGGGTCACAAGAAAAGCGTCAAGCCTGACCGCGCCGATGCGAAGCTGCTGGGCACGCTGCTGTTGGATGGCCGGTTGTCTTTTGCACTGATGCACCAGCGGCTGGCGTGGCCGCAACGTACCCATGCTCAGGGTTCCGCGAGGGGCTGCCTGCCGAGCAAAGAGTTGTTGTTGGCAGCGGCTCGTCAGGTGTTGGTCAGTGCTGAATTTTTAATTATCGGACGACAGTACGTTGACACAGCGTTGCAGCACATTGGTGTGCTTGATTGCCGAGTTCGATTTGCTAAGAACACAATTGGTGAACTTCGCCAAGCGCCAACCAGGCTACCAAGCGCTGCAGTGCCACTATGACATCGGTTCGCTTTGCGCGGCAGATCATGTGGGCCGAGATCGGTGAGCCGCCAGTTTTCCAGCTCCGATCAACTGGTGCGGTTTGCCGGGGTGGATGTCACCGTAGGCAAGTCTTCACCGAGGCATTTTATTGCGGCAGGGTTCGTCGGAGCTACGGTGGGTTGTGTTCGAGGCGTCCAAGTGCGTGGTCCGGCATAGTTCCCCGGATTACGGCTACTACCGCCAAGCTGCGGCCAAAAGCGAGGACCACAACAGCAAGAATCCTACCCTGGCGGTGGAGCGCAAGATCCTGCGTTGCTCCTACCGCATGGTGCGAGAACTCGGTAATATCGCGCTGGCACTGCCCTTACCCCACCCTAGGAGGCAGCCGCCTAAAAGTGGCGGGGCGACACACAGCAGGGCGTTCGGCTGATCAATGTCAGCGTTGCCCAAGATTACGTGATGGTGCATGCATTGATGCTGAACAGAATTCGCAGAATCGCGGTTTCGCAGATCGTATATCAATGAGTTGGTTAGCCGCCGTTGCTGTGCTGACGCGGCAGGGTAAACCTTTGAGAGGTCAGGACGTTAGGGTCTTTTGATGGATTATGTCAGCTTGAATTACGTTGATGCCAAGTATAATTCGGTTGGCAAGGTATTACCAAGGCACCGCGCACCGCATCCTGCATCAGCCAAAGACAGGCCAACCGAGTAGTCAGGCATTGCCAGGACTGCTGCAGCGGCTGCCCGCCCTGTTGCAGTAGGCGGGGCGCTTTCTCGGCGCCGAAGTGTAGTTTATGTGTGCGTCCTGTTGTGGGTGGGTTGCGAGGTGGTGGGTGTCGCGGTGGTTTTGGTGGGTGAGTTGTGATTGTGATCGGTGTAGTGCCGGTCTTGGTGAGTTGATCGGGCGGTGCATTTTGGGAAGTAGGTGGTGTAAAAGATCGCTGGTGTTCTCGTTGCTGCCGCGTTGTGGTGGTGAGTGAGGTCGCAAAAAGTAGATCGGTTGTGCTTGACAGGTGATGCGGCTATGAGCAGCCGTCTTGAGGCCCTGATCCCAAGCCGGGGGTTTTACCGAGGTTCTGCGGTAAAGCGTTGAGTGTGGTGATCATGGCCGCAGCGACCACATCAGTGCTGCGGCCCTTAGACAGGTGGCGCAGCTGCACGAACCCGATACTGTGTTCGGCCAGGGCGTTGATGTGGGGGGGCCTGGTTTTTGCCGATGATTAAATCGCCCGCCCAATGTTTTAGAGCACCGCACGGTCGTGCAGCTTCGGCGGCACGCTCACCGATGGTGACCATACCCAGAATATGGCGATGCCCGGTTTTGGTGCGCTGTGCCCGTAGTGTGCCTAACGCCCACCCAGTGTGCACACATGCCGGCCAACACCTGATGTCGTTTCCCGCGTCCTTGCACGAAGAACGCCTTGTACAGCGTTTCGTGAGGTACCTGCATCTTCGGGCCGGTCAGGAGAGGTCGTTGGCCAACACCCCAGCAATGTGTTCGGGACTGTACTTTTTGACTTTTTGGCCAGCAACGCTTCCACCACCGTACGCAACTGCCCACCGCGGCCAGCTGGCCGGCCTTTTCAGTCGCTGGGCCCGCTGCTCACTGCATAGCTAGGCACGGCGCGCTAAATAACCCGATTCAGCTTGTGCACCAGCACAGTTGGCGTCGAATCGGTGCAACACCCAGCAAAGCGATCCGTAACCGCACGAGCCGCCCCTCGTTGGTGACCTCACGCATCATAGTCAACGGCACCCAACCCAAACAGTTAGCAATCGATCACATCAACTCACAACGCTGCGACACACCCGACACCACCTACTTCCCAAAATGCACCGCCCGATCAACTCACCAAGACCGGCACTACACCGATCACAATCACAACTCACCCACCAAAACCACCGCGACACCCACCACCTCGCAACCCACCCACAACAGGACGCACACATAAACTACACTTCGGCGCCACCAATCCGAATCCGAATACCCTACTTAGGCCTAAGTGAGAGTCCGGGTGAGGAACTCAACCATCCGCTTACGGTTCTTGTAGACTGGCTCACCGTCGACTTCGCGGATCTCATCGGTCAAGCACCGAATGCGCCGTCCTGATGAAGCCATGTAGCCCTGGGCGCGAGTGTCCGATCTCCGATCACCTTGAACGCGTCTCCGAACCGCAGTCCCATGACGCACAAACCCTCATTGGCACAGCGGTCGGCGACAATCGTAAGAGTGGAGGGGCTCCGCCCGAGATCGCTGCGGCTCGTGGTGGTCGGCGGGATTGGTAGCGATAGCTTACTGGGCACCGGCGCCAGCACGCTGTCGTCGACCACGGCAGCCAGCGCGAAGCCACCGGTTAAGCACTGACCGATAGCGCCGACGTCCTTACCCGGCGTTGACACATTGAGGTCACACGCCAACACATACAGCATCACCGGACGCTAATTATTGGTCGAGTAAAATTGTGAATTCCCTTGCCACACAAGTCGGTGAAATGGTAGAGCTGTTGTAGCTGGCCGCCAGTGAACGGTTTCACCGACCACTCGGACGGGTCCGCTTGGGGTGCAGGAATCAGGGTGCCTCTTTCTGGTTTTGCCTCAACGCGCCGGCAACGGCTGCTGTGATTGCGTCGCCAACGCCAGCGTCCGGAACTGGCCGGAGCAGCCAGCCCCGGTGATCGCAATCTGAGCGGCACCGATGGGACTGGCGAACCTGCTGGTCCACACTGGCTCGGCAGTCGCCCCGCTGTGGTCTTTGTGCTGGTCCGAGCCTTGATAGACAACCCAGTTGGTGCCAGCTACATCGACAGTGCCGGTCGGATGGGAAAAAGGATGGACCGAGGCGACCAGCTTATCCTCGTCGGCGTTGCTCTGGGTCAGGCTCAGATACATTCCCGTAGGGGTAATATATCCCACGGTCGAAGTAACCGCAGGCAGCCGCTGACCGGTGGATGGGTCCATACGCCCATCTTCTATGCCGTCACGACCACCGGAGTTAGGCCGCCATCCCGTGGGTAGCTCAGGCAACCGAACCGGAAACCCCAACGCTCGCGCGTCTGCCCGCAAGGCCGCTGCTACGTCGTAGAACCAAACCGTGCCCCTGGTCGTGCCGCCCGGCACAAACGTACACGTCCCGACCATGCCTGCAAACAGAATACACCCAACCACCAGCGGCACCAGTGACCAGAACATGTCACGACCGTCCTGCAACAATCGCGGTTTAGCCGACCATGACACCGGACCCGCTTTATTGACGAGCTCGGAATTTGGCTGCCACTCAAAGCTCACCCCTCGAGTATCCCAGCCCTGCTGCGTAGCAGCTAGAGCCCAGCTCCAGGTGGCGGATCTGCTTCTGGGACAATCATTAACCATGACAGCTGAGGGCGACGGCTCGTTCGGACCCGGTTCATCGACGGAGCCACGCAGTGAAGCGCCAGACCGCAACCTGGCCATGGAACTTGTCCGGGTTACCGAAGCCGGTGCCATGGCCGCCGGCCGATGGGTGGGCCGCGGCAACAAGGAGGGCGGCGACGGCGCAGCCGTCGACACGATACGCAAACTGGTGAACACAGTCTCGATGCGCGGCGTCGTTGTCATCGGCGAAGGCGAGAAAGACCATGCGCCGATGCTGTACAACGGCGAGGAAGTCGGCAACGGTGACGGCCCGGACTGCGACTTTGCGGTCGATCCGGTTGACGGCACCACGCTGATGAGCAAAGGCATGCCCAACGCCATCTCGGTGCTGGCGGTCGCCGATCGGGACGCGATGTTCAACCCTTCGGCGGTGTTCTACATGAACAAGATCGTCGTTGGTCCTGACGCCGCGCACGTGCTAGACATCACCGCGCCGATCGCCGAGAACATCCGGGCGGTTGCCAAAGTCAAAGACTTATCGGTGCGGGACATGACCGTGTGCATCCTGGACCGGCCACGGCACGCCCAATTGATCGACGATGTCCGCGCCACCGGCGCCCGGATCCGGCTGATCATCGACGGCGACGTCGCCGGCGCAATCTCCGCGTGCCGACCCCAATCAGGCACTGACATGTTAGCCGGCATCGGCGGCACCCCGGAAGGCATCATCGCGGCCGCGGCGATCCGGTGCATGGGCGGAGCAATCCAAGCCCAACTGGCGCCACGCGATGACATCGAACGTCGCAAGGCTCTCGACGCCGGCTACAACCTAGACCGGATTTTGACTACCGAAGATCTGGTCTCCGGGGAGAACGTCTTCTTCTGCGCCACTGGGGTCACCGACGGCGACCTTCTCAAGGGGGTGCGCTACTACGCTGGCGGCTGCACCACTCAGTCAATCGTGATGCGTTCGAAGTCTGGAACCGTTCGGATGATCGAGGCCTACCACCGGCTCTCTAAACTCAACGAATACTCCGCCATCGACTTCATCGGCGATAACAACGCTGCCTACCCCCTGCCGTAAACCACGCAATGAAGAGGACCCAATTCATGGCCGACAGAGCTGAATACCGCATCGAGCACGACACCATGGGTGAAGTCCGGGTACCGGCAATAGCATTGTGGCGCGCGCAAACCCAGCGCGCAGTGGAAAACTTCCCAATCTCCGGTCGAGGTTTGGAGCGTCCCCAGATCCGCGCGTTGGGTCTGCTGAAGTGCGCCTGCGCGCAGGTCAACAAAGACCTGGGATTGTTGGCACCGGCGAAGGCCAACGCAATCATCGCTGCGGCGACCGCGATAGCCGACGGCTACCACGACGACCAATTCCCGATCGACGTATTCCAAACCGGGTCCGGCACCAGCTCCAACATGAATACCAACGAGGTGATCGGCAGCATCGCAGCAGCCAACGGTGTAACGGTGCATCCCAACGACGACGTCAACATGTCACAGTCGTCCAACGACACATTCCCAACCGCTACCCACATCGCAGCCACCGAAGCCGCAGTGCGCCATCTGATTCCGAGTTTGCAAGAGCTGCACGCCGCACTAGAGGCCAAGTCCCGCGAGTGGCACACGGTGGTCAAATCGGGTCGCACGCACTTGATGGACGCCGTTCCGGTTACACTCGGCCAGGAGTTCGGCGGATACGCCCGCCAAATCGAGGCCGGAATCGAGCGCGTACGCGCCACGCTGCCGCGGCTTGGTGAACTGGCGATCGGCGGCACCGCAGTAGGCACCGGCCTCAACGCTCCCGACGGCTTCGGCGCTAAGGTGGTCAAGGCACTGGTCGCTGCGACGGGTCTAACCGAACTACGGACGGCAGTAAACTCTTTCGAGGCACAGGCCGCCCGAGACGGGCTGGTAGAGGCATCCGGGGCGCTGCGCACTATCGCGGTGTCACTGACTAAGATTGCCAACGACATTCGGCTGATGGGATCCGGTCCGCTGACCGGCCTGGCGGAGATCCAGCTTCCAGACCTACAGCCGGGTAGCTCGGTCATGCCAGGCAAAGTGAATCCGGTTCTTCCGGAGGCGGTTACTCAGGTCGCTGCGCAGGTGATCGGCAATGATGCCGCCGTTGCCTGGGGCGGTGCAAATGGAGCCTTTGAGCTCAACGTCTATATCCCGATGATGGCTCGGAACATCTTGGAATCGTACCAGCTGCTGACCAACGTGTCCAGGCTGTTTGCTGAGCGTTGTATTAAGGGGCTTTCCGCAAACATCGAGCACCTGCGCGAACTGGCCGAGTCGTCGCAGTCGATCGTGACACCCTTGAATTCGGCCATCGGATACGAGGAGGCAGCCGCGGTGGTCAAACAAGCACGCAAGGAGGGCAAGACCCTCCGACAGACCGTCATCGACCGCGGCTTGATCGGGGACAAGCTGTCCCTAGAGGAGCTGGACCGCCGACTTGATGTGCTGGCGATGGCAAAGATCAAACCAGCCAATTCCTAACCGAATTGAGGAGTTAGTCGAGGTCAGAAGGCACCAAGACCTGCGTGGCCTCCGAGCGTCCGCACAGCGCCATGTAATAACGTTCGACCCAGCACTCGGCTTCGCTCGCTCAATCGATGGCCGCCTACAAACACAAGATCTAGCGGTCTGCGGTTTCAACGAAATCGGCTAGCCGTGCGGCCTCATGGACGGCGTTACCGATCACGGTGTATCCATGATGGTTTTTAGCACCAAATGTTGCCCGCAAAGACTCGACTTGTCGATACGGCCAATACCGAAGTCCACTGGAAGTTGGCGCAGCTGGGTACCGAGAGTACGTGCGGCTGCCAAGGCCACTGCTGTGGGTTTTGTTGATCCACAATAGCGAGCCAAACACGGCCAGTGCGGCGCTGTCGGCAAATTCGTTTATAAACCTGTGATGGTCGTCAACGGTGCTAACAAAGATCCGGAAAAGTCGTTGAGCACCTCAGCAAACTCTTATGGCAAACAAGTGTACGCCAACTGCGTGGAGCCCACCAGGTCGATGAAAAAACTGTGACCTCAACCGCACCTTCCCGACAGCTACGTGCCCTCCTCGATAACGCTATAGGCGACGTCCGTACCAACATAACACCTAAACAAGTCAGACAACCGATCACGTTCAGCAAGGGTGGAAATTATACTGGTTGAATCCGGTTTGCGGGAAAACAATTTGGGAGCGCTCGTAGGAACCGACCTACGTTCCCATGTGACCACACTCGACTTCCACCATCGCATTGACGACCTCGCCAATTGGATCCAATATGGATTTCGACATCAGGATCATGATCGGCAACCCAATAACCATCACTGCCAGCGGCACCACCCACCACAGCACAATCCAATGACACAAATTCTTAATGAGCCGGCCGTATTTACGCAAAACCATAAAGGTCATGGTGGCCCCGATAGGAAGTACGCTGCACAGGAATCACAAGAGAATCAGTCTCGCCAACACGCCGTGCACTGCCAGGCGAGACTCGGAACCCAGTGTGGCGACCCGCATGATCAACCGCAGGGTGCACTGTGTGAGGAACCAAAGCCGGTGCCCCGTTACAGCCGGTCTGCTAAGCAGCACACCGGGCCATATGGGCAGCAGAAGCGTGTCCTCAACAGCACGATAGCAGTATCAGTATGACCGTCACCCAGGCCCCAGGTGACGAACAGGATTTCCTACTGGCTTCCTGGAATTTTCATGACAGTGTCTCGTTGACTCAGAATCGGTTCTTCCCCCCGCGACAAACCAACCCAGCGTGAAAACCAGGATCAGGCGCACCCCCGATCGCAACGATGATGACCCCCAGCACCAGCAGAGCCGCCATAGCCCGGTATTCTTCTGCGCGAAGTCGAAATATGTGTGAACCCTGAACGGAATCACAATGGCGGACCGAGCCTATGACGGCAAGGACGTAGGCTATGGCGACGGTGCACTAAATCGACAGTCCGACAACCGTCTTTCGCTAACCCTTGCACCTCCCGCCAGATCTAGCAGAGAGATTCCCCCGTAGCCGCGTACCCAACCCAGCACACACCCAGCCTTGCTCACGCTAACAAGTTAGCCGAACGTATCGCGGGCTCGTGCTTAAGCACCGTCATTCGGCCCACCTGAATTCTGGTCCGAAATGTCGATTATCGGGAAGTTGGGCATCGGCTTTGGCGACGGGGTGTTGGGCAACGCCGGTATCAGGTTGGCTGGAATGTCATGAAGCTGGTTAACCGGTGGACCGTTCTCCCGACTGCCGTAACTGCTTCCGGGCGCCCGAGGCCCAAGCAATTCGGTGACCGTCACCAGCCGGTAGCCGTTGGCCTTGAGCACCGGGATGAACTGATACACCAGGTCGACAGTGCTCGAGTACGTGTCATGGAACAACACTACCGACCCCGGCTTGATCTGCATCATCAACATATAGCGCGTTGCGACTGTGTTGGAGTCGTTAGTCCAGTCGAAAGGAATTACATCCCAAAGGATTTCGGCTTGACCATAGCGGCCAGCAATCTGGCGCACCGCTTCATTGGACAATCCGCCGGCAGGACGCCACAGCGTCGGCGTCCTGCCGGTTGCCACGGTAATCGCGTCGTTAGCTCTGGAGAACTGGCCGGCGATGCCCTCGGGCGGGAGCATCGTCATATTGGGATGTTCCCACGTGTGGCTGCCTATCTCCATGCCCGCATCAAAGATGCGCTTCGCTCCCGCCGGGTTAGCTGCCACCTTGTTACCGATAAGGAAGAACGTGGCCTTGGCGTCGTTGTCCTTCAGGATTTGCACAAGCCGGTCGGTGTACGGCCCCGGCCCATCGTCGAACGTCAACGCGACGCACTTGACTTGCGCGCAACTCATGTCATCGGCGCGCGTCACGTGACCGGTAAGGGCGCCGATCACCAGCACTGTCCCGGCCGCGACAAGGCCAAAGACGGTCCGCCAATAGCGCCAGGCCTGGGTGTCCGGTCGTTTCGACACAATGGCAGCCTACCGAAAGACCAGCGCCGCCAGTAAGTTTGTAGTCTGGGCGCCGTCAGTGCGGCCCGGCGATCTCCTCGAGCATCTCGGTGACCAACGCCGCAATGGGCGACCGCTCGCTGCGCTGCAATGTGACGTGAGCAAACAGAGGATGGCCTTTAAGCTTCTCGATCACTGCCGCTACGCCGTCGTGGCGTCCTACGCGCAAGTTGTCACGCTGGGCAATGTCGTGGGTCAGCACCACCCGTGATCCCGTACCTAGCCTGGACAACACCGTCAGCAGGACATTGCGCTCGAGTGACTGTGCCTCGTCGACAATGACGAACGAGTCATGCAATGAGCGACCCCGAAGGTGGGTCAATGGCAACACTTCAAGCATGCTCCGGGAGAGAACCTCCTCAAGCACCGCGGAACTGGCCAGGCCTTCGAGAGTATCGAAGACGGCCTGCGCCCACGGGCCCATCTTCTCGCTCTCGCTGCCGGGCAAATAACCCAGCTCTTGGCCACCGACGGCGTATAACGGACGGAAGACCACTACCTTGCGGTGACTCCGCCGCTCCAGCACTGCCTCTAGACCGGCGCATAGTGCTAGCGCCGACTTGCCGGTACCGGCTTTGCCACCCAGCGACACGATACCCACCGATTCATCAAGGAGCAGATCGAGCGCTACGCGCTGCTCAGCGGAACGACCACGCAACCCGAACACTTCGCGGTCACCACGAACCAGCTGAACTCGTTTAGCAGCAGTGACGCGGCCCAGTGCATGAGAGTTACCACCCAGCAGCCGAATCCCAGTATGACAAGGCAGGTTTCTGGCTTCGCCCAGGTCAATCTTGCCTTCGGCGAACAATGCGTCGATGTCTTCAGCGCAGGTCTCTATCTCGTGCATCCCGGACCAACCGGAAGCGACGACATCCTGCGCGTGGTACTCGTCGGCGGCAAGTCCGACTGCAGCGGCCTTGACTCGAAGTGGAATGTCCTTGCTGACCAGCGTGACTCTTCTCCCTTCAGCGGCCAGATTGGCAGCACAACTCAAGATCCGGGAATCGTTACTGTCGGTGCGAAAGCCGGCAGGCAACACCGTGGGGTCCGAGTGGTTGAGTTCGACGTGCAGCGTCCCGCCTTGCGTTCCGACCGGTATGGGTTGATCCAACCGGCCGTGCTCGAGTCGAAGATCATCGAACAGACGCAACGCCTGGCGGGCAAACCACCCCAGCTCGTGGTGGTGGCGTTTGGCCTCCAGTTCGCTGATTACCACCAGCGGCACCACCACTTCGTGTTCAGCGAACCGACTGCATGCCCAGGGATCAGAGAGCAACACGGAGGTGTCGATCACGTACGTCCGGATATCGGTCACAGAGCGCTCCTTGAGCTAGTGGTCCCCCTCTTCAGCTGCCCATTCTACGGACCACCTCGTCGGGCTTGGCTTGATCGCCCAGCGCCTGCTCGGTCCACAATTTGCAGCCCTCCCGCATCATCCGCCAGGCTAAACCCGTGCAACCCCACACAGGCGTCTTAGCGAAGGCTGCGACACCAGGAACGGCCCCGGTCCTGGTGTTGTCGTTACCGGAGGTGCCGCCGTGGCGGTAAGGCATATCGCTGGCCATCGAATACGACGCTACTTTCGTAGCGGCACTGCCGTTGCGCAGACGCGCCGAAACCGGACTGGCGGGGATACCCGGCGTACGTAGGGAGGAAAAGCGACTTAACTGGTGACGAATTGCGCCAGTTGCGGTTCGCTTATCAAGCCCCATTCGGTAATGCGGTCGGAGATCACTTGCCGCAGTTCGACAGGTCCGAAAATACCAGCAGCGGCGATGTTTTCTACTTTGTCGCAGTAAGCATCAATGTCAGCACCGAGGACATCTAGACCGGATGCACGAGCGGCAATCGCGGCTATCGTCTCGTCGTGAACGCACTCCAGACAGTGCGCGACGAGGTTGGCGAAGAACTCCTCGTGACGTACTTCGTCTTTGACGATCTGGTTGATCAGTCCAACCAAGGCGGGCTCATTAATCTGCGCTGCCAAGCTGCTACAGAAAACAGCATAGCTGCGCTCCAATAATGCCATGTAGACCAAGATTTCGATCTGCGTGTACGAGTTGACGCGGTAACCCTTCATTATGTGCTCAACTCGAACCTGTTCGTTGGCTGCCGGATCGACCTCGCGGGTCACTACCAAGTACTCGCGCAATGCGATGGCATGCAGATGTTCCTCCGCAGTCCACCTGCCAAGCCAGCGGCCCCACCAACCTTCGAGAATAAAATGCTCAACGAGTTCGCGGTGATAACCGGCGAGGTTGTCTTTGAGGATCAGCAGGATCTCGCAGGCATCCGTGACGGCCTTGGGCAACTTCGCCTGGGACGGATCCCAATCGCGGCCACCAAGGAAGGCAAAGTTTTCACCCAGGTCGAACGGTACGTAGTCGTGGGCGAACCAGATGTCCTCGTTTGCGAGGTGTCGAGCCATGTTGTCTTCCACCACAGGCTCGAGCTCAAGAACCAATGTGTTAGGTACAGGTTTCTGTGCCATGAGGTAACTGTAACCCGTTTACACAGGTTTTGTGAAATCAGACGATGCGCGTCACCTAGCGACCGGCCAAGCTCCAGTCCTCGAGTCCCTCGTAGAGCGGGAAGTCCCTGGCCAGTCGGGTCACCTGCTGCCGCAGCGCGGCCACATCGACGCTGCCACCAGCGGTCAGCACCGTCGCGATGATGTCGGCGACCTCGGTGAACTCCGTGTCACCGAACCCTCGAGTCGCCAACGCGGGGGTTCCGATCCGCAGGCCCGAGGTCACCATCGGCGGCCGGGGGTCATTGGGAACCACGTTGCGGTTGACGGTGATGCCGACATCGTGCAGCAGATCTTCGGCCGCCTGGCCGTCGAGCGGGGAGTTGCGCAGGTCGACCAGCACTAGGTGGACGTCAGTGCCGCCACTGACCACCGACACCCCGGCCTTGGTGACATCGGCGGCGGCAAGCCGATCGGCGAGAATCCGGGCGCCAGTCAGCGTGCGCTGCTGCCGGTCGGTGAACTCGGGTGTGGCGGCAATCTTCAGCGCGACCGCCTTACCTGCGATGACATGCATAAGCGGTCCACCCTGCTGGCCGGGAAACACCGCTGAGTTGATGACCGTGGCGAACTCCTGCTTGCCCAGGATCAAGCCGGAACGGCCCCCGCCGAGCGTCTTGTGCACGGTCGTGGACACCACATCTGCATGCGGCACCGGCGACGGATGCAACCCCGCCGCGACCAGGCCCGCGAAATGCGCCATGTCGACCCACAGCTTGGCGTCGACTTCGTCCGCGATCGACCGAAAGGCAGCGAAGTCCAGAATCCGGGGGTAGGCCGACCAGCCAGCGATCAACACCTTCGGGCGGAATTCGAGCGCCTTGGCCCGCACCGTGTCCATGTCGATGAGATGCGTTGTCGCGTCGACACCATAAAAGCCGGTTTCATACAGCTTTCCGGAGCAATTCAGCCGCATGCCATGCGTCAGGTGACCGCCATTGGCGAGATCCAGACCGAGCAGCCGCTCCCCCGGAGACATCAGCGCGTGCAGCACCGCGGCATTGGCCTGGGCTCCCGAGTGCGTCTGCACGTTGGCGAAGTCGGCACCGAACAGCGCCTTGGCCCGGTCGCGGGCGATGTTCTCCACGACGTCGACGTGCTCGCAGCCGCCGTAATAGCGCCGGCCGGGTAATCCTTCAGCGTACTTGTTGGTCAGCACGCTGCCCTGAGCCTGCAGAACCGAGCGCGGCACGAAGTTCTCCGAAGCAATCATCTCCAAGGTGTCCCGTTGCCGGCCGAGCTCTTTGCCCAGTAGCTCGGCGATATCCGGGTCGACTTCCGCCAGCGGCGCCAACATCAGAGAGGCGTTACCGGAAAAAATGGTACGAGCATCATATGCGGCAGTCACAGCCGACAGTCTATAGCGCTTCGGCTTTTAACCAGCCCAGCCGTCGGGCGGCACGCCCACTACTGCAAGACTGGCACTATGCCGCGGCTTAGCGAGCCGAGCCCGTATGTCGAGTTTGACCGAAAGCAATGGCGCGCGCTCCGCATGTCGACGCCACTAGCTCTCACCGAAGAGGAGCTGATCGGCTTGCGTGGCCTTGGTGAACAGATCGACCTGCTCGAAGTTGAAGAGGTTTACCTACCACTGGCCCGGTTGATTCATCTTCAGGTAGCCGCCCACCAGCGCTTGTTTGCCGCCACCGCGGAATTTCTCGGCGAGCCACAACAAAACCCTGACCGACCGGTACCGTTCATCATCGGAGTAGCTGGCAGCGTGGCAGTCGGCAAATCAACCACCGCCCGCGTGCTGCAAGCACTTTTGGCCCGGTGGGATCACCATCCCCGGGTAGACCTGGTGACCACCGACGGCTTTCTCTATCCTAACGCCGAACTGAGTCGGCGCAATCTTATGCACCGCAAAGGCTTTCCAGAAAGTTATAACCGCCGGGCATTGATGCGGTTCGTGACCTCGGTGAAGTCCGGTTCCGACTACGCGTGCGCACCGGTGTATTCACATCTGCACTACGACACCATCCCCGGCGCCAAGCACGTGGTCCGCCATCCCGATATCCTAATTTTGGAGGGCCTCAACGTATTGCAGACCGGCCCCACCCTGATGGTGTCTGACTTATTCGACTTCTCGCTCTACGTGGACGCTCGGATCCAAGACATCGAGCAGTGGTACGTATCACGGTTTTTGGCCATGCGCAGCACGGCATTCGCCGACCCAGAGTCACACTTCCACCACTACTCGACTCTGACCGATTCGAAAGCAATCATCGCCGCCCGCGAGATCTGGCGGTCGATCAACCGGCCCAACTTGGTGGAGAACATTCTGCCGACCCGTCCCCGCGCCACGCTGGTACTACGCAAAGACGCCGACCACTCCATTAACCGGCTGCGCCTGCGTAAACTGTAGCGCGAAAACAAACTGGGGCGGGTAAAAGGCTCGAGTTGGTCAATCACCTCATCTTTAGTGGGCGGCCAGTTGAACCTCCGTCGCCCCGCCTGACCAGCAATGTGCCGTTTAGATTTCATGGTGTGGTTGTGCTGGTTGTTGGTGGTTATTTCTTGCTGGTTTGGTTTTGTGTGGTTGAGGGGTGTGGTGGGTTATGTGGTGGGGATCGGTGGTGTGGGTTGTGTTGGTGGTTTAGGGTTGGTCGCGGCGTAGGTGGGCTGCTTGCAAGGGCCGCCGAGTAGTTGGTGTTGGTCACCGGCCGCGACATCGAAGCTGGCGATGCTGGGGGTGCGTCTGGTGTGGCGGGTGGCCGGGGATCAGTTGCGCTTTTCTGGTGATGTGTTAGCCCGCCACGCGCACAAGTCACCAGATCACGCCGTGGATGGCTTTTATCTTCCTTCCGCGGTCGATCCCCACAAAAAGTCAAGTACTGCCCTAGGCTAGAGCACCGCCGTACGCGTCATCACCGGCTGCGAGGTCATCGACGAACTGTGAAACCAACACGGCACCAACACAGCCGGGGGCACACCGGCTGGCCGAGGGCCGGTGAACAAACAGACACCCCACAGCCATAGCATGCACCCGAAAGCGCCCCCAACACCCAGCGCCAACAAGATCTAGGCTAGCCCACCAAACTCCCGACCGTATCGGCCAGCGATGGCACACCAGAACACTACTTCACCTGCCACCTATGAAACCGACCAACAATTCCTGCCACAAACACCAACACCCCCGGCCACCACAGCCAACCACCCGTTCACCACACCCCCTGACCAACACCCCTAGAACAATGATCGCAGATCCCGGGTAATCACGGCCCGCGCGGCCAGCTCATGGTCAGGTGGATAGTCCACGCGAATCAACGTCAAGCCGTGTGCCGGCGCGGTCGCGAAGTCGCAAGACCGGCGTGCCGCGGTGAGTAACTCGCCACACCAGCCAATGGTGCGCCGGTGATCGCCCACAGCCAGCAACGCTCCGATCAACGATCGCACCATCGACCAGCAAAATGCATCGGCAGTGACATGGGCGGTGATCAAATATCCTTCTCGCGACCAGTCCAACCGCTGCAGCTCACGAATGGTGGTGGAACCGTCACGATGACGGCAAAAAACCGCAAAGTCACGTAGCCCCAACAAATCTCGCGATGCAGCGGACATAGCATCCAGATCCAGGTCACGCGGCCAAGCAGTGACGTAGCGCGCCTGGAACGGCTGCACTCCATAGGGTGCCGTCGACAACCGGTACCGGTAGTGCCGCCGCAAGGCCGAAAACCTGGCATCGAAGCCTGCTGGTGCACGGGCTATATCGAGGACTCGGACATCAGCAGGCAAGAACCGGCCGAGACGCCGCAGCAGAGGCAGAAATTCCGGATCACCGGTACGCGGTGAGCGTGGATAGATTTTCGACAAGGCAGTGCCAGGAACATCGACATGGGCCACCTGTCCGATGGCATGTACACCTGTGTCGGTACGTCCAGCAGCGCGCAGCCGTACCGGCGTGCGGAAAACACTTGTCAACGCCTCATCCAGCACGCCAGCGACTGTGCGCTGTCCCGCCTGGACCGCCCATCCTGCGAAATCGGTTCCGTCGTAGGCGATGTCGAGTCGAAGACGGACATCCTCACTAATTCTCAGCGGCCTTGTCAGACTCGCTTGCGTATACCTCCTCGTCCGACGTGATCTCCACCCCCTCCTGCGCCGGCTTCTCTTGGTCCTGCACAGCTTTGGCCGAAATGGTGGCAACTCGGCGGGCTCGGTCGGCCTCGGACGTTATCGTCTTTTCCCGCACCAACTCGATCACAGCCATCGAAGCGTTGTCGCCCTTGCGCGCCTCGACCTTTATGATGCGAGTGTATCCGCCCTCGCGATCAGCGAAGAACGGCCCGATCTCCGCGAACAGGGCGTGCACCACATCCTTGTCGGGGATCTTCTTCAGGACTTCTCGACGGTTGTGCAGCGTGCCCTTTTTCGCGTGCGTGATCAGCTTCTCCGCATATGGTCGCAGCGCACGAGCCTTTGGCTCGGTCGTCTTGATCCGGCCGTGCTCGAACAGCGACGTGGCCAGGTTGGTCAAAAGGGCCTTTTGGTGCGAAGACGAGCCACCGAGGCGAGGGCCCTTGGTGGGCTTGGGCATTGCTGACACTCCTGTCTGCTGTTAAAGCTGTTCGGTTTCGGCGTAGTCCTGGCTGTCGTAGGAGCCGTCGGTGGACCACGTGCCGGTGGCGACGTCATATCCGACGACCTCGGACGGGTCGAAACTGTCTGGACTGTCCTTGAGCGACAAACCCAACTGGTGCAGTTTGACCTTCACCTCGTCGATGGACTTCTGTCCAAAATTGCGGATGTCGAGCAGATCGGACTCGGTACGCGACACCAGCTCGCCGACGGTGTGCACACCCTCGCGCTTGAGGCAATTGTAGGACCGAACGGTTAGATCCAGGTCGTCGATCGGCAGCGCGAACGACGCGATGTGGTCAGCCTCGGCAGGCGACGGCCCAATCTCAATTCCTTCGGCCTCGACGTTTAGCTCACGTGCCAAGCCGAACAACTCGACCAGCGTCTTACCCGCTGACGCTAGTGCGTCGCGGGGGGTGATCGAACTCTTGGTCTCCACGTCGAGGATCAGCTTGTCGAAGTCGGTCCGCTGCTCCACCCGGGTGGCATCCACCTTGTATGTTACCTTCAGCACCGGCGAGTAGATGGAATCGACTGGGATACACCCGATTTCGGCACCCAAAGTCCGGTTTTGAACCGCCGGCACGTAGCCACGGCCACGCTCGACGACGAGCTCCGCTTCGAGCTTGCCTTTATCGTTTAGCGTGGCAATGCGCATGCCAGGGTTGTGCAGGGTGACACCAGCCGGCGGCACGATGTCACCGGCAGTGACTTCACCAGGACCCTGTTTGCGCAGGTACATCGTGACCGGTTCGTCCTCCTCCGAGGACACCACCAGACCCTTGAGGTTCAGGATGATCTCAGTGACATCCTCCTTGACCCCGGGCACCGTGGTGAACTCGTGCAAGACACCGTCAATACGAATGCTGGTAACGGCCGCACCGGGAATCGACGACAGCAGCGTGCGCCGCAGCGAGTTACCCAGGGTGTAACCAAATCCCGGTTCCAACGGTTCGATGACGAACTGGGACCGGTTGTCGGTCAGGATGTCCTCGGACAAAGTGGGGCGCTGTGAAATCAGCATCAGGTTCTTTCTCCTTCTCGGCACCCACCATTTGATGCCGTTAGGTTTCCCGCCGGTGCGGATGCAGCGGCGGGAGTCTGCACTTTACTTCGAGTAGTACTCGACAATCAGCTGCTCGATGAGCGGCACTTCGATCTGCACACGCTCGGGCAATTGATGGATCAGGATGCGTTGATGCTCACCAACGACCTGCAACCAGCTCGGGATCGGTCGGTCGCCCACCATCTCCCGAGCGATTTGGAACGGCACCGTGTTTAGTGACTTGTCCCGCACATCGATAATATCGTACTGCGACACCCGATAGCTGGGGACGTTGATATGCACGCCATTGACGCTGAAGTGCCCGTGGCTGACCAGCTGACGGGCCATCCGGCGGGTACGCGCCAGCCCGGCACGGTAGATCACGTTATCGAGCCGGCTTTCCAGGATCTTCAGCAGTTCCTCACCCGTCTTACCAGGTTGTCGCACAGCCTCTTCGTAGTAACGGCGAAACTGCTTTTCCATTACACCGTAGGTGAAACGAGCCTTCTGCTTTTCCTGCAGCTGCAGTAGATATTCACTTTCCTTGATCCGCGCGCGGCCGTGCTGGCCGGGCGGGTAAGGACGCTTCTCGAACGCCTGATCGCCGCCGACGAGGTCGGTGCGAAGCCGGCGCGATTTGCGGGTGATGGGTCCGGTGTAACGAGCCATTATTATCCTCCTAGCCCCCTTACTAAACTCTTCTCCGCTTGGGTGGACGGCAGCCATTGTGCGGCTGGGGGGTGACGTCGGAGATCGCGCCGACTTCTAGGCCAGCAGCCTGCAGAGACCGGATCGCGGTCTCCCGGCCCGAGCCCGGGCCCATCACGAATACGTCGACCTTGCGCACCCCGTGCTCCTGAGCCTTGCGTGCGGCGTTCTCGGCAGCCAGCTGTGCGGCGAACGGAGTCGATTTCCGCGAGCCTTTGAAGCCAACGTGACCCGATGACGCCCAGGAAATAACGTTACCCTGCTGGTCAGTGATAGTCACGATCGTGTTGTTGAAGGTGCTCTTAATGTGCGCAGCACCGTATGGGATATTCTTTTTTTCCCGTTTACGGGTCTTTTGCCCCTTTTTGGGACCCCCTGCGCTTGCTTTCTTGGGTGGCATAAGGGGTTACCTGACCTTCTTCTTTCCTGCGATGGTGCGCTTGGGGCCTTTGCGGGTCCGCGCGTTAGTCTTGGTCCGCTGGCCGCGCACCGGCAAGCTGCGGCGGTGTCGCAAACCTTGGTAGCAACCGATCTCCATCTTGCGGCGAATATCAGCCTGCACCTCGCGACGCAAGTCACCTTCCACCTTGAGATTGGCTTCGATGTAGTCGCGCAGGTGGGTCAGCTGGTCATCGGTGAGATCCCTGGTCCGTAGGTCCCGTTCAATACCAGTGGCCTCCAAGATTTGGTTGGAACGGGTGCGGCCAATGCCATAGATGTAGGTCAGGGCAACCTCCATCCGCTTGTCGCGTGGCAGGTCGACACCGACTAGTCGAGCCATAGGTGGCGTTTCCTTAATTATCTCAAGCGAAGGTCTGGCCCCAGTCCGTTCCCTGCGCCCAAAAAGGATTTAGGTGCGGGGCCCGGCCTCCGTCCGGGCATAGCTGAGCGGGCCATCTGATCGATACCGGCCGCGCAGTGGGACTGGGAGGTCTGCTTTCAGTTGTTTGCGCTAAAGCTACCCTTGTCGCTGCTTGTGGCGCGGATCCGAGCAAATCACCATAACCCGCCCATGCCGACGGATCACCCTGCACTTGTCGCACATGGGCTTTACGCTCGGGTTCACCTTCACGGCAGTCTCGATAACCTGTTCTCTGGTCTGGGTGTTTGTTTTTTACTTGTATCGGTACACAATGCGTCCCCGGGACAGGTCATAGGGCGACAACTCCACCACCACCCGGTCCTCGGGCAGGATGCGGATGTAATGCTGCCGCATCTTGCCGCTGATGTGGGCGAGGACCTTGTGACCGTTCTCCAGCTCAATGCGAAACATCGCATTGGGCAAAGGTTCGACCACGCGACCTTCGACCTCGATAGCCCCGTCCTTTTTGGCCATTACCTACTGGCTGTCCTTCATCTTCCTGCTCGTCCCAGTTTGGATCCCCGGATCGGCGCAACATTCACTCCCAAAACTATGTAAACGTGAGTCTGTAACTGGAAAATCCAGAACTGAACACACAAAAATTTCGTCGCGATGAAGCACCGGTTGCCCTACAATACCCCGTCATTCAGATTCACCAAAATTGTGGGCGGAATAGGTCCGGAATAGGAACAGCAAGCCGCCAGTTAGCGTCCACCATGACCGACTCTGATACCGGTGTTCGTGCCAGCGTTAAACCCAACAATATCCGGTCTACTCCGTGGTCTCCTACGACACTCCAGACGCTATCGCAGTGCGTCGGCACCAGCACCTCGAAGCCGACGCTGACCACATCCCTGTTTAAGTTCTCACCCAGGAGGATCACCTGGCTTCAGCACTGGACGAACTAACAGAGCCGCTCGGACTGATTCACCCGTGACCAGGCCCTTATCTGGTTAAGCTCCGCTAAGGTTTGACCATGCGGCTATTGGTCACCGGCGGCGCGGGCTTCATCGGCGCCAATTTTGTGCACAATGCAGTACGTTATCATCCTGACGATACAGTGACGGTGCTAGACGCCATGACGTATGCAGGCAGACACGAGTCGCTTGCCGATGTCGACCATGCTGTCAGGCTGGTGCAGGGCAATATCACCGACATAGCGTTGGTTTTCCGGCTGGTAGCCGAGTCTGACGCGGTTGTGCATTTCGCCGCCGAAACTCATGTGGACAACGCGCTCGACGACCCAGAGCCGTTCCTGCGCACCAACGTCATCGGGACGTTCACCCTCCTGGAGGCGGTGCGACACCACGGTGTGCGGCTGCACCACGTCTCAACCGACGAGGTCTATGGTGACCTGGAGCTCGATGAACCAACGAGGTTTACTGAGTCAACACCCTACAACCCATCGAGTCCGTACTCAGCAACCAAAGCCGCCGGCGACATGTTGGTCCGGGCCTGGGTGCGCTCCTACGGCGTGCGTGCGACGATTTCCAACTGCTCCAACAACTACGGACCATACCAGCACATCGAGAAGTTCATCCCGCGCCAAATAACCAATGTGCTCACCGGCCGCCGGCCCAAGTTATACGGCACTGGTGCCAACGTCCGCGACTGGATCCACGTCGACGACCACAACAGCGCCATCTGGCAAATCCTCGAGAAAGGCCAGATCGGCCGCACTTACCTCATCGGCACCGGAGGTGAGCATAACAACCTAACCGTGCTGCGCACACTGCTGCAGATGATGGGCCGAGACCCCAACGATTTCGACCATGTCACCGACCGTGTCGGCCACGACTTACGGTACGCGATCGACCCAACATCGCTGTACAACGAATTATGCTGGGCTCCAAAGCACGCTGACTTCGACGAGGGATTGCGCGCCACCATTGACTGGTATCGAAACAACGAATCGTGGTGGAGACCTTTGAAGGACGCCGTGGAAGCGCGCTACGAAGAACGAGGTCAGTGAAATGAACGTCAAAGAACTTGATATCCAGGGCGCCTGGGAGATCACCCCTACCATTCATGGCGATTCCCGCGGAATATTCTTCGAATGGCTCACAGCCAGTAGTTTCAGCGCATTCGCCGGTCACCGCTTAGACGTCCGGCAAGCCAACTGCTCAGTGTCCTCGGCCGGTGTGCTGCGGGGACTACATTTCGCGCAAGTGCCACCAAGCCAGGCTAAGTATGTGACCTGCGTGACCGGTTCGGTGTTCGATGTCGTAGTCGATATCCGTTTGGGATCAACAACATTCGGCTGTTGGACCTCAGTTATGCTCAACGAATCCAACCGGAAGACCATTTATATCTCCGAAAGTCTCGCACATGGATTCCTTGCATTGCAAGATAATTCTACAGTTATGTACCTATGCTCTACGGAATACAACCCTAAGCGCGAACACACCATCTGCGCCACGGATCCGGCTCTGGCAATCGACTGGCCGGTGATCGACGGCGTTGGTCCTCACTTGTCTGAGCGTGATGCCACAGCCCCCAATCTTGATGACATACGCGCGTCTGGACTACTGCCGACCTGGGAAGAGACGCAAGGTTTTATCGCCAACCTCGGCCGCAAATAGCAACGAGGTCATCACAAACTACTACCGACATAAGGAGAATTTGATGAGACATGAGTTATTGGCCACTATCGACGCCATCACAATCATGGCCGGCGTGGCGGGCTGTAGCGGGGGCATACAGGCTCCCGCCTCGGCGTCGAGCAAAACCACAAACTCCAGCCCCACAACCCTATCGAGCAGCATTAACGACGCAGCAGCCGAGGAAACGAAGGTCACCATCGGCGGCCAGCCACAAAACGTCAGTGGTCCGGTCATGTGCTCAACGACAAACGGCAAGTTTTCTATCGCGATCGGTGACATGATCACCGGCGTCATCGTTGGCTTGGAGCCGGACGCATCGGTGGTACATAACGCTGGCCTCGGCACCATCGACGGTGTGGTCATAGCCTTCACAGAGGGCGTCCCCGGCGAGAACGCCAGTGCCACCAAAAACGGCAACACATACCAAATCACCGGTATAGCCAGCAGCGTAGACAATACCAATACCGGTCAGCAGGTCCATAAACCCTTCGAAATCGAAGCCACCTGCCGCTAACACCGGTTGCTGAACCCCAGCCACCTGGTCACCAAACCGGCGGCTCTTGAGCAGATTTGTTCCCGTTATCGATCTATCCGTACACGAGAGAGGAGCCCCGGGTACACGCCGGAGAACCGCCTCGGATCGATCCCGCAAGATGCCCGAAAAGTTCGGCCATGGCAACCGATGTCCATACAGATCCACCTAGCGCACAACGGCGCAAGCCGCACATCGGGCTAAATCATACCTACCGGCCAACACGGCAATATAAGATAAGAAGACTATCTGGCACTAGGCAATAATGATGTATTCGTCTTTTCGATCACCCGGCACGTCGTGTATCACGATGTAGGGCTGCGGCAACGTCTTGACTGCTATTCCGCTGAATTGCTTTCCCTTCCTATTAATTTCGGAGGAAAACTGCTGCACACGATTCATGGCTTGTTGCAGCGGTGACCATTACCTTCGGATTTTTGATGCCGACTTGCGCGGCTACTGCCCTCCGTCAGGATACACCAGTGTAATTAGGGTATTGACTACCGTGAAAGTTGTTACCTGACTAAGCTACCGCGGCATGGATACCATTTCATCGCGTCCCTGCATACCGATTAGCTCACCGATCTACCGGTTATCGGAAAGAACTGGACCAGTGAAGTTTTCAGAATCGATTTTCGTGATCCGCGTGGTCGACGAAACCACCTTCATGACTGTTCATTCGCCTTATCAGTTTGATACCAAAGACATCATCACCACAGTGCTCGACACCTAATTCTCAAATGTACCCTATCGTCTTCGCAGTCAACAGAACACACACCCGAGATGCTACCACTACGTTGAGAAAACATTTTCCCAGTAAGGGATGCTACACATCAGACTCTATATGCTTTGGAATAGCTTTGACCATTGGATAACCCAAACCCATTGGCGGAATAGCGAAAATCCACATGTGGTTGTCTTAAGTGCAAGTTCGGGGGCACTGTAGACACTGTTAATGGCCAAGAGTGACATCGCCGTTACCCGCTTGGAGCGCAACGACAAGCTGATCACATACAGTCCAAGCATCCACCTTGCATCCATCAACGTTAGATCTCCTCCGCAAGCTAGTCCTTGAGCACGCTCTGACACCGAGGCAATCACCGTAACCGAGTTGCAGTGTCGCGACAACCGCAGAGATATTCGCGCAGAACTTGATTACCAGTTGCTCGCCATAGTGCAATAATGACAGCCCGGGTTGGACGGCAAGGAAATCAACATTATGGCCTGATAGTCACCCAGCATCGCTACATCCTTGTGTAAACTCGCAGCGAAGGTTCCTGTGACAGAGATAATTTCAAATCTATTACGGTGCAAATGCATTGGATGAACATGGTCACTAACGTTGCGAAACCACAACCGGTAGAACTGGCCAGCCACAATGTCGGAAACCAGCTGACTAGCATCCATTGTGAACGAAATGCCTTTGATGGTAAAGATTTGACCCCATTGCTGGCTACGTTGTGTTTCTCAAGAAGCATGTCGATGACGTAATCGACCGGCGGGTCGATACGACCGGTGGTGAACAAACGGTAGTCCCATTTAAACCCCATTGAAACGGTGGCGGTGGTGCCTACTGCGGTGCCGCTGCAACGGGATGCGTATTCGACGACAATGCCCATGCCTGCTTGGCGCTCCCGTTGGGAGGGTACCTGACGATCCAGGTACCGGGATTGCTAATTTTCACGATCGCGGAGATGGGTTCGGCCGCTCCCCGCTACAACGCTTGCACCGTAACAAGTTTGAGCACAGGGTTGCCATCGCAAGCATCATCAGGGCAAAGGCAAAAGTGTACCCAGGAAGAGCAAGGCTGCGGTTTTCTGTGGCGCTGCCAGTTAGGGCGTGCATCAGGACCCGCCGGCCTGGTTGGTAAGCGGATCGGATCACCATATCCGAGACTACGACCATTGACGGTGAAGATATCGTAGTCACTCTGTAGCCGTGCGGTGTCCCCGACACCAACGAATGGCCATGGCCCTCTCTACGTTGTAGCGCAACTCTGCGATCAGGTCACCAACGAGAAGGCAGCCGGGCATATCGCTAGCCCTAGTCCAGTTTGGGCTCGAACTTGATAGTTAGGAACACGTTAACTAGTCGTAAGCGCTCAACTGCTTCGTTTGCGTAGACCACGTTTATCAACGAGCCGCGCTGTAATCACCTGGCTGGCCGACTAGACTGCGGCAAACCCCTGAGTCAACCCAATCTTTCGCAATAGTGATCTCCGGTGACTTCAGCCACCAAGGTCACCTTCGACAACATATCCAACACAATGAGTTGCAGGGGTGTCCACTGCCTCGGTGTCCCGGTCCCAAAACTGCGTATATTGCGCCTCGAGGGCTGCGATGGCCAAAACGTTCTATCCGAACAGGTTGGACTGGAGCAATCTCTGCAATTTGGCGCGATTACAAGCGATCAACTCTGAAGACACCACAGTATTTACACACTACAGCGGAAACCCCAACCAGGTAAAAAGCTTGTTTAGCGATTAGAAAAGCGTTAGCGAACAAAAGGATACAACCATTCCTGGTAGAAGCACAACCACCTCGGCCATCCAGATCGTCGACAAATTTGACTATTCCACATTCAGCTTCGTAAGCAATTCCCGAATAATTTAGGGGTGCGAAATATTTCGTTGAACAGCTGCTTTTTCGGGCGACGGCAAACATTTTGTTAGCTACCATGCTACTATACAGTTCGTCTCCTATGGTAACGTTTCGAATGCGAAAAACATCTCTTTGTTCGTTATTCCTGCCTATTGGTACTAACTGCTGCTGGTAACAAAGTTTGCAGTGCAGGTGTCGCTTTCAACGAGACCAGGCTAAGGTTTCGGGTTTCCTGGTCCTTGGAAGTGGAATACGCAATGAAGTTGATCACCAAGGCCTCGGAAAACTGGTTAAGACACCATGCCTCGAACCAGCGTCTGCTGATACTGCTTGGCGTATATCCTCAGGTACGTTCCCGTCTTCTGCAACGACGCACCTATAGCTGGGTTCAGCTCTGGGAACACCTGGGTATTGAACTCAACTACAGGAGCTCTCGTGTTGTGTGTTGGTGATTGTTGTAGCGTGTGATTGTGTGGGGGGGGTGTCTGTGGTTTTGGTTTCGGTGAACGGTGTGGTGTGTTTGTTGTAGCTATTGCTGTAGGTGGGGATTGCGGTTTCGAGGTTGTTGACATCGGTGAACGTGTTGTGGCCGGTGGTGGTGAAAAAGATTTCGGTTATATCTCAGCCGTGAGCAGCTTGTCGGTGTAAAGTGCAGTCTGGCTTGCTGGTTATTGTCTGGCCAGGTCCGGCTGCTGGGGGTTTGTGGGTGGCGTAGTTGTCGCAGATGACGCGCAACTGGATGTGTGGGTGTGTTTTGGTGGCGAGTTTGAAGGTAGTAGCCCAATCCGGCTTGGGTGCGATCCAGCTGCTTGGATCTGGGGCTTCATTGTTGACGTTGAGCACAACCACCGCCGCGGGTTGAGTGAGCCTGGGCGTGGTGCCGCGGATACTTTCGATCCGTTTCCCAGACTGCTTGCCGACCCTGGTGCACGCGTCTTTGCCCACCAGGCTCTCCACGGTTATTGCTGTTAGGAGGTGGGACGCTGGTCCAAGGGATGAGGATCGTGGTGCTTCGGTAGTGGTACCGGTCTGGTACCGCGGCCGGGTTCAACCGGGTGCTCTCTTTTGCCTCAATCGGTTTTCACCGTTCTTCGGAGGTGGTGAACCGACGATGAATGTCTTTCCACCTCCAGCGATACCGTGCTCGAAACCATCGAATGACCCGTTACCACGCGAAGTGGCACCGGCGGCTAAGGGTGTGTTTGCAGGCCATGGACCGGACGTAGTTGGTCCACCTGCGCAGGATCTGGTTTGATCGTGTGCCAGCACACCACCGGATTGCGCTGTGATTTCCTGTTCGTCAGGGCACGGATCTTGGCTTGCACACACCGTTGTGTCCGGTCGGCGATAGAAGTCTAGACATGCCACTTGGTCGTTCTGTTCTTGCGTTTTCACCCGGTGTGTCAGCTGCGAAAGTCCACACCGTTACCGAGATGCATGATCTGTGTCTTTGCAGCCGACAACTGCAGACCCAAAGACGTAAGCACCGAGTCGATTTCATTTGCAGGGCTTCAGCGTGTTTGATTGTGTTGTCCTCGGCAGGCCTTTGGATGAGCCACCGACTACACAGGTAAGCAGTTGACATCGAGCCGCCCGGCTTCCATGGCCCGCATCAGATGTTCATCGAGCGCAGACAAGGCGATGTTGGTCAGCAACGACGACAAGATATCGCCCTGAGCCGTTTCGGTGTGAGTGTTCTCGTGCTCACCAGACTTGGTGAGCACACCAGCCTGAAAAACGTCTTCACCAGGACCAGTACGTGTTTATCCTTGACTTGCAATCACATTCCGCTCCAGCAAGAGCGGAATGTGAGCTGAAGTCACGGCGCACCTCGATGTCTGGCAATACAGCACCCATCGATAGCCTTGAGTGCTGTATTGGTCAAGCTCGGCGATCGCGTCCTGAGATCGCCGCTTGGGGTGGAACCCAGGGGGACTGGCGCGAAATCGGTCTCGAAGACAGGACCCAGCACCAGCTTCAACGTATCCTGAACGATTCGATCCGCGATAGCCGATGTACCGAGCTTTCACAGTTTCCCAACCTCCGGATTCGGGAATCTTACGTTTCCGCACCAGCAGCGGTCGCAACGAACCGTCCTTCAACCAGTCCGCAGGTGGTCAAAACCCGCTACCCCGACGATTTCTTCGCCGTGGGCGACGGTCTAGTCCCCACGCCAGCAGTTATTCGCCCCCATGGTCGCCTGTGACCGGGTCAAACACCACCAACAACGTCGCGGGATCACACACGAGATTGAACAGGTCATCGAACTTGCCAGCCACGATCGACCGCAGCCCCACGATGAAGTTTGACTGTATCTACGATACCCGTCACCAAGGCCCCAACCGGGCCGGTTGATCAAGAGCGCCGACAATCACCGGCGTGTCGTCGACAGTACAGCATCTTTTCCTTCCTCCAACCCGCTGCCATCCTTTCTCCACGCGCACGGGCCTTTCCCCGGCTCAAAGTACTACGGTGACCCCGCCTCTGACCCGATCGACCGACGATGAACCCAACCCGATCAAGCGTGTTGGCCGCACAGCACCCAGGCAGGACCTAGGACGGTTCCCACCCTCCCCGGCGTCACCCAGGCCAGGCTGCTACCGCTTCACCGTTCTTGCTGCGACAGGACCGGCGGCGAAGATCTCTCACCTTCACGTTCAATCATCAAGGCTGCGTAGCGCACATAGATCCAGGTAGAGCCCGACCACATCACACAGTCTGGCCTCCCGCCCGGGAACTTGACAGTCTCCACACGATGCGGCTGGATGCCCCTATTTACGCCAAATCCACGCGACCGAGGCGAATGCGATCCCCAGCCGATCAGCCATCAACCGCGCCGCCCAATGCGTCACACCCAGATAAACGAGCGATTCACCCGTACCCACCAACATCTCTTACAAGCACCGAAGCACATCCCGTCCCCGGCGTGCCCGAACCAGGATATCAGTATTTAGCCACCCCACCGGACACCACCAACCCAATCCACGCCCGCGTCACTTGCCCCACCAGCACACACGACGCCCTCGTCAACCACTCCAGCCGACCCCGATCACCAACGCGCAACTCCAAGGCGGCAACCACATACACCACCCACTTACCTCAACCAACCAAACGTACCCACCCAATAACACACACCACTAAAGCGCCCGAATTGTCTACCGTGTGCGAGAAATGGTTTAAGGTGAAAATAACAAACGATCAACGCGACCGACTATGCCCTAACCTGTCGGACGTGGCTTGCATGTCTGCACACCCACGAACGAATTACCCGCGGTTTCCACGATTTGCTCGACTATGAGCGATGCACGTACGGTGGGCTATGTAGTCTCAACGGGTAAGGAGGACAACTGCACTCCATGCCCTGCTACCAGGATGACGCGGATCCGGTTGAGGTAGCAAGCAAGCAGGCGCATGAACGACTTGGTAATCGATGGAACCTGTGAGCAGCTGCAAATAGTGATTCCGCCTCGGCGAGGCACCAGCCGAAATCTTCGAAGTAGAATAATCCGTTCTCGGGTGCGCAGTTGAACGAAGCATGCGACAAAATGTCGGCCATCTTCTTATTCATCATTTTCTTGAGGACCGGTCCGGCGAAATCGCTCATCCACCAGGTGACTTCGGGTAGTGTAATCGCCTCCAATAGCGCAATGACGTCACGGTCATCGAGGTACATCACCAGAACCCCGGTGATCACTAACACTTTCGTAGCGCCGTCCAGTGCTTCGTTGAAGAACGCGTCGCGGACGTGCAGGTCGGTCCAATTCAACCGCAGTCCGGGTCAATTGGCATCGCGTTTTCTGGTCGGCAAGCATGTGGTTCTTCATCTGTAAGCACCTTCGGCCGATCCGCTTCCACCCAGGTAAAGCCAGCCGGAAGATTCTAGATACAGCCGGGTATCCAAACCAATAGCTAGGTTAAGCACTCGGGCACAGCCGTCGGCAATCGCTTCGACAATGGCGTCGTCGATCTTGGTAAGTGCAACAAGTCACCAACCTCCGCGACTCATCCGTGGAACTTGGGCGACGATGGCGCGACCCTGTTCGCCGGCAAAACTTTTGGCGAGCGGATCATTGAACAACGTATCCTGGCATGCCGACTCGGCTGCCCGATACAACGCCGTCCAGCTAGTTGTATCGGAAACGTGGGTAATGTGCCCGGCGTATAACATATGTTGCGTTACAGCTATTTTTGTCTGCATTATGCACGCAGGTTCGTCGATAGTCGCTTTGATCCGGTAGAAGCTGGTAGCGAAGGAGAATCCTAGTACGAATCCTGAGCCTGTATCCAATCCGGGAACCCACAAATCGGAATCCTGCCCGGCGAGCCGGTCCAGCCTGAGGCCGGCGCCCTGTGTGCAGTGGATATCGGATAGGTAAGAATCACCATTCACCAGAAGATAATTCAGAAAACTTGAAGCTCAAAACTCCGGACATGCGTACCACTAAAATATTGACATATATCCTCAGACGGGATATAGCAGAGGAATCATCAGGCTAGGTAGGATGGCGACACGCTTTTAAAATTTATTAGCGTCTAATGGCGCCTGGAGCTAAGAAGACGATCAAGCGGTTCGGAAGTGCTTATCCAGTGTCACGACCGCGGTCACACAAACGACTGGTTCCATCCCTAAAGCGCCTACTAAGGACAGCATGGTGATAACCGGCCGCATCGGAATCCTTAAAATACTAAGTTGCGCCAGTCAATTGGCTGTGGGTCACCATTAAGACGTTCGCGCTGCTACGTTTCAATGCGGTACGTCCTAGGCGACTAGCATCCTTTGCTTATGCCCGGTGTAGATCGTCGCGGCATGATGTTGACGACCGGTATCGACATCCTGGCAGCAACTGTGATCCCTGTCTCAGGGACCTGAGCTCATCCATCCCGACAGGAGACGTCGGCAGATCAACTCTTTCCGCCAACCACACCGTCCGGTCAAACCGGGATCCACCCTCGGCCAACCCGTCGAAGTGGATCGTTGCGCGAGCCCGCGAGCAAATTAAGAACCCGACGTATTAGGAAAGACCGGATACCATCGAGTAGTCCTGTGACGATTGTCTAAATCTAAACGTGTTCCCCGACGCGGTAAGGCCAACCTTGTAGTCCGTACCACAAAAGACGGTTCCGCTTAGTACGGCAGCAAGATTCAAAGTAACTGGCGGGGACGGCGTCGGCCACACCTAGAAAACCCGGATCAAACTTGATTGCCTAACTGCCGATAGTTGGCCCGCTTTCTGGCTAGGCCAATCAGGATCGGGGTAAAGTCAACATACTCCAGTAGTATGGCAACAGCAACTGGCCCTCCGACACGATCGTCCCCGCGAAAGCAAACGGCAGTGCGTAAAAGACCCCGCAACATCATAGCGGACAGCGGCTGGCATACGTGGCGATGTCATGTTGGATGAGGTCGGTATCCGTTTCTGGAAAGACCATGTTGACGGCGCACAACACATACTTTGATGTACCGGTGAGCTCTCTACTAGATTGGCCGTTGAACGCTCCCGGCTACACTGTTTCCCGGTGTTGAATCTTGCGGTTGCCGGTTCGAGTGGCAGCGATCCTGGAACGAAAGCCTATCCCACGGACTGCTGTAACGTATCTGGTAAAGACGCAGCCCACGAGACCGTGCAAGCCACATAAGCGATGGTTTTGTCAACTTGATCCGGTGCAAGTAAGCGTGGACGTTGGTTGCGTCGAGATTGTGAGCATCAATTGTTCCCAGCTGTACAGCGATCGACGCATACCACCACAGCTAGCACTCTTCTGCTCAGTCGCCACCAATACGGCAGAATTGGCTGGGACGTGGCAGGGTCAACTACCGATTCGGGCAAGTCGTCGCTGGGCGCCGCATGCTCGAAGACTCGAGTGTTCGCCCTACCGCAACTTGCTCGTCGTTGATGAGATTCTCAGCAGGGGAATCTAGGGCACATTCAAGGTTTGGGTGCTACACCCTTGTGCGGTGGTCAATCTGCGGACAAGGAGGATGGGCGATTAACAAGCTCGGTTTCTGGAGTGTTGTGATGCTTGGCATCAACTCAATAATCGGAGCGGGTATCTTCCTGACTCCCGGTAAAGTGATCGAGATCGCTGGACCGTTCGCCCCGATTGCATATACTCTGGCAGGATTTTTCGCAACTGTACTGGCGATCGTCTTTGCGACAGCGGCCAAGTACGTCAAGACGAACGGTTCCTCCTATGCCTACACTACAGCTGCATTTGGGCACCGAGTCGGCATATATGTCGGTGTCACCCATGCGATTACCGCCTCTATCGCATGGGGGGTGCTGGCATCCTTTTTTGTCTCAACACTGTTGAGGGTGGCTTTCCCCGAAAAGATTTGGGCCGATACCGACGAACTCATCAGCGTGAAAACACTCACTTTCCTTGCATTTATCGCAGTTTTATTAGCAATAAACATATTTGGAAACCTCGCGATCCGATGGGCTAACGGAATCGCAGCCTTAGGAAAGATGTTCGCACTATCGGTCTTCATCGCCGGAGGGCTGTGGACAATTGTAACACAGCACGTGAACAACTACGTAACGTCCCGGTCAGCGTACCCACCCACAGCCTACTCGTTGCTCGGTGTCGCTGAGATCGGGAAGAGCACCGCCGCGAGTATGGCACTCGCAACGATCGTCGCATTTTACGCATTCACTGGCTTCGAATCGATTGCTAACGCCGCCGAAGAGATGAACACACCGGACCGCACCCTTCCCAAGGCCATACCACTGGCAATCCTCACTGTTGGCGCCATCTATATACTCACCTTAGTCGTAGCAATGCTGCTGGGATCGGACAAGATTGTCGCTACCAACCACACCGTGAAACTGGCCGCGGCCGTCGAAAGCGAGACTTTCCGCACCATCATCGTTGTTGGAGCCTTAGTATCTATGTTTGGCATCAACGTGGCGGCATCGTTCGGTGCCCCCCGGCTCTGGACTGCGTTGTCAGACCAGAGAATCCTGCCAATAAGGTTGTCGAGCAAGAATCGATTCGGCGTTCCCATGGTTGCCTTTGGAAGCACAGCGTTTCTAACGCTCGCTTTCCCACTGTCGCTTCGATTCGACAGCCTGAACCTCACCGGCCTGGCAGTAATCGCTCGATTCATCCAATTCATAATCGTACCGATCGCACTCTTCGCGTTGGCACGTTCTCGGACAACAAATTCTGTATCCGTGAAGCGAAATATTTTTACTGACAAGATTTTACCAATCACTGCGGTTGTGGTCTCGGTCGGACTCATGGTATCGTTTGACTATCGGTCTATTTTTCTCACGTGCGAAGGCCCTAATTACTTTTCGATTTCTTTGATTGCGATTACGTTCATCGGCATACCGGCAATCGCCTACATCCACTATTACAGAACCAATGGCCTGAAGTGATCCGACATCGGCCGGGCGTCGCCGAGTAGAGCTTTGATTGTAACCTAAATAGCTAGTAAAATAATGTACAGCTCAACTATTTTTACTAACTATATAGTCGCGATTCGGTCAAATTAAGCATGAAATTATATCCTGGCACTGCAAGAGCGTAGCAAAACGGCATTGTCCTTGACCACTTTGGCCGTGCCCCGAGATGGCAGCTAGATCACCACCCTCATCGCTCGGGCTAAACTCAAGAATCCAGGAGGACTTCGAGTAGCTACCGACAGCGATCAAAACGTTGTTCGACGACAAGAACCTCGGCAAGTTGATTGTCAAGACGTCCGTGGGTGAAGGACAGGTGTGCGTTCAGTTCCAGAAGACCCTGACCCACTGGTCCGTACTGGCTATCGTCGGCAACTGCTCTATAGTGCGGTTCGGTATCGTTGCCACGGTCGCGGCCATTTGGTGCGACGATTGCCAAAAGGCGTCAGACACACCGCGCAGGGGATATTCTAATGGACTTTCACGGTAGAACAACCCCTCTCACCGGTTCTCACCGGTGCGACTGAAGACCTGGGGCGGGCGATCCAGAAAGCACTAGCATTACGGGGAGACAAGCTCGTCTTCAGCTCGCGTAAAGCCGAGGACTTGGACCAGCTCGCAGGCTCCGACTCTCGTGTGTGGCCCACAAGACGGTAGTTTGTGACCTAATCGAAGAGAGCACGGTGTTTGCATTGCTCGAGGAGGTCGGCGATATCGATGTGTTGGTCGCCAAACGCAGGGTTCTCCGAGTCGGGCCTCCTGGAGGGCTTCAAGCACGACGAGATCAACCACGCGTTTCATGTCAACCGCGAAACACCGGGTCACATGACCCGTGACCTGCTGCCCGGCTGGCAGGAGCGCGGTAGTAGGCACTTCGTATTCATCTCGTCGATTTCGGAGATAGCCACTATGCTGCGGGCACCTGAATACGCTGCGACAAAGTTCAGGCTACGGGGATTCACACTCAAATTTGCGAGAATACTTGTGTGGTAGCGCCGTCGGTGTTTCGATCATTTTCCTGGAGCGATTCGCGAGGTCGGGATTTTTGCGGATAGTGGCACCTCGCCACCGCCCGAGCATCGGCATGGGCACACCCGAGCAGAGGGCCAACGCTGTCGTACGGGCGATCGAGCACAGCAAACCGGCTCTCAGTGGACCCTATGCATCAACAAGCGCTTACCCTCTTAGCGATGCTAGCTTCTGAGATCTCCGATGGAATCGCTGGCTTTGTTGCTGCCAAGGTCGCTGACGTGGTTGTTGCGGTTCGGACAAACAGGCTCCAAGGCGAGTCTGAAGTTGCTCGTATCTGGCGATACTTATCGGGTGAACGTAACGATTGAAGTAACAGTCTTGCTCTGCAAACAGATTCAAGCGATTTCTGCATTGTTCTTGAGGTATCATGGTTGCCAGGCTTGTCATCCATCACCTCCGTGACAGAGAACAGCTCATCTCGCCGCACCACCTACGAAAGGTCCTCTGGGCGGATTAGCACCCGTTGTCGCTGCTGAACCACAAGTTCGTGTCAATTGTTCTTGCTTCCTGGCTGTTGTGTGAATAGAACGACGAATACCATTGCGCGGCAAAAGCTCGTTGCGTCAGATAGGCCAAGTGTCAGCAACGGGTGAATCCACATCCGTCTTGTACATTCACCACCCCGCGACATACTCTGATTCGGTAGATTGCCGTCGCAACCGGCTCAAGAAGATGGGCTGGCGTGCTGCAACTTCCCAACTGCGGCGAAGGACTTCGACGGAACCTTCACGGTTGACGCGTTCCAGGCCACCATCGGACGCGGCTGCCTGGCAGAAGTGGGTGGCCAAGCCAGCGCTAAAGCTGCCGCGGGAACTCAGGTCGCCGATGTCAGCGCGAATAAATTGTTGATCTCCAAGAAGACGCACGCCTCGCTGTCGGCCGCTGGGCTAGCGGCGATCACCTACACTAACGTGTCTTTTCTGGACGGAGCAGGCTTCGCTCAAGAGATGAACCCCGATGGCTATGCTTCACTGGTCGGCGGCTCTGTCATAGATACATGTAAGACCGCCAAGCGGTATACCACTTATCCAGCTGGACTACTTACACGCCGGTGCGGGAAGGCAATACCCGTACCTGGCCCGCTTAAACCGCATATCTCCTACTCCGCAGCGGCGTTCACCGGCAGCGAGATAACAGGCATCACGATATTTAACCTTCTCGTACTGTCGGCGAAAACTGGTATCGCTTCGCAGGAGCTACGTCCCGCTGAGACCCTGGTTGACCCGGCTTGCACCGCAAATCTGCTCCCGAGGTTGTCGTCGCAGCGGACTCAACGTGCTGTCGCACTCTTTAGAGTCCTACACGCGCGAACCTACGTCTGTCGGCTCGCTCCCGAACACCCCAGCCTGCGGCCGATGACTCAAGGCACTAACCCGTGGAGTAATCTCGGCTATCGTGCGATGTTGCGCTTGTTGAGCCAATACTTTGGTGCGAGCGGTATAGTATGGCGCTGACAGTGAGGCCCCAGAGGCAGATAATGTTAGGTGGTGGCGCCTGCAGGCATCGCCTTCAGCAATGCGGACATCCATACACCGCATGGCGCGGCTATCATCTTCAACGCCCCCGGTGTCCTGTTTCACGGCGCAGGTGAGTCCAGAGCGCCGTTTGGCAGGAGACCGGCTGTTCGGTGCTGATACATAGGATGCTGATGCCAACGATGCAGATGGGGTACTTACACGCGAAATTATTGCATCATGCGCGCGGTGGGAATTCCGAATGGAGTGAGTGGGGTGGGCGATATCGACGATGACGTAGCGGCCCTCCCTGAAGGGACGTTACCCTCAACAACGCCTTGTAGAGAACGCCCCCTGAGCGATGAGTAAACCTGTTCTGACGAAACTTTTTCAGAAAACCATGAGCTGTTGGTAGTGCAACTCGGCGCGACGGTCCTGAGGAGGACAGCCACCTGCCATCATGTAACGAACTGCGTTTTGGATGTGATCTTGAGCGACTCCAATGTGTCGGGGAACACGACGTTGGTATCGTCGTCAGCTATGCATATCCGCTTGATGATGGCTGATTTTCTTCCGGCGCAATATTTTTCGTCGCAAGCCGATCAGCTCCGTCGAGAGCTTGTATGCCATCCTGCCCATCTCGTCGTACCAGTCGACCATGTTCTTTGGAACCGAAGTCACCTCGAGCAGCTTTGGGATGGTCACGATGATGTCGTCCTCGTGGATCGGGATGCCGTTTGCGCCGCAGCAATGGGCCATCAGGAACAGTTTCGTACTAAACTTCCGCCTTCTCGAGAGCTGCGCACATTGAGGAATAGGTGTAGTGGCGACACCTCACACCTCGTTGTCAAAGGCCGGCGTCGGGCAGTTGGAGTAACGAGTTAGCCAGTCGGACCGGTGATCAGGATCTTCACGCCGCGCATGGGCTGATTATCAGCCTTGCTGCTGGTAACAGGGAAACTCATAGACCTATATATCTGCATATGAATGCAGGTAATCGTGCGGTATTGGTCAGTCGCCGAGAGCTAGATGCGCCCCCAGCGATGACCCACCTTAAGAGTCAATCTATTTGCGCCACTGACGATCACAGCCATTCGCTTGGCCATAATAATCCACGTGGTCTGGGTAAGGCAATGTAAGGAGATCTTCGAGCCACATTCACACTATGCACTATACCGGCCGACAAGGTCGAAAGTCTCTGGAATCCAGCGCAGCAGGGATCCATGCTGTCAAGATCCGCCTGTTGTTACTCAGGCTAACTTCGATCGCGCAGATCGTCGTCGTAAACATCTCCGATATCTGGGGGCTGGCTACCCCAATACAATCCACAATTTCTCGGACTCCTTGACCACGATGTCGCTATGGATCGCGTTCGTGTTGGGAGCTAAGGCCATCACACGCCGGTAAAGCTATGAGTTCGACCGGGCTGAGGACCTAGTCGGGTTGTTTGTGGCGGCAATGATAGAGCGGTCGGCGACCGCTGCCGGATACGAAGCAGTTCTGCGACTAACTCGTCTTTAACAAATGTAACACATCGGTTGGGTCACGCTGGCGGGATTTATCGGATTTTATTGGCAACGAATGAGCGGCTTGCTATTGCATTGGGGATCGGGCGTCACATCGGCTCAGCCGTGTTGATTGCCGATGGCCGACATACTCGCCACCGAAATATTCACTTCCCCGACGAAGCTGTTCTCCACTAGCGTTGTCGCACTTGGGTTTCCACTAGAAGATCCCGTCATCGGCTTGGTTATCAAGGTAGCCATCCTGACCGTACTGAGCACCGCAACACGTGACGTGTACTGTCAATTGTTCGACGGAGTGGAACCAACCGATGGTCGACGCCGCCAAACGGCGTTGGCGGCCCAACTCGGGGAACAGGCGATGCGCAGCGTGCGGATACCTTGGATCGGTCACCTCCTGCACACTGATACCAAACTTTATGTCGATCCCACCTTATATTTCGTCGACGCGAACGGATTCAGATTCACCTAATCTCTAGGAAAGTCCAGAGCAGCTTGTGCTCATGCTGCAGGACTTTTCGGACACGCCGCATTCCTGGGACGATCTTCGTTTGCGAATCTCCGCACAAGAGTACCGCGCGGTCAGCCCGTCTATACGCCGATACTTTACCACAAAAATACCTGATAGCGACACAAATCAAGAGAATCTAACGCGATCCGCTTGCCTTGATCGAAACGTTCGACGCCCGCGATGCCATCATCATCGGCCACGATTGGATAGCTGCGGCCGGATACAACGCCATGACACTCGATCGAGATCGAGTGAAAACACTTTTTATCAACATTCCGCACCCAGCAGCGCTCAAAACCTCGCCTAAGAAGTTTTGGGGTGTCCGGCACTTCGTGGCATACCAGCTGCCGGGGGGAGCCGAGTCGATTTGCACGCAATGACTTCGCAGTGCTACCTACCATCTGTCGTAAAGGGTCACCGGCGTGGAACTCTGATCCAGTCAAGTTCGACGCCTTGCGTGCCAGTTTCTCAAACCCCGGCGAATTTAAGCGCGGCGTTTGGCTATTATTAAAATTTTTCCCAACACTCAACCACATCGCTGAAAAGCGTAGATCACCATGCCGGTGGTCGCCTTTGCGGGCTTCTACTATCCGATTGCCGAGCACACGGACTACCGGGGTGCCTCCCGGATGTACTAGAATAAGTAGATAATCGAGGAAGTCCGATTCGGCATTTAATGCATAGGGGGCATCTCGAGGCATTTGTCAAGCGGCTTTTGGTTCATCTGTGAGCCCAGATCGATGCTTCACCGTAAGCCGGAATCGCTCTCGGATCACAACCGGGCCTTCGCACATTTTGCTCAGTAGCGACCAGGTTCGTGGCCTATCAGAGTGGACGGACATGCGTCTCGCGTGACAACCACGAGACAGGGCAGCTTGTCTACCCACCATGTTGCCATGCTAGCACTGCGATCATCTGCTGTGTTCGTGTGTCAACTTCACGTACACCAAGGACCACGGTGGCGCGACCCGGCTGAAGTCGCAGCCAGAAGTTGCGATTAAGTGTTCCAATAGACCACAGAGCATCGATCCATTTTCAAGTGCTTCACCGGTTGCTTTCTTTTTCTGTTGGACTTTATATTTCTTCTGTTTGATCTTTAGAATTTGATCGATTGGACTTGGCTCCAGCGCTCAACGAAGCTGGAATTCAAGTCCTCGGCAGTAAACCTTTTACTGTGCAGGGTCCATCGAGATGAGATGGCGATCCCAACACACGTTTTGTGTTCATTTACAAATATGCAGGAGCAGTACATAAATGGAATCGATAGGTCATGATCCGGCCGCCAGCGATGTTGGCTCTCAACTAGCCCATATCGCTGGGCAATCCTGGCCTCTGGTGTGTAGGCGTTATTCGCTAATAACGGAGGGTAGTGAAAAGTTTCGATGCAGCCGGCACTAGCTTTCATGTTTCATGCAAGAAAGCACACAGATGTTGGTGTCCAACAGCTCGGAGTAACAAGAATTTTTGCAGACCGGCATAGTGTTGATGAATATCTCGTGCATGTATTCGTCAGGTTAACGACACCACCACAGATACATTTTCATTCGGCATGGCGGCCCCATGCGGTCTCGAATGAGTTTGGCGAATAGATCGGGCGTAAGCACGGACGCGGAGGTGATGCGCGCTAACGCGTTAAGTGCCGGCCCAAATGACGGTGATGATGAGCCAATTGGTCGATACTCCAGTTGCCGAGAGACAACAGGAACGACTGCCCTTGCAGTCACCAACGCTGCATCGTCGGCGCTTGGCACCGACATTGCCCCACTGAGCTCGATGGGCCAAAACGACGCAAGCCAGCGCCAGCTACACATCAGGGCTAGTGTCCGTCGTAGTCATCCAGGGGCAGGAAGACTACGATGACGGCGAAGAACCCGAGAGCGAGGAAGCCGGTTAAGGTCATATGCTGTATCGGCCTTCTGCACAGGAAGACTCGTTAGAATTGGATGAGGACGATCAGCGGCTCAACCTTGCCCGGTAAGCTTCATCGTCTGGGCAGCGCTGTGCTCCTACTCGACAACGGTGGCAGGGCTCCGGCGCATTCACACGTCTCCGCTCAAAGCAATATCGTAGGCCATGTTGAATCGATAACCATTGGTGACAATCACCCGTCGAGAAGTCGCAACCGATGCGCTCATCCCTGGACCCGAACATGTCTTCTACGCTTGCGCTGATACTCGAATGGCAAAGGAAATGCCGTGATCAACCCCGAACTGGCCACAGTGTTACGCGCAACATGAAGCTCCCGGAGCCGTATGACCGGTAGCCGGGATGCTCTGTGTCTTCTTACTCGAGCACGCAGAGGCTACGCCAAAGAGCCCAGAAGAACTCCAGCAGTTGAACGGGTTGATCCTCATTTCGCGCCTAGAGATGGTTAACACCCTTGGTGCGGTACCGGAAAAGCAGAAGATGGTCTAGCGTCTGACGAGAACCTGTCCCGATTTACAGCCCGTAAGACAGCTGCCAACCACGATTTTCCTAGTCTTTTGCTCACTGGCTGTGGGTGTGAACAAGCTGAGGAACAATCCGGAAACCGCTTCACTATTCGAGACTATCGATGATTTAATGACAGCTGTGTCGAGCTCGCAGAACTGCGCTATGTGCGCGGGACGCGGCAAGCGCCGCTTCATATTGCCGTCGGCGTCAATCACCACGGTAGCCCCGAACAGAAGCCCGACCATCGGGCCATCGGCGATGGTAACGCCGTAGTCCTTACCCAAGCTATCGCGGAATACCGAAGCCGTTGTGACGTTATCGACGTCTCCTCACTGCAAAATCTTTTCTGCGCGAACGGCCAATCTTTCGAGATACACACCACGATCAGACCAATCGCGACAGCACATTCGTCAAAGGCTTGCACGCTAATCGCGCATACCGAGGGTGTTCATGGACAGAAAATGTTCAGCAACACGGACTGACCATGGAATTGCCCGCTGCTGACCGGGCCCAGGTCAGCGCTGATGAGCTTGCACTCAGAGGAGCGAGATCCGACGACAGGCGACTCACCAACTGTGTTGACCGGGTTTCCATGCAAGGTCATCTGTGCCATATGCACAGTCTGCCAAGGAAGCCTCGGGCCAGGTCAGCCCGAGCGGACTCCGGTAGGTTGCCGATAGACCGCGTGTCCTAATTGGTGAGGTAAGCAACGTAGACGACATACGATCGCCGAGCTGACACGGAGTTCATGGCTCGCAAGGTGGTCATCGTTGAATGGGCCGGCGTGCAGTCGCTTGATTTGGTAAGGTCTCATGAAGTGTTTAGCGACACATCGTTACTAAACAGAGGCATATACGACGTCGCCATAGCCTCGATTGATGACAAACCGGTGACCACTGCGACCGGCTTGGCTTTCATGACGGTGCCGCTGCCAGACCCGAGCAATCCCGTCGCTACAGCCCTATTGCACGGCAGCAGTGATGTCGATTCCGCACAAGCCAATGCCGAGCTTGTGGTCTGGATCAAGTCCATGTCGTGCAATTCCCACCGCCTAGTAACCACTTGCACGGGAGCATTTTTCGCAGCCGAAGCTGGGCTGTTGAACAACCATCGTGCGACCAGGTACTGGGCTTTTGTCGTGCAGTTAGCCAGTACATTCTCCACCATCGACGTCGATTCCGACCCGATCTTCATCCGTAGCGCTGAGAGAATGCGAACAGCCACCGGCATCACAGCCGGAATCAAGCTCGCGCTGTCGCTGGTCGAGCGATGACCATGGAACCGAGGTTGCGCAAACGATCGCCAGCTGGCTCGTAACTCTATTTGCTCCGGCCCCGGTCAAACAAGCACAGTTTGTGGCGCCAGTGTGGATGTCGCGGGCCAAACGGATGTCAATTCGCGAGGTGCAGCACGCTATTGAAACTGAATCGGGTGGCTTGCACAACATCGATAAAATGGCGCGCAAAGCGGCAAGAAGACCACACTACTTCACCCGAGTCTTCACCGATGAAGTCGATGAATCACCCGGCCAGTACGTCGAACGCATCCGGACCGACGCTGCCCGAAGACAAGTGGAGGAATCCGGCAACACTGTTGTGACGATCGCGTCGTGTTATGGTTTCGGTACCGCAGAAATTATGTGGAGCAACTTTATTCGTCTTTTCGGCATACCGCCAGATAAGCATTGCACAACGTTCACCTAGATAAGACACCACGAGAAAGGGAAACGCCAATGAGTCGATTCGTATTCGTCACTTATCCCGGATTCACCACGCTGTACCGGATCGGACAATACGATGTACTGCGGCACCTACCGAACACCGAGGTGCGGCTCGTCTGGCGCTAAACCGGACCGATCATCGCCGACGCCGGCATAATCATCATCTGCGCCATGTACACGCTGGATGAAGCACCTTCGCCTGACATGCTTCTCGTGTCAGGCGGTCCGCTAACTCCGCGGTGCATGCACGCGATGAGGCACTGCTCGACTGGCTGCGCCGGCTTCATGAGACTGCTAGCTGAATTACGGCGGTGTGTTCGGATTCGGTGCTCTTAGCTGGCTGCTGACCTGCTGAAAGACCGGCACGCCACATCACACTGGTTGACCATGCCTCTGCTGAGAGGATTCAGCTCTATCTCTGTCAACAACAAGCACATCCTGCGGTAGGACCGCATCGTGACGATGCGTAGGCATGTAGGCAGGGCTGGAACTCGCGCTATGGCTAGCCGAAAAAATCGGCAATACAGGACGAGAGTAAAGCTTTAGCACACAATGGAATACGACTGACAGTCACCTTTCGATTACGGCCACATGTCTAAGGCGTCGGCGCACGACAGCCGACACTACCGCATTGTGATCCAAAGACGACGTCAGGCCGAGCAACCACATGGCCAAAACCACGCTCGCCTGGTAGCAGGCGCTGACGGCGGTGCGGTCGTGTTGGCAAAGACAGTACCAGTCGCCTGGTCGGAACTGTGTGAAATTCCAGATATACGAGGATGTAAGGTTATAGCAGCAGATGATAAGCAAATTCTTGATCCTGAAGACAACAGCGTCATGGTCCTCGTCGTAGGCAATCCCGTCGTAGGGATCTTTGGCAATTGTTGTGTAGTTTCCTGACGACTCACGTGACCTCAGACCTACCTACCTGCCCATAGCCGACACAGAAAAGCGTCATGAGGTAACGAACAATTAGAGCAGGTAGCTATGTTCGATTTGCGCAGTAAGACCACATTGGTGACCTGGGTGTCCGAATAGCATCGACAAGAATTGAGCGCTGGCGTATGTCCAGGTCTGGGCCCAAGAACTTTGACGGCGCGGCATTCTGAAATTTTGCGCAAGTTCGCCGCCTAGATCGCCTCGGCTGGCGGCAAGGGCTTACCGATTTCTGCGACGTTACCCACACCGCACCAGGTGACCGCATAGCTGGGTGGGATCAATACCGCAGTTTACAATGTCGTGATAACCACAGTCGCACCGATGCTGGATAGGCCGCTCGAAGAATTCCAGATCATCCAGCACACCAATATGACGGGTGTGTTCCTAAAGGACCAAGTAACTGCCCGGGTCGCGGGTCAGACAGGAACGAAGCGGGGGTCATCATCGACACCGCTTCGATGTCCGGCAGCATTAGCAACATTCCGCAGCAAGTAGGCTACTACTGTGCCTCCAAGGCGGCGGTCATTCACCTGACCAAGGCCATGGCTATGGAGTTCGCGCCGAATAAGACCCGGGTCAGCACGTCTTCGCAGTCGATAGCATCACCGAGCTCGTTGAGCCCTAGACAGAACTGGACCCTCTGTGGGAACCGAAGATTCCGATGAACCGATTGGGCCGACCCGAAGAACTCACCGGCCTTTACGTCTATTTGACCGGCGAGGTTTCCAGCTATGTGACCGGCTCCGACATAGTGATTAACGGTAGATACAACTGCCCGTACAGTCACAAGGCACAGTTAACGAACGAAGCAAGGACGGCCAAAGCGCGTGGCATACAGGGTCGCTGCCCGGTGTGCGGACTGCCGCTCTATCTGACCGAAGATGCCACGCTCGATACTGGACTGCGCGCGGTTAGCAACACGATAATGCCATCGAGTTCCTTATCAATATAGATCGTAAGAATTCTGGCGTTCCCGCGGCGCCGCAGCAGAGTCCGACTCCACCCGCAACAGACTCTGAGAGCAGGCCATCCGCTGCTGCTCGTCTCGTGAGAAATCGTTACGGAGTCTGCGTATTGCCTCCTCCTCAACGACATTGAAAGCCGTCACATAGTCCTCAACGGCAGCCTGATACGGCAACGCACCTTCGCGGTCATCAAGGAAATCTTCAGCTGTGGCACGGAACACAAGAAGTCAGACCGGAGCTTGGTTTTGTGGAAACCGGTCATGAGTGGATTCGGCATATCAGCCATGAGCGGGAAGTCGAGAAACTGGGCGCAACGAGTTCATACTCCAGCCAGAGTGTGTCGGTACGGCGATGTTCGTCAAGCACGCGTTTGAGCGACCGCCACTGCGTAGTTTGATTGTTGTCTGTGTGCCTGGGCGGCACAGTGGCGACATGTCGCATTCGTACCAATCGAAACCTAGTGATTCCTCGACTCGCCGCTTGTTTGCGGCGAATGCTCTTATCGCATCGACGACCACACCTGCCAGCGGTGAGATCACAATCAACAACTCCGCTAACCAAAATAGCAAACTCACATGGCCAAGATGCCACCTCGGCGATCGCCACAGTAGGCGGTAGCTAATAATGCAACGCGCCGGCGTGGGTTTGTCACAGTGCTAAAACAGGCTCGTCACAAAAACCACGGACGTCGTGTCGCTGATCGGCTTCCTAGTCGGCCGGACCGAGCACGTCCAATCCGGCCGTGCGGTAACAGGCTGCCCGCCACCACGCCAGGGCCAGCATATGACTGTTAACTCTTTCAAGGCGGTCAACCATCAGGACTACGTAACCACGTGGAGCTATCTAGGACGGACGATGCGCGCAATGTATAGGGAAACACCGCCCGATCAAGACTTGGACAGCCTGTAGGAGTTCTCGTCGATCATGCGTCAACGGATAAAGTGCGTGCGAGCGACTGAGGTGACCAATGCTTTCCATGCTGACCTGCATATGTCAGCGTCGTTCGGAATTCAATGGTACCAGTTGACCTCCGACGCGGAGCACAGAGCCCGTTAGGACTATGTGCAAACACGCTACGGCCATTCTACAAGAACGCAGGCCGACCCACACGAACCCAAGCGGGGGGACCCCCGCCACTCGTCGTCGAGCAGGCTACGCGCCTCTGAATGGCACGCCATAGACGGTATCTAGCGCACACCCAACTCGCCGCTGAGGTATTGCACGTGGCAAGCTTTGCGAGACGGCTTGCCGCTGGTGGTACGCAGAATAGCACCGGTCAGTAGGAAAGCATATATCGGAGACACAATCCGTGACAACGAAATACCGCTTCCTCGATGACCTCGATCGCTGGATGCAGGTCAGCTCTGCTGGTGATCACTGCACATTCGGCGATGATCACGAGTTGTGCGATTCGTGTCGTCATCAGTTACTCGGAGAACTGCGTTGACCGGCACGAAGAACGCCGTCACATATCCGCCACCGCACCATCGGCGATGCGTTCACAGCAAGAACCTTTAACTTCCTGAGGATAATGGTTGCGGCCATAGATGGTAATCAGATCCACGATTCGATCAGTGACATAGAATTCGCCATCGAGATACACGCCGAGGTCTCCAGTGCGTAGCCATGCGCCTGCGACGGCCGAGCCGTTTTGGCTCCGAAGTCCACCCGATTTTCGTCCAACCGTCGCCAGTAGTAGTGGCCAACGTTGTTGCTCCGCAATCAGATTTGGCCAACCCTAGCCGTCGGTTAGTTCCATCTGGTGTTCAAGGTCGACAATCACACCCCACTGTCTACGAGCGATCCGACCACACGAAAGCTGCGCCACCGCGTTAACGGCTTCGCTGGCAACGCATGTTACCTGGACAACGCCCAAGGTTCTCGGTCCAAGTACACAACCGTTGTCTGAGCGCTCGGCTCGATCGTTGCGACGAATAGAATGACCGTCGCGATGCAATATGAGGGTTTGAACGCCGTACGCGGTAATCCTTACGGCCCGAAAGCTTTATTGAACGTCATAACCGCCTCGCTGTTGACCGGTTCGGAACCGATGATCAGCACGACATTGCACAGGTCGACATAGTCGACCTGTGCGGGTAGCTCAGGCTGCGCGGCCCACTCATAGGCGAAGTTTAGTGCCACGGTCACCACGCCGCCGTGGCACGACTCAACAACTAACGCATCAATCCACCGCTGCAACCTATGGACAAATATAGTCGACTCCCATCGGCGTGGAGTGTCCACCGTATACTGCAGGAAAACCGATCATCGACAAGCCCATGTCTGGTGGAGTGGTAACCACTTGAAACCGCGGATGTTCCGAGTCAGTAGGTCGATGGACGGAATTATCTGCACCAGATTGGACAGGCCGTTCGATGGGTAATATCCACTCTGACCGGGGATCGAGTGGAACCATGATGTTGTATTGCAAGTAAAAAATACCGTCGATGTCTAGCTTGACAGGGACGAAGCTTTCCCGCGTAGAGTTCGACATCGGATCGATTACGATGATTTACCGCCTCCGCAGGTACGGGAGGCGCATCAGAAAACCTTCAACCGCCTCGTTGGCTGCTGCGGTAGTAAGTACAGCGGCGAGCTCGCGAATCACACAACACAGTATCGAGCCAACCGTTCAGCGTGGCACCGGCAGCGCTGACGCGAACAAGGGCACCACTATAGTGCCCGCCTTGATCGCTACTTAGAGCCCGGCAACGTAGTCGATGCTCTGCGGTGCGCAGGGTGGCAACCCGATCGTCGTGACCTGCGAATTGTTGTATATGTACACCGATAGCTTGCAAGCGGTGTACCGCATTAGGCCCCGTTCACTTCAATGACCTGTCCATCAGCACGGACGTAGTCCAGGTACCCGATTACGCTGTCGCGTTATCTACGTTTGCCACATTTTAGCGTTCGATGAGAGAGATCAACGTGGTGTCAGGCGACAACACAATGTTACCAGCGGCATCCAGACAGTCCTCGATCACTAACAGGCCTTTTGGAGCCACGGAGTCCTGCCCTGTAACCGCAATCCATAGACGCAACTATAAACTCGCCAATGAGGCGCTAACTGTGACGCGACAGACTTGACACTTTGTTTCGTGCATTCGAGTTTCGAGATCCAGTCGAACTAGAGCCTGTGCCAAACTCGCCACAGCATCAGCGTCAGATGGGCGCTGAGCAGACGCATCTTTGGGCTCCAACGACCACAACACCTCAACCACGACCATCGAAAGCACGCTGGTTGGGTATTCGTCTACCGCGAGCTGTATCGGTCCAAGCTAGTGCAAGCGATCCTCGCCGTTCCTGGTGACGTACTGCTCGTTGCCTCACGTCCGGTGGTCGTGTTGCTTCCCGAATTCGGCATATCCCGGTGCTGTTGGTGGCGCTTCACTTTCCTGCGCCCTAAATTAGCTTGGTAACGCGCCTATGCGTGGATGGATTGGCGCTTTGCCCAGCTGCAGTAACTGGTTCCACCGACAATCACCACAACGTGTCCGCGTGGCAATCCTGATCGGCTTGCTCATTGCAGCTGCACTCGTGTAATAGACCGTCTACAAGTTTTGTCCAATGTCGCAGTTTGGCTTGGGGTCTCCCTAATACACATCCAGAGGCTCCTCAGAGCGCAAGAAATACGGCAAAGGTGGTCCAACTGACACGAGGAGAAAGGCCCGACAGTACACACGACACGACCTGATGCCGCACCTCACCAGGCTATGTGTCCGCTAAATCAAACGCTTTATACCAGATCCGACCTATTCGCTGTCATCCTTACCATCATTGTGGTCATGCTTATCGCGCCGCTCGTCAGAGACACGACAGTAGCCAGCATGTTCAAGGCGCGGTACGGCGGAGTATGGGGATCACAGAATATCTTCACCTTCGCGTTCCAGATAGTGCTGATCCTCGTGATTGGCCACGCGCTGGCCGAGGCACCTGCTCTGAAGAGCACTATCGTCCATATCCGAGTAAACCTGAAGAATCAGGTGCAAGGCACCCTCCTGTGTTTCGCCCTCAACGCCACCCTTTTCTTGCTGAACCTAGAGCTCGGTCGCGTATCGGGTGCTCTGGTCACCGGCCAGGCCACGAAGCGACTAGTGGGCGCATATTTCAGCTATCTCATCGCGGCGGCGTGTATGGGCAGCAGGGGTCTTCGTATGCACTCTGCCGCAGCACATCGACATTTCATGGTGAACCGTTAACAGTAAGGGCAGATGCGGCGGCCGACATCGCCAACATGTGAATATTCATACGGCTGAGGATAGACGGCTTCACTATACTGTGAATAGATTTCATCTTCCGAAGTAAGTTACCCAGCAACACCATTCAGCTTTCTCACCAGGGAGTAAGACATGTCGGATCGGGCATTTTCATTCGAGGTCACCCGTACTAGTAACGCGTCTGCCGCAATCTTATTCCGACTTGTAACAGATGGCGCCAACTGGGCGACGTGGGCCAAGCCGATCGTCCTTCAATCGAGTTGGGTACGCGTTGGCGACCTTACACCAGGCGGCATCGGAGCAGTCCGCAAGGTAGGGATATGGCCCATGCTGGTACGCGAGGAGACCGTCGAATACGAGCAGGATCGTCGACACCTCTACAAGCTGATCGGACCTCCGAACCCAACCAAAGACTACTTTGGCGAGGTACTTTTAGCACCGAATGCAACAGGTGGTACCGACATCCGCTGGAGTGGTTCATTTACCGAGAGCGTTCCTGGAACGGGGCCGATTATGCGGGCAGCGCTAGAGGGTGTGGTTCGGTGTTTAACAGGCCGGTTGGTAAAGACGGCTGAACGCGAGTCGGATGGTGGGGGGTAACGTTTACCTTCAGGGTCAAGGTTATTCGTTTTGTTAGTCTTAGTAACCAAGATTAACGGGTTACATTCATTTAGTTCAGTCGCCGATTCAGTTGGGTGGGTCTGAGAGAATTGCCCCGGCAGTGGTGTACCATTTGAGCAATTACGTGCAGCCAACCTAGTCCTGGTATTTCTTGGTCATGTGCTCGATAACCTGTAGCTGAGACTGCGCCCAGTTATCCCGTGCTTGGTTGGCTCCCGCAGCGGCATCATGTGTCGGTTCGGCCTAGCCCTGAAAGCGCAGCATCACTTCAACGGTGAACAGCTCGACATAGCATTTGTATGCTGTAGATGGTTCATCTGTAGCATCCAACCTAATCCGCTGGACTCATCCCACAGCCGCTGTACTGGCCGCACGTTTCCGCTCCAGGGTACATCACACCGGTTACCACGTTATTGATGATGTCGATCGTTTCGTCAGGCTAATCACCCGGCATAGTCATCTGCAGGAATGCAACTACCCTCTGGAAGTACCGGAACCACGACTCGATGCCGAATTTCACGTAGGATCAAGCCTGCTCATCCGTCTCGGCGATATAAAAAGACTGACTAGAGACTAGTTCGTGCGGTCGATTTTCGTTCCAACAGCTGCGGCGCACTCTTCAACGACGCCCCAGCGGTAGGCAAGTGCGTAGAAACCTTCAATTTCCAATGTTTGTCTGATGGATAACAGACCGATGCCGTACTTGCCCACCACCCGGGTAGTGGTAAGTGAGGCGACTACAGCAACCGGCCACTGGAATGCCGCTGTTTAAGTACGCGGCGAGCTGTAGCTTAGCGTCGAATAACTGATGTGTGGCGGTCTCGGCAGTAACAGTTTCCCCGGCCACGGCCAGGAGACACACGAGGATATCGGGGTTGGTTTCGAGAAGCTCATACGTGTCAGTGGGAGTTAACCCGATCCAACAAGCATCAACAGCCCGGCTACCCAGAGACGGCCACACAACACAAATGAGATGATCTCGATACCAAGGCGAACCAGCCCAGGCAACTGCGCAACAGCGGCGGTTAAACTCAGCGATAAGCCAATGATAACACTACCAGTCACGTGGTTACTACGCAGTATACCTCGTCGAAGCCGAGGGTGCAATATGCTCTATGAAATGAATTCCAGGTCACGTTTGTAGCGCAAGGATGGGATTTGTGCCCGCGCGGTGGAATGGAGCGACTAATATACAAACCCGAGCTTGGCCACTGCAGCTCTCTGGCACTCTAGGTGACCGAACCATAACCCCAACGCAACGGGGCTAGGCCCTAAAGTCCAACAGCCGACCTCATGGTGTGCTCAGCCACGAGCAAATAGTCGCCGCGCGTGTGCTTAACAAGCTCGACACGTCGCGCGTTTAAGGACAACCGCCACACACGTTGCCAATGCAACCGCCACCACTGACGCCGAGGGTGGTGCCCCGTCTACCGCATATTGGGGCCACCGGTTTCTGGCGTTATGGATGGCGTCGACACAGCTCTAAACAGAGGCGTCATCGTGATTGCTGTTGGCGCTGTGGCGCTGCTTGACACCTTATCTTATTGTCGCCACCCTACCGCTTCCAAGGACTGCTACCAACCGAGCATGGCTGCACTGGAAAGAAGTGCGAACGCCGTCCTAAGGTTAGTTCCCATCAAACCCCACTTCCGTTCCGCCTAACTTTTCCCAGCCCCCTACTGGACGTGAGCAAAGGATTTTGGGCTGCTAAAAAATACAAGCAATTGGTACGGGACACTTTGCAGATCGAGTGGACCCCATATCACCGGATCAGCACCACTATCGCACGTTTCAAGACTCCATACTCCGATATTCCGCTTGGCCTGCCCCAACCGATGGTTAATGGTATTCTTCACCCTTCCTTGGCGATCAACCGCCGCAGCGCAACGCGATCGGGGGTAAGCAGCTCAACAATCCGCGGGTGGTTCACCTCAGCGACGATAATCTCGCCTACCTCCTGATAAACCTCGCTGAAGATGCCGTGGGACTTCATCTTAGAGGTCTGATAAAAATTGTCCTCGGTAGGAGTCACGTAAATCACCGTGTCGGCCTTGAAGCGGTGCACCAGCCAGAAATGGATCAAGGTCATCAGTCGCTTCTGCCGAAGCTTTTCAGCGAAGGTGTTCTGGTCACGCACTTGAAGGATGCTGCGGCCATGGCGATCCTTGATCGGATCAACGATGACGTTGGCCAGCTGCTCGTCACCGTTGCCGTAGATCCCGAGTTCGAGCACATCCGAGCCGGCGCGGCGTGGCCGAAGTTGCACGCGGAGTTTCTCACCAAGCTGGTAGTGTTCACTCCACAGTGCCAGCCATTCCTCTAGCAGCTTCTTCGGCACCTCGGTCTGCACAAGATGCTGCTGCTGGGTCGAGCCTTTGCCCATGGCTTTTGTTGTCGCCGTACGCCCGGAGGACGCGGCCAGCGCTGCGTCGCTACGCGGGCCGCCGACCAGGGTCTGGGGTGTGCGGTAGGGCGATTCGACCAGACGCATCTTGCGTTGCAACCGAGCCAACGCCAACATGCCGTCCTGTCGCAGCGCGGTGGCGAACTCCTCGGCAGCGACGCCGTCGATCTGATGCCCACCGTAGGTAATGAAGTTAAAGACGAAGCCCATTTTCCCGAGCTCTTCGGGAAAGCGCTTCATCTCCTCATCGTTCATGCCGGTGACATCCCAGTTGAACGATGGCGAGAGGTTGTAAGCCAGCATTTGCTCTGGAAACTCGGCGTGGATCGCCTCGGCGAACTGCCGGGCGTCGTCCAAATCAGCGGTCTTGGTCTCCATCCAAAGGACGTCAGCGAACGGCGCTGCAGCTAACGACTTGGCTATCGCATACTGAATACCGCCGCGGATTTGGTAGTAACCTTCCGGGGTTTTCGCCAGCTCGCAGTCCCAACCGGGGTCGACGCCCAATTCCTTGGCCTTTTCGCGTGCGGCGTACAAAGATGCCCGCCCAACGAATCGCCGCCACTCCTCGAGGCTCGTACCGATCAGCTCGCCTTCGCTCTCGCCGAATTGGAGCACTTCTGCCACGGCTTCGCCGTAGGTCATCAGCCCGGCGTCCTTCTCCCAAGCGGCCAATAACTGAGATTCAACTGGGTCGAAAAGATCGCCGATCGATTGCTTTCCGTTCTCCTGCCACGCATTGACAGCGCCGGAGACCTGGGCCAGCACGCCTTGGCGCTCAAGCCATGCGCTCGCAGCGGCATACTCGCCATCGTCTAACGCGTAGAGGAGATGGCCGTTGAGTTCCCTGACTCCCAGCTCGTAGAAACACCGCACCAACGCCAGGAAGCAAGCCTTGTAGGCAGGAACCTTCAGATTGGTGGCGCCCAGCAAGAACGGCTGGTCGCGCTCATCGGCGCGGCTGTCGATCAGGTTGGCCGCCTCGGCATCTGTACGCGCGACGATGATGCCGGGCACCCGCATAATGTCGAGCTGGAAACGGGCGGCGTTGAGGCGTTTAATTTGTTCGTCCGAAGACACTAGAACCTTGCCACCCTGGTGGCCACACTTCTTGGTACCCGGACGCTGGTCCTCAATGTGGTAGCCTGGAACTCCGACCTCAACAAATCGGCGGATCAGGTTGCGTACGTGCGCATCGCCACCGTGTCCTGTGTCGGCGTCGGCGATGATGAATGGGCGGTAGTCATACGCCGGGGTGGCGGCGAGCTGCTGTTCAGTCATGTGTAATCGTAGGTACTGCTGATTGCGATCGGCAGCCAGCAGGGCGCGCACCAGTACCGCAGCATCGTCTGGCACCTGGCTCAGGGGGTAGCTGGCGAGGTCAGGACCGGGATCTTCGGTGATGGAACCCTTAGCTGAGGTTGCCCAGCCGCCGAGATAGATCGCCTCGATGCCCATCCGCTTAAGGATGACTGCCTGCCCTGGCGAGTAGGGGCCGAACGTCGTGACGCTCTTGCCGGCCGCGAATAGCTCGCGCAAGCGAGCGTAGAACGCTATCGCGGCGTCTCGTGCCACAGTGTAATCGGTGGGGATGGTGCCGCGTTGTTCTACGACCTGGCGGGCTGTATAAAGGCGCATGATCCCGGCAAAGCGTGGATCGTCAAAGTATTGCCGAGTTGAGGCGACTTCCTGCGTAAACAGTGTGTGGAACTCGGTGTTCGTGTCCAGGGTAGCCATGGGATTGCATTCCTCCTTAACCCAGCCCCTAGTGTAGTATATCGTTTAGGTTACTTGAGCTACATCACCGGACGACCGCGGCCAGTATGCTCGCCAATGGGTGTCGGGGCAACTCCATCACATCACTTTGGTTGTCCTTAGTAACTGGAAGACGGGGTGCTAGATAATGCACCCGGATGTTTATGCGCCGGCGGTTCCCAATTTGCAGTGCCTAAGATAGACTCGACAAGCGCTAAGACACACCGCCTAGGAGCTGGTATTTGAACGGCGGCAACGGATTTCCAGTGGGGTGTCAGTGCGCATGCGACCGCCACACTCTGCTTTTCTCGCCAGGTAATGTTGCTGGCCGATAGTTGGTGCAGTGCGCCATATACACCTTAGATGTCGGTCGACTGCCACACTGGACCAGAAGTCTCCTCTAACTCGGGTTTCGGCAACCACAAACACACAAGGGCTTCCTCTGTCCAGGATGGGCCAAAATATCACACAGGTGGCGCTAACCATCAACCGTGACATGACCGAGAAAATTTCCAAGGCGCAAGGCGAGCGCTACGCTAACTCAGCGTAGGCTTCGCGGTTGATCGCCGGCAGTGGATTATCGCGAGCGCGTGCCACCCGGGAACGAATAGCGCTGACGGGGCACCCACAGACCCCGCCCGCTTCGGTATAGGACAGACCCAGCACCTGCTGAAAATCAGCCCTTCGCGACGCTCCCACCCCAGCTCGTCAAGCAAAATGCGGATTTCCACAGTGTTCTCGATCCGGCCGCCGTGACGGCTCCGCTTAAGCACGTCGTCGAAATTGGCCACGTGCGCGGTTCGTGACCTGGCTTGCGTTGTGGCGTATCTGATCGGACGAATACGCGGCGAGCGATCGGACAACAGCCACGTCCGAGCCGTCGATCGACCTGCGAAGCAGGAGCAGGAAACGGATTGCCCGCAGAAACGTTTCCTGGGGTAGGTCATCGACGCTGGCAGAACCGGTAAGACTGGCCGACCATCCTCCACGCATCGCGCTTTGTGGCGGTGATGAGCTCTGACAATGTGGCCGATCGCCCTGTCCGGAGGATTTGGCGAGCTGAGTAATATTGTCGTCATATGTCGACATGCATAACGCATAGGCGACGATTCCCGAAAACTTGTGGTCAGGTCGTGACAACCTTAAGTTCTGGGTAAGGTCTTCCAGTAAGATAGTATGCAGGAGGTGAAAAGCTAGGATGTCGGCGATGACCACCGCAATTGGGGGACACCCTTTATCTGTGCAGCGGATACAGCTCGACATCACCGGGATGTCCTGTGTTACGTGCGCCAAACGGATGGAATAAGTTTTCCAACAAGCTGTTTGGCTATTCGGCGTTAGTTAATTCCGCTACCCGAGTGGCGGCGATCAACATCCACGAAGCCACCCAGCCCCCTGAGTTATGTGAGGCAGTTCGTCGAGCAGCACTGTGCGCAAATGGCGGCGAGGTCTTGCAGCGCAGGCAAGCCGACGCCGATAACGAGCGATATCTACTGATTCGGTTAGCGGTCGCTGCCGCACTCTTCGTGCCACTAGCCCACCTGTCGGTGATGTTCGCTGTGCTACCAAGCACCCGCTTCCCCGGCTGGGAATGGGCGCTTACCACGCTGGCCATGCCGGTCGTAACTTGGGCAGCATGGCCATTTCATCGAGTCGCGATACACAACGCGCGCTATCACGGCGTTTCCATGGAGACGCTCATCTCGATCGGGATCACCACCGCCACGATATGGTCACTTTACACCGTGTTCGGCCATCACCAGCCCACAGAGCACCGCGGCGTTTGGCGGGCACTGCTGGGCACCGACGCCATCTACTTCGAAGTCGCCGCAGGCATTACGGTATTCGTGCTGGCAGGTAAGTATTTTACGGCTCGCGCCAAGTCACACGCTAACAGTGCGCTGCTGGCCCTGGCAGCGCTGAGCGCCAAGGACGTCACTGTTCTGCAGCCTGACGGTTCAGAAATGGTCATTCCGGCCGACGAACTCAATGAACAGCAACGTTTCGTAGTGCGCCCCGGGCAAACGATAGCCGCAGACGGGCTCGTCATCGACGGGTCAGCCGCCGTCGGCATGAGCCCGATCACTGGCGAAGCCAAGCCAGTCCGGGTGGACCCGGGCGCACAAGTCATCGGTGGCACCGTGGTGCTTGATGGGAGGCTGATTGTGGAAGCCGCCGCAGTAGGTGACGAGACACAGCTTGCCGGCATGGTCCGTCTGGTCGAACAGGCACAGCAACAGAATGCCAACGCCCAACGGCTTGCTGACCGCATCGCTTCAGTTTTTGTACCCTGCGTGTTCGCTATCGCGGCCCTAACCGCCGGTGGATGGCTGATCGCCGGAGGCGGACCCGACCGGGTGTTCTCGGCCGCAATTGCCGTTCTCGTCATCGCTTGCCCGTGCGCGCTGGGATTGGCGACCCCGACCGCCATGATGGTGGCCTCCGGCCGCGGCGCCCAACTGGGGATATTCCTCAAAGGCCATGAGTCGTTCGAGGCCACCCGCGCCGTGGACACTATCGTGTTCGACAAGACCGGTACGCTAACAACGGGCCAATTGAAAGTCAGCGCTGTAACGGCTGCGCCGGGCTGGCAGGCTAACGAGGTCCTCCAAATGGCGGCGACAGTTGAATCGGCGTCCGAACACGCTGTCGCGCTAGCGATCGCCGCGTCAACGACTCATCGAGAACAGATCGCCGACTTCCGTGCAGTACCCGGCCACGGAGTCAGCGGCACCGTGGCCGAGCGGGCAGTGCGAGTTGGCAAACCATCATGGATCGCTTCGCGGTGCGACTCGGACACACTCGTCACGGCCCGACGCAACGCCGACTTGCGCGGTGAAACAGCAGTTTTCGTCGAAATCGACGGTGAACAATGCGGTGTCATCGCGGTCGCCGACGCCGTGAAAGCTTCGGCGGTAGAAGCTATCGCCGCACTTCACGATCGTGGTTTTCGCACCGCGTTGTTGACCGGCGACAACCCAGCATCAGCGGCCGCTGTGGCGGCCCGTCTCGGTATCGACGAGGTGATCGCCGACATCTTGCCCGAAGACAAGGTCGACGTCATCGAGCAACTGCGCGACCGCGGACACGTAGTCGCTATGGTCGGTGACGGCATAAACGACGGGCCAGCAATCGCACGCGCCGATCTCGGCATGGCCATCGGTGCAGGGACCGACGTCGCGATTGGCGCCGCCGACATTATCTTGGTCCGCGACAATCTCGATGTCGTACCCATAACACTCGACCTGGCCGCTGCAACGATGCACACTATCAAACTCAACATGGTTTGGGCATTAGGGTACAACATCGCCGCCATACCTATTGCCGCCGCTGGATTGCTCAACCCACTAGTAGCCGGTGCGACCATGGCGTTCTCGTCGTTTTTTGTCGTCTCAAACAGCCTGCGATTGCGGAACTTCAGGGCCATACTGGGCTGTGGCACCAGTCGTCATCGGACAGTCAAACGATGGCGTTGTCCGCGGCACACTCGGCTCCGTTCGACTGCGTGTAACCCTGTGGACGCCCCCTAATGCGAGCCGTCGCACCCAGGACGGTTTAGGCCGCCGACCCATCGGTAGGCCACAGATGACCACGTCGTCGCCCACGAGAAGCGTTTTGAGGCAAGATGATATCGAGATCGACGTCGACCGCATCATCGAGTGTCGGCCGTGGAGCCGAACTGTGTCGCCACACCACGATAGCAAGGACCGCACCGATCGCCACCGGCAGATGCAACAGAATTCGCAGTATGGTGGTGGCGCCGGCGACTACATCTACGACGACGTAAACTGTCAAGAAACCGACGAACACCGTCAAAACGCCCGCAAGCCCGGCAGCGACACCCGGCCACAGCACCGCTGCCATCATGATCACACCGATCGCAGCCGACCACGCCGTTGACTCGTGGAGCAGGTGGCTCCCGAAAATCATCGCGCGATCGTGGGTCAGTCCGACACTTAGGCCGAGCCCCTGCACGGTTGTCAGGACGATTTGTGCGATGCCCACGCAAAACAACGCCCAACGCTGCCAGGTCATTAATGGACGTCGCCGCCGCGGCGGCGTCACGATCTCAAGAGCATCAACGGGTATGATAGCAGGGCGGGAATCGACCAGCTGACGCAGGTCGTGTGCTTGGTCAGCTACCTGATCAAACCACGCACGACACGCGCTGCACTCACCAAGATGCTCATCGACACGCACCGATGGCACGGCCTCTCTCTCGCCGTCGAGTCGGGCCGACAACGCTTCGCGGGCCACCTCGCAATCCATGTCCCTATCGTCGCGCAACGTCGACAGAATGTCCCGTCGGTACCCATGTCGACACGTAAGATACTATGAGATAGCAGGAGCGTTCCGCCAAATTTCATTCGGCTTTCATTCGAACCAATCCCAGAATCGCCGGTTGAGGTGACTGCTCACCCCGCACCTATTCTCGCCACCGCATCCACTGTGACTGCATCGACCATACCGGCGTAATCGTACAGGATTAGGCCGAAACCAGCATCGTGCCGTTCACACCAGATCCAAGTCCACCTGGGGTCGTGCTGTGCTAGTTTAGGTATTGTGCTGCGACAGTTGAATGGGCAACGTAGGCAACTATATTTTGGCTTTCTTCCATATGGTCGGAAAATTCGCGTAATTCGTGGATTTTGTCCAGTAGATCTCTGGCTGGGTATTGCTGTGCAACCAATCTTCGGATGGACTGTTGCTGGTGGTTTTCGCTGACCACATCAACGCGAGCCGAACCATTTGTTCAAGCAGCGGATTGCCGTCAGCTGCACGGATCGCAACTTCGTTTTGATGGCCAGCGTAACAGAACAGAATCAGTGATGCAGTCGCGAACCGCGACGACGGTCTGGTAGAGTAAATATCGGGAGCGATTGCTCACCAGATTGTCATGCGCCCAGATACACGATCTCCAAACAAGCAGTTATCAGATCGCGTTACAGCAGCAGCAATCCGCGGCGCTGGCGGAAGAATCTGTCGAGACGCAATTGTTCAAGTAGCCGTGTGGTGCTGGAACAGCTATGGACTCTCCCCCTGTGACAGGGCAGGGTAGGAGCAGCAAGCTCCATGCATTGACGAATCCGACAGTGTCAATATTAAAATTAAAGCGTTGTGTCGTCCAGTTCCTTCCACAATGGTAGCAATGGAAACCGTTGTGGCCTGTGCTAGACATCCGACAACGACCACTGTTATACTGGTAGTAGCAGTACACCGATCTGGATTTTTGTGTACTGTCGAATTCATATAATGATTAAAGCATTACGGAAAACAAATATCAGAGGAGCGATTGTAGAAAATTGCCGTCGTCGCAGCGACTTCCGATGATCTGGAATATGTAATGCTGGTCTGACCGGATGGTTGAGTACGTAATTCCTTCGATCACGCATCCTATTTCAAAATTTAGATCGACTATTGTGCTCACAGCCACGATAGAATAGGCTAACTCTAGCTATATAATGTGAGACATCGGATCGCTTGATCCAAATTTACCCTACGAGGAAATTAAGGTACCAAGTTCAGAAATTACTGCCAATTCGCCGAATGCATACAGCAGCTTTCGTTGCATAGCCATGAAAGTGACCAATTAACGCTTGATTAATGCATTAATGCTTGCCCCTGTACCGTTCGGTTTTGATTAGAGCACAGCTTGGCAACACAAAAATCGGCAAACTACTCAACCGTTTTTCCGTTACACTCAGATCCAGCAACACAGGTCGCAGAATCAACGAAATGAATAAAGGAATACAGTCAAAGAAAACGGAGCGGTAATCGCTGAATTCTTGCCACCTGTCATTGTCATTCGGCATACAATTTAATACATGAGTTAATCATGGCTCGATCGATAGCCACCCCTAGGGTCGACACTGCATCGTCTAGAGCCAGGATCAGTTAGGGTATTCAAACAACGGATGCCCGAGGCCACGTAAAATAATTTGTTGAACGTGGTAATCCAAAGTGGAGTTAGTTGCGTCCGCGAGGCGACAATCTCCAACGAGTTTTGCCAACTCCGTTGCTAGACGCAGGTGCAGCTCACCTGAGCCGTTGTTTCAATCGATCTACTTTAGGCCGGGAATGCGCTGGCGTCTTAGGCTGCCCCCCAGCTGCGGCGACGGAGCGCCATCAGCATCAGCCCAGCCATAGGTTGATGGCGAGCGTCAGCGTACCCCAGCAGACAATCGAGTGCTGCGCATCACATACGTTATTCCTGGGCAGGGGGGAACTTTCTGCGCGCTTTCGCCGACCAACACCGGGAAGTGACGGCTTGAAGTCATGCTTTGAGTGCATAAAGCCGAGCGCTCTACGCCCATGAAAGGAGTTGGAGCTCTGACAGGCCCGATGTGGATGGCCATACCTCCGGAGGTGAACTCGGTTCTGTTAAGTACCGGACAGGGGGCGGAATCATTGCTTGTTGCCGCTGCGCAATGGCAGGAGCTTAGCAATCAATACACCGACGCAGCTGCCGAGCTGACTCGGCTGATGACTGATGTTCAGGCCACCGGCTGGCGGGGAGCTAGCGCCACACGGTTTGTGGCGGCGCATGGCCCTTACCTGGTCTGGCTTGAGCAAACATCGATCAACAACGCAATCACCGCTAAGCAGCATGAAACCGCGGCAACCGCTTACAGCAGCGCGCTAGCCGCCATGCCCACGCTGGCAGAACTTACCGCCAACCGCGCAACTCGTGGTTTCTTGATTGCCGCCAACTTTTTCGGGATCAACACCATTCCCATTGCCCTCAACGAAGCCGACTACGTTCGGATGTGGGTACAAGCCGCCGACACTATGGCGGCCTACCAGGCCATCAGCGAGGCGGCAACGGCAACAATACTACATACCCAAGCAGCGCCACCCATCCTTGCACCGGGTAGCGCAACCCAAAACGTCCTGCAGTTCGTACCGAGTTGGATTGTTCAACTACTGACGGACATCTTAGATTTTATCGCAGATCCATACAAATATTTTCTAGAGTTTTTCCAACGATTGGGATTCGGATCCGCCGTTGCTGTTATCCTTGCCATTATTTCTTTGCAATTGTACGACTTTCTTTGGTACCCCTATTATGCTTCGTACGGAATGCTCCTACTTCCCTTTTTTGCGCCAGCATTGAGCGTCCTGGGTACGCTGGCCATGTTATGGAACGGACAGCTTCCAGTCGGAGTATCTCCCACTCCCGCAGGATCTCACTCTGACAATAACGACAATAACGCGGGCCCACACATCCGCGTTGTAGTCGCGCCACCCGTCGCGGCTACTTCTAGCGGAAACTTATACACGAGCAACTCCGCACCCAGCACATCCACCTCGGCTACGGCTGACAACCCTCCACCTTCACCCAGCATCAACTACGCCGTGCCCGGCCTGTCGCCACCAGGGGTCAGCTCTGGCCCCAAAGCCGACACAAAGTCACCTGACACTGCCACTAACACGATCGGGATCACTGCCGCAGCAAGAACAAGCTCGCCTTCCGCCCGAGCACAGCGTCAACGAGGAAACAACACCCGAGGTGGCGCACGCGGTTACCGTTACGAATTCGTTGAAGCAACCGCCACCATAGCCGATGCCATAGATACCCCCCCCCACTCCGAACCCATGTCGCACACAACAAGTAACCACGGCGCTGGCCCCATCGGCTTTGCCGGCACCGTACCGACAACCGTCAGCACTCCCGCCGGAATGGCTGCCAGTACAAGCAGCAGTGTCCCGCTACTCCCCACTACCTGGATAACTGGAACCAACGAAACGGCAGTGCACGAATAGGGAAATTTTTTCGCTAGCTTATGCGACTGCTCACTCTTCGCATGATCAAAATATAACCAACTTTTCATCCAGGAGGTGCGGATCGCGACGGTGAGAGATGCTCGAAGATGCGGACCGAAAACAGCAAGTAAATAAGGAGAAGAAAAGAATCGATGACGCTCCATGTGAAAGGTGAGGGACTTGGTGCACAGGTCACGGGAGTTGACCCCAAAAACTTAGACAATATATCCACCGCCGAAATCCGTAAAATAGTTTATGTCAATAAGCTTGTTGTGTTAAAAAACGTACACCCAACTCCAGAAGAATTTATAAAACTTGGCAGAATAATTGGAGAAATCGTTCCTTATTACGAACCTATTTATCGTCATAAAGATTATCCTGAAATATTTGTTTCTTCTACCGAGGAAGGGCAGGGTGTTCCGAACACCGGCGCTTTCTGGCATGTCGATTATATATTCATGCCGAAACCTTTTGCATTTTCTATGACTCTGCCTCTTGCGATGCCCGGAAACGACCGCGGGACTCATTTTATCGACCTCAGCCAGGCTTGGGAATCGCTTCCCAGCACTACGAAAAACTCGGTGCGAGGAACGTATAGTACACATTCTCCTCGGCGCTACATCAAAATACGCCCAAGCGATGTTTATCGACCTATAGGAGAAGTCCTAGCAGAAATCGAAGAAGTCACTCCCCCGCAGAAGTGGCCTACAGTGATTAAACACCCTAAGACCGGGCAAGAAATCCTTTACATTTGCGAGGCAGCCACCGTTTCGGTCGAGGGCAAAAACGGAAATCTACTTGACCCGATGGTGCTGCAAGAGCTCCTAACCGCGTCGGGTCAGCTCGACCCTGACTGCAAATCGTTGCTTATACACACTCAACACTACGAGGTTGGTGACGTCATCTTGTGGGATAACCGGGCTCTTGTGCACCGGGCAAAACACAGCACGGTCTCGGGCACCTTAATCACGTACCGTCTGACCTTGCTGGATGGCCTCAAGACGCCGGGATATGCCGCATGAGCGCCGAGCTGGCCCCTTCTCTGCAGAGCGCGGCAGAATCCACAAACACCTTTCCGATGGCAGAAGATTTGCTCGGTAGCATACTGGAACCCTACTCCTACAAGGGATGCCGCTATCTCATTGACGCAAAGTACAGAGCCAGCCCTGATTCGGTCCTTGCGTATGGTAATTTCGGTATTGAGGAATCCGCCTACATTCGAGGTACGGGGCACTTCAATGCGGTAGAGTTGATGCTGTGTTTCAATCAACTAGGTTACAGCGCGTACGCCCAAAGTGTCGTCAACAAAGATATTTCCGCACTCCGAGGTTGGTCAATCGCAGATTATTGCAGGAACCAGCTTTCCAACATATTGATTAAAAACACATCATCGCGATTTAAAAAGCTGATCAACCCTCAAAAATTTTCCGCACGTTTGCATGTCTATGATCTACACATCGTCGAGCGAACATGGCGCTATCTCCAGTTATCGAACACCATAGAATTTTGGGACGACAACGGCGGTTCTGCAATAGGGGAATTCGAAGTCGCGATACTTAACATCCCGTAATTTATGCATAGGAGATTCACTTTACAGTTATGTCACCCTTACCGCCTACCGTGCTAGAACGAATACTGAAGCAGGCGCACGAGCGTCCGGGGGCAATCGCCTTGCGTCGCAGTGACGGGACAAGCGAACTACGATACGGTCAGCTTATTGCCGAAGTCAATGGGCTTGCCGCGCGTCTTAGTGCTCAGCCGATTTCTCAAGGATCCCGGGTGCTCATCATTTCGGACAACGGTCCCGAAACATACCTGTCGGTGCTGGCTTGCGCGAAGCTCGGGGCGATCGCAGTCATGGTGGACGGCAATCTGCCTCCCGCAACCATCAGTCGTTTCAGCGAAATCAGTGACCCCAGTGCGGTCCTTGTCGCACGAAAGTGCAAAATAGACTCTTCCTCGCTGCCGGAAGTACTCCACTCGATACCGGCAATAACGGTCAATACCACCACTGATGCAACGTATTCCGCTTGCTCGTTGGATGCGGATTATTTAGCCGGGAACCTAAACCATGGCGCCGATGACCCATTGGCGATGATTTTCACCAGCGGTACGACCGGCGAGCCAAAAGCCGTGCTACTACCCAATCGCACCTTCTTTGCTATCCCGGACATTTTACGGGAAAAAGATCTGAACTGGATCGATTGGGTCGTCAGCGAAACCACCTACTCGCCTCTGTCGGCGACGCATATCGGCGGCCTTTGGTGGATACTCAACTGTCTAATGCATGGAGGTTTATGTATCACCGGCGGTGCGGACACGTCGTCGTTAACGGAGGTTCTCAATGCGAATACAGTCGCGACGACATGCCTAGTTCCAACCCTTCTTTCGAAACTGGTTTACGAACTGAAGTTCCGCGACGTGGTAGTTCCGCCGTTGCGACTAATTGTTTACGGTGGTTCGCGGGGAGTTGCATCTGATGTTCGATTTATTGAAGCTGCGGGTGTGCGCACCGCACAGTTCTACGGTTTGAGCGAAACGGGCTGCACCGCCTTGTGTTTACCAACCGATAATGGATCAATCTACAAAATCGAGGCGGGCGCTGTCGGACGTCCATATCCTGGCGTGGAAGTTTATCTGGCAAATCCAAATGGTGGCGGACCCACCATCGCAGACACCGCTTCTTCTTCCGCATCTTCTTCTTCCGCATCCTTCGGCACGCTGTGGATTAAATCACCAGCAAACATGTTGGGGTACTGGAATAATCCGGAGCGCACCCGAGAAATTCTAGTTGACGGGTGGGTGAACACCGGGGACCTTGTGGAGCGACGCGAGGACGGTTTCTTCTATATCAAGGGAAGATCTTCGGAGATGATCGTTTCCGGTGGCGTAAACATCGTGCCCGACGAGGTTGATCGCATCGCTGAAAGCGTTTCGGGAGTTCGTGAGGCCACATGCTACGAAATACCCGATGCGCATTTCGGAGCGCTAGTCGGATTGGCAGTAGTCCCGTCGGCAGAGCTGAACGAGTCAACCACGATCGAGCTTAAACGAAGAATTGCGGCTCGTTATCGACGTGAGTCGGAATCGATGGCGCGGCCGTCGAAGATTGTGATCGTCAGGGATATTCCTCGAACGCAGTCCGGCAAGGTCATGCGTGCAACACTGGCAGCGGCGCTGAACGGAGAGCAACTCGGGAATGGTCGTTCGTGACTGAGACAGTACGGGAAAGGGTTCTCACGGCTGTCTGTGAGGTGTTGTATGTCGCAGAATCAGATCTGGTTGAAGGCGACGAAACCGATCTTCGCGACCTCGGACTGGACTCTGTTCGGTTCACGCTCTTAATAAAGCAACTCGGCCTGAGCCAGGAAGCTGAGATACAATCCAAATTAATGGACAACCTGTCGATTGCGAGCTGGGTTCGCCAGCTGGAGAGTTCTACGTGACAGCGCCAAACACACCTCGCGTTGATCGTGTTCCCTTGAGTCGATCTCAGCAGAACATTTACAACGGGGTATTACAGGACAACGATCCCGCCTTGTATTTTATCGGCAAAAGCTATCGATTCCACCAGCTGGAGCTGTCGGGATTCCTGGCGGCACTTGAAGCAACGATCCTCAAAAACCCTTTGCAACTTTGCGTTCTTGAGTCACCCTCAACGGAGGGTGACTATCCGGATCTCGTGCCGCGGTTGCAGTTCGGCGACATCGTGCGTGTGCGGTCCGACGAACAATCGCGGACAGACCGGCGTGACTACGATCTGATGCGCGCTTGGTCTCCTGACATCCTCGCCAAGCCACTCGTGCGGTACACCGTGCGGACCGACGAGAGCGGCTTTGTGGCACGCCTCGATGTCTTCACCCATCACATCCTGTTTGATGGCGGCGCGATTAGAATCATTGAGGCCGATTTGGCACATCACCTTGACACTGATAATCGGGTCGAGATCCCTGGTATCCGCCAAGCTCTGGCCAAGCTTGCGGAAGCACACCGTCGTGAGGCGACCAGGGTGGAGGAATCGCTACAGCGTCTGGCCAATGTCGTGCAACGTGAGCTGGCCGAAGAAGTGCGTAACGGTGGGTATAGTCAAGTTTCAAACGACGCCTCCGGGACCGCTGCCCTGGGAGTTCTTTACGAATCAATACTACTCTTCGGCAAAGCATTTGATGAAATTATCGCCTTGTCAGAGGCTAAAAAGATCCCACTCAACATATTGGTGGCTGCGGCGACAGTAGCAGTGGACGCTAGCCTTAGGCAGAGCACCGAGACCCTGCTGGTTCACACTGTGGACAACCGCTTCGGGGAGCCCAATCTGGATGTTGCTACATGCCTGGTCAATTCGGTTGCACACTCGATCCGATTTCCTCCATTTGCGTCGGTGCAAGATGTCGTCCGAACACTTGACCGATCCTATGTCAAGGCAATTAGACTCCGCTGGCTTCGCGAGGAACAGTACCGACGAATGTATTTGGCGCTCAACCAGACTCGTCACCTTGAAGCATTGACACTCAATTTCATACGCGAGCCATGCGCGCCCGGCCTTCGCCGTTTCTTGTTGGAAGTACCGACGGTGACGGATATTGGTCCTGTCGAGGGCATGACCGTGGCTTGTGTTCTGGACAAAGACGAGCGCACACTTGAACTGTCGATCTGGAATAGAGTAGATCTGCCCCAGGGAAAGTCATGCACCCGTGTCGCAAAACGAATCGCTGCGGCGTTGGAATTGATGGTAGCGGCGTGGGATCAGCCGATCGCCATGATTGTCAACGAGTGGTTTGGGATCAGTTCGGACGGTGCCCGCTGCCTAGGCAATGAAGTCACCCAGACAACGCAACCAATAGCGCCAGCATGGTTTCTGGACCCTGGGGGAAGCGTTCACCTGGCTGTTGACAGACGTCGCTACGTCCATCCATGGGTTGCCCGGCTGGTACGGGACAACGTCTTGCCAGGTGATGTGCTAGTGTTCACTGACGACAACACGGACAAGACCATCGACCTCTTGATCGCGTGCCACCTTGCAGGCTGCGGCTACAGTGTCTGCGACACTCTCGACGAGGTTCCCTTGCGGGCAAAGGCGATTACCGACCACGGTGGTGGTGTTTCGGCCCGCGTGATCAATGTAGCTGCTACCCACCTCGAGGTGGACCTGGATGACGAGCAACGTAGGTTCGCAGAAAAGCGTATTAAGCAAGCAAAACAAGATATTTCACTTGCCGACAAAACCGCGTACATCATGCCGACATCAGGTTCAACCGGGCAGCCCAAGCTTGTCCAAATTTCACACGGGTCGCTTGCGCTCTTTTGTGACGCGGTGAGAAACGCCTATGGGTGGGGAACACACGACACCATCCTCCAGTGCGCGCCATTGACATCGGACATCAGTGTCGAGGAGATCTTTGGTGGCGCGATCTGTGGATCGACGTTGGTCCGATCCACCGCCATGAAAATGGGTGACCTGGCAGAACTCGCACGAGATCTCTTCGTGCAGAGGGCAACAGTTATCGATCTACCGACCGCAGTGTGGCATTTGCTATGCGACAACAGCGACGCGATTGACGAGATCAGCCGTTCTTGCCTTCGCCAGATCGTCATTGGCGGTGAAGCAGTTCGTTCCTGTGCTGTCGACAAGTGGATTGATTCCTTTGCTTCACAAGGTATTTCACTTGTATCGACCTATGGTCCGACAGAGACTACGGTCGTTGTAACGTATTTGCCGCTCGTCTGCGCTCCGATGACCGTCGCGAGTGACACTCGCCTCAGGCTGGGCCGGCCGATAGTGCCCAACACGGTCTTCATCGCCTTCGGCGAACTCGTCATCGTTGGTGATTTAGTCTCTGTTGGCTATCTCGGGATCGACAGCCGCAACTTCGGCACGGTAACCACCACGGACGGCTCGTGCCGTCGAGCGTTTGCTACTGCCGACTGTGTGATTCTCGATGACGAGGGTTTTCCGGTGTTCTCCGGACGCAAAGACTCCGTCGTCAAAATCTCCGGCAAGCGCGTCGATACCGCCGAGTTAATTCGGCGCATCTCTGCGGACCCTACCGTCTCTGATATTGCTGTTGAAGTTTACAACGGTCGTCTCGGAGTGTGGTTGGAGACGAAGCGGACCCGCGAAGGTGCCGACGATGCTGCGGCAGAGACACGGAGCAGACTAATTCTTACGAGCTTGGGAGTGTCCTCGTTTTTCGTGGTCGGCGTGCCGTGTATTCCGCGGAAGTCGAACGGGAAAATTGACCGCGATAACCTGCTGACGATGCCACAACTTGTCGACTCTGTGCGAAACTCTGCCGGATCGGGTGAGGGAGCAGCCGGTCTCGCGGAAATCTGGAGTCGGTACCTAGGCAGAGCTATCCGACCGGACTCATCGCTACTCGATGAGGGGATTGGCTCAGTGGATCTCATCAGAATACTTCCGGACACTCGTAAACATCTGGGTCGGCACCTCTCGCTTCTGGATCTAATCAGCGCCGATACCGCCGCCAACCTGACTGCCGCGCAGACAGCCAATGGATGGATGGATGTCGGCACCGCTGCCGAGATAGAACGCGATCTTGCTTCACTATGCAGGCAACGAAACGCCACGGAGTTCAGCGTCAAACAGCCCCGGAATAGCAGCCAAAAGCGCGCTATCATCGTGTTGGGCGCATCGGGAATTTTGGGCACTGGCTTTGCCCAAGCGGTCCTCGACCTAAGACGGTCAGGAGTGTTGTATCCCGAGGTGGTCTTGGCTACGAGAGCGAGGCTCCCCGAAGACGATCCGTGGACAGCGCTGCAAGGAGTTGAGGGGGTACGGATCGAACATATCTCTTATGAGAGTGGCCCTGCAGAACTGGAGGTACTGATACGCGACACCGACGCCGGGACCCTGGTGAATGGTGTCGGCAACACCAACATGCTGGTGCCATACCGTGAACTGCGGTTGGCCAACATAGAGCTGGTTTCCACGATCGTCGAGACATGCGCCAGGCATAATACCAGGTTGGTGCATTTGTCGTCGTTCGTCGTCAATGCGGATGTCACTGTGCCTCGGGTCACCGATCCCCGTGAAACGCCTTATCCGTATGCGGCATCTAAGTCACTCGCGGAGTTAGTCGTTGCCGGATCACCACCTGCGCTCGATTTCACCATCGTGCGCCTGCCCCGGGTACTTGGCGAAAACTATCAATTACGCAATTCCGCTGACATTCTACTCTCGATTGTTGATGCCTGTATTGCGTTGCGCGCCTACCCTGCCACATCAGTGATGGAAGAAGTCACTACCGGCCGAGCCGCGGCGAAGGCGATCTTGGGCGTGGTGCCAGCGTTAACTAGATCGGAGGAGCTGGGGCGCGGAATTTCCGTGGTACGCGGCGAGGCGGTAGCATACACGGATTTTGTCAGTGAGTTCGCTAGCGATGAACTCGATATGGCGGAGTGGAAGTATCGACTGGATCAAAGTGACTGGGCGAAGAGAAATCCACGAAGATGGTCGGTTATCGATGCATGGTTCACCTTGGGCATGATGTTCGAGATGCGATCCTACGCAGACTATCCGACCATGGCCCTCGGCATCGAGTCCGTCGCCGAGCTTGCCGCACCACCAGAGTCGATTCGGGCCCTGATAGCACACGAATGTTCACAGCCACTGAAATATGCTGATAGATAGCAGCTGTTAAACATTAAACAGCAGAGCACCGAACATAATAGCCATCCCGGTCGACATCATAGCTTGACCTGCGTGATACAGCGAACGATACCGACTGAAGCCTGCGCTCTTTCGGGGCGTTGCGAAAGAGCGGTATGTCCAGAAAACCGTCACGATACAGAAGAACACGAACCAGAGGCAGTGTAGAGTAATGATCCATTATTCCGCTTGCCGGCACCACCGCTGTAGTCATGGCCATGCCCGGCATCGACATATGAAGCAATGTGTGATGGCCGGTGGCCCAACAGCCGCCGTGAAAACGACTGTCCATGATGACGTACATCCAGACCATCGCCAGCATCACGAGAGCCGGATATGCATATGCCGCCTGTTCGACGATCCTTCGGGGCGAAACGGTAGCTAATAGTATAAACCATGCCCAGCTAGCCCGCAAAACACCACGGCCCCTGTCGTTGGTAGGTGAGCACCCCGTGACCAGGCCATCACTGTCATCGCAAAATGCAGTCCGTTGCTCGGAACCAACGTCCACGGTCGGCGGCAGGCCAAACATGCGAAGCCGCATGCGGCAGCGCTCAGCACGAACAGCCCGGTGACAACCCAACGCAGCAGCAAGTCATCAATTATACGAGGTGTCGTCTTTCGGGGGAGACATCTGGCTACTGTAAGCTGGCGTTGACCAACCGACGCTTGCCGACCACTTACGTGGTCTGCCGCTAACGTCCGTAAGCTCGAGCAATGCAGACTGACGAGCCGACTGGAACGGCGACGTCACCTGTACGGATTCCCTCGCTGATCTCCTTGAGAACCACACTGATGGTGGCTGGCCTGCTGGGTAACGTGGTCGCCATTGCCGCCTACGGGCTGTTTTCGCGAGCTGACCGCTACGGCGCTGTCGGCAATCCGGATCCCGGCAGTTTCATCGGCGTTGCCGAACCCGTGGGGTACTTCGGCGCGTTGCTGTCAAGTGCGCTGTGTCTTGGAACATTGATTTACTTCGTGATGACGGTCTGGCCGCAAGCAGACGGCTTGATCGATGCTCAGGCGTTTCGGATTCACCTTGCTGAAGAGCGTGTTTCCATCGGCTGGCTGGCGTTTGCACTGGCGATGGTGGTGGTTCAGGCTGCTAACGACTCCGGTGTGACGCTGGCGGAGCTTCGAACTGGCGCAAAACTATCCAATGCCATTGCAGCTTCAGAGACCTCACGGGCGTGGATCGTTGTGGCGATCTGTGCGTTGCTTGTTACGTTGACGCTACGCGTGATCATCCGATGTTCCGACCACTTTGTGCTGCTGATCCCCACAGTGATTGGTGTTATCGCGACCGCGGTGACCGGTAACGCCGAGCAGGGACCGGACCATGACTACGCCACCAGCGCTGTGATTGCCTTCGCGCTCGCCGTTGCCGCATTAAGCGGACTCAAGATTACCGCGGCGATGACGGGGGTAACACCAAGCCGCGCTGTGCTGATTGTTCAGGTTTTATGTGGAGTGCTCGCGCTAGCATATGGAGCCGAGCTGGCCTATCTACTTAGCCCGGGCGCGGCGATGACCGGTTCGGACTTCGGTCGCCTCGGCCTGGTGGCCGGAGTGCTGGTGACTCTGGTGTGCTTGTCTGACTGCTGGGCGTTGATCGTGGGTCGGCCGTACTCCGATCACCAGACACGTCTTACCGCGCTGGCCATGATGGCAGTCACGGCGGCGACGGCGGCGATGTCTGTTCAAACTGCGCCGCGATTCCTCACCCACAGGTTCACAGCCTGGGACGTTTTTCTGGGCTACGAGCTGCCGCAGCCACCTAACATTGTTAGATTTCTCACCGTGTGGCGATTCGACAGCCTCGTCGGAACTGCTGCCATCGCCCTCGGAATCGGATATATAGCGGGCTTTGTCCGTGTGCGGCGTGCAGGCAACGCCTGGCCAGTGGGGAGACTGGTGGCGTGGTTGACCGGGTGTATCGCACTGATATTCACCAGCAGCTCAGGTGTGCGAACTTACGGTTCGGCAATGTTCAGCGTGCACATGGCCGAACATATGACGTTGAATATGTTCATCCCCATCCTCCTTGTTCTGGGCGGGCCAGTCACCTTGGCACTTCGTGCTTTGTCCGCGGCTGGTGATGGACAACAACCCGGACCGCGTGAATGGCTAGCATGGCTAATGCACTCTTCCGTTACGGCCTTTCTTTCCCACCCGATCACGACCTTCATCGGGTTCGTGGGGTCACCGTACATCGTTTACTTCACACCGCTGTTCAATACCCTGGTTCGCTATCACTGGGGCCACGAATTCATGACCATCCACTTCTTGCTGGTAGGATATCTCTTCTACTGGGCAATCATTGGTATCGATCCAGGGCCGCGACGACTCCCATACCTGGCACGAATCGGATTGTTGTTTGCAATGATGCCATTCCACGCCTTCTTCGGGATCGCTTTGATGACAATGACATCGGCAATCGGTGCCGAATTCTACCGCTCTGTCAATTTGCCCTGGCTGACAAGTATTGACGCCGACCAGCATATAGGTGGAGCAATCGCCTGGGGCGCAACAGAATTACCTGTAGTCATCGTCATAGTGGCGCTGATGGCCCAGTGGGCGCGTCAGGACCACAGAGTCGCCGTCCGCGAGGACCGGCATGCGGACAACAGCTACGCCGATGACGACCTAGATGCATACAACGCGATGCTACGGGAGTTGTCCCGGATGCGTCGATAGACAAAACCACCCGTTGTCGATGATGCGACCCGACGCCCAGGTATGTGGTGGCTATTGTCAAGGATGTCACTGGACTCGGTCAGGCCCAAGATTGCGGATTAAAACGTTGCGGGCGTGTTGCCCACCACGAAGTGGTGGGCAACACGCCCGCATAGGGCGGCATAAACGAGGATAGCTACCAGCGGGTAGACCAAACTACTTTGGCACTGAGGTCAACGAACTGACGTGACGTTAGTTCAGACGTTTCGCAGGCGACCTGCGTTAAACATGTATATAGGCGCATCAATAACCTGAACTGCGAGGTTTCGATCTCTTTCGGCGTTTGTAGCATCTCGATCACGATCAGGTCGCCCCAGTGTAAGCGTAGTAGCGGGCTCGGGGGCAGAGCCTTGTCAAACCCGCTGTTCAACCGGGCATTGATGCGACCAAGTTATCAAGAAGCTCGGCACTACTACGCGCGGCGTTCACGGCCTGAATCTTGGTGGCGTGACCTTCAGCGAAGATCAACTCGATTCCACCCATTGCACCGCACAGCTTAGGGAAGACCTGATCCTCCAGATGGAATCCCGGCCACGTCACTGGCTCCGTACTCCCACACAGTACACGCGACATTGTCGCGGTTGCCGTAGCCGATGTAAGCATCAGCGGTCATCGGCACCTACACCACACAAAAACCGGACCACTGAAAAATTCTGGCAGCCAAACTATCCCGGGAACCGGGTACCACCAGCAGGTCCTAGCGCACCAACAGCGACTTCAAACTTTCCACCGCATAACGATAATCAGCAGACCCCGGCATGACCCGACCGAAGTAAATAAAGGAGTTTATAGTCAAAGTCTTTACTTCGCACTGTGACCATCACGAAAGCAAAGATTGCTACCGCTTGCAGCGGGGAGAGTCTGCGCTGCAAAAGCGATCGCGCAGCCCCTACAGCTAACTTTAGCCAACTATCGAAAAATTGCTGGTTAGCTCGATATCGGTGCAAATCCTTATGGTCGAGACGATCAAGGCATGGGTAACGGTTGCTACGCATCTCTGGCAGTGGGGTCCCTTGATAAAAGACGCCTGTTCAGACTGACGTGCGGGAAGGACAAAAATTGCTTAGCCGCAAGCTGTTTGACACCACAAAAAACGATGAAAAAGCCATGGCAGCACCGGCGATCAGAGGATTGAGCAGGCCACTGGAGGCGATGGGGATTGCAGCAACATTGTATCCGAACGCCCAAATCATGTTAGTCCGAATTGTCCGCATGGTAGCACGTGCCAGATCCAATGCCGCCGGAACAACACCCAGGCTGTCGCGGACCAGAATGAGATCGGCGGCGCCGATCGCGACATCAGTACCGCGCCCCACCGCCAAGCCTAAATCGGCACATGCCAAGGCAGGGCCGTCGTTGATGCCGTCTCCGACCATAGCGACGGTGTGCCCCTGATCACGCAGTCGTTGAATAAAGTCAACCTTAGCTTCGGGCAGCATATCGGCGATAACGGTGTCGATTCCTACCTGTGCTGCAACCGCACGCGCGGCAGCCTGATTGTCACCAGTGAGCAAAATTATGTGCAGCCCGCGGCTGCACAGTGCTGCGACAGCGTCGGCTGCTGAATCCTTGACGGTGTCGGCGATCGCGACAGCTCCGCATGCAACACCATCGACCGATACAAAAACTACTGTCTCGCCGCGTGATTCGCCTTCTCTTCGTGCGGATTCGAGAACGATGTCGCATGGTGCATTTCGGGTTACCCAGGACGGCTTGCCAATTTTGACATAGTGCTCAGCGACAACTCCCGATACACCGCATCCAGCAAACGCCATGAAGTCGGCAACCGGACGTGGATCTGAATAAGCGGCCATGATAGCCGTTGCCACCGCATGCTCAGAGGCCGCTTCGACTGCGGAGGCGAGCGCCAGAACTTCCCCAGAACCCCACCCGCCGGTTGACGTTACCGTGCTAACGCGCAGCTGCCCAAATGTCAACGTGCCGGTCTTGTCGAATACCACAGTGTCAATCGCGTGGATGGTTTCCAGAGCTCGGTAACCTTTGATGAAAATCCCCAATTGAGCGCCTCTTCCGGAGGCGACCATCATAGCGGTGGGGGTAGCAAGCCCGAGCGTACATGGACATGCGATCACCAAGACCCCGAGCACCACAGAGAAAGCGCGATCCGGGCTGGCTCCAGCCAACAGCCAAGCGACACCCGCCAATCCTGCGATGACAAAAACCATCGGCACGAACACGGCCGCGATGCGATCGGCGAGGTGCTGCGCGCGAGCCTTCTGCACCTGTGCGTCCTCGACGAGACGGATCATCGACGCAAATTGGGTATCGCCACCGACTGCGGTGGCCTCGATCACCAAGCGGCCGTCGAGCACCGTGGTGCCGCCCACCACGCTGGCCTCCGGCGACGCGCGTACCGGTCTGGCCTCGCCAGTGATAGCGCTCATATCGATTGCTGCAGTGCCATCGATGATCACACCGTCGGCGGCAATGGTCTCACCGGGCCGTACCACAAAGTACTGTTGCCGTTTGAGCTCTCCAGCCGGTATCACAAGCTCTGCCCCATTGGGCAGCAAGACCGCCACATTTTTGGCACTCCGGGCAGCAAGCGCGCGTAATGCACTGCCGACCTTGGATTTGGCGCGAGCCTCGAAGAACCGACCCGCAAGAACAAAGACGGTGACTCCCGCGGCAACCTCAAAGTAGATCGAGTCGCTGTGCAGCGTAGTCTGCCAAATTCCGTAATTCTGCTGGGGCTGTTTGGCGACGAAGATCGTCGACAGCGACCAACCGGTGGCCGCTACGATTCCAGCCGAAATCAACGTTTCCATGGATGCTGTCCGATGACGCACGTTGCGCAGCGCAACACGGTGGAAAGGCCACGCGGCCCATGTCACAATCGGGGCTGCTAACGCGATAAGCAGGTATTCCCAGCCGAAGAATCTGTTCGTCGGCACAATCGCGAACATGGTCGACAGATCGGCCAACGGAACGAACAGCAGCGCCGCGACAATGAGCCTTCGCAGCAGATTGCGGGCATAGTCGGCGTCAGGATCCGTTGCCTCGACGGCAGACTCCGTGTGCGCAGTCGCACGATATCCAGCCTGTTCAATCACCTGGCGCAACTCATCGACCGCCACGTCGACAGCATCGATGGTCGCAACTCGAGTAGCGAAGTTGACTGATGCGCGGACACCGGGAACCTTGTTCAGCTTCGTTTCGACCCGGCTCGCACAGGCCGCACACGACATGCCTGCAACATCCAGCTGAATACGTCGCACGGACTCACGGTTAGTGTCCTCCACAAACGGAGCCGTCACGACTCTCCTCATCAAATATCGGTGTATTGCGCACCATAATCCTACAAGCACAACCACGGGCACTTTGACAAAGCGCCCGTGGTTGGCCGGGCCCGCGGTCCGCACGTTCCCACAACCACTCCCGCTGGCGAAGAACAATGCCGCATCGACGACATTCCATGACCCGGGACATAGATGGCATCGAGGCCACTAGTGGCGACTAACCGTTTAAACGTAGTCGGCCACTCGGCTACATCGGAATCAGCGTCGACTACGGGGTCGGCGGACTCCTCGACCAGATGATCAGTGAACACCATGACCGTGCCGCCGTCCGATTCTGTGCCAGGTACCACCACAACTAGGTAACTGGGCTCAAAGTGGTGCGTCCACGGCCCAGATGAGCAATGGTCACACCCCGGTCACCGAGATTGATGACAGCGTCGTAGAGTCCGTGGTACAGCGGGCGCATCGCCGCATAGCAGTTCGGTAGCAGAAGACAGGTATTCGAAAACCTGATGTGCACAGTGCATTTCAACTCATGCAAACACCGATCCTCCCAGGATGTGTTCGAAGTTCTTGTACTTCAACACAACAAGAGCGATCGGACTGCTGACAAGCTGCCTAAATTCGGCGTCGATCGCATCTGCTTCAGCGAGCTTGGTTCCCGTGTCGACCAGCACTGCACCCACAGCACCAGCCCGACTCTGATGTCGCAGAACGATAACAAATAACGATACACGTTTTTTGTCAGCTGCTCCAAGGCGAAATGTACAAAGAATAAAGTAGCCGCCAGCCTGGCGTGCACTTAACGGAAAGAGTCGATATGTCGAGTGTTTCCGACATCGTATCCACGTCTCACCGCATCTTGACCAGGCCAGCCGTTGTACAGGGAGGCTGGTTGCTAACGAACCACAGGGTCGTCAACGCATCTACCGACTGGCCGCGAGACCGTTTGGCGTAACTAGGTGAATAGCTGCATCCGTTAGAAAAGTTCTGACGGACAAGACTGGATGTACTCACCGAAATAACAAAAGGACCTGGGATGGCCGAGACATCAAAGCCTGTTACAATCCGTAGTCGACCAAATTCATGGCAGCGCCTCCGGCGAAGGCGTAGCGGCTGCTGAACAAACCAGTGTTAAAGAGAATCTGATGGGCAGCGGGTAAAGTGGCTACGGCGGTTGACCACCAATTTACCTTCGAAATAACCGGTTACGGCAAGCAACCCTGCAAAGTGCTTGAGGTGGTTCCACCCCAACGCTTTGCGTACACCTTCACCTCAGCCTAGAAGCTCGCTTGGCACCGTGCCATGGAAGGTGCTGGACCAGAGTATTTCTGGAAAACATGGGCTTTGATTTGAATGACAAACGGATAACCGCAGCCTTCAATCGCATGGACTCTAGGTAGGCGCGACATCGTCCTCCCCTGTTTCACCGAGGCTGTTTTCGCAGGCCGTTGCAAGGGCCACTTGGGCAATCAACTCACCGCTATTGCTGTACAACGCGACGCGTGTGCAACGATCACCAGATAATCCTGCTAGCAGTATCCGGAGAGGAAACGATGCGTGCAGTCGTCATCACCAAGCACAGCGACTCATCGGTCTTGCAGGTGCAGCAGCAGCCCAGCCCGCCCCCGCCAAGACCGGGCCCAACTGCGGGTCACTGTACGTGCCGCTGGAGTAAACTTTGCCAACCATCTCACCCATATCGGCCTATATACAGAAGCACCAAAATTGCCAACAATAGTCGGTTACGAAGTCGCCGGTTCGGTGTAGGCCGTCGGAGACGGCGTCGATGCGAACCGTGTCGAAGAACGAGTTTTAGCCGTTAGACGATTCGGCAGCTACGCGAAAACCGTCAACATTGCAGCGGGCGATACGATAGTCTTCCCCGAAGGGGTGATTCGAACAAGGCGCCGCGATCCCGATCAACTACACGACTGCATAGGCAGCGCTGCCGACTATCGATCCTACGTGCTGGTGAGCAAGTACTAATTCACGCAGCGTCGGGTAGTGTCAGCATCGCGACCATTCGACTCGTGAAAGCCGCCGTCGCCGAAGTTTACGGCATTGCGTCGCCAGGAAAGCACCAAAAACTTGCCGAGTTGGGTGTGGACCGCACCATCAACTATCGCTGCAACGACTAATGGAAAGGCCTCGTCCCCTACGGTCTTGTGCTTGACGCATTTGACGGCACCTCGCTGCGGCATTCTTATGAATCTGCTGCACTCCGGTGGAAGGCTTGTCGGCTATGGGATTTCTGCGATACAGCAGAGCGAAAAGCGTTCGCTGAGCAGGGTAGTTACACACGCGTAGTCGATGCTAAGTGGTTTTAACCTACTCACCCAACTCGAGGAAACGAAAACGGTGAGTGACCTAAGCGTGCCGCGATTGTGGGACGATCGTAGCACGCTTGAGTCATGGATTACGCCGCTGACCAAGGCGTTGCAGGACGACACGTTTTCCCGATCGTCCACGCGGCCATACCGTTCGCTGAAGCGCCCAAAGCACACCAAATCCCTGGCGGCCACGAAAGAACATCGGGTTAAAGTTGTGGCTGGTGCCGTAAGTAGTAGTTACACCGCATATCAAAGATGCTACCCTCTCGCACTACGGTTTTCAGCAATGTCCGGCGTGAAAACCGCTATGACGAGCACACCGCACCGGATCAAGTCGGCCATCGCGGTCCTGTGCTACTCCTGGTAGTGCTCGGCTACTCTAGACAACCATATTAACCGGATTACATCGCCGTCCACACCGAAAACCACAACCGTCACTTTGAGACTTTACCAGACGAGTCGGGGGTCAGCTTGAGCAGATTCGACAGCGCCGGTCGCTCTACGATGCCAATCGCCTGCGGAGCCGACGATATATCGATACCAGTGCAGTAGGATACCAACATGGCGCCACCGTTAACCAGGGTGGCGTCGTCGGGAGCGGCCCTTGTGGTGGACGACCCGGACGCTCCTGGCGAAACGTACGTCCACTGGATCGTAATCAGAATCGCCCCCCGGTCCCGGAAATACCGCGTATGGTCAGACTCCTCCCGGAAATAGCGTCTTGCCTAACACCACGGGATAACCTGTGTACAGCGGTCCGTGCCCGCCGGAGGGCACGGGGACACACCACTACCGGTCTACTCTTGACCAACCTTCGGACACCGTCACACTCCCGCCCGGATTGGCAGAAGTGTAGGGGATAAAAGAGGTCACAATCCAACAAATCCAACTTACCAGAACGTTCGGCGGCTAACGCAGCCGCGCACCGGCAGCTCCCGATCGTTGAGTGCCTAATGGACGAGGTTGTGGTCGAGTATAACGGTAACGACCTGGATTCCATGGCATCCCGCACCATCGAAGTAGCATCCGTGCATTGGAATAGGAAGATACAAGAAGCCTTTGGGGCCAAGGAAATTGGATACCATCAGATCCGGGGGCAATAGACCATGAAAGAAATCACCAGTGGAAACAGCTAAACATAGTTTGCATGTGTTAAGGAGCAAATCTATTACTAAATATAGTAGCTTTGAAATTGTTATAGTGAACCTGACTATGTTTTCGATAATCTTTGCGCCATATCGTTTTCAAGTCGTTCGTGCTGTTAGCGACTGGTTTCGATGGAAAAGTGTAAGCAAACACACTTGCGGCGTGCTTACCGGGAAGAGTCAAGACCTGCCTCATTCAACAGCTCATAGGGCGGAGTGCATTCAGGTAGCCCATACATGACCAAGAAGATCTGCACGAAGGAGGCGTGGTGATCGCGGCAGGACACATGCAAGACAGTTCCGCAGAAGCACGTTCGGGAGCGATGAGCTCGGTAAGAGCAACGTCCGGCGCTAGGTTGGACACCACGGCTCGACCTTGGCGCGGAATCTGATTCCCCTGCTGTGGCACAGTTTCACTACACCCGAGTGCGATCTGTGCAGTCGTGCTGCCGTACTGTCTACACCCACGCTCATCGTGTCGTGTGAGGCAAGAAAGACATCGCGATGCACTGAGCGCTGCGTGCGCCACCCGTAACGCGATTGCTAGATCTCGGTCGAGATCCTCGAGAACGGCCATGTGGCTTTCTCGTGAGATCCGGACGGCTTCTTCGCGGTCGCCGAGCCGTTTCTACAATCGTTCGTGCTGCACACGATCGTCTTAATCACTGATGCGTTCAATCGTTCAGCGCTCATGCGCCTGAGTGACTAGCTCAGCCCAGGCTCAGCTGAGAACCGACTAAGTATAGCGATGCCCCTTAACACCCATCTTACACAATTTTTCGAGATCGAACACCCGATCCTGCTTGCACCAACGACCGAGGTGTCCGGGGGGCCGGCTCGCCGCGATCGTGACAGCGACTGGCGGCCTCGGTGTCATCGGCGGAGACTAGGGCGACGTGGACTGGCTGCTGCGCCAATCCGGCGAAACGCAGCGGGTAACGGTCGGAGTAAGATTCATCAAGTGGAGCCTCGCCCGTAACCCTAAGCTGTCCGACGCGACCCTAGCGCGGAAACCAGCGACGGTCATGTTGTCTTACACTGATCCAGAGGCATTCGCCGGCCGCATTCACCAAACCAATACATCCTGCTCATCTGCCAAGTGCAGACGCTCAAGCAGTCATGCCACGCCTTAAAAAAACCGAAGCGGACATCGTCGTAGTCCAAGGTGACGATACAGGCGGACACGAAATAGGCGCTCGTTCGAGCTTCACCTTGGTGGTGCCCGACGTCGTCGACTTAGTCGCCAAACAGTCGGCCAAAACACTTGTGTTGGCCGCAGGCGGTATCGCCGATGGTCATAGCCCCGAGACTGCACCAACCCTCGGTGCCAACGGTACAGCTGGTCGGCACCCGATTATGGTCCAGTACTGAGACTTCGGTGATGCTGTAAGCTCAGTAGCCAATTATTCAGGACGGCAGAGAAGACACTGTCCGGCCCTGAGTCTATGACATTGTGCGACAATTGGATTTAACCCACATTTACGACGCGCAGCTGGCTACTAACCCGTTGATCCAAGCATGGCAATAAGGATGGACTGTTGACGTTCCTACCGGAGTCGGTGAGCGCCTTTGAGAAAGCGGTCGTCGAACAATACTGCGATGTCGTCATTTCACTAGTTGGCGAAGGGACGGGACTCATTCACGAAGTTCGCACCGCCGCACTACTATCACCAGCTATCCATAGCTGATCAACCGTTCGTAGCTGATTAGCGCGATCCGTACGAGATCGCCAGCCGCGGCGGGGTCGAAGATCATTCCCGTGTTCATGGCGGCACAATAAACCCCTTAATGCAGAGTTAGATCACTCGGAGGTTCGCAACAGCCGGATGGTCACCTAAACATAATGCGCTGCACGAGAATCACCTCACAGCGGCATGTAGCTGCCGAGGATGAGCTGTCATGCAGCGTGCATTGTCAGCATGGACGTTAGCTCGAGGCTCCTTTTGTGCACGTCGCCACATCTGAGACAATGTATTTCTCGAACTTGTCCTCATAGGGCCACATGGCGCCTTCCACGTAAAGACTTATATCGTGTTCTCGTCCATCGACCGACATCTCATCGAACCGATTTCGAACAATGGCAACTACAGAAACGCTACCAGCAGCTTCGTCTCGACCTCATGGCGAAGGGTGTCCAGGCTGCGCGTTTACGCCCTGAGATCACCTTTCTGAACCCGCCGGGTCAAGCACTCCCATGCCGTTCCGTCGCGAACCACGGCTACCGTGATAGCGGTGTACGTGGGGCCGCTGCCGTACGCTTGATTGGTGTACCACAACAGCCGGGCCTCGTCACCCTCGGCGAACATGGGCATCTAGCTTTCTCGAACTCATCTTCCGCGCGCCTTGTGCATGAACAGTACGCTGTGACCTCCCACCCCCCTGGCTCTGGAACTGGAGAACACCATACATAGTTCAAAAGGACGGTATACGCTCACCGTTTTTGGTGTCGAAGCTGGGTCTACATATGCACAACAATGCACAGTGGTGACTTAGACCGGTGTGTTGAGAATCCTTTTCCTCAAGTAGATATCGATCTTCACGTAGCAGAAGTTCCTCATGGCTCGACTCGACGTGCCCGACGTCCCCGGTGGCGAAGCCGCCATGATCTAGGCACTACGGCTGCAGCTCGGTGGCATGGTCGAACGGATGATCCGCAGCACATACCAGCAAAGCCGCCCTGCCGACCGAAGAACGTAAGTTAGCCCGAAGGTGAATCGCACAGATCAACGACTGCGTCGCGTGCTCTAGCTTTCGTGCTCAATTGATGCTGAACAGCCGATGTCTCGGCGGAGCTTTACGCCAACATCGCCTCGATGGATAACACGTTCTTCGTGCGGCTACGCGGGATGTGTTCTCCGACGAGGAAATTCTCGACCTCACGCCGTGGGTCGCGGTATAGATTGCGTGGACATCGCATCGGTCGACGAACTGCTCGTCACCACACGGTTGGTGCGCAAACGCTTTGACCCGACCCAGCCGGTCACAACGTCATACTCGAGTACGCGCGCCGGGCGATGCAGACACCTACCGCAAGCAACCCGCAGGATTGGCGCTGGCTGGTGATCACCGATGCCGACAAACGTACGGCGATCGATCGACATCTAGGACAGTATCGGCGCTGGGTATATCGCTGAAACCGCCTCGGATCCGCAGACCCGACAGGGGTATAGCAACGTGGTGAGTCGTAAAATTTCCGGACCCCATTTCCGTACACGTCACACCTTGCCTGCAGCGTCGATGACGCCGATCTGCTGTTCGGGCACGGCGAGATCACCTATTGGGACAGCGGGATAAAAACTGATACAATCCAGCACGGTGTGGTTCCACATCGACGCACCTAACGAAGAAAATGTGGCAGGTCCTGCATCCGCCGGCGCCGCCGAACGCACCGCAGCCACGGGTCATCATGTGGCCAACTGATTAGCGTGAAAATCCTGAAAGAGGCAACTAGGCTGGCAGTTCTGATCCGCACTTGCATCTTCGAAATGCCCAAGTATTTTGCTGTCCAGCGGCAAGGGGCGGTCATGGGAAGCCCGTGCCTGAAGCGGAGACCGACAAGCTGTCACGATATGTGGCGGCCGGCGCGCCACTGTTGTCCCGTGCCGGGGGGCTATTACCAACTCGAAGAGTAGCTCGACGGCATCACGGTGCTGATCTTCAACGAGATCCATGAGCGCACGCTTGGCTAAGCCGGCAACGTGCGGCGGTTAACCTAGCCGTCAGAGCCGCACATCGTCTTCTTGTTCCCTTTTCTCGCAACATTTTTCGTCACGTAGCCACCGTTGTCGGTGAAATGTCAGATTTTACAGGCAAGGTGGTGTCAGCACGATGACCGCCACATGAAAGGGACAACAATGTGCTGGATAATGTGACCACCAAGGCAACACCAAAGACAATTACTTTGACCACCTACGGACAACGCTTTGCAAGCGTAGCTGAACAGTGTAAAATACGTGGAAAACGGCCCCGTGCCTTACGCGTATACCGTCGTGCTGATCCATCATGGGTTGCCCGCATTCCTGATGATGTAGCGCCTCACCCCAGCAAGCTGCGCGATGTTGAGCGGCGTTGCCCGATCAGCTACCGGTCTGCGCCCGCCGCATCGCTGTGAGCGACTAGGGCTAAGCATCAGCCGGTGGTGGAAGTCGTCGCGATTGAGCATCCCGACGCACACATGGACGCCGCGATTGTGATTCACAGCAGCACTTTCAAAGCACCGATGGCGTGGACTTAACAGACATAGTCGCGGGCCCTGGGGACCGGGCTTCAACGATGGTCGAAGTATCCAGCCGGTGCTAAGGTGTGCGGGCCACAGCATACTCTATGATCTGCTCCAGAAAAGTTAGAGTCATATCGGTCCGTGCTGTCCTCAATATCAAACTACGCAAAGCAGTTGCGCATGGCTTATTTGCGTGTGACCCGTCCACAAATCGCCGTCACACGAACCATCGAAACGAGCTGTGGTGTCGTTTCGTGTTGGATTGCCCGCAGTGTCCCGGGAGACTGTGTACGACGTACTGCATCCCCTGACTGTAGCAAGTCTGACACGAAGCGAATCCCCGTCCTCGGGTTCGGCTGCTCGCTACGAGTCACAGGTCGGCAACAACCACCATAACATTGTGTGTCGGTCCTGCAGAGCAATCGCAGACACAAATTATACGATTTAGTGAGGCGCCGTGTCTGCCTGCCTCAGAACCTAACAGCTTTCTTATTAATGAGGCCGAGGTCATCCACTAGGTCCTATGCCCGGACTTTGCGACATCAGACACTCCGCGATCCCACCCGTGATCGCGGTCGGATAAGCCCAATCCCAGAAGGAATGCCGTACCCGAGGAACACCCCCATTTATGAAGCCAACACGGAAGCCACTGATAGCGGCGGGCCCGGTTGTCGGTCACATCAAGTATCCCGTCGAGGGCGGCAGGAACCAGGACTGGTGGCCGAACAAGCTCAATCTTAAGATTCTGCATCAACACCCTGCCGTAGCCGACCCTATGGGCGAGGTGTACGACTAACGCCAAGGAGGGCACGACCACCGACGTCGATGCACTCAAACGAGACATCGCGGAAGTGATGAACCACCTCGCAGCCGTGGTGGTCAGCCGACTGCGAGCCACTACAGACCGTTGTTCATCCGGATGGCGTGACACGCTGTAGGCACCTACCGCATCAAAGTAAGGCAGCGGCGCACCGGGGCCAGCCTGCAGCGGTTCGCTCCGCTCAACAGCTGGCCCGACAACGCCGGCCTGAACAAGACTCATCGGTTGCTGTGGCTGGTCAAAAAATACAGCAAGAAGTTCTCGTCGGCCGATCTGATCCTCTTAGCCGGCAACTGCACAGTGGAATGTATGGGCCTCAAGAGATCTTTGGTTTCGACGCAGAAGATTAATGATAACCCGCGATAACACCTACTGGTGCAAAGAAGCCGCTTGGCGCGGTAAAAGCCGCTACCGGTATCCGGGACCTGTACAAGCCCTTCGGCTCAGTGCAAATGGGGTCTGGTTGCGTGACCCCGAAGAGTCCCAACGGCAACCAGGACCCGATTCCGTGGCGGTGGGTATACCGCGATACATTCGGCCGGATGGCGGTAAGCCGGATGGCGGTAAATAATGATGTCTAAACGGCCGCGCTGATTGTCGGAAGCCACACGTTCGACAAGACCCACGAAACCGGCGACGCCGAACTGGTTGGCACTGAGCCCGAAGCCACTCCTTTGGAGGAAATGCGCCTCGGCTGGAAAAGCTCCTTTAGCACCGGTGTGAGCAAGGACGCGATCACCAGCGGCATCGAGGTGATGTGGACATCCACCCCGACGAAGTGGGACAACAGCTTCCTTTAGATCCTTGTACGGTGACAAGTGTGGAATTGACGAAAAGTCACGCTGACACTTAGCAGTACACCGCAAAGTACGGTGCCGGTGCGGGCACCATGCCCGACCTGTTCAACTCATCGAAGAAGCGTGGAAGCGTGCTCCCAGCCATGCTGACGACCGACCTGTCGATGCGGTTCAACCCGCTCTAAGAGTGAATTACGCACCACTGGTTAGAGCATCCTGAGGAGTTGGCCGACAAGTTTGTCAAGGCCTGGCATAAGCTGACCCACCGCAACATGGGGCCGGTCGTCCGCTATCTCAGACCGCTAGTTCCCAAAAAAGTCCTGTTGTGGCAGGACCCCATCCCTGCAATCATTTACGACCTCATCGATGCAGCCGACATGGCCGACCTAAAGAGCCAGATCCTGTCGTCGGGTTTGACTGTTTGGCAACTAGTTTCCACCGCATGGGCGTCCGCGTCGTTCCGCGGTAGCAATAACTGCGGCGGTGCCAACGGCGGTCGTATCCTCCTGCAGCCACAAGCTGGGTAGGGAGGTCTCGGGGGCCCGACAAGCTAGCACGGATGGTACGCACACTGGAAGGGATTCAGGAGTCTTGCAATTCCTCGGCGACCGATAACACCAAGCTGTCATTCGCTGGTCTGGTTGTGCTCGGCGGGTGCGCCGCGGTGGAGACGGGGGCCTTAAACGCTGAACCTCCCGTTATGTATGGTGCCCTTCTGGCTAAACCGCGCGGATGCGTCACTAGAGCAGACCGATGTGGAATCCTTTGCCATACTCGAGCCGAAGGAAGATGGCTTCCACAACTACCTCAAAAAAAGTAACCCGTTACCAGCGGAGTACATGCTAATCGACAAGGCTCAATCGGTTGACGCTGAACACTCCCGAAATAACGATGTTGGCTGGGGTTTGCACGTACTCGGCACGAACTAGACTTGCTTACCAAGACCTCTGGGTCCTCACAAGTCGCCTTGACCAACGACTTCTTCGTGAATTTGCTCGACATGCGCACGAAGTGGTCATCGGCGGTAGGCGACGACGGCAAGGATGCCAACGGAAACATGAATGGACGGGAAGCCGCGTGAACTTGGTATTCGGGTCAAATTCAGAGTCGCACGCGATTCCCGAGGTCTATGACGCTGATGACGCGCAGCAGAAGTTGTGTGCAGGAACTTCGTCGCTGCATGAAACAAGTTGATAAATACTGACCGGCTAGATCTGGCCTGACGGCCAAACAGGGCCGCGCGAACTGCTCCTGGCGCCCCAGCGGTTCGAAATCCTCCGCACACCAGGTACGCTAGGGTCCCATGTGGTCGACATCAGCGCCTGCTGCGACGAGATTTGTCATCGCGGGAGTGGTAGCCGCGAGTTACGCTGCGTCGACGGGTGTTGCCGGTGCCGATCCGGAGCCGTCGGCTGCACCGAAGACGACAATCGACCACGATGGTACATATGCGGTGGGGACCGACATTGCACCCGGCACGTACAGCTCAGCCGGGCCTGTCGGCAACGGGACATGTTATTGGAAGCGGATCAACAACCCCGATGGCACCCTCATCGATAACGCCATGAGCAAAAAGCCGCAGGTGGTGCAAATTGAGGCGAGTAACAAAGCATTCAAGACCACCGGCTGCCAGCCCTGGCAGCAGACGAGCGACGCCACCGCATCAACGGATCTCCCCGGGCCGGCCGCAGGAGTGCAACTGGAACACAATCTCGGGATCCTCAATGGGCTGCTCACCTCAAACAGACAGCAAGTGCCGCAGTCTTGATCGCTACTGGCCACACCCAAACAGCTGAACCGGTTTTTCGGTTACGGTGCTGCCATGGCAAGTAACAGGCAACAAATTGTCGTCATTGGTGCCGGCGTGAGTGGCTTAACATCGGCCGTCTGTCTGGCCGAAGCGGGGTGGCCAGTGCGACTGTGGGCTACCGCAATGCCGCATCAGACGACCTCCGCGGTGGCCGGTGCGGTATGGGCGCCGCCACGGCCAGAGGAACGTGCCGCTACATCGCTGGCTTGGACCGAACACTCGCTGCGGATATTTAGTGAACTGGCTAACGACCCCAGAACTGGAGTGCGTATGGCGCCAGCGTTGACCGTTGGCGACTTGCCTGGGGCGAACGGGATGGGGCTTGCAGCCAAGCTGATCCCCGACCTGCGGCCGGCAGACCCGGCCGATCTCCCTGACGGCTTCAGTTCCGGATTTTTCGGCACCATGCCAATGATCGATATGCCCCAATACCTCGACTACTTGACAGCGCGACTGGGTGCAGCCGGCTGCGAACTAGAAACTCGTTCAGTACGGTCGCTGGCCGAGGCCGCAGACACTGCATCGATAGTAGTTAACTGCACCGGTCTCGGCGCAGCAGCCCTCGCGGACGATGACACGGTGCGCCCGTTGTTTGGTCAACACGTAGTCCTCACCAATACCGGTCTGCAGCAACTATTTTTGGAAGTCAATAGCAGTTCGGAGTGGACCTGCTATTTCCCCCACCCTCTGCGCGTGGTGTGCGGCGGCATCAGTATCTCCGACCGCTGGGACCGCACCCCAGACCCCGCGGTGACTGACCGCATCCTGCAACGCTGCCGAAGAATCGAACCACGGCTCGGCGAGGCGGCGGTGATCGAGACAATTACCGGACTGCGGCCCGACCGTCCGTCGCCGCGAGTGGAGGTTGAGCTGAGCGGGGCCGTGCGGTACATTCACAACTACGGCCACAGCAGCAGCGGCGTGACTTTATCGTGGGGGTGTGCACGCGATGTGGCGCTCCTGGTCAGTGGCTGATCGCTAACTAGGAGTTCTCAGCCGCGAGTGCGGCATCCGGCACCTCGAATCAGCATCGACAACACCCAGCTCACGACTGACAACACGATCGCAGCCCAGATTGCAGTCCACCAGAAGTGGTCGATTTGTAGTCCCCAGCGGGTGGTGTGCTGTGTGATTCGGGCCGTAATCCACAACATCAACGCGTTGACGACGACGTGAAACAAGCCAAGGGTCAAGATGTACAAAGGGATCGACAAAATTTGCACGATTGGCTTGATGATCGCGTTGACGAAACTAAAGATCATCGCCACCACGAAAATGATGCCTACTCTCTGCAAGGCCGTGTTGCCGCCGACAAAACTCAGGCCGTGGACGAACTGGGTGACCACCCACAACGCCAAACTGGTCAACGCAACGCGAACAACAAAAAGACCCACGCCGGGAGATCTTGCCATCGAACGTTCTAATGCAGGGCATAGAAACGCTGCGCGTTCAAACCCGCGAATCTTTACGCGCGCCCCGTCGCTAATGTCGGTGCGGGTACGCAGCGGATTGGTGCTTTCCGGCCATTCGCCCCTCCAATGCGGGCAGTCGCTGGCGAACATGATTAAGTTGGCACCGAGCACGTCGATCACGCTGGGCAGGATCGGCTCTTCCAGCTCACAGGTAACCTAGATGTTGCCTTCGGCCAGATAATCGCGCGGATCATGGCGCCAACCGCGCTCGAATCCAATTTCCCCACTTCTCGTAATGCTCGTGCAGGCGATCGATGAAGAATGAGGCCAGCCCGCGCCGACTTCCATGAAAACGACTCGCAACTGCGTATGACGCTCGACCACTCCGTTTGAGACGAGCGCGGCTATCGCCGTCATCTGGTCGAACGAAAAGCTAATGCATGGCACTTGGATGTAGTTCTTGAATCGGTCAACACCAATCTGCGGTAAATGAACACTGGGCGCCCCGTGCATGCTGAGCGGCATCCCACGCTCTACGATGGCTGCGTAAAACGGGCCAAGGTCAGGGTGTTCGAGGTTGCGAGCGTTTAGAACTGGCGGGACCAAAGTGGCAGCGATCCCAAGTTCCTTGGCATTTCTCGTGATGTCGATAACCACCTGGCCGTGTTCCATCCAGATCACACCAACACCGCGCAACCAACCTTTTGTCGGCGCGCAACAGTCCGCTATCCACTGGTTGTAGAACCGAGCTAATCTGGAAGCGAAATCACGGTCTTCGAAGCTAAGTATGCAGAGACCGAGGCTGGGATACAACAACACTATCGTGTCGATGTGCTCGCAGTCGACGTCTCCCAACACACCCTTGGCCGACGTGTCCTTAGGCATCCATGATGCTCATGTATCCGGAACGTACTCGAGCAGGTCGCGCATGTGCCATCGCTTCGGGTACGCCACGATGCTTCCGTAAAAATTCAACGGATCACTGGTGATCCACGTAACTCGTTCATTGTGGCAATGTTTAGCTGGACGATGGATGCCTTCGATTACTTCATCGTGGTGTTCGTCTATGACGACATCGCAAAAAACTTTCCACCACAGCAAAGCCGAAGTTCACGTTCATTACCATGGCCACCCTAGCCATGCGTCCGTTGGGCGCATTGTTGTTTGGGCTCTGGGCCTACCGGGTCGGTCGGCGACTCCCACTTATGGTGGACGGGATGTTCTATTCCTTGGTGGGATTCTTATGCGCGTTCGCGCCAAACTTCACCGTGCCGGTGATCCGGCGGTTGCTCCACGGCATTGGTATGGGCAGCGAATGAGAGGACTGGGTGCAACGCTTGCGATGCAGAAGGTTCCCGTCGAACGTCACGGCTTTTCTCCGGTCTGCTGTGGGAGAGCTACGCGTTTCGCTGTTTACTGGCGAATATGGCATCGCTGGTGATGATGGACTGGCTGCACTTATCATGGCGATGGTTGTTCAGTCTAAGCATCATCCCGACCCTAATCATCCTTTGCCGGGTGCAGGAATCTGAGGTATGGGAAGCCACCCAAGACCGGATGCAGCTGATTAACAACAGAATCCGTAACGTGCTGCGCAACGGGGCGATCATCCGCCGGTTAATCTATATCTGGTGCTGCTGATGATCGCCTTCAACTGGATGAGCCACGGCACCTAGGACGTCTAACCGGCATTCTTGAGAGCCACTTCCAACCACGGTGCCGGCCTGTCCAGCTCGACCGTCAAGTGGGTCATGATGATCTAAAACGTCGGCACCATCATCGGAGGACTGTACTTCGGTACGCTGTTACAGTGGTTCAGCCGACGCAACACCGTCGTGTTCTGCACGCTGCTAGCACTGCCGATCGTGCCGCTCTGCGCCTACTCACATGCCGCGGTGATGTTGTGCCTCGGCTCCTTCTTGATGCAGGTCTGCGTGGAGTGTCATCCCCCGCGCACCTGACCGAAATGTCACCGAACGCCTTTCGTGACCCCTAACCTGGCGTTACCTACCAGCTCGACAATTTGCTCGCGACGTTCAATCTGCCCATCCAGGAGCATCTAGCCGAGTCCCACGGCTACCCCTTTTCGCGTTGACCGTCACGATAGTGCCAGTGTTACTTGCCGTCGCGATACTTACACTGACCGGCAAAGACGTGACTGGAGTCCAGTTTGGTATTGCTAAAACCGCTTTTTCCCAACAGAAGTCACAGTACTGAGTCGGTATTGCTGAGCGCATGGCGCAGGAGATGCATCGCCACGGTCGTCGAGCGCTCACGGATGTCGGACCGGTTCCCGGGTAGCCGTAGTGTCCGGGTGAGCGTCGGACCTCCGTCGGCAAGCATCACGGCGAAGCAGACCGTTCCGATTGGCTTTTCCGCAGTCCCCCCTCCCGGACCAGCAATTCCGGTGATCGCGGCGGCCGTGTCGGCATCGAAGCGCTGCAGCGCACCCGCCGCCATCGCTTCGACCACCGGCTCAGAAACCTCCCCATGCTCCGCGATCAGCACCGGGTCGACGCCGAGTAACGCAACCTTGGCCTCCTTGGAGTAGGCAACCAAGCCACCCACCACGTAGTCAGATGAGCCAGGCCGCTCGGTCAGCCGTACCGCCAGTAGCCCTGCAGTACATGACTCGGCTGTCGCGATCCGGCGGCCGGCCAGCAGGTGGGCGATCAGATCATCCACGCACACACTATCTTCGGAGTAGAGCTGATGTCCGTGCCGGTCACGCAATAACTGCGTTAACTCCGTATAGACACTGACGACGTCAGGTCCGTAGCGCGTCACCATTTCGATCTCCCCGCGCCGCAAGCAGGTGGTGATCTCGAGCGCATCAAAGCCAGGGATGGAGGCTTGCGCATCACGCAACGTTTCGGCTAGCCCCGACTCGGACAACCCGAACATCCGCAGGGTCTGCTGCCGGTAGATGGTTCGGCCGGCGATCGCTTCCCGAGTGGCTGCGGTCATGACAGCGCGGCGCCACATCGGTTGCAGCTCACGTGGCGGACCGGGAAGCACCACCACCGTCGGCTTACCTGGCACCACCAAACCCGGCGCAGTGCCGATCGGGTCAATCACCTGCGAACCGGCGGGAACCATAGCCTGCTTGCGGATGGCGACTCGGACCGCCTCAAAGTCACCGGGATTGAAGCGCGTCATCAGTGAATTGAGGATGGCGGCAATTTTGTTCTCGAGCTCGACATCCAACACCATCCCACGGCCACAGAAACGTGCCACTACCTCGACTGTCATGTCGTCGGCGGTGGGACCCATGCCGCCGCTAGTAACAATCAAGTCTACGCCCACCTCCGCCATGAAGCACAGCTGCGCCTCGATGTCAGCAGGGCAATCCCCACAGATTGTAATGTGTGAGAGCTTGACGCCCAGCTCGAACAGCCGATCAGCGATCCAGGGGCCGTTTCTGTCTCGGACCCGGCCGGTGAGGATTTCCGTTCCAGTGATCACGATGCCTGCGCGTACGCTCACCACCATTAGACTACGCATGAATTAGCCCGGGGCCGTGGCGAATGCGCCCCGAAATCACAGGATTCGCTATGCCAAGTGCAGCGACATGGACACCGCCTACTAGATCCTTGGTGGCGGTCCGTCCTCAGCCGAACTCCTCACCTGAGCTACCGACTCGACCTTGCGCACGGGGCCCGATATGCTCGTTTGCCGCTCGCTGGCGCTGGTGGCGTTTGGCACTGGTGTGGGCAGCTTCCCGCTCGAAGACGCTGAGCGGCTGATGATCAACGCTGTTCGGCAGAGCAGGCCAGCTCACTGCAAGGGGTGGTGTTCGCCGTGCACGGCGACGAGGCTGAGCGGGCGTTCCGGGCAATTCTAGGGGTATAGCGTCGGTCGGGTGTTGCGGGTCGATCGCCCACGACCTAAGACAGATAACGCTCGATGGAATCCACTTTTGCGTCATAACATCAGTAACCCCGGATAGGGGGTCGACCTTAATTACTGCGGTTCACGATCAGCTAAAGCCTTCATCGCACGCTGCACAACCATGACTTGCCCAGGTATCACCTTCGATCATACAGCCAGCACAGAGACCTAATTTTAGCCTACCCAGTAACTCTGTATCTCGAGGAAGGCCTGGCAGTATCGACTCCCATGCGGGTTCTGGTACAACGAGTCTCCTCAGCAGCGGTGTCGGTCGATGGCCTGGTGGTCGGGGCTATCCAGCCCGACCACCAGGGCCTGCTCGCGTTCGTGGGTATCACCCATAGCGACAATCTTCACACGGCGCAACGGATGGCAGATAAGCTCTGGAATCTACGGGTCCTCGCTGACGAACAGTCCGCGGCCGACATTAACGCGCCGATCCTGGTGATCAGTCAATTCACCCTCTACGCTGATACTGTAAAGGGGCGTCGGCCGTCATGGAACGCAGCCGCTCCGAGCGCTGCCGCTGAGCCACTCATTTCGTCCGTCGTTGCAACATTGCAGGCATTGGGTGCGCAGGTAGAAACTGGTGTGTTCGGCACCAACATGCAAGTCGAACTGGTCAACGATGGCCCAGTCACCCTGATGCTAGAGCTGTGATCGTATCGTATCGTTGGAGGCGGTGGTGAATACGCGAAGAGAAAGCCAAAAGTTGCCAGGCATTAGAAGCTTGTCCCGGTGGTCGAGGTATTGATGGCAGCCGCACCTGAATTTGGGTCACTTCGTTCCGACGACGACCACTGGGACATCGTCAGCAGTGTGGGTTACACCGCTCTACTGGTGGCAGGCTGGCGCGCGCTGCACGCGGTAGGACCGCAACCAGTGGTTCGCGACGAATACGCGAAGTATTTCATCACCGCTTCACGAGACCCGTATTTGATGGGTCTGCTGGCCAACCCGGGAACCTCCCTCGATGAGACCGCATTTCCTCGCCTTTACGGCGTGCAAACTCGGTTCTTCGACGACTTCTTCAGCTCCGCTGGTGACACAGGCATACGACAGGCGGTGATCGTCGCTGCCGGGCTAGACTCTCGAGCATATCGTCTCGAATGGCCAAGCGATGCAACGGTTTTCGAAATCGATCTACCGAAAGTCCTCGAATTCAAAGCTCGCGTGCTAGCCGAGCATGGCGCTACACCCAACGCCGACAGGCGCGAGGTAGCAGCCGACCTGCGCACCGATTGGCCCAGACCGTTGAAAGCGGCCGGCTTCGATCCGCAAAGACCCAGCGCCTGGTCGGTCGAGGGGCTGTTGCCCTACTTAACCGACGACGGACAAAGCGCCCTATTGACTCGGATAGGTGAGTTGTGTGCACTGAGCAGCCGAATTGCTGTGGGCGCTTTGGGGTCGCGTTTGGACCGCAAACAACTCGCCGCACTGGAAACGACCCATCCGGGGGTAAATATTTCTGGTGACGTGGACTTTTCCGCTCTCACCTATAAGCCAAAGACTAACCCGGCGCAATGGCTGGCTGCGCACGGATGGGCCGTAGAGCCCGTTCGTAACACGCTGGAGTTGCAGACTAGCTACGGCATGACTCCGCCGGACGTGGATGTGCAGATGGACAGTTTCATGCGCTCCCAATATATAAAGGCAACTCGATGACGAAGTCTCTTAGGAATTCAGGCTGCTCGTGGTCAGGATCAGGGCCGGGGCGGTTCGACTAGGACACCGCGTCGACAGTCTGCCCCCGACAAAACCCGGTTTGCGCATACACCCCTCCGGTGTTTTGACGCGGTCGCGATAACAGACCATAATACTCGACACGTTGGAACCAAAACCACTGGTCCCGTCAGGACACTCCACACTAACCTAGAACATATTTCAGTTTATTTAGCATCGATCAACGCCCCAAGAGCCCGGCATACACACTGCCATTGGTAACGAACTCGGCATCGAGTTTCCGATTTCGCCTTAACCCACTGCGGCGATGTCGCCGCTGTCGGCACGGTCGACGGTTTCGAGGTGCCTTGGGAACGGTCGGTTTCACAGTCAAACAGCTAGAGACCGAGCTCAACTGGATAGCTGAGCACGTCCATAACCATCCCCTGCGGGGGCGATATCGTCACCTCGAACAAGGAGGAGGGCATGAATTCCACCTTTCGCCGAATGAATTGGCCAATATGCTGCGATCGATGGTGTCGCAAGGACAATTGAATTTTACACGCAAGATGCTCGCCGATCATGGTGGCCCGGTCGAAGACAACGATAAGGACAGCTCGCAGCTGTGCGGGTTGGACCGAGGCAATCGCCACCCCCTCAGGTTGAAGTGACGTTGCAGCACCCAAAGATGACAATGGTCGCCAACACGCCCGGCACCCGACCCGACGCGACATGATCAAGCACATTCATGCCTCCAGTCGCAAAGTGGCCGCATTATGCGGCTCCCCCATGCAGACCCGAAAGCAAGCCGACACGGGCGTCGGCATCATCATCACCTAGGAAGGCAAGATGGGTTGAATACGGCGGTGAAGTAGACCCAGTTGTGCTGTGGCCACAAGTCGTCAAGAAGGTCTTGCCCCGATACCGGTGTTGGCGGCATGGTATCAAATAGCGGCCAGCAGATCGCTGCGGCCCTGATCCTGGGGCACCTAAGGCGCGTGGATAGGCTCACAGTGGCTGATGTATGGGAAAGGCCGCGGACCCCAAGCCAGCAAGCGGCATATATTTACATCTGCCACCAGTGGCGACACAGTCCGCAGCCGTTCTTTCACCGACAAACCGGCTCGGATGCTGCGAAATGACTGGACCGAGGCCTGGAAACAACACGCAGTCGCTCGTGTACGCCACTACACAGTACATGGCTTCCGGTATCGCCGTTAAGACCACGCACAATTACCCGAACGAGACCGTCGACGTCGCGTTCAACCCAGTCGGACAATTCACCATGGTGGAGAAGACGGTCACGGTCATCATGCGGTGGGTTCAGGAGTACCTAGAAGCTACGACGAGGGGGTGGACGCACTCAACGTCGCTGCTGCCGCCGTCTAGCAAGGAGTACTACTCGTCGTCTTCACCTTTGCCGGTGAAGATCTCTTTCACCTTATCGACCGCGTGAGTGGCGATGTCAATAGAATTCTGGACGATACCGCTGGCGCCACCTGCGATGTCACCCTTGATGATGTCGCTAGCGTTTGCGACTAGGGCTGAAGCCCTCTCGACGGCATTAGTCGCAACGTCCCTGACCGCGTTGACTGCGTCTTTAGGTTCGAAGGTCATCGGCGTCTCCTTTGGTTGCAGGATCTTCGGTACGACTTTAGACCATGCAACGCATCGGGGTTTCGGTGCGGTCCAGAGCTGACATCAGTCGGTTTACCAGGGTGAGCCAATACTCTTCCGGCATACTCGGCACTGCACCGCAATATTTGAAATATTCGTTTCAGCCCAAAGTAAGGCCATGACAATTCCGAGCAAAGCTCGTCCATAACCCTACTAGCCCCATGACTCCATGGCGTTAACGATCTGCCATGGGGACAACAGGCAAGTACCGACACGAAGAAACTGGTACCAATATACCACGCCAAGCCAGATCAATCGACACTTGTGCAAAGCGTAGCCATCTCGGGATCGGTGAACCGTTGCGCATATCGCCAAGATAGGCCGGTCGTTAGCCGGCAGGCGGGAAAAACCCGGTGTCGATGAACCATCCCGGCTGCCACCCTTGATGGCCCAGACAGAGCATGGGCAGACCGTCAGCTGACTGTGCCGCTGCTTGGGCCTTCGGGCACGGCGCACCAGCTTGCTGGACTCCGTATAACGGGTACGAAATCACCCAGTATCCGGTGTTTGCTGGCGGGAACTGGTTGGGAGGAGGGAAATGACACGCCTCAGCCTGGCCGCTGGGACCTCGTCCAAAAATATATCGTCCCCACCTAAAGCACGGCGCACCTAGCGAAGCATCATAACTCATGCCCGGTACATCACCGTCGTAACGCGGATTAGCCGCCGCATGCGGCGCCGCACTGACCGCGCCACTCGCGATCACAGCGATGGCGAGTAGTTCGTAAATCATGCTCCACCCTTCGCACTAATGCTACCGGACCCCCACCAAGCCGACGATGGCGTGCACCAAGCATATCGAGCACGCTACAAGACCGACTTGGAGAACCGGTTCACCGGCGCAACGATGTCGATAGATGGGAGGTTGGTGCTGTTAACTTGCTTTTCTTATGGAGTCGGACGACGTATCCAAAAACTCACCGGTAACGCTTGCCATTTGCTTTGGTGATCTTGCTCTAACACTTGCCAACCGGGTGTGACAATGGTTTATTGGCACAATAAAATTGTTGTATCGAATTGTATCGATAAGTGGGTCATGCTACGAACCGGGCAATCCACCTAACCGATCCCTCACCTAAATCTCCCGGCTTCAATTTTACTGACCCAGACATCTACACCGAACGGCTGCCGGTGGAAGAACTAGCCGAGATGTGCCTAGCCGATTGGGTGAAACGAGCAGCCAACCGGAAGAGGCAGGGTTTATGACGATGATTGTTCAGAGTGGTGTCCAGGCACAAGGAAGTTTCTATTGTCGCAGCGGCACCTTCTCCAGCCTGGAGAAGACCGCCCTGCCCCGCTTCAGAGAAGGCATGAACAACTAGCAAATCAGCAAGGGCAAGTTAGTTTTTAGTTCTGCTCAACATGAACGCCTCGCAGTACACCCGGTTGGGCAAAATCATCTCGCGCGGTTTCACTCCCTGAGCCGTGGAGCAGCTGAGTGATGACCTGACCGAGTGTGCTTGCCTCATCGTCGCGGTTGCGGCATCTGAGAGTTCTGGCGACTTCGTCGAACATGTGTCTTGCGAATTGTCACGGCAAGCCGCCATCGCCGACTTGCTGAGTGTACCCCAGGAAGACCGCAAGAAACAAGAAAACTGTTCCATCGGTCGAACCAGATGGTTGGTGACCAGGATCCCGAGTTCGCCACGAATGACCCCATGGCCACATCTGTGGAATTGACCATGTACGCCATGCAGATGGCCGCTGATAGGGTCACGCCTCCCGGTCAGGACATTGTGACCAACCTGGTTGAGGGCCAATATCGAGGGCCACAAGCTCTCCAACTCCAAATACGAGTTTGGCTTCTTCGGTCATTCTGCTTGCGGTGGCCGGTAGCGAGACCACCCAAAATTCCATCACGCAGGGTATGATGACCTTACCGACTTCCCCGATCAGGGGGGAATTGTACAAGCAACAGCACCCCCAGCACCACAGCCGATGAAGATCGTCCGGTAGGCCACCCCGATTATGATCTTTCCAGCTTACCACGCTGCAGTACTACGAACTGTCCAGCTTGTCGATCAAGAAGGGCCAGTTGGTGGTTATCATTTTGCCGTTCAACCAACTTCGATGAGGAGATGTTCGACAATCCGTTTGTCTTCAGCATCCTATAATAACCCCCATGTGGGATTCAATGACACCAGCATACATTACTGCATTGTGGCCAACTTAGCACGGATGACCATTGACCGGATGCTCCATGCGATCGCCGAGTACATGCCGAAGCTGTAATCGATCGGCAAACCCGGGCTGCTGCGGTCGGGCTGGCTCAATAGGATTAAGCATTGGCAAGTCTACCAACCATAGCCAAGGTTACGCCAAATGCCCTGTGGCGCATTAGGACATGAATTAAACAGGCAAGCTGATGGCTACTCCTAAAGCCATCCACATACAGTCTGCTGGCGCGCCCTTGCGGTTGGTCGATGTTGGAACACTGTCACCGTGTCGAAACGAAGTTCGGCTAGCGGTCTCGGTGTGTAGCATGTGTGTCCGTTAAGTATAGGTAACGAAATCAGTTTAACGATAGGAGAATTCGATGATTCAGCGGTTGACGACCACGTCAACTGTCGACTGGTTCGGCGGACACTGCAACTACTGCTCCCCTACCGCAAAAGCATTTTCATCCGCTATGCGAACATACAAGTATCTAGCTGGCATTAGCCCGGCGGATATGTGGAGTCGGTGACAATATCAGCCAATACGCTGGCTCGGATTCCGACCGGGCTGTCCTTTGTCGAAGCCACTCCAATGGGCTACGCCGACGTCACCACTTGCGACGTGCTGCACAAGACCAACCCCTTGCCCAGTGGCCGAGTGACGAGCCTTGACATTAGTGGACTCGACCATCTTGGGATCCAGTTTGCCCGGGCAATGATCTCGAGACCATTACGGTCGCTTGCGGCGCTGACAAAGCGGCAGAGGCTAGGAAAGTGGGCACGCATAACTACATCGATTCCACCAGTTACGACGTCGCCGAAGACATGCCCACCTTGGGCGGAGGAGTAGTAATTCTGGGCCCTGCCGGTAATTCTCCATGGCAATGACAGAAACGATCGGCGACTTAACTTCTCTAAGACGAACTCGTCACCATCGGTGTAACAATGTACCCGCTGCCGATCGGTCCCGTGCCGCCACTCAATATGCAATATGCCGCGGTGCAGCGTTACCAGTTATCCCTCCGGAACGGCGCGCGACGTCGAAGAGAACATACATTTGCTGTCGTGTCGGGCGTGGATTGAAGTGTAGTGCGAAACTAAATATAGGCCGGTCTGTGCCCCAAGCGGTAACGGCGTGGTGTAAACTCCGAAGACATCCGACGGTGAGTTGCAAGTTCGAGACGGTGTTACGGGCAGAGCCGCACAACCAGGTCATCGTCTCACCATTGCTATGACACACTCGCGGGTCACGGTAGACTGGACCGATGCCGACCCGGTAATCGCGGAGCTTACGGTCAAGACGAATTCGTTCGAGATACTGCACAGGGTAGGGTCAACAGGCTGTACGAGCCGGAAAAGGCTCTAGTTCAGACAAACGCGCTGAGGTCACTGAACGCCGGCCGCTTTCCCCAGATCCTCTTTGTTGCTGACACCAGCAACAAGAGTGTAATGATCGGCAACAGCCACCGTCTCACCTGAAGATTGCATGCGCGGGAGCACGTAATTGACTTGTGCACAGAAGATCCCAGCGACTCATAGCGAATGTTCCCCCAGTCCACGGCTAGCCAATCCGACCGTAGCATCAAGCCCGATTTGTTATTACTGAGCCCAATACAGTTAGCACCGGAAGTGGCGGTGTGCTTTGCCGCCGTTCGAATCGATGTTCAGGCTTCAGGTTATGTCGGGTCGTCTGGCGCTTGATCGCGATAACTGCCGGAAATGTGCTCAAGAGTTTTCGTTATGTATTATAGTGGCTGACTATTTGGATCCAGTTTGGGATCATCAGTAACGCTCTAAACTGTTCCAGCAGTGCAGTGGGTTCTGTTCCCGGTTCAGCGGAGGCGAGGCTGATCGGCGGCTGCACCTTTGACACGGGTTGCTATGTTGCTATCACCGGCCGACGCCACCGCCTTGACGGGCGCTGGTATGGTCAGGCGCAGCAGTTTCTGCAATCTGTAGCAGCGACTTACGCATCGCATGCTTGAATTCAGCGGAATTCACGTCCGAAGCCAACTGGAGGACCATTGCTAAATGACAACAAAGCTACGAAAATAACCGCTGCGGCGGCCCAAGCGGTAACAACCCCAGCGTAGGACAACCGCTGAGACCGTGCCGGCAGATGGATTCGCTGATGAATGCCACCAGCCGCTCCGCTCGTCGGTGAACTCGATGTTCTGAGCCGCCGCCAGAGCGGCACCTCGTGCGATCATCACCTACGCCAGGGTCTACGCAAAACGACATTGGCAAAGCTTTTTCGAGTTGCCATGACAATCCATCGATGTCGGTGTGTGCGCCGACGACGAACACGCCGGCCGGGCACCAGCTTATTACGATCGAACATTCCAGCCAGCTACGAAGTCAACCCGTCGAAACCGCCACACACCTGCTTGATTGCCGTTCGGCTCTTGCCAGCAGAGGTGTCAAAACCATGACGACGGTCTCCCAGTCATGCTCAAGCAGGCACACCGCGGTCTGCGCGTAGCCGATGACGGGTGCCACAGCTCGCGCTAGGGTCTCAACAGACTCAAGAAAGCACACCGGCACAACGTTGTCGACACCCGCATCTGTCAATAACTCCAACAGCTAGAGCGGCTTGCGCTGAGGCTTCGCCGCTCGAGGTCACTCCGATGACCTGCAGACGTTAGCTATCCGCAGCCGCCATGGCGTTTACCCGCCAAACCTCGCCTGCAACCTGCTTGGCGATGTTCACCGTGCACACACACACACCGCGGCCCCGCACAGTTCAAACTCATGGCTGTCCAGGATGGTGCCGTCTGCGCAGTGTACCTCAGCGAGGACCCACCCTACCCCTACGGTGGTCGGGGTCATCAGTATAGCCCTAGTACCGAATCCAAAATTTGTACCTCAATCTTGCCCGGCTTCCAACGCCCCCCGGCCGCACCCCCGCCCACCTTACAGCCTGCTGGTGCGGTGGTTCGTGAAAGCTGGATCGAAGCGAGATTAGCATGATGTCCATCCGGCTTGCTCCGTGGGCACCTAAGCGTTCGATGCAAGTGGGGCCGCATCAAGCAAGAATGCTCTGGCAGGAATGGGTTACTTGCACCAACCAAACAGTTGCGATATACGAGACAGGTAACCGATACAGAACTGAGATCGCTTCGCGTCTTGATCGACATCTGGGCTATTCGCAGGGTAAGTTCTGCGAGAGCACCAGACGACATACAACAAGGGGTATTAGGTTATGATTGACGTGAGCGGGAAGATCCGGGCCTGGGGGCGCTGGCTTTTGATGAGTACAGCTGCGGTCCTGCCGAGCCTAATCGGCCTTGCTGGCGGAGCAGCTACCGCAGGCGCGTTCTCGCGGCCAGGCCTACCAGTCGAGTACCTACAGGTGCCGTCAGAGGCGATGGGGCGCAGCATCAAAGTCCAGTTTCAAAACGGCGGAAGCGGCTCTCCGGCGGTGTATATGCTGGATGGCCTGCGCGCGCAGGATGACTACAACGGCTGGGACATCAACACCTCCGCATTCGAGTGGTACTACCAGTCGGGGCTGTCGGTCGTCATGCCGGTCGGTGGGCAATCCAGCTTCTACAGCGACTGGTACAGCCCAGCATGCGGCAAAGCCGGCTGCACGACCTACAAGTGGGAAACATTCCTGACCAGTGAGCTGCCTCGGTGGCTATCCGCTAATAGGAGTGTCAAAGCCACCGGCAGCGCTGTGGTTGGCCTCTCGATGGCAGGCTCCTCGGCCCTAATACTAGCAGCTTATCACCCCAACCAGTTCATCTACGCCGGCTCGCTGTCAGCGCTGATGGACTCCTCCCAGGGTATAGAGCCCCAGCTGATCGGCTTGGCGATGGGTGATGCCGGTGGCTATCAGGCCGCGGACATGTGGGGACCGCCTAATGACCCGGCCTGGCAGCGAAACGACCCTATGCTGCAGGTTGGGAAGCTGGTCGCCAACAACACCCACCTATGGGTTTACTGCGGTAACGGCACACCTTCAGAGTTGGGTGGAGCCAACGTCCCCGCGGAGTTCCTGGAGAACTTCGTGCACGGTAGCAACCTGAAGTTCCAGGACGCCTACAACAGTGCTGGTGGCCACAACGCCGTGTTCAACCTCAATTCCAACGGAACACACAGCTGGGAGTACTGGGGGGCTCAGCTCAACGCCATGAAGCCCGACCTACAGAGCACCTTAATGGCTGGTCACCGCAGCGGTTAGCCTGCCCTGTCTGGTTGATCGTTGCCACTGGTCACCCGCAATTTTACCCGTGATATCAATCCATTCGGTTGTGTCGTGGGCATGGCGCTAGTTTGTTAAGGTTCCGACACTGGACTGTAGAGACGTAGCACTCCCACGTTCGGATCATTGCTCGCGTTTGCCCGTTACTGTCGGTGTGACTGCGGTATCTAGAAGTCCGTGTGTCAGTCAGACTAGCTCTCCTGCAACGGATCTTGCACAATCCCGGTCACGCTCAACACAGTGCGTGCGGGCATCCGGGCCAGAACAGGTTCCAGAATCCGGAGCGGATGATGATGATGGACAGCAATTAGCGATCGCATTTGCCCAGATAGATGCTGCGCCGTTTGGGCCACCTCGCCCGGAGTGCTTAGGCGTGCTGGCCGCGCTCATTTTAACGCTGATTGCCGGCTTAGCGGAGACGAGACCCAATAGCGGTAACTTGCTGATCGAATTGATCGACATCGCCGCACAACAGTTGGTGGTCGCCGAGCCGGCCGCCACCTTGAAATGGATCGATCACGGCGACATTGAATTGAGGATCCAGATCACCGTCCAGCAGATACTCACCAAAATGCGCGCCGAAGCCAGCACGAAACCATTGACCCAGAGTACATCGCACGGGTCTTCAGGGACCAGATCAACACTACGAAGGCCATCGAATACAGCCGGTCGCGGCTTGAGAAATTCAATCCGTCCAGTGCATCAGCCGCATCACCGGAGCCTTTGGCGTCGTGGTCGTTGATCGCTGTTTTCAACGAAACAATACCGACCCAGATAACGCTCAACTGGGACTTGCCGCATTTGCCAGCGTGCGTCATCCAATTCGATACCGCTCGAAGCGACATCATCCGGGATCACCAAATTGCCGGCTTCTATCAACAAACCTTCTCGTTGACGACTCAGTCGTATTGCTAGGGTTCACCGCTCACCTAATGCACAGCGACCTCTCGTTGAGCTAGTTTACGGCGCCGATCTCGGCACGATATATGAGCGATCTCGCAAGCTTTGCAAAAGAGTAACATTTAAGACATGCTTGACGTGAGAAAACTTTGTAAGCCGTTCGTGAAGTCCGCTGTAGTCGGCGGGATGATTGCGGCGTCTATGGCACTACCCACTGGTGTGGCGAACGCCGTTCCTAAGGGGCCTAACTGGGATGCGATCGCGCAATGCGAGTCCGGTGGAAACTGGCGAGCTAACACCGGAAACGGCTTTTACGGTGGACTGCAATTTAAACCAACCACCTGGGCCCGATACGGCGGTGTCGGCAATCCTGCCGCCGTGTCCAGAGAGCAGCAAATAGCGGTGGCCAACCGGGTTTTGGCTGATCAAGGGCTGGAAGCATGGCCGAAATGCAGCGCCGCCTCTGGCCTGCCGATCGCGCTGTGGTCGCATACCGCACAGGGCGTGAAGCAGATCATCAACGACATAATGCAAATGGGCGATACCGCACTAGCGGCGATCGCTCTCGACGGTCTATGAACGAGCAGGAAACTGTGTTTAAATCAAGCCATGGAAGGTTCGGTGACTGTTCATATGGCAGCACCTGCGGACAAGGTTTGGAATCTAATCGCGGATGTCCGCAACATCGGACGATTCTCCCCGGAGACTTTTGAGGCCGAGTGGCTGGGCGACACGACTGGCCCAGCTCTCAACGCCAAATTCCGTGGTCATGTCCGGCGAAATGAAATCGGACCTGTGTATTGGACGACGTGCAAGGTGACCGCGTGCGAACCCGGCCGTGAGTTCGGCTTCGCAGTCCTGCTGGGCAACAAAGCCGTAAACAATTGGCACTACCGATTGGCGCCATCTGACGATGGCACGGACGTGACCGAGTCATTTCGGCTCAACCCTTCGCCACTGCTCACCGTGTATTGGTTGCTTGGCGGTTTTCTGCGGAAGCGCCGCAACATCCGTGATATGACCAAGACACTGCGGCGCATCAAAGATGTGGTCGAGGTGGGCTGACGGTCCGTCCAACAGCAAGTAGCGTCCGCTGGATTAACCAGCTCGAGGCTCTAGCCCGAAGTTGGTGCGTAACCGTATCGCTACGGCCGTATCTAAGCTTATGCAAAAGCAGCCGTGATGTGTCGGAATCAGACGGACTGGTGCAGAACTGATAGTTCAGAGCAGCCGGGGTGGTTGTGGTTATCGTCACCACCATCTTGGCGTGCACGGAATCCTCCGACGAGCCGCACAACTGACCATCGACGGCAACATTCATGCGACGCGTTCCGCTGCATGCAGCTAAGACCATCTTGTCGAACGATCAATATCCGCGAAAGTGGCAGCCAAGTCGAGGCCGTCGTGCTTTTCAATGACGGCAAGGCCACTCCTCATGGTTCAAGATCCGCAATGTCGACGGGTTCACTGGCAGCTTCTGGGCAGGTGGAGTGGGAGATGCACCCGCCGAGGTTGCCAACAACACGTACACCCTCACCGCTAGTGACTCCGACAGCAACAGCAGCTATCCCAACAAAGCCGTGCCCGCAGAGTTCAAGATCACCCGCTTGAAGCGTTGAACCCGCCACATTCTTGCTGCTGCCCTAACTAAGGGCTGTCAGTATGGGCAATTGGCGCGCCCAACGAAACGACACCCGCCACACTCAAAACCGCTTTTAGAGCGACGATCCCGTTTGTCGACTCACACCCGCACACATGGCAGGTTCAGCTTCCGTAGACAAGATCGACTTCAACGAACACCATCAGCGGCTTGAGCCTTGTAAATCCAAAACCCGCCAGTTGAGCGAAGCACCTCGGCTCATTTGGGGCTAACAAAACCGTACCCAAGCCCGGAGCCCCGGCAATTCTTCAACGGCGATACCGCGCCTGGTGGGTCGAGCCGCGGCCACGATACGTTGGAAAATCTGCTGGTTAACATCAACAGCGAACCGCTGCTTACTTGCGGCGGCGTTTCTTCAACAGTAACCACACCGGCTGAGAGGCAGAACCACCCCAGACAAACAACTCAAGAGCGGCCGGCTAACACGGGCGAACAGACGGGATCGGCTTCCTCCGGACCGTAAACGGTCGGGCTCCCACTGAAGAAAGCTGGTGGATTAGCATTTGTAATCCGGCCGACTGATGGAGGATCTGTACAGCAGCGTTTGCACTGTTTCGCACAATATGGACTCGTCGACGGTTTGCTCGACGGCACGCCATGCAGCGAAATAACCCGTTAGCCCGCTCGGTTATCGATCTGGCCGTCAAGGCGAACCCCGTGCCCTTACTACCACGAACTGCGTCCCCAAGGCCCGTTAGTACAGAGCCACATCAGCTATGTGACCGCCAACCGTTGCGATCTCACATGAACTGCTGCGATCAGAGAACTTCCATGTGATCTCGCTCGACGTAACCTTGCCGGAGCCGTTGTACTGGCTGGAGAACCAACAGCCAAGACAATTTGCTGCATCCGTTGCGAGCACCCTCGTTGCTGGCTGTTGAATCAACTTATTACATCCGCTACTGTAAGATGATATCATTCATGTTCATGCCCAGGGCAGTCACCACATTACGGGATCAGGTCGAGCAGAACGCATTGGCTCTATTGGATCAATTCCCCCACTAACGTGGTGTCGTTAACGTGATCAACCGATATTGTTCGCAGCTTTCGGTAGCGGTGATCAGCGACATTTTGAGGTATCCGATCGCGACCTAGGCCACATTTCTTGAGTTTGGCGAACTAGGCCGCACCCAGTTTGGATGTTGAACTGACATAGCAGCAGTACGAGCAGGCACAACGAGGGGCCGCTGGTTTCAACACCTGGCTCGTCAAACACTTACAGCAATGCGGCCGCGTACCCCAGGCGATGATCTGGTGAGTCACCTGACCCACTAGGACAACAACAAGCCTATCGAAATAATTCTCAACAGAAGCAAACTTCAGGCAATCGCCAGGCTAGTGTTGGCTGTCGGGTTTGAAACCACGGTTAACCTGCTTGGCAGCGGTATTGGTACGTTGCCGGCTACGCCAGAGAATCTGGTGATGCTACGTGCTTAGCCTAAATCGTAGCACAACACGGTTAAAGAGATCCTGCGGCTAGATTCACCGATTCAGATGACCGCTCGGATAGCGCGCAAGGACGTCGACTGGGCGGGTAACACAATCAAGCGCGGCCAGGTGGTGGTGCTTTTTGGCCGCTGCCAACCGGGACCCGTCCGTTTTTCCCGATCCAGATCGGTTCAACAGCACAGCTGGTGGGACTATTCTATGGCTGTAAGAAGCCTTGCGCCTGCAGCCCTTACCGATTCCGATGTCGATCAGTCAGTCATTCACTCTAGCGGTTGGAAAAACAACTGATTCAATTCGACTTCGCTGAACTGGCAGTGTGGATCCCGCTATAACTGGGGATCAATGTTTTTGGCTAGATCCAGGATGGGACTGCAGTGGGTGCACACAGCGAAACCGATCCGCGCATCGGACGTAGAGTAAAATTTTGCAAGCAGTTCGGTGTTAGCCTCATTGAAAGCATTTCGAATCACCCCAGTCCCTGCAGTCAACCAGCAGCCTTAGAAACGCTGATCGATCAACACCACTTCGCCGACGTGTTGTGCCAAGGCCAACACATCAGACACCATGACAGGCTCCAGACCGTCCGGAATTTATACGCCAGCTGCTCGGGGTCCAGGGTCGTGTAGCGCTCCTGCTCTAGAAGACGAATCGCAACCACCATGTCTACCGCAGCATCGCCGATGCATATCTCGCATAAACTGCGAATTATTAAGTGCAGCAATCACGTAATCCCGAGAATCGGGAGGACCGTACTACAACCACCTCGCCGACGGCAGCTAGCCACCTTCTGGATCGACCAGCAGGAATTCAATTTCGCGGCCAATCACCGCGTCACTGCCGGCTACAACAAGCAGCAGCCTCGACCCAGCTCAGCGCATCGCGGCTGCACACGGAAACGAGTACATCTTCCTACTCGAAAAACGCGGCGAGCGCCTAGACCAACCCGTCGCCGACGATGCGTAGTGCTAATAGGTCGATGACAGTGTCGACACCTTACTGTATCCAGTCGGGCAACAGGCCTTCAGCGGCGAACGAGGTAGCTGTCATGGCGGCCATTCTGCATCGCCAACTAACCACTCCATGTCGACGACAGGTATGCGGGTCGTATGGCTGCCGCTACGCCTGGCTGGACAAGGTCAGCTTGCAGGACTGCCTTATATCCAGAGTCCGCAGAACCCGCCCCATGCCGATACACAGCGTAGACGATATAGCCAGGCCAGTTAACAACTCGGCGGAGAAGTGCTTAGCGCACCGGCTCCAAAATTCCTCGTCGTCATGCAACCCCCTAGGACTCGATGGTACCCGGTGGCGAACTCAGCGGCCAACCACTCCCATCCACTGTAACCGAACCAGGTACGCCACTCCATCGCTTGGTCGTACAGCTTCTCATCAACCCCTTCGGCGGTACCTTCTGCATCGCGCAGTGTTGACGCAGACGACGCATTCGTTGTCGTGGGCAATCACCGCTCGTGCCAGTTCGCGTGCGCATCGGCAGCCCGTTCCTCGTGTAGACCTCCTGACTGAACCCGGCTAGTGCGGCCGGATAGGGCAAGTACAAACTCCAACCCCGTCAAGTCGTCATCCGTAACTGCACCGATTCGGCTCATGGCGTGATGATACGCCGCGCATCTCCGCAGAATCGTTTTGCGACTGCTGCCTGTGATCGCCCGAGAGCCATGATCGGCGAATCGTCGTGCCAATCGCGTTGGAGCATAACACGATGCGCTACGCATTGCAGGGCAGTTGCAACTTCACGGCGGCCAGGCCGACCCTGGTAGCTGAGTGAGCGGGCGAGCTTGTCGACAATCCAGGCCAGCAGGCAACGAGCATACGTAGCTAACTGGTGACATCCCTAGACGAGAACAGCCACAGTTGGGCGCCTTCAATACAGCGGATACCCAGTAGTCCGACAACACAGAACATCACAACTGCCATCGCGACCCGATCAGCGCGCTACCGAATGAGGGATCCTTGGCAGGCTTCGACTGGGTCGCTGTTCCGGACGTATTGTGCTTGCCCGTGGACTAGCGCGTTAGCCTCGGAATGTTAACTCGGCGGCCGGGAGACGCATTGCGCCGAGTACAACTCCTCTCCCAGCTGGCCCATGAGCGCCAGTTGCGTTTCCAGGTAGTCGATGTGTTCTTCCTCGTCAGCCACGATTTTCTCCAACAGTACGGCGCTGGTGCTGTCCTGCTTTTCCCGGCACATGATGATGCCGGGCTTGAGCCGGTTCGACACCTCGTATTCGATAGCAAGGTCGGCCTCGAACTGCTCACGCAGCGTCTGACCAACGCGCAACGACCCGATACGCTGGTAGTTCGGCAAGCCGTCCAGAATCAGAATGCGATCGGTAATCGCCTCGGCGTGCCGCATTTCGTCGAAGGACTCCACACGGGTACGTTGTGCTAACTCGGTAAAGCCCCAGTTGTTTTGCATCTTTGAATGCAGAAAATACTGATTGATAGCGGTGAGCTCACTGGTCAGCTGCTCGTTGAGTAATCGCAAGACATCCGGATCACCTTGCATGAACACTCCTAGGTGTGAGTATAGAGATCATGTAGAGCCGCTCAAAGTGGCCTGCGGCACACTCCAAATTTTAGTTTACCGCGACGAATAGCAACACACTATGCCGGTCCTGGTTGGGATATCTAGTGCAGCAGGTACGAGAGTCAACGTAGCGTTTGGTGCACTGTCGACGCATCACGCGCAAGCGAACATCAATCGCAAGTCACATTCTTTAGGCTAGACTGCACTAACCTATTGTAAGTTAGACTCCACTAACATGCGACCTGTTTGCCCGAGGGCGCTGCCCAGGATTCTGATCACACGGGATGCGATGCGCGCAAATCTAATGAGGGATGTCACCCGCGGTCGGGAGATTTGCTGATGTATGTCTGTCTGTGTGCCGGTGCCACCAACCAAACTGTGTGCGACGTCGTCGCACGTGGTGCGACGACGTCCAAGGAGGTCGCAGCCGCCTGCGGGGCGGGCAACGACTGCGGACGCTGTCGACGCACACTGCGGGCGATCATCGCCGCCTCAGCCCGACGTGAAGCCCAATTCGATGTGACTAGCTAAACAACTCAGTTACGTGGCGGTCGGTGGCTACAGCGTTGACCTGAGCGCCCATCAAATCGGCGAAGTGCGCGTTTTACTCGCGCGGTCACTGCCGCGATCTCAGCACAGATCGGTTCGATCTTCGTGCGCTTAACTGCCGTCAAAACTGACATTGGCCTAGCGGCAAGGATTTCAGCACATCAGCTGGCTTCAGGAAGCAGCGCTCCCGGATCGCACCCCTGCCAGACCAACCCCATGAGCAACGCTTCGTGAGCGTCAATCCATACCGAAGGCATCAACAGCCACGCGGCCGCCGAGCCCACCACTGGTCTCTCAACTGTGACGTCTAACCGTTGCCGTACATCCGCATCGACGCAATCAACGCCACAGCGCACCGTTCCTTTGGCCATCACCTAGTCATACCCTTGCCAGTTGTCATTGCTGCCGTTCGTAACGGTGAAGGTCTTAACGTAAGTAATAAAGCCTTACTTGGTCGACATCGGCCAGCCACGGCTATTTTTTATCCGGCCTGACCAGTTCCGCTCGATCTTTGACAGTCACCCACTGCCATTCTGATGACCAACTGCGGCCGGGCCTGCAACAATGTTGGCGATTTTCGCTCTACTTATAGTAGACGATAGAGCCTAAGGAGGATGCGCCACTCACGGGATGTAGCAACAGACCGGCATTAACTAACGAAGTCTACACCATTTCGTCGGAGCGCACTGTGGAGACCACCGCCAGATCGTTTTCTCTCGCTGGAGCACCACAGCATTGTTAAATGTTGCTGGCGTCTTCCTAGTTAGGTCCTCGCTCATCTGAAACGGTGTTTTGAACATATAGCGGCTAGTTGGAACAGTGTCGATATTTCAGTTGGCGCCAAATGTAGTTGTGCTAATAACCATCTAATTTAGCCTATGTTGCAGACCGTTGTCGTCAGCGTCGTCGAAGAAAGCCTTTAGATCGGTGCTCGCCTCTGCTGGGAACAAATCTTCGACGATGCCCGTGCTTTCCGGCGTGTGTCGCGTGTGAAATGAGGGTACGTACGACATAATCCTCGATGCGACTATGTCGATGACCACCTACGTGTGGCCGCGTCACCAACGATTCAGCTCAGTCCCCTGGTCTAGGGGACTGAGCCAGTTTAGCAGAACAATATTTCTTAAAAGCGTTGTACGAATACATGATTCGGTAACAATTGACGTCAGTGAGATAGATTCTGTCATCAGATACACCCCGAGTTGATCGCACTCCTGAGCCAGCCGCTCAAGCGCTGCCGCCGTCTGATCGGCGTAGCATTGCTGGGTCCACAGAGTCACCCCCACCGCCACCAGCACCAACGTTTTTAAACGTCATGAGTTTGAATGGCGAACCGCGCTATATACGGACGTTGATCGAGAGCCCGGGAAGACCGGACCTAACAGCGCATCGGCGACCGCGCCACACTGACGGGCGCACCAAATCATCATCGGGCTCAGCACGCACGCGCAGGGCGATCACCTGCTCTATGGAACGAACTTACCGCCGCCGGCATAGACATGAGGATAATCTCCGGTTTGCCTGCACCCAGACTGCTATGCGACCAGCCGCACCTGATGCTCTGTGCTAATCAATTCACCGATGATCTTGGCAATCTGCTGATAGGATGCACTCGACTGCTCACGGAGGGGAACGCCAGACCAATCCGTCGTCCAGGGCAGGGGACAGCGAACTGGGCAAGTCCGAGCTGGCTGCGCACCGACTCGACAGGCGCGGCGCTCTGCGGGATAAATGTCACGCCTAACCTGCCGTTCACGCATTGCACAGCGGTCGCCAACGATGTCGCGCGGGTGTTAGCCAACTTGACCTACACCCCTGATTTCCGACAGATGTCGAGGTCCTGGTCGCGCAAGCAGTGGCCCTCATCCAACAACAGCAGCGGCAATTGTGCCAGTACCGTTGTCGGTACCCGGCGCTTGCCGGAAAGCGGATGCCTTGGGGGTAGCGCGAGAACAAAATCCTCATGATAGATTGGTATTTCGGCAATCCCGGCAGTTTCAACTGGTAAAATGATCATTGCAGCATCTAATGCCCCCTTACCCAACGCGGTCAGCAAGGCGCTCGGTCTGGTCCTCGACCACCCGAAAGGTTAGCGTCGGCAAGCTGATGGGTGAGTCCAGCCAACATCGTCGGCAGCACATAACACATAAGGCGCCACGGTGGGAATCAGTCCAAGGCGCATGCCACCTTGCAGCGGATCCGATTCGCTGGCGGCTGCTGCGGTGAACGCGTCCATCGCCCCGACCGCGGCCTGGGCACGTGGTAGTAAGGCCTGCCCTGCGCCGTCACGAAAACCCGCCGGGCGGACCGTTCAATTTAGCTGCACACCAAGTACGGTCTCCAGCGCCGCTAACGCCTGCGACACGTCGACTTCCTCACGCCGAGAAAGCTTGCCGCGGCGTTGAAGTGACGCTTCTCCACCACTGCAACAAAAGCGCGAAGCCCAGCAATGGTGAGCTGATAACTCTATATCCTTCATACCGATAAGTTATAGTGTGATATATCACTTTTACTTCAGACCGAGCTCAAGGCAACCTTAGGTGGTGTAAAAATCTGATTTTGAATCAATCCAAGCAAGGATCGGACATGTCATTGCTATCAATTGGCCAGCAGTTCCCCGCCTACCAGCTTACTGCGCTGATCGGCGGCGACTTGTCAAAGGTTGACGCACAACAACCTGGTGACTACTTCACCACCGTCTCCAGTAACAGCCACCCAGGCAAATGGCGCGTAGTGTTCTTCTGGCCGAAGGACTTCACCTTCATCTGTCCGACCGAGATCGCGACGTTCGGCAAGCTGAACGAAGAGTTCGAAGGCCGGGGCGCGCAAATTCTTGGGGTTTCGATCGACAGCGAATTCGTGCACTTCCATTGGCGTGCACAGCACGAGGACCTCAAGCGGCTTCCCTTCCCGATGCTCTCGGACATCAAGCGTGAGCTTTCTGAGGCCACCGGAGCACTCAACGCCGATGGTGTTGCTGACCGTGTGACGTTCATCGTCGATCCCAACAACGATATCCAGTTCGTCTCGGTGACCGCGGGTTCAGTGGGACGCAACGTCGAAGAGGTGCTGCGGGTGCTCGATGCCGTGCAATCCAACCAGTTGTGTGCATGCAACTGGCGCAAGGGCGACCCGACTCTGAACGCCACTGAATTGCTCAAGACGTCAGCCTGACCGGCAGGCCTGATCTCCAACTCGATTGGGGAGGAATAATGGCATAATTGAGCATCGAGAACTTCAAAAACCGGCCTGGGCTCGATCGCCCGCAACACCGTACTGAACGAGGAGCAGCTGTGGGGCATGCTGCTGATTAACTTTGCGGCGATGCGGAATTCGCAAGTTCCTGACTTAGAAGTCAGCACAGAGGCATCCAATTGTCTCTTAAACTAATCATACAACGTGGAGCTGGAAGCGGCCAGCCATCCATTGGGCATGAATAACGGGTTCTACCGTGGCCACGTCTTCCTCGACGGTCAACATAACGGTCTTTGTTCTGGTTTGCGGATGAATATCCATATCCAAGCCGGGCGTCGACACAAGACGATTTTCGAACTGTGGTCCCTTGCAGTGTCGTCAATCAACGGGTGCTCGCACTGTGTTGTAAACCACGAGCAACACGCTGTGTGAAGCGAGTGTCGATCGAAAAGCAGTATTGGAAGCGTTGTAAGTTCGCGCAGCTATCTTTTCCGTTTTAGCACAGTCGATTTGCACCACTGAGACACTGTCCACGATTGGGCTGGTCATAGCGTGGTGAAGGTGCCCACGTGGTTTCCAGTACGTGATCGGGTAGCAGGTCTATACGCTGGGCTTCGTAGGCGCCTTCCTCGCGCCCCGTCACTGGGGCTACCGGGCCAAGACGAACACCGGCTGCGGCTGGTCGGCTGATTTGATCACGCCATCAAATATTTTGGGGGCATCTGGGATGGCGTTAGGGCCGATCTTTCCCTCGGTCACACGTGGCTACGATACCACTGACCACTACTGTATCAATTATATCGATCCCGGGCTCGGTGATGACGCCGACTTCGACTACCTGTTAACCGAAGCGCACCGCTGGGGTCTGCATGCTCTGCTTAACGGCATGTTCAATCACGTCGGCGTGGACTGCGCGGACAGTATCAGTAATACACCCCACAACAACACACCGGCACGCTGGTTCAGAGGGTGCCAGGGTCGTTTCCACACGTTCAACACAAGCTCAAGGGACATTCCGGCCTCGCTACCCTCAATACCACGATAACCACAGAGGTGGCAAGTACATCACCCACGTCATGGTGCACTGATTGCAGCGTGGCGCTGACAGTTGACTACTAGATGCAGCTTAGGCTGTACAGCAAGCATTCTGGATTAGAATGTTACCAAAAGTCCGCGAACTGCATCCGGATGCGTGGTTTTGTGGGCGAGTTCATTCATGGCAATTATGCATCTAGTGGTCCACTCCGCCGGATGCAACTCCATCACACAATACGAGCTGTGGAAAAGAGAACTCTGGAGCAGCCTCAACGATGGCAACTTCCTGGACCAGGTCACTGCAACGAAACAACAAGTTGCTGGCGAGCTTTGCGCTGCTGACCTTCATCGGCAATCACGATGTGAGCCGTATCGCCAGCTAGCTTGAACGTCCTGAACATCTGACTCATGCGCTAGTCATCCTGCTGACTGTCGGGGGTCGTACCCAACGTGTACGCCGGCGGTGAGTTCGGGTTTCGCAGTGTCACGGAAGAGCGCTACGGCGGTGAACAACGCAGTGCATCGGGAGTTTTTCCTCTTCCCCAGTGCAATTAGATGCATTCAACGTACATGTTTGGGCGCTGCACCAGTATCTGATCGGGCTGCGTCGGCGCCACCTGTGGCTGCACTCTGCATCGACTGTAACCCTGCGGCTGGACAACCGAAACTATGTCTATCAACTCCGCAATGGCCGGAAACTGCGGGACGCGGCACTGTACACCCGCGCCGGGCCGGAGATCAACGTCGCCCATAGCTGATGGATCTTGCAACTAGCATAGGTTAGATTGCCCAGGCGAGTACGGGGCGTACGACAGTAAGGATGGGAAGCGATGGCAGCCAAACGGCGGATGCCCAGAGTCCATGACCTGATCCCGCTTATCCAGTTCAAACGGCCCGAGTTCGGAGCGACCAAACGCCGCCTCGAGGCCGCGCTAACCATTCAGGATCTGCGGCGCATCGCCAAACAACGCACCCCAAAGGCCGCGTTCGACTACACTGACGGCGCCGCCGAGGACGAGCTATCCATTAAACGAGCCCAACAAGCCTTCCGCGACATCGAGTTTCACCCGGCTATCTTGCGTGACGTCACGAACGTGTGCGCCGGATGGGATGTGCTCGGGCATCCGGTCATGTTGCCGTTCGGAATCGCGCCAACCGGATTCACTCGGTTGATGCATACCGAGGGTGAGATTGCCGGCGCGCAGGCGGCTGCTGCGGCCGGGATCCCATTTTCGCTATCCACTCTCGCCACCTCTGCGATCGAAGATGTAGTGGCGGCTGTTCCGCAGGGCCGCAAATGGTTTCAGCTGTATATGTGGCGTGATCGTGAGCGCTCGATGGCGTTGGTCGAGCGCGCTGCCAACGCGGGATACGATGCCCTGCTGGTCACGGTCGACGTTCCGGTCTCCGGCGCGCGGTTGCGTGACACCCGCAACGGCATGTCGATCCCGCCGGCGTTGACATTACAAACTGTGTTCGACGCGCTGCCACACCCGCGCTGGTGGATTGACCTGTTGACTACCGAGCCGCTGGCATTCGCATCGTTAGATCGCTGGTCGGGCACCGTTAGCGAGTACTTAAACACCATGTTCGACCCCAGCGTCACTTTTGACGATCTGGCGTGGATTAAAGCCCAATGGCCCGGCAAGTTCGTGGTGAAAGGAATCCAGACGCTCGACGACGCTCGCGCCGTCGTCGAGCGCGGTGCCGACGGTATCGTGTTGTCCAATCACGGTGGGCGCCAACTTGACCGGGCACCGGTCCCCTTCCATCTACTACCGACGGTGGCGCGTGAACTCGGCAAGGACACGGAGATACTGCTGGACACCGGTATCATGTCCGGCGCCGACATCGTGGCCGCAATTGCGCTAGGCGCCCGTTGCACACTGGTCGGGCGAGCCTACCTCTACGGGTTGATGGCCGGCGGTGAAGCGGGCGTCAGGCGCGCGATCGAAATCCTGGACAACGGGGTGATCCGCACAATGCGACTGCTGGGTGTGACCTGCTTGGAAGAACTTTTACCCAGGCATGTTACGCAGCTGCAACAACTAAGACCCATTGAACCGCCAGCATGACGTAACCGACGTGACGCGGGCACCGCAGTGTTTATTACCCCGCATTGAGTCCACCGGCCTTAACCATCGCAGAGCTAACTGGGCTTCGTCTAATTTTAGTCAAAGAACGCATTATACTCTAAGTTAGAGTATAATAAAGTAGGCTATCAGGATCGCCATTTCCATACCAGATGATACGCTGGATCACGTTTCGCTGCGAGCGCGTGTGATCTTCGCATGAGCCGATTGGAGTTCTTTACGCGAGCCGCACAGCGCTACCTGGACAAGTGGGACAGCCAATCGTTTACCAGGTAGATTGACAACGCTTTAGCTTACCTGGGCGATGGGGTCTGATGACAGCAATGACATGGAAGGTTCTGATGGCTGTCGGGCACCAGGTGGTAGACAGCGTGAACGACGAGTGGTGATCTGCCGCGGGTGAGATCTGGCCCGATCTACTGGGCCGATCTCGGTGCGCCCCCAGTAGCAAAACGTGGCAAATGTCGTCCCGGTGGTCGTGATCCAATCCGATCTGTACAAGGCGAGTTGTCTTGCCACTGTGATCGCGTCCTAACGTAAAGCTGCCAGCCATGAATAAGTAAGATATTCTTACTTAAGTTCATAGCGGGACTGCCACGTGATTCGGTCGTTAGCGTTACGGCATTTGTTACGTTGCAAAGAGACCGGTTTAGTCAGAAATATATCTCTGGTATTGATGCACGAAGGTCGACTGTGGACTTCGTCGCGTGTTCTACCCTTGACCTAAATCAATCGTCTTTATCCACTTTCGGCGATTACTACCGAACCCCTGTTCGGGATCATCTTGGTAACGATGGTTGCGTAGCTCGGCCGTCAAGCTCGAACCGCTTTTCAGAAAACCTCCTCCACGCTTTCCAGCTTCCGCTGCCACGTTGCTGGGTTGATATTTTCGTTGGCGTTTTCCATCCCGGTAATTAACGCCATGAATAGCGTGTCGCTGAAACTCAGGCCGCCACACGTTTGCCGCCGCTTCAGCATAGGATCGCAGACAGTCACAGTTATGATCAATTTGCGGGATTTGCAACAGTAGGTAGTTCACCGTATTCAGCGGCTAGTAGTCAATTCATTAGGTCGTCAGCTGCTGAGGACGTGCTGGAAGCCATGGGCCGTAAAACTGCTCAGCCGTGGCGCACAGCAGTCGGTGGGTTCCGCGTGGACAACCAGTTCAAGATGGTCTCCGAGCACAGTGCGTATTCCGATGACATCTACAACGGCAAAGGCTTAAACACCGCTGTGCGGATGCGCATTGGCGGGTAGTAACGTAGCGGGACCGCTCCCTGCTACCGGACTACGACCCGAGGCCACAGCTGCGGAACCTACCTCGGCTCAACAGCTCAGGTGTGCTCGCGAATGAGCACCAGCCTGCTGGACCATCCGGGTGGATCTGGACTGACGTTTGTTCCAGCATTACTGTCGGCGTATGGCATACAACGAAGATCTAGCCAACCAGGATCCGCGAACTGTTTTGTCCGGAACGCGGCGTTAAGGAGAAGCGAATGCTCAGTGGGCTGGCATTCTGGATTAACGGCAATACAATCGGTGGCCGTTAGCGGTCAGGGAGAATTGCTGGTGCGGGTGCTGCCAGAAGATACCGAGCAGCTGCTTGACTGGGTACATGTCATCTCGATGGTTATGGCCGGTCGGGAAGCCCGAGGTTGGTTACACATTGACTCTGACGGCGTGAAGACCAAACACTAACTCCAATCCTGAGTTAGTCTCGAAGCAAACTATGCGAGATCACTCAAACCAAAATAATACCAAATAATACCTTCGGGAAATTCACGTCCACCAGACCGGTACCATATGTGTGTAAACATGGGCATCAGAGTGCTAGAGCACTACGTGGGCAGTGAACAGCACTGGGTACGACGACTGCTGAAGGTCAGTTGGACCACATACGCGGCCGAAGCGGGAATCCGGATCAGCGGCAAGCCAATACCACTGATCCAGCTGCTGATGCTGTGCATGTTTGCCAGCAAGCCTATTGATGCGACGGTGGCGGTGCGCGCCACGCAGGCACTGTTCGAAGCCGGCCTGCGGTGTACGCAGACCGTCCTCGCATCCGGCCAGCCCACCATGATCAGCGCATTTGATCGGGTTCACTACAGTACGTTACGACGAAAGCTGGTCCATCCGACCTAGCGACATCGTGTAGGATGTCCAAGACGAATTACACAATAATCTTCGGGAATCACAATTGTAGCCGCAACGATGTCCTACGGCTAAGTGAAGCGACTCGTCAAGCAGTTCAAAGGGATTAGCAATAATTTAGTGTTGGCATTTACCTAAGCGAAGTCCAGGATGCATGGACATGGGTACGGCCGTATTTCGACGAACGCGCCATAGCTACAACCAAAATATCAGGACTGCCCACCAACCCGGCAAAACTGGGCGCCTTGGCGCCACGCGTCAATTCTTGTCTGATTGCCGATCTCACCAGGTCGACGCTCGACCCCAACATGCGCCAGCACGTGGCCGGATAATCCTTGGCTGCGACCCACAGTAGACTGGGGCTTGGACAACAGATATGGAGCAGCAACCATGGCCAATTCGACCACACTCGTCATTGTTGGCGACGGACTTGCTGGGGCCAAAGCGGTAGACGTTGCAGGACAGCGATTTTGACGGCAGGTCTATTTTCCTCGCCGAGGAGCAGCAGCTCCCTACGAGCGACCTCATACTATCCAAAGAGCATCCGAGGCACTAAGCGGCTTCAGCGTGCAGACGGTCGATTAGTACCGCCAGCACGATGTCAACCTGAGAGTCGGCACACGAGTATTGTCGTTAGACCCCGCCACACACCATCGGACTCCCCGACGAAACCACGATGCAGTACGACAAGCTGCTATTGGCAACCAAATCGGTGTCCCGGCACCCAGCTATACCTGGAGCCGACGCGGCCGGAGTCCACTATCTACGCATCTATGACGACGCTTCCTCGATGAATTCTGCTCTTTTCGAAGGTTATTCGCTCGCCGTACTGGGCACCAAGTAGATTGCGCTGGAAGTGGCCGCCGTCGCTCGGCGGCGCGGGGTCAACGTCACTGTCGTCGAGACAGCCAAACAACCACTGGTGGCTGCGTTCGACGAAACCGTAGGTGAAATGTTCGCTGCCCCCCGCATCGCGATCACGGAGTGAATCTACGCTTACAAAGCAGGTCCAGGAGATCACCAGAGCCGACCGGAACGGATGACAAAGCCATCGGGTTCAAGATGCGCGACGGATCTACGGTTGCCGCAAATGCGGTGCTGGTGGCCGTCGCTGTCGGCACCAAAACCAACATAGAACTCGTCGAACAAGCCGGGGCCATCCATAGATAGCGGTGGCGTGCTCGTCGACGCGTCCGCTACGTACCAGCGATCCTGACGTCTAAGCGATCGGTTATCTCACTTTTACCGAACACCCGATGTTTACCATCCGGATACACACCGGACACTGGGCAAATGCGCTCAACCAACCCGTGGTGGCCGGAATGCCAACGGCTTGATGCTGGAAATCTCTGCGCCGCGGATACTGTGAGCATGTTTCAGGAATGCCTGAATTTGAGCCAGTGGATCAAGACCTTAACCCAAACGGGGAAACCTGATTCCTACGTGCGGATGATATTGTTCGCAACAGTGCGCGTCGGCAACACGATCACGATCGATTACCCACCCACCCTGATAACAACGTGACCGTCGAACTTGTCTTTCGCGCCATTACGACTGAACCGGAGCTAATTCCTCGGTTGTTGGTGGCGGACAAGTTTGCAACCGACCTCGAGGACCAACGCGCACCACAGGGTCACATCGACCGAGCGTTAGCGTCAAAGGATCTGGGAGACGGCGGATAGCAGGTAAACTTGCCGAATGATTGACACGACAGTTGCCGTTGATACCTACCCGCTAATGTCGCAATCTCAGCGCTGCATCAGTTCCGGGTCCAGGTCACCGTCGCCGTCATCGTAGGTACTGGTGCAGGTGATAACGAACCTGATCGCACACTTCACCACAGCATAGACAAAGCATCACTACCGTCCCGATTGCCGCGTTCGTACTGGTGGCGTTGGTGCGCTGCAATGGTTTGAACTGGGCTGAATTAGGCCTTGCCTGGGAACACTGGAATTCCGTCCTGGGTTATACGCTGGCCGCCGTGGTCATCATGGCGTTAGTGATTTCCGTCGGTGTCCTGTTCACGACGACCCGGCCGACGTTCATAAACAATCATTACGCTCGGATCTCTGGGATATCCGACACAGCTGATCGCCTCGATGGTCTTCATTCCACTGCAAACCGTGATCCCGGAAGAGTTGGCCCTTCTCGATGTACTGCACGGCGCGTTGAATCGGGCCTGGGGATTCCATAGCGTTGCGGTTGCGGGATCGCTGCTGTTTGTAATCGCGACGTCGTTGGAGTTGACGAAAGCAACATCGACTTTACTCGGCTGCGGGATCGTCGGAATGCTCGCCGGAGTAACGCTGGCTACCGGCGTAACAGGGTTCGTCTTCAGCTGGCTGCGCCGACGTAGCGACAGCCTCTTGAGCCGATAGCCGCTGCATTGGTCACTGAACGAATTTGGGTGCGCTAGTGGCTGCGCTGATCCGGCGTCGATCGACTTGACCTCGTTTACACTAGTAGCACAGCGGCACCTGTGATGCGGCCGACGCTTAGGTCAGTCAGCGCCTGATCAGCTTGCCCAAGCGGATATTCCGAGGTGGTGACCACGATGTGATGCTGGGCCGCAAAGTCGAGGAACACACGGGCATCGGCCCGAGTGTTCGATGTCACCGACCGAATCTGACGCTCTTGAAACAGGTGCCGATGGTAGTTCAGCTGCGGGATATCGGAAAGATGAATCCCTGCGATCGCCAGGGTGCCGCCACGGTTCAGCGCCTCGCATGCGGGCAGCACTAGATCACCAACCGGAGCGAACAGGATTGCGGCATCCAGCGGTACCGGCGGCAGATCATCGACGCCTTGAGCCGACGCAGCGCCGAGTTCTAACGCCAGCTCCTGCGCCCGAGTTCCGCGGGTCATGACATGTACCTCTGCGCCTTGCGCCAAGGCAACCTGTGCCGCGATGTGAGCGCTACCCCCAAAGCCGTAGATACCTAACCGACCGCCCGGCGGTAATTCGGCTCGCAGTAATGACCGGTACCCGATGATGCCGGCGCATAACAAAGGAGCAAGCTCGCAGTCGCTATAGCCGCTCGGCAAGTGATGTGCGAAAGCCGCAGGAACAGTAATAAATTCTGCGTATCCACCGTCTACATCCCAGCCGGTATAGCGAGACTTCAGACATAAATTCTCGGCACCTTGACGACAATACTTGCACACGCCGCATGTGTCGCGCAACCAGGCGATGCCTACCCGATCCCCCACATCGAACCCTGCGGCCGTATCCACGTCCGAGCCTACCCCAAAGACCTCCCCCACCACCTCGTGACCGGGAGTCACGTGTTCGCGGTGCACGGGGAGGTCGCCCTCAGCGACGTGCAGGTCAGTACGACATACCCCACACGCGCGTACGGCGACCAGCAGTTCAGACGGTTCGGGACGTGGCACCTCGGTAGTAACCCACTCGAGCGGGCTGGTTTGCATCGGGCCGGGCCGACGCACCCGCCACGCGTTCATCATAGTGGTCACTTTCGAGGCCACCACGCCATCATGCCGTGATCCGTCGGCGACCAGTTGAAATCATCACAGCCAAGTTAGACCAATTAGGTCTTTCGTACCTTGTCGACAACCCAGAGCAGGATCACCGAGCCCAGGATCGCGGTGAACAAAGTGAACCACCAACCACCGGCGGCCGTGTTAACGAAGAAGCTCAATAAAAAGCCGCCAATCAACGCTCCTACGACACCAATAACGATGTTCATCAAGATGCCCGACCCGCCGCCTTGAACGATTTTGCCGGCGATCCAGCCCGCTATGCCACCGATGATGATATAGCCGATCCAGCTGACACTGGTCAACGTCGTTGAGCGGGCGAAGTACTCGGTAGCTGCCATGACGTCCATGCGTATCTCCTTGCACTCAATGGCATAGTTCAGCGCAGATCCAGGGCTGTAATTTCGGTATACCCCGATGAGTGCTTATTGTCGACAGTGGTTTGCCCCGCTGGCTGCGGGTCAAGCAAGCACGGTCTGCAGTGACAGCGGAGTAGACGTCGGACTGGCCTATCCAGCCGGTGCCGGAGCAATCTCTGGCCGGATAGACTCGGCCAGCTCTTTGGCTGCACCCTTGTCCACCGGGTTATTCGAGGTTCCGAGCCATACCACAAACCAGCGCTGCAAGGGCCCCGCTTCAGGTGTACTCGCCGCTGGCAGGCCGACTACGCTCGTACAGATTTGGCCAATTGGCTTGTTGGGGTCGCTGAATTTGACATCGTAATAGGACGCGCTTCCAGCTATCCCGTTGGCGTTGAGCGGAATAATTTCTTGGTTGATCCGCGTACCGGGGTATGGTAAATAAAACTCGCCCATATCCGAGCCCAGTCGGACCGCGGCCTTAACGTTGTCGGCTTCGGCACTGGCGTAGAGCTTTTGGTCCAGCCGGCCGAGCACTATACGGGTGTCGCTAGCGACCGGCGGCGGCTGACCGGGCATGGGCGGCTGCTCGATGGCTTTGCTGAGCAGCGCCGAGCCGTAGTCAAGGTGTGAAGAGTCTGACTCTACCCAACCGGCAGGAAGGACGAAACTAAATCCACCGACAGCGTTGGTGATTCGGCCAGCATTAGAGTCGACTGCAGGTGGGGATAGCGCATTCAGATCGAGCGGCGACGCATCGGAATCACCCTGTTGGGCTTCGGACGAGACAGGGGCGTCTGCAAGGGATGTGGTGATCTCTTGTGCAGGTGAGGGGGCTGCGGTAGCCGTTGATGGCGGCAGGGGCGCTGGATCGGCGTTGGCGGCCGCAGGCAACGGCATCGTGACGGCACTGACGCTGGCCACCGCGGCAATCGCCAGTGTCGCCCACAATCCTTTGCGACGTGTCGCGTTCGGGTCAACCTGATTCATGGCGACGAACCTACCGTGTTACTACTGCGACGCAAGGACGGCTTGCTGATATATTGTAGGATGGAGGTTTGCTAGTTCGAGACGTGTCAGTTCACGATTAGACACGTCGCTGCAGCGCCACTGTATGAGCTTTGATGCTGACCTACAAACGCTCTCCGAGCATCCAGCGGTAACTCTGTGGCGGCGTCGACGATGATTTCCACGGCCAGGATCAGGTTGCTCCGGACTGCGCATCAAGACGGCGGATCCCCGGGAATCTAGTGCTACCAAGGTCAGTGCGATGGTATTGCGTGGGCCGCCATGCAGCGGATCGCACTATACAGCAACCGCGGTGGGCGCGAACACAGCGATTAGGTCTTGACCGTTGGAGAGCTGATAACCGAAGTCTTGGTCCGGTGTCCCGTGCCGGCCCACGCCAGATTAGGTTAATGGTACCGTCGGTGTCGACGGTACCATTAACCAGGTTGACACCCTGCGATCCAGGAGCCGAAATGACTGCACGGCGCACCAAAGCACATCGACGACCTTTTCCCGATCTCGGAAATCCTGCTGGATTCAAATACTAGCATTCGATCAGCCATGATGACCACGTCCAGCAGCTGGTGGGTTATCAGGACGACGGCGCAGCTGCTCTGAGTAGCCGGGCTGGGCATCACCGCGCGGATATGCAGCAGTGGATGCGGCCACATAAAGCCCAGTCAACAGCTCGTCGAGGAATAAGCACTCCGGTGGAGGAGCCAACAAACATGCTAGCGTGAGCCGCTGCATTTTACCACCCGGCAGTTGCCGTGGTTTGCGCTCGGCGCACTGCTCAGCGTTCACCTGACGCGGCCAACCCAGCGCCTTATGACGGTTATAGGCCTTGTCCTGGACGCCGGCAGTCCGGAGCATGCCGAATACCGTGTTATAGCTACGCGGTCCGAAAGCCACGTTGGCCACGACAATCATGCATAATTATAGCAGCTGATCCTGCGAGAGCAACCCGGCCTGACGATCATGCGTTGCCACGTTCACCCCAGCTGCAGTGTTGATCAACACGCAGTCCCCCAAGCGCACCAGACTCACGACGGGGCAAGCAGGCTGGCGATAACTTGAAGGGCGGTGGACTTGCCCCACACCGTTGGGTCCGAGTACGGCAAGCACCTCCCCCTGAGCTACCGAGGACTCGACATTTCAGATGGCAGTCTGTACACAATCAGCGGAAGCTGTAATTCGCTCACAGGTGGCTAACTCGTTCGGCCATGGTCATTCCGCGAACACCCAAGCCCAGCACCACCAGCGCTGCCACTACCACGCACGATCGACAATGCCACAGCCGCGTCCGCGTAGGTCACCCACTGTAGTTAGATTTCGAGCGGCAGCGTGCGAGTAACTCCTTGCCGATAGCCGGCAAGGAGCGCGGTGTCGCACCAAACTCCCCCAGCGAACGGGCGAATGCCAGTCACTGCCCTCGACACCATCCCGGCAGTAGCTGCAGCGCGACCCACCATCAGGCGGTGTTGGACCGCGCCCCTTAGCATCGCTGCCACCACGTCATATTAATAATCGGCTCCCGAGGTGTAGGCAGCACCTTCGAGGGAGATCCCCTAAGAAGCGACAACAAAACGTAAAGTCTGCGCCATCACCACAGCGGTCGTGCTGAACGTGATGCTGACGACGGCGCCCTCCAAATACCTCCCGATCAATCCTAGTCGACCGAATGTTATAGAGCAACGCAATGCCATTAACCACGGGTGGGCAACACCAAGGTAACAAATCAGCAGTCGCAGCAACCGCACAAGCCGTTCCGCGCAGTGAGCTAGTCCCAGCGCCATGGGCACCCCAAGCAGCACACACAGCACGGTGCTCGTAACGACGGTTTCAGACTCAACAACAGCGCCGTCGTCGATGCAAAACTGGTGATCAACGACCAGAAATTCTGGCCAGTCCACCGTAATCGCGATCACCAGCAGGAGCAATGCCACAAAGACGTTCCCCGCCGCGGCGGGGAACATACGCTCAACGGGGCACATCGGTGCGCCGGTGCACTTTGGTCGTCACGGTCTGACGAAGCCCGATTGGGCCAGAATTCCGCTGATCTGCCTCACCCCGTGACCATCGATTAAAGACTTCTGCGCCAGCGTGAGTAAGGACGCCTTCTTGAGCACCGCAATGGGGTAAACATTCACTGCACCGGCAGCCTCTAGAAAGTTGTATAGTGATCACCTTGTTCGCGACGCTGAGCGCGTAAGTAACGTAGGCCAGCGCGGCGTCGGTCTATCCGGTGGTGATCTTGTTAAGGGCATCGGTCGCGCTTGGGTTCTTCACCGACTGGTTTGAAGTGCACGCTGGTGGCGTCTTCGATGCACTGGGTCGCTGACCCACATGGCACCGGCTGCCGGCACACAACCACGTTGAGCTCCGGCTGAGCGAGATTCGACGAAGGATCCGATCTTTTTCGGATTGCCCACCACGGTCGCGATGGTCAGGATGTTCGAAGTAAAGGTTTTGTCGATGTGCCAGCCAGTAATCGGACCTTGGCGGCAGTGTCTATCCTCGCGGTGTCCACGCGTTCGCACCTTGGGGCAACTGAGTCGCAAGCTCCGAGAACCCGCGAACTCGACATCGACGCTGACACCCGAATTGTCTGCTTTGAACTGGCTGCTGATCTGAACAACGCAGACTTGAGCAAGGCCGTGGCAAACACCACAAATGAACTGGAGTTTGGGGTGGCCAGGATGGTGACGACGAGTGCAAGTGCGAATTGCACGCCGCTGTTCCAGCTAGCAATCCGCCCACCAGCATCGTCGATTCAAACCGGCGAACACCCCGATACGACGCATGGGTGAACCCTAGCCCGTTTCCTCCTCTGGGTGTGCGACAGCGCGAGGAGGCAGCGTGAATAATTACCCAACTTGTGTAAGGTTTGCGGCAATTCGGAATTTCGCCCAGTAGCTCCAGTGGTTACTGTCCGATAACCTCTAGGCAGGATAGACGCCACAACACGCTGAGATCCCCGGCACAGTGCGATGCTGGCACTACCAGAGCCAAGTTCGCCGCGCTGAGTGCAAAATATATTAAGATATATTTTAAGTGTCGGTGCCCTGTCAGGGTCTGCGTTCCGCGGTGAACACGAGGAGGTCATGGCAGTGGAGGTACTGGTCACTGGTGGAAACACCAATCTGGGGCGCGCAATCGCCGAGGGTTTTCGCAACGACGGTCACAAGGTGACCCTCGTGGGTGCAAGCCGAGCCGACCTCGAGGTCGTCGCCAAGGAGCTAGACGTGAATACAATCGTCTGCAACACTACCGACCCAGCCAGCCTCAATGAAGCCCGCGGACTGTTCCCCCATCACCTAGACACCATCGTCAATATTCCGACGCCAGGCTTTGATGCCGGGGACCCACGCACTTTCTCACTATCCGATACAGCCAATGCATGGCGCAATGCACTGGACGCGACGGTGCTCTCAGCGGTGCTGACGGTGCAGTCCGTTGGTGATCATCTACGCTCCGGCGGTTCGATCATCGGGGTGCTGGCGGAAAACCCGCCAGCGGGCAGCGTCGATGCCGCCATCAAGGCTGCACTGTCGAATTGGGTGGCCGGCCAGGCGAGCGTTTTCGGCACTCGTGGCATCACGGTCAATGCCATCGCCCGTGGCCGTAGCTTCCAAGCCGGATATGAAGGCCTTTCACGCACGCCTCCGGACGTTGCAGCAGAAATCACGCGGTTGGCGTTGTTCCTAACTACCCCGGCGTCTCGCCACATCACCGGCCAGACACTGCACGTTAGCCACGACGAACTAGCTCATTTTAACTGAAAAGCTCTGCGGGCCTAGTGGAATACAAGTGAACCCTTAGTCATAGGGTACACTGTGGTTATTCGGCTTGGTCTGGAGGTCCTCATCTTAACTCCTACGGAACTGGGAAGAACAGATTTCTCCAAGGGTCGTCGCCCAGGCCGGTGAAGCCGAGTCGGCTGGATTCGACTCGGCTTTAGTCATAGAGAAACTCTACCAACTACACAATGGTGGTTGAGCTCACCTAGCCAGCCAATGTTCGAGCCCTACACCACCCTCAGCGCGCTGGCTACTACTGCCGAAAGCGTGCAGCTGGGCACCGTGGTAGCCGGTTGGTAGCCAGCAACACCTAACTGCAAGCCAGCCCTGCTGGCCAAGGTCATCACCACACTGGGCGCGGTCAGCCAAAGCCGGGCGGTTTTAGGCATCGGCACCGGCTGACTCGAACTCGAGCATGATCAACCTGGCTTCGCATTCGGCACCTTCGCCGATAAACTCAACCGGCTCGAAGTGTTACAGATTCACCCTGCCGATGATCAAGGACGAACGACCCCGCTTCTAGCGGCAACTGTTACCACAACCAATGAGACGCTGGCCAATCCCCCCCTGCCGCGAGAACATTCCGCTGATGGTCGGTGGCAGCGGTGAGGAGAAGACGATCCTTCTTGCCGCACGACACTGCAACCGCTTCAACGCGATCGCCGGGCTCTACGCACTACAAGGCAAAGTGCATGTGGTGCAGCGGCAGTGTGAGGAAAATCGGCCGCAATCCGGTGACGCTGGAAATCAACACGCTTATCACAGCCATTATTGACAAACATGAAAGCGGGCCAAATCGCCTCCCAGATGACTCAGAGTAATGGAGATCGGCATCATCGATGCCGATCTCCGACCCGATCCAGGCCAAGGTTCTCGACGCGGGAATCGACAGTCTCAAGTATAAACATGCCAGCTACACTCCGGGTGTCATCAACGAAGCTGGCAAGGCGCTGCGTACGCGAGTCAGCCTGGCGCGGGGGCGCCGTGTCAGCAAGGCCATCAAGCGTGTCAAGTCACCGTGACCACAGGCCGCCTACTCTGCTGGTGTGGCTAATTGCACACACCCTCACCTGGGATTCTGAAGAGCGGCTTGACTACCGTGATAGCTAACTGCAGTCACCATCACGGAGCCCCGTCAGGAGCAGCGGAACATGAGTGCCCAGCCAGCAGCCACAGCTGCTCAGAACCGCCGGCATCAAGTCGTCATTATCGGGTCAGGGTTTGGTGGTCTGAACGCGGCGAAGAAGCTCAAAGGGGCCAACGTCGACATTAAGTTAATCGCCCGCACCACCCATCACCTGTTCCAGCCATTGCTGTACCAGGTAGCCACCGGAATCATTTCCGAGGGGGAAATCGCGCCGCCGACCCGAGTCGTCTTGCGTAAGCAGCGCAACATCCAAGTGCTACTGGGCAATGTCACCCACATTGACTTGGCTAACCAGTGCGTCGTGTCGGAGTTACTCGGTCACACCTATGAAACGCTCTATGACAGCCTTATTGTCGCCGCCGGAGCTGGCCAGTCGTACTTCGGGAATGACCAATTCGCTGAATTCGCACCCGGTATGAAGTCAATTGATGACGCGCTGGAGTTGCGTGGACGGATTTTGAGCGCCTTCGAGCAGGCCGAACGGTCAAACGATCCGGAACGGCGAGAGAAGCTGCTAACATTCACTGTGGTCGGAGCCGGCCCCACCGGTGTCGAGATGGCTGGACAAATCGCCGAATTGGCCGATCATACGTTGAAAGGCGCCTTCCGTCACATCGACTCAACCAAGGCCCGGGTAGTTCTGCTCGACGCTGCCCCCGCGGTGTTGCCGCCGATGGGCGAAAAACTGGGTCAGCGTGCGGCCGCTCGATTGCAGAAGATGGGCGTAGAGATCCAGCTGAGTGCAATGGTCACAGATGTGGACCGCAATGGCATTACGGTCCAAGACCCCGATGGCACGGTCCGGCGCATCGAATCGGCTTGCAAGGTGTGGTCGGCGGGGGTTTCAGCAAGCCGGCTGGGAAGAGACCTTGCCGAGCAATCCTTGGTCGAACTCGACCGGGCTGGCCGGGTGAAAGTGCTGCCCGATCTATCCATCCCTGGATATCGGAACGTGTTCGTGGTCGGTGACATGGCCGCCGTCGACGGAGTGCCGGGAGTTGCGCAGGGTGCGATTCAGGGTGCTAAGTACGTAGCAAACAACATTAAGACTGAACTCGGCGAGGCCGACCCAGCCGAACGCGAACCGTTCCAGTACTGCGACAAGGGCTCCATGGCCACAGTGTCGCGGTTTTCCGCGGTAGCCAAAATCGGTCCGCTGGAGTTCAGTGGCTTTATTGCCTGGCTGATGTGGTTAGTGCTGCATCTGATGTACTTAATCGGCTTCAAAACCAAAATCACCACATTGTTGTCGTGGACGGTGACTTTTTTGAGCACTCGGCGGGGCCAGCTGACCATTACCGACCAGCAAGCTTTCGCGCGAACGCGGCTCGAACAGCTGGCGGAGCTTACTGCCGAAGCGCAGGGTACAGCGGCGGCTCACAAGACCACCATGCGGGCGAGCGAGACAGTTAACCTGTCCCCCTGATTAAGCTGTGGGCAACCAAGCTTGGCTATCGCTGGACAGCTCCTGGAGACGCACCTGGCCGCGAGTCACCCTCGCATTGGGTATCGTCGGTGAATGTGACTGGCCGTAGCTGCTGACACCAGACACGATGGATCAGCCATGTACACCATCCTGGAGCCGATGGAGCGAAGGAAGTCAGTGTTGTTGTATTGGTTGACACCCACGACATTTTCGCCGCTGCCGCAACTATTGAGCCAGGTGTAGGCCGCCATGCTAAACCATACTTTCGTACGATCGAGCAGTAGATACCGCCGGACACGAGGCCTATCAGGCTGCAAGAGCCTGGACGTCATCGGGGCTAAATTCGGTGAACTGCAGTCCCAACGCGCTATCAAATGGTTGCGGTAGTGCTCGAACTTTTCGGAATACCGACCCGTGTCTTGCGGTTGCACGTTCTCGTGTCTACACCATCGCTGGATCCACTTATAGCGCGTATGCCCGTCAAGGCACAACCGACAGATGCTATGAAGTTGTTTAGGCAGATAATGAACGAATAAACCGAGGGTCACGGCAGCCCTCAGGACACTAGCGCGGTCGATGCGACTCAACCAGCCAAAAATATATAGGCAGGGGTTCCCCTAATTTAGCAAAAGTTGGATTTGAGTCGCGGCGATGGACCTCAACGATGGTCGCTGTGATCAGGGTCACATAGAATGCCAAGCAGTTGATCTACTAAATCACATCTGTCGGCTGCCGCCCAGCTGGCGGCAGCCGACTTAGATACGACGATCGGTAGTTAATACTCGGTAGTTAATACGGAGTACGTTGGTTTCAATACTCAGGAGATGAACGAATTATGGCCAAGCTGACGCGGCTGGGGGATCTAGAACGTGCCGTGATGGATCATTTATGGTCCACACAAGAACCCCAAACAGTTCGTCAGGTCCATGAAGCGTTGTCAGCACGACGCGACCTCGCCTACACGACTGTGATGACCGTGCTGCAGCGATTGGCTAAGAAGAATATGGTCTCGCAGATCCGCAACAACCGGGCCCACCAATACGCGCCAGTGCACGGCCGGGACGAACTGGTAGCTGGCTTAATGGTCGACGCACTAGCCCAGGCCGAGGATTCCGACAGCAGACAAGCCGCGCTGGTGCACTTCGTCGAGCGGGTCGGGGCCGACGAGGCAGACGCGCTGCGACGCGCACTTGCAGACTTGGAAGCACATCAACGCCATGTCCGTCATCTGCTGGCACTCCAGCGGATGACTGAGGGAGGCTAGCAACGTGTCCGCGCTGGCCTTTACCATCCTCGCGGTGCTGCTGGTCGGCCCCACACCGGTATTAGTAGCACGTTCGACATGGCCGTTGCGCGCTCCACGCGCCGCGATGGTGTTGTGGCAGACCATTGCTCTGGCCGCGGTGCTTTCGACGTTCAGCGCCGGCATTGCGATCGCCAGTCGGGTGCTCATGCCCGGCCCGGACGGGCGGCTAACTGCCAGCATTATCGGCGCCGCCGGTCGACTCGGTTGGCCACTGTGGGCGGCATACGTCGCCGCCTTCGCGCTGACAGTGCTAGTCGGTGCACGGCTGATCGTTGCGATAGTGCGAGTAGCCATCGCCACGCGGCGGCGGCGGGCCCACCACCGCATGGTGGTCGACCTGGTCGGGGTCGGACACGACGCGGCCCTCACGCAGCCGTGCGCCCGCGCGCGCGACCTTAGGATCTTAGATGTATCGCAACCGCTCGCCTACTGTCTACCGGGCATGCGTAGCCGAGTAGTGGTCAGCGAAGGGACGCTGACCAAGCTGAACGATGCAGAAGTCACGGCGATCCTCACCCACGAACGGGCTCATCTGCGTGCCCGGCACGACTTGGTTTTGGAGGCATTCACCGCAGTACATGCAGCCTTTCCACGGCTGGTCCGTAGCTCCGCCGCGCTGAGTGCGGTGCGGCTACTCGTTGAGCTGCTAGCCGATGACGCCGCGGTACGTGCTGTGGGACGCACTCCCCTCGCCCGGGCACTGGTTGCTTGCGCGTCCGGTCAGGCGCCGTCAGGCGCGCTAGCCGCGGGCGGCACCACCACCGTGCTGCGCGTACGCCGACTGTCGGGGCGAGGTAACAGCGCGGTGTTGTCCGCGGCTGCATATTTGGCCGCGACAGTCTTATTGGTAGTGCCCACTGTCGCGCTAGTCGTACCGTGGCTGACAGAGCTGCAACGGCTGTTCAATATCTAACCCGGTTCAATATTTAACCCCGGTCTAGCGGCAAGCACTGCGCGAAACACTTTACGGATGACCACAAGTACGCTTGCCACAGTGTGTCGGAATAGCGCTGGCGACAATTTGCCGCACAAGTTCTCCCACCTGAGAGGCCTAAGGAGATGAAGGACATGAGCTCGCCAGAATCGAAGACGGCCATTGCGCAAATCGGCGTAACCGGGCTAGCCGTGATGGGTTCGAATATCGCCCGGAATTTCGCCCGACACGGCTATACCGTGGCGTTGCACAATCGATCAATCGCCAAGACCGACGCACTGCTCAAAGAGTACAGATCCGAAGGGAATTTCGTGCGCACCGAAACGGTCCCCGAGTTCCTTGCCGCACTACAGACTCCACGACGGGTGCTGATCATGGTCAAAGCCGGTGACGCCACCGATGCTGTCATCAACGAACTCGCCGACGTCATGGAGCCCGGCGACATCATCATAGACGGCGGCAATTCGCTGTTCACCGATACCATTCGCCGCGAGAAAGCAATGCGCGAGCGTGGCCTGCACTTCGTCGACGCCGGGATCTCCGGCGGCGAAGAGGGTGCACTGAACGGACCGTCGATCATGCCCGGCGGGCCTGCCGAATCGTATACTTCGCTAGGCCCGCTGCTTGAGGAGATCGCCGCGCACGTCGACGGGGTGTCATGTTGCACCCACATCGGGCCGAGCGGGTCGGGCCACTTCGTCAAAATGGTCCACAACGGCATCGAGTACTCCGACATGCAGCTCATTGGCGAGGCCTACCAGCTGCTACGCGACGGGCTGGACATGAGTGCACCGCAGATCGCTGACGTGTTTACCGAGTGGAACAAGGGCGATCTGAACAGCTACTTGGTAGAAATCACCGCTGAAGTGCTGCGCCAGAACGATATCAAGACCGGCAAACCGCTCGTCGATGTCATCCTCGATGAGGCCGAACAAAAGGGTACCGGCCGGTGGACTGTACAGTCCGCCCTGGACTTGGGCGTGCCGATAACCGGAATAGCCGAGGCGGTGTTCGCGCGTGCGCTGTCGGGTTCGGTGCCGCAACGCAAGGCCGCCATCGGGCTGGCCTCCGGCAAGTTGGGCAACAAACCCACAGATCGCGAGACATTCATCGAAGACGTCCGCCAGGCCCTGTATGCCTCCAAGATTGTGGCCTACGCGCAGGGTTTCAATCACATCCAGACCGGTAGCACCGAATTCGGCTGGAACATAACACCGAGTGACTTGGCGACCATCTGGCGCGGTGGCTGTATCATACGTGCGAAGTTTCTCAACCGCATCAAGGATGCTTTCGACGCCGCCCCCAACTTGGCTAGCCTGATCGTTGCCCCGTATTTCCGCAGTGCTGTCGAATCGGCGATTGATAGTTGGCGGCGTGTGGTGTCCACAGCTACTCAGCTAGGTATCCCAAATCCCGGCTTCTCGTCCGCGTTGTCGTACTACGACGCACTGCGCACCGAGCGACTGCCGGCCGCACTGATCCAGGCTCAACGTGACTTTTTCGGGGCGCACAGCTACGGACGCGTCGACGCGCGGGGCAAATTTCACACACTATGGAGCGAAGACCGCAGCGAAATCACAGTTTAGTTGGCCAAGCTAAGAGGCATCCAGTGGCTTCCCGCTATATCTGTATCAAAATATTTTTAAAGTGAAGCGAGAGCGATGAGGTTTCTGGACGGGCACCAGCCCGGATTTGACCTGACATATAAAGACGTTTTCATCGTGCCACACCGGTCAGATGTTGCGTCGCGATTCGACGTAGATTTGTCAACCTATGACGGCTCCGGCACCACTATTCCTGTGGTGGTCGCCAACATGACGACGGTGGCTGGGCAACGGATGGCAGAGACGGTGGCACGCCGGGGCGGCCTGGTGATCCTGCCGCAGGATCTGCCGATTGCAGCAGTGCAGCAGACAGTGGAATTCGTCAAGAGCCGTGATCTAGTTATCGACACCCCGGTGTTACTGACACCTAACGATTCGGTGTCCGACGCGACCACACTGATCCACAAGCGCGCGCACGGTGTTGCGGTGGTAGCCTTCGAAGGTCGCCCAATTGGTCTGGTGCACGAATCGTCCTGCCTAGGTGTGGACCGCTTCACTCGGGTAAGGGATGTCGCTACGACCGACTTTGTGACCGCCCCGGTGGGCACCGATCCACGCAAGATCTTCGACCTGCTCGAACATGCCCCGATCGACGTCGCGGTGCTGACTAACGCCGACGGCACGCTGGCCGGAGTACTGACCCGCACCGGAGCGATTCGCGCCAGCATCTACACCCCAGCCACCGACGCCCGCGGACGGCTCCGCGTCGGTGCTGCCGTCGGCATAAACGGCGATGTAGCCGACAAGGCCCAATCTCTCGCCGAGGCAGGCGTCGATGTGCTGGTCGTCGACACCGCACACGGATACCAAGTCAAGACACTCGAGACGATCAGATGCGTCGCATCGCTGAACTTGGGTGTGCCGTTAGTCGCAGGCAACGTGGTGTCGGCCGAAGGTACCCGCGAGCTACTCAACGCCGGGGCAACCATCGTCAAGGTCGGTGTCGGCCCGGGAGCAATGTGCACAACTCGGATGATGACCGGTGTTGGTCGACCGCAATTCTCGGCTGTGCTCGAATGTGCTTCTGCCGCAAGGCAGCTCAATAGGAACGTGTGGGCGGATGGCGGTGTCCGCCATCCGCGTGACGTGGCGCTGGCGTTGGCCGCAGGGGCATCGAACGTGATGATCGGGTCGTGGTTCGCCGGCACTTACGAATCACCCGGGGACTTCATGCGGGACCGCGACAACCAACCGTACAAGGAAAACTATGGCATGGCGTCCAAGCGAGCGGTGGTCGCCCGCACCGTCGCCGACAGCCCATTCGATCGCGCTCGCAAGGCGTTATTCGAGGAAGGCATCTCGACCTCGCGGATGGAGCTGGATCCCGACCACGGTGGTGTCGAAGACCTGATCGATCACATCACCTCCGGTGTGCGCAGCACCTGCACCTATGTTGGCGCGTCAACCCTGGCGGAGCTGCATGAAAAGGCTATCGTCGGGGTGCAGTCGGCAGCGGGTTTTGCCGAGGGCCATCCGCTGCCCTCGGGGTGGTGACACCTGACCTTGGCAAAAGTCGCTAAGATGTGAACTGCTGGATTTCAGGCCGTGCAGCAGTGCATTGCTAGGTGGCCCAAACCGTCGAAGAGCGAAAGGGACGACGTGCCGCAGGCACCGGTTGAAACCGTTGGCTCCCGGGGTGAGCGGCCCCGCATCTTTCGCATCGTTGTCGGCTCCTCCAGCATAGCGAAGACCAAGCATGTCATGAACATGGCCGTCACCGTGAACCGTGAGCAACTTGTTGGCCATCGAGTTGCTCATTTTCGACAACACGATGTTCGTCGCAGCGGAATTCTCGTTGACCGCCCTGAACCGCAGCACGGTCGAGGCCAATGCTCGCGACGGTACCCGCCAAGATCGCTGTATTCGGCACGCCCACCATAAGTTGTCGTTCCAGCTTTCAGGGGCTCAGTTGGTTATCTCGATCACCACTTTAGCAATAGGCTACCTGACCGATCCGATGATGGCCGACCTACCGCATCCGGCGTTAGACGCGATCGGAATACCTGACCGAGTGGTCTACTGGATCACCACCTTACTTGGTGTTGGTGATAGTAACGTCGGTGTCAACGGTTTTCGGCGAGCTGGTACCGAAGTATATCGCCGTTGCGCGTCCGCTTAACACCGCCCGCGCTGTCGTGGGCTTGCAGCTGCTGCTCACCCCAATCATCCGATTGACCAACTGGGCGGCGAACTGCATTGTGCTCAGCCTTGGGCATCGAACCGGCCGAGGAGCTGCGGTCGACCCGCTCACCGCAGGAACTGCTATCACTGGTGCGGACTTCGGCGCGCAACGGCGCCCTGGACGCAGCCACGGCGTCGCTGGTGAGACGATCTTTGCAGTTCGGCACCCGGAATGCTGCGGAATTTGATGACACCCCCCCCCGGTCCAAAATCGTGGCGCTGCAAACCGACCACACCGTCACCGACCCGGTTGCGATCGCCGCCGCATCCGGGTTCTCGTGCTTTCCAATTGTCGACGGTGACCTCGACGCAACCGTTGGTATTATACACGTAAAGCCGGTTTTCGAAATTCCATCCACCGATAGCGCCAGCACGCTGTTGACCACAGTCGCAAAGCTGGTCACGGTGGTGCCGTCAACGCTGGACGGCGATGCGGTGATGGCACATATCCGTGCAGGTGGTCTGCAGACTGCGCTGGTTGTCGACGAATACGGCGGCACTGCTAGTATTAGGTAACTGTCGAGGATTTGATTGAAGAGATCGCGGGCGATGTCCGCGACGAACGTGCCGACGTCACGCCAGACGTGGTGGCGACTGGCAAGTATGGGGTTTTGCTGCGTATTGACGAGCTGACCAGCGCCACCGAGTATAGAACCTCTGAAAGGATCATACGAAACAATTGGCGGACTTGTGCTCCGGGGAGCCCGGTCACATTCCGGCAGTTAGGGAAACGTTAGAGCTGACCTCCTTAAACGCAAATGGCCCGTCAGATGCCTCGGCGTGTTGGCAAGCGACCGTGGTCCACATAGGACGGCCATCGGATCGACCTGCTTGTGCTGACCTTGTGCTGACCAAGTGGGGCAGTCACCCGGGTGATCATCACAAATCCAGCAGAAGACCGGGCTAATGCAAAACATTCTGGTACTGCTGGTGGCTATCGTGCCGATCGGCATCAACGCGTTTTCGTCGGCGCGGACTTCTCGCTGATCTCGGCCCGTCGCGACCACCTTTAAGCGTTGGCCGAACAGGGCAGAACGAGCGCAATCACCGTGATCCGAGCCAGCGAACAGCTCTCGCCGATGCTGGCAGGCACTCAACTTGGTGTCACCGTGACCTCGATCCTGCTCGGCAAGATTAGCGAGGCGACAGCGGCCAATCTGTTGCGGACGTCGTGTCAGCTGACCAGTACGTCGCCACCGCTGCTGCACACGCTGTCGCTGGTGATTGCGTTGGCGCTGGTGGTGGCTCTGCATGTGCTGTTTGGCGAGATTGTACCCAAGAACATCGCCCTGGCCGGTCCGGAACGAACAGCATGTTGTTGGTACCGCCCTACCTGATCTACGTGCGTGCTGCCCGACCGTTCATCGTCCTCTACAACACATGCGCCAACGCGGTATTGCGCGGGCTGGGCGTGGAGCCGAAAGACGAACTCAACATTACTGTTCCCACAGCCGAGCTCAGCGAGATGATTTCCGAATCGGTATAAGAGGGTCTGCTGGATCAAGAAGAACACAAACGGCTGACGCGAGCGCTGCAGATTCGCACCAGGGTGGTCGCCGATGTTGCACGGCCGCTGGCCGATATCCGGGCAGTGCCGGTGGCGGCAGCCGGCTGTGGCTCAACTGTTGGCGCGGTCGAACAGGCCCTAGCCCCAAATTGGCTATTCCCGGTTTCCGGTTGCTGATATCGACGGCGAGTTCGTAGGACATCTCCACATCAAAAATGTGTTGACGCTCGGCGACTATCCGCAGACCGTGATCGAGCTGGCACTCTTATGTCCACTGCCCGAGGTGCCCGAATCACTGCCGTTGGCCGACGCCTTGTCGCAGATGCGTCGCAGAAACAGCCATCTGGCACCGGTGATTGCCGGTGATGGCGAGGTAGTTCCGTGCGTGGCTATTGCGTGGCTATGACGGATCTACGTAGCCGATCTGGTCGGCACCATGCACGACGGGACACACTGAAACTAAGCACCGGGTAGAGCCGCCAGTAGCCCATTATGAGCTTTAACGGCTACGCCTACTAGTCGGTAGGTGTTTTACCGGCACACGTTTCGCAAAACCAAGCGTAGGACCGACCGATGAAGCTGTTGACCTGCTGTTGCGAGTCGGCCCGGAATACGCTCGTCAGGCTATTGGCCGGTAGGCTTATGCACGTAGCCCATGAGAGCCATATCGGGGACCGTTGGGGCCAGTAAGCCCAATACTGGAGGAGAACCATGACTGATCGCGTGTCGGCGGGGAATTTGCGCGTCGCCCGTGTGCTTTACGACTTCGTCAACAACGAAGCCCTGCCTGGCACCGACATCGACCCGAACAGCTTCTGGTCGGGCGTCGCCAAGGTTGTCACCGACCTCACTCCACAAAACCAGAGTTTGCTGAACTCCCGCGATGAGCTGCAGGCCCAGATTGACAAATGGCACCGCCATCGTGTGATCGAGCCATTCGACGTGGATGCTTATCGGCAGTTCCTCATCGATATCGGCTACCTGCTGCCTGAACCCGATGACTTCACCATCACCACCTCAGGAGTGGACGACGAGATCACCACGACCGCCGGCCCACAGCTGGTGGTGCCGGTACTTAACGCACGGTTCGCGCTCAACGCCGCCAACGCCCGCTGGGGCTCCCTCTACGACGCCCTATATGGCACCGACGCCATACCGGAAACCGACGGAGCCGAAAAGGGCTCTGGGTACAACAAGGTTCGCGGAGACAAGGTGATTGCCTACGCACGCAAGTTTATGGATCAGGCCGTCCCGCTGGCATCTGATTCATGGATTAACGCTACGGGAGTGAGCATCGTAGACGGCCAACTTCAGATAGCCATCGGCGCGAATTCCACCGGATTGGCCAGTCCCGAAAAGTTTGTCGGCTACAGCGGCGAGTTGGGGTCTCCCAACTGGTCGGTGCTGCTAGCCAATCACGGTCTGCACATCGAAATCCTGATCGACCCGGAGTCACCGATAGGCAAGACCGACCCCGTCGGCATCAAGGACGTGATCCTGGAATCGGCCATCACCACGATCATGGACTTCGAGGACTCAGTCACGGCCGTCGACGCCAACGACAAAGTACTCGGCTACCACAACTGGCTCGGCCTGAACAAAGGTGACTTAACCGAGGAAGTCAACAAGGACGGCAAGACCTTCACCCGTGTGCTCAACGCCGACCGCAGCTACACCACGCCCGACGGCGGTGAATTGACCCTGCCCGGGCGCAGCCTGTTGTTCGTACGCAACGTGGGCCATCTGATGACCAGCGACGCGATTCTCGTGGACGGAAGTGACGGCCAGGACAAAGAAGTGTTCGAAGGCATTATAGATGCAGTGTTCACCAGTCTGGCCGCAATCCACGGACTCAAAACCGGCAAAGCTAATGGCCCACTGACCAATAGCCGCACCGGTTCCATCTACATCGTCAAACCGAAAATGCACGGTCCCGCGGAGGTTGCGTTCACCTGCGAGCTGTTCAGCCGCGTCGAAGACGTGCTGGGGTTGCCGCAGGGCACCTTGAAGGTCGGCATCATGGACGAGGAGCGGCGTACGACACTAAATTTGAAGGCGTGCATCAAGGCCGCCGCAGATCGGGTCGTGTTCATCAACACTGGCTTCTTGGACCGCACCGGCGACGAGATCCACACCTCGATGGAGGCCGGTCCGATGATTCGTAAGGGTGCGATGAAAAACAGCACCTGGATCAAGGCCTACGAAGACGCCAATGTTGACATCGGGCTAGCCGCGGGCTTCAAGTGCAAAGCACAGATCGGCAAGGGTATGTGGGCAATGACCGAACTGATGGCTGATATGATCGAGCAGAAGATCGGCCAGCCTAAGGCGGGCGCTACCACCGCATGGGTGCCCTCGCCCACCGCGGCCACGCTGCATGCGATGCACTACCACCAGGTCGACGTGGCTGCCGTGCAACAAGAACTGGCTGGCCAGAGACGTGCCACCGTTGACCAGCTGTTGACAATTCCGTTGGCCAAGGAACTGGCCTGGGCCCCCGAGGAGATCCGCGAGGAGGTCGATAATGACTGTCAGTCCATCCTCGGTTATGTGGTGCGCTGGGTAGACCAGGGTATCGGTTGCTCGAAGGTGCCCGATATCCACAATGTGGCACTCATGGAGGATCGCGCCACCCTACGGATTTCGAGCCAGTTGCTGGCCAACTGGCTGCGCCATGGCGTAATCACCAGCGAGGATGTGCGGGCTAGCTTGGAACGGATGGCCCCGTTGGTCGATCAGCAAAATGCCGACGACCCGGTATATCGCCCGATGGCGCCCAACTTCGACGACAGTATTGCGTTCCTGGCGGCGCAGGAACTGATACTGTCCGGCGCGCAACAGCCCAACGGCTATACAGAGCTGATCCTGCATCGCCGTCGTCGCGAATTCAAGGCACAGAACCGGTGACGATGCGACCTGCTTGCGGTCAGCTGTGAAGGCACTACCAGCCGCACAGCGGCGAGGGACAGAAGCAGGTCCATCTAGATAGAACCGCTGCCTTGTGCCGGCTCAACATACGGTGATGTGGTCGATGACTAGACTCGGCGCCGAGTTCAAAGCAGATCAGACACGGATCAACAGAAAGGCAGCGGATTACCGGTATGGGTAGGCACAGCATGCCCGGCCCTGAGGATTCCATGGATCAGCCATCTGACCAATTCGCTGCATTCGGGCCGGATCAGGGCGACGAGATAGATCACGGCTACCAAGGCAGGATGGGTTACCCAGAGCATGCTTTTGAACCAGCGGCTATCGACTCGCCGAACGACCAGAGCTACCCGCACGGAGCAGAGCATCCGGCTGACTCCGCACCCCAGACTCTCGACGAAACCATCGATTACCAGAGTTACTGGGCCGAAGACCGCAACGAGGACCCTTTTGCCGCTGGCGCAGCCGACGACTACCCAGACTTTCCGCCCCCACCTGCAGGCTCATCGACTAGCGCACAGGTACCGACCGGCCTGTCGCACCTATTCAGAGCTAGCCACCGTAGCGTCGACAAATGGCAAGGCGGACACCGCAGTGACGGCGGACGACGAGGGGTCAGCATCGGCGTGATCGCGACCCTTGCCGCGGTCGTGGTGCTGGTGGGCGCGGTGATCATGTGGAGTTTCCTCGGCCATATCTTGGACAATCGCAAGCACCAGGCAGCCGCACGCTGCGTAGGTGGTCACCAGACGGTCGCTGTTGTCGCAGATCCGTCGATCGCCGATTACCTGCAAGAGTTCGCCCAAAGTTACAACGCATCCGCCCGGCCGGTGGGCGACCATTGCATGACGGTGACTGTCAAACCCGTCGGCTCGGAGGCAGCGCTCACCGGTTTCAACGACAAGTGGCCGGCTGACTTAGGGGACAAGCCGGCGCTATGGATCCCGGGCAGTTCGATCTCCGCAGCACGACTCGCCGTGACCGCAGGTCAGAAGACAATCAGCGAAAGCCATTCGCTGGTGACGTCGCCAGTGCTGCTGGCGGTTCGGCCAGAATTCGAGCAGGCCCTCATCAACAAAGACTGGGCAGCACTGCCCAGCCTGCAAACCAATCCGAACTCCTTGGCTGATTTGAACCTGCCGGCCTGGGGATCACTCCGGCTGGCCTTGCCGATGAACGGCAACAGCGACGCCACGTTTTTAGCCGGCGAGGCGATAGCGGCTGCGTCGGTACCTGCTGGTGCACCTGCAACACAGGGCGTGGGAGCAGTGCACACTCTAATGAGCGCTCAACCCAAACTTGCCGACAACACCTGGGCAGAAGCGATGAGCACACTGCTCAAACCCGGTGACATAGCAACTGCACCGGTGCACGCTGTGATCACCACCGAGCAACAGCTATTCCAGCGCGGCCAGTCATTGTCAGACGCCAAGAACACTTTGGGATCCTGGCTACCGCACGGTCCTGCGCCGATTGCTGACTATCCCGCGGTGCTGCTCAACGGCTCGTGGCTGACACAGGAGCAAGCCGCGGCGGCCAGTGAGTTTGCTCGGTTCGTGCAAAAACCCGACCAACTGGCGAAGCTCGCTAAAGCTGGTTTTCGAGTTAACGGCATCACACCGCCGAGCAGTTCCGTTACCAGTTTCGCGGCGGTGCCTTCCACCGTCTCGATAGGTGACGACGGGATGCGCGCCACGCTGGTCGAAGCGATGATCCAGCCGTCTAGCGGGGTGGCAGCAACTATCATGCTAGACCAGTCGATGCCCACCAAGGAAGGCGGCAAAACCCGGTTGGCCAACGTCATAGCGGCCCTCGGCGACAAGATCAATGCGATGTCGCCCACCTCGGTCATGGGCCTGTGGACATTCGACGGCCACAAGGGTCGAACGGAGGTGACAACAGGTCAGCTAACCGAACCGGTCAACGGCCAACCCCGCTCGGCAGCTCTGACGGCTGCGCTGGACAAGCAGTATTCATCCAACGGCGGTGCAGTGTCATTTACCACGCTACGAATGATCTACCAGGAGATGCTAGCCAATTACCATGCCGGACAAACGAATTCGGTATTGGTGATCACTGCTGGACCGCACACCGACCAAACCCTGGACGGGGCGGGTCTGCAGGATTTCATCCGCACTAGCACCGACCCAGCTAAACCGATAGCGGTAAATGTCATCGACTTCGGGACCGACCCCGACCAGGCAACCTGGAAAGCTGTCGCCCAGATCAGCGGCGGAAGCTACCAGAACTTGTCGACGTCAGCCTCTCTTGACCTCGCTACCGCGATCGATACATTCTTGAGCTGAGCTCGTCTACGCGGTAAGGAACGCGATGAACGCTGAATACATTCTAGACCCCCAGCTGTATCTATTTCCATCGCGCTGTTTCGACAGCTCGCGAGGGTGTATCCACTACATCGACGATGGAGATGGTCCGGCCCAACGTTGTTGTGCCACGCCAATCCCACCTGGAGCTTCGGGTACCCACAACATTGTGGTCGCATTGCGTGACCGGTTTAACTTCATCGCACATCGCACCCGATTATCTCGGTTTCGGGTTCTCTAAGCGTCCCGCGAGATTCAGCTACAAAATCCACGAACACGCCCAAGTGGTGGATGAGTTGGTTATTCACCTGAACCAAGACTGCAGACAACTATCTGACGATGAACCAGAACTGGAGTGGAACCGATCGGCATGGCGGTCGCGGTCGAGCGTACTAACCGGGTGCGCGGAATCATTTTAGGCAATACCTGGTTTTGGCCGGCAAACACGTAGACAACAACGGCCGTCAACAGGGTAGTGTACCGCCTACCGATGCCATCCCACCCGACCCTGCAACGAAATTCCTTTGTCGAGCAACTGATCCCCGCCAGAACAGAACGCCGACCTATCACCGCGGTGATGGCACGCTACTGGGCAGTGTAACCCAACACCGCGGCACGGTTGAGCATAGCCGAAATGCCCAAGTAGATCCTGTCCGCCCATCCGCCGCGGGCACGGCAGGTGTAAAAGTGTCAACCAAACGCGGTGCCAAACTCGTCCTGTTTGTATGGGACATGAAGGATTTTGCCTTCAGACTCGGCCCTAAGCTGTCACGAATGCGCGAGACATTCCTGAATCACATCCTGGTCGAACATGCCCATTGCCAAGCATTTCATCCAGGAGGATGAGTCCGCAGTGATCACCGCGACAATCATCGAGCGCTTCGGCTGACGGTTCTGGACCGACTCAGACGAACGCCTCCACCGGTGGGCACGAGCACACCAAATTGCGGTCGCCGTAGGCGCCGTCGATACGACGCACCGGCGGCCACACCTTCGGCCGGAACGCTTTGCCGAGCGGATAGGCGGCCTCTTCTCGAGTATACGGATGATCCCAGTCGGAGGCCAGCAGGCACTCAGCGGTGTGCGGTGCGCCACGTAGTGGGTTGTCCTCAACAGACCACTCCCCTGCACCGACGCGGGCGATCTCGCCACGGATGGCGATCATGGCTTCGCAGAATGCATCGATTTCGGCCAGGCTCTCACTCTCGGTGGGCTCCACCATCAGCGTTCCAGGCACCGGGAAACTCATCGTGGGAGCGTGAAAACCATAGTCCGCCAAGCGTTTAGCAACATCCTCGACAGTAACACCAACCGACTTGGTGATCGGCCGCAGGTCCAGGATACACTCGTGGGCGACCATTCCGTTCTGGCCGGTGTACAGCACCGGAAAATACTCGTCGAGCCGACGGGCTATGTAGTTGGCCGAGGCGATTGCGGTCAGCGATGCCGTTCGCAGACCGTCGGCGCCCATCATCCTGATATAGGCCCACGTGATCGGCAGAATCGAGGCGGACCCGTACGGCGCCGACGACACCGGCTTACCTTGCGGCAGTTCGGGAGCAAAGGGGTGACCCGGAAGAAACGATGCCAAGTGCGAACGAACCGCCAACGGCCCGACTCCTGGTCCGCCGCCGCCGTGCGGTATGCAGAACGTTTTATGCAGGTTCAGGTGGCTAACGTCGCCGCCGAACTTGCCCGGCCGGGCCAGGCCGACCAGTGCGTTGAGGTTGGCCCCATCGACATAAACCTGACCGCCAGCGTCGTGCACCGCCGCGCAGATCTCGGCAATGTCGTGCTCATAGACGCCGTGCGTGGACGGATAGGTGATCATCAACACGGACAGCCGGTTGGCATGCTCGCTGACCTTGGTACGTAGATCGTCAAGATCAACGTCACCGTTGTCGTGGCAGCCCACCACAACCACGCGCATACCGACCAACGCCGCCGATGCGGCGTTGGTGCCATGCGCGCTTGACGGAATCAGACAGATGTCGCGGTGCGGTTCTCCTCGGCTGGCGTGGTAGTCATGAATCGCCAAAAGACCAGCGTACTCCCCCTGAGAGCCCGCGTTGGGCTGCAAGGAAACCGCATCGTAGCCGGTGATCTGCACCAGCCAGCTCTCCAAGTCGCTGATGAGACGACGCAGCCCGGGAGTGTCTGATATTGGCGCGAACGGATGCTGGCGCGTGAATTCCTGCCAGGTAATCGACTCCATCTCGGCGGCGGAGTTGAGCTTCATCGTGCACGAACCGAGCGGAATCATGCTGCGGTCCAAAGCGATATCCTTATCCGCCAGGGCACGCAAGTACCGCATCATCGAAGTTTCGGTGCGGTACCGGGTAAATGCGGGATGCGCCAGGAACGCCGAGGTTCGGGTCGTGATATCCGGTCCGGCGAAGCTCGCCCGCGCCGGCGTCGCTGCGAACGCCGCCAACACGGCCATGATGTGCTCATCGGTGGTGGCCTCGTCACAGGCCACCGAAACATGGTCGCCGTCCACGAGCCACACATTGATCCCGCGCTCCTTCGCAGCGCCCTGAATTTGCGCCGCCCGGCCAGTTACCCGGGCTAGCACGGTGTCGAAGAACGCCTGGTGTACCACTTCGACGCCAGCTGCGGACAGACCGGCCGCCAGATCGCGTGCCCGCGCGTGCACCCGTCGCGCGATACCGGTCAACCCCTCGGCACCATGGTAGCTGGCGTACATCGCAGCCATCACCGCCAGCAGCACCTGTGCGGTGCAGATGTTGCTCGTCGCCTTGTCGCGGCGGATATGCTGTTCGCGGGTCTGCAGCGCCAACCGGTAGGCCGGTATGCCGTCGCTGTCGACGGAAACACCGACCAGCCGACCCGGCAGCTGACGGGCATGCTTGGTGTGGAGGGCGAGGTATCCTGCATGCGGTCCACCGAATCCCATTGGCACACCAAACCTTTGAGTAGTACCGAATGCGAGATCGGCGCCGATCTCGCCCGGTGGTGTGATCAACGTCAGCGCCAACAGATCGGCGCCGACGGCGACCAATGCGCCGCGGCTGTGGGCCTGGGCAATTAAAGCGGTCCAGTCGGTAATCCGGCCGCTGGCTCCGGGCAGTTGAGTGATGACGCCGAAGAACTCACCGTCCGGTAGTCCTTCGCGTAGGTCGGCCACGACGATGTCGATACCTAACGGTTTGGCCCGAGTGGCGAACACCGCAGCAGTCTGGGTTAACACATCGACGTCGACTACCAGGCAGTTCGCCGTACTGCGCGCGGCACGGTACATCAATGTCATGGCCTCGGCTGCTGCGGTGCCCTCATCGAGCATCGATGCGTTCGCGATCTCCAGGCCAGTAAGATCGCTGACCAGAGTCTGGAAATTCAGCAGCGCTTCCAGCCGACCTTGACTGATTTCGGGTTGGTACGGTGTGTAGGAAGTGTACCAGGCTGGGTTCTCCAAAATGTTGCGTGACAGCACCGCGGGCGTGAGGGTGTCGTAGTAGCCCTGACCGATCATCGATACGGCAACAGTGTTGGAACGAGCAAGCGCACCTAGCTCGGCTAGCGCCTCGAACTCGGTAGCCGGCGGCGGCAACCGGTCCAGTCCCGGTGCAACACCTGTGTCGGTTACATTATCGAGAATGCCGCTAGGAACCGCCTTGGCTGCCAGGTCGTCGAGCGATTCGACGCCAATGACTGCAAGCATGGCAGCAACGTCCTCACTGTTAGGGCCAATATGCCGGGCTGCAAAGCAGGTCTGCTTGTTCGATGAGTTCGGTACCAACACTCGGAGACTCCTGATGTAAGCCTGATGTAAGGTCAGAGCGCAACGCTGATGATGTCGCCAACGTCCGCGTTGCAGTCCTCTCCCTCTGTCGTCCACCCAAGCCGGGCGCCTGAGAGATTCGACAACCCGATCACCGTGCGGTGGGGTTGGCTTTCCCCATGGGCGGGTGAGCCGAATAAACGGACCACCGCTTTCCAGAGGCATCGGGGCCGCGCGCGGTCCGGGTGCCTGAGAGATTGACGGAGAGGTATTGCTCCTTCGGCGTCCGTAACTGGCGGTCACAGAACTCTCCCGCGTGAGGGCGATGCAGATCCAACTTTACCCTCCGCGTCGCACGCGAAGGTAAACAACATGGAGCCGCTGACTACGCTGCAGAGTTAGCCGATTTTGCGGTCGCGATGCTTGCGCCGGGAGGCCAGCTCGTCTTCCGGCGCGACTATCGACTCGCCACCATCGGCGCGCTCACCACTGAAGTCGGCGATCACGCCGGTCAGCTCACGCATAGCGCCGGACACGGCAATACCGAACACGCCCTGCCCGCCTTGTAACAGGTCGACGACCTCTTCAGCCGACGTACACTCATAAACCGTAGTACCGTCGGAGAACAAGGTGATGTTGGCTAGATCCTGAACGCCACGCTGGCGTAAATGGTCAACAGCAACCCGAATGTTGTGCAACGAGATACCGGTGTCGAGCAATCGTTTGACGATCTTGAGAACCAGGATGTCCTTAAACGAGTACAGGCGCTGGCTGCCGGAGCCAGCCGCACCCCGGATCGATGGAACCACTAATGACGTCCGTGCCCAGTAGTCCAGCTGGCGGTACGTTATTCCGGCGATCTGGCAGGCGCTGGGCCCACGGTAGCCAACCAACTCGTCAGGCACGGAGTCGTCAGGGAAGAGTCCGGGTTGAACTGGTCCGCTCACTGCGGTGGGGCCATTGAGGCCAACGTCACCATGGGTTGTAGCGGTCGGGGTGTCCCGGTAGTCCGCAAGGTCCAGCTGACCTTGACGTGGCTGCTCGCTCACGGTGGTTCCTCTCGCCGATCGCGCTCTGGTCACTAGCTGCGTCATTGGCCCCCCGGTAGCCATATTTGATCAGGCCCGAGTGTTAGAAAGCATACGCTGTTCGGTAGTTGCCCTACCTGAAGGGTCATCAAAGTATGACCGTCGCGAATATCTGTCAGCACTATCCGCTAGGCGTGTCGCATCACAGTGCTATATGAGACCTATTCGTGATGTTAGCGCAAGCGTCGTACCCACCCTCACGCCGTTGCACGGCGCGCATCGTCGCTGGGCTAGGTCGCTTTGAAATCGTCAGGAGACACACTGTCGAGAAACTCCTTGAACTTCTCTACCTCGTCTTCGCGAACAGCGCCGCCGGCATCCTCATTATTTTCGTCGGGAATCAGCAGGCCGGCCTGGGCAAGCACGACCTCCTCGACGTAGATCGGAACACCGACCCGCAAAGCGATCGCCACCGAGTCCGAGGGACGCGCCGACACCTTGATATTGTGATCAAAGATCAGATCAGCGTAGAAAGTGCCTTCCTGCAGATCAACGATCCGCACCTCTTTGAGCGAATGCCCAAGCGCGGCAATGACGTCCCTGATCAGATCGTGCGTAAGCGGACGGGGTGGTTCAATGCCTTGCTGTTCGAGCGCAATCGCGGCGGCCTCCGATTGGCCGATCCAGATTGGCAGATACCGGTCACCATTGGCTTCGCGCAGCAATAGCACCGGCTGGTTCTGCGGCTGCTCGACACGAATGCCGACAACACGAACTTCGCCCATCTTTGCCCGCCCTCCGCACTTACCGCTGTGTTCAATTCACGCTCGGCACGACGACACGGTAGACACCGTGCCTTGCCACGCCGCCGAACACCAAGCTGTCGAACGAAGTCTAATCCTCAGCGGTGCAGAACGCCGCGAACCGCAGACTTGATCAACGAGGTATGCAAAGTAATGGCGAGCGCAACAACCTCACGTACCAAGTCGTCAGCGCGGTCACGGGCGCCAGCCTTACCTGCTTTGACTATAGGCCCGGCGATTTGGACGATCAGGTCGGACTGGCGGTCAGCCGCTGACCGGAAGGCTCGCAGATGCCGCGGCTCAACACCGTACTCGGACAGCGCCCGCGCGCATTGGAGGGTCACGACTGCATGCTCATCGAAAAATCCGCACGGCCCGGTGGTGATCACACCGGCTTTGAGTAGTGCGGTTAACAGGTCTTCTGCCACTCCTGAGCGGTCCAGGAGGTCTTCTCGACTCAGCCAGATGCCGGCGGACGACACCACAGCTGTGTCGGAGCCGACCCCCGATCCGACACCGGCACCCGAGCTGCCCGTCATCGAAACCAATCGCGGTACGACGTAAGGAGAACCGAATGGTGGCAGCTCACCATCAGGTTGGGCGTCCAGCTGCGCCCTGATGACCTTCAGCGGTAAGTAATGATCGCGCTGTACAGTTAGGATGAACCGCAGCCGTGCACAATCGTACGCGGTGAACCGCCGGTACCCCGACGCAGAACGCTGGGGGGTCACGAGCCCTTCAGCCTCCAGGAAACGAATCTTGGAAATTGTGACATCGGGGAAATCCGACCTAAGCAGATCCAAGACCTCCCCAATCGACATCCCGACCAGTGCCGGGCTATCGGGTGCACTCACTTGCCTACGGTTCCCCCGTCGTCATCCGGCTTGGGACCGATCAGGAAGACTAACCGGAATTTGCCGATCTGCACTTCGTCACCATTTACCAATACCGCAGAATCCACCGGCTCGCGGTTGACGTAGGTGCCGTTGAGGCTGCCAACATCGACGACGTGGAACTCGTTACCCTCTAACCGGAATTCGGCATGACGGCGGCTCACCGTAACGTCATCGAGGAAGATGTCGCTGTCGGGGTGTCGGCCGGCGGAGGTGATGACCTGGTCAAGCAAAAAGCGCGATCCGGCGTTTGGCCCACGTTTGACGACCAGCAACGCCGAGCCCGCAAGAAGTCCTTCAACCCCGGATACCGCGCTCTCAGCACCTGCCTGTGCTGGAGCGTCCAGTTCGTTAAGGAAGTCGGCGCGGAAGACCGAAGTCGTCTCCACGGTGACTTCGTCAGAAGTCTGGTCTTCTTGTCTTCTTGAGTCCATGTCCGTCACCCGCTGCTCCTTACTAGCCGCTGTGGCGTTGCCTGACCCGGGCCACTCGCCCGGCTTTCCGCTAGGTTCTCCACCTGGTACTACCGATTACAGCCGTCTAGGGCTCATGTGTCGACCGTACCGCGCGGCGGTATGCAATTCGCCAACTACCGCAAGATCGGACCCCCATTACCCAGCTCCTCCTCGAGCCGCCTGGCGTCCGCATCATCGTCACATGGGATTGCCAAGCACCCTAGCAAGCGTCATTCGGTTAGTGTGCCGCGATAAGTCTCGGCGTCAAGCAGCGTTGCGATAGCTGACTCCAAAACACCAACGTCGGAGACGTGAACATCCAGGAGCCAGCCAGCGCCGTATGGGTCGGAGTTCACTAGTTGCGGACTGCCTTCCAGATCGGTGTTTACCGCCGACACTGTACCCGACACCGGTGCATACAGGTCCGACACCGATTTCGTCGATTCCACTTCGCCGAAGGATTTGCCCGCCGCTAGCTCAGCGCCTACTTCTGGCAGCTGGACGAACACCACATCACCCAGTGTCGACTGCGCAAAGTCAGTAAGCCCGACCCGGACGGTAGCTTCGCCACTGCGCCGAATCCACTCATGCTCGGCAGTGTAATGCAGATCGGACGGGATATCGCTCACGGTAATCCTGTTCTGTGTGTGGTCGACTTGACGGGCTGAGCGTATTGGTGTGATTTTGGTGGCCGCAAGGCGGTCACGTCCACTCGATCGACTTGTTGCATCGACATCCGCGGCCAACGCATTTGACGCTGCGCTCCGCGCTACGGGGATGTTCATCGCCGAGGCGAGCATAGGCGAATTGCAAATCACCAGAATCGAATACGAGGACTCCTATAGTGCCTTGCTGTCGATAGTCAGCGACCCAGGAACACCGACCACCCAGGTATCGACACCGAACCCATAACGACTGGTGCGCATCATTGATCTCGATTGCCTCGGCGCCGGCAGTACGCAACTCGCTAATCACGTCAAGTATGGCTTCGGGCGCGACCCCGGAGCCGGGATCGTCAACGTGACACCCGACCCGGCAACGCCGGCGGCACCAACCAAGATGGACAGCACAACCAATCGAGCCTGGGCGCTTTGAATGGCGGCCTGATCGATATTGCTTGATACTTGCAACGCGTTCAACATGTTCTGTAGTTCGGTCACTTTGGTGTTCAGCGTGGCCTCGCGTTGCCGTAATGAATCTAGCAGTACCAAAAGGTCGGCGGAACGCGCCGTTTTCAAGGAATCACCGGACTCGGTATGGCCGACCTGGGTGACAATGGCGATCCCCAAGAGCAAGCACGACAGGATCTCTAGCGTTCTAAACGCCAGACGCGAGCGACCACTCCGCAGCGACCCGGACAGTCCCGTCCGGCGCAGCGACCAGCTAGGTTGTCGCGGATAGTCGGCTGGTATTTCGTGACGCCCATGGCGCGCCGCTTCTCTCCTTCATATCGCTCTTTCGCTCTGCATCGTCACCGGCGCGTGTCACGCTCCGAACAGCCTGCGCCGCAGCGCGACGGCATTGCCAAAGATACGAATACCCAGCACCACAATGTATCGCCGTGGATAGTTGCTCACAACGTCCAGCTGATCGTCGACATAGACGATCAGGGCAGCTAACAAGACGTTGAATATGAACAAAACAACGAAAACCTTCGGGTCAAAGGTCCGCTCAAGATAAGCACGAGGTCCGCCAAACACCGCGTCGAGCGCAGTGAACACCGCAATCGGCAAATACGGGTTGGATAAGCTCAAGTACGCTGGGATGCAAAAACCAGGCCCAGTACGATGTCAATCGCAAGCGCTACGAGACCCGATCATGATGGTCGCATTACCCTACGAGTTGCCCCGACGGGAATCTTCTCACGCGAACTTTTCTCACTAGGGCCCAATCTGTTTGCTGTTTGGCGAACTTGACATCTAAGAGCGCTCCAGCGGACAACGTGAGACCGTCGGCGATGTTCACACTGATAACGAAGCCGTAGGAGGCTTCCAGCAGCCTAAGACGCTGACGACCGGGGCTGTCGTCGAACACGTCCAGCATGGAGTGCGGCGGCTCCACCGCGAGGATGGTGTTAGGGGCTGCTGGCGGGATCGTTGTCAATCAGGATCGCTGCACCGGCCTAGCCGAATCGGCACATTAGGCCCAATCCGTACGTCATCAACTGGGATTGCCTCAGCGCCGCTCGCCCACAACGGGTTAACGACGAGCTGCAGGTAGCGGTCCAGAATGATTTGCTGACTGCCCTTATACGTTGCTTGGACACATCGGAAAGAATGAGATTAGGGCCTAAAACGATTCGGTTAAACTCACCCTAAAATTAGGCCCGATAATTGGTGTGCTGGCGGCCGCTAGGTTGAGCACGTCGAGGAGGTTCAGCAGCCACTGACCCTCGGCGTTTTGTGCGAGCGCGAGCCGCTGCACAGCGTCGACTTGAGCCGAAAGCACACTGCGCTGTTGAGCCAGCTTGGCCGAAACGGTCTGGATAGAATGCATGCTTGCCACCAGTAAATGCTGGGCGGCGCGCACACCAGAGGCGACCGAGCGGGCTTGTGCAACCGCGGCAGCAAATACCGTGGTAACCAGGGCCGCTGCCAACCCTTGCCAGATCCACGTGAACGCGCGGGCGCGCGGCGTGGTTGAGCAGCCACGTTCGGCAGCTGCCGGGGAGTAGCCGGGAGCGAGATATACGGACAACAGAGCACGCAGCAGCGAAGGCGCCGGGACTTTCTTGGGCCAGGCTGCAGCGTGGAGGTTGTAGCCCGCATTCGGGTCATAACCGCCGAGCTGTCGCTCACGTTCAGCCATGTTCAATGACTTTTCCCGCAAGCTGCCGATGGGCTTGGTGCTTGATCTTGGGCATCCGCCGCACCACCATCGTCATCTGCACCGCATACAGTACAAATGCCCACAGGTACGCATAGGTCCCCCAGATCAGAAAAGCCCAACCGCAAGCCCCCAGAACACGGCTCCACGACGTGTCCCAAGTTCCTAGAAGAACGAATGGAAAGCCGACCATCAAGCTGAAAGTCGCCGCCTTACCGATATAGGTCACCGGTAATGCCAGCAGTCCGCGACTCCACAGCAACGGCAGCGTTGTGGTCAGTATCACGTCACGTGCCAGTAGAGCGACGACAAACCACCACGGCACGATCCCGCTCAAAGCCAACACGACGGGGATCGTCACCATGTACAGCCGATCAACAGCGGGGTCAAGCAACATACCCAACCGCGAATACTGATCCAACAGCCGGGCAATCTTGCCGTCGGCCCAGTCCGAGGCACCGCTGAACACCAGAATCACCACCGCCCAGCCGTCGGCGTGCATGAACAGCAGAACGTAGACAAACACCGGGATCAGCGCCAGGCGAACGACGCTGAGCAAATTGGGCACTGTCAGCACCCGATTGGGCAGACGCACCGATTCCATGAGCGGTGACCTTAGCCCGGCAACGTCACAGTCCGGGTAACGGGTCGAAAGCAATCGGACCTCAGTGGAAAACCCCGGGTAGACTCAGAGGGGAAAGCGTGTCATCGGATAGCGGGGTGTCATTGACCATGTAGGTCCACGTCGACGTCGGCCGAGCTAGTTTGGACAAATCCAGTCCCGGCTTCTCTTCGAGGATATTCGCAGTTTCGAACGTCTGCTGGGCCGCCTCGATCGCGTTGGCGGCCAGCAAAGCAAACGCGTCGACTGCCAACCGATGAAACTCGTCGAGCGGGTTTTGTCGGCCGAGCGCGCGCAAATGGATGCTTTCACGAATGTCGGCCAGATACGCCAGATGATCGGCCCAGCCACGGTCGAGGTGATACAACATGATCAATCGGCAGATCGTCTCGAGCTGTTCTTCGGCCTCCTCCTTGGGCAGTGCCCGACCCAATTCCTCGTAACGCTTGGGTGCCAGCTCCGCGAGTTCCTCCCGCGCGGTTGCACTACTCAGCAACGTGTTTCGCCGATCCATGATGATAGCGCGCTGCTGGGCGATCAACTGGTTGTAGTGCCAGGTATTTGCATGCACGTCCAGCAGCCGACCCTCCGCGACACGCTGGGCATGGTCAAGCAAACCGGTGGTTTTAGAGCTGATAATACGGCCATCCTCGTCGGTCTGCATCGGCAACTTGTTGCGGTCAAGGTTGGCCGCAACGACATCGTCTTCCCAGCTGGAGAAGAACACCGACGATCCTGGATCGCCCTGGCGCCCGGCCCGGCCACGCAACTGGTTATCCAATCGCTCGGTATGGTGTCGCCCGGTGCCGACCACGTGCAGCCCACCTAGCTCGACAAGCCTGTCATGGTCGGCTTCGTCAGATCCACCAAGGCGGATATCGGTGCCGCGCCCGGCCATCTGGGTGGACACAGTGACCGCACCGAATTTGCCGGCCTCCGCGATGAGCAGCGCTTCTTCAGCATCGTTTTTAGCGTTGAGCACAACCGCGGGCACGCCGTGGCGCAGCAGTCGCTCGTGCAGCTCCTCGGATTCGGCAACATCGCGAGTCCCGACCAGCACCGGTTGACCCGTTTCGTGCACCTCAGCGAGGTGCGCCACGATCGCGTCATTCTTGGCGGCCGCGGTGATGTAGACTCGGTCTGATACGTCCTCACGAATGTTGGGAGTATTCGGCGGTATTGGTGACACACCGAGCTTGTAGAACTGGCGTAGCTGCTCACCAGCGGCCAGGGCGGTGCCGGTCATACCGCACACGGTGGCGTAACGATTGATCAGTGCCTGCACCGTGATGGTATCCAGCACCTCGCCGGTCTCGGTAGTCTTGATGCCCTCCTTCGCCTCGACCGCGGCCTGCAGGCCGTCAGGCCAGCGCTGCAACTGTGCAATGCGACCGCGGGAAGCATTGATTAGGTGTACCGCGTCATCTCGGACAATGTAGTGCACGTCACGCTGCAACAGCACATGCGCGTGCAATGCGACGTTGACTTCGGTCAACGTGGTGCCAACGTGTTCCTCGGAATACAGATCGATGCCACCGAGAGCCTTTTCGACCTTGCGCGCCCCGACATCGGTCAGATGGACGTTGCGGCTGTCGGAGTCGGTGTCGTAATCGGATTCGGCGGACAGCTCGCCGACCAGCTTGATGATCTCAAACCGCGGCTTCTCCCGGTGCGTGGCGCCGGCTAACACGAGCGGCACCAACGCTTCATCGACCAGCACGGAGTCGGCTTCGTCGATAAGGGCCACATCAGGATTGGGCGATACCAGGTCGTCTACGTCGGTCACCAATTGATCGCGCAGCACATCAAAGCCGATCTCGTTGATCGAGGCGTAGGTGACGTCGCAGCCGTAAGCACTCTTTCGGTCCTCACTTGTTGACTCCGCGGTGATCCAGCCCACCGTCAGGCCTATTGCCTCGAGCAGCGGACCCATCCACTCCGCATCACGGCGGGCCAGATAATCGTTGATCGTCACGACGTGCACATGCCGGCCGGCAAGAGCGTATCCGGCCGCCGCAATCGCACCGGCGAGAGTTTTACCCTCACCGGTGGCCATCTCGATGACATCACCAGCAAGCATACGTAGCGCCCCGAGCAACTGTACATCAAAGGGCCTCAAACCCGTTGACCGCTCAGACGCTTCCCGGACAATGGCAAGGAACTGGGGGACGTCGCGAGAATCGGCGAGATCGTTGAGATTGAGCAACCCGCACGCCTTGCGCAGCTGCTCATCGCCTAGATCGGCAGCTTCCTTGTGGTAAGCCGCCGCAGCAGTGACCTTAGCGAAAGAGAAATTTAGGTTCTTGTCCGTGCTGGCTCCGAGTAGCCGCCAAAATCGACCACTCAGACGGCCAAACTGAGTGCGGGGCGTCTTAGACACAGGTTAACGGTACAGCTAGCCACCGACCACCTCGAGCAAGCTCGTCTGTACACCGACACGCCGCACACCCTGGCAATCTGCGGACGTTCGCTGGCCCGGTCCGGCGTGATCAAGCCAGGTTGGACCGGCGAGGGTAGGCGACACTCGGATCGGTCAGCACATTCACGACCGACGACAGACCACTGACGAAAGCACGTTCGAGTGCGGGCCGAAGCTCACCAGGCGCTGACACCAGCTCGCCGTGACCACCGAGGGCACGAACCACCTCGTCGTAGCGAGTACCCTGGCGGAGCTCCGCTACCACCGAGTAGCCGTACAGCGCTTCCATCGGATGTTTCTCTAAACCCCAGATTCCGTTGTTGCCAATCACCGACACGACAGGAACATTGTGCCGAACCAGGGTGTCCCATTCCATGCCGCTGAAGCCAAACGCGCCGTCGCCTTGCAGCAGGACAACTTGACGGTTGGGCCGGGCCAGTTTAGCGGCCAGAGCGTAGCCAGGGCCCGAACCCAGGCAACCGAACGGCCCGCTGTCCAACCAGCAGCCCGGCAAATAGCTGTCGATCACCCGGCCGGCATAAGACCCGAAATCACCGGCGTCGATAACGACGATCGCGTCGCGATCCAACAGCAACGCGAGCTCAGCATACACTCGCATAGGATGCAGCGGGAGCCGGTCGTCGTCCAGTTCAGCTTTCTCGAGTTCACGCGTGGCGGTCTCGGCCGTCCGCAGCGCGCGGATCCAGTCCCGACGGTCGGTCGCACCGACTCCAGCCAACGCCAAGAGGATAGCCTGCAAATCTCCGTAGAGCCCGACCGCGACGGGTCGCGGATAGTCGCGATCGGGTTCAGCACGGTCCGTCACCACGAGCTGTGTTTGCGACCCGAACACCTTGCCGAAGCCCAACCGGAAGTCCATCGGCACCCCGACAACCAATGCCACATCTGCCTCACCCAATGCTTTTCCCCGCGCCCGCGAGAAAGCCAACGGGTGGTCGGCGGGCACTACGCCGCGAGCCATTCCGTTCATCAGCACAGGGATCTGGCATTCTTCGGCTAGACGTAGTAGCGCGGCCTCGGCGTGCCCCCACCAGACGTTGGTCCCGGCCATGATCACCGGCCGGTGCGCCGCGGCTAACAGGCCGGCAGCCCGGTCCAGGGCTTCGGGGTCGGGAGCGGGAGCCGCGGGCAAGTCAGCCAAAGCGCCAGGGCCACTGCCAACGTCGTCAGCCATGGAAAACACGTGGTCCATCGGGAAATCAACGAAACCCACTCCGGACGGGGCACCCACCGCGGCCTGCAATGCTTCGTCGACAAGCCGGCCGGCGGCATCCGCCGACTGTGCGGTGGCGGCGAAACGGGCTAGCGGAGCCACGAACGGCACGTGGTCAATCTCCTGTAACGAGCCCATACCCCATCGCAGTGCGGGTGCTCGGCCGCCGAGGACTACCAGCGGCGACTGGTTCTGCTGCGCCGCCGCCATCGCGCTCATACCGTTGGTGACGCCCGGCCCCGCGGTTAGTACCGCCACACCTGGCTGCCTGGTCACTTTCGACCAACCCTCGGCAGCGAAGGCTGCCGTCTGCTCGTGGCGTGTGTCTATGAGCCTGATACTCTCGCTACGGCAACCATCGTAAATGGAAAACAGATGCCCGCCTGACAACGTAAAGACGGTGTCGACACCACTGGCTTTGAGTCGGCGTGCGACGAGCCGGCCGGCGTGAATGCTGTGGGCCAGGACAGAGTCGGTGCTCATATCGGCAGCCTATCCGCGACTTTCGGATACCTTCGCCGAGAGATTTCTGATTGAGGTACTTTCAGCGCCTCAATCGCGAGGAGACATCAACGTGGAGTTAAGACCATTCCATCCATCTGTCAACTGGGGCCACGCACTGCCAGACTCGTTGTGGTGGATCGCCAAGGCATGGGCGATCAGTGCCATTTGCGTCTTTGTCTTGGTAGTGCTCAGCTTCACCACCCGCTGGGGTCGCCAATACTGGCGGATTACCCGCGGCTACTTCACCGGACCGCAGTCGGTCGGGGTGTGGCTGATGCTGGCTGTGCTGCTACTCTCGGTCGTCACCAACGTGCGGTTGAACGTTTTGTTCAGCTACCAAAGCAAAGACTTGTATAACGCGCTGCAAGCAGCCTTCGAAGGCGCCGGCGCACAGAACGACCTGGTTAAACAGTCAGGAATGCATGGCTTTTGGATGTCGCTCGGGATCTTCTCCATTTTGGCAGTCATATTCATCACCCGCGTGATGGCCGACATTTACCTGACCCAGCGGTTCATCATCGCCTGGCGAGTGTGGCTTACCGACCACCTCACAACTGACTGGCTAGACCAGTGCGCCTATTACCGGGAACAATTCATCGAGAATACGATCGACAACCCCGACCAACGTATCCAGCAAGACATCGATATCTTCACCGCCGGAGGCGGCGGCACCCCCAACGTTCCCTCCAACGGAACGGGTAGCACACTGTTGTTTGGGGCTGTCGAATCGGTGATATCGATGATTTCGTTCACCGCGATCTTGTGGAACCTTTCCGGCCGGCTCGACGTGTTTGAGTTCGAAATACCGCGCGCCATGTTCTGGATCGTCATTGTCTATGTGCTGTTAGCAACGATCATGACGTTCCGGATCGGCCGCCCGTTAATCGGACTGAACTTTGCCAACGAAAAGCTCAACGCTGCCTTCCGTTATGCGTTAGTACGGTTGCGCGACGCCGCCGAGGCCGTTGCGTTCTATCGCGGTGAGGAGGCTGAACAGAAGCAATTGGAGCGGCGCTTCACACCGATCATCGATAATTACCGCAAATACGTCAGCCGCACTATAGGGTTCCTAGGTTGGAACACCTCGGTCAGCCAGATCATCGTTCCGCTGCCGTGGATTCTTCAGGCACCGCGGCTGTTCGCCGGGAAAATTAACTTGGGGGACGTCGGTCAAACCGCGACCGCATTCGGCAATATTCACGAATCGTTATCGTTCTTTCGCAACAATTACGCCGCATTTGCGGCTTTCCGGGCCGCAATCATCCGGTTGCACGGGCTCGTCGTTGCAAATGCTCGCAGCCGAGAGTTGCCCCACGTAACAGCTAAATCGACGGACGATGGTACGGTTCATGTTGCCGCTGTCGAGGTGCGCACGCCGGCAGGCGACCAGTTGATTTACTCGCTCGACCTGCAACTTAACTGCGGTGACTCACTGGTAATAACAGGGTGCTCCGGGGTCGGCAAGACTACAATGCTGCGCAGCCTGGCCGAATTGTGGCCATATGCTTCCGGGACCCTAAGCCGACCCGGCGGCAAGAACGAAACGATGTTCTTATCGCAGTTGCCCTATGTGCCGCTGGGCAACCTACGCGGCGTTGTGTGTTACCCAAATTCGTCCGCCGACATCCCTGAAGACACCGTGCGGAACACGCTGACGAAGGTAGCCCTCAACCCGCTGTGTGACCGGCTAGACGAAGAACAGGACTGGGCCAAGGTACTATCCCCTGGCGAGCAGCAACGCATTGCCTTTGCCCGTATCTTGCTCACCAAACCAAAGGCGATATTCCTCGACGAAAGTACGTCCGCGCTTGACGAAGGGCTGGAATTCGCGCTCTACCAGATGCTGCGAATCGAACTGCCAGACTGCATCGTCGTCAGTGTTAGTCATCGGCGCGCAGTCGAGCTGCTCCACGAACGACAGCTGGAACTGCTTGGCGACGGCCAGTGGCGACTGGGCCCGGTGGAAAAGAAGCCGCTGCATGTCTAGCTGGCGCGGCGCTAACGGACACTAACAGGCAGCACGCTGCAGAAATTAACGGGTACCGGTATCACTTATGCCCGAGCTCAAATCGACGGGCTGAAGTGTCCATGTAGCGCGCGTGATGACCGTGTTCTTTTCTCGCCGACTAGTGGAAACCGCGGGTAATTCGTTCGTGGGTGTGCAGACATGCAAGCCACGTCCGACAGGTTAGGGCATAGTCGGTCGCGTTGATCGTTTGTTATTTTCACCTTAAACCATTTCTCGCACACGGTAGACAATTCGGGCGCTTTAGTGGTGTGTGTTATTGGGTGGGTACGTTTGGTTGGTTGAGGTAAGTGGGTGGTGTATGTGGTTGCCGCCTTGGAGTTGCGCGTTGGTGATCGGGGTCGGCTGGAGTGGTTGACGAGGGCGTCGTGTGTGCTGGTGGGGCAAGTGACGCGGGCGTGGATTGGGTTGGTGGTGTCCGGTGGGGTGGCTAAATACTGATATCCTGGTTCGGGCACGCCGGGGACGGGATGTGCTTCGGTGCTTGTAAGAGATGTTGGTGGGTACGGGTGAATCGCTCGTTTATCTGGGTGTGACGCATTGGGCGGCGCGGTTGATGGCTGATCGGCTGGGGATCGCATTCGCCTCGGTCGCGTGGATTTGGCGTAAATAGGGGCATCCAGCCGCATCGTGTGGAGACTGTCAAGTTCCCGGGCGGGAGGCCAGACTGTGTGATGTGGTCGGGCTCTACCTGGATCTATGTGCGCTACGCAGCCTTGATGATTGAACGTGAAGGTGAGAGATCTTCGCCGCCGGTCCTGTCGCAGCAAGAACGGTGAAGCGGTAGCAGCCTGGCCTGGGTGACGCCGGGGAGGGTGGGAACCGTCCTAGGTCCTGCCTGGGTGCTGTGCGGCCAACACGCTTGATCGGGTTGGGTTCATCGTCGGTCGATCGGGTCAGAGGCGGGGTCACCGTAGTACTTTGAGCCGGGGAAAGGCCCGTGCGCGTGGAGAAAGGATGGCAGCGGGTTGGAGGAAGGAAAAGATGCTGTACTGTCGACGACACGCCGGTGATTGTCGGCGCTCTTGATCAACCGGCCCGGTTGGGGCCTTGGTGACGGGTATCGTAGATACAGTCAAACTTCATCGTGGGGCTGCGGTCGATCGTGGCTGGCAAGTTCGATGACCTGTTCAATCTCGTGTGTGATCCCGCGACGTTGTTGGTGGTGTTTGACCCGGTCACAGGCGACCATGGGGGCGAATAACTGCTGGCGTGGGGACTAGACCGTCGCCCACGGCGAAGAAATCGTCGGGGTAGCGGGTTTTGACCACCTGCGGACTGGTTGAAGGACGGTTCGTTGCGACCGCTGCTGGTGCGGAAACGTAAGATTCCCGAATCCGGAGGTTGGGAAACTGTGAAAGCTCGGTACATCGGCTATCGCGGATCGAATCGTTCAGGATACGTTGAAGCTGGTGCTGGGTCCTGTCTTCGAGACCGATTTCGCGCCAGTCCCCCTGGGTTCCACCCCAAGCGGCGATCTCAGGACGCGATCGCCGAGCTTGACCAATACAGCACTCAAGGCTATCGATGGGTGCTGTATTGCCAGACATCGAGGTGCGCCGTGACTTCAGCTCACATTCCGCTCTTGCTGGAGCGGAATGTGATTGCAAGTCAAGGATAAACACGTACTGGTCCTGGTGAAGACGTTTTTCAGGCTGGTGTGCTCACCAAGTCTGGTGAGCACGAGAACACTCACACCGAAACGGCTCAGGGCGATATCTTGTCGTCGTTGCTGACCAACATCGCCTTGTCTGCGCTCGATGAACATCTGATGCGGGCCATGGAAGCCGGGCGGCTCGATGTCAACTGCTTACCTGTGTAGTCGGTGGCTCATCCAAAGGCCTGCCGAGGACAACACAATCAAACACGCTGAAGCCCTGCAAATGAAATCGACTCGGTGCTTACGTCTTTGGGTCTGCAGTTGTCGGCTGCAAAGACACAGATCATGCATCTCGGTAACGGTGTGGACTTTCGCAGCTGACACACCGGGTGAAAACGCAAGAACAGAACGACCAAGTGGCATGTCTAGACTTCTATCGCCGACCGGACACAACGGTGTGTGCAAGCCAAGATCCGTGCCCTGACGAACAGGAAATCACAGCGCAATCCGGTGGTGTGCTGGCACACGATCAAACCAGATCCTGCGCAGGTGGACCAACTACGTCCGGTCCATGGCCTGCAAACACACCCTTAGCCGCCGGTGCCACTTCGCGTGGTAACGGGTCATTCGATGGTTTCGAGCACGGTATCGCTGGAGGTGGAAAGACATTCATCGTCGGTTCACCACCTCCGAAGAACGGTGAAAACCGATTGAGGCAAAAGAGAGCACCCGGTTGAACCCGGCCGCGGTACCAGACCGGTACCACTACCGAAGCACCACGATCCTCATCCCTTGGACCAGCGTCCCACCTCCTAACAGCAATAACCGTGGAGAGCCTGGTGGGCAAAGACGCGTGCACCAGGGTCGGCAAGCAGTCTGGGAAACGGATCGAAAGTATCCGCGGCACCACGCCCAGGCTCACTCAACCCGCGGCGGTGGTTGTGCTCAACGTCAACAATGAAGCCCCAGATCCAAGCAGCTGGATCGCACCCAAGCCGGATTGGGCTACTACCTTCAAACTCGCCACCAAAACACACCCACACATCCAGTTGCGCGTCATCTGCGACAACTACGCCACCCACAAACCCCCAGCAGCCGGACCTGGCCAGACAATAACCAGCAAGCCAGACTGCACTTTACACCGACAAGCTGCTCACGGCTGAGATATAACCGAAATCTTTTTCACCACCACCGGCCACAACACGTTCACCGATGTCAACAACCTCGAAACCGCAATCCCCACCTACAGCAATAGCTACAACAAACACACCACACCGTTCACCGAAACCAAAACCACAGACACCCCCCCCACACAATCACACGCTACAACAATCACCAACACACAACACGAGCCGGCGTATCAGACCTGCACGGGCAGTGCCGACATTCCGCGCATTGCCACGTTAGGCTTATAGACCAATTCACCGGCCAGCTGTACCTGTGGGAAACGCGCACTGATTGCAGATAATGTGACGGTCGCTTCCAACCGAGCCAACGCCGCTCCCAAGCAAAAATGTGAGCCGACGGCAAATGCCAAATGTCGGGAGCTGGGGCGGTCAGGGTCAAATTCATCGGGGCGTGAATAGACCGCTGGATCGCGATTGGCGGCGGCAAGCAACAATACCATTGTGTCACCCTTGGTTAAAGTCGTCTGACCGATCGTCATGTCCTTAGCAGCGACCCGACCGATTAGATGGATTGCTGGGTCATAGCGAAGCGTCTCCTCAACCACCAGCGGCGCGCGCTGCGGGTTGTTACTTAACGCTTTCCACTGCGACGGGTTGCGTAACAGCGCCAGAACCGCATTGGCAATCAGATTCACCGTGGTCTCATGACCAGCAACGAGCAACAGACCGCACGTTGCGATGATTTCTTCCTCGGTCAGCTGATCACCCGACTCGTCCAACTCAATCAGCCTGGAGATCAGATCCTCACCGGGTGTGCCGCGTCGGCACTTAACTAACTTCTCCAAGTAATCCCGCAACCACACACCGGCCCGCAGCCGTTCCTCAGTGGCCTCCGGCGGTTCACCGGTAATGGTAATGAACGGGTCGACTGACTGCACCAATAGTGCTGAGACACGACCAAACTCCGGCGCATCTTCGTACGGCACCCCCAGCAGCCGACAAATCACAGCCACTGCTAGTGGAAAGGCTAGGTCAGCAATGACGTCAAACTGGCCAGCCGCGGCCCCCTTATCCAGAAGGGAATCCACCAATGTCACAATATCGCCTTCCAGCGCCTGAACGACCTTCGGGGCGAACGCCTTGCTGACAAGCCTACGTAACCGGGTATGATCTGGCGGATCGAGAAACATAAACGACGAGGCATAGAACGGTCGCGGTTCTGCACCAGCAGCAATGGCCTGTTGCGCTAATGTTGCCTTGAGCCGGTCGCTGGCCGACAACGGATGGCGCAGTGCCTCATCGCAATCAGAAAACGACGAGAATACTGTCAACGGCATACCTGGTAGCTGCATAGGCCCGTAGTCAATTAACGCGCGATACACCGGAAACGGATCCGCCCGGGTGCCCGGATCAATCAATCTCAGCAACAGCATTTGTGCCTCAACAAGCGATGGCGGGTTATGTCCCATCGGTCGATTATGACTCAGGCACTCAATGGATGTATACACGTACACGGATGTACGAGTTGGGGCGCACGTCCGCATCATTGAGATTGAGGGTGGCTAGCCGAACACCGCCGAGCACGGTGAACGCGTATTTATCGCTACGAGCCAAGCCGTCAGTGTTTGAGACAGATTCTAGAGCCCTGTTCAACGGTGTTGCTCTGCACGTATACTGCGATTGCGCCATAGAATGTATGGTCGGAACCAACCCTTACGCACGCTTAGCGCCGTGACCAGCTGGTTAGCCGCCGACTGCAGCACGATCATAGGGACCGCACAACAGCAAAACCCAGACCACTATCAAGGGCGGGCAGTGACACGGACTCGACATGGACATCGCTGGCTTGATCTACCCGGATGAACAGACAAACATGGCCACATGACTGCAAGCGTATGGACGGACGGCAGCACAGTCCAAACTCACCTAACCTCTTTACAGCTGCGAGCCTGTCCGAACTTCAAACCACTGACCGACAGGACCCGGTCAACACCATCAGCTTCGTGCAAGCCATACGCGTTTTAACCGCTTTGCAGTTGCACTTTCGCGATCAAGAGCAGCGTTTAACCAACCATGCGGTCCACATCGCCAGCAGTGCCGCTATATTGTAACTGCTGGGTAGCAGGGTCGAGTTCATGGTAACGCGGATAAACGATAAACATTGACGACCACCCGTTCAGCGTCCAGCCAGATCACGTACTCGCCCAGATCGATGGTCTCAGAAGACTCAACCGACGACAAACCCTTGCAATATAGAGGCTTCGGCTTGTTCGGAGACGTAAAAACAATTATAGCTCCGACGCGCCCCCTTATCCCCATCCGAATCGTTGACTGGACAGTGGCTAGGTACCACCGTCGACGCATCAAATGCTATACATTGGTTAGCGCACGCGGTGACCTGGTTGGCAGTCGGCCCGGCCCACACAATCTGGGTGCACCCGATGAATAGCAGATCCCAGGCGAGTAACACGCCAATGGCAGTCACGTACGCCACGGAGTCCACATCGGCATAGGCTGACTCCAGGTTCAGCAGATTGACCTGCCGGTAGCCGACTCCAACAATGAGAACGATGAGGTTATAGTCGAACGTCTGATCTGCGTTGCAGAACTTGATTCCGCTGAAACCTAAGTGCTCGAAACAGTCTCGCGTGTACGACGTTGCAATCAAGCCAAGATTGCCAGTTTGCATCATGGCTAGCATCTCGAGCGCCCCGCCGTGTGCGGTCTCGTCAGCAGTGCCCTTGGCGGCGAATGATTCGCACCAATCGGTCCAGCAGGTAATTGCCGTGCATGTGGGCACCGTTGGAGTGGTTGATCAACGCATGAGCGAAGGGCGCGAACAAGATGATGGACTCCATCACGGTGAGCATCCCGCAGGTCAACACAGAGTATCGACAAGCAGTAACGCACCGTAACGGTTATCAGCCCAGTATTGCTCCAGCTATACCCCCTGTCCTACAGCGTCCACGCCTATGCTCAAGTTGGCGACCTCGTTCAGCCCATGGATGTGGTGTTAGAGTATCCGTGGCAGAGTTCGGTTGACCCGACGATCGGAAGCGACCGTGGCATTGCCTCTAACGGATGTGGTAAAAGGCTAACCCGGACGGTCTGGCGGATCTAACCCAGCCCTTGCATCTGGAAGGTGACGACGTCACCATCGTGCAGTCATCCCGGGAACGATTCCCGCGCCGTCAGACTCAAGTGTTCGACGAATGTGCAGGTGGGTACCACGCCGAAGCCAATAACCTCACCAAGACGCAGCTCCACCCCACGTGAGAAGTAGGGGATGACTTCGCCGAGGGTCCCAGTCCATCTGGGTGGTCAAACCCGATCTGATCACGGTGTTGTCGACCAGAGCGCAGATCCCATAGTCGAGCTTGCCGTCGCGGCGGTACAGCCCGCGATCATCGGACGTAGCCAGGCAGGGGCTCAGTGTGGACTATGCTGGGCTTTGCCCTGCCCGATCCCTAGGCGATTCTCCATCTGTTGCAAGTCGCGTGCGGCCCAATTATTTATTAAAGATGGGTGTAGCCCACGATGGCATGTTCAGTTTCATCGGCAGTCAGGTCACTGAAGTCTTTACCGCTGGATCCGATGACCGCAGAAATTTCCAAATTCGAAGCCCTGCCAAGCACTTCCGGTAGACGTCGACGCGCTGCCGCATTATACTAAATAGTTGATGGACAAACGAAATAAAACCCAAGATACCAGTACCAGGTATCGCTAAACACCCATCAGACGCCGAGCCTAGCTAGGCAATTGCGTATAATGTTATAAAAACAACGAGTAACGGATCAAGGGGGCGAGATCGGGGTCATCAACCAAACGTCGGCGCGTTATGCTACCACCCAATGGCTAACGCTACCACATCTTCGCCAGCTGTTCGCAGCCCGTCAACGCTACATCCTTACCAGATTAACTAGTGTCGCGTTCGGCGACATCACGTAGATCACATCCCCCCAGCGAGCACGCCAATGGGTTCGCTGTCGCCCTGATACGTTACCCATTGCATTCCCGCAGCACCTCACTTGGTTTTTGTCCGGCCGCAGCCCACACCAGCTCGTTTGGTGCAAACCGTTATCCACGGTCCATTCGCTATAGCGCACTTCGCCGACCAAAACCGGCTTGACAAACGTCACGCCTCTAGCGTCACGTGTGGGAACCAAGTCACCAAACGGAGATTGGTCGCTGCGCAGGAGTGGTATAATCCACTTGAGGTGGGCGAGGGTACATTCAGCGAAGCCGGCACCACTCCACTCGGCAAAATGCAGCCCACCGACAGTAGGGATACCCATGAGCAGTTCACCGATGCCACGGCTACGTCCGCTTTCCCCGGCGCACCAGCCACCGCTGACGACTTCCTGGGTTTTCCAGTGTTTGTCTTTAACCCACGACGCAGAGCACCGACCTTGCTCACAGCCGGAGTCACGCCGCTTGGCAACCAAGCCCTCCCAACCTTACTGGCGGGAGTAATCGAGCATTTCGGCGCCGTCTCCGGGAAGAAACTCAAGTAAAATGAAACTGCTTGCATTAGCAAAGTTTTTCACCAGTTTACGCTGGTAAAGATAGTACACTCGCAGCAACAAACTGCCGTCTAGCTAGAGCTAGTCGAACATCCAAAACCCGATGCTGGTGGCGCAGTTGCGGCTCTGCATCGCGTTGAAGATGAGCACATCGGACTTGTTGAGAGCAACAACTTCACCGTCTAGCACCACATGGTGCTCTGTGAGATCGGCTGCCAGTGAACACAATGGGAATATTCTTCGGTAGCGTCACATCCGTTGCTGGAAAAACAACCGTATCGATCCGTGGTCAGCCTCGATCAGGAGTCGGTATCCTTCCCATTGTCTTGGACAAGCCCGCTAGCCTGCCTTCAGGACCACCACCACCAAGCCGCGCTGCGAGTACGAGGGACGATCTCTTCGAACGCGAAGACTTTTCGTCCTTCATCCTCCTGTGCGTCAGCCACTGATGGCCGTTATTTTGCATCAGTCCATAGATCCTGATGATCCGACTGCCGTGCAAGGTTACTATGACCTAACCCTTTTCAGGGAAATGGCGGAACTTCTCGGTGTCGTAGGTTCCCGAGTCCCAGAGGATCATCTGGTCAGCGCCACATTCACCTTTCGGTGATCTCACCCTCGAACATGGCGTAGTCCAACGGATGATCCTCAGTGTGTACCGCCAGGGGTTCACTGACGCGGTGTCTGGACGACTGTTCAACACCGCCCCACAACACCAGTACGCCATCTCGTTCCAGCCGGAAGTCGTAGTACAACCGGCGGTCGTGGTGCTACTGGATGACAAACGTATTTCCTTGATAAGTTCTCGGTTTCACTGGTTTCGTTGAAGGTACCGAATCGGAAATCTTCGATGTGTCACACATGCTACGGTATTTCGTCAGCCGATCCGGGCTGGGAGCTCGGGGCTCCGCGGTGTCCAGCCGCGCCAGCAGGCCAACGTAAGGAGCGACCCGACCAAGTACCTCGTCGTAGTGCAGCTGTCATAGTGCGGGATCGTCGAATTATTTCCAGCTGCGTAACGCCACGACCATCGGGGCTCTTAGTTGCACAGTGAGTACGGAGCAACGGTGGTTTTCGAGCCGCTGCTTGGCTCCAGTCCACAAAAACCTTCTTCGCCCGGCACCTTCGCGTCATGATCAACGTCACCAGAGTAGGAACGGGGTTTTCCAATTGCTGAGCAATGCATTTGGCTAACAACACGGCCCTCGACTACTCTCCGGATCATCAAGCGGTGTGTATGCGGTTCAACCCCTTTGCTGTCGCTGTTTAGCGGGAAAGTGGTCAGCTCGATATCGACGATCAGACCCAGACCGTGCGAGCTCTTTCGGCCAGCTGAGCTATTGTCATACCGTCACCGAGTCCAGGTCGAACACCAATCGGTTTACCAGGCCAGGTTGTAGCCTGCCAGGATCTCCGACAAACCGCCACTGCGGCACTTAATATCTCCGGCGTGGCCTGCTGTGCCATCCAAGCTAGCGCGGTGGGACCGTCGATTAATCGGATAGGTGGTGGTTTCCCGACCGGTGGGTCACGCTGACATGCTGTCGCCAGTACGGCGCCACCAAGACACCAACCGCAGTGGCCACAATTGGCCGATTACAGGTCGGCCACCTACACGTTCAACCTGGCATGGGAGCCTTCTCGCCGGGACACCTCTTGTCCCGCCCTACCGTTGTTTGTACACACCGGCATCTACCGCCGCCGTGCGCGAACCGGGTTGCTTGGCGGTCACGACTCTGCTCAGATGCCTACCGAGTGTCGCCACAGTCAGCTTCGAATCCACTGTCCATCCGTCGCTAATCGTGGACCAGGATCTGGACCGCGAGCGCATCAAACATCTCGTCGAGCGCAGCGACATCATCAAGGTCAGCTGCGAGAACCTAGCTGGATCGATCCCAACCACGCACTGGAGTGAACCACCCGAACCTGGCTGGCATCTGGACCGGCGATCGTTGCGGTGACCATGGCGAATAAGGCGCGCTGGTGTTATGCGCGGCCGACAGGCCCGGGTGGACGCCAGGCACGTCCAGATCGTGGACACCGTCGGCGCCAGTGATGTGTTCATGGTTAGACTGCTCGACGAGTTATGGGGATATGGCTTATTAGGCGCCGATCGATGGGCCAATCTTCAGCGAATCCGGCTCGACACGCTGTCGTCCGCGGCTGGACGCAGCGGACCTGTCGTCGACGCTGAATATCGCCCCGATCTACCCGACCGAGCGGCTATGGATACCCAAAGCACCCTATACCCCAGTACGTTTTTACCCATCAGTAACTCTATAGCAGAGATGCGGATTACCAGCCGACAAATGCACTATCCGTATTTTGCTGCCTGGCGTGCTGTTGCGCGACCTAGAGTGTGAACATACTGATTTTATGCGCTCTATCTTGATAGGGTTCGATTGCTTTCGGGCAGGTGAACATCCAGCTCCGGGCGTACAGCCCTAACCCAGGACCACGGTATCAAGTTCCATTAGGTGCACACCAAAGACAATGGGCGGATCCGATACAAACGAGTGTGCGAGGTATGTGGCTAAGTAGTCGAATGCGATAATTTTCCCAGGCTCACGAATCCGACAACGGCCAATTGGTAGTGACCACAGTGACGATATTGCCACGCTGCTCGAAAAGCACAGCAGCGAGATCGATGTCCTGGAGTTCGTCCCGGTCCGCAACGTCGCCTCATGGTGTTCGACCGCCACTACTTCTTAGAGCAGGATTCGAGGCCGTCTAAATCGCATGTGCTGCTAGCGAAGAAACTTACCGAAAACGACCAGATGGCGATCGTGCATTTCGCTCTGAGTAACAAGACCAGACTGGGGACGCTGCGCGTCAGGGTACTTCGTCAAGCGCGAGGCTATAGTGCTACACACCTTGTTGTGGCCAGATTAAATCCGCTACCCCAACTTACCTGTGCTAGGAAGTAAGATTGGTATCAAACTCGCAGAGCTCAAGATGGTAAGGCAGGTAGTGGAATCGATAGTCCACGAGTTCAGCCCGGACTGCTACCGCGACACCTACCAGGAACAGATGCAGGAACTAGTCGACGCAGAACTTGAATGTGAATAAGCATTTACCGCTGAGGAACAGCCGACAAAGTTTGACGAGACCGAAGAGGTGACTGACCTTCTCACAAAACTGGAGGCCAGAGTAAAGGCGTGCTCCGGTGACTGGAAGTCCCTGGCAAAGAAGACTGCTGCCAAGAAGACCGACTTGAAAGTGGCGTCCAGATTCCAACCTACAGCTCTGAATTCCTGAAATCTTGAGGCTGATACGGCGGAGTGGTCTACCCAGAGGCGTATCGTGTCCCATCCCATGATTACGGCGAAATCACCCTGATCACCGGCAAGGACTTCGCTTATATGGTGGCGTTCGGGATCGCAGCAGCACGGTTGCCGAGCGAGACGACCAGGACCTAACACACGCCCGGCGTCACCGGCACCCGCTGCGCCGTCGAGTAGCCAGGAAGCGGAACGCCGCGCCAAAGAGATTGATCCCGGCTACCACAATGATCAGAGTCAGTGCCGCGCCCCAAACCCGCAGAAAACCCGCGCATTCGGGATTGGTGAGTTCGATGTAGATCAGCAGCGGCAATGAGGCCATGTTGCCGTCAAAAATGTCAAAGTTGATGGAACGGCTGTACCCAACCAGGACAAGCACCGGCGCGGTTTCGCCAATGACGCGCGCAATGGACAACAAGACACCGGAGATGATGCCCGGTATCGCGATTGGAAAGACAATGCGAACAATTGTCTTCCATTTAGGAACACCCAACGCGTAGCCGGCTTCTCGCAGTTCGTCAGGAACCAACCTCAGTATTTCCTCGCTAGACCGCACCACCACTGGCAACATCAGCAAAACCAACGCCAACGACACAGCGAAGGCAGACTGTTGGAATCCCAGGGTGGCGATCCACAGGCTAAAGATAAACAACGCCGCCACGATCGAGGGCACCCCGGCGAGCACGTCAACCATGAACGTGGTCACCCGTACGAACCGGCCAGAACCATACTCTACCAGATATACCGCGGTCATCGATCCCAGCGGCACGGCAATGATGGCGGCCACCACAGCCTGCACTAGCGACCCATACAGGGCGTGGTACACCCCACCGGCAAACTCTTCTGGCATCACACCGCGCAGCGAATGGGTCCACCAGGCAAACCGATTTACAGCGTAGAAGCCTCGCGTGACCACGACCAACAACAACCAGACTAGCGGAACCAGCGCGATGAGAAACGAGGTAAAGAAAAACATTGTTGCAACATTGTTTTTGATCCGCCGTCGCACGCTGATAGGGCGCAACACCACCGCTTTGACCGGACGGTCGAGGGCATCAAAATTCATCGAGGGCTCATCGCAGCTTATCCGTTCACTCTTCCGCCGGAGATTGCTCGAGCAGCCGCATTAACGACGAACGTCAGGAGGAACAGTGCAAATCCTGCCGCGATATACGCCCCGGTAGGCAGCGGTTGGCTAAATTCTGATGCCGCGGAGGCGATCTTGGAAGCGAAAGTGTAACCACCGTCAAATAGCGACCAATTGCCCGGGCGAGCGGACGAGCGCAGGATGATCAGCACCGCCAGGGTTTCTCCCAAAGCACGGCCCAAACCGAGCATTGCCGCCGCGGCAACGCCGCTACGGCCGAACGGCAGTACGATCATCTGTACCACTTCCCACTTGGTCGCGCCCAGCGCCTGAGCTGCTTCGATCTGAACGAGCGGGGTGTGGCGAAACACTTCGCGTGACACCGAGGTGACAATGGGCAGGATCATCACCGCAAGGACGATGCCGCCGGTGAAAATGGTACCGCCGCCCGCTAACGACACATTGCCCTGTTTGAACAGAAACAGCCATCCCAGGTTGCGGTTGAGAAACACTACGATCGGCTGAAGCTTCGGCGCTAACACGAATACCCCCCACAACCCGAAGACAATCGATGGCACCGCAGCCAGCAGATCAACCATCGCACTGAACAGAAGCGACAGCCGTACCGGCACATATTGGGTGAGGAATACCGCGATTCCGATCGCCACCGGCACAGCCAACACCAGAGCACATATCGAACTCAGCACCGTCACCATGAAAAGGTCGCGGATACCAAACGCGAGACTTTTATCGCCAGCGGTGTCGAATTTTGCGCTGGTGAAAAAATTCGCATGGTTCACGCGCAACGAGGGCACAGCACGAAGCAACAGAAATATCGCAATCAGCAGGATCGCGGCGACGACCGTCGAACCAGCCGCGGCAGCGGCCAATTTAAACAGTCGATCGCCCCGCCGTGTTACGTGTGCACTGACTGCTGCTGACGTGGGCTTGATCACAATCGTAGGTACTAGCGAGCTTGTCGCCGTGACGACATCATATCAAGCGATGGCATTAGCCGCAGTCGACAATCTGGATTTGAAAGAATCCGGAATAGGCGCATATCCGTTGTCCCCTAGGCCATTCTGGCCTCCGCCTATGGTGCTCTGCAGGAATGCCTTCACGGCCCTACCGACCTGGGCGTCGGGATACTTTGAGCAAACAATCTCGTAGGTCGCCAGCACGATTGGATAGGAGCCGGGCTGCGCCGGCTTGTAAAACGAGACCGTGTCAAGCACTAGATCGTTACCCTCTCCAATGATCGTAGCCCCAGAAATCGTCTTGCCGACCGAGTCGACACTGATCGCGATGGGTTCTGGATCGGCCGACGTAGCGATCTTGGCCATGTTCAGCTTCCGCGCCGAAGCGAACGACCATTCGTTGTAGGTGATCGACCCTTCAGTGGCCTTGATGGCTGCCGACGTGCCGTCATTGCCCTTGGCGCCCTCACCAACACCGCCTTTGAAGGTCTTGCCGATGCCTTTGCCCCACTCACCGTTTGATGCGACATCAAGGTACCTCTGGAAATTATCCGTTGTCCCGGATTCGTCGTTGCGGAACACGACATGAATCGGCTCATCCGGAAGGGCGACGCCAGCGTTTAGCGCTTGGATCGCGGGATCGTTCCAACTGGCGATGGAGCCATTGAAGATCTTCGCAGTTGTCGGACCGTCCAGGTTCAGTGAACTCAGGCCGTTAACGTTGTAGGTGATCGCAATGGGGCCGAAAACCACTGGTAAGTTCCACGCCTGCGAACCGCAGCGTTGCTCTGCTGCGGCGTACTCCTTTCTACTCAACGGTGAGTCTGAGCCACCGAAATCTGTTTGGTTACCGTTGAATTCGCTAACCCCCGCGCCGGAACCGTTAGCCGTGTAGTTCAACGTCTGGCCTGGACAGGCCCGTTCGAACGCATTAACAAAGCGGGTCATCGCATTGGCTTGGGCTGTCGACCCACTAGCTTTCAGTGTCGGCTTCCCACCGCAACTCACCTGACCTGACGATGGACCTGTCCGAGCACTTCCTGCAGCTGCGTTGTTGTCGCTGCCGCAGCCCGACAACATCAGTGCACCAGTAGCCAGGAGCCCAATCGTGGCACCAAACTGGTTGAACTTCAATCTAGTTCCTCACGGTAGCGTAAATCTGACCGCCCTCAGTAGAGCCGGCACTCTAACTAGCCGTCTTCCCCGAGGTCATGGGGCTACATTAACAAGGTTTACCTGCGGCACATTTTGACTGGCCGTTGTGTATAGACAGCAGAACCCTCCGGGCCCACACATACACTCAAATCGAACATAATTTCGACAAACTTTTCGTTGGGTCGGGTAGTCATCAAAGCGAAGCATTGCATTGGCACGCCCATACAACAACTAGAACCTATTCCAGATAAGGCCACTCAACGAGACGGTGAGGTGCGCTGCCCTGTCGGTTTACATGCCCTGTTGGTTGACAATTGAATGAGAAGGACCACAATGCTCCTTGACAGGTTCCGTGGCGACAACAAAGGTGCCATCATAACCGGTGACGACCACGGCCTCGATGCAACCATCGTGGTAGCTTTCGCCGAGGCCGGCACCGATGTCGTAATCGCGTCGCGAACGCAATCCGAACTAGATGCTGTCGCCGAACAAGTCCGGTCCGCCGGTCGCCGCTCTACACACCGGCAGCAGCGGCCTGGCACATCCCGACATCAGCGCACAGCTGACCGGTTTAGGCCGTCTCGGCGTCCGAGAGACTAGAACATTGTCGTCAACAACGTCGACGGGACCATGCCGAACACCTCAACTAAGGACCTGAAAAACGCACGCACGTTCAATGTCGGCATTACCCACGCGTTGACCGTCGCAGCGGTGCCGTTGATGTTCGAGCGCTCCGACTGCTGTAGCGTGATCAACATCAGCTCCATGATGGGGGTCGGTTGGCCGAACACATGGTTTCTGCCGCCTACGGCACTGCCAAAGCCACGTTGTCGCAGTACACGCGTGGGCCGGCACTGGACCTATTCCGGGTCAACGCCATCACACCTGGGTCCACCCGCACCTCCGCATTGGATGTATTTGCCGCCAACGACGAGCTGCGGACCCCGATGGAGCAGGTGACACCGATACGCCGCTTCGGCGATCCCAGCGACATCGCTTTCGCGACAGTGTATTTGGCGTTGCCGGACGTCATCTACCTAACTGGCAAGATCTGGAAGTCGATGCTAGCCTCACCTTCTCGAATTTTGACCTACCCATCTCGGACCGGTGACCCCATCATGAGGGAGCCAATCATGCCCATACCCGTCATCCAATTGTGTACCGGCAATGTCGGCCGCCCATGCGCTGAAAGCACTTAAATCACGAATCGAAGATCGAGCCCACCGACGTCTGGGTGTCATCGGAAGCTATGCAGTTAAGGACGCCATAGTTTGCCTACGCGATGTATGTTCGAGCATACACCGATCTGGACGCGATACCCGCCACCGGGCCACGATGCGCCGTCTACAGCCTATGACTGATAACCGGCTTGAGGGACTTTGGCGGACTTATCGGCGTGAGCTGGCCACAGGAGTCAACATTGTCGGCAGCGATTCTGTCTTCCTGCAGTATCCGTGACAAGGTGATCCCAACATTCTCATCGACCCCTTGGAAGACATCGTGCGTAATCAAGTTAATCCGGGCTTTGCGAACAACCTACTGCCAATGGCATTGCCCGTCACCTACCTAGAGCATCTAGCAGGTGCGTTGTAAGAAAACCGTGGACTACAAGATTACGCCACCTACGACAACGCCATCGTCATGGTCGACGCGATGGGGTTTGGTAAGCCACTCGACGAGATGCTGATACTGTTGCAACCAGGTGTACTGAGCTTGGCATGGGGATCGGTAGTCCGACAACTGGCTGCGGGCCGGGATATTTTCGTTCGACAAGCTCACCAAGAAGCACGTTCGGGAAGCGACAACCGAAGCCGTCGACATCGCCTCTAACCACATTCCCCACATTCCCAAGGACAGCGCTGCAACAGTACGATTCGAGGTGCTAGAGATGGTCAACGGCGAGTCTTAGAACACGCCACCCGGTTACGCGAAGACCTTGTATCCCCCGATTCGCTGGAATCCGCTCAGCCTGGCGGTTCGTATCGCATCGAAGCCACCCACAAGACTGTCTCACGCGGTAAGCATCTGCCTGCGCAGCCGGCTCAGGGATATTACAATTGCGTCGGATTGGTCACCACCGGTCGGGGGTGCTACGTCCCCCAACAACGCGGTGACCAACCTGTCCTGACAGACCCTCGGTATGCGCCCAGGACCAATCCCAACTACCGCTAGCCCGGTTCACCGGAGCAAGACTTATTCGTTAACCTCACTTGCCTATCGGCAGAGTAATGGTATCGAGGGGTAAAGCGTTGGCGGAAAGCATCCAGGCCGAGCTTAAGACGAGCTGGTATTTACTCGGACCGGCTTTCGTCGCCGCGATCGCCTATGTCGATCCCGGAAATGTGGCAGCCAACGTCAGCTCCGGCGCGCAATTTGGCTATCTGCTACTGTGGGTGATTGTTGTGGCCAATGTTCTGGCCGGTGTGGTGCAGTACCTGTCGGCGAAGCTTGGGCTAGTGACCGGCCAGTCCCTTCCCCAAGCAGTCAGCAAACAAATGAGTCGCCCGCTCCGATTGAGCTTTTGGGTGCAGGCCGAATTGGTAGCGATGGCAACCGATGTTGCTGAAGTGGTAGGCGGGGCCATCGCCTTCCGCATCTTGCTTAGTGTGCCATTGCTCCTCGGCGGGATGATCACCGGGGTGGTGTCGTTGCTGATACTGACGGTGAAGGACCGTCGAGGCCAACTCTGGTTCGAACGCGTCATCACTGGACTGCTACTCGTCATTGCCGTCGGCTTTGCGTCCAGTTTCTTCGTGGCCACACCCTCCCCCGAGGACATGGTGAATGGCCTACTGCCGCGCTTCCGGGGAACCGAAAGCGTGCTTCTAGCCGCCGCGATCATGGGCGCCACCGTGATGCCGCACGCGGTGTACCTGCATTCCGGCCTTGCCCTGGACCGGCACGGACACCCCCACGCGGGCCGTGGCCGGCGTCGACTACTCCGCGTCACCCGCTTAGACATCATCCTGGCGATGACGATCGCCGGAACCGTGAACGCGGCGGTGCTGCTAGTGGCCGCGATCAACCTGCAGCACCATCAGGCAACCGCTTCCATCGAGGGCACTTACACCGCCATACAGGACACTTTAGGAACGACGATCGCGGTGCTGTTTGCGATAGGGTTACTCGCCTCCAGCTTGGCATCCGCATCGGTGGGCGCCTACGCCGGTGCCTTGATCATGCAAGGATTGCTGCAGCGGTCCATTCCCATGCTGATACGGCGCTTGATCACGTTGGGCCCCGCGATCTTGATCCTGGCGCTCGGTTTTGACCCCACTCGCTCATTGGTGCTGTCCCAGGTCATGCTGTCCTTCGGTATACCATTCGCGGTGCTTCCGCTGGTCAAATTAACTAACAACCGCGGACTGATGGGTAACGATACCAACCATCCCGCCACAACTGTTCTTGGCTGGGTCGTCGCGGTACTGGTTAGTCTGCTTAACGTGGTGCTGATCTATCTGACCGTGACCAGTTAACTGCCTGCCGGCATAAGTATTTCGCATACGGGCGCACCTGTGTGAGGCAGATGGTACCGAACAGCTCGACGGCAGGTACCCACTCTACGGTCTTACCAGTTCGGGAGTTAATCAGGCAATATGTGGCGTTGCATCCGACGGCATGCAGGAACGCGTCGGCGACTCCGACCGACAGGTTGAAAAGCGAAAGCTTACTGTGTCTTGCGCTTTTGGTGGTGACGAAATAATTAGTAACTAAACATCCAAGTGTGACACGTCGAGGACCGCCATGCATGCGCTGCAGCGACGACCACCGGTCGAGACAACATACGCCGCCGTGTTAAACAGTTTTAAGAAACGAATTCGATCCGCTCGCGGTGCTGGTCACCGACCACAGTGGATACTCGATCCCAGCGGGTCGCAAATAAGCGAAAGTGTAACCAACGCCCCCCGCCAGTGCGTCGGCTGTCGATAGTGCATGGATACGTCACGAAGATCGAGTGCAGCTAATCTTACACGGGCAGAACGAAACATCCGGATAGCCGGCCGATGGTGGTGCCCGCGTTCATCAGCGTGGGCGAGTTTGGCAGAAATTCAAGATTACGTAGCAACGCCAACAAGAAGCGCTCGGCCCACCACACCGAGGTGACGCTCCGGTACCAATCCTTGGCACCCGCGACGAAGCGCGCCGCTGAGTCCATAATCTCACCAGTCGGCTCGGTCGACCTAACGTGCTCGTCGCACAGGAAAAACGTTTCCACAGGACCACCATGGCAGACAAGCCTAGCTTCGGCTCGTCAAGCACCCTGAGCAGGGCTTTTGCCATGTGCAGCTCGCTGCGCCGCTACCGATAAATTGTCTAGACCCGAACGACGTCGTCCAGCTGGGGTGCGCCGAGCCCGCACATCAGCAAATCGTGCATCCGTTCGATGGGTATAACTCCGGACTCCGGCGAATAAGCGACAGCGCGGACCAGTGTAGCCGACAGGTTCAGATTATCATACCCCGCCTAACGGCTGGCGCGCGACCGTTGCCTCAATCCGTCTGACGTCGAAAACGAAGGAGCGTCCCATCACGGCACCGAACCGGCACCGGCTACGCCGATTTAATCTGCTCCGAAAACGCCTACTTGCTTGGCTCTATATCGTGAGAAATGGCTGGCTGCAAAGCACAGCACCGAAACCGATGTTGGGCACGCTCGTCGGTGTCCGCCTGCTCCGCAACCCTGATGACGACTGCGTCGACGCCAGGAACAACGATCACCTCATGGTCGGTGGCTAGAACATACGGTAGTGCCCATCTGGGAGGTGAAACACGTTAATCAGACCCCGGTGGTCTAATTGATCGATTGTGGTGTCCTTGATCACCAACCAGTAACCGCCCGTTAGCTCCAGGCGCTTCTCCGTATCTTCGGGAATTCCATCATGCACACGTTCAGCCCTTCCGCGGAGGCAGTATAGACGTGCAACAGTCACCAACTTGGATGACCAAAGATCCGTTGCTGTCTCGGTTGACAGTCCACGATGGGGTGATCTTTGAACTCGACCGCTCTAAGAGCGAGCGCCGATCACAGCGCCGCACTCGACGGTGCGGCGTGTTCCCAGGCCCCAGGAAGGGGCCCCAAAAGCTTATCTTTTCAACGAGCCGGATGCGATACACCGCGCGAGACGCGCTAATGTGAGCGCATATGCTCAGCTTATCATCGGGCCGCAGTATCGGCATCATCCGGTCGGCGAAACTGTCCACATCCCCCACGCAGCACCGTAGCCGGTGGTCCTAAACGCTCGCTAAATTTATTCACCGACATCTGAGACCACGGACAGAGAAACATAACCCACCCAAAGTGTATGCGCCGTGGTTAGCGTGAGCATCGATAGCTCAAACACAATTAACACCACAGCCCGGTGGGCTGCTGACGAGCGAATCACCCGAGATATAGCTCTTCCTTGACGTACACCGCCGATATCGTGGCTATCTACTCGAGCGGGGGTTTCAGGCTGCAGATCGCAAAGCTGAACCGCCGCAGCGGCAGGCAAGCCAGTCAACGATCGAAACCGACATTGTCGGAGCGGGACCGCACCCAGCGCCAATTAACGAATCGTATGCGGCAAAAATTATATGCGTGGGGTCACTCGAATTAGAGCGCGCAGGCGACTTGCCGGGATCGACGGCACGTGGGTGGCAGATGGCGAATGGATTGCTATCAGCATTGACCGTTCACCCGACAGCGACTTCCCCATTGAAAACAAGTTCCTCACAGCCAGGCTGTACCGCGCCCCGATCTTGGCATTCGGGGCCGGCACAGAACCCGTTCAACTGGCTTTCATCGGTAGCGGCTAAATCGCTTCGCCAATGCGGCTTGGTGCCGTTGCGACCAAATAAACCATATAAATTGTTAACTTATGTTCGGTGCTGATGGTGCACCACTAAACCGAGCCGAAGTCCTAAAAGAAGCTGCTGAGGAAATCACATGGACGATCACAACGACACCGATTCCAACATGGTCAAGCTGCTCAACCAGCGTCACCGTGTCAGTACCGGACCGCATTGGGGCCGGTTACGACACGGTTAAGCGCGGCCAGCGCCGTCGACCCAAGTAGACACCCCACCGGCAGGCCAGCAGCGATGCACGCCGCGACCAGCCCGTAACCGGAGTCGCTGATCACCGATCAAGCTTACCGCGGGTGATTGCGTTGTAGTTCAACGAATGTTGTCTCTTATGGCGCTGTTGTTCACTGCCACTGCTTGTGGCCGTCTACGCACCCAAACGACACGCTCAGGCTGTGGCCGTGTGCGATAGTGGCTTATGACCCCTTCGAGAAGGTACTTACGAACGCCGACGCCCCGGACGTCCGGCACGCGTCTGTCTTGTTTAATAGTCAATTCTGAACTCCATAACAAAATAACAAGCACAGGTGCTCGACACTAAAGATAACTGGCTACCTGACGGTGTCCACAGCGCGACTGACGACAACTTCGCGTGCGCTATCCGCAATTAGCCAGCTTATTTCCGGTACACCAACTCGGCGGTAGCGCGCTGTAGGTATAACCTTGACGGCACACCGGTTGTCGACGGGTAGACCGGGTAGAGCCAAGAGCCATGTCATCGTGGCGTGGTCGACCGACACCAGCATGATGGTGTTTTCCGTGACCAAGAGCCTAGCATCCCTAGTCATCCATCGGCTTGTCGACCAGGGACGTACTTACCTACGACGTGCCGGTCGCCGAATACTGGCCCACGTTCGGCACGAACTACAAATCAGCCATAACCCATTGGCGACATAATACAGCACCGGACTGTCCCACTTGGACGGCGCAAGTACCGCCGACTGATGTGCCACAACCTTATGGAAGGTTCAACTGGCGGCAGCGACGGCAGAACGGCCACTAGATCAGCCGGTTCTACCATGCCTTGACTACGGATCGTTGATCCTCGACCTGGTGCGCGCAGTCACGCACAAAGGTCGTTACTGCATCTGGGCCAGCCGACGCACCGACCTACACAACACGGATTATAGCCTGCGAAGAGCACCAGAGCAAACCCGCTGTTCAACTTCGTGGCACCGAAAATATCCGCATTCTCGTTCTCGACCACTGTCGGGGAAAGATACTTCCCTGCTATGAAAGCCTTTGGCCAAGAAAACATTACGGTACTCAACGGTGAGGTAACAGCAGCTAATTGAGTGTGCACCGCACGTGCGCTGGCAAGCGTCTATGGTGTGATCACCAACGGGGGAATAGCTCGACGAAATACAGTTACCGTCTTATTGTCGCCCGGACGGTTATCAGGCTTAACCGGCAGACCCAGCCTGTAGCCCAACCACAACCTTTTCCTATCGCTGGCCTGGCACCGTAGGATATCACGCAATATGCATCCCGGGAGTATTGTCCAGATTCATTCGAAGAGGTCAGCATAGGCGGGTCAATCGGGTGGCCCAACCAGGCGATCGGAATCGCGTTCGGCTTTGCGTACAACCGGTCGCCGACCCTGATGATCTTCGGCCATGTTACTTTCGTGGAGCTGGACGCAGCTACGGCTATTTTTGGTCAATAGCGGCTCAACTATGCTTGGAAAATGCGGAGGATGGGGCCGAGATAACGAAGCCGAGAAAAAGAAACCATAGTCGTCCGGCCGACCCACAATATGGCGGCTGCGCCCCGGGAGCCGGCATCGGCCCGGGATGGCTTCACTTGACGGCGCAGGCGCAGTAGTTTAGTCACGTACCCAACGAATGCACACAGTCCGGAAAGCACGTTCCGAGCTCCCCAGCCCCAGTGGCAGGCTGCACCGGAGCGCCGTTCAGCCTGTGATGCCACAGATTGGATCTACCGGCCTGCGAACAGGGTGGTCAACCTTTCTTACCACACCAAGAGGATAAGGCGGACGACCTTGCGGGCTAGCCCGGCGAGGTGGCTGGTTTTGATGACAGCGTCGATGCCCTTATAGCCCTAGGCTTTTCCCTGTTGAACTTGCCACGCACGAATATGCCGTCATCCTCGAGACTTCTGCTCAACACCTCGACATTGGTGTGACGGACGACTCGGTGGCGGCTTTGCACTCTGCCGACGCCCTGTGCGGTGAAAAAGAAGGCGGGATTATCCGGCCGAACCGGCCAGCACGTACGAGACGGTGTACATAGTTCCGGGGATAAGCACCGGTTGACCGGCCAAGGCCAGTTCGGCCGGCGCATCAGGCTGGTACAGCGGTAGCGAGCTGGTTCGCGCCCTTGCGATGCACGCACAGGGCGTGTATCTGGTTGTCGACGGGGTGCTCTTCGCAGCTGGGCTAGGTTGTGCGATGCATTGTAAAACAAGTCTAGCAATGTCGTGGTTTGCTTCTCGAACACCCGACGAGTCGCTCCGGTGAGCATCTGACCGGTTGGCGCGTCCGTATTCGGCCGACCATGGCCAGGTAGACCTGGCCTTCAGGTGAGTGAACGGGCCAACCGTCAGCTAGGGGTCTTGTACTTGAATACTGCAGCTGTCCAAGGCAGTTGCCCATCTGGTGTACGTGATTGGTACAGATCTGGTGGCCCAGGCCACTTGAGCAGGTATGGATCATGACGCGCGCGGCGCCTGACGAAAGACCCATCTGTGTGGCGGCGGTGGGTGGTGTCATCAACACGTTCCACGGCCTGCACTTCCAAGATGCGGCTTCCGAACCCAGGCAGCCAATCTGCTCAAGCCCTCGTTCGATCACTCGCTAGCTAACCTCCGCCGCATCGGTCACCATGAGCATACAGCCGTCTTAGAAGCACTATAAGGTCGCGCGCGTCGCCGTGTCCCCGTTGCACCACAAACCTGGCGCCGTCGGTCAAAATATCCTCCCAGCACAACGCAGTTGGACAACAGCCACACACCATTGGTGCCCGCAATGCCGGCCATGCGCGCCGTACGAGAAGCGAATATCACTGATCGACAACACCTTCAGCACGGAACAGACCTGATACATTGTCGTTGCATCGACCATCAAAGAGTTGGCGTCGATGGCGCCGTCTGCACCGTTCAGATTGACATCAACCGGCACCTCACCCTCAGCGTCCATAACTCATCAAGTACCACCGCCAGCAAATCGTCGTCCCGGTCGACAGTCAGCCGGCGTAGGCAGGTGTGGCACGGCTAGAACCTGCAAGGAATCCAGGAAACTTTCTACCGTGACGAGCACGGCCTTCCTGATACAGCCATCGCTGGTCGGCACCCACGCCTCGATCCGAAGATCCGCAGTGTGCAGCACAATACGGTGCCCTGATGGGTGCTCTGCCAAAGCTTTTCGTGGGTTTGTTTTAGAGGCTTGCAGTGAGTCACCCGGCTCAGGTGATCAGTGCACCGGTTGCATGCCAACACCGCGACCCACTCGAGGGTGCCTGGTTCTTCGAAGAGGTTGGTGGAGCCGGGAAACCACGACGATTTCGTGCATGCCCGGTATCACCGACCCCACCAGATGACCCAGGACGAGGACGACTTCGTCACATCCGCCCATAATCAGCAACGTGGGCGAGCGAACCTTGATACGGAACTCGCCTGCCCGGTCAGGTCGCCCGCCCCGCTACACCACCGCCGCTACCCTAACAGCGGGGATCCGCCACGGCGACCAACCCGGCGCCTGCCCCGATGCTCGCACTACATGGCCTCAAATTGGATCCCCCAAAGCACTGAGACTATGGTGACATCGCTGTCTCGTTATGCGTCAGCACCTCTACGGCAATCCCGTCGGCAACATCCCGCAGCGACGAATCGTGAATCAAACATACCCCGGGCCAGTCGTAGTGTGTGGCTCAAGAATCAGGAACGCCAGCCGATTTCATCGCCACCGAGCCGACGAGTACCCGTCGTTTACCGTGAGCGCTGACCACCGCAGGGTGGCATGCGGCAGGCAGGTCGGCTCCCGCTCCGACACCCTGAATCTCCGCCGCAGTGAAAAGCCGCTACGGTGTCAGTCAACCCCTGATAGTCGAAGTCGAGAATGTGGTTGTTTTTTTAGGATACACACGTTCAGCCGTAGCGGTGTCTGGTTATCCTATTGTATTCGATAACAGATTTTGTACTCAGTGAATTCACCGCCAGCGGTGATCGTTATCTCCAAGTCGACCCCATCGCGCATCGATGGCGGCCGCATCGAGGAGTCTCAGCAGCTCGGCCCAAGGTTAGTGCCAATCCACCGGGAGCGGAATCGAACCGTTCGCGTGCTCGATCAGCTGAACGTATCCCCACGCATAACGCAGATGCTGCTCACGTAACTCCAGTTTACCAGAATACGTCGACACTTCGCCCAAGCATCATGTCACCGCCCAGTAGCACCGTAACCGCATCAGAGTTACCCGAAGCCCCCGACATTGACGTCTCCATCTCGTCGACGGTAGTAGGATCGACGATTGTCAGTCGGGAGGCTTTGGTCCCCACAGCAGTGGCCTTACGGCCCTTCGGCAGGCCGACCCGTCGTCATAGCACACTCGAGGAATGACAGAACGGTCCGGTAACAATGATAGCGGGTGTCCGTTGGCCGGGCGGCTGGCTTCATTGGGCGACAGTATGAGGTTGTTCGACGATCGTGTCGACGCTGGACGGCGCCTTGCCGAGCGCTTGCAGTCGTTGCGCGGCAAGGACATGGTTGTGCTGGGCCTGCCGCGGGGCGGGGTGCCGGTGGCTTTCGAGGTCGCCAAGGCACTGCGGGCGCCGCTGGACGTCCTGGTAGTGCGCAAGCTGGGGGTGCCATTTCAGCCCGAATTGGCTTTCGGCGCCGTCGGTGAGGGCGGTGTGCGGGTGACCAACGATTCCGTGGTGGCCGCAGCTAACCTGTCACAGGACGAGATGGCCGCCATCGAAACGAAGCAACGGGCGGAACTAGTGCGTCGTTCGGAACGGTTCCACCGCGGGCACGACCGCACACCGATCGGAGGGCGGATTGCGGTGATCGTCGACGACGGTATCGCAACCGGCGCGACCGCCAAGGCTTCCTGCCAGGTGGCCCGCGCCCAGGGCGTCAGCAGGGTGGTGCTGGCAGTTCCTATAGGCGGACGCGATATCTTCGCACGATTCGCAGGATACGCCGACGAGGTGGTCTGCCTACATACACCTGCGTTCTTCTTCGCCGTCGGCCAGGGATACTGCAATTTCACCCAGACGTCCGAAGCTGAAGTAATCGCGCTGCTCGATCGCGCTCGGGAAGGCTTTGGCGAGTCCACGGCCACTGCCACACCCAGCGACCCGCAGATACGTGACGAGGCGGGTTGGTGAGCGCTGGACCGGTAGTCGATGGCCGGACATCTGACAATTCCGGAGCATCCGATCGGTACGTCATTTTCGCCCACGGCAATGGCAGCAGCCCCCGCAACCAATGCGTGTCCGAAGTCTGGAATACAGCAGGTCTTGCCACCCTACTATTCGATCTGCTCACCCCTGAAGAGGAGCGCGACCGCGCCAACGTATTTGATGTCGAATTGCTGGAGCGACGGTTGGGTAAATGTCACCGACTGACTAGCCAGCCCGATGCCGCTGCGCTTCGTGGTTCGGCTACTTCGGTGCGAGCATCGGGGCAGGCGCCGGGTTGGTCGCCGTGGCGGATCCCCGCTGTTAGGGTAGCGGCGGTGGTGTAGCGGGGCGGGCGACCTGACCGGGCAGGCGAGTTCCGTATCAAGGTTCGCTCGCCCACGTTGCTGATTATGGGCGGATGTGACGAAGTCGTCCTCGTCCTGGGTCATCTGGTGGGGTCGGTGATACCGGGCATGCACGAAATCGTCGTGGTTTCCCGGCTCCACCAACCTCTTCGAAGAACCAGGCACCCTCGAGTGGGTCGCGGTGTTGGCATGCAACCGGTGCACTGATCACCTGAGCCGGGTGACTCACTGCAAGCCTCTAAAACAAACCCACGAAAAGCTTTGGCAGAGCACCCATCAGGGCAGCACCATTCTCCTAGCTTCCTAGCCCAGGGGGAACGTGTTCCCCCTGGCTGTGGGCAGTTGAGCGTGAATAAATACAGCGTCATCGTCGACCGTGTCGGCTTGGCAGCAGCTATGCACGACCAAGTAGAGTCATCCTGGACCGATGGGCTGTTTGCAACGGCCGCACTGTGGGGTCAGCGGCCATGGCGTCTCCTTTCCCCGGCCTCACCATCACGGCCATTGGTCCGAGCCGAGATTCCCAACAGAACGCGCCGACATGTGTGCAGTTCCTCAAGGGCGGCGATACGGTACGTCTGTCGCAACTCGAACAACTTGTCGGCGGTGTGCGCGCCGATCGCCAAAATCGCTATCAAACCCCTTCACTCCAAAGTGTCCAAATCGAGCGGGTCACCGGCGACCGAACGGGCGGCCTTTCTGTACCAGCGCACCCGGTATGGATCGCCACCAAAGATGGCAACAATCGGCCAGATCATGCGGAGCAAAGGTCAGGGCGTCATTCGAACGCATGAAGCATCCCCGCGTGGCCCGAACTGGCGCACCTGTTCACCAAAAGCTACGTGCACACCTACACAGCACCGTCTTTTGCAGTCATCGAACCAGATACAGAATGGATCCTACTATGTATGCTCATCAGCGGGCGAACGACCGTGTTGTTGGGACTTGTGACCCCGATGGGCAGAGCCTCTGACTCCGGCAATCTCAACGTCGCAGCGGTAGCTTCAAGAACCCCGATCGACCGATGCGAAGGATTACCTTCATTATGAAAAATGTGGATCCAAATTAGAGACCACGTTGAGGACAACGAATATAGGATAGCTCCATCTATGAACTGCTAACGGTCGGCGCGCCAAAGGTGTTCATCAGCAAAGATATTCACTTCACCGTACGGAGTAATGGCAAAATATCACGGTCGATAACCGACCCACGAGTTAGCGCAACAAACAAAGCCCAATAACTCGACAACGATCTCAAACTACAATCATGACCGTAACGGATTAAGTACGTATAAAAATCACCTCGGACCGCAACACAATCGATGCTTAGCTGCGTCGGAGGTACTCGGCTCACACGGCACGGTATCCCGCGTCGTGTGAGCCCTCATCTATTGGCGCGCCATCCACCACGCACCAAAGGTTCCCCGGCTCCCGGCAGCACATAATAATTCCGTACAGCACCACATTACAGCATACTTTCTGCTCTGCCCAACACCATCCACAACAACAGGGTCGTCCTTGATATCGACATGGTACCAGTGAGCACGGGCTAAGGCGACGCATTCCGCGGCAACCACACCGACCACGCCATGACTCTCGATCTGACTGCGCTCTCGCCCCTACAAGACAACACCCGCAAGCCCGCGACCTCTGATCGCTCGAACTGCTCCTGCGGCGAGGTTCACAACCTGTGGACCCGCGAGGGACGCATCTGCGAACACCAAATCCTCGACACCGCGAAACATATCTACAGCCCCGCCAGGCACCAAGACCTCTCGCACCACAATGCCGACAGCGCGAAGACAGTAAATACGTCAACAACACACTCGATCCAATCGCACCCTCTACGGCGAACGGATGATCGCCTGCAACGCTGTTCGCCAGCCGACCTTCACGTTCGGATTCTCCTTGGCCCGCAACGCAATAGTGGCATATCTACACTGTCGACAACAACCGAAGAGCGAGCCACCTTACACTTGCCGCTATGCTCAACATATAGCACGCGCAAAGCGTCGCATGGCTATGAGAGTGCACGCTATACTCACACCTGCCGCACGCCGACGACGACCCAGGCCGATCGCCAGGACTCTAAGAACACCACCGAAGCCCGCCCACAGCCTCCATCGGCTAGGGTTTTAGCCACGTAATCAGAACCATCCCTAGCCCTCGTAGCTCAGGGGATAGAGCACGGCTCTCCTAAAGCCGGTGTCACAGGTTCGAATCCTGTCGGGGGCACTGGTACGGAACGCAGGATTGACACAGGCCAGCGACATTTTTCAGTAACCCCTCACCGGGATTCGGCTTACCCTGATCGTGGAGAGGGAAATTATAGCTCCGTATCAGGCTATCCAGCCCGACTGGCGACAATCAATCGCGCCGTAAGATCGAGTCGATAAGCAAAATCGTCCGGATCTGTCGGAAACAGAGTCGTATAGCGATTCAGTGTAGTCGCCACTGAGTCACACCTAAAAAGTCAACAACGCCATCGAACACAATGGTGGTTTATTCTAACGCCAGTAACTACCAACGCCAAACCACACCCATCGCTGTAGCCCTGCCACCTTTCATCGCAAGTCCTTAGGTGATCAGTCGCCGACGAGCGCACGTCTTTCATTAACGGCATCAGTTACAAAAGATCGGTCGGAGAGGCCTCGAACTCGAAGTGGGCGTGGAACACACGGAGTTGATTGTATAGCACACACAAGAATAGCCCACATCCCCGATCGAATCCGTAGCCTGGACACAGCGACCGATCGCATCACGCAGCCCGATGACTACCCAGGCTCCCGCCCCTGTTATTTGTATTTGTTATTTGCGGTCAACTGCCAACCACTACAACAGGACCACCGGCACCGAATCAAGCATATTCTGACGCACCTTTTCTGGAGTATCGACACGCGCACCCGACCCTGACACTAAGTGTATAAGCCGATCACCGACTCTTCGTGCTCCCCGACGCCGTGTGGACTGAGTTCATGGCCGTGTTGGACCGGCTCGTCTTACACAAACCCCGGTTAGAGAAGCTATTTGCCGAGTGGTCCATTTTCGATACCTAGGCGTGAGCGGCTATAGCGTGCCGTTACCGATCAACGGCGTCGGGGAGCACGAAGAGTCGGTGATCGGCCAACAAGTCGCGCGCGTGCGCCAATATCACCGTAACCGTGAAATTGCTGAGGTCAATCCCCTCGACCTCAGCGGACAAGAAATCACCGCGTCCTGCTCAGAGGTAAGACGCGCTGCAAGATGCTCAGTCTTGGTAGCCATATTCTTTTAGTGAGCGCTTAAAAAGGATACAAGTCTCAACACCGACAGCCTGTACAGTGGTTCCTGCTTAGCATCACCAAATTCCAGTGGTGTCGATAGCGCTAGCAAACGGTTACTTGATCATCTCCTAGCAATTGCTGGTGTTCTTTGAAAAGGCGTTGACGTATCGTTTGTAGTCAAAGTCACCAAGGTATTAACTACAGCGGCCGAAGGGTGCAGACCCTTCGGCATCGTGCAGTAGGGATTTATAACGAGACGACCGCGGGACGACAAGCGGCATTTTGCTTTTGGCTGTCTACGCGGTATCGAAGACGACAGCGGGGATATCTGATATATGTACACGCAGAAGTATCAGGAGACCATCACTACACCGCAGCTATTCTTGATCGGTTTTCTGCGGCCTTATCGACAAGCGCGTCTGTGCATTCAACCATCAAGGCGACACCAGCAAAACCTGCGCCTGATCTCACCAAAAATGATACCAGCACAGCAAACCGCAGCACCAGCAGCAATCGTTACTACCCGAAAGGAACAACGAACAAAGAAATACATAGCCAGAGCACTACCCAGAGGCTAATTCCGTCAACATCTTTGGTAGAGCGGGATCTAACTCGAGGTATGCCGCTGCCAAGAGGTGGGAAACCGATTGATGAAATTCGTCAAACATCTGAGTGGTTCGGAGAAGTGCTCATGAAGTTGAACACGGACTGGTTAAGTCCGTCAGCGTTACCGATGACCCAAGAGACCGCTCCGCATCAAGCGTGACGCACTGCCCTCGCAGTAGATCGCGTAGACCGTCGGAAACGCCTTCCGCACCGGTGGATACCTATGACACTTCAATAGGTTCGGGGAAAACGCCACAGAGATCACAGTTTACTAATCAGTATCAGGACTTCTGAGACCAGGACGCCCAGAGGATGGATACCGATGCCGCTAAGGTGTTGGATGCGCTGCCAGAGTTAACTCCGTAACAGGAACCACCAGAGATCACCGACCAAACCGGGTTGGTCCAGAGGCCATTGCAGTCTAGCATGCCAATAACGGCGACCTCGATGATTCCGATGGTTAAACATTCAGGCCATAGTGATCGTCCGATACGGGGTGTGTGACGAAGTGGCTCGTAACGCCAACAACTGCCAGTAGCAATAGCGGGACCTCGCCACAGGTGTCGAGCAGCCGCACTTTGCCATGTGAAAAGCAATCGGACATGGCGACCAACTACCAGTCTGGTGACCTGGACAATTACGGCGCCCAGACGGCTTGATCAGAGGCAGAGTACCCGACCAGCGCCTGTCATATGAGGGCTGCCGCTGACTTTATAGGTTGTTACCCAACTGGACCGGGCCTAGACAGTCCGGTGACCGCCGGTTTGGATCAGGCAGTTTCGGTCGGCTGATTGTCGGTGCCGCAGAGCTGGATGACGACCATCCAGGTGGCCATTGGGGCACCTCCCTAATGGACAATGGGCTACCTGGCCGTAAAGGCGCAAGCCGAGGAACGACAAATCCTCTACAGAATGCCGGTGGAAAACACGGCCGACATTCCCCATAACCCGTACGACGTATAGCGGTTGCGACCGTCCAGGATATTCCCCAAATCTAGCCGGCCTGACCACCAACTAAATGAGATCGTTGACATGTGCCCCGGCACATGGTGTTCAGGTTTGCTGATGCTGCGCCTCCGGCTAGCGCCGCAGGGGCGGTAAGTCGCTGATAGTATCTACGACGAGCTTGCCGCGATGCTCCGTTGCATGGAAGCAACTGTAATGATACTACGCCTGTCATTGCCGAAGCTCTGATACCACGATCATTCTTGAAATACCTTGGAGATAAATGAAATTCGTGACAGATTGGACCGGAGCTCTCCACCATGGCCGTGATGTCAGCGGGCTGCTTAGACTCCCCGCTGGACGCACTGTCAAGTGTGCTACCTTGGCCGATTGACATTTCGGCACCAGGCTACGCGCGGCAGTGTTTCGGCTGATATCTGACAGTTTCTTGGGTTTCCCCTGCCCAATTTGACCACCTCCAGGTTGGACATTCAGGCTTGTCTCCCGTTACCGATTGCAACGCAGCAACCAAGTTTGGTGCAACTTCCGGCCGTAAACACCGGCTAAGGTCTCAGATTGGATCGAATAGACAGTACGTGCGGCATATAGACGGCTCGACTGGTGTGCCAATTCTCGGCCTCTAACAAACTGATTTCACTCGCAACTTCAACAGAGAAAACCTGGAGCTAGCTAGAGAAAACAGTTCCCAGTGACACTGTCGACTAGCATCTCGGCGCCGCAGCGTAGACCAGTCCTGAGAGGCCGAAGTGCGCTATCGGTAGCCATAGGAGACGGTCGCGCCGATTGCCAACGAATACGACCATATTACGGGCTAAAACAACTCCCATCTGCGAGCCATTGGGCAGCTCAACTTCGCCAACGCGCGCCGCACCTCCAACGCTCACACCCGGGGTTGAACGATCCCGACTTGGCTCAGGTCGATGACACCGTCAACCCGGTAATCGAAGGCTGACTGCAGCGGTTAGACTGTAATCAGATGATCGACGGCGGCTCCGGATTGGTTCTCGTCGGCGACACATATATGCGAGCTCATCCTGGTGCACACCGATCGGTCGCATCAATGGCTGGGGACACCGCACCGTCGGCTGGACCTGTGGCAAAAGCCCGACCACGCTCCTAACGACCCATACGTGCTTCCGCATATGCGGGCTGCGGTACTGAGAACACACTGAACCGCTCATAGGTGAGCCGGAACGACGTCGACGGTTTCTATAGGTGCACAACATACTGTACCCCTAGCGAGTACCTGGCCATCAACCACATCGGGCTGACCGACCTCGGCGAATCGTGGAAGGCTATCGCAGGCAGTGAGATCGAGATCTGTTACCGGTTGCCGATCAATCCCAGAGCCAGCCATCCGGTGGAGGAATCTGGCGTGCGGATGCCGCTGGACGCGGCGAGCAGGTCAACGGTCCGGCCGATGACTACCACGTACCGAACGCAAAGAGTTTCACTAAGTTGAATTTTAGCAGCAGTAACGCCACCACAGTCAGTTTCGTTGTCAGCACTGTAGAGGAATCCTGACATGGATGTTAAAAATTGTTAGCACGTTCCTGTTTACCCTGCCCTAAGACGACGGCCATCTCTACCGAATTAGCCCGTGGCGACTGCAGAAGATCGAATAGAACGCCAACGACTTCACCGCTGTAGCGGGAGAAATACCCAACGATCTAAACGCTTATCTACCGACAAAACACTGAAAACCCACTGCACCCGGAGTTCGAAAGGCCTATCAGCCGTTCGATAGCGACAGCATGCTGCACATGGTCGGCTTCCGCGATGGAAAAGCCTTTTTCGCAAAAGCTTTATACACACAGAAGAATTTTGTCCGATCATGCCGTAAGCGAGCCGCTGTGGCCTGGTTGGGCCGAACCGGTGAAATCGGCTAAGCATGAACAGGAATGGTGATCCGTACCCAGATGAAGGACGCGTTGAGCACCAACGTCACTGTCCATCGGCGCATAGCGCTAACCAGCTTATACCAGTGCAATCTGTACCCCATAGAACCCTATCCCGCCAATACGCTCGGCAAGGAGACCGGGAACGGCCGTTTGTGGGTGACTAGAACTTCTCGCAAATCTCGAAGTGGACAACAAGACCGGAGAACTGCTGTTCTTTAATACAGCAAGCAGGACCCGTACATACACTATAGCATCGACAAGACAAGCAACGAGCTGGCACACAACGTCGACATCCCGCTGCCCGGTCTGCGGCCGCCACACGATACGGCGTTCAACAAAAACTACACGATCCTCAACAATTGCCCATTGTTCTGGGGTCCAAGACTGCTCGAGCACAACGTGTACTTGCCATGATTCTATCCCGACATACCGTCTCGCTTCGTGGTGCTCCAGACACCGGCGACATCCAGTGGTTCGAGGCGGAACTTACGTTCCGTACCATATTTCGTCAACGCTTACGAAAAGGGTGACAAGATCATGCATGATAGATCTTTCGAAAGTTGGCCACACCCTTTTGCATGCGGAGCCACTGGCGGAAAATGGGATCGGCTCTTCCGCTTCTTGGCGCTGAATCGTTCGCAATCCTGGCTGCACCGTTGGCGATTCACCCTGGTCACCAATGTGGGAACAGAAAAGTAACTGTCGGAATCGATCACTGAGTGTGGTATAATCAGTGCCGACTATCCCGCCCGCAAGTATCGCTACGCTTATGCCGCCACCGGCCAACCGGGCTAGTTCTTCTTAGACGGATTGGCTAAACAATTTCTGCTGGACCGTAAACCAGGAGCGCTACTCATTCGGCGACGGTATCTACGGAAGTGTAAGTGCGATGGCTCCGCGGTCTGGTAATATCGGTGAAGACGACGGCTAACTGGTCACCCAGACCACCGACTTAAATGCTGACGCTTCTTACTCATATGGTATTCGACGCAACCCGGACCACTGACGTCCAGGTGAGCAAACTTCAACTGCCGAAAACCATTTCCAACAGCACGCGTTCCGCTTGGATACCCGGCTCAAATCGCTGCGACGGAATGCCGCAGACTCCGCGGCAGGAACAATCGAACTATTAGAGACCTGCAAATGTACAGGCTCAGCGAGTTAGAGTAACAGTGAACAACCAGAAAACGCAACGGAGAACACATTGGCCCCGCGAGCTCGTGTCAGTCGACGCCAACCTTTTTGCTCGCTGTTCGTCAAATCTCAAAGAGACAGTGTAGTTTTACCGTAAGCTGGTTAGACTGCCTTTTTACCATACGTTCGAGGCAAGCTACGACAGCAACGGTGCGATATGTGGCCAGCCCAGCTGGAAACTAGCGCTAGAAATTGCGGAGAAGACCGAAGCGGCCATCATAGACCACCACGAACACCTGTGCCGGTCTTTCCCGGACAAGAAGGCGCAGCAGAATACGATCCGCTCGCTTGCGGCAAACTACGATCGAACCCGTGCAGCAGCATCCGTACTGGGAAGCGACGGAAACCGTCACCTATCTGTGGCCTGGATAGCTACGAAGTCATGCTCACGCCCTTCGCATTCGGCGGCAACAAGCCTGGCGACAACGCCATCGCAGGCAAACACGGATTACTCTCGGCCTGAGACTTCACAGTCTGGACCGACCAGCGACCAATGCCGCGACTACTGCCCATACCGAGAACACCGTAGCGCATATCGCTCCCGCTGCACCAAGATATAGCCCGTATTCGGCGGCCACCGGCGGATTGACGTTGAGCTGATAATACCACATTATGAGAACCACGATGAGCAATGAAATAATCAGCGCGGCAATCGAAGCAACCTTGACCGACAGTCCGCGACCCATCATCGCCCCGGCCACCAGCAGCGTCGACGACAGTAACACGATGAGCTGGCCCGCACCGAAGCCAGACGGAAGTTCCAGGCTACCGTGTGTGCCGCCCATAGCGTTGGCCCAACCGTCGTCATTGACCTTCGTCGTAAGCCACGGTATCCAGGCGCTGATCAAGACGATCGTGGCAAAAAACGCTACCAGCCAACCAAGGCGCAGTCGGTGGGTCATAGTTGCGACCCTAGTAGGGTGCCTGGTCGGTGCGCGGCGTGTGTGACTACGCTGTGCAACAAAGACCAGTTTAGAACCACACCGTGTCGGTTCAGTCACCGCAGCAAGATGGCCATAGGGGTGTCTTCATCCGCACGCAAAACGGCGCCGCCATGTTCTGTTATCACTTGCACCGTTTTGTCAACATCCTCAACATCAAAAAGATGGCCCAATTCGACGAGATACCACCCGACAGAAAAGCAGTGCCGTCCATCACGCTGAGAAGTTGTTGGTCACCGAAAACATGCTTTAGTGTAACGAAATTCGTCGTTGCCAAAAATCTGCTAGGTCCGTCAGCTGAAGGGCTCGCGAAAGAACCCGAAAGCGACTAGGTAATCGTGTGTGGACAGTTGGTGCCAAACGGACGTCCCAGCTTCACTAATTAACTCGACGCCGCGGTGTTCCAGTGGTTTGCACAAACCAAACGACGCTTCCGACGGGTCAGTCGCCATGAAACCCTTAGCAAGTATTCCATCGATACTATACCCTATCGGGCCATTCGCCGCGGTAACCACGGACACAATTGTTTGATATCGCTGGTACGGAAATAGTTGGCCCAGTTGTCAGGGGACTACATCTCAGACCGGTTGACCATCAGGCCGACGACCCGGTGACCGTCCTTTGCGGCATTGATGTATCCATCATATTCTGTTCCGGCAAAATCAAACTTAAAGCCAAATACCGTGCCGTAGAATCCTCGGCGCGCTTAACATCCGACGACATCAAATCGACCCAACGGGGAACGCCCAGCGGCACGCTGTTACGGATGGGCATGATAACCACCTCGTAGTACCTGTCTCTGGCAATGAAGGTTGACTACGATCGACTCGCGCCAAACCAGAAAGTCACAGCCCGACCGATGCTAACCGCTGTTCGACGACGGCCCCACCGGGCTGGTCAACGACGAGCGCCACGACTCCGGATCAGACCCGTTCCGGTCGCGAGAACACCGCAACAAAGTTCTGCAGCGATTCGCGGATATCGCTTCGCAGCGCAACGGCGACGATCAGGCCGATCGGTCCACACAGCGCGGGGCCACCCAGATGCACATCAAAACTGACGACAGAGCCGTCGTCCTTAGGCGCAACCTTGGCAATCATCTTGACCTTGACACCGCCAACACCGTCGCCGTTGAGCGTCATGGCCTCGGGCGCTTTGTAACGCACGACCGTCCATTTGATCCGATTGGACATGCCTTTGACCTCAACATAGGACTCGATGACCGTGCCCTTCTCCACCACTTCGGGCAACTTGCTGCGCCACACCCGGTGAATCGTTAGCCATTCGTCGAAGCGGGACAGATCGGAAGCGCACATCCACGCCTCATCCGGTGGTAGTGGTACGTCGATAGATCCGGTGAGTTTCGCCATACTCTTAGTCCTGCTGGTCACTCGAAGTGTCAGAACTAGCAGCCTTCTTGGCCTCTTCAGCTACCTTATAGATAGCGTCAATATACTGGCCTTTCGTTTTTTCGTCGACGAACTCGCCGACCCTGTCGAGCACCGTTTTGACCTTGTCAGCGTTCTGCACCAGTAGGTCCTTTGCTTTGTCCAGAATTCCCATTCCTACCTATCTATGTCCTTTTCCATCAATTCCTCCGAGACTCTTAGTACTGATGAAATCCTACTTGCCAGATTGTTATTGGCCCCGGCCAAACTACCGCAACAACCGAGGGTGTAGACCAAACTTCTTGGCCCAAATCCACCATATTGCCTCGATCAATGTGGCTTCGAGCACGCCGATCCCCAGCACGGTTGATGTCACCACGAGATTCGACGGATCCAGGAAGAACTTTTCTGAGTCAACGGCACCCTGAAGATAGCCGCATAGGCCACATCCGACCCAATGATCAACACCAACCGCCACCAGCGGTAGTGACGCGCCAACACAGCAAATACCCATAGTGCCAGTCACCAGCAACGTGAACAGCGCCGCTGTCGACACCTGATCCTGTTACTACCAACTAGCGTGACTACCGTGGTAAACCACGAAGCAGGAGAAGAAAATCGCGTCGCCGACCACTACACCGACGTCCGCACCCACCGGACGAAGCCATGGTCAGCATGCTAGTTGTTGGTTACCAACGAATGAATTACGAGATTCCGGTCGTGCACCACGCCACGATGGTGGCGTGGACTGGCGGAAACGGATACAACAAGTCCATTTTAGAGTAGTTTAGAAACAAGCATTCGGGACCAAGCTAACAGCACCAAATACACCGTCTTAGTCAAAACCAGATTGACCACACGCTCGATGTTGCCGCTTAACCGGCGTCCCTAGCAAACAACGTAAAGCGGCGTTGCAAACATGTCGTTCAGCAACACCATCTGAGCAACCGTGCAGGATGCGAGGCTGCCCGCACCCATCGTAACACCGATATCGACATCCTTGAGCGCCAACACGTCGTTGACGCCGTCACCGGCCATCGCTACGATATGACTGCGCGATAACAGGGCACAAATGACGACGCGTTTCTGCTCGGGTCGCACCCTACCGAACATGATGTGACTCTCCGGCGACTCAGCCAGCTCGTTTTGGCGTGGAGGTAAGCTAAAAAGCTTAGCATATAGCCATGAAACCCGAGCATGCTGGCAACGACACTGACAGATACAGTGTTGTCTCCTACGATTTCTTATACCGAAAAATATTGGACAGGAATAGATTTCATAATATCAGGAATAGATTTCATAATATCAGGAATAGATTTCATAATATCTAGGGAGTTTGTTCGCACTTTTCGCTCCAGCCCCACCGGGGTGACACGGCCCGGCTTCTGCGGATGATCGAGGACTACGTAGCAGGCATCGAGCAGCAGGACCTGCAACCCCTGCACGCCGATCCGTTCGGCCTGGTAAGCAGAAGTGGAAGCCGGATCGAGCAGCACATCGGGCGCACCGATCACCCAATTACCGTGGTCGCTATAGGACATGCCACTCCATTTGGTGGCCAACTTGAAAGGTGCTGTTGCGGTGGAGGTCCAGCCAGGCGGTCGCTGATAGGTCTCAACGATCGCCCGCATGCTGGCATTGGGGTAGGCAACGGCAACGGCCAACGAGGACACCCTCTCCGCACCATCTTCCCGTTAAGACCGTTGGACAGTCAGATCCTAAACAAAGCAGACATGCAATACCGGTTTCAGTCAAGGTATCATTCTTCTCCACACAGATCACATCGACCCGGGCTATCTTCGATAGCGGTCAACTCTTGTAACAGGCACTGACGTTGACCTAGCCTGACGAAGCCGACCGTGAAAGCAATCGACGTCATCACCACTAGTTCTTCTGACACCAGAGATTCCAGCGCACCCCACCATCCGCAACACAGACAATCGCCCCCCTGCAGGTGTGGTGAACAACATCTTTAACTAGTCAGCAGACACGCCGGCACTAATAGGCAGATGATGAACTGCAGGATCCGGCTAATACTTTGTGCAGTTTGAATTTCACCAGAGTGCACTTGCTCTCCTCCTCTGTCAGTTGGACGTCATAGGCTTGCAGGACCACCATGGTGGCGCGATAGGAACCAGTACCAGCTACGACAAAACTACCCGACATCACCGCATTGCCGATAGCCTTGGTAAACGGCTCCGCCTCGCCGGACAGAAAATTCGAGTCCCTGATTACCTGCGCACCAAAGGTTTTCTCTACCCAACGATCGCTAGCTGGTCCAGCTTCTGCTTGACCCAAATCTCCTGAATCATGCTGATGATACTGTTGGCGACAATGAGCAAGCCAAGCAACTCGTTGATCGCCAAACCCGTCGCCAACAGTATCATCAGCAACACGAACAAGATCACATTGTTTCGGTTAAATACTTTGGCCCGCAGGATTTTTTCGATGTTTCAGGCGGCACGTCGCAGAAGGGCTTTGCTCCTGACCTCGGCAATGCGTCACGTCACCTCGGCGCCGATCAATCCACCGGACGACGATGAGGTCATCGTGTGCACGTACCCAGTTTTTCTTTGTCGTAGTACTCAAGACTCGATACGGCTCCAAGGAAACTGGGAGAAAACCGTCTTGGAAATCATTCCGGAATCGAAAATTTCGTTCATCAACGGGGATGTGAAGGTATCAACGTCCCAGTGTGTTAGAGTACCCTTCTGTTCCTATAGTCAGCTGTAACGTGCCGTGTCGTGTGGTCATTAATGGCCGGACCCCAGTAGTCACTTGGCGTACACGCCGAAGTAGTCGCTCAGCGGTCTGGCCGGCGCAGGACTGACTGGGGGGCTGTTTGCTGACCAACATACCTTCCGGGTTGTTCATCGAGCCGGCCGCATGGCTGGACAGGACCACCTAGTTCTCGTGAATCTAACCTTACTGCAACAGATCTACGAATTCTACCGTCAGTTTTTCCGGCGCGCCGTACGTAGCGGCATTGGTCAGCACGATGATGTCAATGTCCTCGGATGGCGGCACCGCAAAGTTCGTCACTGCCCCGACCCGGGGCCAACTGAAAGACGTCTCCGCGTCAACCTTGTTGTCTTGACCGTCAAATTTGCTTATTCCATTGACAATAAAACGGTTAGCGTAAAGTTTCTTTCCACTGTTAACGATAACGATGGCCATGCCCGGTATGCTGTTACTTTTCATCAGGTCGCTGACCAGAACGTCGACCTTGGATACGGCGTCGTCGAGACGACAGACCAGAATGCAAACCCTGACATCTCGTTGGGAGAAGCATCAGACAAAGTGGACAGCGGGTTAGACAGTGGTTAGGCGGAATGACATCCGCTCAACGCTAACAAGACCATCACAACAGCGGCTATTGTCACGCGCTTCGTCATGCCCGCAGACTCTAGAGTGGGAACCCGAAACTTCCGAGCGAACCGAAAAACACCGAAAAGAGGGCCTTCCAGCGGCGAGACCCCACCGGATTTGCTAGCGAAGCTACAGCCGCTACTAGGGATTGAATTTCAACGGCGCTGCTGGATCGAGACGTTGACCGGAGGTGGGTGTTGCGACATGGATCTGTGCAGCTTCGGCGGCAACGAACAGCCATTGAACAAGTTCAGCCCACGAGGGAAGCGCCGGCCGGAAGGTGTCCCATCGGCACCAGCAATCCTGACCGCGAGTTCGTGGCGTCCAGATGCGCCCGGACCGCCTCCTCGGAGTTCATGTGAATATCCGGCCAGCCAGGTGGTAGGCGCCGATGGGCATCAACGTCAGGTCGAACGGTCCGTGGTTAGCGGCGACTTGCGCGAAGCTCTTGGTGTAGCCGGTGTCACCACCAAAATATGCGCGACGACTTAAACCGAGCAACCCCCACGACGCCCACAGCGTGGTGTTTCGGTGCAGGAAGCACCCCGGAGAAGTACCGTGCCGGCGCACAGATCAGGGTGAGCTCGTCGACCGGAGTACTCTGATCCCAGTCAAGTTCAACGATGCGATGCCCAGGGATGCCCCACGCGCTAAGGTGGACACCGGACACCAGAAGACACAAAAACAGGACCCAATGAGTGCGGGCAAACCCGACGACAGGGTCGATATCGAGATGGTCGTAGTAGTCGTGGCTTATGATCACCACGTGAACGGCAGGCAGTGTTTTCAGTTGTATCAGCCGGCAAACGCAACCGGTGCAGTCTAACCACGTCCGAGGGCGAGCATCGGTCACGCCACACCGGATTGGTTAGCACACGGTAGCCGTCGATCTCCAGCAGCGTCATGGAGTGACCGAGAGATGACCGGGCGCAGTCTTGAAAATATTCGGTGCAGCCAATGGGATCGGCGCTGCCGGCCGGTTCGCGCCGCATTTACCGATAAAATCCCATGCGATGAGCCGCAGTTGCTTGTGATCCATGTCGAACACCAAGGTGGATTCGAGGCCGATAAAGACGCCGTCTCGGCAGTTCGGAGACCCTCGCCGCCGCCTGGATCGCAACTAGGTCGGCACCGAAAGGGGCCGGCGCGTGCAATGCTCACAAACAGCCAACTGCCAAAACGAACGTACCAGCAGCCAATCACAGCGCTCTGCGCAGCATGAATATCATGCACCCCGAAACTTAGGTGGCCGTTTCTCCACCCGGGCGACCTGCGCTTCAATGACATCCTGGCTGGCCCAGGCCCTGTCAAAGAGCTTCTTATGCTCCGGCCACGCTTCCTCGATGGAACCGTCGTCGTTGAGTACCCGCTTGGCGTGCTGGATCGCCAACGGTGCTAGGCCGGTGACTTCGGCGGCCCAAGCCTGGGCGTCGGCCAATGCACCGATGCGATTGGCCATCCCGGTCTGCAGCGCGATGTCGGCGGTCAACTTCTCCGCCGTCAGCAGCATAGCCCGGGCCCGGCCGTGGCCAACCAATGAAGACAGTCGACGAATACTCCAATTGTCAAGGGCCAAACCATATTTCGAGGTAGGAAACTGAAAATACGCATCCGGTGCGACAACCCGAAGATCGCATTGCATGGCCAACCTTAGACCAGCACCGATGGCGGGACCATTAATAGCGCCAATTACCGGCATCGGAGCAGCGTCCATGACCCTGTGCAACTTAATCAGTCGGTCAGGATAGTCAGCGGCAAACGCGTCTCCGCTCAGATCCGCGCCGGCGCAGAACACCGTGCCCTGGCCAGTCAACACAATAACGCGGGTAGACGCCTCGCTGTCGGTGCCGCTAGCTTTCTGCACAACCTCCCGCAATTCCTCGACAAGTTGCGAATTCAGGGCGTTGCGACGTTCGGGACGCTGCAGCTCAATAGTCATAACGCCTTCGGCCTGAGTAATACCTATCATTGGGCTAGCCTATATAGCCTTATTGGATGAGTCGTATCACGACCGATCAACTGCGCGAGGCGGTGCTAGATGCTGGCTCATTCGTCAGCTGGGACCGCGAACCGCTAACGCTGCCGGTAACCGAATCCTACGCGCGGGAGCTGACTGACGCCCGAGTCGCCAGCGGCTTAGACGAATCGGTACTGACCGGCCAGGGAAGCGTATTCGGGCGACAGGTAGCGATAATTCTCTGCGAGTTCAGCTTCCTCGGTGGCTCGATAGGGGTGGCAGCCGCGGAGCGGATCACCGCCGCCGTGCAGCGGGCGACGGCCGAGCGGCTGCCACTGCTGGCCTCGCCAAGCTCCGGCGGCACCCGCATGCAAGAAGGCACCGTCGCGTTCCTGCAGATGGTGAAGATCGTTGCGGCCGTCAAACTCCACAAACGGGCTGGCCTTCCCTATTTGGTGTACTTGCGTAACCCGACCACCGGCGGGGCCTTCGCGTCGTGGGGCTCGCTGGGCCACGTAACCTTCGCCGAACCAGGTGCTCTGATCGGCTTCCTGGGGCCTCGGGTGTATGAGTTGCTGTATGGCGAACCCTTCCCTTCCGGCATCCAGACAGCGGAGAATCTACAGCGGCATGGGGTAATCGACGCTATCGTCACGCTGGATGGACTGCGGCTGACGTTGGATCGTGCACTGGCGGTGATCGCCGATATACCCAAACCAATACCGACGCCGCGGCGACCCGAACCGATACCGAATGTGCCAGCTTGGAACTCGGTGATGGCGTCGCGACGGCCTGAACGGCCAGGTGTCGAACAAGTACTGCGGCATGGCGCCACCGACCGAGTGCTGCTGTCCGGAACCGGTCACGGCGAGGCAGCGACCACCTTGCTGGCACTGGCCCGATTTGCTGGCCAGCCCGCTGTGGTACTCGGTCAGCAACGGGAGGCCTGCAGGCTCGTCGGGCCCGCATCGTTGCGAGAGGCCCGGCGCGGTATGGCGCTAGCCGCCGAGTTACGCCTACCGCTCGTGCTGGTGATCGACACCGCCGGCCCAGCGTTGTCGGCCGAAGCCGAGCAGGGCGGGCTGGCCGGCCAGATCGCCCAGTGTCTGGCTGAGCTCGTCACGCTGGATACTCCGACAGTGTCAATCCTACTAGGCCAGGGCAGTGGCGGACCGGCGCTTGCCATGGTGCCCGCCGACCGGGTACTGGCGGCGCTGCACGGTTGGCTGGCGCCACTTCCGCCGGAGGGCGCCAGCGCGATTGTTTTCCGTGATATCGTTCATGCCGCCGAACTTGCATCAGCCCAGGGCATCCGGTCGTCTGACCTGCTCAAGTCCGGAATAGTCGATGTGATCGTGCCCGAGCATCCTGATGCCGCCGACGAGCCGGTCGAGTTTTGCCAACGACTGTGCAGTGCTATCGCCACCGAGCTACACGCGCTACGAGAGATACCCGATTCTCAACGTCTTGCGACGCGGCTACAGCGTTACCGCCGCATCGGGTTGCCTCACCACACTTAAACTACCTACGCACACAACTCGCCGTAACGCGTGACCGTAGTTTATGTCTGGGTAAACGTGTCCAGTCGGTCATGGCAACTTTTGCCCATGGATGACGCTTCGTAGGCGACCAAGCTCTGTGACGTGGAGCGCTGGGCTGCTATCGACTGCGAGGACGTGCTGAAGCCACGTGGCTGTGGTCCAGTCCGACACAGCGTCATTGCTGAGCCAGCCGCAGCAGCACTGCATGGCTCGGATTGAATCGGCGAAGACGAACCAGTCAAGCTGATCTGGCGTAACCAACACTCACCAACCGACGTGACCACCCGAAATCAGCGTACCGATGGATGACGAGGTTACTCGCATCGACTGACCTTTGGTGATGACGCCTGAGCAGACGGTCACCGTCGAATAGAATATGATGGGAAACACCACCGCACCAACCGACGCCAAGACATCCGGAGCCAGTGGCAGCTACGTAAGCCTCACACAACTAGGTGGATCGTTGTCCGAGTGATCACCCAGGATGTTTTGGGGTGGTTACGCGAGGCGCTCTACCGTCGCGGATCATCCCAACCAGGGGCGGCCGCCGCAGCACGAACCAGCACACTCGAGCCTACCGTGATCCAGCCAGGCGGTCAGCGGACCGGCTACAAGGTTAAGAAGTTGACTGAGCCAGCCGCGGGCGGCGGACTGGTCGCTATTGAGCAGACGAGCAGAAATTAAATGCTCACCCCGTCGTATGCGGCGACGACAACGCAGGCAGCGTCGCCCACTGTCCCGATTGCATTGGGTAACTCAATAGCGCTGCTGCTAAGACGATCTTCGATGGCGGTTCGCAGCTGAGCGCGGTGGGCAACCAGGCATTGGACAAGGTCGGGGTGGCGCGCGGCGTGCATCAGGAAGTCGGTTTTGATGAGCAGCCAGTCGCGATCGAGCAACAGGGTGGCCACAACTCTGTCCACAAGCTTGACCAGATCGGCGGACTCGCCGGCGCCCGCGATGGCGGGCTGAGCTGTTCATGGTCGCGTGCTGGTCGTAAAACGCGAAGAACAATTCCTCAAGGCGATCGAACGGCGAGTAAAACACCCCCGCGGGTTTAGCCGGCCACCGTACACACATCTTCGATGCGTACATGCCCGAATGCCTTGTCGGCGAACACCTGAAATGCAGCATCGATAACCGGGCGCGAGTTTGTGCATGACGGTTTGTCACCCGCACCGGCTTGGCGACGTCGGTAGTTGTGGATGTTACCTACTATAACAATCCAATACATAAGAAAATCGGATTCAATGACGTATCCGATTAGGCACTCAGGACGGCATCAGTACCAATCAGTAGGGAGGCCATTACATGGACGCTGATGTCATCGGCAGCGGCAGCGGTTTGGCCAGACTGGTCGGCCCCGACTCACGAACTGACTGCTCGGGGTAAGAAGGGCACGCTGGTAGACCATGAGAGCGAAACCAACCTGGGCAGTCAGGCATTCGGGTCGTTCGGTGAGATCTTTCTGGTCGAAAGTCCCGATCAGCGGTAGCTGAGGATCACGGACTCCTTACACACTGGCCTGGAACGACCGGTCGGGGAGTGCAACATTCAACTGGATCGACGATGAAAACTTTTGGGTAGTGAAGTGGGCTCGGTGCTACGTTAGAACGCACCACGGCGAAAAGCGCACTATCTGCCAGAGCAGACCATCCAGTTCATGACCACCGTGGGGTGGGATGAACGTGTGGATCTACGCGCCAACGGCACGACAACTCCAACTCGGTGTCCCTCTTGCACATAGCAAAGGGCACCATAGTCCTGGAGCCGTTAGTGCATTCGGCCTCCCAAGGCGCGGCGCGCTAAAGTGGTGACATTTTATCACCGCCACCGGCAGGACTGGCAACAACCACGACATGGTGCGTAGCCACTGGCCGAAGCGAATGGGCACCACCAGCGGCGTGCGGCTAATAAACCGCGACCAGATGTAGATAATACACCGAAAGCGCAGTCAACTGGGACCCGATCTGGTTTAAGCACACCATCCGAATCTTTTCCGGCCCATCATCGATGCGGTTCGACGCACTGGACCGGCGGCTGCCAGCCCCTACCTTCCTGGCTACGACAATCCTGGGCACCCTGTGGTATCGGCCGCATCACTCCCGACATCGCGCAGTTTGACCACTTCTGGTTCATCCTGATCCATCAGATCATCCAGAAAGAGTTCGAGCTATCTGGCTCGGACACACCCCCGAACATCACCCCCAAGAGCCGCAAAACAGTTCTGTGGGAACGGATCTTCAATAAGCAGAAGCCGGGCCTCAGTTGAAGCGTTCAAAACCCACGGCGCCAACTTCGTAACAGCCAAAAGCCTCGAAGAACTCGTCGCGCAAAATCAATATCAATACCCTCACCGACGAACCCCTCTTGGGACGCGGTCGTGATCCGCGCACGGATCGAATCCCGGACCCTACAAATGGCCAACCCGTTCAGCAAGAACTCTCAAGTCCAGGATACCCGCAACGCTTACCGGCCAAACGGCTCGGCCGGGTCGCCGACCCGCATCGCGCCCTCACGCCTAACACGGAACCGTTGATTGGAGTGAAATTGCACATCCTGACACGAAAAATTTTGGGCAACACCCAAAGCTACCTAGCCTCCCAGTAGCTAGGAACCGACGGTAAACCCATCCTCGGCCTGTATGCTGCCGGGTAAGTCACCAGATTCGGCGGTGGTGGAATGCACGACTACAACGCACTGGAAGGCACGTTCAACAGCGGCTGCATCTTCTCCGTAATCACCGACATCAACTCCCTCCGACCTAACCCGCATGTCTCCGACAAACTGCGTCGACGCATCCAAACACCAGCACTACGCCCTGGCCCTCGCCGAAGCCGTTTACCGATCCAGGTAAGCAAAACTGCGCACCAAAGTTCAAATCCCGCAAACCATCGATTATGAATACAAAATTATCACCTGATTCCGAAAATCACCTGGCCAGCTCAGAAACAGTAACCATTTAATCGACAGGCTGCCATGTCGAAAAGCAGACACTCTTGGAGCGGCCGTGCGGTGGAGTACTCTCCCGTGACCCGGCGGCTGATCCTCCCACCGCTGTCGGAAAAGATCCGGCAAAATAGGCGGCATGGACACCGGTGTCAGCTCACCTCAAGTGTTGGTCGTCGACGACGATTCCGATGTGCTTGCCTCGCTGGAGCGCGGCCTGCGGCTATCCGGATTCGAGGTATCGACCGCCATCGACGGTGCCGAGGCGTTGCGCAGCGCCACCGAGACCCGGCCGGATGCAATCGTGCTCGACATCAACATGCCGGTATTGGACGGTGTAAGCGTCGTCACGGCATTAAGAGCCATGGACAACGACGTCCCAGTCTGCGTGCTGTCCGCACGCAGTTCAGTCGACGATCGAGTGGCAGGCCTAGAAGCCGGCGCCGATGATTACCTGGTCAAACCGTTCGTGCTGGCCGAGCTGGTGGCACGAGTGAAGGCGCTGCTGCGCCGCCGCGGCGCCACCGCAACGTCTTCCTCGGAAACCATCACCGTGGGCCCGCTGGAGGTAGACATCCCCGGTCGGCGGGCCCGAGTCAATGGCGTCGATGTCGACCTGACCAAGCGAGAGTTCGATCTGCTGGCAGTGCTGGCTGAACACAAGACCACCGTTCTGTCACGCGCCCAGCTGCTGGAGCTGGTGTGGGGCTATGACTTCGCCGCCGACACAAATGTCGTCGACGTGTTCATCGGGTACCTGCGCCGAAAGTTGGAGACCAACAGCAGGCCCAGGCTGCTGCACACCGTTCGAGGAGTCGGGTTCGTACTGCGCATGCAGTAACCGGATCGAAGCAGGCCATGAATATCCTGTCGCGAATCTTCGCCCGTACGCCGTCGTTGCGAACCCGGGTGGTGGTCGCGACGGCCATCGGTGCAGCGATTCCGGTGCTCATCGTCGGCACAGTCGTCTGGGTCGGGATCACTAACGACCGCAAAGAGCGGCTGGACCGCAAGCTGGATGAGGCAGCGGGTTTCGCGATCCCGTTCGTGCCGCGCGGCCTTGACGAAATTCCGCGCTCACCCAACGACCAGGACGCCATCATCACCGTGCGCCGCGGCAACCTGGTCAAGTCGAATTCCGGCATCACGCTGCCCAAACTGACAGACGACTACGCCGATACCTATCTCCGCGGAGTGCGCTACCGAGTACGCACGGTGGAGATCCCGGCACCGGAGCCGACATCAATTGCTGTCGGAGCGACGTACGACGCCACCGTCGCCGAGACCAACAACTTACACCGCCGAGTGCTACTGATCTGTGGATTCGCCATCGCCGCGGCGGCCGTGTTCGCCTGGCTGCTGGCCGCATTCGCAGTGCGCCCGTTCAAACAGCTCGCTCAGCAGACCCGATCAGTCGATGCCGGCGGCGAGGCACCACGGGTGGAAGTGCACGGCGCCACCGAAGCCGTTGAGATCGCCGAGGCGATGAGAGGAATGCTGCAACGTATCTGGAATGAACAAAACCGGACCAAGGAGGCGCTGGCCTCGGCCCGCGACTTCGCTGCGGTGTCCTCCCATGAGCTACGCACACCATTGACCGCGATGCGCACTAATCTCGAAGTGCTGGCCACCCTGGATTTGGCCGACGACCAACGCAAAGAAGTCCTGGGCGACGTGATCCGCACCCAGTCGCGGATAGAGGCCACCCTCAGCGCGCTGGAACGGTTGGCCCAGGGAGAACTGTCTACGTCGGACGATCATGTGCCAGTCGACATCACCGAGTTGCTCGACCGTGCAGCCCACGACGCGACTCGAAGCTACCCTGACCTTAACGTCTCGCTGGTGCCGTCGCCGACCTGCATCATTGTGGGATTGCCAGCCGGGTTGCGACTTGCCGTCGACAATGCAGTCGCCAATGCCGTAAAACATGGAGGCGCCACCCGAGTCCAGCTGTCCGCTGTCAGTTCGCGGTTCGGGGTAGAAATCGCTGTCGACGACAACGGCGGTGGAGTGCCCGAGGACGAGCGCCAAGTGGTGTTTGAACGGTTTTCTCGAGGATCGACGGCCTCCCACTCGGGATCGGGTCTGGGGCTGGCGCTGGTGGCCCAGCAGGCCCAGTTACATGGCGGAACGGCTTCATTGGAAACGAGCCCGCTGGGCGGCGCGCGGCTACTGCTGCGCATACCCGCGCCCAGCTAACCGGAACAACCTCGCGGAATGCCTTTATTTCCGTGAGCTCTTGCTCCACAGCGTGAAGTAGACACTTTTCGCGTATTACACACCCTTGCAACCGATCTAAGAGACGGCTGAATCATATGTTCGGTCGTCGAGTGTGTAGTAGAGCCTGGTATACAACCGGCCCTTTACCAGCCATCCCACTGCTGTCGGCACGGGCACGAACGGAGCCCGGGCCAAAAGACGCGGCTGAAGCCACGGAAATCTTCGTCTTCGGCGACTCTATCTGCAACTGGGATCCTTGTCGTTGGTGAACCAAACTCAGCTCCCTATTCACACGTCGACGTTGTTACTTATACTTGATGTTTTATACTAAGAACCATCAGCGTCAAGGTCAATACCAGCCTGATGACAAAGGACAACGCGGCTAACCCCAGGTGTGCGTGGTCGATCAGCACTGTACGCCCATATCATTCGAGCCAGAGACATCCATAGGCGCTGTTTTTCTTTCCTTGTTGTCGCTCGCTCGTTTGATCGACAAGGTGATAACCACCCAGGCAACCACCGATCCTGCGACGAAAACAAGTAGTTACGACAACCAATGGACTACTAAATCCATTCCGGATTCCCCTTAGCTGACAACGATTTCGACGCGGCGATTCTTGGCGCGACCGTCGGGGGTGTCGGTGCTGGCGATCGGGTTGACCAAACCCATACCTTTCACAGCTAGATGGTCGCAAGTAACACCTGGACCACCAGGAGGTCGGCGACTGTACCGAACCAGTAGGCACGCATAAGGAATACCGATGCCCTAGGCGCCTAAAAAACCATTGAGCGTCACATGAGCGTTCGGACCTGCCTTGCGCTTACCAGCAACCTGAGTCAGGATATGGTCGTAAGTCGGAGTCAAGCTAAATGTTTCTTTCCCAAAGAGAATCAGCCCGCCTGTCACTACGTTAATAGCAGGCTGCAAATCGGCACATAGATCAGCTGGCGGGAGTCTAGACGGGGATGGAGCCGAGAGGTCCAGGAGGCGAAATCTTCCCCTTAACCTGAATGTTGTCAACGATATTCAGACCGGACCAGATGTGCACTGCGGCACAGCCGAGGGCATTTCTCTGGCCGATCGATAATGCCGTTCCCACCAAAGTTACGATGTTACCATTGACCGTGAGACTGAAATCGATCAGGGACGCGCTCGGTTTTAAAAACAGCCCCGTGTTTTAGAAATCGAGCGTATCAACATTAAGGTTGATCTGGACTTGGTCGATGACGCTAATACCAGGGACGAGAGAGCCCTTGAACGCGCCCAGTAGTTCCGCTTCGGCTAATTCGTCGGGAAACTCACCGCTGAACGTAGTATTGTTGACATTGAGTTATATTGAAGGCGGCGCCAAGGAGAAACTTGGAAAAGTCAAAACCGTTCAACGGCGTAAGTGAAAGCAGCGCTCCGGTTGGCCCAGGTACAGTACAGAGGACAATCGAACGCACCATAACGATTGGCGCTATCAACAACATAATAACCACCACACCGATCAACCACGGAAGACCGGGCTAGCGCCGATCGAATCGTGCAACTGACCAGGAGGCGGTGATGGCGGCCGCTGTGCCGACATTCTCCTGATCATCCACCATCGCCTTCTCCGCTGAATTGCTTGACGTTACTCGCCCGCGGCAAGCAGCAATATGCCACCTACCGAGTCGGCACGAGGAAACTAATAAGCGATGGGAAAGGAGGAAACCGACCGCGCAACGTCGGACACTTGGCGAAACTGGCGGTAACCTGTGCGGGGCGATGATGCGTCCAGCTGGCCAGGTCGTGAGCCATACCGGTTAGGTACCGGCTAAAATACCCCCAGAAGAACTAACGCAGGACTTCGACACGGCAGATTTCGATATCCATCGTCCATTGGTGGCGACTACAACGATCTCGTCGCAGCGGCCTACTTGGGGCCGGGGAGGGACTGCGTAGTGCGGTTGTTAGAAAGGCTGGGCCAGCTTTGGCTGGGCCGCCGTGCAGACCCAGGCTTTCGACGATGTCGAGATCCAATTGTCCATTTGGCCAGCTGGCTGCCGTCACACATCGTCGACAAGCTGGGCACCCGAGTTGCTCTGAGCCCTGTAACGCTATTCGTCGTATACTTGGCAACCGGCTACGGCCGGACGCTCTGGCTTGCTGGTCCGAGCATGCCGCCAACACATTCGCTGCGATCGACGCAGCCGGTGATGGGAGCGGAATCGCCAGTTCTACCGAAGCTGTCGACTGGTGACCAAACCGAGACTGGGGTCGACTTTGCTCGAACCCCTGCGCACCCACGAGCAGGCTCGCTAACACGCTGCAGCGGCCACGTGGCAGTAAATGGTCAATACACCCATCAGGCACGCCATTGCCGACGCGGTGGACAACGACCTGGTCCGCGGGGTTATAGCCATCAGTGCAGACGTTGTACGCTGTGAACCCGAATGGCAGATTGCACTACCGCACCTGCGATGAAGAGAAACCTAGTCCGCGTCCGGCTGGTTCTGACCAGCGTAGCATCGGCCGGTCATGGCCGACCCTGCTAGGCGAACCAGCGCCACCACTAGCCCGGGGTACGCAGGTCAAAGTAAAGATGGTGCTGCGCCAACTGCCTCGCTTGCGTGACAACAGTGTCACACTAGGCCGACATGTTCCATGTTAACGAAATGTGGAGCCAACTGGATAAGGCGTTTCGCGGGCAGCTACCGAATCCACTGCCGTGCGAGGCCTACTGCCCAGTCGTTGACCGATCCGAGCATCCTGTTGGCCGGTTTACACGGACGCGCACACAATGACAGCGTTCGGCTTATACACACCGCACTCGATGTTCTGCCACCGCAGGCTCGGATTCCTTACGCGACAAACCGACCGAGCTAGTACAGTTGTCACCGAATTCCTTTCTGGACAAACCCATTCAGAAGATGCCGATAACCTACGCACACGGCCGACCATGCATCGAAACAACGACCACCCTGATTTGCAACGCACACTGCAAATGACTGGAGGCAACATCTTCCACGGCGCGTTACGCTAACTGTTCGCCGAAGACGACGCACCCACTGAACAACCTCGGCACAGCAATGGAAAGTCGCCACAGCCCACGAGGCGGATCATGCTGTGCAGCTCGGGCGTCCGCCATGGCAGGAACAATGTCAGACATCGGCGGCCACAACACTGCCATGGCCGTGCTGGCCACCAGGAACATCTAACTCGCCCCGGCCAGTCGCATTCGGCTCCCAGATAGCCGGCAGCATCGGCACGTGCGGACCACAACCAAACGCACCACCGCCCAACACCGTCAGCCCGGTAAGTCACGCGACCGTCTCGCTTCCCGCGGTCCCAGCAAACTCCAACGGAACAGCACTGCCAATGAGAAAACCGCACCGGCGACGCCTCACACGCCACCACCAGCCGCGCCAAGGGGCGACGCAATCGGTGAACGCACGAGACCACACTCGTCAAGTCGTGGCTCTTTGCAACCGAATATAACTAAACAAACTCCCCCGCACCATAAGACTCGCTGTTCGCATACCCGCCAATGCCCAGCGGCGGCGCGAGGGGCATGACACCCACTTCGGGTATGGACAAACCCAAAGAGTTCAGATCCAAAACGACCTGGACGGAAGGAACACATTCGCCGCAGCCAGCAGCTTCAAAAGTCCGAGGAGTAATTGTAGCGAGGCCTCGAGCCAATCAATAAAATACCCAAGAGCGTGGTGCGCCAATCGAAGCCAAGAAGCGCAATAAGGCGAATCAACGCGTACATCCGATTCCATTAGCACCGTAAGCAACTCATAGAGAATTACAATCCAGGAAGACGACGCTTAAACGGCCAGGGCTGCGGTAGGCGCAGCATTGCCGGCATCGGCTTCGGCGATCACCAACGCCGAGACAGTGTGTGGCACCGTCGTCGAAGCCGCCTGATACGTGCTCATTGTGGTGGCATCCTGAATCCACACCCGCGCATACTCGGCCTGATCGAGCGTGACAGGGGTCATGTTGATCCCCAGGAAATTCGTCGCCAACAACTAAGCCGCCCCGGCAACCCCATGCTGCGCAGCCACTCCCGCACAGTCGGCATTCGCTTGGGTCAGTCAGCCTAGATATGGTGCGTGCGCGGCCACGCAAGTCACCGCACTTTGACCCTGCCACGTCCCAGTCTGCACCGCAACCAGGTTTGTAGTGAGTTTTGTTGCTGAGGAAGCATATTCGACAATCAACGAGTTCCATACCTAAGCAGCCATCAGCAGCGAAGCAGGGCCCGCACTGGCACTAAACAACGGAATGCACCTCCGGTGGGGAGGCGATACACAGCGGCGCGGTCATTCCATATCACACAGCAACCGTACGACGACACAGCTGCGGCATCAATAGCAACAAACACCTGATACCGGCCTCAGCGACACCAACCCCGGAACAACCAAGTTCTTCGACCCCTCCAGCATGCTCGTTGCACGAAGCGCTAAAACTCAACTGCTGTCTGCACCGACACTACATCGGCCGCCGACGGCGCCACCGGCGCTGTAGCAACATGTGGAGCCGCCAGGCCGAGCGGGCGGCGCTTGCACCACAGCACGGACGGTCGCCAAAACTTCAGGAACCACACATAGCGTCACTACTGACACCGCTTCCCCTTCGGACTCATCGCCTCTATCCGGCATGTGTAAGCTCCCCCACACCAGCCACGCACTCGGATTCCACATGTCACCCATACGCTGCCGCAATGAAATTGCAACGAACACCCTGTCGGTATAACCGACACTCTCGTCGATAATTGTAAACACCACCCTGCCAGGACAGGAAAAATATAGATGGGAGGCAGGCTACATGGTCATGACCCTCGGGGAAGGCTTCATTGCCCGGTAGCACCAAACACAGACTTGGCAGCCGAGCATGAACCACCACTGAGCGCTACCAGTCCGTCGCGGACAATGCTAACAACAGATGCTGGTGTCTTCACCGACATGCTGGCGTTCCACTCAGAAGCGGATATCAGCGCCCCGGACCTCTTAAGGCTTTGGCCAATGCGGCCAAGCCGCACAGTTTCCACGCCGTTGAATCAAGCATTCCGACTCGTGGCCGGTGGCAGAACCATCGTGCATAAATGCACACATCTTGCGTCAGGTTCCACTACGCGATATCTCTTGACACCCGTATTCACATCTTTCGACGCTCGATTAAGCTGACCGGATCGTTCTCACCCTGTCGACACCGCCAACTAGACGACTTTATGATCAGCTCATTGACCACTGAGGGCATACACCACCGGGATGAACATCCTGGTGGCCGAGGTTAGCCAGCTTAGATTACTTCCCGCAACGTCGCCGACCGCAAACCCTCAGGATGAACTAAGCAGTCACCACACGATAGCTATCGCGTTTCAATTGCAGTGTAGTCGCGCTCTGTGTAGCCGATGTATATTTGGCGCGGACGACCGATCTTACTGTCACCCTCGTCGTGCATCTCACGCCAGTGCGCAATCCAGCCGGGCAGCCGACCCAACGCAAACAACACGGTGAACATCCGGGTCGGGAAACCGAGGGCCCGGTAGATCAGGCCGGTGTAGAAATCGACGTTCGGGTACAGCTTGCGCTCGATGAAATAGTCATCGGTCAGCGCCGCCTCCTCGAGCCCCTTGGCAATGTCCAGCAAATCGTCGTCGCCACCAAGCTTGGCCAAGATCTTGTCGGCCTGTTCCTTGACGATGCGGGCCCGCGGATCGTAATTCCTGTAGACGCGGTGACCAAATCCCATCAATTTCACACCGGCTTGGCGGTTCTTTACTTTTCGGACAAATTCACCGACGTCGTCGTCACTCTTACGGATACCTTCGAGCATCTCAAGCACCGCCTGGTTGGCGCCGCCGTGCAGCGGTCCCCACAGCGCGTTAATGCCGCCCGAAATCGAAGTGAACAGGTTGGCTCGCGACGAGCCCACCAAACGCACGGTTGACGTCGAACAGTTTTGTTCGTGGTCAGCATGCAGGATGAATAGCATGTCCAGGGCCCGGACCACCTCAGGGTCGGGTTCATAGGGCTCAGCCGGCAAACCAAAAGTCATTCGAAGGAAGTTCTCTACCAGAGAAAACGCGTTATCCGGGTAAAGGAACGGCTGGCCGACCGACTTCTTGTATGCATAGGCAGCGATAGTGGGCAGCTTAGCCAAGAGCCGGATCGTCGACAGCTCTACTTGACCGTTGTCCATCGGGTCCAGGGCATCCTGGTAGTAAGCACTCAATGCGTTGACCACGCTGGACAACACCGGCATCGGGTGCGCGTTGCGCGGAAATCCATCATAGAACCGCTTAAGGTCCTCATGCAACATGGTGTGGCGCTGGATCCGGTGAGTGAATTCGGCCAACTGATCGGTGGCTGGTAATTCGCCGTAGATCAGCAGATAGCAAACCTCTATGAAGGTCGACTTCTCGGCGAGCTGCTCAATCGGATAGCCGCGGTAACGCAGAATCCCGGCGTCACCATCGATGTAGGTGATGGAGCTCTTGGTAGATGCGGTGTTGCCGTAGCCGACATCAAACGTGGTGTACCCGGTCTTGGCCAACATCGGGACGATCGCAATGCCGTCATTACCTTCGGTGGAGCGGACAATCTGCAGATCAATCTGGCCTCCCGGATATTTCAGGGTGACGGTGTCGTCGGTGTCGGCCACGAAAACCCCTTTGCGCTCTGGCTGATATTCCTGTTGATATAGCTGTGAAGGTAGTCGTTACCTCAACCGAGCGCCTGCCCGGGGTCGAGTCTAGAGGTCTCACAGCGGTCCGTCCAGGCAAGCCCCGATCCGTCGAGGCGTGAACTGGCCTTCATCACCCGGTAGCGAATGAACGCCGGCGCCAGCCAGGCGATTACCATCGCCCGCCACTTCCTGACGCCATTACCCGACGCACATCCTCACCAGGTTAAGGCTGCAGACGCTCGATACACCCACCGGTCAACCGAATCCGGTTGTGCAAACGATTTTCCCGGCCCTGCCAGAACTCCACCACCTCGGGCACGATGAGGTATCCGCCCCAATGCGGTGGTACTGGGATGCGCTCTGAGTCAGCAAAGCGCACGGTCACTTCTACCAGCTGATCAAGTAGCGCCGTCCGCGAGGCAATCGGCCGCGACTGATGCGACGCCCATGCCCCTAGTTGCGAACCGCGCGGCCGTTTGGACCAGTAGTCCTCGCTAACCTGCGGATCGACCGTGCTAACTGGGCCGCGAATATGCACCTGCCGCCCCAGCTGATACCACGGGAAAGTCACCGAGGCATAGGGCGTGGCTGCTAGCTCGTTGCCCTTATCAGAATCATAATTAGTGAAGAAAATGATTCCTGCCTCATCGGCGCTCTTACACAACACCGATCGGCTCACCGGTCTGCCGTTAGCGACGGTTGCCAGTACCATGGCATTGGGCTCGGCAACTCCGGCGCGTTCGGCGTCGTCAATCCACTCGCAGAACAATGTAAGCCAACCGTCATGTAGCCAATTCGTGTCGAGATCGGGGCTGCCGTCCTTCTCGACGGAGCCGTACTCCACCCGCATACCCGACAGATGCTGGTCATCCGGTCCTGCCATCGCGCCAACGCTACCCGCAGAGGTGGTACCGGCCGATAACCCCGGCCCGGGGCCAGGTGGGAGAATTTTTCCTATACCTGTGGTCCCAGCAGGCTTTGTGCCTGACCTGGGTGGCGTGGTGGTCTTTACCACCGAATCACCGAGCCGGATAAAGACGGTGGCGCGCTGCGCTACCGCGATGTTGTCATCGAGGATCCGGTGCATCACCAAGTCACATTCGGTGACGTATGAGCGTTGCTGGTCAACAGCACATTCGCCAGCGGCTTGCCCCTAACAGCAGAACCATGCCCGCTGTTGATCCACAGCAGCTATGTTTATAGTGTCGATGTCCAGGCAAGCCTGGCAATGCTGGCGCTCGTCTGAGGATGTAGGATATAGCAACCGACGATGCCACCGCTCGCGAACAGCTGTCGCGAGCATAGACGATGGCTCTGTCCTAGGACGCACAGTCCGCAGGCGGTATCTATCAGCGAGCAGTACCACAACGAACAATCGATGAATGCCAAACGGCCACAGCATTTTGCATAACTAACTGGCAAGACGATCCCGACCCCAAACATATCGAGGCCATCAACGCCTATTGGGTGGTGGCCGCCGAGCACAGCATGAACACGTCGACTTCACCACCAGGGTCATCGCCTCGACTGACGTGGACGCAGCAGCGGCGCTGTCTAGAGCAATCGGTGCGATGAGTGGTCCGCCCCACGGTGGGGTGCCCGGCCCGGGTGCTGCCAATGCTAGAGGAGGTCGAGCACAACAGCGACGCACGTAACCTGGTCAAAGGGATCCTGGACCGCAACGAAAAGCTTATGGGGTTCGGGCACCGGATCCATAGCGCGGAGGATCCCCGGGCGCGAGTACTGCGGACCACCTGCGAACAGCTGGGCGTACCACGCCACGAAGTCGCGGTCACGCTGCAGCAAGCCGCACTGGTGGAGCTACGGGAGTGCCATCTGGATTGCGCCATCGAGACCAACGTCGAATTCTGGGCAACTGTGATCCTGGACTTCGCCCGGCTTCCGGCCAATGTAATGCCGGCGATGTTCACCTATGGAGGGGACCTCAGGCTAGTGCGCCCACATTCTCGAGCAGAAACGACTCGGCAAACTCGTCCGCCCTTCAGCCCTCTATATGTGGGATCCCAGGAACGCAGCCCAAAGTCCGTGAACAGCTGGGACCAGCTTACTCTCCGCGCAAGCCTAGAAGTCCTCAGCGACATCAGACATCTGCGATCGATGGATGCCCGGTTTCGCCTACTCGCCGAACCTTTCCCAGCCTGCGGAGCTCATCCAGCCTCGTGGTGCGACGGTCGATTCTGTTAGTCACCGCTATGTCGCTGATAGCACCAAGAATCGAGAGTGTCACCAGCTGCGATGCTTGCGCCACATAGCGGTCGGTGGACCATAATACATGACCAGCGCGCGATAAATTTGCATCGCACGCCGGTCAAGACACATTGATCCCGATGCGGAGACTGGTCCGGGACTGGACCCCAAAAATCGACGGAAAGGAGACCGCCAGGGACATCAACGCGAACCTGCACTGTCTCCACATATGGTGGTTGACGACGACGCCAGGGCGATCAAACTTTTGGCGGTATCGAACTAGGGCGCGCGCCCAGTCCCGACGGCAAACTGATCCATATCCCCGTGCGCATCAACAGCTTCGCGGTGCCACTCAAGGACGACTACCCAGAAACATGTGGCGGCAAATCGACGACTCCGACGTCACTGGGCGGAACACCGGTCACTATGCACCTGACATTTACTGGCGTGGACACCAAATTCCAGCGGGCGTTGGACACTGCTGCCACGGTGGTGGTGTCGCTGGCGGACCAGTTCTGGGATGGCCGTTAGAATGTGACCGCTGACCCGTTCGGCTAGCCCTGGTCGCTGGGATAGCCAGTCCGCGAAGTCGGCATGGATAAGATCGCAGCGGCGATCTCTGGGCAGACAGTTAGTTAGTTCGAGCTGACTACAACAGGGCACGCAGCCGAGCCACCAGCCGCGGCGGCGGTGCGCTGGCTGTGACCGCCAACATTTCGGCAACATCGGTGAACTTGCGGCGTGGCCGGCCTGCGACATTACCCTGCGCGATCTCGGCGGCGTCGATGGCCCGCCATCTCGCGGAGTCGACGGCATCGGGTTGGCGGGCCTGCACCAGCTTGACCAGCGCCATCGGCTCAGCCACCGGGTCGGTCAGCCAACCGGCATTGAAGTCGGCGACCACGGCCTGAACGGTTTGAACCGAGCACGACTTGTTAGTGCCGATGAAGCCTGTTGGCCCACGTTTGATCCAGCCAGCCACATAGACGCCGGGCATCGGACGGCCCCGGCTCGGGTCGACCACACGGCCACCGTCATTCGGGATTACCGCTGCTGCCTCGTCGAATGGCAGATCGGGAATCCGTTTGCCGCGGTAACCAACCGATGTCAGCACCAGGCCCGCGTCGAGCTGACGTGATTCTTCGGTGCCGGTGACCGAGAATTCGACGCCGGTAGCGCGCTGGTTACCCAGCACGCGCTTGGGCGTGAGCTGATAAGCCAGCCGGATTCGCCGCCGCGAAGTCAGCTTCGAACTATCACCAAGACTACTCAAGATTTCCAGTTTCTTTCTGGTCAAACTGTCTGATGCTGTCGCGAGATCACCTTCCACCAGCTTGCGGCCACCGGCGTCAAGTACTACCTCAGACGCAGCCTTCAACCCGATCAGCTCGGGCAGGGTGAACGCCGAGTGCGCAGGGCCGCGCCGGGCGGCGACCACCACTTCGCGGACCGCGGAGCCGCCGAACACGTGCAGTGCAAACTCGGAAATATCGGTGCGGGCCAAGTAGTCTGGATCGGCAGTGAGCAACCGTGCCACATCGAGGGCGACATTGCCGTTGCCGATGACTATCACACGTTCGTGACTGAGATCGATTGGTAGATAGGCAAAGTCGGGATGACCGTTGATCCAGGCTACTAGCTCGGTAGCGGTTCCAGTACCCGGGATACCCATACCGTCGATGTCCAGACGGCGATCATCAGGAGCACCGACTGCATACAGCACGGCGTGGTGATGAACCAACAATTCGGCGTGGCTCAAGTGCCTGCCTATCTCGACGTTGAGAAAAAACCGAAAGCAGCGATGCTCGGCGACCCGGTCGAAGAGCTCGGTCACCTTTTTCGTGTTCTGATGATCGGGTGCCAACCCAGCACGCACCAAACCATAAGGGGTAGGTAGCTTCTCGAACACATTAACCCACACCCCAGGTTGGGTAAGCAGTTCATCGGCAGCATACATTGCCGCTGGACCGGACCCGACAATGGCCACGGTCAACGGTCGACGACGAACATGTACCTGGGCGGCCGGGATGACCGGAGCCAGCTTGGAGGTCGGCGGAAGCTTCAGGTCAACGGGCCGCGTCGGGTAATACGACGCGTTGACCTCGATAAACGGCAGCTGCTCGGGCGCCAACCGGGTGTCGGGAGAAATCGCGCCAACTGGACAGGCGCTCACACAGGCACCACAATCCACACAGGCCACCGGATCGATATAGAGCATCTCCGAGGTGGCGAACCCCGGCTCGTCCGGTGTTGGGTGAATGCAATTCACCGGGCAAGCAAAGACACAAGACCCGTCGTTGCAGCATGACTGGGTGATAATATGCGGCATAGGGCATAGAAGGTAAAGCTTACGCGGCAGATATCGTCGCCGGGTGCTGACGCTGCGGTTCACCGCGGTAACGCGACGGCTTGCCGTCGATCTTGCATATCCGCCACATCAGCCGTGCAGAACGCGTTTCCATCAGTCTGGTGTTATATGCTAGCATCCGGACATCGGCGAAGATGTCACGCAACAACTTTCGCGACTCCGGCGATCGGAAGAACAGCTCCTTCTTGACCTCACGTGGAATGTCGAACTCCTGCCAGAACGTCTTGGGCGGAACCATGATTGCGTTACACAACATCCGCATCGTTAGTGGATAATACAATGAGACCCAGAAACGCTGTCGCTTGGTCAAGTGCAGCAAGCGCTTACGCAAGAATTCGTGGGCGAAGGAGATGTGCCGCGCCTCCTCGGCCACGTGAATGGCCATCACCCTCTCCATGATAGGATGCAACGACTTGCCTTCGCGTAACACGTTCTTCTGCATGTGGTCGATAGGTTCCTCACCGGCAAGCACACCGATGAAGAAAGCCACCGGCAACGGCCCGGCGACCAACGGCACCAACGGCGAAAGCCAACGCAGTCTGCGTGGCATGCCCGGCACGTCCGCGCCAATGCGGTTGATCATTTCCTGGAACATCATCGTGTGGTTGCATTCTTCAACACATTCATGCAAGCAATACCGATACTCCGGTGATCCGTTCGGCACCCAGAATGTGTAATTCATCAGACCGCGCACCAGAATGGATTCGAAGTGCAGCCCCACCTTGGCCACATTGGCCTGACGCCACATCCCGATCTCGATCTTGCGCTGCTCCGTCTGCTCCAGGTACCAGGGATGGCGACCTAGCGGATCGGTGTTCGGCAAGATCCATCGCGGGTCGTTGTCCGTTACCGCGAAATCTGTTGACTCCCAATCGATATCGGTATACGGATTGAAGTTTCGCCGCACCGATCCCTCAGACAATGTGGTTAGCATGCCCACATAGTCGGTGTCGTCGCGTACCTCCATGTTGTTGCGCCAACGCCGAACCATTCGCGTCCTGGCCATCACAACCTCCTCGATGAGGTCCATAAATTAATTTGGGCGTGTGAAATACACGATACCGTAAGTACTGGAAATTCTCTAGATCTTTCCGGAGCACCGGGACCTGTGCCACAGTGTGATGTGTCTCACTCTGCAGCGCCGTAGCTCGTAACTAAACCAACTTTCGGCGAGTCCGGCTAATCTACCTGGTTTGTCACCGTGCTGGATCAGCTCACTAACCTTGGTAGCATGGCCGACCAGCTCACCCCTTCGCTTGACATTCCCGCCGCGCTGAAGCCCCGTGACGGCCGCTTCGGGTCGGGACCGTCAAAGGTTCGGCCCGAACAATTGCAAGCACTGACCAGCATCACGGCCGCGTTGTTCGGCACCTCGCACCGGCAGGATCCGGTCAAAAATCTGGTGGGTCGGGTTCGATCGGGGCTGGCCGAGCTGTTCAGCTTGCCAGACGGCTACCAAGTCATTCTGGGCAATGGTGGCGCAACGGCGTTCTGGGATGCCGCGGCTTTCGGGTTGATCGACAAGCGCTCGCTGCACCTGACGTACGGCGAGTTCAGCTCGAAGTTTGCTTCCGCCGTCGCTAAGAACCCGTTCATCGGCGACCCCATCGTCATCAAATCGGATCCAGGCAGCGCACCCAAACCAATGGGCGATCCATCAGTCGATGTGATCGCGTGGGCACACAACGAGACGTCTACCGGCGTCGCGGTACCAGTCCGCCGTCCAACCGATTCGGGTGGCGCGCTGATCGCCATCGATGCGACCTCTGGCGCCGGGGGGCTACCAGTTGACATTGCGCAAGCCGATGCTTACTACTTCGCGCCGCAAAAAAACTTCGCCAGCGACGGTGGCCTTTGGCTAGCCATCATGAGTCCGGCCGCACTGGCCCGGGTCGAATCTATCACTGCGTCCGGTCGCTGGGTTCCTGACTTCCTGTCGCTACCAATCGCGGTAGAGAACAGCCTGAAAAACCAAACATACAACACACCGGCAATCGGTACCCTGGTGCTGCTGGCCGAACAGCTCGACTGGTTGTTGGGCAACGGGGGACTGGAGTGGGCGGTAAAACGCACGGCAGACTCATCGCAATGGTTATATGCATGGGCGGAAGATCGACCCTACACCACTCCGTTCGTCGTCGACCCCGCACTGCGTTCTCAGGTGGTGGGCACAATCGACTTCACCGATGACGTCGACGCGGCAGCGGTCGCGAAGATCTTACGAGCTAACGGCATCATCGATACCGAGCCGTACCGCAAACTCGGTCGCAATCAGTTGCGTGTCGCGATGTTCCCCGCGGTCGAGCCCGATGACGTTAGAGCCCTCACCGAGTGCGTTGACTGGGTAGTCGAGCGCCTTTAACGCGGCGCTCATCAACCCCCAATAACCTAGCGTGTCAGCCACAGCTCCGAGCATTCGCTGCCCTAGAATGCACAACAGGTTCAGTGCTGACCCTGCACGGAGTCTGCGAGGAGAAGCCATGCGGGAACTCAAAGTCGTCGGGCTCGATCCCGACAGCAAAACCATCCTCTGCGAAGATGACATCTCTGGTGAACGGTTCAAGCTGCCGGCCGACGACCGGCTACGCGCAGCCATGCGTGGCGACGCGACGTTGCTGGATCAACCGCAGCTCGACATCCAAGTCACCAACATGCTGAGCCCTAAAGAAATTCAGGCCCGGATCCGAGCTGGCGCCTCTGTGGAACAGGTAGCCATGGCATCGGGGTCCGACATCGCGCGGATCCGCCGATTCGCCCACCCGGTGCTGTTGGAACGTTCGCGCGCCGCTGAGCTGGCCACTGCCGCACATCCAATCCTCGCCGATGGACCGGCAGTGATGACACTTTTGGAGACCGTCAGTGCCGCATTGGTGACGCGTGGCCTCGAGCCGGACAAGCTGAGCTGGGACGCCTGGCGCAATAAAGACGGCCGCTGGACAGTGCAACTCACGTGGCAGGCCGGCCGTTCCGACAACCTCGCATATTTCTGCTTCACTCCCGGCGCTCACGGTGGAACCGCCACCGCAAGCGATGACGCGGCCAGTGAGCTTATTGACCCGGACTTCAATCGTCCGTTGCGCTCGCTGGCTCCGGTAGCACACCTCGACTTTGTTGAATCCTCGACACCGGGAACCGTCGCGCCGAACGACCAACGAGTGAACAGCCGACGAGGCAAGCCCGCCATTCCAGCTTGGGAAGATGTCCTGCTAGGAGTGCGCTCAGCCGGACAGCGCTGATGACTGGATGTCACCACCAGCCCAGAGCGGTTAGGCCCAATCCGATACGATCTATACGAGCGGCGTCAGCAACACCCCCGTCACAATAGTCAGTCACAGTCAATTCCCGTGCCCAGCGCAGGATCGCGGTGCGCCGCCACCCCCACAACGTCGGCGCCAGCTCGTCATCCGCGACGATGTTGAACCCGACCGCCGACAGCGGATGCACCCGAATCACAGCACCACAAGCCCGGAAGCAATAACCACGTAAACAAACCCAGCCACGGTCAAATCGTTGCCCAGGGTTAATATTGGTCGTGCTTACTGCCCTTCTCACTCACAAGTCGTCCTAGCCTTATCGCTCGACTCCCTTCATTTCGTGCCGCGGAGTGCATCGTCGCCGAGCCTGAACCCTCTCGTAGAAGACCTATAGACGCCGCAACGTTCAGTGAGTCCAATGCCCTCGCGACATCAGGATACGAACCCGCACACGCCTTAACCGCAGAATGACTAGCGGCCAGTCCCGAACCTTCTGCGCCCCACCAACACTGCAATCCGTTCATCGCGCTCCGCCGTCATCGCCTCCAGCGGCGCCCACGCTTCGCGGTTTGACGTCATCGTCAACAGGCGAAAGCCTCGTTCTTTGAGCGTCACAAGATCGACGAGCCAGCCGGTTGGTCGAGCATACGACACTGGCAAAGCATGACCCATGGATACCTAGACCGCACGTTAGTGTAACGGATCAATGCAACTGGGGCCGAACACCGCCACGTCCACTCCCAACCCTGCCGTGCTGCGAAATATTGAACCCGGGTTCTCGGGGCGACTGACATCCTCGAGCACTGCTACCGTCCGGGCTCTGGCGACCACCTGCGCCACACTTGGCTCGGGCACCCGTCTCACGGCGGCCAGCATTCCACAGTTGAGGTGGAAGCCAACCACCCGAACATGACATCGGCGAACGCTCGCTACTATACCCTGAGGGCACCTTAACCTCGCTGACATCGGCCAGATCGTCCTTGGGCTCAACCAATCTGTGGTCGGTACCCAGTGGAATCGGTACGCTAGCATGGACTGTATAACCAACACACACTCGGTGATTACCAGATCTTCTGCCGGTCGGCAGATCCGAACAACTATCGATGCTGTTCAGGTCGCGGAATCATAAAATCGCGGATCCTCGGGATTGTTGACGCCTTGAACATCGAGGCCATCCAGACCGTCAGCGTAATAAAAGCGTGAGTTCACGGACTTTCGTCAAGCAATGCCAAGATCAGATCGACGGCATTGCGCAGGACGTTACGTTTATCGCTATCCAGCGTCATCAGCCGCTCGGCCAGCCATTCCTGGCGGGCGCGCCGGGTTGCCTTAACCAATTCGGCACCGGACTGCGATACCGAGACGAGCACTTGTCGCCCATCGACGGGGTGTGGCTCACGATCCACGAACCCCATGCCAGCCAACAATGCGATCACTCGGGTCATCGACGGCGGCTGGACTCGTTCACGAATCGCTCGGGCGCCGAGCGTCATGGCGCCCTCATTGGTCAACGTCGTCAGCGCAGACAGCTGCGACAGCGACACCGGCGATTGCGGGTTCCGGAAGCGCAGTTGGCGGGCCAGCCGCATGACGGCCAACGATAAATCGCTGGCCAGCCGCGCATCGCTGTCAAGCATGGCGCGAGGTTACATCGGAACCGAAGAATTCGGATCAGAAACGACGAACGACGGACTTCGATCCTTTTCGCTGTGCTGCTGCAATTGCCGAGGTTTTTCATTGACGCCCGATCCAGCTAAGCGCCCAGCTCTCTCCCGCGAACGTGGGGACATCACCTCAGGCCGCAGCACCGTGTACTTCGTTTCCGGGCTAAATTGGGCAAGATGTTGGTCGAACCTGACAGAAGCCGCGAACCGCCCCCGTTGCCGCCCATGCTGCTCGAGGTGTGGCCGGTTATAGCGGTCGGCGCGCTGTCCTGGCTGATCGCTGTGGCCGCTGCGTTCGTGGTGCCAGGCCTACAGAGCTGGCGTCCAGTGACAGTGGCCGGACTGGTCGTCGGATTACTTGGTGCCGGGATTTTCGTGTGGCAACTTGCCGCTGCCCGCCGCGGTGCACGAGGCGCACAAGACGGACTCGAAACCTATCTCAACCCGCCAGTAGCTTGCCAAGGTCGGCAAGTCAAGAACCCTGTATACCCGCGCTACCGGATCAGCCCACTCAACCGGACACGCCATAAAACCAGCCGTGACTGAACGCCGCCAGTCGAAAAGGCTAGTCCGCCGGGGACTCTGGAAGCTACACTATAGGGTGCTACAAAATGTCGAGGACACCGTCGTCGTACGGCTCACCCACGGGTAAGCCGCTGCTTACCGGAGCCGGGGTGTCGGAATGAGCACCACAGCCGTACAACTTGTCGACAACATGCCCGTCAGCGGACATTTCGTTGCCGCATACCCCGAACATCGTACCAAGCGATCCCACCAGCGACAGAAAGAAACCGCAATCGCGGCACACACGCGTGGTGGACCGCGCCATCGGCGAATCAGGACCGTAGTCGCCGCCATGCCACCGCTCGGCCGCCGCCGACCGCCCCCAGACACTCATTACCCAGCGCCGACCCAACCCAATTTCGGCGGCGGTCTCGTCCACCACCGGGTCACCACTGGCGTTGTAACCGGGAACCAACCGTAAGTCCTCCGATGCCGGCGCGAGCAGATCTCCCGGGCTCAAATCCCCCGGTCTGACCCGCTGCTCCCACGGCACCCACTCTGGTGCGAGCAACGCCGTAGGCCCGGGGACCAGCACCACTTCACTGACTGTGGCGTACTCGGCACCAGGATAAGCAGCGACGACGACTGCCCACTGCCATCCCTGGTAACCGGGCAGATGCGCCAAGAACCGGTGAGTGGCGGCGTTCGGATCCTCGTAACTGACCCCTAAGTAGTCCCCGACCGTCGCAGAACCGCTGAACTCCTCGATAGCCGCCCTGGCGTCGTCGGCCGCAGCAGTGAGCACCGCAGCCAATCCGTCGGGCCACTCGACCACGGTCGCGACGGCGGAATCCTCGACGGGCCCAGTCACGCTACCTCCTCTTCGCATCACATCAGCCAATTCTGCCGGAAGACACGGTTGGCAAGCGACACCCGGCCGCCTGCACACGCATGAAGTCAACATAGGACAGAATTGATTCGTGTCTGGACGGCGGCGTGATCATCCGGGCCGTTTGGCCTCTACACCAGGCCGCCGGACCCGCACCGGCTCGCGCAACCAGCATCCAGGCATGGCGAACTACCCGGCCGACAGCTCTGTCTATCGGCCAACCCAGCAACGAAGAGCGCTGGAACAGCGCGAACAAGAAGCCGGACAGTTGGACCCAGCGCGCCGCTCGCCGACGATGCCCAGCGCCAACCGCTATCTCCCACCCCTGGGCCAGCAGCCAGAACTTCAACACAACAACGCCCCACCACGCGGTCCGGACCCTGGTGAACGAATTACGGTCACTCGCGCCGCCGCACAGCGAAGCCGTGAAATGGGCTATCGCATGTACTGGATGGTTCAGCGTGCCGCAACCGCTGACGGCGCTGACAAATCCGGGTTGACTGCGCTGACGTGGCCGGTGGTCACGAACTTCGCGGTCGACTCTGCGATGGCCGTTGCACTGGCCAACACTTTGTTCTTCGCTGCGGCCAGCGGGGAGAGCAAGTCCAAAGTCGCGCTGTACCTGCTGATCACCATCGCCCCGTTTGCGGTGATCGCGCCGCTCATTGGTCCAGCGCTAGACAGGCTGCAGCACGGCCGCCGCGTCGCGCTGGCGACCTCGTTCGTGCTACGCACCGGACTAGCAACACTACTGATCATGAACTACGATGGCGCCACCGGCAGCTACCCGTCCATGGTGCTTTACCCGTGCGCGCTGGCCATGATGGTGTTGTCGAAGTCGTTCAGCGTACTGCGCAGCGCTGTCACACCACGGGTGATGCCACCCAGCATTGACTTGGTACGTGTCAATTCCCGGCTGACCGTGTTCGGTCTGCTCGGCGGCACCATAGCCGGTGGCGCCATCGCGACCGGTGTCGAGTTCGTCTGCGCCCACATGTTCAAGCTGCCTGGCGCGTTGTTCGTCGTCGCCGCGATCACGATCTCCGGCGCCTTGCTGTCAATGCGGATTCCGCGCTGGGTCGAGGTGACCGAAGGTGAAATTCCAGCCACTTTGAGCTATCGCTTGCATCGCAAACCACTGCGACGGAGCTGGCCGGAGAAAGTCAAGAAGGTCGGGGGCAGAATTCGACAACCATTGGGCCGCAACATCATTACCTCTTTGTGGGGCAATTGCACCATCAAGGTGATGGTCGGCTTCCTATTCTTATATCCGGCCTTTGTCGCCAAAGAGCATCAAGCCAACGGCTGGGTTCAGCTAGGGATGCTGGGCTTGATCGGCGCCGCGGCCGCGATCGGTAACTTCGCTGGCAACTTCACCAGCGCACGCCTGCAGCTGGGCAGGCCGGCCGTGCTGGTGGTGCGCTGCACAATCGCAGTCACTGTGTTAGCCTTAGCGGCGTCGGTGGCCGGCAATCTACTGATGGCTACCATCGCTACCCTGATCACATCGGGGTCTAGTGCGATTGCGAAGGCTTCGTTGGATGCCTCATTGCAAAACGATTTGCCTGAGGAGTCGCGCGCATCGGGATTCGGTCGTTCAGAATCAGCGCTGCAACTAGCATGGGTGCTGGGCGGAGCGCTAGGCGTGATGGTGTACACCGATTTGTGGGTTGGATTCACCGCGGTCAGTGTCTTGCTGATCCTAGGTCTAGCGCAAACCATCGTAAGCTTCCGCGGTGATTCGTTAATTCCAGGCCTCGGAGGTAATCGTCCGGTGATGGTCGAGCAGGAGAGCACGCGCTACGGCGGCGGTGGGCCTTCAATGAGGCCACAGTGCAACGCCGGGTAACCGTGCTGCTCCCGACCGTGGTGATGCTGCTGTCCGCTGCGGCCGGATTCGGCGCATGGATGCTGGTGAGCAAGCCCAGTCCACAACGACCTGAGATCAGCGCCTATTCGCACGGACACTTGACCCGCGTGGGGCCGTACTTGTATTGCAACGTACTCAACCTCGACGATTGCCAAACACCGCAAGCGCAAGGCGTGTTGTCGGCGGACGAACACGATCCAGTGCAGCTCTCGGTTCCTGAGGCGATTAGTCGAGCGCCCTGGCGACTGCTGCGAATCTATGAAGACCCGACCGGCACCACCAGCACTCTCTATCGGCCAAACACTCGCCTAGCGGTGACCATCCCCACCCTCGACCCGCACCGCGGGCGGCTTATCGGCATAGTCGTGCAGTTGCTGACATTGGTGGTCGACCCCGCCGGTGAAGTACACGATGTCCCGCACACGGAATGGTTGATTCGGCTGACGTTCTGACTTTACGCTGAGATTGCCGCCATGGATCATACTCGCCTACCCAGTCACAGCCCTGACGGCAATCTCGGCGCAGGTTACGACCCGGGTGACGTGATATAGCCGAAAAATCTACCTCGCCAAAGCTTTCTGTACATGTAAAGTAAAATATACAGTAAAGTTCAGGCCCGTGGACACGATACAGGTAGGCTGGATATCAGCGTGCATTATTGTATCATTATTGTATTTAGTGGTGCCTAACCTGGCCGAAATCGACGGTATCGCCGAAACACGGTGTCTGGAACAAATCACGAGCGTAGGACCATAGCAGCGGCACCGCGCTGAGTTTGCGCCTGTTACACTTGAAATGCGCATGATAGATAGAGTCGAAACGGGCCAGTGTGGTAAAGAGCCTGACGCTTGCTTCTGTGATGCTGTCACCCATTAGGTATCGCTGGTTGGTCAAGCAATCGCTCACCCAGTACAGCACAATAAACAACCGGTTGTAGGCCTGTTGCGAGCCGGCAAAACCACACCGGTACACCCCGTTGTTGATTTAGATCTAGATCCTTTTCTCACCTCATCGACCTAGGCCCGCAGCCGATCCGGGTAGAGCTAAGGTGCACCGTTGCGATGGTAAGCGGTCCACTCCGTGGAGAAATTCAGCGCCATATACACAAAATCGCTAGCTGCCATAACACCAGTTAGTATGTCAACAGATCGCTGGGATTATTATGCCTTCGGGTTATAGTATAGAATAGCGCTTGCAATAAACGTGCCGCAACCAGGGGATCTTGAGTACCTGATCGATATAGAACTTCCAGCTGCATTGATCATGGTTCGACCGAAAAATCCAATGGAGAGAATGTCTTCCGGTTCCAGTAGCCGCCAATGCTGACGACAACGAGCCAGTACCGAACGGTCGCTACCGGATAGCAATCACATCCGTCGGCAGTGATGCTAATAGCGAGAGATTTTCACAAATTAATTAGCACATACCGGCAACATGGGAGGACAAATCGACGATGTTTTCTCTATGAAAACACATGTTAAAAAAATTTTCAACACAATAAAAGCCGCATAACGAACACCGGTTATATGTTTTCACGCTGTCCGGCGAATCGCGGTCCAATTGGCGCTCTTACGAGAGCCGCTGCCTAATGAAGACACCACAAATATCGGACGATGTCGCCGTTGAGCACCCGATAGCTGAGTAGCCACACCTACGTCGGGTCCTTGCCCAACAATCATATTCAGTTAATCGTCTTCGAAGAAGCGATCGGCGCCAGTCTCTTTATGGACTTCGGGTTAACAATCTCCGTCGCCAATCTGGAGGTACTCGTGGTGTACGAGATGATCGGATTCTTTCTGTTTTTCGTGCTGCTCGCTATGGGCGAGTTGCTGTTGTCGAACTTGAATTGACCAGTCGTTCGTCGACTTCGCGTCCGACCTCTTGAGGCTATCGGCAGGCTTTCTCATGGTGTGATCGTACTGGTTCGCCTGGATCGTCACCGGTATCTCAGACATGGTAGCGATCACTGACTACTCGGGTTCTGGTGGACAGACGTGCCAGCATGACTACCGGTCTGGTCACAGCCGGTCTAAGCCTGACGTTCAACTTGTTAAGTGTGCACAAACTTCGGGTAGACTAAGTTCTGTTCTCTCCTGGTCCAGCTAGCCGCGGTTAGCTGCCTCATAGTGGTCGGTGCGTTCCTGCTGTTAACCAACTTTGTTTCATCGCAAAGTAAGCACGCGATGGTTGAAAATTTCCAGAAAGACAGAGGGTGCTTCCCTATCGAGTTCTTCTCATACATCGAAGTGGAACTCGCCGGTACCGCCGCCGAGACAGCAAAACCGCGCCGCACTCTTCCGCGAGCGGTCAATGCAGTACCGTTGCGGGTGATGATCGTTTACGTCGAAGCTCTCCTAGCAATCCTTACTATCTTGCCTTGGTAGTAGTTCACAAGCGATGAACCACCATTCGTAGCAATATTTTCACTGGCAGCGATTTGCCGCTGCAGCGTAGATAGTCAACTTCGTCGTGATCTCTGCCGCCTCCTCGAAAAATTCCTGTATATCCTATTATTGTAGAATATTTTTCGGTCTTACATACAAAGGTAGTGTTCCAGCGCTGTTCCGCTGACTTAACCGCGGCGGAACAGTGCTGGCGGTCGCCTTGCTTCTTATGGCTCCGCTGTTGTTGACTTACGTACCACTGCTCTACGCTGAAGGTGAGGTGATCAGCATTTTACGCTCATCACAACTATTTCATCGTCGTTATTCATGTCTGTGTGGGCGATGATCATCGTCAGCTACCTTGTCTGTCATCGCCGCTACCCGCAGCACTATGCCGAGTCGATCTACAAGATTCCTTGCGGCGTAATGATGTTCTCGCCTTTTTCGCATTCGTGCTCTGGAAGCTAGACACTGTCAGGGAGACGGCGATGCCCTTTGGGTGCATTCCCTGCTGTGGTTCGTGATCGTTGTGGCCGTTTAGCCAACCCGTGGGACGCCGGCCATGTCGCGCGGAGCGGTACCGTCTCTTTCAAGCTGATATGAACCGAACCCAAGAATAAACATTACCAGCAGATTTCATACATACCGTGACAAATGTTATGGGAGCAGACTTCATTAAGGAGGACACCGTCAGAAACCATCGAACCAGATTGTACTCACTCGAAGCGACCGCCTCCCAGCGCGTGATTTACGTTCCAGTGTCCTTCAACTAATCTATCGTCCCATCCTTCCAGCCAGATGTAGCGGCGTCCCTGCAGAAGGCTTTTGTCAGTTGAACATCGACTGCTGTAGAGATTAGTCCACAACGCGTAGAAGAGCGCCGCCACCTGCACAATGACTTGTTCATAAAAATTTTAGTCCAGCTCGAACACTTGTTGACCGGCGATGGGATCTGCCAGACATCGAAAATCGCCGCACACAACCGACATGGCGAACAGCGCAAAACCAATACCGACAATGCAACTCAGAAATCCCTTCCTGTGCTCCAAATCGGCTTGTCAACACGCCATCCCGTAGAATGCGTTGCGGACCAACTTATTCGAGTAGCGTTAACTATGCCATCAGGTGGAAAGCGATCGGACCGAACTCGTTATACCCGGCGTTCTGTTGGCCTTCGCCACAGACCAGTTCCAGCAACTATTTTGCATAGAACTTGCTCACGCCAACCGCAGCCTTTTCTCACAACTTGGCGTTACGTTTCGCCAGGGCACCTGCAGTAGTGAGATTTAGGTGTCAAGCGCCTCTCGGACGATGAACAGCCCGTGATATCGCCCGATCCTTCGAAGATGCGATTGATCCGCAGTGCTCACAGCATCTGCTCGGCTGTCACCGCACGCTCACCACGCGCCACGAAAGATCCCGCAGTCTCATAGCCTCTTCCACCCCGGATTTGGATCAGCTCGTCGGCAATACGGCAGACCATCTCGCTAAAGCACAATTTGGTCAACGCCACTTCGATCCTGATTGTCGTTACATCCTTCGTTGACCACTAACCAGAAAGCTTCACCACCGCTTCCAGCGCGTAATTGGTGGCGGCGATAAATGCAATCTCACTGGCAACCTTTTCATGTTTGCCAACTGGCTTGCCCCATTTCGTGCACTAGCTAGACCATTCTCCTGCGATCCTTAGTGACCATTTCGACGGCCAAGTCTTCAGTCGTCACCTTCTTGCCCGACTAACTTTTCGACGGAGACGCTAACACGATGGATCCTGGTTCACCCCGCTTTCGATGCCCCGTAGTACCCATGAACTTGTTACGCCTCTCCACGGTGCTCCTCGGTGAATCGTCCTAGAAAACGAAGACGGCTGGACTCCCTCTCGATGCCCTTCGTTGCGGGATACCCGGGCCATGAGCACCAGCAATTCGGCAACCACACCGTCAATGTTCCGCAACTTAACACCTTCTAAGTCATAAGCTTGCCTAGCTTAGACCAGCGTAGACATCGAGGCCAGGTGGGTCGGATCGGAACCCATGTCCAGTTCGGTAAGCAGAAACGGCACCGGCGGCACACCACAGCACGCACTTCCGCTTCTGTTGCGAAAGCTCAGCAAGCTTGAGTGGTTCAGCTATTCCGATCAACTAGTGGACCGTAACAGTACGCCGACACTGGGATAAACGCTGATAACCATCAGTAGAGCACAGCTGTAGTCGACTTACGACATATACAAACCGCCATTACTCCGGTCTGTATATTCATGCCGAAAAAACCCAGTCCGGCAAAGTCTTTAAAGTATTCTATCAAGAATCTGCGCATCGCGGTCGATGACACTCCAGTCAACGGTGACAAGAAACTGCTACAGCTGGTCCAAAAAGCGGCCGTGCGCACCCCTTAGAAATCGAAACAGCTTAGACTACGGTTGTATGAGTTGGAGCAAAAAGCGACCAAGGAAAAGTTTCTTGGCTAAGAGCATTTTATCCCAAAAAATTTCACGGGATGTTTCGGCAAGAACTTCTGCTTGCTTCCCCATCACTAACGACTTCGCGCAATGTTTGGGTACCCCACGCTCTGACCGCAGACTACAACGCACCGATGTCGAAAGATAGGTAAAAGATAGGTATGAGTTCCTCCGCCAGCTGTCAGCTGGTGCGTGTCGCTGCCGAGCTGAGTGGATAAGTCGTGTCGAAGCTGCGTGTACCGAAGTCGACGGACTGTGACACACCGCCATAGGCCCAGAAATGAGCTAGTCGGCCACCGAACGCGGTGGCGAAAAACTGGGCTTCAGCCTCGGCAATTTCGGTGTGGATTGCGTGGCAGTCCACGCTCGGAGCATCGATACATGCTTCAGAAAACTCGTCGCGTCCCCCTGGGTGCATTCATTGCCGAAAACTTCGTGGTCGACATCGCCGGGTAGAACATTAGGCAGGGAGCCGGAAAAAATTGTAAGCCGCGAATTCAGTGTTCCACCTGGGGGATGGCTGGTGTCATAGGCGCCAACAGCGATATAGCCGGGCACTCTCAACCGATGAAGTCCAGCCTCGTCCATACCTAAGTCCTGGAGAACACCGGGAGCCATCACAAAAACTACTTTGATTCGTGGGTATGCGACGTTAAACGCTGGGGCGGCGTCCAGCGGTAGCTGTCCGCTTGGATCACCAAAGGTTTTTACGCCCTACTGGAAGGGCAGGCATTTCTCGATGTCGACTCGCGTACCGCCGATCCACAGCGACGGGATCCCCCTGCGAATGGTACGGCCACCCAAATCCGTTTGGAGTCCACCAATAGACTTCCAAAATGATTTGCCAACAAAGAAATGCACGGTAAAGGTCAAATTCTTTGGCCGCTGCCACAGCTTGTTGGTTAGGTACTAGATGATGGAGTCATAGGTGTTGGCAAGATAATAATAATAATTGATTGCAACCACCACGTACCCACGACTGGCCAATGCCTAGACACACCACACGTACTACAGTCCGCTACTTCCGCGGCTGTACGAGAACCAGATCAGCGGATGCCGGTAACCGTCGAGCACCGGCGGCAATTCGTGGTAGAAGTCCAGTTTTGTGGAAACGGCTTGTCCGATAGACCTGGGCTTTGAGTCGGGGAAAAGACGTTCAACGCCAGGTGCCGCGCACGCTAAAGATTGCTGTCGTCGATGAGGCTGACCTATCGGAGGCCAACTCGGTACGTTGGCGCAACCCGGCTGTCCTCGGCACACGAGGTCAGGGCACGCTAAGAAAAGAAGCCAGCCACGATGAGAACCACACGACACTGCGCAGTGCTGCCTTGATAATAATCAGCCCGGTCGGATCTCCACTATGCGTCGAACTCACGGGCCACCGCCTTAACCACCTCAGATACCCGTCTGGCCGTTTTGCGGTCCGGGTAGCGGCCTTTACGCAACTCGGGCTGCACCGTACTTTCCAGCAATGTGATCATATCTTCGACCATGCCGTGCATTTCATCCGGGCTGTGCCTGTGCTCGGCCAGCGCTTCGCGGCGCGCTTGGCGAGCGAAGCTCGGCGGCGGATCAATCAGCTTGAGGCTCAATGCCTGCGGCCCACGCCGGCCAGAAGCCACGCCAAACTCCACCCGTTGCCCGGCTTTGAGCCCCTCGACACCCGCGGGCAACGCCGACGAGCGAACATAGACGTCTTCGCCATCCTCCTGCGAAAGGAAGCCAAACCCCTTGTCGGCGTCATACCACTTCACCTTGCCGGTCGGCACTGGTCTCACCTGCTTGTCTGACAGATCACTAAGATGGACAACAGAACAAACGTCCCGCCTGCATAGGCGGGACACAACGTTGGTGTGCAATCTTACTCGGGCAGTTGCCCGCGAAGCACCCAGATAAACCGTTACCCGGTAGGATGGCATTACCGTTGAAGGAATTGCACCTGGTCCTGAACGTCACCTAGCTGGCTTTCTGCAGCCTCTGGCTGGTCTTCGGCCACTTACGCGCAGCAATTATCAGCCGGCTTCACAGCTCTGAGCATAGCGTCGTACGCATTGCGGCCATTCGACCAGACGATAGTCAACAAGCCGGGCGCCGGGACGGGAGCTCTCGTCAGCAACACCATCTGAGTACTGCCGTTCAGGTTATGGTTGACGATCGGGCACCTGCTCAGTGCCGCAACGACGGCGGTCACGATCGTCGGTATTCCGCTGACGCTGTTTAACTCCAAGTTCATCCCGGTTTCGCTGGTTCCGCCGGGCAAAGACATCGTCGAAATCAGCTCGTAAACTCGATTCGAACGGGTACCCGTATGACGCTGACCGCGTTGGAAGTGCCGACAGTACGTAGCCACACGCAGAACCGGACGAACGACCACGTCGCCGCTCGGGACGTGCTGCGATGACCTACTAATGGACTACACGCGGCAAGAGAGCCAACGAACTGCAGATATCACGCACCAACTCTGCATTGCACTTAGTTGAATACCAACAGCAGACTTGGAATAACGACGGGGCCAGTAACTTGCCACAGCTCGACAAGTATGCCAGGATCATGAGCATCGCGGTCACCGGGCTAGCCGTCACCAACATTCGGTTCACTGGTAGTGAGCGGGGTGTTGGCCCGCCAATTCGAAGAGGTAATCGCAGCAGCGGCCAGTCTGCGACCCGGCCCGGCGAGCTCGTTAACCACCAGTGGTGTAGGACTGGCTCGGGAAGGGCTGACGCAGGCCTGGGCCGGGTCGACGTGTCGATGAACAGCATAGACCAGACCGACTTTGCGGCCACCACCCGTCGCGACCAACTCGCTGACGTGATGCCCGGCTTAGCCGCCGCCAATAAAGCAGATCTTCCGCTGGTCAAGGCGAAGTCGGTGTTGGACCGGACGAGGGACAGCAAGGATATCGTCGAGCGGTTGCGGTTCTGTCTGAACCAGAGCTTATCAGGTGCGGGTCATCAAGCAGATACTGCTGGACGCTGGGCACCAACGACGACGTGAGGACGCGCTGACCTCTGATAACGTGCTAGCGGCACTACGACCCCATTTCCTCAGCGGCGACAGAACCCAGCGCCCACGGTTCGACTCCGGCCGAACTCTAGTTGTTCAACACGAGCCCTGCCACACCGTCCGGAAAGTTTTGCGTAATCGACTCGGTGCCGCCCGCTTTCTGCGCAAGCTGTAACTGCACTCTAACTGACAGCCAACAACCAAATCCGCAGTTTTCGTTATCTAGTCAGGAGAGCGACCTTCGCAGCCTGCTGGTCAGAGCATACACAAGCCCAACTTCGTCCAGCCCAATTGCCCGATGAGTGTAATCGATGGCTTAAGACACCCGGCCAATCTGTCGAAATTCGAGTCAATGCGCTATAATTCTCACCCACGCAGGTAGCCACAGGTACCGAATCGGAGACAGTGACATTGCGGCCAGGCGTCACGGTCACCGAGCTGGTAGCGAGCCTTGTGGCCCAGGGGTTCGCGCCTCGCCAAGATTTTGAGCCGATAATCCTGTCTGCGCTACGGCATCACGGTTCGCGACCAGACCATAGCACTGCGCTTCAATACACAATTGACGCTTTGCCGCCTTTTGCAGGCGGATGAGGCTACGACCTTCAGCACATAAGGGAAATAATAAATAATGACGTGCAAACAGGATGGCATCGACCCCCTCGCAGGCTGGGTTAATAACCTCAGATACTGAAATTTTATCGCATGACAACACGTGAAACGCCAAGTTGCTCAACACGTGACTAGAGCGCCTGTAGGCGCTACCTTACTGCGAGGGCTCGCCAAGCTAATCCAGTGGCTTTCCTCCCTCCCTGAAGCGCTGAGCTCCATCCACGGTAGGCGGAGACACAAACCGTGGATGGAGGCGGAGGACTCACCAGTCCGCCGAGATCGGGCCGGGGCCGCTCACGGCCTTTGGGATGAAGCCGACGCCGTTTCTCTGATGATTGCAACGCCAGCCGGGCAGCCTCTCCAACCCGAATCCGACAACTGACTTCGCAGGCGCGTATCGAGAGGAATACCTGGCATATGAGTGAACGTCACCATAAACCCACTAAATCGAGCATCATCGTCGCTAAAATCGTCCTCACCGGGGCGATGCTAGGCGGCAACATCGCTCTGACCGGCCAGGCGGGCGCAGCCACCGACAGCGAATGGGATCAGGTCGCCCGTTGCGAGTCCGGTGGGAACTGGTCAATAAACACCGGTAACGGATACCTCGGTGGCCTTCAGTTCTCGCAAGGTACCTGGGCTTCGCATGGTGGTGGCGAGTACGCGCCATCGGCTCAACTTGCTACCAGGGAACAGCAAATTGCCGTCGCTGAGCGCGTGCTGGCGACCCAGGGTAGCAGCGCCTGGCCTGCCTGCGGCCACGGGTTATCGGACCCGACCCCGCGAGAAGTTCTTCCTGCCGGGATGGACGCGCTCTGGATTAACGGTGCGCCCGCACCGCTAGCCCCACCACCCGTTGACGCCCCTCCACCTGCGGACTCCGCTCCACCCCAGCCGTCGGCCAACAACTTCCCGCCGGCACCGGCCGACGTGCCCCCGCCCCCCGCACAACCACAGCAGACCTCGAGCGTCGGCTACACACAGAAACTGTGGCAAACGATCCGGGCGGCGGAGGTAGCGGGTAAGAACTACCGACTGGTGGCGCAGGAGGCGGCGGGTACGTAGCGCCCAGCTCAGACGGCCATCCTCAGCTAACGCTAGGCCGAACCCGCTCACTCGCCCGGTACCATCATCAAAGAACTAGTGCTTCCACACCGGTAGCCGCGCCTTAATAGTGCCGAACAGATTAGGCGAATGCCCCCTTGTCGATGGGCGGGCCGCGGGCACACGCACCGGGTTGGACTGATCAGCCACTTCGACCACCACATCAATGAACACCTGTGCGGCCGACGGATGTTCGGAATACCCGAACGGCAACACCCGACGTCTGTCGTCAGAGTAGCGAATCATTCCAACGAAACCGACGATAGCTCCGACCGACTGATAACTCACTACATCTAAATCCTCGTGCTCGGCAGTGAGATCGGCTGATCGTTTATAGCGGCGCGCAGCAGCAGCGTCATCGCGGCGATCTCCGCCGACAAGTTGATCGAGCACGTGGTCTAGAACATCAGCGAATACGGCAAGACCGTCACGCACCCGCTGGGCGATAGCACCGACGTCGGTACCTTCGACAATCCGCTGCGACAGCTAGTGTCGGCCAGCCCGGGGATCATGTAATCCAGCACAGCCGCAGTCTGGTCCAGGGGCTGTCACTACGCGAGATACCGGTACCACCCGGGGTGATTATCACGTCGACCCCATCGCGCAGTGCCTCGTCAAACCGGGTTCTCGTCGGCAAAAACCACGGTTACACTGGCGAAAAACCATGTTGTCCAAGACATTCCACCGATAATTAACTCGCATTGGTCGTCATATCCACCGGCCGACCCCCGAATATGAGTAGGGTATCATCCGGGCGGATCAGCCGCACATTACCGTGCCCAAGTTCCGCTTTTGCCGTCCTCCTTGCGAAGCACCCGAATGTTGTCGTGCGGGGGGTCAACCGCTTTTGGCTATGTCGTCGAGTGGTTAGTCCGGCCACACTGACGACGGTCAGCGCCTCCATCATCACGCCTGCACAGTCAGTAGTGTACACCGTCCGCGGTGATCTCGATATCCGTATTCGACGACGGTGCAATCCACGTCGACACCGGTGAGGGCAAACTGGTGGTATAGTGGGATCAGGTCACCGGTAGGTTTGGCCGCCAGAAGGCTCGCCACCCGCTTGGTAGCCAGCGCATCGCCTTCTGGGCAGGGTGCCGGTTGAGATCATCACCACCACATGCGCCGAGGTGTGCAAGGCTCCCGCGGCAACAGCAGTACACCTATGGCGACCTTCTCGGTAACGTCCGACCATGAACACCGCCCCCCCGTTCATTCAAGATTGAGACAACAGGCCCGAACGGAATTCCTCCACGCGCATGTCGCAGCAGACCTAAGCGCCTCTGAAGCCCTAGCAATCTCAGCGACCCGACCGGTTGACGACGGTGACCGGGTGCACGTAGGGCAAGTCGTCGGCGGGCACCGGAAAGTCCAGGTCACCAAATGGCGACAACGCACCAGTGCGATCGGTCACCAATTCGCTTACCGCGTGGTCGTCTGGATCAGTCGTCGGCCAGCTGTTGTCTACGCATCTGTTTTTATGCGCCTTGCTTTCAGCAATGTCAGCCACGACATATATTCTTACAGATCCATACTCGCATGTGACGCTAAACATCGCGCTGCAGGTCTTGCTTGCCTGCTGAGTCGCTGAACATTGCGTCACACTTGGCTGCTTTACGCTAGTCAGCAATGACCGACAACACCCCGGATATCCCGCTGGGGTCCTGGCTGGCCGACTTGTCCGACGAGCGGCTGATCCAGCTACTGGAGTTGCGGCCCGACCTGGTTCAACCGCCACCTGGCAGTATCGCGGCACTAGCTGCGCGGGCGCAGGCCCGTCAATCAATCCAAGCTGTCGCCGACGAGCTCAATTTCCTGCAACTCGCTGTGATTGATGCACTGCTGGTACTGCAGGCCGATAGCACGCCGGTATCGACTGCCAAGCTACAGGCGCTGATCGGCGATCGCGCTTCCCAGGCCGACGTGGTCAGCGCACTAGATCACCTTCGGCACCGGGCCCTGGCTTGGGGTGAGACCACAGTCCGGATAGCTGCTGCCGCTGCCGTAGCGTTGCCGTGGCATCCGGGGCAAGTCACATTTGAAGACACCTCACGCACCGGCGAACAAATCGCCGAGCTGATCGCTCGCCTCGACCAAACGCAACGGGACGTACTGCAGAAATTGCTCGAAGAGTCCCCACTGGGGCGCACCCGCGATGCCGCGCCCGAAGCGCCACACGATCGACCAGTGCCACAACTGCTCGCAATGGGTCTGCTACGACGCATCGATGCCGAAACGGTGATTCTGCCTCGCCACATCGGGCAGGTGTTGCGCGGCGAGCAGTCCGGTCCAACGCAGCTGACGCAGCCGTATCCGGTGGTTTCGGTAACCGCACCCAACGACGCCGACGCCGCGGCAGCCGGGACAGTCATCGAGGCGCTGCACGAACTCGATATTTTGCTCGAGACCCTAGGCAGAGCACCGGTTTCCGAGCTACGCAACGGCGGATTGGGAATTCGTGAAGTCAAGCGGCTAGCCAAAGCTACCGGCATCGACGAACTACGACTGGGCTTGCTCCTCGAGGTCGCGGCCGCGGCAGGATTGATCGCCAGCGGCATGCCCGACCCAGAGCCAACCACTGGCGACGGCCCTTATTGGGCGCCGACGATGGCCACCGACCGATTCACCGCGATGTCTCCCGCGGAGCGTTGGCACCTGCTGGCCAGCACCTGGCTTGACTTGCAATGCCGGCCCGCGTTGATCGGTAGCCGCGGACCAGACGCTAAGCCTTACGGCGCCCTGTCAGATTCGTTGTACTCGACGGCGGCACCACTGGATCGCAGGCTGTTACTCGGCATGCTCGCCGAACTACCAGTCGGAGCCGGTGTCGAAGCAGCCGAAGCGTCGGCGGCGCTGATCTGGCGGCGCCCGCGCTGGGCCAGGCGGCTGCAGCCCGGACCGGTCGCCGATCTGTTAGCCGAGGGCCACACGATGGGCCTGGTGGGTCGCGGTGCAATCAGCACACCTGGACGCGCGCTGTTGGACGAGGTCATTGCCTCCGCCGACCCAGCCGCCACGGTCGCTGCGATGATGCGGGCGCTGCCCGAACCAATTGACCACTTTTTCGTGCAAGCCGACCTGACGGTCGTGGTACCCGGGCCACTGCAACGTGATCTTGCGGAGAAGGTGCGCACGGTGGCCACCATCGAATCAGCCGGCACGGCGATGGTGTACCGCATCAGCGAACGGTCGATTCGGCATGCACTCGACATCGGCAAGACTCGCGACTGGATACATGCACTCTTCACGAATCACTCCAAAACCCCGGTTCCACAAGGGCTCACATATCTCATCGATGATGTTGCGCGCCGACATGGCCAGCTCCGAATTGGCATGGCCACATCGTTCGTCCGGTGCGAGGACCCGGCGCTGCTAACCCAGACGGTGGCGGCCACAGAGGAACTGCAGCTACGGGCCCTAGCTCCGACGGTGGCGGTGTCTCCCGCCCCCATCGTCGAAGTCCTCGTCGCGTTACAATCCGCAGGGTTCGCCCCAGCAGTCGAAGACTCCTCCGGCTCCATCGTCGACGTCCGACCTCGCAGAGCGAGATTGCCCACCCCACAGCATGGGCGGCCATACCGCCCACTACAGCGCCCCAACCTTGAGACCCTCAACGCGGTCATCGCGGTACTACATTAAAATTGCGGTACTACATTAAAATTAAAGTGACTGCTACACCGTTTGACAATATCCGCGTCGACCCGACCGTCACCATATCGCTGTTGCAACGCGCCACAAGAGAAAAGACCACGCTAGTGATCGGCTATCTCGACGCCGTCGGCATTGCCACCCAGTGGGTGATATCGCCGATCGCCATACGGGGGGATCAGCTGGTGGCTTTCGATTCGGGGTCTGGGCGGCTACGTGACTTTGTCATCCACCGCATCACGTCGGTGGTGTCGTCCGACGGCCAATAATGGACTCTCACGAAACGATGAGAAGGAGCAGGATAATGACCGACGGGCCGTTGATAGTGCAGTCCGATAAAACGGTACTGCTCGAAGTGGACCATAAGCTAGCCGATGCGGCACGTGTAGCCATCGCACCGTTCGCCGAGCTGGAACGCGCACCCGAACATGTGCACACTTACCGCATCACACCACTGGCGTTGTGGAACGCTCGCGCCGCCGGCCATGATGCCGAACAAGTCGTCGACACGTTGATCAGTCATGCGCGCTACGCGGTGCCGCAATCTCTGCTGGTCGACATCGTCGACACCATGGCCCGCTATGGGCGGCTGCAGCTGGTCAAGAACCCTGCCCACGGTCTAACGCTGGTAAGCCTGGATCGCGGGGTACTCGAGGAGGTGTTGCATAACAAGAAGATCGCACCGATGTTGGGCGCCCGCATCGACAACGACACCGTCGTCGTTCATCCCAGCGAACGCGGCAGGGTCAAACAGCTTTTGCTTAAGATCGGTTGGCCAGCAGAGGATCTCGCTGGTTACGTGGACGGTGAGGCACACCCGATTATCTTGCAGCAAGACGGTTGGCAGCTGCGTGATTACCAGCGGCTGGCAGCCGATTCATTCTGGTCTGCCGGCTCTGGGGTGGTGGTACTGCCATGTGGCGCTGGCAAAACGCTAGTGGGGGCTGCCGCGATGGCGAAAACTTGTGCGACGACGCTCATTTTAGTCACCAACATCGTGGCTGCCCGACAGTGGAAGCGCGAGCTGATCGCGCGCACCTCGCTGACCGAGAACGAGATCGGCGAATACTCCGGAGAGCGCAAAGAAATCCGACCGGTGACCATCTCGACCTACCAGATGATCACCCGCCGCACCAAAGGTGAGTACCGTCATCTGGAACTCTTCAGTAGCCGAGATTGGGGCCTGATCGTCTACGACGAGGTGCATCTGCTGCCGGCACCGGTGTTCCGGATGACCGCTGAACTGCAGTCTAAGCGGCGGCTGGGCCTGACCGCCACGTTGATCCGCGAAGACGGCCGCGAGGGTGACGTATTTTCCCTGATCGGCCCGAAACGCTATGACACGCCGTGGAAGGACATCGAGGCGCAGGGCTGGATTGCGCCAGCAGAGTGCGTCGAAGTCCGGGTCACGATGACGGATAACGAGAGGATGACCTACGCCACCGCTGAAGCCGAAGAACGCTACCGTGTCTGCTCAACAGCGCATTCGAAGATTGCAGTGGTAAAGTCGGTATTGAGCCGACACCCCGGCGAGCAAACTCTCGTGATTGGTGCATACCTGGATCAACTCGATGAGCTTGGTTCCGAACTCAACGCTCCGGTAATTCAGGGATCGACGAGAATCAAGGAACGCGAAGCGCTATTCGACGCTTTCCGCCTCGGTGAAGTCTCCACACTGGTGGTCTCCAAGGTTGCCAACTTCTCCATCGACTTACCGGAAGCCGCTGTTGCGGTGCAAGTTTCGGGAACTTTTGGCTCACGTCAAGAGGAAGCGCAGCGGCTGGGCCGGTTGCTGCGACCTAAGGCAGCCGGCGGCGGAGCTATTTTCTACTCCGTGGTTACCCGCGACAGCCTGGACGCCGAGTACGCTGCACACCGGCAGCGATTCTTAGCCGAGCAAGGCTACAGCTACATCATCCGCGACGCCGACGACCTGCTAGGCCCGGCAATCTAAACTGACAGGGTGATCGCTAACGAGGTACCAGGCACGCCGTACACCTGGACCAGAGCAACACGCGAGTTGCCGGGCACCTGACGCTCGCCCGCCTCGCCTTGCAACTTGACGCACCAGCTCCCAGTGTTTCTTACTCACCGTCGGCGCACAGGACCGTCTCGTACATGTGAATGACCTCTGGCGCCGGCATTGGTTTCCTGCAACTGGACGAGGTCGATGTCCTCGGGTCCGATGCCTGCCGTCCCCGTTAGACAGCCTTGGTTGCCGTACACCCGTAGGCGAGGCGTCTTCCACTAACGGAGCAAACGTGGCATGCACCTCGTAGGAGCCATAACGCCGGGTGCGGATCTCGGTAACACGCACACGCACCGATTTGTCGGTGAAGTTGTGCACCATATCACCACAGCACACGATCACGGCGGAGTCACCCTTATCGGGCACACAGAACATCCATGGCGTTAAGGATCTTGTCCGCAAGAATCGGCTTGCGACGAAACACATTTGTATTCAGTTGCACCGTTGCAGTAGTTCTTGGCGGCGACTTTGGCTAGCGTGGCCTGGGAAATGCTGTAGTAGTGCAGGTACTTGTTGGCCTTCATTCCGAAGAACTTGGTGGTGACGACCTGTCCGTTCTGCGCGTACCACTGCGGCAGCGCCAACTTAGCGGGATCCTTAGCGAAGGCTCCGCGAGGTTTACGCGTCCAGACCTATGATGACGCCGATGTCGTACTTGCCCAACCGAATAGTGTCGACGTCCTGTTGAATAACGCTAGCCGCTGTGACGCACACTCGCACCCGGTGTCCGTAAGTGCGGCTTGGATAGCCTTGTGTCACCCATCTGCATCGCGTCTTGTCGAACCTCCCAAAGGGATGCAGAACCACGCCAACGGTAGCTACATCATTTAGTCATCTCCAGCCCCGAACGGAGCGAACACATAGTAAGGATTTCGTTGCCGCCTTCGTCAGTGGTGAGCGACACCATGGCGGGCTCTAGCTCCTAGCCAAATTGTAACTTGACCGGGTTGTTCTAGGTCTGCCGATCCCCGACCCGGGTCACGCTGCTCAGCTGGACCAGGGCTATGCCGACTGGCACGAAATTCGTGCCAGTCCGGGCAAGCATAACGGCGATCCGGTCAGGAAACCCTGGGTTGTCCAAGCCACCACAGTCCTGCCAGTGCGGCAACAACAACTCGCTCACCTGTCCGCCACTGCCACGCAGACATCTCGGCTGTGCAGAAAAGGCGGTAGCGCCACAGTCACCGCACTGACCGCCGATCAACTGTGAGTTCTCGGCAAACCAGATCGAGATTTGGGGGACAAAGTGTCTTCTGAATCGAGAGATCCTCCAAGGAGCGTCCACAGCACAAAACAAGCTCACGAAAAAGTATAACAGCGTCACACAAAAAAACAGAAATTGAGTTCTTATTTGCTGTAGCCCGCATGCCCGGTCGCCGTCTCGGCGCACCGCGCCGACTAACAAGTGTCCCCCGGAAGTAGGGATATCAATTTCCTAGATAGCATTATGCTCCCCCGCGCAATATCCATGTGGGCATGCGAGGCCGATGAAGCAACCGCACAACGACAGCTACCTTGAAATCGCAGTTGCAACTTATAGAGATGACCATGCAGTTTAAGGTGCTATTCGAACTGAAATTCAAGCCGGAAGCAGCGCAAGCGACCCGCGACGGCATAGGCTAGGTGTTGCAGGAACACTCAAGCGTTCGACGGGAACCTCTGCACCGAGGCGTGCTCGTCGATCAGGACGACGAAGCACACCGGATCATCTACGAACTCTGGGACACAATCGAGCAGAGCAAAGCATACCGCATATTTCGTGCCAGCGAAGGGTGAACAGAACTGCCTTTATTACTGGTCGCGCTTCTGGTCAAAACGAAGTACATCACGACCGATATTTAGCTCAACGCAAGAACCACTTAGCCAGAAAGCTCAAGTTCAACGCTAGTTTCGTTGTATGCAGTCAGCAGCAATTTTGGTTTAGAAACAACTGTGAACGTGTAGCCGAAGTTGCAGACCGGCGTTTTTAAGTGTCAACGCTTCGGAGATCGAGAGACAGTATCCGGGTCGGCTCTGGGTCGTATTGATGCACGATCATCGCCAACTCCAACACTATTTCGTGAGGGTGCATCGGCGACCGATGCAGGCGCTGGGCCTCCCGGCCCCAAAGGGTTGATAGCTATCAGGGGGGCAGCTTGGTGCAAATTTTCTGGCAGGACGCGGTCGGGTTTGAATTACGTTAGCGTCGGGGCCCCAGGCATCGGCGCAGTGAACAGGACGATCACCCCACTGGCCCTTGCGGAAAAGGGATGTGCTGTTTCCGAGGGTGTTGTCATGGCCGACCTGGTGCACGTAGCAGGGCGCCACCGGCCATAGCCGCAGAGTTTCGTTGACGACGCGGCGTAGGCATCGCAGCCTAACGACATCGCCGCACAATACGTAAGTCGGCGATGCCACGATCTGACCGGTTTTGGTCGATTTCGCGGCGGATTTGAGCGGCGATGTCAAGATGGATGGTGAGGAGAGAGTGCAGGGCGAAAGCGATGGCGTTGGCCAATGTGTCACTGCCGCTGGCGAGCAGCGCGAGGACCTGGTTAACGATATTATTCAGTGTCGAGTTACTCGACGATGTTGGGATCGACACTATGCAACATGATGTCGAGCATGTCTTCGTACTGACCTGCTGTCGGGTGACGACAGCAAACCTAGACAATGTCGCAGACGTGCCGACGGATGTAGGCATTGTCGTGTGACATGCTTGTGACATTGCTGTTGTGTGGGGTTTTGTCCGAAGAGTTTGTTATAAAACGGTACGGTATCGGTGCAGGAGGTAAGTTTGAAGTAGCTGCGTACACATGCAACAACGGCGACAAATGCGTTGCCACTGGGGTTACTGAGTTTGCTGCAGGACAGGAGTAGTCCAGTACGGCACTGGTGATGACTTCGATGGTGAGCCGTTTAGCTTGAGCTTGGATGTCGATCCAGGATCTATCGGTATCCCAGAACTCGATGAATTCACGCACAGCAGCAGCTGTGGTGCTCTGTTAACCACCATAGCTGTTTTGGTAAAAGCGGGCATTAGAATGTTGTGCGCCTTGCGCCAGTTAGATTCCTCGTTGTAAGCGGTAAACAGCCCGTCACCCATACGGAGGCACAGTTTGCGTGTAACGGGTCCGATGTGCTTTTCCCACACAGTTTATTCATTGATCTTATCAGTTAAATAATGGGATCGGCCAGAACGATGATCGACAGGACAGAGATGTTTTGCTTGATGATTCCGCTGCCGAACTCAACGGTCAGTCCCTAGGGCGGGTTTGGCGAAACAGATGGTAAATACATCACCAACAATAGACAAACACAAACACAGAATCGACGTGCCGATAGACAGCGTCATACTGACGGACTCACTTTCATCGTATCGAGTCCGGATAGTGTGTCGATGTGTTCAGTGGCGGCATAGGCGACCGGTCACCATTTCGCCAACTTCAATAGCAGGGGTGCTTCCTCCGCCAAAGTTGTTGCCCGCTATGGCCCGATCAGCGCTACGTGGCCTGGTTCAGGCGTGGCTCCGGCGGTTTTGTCTCTGACAGCCTGAGTCAGATGCATAACCTCAATTGCGGCGTCATGTTCTCGAGCCGGCGCAGCATTAGAGGAACCGGACTAGCTCAGGCCGGGCTATTTCCACTGCAAAAAGAGAGCAGCTATAAGATGGCGTCACGAATTTCGACAACGGTTTGGTGTCGTTGCAACGTGGTTTGAAGGTGTCAATGGTCGTCGATGTCGAGGTGAATGCACATCCTGAGACCGCAATTACCATACTCTGCCGCAACAGCTGCACTGGCCATGCAGATGCCGAACACCGTCCAGAAGTTAATAGACCTGTGGAACCGCAGCCTGTAATCAGCGGTGTCAGTGCAGCCAAGTTGGTCGGAAATCTGCAAGGACCACCGTCTTGCAGAACGGTCAATGCAAGCAGTGCACTCAGTAGTAGCAGTGTGCTGATGGTGATGAGACGTTCGCGGCGCTGAGTGACAGTACACGGCTCAAGCAGAGAATTCCAGAGCAGGTTCAAGCCTAAGACCATGATAAGAATAATGCAGAAGGCTCGGGCGACTACGCAGTCCCAACCACCGGCGGCGTCAAAAGACTCGCTGAAGGTCGGAGCGCGGTTGCCACAAATGAGATATGCCGCGAACAGAGGCAGCACGGCCAGGCGGACAGTACCGTTGCCTTAGCACGTTTTGGCCGGCGACAACCCCGTCCAAGCAGAATGCACCCAATAAATCTCAGTGACAGCCAAACCAACACAACGTCATATATGTTGCTGGGGAGTCAACAGGAACCATGGACAGTGTGTTTTGCACGAAGTGCTCATGCAGAAGCTGAGTCAATAGCGTCAATGCCATCAGGTTGTTGCGGCATACGCCATACAGGTTGTTGTTGAACTATCGATAGTGCGCGACGACAATGATCACCGTAAACATGATCAACGGCTAGGCGATCACACCTGACACTGTCGAGAGCATCAATAGATTTCCTGAATCAAGCGCGTTGTGAAGAAAACGTTGCGCATCATCGAAGTTTGGTTGACGGCTTCAACTACGGCGATCACCAACATATTCGCGCACACTTCAGTCCCATGCTCTTGATCGTCCACAAAAACTTTGCTCCCCAACACGCTTTGCCCGACGGTGGGATCGATGTCAGGTAGCAGTTTGCGGAACATTTCGACGTTTGGTGTGCTTTTGATATCGGCTTGTCGACCTCCGGCATGTCCCAACGCCATGTGTCCGATTTCGTGACACATGATTTGATCTATGTGGTACTTCGACGTCCTGGCTTGGTAAAAGATCAGGTCGGCGGCGCTGGGTAACCATAACTCGCAAGGATTTTCGGTTAATTCCGAGGTATAGGTGAGTATTAGCTGGATGGGCCGACCTCTTTGACAGGCACGGGTCTCAATGAAGACATCACTGTTCCAGTGCACAGGGATCGGCAACGTACCTAATAGAGCGAATAGAATCAGATCGGCATTAGGCATTGCCATCGAAGTAGCCTCCCTGGGAAGGGACGACCGGAAGAAGTTACTCAAGTTGGCGCACATGATCAACCATTGCTGCCAAGCTGTTGCGGTACTGGGGAGTTAATCCGGAGGAAAGCCACTGCCAGGTCACATACCCCGCTATCACATAGCACTTAGACGAGGTTAGTATTGACATCTATACACGAATTGATGTCAAGGTCAATCAAGTAAGACGTTGAGAAACCAAAGAGTTCGTCGATAGCGTGAAGATGCTTTACGGCCAGTTCATTTTTGACTCTGGCGCACTGCTGCGACATATAAGCCGAGATGCTCGATACTCCGGTCTGTTTGGTTATCGCCGCCGCGGTTTCAGCTTTTAGACCACACTGGCCCAGTGAGGCTTCGCATGATCTTTGAAGAATTTGTCGAGCCTCACAGAAAGTTCAGATTTGCCCGAGAGGCAATCTGGCCCAACTGTGTTGATCAACATATCTTTTACGACCTCGCGGTATACGCCGAGACTATTACACAACCCCGATGGGCTCAACGCTAAGGTGGTATTAGTAAATGTTGCAACCGACATAAAATGTATTGGTATCAATAAACAATAGCGCTCACAACCTTCTCTAATAGCACCAACCCAGCCTATGGCCACGGCATAGTGGGATCCGGTGTCCAAACAAATCGCGGCTCGTCAGCCCCCCGTGTCCAGCCGGCGCACCAGCCTTCATGGTTACCGTTAGCGGCCTGGGGCGCCACCGAGGGTGACAAGTCGGGCTGTAAACTTCCCACAACCCGGATACCGACTATTCCAGATCGGCCTTGCCGGAGACCCTAGTCCATGGGACGCTCCGGTGCTGGTGTACTAGTCCACAACCCCGTAATTGCCCTAAACCTCCACAATGACGACGTCGTATATCTCGCGCAACTCAACAATGTCGCCGGCCGCCCACCAGTTGCTGGACCGAACCAGAGAAATCCACGAAACACACCGGACACCAAATGATCTTACTTACAACAAAGAAGGCAGATTCCAATTACGACAAATTGCTATATTGCCAACGTGCTACTCAACAACTTGCTGGTAGCAACAGTGTAGCACACGTATAACTCGCCACCATCAGGAATGTTTCTTAAGCCGCTCCGCGCAACGAATTCCGTGTAGAGCTCCAGTCCGCAGTCACCATCGACGCTGCGGGTTTGGCTAAAGCGCTAACTAGCGTCGAGGATGCGTCATCGATAGTCTAGGCGCGACCTAGTTTGTTGTTAGCCTGCTAAGTATGACACCCATACAGAGATCGTTTCACAAGGTGGACAATCTAGGCTGAACCCGCCTACAGTCTAGGCAACTATCTGTGCCATCAGGGCCTCAGCGCAGATCGATAACAAGAGCCTAACCTAGTTTCTGACAGCGCTGCCATTAATATACTGTATAACCATAATCAGCAATAGGAGTTAAATCACTTTAGCCGATGCTCGCCGGCAAAAAATCTGTTTAATACAAGCGGTGTTAACCGGTGCTACGCTCGCACTATTCAGCGTCGCAGCCTAGAAGCAGAGCTGAAGCGTGGTGTACGATCGCACAAGGATCATTGTGCCAGAAAAGATTTCCTAAAATATCTACTGACTAGGACAATAACTGGCTTCATGCCGGCACCTGGTTCGGCGTTGCGCCTTGTTCCGGCGGTGTCGACGCTGGTGGTGTCGGGTAAGACGGTGCAGCGGGTGGCTGCGACAGCATCAGCACGAGGGTCCTCCACGGTGGAGGTAGTGGAAACTGAAATAGCCCTGAAGCAACTCGCAGGCATCGGTGTAGCCGAGATTTCCTAGGGTCGGTAACGAATTGCTCACCACCGTCGATCAACGTAACCAAGATGCTGTGCACCAAGTCTTCTCGCGAGGCAAGGTGATAGTACAACGCGGGTTCGATGATCCCCAGCTTGTCGGCGATGTCATGCAGGCAAGCTGCATACCCTGCTGAAGAAACAGGTCCCGAACGACTTTCTTGGATGCGCCGTCGGTTGCCTCACAGAGGCTACTCGCTACAACGAGCGTAACTGACTTACCGATAGGTAAGCACGGATGGTAAGTCTACCAAACCTTAAGTAGGTAAAGGAACTCGTCGGAGGATTCGGCGAAGTTGGGCGTGCTGCCGCGGATCGAGGCACTAACCACCGGAACGAACGCCGAGACGATTTGGTCGCGAGGGCACGTGCCGATCGGTCCGCATCGATATCACTAAGGCTGTAGGCGCCGTATCCGACCGTCACGTGGAAATCGTGCGCGACGACATCAACTAAGACTTACTCGCGACACCGACTGCTACCACATCGAGTACCTATTCGGTGACTCTGGATCACGGCATCCCTCCGATGGCAAGGTGACATTCGAGCGCACGACGCCACGCAAGTTCGCCCTCGTGGTCGGCGCCGGCAGACTGCACTCAAACACTCGTCCCCTGGTTTTCGGGGAGGATTCCGGGAACAGTGTATAACCCTCAGTTCTTTGGCGGGTACCGGGCGGTGGAGTCACTGCCAAAAACGCTTGCCCACGAAGACCAAATGTGATCAGTCACGTCGACTCTAACCATCCAGCGGCGATCTACACCGCGCAACCCCTAGACGATGCGCGCAATATTCTTGTTCCGCAACGAAAACACACTCGAGTATCACTACCGAGACACCTTTGTTTCAGCAGGAATTGCTGCGCGCGGCGTTCACGGAAATGCATACGCAGGTGAACAGCTGGCTTAGCGAACTCGACCGTATACCCGCATTTTACTTCGAATCGATCACCCAGTTGCAGCTGGCCAGCTGGTCGCGCGGACGAATCATGCTAACCGGTCACGCCAGCTACTGCCCGGGGCCGGCGGGTGGGTGGCAGCACCAATCTTTCGGTACCCGGCCGCCCTACGTGCTAGCCTAGTAGGCGAACGGAGACTACCGTGGCCGACGAACGGCAGATGGTTATTTCCGTGCGCCGCCCCAGTTTATGTTTCGACGCTAGAGCCGGGCTGAACGCTACCAGAAACCAAAGCGACTACAGTAACGACTCCGGAGGCAGGAAGCGATCGCCGTACTTGGCCGCCAGCTCACGGGCGCGGGACACGAAGGCCTCCTTGCCGGTACCGGTCGGGCCAGAGTAGCCGACGATAAACTGCACGCTGCCACCAGTCCACGGCGGGAACCCGATACCCATGATGGACCCGATATTGGCATCAGCAGTGGACGTCAGCACGTTCTCATCGAGGCACTTCTGAGTTTCCAGCGCTTCGGCGAACAGCATCCGGTCGATCATGTCCTGCAATGGCAGCTGCGACGAGCCCGACTTGAACGTCTCCCGCAGACCCAGCCACAACCCGGACCGCTTGCCGTCAACATACTCGTAAAAGCCGGCACCCTTCAAGCGCCCGGACCGGCCGAGCTTAATCATCTTCTCCACTAAGGCTTCTGCCAGGTGCGCCTCATACATGCCGCCGGCGTCCTCGACACCCTTACGGGTAGCAGTCGCGATCTTGTGCATGAGCTCCAGGTTGAGCTCGTCAGACAACTGCAACGGCGACACCGGGTAGCCAGCCTGCGCACCGGCCTGTTCAATGCTGGACGGTTCCACCCCCTCCCCGAGCATCGCCAGCGCCTCGTTGACAAAAGCGCCGATCACCCGCGAAGTGAAGAAGCCACGGCTGTCGTTGACGACGATCGGTGTCTTGCCAATGGCCAGGACGTAGTCAAACACCCGGGCCAACGCCTCGTCCGAGGTCTTTTCACCCTTGATGATTTCGACCAGTGGCATCTTGTCGACCGGAGAGAAGAAGTGGATCCCGATAAAGTCCTCCTGCCGCTTGACGCCGTTCGCCAGACCGGTAATCGGCAACGTCGAGGTGTTCGACCCGAGTACTGCATTGAGCTCGACGATGTCTTCGATTTCCTGGAACACCTTGTGCTTGAGTTCCTGGTTCTCAAAGACGGCTTCGATCACGAAGTCGACGCCCTGGAGATCAGCAGGATCGCCCGTCGGGGCGATGCACGCCAGCAGGGTGTCGCTCTTCTCCTGCGTAGTACGGCCCCGCTCTAGCGCTTTGGCTTCCAGTTTCTCCGAATAGCCCTTGCCCTTCTGCGCGGCTTCAAGACTCACATCTTTAAGCACCACGTTGTAACCCGCCTTGGCGGAAACGTAGGCGATGCCGGCGCCCATCATACCCGCACCCAGCACACCGATCTTCTTGATCGGGGTTTTACCAATGCCGCCGGGTCGAGAACCACCGGAATTGATGTGCTGCAGATCGAAGAAGAACGCTTGGATCATGTTCTTGGCCACCTGGCCGGTGACCAGAGAAACGAAGTAGCGGCTCTCAATACGGCTAGCGGTCTCGAAGTCGACCTGCGCGCCCTCGACCGCGGCGGCCAAGATGGCTTTAGGGGCTGGCATCGGCGCGCCCTTGAGCTGCTTGCGTAGCAGCGACGGGAATGACGGCAAAATGGCTGCCAGCCCTGGTGAGGACGGAGTACCACCGGGCATCTCGTAGCCCTTCTTGTCCCACGGCTGCTCGTGCGCTTCCGGGTTGGCCTTGATCCACGCCTTAGCCGCGGGCACCAGCTCTTCGACCGTTGGCAACAGCTCGTCGACCAGCCCGATCTCCTTAGCCTTGCCAGGCTTAAAGCGGGTGCCCTGCGACAGAATGTTGACGAATGCGTTCTGAATGCCAAACATCCGCACCGTGCGGGTCACCCCACCGCCGCCCGGCAACAGCCCCAGCGTCACTTCAGGCAGACCGAGCTGACTGCCCTTGACGTCGGCAGCAATCCGGTGATGACATGCCAACGCAATCTCCAGGCCACCGCCCAACGCGGCACCGTTGATAGCGGCAACGACCGGCTTGCCCAGCGTTTCCAGGGTACGCAACTGTTTCTTGACCGTCTCGACAGTGTCGAATAACTGCTCGGCCTCTTCTGGTCCAGTATTGATCATCACGGTGAGGTCACCGCCGGCGAAGAAAGTGCTCTTAGCGCTGGTTATCACCACACCGATAATCGAATCCTTTTCCGCAACAATACGATCCACCGCATTGCCCATCGATTCGATGTAGGCCTCGTTCATAACGTTGGTCGAGCCGGACGGGTTGTTCATTGTCAGCGTGACAATCCCATCGACGTCCTTACCCCACTGAATTGCATTGTCTGCCATGCTATTAAACTAAACCCTCTCGATGATGGTAGCAACACCCATGCCGCCGCCGATACACAGAGTGACGAGCGCACGCCGCGCGTTGCAACGTTCCAGTTCGTCGACCATGGTCCCGAGAATCATCGCACCGGTGGCACCCAGCGGGTGGCCCATCGCGATAGCACCGCCGTTGACGTTGAGCTTCTCATCCGGAATGTTCAAGTCTTTCTGGAACTTCAGCACCACGGACGCAAATGCCTCGTTTAGCTCGAACAGGTCGATGTCATCGACAGTCAACCCGGCGCGGTCGAGCACTTTGCGGGTGGCGGGGGTGGGGCCGGTCAGCATGATTACCGGGTCGGTCCCAGTGGTAGCGGCAGCTACCACGCGCGCCCGCGGGGTCAGGCCCTGGGACTTGCCAACAGCCTCGCTACCAATCATCACCAGTGCCGCGCCGTCGACGATGCCGGAGCTGTTACCGCCGGTGTGAACGTGGTTAATCTTCTCAACCCAGTGATATTTCTGCAGGGCCACGTCGTCGAAACCACCCATCACGGCAAGGCCCTCGAAGGCGGGCTTCAGCTTGGCCAGGCCTTCCTTGGTGGTGTCGGGCCGCATGTGCTCGTCGTGGTCGAGAATCAACAGGCCATTCTGGTCTCGCACCGGCACCACCGACTTGGCGAAGTAGCCACCCGACCATGCGGCCGCGGCCTTCTCCTGGCTACGCAACGCATAGACGTCGACGTCGTCACGTGAGAAGCCCTCGATGGTGGCGATCAGGTCGGCACTGATGCCCTGTGGGACGAACATGAGGTCGTAGTTAGTCACCGGGTCCAAGCCCATCGCGCCGCCATCGGATCCCATCGGCACCCGGCTCATCGACTCCACACCGCCGGCTAGAACCAGGTCATCCCAGCCGGAGCGCACCTTCTGCGCAGCGACGTTGACAGCTTCAAGCCCCGATGCGCAGAACCGGTTGAGCTGCACCCCGCCTGCAGTGACCGGCAGGCCAGCAGCCAGCACCGCGGCGCGGGCAATGTCACCACCCTGGTCACCCACCGGTGAGACGCACCCCAAGATGACGTCGCTGATCAGGTTCTCATCGAGGTCGGGGTGTCGTTTGCGCAACTCCTCAATTAGCCCAACGACCAAGCTTGCCGGCTTGACCTCGTGCAACGATCCGTTCTTCTGTTTACCGCGAGGAGTGCGGATGGCCTCGTAGATAAAAGCTTCTTCGGACATGTCAACTTCCTGTTCGTAAAAATATATTTTTATTATAATATGGAAGGGGTTAAATTTATTAAGGACTACAAATTACTATATTTAGTCAAGTATATAGGAGGTTAGATCCGTCTTGAAAGACTAGGGCCAGTAACAGGAACACTGAAAAACTTTTAAGGGGTTCGGCCAACCTGTTAGTTGGACAAGGCTGTGCTGGTCAGCGACCGAACATGGCGCTGCGGTCGTGCTGGCGGCGATACCCCTAAGCTCAATTGACATAACAGCGGCTCTACGGCCCTACGCGACCACGATGTTCGCCGAAATGTCAGCTCTGGCCGCATGCATCGGCGCAGTGAACCTCGGGCAAGGCTTTCCCGACGCGGACGGATCGCCAGCGATGCTTAGGCCCGTGCAAGACGTCATCACCGGCGGAGTGAACCAGTACCCATCGAGGATAGGCATCGCTGGGCTGCGGCAGGCCACCACTGCGCAACGCCAGCGGCGCGGTGCTGAGCGCGACGGAATTGGCCGAGATAGCGGAGCTCGCTGTGGCGGCAGACCTGTTGGTGATTACCGAGGAGGTGTATGAAAACCTGGTGTTCGAGAACCGAAAGCACCTGCCGTTCGCAGGGTTTGACAGCATGGCTGAACGAACAATCACCGTTTCCACCGCGGCCAAGATGTTCAACTACATCGGGTGGCCTGCGGCCCGTTCGATCTCATCGCTGGCGTGCGGTTCGCAAAATAGTGCCTGAACTACGTTGGCGGCGCGCCGTTTCATCCAGCGTTCGCCCTGGCGTTGGACACCGAAGACACCCAGGTGGCCGCACTTCGGAGTTCTTTGCAAGCCATACACGATCGGGCTGGCGTCGGGGCTGACCGAGATCGGTCTCGAAGTGCACAACAGCTACAGCACGTACTTCCTCTGCGCCGTCCCGCGCGTACGCTGGGTTACGACGACAGCGGGGCGTTCTACGCGGCCTTGCCGGAAAGGCTGGAGTAGCCGCCATCCCGATGTCGGCATTCTGCGATCCGGCAGCCGAGCACACCTCAAAACAAGCCGACGTGTGGAATCACCTGGTAAGCTTTAACTTCTGCAACAGTGACGATGCTCTCGATAAGGCAATCAGGCCACTCCCCGTGCTCAACAACGGATCCACTACTTAAGACCCGTCCGTACAATCCCGACATCATGACGAAGTCCCGCAGGCCTTCCGTTGCGGCTTTGAGAACTTTCTTTAAGACCTCACTTAGGCAGAAACTCCGACAGTGGTGCCAACGGGTCTAGGGTGATGGTGAAACGTACCCGCGTCTTGTCCTCCCTCACCGATCGCAGGGTGTACGCGAAGTGCTGGCTATGCTGGTATTTAACAACCACCCAGTCGGGTCACCAAAAGAATCCGAACAGTTCCCGATTCGGCGATCCTGATCACCTTGACATGGCGCGGCCGCCCATCGGGATTGGGTGTCGATGCCTTCAAACCTTCTTGTGCACCAACGACCACAATGGCACTGATCCGATATAAGCTAGCGTGTCCAGAATCCTTTCCAGGGAAGCATAAATGATGATTTCCCGCGGTGCTTGTACAGCCACTACTTCCAGGCTAACAACGAGGCCCTTCCTGCACAGGACGAATGGGCAACGATTTTGTTACCAACCAATTACGGCCATCGATGCGATTGCCGGAGAAGGCGGACCGACCGGTCAGGTGGGTATGTGAGAAAACCGCGGAACCGGCACGGCCGGGGCACTGGCTGATGTGCGAGGTGATCTCGTTCATCTGCTGATACGAAGCGATGTCAAGCAGGACCGATGACGCCGACAGCCATGTATCTGCCGCCAGCTGTCTCATAGCAACGAGCAAACGAGGCACACCGGAGAGCAGAAATGACTCGCGCTCATCACGCAGAGCGCAGGTCAACCTTCATGGTCCACCTCATCTAGGGCAAGCACGCTGACCCCGTCGACCATCGCGACGTCGATGATTTGCCCCCTACCGGAACGTTTTAGTGCATACAGCGCTACCACGCTGCCCAGCAGCACCAGCATCGAGCCGCTGCCGGAGTCGATGACCAGGTTCAGCGGCGGCATCGGTGGCCGATCGCGGTATCCCAGCGCCAACAGCGTACCGGTCTGCGGGAGGTAGTTTATGTCGTGACCCGCCGTTGAGTCCAACAGCCCGTCTTGTCCCCAACCGGTAATACGTGCGAAGATTCAGTCAAAGGTTAATCGCCGCGTACTCGTCGGGACCGATACCAAATCGCTTGCAGGTGTAGGCTGGAAACAATCTGACGATACATCGGCCTTGGCTCCCAGCGTCAATAACGCCCGATAGCGTCTTAACGTCCAGGTCGACGACCCGCTTTCCACGGTGCAGCAGATCGCGATTCTCGGAAGGCATCGTCAGCCCGCTGGGACAGTGCACCCGCACCCCTTTAACGCCTAGGTCGGCCAGCACCATCCCGGCGTGCGGCCCCGGTCCGATGCCACCGTAATTCGATTAACTTGACTCTGGCCAGGGAACCTACCAAAAGCCACGGTGAGTATTGACCCCTCATCACCTGCAGCACCGGCTTGCGTATCGCCTCGATCGCCGTCTCGATCGACCCGTTTACCACGCGTTTGAGTACGAAGCCGGGCAATGGTAACACCGGGTTGATGCTGATCTCGAACTTGACTACGGTGCTATCACCCTTGAGGGGCGACTTAAAATTACTTCGCGTTTACGAGCGTTGTGCCGAGGAGCTGACCAGCATCCAGCTCATCGCCGTTGTCACTTCAGGTGTATGACCCCACCTGTTACGTTAGTCGGTGATGCCCACGTCCTTGACTTTCATCTTCATTTTACTGGGTCGCCCGTCCTCGCCAGTCTCGGGTACCTAAGAGCTCTGATGTGTAGCCAACAACTGGGCACCGCTTCGATAGCGGCGATGAAGTCAAGAACCTAATCAGGACTTGCTTCGATTACGACGTCGCGGGATCCGTTGATTGCCGTGGCTCGCACAATAGAGAGCCGGCTCCCAGTCGGGAGTGGTTTTCTACCAAGCGTACCGTCGTCTTCGTGACCACCACCAAGATTGAAACCGTCTATACCGTCGGCGCCTACCTGCTCGACCGCCTCGCCGAACTCGGCGTCACAGAGATCTTTGGTGTACCCGGCGATTACAACCTGGAATTTCTCGACCATATCGTTGCTCATCCGACCATCAGATGGGTAGGCAACGCCAACGAACTGAACGCCGGATACGCTGCAGATGGATATGGACGTTTGCGCGGAATATCCGCTTTAGTAACGACATTCGGAGTTGGCGAACTCTCGGCAGCCAACGCGATAGCGGGTAGCTACGCTGAGCATGTACCTGTCGTGCACATTGTCGGCGCTCCCCCCAAAAACGCACAAAGCACCCACCGAGCGCTACACCATTCGCTCGGCGACGGGGACTTCGAGCGCTTCTTTCGAATCAGCCGTGAAATAACTTGCGCACAAGCTAATCTCACAACAGAGAAAGCATGTGGAGAGATTGATCAGGTACTCAGCGAGGTGCGGGAGCACAAGCGTCCCGGCTACATACTACTGTCCACCGACGTAGCTCGCTTACCCACCGAACCACCCGACGCCCCATTACCGCGCCATACCGGCGGCACCAGTCCGCGTGCGCTGTCGCTGTTCATCGATGCCGCCACCAAAATGATTGCCAATAAGCGGATGACGGTGCTGGCGGACTTGCTGGTCCATCGGTTGCAAGTGGTCAAAGAACTCGAGACATTGCTGACGGCCGATGTAGTACCATACGCCACGTTGATGTGGGGCAAAAGTCTGCTCGACGAGAGCTCACCTAACTTCCTGGGGGTCTATGCCGGGGCGGCTAGCACCGAAGCGGTCCGCGCGGCGATTGAACAGGCACCTGTTCTGGTGACCGCCGGGGTGGTGTTTACCGACATGGTCAGTGGTTTCTTCAGCCAGCGAATCGACCCAGCCCGGACCATCGACGTCGGGCAGTACCAGAGTAGCGTGGCCGATAAGGTTTTCGCTCCACTGGAAATGGGCGCCGCGCTTGAGGCATTGTCGTCAATCTTAGTGCGCCGCGGCATCAGTTCGCCACCAGTGGAATTACCTCCTAGAAACCCGAATACGGACACACCTTCACCCGATCGACCACTGACCCAACAGATCTTGTGGGACAGGCTCTGTGCAGCGCTCACACCGGGAAACGTGGTACTAGCCGATCAAGGGACAGCATTCTATGGCATAGTGGAACACCGGTTGCCGCGAGGAGTGACTTTCATCGGTCAACCCCTCTGGGGTTCAATCGGTTACACGCTTCCCGCGGCACTCGGAGCAGGGTTAGCGCATCGCAACCGCAGGACGGTGTTGTTGATCGGTGACGGCGCCGCACAACTGACGGTCCAGGAGCTCGGTTCCTTCTGCCGCGAGGGGTTGTCACCGGTCATTGTGGTGGTCAACAACGACGGCTACACAATCGAACGGGCGATACATGGAGAGACGGCTCCCTACAACAACATTGTCAGTTGGCGTTGGACCGACATCCCCGGTGTGCTGGGGGTAGCCAATCACTCGGCCTTCCGTGCAGAAACCTACGGTGAGCTTGACGAGGCCTTCACTGTCGCCGCCGAGCGTAAGGATCAGATGGTTTTCGTCGAAGTCGTTGTGCCGAGGCTGGATCTTCCAGGCCTACTGACTGAATTGACACGGCCAGCGTGGGACAGCAATCAGATGTTTCAGTTGCCCAGCCCAGAATGGGACAACTGAAACAGGCTCGGTTACATCGATAGACAAACATCGTAGTGATCCGCTTACTCTGCCTCCTCGATGCGCATCATGTCGAACAACCGGACAACGAACAGCGGGGGTGGTAACACACTCCCGCTCTGAATAACCACTGTGCCACGACGCTGGGATGATCGATCCAGTTCTGGTACCCATATTCGTCAGAAAACTCTTGCAAGATCAAGACTTCGTGATCATCATCTAAATCTCAGAAAATCCATGTTTTCGGATATCGGCCGCGGTGAACCTGTCTATCGCACAGCTGACCTCCGCGGTCATGGTCTGCACGTCGTCAACAGATGCGATAGTGACCACAACCCCAGGCACGGTGGGAACTAATTCAGACATCGGAGTCGCCGCGACGAAACTGTCGATGATCTAACCGGCGGAAAAGGTCGGGATGTCTTCAACATCAACAGCATCGAACCAATCGAACAATACCTGCGAGCACAGCAACTCCAAGACAGCTCACGACTCTGACTACTGATCATCATCAGGACACGGCCATAGTCATGGATAGATAGGTAAACCAGAACATGTTGGGCAACAATGCCGACAAGAGTCTAACCAGTACGCTACAGCAACAGCTCACACCCGGGTGGGATCGGGCACGCGATAATCAGAGGCAATCACCACCGAGTGTATGTCTCCGGTTGTCACCGAAGCTAGTCTTTCATCACTTTTTAGACGGCATTGAGTGGAAGCTCGTCGAGAAAAGCGATGGATCTCGGCATCCTTCATCCCACCATCTGCTTTCGGAACCACGAAATCAAATCAACCTGGGACAGAGGGAGTAGGGCTACGGCATAACAAACGCCTTACCCACCTGAACGAGTCTCTCGTCGATAATTCTTACTACTGCGGCTTGCGCGACAGCTGGGTGTTCGAGCAGGAAACCTTCGATCTCTACTAAGTACGCGTTGAAGCCGTCTACGATGAACACGCCCTTCTCACACCAGTTAATCCTCAGCCGTTATCGCTAAATCCAAGGTGACCAGATCGCCGGTGTGCAAATAACCCTAGTCATCAATCGTCTCCACGGTGGCAACCGGGTAATTGAGATAGCCTTGCATGACTCTGCACCCACAGATCAAGGCCTCTCCACCGTAGGCTATGTGTACCTCGAGCCCATAGCACGGCGTACCGGCGGTTGTAGCGATATAATCAAAGGAATCCCTGCGTCGTGACAACCGTCACCGTTGCCGCTTAGGTCAGGACGTAATCGGCCAGGATGGCCGTGAAACTCATTCGTTGGTTAAGCAACGAATGAGTTTCACGGGGATGTCAAAAGAGTCGGTCACCACTGCCTGCAACGACAACAGATCGTGGTTGCCCGAGGCAGGCAGCAGCGAATGATTAGAGCTTCGGCGGTCCAGGAACCCTAGTAATTCATTCACGCTCAATCAGCTCCAGCACACGATTGATCTAGAATACGGAAACATTAATGAGATGTAGCCCGTCTTGGTGTGGAAGAACAAGTTGACGATCAAGTAGCGGTCACCTTGACGGAGTTCGGCAAGGTCGCACCAATCAGCGTAGAACTTTATTTTCTGCCAGTGTTTCATCATCACGTCTTTGGCCCGTCAGGTGGTGACCGAAGTGTAGATCACATCCGTGATGTCGGTGACGTTGACCTGTCGCTCGAAAGACAAACCACTGGCCAGAAAATTCGACTCGACATCGATCGCTGCCACATCGGTGGGAACAGCGAAATCATGTCCCAAGAAGAATGTTTCAAACATAACCAACTTCGCCCCGCTGCAAAGGATGATGTCGATGGTTTCGATCTTCTTGAATCTGGTATTGACAGGAACCAGCACCGCTCCCACGGTTAGCAGACCGACCTCCGCAACTATCCATTCGGCGGAATTGGACGCCTAGATGGCTAGCCAATCACCTTCGTCAATACAGGATGACACGCAAGAAACGGCAGCACAACGGATTCGGTCTACGATCTGAGTGAAGCTCAAGAGTAAGAAGCCGTCGGCGACCATTTCTGCGCCACCGAAAAAATCTTCCGCACTTAATACCATAGCAGGAATGGCTGTCCAATTTTGCGAGACCGACTCATAGCAGCAGTTCGCGGTTGTCATACCGACATGAATCGAGCGAAATTGCCGCCCAAGATCTTTGCTTGCTCATCAACACGCAAGTACTGCACAGTGCATCCGCGTAATACCCGGGCTGCGGAAGGCCATCCTGGCGCGGGAAATCCAAACTGTAGAAAACCCGATCCACCCCGATGAGACCGACCAGGTCGCTGATGACGTCTTTGTAGACGTATTGATGTGGATGCGGTGCTTGACCTCTTCGACCGAGTCACCGCCGGGGAAACCTGCGGGCGTTTTCTTGTAAACGTCAACCAGCTGATCCAGCAAGGGGAACAGTCACTTCGATACGAACTCGATGACCGCGACCTTCAATCATAGGAAACAATACAACGCGCCGTGAATCACTCAGAGCGCCAGAGTGTCCTGCACCGGTCGCCACTTGTTGAGCATGGCGAACGCATTCGTCTGTAACGGAAACATCTCCTTGCCGCCGCCCCCATTCGGGGTGTATCGGGCATAGCCGCTATCCGACGAATGCATCGTTACCAGCTACGTCATGGTCGACACATAGCTACCAAAACGGATCAAACTTCAGCACCGTGAACGAGCGCGGAACACAATATCCGGTAACGGAGGTCGACCGCACCAGGATCGCCTGCGCACCGCGTCGCACCACCCAGTCCAGCTTCTCAATCGCCTTATCGACAATCGGCAAACTGACCGAACAGAACGGTGAAAAATGCGGTCATGGTAACTAAAACTCCACACCTCGTCGAGCCACTGGTTGAGCGCATACACCACCACACGCATTAACGCCGCGTCATCATGCATTCGCTCTTTAACCAAACGAGCCAGAGTCGGGAACATCAATTGGCGATCGACGCCTAAATCATTCATCAGCTCTAGCCGGGGACCGAGCTCGTGAAAAGCCGGGATCAAGCGTATCTGCTAGCCAAATATCTGCCGGCAGTTCTTACCTTCCAGATTGCCATCTTTGAAGTACTCCTACATAGTCTCGGGGATAGGCAAACACCTCGAACTTAGAATTGGAATTTAGTCACCGATGTGACTATATATCGCGATATTGGCTCGACCATTCACCTGTATGTACTGGATCGCGTCGCGGTACTAATTGGTGTAGCGAATCCTACGTCTCGTAGAGGTGATTGTCAGCGTCGAGCAACGAATAGATCGAGTCTATTGCTAATAGAAAATCCTCCATTTCTATTTACAAGAAAAATTTTGTCAATAAAGTGTCGTAGCGAACTGTCGCGCCAGACTTCGGAACAGAGGTTAAACTCTTGACTGACTGACCGGAGATACATTCCGATAATAGTGTACGCTAGGAACAAAGCAAGAGTAGGAAATCCGCAGGTGATATTATTCACCCTGCACAAGAATGTGAATATCGTAGGAGCCGCGCATGGTTAACTAGAAATTCAATTACGGACTTTCGGTCTGCACCATCGACCATCCACACATCCACAATGCCATTTCACTGAAGAATAGAGAATATAGGGCAGCTTGACGCCGCGGAAGGGGCCTGAGTCGTGGTCATCAGAGGTGCCGGCAATCGAGCAATGATTTCGGACGGCGACCTCAAGGAGCTCAGAACAATCCTAACTGAAGCAGATCCGCAGCCATGGCCTGGCAAATACGGACGATCTGCGATCGACTGGCGGGGTTTCTCGCCTGGTGATCGCCGTGCTCAACGGTCACGCGCTCGGCGGAGGTGCTGAGGTCGTCGAGGACATCAAGATTGGCTTCAAACAAGTGAAACTCGAGAATTATGCCAGCTTGGAGAGGCGTGGAGCGGTTGGCCGCACTGGTCGACAAAAGCCGCACACTGCTGCTCGGCGGGCACCGGCACTGCCCTCGACGCAACCGAGGCCGAACGCATCGGACTTGTAGACCGGGTTTTGTCGCGGCGGTCCTTCGAGCAGGGCTTGGCGCGAAATCGCCACAGCGCTCTCGACTCGGGCAGCACGCGGTATCAAACACATCATCAGAGGAACGTCCACCGACGAAGCGATTGCACAGTTCGCGCGATTATTGGGTCGACGATGCGCACTAGCTCGCCACCGATCGGGTGCTAAGCCAGAATAGCACCAGTGCCCAGACAAAACGGAGCACCGACCATGATGAACGCCAAAAATAGCCCGACTGCTACCTTCCCAAGAGGCATTGCGGCAACGCTTTTCGCAGCACCTCTGGTTCCGTCCCTACACTCGAGCGCGTAACACGCCGACGACTCGATAATACATCATGTCCGATACACCATCACCGCGTCCAAGCCAATCTGGGCCAACAGCATATTATCTGGATCAAGAGCCAACGATCTTCTGATCTTCTCCGACTGAAGCCACAATCCCTACCAGTATATGTGTCACACATCAACATCAAAATCGCCCGGGGCGATACGAACTCGACTTGGCAAACCTCAAGAAAGTGGGCGATGGGCTAAGTCAATACCGGCGCTGCGCTGGGCGCGCCGCAGTTTCGCTGCGATGTCGGCGCAGACGGGGTCATCGTCGTCTCCAAAACGGTCCTCGAAGCACGCTTTGTTTGCTGCGAAACTGGTGAAACCACTCAGACTTGGAGTATATCCGGAATAAGCTGCAACTCACCTTCCAGGCCGTGAAGATAATTTTCAACCAGCGCAAAGATCTCGGCGTGACCAGCAAACATTCCAACCCCCTGTTCGAGCACTAGCAACCGCGACAATCTGGACATGAGCACCTCCCACACCACTAGTGGCATGTCGCGGGTATCTAATTCATAGCGCCGCAGTGCAGCCGTCACCGCACGGCACTGTTCATCGCGGACATATTCAGCTTAGTAAGTAATTTCAGCCACCATTTCCTTGCGGTAATTTGCCAAGTCCATAAATTCCATCGAAATCTGGATTCGATGCGGGATCGGTACCAAATAACCACAGCTCTCACAACAGCTGAGGAGAGTACAGCGTTTGACCTGTACCCGAAGACCTTCTTCGACACAGGGGCAGAAGGCCGCCAAAACAGCTCTCCATGGTGCGGAAGTAGAAGTAGTCATGCACGAGCCGAGGCTTCAGCTACGCCCTGTTCCCGAAGCGCCGCGACGTAGCCCCGCTTCGGGCATCAATTGCTCGGCCGCATAGAGCAACAGGCCGCGATTCTTAGCATCCGGTGCCCCGATTCTTCTCGTCGATGTCATGCCCTCACCCCACAACTCTCACTGTTCGCTCAAAGGTCTGTGGACGTTCCAAGTCGGCCAACGCTGATCGTGGCCACGTCACTTCATTGCCCGAGTGGACCAACCTTGAACACGACATTATCGTCATGCCGAGCACGTGCTCAGCACTTCATGGATTCCGGACACGGGCGCTTCGCCGGAGGTAGCTGATGCCTACCCGTGTGGCGAACAGCGCGACGACTCGGGGGGACGTGCCCGATCCCCGGCGGATCACACCCGCTCCCAGGGGTAAGGCTCCGGCGCCAGCATGCCCATCTCGGTAGTGGATGCCGAAGAAGAGGTCACCCCTGCGCGCTACCGCGGCCCAGGCACCCATAATTACGTTACGCCGGACCACCAAAACTACGACGATGCCGTTCGTGGACGACGACTGGGTGGTCTGGAAACGCAACCACTATTGCGGTTCTGCACACGATAGCAATCGTCCCATGCATCGCACCAGAAGGGAATCCAGTCCCGCTAACCACGATAGCCGTAGGGGCACTACCTGGCTCGGTAGCGATTCGGCACCAGCAACATCCTGGAACATTTTAAGTTTTAGCCGGAACAATCGGCTCGTGTCAAGCGATCCGGCACCGGCTGGTCGAGAAGCATGTCGCGATCGAAGGCGCCGAGGCGGCGGTGCACACCGCCGGCAATATGCCAGAAAACTCGGACAATTCCGGTGTCCTAGCCGCTTTGCTGGATAAGGCCGCAGCCGACCAAGCAGCGCTCATCGCCGCACGGCACTGCAAGCAGGTGCTCTGCGGGATCGGTTTCACCGCCGAACACCAGCTGCACCGACATATCAAGTGTTCGCTGACCTTAGACGAATTGCTCGACAGCGCCCGAACTGACCCAGGATGCCGTAGCAACGTTGTGCACTAAAGGATCTACGCTGCGACTGGCCCTGGGCCAACTAACACTTCGCGCGCTGCAGCGTCTAACATCGACACATGCTGAGTCAATCCTTCCCGCGTAACGAATCCGGTGTCGCATCGTTTATCTTGGGCGTGGTCCCGCTCATCACCTACTGGCTCCTGGTTGGGATCGCCTTCGGTATTGCAGCGGTGTTGACTGGCGATATCGCCCGAAAACGAGTGCAACGCGGCGAAGCCCACAACTCCCGAGTTGCAATGCTCGGCATTGATCTAGGTACGGTATCGATCGGTGGCAACGCTCGTCGCAGTGAGCCTCTACGCTCAATCGAACGCCGGCTAGACTGGCTACTACCGCCAATGTTTGGTCACTAGACGGTACACACGCTGCTGAGGTCCGCTAATTGCACGGTAACCAAGTATCCGTTCAGGGATGATATTCGGCTGGTTCTCATCAGAAGTATCGACGACGATGGTCGTGGCAAAGTTACGGATGTAACGGTCGAACCAGCCACCGTAGTAGTGGTCTAGGTTCAGCGGAGCGAACGGGGCGGTGATTGCACGGTGCACGAACCCGTTGACGCTTGCGGCGTTCAGCGCGTGCTCGCAAGCACGTTGCAGAACCCCGAGCCCAGGAGCGGAAGCATTGATTAAGTGGACACATCCTCTTCCCCACAAGCCACCCACACCAAAGCCGCGTACCTAAACAGGCGCAGCGCCTGCCAATCCATCACCAAGGTGGCGTAAAGCTATCCCACTTCAGCACTTCCGAGGGATCGAAATCGATAGTCAGATCATGCGGCAGGTCAGTGTACCTCGTCCACAACATGCCGCCTTCATGGCCGAGGGATCTGTTACCCCAACATTATACCCCATTGAGCTGAACCAATCAAATTCTCTTCCGGAGCATGCACTTCTGTGAAAAACACCTCGTTGAAGTCGACATCATTGCCATCAAAGCGTGGAAGCCGATGTTCGGCATATTCTGGCCAGCCCGGTCAGCAGACTCAAGTCTCACCCGCATACCCGCCATTATGTGTCCGCCAAACATGGTGTTGTCAGGCTGATGACCGCCTTGACAGTTGAGTTGGTTATAGGAATCGAGTCAACTCGGTGCACCACAAGCACGTTATAACCCCGATGACAATAAACGAGGGCCCCTTTCGGTTGCTCCACTCGAATCTAGGAGACTCCGGACAGGACGACGTGGCGCCGGTCTATCAACTGTTCCATACACTGCCGACTCTGTAGATGGAGCCAAAGGACATCAGCAATGCGATGCTGTTCTTGGTTGCCGACAAATCACGCTACATCAACGGAGTCACTCTTCCCTTCGATGCGGGTAACTGCCTGAAAATCGATTTCTTCCGTGCATCGTTAGCCATCGAAGTAGCCTAGTAACTTGCCGTATATTTGGACGAAATCAAAATCAAAACAACAAGTTGTGCCGCAATACATCAAGCTCAGAACTAAGTATATTAGGTAACTTGCAATTAGACTTTGGTCGAGGTGATACGCGTGTTGATGAATATGAATCTTTGTCGATCGGCTATGCCGGCTTGTACCGACTTGACGACCTCGTAGGCTGTGTACGATTCTTGAGCGTCAACACTGTGACTGCAATTAGTTACCAACACGTTTATCCTGGGAAGATCAAGTCGAGAACACCCAATGTCTTCTCACATAATCTTGAATTCTTTAACCGCATCGTACTTCGGCTTTGGCTGCAACAACGATGGTGATCGTGATCTGACAGTGTGCGACTATCCACAATGCCGTGATCACTTAAATGCATTGATCCATAAAATATTAACATAATGACAACATGGTACTAGGGAGCCAATTTATTCTACCAAGGTAGTTAGCAAGCAGCCGAGTACACCACCAGCAGTCAATAAATACGAAAACTAGCAACCGGGTCGAATGGCGTTGGTAACGGCAAGTTCACTGCTCCAAGACACGCTACCCCTCAGCAAGACCACAAAACCCAACACAACGACGACGGCTGGGCTCGTGCGAGCGTGCTGTCGACCGGGTTCTGCTGGATTTAGTTCGGGGAGGTGCCCGATGTCGACTGCCTATGAGTGATCCTAGCGCTGCTGTCGCTGTGGACTGTGCGATGTGAGATCAAATGCGTTTGAAATAGTTTTGAAAAAGGGACAAAAGAAATTTAAAAAGGGACAAAAGAAATTTAATGTGCAGGAGTCACATGAGTGGTGGGCTTGGTAGTCGGCGGGGTTCTGCAGGGTTGAGGACAGGTGTCGTTGTTGCTCTAATGGCCGGTTCTAGTGGCGTGGTCGCCGCATCGGAAGATTTGAGTGGGTGGCACATATTATGCACCCGGGGACGCGGGGCACCCTGCCAGGTGCCTTGGCTGGATAGCCAACCGCAAGAACTTGTCGTGGGTAATTTCACCGGCGTGGACTTGAGGAACGTTAGGTTTGATGTAGCCGATCTGCGCGGCACGGACTTCACCAAATGCTAATCTGAGTGAGGATCAGAGCCGATGCTCCATAGTGATCCCTCACATGTAGTTGAGCGGTGTATATCATACTATACTATGGCATTTCGACGAACTGATGGGAGATCCAGATGTGCTCTCATCGTCTAACACGGGTACCAACTTCCCTACTTATTAATTTATTAATCATTCTCGGTGGCATAAATCCGTGACTTCTCTCTCTCGGGTCCCGCCAGAAGCTATCTACCAAAAGAGATCGAGCGTCGACGAGTGCATTAGTATCGACCCGGTCACGGTTCGCACATCAGCAAACGGCAAGCCAGTTGACTTGTGGGTGCTGCGTCCCAGCCGTACTTTGTATCCAGCTGGATTATGATTTATATACCGCTGATCACCCGAATAGCAGGGGCTAAACAACGGTTCATACAGATGTCAATAACAGTCGACGTTAGCGCGTTAGCAGAGTATTCCTAGCGCAATCGATAGCGCGCTATAGCTGCAATTATCCGCTGGTGAGCCCTGCTGCACGCCTCCACCAATGGCCCAGCAGTGTCTTTGGACCGACTCAGTAGCAGGTGGAAGACAACTGGTGATAGCCCATCGGTTCCGACGCGCCGAGCGGTGGTCGCGCCATCAATGCGCTGCAGCACCGAGATGGTGTTCATCAGATTGATTCCACGAGAGGCTATACAAATGCTCGTACGGGACGTCGTCAGGGACACTTTCATCCCATGTACTGAGCCAGTCGCGCGCCAGCACACATGTCGTGCCAAATGGTCAGGTCCCGGCAACCCACAGTTGCAGCGCACCAGAGATGTACCGGACGTTGGCTGGCGACCGAGAACCAGGATATCGAGATCGTGCGCTGCCATCTGGTCCAGCGCCCGCTGCCGACTCGAGCACAGAGCACGATCGTCGGGAAGAACTTCAGTTGCCATAGAGGTAGTCCGGTCAAGCGTGTCCAGCCTTCCGCAGCGATCACAAAGACCTCTTAGCGACGATAGCCATCGGTGCCGTCCTCCCATATCCCTGGTTCCAAGACCAACACCATCCCTGATTGGAGGACAAAATTCTCGTCAAACTCTTCACCGAGATCGGTTTCAACCATAGGCCTTTCAGTTGCACTGGAGCTGATTCCGTGGCCCAAGTAAAAATGCGGCAGCCCCGACCGGGTGCCGTCGTTGGCTGCGGTTGCAACCCGATCGAGCTCCGCGAAGGTAGCTCCAGTCCGGGTCACATTCAGGGATGTGTGTCTGCATCTTTTCATCCTCAATGTGCATGGCCGGCAACAAGCACGCCACAGCGGCCCGGTGTGCGCCATCGACTTACTCGACCGACGGATGCGCATTTCGTAGGACAATGATTCCGTCCTCATTTTACTGGTCGAACACCTCGGCTGCATTCATTACACAGCTACCCGATTACGTGCGATTACCTTGGTCAACAGTTATTTTCATCCTTCGATCCTTCATCGATTCGGCGTCAGCAGCGCTAGTAATAGGCCCACGATCGCGTAGGTCAGACCGGAACCAGCGGTCCGCCAAGACCGCATTGGTGCGCTCACGGCGAGCGCTCGTTTAAGATCGGCGCAGGTGTGCATCAACAGGTTGTGGGCCATGCATAACGCTACGTTCGTAGCGCACCGCAGTGGACAAGGCGGACAAACAGCGGTTGACACCGTCGACCACCTGAACCAGCTACGACGCGCCAAGCGCGCCCTTGACGATAATGTGATATTAGGCAGGATCAGTTACTGCTTGAGCCGCGCAACCGTCGCATACCAGGTTAAATCTCGGTGAGCGGGTGCACCAGGAAGGTCACCCGCTCCTGCATTTCGGCGGACGCCTTGGACGCCAACAGCTCGGCCACCATGTGGTCGCGTAGCGGTTCGACGAGCACACGATTTTTCTCGTCGATCGCACGGATCAGGTCGACCTTGGCGCCGAAATGGCAGCCTACACGGCACATTGCCCTGAACAGCGGGCTGGCTGATTTGCCGATTGGACACCGCAAATTATGCCGTGCTCGACATACAATTGCTCGGCCACCGGCCAAGATCGACTCCTGGGTGAAAAGTGGCCCGTTCAGTACGCAGAGTCCTGCCAGCCGCGGTCATACACCTATGTGAGGCGCACATAAAGGCATGCAATCAAGCGAGTAAATTAATCAAATGGAGGCACCACACCGAACGTCACGCCCAAGATCGCCGGTCTTCCTCGCTTTTCTTGGACCGGATCGCTTTACTTTCACTAGTCTCGCCATCCACCGGCAGGACGGTCTCGCTAACATAGCGTGACCGTTTACCGGCGAAATACAGTTCAGCCTCCGGGATGTCATCGAGTGTACCTTCGCGCTTCAGTGGACGGTCAGTTCGCATCGTTTCACGAATTCCCGCAGTCTAACGCTCAATCACTTTCTGATCCATAGTGGCCGCCGACGTCGCTAACAGAGACGTAGTTATGTTGCTTAGTGCGGTGGCATTCATCCGAATACCATATTACGCCAACTCGATTGCCACAGACTTGGTGGATTAGATGACCGCCGCTTTGGCAACACCGCACGTCATCACACCACCGCCGGCTTGGATCCCACCGATCAAAGTCATGTTGAAAATAGATTTCGCCGCATCGAGCTCGGTGAGGTCTACGGTGCGCTAGTACACTTGCCGGGTGTCGCGTCGGCTCGGCGCGGTTCGCCGTACCTTTACCGGCGCGCCGGTGCGGGTTGGCTACGTGGTCAGCGCGGACCCATCGTTCAATATTAACGAAGCCCGCAGCCAGCTCGCCTAGCAGCTGTCCACCGCACTGGTGTCACGACTGTTCGAGTCCACGAGCTGCCCTACCCGCACGTGGGGCAAGATCGACCTGGATGCGCTGCCATCATTACCATCCAACACCGTCGACGAGGAATCGTCTGTGCATGGCGCTTGAAACTCGCATGTTGTTCACACATAACTTGCAGCACAACGAATTTCTCGACGGCAGTATCCACCACCGCTTCCACCTATTCGGGATTGGAAACGTCCAAAGCGCGTTGGTGACCAACTTTGCCGCCCGGGCCTCAACCTCGTCACTTTCCACGTCGGCCATGACAACCAACCTGCTTCTCTTCAGCCGAAAATCGCTCCACCGTGTCACAGACCGGTACCTGACGACCGGTTGGGGCAATAACCATCTTACCGACAAGTGCATTGACCACAAAACAAGTTAATCGGCGGCGACCGCATAAAATCAAAGCTATCGCTGACACCCGTTGTTATGGTTATGAAACCAATCAATAGATTAAAACAACATCAAAACACGCTACCACCACACCACTGCCAGAGCCAGATTAATTACCGTGGTGTCACGTGTCCATCGGGTGACCACCGCGTCCGAGCATGTTGTTCTCCGTCGGGTTTTCACCGCTGAGCAGTTGGTGTTGGTTGCAGTGCTCGTCGTTGTAGTATGGCCTCCAAATAGCGCTGCGGGTTGTCGAGGAAGACCGCGAAGACCGCGGCGATGGTGGTGGTGTCGGGCGGGAACGTGCATGCTACTCAATGGACCACCAAGGCCACTGCTCCTACACTCCATTAATCGCTAGTATAGAGTATCGCGGCCAGGGTGCGTTACGCTCAGGTCGCTTCGGCAGCAGCGCGGTGTATTAAGTTTAACATACGGTAATCAACGTGGTTGGGATAAAAGCTCAAGACCAGCCCACACATCAGCCCGCTCGACGCTAGCTGCCCGAAGATTGTCGACCCGATAGTGTTCACGCCTATCAACCTCATCTCCGGTTGAACTCACGCAAACCTGGGCCACGCCCCCGGTTCCCACTGAGCACACCAGCACATCGACGCACCCAAGCGGGGAAGCCAACTCCAGCGTCAGCAGCTGGTAAGCATTGACGTTATCAGGATAGTTGTACTGATTGGGATTCCAGGATCCAGGGTTGGCTGCCATAAGCTGCGCGACAAGGTATTTGCGTACCTGCTGCCATCCGTCGACCGAGTACGGCTCGGTGACTACCGCGACGCTGGTCCTGTAGGGAATCAGCATCCGCTGGATGGTCAGTTCTAGACACAGATCGGTAACCAACTTGACTGGGTATCGGTAGACATTACCGACCAGAGTACGCCCCAAATGCGAATGTTCCGCTGGTTGATTTAACTATCGAAACCCCAAAAGACAACTCACCTCGGGCGTCGGCTCGTTCAACCATGTGGATGGCAAGACGGTTTTTCACGCCACCGGGAGTGCATCCTTAAAGCCTGGCCGAAAAACCACGGCTTGCTGCGCCCAAGGAATTGGCAATCCCCTAGAGCCCAGACATCCAGAGCACCGGGATGTTGCCCATCGTAGTGCCTGGCTGGCGAGCCCGACCGGGGGGGGGTGAGGTGATACCGGTCTTGGGTTTGCCGGGAGCCGGTTTAAGACGATATTATACTACGCAGCAACAAGTTTTAGCGAGTTTTTCGGGTCGCAGCTGTCGAAGGACCAAACGTTGTTTATGGTATCGTGGCTTCTGCATCGGGCCACGAAATTCCATCGCGGCAGTTTCACTTTGATGTGAGTCAGCGGTCACCGGCCACGGGATAAAGACCCACTGTCTAGCTCTGACTGGTCAGCAACGAGTTAGGTAGACCGAGTCAGTAAGTCTTGCCCGGTGCGAATACGCGCCAGTGCGGCTGGTGGTCTGAGCCCACTCGACACGACGAGATTGATGAACGCAGCTGTGATGCTCACAACCGCTAACACGGCGGCCAATACGATCGCCGAAGTGGTCGACCTCGGCAGCACAACTGTCCCGAACCGATCTGGGCACTCCAACTTCGAGTTGTCCGATAGGTGCACATGGCAAACATTGATCGCGAACTCACCACCGAGCGACATCGCCAACGAGTGTTTCAGGTGGCCTGCATGGTCTGGTACTGCAGAAACACGCATTGCGCCCGTTAATAGCAAGCACCCACGTCAGGGCGACCGCGACTAGCACGGATCCCCGCATCCACACCACCCGTTCAATCTTTTACCTGCCCCTCCTACATACCCTAGATGGGTATGATGTAAAGGATGGTATTAAATCAAGAACCTCACAGTTGCGGTTATGATTTACGCGATATCCAAACAGGGTGTAATGCGCCGGAATCTACGGACGATAGATAAGGAGTAGTCAATTCCTGTGCTGTCCACGAGCGAGCTGCTCTTCATGGGGCGCAGCTCACCCTGCACAGCTTCATGGCCGCGAGCATCGCCGGCAGATCCGCGCTGGCCGCTTGCAGCCAATCTAACATTCTGCTGCCACAGAGCGTGGTGGCCGCCGAAATGGCTAATGCAATTGCGGCCGCCGAGGCAGCCTGGCCACACAGTGAGCACACCGCGACCACGACTTTGGCTCCCCAGCAGATGAAGATCGACCTAGATGGGGTGACCGCCAGGACACTTGCCGAAGGAAACACTGTCCTGGGAAGGGCGATCCGGGCCAACATCGGCGACGAACTTACGGTCATCGTGACGACCCGGCGTGACTATCCGACGTCGGTGCACTGACACGGTGTCGCGCTGCCCAACGACATGGACGGCGCCGATCCCGCCATGCCGAGCAGCCCGACTGGCCGTAACTTTACTTATCGGTTCTAGGTACCGAACGTGAGCACTTAATGGGCCCATCCGCACACTAGGCCTGCATGCTGATACAGGACTATGACTATATAGTCTACGATCCGCGCAAGTCGGGTAACTACGACACCAAATGGATTGTCGTCATCGACGATTAGACGACGGTGTCGAGAAGAGCCCGCAACAACATCTACGATGATCTAACCTCGCCCAACAAGTCGAACATGACCAAAACCAGTCCGACGACGTCGACCATCTCACCTGCGCCAGCGGCGAGCAGTACGAACTCGGCAACCAAAATACCTGGGACGCTGGATGGTGACGTCGGACATAGAGCTTACCCCTACTACCTGTTCAACGTACGAATGCCGCTGTCTACGAAGACATTCAAAGCGAGTCAGTGCCAGCAAATCCAAATCCGGTTTATCAAAACCGGCTCCAATAACACGTTGCGCATTGCTCAAAGTGAGGCATTCGATGAAGGTCACGCGCTCTGACGGTTACCCCGTGGTTCCTACCCAGATCGACACCCTGTTAATCGGCATGGCCAAAAGCTACAACTCATCGTGACCGCCACCGACCGCGTCTTCCCATCGATTGCACCAGTGGAAAGGAAAAACGCCGTTGCGCGTGCATTACCCGTAACCGAGTCAGGCGACACCTTCGGGACCGCAATTTCTGCCGACAAAGCTCACTAAACAGGTGGGTGTCATCGAGATGTTCACCTCGACAACAGTCGTCAAACCTAGGTCCCACCCAACCAAACTTGAATCTGGCGGTAGTCTTGGATGACAACGTGATGCGACACAACTGGACAAATCAACAGCGAACCGTATAACAAAACTAATCCGCTGAAGGTACAACTAACTGGGCCAACGTCCCACATTAAAGTTCGATAAAACCGCAATTATGCGGCATCCGACGTACTTGCACGGCTATGCCTTCCAGGTAACTAGGGACGACAGTAGCCCCAACCCCCACAAGAATAAGCTCATTGTGCCGTAGAAACGGAAAATCGACGCCGTGCTGGTTGTCAATAACCCGGGAACACGGATGTTCCACTGCAACAACACCTAGAATCAAGAATCCGGTATGCAGACCCTGCTGAACTATGTCGTCTCTAACCCGAACTGGGGCTTCCCGCAACGTCAGTTTGTGGTGTAAACTGGGCACTCCAGCTTGTATTCAGATTGACCACGGCGGATACTTAAACCACGCACACGACATGCCAAAAATTCTTAGCGCTTGCAATTTTGATTCCTAAGATCCTTAACCAGAATGACGAACCTGCTTAACTACAGCCTCCAGTCGTCGGAGAATCCCCCGAAAAGTCCAACAACAACTCATTTATTAACAACGCATTTATTGCCGACGACTGTTCGATCTGGGGATGGTGGCCAGCGTTGTCGACCCACCACCGAGTTCCCATCCTTAACCTGCTTCGCTATCTGATCGGGCCAACCATCGGGAAGAAGGAGTTTCTCTAACAAAACAAGGCATAACCAGGCTCCTTAACAACGTGATTCAATTAGCAGTAAAAAGAACATGAGGTCGCGAAGTGGCTCAATAATGCTGCACCGTTATTCCTAGACCGGCAACTATGCAGCCCGTAACAAGAAGCTGGGTAATCTAACTTTGACCCCGGAGTACGACATGCCTACATCACAAAGAAACTAACATATCGAAGTTGGTTCACTCCAATATCAGGACCGCTTATCCTGGAGCCCAAGCGATCACGCGCCCAGCAGCCTCAAATATGGACGCATCCAAGTGCGAAGCATCGCGCTAGGTCTAAAGACACCGATAACACTCGAAGTAGAAATGATAATGCTCAAAACCACCAACATCGTTGACAGTGCAGCGTCCTTCGCGATTACTGTCAACGGCACCCCGACCGTGTTTCGCATCGACAACGCGTTCACCCGCTGGATGTCCTCCAAAGGCGATGGTTTGGAACACAACCTTCCAGCCCTGGCCAGGACCGTGCCGGGTCAGCCGTTGCCAGACTTGGTCTATCGTGCACTCAGTGTCGGCATGCTCGTAGACGATGCCGGCATCGAATTCAACGTCCGGCCACACCGACGAGGCCGGATGCCTGATACGAATCAACGCCATTGTTGACCATCAGCTCTTGGTTGTCCTAACCAGAGGACGACACGAACTGCTCTGGCCACCCAACGACCTAAGCTCCAGCCAAGGCACCCACCGCTACCTACAAGCAATCTGCGATGTCGTCAACTCGCTGTTCAACGACCCTGCTGGCACCTTCGGTTATAGAAGCAAGCGCTGGCCGGGTTGACACTCGATTAGTGCGATAAACGCTCGGTTTCGGAGCCTTAGTCGCGCAGATGCAACGATCATCGCCTGCCAGAGCCTGTTCTACAATGGAGGGTAGCAAACACGCTGAAGGCGCTCCCGCAAGTACACCACCTGCATGCATATTCCGACTTCGTCTCCGAATATTTGGCGTCGAGCAAAAGCACTGGACCTGCCAAGACACACGGCGCCGCCAACATAAAGTCCAGTACTACCGCTGGCTCGCCGGGAGCCTGCGACATCTTCCTCGCGGCTACCATTATGCGGCAAGGGAACACATGTTCCGCGGCTGGACAGCGGAGGCATTATTCAGACTCGACGATTATCAGCACGCACAATTAATTTTGAATAAGAGAGCAATAACGGCATTCTCGCCGGCCTCGGGACCTGCCCATCTGGCGAGCCTGTGGGTCGTCTGGTATCGGTTTTGATGACTCCCACCACCACATCGACCTGTGAACGATAACCGTCACCCGCAACGTTCTGGCAAACACCAACTACCCATCTGAGCCCCGCACCGATCTCCACGCCCATCCAAATCCCACAACTACATCGAGGCAGAGGTTCAACCGCAACGTGATCAGACAATGGCGCAAACTCAACGACAACTACTATTACAGTTCGCTAAACCTCGTGTGTGCTAACCGGCGAAGCTCTGCTTGACAACTATCACACAGGCTTGCCCACCGACACCTCGTGTAGTGTCAGAACTATAGCGGTATACCCCTGTGGAACCAAAGTCAAATATCCGGATTCGACTTGGACACAGTCACACTGTGCGATCTCGTCCAACTCCACGATCTCATCACCAGCCGTATACGCTACGACGAACCGATTCTACTTGCATGCATAATCGAAGACTGATGACCTAAGCCAAAGATGGCATCGGATTGTCTACGGCAGAATGCACGATAATTACTCCCTTAATTCCTAAGTGCAGGAGCCTGTTTCGCTATAACCCTGTTCAGGAGTTGGCCAGCTCAGCGCTAAGAAATTTACTATAGTGCTTTGCACCAGATGGGAACGCACGGACCTGCTCCTGGACAACCCGCAACCAGTGCACAGATAGCTGCGCGTTCTTGGCCTACCACCTGGCCTCCGCGTCGATCTAGTTCAACCGTTTGGCCCGATCATGGTTGCCCTGTTTACGCACCTGGACCTGCTGCACTCCCCGCCGACTTGCCGATCGGTTATAGCTACCGCTGATAGCTATGTCTACGAAGGAAGTCCACATGTATTCTGATTTCAACGAAAATCATCGTTGGGGCAAGTTCATCAGATGCTATGCTAAACCACTCGTTTGGTCACCATCGGGCAACGAATGTTATCTGGTGAAAACTGTTCTGGATTAACCGAATAAGTCACAGTTACCGTACTATCTGCCTAATTACAACACACCATCAATGGTGTTGCACGACTGGGGCTTGTCGGCTTCCGTGACGACAGCACAGAACTACAGCTACCAGAGGGTCATCGGCTTGCTGCTAGGCGATCAACAGCTGTATTGCTTTGTGGCCGAAACACGACGATGTCGCAGCCTGGAACATCTGGTCCTGGACGGAAGTACTGCCGTTCCTTCGCGGCTGAGGGACGACACTGACTTCGACTGCCCTCACCACGGCACTGTCATCCTTTTGTCCTTGAAACACAGCAACTCTACAGAATAACCAGCGATCTCAGATGCATCGGTAGAGACTGCTGTCGCCGCAGGATTCTCATCGAGAGTATACCACAACGCAATAGATGCGACCAGCGTGAGTGTAGTTCCAATGCACATCACAGAGGACAGACAGTGGATCTCGGCGGCCTCGGCCTATCGAGACGCGTTAAGCGTCAGACGGATCCTGACAATTCTACCTAACGCATTGGTGGACAAAGCGCTTTCCTCCGAGTCGTGGACCATCGGGGTCCAGTTGATTACCGATGGGCAACCACGAGCCGTGCATGCCGACCGAATCACGATGTACGTAGGAACCTACAGCACGCAGACTATTCTACAACACTCTGGAATTGGCCGAGCGGACCTGATGCGTGCACTCGGCGTTGCTGGTGTCGCCAACTGACCCGGAATCGGTTCCAACCTCGCCGATCACTCCCAATTCGCGACCGTACTCCGGTCATGGCCGAGTCGTCGACTCATGGGCCAATGTCGCGCTGCGCTACACAGCACCCGGGTCGATCATTCAGAATGACATGCGGCTACACGGACTAAACCATGTTGTCCTCAAGGTTTTTGCACAGCATCTAGCGATGCGTCACGCCGGACCGTTAGACCGTTAGACTTTCTATAGTACCCTCTACGCTGGATGGCTCATCGTGGGTGCGGCACTGTGCGTGCGATATCCACCGATACGGACGCATCGCCTCGTATCGAAATCGACTATGGCCGTGACCCGGAAAATCTGCGCCGCCAATGTGAAGAGGTCCTGCTGTTCTAGAAGCTGCTGCGGCAAAACGAATTTGCGGCACGCACCAAGGAAACCATTGATATGGACGAGACCATAGTGCACTCGTGCTCGACGCTAAACGACATCATTCGGCAGGCAGCGTCTATCACCCCACGGGCACCGCGCTACGGTCCCCTTGACGACCCCACAGCATATTATTAGACCTGTTGGAGGGCGATGGCCGAGGGGCTCCGTATGGCCGACGTCTCGATCATCCCAGGGTCCTTCCGCGCACCAATGCCAACCTCATCTCAATCATGAGAGGAGAACGGGTAACGACATGGTCCAACTGACCTAGAATCCCATCGTCGAACTTCTTTCGTCCTGAAGCACCACCCAGATGACCTCCCTGTGTATGAAAACGAAACAACGCCTGATAATTCACCTTCTCACTCTTATAAGTGCTAGCCATGGTCAGCGACAGGATGAAGTCGCCATCACATTTCAGGGCATCTGTCGATGCTAGATTGACGCAGTCAACTGGACGTCGGTTACGCGTCGGTGTTCACGTGGGAGGTCCGGTCAAATGGGTGACGTGAATTGGGACACGCTACGGAAGGCTGCGGTCGCGGCCAGAGTGAATTCCTATGCGCCCTACTCGAAGTTCCCGGTCGGGATAGCCGGTTTTGTCGACGACGGCCGGCTAATTACAGGGGTGAATGTGGAGAACGTTTCATACGGACTCACGCTATGTGCCGAGTGCTCGATGATTTCGGCGTTGTACGCTACCGGTGGTGGCCGACTTGTTGCAGTCTACTGCGTCGACGGCAACGGGAACCCGCTCATGCCGTGTGGTCGCTGCCGCCAATTGCTCTACGAACATGGCGGACCCGAACTGAAAATCATGACCCCGAAAGGCGTGCAGACGATGGCCCAGCTCCTTCCCCAAGCGTTCAACCCGCAGGAAAGGATGTTCGGCAATGGTGAAAAAGACCACCGTGGTGACGATCGCAGTCAACGGTCGCCACAGCCAGCAAGGCAGCGTGGGCTGTCTGGGCCGCGATGAGTTTCGGCGCTTCGTCGCACAAATGTTCAAAACTGTGATCAGCCCAACGCTGCCTACGATTAAGAAAGACGTGGTTTTGAAGACTGCCCGCACAAACTTCGACGACTACCGCCTACATCCTGGCGTTTGGTGCTGCGCTCGTCGCAGGTGGTCGCATCAATGATCTACTCGGCGAAGTCAAGATGATCGTCATCGACTTCATCATTTTCAACGCCGGTTTGATGGTGTAGGCTATCACCGTGGCCGGCCTCCGTATGATTTAATAGCCCCCTCATCTAAAACATCGGTTCGGCATATTCGCCTTGGCTAGCTTGTCGATCGTGGTTAGCCCTTGCCCTATAGACTGGTCGGAGTTCACCGCCGGCGTGTGGGGCCGGGCACAGGTTCGGTGTGCTCATTGCCTCTGTTTGCCGCCTGGATTATGCAAACCGCCAACTAGCGCTGGAGTGTTCTGGGTGGCCGTGCCGATCGCAGCGCTGGTCATTATCGTCACCCTCGCAGCAACTCGCGAATACCAAAGCGTGATAGCTGAGAAGAGATACGACTGGCTTGGTCCGATTTTGAGTTATACTTCCTGTCTTCAGGTTGCAGAACTCGTCGGTGAGCTGGACTACGCAGAGAACCTGGGGACCCCTGACAGCAAGCATCATTTTTGCTGACGCTTTTCGGTGTCATGAAAACCAGAATCGGCCCACCCTCTGGTGGACTTCGATCTGTGGAAAGAGTACCTGTTTCCGGCGGTTTCTTCACTTAGAGGAGCGCTGTCGGCTTGGTCTATATCCCATCCTGGACATTTGTCGAGTCGGTGTTCTCTGTGCTTCATTTATGTCCAGGGCTACTCACCGGGCAAGGCCAGTCGAGTCATCATGATAACAACCGTCGGCTGCAGAGTCATCCAGCCATCGACTGGCCGATAGGGCGACAAGGTCGGTCCCGGCCCCCGCCGCCCCATGACAGTTGTCCTGGCGATGCAAACCGCGGCCTGGATCAGGCTATTCTTCAGACTAGACACGACGCTGGCAGAAATCACAATTGCGTTGACGATTATGGTTATTGGCGTGGATAATCGCGCTTCCATCACACAATACTGCAGCTATGTCGCCCGTGGACACCGAGTATGCCGGGATGGAATCGGGGCCCATCCAGATGGCCTTCAACATCCCTGCCGCATTCGGCGTTACGCTTGTAATGTCGGGGATCGGCACCCTCACGGTATCAAAGATCACTGCGGATCTCGATAATCGACCGGGCACTGCGGCGTGTGACTGCACATTATGCCGGAGCAGGCTGGAACGGCAATCTATCGCAGGCCAACGCCATCCTCGCAGCACTATCCAACGACGCTGCCAAGGCCATCGATCAGACTGCTGAGCACTTCATCGGTGGCAATCACGATCTCGATGTTGGTGCTGGCGACCGTCACGCTGGCAAGTGCGCTCTTCGCCTGAGACTGGACGTACTCCTGCGAATTGCAGGCTAAGGATGTCCGTTCCAGCGCCTAAGCCTGGTAATTTCCAGCGGGATCGCTTCTGCCGACTTGCGTGGAAGGCGTTAATCTCTTAGTTCTGCGAATTCACTGACATCATCGAGCGGGGACGGATAATGCCCGTTCAGGCAGAATACAGGTAGTGATCGGTCCCGTGGACGACCCCAACGTGGTCAAACTACTGGCCTTCGCAGTCAGCCACGGTGATGGGCAACTCAATCAGGCAATCGAGCTTTACCGCGGTGACGAACCTGTCGTGGATCTCTCCGTGCGATCGCCGAGCAACGTCAGGTGACGGTTCTCGGTTGCGCGCTGACCGATGCTTAGGCGATCATGCTTCTATCGCCACAACGCCCTGGTGCAACGAACTTACATCGAAACCAGTTTTGCTCAACACCATGGTGATACTGGTTTCGCTCGGGTTATCTGTCGTCGCAGAAACCGATGCTAAAACCGTCAGCGTCTACCGATCAAACGGCTCTACAGTTACCACTGTTTGGTGATAAATACCTTTGGTGCAGAATGGTTTCTCGTCATCCTCCACAAGAGTTAACCAATCAAGCGTTGATCAGGCTGACCTTGAGGTAGTTGAACAACGCCGTACCTGAGTCTTCGTTGAACTTACGTAACTGCTCGGTCGTGGCCGTTACCTGGTCACTCTCGAGCCGGTTGAGCAGCGTGCAGCAGATCATCGCGAATTTCGGAAAGCCCCAGTGGTTGAGGTAGCCCGCGATCATGGCACCCTCCATCTCGATGTTACGCACACCGTTCTTGTCGAGCCACTGCAACCATGCCATCTTTGTCGTCGGTGTCTCGAAGCACACCGCGCCGTCGATACGGAACTGCTCAAGGAAGAATTCGTTGCCGCTGACCGTCCTACCAGACACCATCACCAGGTCATCGATGCCTTCATTGGCAGCGATGATGGCGTTGTGAGTGCCAGCGGGAAATCGCCCATCGAACCAATACTCACTGTCGCCGCCCCTGAGTAGTCGGTAGGGCTGGAGATCAGCCATCAGGCCCTCAGATGACACCACCACAGTTCCGCCGGGAAGTCCGATACCACCGCTGGTGCCGACCCGACACCAGAATACCTGATCCAGGGCCTCGAGGTCGCCGCGCTTGAGAAAGAACACCAGGCGCATGAGCTCCTGCAGAGCGATCGAGGCGCTGGCCATACCCATGCCGTGGGAAGCGAAGAGCACGCCGGCGGTGTACCTGGTGACGAACCGCTCCTCTTTTGAAAAGGCAATGACCCGGGAGACTTGAGACCCGCCATTCAGCTCGCTCCAGCGGTCGGCAAACGTGGTGATGCGCTCCCTAGTGCCGGCCAGGATGACTGCTTTGACATCGCGAAGCGCATCGAGAGCCGGGTCGGAGGACGTTATGCCCAAGTGATAGTAAACGTCCTCATAGCTGCCGTCGAGGACACCGTCGAGAAATGCGTAGTTGATGTTCTCAGTCTTCACCTCGACCTCTCCGATTCGTCGGACGCAAGGAAAAATCTACGCACTTCGGGTCAAGTTGGCACAACGACCCACGGACAACATCGGGCGTCTAGTGGCATGGTACGGCCGTCTAAAAGACCGTGGACCAGGCCACACCACGATTCGAACCATTTCGTCTGAGGTAGGGGATCTATTAAGAGTGGCAGAAATTTAGCTTGTCGTTGGTCTTTGGCATTCCTGCTGACCCCAACGCTTGGCAAGACGAACCACCTATTGCCATGCCGTGACGTGTCCGGCACTGCCATATCAAATGAACCACCTTCAGATGGGTGTCGATCGCCATTTGCGCCTCAACGGAGCGAGTCCGGATGCTCTTGTCATTCGTGATTACTACCCAACCACACTCACCGACAACGAGGATCCAATCAAGATCATCGATCCTCTTAGGAAAAAGTAGTGCATTTAGAGATGCGTAGCATTATAGATGCGGTATCGCGGAGGACTGCCCTATGTCTTTGCCCATCCGGAGCAAGTTTTCGTCCACGACATGTAACGACGTACTCAAAACAACCATCCCGCTGCTCGCGCCTAGTCAGGCAGCGTTGCGATGTTTCGTGACGTAACCAACCGCTGCACGAACTTGCGCGATGCTCAGCCCGCGTAATCGGCTGCGAGGTCTTCTTCTCGCTCGCCAGCATGCCCATCCCAGCAACCGTTTTGACTGCGACGCGGCGCCCGACAAATGTCGGCTGCCCACTGTAGCGCCGTGAGTTGACCAAGATGCCAAGAATTCATCATAGACAGCCAATTCGGCAACGTATGTTTCGCCACGTTCGTCCGTGCCCAGCTGAGCACGCTGAACCACCGTCCAGCCCTCGCTGATGAGTAGCTGGCCGATACTCACAATCATGTCCGTTTCGTCAAGGCCCACCTAGACTCCGCCGATTGTCAGCTCACGATTCTGCGCCGGCAGGGAGGGCGAAGGTGCGCCCGGTTATGGTCGATGCAGTAAGTCGCCTAAAGTGCTTTGACTGCAACCTGAAACCGCCTTGCCGGAACTTCTTCCCGTAATTTAAGCTAACTACCCGAACCTCGACGAACTCGCCCCACGTTACCCACTCTGTAATGCGAAGAGTGGCCCGAAGGAGTGAATCTTACTGCTTTGCCGCGGCGTTCGTATCCGTTTATCCAGCACCATGCCGTCCCGCCAAGCATCCCAATAAGCCGCTCCACCTCCGCGGAGAACATAGACAGAACTGACATGTCAACAAACATGGCACATGGATACCTTCCGCCAATGACATTATGGCTTCACGGCTATTTGCATCCAGGATCACCTCACCCGTCTTTAAATTATCGACTAGAAAGACACGGCGCCGGAAACAACTAGCGGATGCGGTAGCGAACCTCAACTAACCCAATATGCGGTTCACTCCATCGTATGCGTGCGAACAGGTGCCATCGTCGAAAGCGTCCAGAATCCATGCAGCGAACGCAAAATTCATGGCTACTTGAAATCGAACCTCTTGCCCGGTCATCCAACCCATCTCTCCCTGCTGGCACTGCCGTCGACATCCTGAATGGGTTACGTGCGTGCGGCCCCAAACGCTTGGTGATCTACTTCACCAAACACTCATCACCGAGTCAATCAGGCAACAAGGATTACCAACGCATTGTCCCCGACGCCTGGCGCAAGCTGGAGAACCTACCGGGTCGCTTTTAGCGGTATTCCTGGGTTGCAACGAGTAACTGCAGTCGTAGAAATCGCTCGGGATGCGTCACGTTTCGATTGGAACTCATCGTTCTTTGCTGACCAGGTTATCGTATTCCCACTCCCGATAAAGACAACACAAGATCAGTCGAACGCCTTAAAGAAATTCGATCACTCCTACACTTCTGCACTCCGGCGCAATACGCACAGTAATCATCCCATTGCCGGACTGATTGATCGGTCGCTCCTCAACGACACAACCGGGTGATCTGCTGTCGCACCCACTCCACATCAACACCGCTAAGACATCAACACCGTGTGAGGTATACACACCTATCATCCGGCAGACAACCGGAGCGATCAGACCGAAACTGCCTTGCACGCCGACACTCTGCCAAAGAAATTTTAAAGAATTAGGCCTTGACATCACTCTGATATTTCAATGTCTAAAATATATTTAAGGAATCAGGGAAGTACAGATTCATGCCGACACCCTTACCGCCACCTATGATCCTGCCTTGCCCATTTCTGCCGTCATGACCGAGGATCGAAACAACCACGCAAAGCGACCGGATTCAGTCGAGATGTATACGTACGACAAGACACACAGACATTAAAAAATTATCTGGTGTGAAGGGCGTTCCATCAACGTTTGATAGTCACCCCAGAACCTGGGGAACTTTCTTCATGTAATTCATGTAGATAGTCGGTACGGCCGTCATGGTCGTGATTGCGCTACTCGTCTGGAGACTGCGGTCACCAGACAATTACGCGCTCCACTTCTGCACCCCCGTACTGCAGGCCCGGTGGTTTCCCCGGAGTGTGGCATCATGGCCGCGAGTCTGCGAAAGCCTGCGGCTTGTTAACCTAAGAGCACATTACCCGTAATTACACGCAAGATAAAGAAATCGAATAGATCTTCTGTATTCATAACCGCCTACTAGGAATAAGTATGTACAAGAACTGTCTACGCATTGCCATCCACACCCGGATCGACCAAAAGGTCGACAACCCGGAAAACGTGGTCCCCACAATCCGCGATGCCGTCGGGGCACACTCCGCCCAAACGACAATAGTTGTCCCCGACACAGTTTGCATGTAATTTTTATGCAGGAAAAACTGTCGACTGTGAAAATTTCTACATAGCCATGTACTAGTAAAACGTCAGCAGTCGAAATCAGCAGACAAGAGAACTGATTAATATAGATTTTCCCCGCCGCTGGCCGTTAATACCCTCACTGTTGGATGCTCTGACGCAAGCAAGAAACCATTTTCTGGGGAATCGCCAGCGGATTAGAACCATACGCCAATTCCAGGACAGCGAATCGGCTTGTCTTAGTTATCAAGTACGGAATCAAAGCGTCCATCGGCTCACCCTTATTAAGCAAGGTAGCTACGACAGAGGCAGAAGCCGCCTGGCTGCTGAACAAACGGTAAGACCTGCTGGAAGTCCGGAGCTGTGGAATGGCCCGTAGGGTGCGTTCGCGCATAATCAAAATTTAACCCATCGTGATATTGCTCAATCGATGAATTGGCCAGATTGACCATTTACATGACGGATGAAGACCTTAAAACAAGTTGGGGAATCTTTTTTCACGCATATCGAACCAGAGAAGAGAAGTTCGCATTGTGATCGCTGCATTCGCGCAAGATCCGTGCAAAGATACCCTGTCCATGCGTAGGTTGTTCACACAGACCACGCTTTACGGCTTCGCTTACGCGAGGAGGTCACGATGGTTCTGAGTGATAGCAGAGCTGATCGCGCGCATGCACCGCATCAACCTAAATTACCTTGATACTGGATAAATCATCGACGAAAACGGGGCAACGGCACACATCGACTACCGACCAGACTCGCTAATTCTTTCTTTGACAGAATAATACCGAATAAATACACGCGTCCCAGCCACGTGGGTCCAGTAAAGCGCTAAAGATATCGACATGGTAATTCTCTTGCACCACAACTAAGACAACCCTTGTTGAGCTGTTGACAGCAGAGCAGGTGGCCGAACTGCTGGGCATCCTAGCTGCGACCGTGAGCCAATGGGGAGTGTTGCGCGAACACGGTGAAGACGTGAGACCACCTCGCCACACGCTGTCAGATCGAGTAAGACGGTGAGAAACAAGGGGAAGTTCGCGTATAGCTGAAGCAGGTGCGCCGCTAAATGGCAGGCTCGGTATCGCCCGGCATCCGAAAGCGAATCAATTCAGCCGGCCAACCGCGCTACCTAGTGCGCGATCCAGCCCCCGTCGAGATGAGTCTAGACACCATCGACCTTCGCCGCATTGCGATAAGCGTAAGTTTTCAAAGCCGACCGTAACGGTGAAGCGACAATTGGCACCAGGCGGTCAACCCCCGACTGAGCCACATCACACTCGCCTCAATCTGGACACAATACAGCACGTCGAAAAGCCCAGCCGTGTCGACCAAGACATGGAGTGGTTACACCCAGCATTGGGAATTCGGAATTGGTCTGCGGTTCGGCCATGTCCCGACCGACGAAATCTGCCACAAGGACGTATAGCAGTTCGTCGACACCCTCACCGTCGGCCCGTGGGCCAAACTCGCCACGCTTCGGCTGCTGCGGTCAATTCTCGACATGGTACGGCCGGAAAATAGCCGAATGCCATATGAATTCGACTCGGGGCGTATCAGCCGGGCAGATACCTGGCCCGAGAACGCCATCGCTACCTCACGGCCGCCCAGGTGGTCACGCTCGCGGCGGCGTGCGGCTACCAGGGCAACGTCGTAACGATCCTGCCCTTTACCGAAACTGCACCGGTCAGAATTTGTCGGCCTGAGCGTCGGCGACATCTACCTAACGTTGCTCAGGCTCTACGTCCGCCAAGCAGTGTCGACAGTCGAAAGCCGGATCATCGTTGGCCCGCCAAAACGCGTGCAGCCGTCCGAACCGTCCCATTCCAATCGTCATCGATACCCTCAAGCCACGAATTGACAACAGTGCACCTCAAGAACAATTGGTTACCTCACCTACCGGCGGTTTACTCAGGTCAAACAACTGGCGCCGGCACACCCACTGGAACAAGGCCCTTAAAAAACCCACTTGGCGCCTCTGACTATCCACAACCTACGCCAGCCTGGCCCGAGCTTCCGGCGCTGACCTTCGCTACGTCCAGAAGACCATGGGGCACTCCGCACCAACTGTCAACGCCAATATCTACAGCGACCTCATACACCGACGAACTCGACCGCTTAGCCACGAACCTCCACCGGACCGACTCCACATTTCCGCGGCAATTCAGGCGAAAGGACAGGAACCGGACACACTGAAACGTCCATAGCTGCCGTTACAGTGTCCATACAGCTCAAAACCGGTAGCCAGGGGCGGGATCGAACCGCCGACCTTCCGCTTTTCAGGCGGACGCTCATACCGACTGAGCTACCTGGCCAGAAGGCAGCGTGTGTGCCTCGCCGCGCTAGCGACCCTGACGGGACTCGAACCCGCGACCTCCGCCGTGACAGGGCGGCGCGCTAACCAACTGCGCCACAGGGCCTTACTTGTACTCCACGTCACCGCGTAGCAGTACCCCCTACGGGATTCGAACCCGCGCTACCGCCTTGAAAGGGCGGCGTCCTAGGCCGCTAGACGAAGGGGGCCAGAACCGAATTTCTTCGGGGTACTCACAACGTAGTTACTGTTGAGACCCAATCAGCTTAGGCCACCGTGGGCCCAATCCTCAAACAAGCTCAATTCCCGAACGCAGTATCCTGAATGTCCGCGCCCCTATAGCTCAGTTGGTAGAGCTACGGACTTTTAATCCGCAGGTCCTAGGTTCGAGTCCTAGTGGGGGCACCAAATCCCCTGCTAACATTACGTTAGCCAACATTGGCACCTTCGACGATAGCGTCGGGCAGCAACTCGTCTGCCAGCGGTTTACGGTGGTGCCGGACTCACTGGCACAACGCGCGGCTAAACGACGTTTTTTACCGCCATATCGTTGGCGATGCTTTCCTGAATGAGTGGCTATGGAATGAACCTCAACCAGGACCAGTGCGCTGGTCACACTGGAAATCCGCCACTCGATAACCGACTTTCGAACCGAACCATCCGGCTAATAGCTGTAGCACCGGCTTGCCGATCAGTTGCCAATCAAACGTCAGGCTCAAGACGTGGCTTGGAAGATGGTGGCCCCGGCACAGCATCGACGTCGCCCGCTAAACGCTGCAAAGCAAATCACGCATTCTCCGTTACGGCCCAGGAATCGGTCAGGCGCTCGATCCTAATTACCACTTGCGCCGGGTCATATGGGCCCAACTTGGACCATTCATTCTAATGGATATCGACCAGCTTCTGGAAGCCCAACAAGCCTGTCCCGAAGTACGACAAGGATACGCTGGCTAAAAAACTTATCACGATTTGTAAGCGCCAGTTCGTGCGGTATTTCCGGACTTGTTCACCAACCGCATGAAAGATAACCTTCTGCACTACTAATAAGCTTGCTCCCGTTCCTGAGGTGTGGCATAAGCGGACGAGCATCGCACTGCTGTGGATTACCTCGGCTATGTCGTCTTCGGGGTAGATTAAACCATTAGCCGTATGAAAGTCCTTGACCGTGTGCGACGATGTCTGCCAGCCGTGCTAGCTCAGACAGTCGACAATGTGACTGCGTTGACTATGGGTAGGCAAGATCGTTCAGATCGATTCTCGAAGCCCAATTCACCCATCTCCGGGCCTGCGGGAGAGGCTACCGCTCGTCCACGACACGGTAGCAGTGACGGGCACGAATGCAGAAGCCAGCCCAACTGTCGGAGGCAATCAAAGGAGTGATGTTACCGAACAGGACATCCTGGTCCGCGTCCAGCCCTCCGGCAAGGAGACTAGCAACCCTTCGGTACTCCACACGGTAACAGCCTGCGAATCGAATCCTGCCGCCTGCAGCGCCGCAGCCCAATCATCGCGCAAGTCGACCGCGACCATTGCGCCACTCAGCGGTCGGCTCGGCACCTAGATCGCTCAGTGTCACCGTCTTGAATTCAATCCACCTCCGGTATGTCGCCCTCGTAGACCACGGTGCCGGCCGGCCACGCTAAACGGTAAGCGCGTGCATCGAGACACGCCACGAGAATCACTCTTGGCCGACACCGTTCTTTGTCGTATCGACAAAGAATTGATCGTAGAACCTGGCGCGGCAAGCCATCCGCCGGGCCATGTGTTGCAGATTAAATCCGGATTCTGGTCAACAGCAATCCGACCATTGACCAGTTGCGTGTAGACGTCGAATTAAACAGCCTGCACCAGCAGCGCGACACATGGATCATCGATCGGCTTTTCGTCAAAGGCCAGCGCTCGCTGAGCGGCGATCGTGGTCGCCGTCGCTCCGACACTCATCGCGATATCCCCAACGATCACAATCGGTACAAGCCAAAGCCCTCCCCATCTCGAGTCACAAAAACATGCAGAAATAAATATTCAAAAATGAATATATTATTACTCTATTTACTATCGCAAAAAATTCCCCACACTTTGGCGACAACACTACTATTTGCATATACATACAGATAATAGCCGCGGTTGATTACCCGGCAATCAGGCCAGTTTAGTGATCGAAATGTTATCAATGTTGGCCGATGCCACTCGCGTGCCAGTGTTGTAGTCGCTGACGAATCGTGAGATGTCCGTTAACGAACCCGCCGAACATGTGGACAAACCAGCGTCGTCAGTCTCCCGGCACCTGGCGAAACTGCGGATGACACGTCTGGTGCGCACCCGCCAGACGGGACCACAATTTTCTACAACCTGAAAATTTCTACACGATCACGTACGCCAGCTGGTCATCGATGCCGTCTTCAACGCCGAACACGACAGCCCAGGGATTCCACGTCATCACCGCACCGAGGTTGGGTTTAAGCCAGTCACCAAATTCGCAACACCACCCACCCGCTGGGGCGGCAGGTTGCGTACAGGCGTCTGCACCAGCGGTGCGTCAGCGAGCACGCGCCCAATAGCACGATCCCAGCCGGCACAGGCCTGCGGATGCTTCTGCAACCGGCGCGGCACCAACGCGAAGACCAAGCGGACAAAGTTGCCAAAACGCCTGTGCAGCCATTCGTCGCTGCGCAACCACCGGTAACCCGCCGACTCCCGGACAGGCGGAGCGTAAGACCGACGGTAAGCCAAACAAGGAAAAGGGCCAGGAATCTACGCTGCCCACAACCAATCCGGCACCCATTGAGCGAAAGCAGGTTTAGATAGCTTGATCATATCGAGTACGGCACGTGCCGCCTGATTATTCTCCAACATGTTGCGGCAAAACCGATCTCAGTAGACCGGGAATTCCTCCAAGACGTCTTCGCTGGGAGCATGCTCATGCCATATCGCTACCAAAGCGATGTATTCACCGAACAGCTGGCGCTCCTGGTCTTCGGCTAGGCCACCGCAGAACAGTCCAGCCACCTGCAAAATTACCGACAAAGAACGTGGCATGCGCCCAGTAAAAGACAACAGGGGCTCAACACTTAGTAGCGACAGCCAGCAGCATCAGCGCCTTGATGGTGGGACCATATATCACCCACCTTAGCGTCGGTCACCGGCGTGTAGTCGCCGTCGAAAACAACACTGTCAATATTTGGTATAATGACCACAGCAGCCGTTGCCAGCGTTCCCGGAAAGGTCAAGTGATCTTCGACCACCGCTCCCAACTGGGAGATAAGTATTCTGCATCGATCGCGCCCATGGCCCCGGCACCATGCCACGCTAGCCGTCGGCCAAAATACCGCCAGGTCAACGCTTCTGAGCGAAGCGGGAGCGGCGTCGCAGCCAGCGACGACATCGGACAGCCGCCAGCTATATCATCGTGATCTTTTAGCGCTGTTCAACGGGCACGCTGGCGACGAATATTTAGTCACTGACGCTTTTCCTGTAGATGAGAGTCATTCTGACTAAACATGTTGTCACTTTGAAAGTTTAGGGAGCGGTGTGCAGTCTCACCAACGATGAGACCGTTAGTCCGGCGTCCCACTGGAGAGTCGCCTAGCCTTACGTCGCGATAACCTCATCGCTGCCGGTACGCAGTTACTCGACGACTACAGCGGATGGGTGCTGGCCACCCGTGCAATATGCCTCAGGGCCGCACTGACCGAACAATACTACTACGAACACTTCCTGGCCGTGACGAAAACGAAATTTATGCGTGCGGTTTACGACGACGTCTGCACGCGGACCATAACAACCCTCGTCTCGACTAAGACCCCTCAACGAAACCGTCAAAAAATTTGTCATGCTTTTGGTCGATAACCCCGGTGCGCAGGCACGTGCTGGTATTGGCACCTACAGTCAAGCCCATGCCGGCTCAGTCCGGCGCGGAGTTGCTGTCCAACATCATCACGCTTCTACAATACAAATTATCCCGGAGCGGCGACCTCATCCTACAATAAAGTCTTAACAAAAAATGGTCACCACCAGCTTGACCGGAGACCCCACCGGTCTATTCACCACACTAACTATCTGCACAGCCTGCCGGGGCCACACGCGAATAGTTCATCGATTACTGAACCGAGATGCTGCTCAATACAGCTGCCACGCACGTACCCTGGGTAAGCTGGAAGAAGTCGAGCGATCGGTTCATGCCACGACGTGTGACTGAGGTTGCCCGGCCGCGAGCCACAACGTCGCTGTGGTCCGGTGTTCGAAGGTCACGCGAACGATGAGCCGGCCAGCCGATGCGGCTGTTAACCCCACGACGTGGCACACCGGAAGGGAACTTGATGCTACTGAGATACACAGATATGTTGACTGCAACCAATAGACACAGATAACTGGAGGAGCCATGTCAGCCGAGCTGACCGACCTACAGCTGCTGCACGAGCTCGAACCGGTCGTCGAGAAGTACATGAACCGGCATGAACGCCTACACAAGCCCTGGAACCCGCACGACTACATCCCGTGGTCGGATGGCAAGAACTTCTACGCTCTCGGCGGTCAGAATTGGGATCCCGAGCAGAGTCGACTCTCCGATGTCGCCCAGGTGGCTATGGTGCAGAACCTGGTCACCGAGGACAACCTGCCGTCGTATCACCGAGAAATCGCGATGACCATGGGCATGGACGGGGCGTGGGGGCAGTGGGTCAACCGCTGGACAGCCGAGGAAAACCGGCACGGAATCGCGCTGCGCGACTATCTAGTGGTGACCCGCGCGGTCGATCCGGTAGAGCTAGAGAAGCTACGCATCGAGGTGGTCAACCGGGGTTTCAGCCCGGGCCAGAATCACCAAGGTGGACTCTTCGCCGACACCCTGTTCGACTCGATCCTCTACGTCACATTCCAAGAGCTGGCTACACGCGTCTCGCACCGCAACACAGGTAAGGCCTGCAACGAGACCATCGCTGACCAGCTGCTCACCAAAATATCGGGCGATGAAAACCTGCACATGATCTTCTACCGGGACGTCAGCGAAGCTGGCATAGAGCTCGCACCCAACCTTGCGATCAAGGCACTGCACAAGATCCTGCACAACTTTAAAATGCCGGGATTCCTGGTTCCTGAGTTCCGGCGCAAGGCCGTGATAATCGCCGTCGGTGGCGTCTACGACATCCGGATCCACCTTGACGAGGTGGTCATGCCTGTGCTCAAAAAGTGGCGGATTTTGGAGCGCGAAGACTTCAGTGGCGAGGGTACACGGTTGCGTGACGAAATCGGCGAGCATCTTAAAGAGCTTGAGGCCGCGTGCGACAAGTTCGAAGTCTCCAAGCAGCGCTACATCGAGCGCGAGGCTCGCCGGACTGAGAAAATCACCGCACGCAAGGTGCTATCTACCAAAGGCACGCTGAAGATGAGTGGGCGGTAGTTGACCATTGCGCATCGGCCCGATCGAGCTTGCCAGCCCGGTTGTATTGGCTCCGATGGCTGGCGTAACGAACGTAACATTCCGGACACTGTGCCGTGAATTTGGTTCGAAGTGTGGCAACCCGCCGCGCTTGCAACCGCCACTAGAACAATCGCAGGTCGGCACCATCAGCGGACTGTACGTCTGCGAAATGGTGACAGCGCGTGCACTCGTCGAGCGAAATCCGGTCACGATGCACATGACCACATTCGCACCGGACGAGTCGCCCCGCTCGTTGCAGCTCCACACCGTAGACCCGGCTACCACGTACGCGGCCGCCAAGATAATCGCTGACGAAGGTTTGGCAGATCACATCGATATGAATTTCGGCTGCCCGATGCCGAAAGTCACCAGACGCGGCGGCGGGGCAGCGTTGCCATACAAGCGGCGACTGTTTGGCCAAATCGTCGCTGCCGCTGTGCGTGCTACCGAAGGCACCAAAATACCGGTGACTGTGAAGTTCCGCATCGGCATCGACGACGAACATCACACCCACTTAGATGCCGGCCGTATTGCCGAAGCTGAGGGCGCCGCCGCGGTCACGTTGCACGCCCGGACGGCGGCTCAACGCTACTCCGGCACTGCCGATTGGACACAGATCGCCCAGCTAAAGCGGCAGGTGCGGACGATTCCTGTGCTCGGCAATGGGGACATCTACGACGCGAGCGACGCGCTGGCCATGATGGCCGCCACTGGGTGCGATGGTGTTGTCATCGGCCGTGGCTGCCTGGGCCGTCCGTGGCTGTTCGCCGAGCTGTCGGCCGCGTTCACCGGCAGACCTAAGCCCACACCACCCACACTCGGCGAAGTCGCCGACATCGTCCGTCGGCACGGCAAACTGCTAGCCGCCCATTTCGGCGAAGACAAGGGCATGCGCGACATCCGCAAACACATCACGTGGTACCTGCACGGCTTTCCCGCCGGATCCGAATTGCGACGCGCACTGGCACTGGTCAAAACGCTCAATGAACTTGACTGCCTACTAAACCGGTTGGACGGCGTTGTCCCGTTCCCGGACGCCGCGGCTGGACCCCGGGGTAGGCAAGGTTCATCCACCTGGGTGGCTTTGCCCGACAGCTGGCTGACTGACCCCAACGACTGCACAGTGCCGGTCGGTGCCGACATCATGGAATCTGGTGGCTGAATCGAAACGCTGCCAAAATCGCATCTCGACCAATAACGCAGTACCATTTAGTGGTAATTGTAGCGCAGGTTACAACACTAAAATGCCAGCGGCGCATTGACCATTTTGCACGGACACTAATGGCGTCCGCATCGGAGTTGTGGAGGCCGGCAGTACGTGAATTACAGCGAGAATAGCGCCACTCTTGACTATCGAAGCGGGTCCGGCGGCCGACAGCGATGATCAACGAATTACCCCCGATGCGCAGCTACCGTTTAGCGCCGCGCTGTGCTAGCGCCACTTTGCATCCGAACACGATGACGTGACCTGCCGATGACCGGGGCAAATCGCCCGTCAACACCGAAAAGACCGGATATCATGCCGTCGGCCTAATAACCGTCGCCGACTTAATCACCAAAATTTACGCTCCCACTCCTGAGCAGTCCAGTCACCCCATACATAGCCCGCCACCAAACCCCAGACATCGAGCCATTCGATGTCATCAACTACCCCGGCGACGAGTAAGACACCCGGGCCACCAACATCCCGACGTTCTCCTTGGAGAACGTTTCAGAGATTCCCGACCTCGGAGCAACCCGCTATCCGCACGACAGTGTACATACGCCGACCTCAGTATACGAAGTGCTGCCCGCGCCAAGCGGCGGGTCCTCCGCTCCCGAGGCCCGTAAGACCCGCAAGCAACACCCCAAATACAGCCGCCGACCCCGACGTTGCTGGCCGGACGCCTATTATTATCCACGTTGTTTGCCGTGCTGACCCTGGTTCTGACTGACGCGGCTTAGCGTTGGAACGCCTAGAAGAACAACCGCCTCAACACCGTCAGCGCGCTTGACTCAGACTCGCACGATATCGCCGACCCCGGCGGTCGGTATGACAACGAGAACTTTTGATCGTCGGTATGGATTCGCGCGCAGGGGCCAACGCCAACATGGGCGCGGGCGATACCCAAGATATCGACGGCATACGATCGGACACCGTGATGCGGATGAACATCCTGGCAAACCGCAAACACATGGTAGTGATCTCGTTACCTTCCCCCGCAACCTGGCGGTTACCCCGATAAAGTGCGAAGTCTGGGACCCTGAAACCGGCAAGTACGAACCCATCTACAACGAGAAAAGGGAAATTCGATCCACGAGTTGTCTACGCAGAGAACAAATTGAACTCAACTTTTTCCTACGGCGGTCCGAAATGTCTAGTGAAAGAAATCCAGAAGCCTTCCGCTTTGAGCATCCACCCGGTTCACCGTCACTGACTTCGTCGGATTTGCGCGGATGGTCAGGGCGGTCGAAGGCGTCGAGGTGTGCAGCAAAAGTCTGATACAAGACTACATAATTGGGCACGATGCTAGACCACCAGGGATGCAAGGTTCTCAATGGGGAAACAGCATTGAACTATGCGCGAGCACGTAAGGTCACTACCGAGTTCAATGAGGACTACAACCGCATCAAACGACAGCAATTATTCCTGTCGTCGTTGCCGCGTTCTATAATCTCGACGGATACATCATTCAACCTGAATAAGCTGAACAACCTCGTCAACACGTTCATAGGCAATAGCTATGTCGACAATGTCAAGACCAAAGACCTAGTCCAGCTGGGTATGTCATTGCAGGACATGGCGTCCAGGCACATTACGTTTGTTAACGTGCCTACCGGAGTGACAGACGAGAACGGCAACGAACCACTACGCACGGCCGACATGCGAGCAGTTTTCGATGCCACCATCAATTGATGACCACTTACTTCTCGAAAACGATCCGAATGCGCAGAATTTGGGGATGACACCGACAACCACGTCCACCCCCAAGAGGGCGACACCGGACACCTTCCGGAGGTTCAGCATGAGCAGATGACGACAACCTAGTCGCGAGGCATGATCGTACAGCTGTCCAATTCGACCAGCCGAGTAGGTCTGGCAACCACCGCCGCCAAAGAACTCGAGTAGGCCGGCTTCAACTGTTATGATCTTAAGAAGACTACTCGGGTTCGTTTAAGGTCACTACGGCGTTATTCTCACCAGGGAACTAGCAAGCCATAGACACTGTGGTGTCGACGTTCCCCAATTTCACAAGTTCAGCAAGTTACCAGCATTGGCCAAGTAGTTAGCGTGGTCCTCGGCCTAGATTGTGGTACTGTCACCGCTCCCCCGCCCAACGGCACATCGGTCACCGTGCAGATAAACCGCAACTTCAACAACCCGCCAACTAAGTTGCCGTGAGGGCCTGACGTTGACCAACGCAGCCGACACCACCTGCGAATAGCCGTCTAAGCGTCGCTTCGCCGCCGTTTTCGATCTCGAGAACGTAGGCTTAACCACATGCGAACCGCTTACCATGAGCAACTCTCGGAGTTATCTGAGCGGCTCAGCGAGATGTGCGGGCTGGCAGGAATCGCCATGGAGCGGGCCACCCAAGCATTGCTGCAAGCCGATCTGATGCTGGCAGAACAAGTGATCACCGACCACGAAAAGATCGCGACCCGCAGCGCTCGCGCCGAAGAGAGCGCTTTCGTACTGCTGGCCTTACAAGCCCCGGTAGCCAGTGACCTCAGAGCAATCGTGAGCGCCATCCAGATGGTGGCTGACATTGATCGGATGGGTACGTTGGCCTTACACGTTGCTAAGACCGCCCGCCGACGCCACCCTCAGCATGTGTTGCCTGAAGAGGTCAATGGATATTTCGCCGAAATAGGTCGAGTTGCAGTAGAATTGGGAAGCGGTGCACAAGAAGTGGTGTTGTCCTGCGACCCGGAGAAAGCCGCCCGGATCCGTGAAAAAGACGACGCGATGGACGAGCTGCACCGGCATTTATTCTCGGTGCTGATGGATCGCGAATGGAAGCACGGCGTGGCGACCGCCGTCGACGTGACGTTGCTAGGCAGGTTCTATGAACGTTTCGCCGACCACGCCGTCGAAGTAGCACGCCGAGTCATCTTCCAGGCTACCGGCAGTTTTCCTGAAGACGACACGGTGCCAGACTCACGCTAAGTGGTCTGTCCGGCCGTTTCGATGAACTAGCCAAAGCGACCGGAGATGTAGTCCTCGGTGGCCTTTTCGGTCGGATTGGAAAAGATTTTCTCGGTATCATCGATCTCCACCAGCCGACCGGGTCTGCCGACGGCTTCCAAGTTGAAGAACGCAGTCTGATCACTCACCCGCGCCGCTTGCTGCATGTTGTGGGTAACGATTACGATGGTGTACTCTTGCTTCAATTCACCAATCAGTTCCTCGATGGCCATCGTCGAAATGGGATCGAGCGAGGAGCATGGCTCGTCCATGAGCAACACGTCTGGTTGTACGGCGATGGCCCGAGCGATGCACAGCCGTTGCTGCTGGCCCCCGGATAGTCCACCTCCAGGCTTATCCAATCGGTCCTTGACCTCATCCCACAGGTTCGTGCCGCGCAAGGAGTATTCGGCGGTATCATCGAGCACCTTACGATTACGCACGCCTTGCAGCTTTAAACCGGCCACCACGTTATCGCGAATTGACATGGCGGGGAACGGGTTGGGCCGCTGGAACACCATCCCGATTGCCCGTCGTACACCGACGGGATCGATACCCGGGGCATATATGTCTTCATCGTCGAGTAACACGGTGCCTTCAACACGGGCACCAGGGACGACCTCATGCATCCGATTTAAGGTGCGCAGCACCGTCGTCTTGCCGCAGCCTGAGGCTCCGATGAACGCCGTCACGCTTCTGGGCAGTACCGCCAGCGAGACATCTAAAACTACTTGAAAAGACCCGTAATAAATGTTGACGCCTTTGAGGTCCAATCTCTTGGCCACTTGGTTCTCCTGCCTACGACTTCTTAGGGACAAAGATGTTCTCAATTACTCTGGACCCGATATTAAGTATTAAGCACAACGATTATCAGGGTCAGCGTGGCGCCCCACAATCGTTTTCCCCTTCGTGACCCCTAGAGTGTAACTGGCCTCGCGCAGATCCATCGGAATGAGCGGAATTTTCTCGGTAGCCCAGATGATTTACCGGGAGCATCAACAACATCGACGGCACCATAAAACCATAACTTGGAACGACCAAGACCCAACGTCGCCGCGCACAGTGCGCATATGAGAGACAGCACCGCCACGATCAAGAGTAGACTGCTTAGGATATCCACCATGGATATCGCTAACGCGTTCAGGCTTTGCGCCGCAACAGTATTCGACCAGATAGATCCCGACCATGAGGACAATCGGCATGGAAATTGCAGTGCATATCAATCCCGGCAACAAGGTGCCGACGATCACGTGGTACCCGCCACCGCCAACCACGAACTAACTACATTAGGGCGAGCAATATCACGAGTACAGTCACGAAATTGTTCACAACTCGACGACATCGACCAAGCCTGGAGAACGTCCGTTCCTTGAGCGTCCGACCCAGAATCGAGGCCATCGGTTTCGTCTTCTAAGTCCGGTGACAACGCTGCGCGCTGAGACATCGATCACGAAAGCGACTAATGAACAGCAACATCCGGGCAGTAATATAAGCGCCAACTTTGTATCGATCACCAAATGCCGATGCGATGGAGGCAATCTTGGTTGCGAAGGTGTAACCGCCGTCGAATAGTGACCGACCAAACTTTTTCTTGAGTGCTGCGCAAGATGATCAGCAGCGCGACCATCGCACCCAAGGCGCGTCCTAGGCCCAACATCGCACCGCGTATGTAACCCGAATCGACCGAAGGGCAACACACGACAGTCCAGACCATTTCCCGATACTTAGCTACCAGCACAGCCTCGATCGGGTCGTGCGGAGTCTGCACAAAGACGTCGCGTGTGACCGCGGTGCTGATCGACAAGATCATCACCGCCAAAACAATCCACCAGCGGTGAAGATGGTGCCGACGCCGGCCACCGAAGTATTGCCACTAGCTGAGGAGAATGCACCAGACCAGAGTCCGATTGAGCCAAGTTGCGATCGGACGCAGCTGCGGTGTCAGTACGTATAAACCCCAGACACCGCAGATGATCGAGGGCACCACAGCCAACAAATCGACCGAATAAGCCACCGCGCCGACGACCTGCCGCGGTGCATACTGGGTGATGAACAGAACGACCCCCGAAGCAGTCGGCGTCACCAAGATCAATGCTAACAGTGACACCAACACCGTCACCTGCAGCAGATCAAAGATTCCGAAGTGCATCACGGAGGTATCGACAATAACTCACTTGCCGCCGTAGCTAAAGAAGTGCTCTTTGCCGCGCTACAACGTGGGTATCGCGCTGCACAACATATAACGCGCCTATTGCGGCTATCAGGACCACAACCCGGACTCTGAGCCCCTCCAACAGCCTGCGAATATCTGGTCTCCCAAGTTCGACTGCCCCCACAAGCTTATGGGTGCGATCGGCAACTCGGGAGGGGCCTGGCTACCACCGAACCCGCATAGGCTTGGGTTGACATTGTCACCGTAATCCCATCCCTGTTTAGTTCTGCCGTCACTTTTTAAACCGTCTGTTGCCCCTTTGAGAAAAGATTTCGCACAGAGGCAATTTGCTACTGCATTGCGTTGATCGCGCTGACCAGTCGTTTCTTAACTGTATCGGGCAGCGGAACATAGCCTACCGCCGAAAGACCGGTCTGACCGTCATTGGCGGCCACGGTGAGGAACGACTTGATCGCCGCAAACGTGTCCGGGTCGTAGCCTTTCGAGCAGACGATCTCATATGTAGCCAACACCAACGGGTAAGCATTCGACTGCTCGGTGCTGTACATCGCGTTCAGGTCTAATACTAGGTCGTTGCCGACGGACACGAAGTTGGCCGCATTTATGCCATTGCGTGCCGTGTCTGCGGTAAGCGGCACTCCGCCACTGCCGGTGTCAATCTGGGCGAACGGCAATCCGGCCCGATCGGCGAAGCTCTTCTCGACATAACCAAAGGCGCCTAAAATAGTTTGCACCGCCTGGATTACACCAGCCGACTTCTGAACCCCTTGGCCAACACCGCCCTGAAACTCGGCACCGACTCCTTTGGCCCAGCTCTGTGGTGCATCGGCCGTTAAATACTTCTGCAAGTTATCGGTGGTTCCCGATGCATCAGCCCTATAGATCGGCATGATCCTGAGGTTGGGCAGGACAACACCTGGATTGAGAGCCGCGAGTATCCTGTCGTTCCATTTCGTAATCACGCCACTGAAAATTTTGGCCAACACGTCGCTATTGACGGTCAACATTTGAACGCCTGGCAGGTTGTAGACCAACGCAACCGGCCCGAACACCAGCGGTAGATCCCAGGCCGGGTTTCCTTTACAGCGTTTGGCGGCCGGGCCGAGTTGATCTGCAAGCAGCGGCGAGTCCGAGCCAGCGAAGTCGACACGGCCAGCAATGAATTGTTCACGACCAGCACCCGACCCAGTCGGGTTGTATGACACGTTCTTGTCGGGGCACAACTTTCCCCAAATTTGATTAAACAATGCGATCGCGTTCTGTTGAGCGGTCGACCCTTCAGCCGTCATTGTTCTTTTGCCGCCGCAAGCCGCGGTGTCAGCCGATTTCCCTGAGATGGATGTTGTCGCAACATGGCCGCGACTATCGTCACTACCGCACGCGGACAACACCCCGGCGGTGACCGTCGTCGTCAACACCATCGCAAACGCCCTGCATACCCTATCGTGGCTCACCGGTCTCGCTTTCTCAGCGCACTTTCGACGCACACTCGCACCGCTGGCCGAACGCAAAGTGGCCTGGTCACCCGGAAAGTATGCACCGCAGGAACCCAAAAACATCAGTAGTGGGGTGAACACAACACTGGTGAGTACTGCATGGAACTGGGCGTTCGTTCAGTCATCGACCCCGGCTAGTGCGTAAGCAGTGTCAACAGTGTACGCGGTAAAGCCTAGCCTTTCGTAGGTCCGCACCGCGGCGACATTGTCCGATTCCACGTAGAGCATCACGGTGGGTTCGGCCGAAAGCCCGGCAAGCCGCTGCGCCAGCGAGGCAATGCCGATCGATATCAACATCTGTCCCAGGCCGCGGCCCTGAGCGGACGGGTCAACGCCTAGGACGTAGACCTCACCTAAGCCCGGGTGAGCTGCATGCACCTTGGTCCAGTGGAAACCCAATAGCTTGCCCGGTTGGTCGTTTGAGGAATCACCGAAAGCCAAGAACAAGCCCGCCGGGTCAAACCACGGTTCACTGCGTCGCTCCGCCAACTGGGTTGCAGTCCAACCGCCCTGTTCCGGATGGCCGGCGAACGCGGCGTTGTTAACCCGTAACAACTCAGCGTCATCAACCGTACCCGCGTAAGTCCGCACCCACACCCCCAGCTGATCGGGGACCATCGGGTCCGGGACAGCTCGCAAAGAACGTTGCATCTGCACCATTTCACGTACCGGGATCAGACCCAGCACAGACGCAGTTGCCCGGGCCGATGCTAGCGTGCCGTGCGCCCAAAACCGGTTGCGCCCCGCGGTCTTCGCCAGCGCTGCACGTCCCATTGCGGCGCCAAAACCGCGACGGCGCTCACGCGGATGCACCACCAACTCGGCCATAGCAACGCCCGCATAACGTGACGGGCTGAGATTGAGATAGCCGATCATCGGTGCGTAGGATCTCGAATCCGTGACCAGCAGGTGCTCGGTACGATCGTAGCCGAGTTCCCGCAGCACCCGTTCTCCGACGGGTGCTATCTCATCGAATTCAGTTGCTGCCGAAATAATTTCGCGCACTCGCTGCTGTTCATCGGTGGACAGTGCGAAACGCCAGTTAAGCACTATCACTTACTGCGTAACGGGTCGATTATCAGGTCATCAAAATCGTCAGGTTTGATGTCCCGGTAATAGGGCCCCGCGATCGTCGCACAGCCAAGGCCTGGCCGAACCGCCTTATAATCCACATTACATACCATACCGATCAGCGCTTCATGTTCGAGCCCAAGTTTTGCCCACAGTTGACGCACGTACACATCGACAGTCCGGGTCCCGCCAAAACACCTCGTGCAACAGCTGTGCACGGGTGAACACCTGGCCGGCGGACCGCACCAAAATACTCCAGCAGCTCGAACTCTTTGGAAGTGAAGTGCAGTGTGGGGTAAAACAGTCATACGGTGTATACGCCTTCATCAATGACAAGCTCGCCCAGAGTGATTTTATCCCGCGCTCTCCGACTCGGAAAGCCTACCACGGCAGCAGAAGACCAGCCGTAACCGGGTATCGATCTTCGCGGAACCGGGACTGGGCACGAGAATCTCGTCCAGCCCCCCAGGCAGTCCTAATCAGCACCAGCTGGCCTTCACTCACCAACGCTAAGACGAGGGCCAACCGGCCCGTCACACTCAGCAAACAGCACAGACAGCGTGCAGCCAATAGATCGTAGCGCGCGTCAACGAGCACGGCATCCTCGGCTCCAGCCTCAAACAACGAGGACGATTCCGCCGGCGTCGTCCGCATGGTGTGTGACAGCAGCGACAACGACGGCACACCGGGTCCGGATGTATCTCCGAGATCAGGATACATAGCTCCAACAACTCTAAGCGTCGCGGGAAAGGCATTTCCCAAATCGATAGCAACACGCGCGGTGCGGCTATGCGGCTAGGTGTATATACAATAACGTGCCACCTAAGTGTCTATAGACCCGACGACAAGGCATTGCGGGAGCAATCATGCCAGTTGTCGGAGATGGTTAAAAACGCAACTTGCATAGAGCTAAGTCACAATATGCGTATGCGCAAGGTGCTAACCAGTGTGATCGCAACGGTAGTCACCGTGGCTGTGCTTGTTGTCGGTATCCTCGGCATCGATTACGGAACCAGCATCTACGCCGAATACCTCCTGTCAGTCAACGTGCGCAACACAGCCAATCTCGGGTCAGACCCATTTGTGGCCATCCTGGCGTTCCCGTTCATCCCGCAGGCGATGCGGGACCACTACACCGAGTTGGAAATCAAGGCCAACGCAGTCGACCACGCCATGGTCGGCAAGGCCTCCCTCGAAGCCACTATGTACTCGATCGACCTAACCTATGCGTCCTGGCTGATCAAGCCCGATGCGAAGCTCCCGGTAGACAAGCTAGAGAGCCGCATCATCATCGACTCGATGCACCTGGGCCAGTATCTAGGCATCAACGACCTCATGGTCGAGGCACCACACCGGGAAACCAACGACGCCACCGGCGGTACCACTGAATCCGGGATCTCCAGCAGCCATGGGCTGGTACTCAGCGGCACACCGAAATCAGCCAACTTCGACCACCGGGTCAGCGTCTTGGTGGACCTCTCCATCGCCCCTGAAGACCAGGCGACGCTGGTGTTTACCCCTACAGACATCGCAACCGGACCCGACACCGCCAACCAACCCGTTCCGGATGACAAGCGAGACCTCGTGCTACGTGCCTTCAGCGCCAGGATGCCTGACCAGAAGCTTCCGTTCGGGGTAGCACCGACCAGCGAGGGAGCACGTGGCTCGGATGTGATCATTGAAGGTATCACACGGGGGGTAACAATCACCCTCGACGGGTTTAAGCAGTCATGATGTGCGCCAGCAACGATGCAGAGCAAAGCGATGAAGTGGGGGCACACCCCCACAAGTGGGTGGAAGTACCTTCCGCTTGCGGGGGAGAGCAACACTCATGATTACCGTTATTGTGACGACAATAACGGTGGGCATGCTGACAGTCTTTGCCGGGTGGTGGTTCACTCGGCACTCAGGAAACGTTCACGAATTTTGTTCTGGGCCCGGTCAGGGCGCCGGCGCAGACACCGCCGACCTCAGCTTGTCGCGTACCGGGCCGACCATTGTACATTTCAGCGCGCCATGGTGCGGACCGTGCGATCGGGTCCGTCACGTAGTTGATCAGGTCTGCAAAGATCTGCCCGACGTAGCCCATATCGAGATCGATTTGGGCGCTCATCCTGCTGCTGCGCAACGATTTTCGGTGCTCTCGCTGCCCACCACATTGATTTTCGATACCGACGGACAGCAACGGTACCGGACGTCGGGAGTCCCCAAGGCCGCTGACCTACGGTCCACACTCGAACCATTGTTGGCTTGATCACCGTGTCATTAGGTAAGCTGGTCGACGTGTCAACCCGCCTCGAGCCCAGGCTCACCAAGCGCCGCGCAGTCGATCTGTGCCGCATCACGGGCTGTTGCTGTAGCTGGCTGAAGTAGCCGGGCTCTTTCGCGCTGCACTCGGAGCCCTACCGTGGCCTGTCTCCCGCTTTTCCGTGCAACAGAAGTACCTAGGAGTAGATACAGTGACGATCAATAAAATCCCCACCGGAGTAGAAGTCGTCGATGTTCGCGGACCACGATTTGCTGCCTGGGTTACGGCCGCAGTTCTGCAGACCGTTCTGATCGTTTCGGTGTTCAGTCCACTGGCGGCCGCTTTACTGTTGGTCCTGCAGGCCGTGGTTTTTGCCATCGGCACTCTCGGCGGCCCGCGCCGGCATCCGTACGGACGGGTGTTCGCCGCCCTCGTGGCGCCTCGGCTGGGTCCGGTGAAAGAGCGCGAACCGGTGCCACCGCTAAAGTTCGCCCAACTGCTCGGCTTCGTCTTCGCGGTTTGTGGTGTTGCCGGATTCGCTGGCGGCGCTTTCTTGGAGGGGGTCATCGCTACGGCGGCCGCATTATTGACCGCCTTCCTCAACGCAGCGTTCGGCATCTGCCTGGGCTGTCAGCTCTACCCGGTTGTGGTTTGGTTCCGACGCATCGCCGCTCCGCGTAACCCTGGTGAACCACCTGGTTCACCCCAAGGTGAGTGAAAGGACTGTACCATGGCACGCTCTGATGTCCTGGTTTCCGCTGACTGGGCCGAGAACAATCTCGACAGCGGGAACATCGTCTTCGTCGAAGTGGACGAGGACACCAGCGCCTACGACGGCGGCCACATCGCCGGCGCCGTCAAGTTGGACTGGCGCGCGGATTTGCAAGACCCGGTCAAGCGCGACTTCGTCGATACCCAGCAATTCTCCAAATTGCTGGGTGACCGCGGCATTTCCAACGACAACACTGTGATCCTGTACGGCGGCAACAACAACTGGTTCGCGGCCTATGCGTATTGGTACTTCAAGCTGTACAGACATGACAAAGTCAAATTGCTCGACGGCGGCCGCAAGAAATGGGAACTCGACGGTCGCCCGCTGTCCACCGACACCGTCACCAGGCCGGCGACCTCTTACGCTGCTGCAGCACCGAACAACACTATTCGGGCCTTTCGGGACGAGGTCATAGCATCTATCAAGATCAAAAATCTCGTTGACGTACGTTCCCCCGACGAATTCTCTGGAAAGCTCTTGGCACCTGCGCACCTACCCCAGGAGCAAAGCCAGCGACCCGGCCACATCCCCGGTGCGATCAACGTACCTTGGAGCAAGGCCGCCAATGAGGACGGCACCTTCAAATCCGACGAGCAGTTGGCCAAGCTGTATGCCGACGCCGGCCTAGATGGGTTGCAGGAGACAATCGCCTACTGCCGAATCGGTGAACGATCATCCCACACTTGGTTCGTACTGCACGAGTTACTCGGACATCAAAACGTCAAGAACTACGACGGCAGTTGGACGGAATACGGCTCCCTGGTGGGTGTCCCAATCGAGTTGGGAAGCTGAATATGTTCTCTGGGCCTAAACAAGAACTGGCGTTGCCCGCCAGCGTCGACCTCGAAAAAGAAACGGTGATCACCGGCCGCGTGGTCGATCACAAAGGTCAAGCCGTGGGTGGTGCCTTCGTCCGCCTGCTGGATTCGTCCAACGAGTTCACGGCCGAGGTGGTCACCTCGGTCACCGGTGACTTCCGGTTTTTCGCCGCGCCGGGGTCCTGGACACTGCGCGCGCTATCTTCAGGCGGTAATGGCGACGCCGTGATGTCGCCTTCGAAGGCAGGCATCCACAAGGTCGACGTCAAGATCGCCTGACCAGCCCGACACACCTGCCCCGAAAGCCACCACCAACCAATAAGACGAATAGACTCGCCCCGTGGTACTCTTCTTCGAGATCATGCTGGTTGTGGCAGTGGTAGTTATATCATGGTTCACGCTTTATACGCTGTACCGGCTCATCACTGACGAGTCGTGACCTGCGCCGGCAGCGGTGCAGAACGCAGTGCTGGGGTGGTGGCTCTCCCCCACAAGTGGGAGGTATCCACACCCACTTGTGGGGGAGAGCGGCATACGTGACCTCCGACGAGGTCCGTGACGGAGCGGGCAATCCTGCGGACTCCGGCAAGTGTACGGCTGCTGAGATATTTCAAGCGGCCAAGCGGTCTACGGTAAGCGCAGCCCGCAACATCCCGGATTTCGACGACTTGCCAGTTCCCTCCGACACCGCGAATCTGCGGGAAGGCGCTAACCTCAATAGCACTTTGCTGGCACTGCTGCCGCTGGTCGGTGTGTGGCGCGGCAAAGGGGAGGGCCGTGGACCCAACGGCGACTACCGCTTCGGCCAGCAAATCGTGGTCTCGCACAACGGTGGGAACTACCTGAATTGGGAAGCCCGGTCCTGGCGGCTAGACGATGCCGGCGAGTATCAGGAAACTGGCTTACGTGAGACGGGTTTCTGGCGTTTTGTCAGCGACCCATACGATCCTACCGAATCCCAGGCGATCGAATTGCTGTTAGCCCATTCGTCTGGTTACGTAGAATTGTTTTACGGGCGGCCACGCAACGCATCATCGTGGGAATTGGTCACCGATGCCCTGGCATGCAGCAAATCCGGTGTGCTCGTCGGCGGCGCCAAACGGCTTTACGGTATCGTCGAAGGTGGCGACCTCGCTTATGTCGAAGAACGAGTGGATGCCGACGGTGGATTGGTGCCACATTTATCAGCGAGACTGTACCGATTCGCCGGATAGCGACGTGAGCAGCATAGACAGAAGACACATTCACACGATAATGCTGTGCGTGTGTACTGTTCGACGTCTGAGCAGCCGATAGCCCAGAAAAGAAGTCGACCGAATGCATCTTACACGAGGAGAACCTCGTCCTTAGCAAGGAGGGTCGTGTCCGCAGTTAGCCTGCTACTAATCGGCTATCTGGCCGTTGTGGCGACCACAACCCGCCATCATTGACGCGGTACAGACCCGGCTCGGGTGGTTCGGCCGGGGCCGGGATCGATACAGTGGTGACCGCGCTGATCGCAGCGTGTGTGCTAGACCTTCCGATCGGATAGCAGCCCCAGGTAGTAGGCATGTGATTTACTGTAATCGTCGTGCCGATCACGATGAACGCGGTTCTAGGCCTAAGCTTCTACTAGGGGATGCCACGACATCATTATTCCGCCGATGGCGACAGCCCAGTTAGTCAAAAGCGACACCAGCGACTTTTCCGTGATCAGACTCACCTGCCCCTGGTCGGGGTAGCCGGCTGGAACCGGCCGTCGATAATCTCGTCGACGAGCTTCTCGGCTTAGACGGTGTCGTTGTCGGTGTGTTCCGACCCAAGGTAGGCCGGTTGCGAGCCAACGTAGCCGATTCCATCACCGGAACTGTAGGCATCGATAACGACACGCAGTCAATGAATCAGCGGTGTCGCGCACACTTTTAGACTAACGAAGCACCTTCGTCTTCATCACCGGTGTTGGCGACAACCGGGCACAACGGACCCGCCGCCAAGTTGCCTGGGTGATGCTAGTGGACTTCAACACGCCGTCCACCCTGGTGTCCGCCTCGGCTGTGGCGTAGCCTGCCTTAGTTGTATCTTGATGTAGGACTATCCAGCAACCAATCCTGTTGTAGCTGGACCTCATTAATCGTCGACTCTCCGCAGTCGCCCACAAGCAGCGGTTGCCCCCAAATATCATGTGCCTCGATGCCCCCCTAGCTGACCCAAGCGTAGCATACCTAGCAGTTCGGCGGTCCGACATCCGGTGGGCCGCCGGTATGGTGGACAATACGATATGACTGCCGGCATTTTACTCTACGACCTCCTCGCTAAGGGACAAACAATTTGTGTATTTGTCTGTGGCACTTCGCAATTTACTCTGGCGTTGTACACGGATCTGACCCAACGCACCCTGGAAAGCAACTTCACACACCCCGCCACTGCCAGCGCTAATCTCTGACACAATCACACGCTACAACAATCACCAACACACAACACGAGCCGGCGTATCACCTGACTTTTGCCACTCTTCGGTGGTCGGTGCGTGAAAATTGTGAACTGTTGTTTTCTTCGGTGGCGGGACGTAATGTGGGCACTAAATTGAAGGTTTTTAGGGTGTGGTGGTAGCGTATGCACGCACCATGAAGATGGCCTCGGGGACTACGGCTGTGTAGATTGTCTTGGTCACCATGGCGGGGTTCGCGCTAGAGTGAGCGCTTAGGTTCTGTGCACGCAGAAGTTGAGTTAGAGGGTGTGCAAGGCCGCGGCTAACCAAGGTGTGGCGGCCGGTCAGCAAAGGCTTGGATCGTCGCGGGTCGGCCGGCTCCCTGTTACAGATCGTGGCGTCGAGGTCAGCGCACCTGTGGGAGGCGTCGTGTCAGACTACGGGGTGGCTGGGGTTTCGATGCCACCGGTGGCGGTTATCAGGGTGTTTCGTGACCTGGCAACGGTACGCGTCATTGAACCGATAAGCAAGGTCGATGCATTACGAGTGCTCACGGAGACCGGAGTTGATTCGGTGGCCTACTGGACACCGAATCAACTCCTGCCAATTTTGCTCAACCTGAATTCCGAGAGCAACTTTTGACCGCGTGAGCGGCTCATACGTAGTTAAGTCCAGCCAGACTGGTGCTCTACGACGCGACAGTCTTGTACTTCAAGACAGATGTGGAGGACAGGTTCCGCGAGCCTGGGTTCTCGAACGAACGCCGGCTGGATCCACAAATCATCCTGGGGTTGTTCACCGACGCTATCGGGTTGCCGCTCAATGTCGCGGCGTTCGAGGGCAACCGGACTGAGACCACCATGATGGTGCCGGTCATCAATGCCTTAAGACCGCTCACAATCTGACCGACGTGACCGTGATGGCCGACGCCGGCATAATCTCCGAAACCAACCAGGTCGCCTTACAGGCTGTTAGGTTGATCGACATCTTCGGTGCTCGCATTCCGCGCCTGTCTGACGTGGTGCGCTAGTGGTGCGACAAACACCCCCCAGCGAGGCGGTTCCCCTACGGGCTAGTTCTTTTACCCAGCGGTGATCATCGGCCAGCCTCTCATCAAGGTGTGCGATCAGGGCTCGGCGATTCAACAACCCGGTCAGATCATCGTGTTCGGCCAAGTAACGCAATTGTTCTTCGGCAACGATGCGGGCCTGCAGCTGGGCAAAAAGAGTTGCGATCGCCTGCAGCGCACGCAACTCATCGGCGTGCCATTCCCGGTCGCCGTACTTGACGAATCCAAGGACGCCGGTGGTGATCTCTCCGGACAGCAACGGCACACACGCCAGGGAAACAGCCGGCACAGCGGTGCCCTCCTCGATGCGACGCTGATATTCAGCATTGGCCGGCTCGGGCCGCAAAACCGCCGGTTCTTTGAGATACTCGGCCATCGCAAAAATCGTGTCGGCGTCGGCAAAATACACCACACCGATCGGGTCGGGATCAGGCACGTAGTCGCGCGGAGGCCATTCCACAACCAGCTTGGTCGCATGAATGTCATGGTCATTGTGACGAAGAAAGCTCACATCGACGCCGAAATGTTCCACCAGAATAGCCAGTACCCGTTCGCCGATCGGTACCGCGGTGACCGCTGTTGCAGCCATTAACTTCGAGGCCACCGCAGTGACGAGTTCGTCCAGGGACCGGGTCATGATCTTACCATAACCGCTTAGCCCGACAGCAACCGGATGCGCTCAAAACTTCGGCGGCTCCGCACCGACACGGGCCCTGCGACAGTCAATCGCAACACCAACACGAGGGAGTGATCGACCGGGATACGCGCCAGACTGTGGAAGTCGCTGCCCAATTGGCCCAATTCATCGGCGAACTGTGCAGATAATGCTTGTAGCTCGTCGACATCGCGCGCGTAGAGGAACACTGGCGAAATCGGCTGCACTGCGAACCCATGTCGCTGCGCGGCGATCCATATCGCCTCGACAGCCGACCCACCACGAGCGTAGTCCGCCAACGCGTTCCCGGGCACCGAGATCACTGCGAGGGCCGAACTAGCCACCACGCGATCATGGGTGTCTTGGCCCAGCGCAGCGCCGACGTTCCACTGCGCGAGGAGTTCCATAACGTCCGTACGACGAAGCACGTCGAACGCAGCCAACTGATGCCAATCCATTTCGAGACTGCGCACGTCAATACCAGTGTCTGGAAAAGAATCTCCCGGTCGATCACTCCCTCGTGTTGGTGTTGCGATTGACTGTCGCAGGGCCCGTGTCGGTGCGGAGCCGCCGAAGTTTTGAGCGCATCCGGTTGCTGTCGGGCTAAGCGGTTATGGTAAGATCATGACCCGGTCCCTGGACGAACTCGTCACTGCGGTGGCCTCGAAGTTAATGGCTGCAACAGCGGTCACCGCGGTACCGATCGGCGAACGGGTACTGGCTATTCTGGTGGAACATTTCGGCGTCGATGTGAGCTTTCTTCGTCACAATGACCATGACATTCATGCGACCAAGCTGGTTGTGGAATGGCCTCCGCGCGACTACGTGCCTGATCCCGACCCGATCGGTGTGGTGTATTTTGCCGACGCCGACACGATTTTTGCGATGGCCGAGTATCTCAAAGAACCGGCGGTTTTGCGGCCCGAGCCGGCCAATGCTGAATATCAGCGTCGCATCGAGGAGGGCACCGCTGTGCCGGCTGTTTCCCTGGCGTGTGTGCCGTTGCTGTCCGGAGAGATCACCACCGGCGTCCTTGGATTCGTCAAGTACGGCGACCGGGAATGGCACGCCGATGAGTTGCGTGCGCTGCAGGCGATCGCAACTCTTTTTGCCCAGCTGCAGGCCCGCATCGTTGCCGAAGAACAATTGCGTTACTTGGCCGAACACGATGATCTGACCGGGTTGTTGAATCGCCGAGCCCTGATCGCACACCTTGATGAGAGGCTGGCCGACGATCACCGCGGCCCGGTGACGTTGCTGTTCCTTGGCCTCAATCGGCTCAAAGCGGTTAACGATTACCTAGGTCACAATGCCGGTGACCGGCTGATCGAGGTCTTCGCCGACCGACTGCGTGAGGCCTCCGAAATCCCAACGGTTATTGCCCGTTTCGGCGGAGACGAGTTTGTCATAGTGCCCGCTGAGCCGGTATCGGTTGATGTTGCAGAGTCGTTTGCCCATCGCTTGCAGACGCGGCTTCAAAAGCAAGTGGTGATCGACGGCGAAATACTTACCCGCACCGTCAGCATCGGTGTTGCCATCGGTCTCCCGGGACGGGATACCACGTCGGATCTGCTACGCTGGGCTGATCACGCGGCGCTGTCGGCGAAAAGCGGCGGGAGCAAGGTCGTGGTTCTCGACCATGGGATCAGTGCACAGCATACGCTGAGAACTGAGGTTGAACTGCACTTAGCAGGGATGATCGATACTGACCTGGTGCTGCACTACCTTCCCGAGGTAGACATGCGTACCGGCAAGCTCTTGGGAACCGAGGCCTTGGTGCGCTGGCAGCACCCGACGCGGGGGTTGCTATTTCCCGACTCATTTATCCCAGTGGCCGAATCGATTAATCTAGCAGGCAAGCTGGGCCGGATGGTGATGCGCTCGGCATGTGCGGAATTCAGTCGATGGCGCTCAGCCGGCATAGGACTTGATGCGCTGTTGCGCATTAATGTCTCGCCAGTACAGTTGGTCGCCGAAGGTTTCGTCGACAACGTGGCTGGCACTCTCAACGAGTTCGGTCTTGAAGGCAGCATGGTGTGTCTGGAGATCACTGAGAATGTGGTGGTCCAAAACATCGATGCCACCCGCAAGACACTTGCCGGACTCAAGGAGGTCGGAGTGCACCTGGCTATCGACGACTTCGGTACCGGTTACAGCGTGCTGACTCATTTGAAATCCCTGCCGGTGGACACCATCAAAATCGACAAGAGCTTCGTCACCGAACTAGGAAGCAATGCAAGTGATCTAGCGATCGTGCGCGCGATCATGGCGTTAGCCAAAGAGTTTGAACTCGAAGTTGTCGCTGAAGGCGTCGAGACTGCCTTAGCAGCGCAGGTGCTGATGGAGTTAGGTTGTAACCGTGCGCAGGGGTTTCTGCTCTCACGTCCCGTCGACAGCGCGGCGATGAAATCGCTGCTAGCAAACGGTATGATAACCATGGAGTTTGGCACGTGTCAGAGCCCGGCGCCGAGCAGACACCAGATATACCGATCGTAAAACCCGAATGCTGACTCCAACCTTACTTGGGCTTGTGCGCGCTGACCAAGAACTCTGGTAATTTCCGCCCGACCTTTGTCGTCGAGTGTGTTAGCGTGGAACCGTGAGGTTGGGAATTAGTGGCAGTTTGACATGCACGAACGCTAGACGGATCTCGTCGTTGGCCACGGTTTCGCGTAATTCCTTGTTGGAAAACAACTACGCCACACACAAACCCCCAGCAGCCGGACCTGGCCAGACAATAACCAGCAAGCCAGACTGCACTTCACACCGACAAGCTGCTCACGGCTGAGATATAACCGAAATCTTTTTCACCACCACCGGCCACAACACGTTCACCGATGTCAACAACCTCGAAACCGCAATCCCCACCTACAGCAATAGCTACAACAAACACACCACACCGTTCACCGAAACCAAAACCACAGACACCCCCCCACACAATCACACGCTACAACAATCACCAACACACAACACGAGCCGGCGTATCAGACCTGCACGGGCAGTGCCGACATTCCGCGCATTGCCACGGTGTATTCGTTCCATGCGCCGTTGTAAGCGAACACCATTAACTGGATTCGCGTGCAGTTCGTTACGTAGCCCCGCCGGCAGCACCCGCCGTATTCCTTGCGGTACTACAACCCGACCAGTTCTCCGCCTAACCCGTCACGTCGGGGCTTGGTTTCGCAATCATGCCCGACGCTTCGTGGCTCTGCGTGACCGCCGGTGTCTGTGCAGGAAACTTTCCATTAATCGGACTTAATCTGAGTTGATGATCACGCAGAAATCAACCTTTACGAAGACTTCGTCGACTTCGTCGCATTTCGTCTTTGGAATTGGAGCATCTTCCAAAGCAGTTTTTTGATGTCTGTGTGGAAACACTCGGGGTGCATGGTAGGCGACCATGTCGCTGGTTAATTGACCCCTATCATCACTTTTGTAGACTCGATATATCCGACGTAGGTCTTGACCTCCTGACGAATCTGGTTATGCCAATTAGCTTTCAAATCGACCGCTGCCTGGTTGCTGTCGCCGAGCTTTTCGACGCCGGCCAGCAGTAACTCCAGAAGCACTCTAAATCTTTGCTAACGAACTGGTTGCAGAGTTTGTGTTTCGAGAGACTCGCGTGGCGGATGATGTCGATGGCTGTGCTCGCTCGGTATTAACGCTCTATGATCGAGGTGGTGAGGTTGTCTAGCAGCTGATGCCGAAAAGGGTTGGTGTAGAACAGAACCACGTTGCACGTGAAATGTTGTTGAAGTCATTGACGGAACGTCCTTCGGGGCATTTGAGTCCCCTGTCGGGCTTGGCTACACAGGGATATCGTGTTAGAACCGGGAGGTTGTACAGTATGGCGCTGTACCCAGTCTGAGTGCTGACCTTAGCGATAGCTATGGACCCTGGGTAGATTTTCCTGCGTACCGACTCCCGAAGGTATTACAGGTCCGAGGTATTGCTGTGTTTTCGCGATAGACTGTTGAACGCCAGGCTTGCTGCAGTCGCGACATTATTCATACTAGGCTTCCGACTTACGGCAGGACGGGTGTGTCGTCGTTTCACGGCACGAGCGTGAAGAATCACGTGCGCATCTTCGAAGAAGAACCTCTGCGGGAGAACAGAACTGGACTGAAGAACAGCCTCTTGCCACACTGTTGTCGATTAATCGGATCACTATCAAGGTGATTATGCACGCGGTTTTTAGCGTGGCACTCGACGAACTGCGGCGACCCCATTCCACCGCGGCTACTCTAGGTCGGGTCTTCGAGGGGCTGGCCAGGCTTCGTCTATGAGGCCGACAAAGGCCAGGTGCTGATCCTGGCTTTGCGCTGCGCTAGGCGACTAGCTTGGAAGTCCAATGGACCAGGATAGTCATCGATTTCGCCGCTCGTCGCGTCTATCATTCTGCGTATAAACTTAGCGGATGGGCCAGTTCTCGAGAGGATTCGATCTTGATGAGCATTGTGCCGCAAATCCACGAGCCTTCCGTGGTCGGAGTGCTTCGAGCCACAGGGGTACGTCGAACACAAGCCGTTTCTTCTTCGCGTGGATCCTGTTCAGTGGCAACACGAGCCGCTGTGTGTAGAGGGGTATCGGCTCATTTGCCAACATGGAGATGGATGTTGTGTTTAGCACGGTGTTGTGCTGCTTCACTATATACCACCACGGGACTATAAGATGAAAAATAAGATGCTACTACGGCGCCTCGTGAACGACAGCGTTCGCACAGGCTAGCTTACACCACCAAGAATGGCGAGCAGGGTGGTTGTGCGTCGGCGCTGACCGCCTGGGGTCCTAATCGATCCGCTGTCGTTTTGGCGTCTACGGGGTTCATCTTGGCAGCTTCCAGTTGTGGCGAATGAAGTGGCAGGTGTACCCGTTGGGGTAGTGCTGCAGGTAGTCCTGGTGCTCAGGCTCGGCCTCCCAAAAGTCCTTAGCGAGACTGATCTCGGTCACTACCTTGCCAGGCCATAGGCCGGAAGCCTCGATGTCGGCGATTGTGTCTAGTGCAACTCTCTTTTGCTCGTCGTCGAGGTAGAAGATGGCCGACCGGTAGCTGGTACCCTGGTCGTTACCCTGCCGATTTCGTGTTGTCGGATCGTGGATTTGGAAGAAGAATTCCAATAGTGTGCGATAATCAATCACCGCTGGGTCATAGATGATTTCGACCGCTTCGGCGTGCATGCCGTGATGACGGTATGTCGCGTTGGGTGTGTCGCCGCCACTGTAGCCAACCCGGGTCGATATCACACCGGGCTGTCGGCGGATCAATTCTTGCATTCCCCAGAAACAGCCACCGGCGAGGATCGCTTTTCGGTTGCTTGTCATTACATTAACTCTCCCTGTTGGCTTTACCCGCGATGGTGCCCGGGACTGATGATGGTCTCTAGCCAGGCTACACCCAGGAGATGAGATGTAACGGCACACGGAAACCGGATGTGCGATCGAATTGCGCCAAGCAAAATCCTCCTAGCTAACATTTTCCACGTGCTTGCGTGATTACCGCGCTGTTCTCTGTGGCGAGTTTTCCGTCGCATTTGAGAAGTTCGAGGAGAAAGTCTCCCGGGCCTTTGAAACACGAGATGGATACGCCTAGGCGGCTCAGTGCACACCGGACTTCGAGTACATCTTAGTATATGGTGTTCACCATGCGGAGCCGCGATCAGGTGCGCACTTAGATTTAGCAGACGATTAGGCCCTTCCCAGGGAGACACATGATCACTTTAATTTCGTTGTGGTTCAGGTCATCGACGGTCCCGCCGGACGCATCATCTGCGAACCAGACAACCCCCATGTCCGATTTATCGTGACGATAATATACCCAGAGCGACGAATATTTCCATCATTACCTACACCACCGCCGGCCAGTGGGGTCACCAAAGAAGAAATCATAGTTATAACCCGTTGAGCTTCTCGCGGACGGGGATGCATTGGTGTGTGTTGTTCGACAACGGGTGTCTCGGCCCGGTTAACCAGGGTCAATTGGTCGTTCTCGGACCCGGCGATCGAATCACCGTCGGCGTCAAGGCGGACCAAATCCATATTGCACAACGTGCTAATGCTGGCTGCGCTGCCGACTCGCCGGTCGGTATTTCACTGCGAACCATTTGTGATTAACTCTTGTGCTGAATTGATCGAAGCGCTTGACGACTACCAGTCCGGCAAGTTCGGCGGCCTAACGCGTGATGCTGCATCGTGGCGATGGTGGCAAACTTTAGCACTACTGTACTAGGTTGAGTCGTAAGCCAGGCTGTCCCCCAGCGGCGGAGGTCAACGATACACGCAAGCGTATTGTGCACGTCGCTCGTGAAGTGTTGAGTGAACGTGGTTATTGATTATGACGGGGCGACTTTTCAGGTGATTGCGGTCCGTGCTGACCTGACTCGCCTCGCGATCAATCACTACAATTATTTTCCAGTAAGTGGGCGCTGTACCGCGAGGTGGTAGACTAAACCCGCGGCCATCATCAACCAGGCTAAGCGAGAGAAGACCGTGCTTAGACGAGTGTCGGTATTCATCCACCTGGCGATGCAAGCGCATTCCGCTCATCCTCCGTTCCGTCCGCATCGGCGTTCCTCGTCACTAATGTGCTGGAATCACAGCGGCATCCAGAATTGAGGTCGCACTGAAAATGATGCCGTGCGGCTTAGCCGGGATTTTTTGAACTGGGCCGTCAATGATGCCATCGAGTGTGGCGAGCTTGCCAGCTACATCGATGCTTAATTCATTGACTGAGACCTTGCTAGTAGTGTTGTGCGGCGTGGGGTCGTATGGCAGGCTATCTGCACAGCCCTGAAGAGATGGAGGTTGTCACCGAGACGTTGCGCCAGCTGCTAAGCGGTGCACTCTGGCAGACCAACGCCTAGCTGGCAGGCTCGGTTGCTCGATAGTGATGCGTGACACAAAATGCTTATAGTCTTACTAGACTTAATTCTGTACCGTGGTAACGACATGACCGGGCTCCACGACTTGCCGTAGTTGCGTAGCACTGGTGGTGCCTGGATGATTACCGAAACCGTGAGCGCCACCGCGTTCAGGGGGGGGCGCCGTTTCACGGTTGGTGGAAGTGTCTGGCGCCAATCCGCTGATTCGTGACCCGTTCTCCCGTATCTTGGTGGCGTTGGTCGGTCAAGCGTGGGTCCGGCTAGCCGACGCGAACTCGGCCCGACGGGACGGCGATGAGCACGGGCAACGGGTGACTCGGATTAGCTGTGACTACCGGACGGTGTACACCCATGTCGTTTTCTTTGACGAGTACTTTCGTCTCTGCTGGCATTCGGCAGGTAGGTGATATTGCTCGGTGCTGGGGTTTACGCGATTGGCCCGTCCAGAGCGGTCGAATACGAGAGGGGAATTCTGCAGTCGCATGGTGCGATGCCCACCGTTCAGTCCTCTCCGGTCCCGGTGGATCTGCTTGATGCCTGGCCGGCCGCACTAGCCGCGGCCGTATTTTACTACTCCCAACCAACCGCGTTGCTAGCCGAGGGTTTGCTGCCGTACTTGTCCGGTGATACTGTTGACCGCCTCTTCGAGATAGTCACCACTCTTAGTGCTCTGGGCAGTCGGGTCGCTTCCGATCCGTTCGGCTTGAATTCGAGCGCCAACCCGCAGCGTTGGTCGCGCATGCGAGACCGGCTCGGTTTGAACGTCAACGTCCCAGAGCTCGCCTACCATAAGCCTGACTGATCAGATTCTGCACGGTGGTTGGCCAACCACCGTGGGAGCTTGCTGGCGCTCAGCGTCAACAATTGGGATGTGATGGCTCGGCTTGGTTGGTCGTAGACACAGGAAGTCCTAGCCGGCGAGTTCAGAATGTAGTAAGATCTTAGTCATAAAACGAGAGCACGCAATGAGCACAATGCGAACCCACGACGACACTTGGGATATCAAGACCAGCGTCGGCACTACCGCGGTGATGGTGGCCGCTGCCCGAGCCGTCGAAACCGATAGGCCAGACGCGCTGATCCGTGACCCCTATGCCAAACTGCTGGTGATCAATACCGGTGCCAGCACTGTGTGGGAAGCCATGCTTGACCCGTCGATGGCGGCCAAGGTGGAAGCCATCGATGCTACAGCCGCGGTCATGGTCGAGCACATGCGTAGCTACCAAGCAGTTCGGACGAACTTCTTCGACACCTACTTCAACAACGCTGTCATCGATGGAATCCGCCAGTTCGTTATCTTGGCGTCGGGATTAGATTCCCGCGCTTATCGGCTGGATTGGCCGACTGGCACCACTGTATACGAGATCGATCAGCCTAAGGTGTTGGCTTATAAGTCCACGACGTTGGCCGAAAACGGTGTAACACCCGCGGCCGATCGTCGTGAGGTGCCCATCGACTTGCGTAAGGATTGGCCGTCTGCGCTGCGAGCTGCGGGCTTTGACCCGTCAGCTCGAACGGCTTGGTTGGCCGAGGGGTTGTTGATGTACTTGCCTGCCACCGCCCAGAACGGGCTGTTTACCGAAATCGGTGGGCTCAGCGCTGTAGACAGTCGGATTGCGGTCGAAACCTGGCCCTTACACGGCGATGAGTGGCACGAACAAATACAGATGCAGTTCAGAAGGGTTGCCGATGCGCTTGGCTTAGAACAAGCTGTCGATGTGCAGGAGCTGATCTACCACGATGAAAGTCGGGCAGTTGTTGCCGACTGGCTCAACCGCTACGGTTGGCGGGCTACCGCTAAAAGCACGCCGGACGAGATGCGCCGAGTGGGTCGCTGGGTCGTTGGCGTGCCGATGGCCGACGACAAAGATGCGTTTCCCGAGTTTGTGATCGCTCAGCGGTTGTAATGGTGCGCACCACGGACGATTCCTGGGACATTGTAACCAGTGGCCAGCGAAGTTCGCAGCACAAGTCTTGACTCTTGGCCCGCTTATCCGAGACTTGTGCCGCGGGTTCTGAAGGCCCGCTTCGGGGAGATCCGGGCTGGATCTTCCTATGTTGGCTCAACCAGGTGACTAGGATCGCCGCTAGCACTGATGAGCGCTATCGCGGAGGGCGGTAGGGAGCTGCGGGAAGGAAGTGCTCTGGTGATCACCGAATCAGTCGCGCAGAAGACATGTCGTGTCCAAGAGTGAGGTCCCCCCGCACGCCCCACCGGCGGTAGATAGTGCGGCTATCGTGGCTCGGCTTCGTCAGACGTTTGCCAGCGGCCGTACCCGTAGCGTCGACTGGCGCACGCAGCAGTTGCGTGCGCTGCAAGCGCTGATGACAGAGAACGAGGGCGCGATCGCCCAGGCGCTCGCTGACGATCTGGACCGCAATCCGGTTGAGGCATTTATCGTCGACATCGCAACGACTGTCAGCGAAGCGAAGTATGCGGCCAAAAAAGTGCGTAAGTGGATGCGTCGCACTTACCGACTCCTCGAGGTTTCGCAGTTCCCTGGCCGCGGCTGGGTGGAATACGAACCGTATGGGACTGTGCTGATTATCGGCGCCTGGAATTATCCGTTCTACTTGACGCTGGCCCCGGCAGTTGGGGCTATCGCGGCGGGAAACACGATGGTGCTCAAGCCGTCAGAGATCGCGGCCGCCTCGGCACACTTGATGGCCGAGCTCGTTCCGTGTTATCTGGACACCGACGCGATCGTGGTGGTCGAGGGCGGTGGCGCGGTTAGTCAGGAGCTGATCGCACAGGGCCTAGACCGTGTGATGTTCACCGGCGGCACCGAGATCGGCCGCGAGGTCTACGAAGGCGCGGCGGCGCATCTTACCCCGGTCACCCTCGAGCTAGGTGGCAAGAGTCCGGTGATCGTGGCGGCCGATGCCGACATCGACGTGGCTGCCAAGCGTATCGCCTGGATAAAAATCTTGAATGCCGGTCAGACGTGCGTGGCACCCGACTACGTGTTGGCCGACGCGACGATTCGCGACGAACTCGTCAACAAAATCTGCCTCGCTATCACCAAGTTCCGGTCCCAGGACGATCCAAGCGGCATGCGAATCGTCAACCAGCGCCAATTCGACCGGTTGTGTGGTTATCTCGCAGAGGTGCAATCCGCGGTTGGAGGAAAGGGTGCGGTAGCCGTGGGTGGTAAGTGTAATGCGTCGACGTTGCGCATCCAGCCCACCGTAGTCGTCGATCCTGATCTAGAAGGTCCGTTGATGACAAAAGAGATTTTCGGACCAATCCTTCCGGTGCTAACTGTCCAATCCTTGGACGAAGCAATAATTTTCATTAACGCGCGACCTAAGCCGTTGGCAGCATACCTATTCACTAAATCACGTAAAACCCGTGCTCGGGTGATTGAGGAGGTATCGGCGGGTGGCATGCTGGTCAACCACCTAGCCATTCAGGTGTTGACGGCCAAGCTGCCGTTTGGCGGTGTCGGCGCGTCGGGTATCGGTGCCTACCATGGTAAGTGGGGATTCGATGAGTTCAGCCACCGCAAGTCGGTTTTGACCAAGCCTACTCGCCCCGATTTCTCGAGCATCATCTACCCGCCGTACACCGAGCGGTCCTTTACCTTTAAGTTGGCTCGCAGGTTGTTCTGATTGCTGTTTGCCCCCAAGAGCTTTCGCAGAGGGAAAACTGATGCGCGGAGTGCAAGATCGTGTCATCGTTGTCACCTGAGCCGGTAGGGGACTGGGGTGTGCATACCTCGCACCCTTACCTGGGAGGGCGCTAGTGTGGTCGTCAGGGACCTCGGTGAGGTAAGGGCGCTGGATTGAACCATGTTGTTGCCGAGATTCGGGACGTGGGTGGCTGTCCGGTTGTAACAACGACATAACTCCCCTTGGTCAACTTGTCCAAGACTGCCACCGAGGGCGGTGCGGCTAACATTATCCACCAAACCCGTGCTGACTGAATTCGGTTCTGTGCACGGGGGGAGGGGGGCAACTCTGGGATCCTGCGCGACGACACCTTTCACATGAGATTATGTCCGAAACTGGGACGTCGTGCTCAAGGTGCATCTTCTACGGCGAGTACAATGTGCTGCGCGCGGTCTGGCTACACATCCGCGGCATCCACACCAGGGCATCGAGCAATATGCTGGCCCTGTAAGACGCTAGGTACAACATCCACGCCAATGCGGTAGTTTCGATTGCGGCCACTACAGGATGACTCAGGACATCATGTTGCTTGAGGTACTAGAAAGACGTTTCACACTAGAGCCCGTCTTCTCGTGATGGTCTACTTGTGCACTGAGGATATCGGCAGACACCCCGACGGTCCATATCGTCATCGTTGGCAAGGTGCAGCGTGCGCTGTTTCAGAATGACGGCATCAACTTTAATAAGCCATCGTCGGTAGAAGATATCGCCACGCAGTGATCCGAGATCGCCAGTCTGTCTAGTGCGGAAACTACAGATTCCAATTGAAGAATACATGAAAGCCTATGTCATATAAATATCTTTCCTGGTCACCCGGGATAGTGTACAATAATAAGGACGATGTTTCCGACAAATTTTTCATAGAAATTTTGCTCCTCCGGGTGTGTTTTCTTGATCCGCTGCTAAGCAAGGGTGAGTATCGACTGAAGTTACCGCCGTTGTTGTGCCGGGGGATGGAAATCGCAACCGACTACGTCTCGTCGTTCGGCGTCTGCATGTTGCTGGCGTTGACTGATGGCTGGGCTCAGTGGATGCGGGAATGTATCTGTGGTAACGATGTAGGCATCGTAGTCGATTCCATTGGTAGGCGCAGCCTTCGGCGACGCGATTCGAATGCTGTCCATCGACGGTAAGTTACCGGTAATCCGGCTTTGCTGTGGATGATATCCTTATCCTTAAGGCCAACCGACTTCTGCTAGGTAACGTCAGCGTGATGTGTGTGTGCTGTGGAGCGAGTACTTCAGCAAGGTCCCTGGTTCAGTGGCCTTGTTCTCTTGTGGCCTAAGCCAGCTGATCTTTTTGGTACTGGAACCTCCTTCGCTACAACGCTATCCGTTGTCGGAAGCGCAAGTGGTGTGCGGTGTATAGCCTGGGCGGTATACCTGACAAGCTTGTCCTCGACCGCTTAGAGCCCGTGCTACGGGCACCTGGATTTCGAAAGCTGTCCCGGGATATCGGCGCAGGAATCGACCCAGTTTAGCAGCCTCTTCCTGGGTCCGGCGCACCATAGTGGACCTGCAGTTGGTTCTAAGCAACTTCGCTCAATTTCAGCTGCCCACCGCGAACAACGTGTTAGGGGAATGCTGCGGGGATAGCTGACCCCGAGAAGGGATAGGGCTATCAGGGGTTCTGCCTCCACAACATTGAGATTGAGGTGATGTTGCGTCTACGACGCAGAAAATGTCTGAAGTTTTAGATGACCTGCTTTCGCAGGGTAGGCCGTCGGAGATGACTAACGAATTTGTCTTGGTCCCAGCCTAAAGTGACTGGACGTGGTCCGTGTGGCGTGACGTTGACTGCGCCAGTTGCGCCTGCACACGCCTGACGTGGTGGATGCGGCAGGATCCCCCAGCCGGGCTTGCGTAATCGCGAAGCTGCTATTTGTTCTTCTCCCGTGTAGCCGCTGTACGGCCACCGCAAAGGCACCCTCCCCCGGCGTCCCGGTCCACCAGGATTATCCGATTGTTGGTGGTGGGTGGGCCGTATCGGGATTGGTGCTGTCCATTGCGGTGAGGATTTGGGGGCGCGGTTTGGATGCCCCGGACGTCCACCGTTTGTAGCCGTTGGGATGTAGTCTTCGTCATCGTGCGAGATGGTGGTTTTGATTATTGTGGGCGTCGCTGTTGGCGACTACCGGTTCGGTAATCGAAAAGGCGCTGCGAATCTAGTCGTTCAGCAGCTGCTGCAAACACCTAGTGCGTTGCTCGTCTGTGTCGACCATGGGCAAGATTCTCTATATTGCCAGTGTTCGCCGCCGTGCAGTCGACGTATCTCGCGTGATTTCCAGGCTCCAGCAGGTCCGCAGCGCCGCGTATTCCAGGTTGGTTAATCATGACTCCACCCGTAGGAACAAGTTTCCACGGCCCGCGCTCTTTGGCCTTGTTCTTCAGATCCTCAACGACTGGAGGCACCGTGGGCGGCTAGCGTTTCGGCGTCGCTGCGTTTCCGCCGTTCACCGTAAAAATCGCGATCCAAAAAATGCAGTTAGCAAAGGATGTCTGGAACACTCGCTACTTGGACCAGGTTAGCCTGGGCTACGTGCTTGACTCGCAATGCCGGAAACCCAGCGAACACATAGTCGGCAGCGACCGTGCTCATGGCGTTTCTGGCTTGCAAAATAGAACCCGAACTCGACTACTTGTTACGCAAGAGTTGTGGGTCCTCCATGCCAACTCGGAGAAATCCGACGCCGCTTTCCTTGTTGATGATGTACCCCCTTCCGGGGTTCCGATCATCGCCTTCGATTCTATCGAGCTGGATGTCGCACAGATGAAGCCAGCATTAACTGATGTGCCGCTTTCCGAATTCGAGCGCCGTTATTTCGGGCCTTGCCCTGCGTCTGGACGCGGCTAAGGTTGCGTCGCTCTAGTAGCGATGTCGAGCGAGTGACATACAGGCCGCGCAGTGCGGCGAGCTGCAGCTAGGCAATCGGGTTAGAGTGTCTGAGCACGCTCAGCAATCAACCTGCTGGGCAATCTAGCATGCAGCAACAGGGCAACAAAGCCAAGTAAATAATACAGGTAAAGTAGAAAGCATGATGTACGTGCCATGACAGAAGCGCAAACGACGGTTGGAGTGGTCGCCGAGTCCGGGTCCGACGAGCGGCGCGTCGCGTTGGTGCCCAAGGCAGTAGCGTCGCTGGTGAACGGCGGCCTAGCGGTAGTGGTCGAGTCTGGCGCAGGCGAAGGTGCATTGCTTCCCGAGCAGCTCTACACGGAGGCCGGCGCTCGCATAGGGGACGCGTGGTCTGCCGACATCGTCGTCAAAGTGGCGCCGCCGGCCGAAGCCGAGGTTAGCCGGCTGCGCCGAGGGCAGACGCTGATCGGCTTCCTGGCGTCGCGCGATGCCCACAACTCGATCGGCGCGCTGAAGCAAGCTGGGGTGCAGGCGTTCGCGCTCGAGGCAATCCCGCGCATCTCGCGTGCACAAGTGATGGATGCGCTGTCATCGCAAGCTAATGTGACCGGGTACAAAGCGGTGTTGCTCGCGGCCTCTGAATCTACCCGATTCTTCCCGATGCTGACGACGGCTGCAGGCACGGTGAAACCGGCCATCGTGCTGGTGCTCGGCGTCGGAGTGGCAGGTTTGCAAGCGTTGGCTACGGCCAGGCGCCTGGGCGCGCGCACCACCGGCTACGACGTGCGTCCTGAGGTGGCCGAGCAAGTCCGGTCGGTGGGTGCCCAGTGGCTTGACGTAGGTATCGAGGCGTCCGGTGCGGGAGGATACGCCCGTGAGCTCACCGATGACGAACGCACTCAGCAGCAGAAGGCATTAGAAAAAGCGATCAGCGGATTCGACGTGGTGATTACCACGGCGCTGGTACCGGGCAAGCCGGCACCGCGGTTGGTGACCGCTGCGGCGGTGGAGGCGATGAAGCCTGGCAGCGTGGTGGTGGACCTCGCCGGGGAAACCGGCGGCAACTGCGAGCTCACCGAGCCCGGGCAGACGGTGATCAAGCATGATGTCACCATTGCGGCGCCGCTGAATTTGCCGGCAACGATGCCTGAGCACGCCAGCGAGCTCTACAGCAAGAACATCACGGCGCTGTTGGACCTACTAATAAAGGATGGCAAGTTTGCCCCGGACTTTGATGACGAAGTTGTCGTGGAGTCATGTGTGACTCGCGATCGAGAGGACTCCTAGATGTATGGTGAGCTATTGGCTAACCTAGCGATTCTGGTGTTGTCTGGGTTCGTCGGGTTCGCTGTGATCTCCAAAGTCCCCAATACACTGCACACACCGCTGATGTCGGGCACCAACGCTATCCACGGTATTGTGCTGCTTGGCGCATTGGTGGTGTTCGGAGAGGTTGAGCAACCATCGCTTGCCGTGCAAGTAATCCTGTTTGTCGCAGTCGTATTCGGCACGCTGAATGTTATCGGGGGGTTCATCGTCACTGACCGGATGCTGGGTATGTTCAAGGGTAAGAGGAAGGCCTCGGCCATCCAGACCGAGAAAGCAGCAGAATCGGCGGTCAAATGAACTACTTGGTGATCGGCCTCTACATTCTTGCGTTCGCATTGTTCATCTCTGGCTTGATGGGCCTGACCGGGCCCAAGACCGCGGTGTGCGGCAACTTGATCGCTGCGGTAGGTATGACCATTGCCGTGGCGGCGACGCTGGTTAAAATTCGGCACACCGAGCAGTGGTTACTGATCATTGCCGCCCTGGTGGTGGGCATCGTCCTCGGCTTGCCTCCGGCGCGGCTGACTAAGATGACTGCGATGCCCCAGCTGGTGGCGTTCTTCAACGGCGTTGGTGGCGGAACGGTTGCGCTTATTGCGTTGTCTGAGTTCATCGAGACTAGTGGCTTCTCCGAATTTCAGCACCACGAGTCGCCAACTGTGCATATCGTGGTGGCCTCGCTGTTCGCTGCGATCATAGGGTCGATCTCGTTCTGGGGATCGATCATCGCGTTCGGTAAGTTGCAGGAGACAATCTCTGGATTCCCAATCGGCTTTGGCAAGGTTCAGCAGCCTATTAACTTGCTACTGTTGGTCGGTGCCATAGTCGCCGCAGTGGTCATCGGTCTGCACGCGCAGCCCGGCTCTGGCGGTGCGTCGTTGTGGTGGATGATCGGGTTGCTGGTCACCGCCGGTGTATTAGGCCTGATGGTGGTGCTGTCGATCGGCGGCGCCGACATGCCGGTGGTCATCTCCTTGCTCAATGCCATGACCGGGCTTTCGGCGGCGGCGGCGGGCCTGGCGCTGAACAACACCGCAATCATCGTGGCCGGCATGATTGTCGGCGCGTCCGGCTCGATCTTGACCAATCTCATGGCCAAGGCTATGAACCGCTCCATACCCGCGATCCTTGCAGGAGGTTTCGGTGGCGGCGGCGTGGCACCCAGCTGTGACGGTTACAAGCACGTCAAATCCACTTCGGCAGCCGATGCGGCGATCCAGATGGCTTACGCCAACCAAGTGATCGTGGTGCCGGGCTACGGCCTGGCAGTCGCGCAGGCCCAGCACGTTGTCAAAGACATGGCGTCCTTGCTGGAGAACAAAGGTGTGCCGGTGAAGTACGCGATCCACCCGGTTGCCGGCCGGATGCCCGGACACATGAATGTGTTGCTGGCCGAGGCCGAGGTCGATTACGATTCCATGAAGGACATGGACGATATCAATGACGAGTTCGCCCGCACCGATGTTGCGATTGTCATCGGCGCCAACGATGTCACTAATCCGGCGGCCCGTAACGAGACAACTAGCCCGATCTACGGCATGCCGATCCTGAATGTGGATAAAGCGAAGTCGGTTATCGTGCTTAAGCGGTCGATGAACTCCGGATTTGCTGGCATTGACAACCGGCTGTTTTATGCCGATGGTACAACCATGTTGTTCGGTGATGCTAAACAGTCGGTGACTGAAGTCACTGAGGAACTGAAGCTGCTGTAGCCTTGGATCGAACGTAAAGCCGAGTTGAAGTGCTGCGACGTTCTAGACGGGAGGAAGATATCCGTTACCGTCGGCAACCCCGCGGAAGCTCCAAGTTATGTACCTGAAAAAGTATTCGATCTCGTCACTAATATCGTAATCAGGACTCGGATCCATTAAACTGCCTCTCGTTTTGCAACTAGTTCGCCGAAAGTCTAGTCCTCTTCGCATAGGTGCTCCAGATAGTGGTCGCTTGCCTCAACTGTCCAGCCAGTCGATTGATACTTTCCTTAGTCGGGCTAAGTGCGGTCCGCCCGCAGCGACGATAGGGCGATAGTTGAGTACAGCCGGCATCGTCATCAAGCAGCTGGGCTGAGCCGCCGTGAGGAGTTGTTTGCTTCCGCCACCAAGCTATTTGCGGCTCGTGGCTACCGTGCCACCCGCATGGACGACATCGTCGAGCCGATGTGATCGGGCTGAACAAGGTGACGGTGTACCATTGCTATGCTAGCAAGTCGCTGATTCTGTTCGACAAATACCGTCAGTTGTACGAAGGCCCGCAGGCGGCCCTGCCCGCCGGTCCGTCCCGCGAAGCGCGCTACACAATATGTTGTTCGACTGCTTACGCAGGGTCGCGGGCGATCCGGAGCGTGCGGCTGTGTATTTCCAGGAGCAGCCGTACATCACCGAATAGTTCACTACCGAACGAATCACCGAGGTCCGTGGAAAGAAAGTGCAGTTACACCAGCGCATGTCTGGCCTGATCGACCGCCGCACTGCCAACGGCGATTATTATTATTTTAGTGCGGCTCGCACGTTGTGGCATCGGGGTGACATTGGGCAGCTATCGCTGGTTATGGCCGAAGGTGTATGCCGGACTGCCAGGGAAATCGCCTCAGAATTCAGCACCGCGCTGCTGCGTGGCCTGATTCGCGACGAGTCGATCCGCAATCAGTCTCCGCTGGGGATATAAGGCCGAATCAGTTACAAGATCGACGGAGTGAGGTACAGGACACTCCCCGGCCCACCGCTCAGCATCGATAGCACTGTCACCTGCGGCTGGACCGAAGTAGAAATTCAGTCCTGGGTTGGTCAACGGAACCCACGGGTAGGTGTCTTGGGAACACTTAGGCCCCTAGATCCAGATTCGACCCTAGTTTCCGCTACGTATCCCCATAGGGTGTTTTCGCAAACTCTCCAAGGTCGGATGGTAGGCGCCAGCGGCCGGGTCGAGAACTGAGCATAGCTTTGCTGGTGTGGGTTCTCTCGGCATCGTAGTTGTAACCGGGTCCGTTAGCCGACGTAGCCCAAATCGACGAGTACTGCGCAGGTCCGGCTGAAAATATCGGCACTCGGAGAATCTGCGTGGGGGTACACGCGAATCAAGTCCATAATCGGCAGGTTCTGAGTCATCAGCATGCAGTAACTGGGCTGTTTGCCAGTATGGTCTGGGGACTTCGACAAGGGGACAGTGAATTATTACTCGCGTTGTTCAGCAGAGTGCTGCTATGGCCATCGCCGTACGGGGAGAATGTCAGGTTGCCAGTACGAGCGGAACTGGGAAGAATTTTTGGGTATCGTGGTGCCTAAGAAGTTGGCTCCTGGGGAAGCAGCGCTGGATGTAGGAGCTATTGAAGGCAGTCTGGTCAACCGGGTCGGGTTTGAGGTTGCTGGCGCTTTCCGTTAACTAACGCCACTACTGGCTTGGCAGATGTGAACCTCCAGCATCGAGGTCAGTACACTCAGCACATTCTCCAACTCGGCCGCGTTGTCGGCCTCGACAGCTGCATCGGCGTTCCCAGCGGCGGTCAGCATCTGGTAATTCGCTATGAAACGCCGGCGCTTGCGCTTCTATACCCTAACGGCTTTTAGCTGCATAGGCTAAGTAGAGTGGCGAGGCTGCCGCAGCCTTCTCGTCTGCTGTCGGCAGTAATTCGGTCGTCGTGCTAGTCGCGTTCACATAGGCCACGCTGATTGTCGAGCCGATCTTTTTATGTCGGCTGCGGCCGACGTCAATATCTGTGGGACGGTTATTACATTATGTCATGTTCGGAGTCTTTACTGATAATCGGGGCTTTTCTCGGTCAAAAGGGCCCGACCCGCTACCGTGGATATTAGATATTGTAGAGTGAAGTTAAAGTGGTGCGCCGGTCCGCACGCTCGAGGCCTTGGGCCTCGTCGATCTTGGAGTTGGCGCCGTTGAACATCGGAGTAGACCCGATTCATCCCGACTTCATCTACACCCTGATGACTTCCAACCTGCCGGAAGACATGGTCACCATCCCACTCGATCGCCTGGTCGAGATGAGAGAAGTGTCGACGTTGTCGTGTTCTTGGCCGTTGACGAGCCGTCCTACGTGCCTGATAGCGAATTCGTAATTGACGGTGGACCGGTGATCTATATGCCGCATGAACATTTGTGAATCCCAGCGCGCACCTATAGCGGTTCGTTCCACAGGTTTACCGGTCGACTCTGCACGACGCAGCGGTTTGCGGATGCTATAACCGCGAACATGCTGCGCAGCCTTGCGACCGTAGTAGGGTTGACCCACGTCATTGTTGACCCCGATGTACTGGTCGCCCACAGCGTTGACCACACAGGTCGGTATAAGGGCCAAGCCAGGGCGTTGGTGAGGCCGGGTACGGCCGAGCAGGTGACTGAAGTATTGCGGATCTGCCGCGATGTCGGGGCACACGTCACCGTTCAAGGCGGTCGGACCTCGCTGGTGGCCGGTACTGTCCCGGAGCACAACGACGTGCTCTTGTCCACCGAGCGGCTACGGTCCCTCAGTGAGGTAGACACCGTCGAACGCCGCCTCCGGGTCGGTGCTGGAGCAACGTTGGCTGCAGTGCAGAATGCGGCGACCGCAGCGGGTTTGGTGTTTGGCGTGGACCTGGTCGCCCGCGACACTGCGACCGTCGGCGGAATGGCCTCAACGAACGCCGGCGGCCTACGCACTGTTCGTTATGGCAACATGAGCAAGCAAGTGATCGGCCTAGAGGTGGCAATGCCCGACGGTTCGCTGCTGCGTAGGCACAGTCTGGCGCGCCTCGACAACACTGGCTATGACTTACCGGCCCTGTTTGTCGGCGCCGAAGGCACCCTCGGTGTCATCACTGCGTTGGATCTGCAGCTCCACCCGGCCCCGTCGCACCGGGTGACGGCGGTCTGTGGGTTCGCCGACCTCGGTGCTCTGGTCGATGCCGGGCGGGCGTTTAGAGACGTGGATGGGATAGCGGCGCTGGAATTGATCGACGGCCGTGCCAGTTCGCTGACTCGCGAGCACCTAGGGGTGAGCGCCCCGGTTGATGGTGACTGGCTGTTGCTGGTGGAACTGGCCGCCGACCACGACCAGACTCATCGACTCGCTGACTTGTCCATGGGCGTGCAGATGTGTGGCGATCCTGCGGTGGGTGTGGATATCGGGGCACAGCAGCGGTTATGGCGCGTGCGCGAATCGTTGACGGAGGTGCTCGGCGTGTATGGGCCACCGCTGAAATTTGATGTTTCGTTACCCCTATCAGCGGTCAGTGGATTCGCAACGGAAGCAGCAGCTTTGATCGACACGCACGTATCGGATGTTCAGACCGCGTTACCCGTGCTGTTCGGTCACGTGGGTGAGGGCAACCTACACCTCAACGTTTTACGCTGTCCACCCGATCGTGAGAAGGCGTTGGCCGCGGCGATGATGGATCTCATAGCGCAAGTCGGTGGCAATGTAAGCTCGGAACACGGCGTAGGCAGCAGCAAGCGTGCTTATCTCAGGATGTCGCGGGAGCCCGCCGATATCGCCGCGATGCGGACGATCAAAGAGGCGTTGGACCCGACCGGCTACCTCAACGCCGCGGTGTTGTTCGACTGATCGGTCAAGAGCCGTTGGAGTCCTTCTCGCATCTGCGTATTCACACGAGAAACTTATGCGATCACGTGCTCTGCCTCGACATCAACCCCTCACCCCCGAATACGAATGCTGATAATCGACAATGAATCCCACTGCGGCGTAGCAGCCTGCCGACATTCTTCCGTTCTGCGGGTTTTCCTTAGCCAAACCGCTTTGGAAGACCTGTCGCTCATAGTGAGTTAATGTTGAGAGCAACTCGATTTTTGGACGCGAAGCAGTGAGGGAGAAGCGTAGCTAGTGACACTTCGGACTGGGCAGCCATATCCGATAGCCCTACCTTGATTTTGCCGTTGTAGCTGAGTACCTCGGCGGTGGTCAACGACAGCCCGATCATGTACCATCCGCTTGCGCCTTATACCAAACACGGCAAAATTGGTATGCGCTATGATATTGAGATTAATGTGACGCTGCCGTTTTAAGCATCGTGGACTCCCTCTGTTACCTTTTTTCGATGCGCTCTTTGAGGAAAGCTTTACTGGGGCCTTGGGCTTGCAGCGGTTCCCGTCGGTTATTTCGCCGAGGATCGGGGAAGTAGCCATGTTGTTGGCGATCTCATCCAAGATGGTGATCACCTATTTGTGGGCGTTGTTGCCCACGTTGCTGTCCTTCTGTGTCGTCGATGACCAGTTCACCGAACCGGGTCGCAACGTCGCTACCAACTTGCACCGCCGCACAGCCGGGCCCCACCCGCGGCAGTCTGCGTCAATGCACTCACGTTGTGAAACCGGGTCATAGGGGCACTCTTTCCACAAGACGGGAATCGCCGTTTCACTCCTGGGGGTTTTACCCTTGGTCAAGTTCTGTCAACCCTTGCCCAGCAACTCAGCGGCGATCCGCTGACTACCATCCCGCCGATCACGGTTACCGCTGAGCCAGGAATGCAGTGAGCCTATGCGCCCGGAGGGCTATAACAATATGTTAGGTTGCGGTTGAGTAGCAGCAACACTATTGGCGGCTGTTTGGGAAATCGTGGGTGAGGATGCGTGGGCCGAGATCGCCAGACTGCGCAACAGCAGTTTTGCTGCCTTGCCCGGTTCCGCGCTAGCCGACTAATTTACACTGTCTTATCGTCCCGATGGTTCAGCATTGCCTGGTGGAGCACGGGTGTTTAACGCCAAGGCCTTCGAAAGCATGGCCAGCACACCACTCGATATAGAGCGGATTATGATCGCCTGTCAAGAGACGCTAGCGGATAGGTCATCACCCATACCCACGTCGGTGGCACGGGTGCTACTGGCCTGATGGTCCGCAGCGATGGCCGGTATTGTCTACTCACCACGAAGTCCAGACTGTTACCTGTAATGCGTCGTGGGGCTCGGTTTTGACTTCAATGTGGATGCTACGTTGATAAACCACATTCCCGATGATCAGCTCCACAGCAAACTGGTTTGGTCACGCTGGATTCAACTCGGGATATCTGATTGTCTTGGCCAGCAAGACCTGCGGTGACGGACTTGTGCTGATGGTCAACTCCGTGCCCGCAGACATGACGACCTCCGATATTCCCAAGCTGCTGTTTGTCCACCGAAGCGATCAACCGGATAGCTAGCGACCAACATTGGCTGACTGACCCCATATTGATGTTGCAACGTGTTGAAATACATCCATGCTCTGGGTGCCATCGGCACTGGACACGCTTGCGCCTGCGCGATGCCGTACTCATTAGACTTGTACTGGCCACGCCGCTTGCTCACCGACAGCGTGCTGCCGCCAGAGCTGCTGTTCGGCTATCTCAACAATGCTGTCTATTACAGCAACTGTTTGATACCGGGATCAACACCAGTGTCGGGGGTGACCCGATCATCACGTTTTCGCGGGGTATCGTAATCGAACGAATCGAAGGCCTTTAACGAGGGCGACAACTTGATTGGGGATGGTTCGGTCGGGCTGACAGGATTTGAATCTGCTACCACTTGACCCCCAGTCAAGTGCGCTACCGAGCTGCGCCACAGCCCGGAGCCTAATGATTCACCGCCTTGGCAGCGCGTATCCGCTCAAGCTTTCCAGTCCGGTTCTCGCCCGTCAGAATCGACCGCCGTCACGCGGCCGTCGAACCCAGCACCAGGTGCAAACGTCCGGCCGAACCGCTTTATCCCCCAGAGCGTCGATTACGGCATGTCACTCGGACCAACCGTAAACCGGCTCCGATTCCGGACGCAATCCGGTAACTGCTGGCTACGGCATTGATTTGAGCCTCACCGGGATCGCGACTGAGATGTACTCTGAGGACGGAGTTTTCCGTTTACCACAGGCTTCGACCGTCATTGGGGGGCGCCTCGTACCCGGTTATGCTTCGCTGATGCCGGTTATGAGCAAGACCGTTGAGGTCGGGCCACCGCCGCATCGATCCCGGCCATTGTCGCCTGTCGCCGACTTCGAGGCCTACCCCCAGTGGCATGAGGAGGTCAAGGGCGTCTGGGTGCTCGCCCGCTACGGCGCCGCCGGGCGTCCCAGCCAGTTGCGTCTCGACACCGAGATTCAAGGCGCGACGGGTACCTATATGCAGGCTGTGTACTCCCCGACCACGAACCAGATTTAAACAGTCATGCAGCAAGGTGACCTATTTACCAAGCAGGAGCAACTTTTCAGCCCGGTGGAGATTGGTTGCGGCCAGCTTGTTGACGGTGGACATCGATGTCGAGTCCAGCACGCCGGTGTCCGCGACGATGGTGAAAGCGCTCCTAAACAACGTGCTTGACCACCTTGCCGAGAACCTCAAGCTGTGCGCCGAGCAGTTGGCAGCCAACTAGGGTCGGCTGATCGTGGGCTCGTTCGAAAATGCAGAAGCGGGGCTAGTATCTGGTTCAGGTAATCGCCGGCTTTGTATTGCACAGGTCCGCGACATCGATGACCAGAGCTACCGCTGCCTAACTCCTCAGCAAGAGGGTGTACTTTCGACGCCTATCTCACAGATTTTCCTGCTGTTGTTGTCAGCAGAAACGCACGACAGACGTGCTTGTCCTTAAGTAGTGTTAACGAATACGATATAGTGTTGAAAACGATGGGTTTTCGCGTTGTACCTGGTTATCTAAAATGACTCGTGTTGAGTGATGCGTGGCTAGATTTTTTGACGTACACACGCTTAGCGTTATGTGATGGTAATGTGTACGGAGGGAACAGAAGTCATTTGTGATTGTCGCACTGTAGTGGGTATCGGCGGCTATTACTTCACTATCTGGTCGGCCCGGCAAGTCTGGCTAATGCCTCTGCAGCCAATCAGTTTATGTGCGGTACCGGTGCGGGGACATGTCGCGGTAGCCCTCCGGGCGGTAGCGTTCAATAATTAAGAAAAATGAGCTTCAGTGCAGGACTCGGGCTGGTTCGGCCCAAGGTCCTGGCGCAGTCCAGAATCTCGGTCAGTCGTCGGTGTGCCGCGGCCGGTGAATTGCCAGCGGGCTTGCTCGACTACGGTGGCCGCGGCAGACGGAGCACGGCTATAAGTTTCCGATGGTTCTCGGCCGCGATGCGGATCGGCTGTGTACACCACCTCGTCATCGGTCGCATTCACGCCTACACCTGCTGCCTGACGCCCAGTCTGGTTGTGGGTTAATCTAAGGCGGGTAAATGTTTCCCGTTCGCAGATCCGCGGACATGATAGCCGCCCGAAAGTGGCCTGCGACCTCTCTCTGGCCAACTGTGTTCGGGGTAGCAGCCGTCGGCTGCGTGGATAGGGCTGCTTTAACGTGGCTGGCCAGGATTTTCGAGGGCTCGTCCGGGCCAGGAGAAGGAGTCGGGGTTGAACTTAACTGGGGCTTGTGATGAGACCCGAGGCCCTAGTGTGGCACGAACCACACATGCCTTATCAAATGTCAACTGCCACAAGTAGTGCACGACCAAAGAGTAAGATATTAGTACCGCGCACCTTGCGGGCTACCTCGCACAGGCCATTAGCCACCCTATTGCGCTCGGCGGCAGAACTGGGTTAACCACCTCGAGCGGCCCGCACTGATGCGACCATAGGCGACGGCGTTGAGGTTTCCTGGCACCACGGTTACATGAGCTGATCTGCGGCACCGTCGAAACTGGGTGCTGATGGGGGTGGCGGCCGTCGTCGGGTTAGGGCACCGGGTGATGATCCTGTTACTCAACAGCCCGCAAGACCTCGCGCCGTTGCTGGCCGCCAACATACTTGGGTCCCATTGCGGCCGTGCCGAACTTCCGGTTCACTTTGGCCTAGACCGTCGCCCTGCTCGAGGAGTACGAATCACGGGTGATGTTCGCCGAAGCCGTACTGGCGCCAGGGGTCACCGCTGTTCGTGACATCCAACCCGTGCTAAGTAATGATTGTCTCCACCGATGGCTCCTCTGAGGAGCATATGTCCAGCTAGAAAGATCTAGTCAATGAGCCCGGCGAGGTACCCGAATCGGTGGATATCGCGAAAGACTCACCGCCTCTCATACATACATTATGATGTATGTATGAGTCGTCCCATTAGGGTACCGTGTTGGCGCACATCAACTTGCTTGGCCGGGCAATCACGTCGTTTTATCTAAGCGGAGCCAATATTAACAGCGATATCGGTTTCATCGGCGTCCTGTTGTTCCACATTGCTGGCACCGGCCACATGCTGACCGGTGTTCTGCTGGGCATATCTGTAGCCAATGCCGGCGACTTTCTCCGAAGCCCTGATGCGGGCAGCATTCGGTCCGGCCGAGATGTCGCTGGTCACTTGCCTGCGGGCTGGGCGACGCGCGAACCGTAAGCGCGGATCGGTCGGCGCGGTAATCCAGACAGTCGCCGCCCGGGTGATGGTCGACGAGAACATGAACGACGTAGCTGTTGGCTGAAGTGGTGGAAACCATTTACCGACCGCCGACATGGATGAGCGGTTAATTTGGAACAACTCGGCAGCTACCTCGGAGGTGTTTGCTGGCGGCTGGTTCCATTCCGAAAACCTCACTTAAAGAGGCCAGGATAGCTACTCTGGGAGGTGGATCGCAAGAAGTACACGAGATCACCACCGGCGGTGAGAACATACTCACCAGCCATCCCGACATGGTCGAGGTCTCCACCAGCGGGTAGGCTCACAAAAAGTGGAGCGAGATGCCGATCGCGGCTGTAAAGAATTGAGCATTTGCGGCTCGCAAGGACTAACTGAGTTCTTGACTGAATCGGCTCGCGCGCTACAAAACACCCTGCAACGCTTGAGATTGTAATGCGACTGCTTCGCAACCCAGCAGGTAAGGTGCTCCAGCATGCCTACCCGACACAGTGCTGGAGCATGAAGGCTCCATAATGCACCGTTTCGGTGCTGCACACGTATTGGAAGGTTGGGCATCAAAACATCTAACACGATCCGGTCTAGATCACCGGAAACCGACTTGTGACAGTCGATCGCGCTAATACATCCTTTACATTCTTTTGGCCCGGGCAGGGCATTCGACAAGGATTGTTTTAGTTGGTTTTTGGTAACTACAAAGGTGTGCCGATTCGAAGAGAGTCCAATGCGGGCGCTGCAGAGTGTAGGTGCATGTGGTGGTCGTTCGGGCCGAAAAGCACGATTTCGCTGCTGGCGTCGAACGCGGTATCATTTGCTGTTTCGCAGCAAGGTTGTCACTCATTTGGTCGACCTACGCACCAACTCAGGTATCGACCACCGTGCCGTTCAGTAACGTGGCTCACTGAATTAGTATGATAAACAGGCATTTCGATACATGCATCCACACGGTGTCGGCATCATCGCCGCGTAGATCGCGACAACCGCGTCCATGGATACTTCGATCACGATGGTCGGCGACGGCCAACAGCATACTTAGCTCATCGGCTTGATGGTCTAAATACAGTCCTTAGGGCACCTTTTCACTGCTGATCCAGCCGACGAAGGAAGGCGCGGGTGCGGTCCGGTCGACGCAGGCTTTCGGCCTTGACGACGGTAGCGTACACGTTTGCCAGCAGATACCCACACAGCAAGCCCTCCCACATCGAGGACAGGTCAGCCACCAGCAGACCAGCGCCGATTCCATGCCCCGGAGCCCGAGGCCACATTCGGTTACTGGGCCACGGCGCGGCCATCTCCTCACCCAGTGCCATTTCTGCGGATGCCAACTGTAGCTCGTTCGGTGGACACCATACACGAGACGGGGGTGCGGTCCAACGTTGAGGCATTGACCAACAGGGGAGAGGTACTTTGTCGGTGTTGAGCAGCGCAAGCATGGCGATTACGTCTTCGGGTCAGGACAATGTTATAGAATGCTCGACTTCTTGGGCCATCAACAGTCGTACGGCACCGTCGATCGACAGTTGGCCACGTACGGATCAAACCAAGTAGCCCAGCCCGCCCGACGGTTAGCAATGTAGCCGCCTCGACGCCGACACCTTCGCGGTCGCCGACGGCTGCGGCAACGCACTCGGTGTAACCCAACACGTTGGCACAAGATGAAGTCCGGTTACCCGCCAATCATACCTGCCAGGTAAATGAGCCCGCTTCTTGACCAGTCGCTGGCTCATTGGCAGGGTGCGCACCCACCGTCGCCAAGCCTAACCCAGCGTTAGCGTCGTGCAGCGGGTTAAAAGTGCAGAGCGCTAAATCGCCAGTCTAAAACCAGACGGTCAGGCCCGTCCGCTGCAGACACCGCGTAAACCAGCGACCGCAACCCCAACACGCCACCCTGCTCTGTCTCCTCGGCAGACTCGACGTGCAGCTCACTGTACAGGGTGTCCCCTTCGTGGACGGGTCCGGTATGGTCGCAGGATCTCCAGCCTAAAACCGTAGCCAGATTGGGCAGCATCCGACCGGCCTGGGCCAGTGCCAGGCCAATGGTGTATCCACCGTATACCAGCCGGAGCCCTCTTACCCGCGAATCATGGTGTGTAGAAGCAATATTCAAAGTAAGCCTAGCTAGTTCAGTTGCACTGCTGACGATGTCGCCGGTACTGCGCAACACCGCACCAGCTATACCGGTGTCGAAATGCGGCCCGGGCACCCGTTCCCGGAAAGCCGCTGCGTCCCACTGTCTGGTCGGATCGGAGGCCGACACGACGGCGTCGGCGCCGACGGTGGACAAGTCATCGTTGCGGTTCAATGTGTCATTGGGATGCCAAGCCGCACTGGCAGGCAGCATGGCACAGCGGTAGAAGTCAAGCACCAATCGATCGTCCTGGTCGATTGTGGTCATTCGCAACGCCACCATTCCGGTCGGATCCCTGCCAGGTTTCGCCGAATTAGCCTGTAAACCAACTACTTCGGTTCGGGTGTAGAGGGTGTCTCCTATGACCGGAAAGCGATGAAATTTGAGCCCGCGATAGAACAGATTTGCTTTCACCCGCTGGGTGACCAGCGACGATTGCCCGATCGCTACATCGCAGACCAATCCTGGATGTGCCAGTGTGGCGTGTGCGCCTATCACTGCGGCGGATAGCTCAGCGTCCAGAACCAGGCGCATCCGGTCGCCCACAATTGCCTGATGAACAGCAGCCATCCCTGACGTCAGTGTCAACGCCGGCGCCCAGTCAAACACCTGACCAATTGAGAGGTCGTCGAAGTAGGGGCCGCCTTCGCCCTGGCCTGCAGGCCCGTTAGTAATCATAACGCCACATGCTGGCACATTACAGATCCGGGAACAATACGGAGGTCGACGCGAATGAACAGTTGAGCGCAACAAAGACGAAGAAATACTGTTCTCCACCGTGCGGCTATTCGTGCGAATACGATGTCGAACGTTACGTCCGGGACACGCCACTGATGATCCTCGGAGAAGGCCACAATACAATCCAGCACAATGCGATAACCGAGAAGCTGGTTACTGGGGAGGAATCTGAGCACGTCTTTGACGATACAGGATAAGTTTTCTTACAACCGAATTCGTGAAATCTACGCCAGCAACTGACTGGTGCTGTATGTTTGTCTGACTTCGAAAAGAGGAAACCTGGCATCAACGGCTAGCCTGTTACAGTGGAGGAAAGGCAGTCGCCATGAGTACTTCGCCATCTCTTGACCCTGGTTCCTCAAATTGGCCCGTACAAAAACCAGGGTGACAAAGACAGCAACCCTGTTGGCCGGGGTCACAGGGAAGTTAGCAGGGTCGGCAGCCAGATACCACCTCGTCTAGGCGATTCTGTGCACAATCTTGTGCCGCCTTCTGTTTGGTATTGTGTCGATAGTGTGCTCTGCCAACGTATCCAGGCCGTGTAGTCAAGAACGCTATGCTGAAGTGCAGTTCGCGACCAAATAACACAAAGAAATGGGCAATCATCAACGCTATCTTTGACTATGGTGTTGCCGCTATCCGCATAATATCCCTATGTTTTTCTTTTCGCGGTGGTCGTCTCGAACGCTCTTTTTGTTACCACCACCACCACCACTTTTCGGGCTTCTGAGACAGAAGGCATAAGTGCATGCGGCGTTGAGTATCAACAGGTTTGATGTGTGGATCGCCGCCGCTACACTTAGTCTACTGTCTCCCGCGTGATCGAATCCAAAAGCCCCCCAGGAGAGTGGTTACCAGCGTCGATCGTGTGCCCGAGGAGCGAAAGATAGGCCGTTCGCCAGCGTAAGATTCCGGTGCGTAAGGTTGACGGTACTGTCGGAACCGGGTAACAGAGCCCCAGGACCACTTAGAATAGCACGAAAATACGTAGTTTACAACGCTTCAATCTATACGCAAAATTTGGCTATCTCCCAGCCACTGCCTAGCACCTTGAGCATCAAGGCCGGGCTGTGGCGAGTACGCGCCACTTGTGCGCTCGCTACGGTAGTCAAGGTGCCGAATTCTGCTAGATTGCCAACGCTGCAGAACGATAGACCGCTACTGCTCAACACGATATCGGTTCATCGACGGGTCCAGCTGCGCGACGGCAAGCGCCTCTAGCAGAGCGGCACAGGAATAGATAGAAAATGCGTTATGACGCTGCTGGTGGTTGAATCTGATCCGCAAAATTTCGCGTAGCTTTCCACGAAGATCTGGTCGGTGATGCCGGGAACACAGGCAGGACCGCGTTCGGTTAGCCAGCACGTGAACTCCGGTCCCATTTGTAGGATCAAGTAGGTCGTCGACTCGACAATGATCACTGTACGATCGGCAGATGAACCCTGGATCACGATGAAAGCTGCAGTATAACAAAGTATTTCGTCTCGTGCTTGCACGATAGTCAGTATCGGTGTTCGAACCGAAGGTAACGATAACACCAGCGGCCGGTGCGACGTTCAGAGTACTGCGACACCGATAGGTCGAACAACCAGAACATCGTTTCACCCGAATAGTTCTTGACCAGAACGTTCTTGCAGAGCTTCTCACTGTCAATGCATGGCGGTTGCGTTTCGAGCACAATGGATCGCAGGAACTTGAAGTTCGCCAAGCGGTCCCGCAGCCAAGTTAGCAGCACGTCGGCAAATTGGTCAGTGGCACCATCCGAGTCTAGGTTCTGCGCCACCGCCATCACGGGTTGACTTATTTCTTCATCGGGAACACCGAACACCGCTGCGTCAAGCACCTTTGCGTGGTTAACCAGAAGGTTTTCGGTGTCTTGTGGAAGATATGCTGCCCCGCTTGGCGACTAGTGGTCACTATGCGACACATCGGTGACATCGCCTGGTCAAGAGATCAGCTGCGCCAAGTTCAGTTGTCGGGCCACCGTTCCAGATCGTCGCCTTGGGATAGACGCTTGCTTACAATGACTCAGCCGCGGCCGAGCGGCAGTGATGACAATCTCGACCAGACAGGTGGTCTTGGATTGGGTCACATAGACATACAAGTAGTTCAAAGTGAACTTGTAAGTCAATCCCTAATTTCTAGAGTGGTCACATGGACACCGGGGACTTATTCGCCGTTGGCAAGTTAGCGAATCGCATCGGACGCACAGCATCAGCAATCTCGTTTTACGAGAACCAAGGTCTGATGACCGCAACCCGATATCGGCTGACGGACAACACCGATTCGAACGACAGATGCTGCGGTGCCTGGCGTTCATCCGGGTAGCTCACAACGTCAGATCGAGCCTCGACGAGGTCGTGGATACACTGATGCCTCCGCCGGATAGAGGTATACTCTAACCTGTGTCGACTGAGCTTGGCTTTCCAAGGACTGGTTCATCGACTGCAGCAGTCTGTCGCTGAAGCGATGCGCTTTCTCGAATCTAGGCACTCGGTAGCCTGTCGCCGGATTAAGTGTGGTTTATCTATCGAAGTCGTTGCGGCGATAGACGATTGGCTGTTATTCTGCTTGTGCCAGCCGTTGCTTGAGTGATTCCAACTCGCCCTGCACGCTGGTGGGCAATTTGTCGCCGATGAATTCGAACCACTCTTCAATCAACGGCAGTTCATTGCGCCACTCAGCGGGGTCGACCGCGAGAGCTTTGACAACATCGTCGCTATTGATGTCGAGTCCGTCCAGGTCCAGGTCCGCGGCGGTCGGCACGATGCCGATCAGTGTGTCCTGTCCGCCTGCCTTGTGTTCGATGCGGTCGACGATCCACTTCAACACCCGGCTGTTCTCGCCGAAGCCCGGCCATAAGAATTTGCCGCTTTCTCCGCAGCGGAACCAGTTGACGAAGAACACCTTCGGTAGCTTGGACTCGTCGGAGTGCTTGCCCAGGTCGATCCAGTGCTGGAAGTAGTCGCTGACGTGGTAGCCGATGAATGGCAACATGGCCATCGGGTCACGCCGAACCGTACCGACCTTGCCTTCGGCTGCAGCGGTCTGTTCGCTACCCATGGTGGCTCCCATGAAAACGCCGTGCTGCCAGTCGCGGGCCTGCGTTACCAACGGCACTGTAGTCTTGCGGCGAGCGCCGAACAGAATGACTGAGATCGGCACACCCTGCGGGTCGTCCCACTCCGGCGCCAGAACCGGGCACTGTGACATCGGCGTGCAGTAGCGTGAATTCGAATGCGCTGCGGGGGTCTTCGTCTTGCCAGCGTACCAATCGTTGCCCTTCCAGTCGATCAGATGCGCAGGCTCTCCCTCCAGGCCCTCCCACCACACGTCGTTGTCGTCGGTTAGCGCAACATTGGTGAAGACGGTGTTACCCGCCGCGATGGTACGCATGGCGTTCGGGTTGGACTTCCAGTTGGTGCCCGGCGCGACGCCGAAGAATCCGAACTCGGGGTTGACCGCGTACAGTCGGCCGTCCTTACCGAACCGCATCCAGGCGATGTCGTCTCCGAGAGTTTCAGCGCGCCAGCCCGGGATTGTCGGTTGTAGCATGGCGAGGTTGGTTTTGCCACAGGACGACGGGAACGCCGCCGCAAGGTAGTAAGCCTTGTTCTCCGGGGAGATGAGCTTAAGGATCAGCATGTGCTCGGCGAGCCAGCCCTCGTCGTGGGCCATCGCCGAGGCAATGCGCAGAGAGTAGCATTTCTTCCCTAACAGTGCGTTGCCACCGTAACCGGAGCCGTAGCTCCAGATCTCGCGGGTCTCCGGGAAGTGGCTGATGTATTTGGTCTCGTTGCATGGCCACGGCATGTCTTGTTGACCCGGCTGTAGCGGGACACCCACCGAATGCAGGGCCTTGACGAAGAACCCGTCGTCGCCGAGCTTTTCTAGGGCGAATGTGCCCATACGGGTCATAACCTTCATCGACGCGACAACATATTCGGAGTCGGTGATCTCTACGCCCAACTTCGGATTCTCGGCACCCGGCGGGCCCATGCAGAAGGGCACCACCCACATGGTGCGGCCGCGCATGCAGCCGCGGTACAGCTCGTTCATAATAGACCGCATCTCGGCGGGGTCCATCCAGTTGTTGGTCGGTCCGGCATCGATCTCACGCTCGGAACAGATAAAAGTCCGTGATTCCACCCGCGCCACGTCAGAAGGATCAGACAACGCCAGGTAGGAGTTGGGGTGCTTCTCATCGTTCAGCTTCTTGAAGGTGCCTGCCGCTACCAGTCGTTCGGTGAGCCGTTGCCATTCTTCATCGGAGCCGTCAGCGAAAACTACCTGGTCAGGATGTGTCAGTTCAGCGACCTCCTCTAGCCACGACAGCAACTCCTGGTGGTTTGTTGGCGCGGTATCCAGACCGGGAATAGTCGCTGAAGTCATCGAAGTCTCCCTCTCCATGCATTCTTCTGCGTATTTAGTCGGCTTCTCTTGGTTGTTGATGCACTCGTCTGTATTTGGCAACACAAACACTTTATCTATAGGCTATCGTTACCAACTTGTTTCAGAAGTGTGGGGCAGGTACATGCCTCCTTACAGCAAGGATTCAGAAGTCCGAAAAACGTCAAGAATTGCCGTCATTCACACTCCTCGAATCCGGATCGTTGGTTTCGATCGGGCCTGCCGAGTCCTGAAGCCTCGACGCCTTCCGGAGGGGTATGCCCGACTCGCCCAGTTCTGCTACGCACAAAATCGAGCACGGCTTGCACCGCCGACACTTCCCAAACACGGCATCGCGGTGCTGAACGCCGACTTGGAAGCCGGTACCCGAGCCGCGACCAGCTTTTCCACCGTGGATCGCAGCGACGTCGTCACGTTGCCCACCCACCAGTCCAGCACCACACGGTTACGACAGGGCTGGCGCGTCTGGATTCCGGATTGCCGCCGAAATTGTAGCAGCAGTTCCGAGACGCCGAGTGTCGGGCCACACTTCGAAGGCTGGCGGGGCAACAGATATACTCATCATCCACGCTACCTCGGTGAGGTGTAGTACGATGACCTGCTTATCTGCGTTACTCGACCGCGTGCATACGCCTCAGAACCCGGCATATCCCGCCGAGGTAAGTTGGCTGTCTCCCTATTTAACTAGCCGTGCACCGACAATAACAATTGCGTTCAAAGTAAGACTGCAAAGTAAGACAATTGGCTCCAAGCCTGCTGGATCAGACCGCGCAGCCTAATTATATGGTGCGCTCAAAATTCGATTGGCACCGCTCCCGCAGGCCCGTGCTGCACGCAACACGTCAACCCATGCCACCCGGGCTCGGTCATCGCGCCATTGTGTTGGGCCGCCTAAGGAGAGTCCACAAGTATGGCGTCGACCAAATCGTCTGCCTGTGGTTCACCGACCATCAGGCCCGGCGGCCAACAACGAAGAAGAAGTAGGGGCACTTGATAATAATAGTAGTAGGACGCGTGCGCGGCCAGTGCTTCGCAGTTAGCGGTAACCACGTTGCGCCAAGTCCGGGGCACAGTCTATCGTGGACACTACCTCCGTGTTATCGACGGCAGTGTCCAGGAGAGCACAGTCCGATTCCGTCAGTTCAGCCGCTGCAGAAACGACGAACAACAGCGGCAGCGGGGCATCACCGGATCCCAGGTCGGTCAACTTGACGAACTCGTGCTGCGTCAAGCGTTAGTTTGAGTGCCGCTGCCACACCAGTTACGCTGATCATCCCCGATCCAGTTGCGTCAGTGCCACTGCGCCGCGTTTAATTGAGTAATAAACTTCACTCGGGGCTTGACTGCCGCCATCCGGGCGGCTGGCTCGCGTAAGCGGTGTTGATCACCGCGCCTCCCTAGCGTCACCGGACGCAAGCAGCCCGAGACCCCCGAGACCAGAGCCGTACCGACCCCTCTAAGGGATACCCGAGCTGCATGAACCATGAACGATGCGGCTCGCTCAACAGGTCGAAGTTTCCGATGCTATGCTGCCGAACGAACGCCGTGTCGTCCACGGCAGATGCGCGGCAGGATCGTCAGCTAGATCGGCATCGGCGGCTATCCGAGCGACTAGATTGTATAGTAAGTAATTATTAAGGGATAAGAACTCGCCGACCCATTCATCGCAGACGAGGAGAGCCTCCAATTCAATTGCGCAACGGCACTCGGAAACCGTCGGTAACGCACCTCATCGTCAACGGCAGCGACCTTGTTGACAATGACATCGACACCTCTACCTCGCCCCCCAGTAAAGCCTGCACTTGTCCAGCCAGATCAGGTCGAGCGGATCTAGTTAAGCGCCGCCAGCCCGCGACTGGAATCGGGCTTTCACAACCAATGAAACCACCAGATGAGCGAGCCAGGTTTGCATAGCCGCCCGAATCGACGGCTATGCGCTTGCAGTGCGGCCCGCAGCGTGTCGACGAATAGAGATCGTCGAGCTCGACGACGATGTGTAAACCTATCATCTGGCTGCCCGGTTACCTCCACCAGCGCCGAAAATGCGTGCAACGGTTTCCACACCACTGCGAGGGGTCCGTTTCCGGTGAACCCCGCCAAATCTGCCTTGTTAAGCACCGGCGCGCTCGACGATCGCCGTCATACTCCCGTCAGCGGCCCTCGACGCAAACCAAGCAAGGTGGTTAACAAAAATCTGGCGCTCCTCGTTTTGTCACGTCCTTCGCTGGCCCAAACCAATTAGCCTGACCTCCTGACCCCTTGCTGGTTTTGCTTTTTCGGGTGCAAAGTTTGTTTCATTACCCAACCCGGCTAGTTTGCCGGAGGCCGATCACACCCCACCGAATGGTGACACCTTCGTCGCCAAGATGCGAGCCATCGTTACCAGTTGAAAGCAACTGTTGGATATCAATCTGGACCAGGGACCGGCTACGTCAAGGATTCATACGCCACCATGGACAAATGCATGCGCAACCCGAGATGAGGTTACGTCCCGCCACGCCGGTAACAGTGAGATCTCCAGCTAGCCCAAACTGCGGAGCGGACTCGTACCCGTCGTTAGAGCCGTGTGAAACAAACCGACCTGAGCCTGGCTCCGAACAAAGCGGTGCGGCACGCTATTTACCGGTCATTGCTTTTCGTACGCGACACTCCGCCTTGTCACAAGCCCAGCGCCAGACCTGGGAGCGGTTATGGCCGGAAATAGGCATTTCGGTGGTGCCCCAAACCCGCAGCGGCGAGCGGCTGGACACCGACGCGTGGTTCGGGCGTTCCGCTCCAGTGGTGCTTGAGATTGGCTGCGGCAGCGGCACTGCAACGCTGGCCATGGCGCAGCACGAACCCGACATCGATGTGATCGCGGTGGAAGTTTACCGGCGCGGGCTGGCGCAGCTATTGTGCGCGATCAATCGAGACCAGGTGCACAACATCAGGATGATTCACGGGAACGCGCTTTACTTGCTGCAGCATCTGATCGCACCGATGTCGCTGACCGGTGTTCGTGTCTTCTTCCCCGATCCATGGCCGAAGGCACGCCACCACAAACGCAGGCTACTGCAACCGGCTACGGTTGAACTGATCGCCGACCGGCTACTCCCCGGTGGGGTCCTGCACACCGCGACGGATCACCCCGACTACGCAGAGCAAATCGCCGAAGTCGGCGACGGCGAACCACTGCTGAGTCGTGCCGATGGCAGCACCCAGCTGCCAATTGCAACCGTTCGCCCAACCACCAAGTACGAAACGAAAGCGCAGCATGCCGGCAACATCGTTACCGAGTTGATTTGGAAAAAACGAAGTTGATTTGCAAAAAGTGAAGTTAATTTGCCGAAAAATCGAAATTGATCTCGCAAGCAATGCGCTCGATCTTGATAAACCGATAACTATGCTGGTGGTCGCACAAGCAACCGTTGCAGTGGTCCCGGAAACACCGGAGCCGCCTACACCGACGGCACGATCCGGCAACTGCGTCGAGACCCGGAGGGTAGCCTCGCTCCCCCGGCCAGGTGTGTGATGCTGGTGCGGGATGCGCCCAATCCTGACATGGGCTTGGGCGCCATCGTGGCCCGCCGTCGGAACGTCTGCGTTTCGACACGCTGGGTCGCTGGCTGCTCACGTGTACGGCAGATGGTTGCGGCCGGTTATATACAGACAGCACGATCAGACTGAAGGTCACCGTGTTCATCAACATAGCGCAGGGCAGCGTCGACGTGGTTCGGCCGTGGTTGTATGCGCTACGTAACGTGGAATTTGCGATCTTCGTTAAGCTGAAAATTGACGATGGCAGCCACAGGCTGGCCCACATCAAGCAGTGGTACAACGAAGGGCTAGCAGAGCTAGTGGTCTCTGCGTACGGTCAAGCGTTCCGTCAAACGCTGGAAAGAATCGCGCACTCCGGAATAGACGTTCAAATGATCGGCTTTCGTGAACACACTAGTTTGGGCGCTAGCGTCGGCTACCTTAGAGTTCGTCGACCTGGAGGACATCGCGGGTATTTTCCGAGAGCCATTGCCGCGAATCAGCCTAGATGCGCTGTCTGCACAAGGAACGTGGCACGTGCCATTTCCAGCCGCTGGCTGCGTTATTAAACTCGCGTGTGTGACACTGGCGCGTTGAAAACCGAAAAGGCACTGCGCGGGTCGCTACAGATCCAGTAAGGAGCTTACGTGTTCGCCTGGTGGGGTCGAATTGTGTACCGCTACCGGTTCATCGTAATCGGGGTCACGGTCGCTCTGTGCCTGTGTGGAGGAGTTTTCGGGCTGAGCCTAGGTAAGCACGTCACACAGAGTGGTTTCTATGACGACAGCAGTCAGTCGGTGAAAGCCTCAATTCTTGGCGACCAGGTCTATGGCCGGGACCGAAGCGGCCACATCGTGGCGATCTTCCATGCGCCCGCCGGCAAAACCGTCGATGATCCGGCATGGGCGAAGAAGATCACCGATGAACTCAACCAGTTCCAGCGAAACAACTCCAATAAGGTAATGGGATGGGCCGGTTATCTGCGAGCGTCCGACACAACCAACACGGTCGTGCAGGGCATGGCCACCCCGGACAAAAAGTACACGTTTGTGTCCATCCCTCTGAAGGGGGATGACGACGACACCATCCTCAACAACTACAAAGCCATAGCTCCGGACCTGCAAAAACTGGACGGCGGTAACGCCCAGCTAGCCGGACTCGACCCAATCGCCAACGCCTTGACCAGCACTATCGCCACCGACCAACGGCGGATGGAAGTCCTAGCGCTGCCGCTGGTAGCAGTGGTGTTGTTCCTGGTATTTGGCGGTGTAATTGCAGCCTGCTTGCCGGTTATGGTGGGCGGCCTGAGCATCGCGGGCGCACTAGGTATCCTGCGCTTCATCGCATTCTTCGGACCAGTGCACTTTTTTGCCCAACCGGTGGTTTCTCTGATCGGCTTGGGCATCGCTGTGGACTACGGTCTCTTCGTGGTTAGCCGGTTTCGCGAGGAGATAGCGGAAGGCTACGATACCGAAACCGCGGTGCGACGCACGGTGATGACAGCCGGGCGCACAGTGACATTCTCGGCGGTGCTTATTGCCGCATCGGGAGCTAGCCTTCTACTGCTACCGCAGGGCTTTGTCAAGTCGCTGACCTATGCTCTTATCGCAGCGGTGACACTTGCGGCCTTATTGTCGATCACGTTGCTGCCTGCATGCTTGGCAATCTTGGCCAAACATGTTGACGCACTCGGCTTACGGACCCTGTTCCGGGTGCCTTTCCTACGCAACTGGAGGATGTCGCATACCTGTCTCAACTGGCTCGCGGACCGCCTGCAAAAGACCAAGACCCGCGAAGAAGTCGAAGTCGGCTTCTGGGGCAAGCTCGTCAACTTCGTGATGAAGCGGCCCCTGGTTTTCGCCATACCGATCGTTGTCGGCATGATCCTGCTAGTTATCCCGCTGGGCAACCTCTCATTCGGCGGCATGAGCGAAAAATACCTGCCGCCCAACAACGCAGTGCGGCAGTCACAGGAGCATTTCGACCAGCTCTTTCCGGGGTATCGCACCAATCCGCTAACGCTGGTTATCCAGACCACCAATCATCAGCCCGTCACTGACCAGGAGATCGCTGACATTCGTAGCAAAGCGATGGCTATCAGTGGGTTCATTGAGCCGGACAACAATTACGCGAACATGTGGCAAGAGCGCACCGTGGCGCCAGGCGCATCGAAGGATCCGTCGGTCCGAGTCCTTCAGAACGGCTTGATCAACCCGAATGACGCGTCGAAGAAGATCAACGAGCTACGCAGCATCACACCACCGAAGGGCCGCACGGTATCGGTCGGTGGCACCCCAGCGCTTGAGCAGGATTCGATTCACAGCCTGGTTGCACAAGCCCCGCTGATGGTCGTTGTGCTGATTACCACCACCATGCTATTAATGTTCTTAGCGTTTGGGTCGTTCGTCTTGCCGATCAAAGCTGCGGTGATGAGCGCTCTCACGCTCGGCTCCACGATGGGCATCCTGACGTGGATCTTCGTTGATGGACATTTCTCCAAATGGCTGAACTTCACGCCGACACCGTTGATGGTGGTGATCATCGCTCTCGTCGTTGCGGTAGGCTATGGTTTGGCGACCGATTACGAAGTGTTCTTGGTATCCCGAATGGTGGAGGCGCGCGCGGAAAGCATGTCGACCCAGGAGGCCGTCCGGATCGGCACCGCGACCACCGGCCGCCTCATCACGGCGGCAGCGCTGGTCCTTGCCGTAGTCGCCGGTTCGTTCGTGTTCTCTGACCTGGTAATGATGAAATACCTGGCCTTTGGGCTGATGGCAGCGCTGCTGCTGGACGCAACCGTAGTGCGTATGTTCCTGGTGCCGTCGGTAATGAAATTGCTCGGTGACGACTGTTGGTGGGCGCCTCGCTGGGCTCGGCGCCTGCAGAACCGCATAGGGCTGGGCGAAATTCACCTGCACGACGAGCGCAAGCGGCCCACTGTCAACGGGCGTCCCGTCCGGCCTCCAGTCACAGCGGTTAACATAGCCGCTCCAGCGCCGCGCGCACCGCATGACCCCACTCACCCCGCCGCGCTGGAGCCTTCGCAGCGGCCGCGTTCAGGCTTGGCGAGCTGGCCGCAGACCAAACGGCCTCAGGAGCTGCCTTCTGGCGCGAACACCGCGCGGATACAGACGAGGCCGAGCCAGCCGGTGGAAGCGACGACTACCCGTCTATCGGTACCTGGCAACGCCCCGACCACTACAGCGGTGTCCAGCAGCCAAGGCGTGCAAGCTACACCGCTCGCCACAACGCGACCTCCGTTATCGACCCCGCCGCCATCCGCCGTTCAGACGCAAGCCATGCCGGTTCCAGCGAACCGCTCTAGCGACAACGGGACTGAGACGGCCGAATCCACGACAGCTCTGCCGACCATGCGGCCACAGGACAACGATTCCGAAGTTGCCACCGAGAAGTTGAACGCCCGAGGCCGAGATGATAACTCGCGCCAGCGCCGTCGCGTCACCGGTGGTAGTATTAGCGCGCAGGATCTGCTGCGCCGCGAGGGACGACTCTGAACTTCACTTCCTAGCATTTAGCATGCTTTAGGGTTATCCAGTTTCACCTGGCTGAGGTCCCCACCATCATAGGTATCGGTATAGGTATCGGTCTGCTGAGGTGCCGCGGCAGATGGATCCAGAGCTGTCAGCACCTGGATCGCTTTGTTGAGAAGTGCGATCGTCGGTACTGCATAATAATGCGCCGACGATCCCTGTAAGTGTACTGCCGGTAGAAATAGCGAGCCCCACCCGGCGGTTAACGATACCGTTCGGCCCAGCACAAACGGTGTGCAGCACATTGGTCTCGATTTAGTTTGCCAGGACTAGCAAAACTAGCGTGATTAGAGCATAGAGGACTCCCTTGACGAGCAGGACGACCACCACGGCCAAAACCGACGATAACAGCACCGGACAGCGGGATTAAGGCGCCGATAAACACTCAGGAAGCCAATAGCAGCGCAAGTTACGCACTCATGACTGGCCAACACCGCACCCACCCTGGCTGCATCGGTCCGGACCCACCAGGAAGGTGTCCAGCATATATCCGATTAAGTGACCCGGATCCCGGGTCAACTTGGGCAATGTGCAATCACGACCGACCTCCGGCATCTTGTTGCAGACATTAACCGGGAAAATCTTGACAACTTGCTGCCAGATGTTGCGCCGCCGTTCAGGAAGAAAATCAGCGCTAACAGCACCAGAGCCGCCGCCGTAACTAGCTCGGTGATAACGCCTCCAGTGGACATTGCACCCCTGGTCCACTTCGCTTGGCTGTTGTGGCGCCTGGATCGCAGCGTTGCCCGCGTTGTCGATTTGTTCGCCCCGCAATACGCCACCTCTTCGATCAACCATCTGTGGGTGTTTTCGATACTGTGGGTCACCTACTCGGTCAGACCGGGCAACCCCATAGACAAATTGGCTGATGCCAGATGTTCAAATGCCGCTCAAGATCGCTAATCCGCCCAGCAAGACCGGCGATACCGTGCCACAGACTGTAGGCGTCCAGCCATTTCGCCGCTCACCGGCCAACATCGCGCTGACCACTAACACCGACAGCACAGGAACAACGATGATTTCAAGCTTTTCAGCACCCATAGCAAGACTACCGCCAATACAAACATGACTAGTAAACGCCACGTTCAGGCCGTAATCTTGCGGACCCGAGGCTCTACCGAAGCTTCGCCAACATCCCCCACGCCTAGCCGGCCCCCCTGACTGGTCCCAAACGTTTTTACTGTCGGAGACCAGTACAAGAATCAGCGAGTTGGCACAATCCAGTCACAACTGTAGACCAACCCTGACACGTTCGGAGTTATGCTAGGATTAAAATCCCGTCTGCACCGTTAGTCTAAGCACGTGTCACATGCAGCCCCTGTCCGTAGACTTCTCCGGTGTGTGGGGGTGCCTCCTGCTGATAGTGGAGAGACTCCGCACGGCAAATACTGGTGGGTGCGGTGGGTGGTCCTCAGTCTTGTGGCCATCGTTCTTGTTGTCGAGGTGGCACTGGGATGGGACCAGTTGGCCAAGGCCTGGACGAGTGTGTGTGAAGCCAACTGGTGGTGGCTGCTTGCGGCGGTGCTGGCCGCGGCCGCAGCGGTGCACAGCTTTGCCCAGATCCAGCGCACTCTGCTGAAGTCCGCCGGGGTGAACGTCAAGCAATTGCGGTCCGAAGCTGCGTTCTACGCTGCCAACTCGCTGAGCACCACGCTGCCAGGTGGTCCGGTTTTGTCGGCAACGTTTCTGCTCCGTCAACAGCGCATCTGGGGTGCGTCCACGGTGGTGGCGTCGTGGCAGCTGGTGATGTCGGGCGTGTTGCAGGCGGTAGGATTGGCGCTGCTCGGGCTGGGTGGCGCCTTCTTTCTGGGCGCGAAGAACAACCCGTTCTCGTTACTGTTTACCCTGGGAGGTTTCGTCGCGTTGTTGTTGCTGGCCCAGGCAGTAGCGTCTCGACCGGAACTGATCGAGGGGATCGGCAGACGGGTTTTGTCGTGGGTTAACTCGGTGCGCGGCAAATCGGCCGATACCGGCCTGGATAAATGGCACCAGACACTCACCCAGCTCGAATCGGTGAGTCTGGGTCGTCGCGACTTGGCGTTGGCATTCAGTTGGTCACTGTTCAACTGGATCGCAGACGTGGCTTGCCTGGGCTTCACTGCTTACGCGGCAGGTGACCACGCTTCGGTCGCTGGGTTAACAGTCGCCTACGCGGCCGCTCGTGCAGTTGGGACGATACCATTGATGCCGGGCGGCTTGCTGGTCGTCGAAGCGGTGCTGGTGCCGGGCCTGGTATCGAGCGGCATGTCGTTGCCCAGCGCCATCTCAGCAATGCTGATCTACAGGCTGATTAGCTGGTTACTCATCGCCACTATCGGCTGGGTAATCTTCTTCTTCATGTTCCGGACCGAGAACGTCGCCGACCCTGGCGACTTAAATGTACCGCTGACCGACCACTCGGCTAACGGTCCCACGGATAGATCACAACACCGAAACGCATCTTTAGCAGACCCGACCGAGATCACCCTGCCAAGTTTATTACCACCTCCGGGTCAGAAGGCCGATGGCGGCGGTTAGCCGAATTGCTGTTATCGCGAGGGACGGACAGGGGAGAGCGGCACGTTCACGGATAGGCGAGATAGCCTGAGTGTCACTCAACGATAGCGAAGCGGTGGAATCATCAGTCAAGCTCGGCAACCCATCCCATCTTTGCACTCACTGCATGAAACCCATCGCCTGCGGAACGGTGATCGGCAGACTGCACTGCGTCATACAAAACGGTCAGCAGTTTACGCCATCGTCTGGTTTGTCTCTTAGGTGCGTGTCCAATCCCATAATAGTCCCGACATAGTCGCCCATTGACTTGACGAGAAAGTCGATCTGCCAGGCCATTTCCCTGGGCTGTACATGGGTCCAGCGCACCGGTCACCAACGGCCCGGCCAACACCGCCAAACAGCGCCTGGTAGGCTGACAGTAGTAAGATCTGTACAAATTGCCTGCGGTACTTGGTCGCAATACCTGTGTTTATGGATAACTTCTTACGGTTTGTGGCTGGACGCCGAATCAGCATTACTTGCCAACAACTGTGATCTACGGCGTGCGTCCCCTGACGCACGCGCAGCCACCTGACATCCCCCACCCCCGCACACGGGTAGGCCGCCACCAGCACAGATGGTTCAAATCCTGCTCGCCCGTAGACCTACATCGTCTTAGCGGCATCGTCGTCACCGTAACCTGGCTGCCAATCAGTCGATCCGATCTACAGCATGCTTGCGGTACGCTCACCTGCGCATGCACAGAGCGAAAAGGCGGGGAGAGAAGAAATCCAGCAGTTGATGATGCGCCTGAGCTGCTACCTGCGTCGGTTCCGCTGGTTGGTCTTCACAGGCTGGTTACTCGCTCTGGTACCGGCAATCTACTTGGCGATGACGCAGTCGGGGAAGCTCACCGGCGGCGGGTTCGAAGTTGCCGGGTCACAGTCGCTTCTGGTCCACGATCAGCTCCAAGAACAATATCCCGACCAGGGAGCTGTCTCGTTGGCGTTGGTGGCTGCCCCCCGCCCGAATGCCAGCTACCAGGACATGAACGACGCTGTCACGCTGCTAAGACAGATTGCCGGCGAGTTCCCTGGTGTGTCGGAGGTGCCCAGCCCTACCCAGCTACCGCCGCGACCCGATCGGCCGTATGGGGTGTCACTGCGGCTGGATGATCGCAACTCGGGCACTAGCGATGTCGCCAAGCAACTACGCATCAAGGTGGGTATTAAGGGCGACCAATCGGGGCGGACCGCCAACGGCAGAGTGCGGCTCTATGTCATCGGGCAGGGCGCACTCAGCGCAGCTGTGGCGGCCAGCAGCAAGCGTGACATCGCCGAAGCGGAGCGATGGAACCTGCCGATCATTCTGATCGTCCTGCTCACGGTATTTGGTTCGCTGGCCGCCGCGGCGGTTCCGCTAACCCTGGGCGTTTGCACCGTCGTGTTAACCATGGGCTTGGTCTACCTAGTGTCGATGCACATCACCATGTCGGTGTTCGTGACCTCGACGGTGTCGATGTTTGGCATCGCTCTGGCCGTCGACTACTCCTTATTCATCCTGATGCGCTTTCGCGAGGAGCTGCAGTCCGGTCGGCAACCACAGGAAGCTGTCGACGCCGCGATGGCCACTTCCGGGCTCGCGGTGGTGCTGTCCGGTATGACCGTCATCGCCTCGCTCACCGGTATCTACTTGATCAACACCCCGGCACTGAAGTCGATGGCGACCGCAGCGATTCTGACCGTGGCTATCGCGATACTGACGTCGGCTACCTTGACACCTGCGGTGTTAGCCACGTTCGGCCGGGCGGTTGTCAAAAGATCAGTGCTGCTGCACTGTTCGAAGCGTACCCAGTCCCTGTTCTGGAACCGCTGGGTAGGATGGGTGATGCACCGGCCGTGGATTTCGGCGGTGGCGGCGTCCACCATGCTGATGATCATAGCGGCACCGGTGACATCGATGGTGTTGGGCAACAGCCTGTTGCGGCAGTTCGACTCTTCGCACGAGATCCGTGCGGGAGTGGCGGCTGCGGCCCAAGCGCTCGGCCCAGGCGCACTAGGGCCCGTTCAGGTGTTGATCACCTTTCGTGACGACTCGAATACTCACGCCTCTTCAGCCGAACACATTCAGACAATCGAGGCTATCCGCAACCGGATGGCACGGGCTAAGAATGTCATGTCGGTGGCACCACCGCAATTCGCCGACAATAACTGCAGTGCGCTGCTGGGCGCGGTGTTGTCGGTCGATCCCGAAGACCTGGGCGCCCGCGAAGCCGTCGATTGGATGCGTACGGAGCTTCCTAAGGTTCCCGGCACGGCCCACGTATATGTCGGAGGGCCGACCGCGCTGATCAAAGACTTCGATGACCGGGTGTCCAAGACGGAGCCGCTGGTGCTGGTCTTCGTTGCATTGATCGCGTTCGTGATGCTGCTGATCTCGATCCGTTCGGTGTTCCTGGCATTCAAAGGCGTGCTGATGACATTGCTGTCAGTGGCAGCCGCCTACGGCAGTTTGGTGATGGTGTTCCAGTGGGGCTGGCTGGAGAACCTAGACTTCACACATATCAATTCGATCGACAGCACGGTTCCCCCGCTGGTGCTGGCGATGACCTTCGGGTTGTCAATGGACTACGAAATTTTCCTGCTCGCCCGCATCCGGGAACGCTTCCTGCAAACCGGGAACACTCGCGACGCGGTCGCCTACGGCGTAAGCACCAGCGCACGCACTATTACCAGCGCCGCCCTGATCATGATCGCGGTGTTCGTCTGCTTCGCGTTCGCCGGCATGCCGCTAGTAGCCGAGATCGGCGTGGCGTGCGCTGTCGCGATTGCGGTTGACGTGACTGCGGTGAGACTGGTTCTGGTACCAGCGCTGATGGGGATGTTCGCGCAATGGAACTGGTGGCTACCCCGCTGGCTGTCCCGGGCCTTACCAGCCGTCGACTTCGACAGGCCACTCCCTTCAGTCGATCTCAGTGAGATCCTAGTCGTCCCTGACGACATCTCGGCAACCATAGTGCCCGGCAGCGACCTGCGGATGGCGCTCAAGTCGGCGGCGAAGCTCAAGACCCTGGCGCCGAACGCAATCTGCGTGGCCGACCCACTCGCCTTCACCGGGTGTGGTCGCAACAACAAACGGCCCAACCTGATCCTGCCAGGCGCTGCTATGCAGGAGTCAGAAGAGGATCCTGCAACGGGTAAGGCACGCGATAGCACCGCGGCGATTCCTGCAGCCCCGGGTGGCCCAGCGGCCAGAACCAACAGTCACTGGGCGGCCAGGAATCCTGTCATCGGTTTAGTGTACCGCAACAGCATTACACGAGCGATGCCCCGGTCTTACCGGCCGGTTCATCCGGTCACTTCGTGGCGTGGCCGGTTCTCAGTCGCCATCGACGCGCTGGAGGCGCAAGTAGTCGCTCAAGCCCACGCCACCGACCAACCAACTTATCAGCGGCGCAGCCCGGTGGAGACTGCCCACGTCCAACTACCCACCGGCGATCGGTTGCTGATCCCCACAGGCGCAGAAACCCTACGCCTGGTGAGCTATCTGATCATGTGTCGTAACAGCATCCGCGACTACGCCGAATTGGCTGACATGGTCGACGCGATAGAGCCCGAAACCGCGGCCATAGTGCTAGCCGAGCTAGATAGGTATTATTCTTGTCGATCACCCATGCGGCAATGGATGGCAACCCAGTTGGTCTGTAGGCTCTCGGACCCCCATCCCGTTGACCTCACTGATGATCAGTGGTCTGACCCGGATGCCAAGGCAGAATGGCAGTACGTCAGGCGGCGCTGTCTGTCAGTGGCTGTAGCGATGCTCGAGGAGGCGAGGTGACGTTAGCCGACGATCGAAACCCTGCAGCGCCTCCGGAGCAGCTTGCGGCGGACCAGGGTCGCTACGACCCCGATCAGCCGGTGGAGTTCTGGTCTACCGCCGCCATCCGCTCTGCACTACACGCCGGTAGCATCGAGATCTGGAAGCTGATTACCGCCGCGGTAAAACGCGATCCATACGGACGGACGGCCCACCAGGTGGAGGAAGTCCTCGAGGGCACACGGCCGTATGGCATTTGCAAAGCGCTCGGCGAAGTGCTGCAACGCGCTCGCGCCCACCTCGAGATCAACGAACGCGCTGAAGTTGCCCGCCACGTGCGGGTGCTGATTGACCGCTCTGGCCTGGGGCAACAAGAATTCGCCTCTCGCATCGGTGTAGCGCCCGAGGGTCTGGCCAGCTACCTGGACGGCAGCACCAGTCCGTCGGCCGCATTGATGGTCCGGATGCGTCGGGTATCGGACCGATTCGTCAAGGTCAAGGCCGTACGTTCGGCCAACAGTGGCTAAAGCCGAAGTGCCCGGCTCTCCCCCGCAATCAGGAAGTACCCCACCTCACACCGCTCTGCGCCGCGGCTTGTCGCCGATCTAGCGGGCGTTGATCGGCAGCACGTTGGTCACTAGCCAGTCACTGCCGCGTTTGATCAATGTCACCCGCACTGCGGGCGCTGCCTGACTGGGTGGCTGACCTGGCATGTTTTGGGTTACCCGCAGAATCACTGCGACACTGGCCGCCGATGACCCGATAGCCTCGACTCCGGCCGCCAGTGCGGCGGCTTGAGCAGTAACGTTGCGCCTGGCCAGATCGGTGCTGGACTTTCGGTATTGCTCTTTGAACACGTCCGCCTGGTCAGGTATCATCATCACCGCGGCCCGATCAATGAAACTGGTCGGAGCACTCGGGGTAAACGACGCCATCGCCTCTGCCATTCCTGTGGCGATCTGCACTACTTCTCTGGAATCCCGTTTAAAGTCTCGATCCGGGGAAGTCCAGTGTATGTATTCGGTGACCACCGTCGCACACAGAGCAACAGCGCACACCGAGACGACTGCTAGACGCAATCCGGGTGCATCATCATCGGTACCGATAGTAACCGAATGACGAAGCAGCAGCCAGAAATTGACCCCAACACCTTCCACAATCAGCAACACCAACACAGAGCACGCCGACATCCACCATCGCGGCCAGGCCAGTACCATGCCTATCATCACCAGCGCGGCTATCGCGGCCAGCGGTGCCACGATGTCGAATGCCAGCAGCCGCCATCGGTTTCTCATTTGATCGACTCAAGGCGAGAGATCATAAGCTTGCCGTCGACATCGGAGACATCGAGCCGCAGGCTCCAGTGCACCGTCGTTGGCTTGCCGCCTACGTTCTCGCTGATCGATGTCGCGACTAGCATCACCGAGTCGGTACGGGCCGCCGGAGGCGGCAGTTTGGTAGTCACCGCGGGATACGCGACACCGGGCTGCGTATCCAGATTGTTGTGCACTGACTCGATCGCAACCGCTTCGATCTGGCCCCTGCTTTGTGTCTGCAGCTTCTGCACCACATGCCGGTAAGGCTGGAAGGCGGCGTCGAAACCAGTGTTAAGTTCTCCGACCGTTCCAGCATGCAGCCGTTGCAAACTAGCGTCGACATTGCTGGTGTTCATGTTTATCAGCACACCCGTCCAGTCGAACGCAGTCTGCATCACGCGGGTCAGGTAAGCACGTTCAGCCGAGTCGTCATGGTGTGCGTGCCAGATGACGATGCCGAACGCAACTGCGGCTGCCGACAGCACCGCAAGAACGGTTGATGCGATGCCGTACCGCGAGAAGACGGAACCACCGGAGAGACCAGGATCAGGGTAGTCGGTAACATAAACGGACTCTTTATGGACCGGTCGCTCCGTCTGCTCCCCGTCAAGCATGGCAGCTAGGTTACCTGGCGTCCTAGGCCAGTTCACGAATAGGCACGGTCTCAGGCCGTCTCGAGCTGTAGCTAAAAAAATGCAAGGATGACGGTGTGACTATAGAGGCCATCCGTTCAGGCATCGACCTCAGCTATGTCGACGCCAATACCCGACCCCAAGACGACCTGTTCGGTCATGTCAACGGCCGCTGGCTGTACGAATACGAGATACCCGCCGACCGGTCGACCGACGGCGCCTTCCGCCACCTGTTTGACCAGACCGAGGAGCAGGTGCGCGACTTGATCACAGAAGTCAGCGAGAAAGCCGCAGCGGGGGAGACCGTGGAGGCCGACGCAAAGCGCATCGGCGACCTGTATGCTAGCTTCCTCGACAAGGAAACTGTCGACCGCAGAGGGACCCAGCCCCTGTTGGAGGAGTTGGCCGTGATCGATAACGCCACTAATGCCTCCGATTTGGCTGCCGTCCTTGGCGCGCTGCAACGCACCGGGATGGGCGGCGGCGTTGAAGTCTATGTGGATACCGATTCCAAAGATTCGACCCGTTACCTGCTGCACTTCAGCCAATCCGGCATCGGGTTGCCCGACGAGGCCTATTTCCACGATAATCAGCATGCTGAGGTGCTGGCGGCCTACCCCGAACACATCGCACGAATGTTCACCCTGGTGTATCGGGGCGAACGCTCCCAAGAGCCCCGGTGCCACGCCGATACCGCTGCCCGCATCGTGGCGTTGGAGACCAAACTTGCCGACGCGCACTGGGACGTGGTCAAGCGACGCGACGCCGACTTGTCCTACAACCTGCGTACGTTCGCCGAACTACAAAACGACGGGGCGGGCTTCGATTGGCACGCCTGGGTGACCGCGTTGGGCAACACGCCAGGCTCAGTTACAGAATTAGTTGTGCGCCAACCGGATTATCTCATTGCGTTTGCTGCACTGTGGGAAAGTATTAACCTCGAAGACTGGAAGTGCTGGGCACGTTGGCGATTGATCTGCGCTCGCGCTCCCTGGCTGACCGACGACTTGATTGCTGCGGACTTCGATTTCTACGGACGCCTGCTGACCGGCGCCGAGCAAATCCGTAACCGCTGGAAACGAGGAGTTTCGCTAGTGGAGAATCTAATGGGTGACGCCGTCGGAAAGCTTTACGTGCAAAGATATTTCCCGCTGCACGCCAAGACCCGCATTGATGCCCTGGCGGAGAACCTGCAACAGGCGTACCGGATCAGCATCAGCGAATTGGCCTGGATGACTCCACAGACTCGAGAGCGCGCACTGGCCAAGCTATCCAAATTCACCGCTAAGGTCGGCTACCCGAAGAAGTGGCGGGATTACTCCCGGCTGGTAATCGACCGGGATGACCTCTACGGCAACTGCCAACGCGGGTACGCAGCCAACCATGATCGCGAGCTGGCCAAGCTCGGCGGTCCGGTGGACCGTGACGAATGGTTTATAACACCGCAGACGGTCAACGCGTACTACAACCCGGGAATGAATGAAATCGTTTTCCCCGCAGCTATTTTACAGCCGCCATTCTTCGACGTCGAGGCCGACGACGCCGTCAACTACGGTGGGATTGGGGCTGTGATCGGACACGAGATCGGGCACGGCTTCGACGACCAGGGCGCCAAATACGACGGCGACGGCAATCTGGTCGACTGGTGGACCGACGCCGATCGCACCGAATTCAACACTCGCACTGAGGCGCTCATCGAGCAATACGATTTGTACACACCTCGAGGGCTCGACGACCACCACGTAAATGGCGCTTTCACCGTCGGCGAGAACATCGGCGACCTGGGCGGGCTGTCTATCGCGCTATTGGCTTACCAGCTGTCGCTGAACGGCCAATCGGCTCCCGTTCTCGACGATCTCACCGGCATACAGCGCGTGTTTTTCGGCTGGGCCCAGATATGGCGGTCCAAATCTCGAGACGCCGAGACAATCCGACGGTTAGCCGTGGATCCGCATTCACCGCCAGAGTTTCGGTGCAATGGCGTTATCCGTAATGTTGACGCTTTTTACGACGCCTTTGACGTAGCTGAGGACGACGCACTGTTCCTGGACACTCAGCGCAGGGTCAGGATCTGGAACTGACCGTTCCCAGCGCCTCAATCAACCCAGGAAGAGTTTTGCCAGGGCGTACCGGCTTAAGGGTCTCGTGATTTGGTGGACGTTACTATGTTCGGGGCGACGCCCGGGGTGCAAATGTGGTCATTGGCGGCGGTGTAGTCGAGCCCAAATCCGTTGAGCAGCGCTATGACATCTGGGAAGAAGTATTTTCTCGGTGATTTCGACAGTCGTTTCAGTGTTTCCTGCTGCAGTCGTGATCCGGGCGTGTCTCCTACTGGTGAGTCCGAGAGCGTGCGCATCTTCGATGTTGACACGCACCGCACCGCCGGCATCCCGTTTGCCCCCAAAACGGTTCGCGGAAAATGTCGTTGGCCGTGTGTAGCCACGCCGCTTGCCTATCAATAGCACGACAGGAAATGCCGCAGTGGTCAGCTGGGATGGCGCTTTAGTTAACGCCTGTAACTCTTCCGGCATTTCGGGGATTTCCAAAGCGATCTTATGATCAGCATGGTTACTAGAGCGAAGTCGTCCTGGTAGGTGTGGACGGTGGATGTTACTCTGCACGGGTTGGTCAAGATCGTGTGGAATCGCCTATTGTCGTCGGTTTAACCAGCACACCGAAGGGCATCAGGATAAGTCTTAACGTCGTTTTCTTGGCGAGTCCCTACAAGGGTAGGCTGGCCAACTCTGCCGCGTTGTCGGCCTTAGTGTTTAATAGAGCATGTAGGGAAGTAATTTTGCTACAGTCGGGATTGGTCGCCTACCGTCCCAGGAACGCCTCGGTATAGGCCTGACGACCCCTGCTGGGCGGTATCTCGTAGCGGCCACAGGGAGCCCACGTCGTCGATGGCGCCAAGTTCCCACTCCCACCGATCCCAAACTCAGGTGTGAACAGCGTTTCTAGCAAAATTTCCAAGAGTGACTTGCGTAGCGGAAAGCCGTGGTGCGGAAATTTGAAATTGAAAACGTGGCTCTCAGCTTATCGACTTGAGAGGATGTGGGGAGCACCTAGTGAGCGAGCCAGGCGATTTCGGTCATCGCAACGTCGACGACCACAATCAAGTCCAGGTCCTGGAACGCCTCGCGGCAGGCGGCCGAGTGGGTCAGCGAATGGGCAGTACTGCTGCTTTCGGCTATTATGGACCAGAACCGGTCCGGATGATCGGTACAGATCTCCTCGGGGACGGCATTGGCAGGAATCGCCCCGGCAATGATGAGCATACCGGTGACTAGCGTATGGTCAAATACCGTGCTGCACAGCGGAGCGAAAGACGAATGCAGATGCTGGCTTCCCTTTTTTGCGCACTTTCCGGTGAGTAGCCACATAAACTTGTTCAGATACGAGCACAGCATGCTGTTCTACACCTGCTGAATCTTGATATCTTCGAACACCACAACTCTGGATGCGGTGCAAATGCCACGTACGTTGGCCTGTAACGGCTTTCGTCCACACCGCAGTGCGGCGCGTAGTCAGCGACCGAGACAGTGTGCAGGCTATCGCATACGACGTTGGCATCATGTACATGCTCAGCTAGAATGCCTCGTCACGAAAGTTTTCCCATGCCAGGGTGGCCAGAAACCAAGCGTCGGAGCCAGGTCACACCCCACAGACGAAAGTCCGCCATATTTGCGCTGTCAGTGACGACAGGGTATGTAACAATCATCGAGCAGGTCGGGTCTTTGACAATCTCGTTGAGTACCAGGAGATCCCGAGTCAATTCTGCTACATCTACGGATTCTTATCCACGCACACCGACCCCTTGACGAGATCAGGCGAGCACAGTTTTTTGTCAGTGGTCTAGCTGCAACTCCTTATTACAAAATAACCGCACACAACAATGGCCGTCATGTCAGTTTTCCACTGTTTCCGCTACCACTTATCAGCACTTTTAATTGAACCTTGGTGCTTCTATTCCTTGAGAAACCAGCTTCTCAGGTGTGGCGGAAACTCTTCCAAACTTGTCCGACCTAACCCTCATTTCCGACATCGACAGCTGCTGGTGCATAGAATTTGAACAGAATTCGGGTGTTTCCGAAAGAGTCGATTTTGTGTACTGGGCCGCGTGACCGTCACCTTGTCGACCCACGACGAGTTAACCGAGACCCCATACGTTAGGAAATTCATCACCACCTACGGCATTTCCTTCTTCAAAAAGATATTATGCGCCTTTCGGAATTTGGCGGTGGTTCGCCGTCATCCCCATCGACATGGAGACAGCATACTGCATAACCCCGTAGCGCGTAATCGTCATCTGGTGCGTGGCATAGTTCACCGTGGCCGCCAGCGCATCACCGGTCCGAAAGTTCGATGCGGTACCTTCCCGGCAATGTTCATCACGGTGTTGGCGGGCCAGAAATTGATCTGGTGTCAACGCGACCGAGTCAGGTTCATCCAATACTATTTGCCCGGCACAGGTGGAGCCGACCAAATGTGGATGGCTCTTTCGGTCATTCCTGCGTGATCGATTGACCCCAAGAAGTCGATGATGAGCAGCGTGGTCACATCGACTATCGCATAATTAATTGTATTGAATGCCGGTGGTCGAAATAGCGGTGCCGACAAACGATGACGGATCCTGCCCTGCCACTGGACCAGGTGCCACCGGCAGGTCCAACGGGTTCGGCGGCGATAGCACCAACCATTCCGGCAAAGCGTGCGAGCGGGTACAGGGGCCACACTTGGGTCGCCGATACAAGGGTCCAGATCCACACCAGGGGAATGCCAGTGCTGAGCACCAACATCAGCACCGATACCAAGTCAAGAGGCGAGAAGGTTTCCTCCGGCCTGCCTCTCGTCCAGCGAGACATATGCATCCCTCCAGGAAAATGCTTCTGCCAGTGTGGTATAGTGCGCAAAACAGTTACCTATTTCGTGACCCCGGGAAAGCCGATTTACGGCTAAATTTACGTAACTGAACTGCAAAGTTCAGTCTTCGTGTGACATAATCGCCGAAACATCCAGCAACTGCAGCGTAGTCGTCATACCGATCAAGGCTATGCTCAACAGGGTCGCCGAGACCAACAGCATCAGCGCCATGCTGCACTCGTATAACAACCTACCCTCCGGGGAGAGCCGGCCATGAGCCCCACTCGAACCGCCGTAACTTATAGCCCTAACGCACCGTCGGGGGTCGTCTGCGCCGGTGCGTGTTGTCGCGGAGCAAGACCGCCTAAACAGCCAGCACAGTCAACACGCCGAAGGTGGTTTTCAAGCCGACCACATACACCATCTACAAAATGACGTCGCCCCTTGTCCGGTCCGCGCCATTAGGGACACGGGCCAATAAGTCCGGGACTCGTACGTGACCAGCCACCAGGCAAGATTCGGCTTGCGCAAACTGACGATGTTGCGGATGACCGTCAAAATGAACGTGTAAGAAACGAAATGGCCGCTGACAGCGACCAGCTCAAGCAGGCTCATCGTGATCAACCGGCGACTGTGATGATAACGTACCCGAGGGGGCGCCTCGCTCGATCTGATCCGCGGTGTTCACCAGCTCAGGCAAAGCGAGGCGTCCGGCCAGGGCGACACCGGCAGCCTCCTCACCGTGAGACGCACACAAGCGCTAGTCGCCAACCGCACATTAGGCTCGGTGGCCGCCGTGAGCGGGCTGGTGACGAGGTGCCGTCACAGATCGATATCGTGGCGCAGCCAGTGATGTTGGGTGGCACCAATAGGGTCACGATCGAGGTGATAATCGACCACAACAGGCCGCGGGTAACCGAACAGAACACCTATCCGGTGGCCCACACCGCGAAGTCGGGCGTCAGCACAGAGATGAGTTGTAAGATGGTCGGGCACGCCAGGCGGAGAACCAACACCTGCCGGCGTGGCAGATGCAGGATGCAACGCACTAACGGGAACGGTGGTCAGAGCTGCTGCCAAAGCATACCAGGATACTAGGGGCAACTAGTACCAAGCTTAAGTTGAGATTCCATGGGACCATCGAATCGTACTTGCGGGCAAAAGGTCTGCGGTTACATAAATGCAAAGCCGCTGCGGCCAGCACTGCAAGTTGCGCGGCGATCCGTGACGTTCAGAGTCGTACTCAACAGTAGCGGCGGTAGTAACGGTAGCTGTCCACGTGGGCTGCGGATTTGGCCAGGCTTATCGATTTTGTGAGCGACATTGCCGGGCAGGATCGCGCCGGACCCTGCCGTAAGCACAGATCAGGAACGAGCAAGGCGTGCGATGGCGGCCGAGGCTTCGGCCAAATTACCCTTGGCCTCACTGCCTCCTTGGCGACGGCACAGCCGACGCGGTGTTCCAGGTGTTCGTCGAGTAGATTCAGCGCCACCGACCGCAACGCAGTGCTGACAGAGCTGATCTGGGTGAAGACATTGATGCAGTACTTGTCGTACTTGTCCTCGTCAATCATACGTGCGATGCCCCGCACTTGTCCCTCGATATGTCGCAGTTTTTAGCGTAATTGCCCTTTTGCTGCGAAAATCCGTACGCGATCGTCATCTTGCCGCACCGTATCTCATCCAGTCCCTCGCCTGGCCCACCTAATACCGTGCTCAACGTCTGGTTCATGATCGACCTCGGCTGCCAGCCCCGGTTCGATCACCGATTACCCGACATACCTCTCATACCCCGACTGGGTATTACCCGCCGATTTTGGGCACGCCTGCCCCGCGCATACTTAGACGATGCCTCCTGACATCAAACCCCGCAGCCGTGACGTTACTGACGGCCTGGAGAAGGCTGCTGCTCGTGGCATGTTGCGCGCGGTCGGCATGGACGATGATGACTTCGCCAAGGCACAGATCGGAGTCGCGTCATCATGGAACGAAATCACGCCGTGCAATCTCTCGCTGGACCGACTGGCAAAGGCGGTCAAGGAGGGAGTGTTCTCGGCCGGCGGCTATCCGCTTGAGTTCGGAACAATCTCGGTTTCCGACGGCATCGCGATGGGGCACCAGGGGATGCATTTCTCGCTGGTGTCTCGCGAGGTGATAGCGGACAGCGTCGAAACCGTGATGCAGGCCGAGCGCCTCGACGGCTCAGTGCTTTTGGCTGGCTGCGACAAGTCGCTGCCCGGAATGCTGATGGCCGCCGCACGTCTCGACCTCGCGGCGATATTTCTCTACGCCGGCTCGATCTTGCCCGGACGAGCCAAACTCTCTAGCGGCATCGAACACGAAGTCACGGTCATTGACGCGTTCGAGGCGGTTGGCGCGTGCGCTCGCGGATTAATGCCCCGCGATGATGTCAACGCCATCGAACGGGCGATCTGCCCCAGCGAGGGGGCATGCGGCGGCATGTACACCGCCAACACTATGGCCAGCGCAGCAGAGGCGCTGGGTATGTCCTTGCCGGGCAGCGCCGCGCCGCCGGCAACAGACCGTCGTCGTGACGGCTTCGCGCGGCGCAGCGGGCAGGCCGTCATCGAACTGTTGCGTCGCGGTATAACCGCTCGCGACATCCTCACCAAGGAAGCGTTCGAGAACGCGATCGCGGTGGTGATGGCGTTCGGTGGCTCGACCAACGCAATCCTGCATCTACTGGCCATCGCCCATGAGGCCGACATCCCCTTGTCGCTCGACGATTTCAGTCGGATCGGATTGAAAGTGCCGCATATAGCCGACGTTAAGCCGTTCGGCCGGTACGTTATGTTCGACATTGACCACATCGGGGGTGTGCCAGTGGTAATGAAAGCACTTCTGGACGCAGGACTATTGCACGGTGATTGCCTGACGGTGACCGGCCAGACGATGGCCGAGAACCTAGCCGCCATTGCCCCGCCAGACCCGGATGGCAAGGTGCTGCGCAAATTGCATAATCCAATTCATCCGACGGGAGGTATTACGATACTGCGTGGATCGTTGGCCCCTGAGGGCGCGGTGGTCAAAACAGCCGGACTGGATTCCGATGTGTTCGAAGGAAACGCAAGGGTTTTCGACGGCGAACGTGCCGCGTTGGACGCACTTGAGAACGGCACCATCGACAAAGGCGATGTTGTAATTATTCGCTATGAAGGTCCGAAAGGCGGACCGGGGATGCGCGAAATGCTGGCCATCACCGGTGCTATCAAAGGTGCCGGGCTAGGCAAAGATGTTCTGCTACTTACCGACGGCCGGTTCTCCGGCGGAACGACCGGCTTTTGCGTAGGACACATCGCGCCGGAAGCGGTCGACGCGGGACCAATCGCATTCCTACGTGACGGTGACCGGGTCCGGCTAGACGTTGTCGGCTGCTCTCTTGATGTGCTGGTGGATCCTGTCGAATTTTCTTCTCGACAAAAGGATTTCACTCCTCCCGCGCCACGCTATACCACCGGTGTGCTTGCCAAGTACGTCAAGCTCGTCAGCTCGGCGACAGTCGGCGCGGTCTGTAGTTAGCCTTCGCCAAGACCGACCGCGTCCGGCTTCAGTTGTTAACGTTGGGCGAATTGCTACCTGGTTGGACGAAACGTCGGACTATTCGGGTAGATCGAGGTGGATCAAGGGGGTGTGCGGCGGACTCGCGATGGCATCGCCGGCGGCCCAGTCGCCAGAGCCGGCGAGTTCGGGAGCACCCGGACTTCTCGCACGTGCACCGTTGCGGTAAGCATCGGTAGAAGCTCTTTGCGGATCGCGGCCACGTCGCCGTCTCCGCCACCATACGGATGGATGTCGTACTGGACCAGCTATGACCACAGGCTTGCTGTCGAGCACCAGGGCCTATGTTTTGTAAATGTTTTTAACTCCAGAGCACATACGCTCTGAGCAAGTTCCCTAACCGGATTTCGCGTCGTTAGGGGTAGCGGGACCGCGACAAGTAAGTCGATGCGATGCGCCTGAAGTTTATCGACACGGCGACTGACTGGCCGCGCTACGGAGGCTACGCGTTGGCCGGGGTGTCGAGCTTCGGTTTTGGTGGCGCCAACGCGCACCTGGTGGTGCGCGAAGTGTTGCCGCGGGATGTCATCGAGCCTGAGCGGCAACCCGAGACCCCTGTGCCGGCAGTTACCACGACCGAGACAGCCGCACTGGAAGGCCACGTGCTGCAGTTTGACGAATGCGGTGAAATTACTACCAACGTCACCGACTTTGAAGAGTCCGATTCTGAGCTGCCGGGCATGACCGAAGAGGCGTTGCAGCTCAAGCAAGCTGCACTGGAAGCGCTTGCAGTAAAAGAAATTACGGCACCCTTGATTCCGTTGGTGGTGTCGTCATTTTTAACCTCACGCAAGAAAGCCGCCGCCGCCGAGCTGGCGGATTGGATGGGCAGTCCGCAAGGCCGTGCGTCGTCGCTGGAGTCGATTGGTCGATCGCTGTCACGGCGTAACCACGGTCGCTCTCGCGCAGTAGTGCTGGCCCATGACCATGACGAAGCTATAGGCGGTGACGCGATAGAACAGCATGTGTGAACCGGAGATCAGCTTGCGATAACCTAGGTCGGATCTCGGCACAGGGCGACCGATCGATGGACTCACCGTGACGTGCTTCATGGCACGTTAAGGCTCACGCAGGCACTGTCCGGCTTGGACTGCACCCCAACGGTCATGAGTATACGCCCAGATCTGCTTAACACGGTAGCGTTTTCACTAGCTGAGCGATTAGTCATCCTGTCTGTGACCGAGGAAGGCGCCGAAGTTGAACGATGTCGAAGTGCCGTTGTGTTCGTCGGCGGAGGGAGTTTCACAAAGCGCCCGTAACTGAGTTTCACGGTCTTCGGGAATCCGCAATGCTGTGAACGACGTGACTGGCTGATCGGTAACGTGTCAAGCTCGGCACCGACCACTACCTCCGCCCGGTCAGCAACACCCGCCCACCGCAGGTTGAACCGTGCAATCTCAGCGTTCCTTGGCTTGTATGCCAGCGGCACCACCCGTACTTCGGATCCCCACCGCGCGCCAACCAGATGCTGCTGTAACCACCCGGTGAGCCGATCTCGAGAATGCGACATACCCCTATGACAGCGAACAACAAGCACAAAAACGTGCCTTGCCGCGGTACAGATGACCCATAGGGCAGCCTGGCTGTGTTAGTGGGTTGTAAAGTTTACCAGGAAGGCACTAGAGCGTCATCAACGACAACGGTTACTTATTGAGTCCCGGTGGCGTCTTGTGAAGTTGGTTTTTTAGACCGCCTACTTAACGCTAAACGATCAGGGCCTTCTTAGAAAAGCACCGTTCGGTTGGCGGGTCCGCGTTGTTACAACTTAGGGTTGCTGTTTACCGGGTACCCATTGGGGGTATATAATAGCCCCGATGGGTACCACCCTGTCGGACAACCCAAGTTGATAGTCAATGAACTTGTACTTCACCGAGGCTCCGACACAGATAAGAGCAGGACAAATGACAAGCTATGGGGCAGGGACCCGGCTGACTTGTGGCCATGAGGGTTGCGACTGTCGAGTTCGTATCGAGGTTGAGTGTAATTGCTCCAAGTCAGGGGACCCTTACCGTTGCGCGTGTGGTGACGCAATGGTGCCTGCCAAGTAGCGTAGCGGGCTAGCAAGTGTGGATCCACCTTCATATCCGTACACGGTGGGTTTCGCCAATACCGAGATGGATCTGCGCGTCGGGCGATGTGCTTTGTTAGCGAGTGGAAGCTGATTCGATGGCAGGAGGTAGAGGTTGTGTGGGCAGGGGGGCTGTCAGCCCTAGCCCCCAGATCGGGATCATCGTTGCCACGCAGCCCCCTGAGGTGGGCAATGCTTGAGAGCCGTAGCCAGCTGGCATACCGAGTTGTGTGTAGTCGCCGATGACGGCGATGCACACGAGTGGCTTAGCGGCCAGCTCCCCGGTCGTTCTTCAGCAACACGGTTCCGTGTCATGAGATCTAGAACGCAATCATCTGGCATAGTTGCGTCATTCGATCCCAACATCGACCACAAAGTCTTAATAATATCATGTCCAACAACCGCTCGTTGGAGAGCCTGCCGTCGGCATATGCGTTTCGCACCTGGCGGGTGAATGCCCGAGCGCCAAAACACGGTGTCTAGCTGGGCATCGTATTATTGGTCGAAGTCAGCAAGTGTGCACTCCCAGTTCGGTATTGCGCTCCAATCAGACATAACCTAACTGCGTTATCCCCTGCCGCCTTTCAACACGTCATTAAGTAAAATCATTTTACTGGACGCGTTATCGCCGTTGACCTTGTTGTACGCTGTCGGCGCTCTATTACTTGTTACCGTTCACCGGCAATCCCAAAGGTCTAGTCAAGCCGGATTCGTCGTGAACGTCGCGGTGTCGATAACCCCGTCCAGCTAATGCCGGTTGCTCGCGTTGCTGTTCAACGAGTAGTGATTGATAGTCGAGATAACCCCCACCGATGCTGTATGCTTTTGCTCGACTCCGCGGCAATGGCAGCACTCAAAAGCAGTTCTTAGGATAAGGTATTCGAAATTTGGATGTTGCTCAGGTCGCGCACGAGGTTGATCGCGCCCACGAGTTGTACGTTGAACCTATGGCGGCGTGCCTCCCGGCACTTGCGTTACCTTAGGCGCGGACCAAGGTTAGGACCAAACAAAACTGGCTTCCAGCGCCAGTCTGGCCGATAGCGCGGTAGCAAATGTCACCGCAGCGGTAGTCAGGACTGTTGACATCCCATTTATCAGTAACGTCGGAACACCGAGATGAGAGATCACGGTCACGTAGCCAGCGGTCAGCAGAATGCGCTCATACCGCAGCGGCCACTAGCACCTCTACCCCCATCACTCTAAATCAACAATGAGGATCGCGTCAGCCACGTGGTTCTCGACCTTGCGCGAGCCCGCATGTCGCGGTTAAATACGCTCAACGTACACCTTCTTGAGCATATACGACCCGAAACACATGCCCAAGTTCCGGTCCCATAACCAGCTCGGTCAGTGCGCATACTGTGGCGACAAATTCCGGACCATGCGGCGGCGGATTCTGACATAGGTGGTGCGCCACTTCATGAAGAACCACCAACTCACGCATCGCCCAGTGAGAGTTGTTACCAGGAAGCGCGATAACGCCTGCACCGTCAAGGTTTTCGTAGTGCGCCGCGGTGGCCGCTCGCCGCGCCCGCACCGTGAGCGGCAACATTCTCGGCCACTGTTGCCGGGCCGCCGGTAAAGCAAGCACGTCGTCCACGTAACGCTGGACTGCCGCAACCGAACCGAACCGTGCTTCCGGTGGCAAGGTCAAATGGGCGCCGAAGAATTCCACCGCAGGTGATCCATGTTCGACCGTACGGTCAAATAACTTTCGGATGAATTCTTCAGCTGCATAAACTTTGGAACGCTGGGTGTCTCGAACCGGATCCAACAAAGTCATCGACCCAACGCGGGCCGCGCCCCGGTTAGCTCAGTATGGTTGTCTAGCCGGGCTCGTCGTCCGGCACAATCGCCCGCGTTCCGCGCCGCCGACGAATAGCCTGCCGACGCTCTGGTGGCTTTCCAGGTACCTCGCGCCTTCGACACGCTGCGATAGTAGTCAACCAGTTCAATCTCCTTATTTCGCAACGCTATAGCTGTTCCAGGCGGATGATCCCAATCTTCGGTCATAGCTTGCCGGGTATGATCGCGGGCCTCGGTCAAACGCTGACCTACACGCATTCCGAACGCCAGCTGAAAGTTGAGTCTAGCGGTGATTGTCGGTGTGGGTCGGTACGCGCCCGATGCGAGATAGGCGTCCGACTCCCGCACCATCTGGACAAGCAGGCTGGCATACAGGGCGTGCGTGGAATCGATGTCCTCGGCGAACCCGTAAGCGTAAAGGAACGTCGAATTCGACGCCACATCGCAGCGGACGTCGTTTGCTGCCGCGATCAGCACAAAGAGCTGTACATAAGTCCGCAGCCCGCGGGTGCCCGCTGTACCGATGGTGATGGTGCGCTGAATCGGGGCCTGTGCAGGCGAACGGTTGGCCGCATGCGACCGCGCCACCGCTAAGTCGATGGATGCCGCGGTCGCCAACCGTTGCGCGGTGACCATAAACGCGTCAGCTTCATGAACATTGTCGGTGCCTTCAGCCTGACGCAGCAGCGCGGCGATGCGGGTCAGCATTTTGTTGTCGATCATAGCGCCAAACTACCGGAGTGGTATGACAATTTCTGCGTACATAACCGCCGCGATGGTGGTCTAGATTCTTTTCAAGATCCAGCATACTACATCCTCGAGCACCTGGTCACGTTCCGGCTCATTGAACACTTCGTGATAAAACCCGGAGTAGACCTTCAACTCGACGTCAGTAGATCCCACACATTCGACCAAACGGCGGCTACCGTCGACCAGGACAAGCCGGTCCTCTGAACCGTGCACCACCAGTAACGGCTTGGTTAACGCCGGTGCCAGGCGGGTCATGGTTTCACCTACCTGCACCATCGCTCGCCCAACACCAGCCGGGACTTTACCGTGGTGCACCAATGGGTCATCTTTATAGGCTGCTACTACCGCGGGGTCCCGAGATATGGCATCGACCTCAAGCTCCTGTACCGGCAACCAAGGTGCGACGAGCCCGAGCCCCTTGCCGACCACCGCGCGCAGCGGCGACACCATGTCTTGGGCCGCCACCGCTGGCCCCGATAGCACCATCAAGTCGTAATTGTCTGGACGTTCAACGCCATAAGCGAATACGATTGTCCCGCCCATGCTGTGCCCCGCCACGATGCGCTTGAGGCCAGGATGTTCTCGGGTGGCACTCCCGACCAGGATGTCGAAATCAGCGCTATACTCGAAGAAATCTCGAACCAGGACCCGTTTGCCGCCCGAGCGTCCATGTCCGCGGTGATCAAGTGCGTATGTGGCCAACCCCGCTGCGGCGAAGTACTGTGCGACATGGCTGTAGCGGAGGGCGTGCTCGCCGAAACCGTGCGCCAGCACAACCACCGCTCGCGGGGGCGTGTCCGGCATCCATACGTCGTAGACGATGCGTATACCGCCGACGCCGTCAAAATTCCGCTCAGTGCGAGTGGTAGTCATTACGGGCAGCGTAGTGGTTTCTCGGGTAAGACGTCAGACAGCATACGTAAGCTCATGGTTAGGTGAGTCTTCTCGCCGATAATTCTGACGCTGAACGCGGCGGCTGGCAACGGAAAAAATTCGCCAGCCAGTGCTGAGTCCTAACGAGGCCAATTGCCCGAATCGCGGCCGTCCTGATCGTTGCATGATGCAGAACCGCCATCGCAGTAGACATTTCTGTGAGCCTGGGAAAACTATACACCTTTCGAAGGCAAGTCGTCGATACTTACCTGGCTGCATCGCATCGCCACTAGCACCTGACTGAGCTTTCTGAAGAGGCCGTCAGCGACTAGCCGTTGCCGAGATGCAGGGCGACCACGCTTCCCAGTGCCCCGTAACCGCCTTGTCCGTAGCCTCTATATCCGCCGTCTGTTGGTTGCTATCAAAAGCAACATGAGACGGCGCATTGATTCACCAGCAGTGCCCCGCTGAATATCTTGATGATATACGACTGTTACCGTTGTCCGCTAACAGCCAGCCGGTCACAGCAGTGTATATGCGGGGAGGTGAAGCACACCAACCCTTACAGTTTGCACGTGCTCGAAACGCACACCGACACGGTGGCGGTCACATAATGGCGTTTCTTGACGACATCTTATTTGTATCTTATTTGTGAAATTCGAGCTGCCCAGTTCCCGGTAACGCTAAGTGTTGCATTGCATTCGGTCACCTATGGTTTCTAAACAGATTTTGCGGAAATTAAATTCTATGTACTGCTAGTGGACTCTGAGCGTGGTCTACCATCACCACGACATCTTGATTGAATTCCAGGAATTCGTCCTCGTTTGACCGTCATTACAATCCGGATAGCACTTAATCGTGGGCTCTTGTCGGCGAACAACAACGACCTAGAGCATCGGGTACTGGCTTGGATACGCACTCACACCGCAATATGGAGATCGTCATCTGGGTATTGCAGAGAGAATTGAGGCACCAGGATGATGCCTGTAATGTAGGAGACTCGCTGACTTCTGTATTCGAAGAAAAAAGATTCTGCAACGAAGTCAGTTTTTCGTGCAGATGTAGGTAATCTCCGATGAGACCGTCAGCTCACCAAACTACTAGCAGCACGAAATTGACGAGGCACTGTTGAGCTTCGACCCGAAGGGCGCATGCGTCGGTCATACTCGGGCGTGATGCCGCCATTGCCCTGAACAGTCGCAACGTGGCGCTGCACAGCGTGCAATTAGTGCATGGCGATGCGGTGCGTCTGGCGGAGGCCCCCCTGCCTATATTCATACTTTCCGTGCGGTTGGAATCACCCCGGAAGGTCTTGGTGACCTCTAAACGGGCGATGCGGTGCACTTTATCGGCGCCGACGAGCGGCGGGTGACAGGTAACCGCGTCGTGAGAGGTGTTGATCTAGGAGAGGCACACAAGGTTAGACGACCAAGCCTGCCACACCATCTTTCTTTATAGGTGTGGCAGTGCGGACTTTCTTTATAGGTGTGGCAGTGCGGACGACATAAAGTGTTAGGGCACGATAGATAGGAGTCCGCATGTCTCAACCGCAGTCACTACACGCCGCGTCCGGCTCTACCTGCGATGCAAAAACGATACAGACCGTGCGGTTCTGGGCGGCGCCGATTGTCATCACGTTGTCGATCATGTCGGCACTGGCTGCGCTGTATCTGGGCGGAATTTTGAATCCGACAACCAACCTGCATCATTTCCCCATTGCTGTAGTGAACGAGGATGCCGGGCCGACAGGTGCACAGATTGTCGAGAGCCTGCTAGCCGGATTGGATAAGAACAAGTTTGACGTACGCGTGGTTTCCTACCGAAAAGCACAGCAGCTGCTGGACAGCGCCGGAGTGTATGGCTCGGCGGTGATACCGCCGACCTTTTCGTCCCAGCTGCGGGCTTTCGGGGCAAGCGCAGTTCTGCCCACACATGCAGATCGGCCGGTAATCACGATCTCAAGCAACCCACGTGCAGGCACACTGGGATCTAGTATCGCCGGTCAGACCCTCACCCAGGCGATCACTATGGTGAATAGCAAAGCAGGCCAGCGACTTACGGCTGAGATAGCAGCTCAAATCGGTGGGGCACAACTGACCGGAGCGTCGGCACTAGGTCTGACCAGTCCAATCGATATCAAATTCGCCATTTACAACCCATTGCCGAATGGCACTGGCAACGGGCTATCGGCTTTCTACTACGCCCTTTTGCTACTGCTAACAGGTTTTACCGGCAGCATTGTGGTCAGCACGCTGGTAGATTCGATGCTTGGCTACATACCGACCGAGTTTGGACCGGTGTATCGTTACGCCAAGCAGATCAATATCTCGCGCTTCCACACACTGTTGGTAAAATGGGGTCTAATGGTGGTGCTGGCCCTTCTCACATCGGCGGTCTACCTGGCCATCGCCCACGGGCTTGGCATGCCCATCCCACTACCCTGGCAATTGTGGCTCTACGGAGTATTTGCAATCAGCGCAGTGGGTATCACGTCTAGCTCGCTGATCGCAGGGCTGGGCTCGATGGGTCTGCTGGTAAGCATGTTTATCTTCATGATTCTCGGATTACCGTCGGCAGGCGCCACGGTTCCGCTAGAGGCGGTACCGCCGTTCTTTCGCTGGCTGGCCGAATTCGAGCCGATGCACCAGTTGTTCCTTGGCGTTCGGTCACTGCTGTACCTCAAGGGTCATGCGGATGCCGGTATGTCGCAAGCATTGTTGATGACGGCTCTGGGCATGGCTATTGGGTTGTTGCTGGGTGGTGTCGTCACGCGCATCTACGACCGTAGAGGGTGCCACCGAATTCCGGGGGCAGTCGGGATGGCGATCGCCGAATGGCACCAATCGCGCCTAAGATCACACAAAAATGCAAGCAAGCAAAAGTAATTCCAACGTAGCCGAAGTGTCATTTTTCTGCTATTTAAGTTGACAGTTTGACTTGTGTGCTTGATGCTGTGTATGTCATATTCTTATTAAAGCCGAAAGAGTTAAGAAGTCGGCGTAACGGCTTTCATCTCACCGAGTGATATACACCAATGAAGATAGCCAGACATGCTGCGAACCCCCCTTGAGCCCACACCAGCGAAGGACTCTTGCAGGCGTTGCAGCGAATTGGATAACCGATCAAATCACGATTACCGCCAATTTTTCTACGTACCGCCCGGCAGAGGGGCTGTCGTGGCATCAGAGCAGCTGCAGTTCACCGTTAGGCGCCTTTCGTGGACAACCACCCGCAGCCGGTGCCGCACCACATCAGAGCTAGTCACCGGAGTCGTAGCCTACCCCGGTAGGCAAAGCCTGGTAGGGTAAAAGAGTGAGACCTGGACCGCGCTGACAATGCCGGACAGTGTTTGTCGGCCCCAAGGCAGTGCGAACGGCCTTACTCCTAAGCAAAACAAAAGGACGAAATGTACATATTTCGAGAGCGACAACTACGTGCTAGACAATATGCAAGACTTGTTTCGGAGCCTGGGCAACTATAACTGCAGTCCTGCTCGACGGCAATAGCTCATGGGCCATCGTGTTACGGCGACACCAGGGGTATGTGGGCCGGCGTCAGTGCATCAAAGTTATCCAAGTGGTACTGCTGTGAGACTTGCACGAGCAAGGCTCGCCTAGCTGATCCGTATTCGACTAGTCGTCAAATAGCTTCAGCCACAATCATCCTCAGCTGTAACTGCTTTTCTGGGCAGCATGACTGCTATAGCTTCGGCGTCAAATCCAGTGAAGTGATGGTCGTCATCCTGGTTACCAACCAGCGGACGGCACTACGTTTCATAAACAACCGGTAGGATAGATATTTCAGCGACGGAATGTTTTTGGTCAGTGGGCTGGTGGATGTGGTGTTGGTATACACAATGGCGATGGCATTCGAAGCATCCAGCGATTCGACCGCTACGGCGGTGACCTCGGTGCTGTTGGTTATTTTGGTCTGTTTGTTGGGGCCGACGATAGCATCGACGAATTTGCGGTACTGGGCCCCAAAATCGCCGCTGAGGTAGGTCGCCGCGCGGTCAGCTAGAGTGTCTATGTTCTCCGGGTTATAAGTCCACAGAACCGTGATCGCGTTAGCCGCCGTCCGCGCCACTTCGAGCTTGACTGCGGCGGTGGCGCGATCAGCTAGGTAGGGCTGCACGGCTGCGCCCGCAAACGCTGCGGAGCCAACGAATAGCACCGCGGCTACCACGACGGCGATAGCCGTCCACTGACCGGCCCGTCGATTCCTCCAGGAGCTACCGTTTTCAGCTGCTGCCACAGGTGTCTTCTCTTGGTTCTCAACGTAACCGCTTGCTTGTTCTCCCGCTGCACAGGCGATCTTATTGGGGGAGATTCCCGCGGCGTCTGTCAGATCACCTGCAACAGGTTGCTGATCTTCCACTGATTCCCTTCTCGAGTTGCGGTTGCCGTCCAACGATTTATGTTCTCTAATACCTGCTTTTCATCTGGAGACTTGGAGGTGACTTCAGTGGCTACCAACACATTGGCGCTGCCGTCGTCGTTCCACCTTTCCACACCGGCGTCGAGCACGGTGCCAGTGGCAGGTTCAGCTCGAGCGACCTGGAGGAGGATCTCGTTCACCTTCTCGTGGTACTGCTTAGCGAAGTCACCGGTCGCTTGTGTCAATATCCGTGCTACATATTCATTGGCGTGATACGGATCAAGGGTCGTGAACTGCGCCATGAACCATTTGACGTAGCTGAGCACCTGCTGGTCTTTTGCCGCAGCACGTTCACGGGATGCATGGGAGATCGACATCAAGGTGGATGCCGTGAGTGCCGCCAACATGACCAACCCAGCAACCGTAGCAGCAAACGGTAACCCCCATCGTTGCTGCGACGCCACCGTACGCGCTATGAGCAGCGATCCCTCTCCTGGTGGAAACTTGCGGCGGGGACTCATTTTCCATTCCCGGGTGTTCTCAGTTTGGTCAACACGGTGAGGTCGTCAACGAGCCAATGGTTGTGCTCGTCTTTAGCGAAACTCACCCGAACGGTTGCACTGATGTAGCGTTCGCCGGGCGCTGCGCCGCGCCGGCCCTGCATAAACAACAACATCGTCGCACGGTCCGGCGTAGCCGACTGTATCGCGCCCGCTGTCGACCAATATTCGTTGATGACCGGGTGCCCCTTCTCCACTACGTCCTGTTGCGCAGCTAGCTGGTGCCGATATTTGTCACTGGCCAGCGATTGGGCGTGTGCGAAATCGTCACGCAGCGACTTTGGATCGTAGGTCAGCATCTGCGCGACCATCTTCGGCCCCTGAATCGCAATCTGCGCGCGAGTTTGGTCGACCGCCCGATCATGCGAGTACACCACCGCACAGCTCACTACGGCACCACCCAGGCACACCCCTGCCGCGGTCAGCAGTGTCACTGAGACCCACCACCGTATGGTGCGCTGTTGCTCGACCGCTTGGACGCAACGCACTTCGGTGCGCAACAATATGTCAGCAAAGGTGCGGCGGCGTGAATCCCACAGTGGCCAGAGCCAGCCCACGAGCACCGTGGCCGTGTCGAGTAGGTGGGCCAGATCCCGCAGCAACAACCGCCACGGACCGATGTCTGCCCCATCGCACATGACCACCGCGATGCCACACAGGGCACGTCCCAAGCTCCAACCGATGATTGTCGGCAATAGCAACCGGTTAACCAGCATCGACAGGATAACGGCGGCGCCAACTGTCATGCACAGCCACCACCACGCGCTGCGCAGGGGGACAGTGAGAACGACCAACGCCATCGTCGACACCACAACGAGACCCGGAAGAACATCAACAGCTAGTGCGAACAACCGAAGATGCCATGGCGCCAAGCTATTCGACGATGGCTTTGGGATGACTGCGGCAGTCTGACTCTCCTCGACCACCACCGTCACTTCGTCACCTGGTCTAGCTTGGAAATCTTGTATTGTCCCTCAGCGGGCGCCATTTTCACCCGCAGGCGGTAGCCGGTTTCTTGGTTGTGCGCATGATCGTTAGACAACTTGACGCGGAGTGCGACGAGCACATCGATAGAACCGTCGTTGTTGTGACGCTCGACCGCTGCCCTCACATCAGACACCTGAACGTGTACGTTCGCAGCCTGATATGCTTGAACGAGCATGTTCGTGTACAGCAAAGCTTGGGCGTGGAAAGCATCGGTACCGCAGTCGATGATCTTCTGTTCACTTGTCGCCATTGCATTGCTGTCTGGAGCCTGCGTTGCCGCAACACAATCCACCGCCGTCCTCAGTGCTGCAGTGTCATTGCGCGCTATCGCTTGGCTTTCCTGGTGGTAACGCAGCGCGCAGTAGCCGCCGGTCCCTATGCCACCGCTGGCCAGGAGAAGCGCTGCAGCGATACCAGCAAGCCACCCGCGACCCAAACGCGACCGGTTAAGCGTGACACCGGAATCGTCGGCTGCGACTCTCGATTCTGGCAATTCTGCGGTGGTCAGTTCGGTTCCGGCGTGGCCGGCCTCGAGCCCGGAGTCCTGTCGAATTTTCCGCCCGGATCTGCGGGAAATCATTCGCAAACGACTAAGCGTCAACATCGGTGGGGGTTCAGCCGGCTGGTGCCAGCATCTCCTTCCATCCGTCGTCTCCTGTTTTAGTCGAGTTTTCGACAGCGTATTTCATTCCGTCGGGCCCTATCAGTTCACCGCTTTGGGGACTGTATACGGCCGAGGAAGGCCCGCTCGGAATGTAGACACACGGGTTGGGTTGCTGTCCGTTGCACTGTACGCTACCGAATCGTGGCTGCGACAAAGGATCGCTGACCGGCGGCGGTGTCCCCGGCAGCCGGTCAGCGGGCATCGGGTTCAGGCCGTTGTCAACCGTTGGCGCCGGAATCACCAAGCCTGGCTTGACCGGCTGATCGCAGCGCGCTCCGGGCGCCGGACAGGTCAGGAGCTGGTTCGGGTCGCCGAACCAGGGGTTGGTCCCCAGCGGAACGTACGGTTTGGGGTCGCGGCATTCCCGTGGCGAGGCAGCCCTCTTGCCGGGGACATCGACGCACGGAATGTTTCGCGATCCGCGCACGCTGTTAGCCGGAGTGTCCATCGGGATCTTGCAGTACGTACCGATCGGCAACGGCTGTAGGCTGGTGTCGGCCGGCGACCGCCACTCTGCTGCTGGAATGAAGCCAGTTAGACAAGGCGGCGGCTGGTTGATCGACAACGCCAGATCGAGGGCGGCCATATTCGGGAACGACGCTGACGCCGTCTGCGCAATTGAAGCACCTTGCGGCAGAGACACCAGCATTTGCTCCACACCATGGTGGTAGCGCTTGAGCATGTCGATCAGGATCTCGAAGTTCGCCAGCGTCTGTGGAAGTGCATCTCGCACGTCACTGAATACCGCGTTTACCTCATCGGAGGTCGGCACCGCCTGGGACAGAATACTTTTCAAATGCTGATCTTGTCGTGCAGGCTGCGCTGCCAGGATATTCAGGTTGTGCGCCCAACGCTCAATTGCATTATCGGATTTGACTTGGCTGTCCAGGATCGGCCCAGAGTTTTGTGTGATGTCGTTGACATCGGTGATGTTGGTCTTGAAAGCGTCAACAATCGCCTGAGTTGAACCAACTAACCGTTGCAGAACCGGACCCAATCCGCCGACTGCTTGCGCTGTCTCGTCGAGTAGCGAGCCGATCTTTTCCTTCGGCAACGCGGCAAGCCCTCGGTTAACGGAGTCCAGTGCCGGCCCGATCTCACTGGGCAACTTACTCTTAGTGATGGTTTGTCCGGGTGCCAAGTACTTGTCGGGGTTCCCGGTCGACACCAGGTCCAGATACTGTTCACCAACCGCCGACACCGAGTGCACGTTCGCCGTTGAATCGATCGGGATCTTGTAGCGACTGTCGATACTCATCGTCGCTTCGGCACCCGTTGCTGTCGGCTCGACATCGGTGACCTTGCCAATAGTTATGCCGCGGTAGGTCACGTTGGCCGCCGGATACAGCCCGCCCGTTGCGGACAGCTCCGCCTTCAGCGAATACCGACCGACACCCACCAGACTTGGAATCTGCAAGTAATACACGCCCAGGACAGTCAACGAAATGGCGGTCAGGATGGCAAATAAGGCCAGCTGCCGTCTGATGAGAGGAGTCAGCATCGCCTATCGGCCCTTTCCACCAACGGTCCGCCGGGTGCGTCATTGGGGTTCGGCGTGTAGCGGACGTCGGGGATCATTGTCTCAGGATCGCGACCAAAGGATTGCTCGAGGGCACGGAGAGCCCCAGAAAATCCGGTACCAGTAAGAACCGCATTGTCCATGGCGCTGTAAGTGACGTCTAACGTCAGCGACACATTCTGGTAGTCGCCCCGCATTATTTTCGAAACAGTGTCGACGTCGTACGGCTGGGTCAGGATCAACTTTAGCGCGCCGATTAAATACGGCGCACCACGGCCGAATTCCCGCAGCGGACATGCCAACGCTTGAAGGTCGGTGTGCAGAGGGTCACGTGTCTCCGACAAGTACTGATCGGCGACCTGGCTAAGTTGTCCAACCGAACCAATAGCGTTGATAAGCAAGTTTTTGGTGTCGGTGAAATGCTTGATCAGCGGCGGGATGTCGGTCAGTATTCGATCGAGGACATCAGAACGGCCACCCACATAGGTCAGCAGTCGGTTGGTCGAGTCGATGGCGTGGGTGATGTCATTGCGTTGCTGGTTGAGTTGGCTAACAAAGGTATCCAGCTTTGTTAGGAAGGCATGGATCTGGTCGGCTCGCCCGTGGAAGATATTGAAGACCTCGTTCGTCAGCGTTTCCAGGTTCGGAATGCCACCTCCGCGCAAGACCAGGGAGAGACTGGCTAATGTTTGTTCGGTGGTGGGGAACGCCGACGAATTCTTCAGCGGGATGGTGTCACCATTCTTGAGCAATTCCAGCGACGGGTTCGCCGGTGCAGCCAACTCCACATGCTGAGAGCCCAACAAACTGGTCTGACCGATCTTAGCGGTGGCGTTCTTCGGTAGCTGGACGTTCTTGTTTAAACCCAGAGTCAGGGTGGCCACCCAGTTCTTCAAGTTGATGGCGCGTATCGAGCCTACTGTCACGTCAGCAACCATCACCTTGCTGTTGCCGTTAATCGCCAGCGTGTCCGGCACCTGCACATAGATGGTGTAGGTTCCCTTGCCGCTGCCCGGACCACCCGGAATCGAGACGTTAGAAATTCCACGCCAGCTACACGAGCTCAGCGACAGCGCGACCACCAGCAACACCAGCCCCCGCCAGGTACGGTTACGCAGCCGGCTGGCCCGTACCGCACTCATTGCACACCTCACTGGCCCTCTCCTAGCTCAGCGGGCAACGGCGGGTCGCCGACGTTAGCTGCAGGCACCAACGTTGGCGCCGGTGTCGGAGCAATCGGACCGGGCACCACATCCGGTCTTGTTAGCGGTATCGGCACCGATGCCTGCAAGCCGATAGGTGGCAGCACCGGGTACTCATCGTATGCGTTCGGCGGTCCTGGCGGCGTCTGCAGGTTGGATTGAATAGGTGCGATATCTGGGCCACCCATGAGCTCGGCCAGCGAGTCGGGAGTCAGCAGGGCCGCCGTGATCGGACCTACCTGCTGCCCTTGCATTCCCGGGGCGACGATCCAGCCGGGTTGGGTGTTGCGGTGCGACAACGGCGTGTCCGGCACCCAGATCCCCGGGACGGTCGTGTCCTTGTATCCATTCGGCGGCTGCAGCCGCGCCTCAGAGTAGGCGACCTCCTTGGGAAGCACTTCCGCCGTACTGAACAGGTTTAAACCAAACGGGAAATAGTTGAACTTGATTGCATCCAGGACTGGGGAAAGATATTGTGCACAAAGTTCGGCGGACTCCTGATACCCTAATCTGCTGCCAGCTTGAATTGCGCTGCAAATGAACTGCATCGGGTTTGCGAAGTTGGTGATCGACGGAACACCGACAACGGAACCGTGAGCCGGGTGATAAATCTGGTTGAGATTCGCCGTGGCCGTCGGGGCGATGTGCAGAAAGGTTTCCACCCCATTCAGCGATTCCGGCTGAACCACCGTGGTGGTCACTGTGGCCAGGTTATTGACGTCGGCGGCTAGTACCTCGCGGTTCTTAACGAGGAACGGACGCACTGTGGACAACACACTGTCGAATTGCTGTAACGCACTGGACAAATCGGTGTCGGAATGTGCAAGTCGAGTGGTGAAGTCGGCCAGGTTTTGGTTCAAGGCAACAAACTGCTGATCGTCGGTGTGCAGTGCGTTGACGAACAGCGCCAAGCTGCGTAGCACCGAGAAAAAGTCGCCACGACCCTCGTTCAGTGCGGTCAACGCCCTCGAGAGGCTGTCCAGCGTGGTATTGATCTGCTTGCCTTTACCGGCCAGCCCATCGGCGAACGATGCGATGACGTCACCGAACGGACCTTTCGGCTGCTCTTTAGTCGGGCCGAGTTTGGAGATAATTTTGGTTATGCTATCCCGCAGTTCGTCCCATTCCACCGGAACCTGGGTGCGCTCGAGCGGTATCACCGCATTATCTCCCAACACAGGGCCACCCTTATAAGGCGGCTCCAACTGGATCGAGCGGGACGCCACCAAGGTGGGGTTGAGGATAACCGCGGACGCATTGGCAGGAACCTTGTACTTGTTTTGATAGTGAAAAGTCACCTTCATCCTGTCGCCGGCTGGCACGATCGAGTCTATCGAGCCAACGCGCAAACCCATGATCTGGACCTTGTCTCCGGCATAGAGCGCGTTCGCCGCAGAGAAGTAAGCAACGACGGTGTTGTTTGTCAGCTTCTGGTACAGCCTCCAACCGACGAATCCGACGACGAGGGCTAGTACCACCACCAACGACCCGACCATAACTGGTGGTTGTGACAGCCTCAGTAGCTTCAGGTTGCGGACATCAAAGATGGTGCTCAATTCCGACTACCTCCCGTGACGCCGTTATCTCCTGTGCCTCCCGGGTTAATGAACGGTGCTGACGAATCCTGCTCCGGGGCAACAGGTGCCAGCTGCTCGGTGCGCGCACCTGGCGGCGCGTCCGGCGGTAACGGCACCGGAGTGCCCGGGACATTCGGAGTTGGATCGCCCGGTCGCCCAGCGATCGCGATTCCTGGCATCGGGGGTAACCCATCGGGGTTCGGCGGCGACGTTTGGACGTCCATCGGCGCCGGGAATGCAGGTCCACCGTACGGTCCTGTTGTCGCACCAGCACACGGGAGTGGATTCCACGGCCGCGGCAAACCCATCTCGTCCCCGATGGTGTTATTGCCGCCCAGATTCGCCGGAGTGTAGGAGCATGGCGATCCCGGTGGAACAGCCGGTCCCGGATTTTCCGGGCTGCCCTCCTTCACCGGTGGCGCAGGCGGCGGTGCGCCATTCGGGAAACGGGTGCCGTTGGGGTCGGGAAACCGGAATTCCGGCAACCCGGCGCTGCGCCAGAAGTTCTCTGGGTCGATACCGCGCTTTTTAAACGCGGCGTCGACCCACGGCTGCAAAATCTGATACGGCACCAGGTTGTGCAGAACCACCTTGAAGAAAGGTCCCGACCCGATGGCCTCATTCAACGATGGTAAGAAGGCGCCGACCTGAATGAGAACATTAGTTAGGTCGTCTTTGCGCTGAACCAAGATGCCACTTAGCTGGTGCAACTGTTCCAGCACGTTATTGAGGTTCGGGTTGTCGTTGATCAATCCTTGCACCTGGGTAGAAAACGCAGCGACGTTACCCAACAACGCGTCGACGGCACGTCCACGTTCGTTGAATGCCGCGATCAAGGTCTTGGCGTTGACCAACAATCGGTCCACTTGCGCGCTGCGGTCACCGAGGACACTGGCCACCTGGTTGGCCTGAGCAATTAGGTGTTTGATCTCCTCGTCGCGTGTGCCGATGGTGTCGGAGAACTTGGCCATACCATCGAGTGCAGCGCTTAGATGCGGATATGTCTGATCAATGGTTTCCGACACCACCTTCAGCGACTGCTTGATGGTGTCAATGTTCCAGCCCGAGGCGACCTTGGTGGCGTCGAAGAACGCATCATAGCTCTGATAGGGAGTCGTGCTTTGGCCCAACGGCAAACTGTCCCCGGACCGTAACAGCTGGGTGCCGCGCGTCTCGATCTCGAGGACCTTCTTGCCGAGTACGGTGTCGGTGCGGATCCCCAGCAGACTCTTGGTGCCGATGCGTTTAGTGCCGATGGAGAACTTGATCACGACGTGGTCACCGTCGATTTGCAGCGCTTCCACCCGGCCGACATCCATGCCGGCGATGCGCACCTTGTCGCCCTTTTTGAGTCCGCCGGTGTCGGTGAACTGCCCATAGTAGCTGGGTCGGGCGAACAAGATCGGGACACTGGTGAAACTTTGGCCCACGCCGATTAGTAGAAGGACCACCAGGATGCCGGTGAGTCCGATGCGAAGTCGATTGGGGAGTTCCAGCGTTCTCATTGCGGCGTGCACCGACCCGTCGGCTGCTGGAAAAGCCGGACCGTGCGGACGGGCCCACCAGGCTGCAACCCATTGATCTTGAGCGTGATGTCACAGGAGTAGAAGTTCACGAAATCCCCGTAGGAACCGACCGTGCGCCCGATCTGGTTCAACGCGGTCGGTAATTTATGAAGGTAGTCCTCCAGCTGCTGCCGCTGATCGATCAGCGGCAGCTGAATCCCATCCAGATAGTTGATTGATTTGTGCAACAGCGTGTGGTCCTCAGCCAGCAGATCAGCCACCGTCCCCGCGGCGTTGCTAATGTGCGCAAAGCTGCCCGCCAACTGATCACCGTGATCCTTGAGCCCGGTGATCAATATCTCTAGGTTGTTGACGGTCTGGTCGAATTCTTTGCGATGCCGAACAGTCGTGTCCAACACGACGTTTAAATTTTTAACCACCTCACCGATAGCCTGGTCCCGCTCGCCAATAGCAGTGGTCAGCTGAGCGGTTTGGTCGAGGATGTCGTTTATAGTTCCGCCCTGACCCTGGAACACGGCGACGATGGCCGAGGCGATGGTGTTGATCTTGTCGGGGTCGAGCGCCCGAAACAGCGGTTTGAAACCACCAATCAATGCGTCGAGGTCAAGCGCCGGCGACGTCCGTGACAGCGGGATGAATCCGCCCGGCGGCATTATCTTTTCTGATCCTTGTCCCTCGCCGCGCTTGAGCTCCAGGTAGCGATTGCCAATCAGGTCGAGGTAGCGGATCTGTGCTGTCGTCGACTGATACAGCGGCACCGAGCGATCGACGTTGAATTTCACCCGCACCCGCGTGCCACCATCGATCAGCGCAACAGAGTCGACTTTGCCCACCTCCACTCCCGAAGCACGAACAAATTGGCCCGGCCGCAGACCGCTGATGTTGGTGAACTCCGCCGTGTACCCATTGGTCCGGCCGAAACGCATCTGACCGAACACCACGATGATCATCACAGTGAACAGCAACAGCACCAACGAAAAGATGCTGAGGCGGACGACAGTACCGGTAATTTTCATGGGTTGATTGTGTTATCCCCTACTTGACGGCCCCAGACGTACTCGATGGCGTAGGGTGAACCGGTGTCCAAGTGGTTGTACGGCGCAATGCTGCTGCCGGTGTCCATGACTAACTCGGGTGCGGGCCAGAGATCACGGGTGATGTGCTGCCAGCAACCCGGCGCCCCCCCCGGCCCACCTCGAGCGTTCACCCGCGGCAGATTTTCCGGATAGATGTAGGGATTAACTGCCCCGTTTACCACTCCGGCTAGCCCGAGTGGCGTTAGCAGTCCTTGCGAGAGAACTCCTGCCCCGAGGATGGATATCGCTGATGTCGGATTCAACAGGAATCCCAACCCAGACAGCAGTTCGATATGATCATTGAGGGAGTAGCCGTTGCCGCCGAGAAACGATGCAACCTTGGGTTCGACGTCATGATAGTTGCGCAGGGTGCAGAAGATCGCCGGACTGTAGGCATCCAACAACTGGGCCGTGGGCACCAGGTCAGCGGTACCCCGCACCAGATACGGCCCGCTGCGGGAGAAGATGTCCGTGCCGGTGTTGCCGAACCCGACCGCAGCCAATAACACTTGGTCTAAGTCCTTTTGCTGTTGGTTGATCGTGCGCGATGTGATGATTGAATTATTAAGGAAATCAAACAAATCCGAAGCGGAGTCGGCGTAAATGTCCTCCAGGGCCGCCAGCTGTTGGATGTCGTGACGGGCCTGCGGCAGTTGCGAATTGACGTCGTCAAGAACCGCGTTTCCATTGACGATTGATTGTCCGAACCTCTCGCCAAGCCCAGCCAGTGATTGCGCAGCCGCGCTCAGCGTCAGGTTGAGCTTGATCGGATCCACTTTCTCCGCAATTGATGTTATGGTCTGGAACAAAGTGTTGATCTCCGTGGTCACCGACCTGGCGTCGATCACGGTCTGCGGTGTGAGCCTTTTCTGCGACGGATGTTCCGGCGTTGTCAAGGACACGTGCTTGCCGCCGAAGACCGTGGTCCCCTTGATGTCGGCGTTCACATTGGCCGGAATTAGAGACAGGTACCGTGGATATACATCCAAGGTGAATTCGGCGACCCGCTTGCCGTCCCGCACAGTCTCCGCGATGTTGGCGACCCGGCCAATTTCAGCCCCGTTATAGGTTACCTTCGAGCCCCGATCCATCACCAACCCAGCTCGATCGGCCAGCATCGTCAACTTGATCTTAGGGGTGAAATTTCCACGAAACTGTCCGTAGACCAACCCGAAAATCACTAAAGTTACGACCAGCAGGCCGACTCCGGCCAATTTGTATGGCGGCTTTCGTGACGCGTTGATTTTTGCTGATGATGTCATCGCTATGCCGTCAAAGCGAAGTTGGGGTCTACGCCATAAAGCGCCAACGCGGCGGACAAAACAACAACCTGCACCGACACCAAAGAGAAGCGCATCGATCGCCCGACGGCCTCACCGACGCCGACAGGTCCGCCGCTGGCGGTATACCCGTAGTAGCAATGCGTGATCATCACAACCGCTGTGATTATCACGGCCTCCAAGAACGACCAAAGAACGTCCTCGGGACGCAGGAATGTCCGGAAGTAGTGCTCATACGTGCCATTTGACTGCCCGTAGAGCACTGTCGTGGTGATATGTGGAGACAGGAACGCCATGATCATCGCCAACGCGTAAAGCGGAATGATCACGACCAGCCCGGCCAGAATCCGAGTAGTCACCAGAAACGAGATCGACTTGATGCCCATCACTTCCAGGGCATCGATCTCTTCGCTGATACGCATCGCCCCCAATTCGGCGGTGGCGCCGGCGCCGACGGTGGCAGCCATGACGATACCCATGATCACGGGGGCAGCGATGCGCACGTTGATCAGGGCGGCGAAGAAGCCGGTAAACGCCTCGACCCCGATGGCACCCAGCGACGCGAAACCCTGGATAGCGACCAGGGAGCTACCGGAGAGTGTAACGAACCCGACGATCGCAGCGGTGCCACCAACGACGGCCATTGCACCAGTGCCCATCCCGATCTGGGCGATCAGGCGCAGCGTTTCTTTGCGATAGCGGCTCAGCGCATTAGGGATGTTTCCGAGGGTTACCAGGCCAAACCAGCTCATCTGGCCGATGTCGTCAATTCCGCGGGCCGCAGCTCCGCCATAACGATTCAGATTGGCGACGGCCCGCGGAAAACGGGCGCGCAACACGGCAGCGGTTGACATGTCAGCGCCCTGTTCCGAATCGCACGCCAATGGTGGTCAGAACCACATTGACCGCGTATAACGCGACCACGCAAAGCACCACGGTCTCGTTAACGGCGATGCCAAGTCCGTTGGGGCCACCGCGTACAATAAGCCCACGATAACAGCCGATCAAGCCAGCGATGAGTCCAAACATCGCGGCTTTGACAGTCGCTATCACCACTTCGGGAAGACCGGTAATAGTTGTCAGAGTAGCAAGATAGGCACCGCCCGAAACATTCTGCAGATAAACCCCGAAGAGGTAGCCGCCCACTAGGCCCACGGTGATAACCAAGCTGTTGAGCAGCGTGGCGACCAGCGTCGCGGCAAGGACCCGGGGCACTACCAGCCTATGGATGGGGTCGATGCCGAGAACCTCCATCGCGTCGATCTCCTCGCGGATAGTGCGCGCACCCAGGTCCGCACAGATTGACGTCGATCCGGCACCGGCCACCACCAGCACCGTGGTCAACGGACCGAGCTGGGTGACCGCCCCGATCGCCGCGCCTGCGCCGGATAAGTCTGCGGCGCTGAACTGAGCCAGCAGGACGTTAAGGGTGAAGATCAGCAGGACGGTCAACGGAATCGACACCATGACGGTCGGCAGGAATGCAACCCGCATAATGAACCAGCACTGTAGTACGAACTCGCTCCATTGGAATGGCCGACGGAACAACGCCTTTCCGGTCAACACGAGCATTTGGAAGAACCCGCCAACAAGAACCAGGGGCGTCTGGTGTTTGGTGCGGGCATACTCGACCAGCCTCGAGCGCGTCTTCGTCATCACCGCTGACCCCTCACGCCGGAACCATAGATGCCGCGGCAGATCGTGTCACAACGCCACCTCCTTGGTTCTTGTTCCGACCGTACTGCAGTAACCCATCGGCTCCCTACCCACAAGCGGTAACGGAGACCAGAGGAATGTACCCGATGGTCTACCGCATGTGTACCGCATCTGCCGAATTGATCTTTTATCAACGCTCAGAGCGCACCCCTCGACTCTGTCAACAATCCCTTTTGGTTATCTAAAATATCGTGGTACCGAATTTCTTTCGTACCCCTCACTAAAAACATAAAACGCAATGGCAGTTTTAATTTTTGAGCACCTTACCTGCTGGGTTGCGAAGCAGTCGCATTACAATCTCAAGCGTTGCAGGGTGTTTTGTAGCGCGCGAGCCGATTCAGTCAAGAACTCAGTTAGTCCTTGCGAGCCGCAAATGCTCAATTCTTTACAGCCGCGATCGGCATCTCGCTCCACTTTTTGTGAGCCTACCCGCTGGTGGAGACCTCGACCATGTCGGGATGGCTGGTGAGTATGTTCTCACCGCCGGTGGTGATCTCGTGTACTTCTTGCGATCCACCTCCCAGAGTAGCTATCCTGGCCTCTTTAAGTGAGGTTTTCGGAATGGAACCAGCCGCCAGCAAACACCTCCGAGGTAGCTGCCGAGTTGTTCCAAATTAACCGCTCATCCATGTCGGCGGTCGGTAAATGGTTTCCACCACTTCAGCCAACAGCTACGTCGTTCATGTTCTCGTCGACCATCACCCGGGCGGCGACTGTCTGGATTACCGCGCCGACCGATCCGCGCTTACGGTTCGCGCGTCGCCCAGCCCGCAGGCAAGTGACCAGCGACATCTCGGCCGGACCGAATGCTGCCCGCATCAGGGCTTCGGAGAAAGTCGCCGGCATTGGCTACAGATATGCCCAGCAGAACACCGGTCAGCATGTGGCCGGTGCCAGCAATGTGGAACAACAGGACGCCGATGAAACCGATATCGCTGTTAATATTGGCTCCGCTTAGATAAAACGACGTGATTGCCCGGCCAAGCAAGTTGATGTGCGCCAACACGGTACCCTAATGGGACGACTCATACATACATCATAATGTATGTATGAGAGGCGGTGAGTCTTTCGCGATATCCACCGATTCGGGTACCTCGCCGGGCTCATTGACTAGATCTTTCTAGCTGGACATATGCTCCTCAGAGGAGCCATCGGTGGAGACAATCATTACTTAGCACGGGTTGGATGTCACGAACAGCGGTGACCCCTGGCGCCAGTACGGCTTCGGCGAACATCACCCGTGATTCGTACTCCTCGAGCAGGGCGACGGTCTAGGCCAAAGTGAACCGGAAGTTCGGCACGGCCGCAATGGGACCCAAGTATGTTGGCGGCCAGCAACGGCGCGAGGTCTTGCGGGCTGTTGAGTAACAGGATCATCACCCGGTGCCCGAACCCGACGACGGCCGCCACCCCCATCAGCACCCAGTTTCGACGGTGCCGCAGATCAGCTCATGTAACCGTGGTGCATTTTCTGTTACCGGGTAGGGAAATCCTGCAGGATGATTTTTCTCGACCTAGACGCCTTGACGGCCCAATTCATCGACCGGTCACCGCGGGATCGGCCAGTAACGGTATCCGCAGCCCAGCTGGTGGTGACTATTGCGACCCTGTGCACGGGGGCGGGTAGTCATCGGCGCTACCGCATCGAGCACCCCCAGCCGTTGTGTCCGAAGACAATCTGATCGAACTCGCTGACATCGCTGTGTATATTTATTGATGCAGCTCACCTTAGTCGAACGTGGCTGCGCCAGATACTGCCAAGATTCCGGCTGTCGACCATGGTCAGCTATGGGTGCGTTGCATTTCTGCTGGAAGAAAGTGTGTGGGCGCTGTTGACCGACATGCCGTTAGGCTGCAGTGACCCGTGGAGGTTACGCGCGCCGCAGTGTACTATACTGTACTTACCGGTGCTGTTCTTAGCCCAAGCGAATGTGTCTCGACACAAATAGTATTGACGATGTTTTGGGGTGGTCCGATAACTGGACCGTACGCGGGCGTTGTACGCCGGTCGGCCTGGGGACCTGTGCGTGCTGACGGGAGGTGCTAACTGGGCTGGACGCTGGTCTAGTGGCCGCTGTGATTATTTCCGTGCCGGCACCGGCATCAGCTGGTCCGCCCGAGTGTTGCGGGTGCCTTTAGTGGTCGGCTCAATCTCGCTGCCGGAGCGCTAAAACCGATAATCGGTCTGGGTAGAGACAGCGTGGGCGAATGCCGTATAAACATGTTCAACCAGTGCGACGGCGTCAATAGCTATCCCCAAGTCAGTTCTAAAGCGCGATGAGTGTTCAGGTACAGACTGCCCGTCACAGTAAAAAGTTCATTTCGATCTTGGCCGGCGCGTCGGTGGGCAGGCACCGGGCACGATTGTCGGTGATCTGTAGGTCGAATCGGCTACCTCCGGTGGACCCGTCGGAAACGGCCAGGACGGTGTGTAGTTTGTTCTGGCAACGGCGCGTCGCAAGCTTGGTAGGGATGTCCGCGAGAGGTCGCCGTCAAAGATCGTCCTAATGGGTAATGGTCGAAGTCAGCCGCACATTGACTTTGCCTATGCCAGTAGTCGCCAGAACGAACGGCTGCGAGTCCAATTGGGCGGTGTCGAAAGCGATATGCCCGTCGACGGTGATGACGGTGATACCGGGCAACCCACCTCCCACCGCACTGTCATCGGATTGCGTTAAATACTTCATTATAGGGCGTAATCATCGGTATGGAGCATTGTGAACCACGCTGTGCCGCCGCGGGTGGTGTCACCGTCAGTCAACCACTCCTCCACACAATGGGTGGGAATTGTAAATTACACTAGTAGTTGTAGTTTACCCGGCGTGTTTTAGTCATCAACGTTCACAAATCGCGGTGAACTTGCTTCGGTGGTCAGCGGGATGCACCCAGTCGTACCTTGCCCGGATCGGGGGGCGTCAACGTGGAAACGCACAGGACCGCATTCAACCCTCAACTCATGCCTGATGGTAGCCGGGCCTTTCTACCCGAACCGATTGTCAGTACTGCCGCAGCTGGCCGTCAGCACGGCAATCCGATACCTGTCGGCAGCGATGCGTCGGTGTAGGTAGGTCAGTATCATGCGTGTGCATCAAGTCACGGCGCTGGCGGGTCGGAACAACTGCCACTCTCATACTGACACCGGCGGCCGGAAGCTGTGTCCCGTCGGATGTCGGATATAGCCAGCTGCAAATCTCGGTACAATAATCCACTATCCCCCCGGATCGACTGTGCCAAAATGGTGAACTTTGCCAGCGAATCGTCTTCCAGTCGCTGTCGGTGTAGCAGAAACAGTCGTAGGCGTCGACAGTGCCACAACAGGACTACCGTATGCATTCTGCAATATTGCTGCCAGTGTAGGCGTTACATTGATGGTATCTGCGATAACCGTGGTCTGTTAGGTAGCATTGCCGTGGATTGGTTGTAGGACATAGTTCTGGGCAGCTAGTATCGAGCATGACGCAAAGGATGGTGTGAATGCTGGGGTATCGCTATGATCGGGAGGTTGGGCATCGACCCGTCTGCAGCTGCGGTCCGTTCGGTGGCCGAGGGAATCACGAGTTTAGCGGCGTGTGGGCGATTATGTGACCTGATTCAGAACGCACCTCAGAAGCCAGGCTAAAACACGGCAATCACTATGGCTTTCCAGTCAAGTTGTGGCGTTTTCTATACTGATAGCCAGCAACGGGGTTCACACCACTGGGGTAGCGGCCGCCCTAGTTTGTTGGGCTTTTTCGGAACCCCCTACGGGGGGCTATGGGTGACATCGGTCTTTTTGGTGCGCTGCGCGTTGCCGATCCCAATCATTACTGGGCTGCTGTCCTATATTGTCTATGCGCCGCAGCGTGGCCAGGTGGTCCCCGGTGAAGGCTGGCTGCGGCTGCCAGACTTCACCGGTACGTCCTGGTTGCACCGGCTGACCCCAAGGCCTGCATGTGGTGCTGGGTCTGCTGATCATCTTGGTTGTGAGGGCCAAGCTGTGGGTGACCTCGGTGTCCTAAGCGCTGGCCTTGCTCCGTGCGGGGTCTAGCCCGCGGCGAAATGGCGTTCTTTACCCGAAGCACTACACACCAGGGTGTGGGATATGGCGTGGGCCGTGTTCAACGCCGTCGTTGATTGCTGTACGGCCACTGTCGCGTCGGTGCACGGCTGGTGCATTGGTGGCAAACTCGTGATAGTCGGTGGGTAGAACGCCAAAAAGCTGTGCCCCGCAGATAGAGGTGCGACGGCAGCTCGTGGAAGGCCCCGGCAGACATGCTTACCCTCACGAGCACCTGGCTGTGGTGTCGGATGGCACCTACGGATACACGATCGGCGGGAGGTGCCTCTCCACTGACAGGGTCTCCACGGTGTTTGAACGGTTCGATTTCACAATCCGGTGGCATGGATCAAGTTGTTAGGGGTATGCCGACACCGAGCGTCAGCTACGGCGCGGCGGATAGTGGGTGGGTACAACGGTCGGTAACACGGTGTACTGCATCGGTGGTGCGAACCGCTCGACGTATGACGTATCAAGGGCCGATCGTTACTATTGAGGCCTTGGACTTCAACTAAGAGCCATGGCGTCTCACAAATCACCTCGGTTCTTAAAACTGTTATGGCTCTATAGCTGATCGTGTAGCCCATCGGCACCAGCACGCTCTTTATGTTGAATGACGTGCTAGATTCCTTCGGTCCCGTTCTCACGCCCGGTTCCGGAGTTTTTGTAGCCGACAAATGGGGCGCTGGGATCGAAAGCGTACCAATTGATTCCGTACCCGAAGGGTACTAGTAGTCTACAACATCGCAGGCTAGCTTCTACACCGAGTCGTTGGTGATCGCTTCCTACTCGGCGGCATAACCGATGATGCTCAGCACTTGCCTAACGATTTCCTCCTGGGCGATCGTTATCTTGTTGTCGACGTCGTCGAATACCTTGAGCTGCAGGAAGACCCTGTTGCCGACACCGCAGTGGCCACCACTGCACATCAGCCGAACCCACCTTCCCGATGCCCGTGGCGATGATTGCGCTGTGCTCCTAGATCGCAGACAAGCGTTTCGTCGTATCGGGAACGTGGGGTCAGGATGCCGGACCTGATTCACACAGCCTTGCCCAGCGTTCATCACCTCAGAGAATACCAACATCGGAAGGCGGTGGCCAGGTAGACTTCCTCGAGGATGATGGCCGCCGACTTTCGCCGAGCTCCACGGTGTACGGCTTGAGTAGGTCAGCAGCCTATTTGTCGACCGCCTTCCCGACGGCCGAACTTGCTGGTGAAGGTAAACATGTCAATATCCGGGTTCGACGTCAGGGCCTGTCCGGTTGCGACGCCGCCCGGCACCACCGAGAGCACACCCTCAGATAGGTCCGCCGGAGCGAGATCTTCGGCTAAAGCTTTTGCGATCAAAAAGGGATTTCGGTGGTCGGCTTGAGTACCATTATGCAGCTGGTCAGCAGCGTCGGTCCCAGCTTGTGGACCGTTAGGAACACCGGCATGTTCCATGCGACGATCGCGCTTACTACCCAACCGGTTCACCGGCTAACGATGGTCTGCCCGTACGAGCCGTTGTGGAATCTCGGTCCACTCGACCTTGTCTGCAGCGCTGGCAAAGCAGTTCCTCGCTTTACTCTAACCCATCCAATGCATCGTCTCGATGATGGTGTGCGGCTGACTAGTCTCAGCTGCCAGCAGCGTGGTGAACAGGCCTTCATCACCTTAGACCGCTGCAGCGATTAGCGGTCGTGCCTAGCTCCGGCGCCGTCAAGTGCCAGGGACTGCGGTCGAATGCCGCGCGAGCCGCGGCGACTGCGGTGTTAACGTCGGCTGGGAGCTGCCATCGGCACTTTGCCCACATACGCACCGGTGGCCGGGCAGTAAACTTGGATGATGCGGGAGGTCGACGGTTACGTCCAGATTCAGTCGATGATGAGTTGGTCGTACTCTGTCTTGTGGCTGGAGGCCATAGCGCCACCCCTACCCAAGACCCCTACCCAAGCCGAAGCGCACAGAGAACATGTTTAAGTAAACTGATGTCATCGGCCTATCGTGGCCGCAGAACTAGCACCAGATTGCTCACCGTGAACTCACGCAGCATCGGCACCGATGTCAGCCACCAGGCCCATCGCGGGTGGTAGCGAGGAAATGCGGCAACCGTGACCCCGGTGCTGGCAGCCCAATTCAGGCCATCGGCCGCTGACACCGCAAACAATGACGACCCGTAGTCGTTCTTTGCCCGATGACCGTGTTTGCGAACATACCTAGCGGCGGCACGGGCACCGCCCAGGTAGTGTGTTATGCCCATCTCGTGCCCGCCGAACGGGCCCAGCCAAACGGTGTAGGACAACACGACTAGGCCGCCCGGCTTGGTCACCCGCAGCATTTCGTTGCCCAGCTGCCAGGGCCGCGGTACGTGTTCGGCGACATTAGACGACAAACAAATGTCTACAGCGTCATCGGCAAAGGGTAATGTCATACCCGAAGCTCGGACGAACGCGCCTACTTTCGGTACCCAAGCCGGTCCCGCCGCTTCCATCTTTCTTGGGTCCGGTTCGACACAGATGTATCGGACGCCGACGTCGGCGAACGCTGCTCCGAAATATCCGGGCCCACCACCGACGTCGAGTAGTGTGCGGCCAACCGGGGGTGTACCGTGTGTAGCCAGCCAAAGATCACCGACCATAGCCACTGTATCGGCTGCCAATGCCCGGTAGAAACGGGCTGGATCCGGCTGCTCGTAGCGAAATGCTGACAGCAGCTGCAGCGAACGGGTCAGTGTTGCCCGCTGCGCGAACACGTCAGTGAAATGAGGGGCGATGGCCACCGGTCACACCTTACGGCTGGCTTCCGTCTGTCCAACGTGAGCGTGACGCTGGGCCGCATGCTAGCTAGGCTGGCGGTCGATGTCTGCTGCGCGACGTGATCTGGGTTCGGTATTGTTGCTGTGCTGGCGCGACATTGGTCACCCACAGGGGGGTGGTAGCGAAACCTACTTGCAGCGCATCGGTGCACAGCTGGCCGCATCGGGTATCTCCGTAACACTGCGCACTGCACGTTATCCGGGTGCGTCACGGCGTGAAGTGGTCGACGGTGTGCTTATTAGCCGCTCCGGTGGGCGCTACTCGGTGTACCCGTGGGCATTGCTGGCGATGGCTGCGGCTCGTTTCGGGCTTGGACCACTGCGGCGGGTGCGCCCTGATGTGGTTGTCGATACCCAAAATGGTTGGCCATTCCTGGCCCGGCTTTTGTATGGCAGCCGGGTGGTGGTGTTGGTACACCATTGCCACCGTGAGCAGTGGCCGGTGGCCGGGCCGGTGATCGGTCGGCTCGGCTGGTATGTCGAGTCAACGTTGTCACCGCGGTTGCACCGGCGCAATCAATACTTGACGGTGTCGTTGCCGTCGGCCCGCGATCTGGTTGCTCTTGGTGTGGATCACGAGCGGATCGCTGTGGTGCGCAACGGTCTCGATGAGGCGCCGGCGCAATCGTTGTCCGGCACCCGCGGTGCTGCGCCGCGAGTGGTTGTGTTGTCGCGGCTGGTGCCGCACAAGCAGATTGAAGATGCGCTGGAGGCCTTCGCGGATCTGCGGCGACGCTTGGGGATACCGGGTTTGCATCTTGATATCGTTGGTGGCGGGTGGTGGCGTCAGCGTCTCGTCGATCATGCGCGTCGACTCGGGATTTCCGATGCGGTGACTTTCCATGGACATGTCGATGACGTGACCAAGCACCATGTGTTGCAAAGCTCTTGGCTACATCTCCTGCCTTCGCGGAAGGAGGGATGGGGTTTAGCGGTGGTGGAGGCGGCCCAGCACAACGTGCCCACTATTGGCTATCGGTCTTCCGGGGGGCTGACCGATTCGATCATCGACGGCGTGACCGGGATATTGGTGGATAACCGTGCGGATCTGGTGGATCGGCTCGAGGAGCTATTGACTGATCCCGTGTTGCGTGATCAACTTGGCGCCAAGGCGCAGGCGCGTAGCCTCGAGTTTTCCTGGCGGCAAAGCGCTGGCGCGATGCGTACGGTGTTGGAAGCGGTGCAAGCCGGCGACTACATCACCGGCGTAGTCTCAGTTGGTGTGTGACGCGAAGAGCGCCCGTGCCGACTTGTTGATGCGCCGTACTTAGTGCGGCAGTTGAGTACCTTACCTATATAAGGTACTCAACTGCCGTAGATCGAACCCCAATCCCGAAGCCCCACTATCCAGTGGTAGTCGATGGCTGCGATTAACGACAAGGCGCCTAAAGGCGCTTCGTCGGCCATCGTTGCTCACTCTGGGATCGTTGGCGTCTTGATGGTAAGTGTTGGGCATAGAACACGTTGATGCACAGCCCGACGTAGCTATCACAGACTTAACTCCGCCGACTCTGCAACGAATTGGCCACTTCCTCAGTAGAGTGGCCTTAGAAACGAGCACCGAAGTTAAGTTTAACCGTTGCGATCGTCGTGATTGTCAAGCTGCGCTTGACGTGCCGCGGAAGTGAGCGTAACGAGTAACCTGCATGCCAACAGCGCCCATGACCAGCATTGCCATCCACGTCAGATGTGCGGCAATCAGTAACGCTCGGCGGTGGGAAGAAGCTATCCCCGCTTTGCTACCGCTGATCCGATAAAGTGCGATCGCGTCGTCACGGTAGGCTGGGGGCAGCGCGGCGAGGGTGCGCGCAGACGCACCCATGTCACCTGCGGTGTCCGATTCGACAACCAGCCATTCCACTCCGGCCGCAGTTAAGGCGGAAGGATTCGGCCCGGACAGAAGCAAATCTTGTGCTGCCCGAGCATGATTACCTTCGCCAGCAACCATTACTCCGGAAATGATCAGATCACCGGTGGTCAGCACGTCGTTGCGAACCCAGCGGGGCAGTGGATCGAGCACCGGCGCGGCCCCGGACCACGAGAAGCGTCGCATGGTTCCGGCGGGCAGTACTGCTACCCGCCCTGGGCCTTCGCCTCGGTCGTTGATTGTCGCCGCTACGGTCGCCCATCCGGGCGGGTAATGCACCGGCTGAACCTTGCCCCACACGCCCCAGGGTAGGTCTGGCAGCGCCAGAATCAATGCTAGGCAGCACGCCAACGCCGTTATTGTGGAACTTAGGGGCCTTGACGGTCCGAGCCAGCGTCCTAGCGTCACCACTGCGCCGGCCCCCGCAAGTGCGTATCCCGGCACCGCTAGCGCCACCCACTTCTGCCCGTCGCGCAGTATTCCGAGGCCGGGCGCGGCATCGACTACTGCTCTTAGCACGTCTAGTCCCGGACCGCTTGCCAAAGCGGCGGGTGCCGCTACCGACACCGCTGCCAGCCCCAGCAACGGCATTACTGCTGGACGTCGCACCGCTACCGGTAATCCCGCAGCCACCACCGCAAGCAGTAACGCAGCCGATAGCAATGCGAAAAGTGTTGTCCGCGAAGTAGGTACGGCCGCACCATTCCAGATCCCGCCGAGGCTGGCCAGGCTGGCAAGTGTGCCTAGACCAGGCTCGGCGCGAGGTGAAAACACCGTAACACCGAGCGTGTTCGCTGCCTTATGGGCGGTCAAAGACGTGCCCACTGCCGAAGCTGTCAACCAGGGTAGCGCTGCCCCTAACGCACTGCTCAATGTCGCTGCGGCGCACAGCCAACGTGGCCTGGGCTCGCCAGGACCCTCGGCTGGGACAATCACACAGGTCAGGGCCACTGTCGCGGCGAGCATCAATCCGGTCGGCGTCAGCCCGGCCAGCGCGATCCAGCAAGCCAGCGGGAAAAACCCCAGCAAACCCGGCCGGCTTGCATTGTCGGCTGATCGCAGTATTAGCATTGCTTCGGCAACCCAGGGCAGGCACCCGTAGCCGACCAGCAGGCTCCAATGGCCCTGTAGCAGCCGCTCGGCTACATAGGGATTCCAGACCGCAAGCGTGCTCGCGACAAACTGGCCAGCCACACCCGCCGAGGGCAGCGCCGTCGCTACCAGTCGAGCCGCACCCCATCCAGCCAGCCATAGCCCCAAGACGAGTGCCGACTTCACCACGACCCCGCCGTCGACAAGATACGAGGCCATTGCCACCGCGAAATCTTGCGGCGTAGCTCGCGGTGCAGACGTCAATCCCAGGGCAGCATCGGACAGATAGGACCGGGGTGTGGACACCGCGTCGCGCAGCAGCAGGTAGCCGGGACGTATTAGCGGGCCAACCACTAATAGCGCTATCGCCAACGCGTAGCTGGGCCGAGACCAGCGCATGGACCGGCGGCACACTCCACTCACCCCCACGACCCAGCCGCCGAGCGATGCGCTGATTGCCTGGTTTCCCCGCACGCAGGAGGTACTTTATACCTTGGGATCATTTTGGCCCGCATCGTTGCCGAGTTACTCCCGTTTAGGGGTGGCCCGGGTCGGCCGGTCCTGAATTGTGTGGTGACGACTCGCTCGAACGTCGTCGGGGCGCACTGACGCTGGGTGTGTTCGAATCACGCAGTTTAGGTCGTTGGGTGGGTAGTTTCTCGGTCTCGGCTTCAGCGCCAGGCACTGGTTCCTCGATGCGGTAGCGGCCGAAGGTGTCGCGGTTTGCCCGGCCCAGACCGGGCTCGGTTAGCGTGCTCTCGGTCCGCAGGCTGAAAGATGCGAGCAATCCACCACTTATCAATGTGATCAAGCCGACCGCGGTGAACGTGATCGGCAACACCCGCGACCATAGCGCCAGCCGGTCCCGTTCGTCACGGGCTGAGTCGACCTGAGATTCGATGGTCTCTTCGGTGGAAGTGACCTTGTAATCGGCCAACGCCACCTCTGGCTTTAGTGCGTTGCGGGCAAAGTAGTGGTTCACGTGCTCGGTTTCCTTGACGATGGTGCCTGACACCGGATCCACCCAGAATGTGCGCTGCGCGGCGTAGTAGCGGATCATAGTGATCTGCTCCGCCGGATCACCGGGCAAGCCCCATATCGCCGCGGTGGTGGTGACTTTGCCGTCCTCATCGCTAGCGTACAGTGACGGGTAGGTTACTGGGGCCACCAGCTTGCCGTCGGCATCATAGCCGACATTCTGTGTGAAGCGATAGGTGGTTAAACCGTTGATGTCTTCTTGGTTTTGGTAATTAACGTCAAACACCTTCTGCGCTACCGGATCGAAGTAAGGGTACGTCTTTTTCTCGGTGTGGAAGGGGAATCGGTAGGACAATCCGTCGTGCCGCAGCGGGATGGCGGTAGGTGGGTTCTCGTCAGTGAATCCGCGCGGCTTTTGGACGAAGCCGCCGGTGTGTGTGTCGTCCGAAACAGCCATCGCTGTTTTGCGGTTGAGTGTGACGGTGTCGACGATGGCCAGCAGTAGTCCGGTGTCCTTTTGCTTATCGGTGCGCCGAATCGAGGCACCGACCTGAAACGTGACCACGTCAGCGTTGGCCGGTGACTCAACGGTGATTTGCTGTTGGGACACTAGCGGCACATTTTGGTTGACGATGATGTGTTCACCGGACAAAGAGCCCAAATCAAGCGCGGTTCCGTTGCCGTCACTAACCAATGTTGCGTCGATATCAAGCGGGATTTTGGTTATTCTGCTGCTGGTATATGTCGACAGCAGCAATGCGGCGATCAAAAAGGCGGCGCCGAGCCCGATGATCCCGCATGCGGTGAACCGCAAAATGACTGCTCGGTTCACGTTGCTGTGATCCTCCTTCTGGTCCCTGGACTCGTTGGTCGCGACCCGCTCCGACCTGACCAAGCAGCGAGGCAAAACCTTTTTGACCCTAACAGCAGAATTCAGGCCTTTACCTACGCACCTATCGGCGTTTATCCGGGCAATTTGGAGCTATCAGGATGTACCTGATTCGTAGTGCAACGCGCCTTAGGCAAACTGTGATCGTGACCGATGTCCACCAGGTGGGTGGGGTCCGCAGCTTTTTGCCCGCTGTGGAAGGTATGCGCGCATGCGCGGCTATCGGTGTGGTCGTTACCCATGTCGCTTTTCAGACGGGGCACTCCAGCGGCATTATGGGTCGACTCTTAGGACGTTTCGATCTCGCGGTGGCGGTGTTCTTTGCGTTGTCGGGATTTCTGTTGTGGCGTGGACACGCAGCGGCGGCTAGAGAACCGGGAACCAAGAATGAGCGACTAGGCACCTGCCATTACCTGCGATCACGGGTGGTACGCATCATGCCAGCTTATCTGGTGGCGGTTGTCGTGATTCTATCCCTGTTGCCCAACGCCGATCACGCCAGCCTGATCGTATGGTTGGCAAACCTGACGCTCACCCAGATCTACGTTCCGCTCACCTTGACCAGCGGCCTGACCCAGATGTGGAGCTTGTCCGTCGAAGTCAGCTTCTACCTGGCGTTGCCCATCCTAGCGTTGTTGACCCGTAGCATCTCGGTTCGTGCCCGGGTACCGGTGATAGCCGCCGCCGTGGTGATCAGTTGGGCCTGGGGCTGGGTGCCGGTGCACACTGGATCGGGCGTCAATCCGCTGACCTGGCCGCCGGCATTTTTCTCCTGGTTTGCGGCGGGCATGTTGCTGGCGGAGTGGTCGTATAGCCGCATCGGGTTGCCGCATCGGTTAGCGCGTTACCGCTTGACTATGGCCGTTGCGACTCTGTTGGCCTACTTGGTGGCGGTTTCCCCACTAGCTGGTCCTGAGGGGCTGGTGCCGGCCACTGCCATGCAATTCGCGGTGAAGACGGCGATGGGCTCCTTGATGGCCTTCGCGTTGGTGGCGCCGTTGGTCCTGGACCGGCCCGAGACGCCGCACCGCATACTGGGTAGCCCCGGCATGGTGACGTTGGGCCGCTGGTCCTATGGCATGTTCGTGTGGCATCTTGCTGCGCTGGCTATGGTGTTCCCAGTGATCGGCGTCTTCCCTTTCACCGGCCGGATGCCCCTGGTGTTGGTGCTAACACTAATCTTCGGTTTCGCGATCGCCGCCGTCAGCTACGCGTTGGTCGAGTCACCCTGTCGGGAGGCACTGCGCCGCTGGGAGCGTCGGCGCAAGGCGGGCAGTATACCTCAGCTCAATAGATACTGAGGCAATGAGTGATGCGCGTCACTTCCTATGCTGACCGGCTGCTCACTTGACGCTGCATGCAGCGCAATCGATCTGGACCGGGTTGGCGTACGCGATCGGTGGAGGATTGTCTCTGTGCTGCTCTACAGTTTGGTTTGCCCAAGACGAAAGTCACGAACGACTATGAGCGAGTCATCACTGCCTTATTTTTTGGATGTTATCATTACCTTAGCGTGCGGAGCAGGACATGTTTTCGAGACGATGGCGATGGTACGTGAAGTCGGAGGGCTGTCCCGGCTGGAAGGTGTCGTTCACATCAACATCGGGTTGCTTGGCGCAGTTTATGCCCAATTACCTGTTTAGCCCCGAATAGCGACTTGCCAGCGATTGCCTGCCGCGACGATGCATCCAACAAGGGATTTTTGTTTGCTCAGGTACCCACGGGCGGCCTGGGTGATGTGCGTTTTCACGATTAGCGGTCGACTTTCGATAGCTGTGCTTTATCTGCTCAACGTTGCTTTGTTGCGTGAGTAGATCAGCGTGCTCGTCGAGCTGCTGGTCAGCGCGGCTTCTGATCCCGCGTAGCACAAGGCCATCGACTTCGCTTTCGCCGCGGGCCAGCTTCTAGCGAGGGTGCCCTATGCCCAGCTCATCGTGGAAGAGACCCCGTGGTCTGGGGTGAGTGAGCCGTTGCTCGACGAGATCTTCGCGCTGCTCGTTTCGCAATGCGGATGATCCGTTGTCCGGTCAACGACTCAGCCCGCTACGACCAGGTCTTGGAAGTAACACGTTTTGCCAATTAGCGGGGCTTATCAGATGTACCCTTGACATTGGTTTCCTTAGGGTGCTCATACCATTCCGATACCGGAATGGTATGAGCACCCAGATTGCTGTACGGTTACTCGATGACATCGTCGCCTTCCTTGACCAGGAAGTCAGTTAGCAGCACGCACTGAGCCGCGCTGCAGTGGTGTTGCGTGGGTTTGAATGCGAACGGCGACTTCAGATCGCAGTCCGTGGTGGCCAGATCCTTACCGCTACGAGAACTGATCCGGATCTGGATGCCTTGGCCGAGTATGCGGTGAAACTTCCGCCAGGCCTGGACTGATGCGGCCGATTCACACCGTGCATCTGGACAAGGTCGTACTCCGTTTTGGTGCTGACCCGGGAACTCGTTCGGCCGCATCTCTCTCGCGTTATCGTCGCGCTTATCACCAGCATTGCTCGTGGACTGTCGACTGAGGTGCCTGTCGGTCCCGAGAACGGCCTACAACAGACCTCGGTAGTCTACCTGCGACAACATCGTGTCCATCCCCGCTAGCGCTTTGGGGCAATACATCGGTTACCTCTTTCCCGCTGAGCATCTGCCCTCTCGCAAGCAATCCGCATCGCATTCGACCTCGACTGATTCCGTCTTCGTTGTTGTCATTCAGCGTGCGGCCAGCTTCACGTTTGTCGGCGGGTTCTTCTGACGGCCAGCCGACAACGCTTTATTACTATTATGTGGGTTACACCAGAATGACTAATGGTCATCGACGTTAGGGGCTTCATGCCGTGGCGCCTTTGGCGATCGACACCGATGCCCGGGTCAGTGTGAGGACCGTGATTCATCGCCACTGCCTGGATGTGCTGCGGTCGGTTGTGCACTACGCCGTGGTGCGAAGGCGAGCTGCATGCGGACTGTTATACAGCCGCGCTGTTATCGTTGCTGCTGATGGTTTTTTCCGCATCTGAATCCACGCCTGTGTGGTATGGATCCGGTCCTGGGATGGGACAAGCTGACTTCCGAGCAGCCGGCGCTGGCCGCGCTTCGGATTGTCGTAGTGTTGGCGGTGGTTTTCACCGTGTCACCGAAACCTGCTTCTACACAACCAATCTCGACATGATCCGAGGAAGCCAACACCGTGACGCACACATATGGGATCGTTCATTGTGGGCGGTTTCAACGGGGGCAGCTTGCCGTTGAAGCTGTTTGCCGGCGGAAACGCAAAGTTTTGTACTCCAGCCGATATCGACTTCTCCCACGGCCGTCAAGATTAGCGTAGTCGCTGTCAGACCATGGGCGCGACGATGCCACCTGGCTGTGCGCCGAGTTCACCACCGGCGAAGAAGCGGCTACCAAGGATATCGAGCCGTTCATAAGCGCGATGCGCGCCGAAGGGTGGCTGGGTGACGAAATGTATCTGACGCAGTTCCCGTTCGAGCAAGCCAAATACACGCAGGTATTCCGCTTGTGACTAGACGCCGTGGGTGTCAGCTACGATCTGCACCGTTACCTCGATGAAGTTCCTGCCTACCGTGGATCTTTTATTCCGAGCTGCCGGAATCGCTCGAGGTATTGTTGACGGATCCCTCACCGGCCGCCCAGGTTCCGGCTTCAGTCACCTACAACCACTGGCGATATGCTACTCTTAGCACACCCTTCCATGAAGCGCGGCCATTCCTGGCGTGCAGAAACTGGTCTGCCGAATGGGTAATGACTAGCGACACCGTATGGCGTGTGCTACTTTCACCCGTCGGCCTCGTGGCTCCTCTGACGACGCCAGTTGGACGGTGTTCGAAACGCGGATGAATCAGCTCATCTCTTTGGCGTTTGCCGCATACAAGAAGGCTTTGCGCTCTACGGTGCTGACATCCCGTTCGGTCTGTCGGTTGATGAGTTCATGAAGTACTCCAGCGACAAAAGGATGCGACGGTTAAGGGGACAATCAGCATCGCTCGCGGATGGTTGCTGGGGTAGATCGACGTCAACTATTCGCTTCTGCTGGAGGAACGGCTTAGCCGTTGAGGACAAACGGGCCCGAGCAGCCCTTTAATCGACCACACCCGGCCTCTACTAGTAGTTCGTACGCGGAAAATGGGGATTAACCCGAGAATGCAGGTCGTGTTTCGCGGCTGGCTAACGCGTGCGGCTGTAACTCGACGGGTCAAACTGGGCTTCCTAACATTTAGTCACTTGGAGAGGGATGGCGATCCCGTTTAGCATGTTGGAAGGTTACCCTGACGATCCTCTTGGACGCACTTGGTGGCACATCATCGGCGAGTTTGAATTGGGTTGTAGTTCAGGAGGAGCGCCTGTGGTCGTTGTTCATGGCGGTCCCGGCTTGCTGTATAATTGCTTGTTGCGGCTCTCCCGGCTACGTATACGCTGTCATCCACTACGACCAGTTTGGGTCGGAGCGGATCAATCCATTTCCCTAACACCGATCCTGAATTCTAGACGGTCCACCTGTTCCACGCCGAGTTGATTTGTTTACTTACAGATCTGGGTATCGCCGATAATTACTATCTGTTAGGTAAGCCCTGGGGCGGGAGGCTCCTCGCGGAGCACGCCCTTGACCAATCTCTGGGGCTTCGGGGAATGATGTTCGCTAACACAACTGAATCGATGCCGTTATGGTAGGGAGGGGTCAAACAGTTGCGTCCGAACTTCTATCTGCAGCACTACCCCAAAGGATTTCACGGTGTGTCTTAACGTCCAATAGGTGTTTTATGAACGCCATTTGTGCCGAATGGTTACTCAACTCGCCTTAGTTGGTGGCTAGCTTTTACGCAGTGAAAGAAGATCGGACTTTCTATCACGCGATTGGTGGAGTCCAACAAGTTTTACATTATGGACACATTGAAATCACGGTCCATTGTAGATCAGCTTCATTGGATCACCATGCCCGCCCTCGTTATCGATGGGCTCTACGGTGAGGCGCCCGATTTATGCGTCATTTCTTTCGTGTAGCGGATTCCACAATTCCAGTACACAAAATTCTAGTATTTCAGCTGTAAAAAGCATCTAGAGGAAGAGGATTTTTCCTCTAAGTTGCCAATTTTTTTCTCGAATCATGTGACTCCCGAGGCTAGTTAGGCGTGAGGTTAGGTTGTTCTATGCGATCCAAATTGTTTTGGTGTTGCAGAACTCACGGATCCCATGGGCTGATAGCTCTCGGCCGTAGCCTGACCGCTTGACGCCGCCGAACGGTAATTCGGGGTAGGAAACCGTCATACCGTTGATGAAGACCTGACCGGCAACGATGTTGTCGATGAAGCGTCGTTGCTCAGACTCGTCCTGCGTCCAGGCGTTGGAACCCAACCCGAAGGTGGTATCATTGGCGATCTCGATGGCTTCGTCAATATTGGTGGCACGGTATACTGAGGCTACCGGCCCAAAGACCTCATCAGTGTAGAGTGCCATGTCCTTGGTGATGTCGGTAATCACGGTCGGTGGGTAAAACCACCCCGGTCGGTCGGGACGTTTACCGCCGCAACGGATTACCGCGCCTGCCGCCGCGGCGGCGGCGACTTGTTGTTCGACTTGGGCGCGGCTTGACTCGGTGGCCAGCGGACCGATGTCGGTGTCCGGGTCGGTCGGGTCACCCACCCGCAGCGCTTCCATCCGCGTGACGAACTTGTTGACGAACTCGTCGTAAATGTCGACATGGGCGATAAACCGCTTGGCGGCGATGCAGGATTGGCCGTTGTTCTGCACCCTTCCGGTGACCGCGGTGGCAACTGCTGCATCCAAATCCGCCGAGGGCATCACGATGAAAGGGTCGCTGCCGCCGAGCTCTAACACGGTGGGTTTGATCTCGTTGCCCGCGATGGCGCCGACCGCCTGGCCTGCTGGTTCGCTACCGGTGAGGGTGGCCGCCGCGACCCGGGGATCACGCAGGATAGATTCGACACCATTGGCCGAGATGAGCAGCGTTTGGAAACAGCCCTCTGGAAAGCCGCCACGAGCAATGACGTCGGCGAGGTACAACGCGCACTGCGGCACGTTTGACGCGTGCTTGAGGAGGCCGACGTTGCCGGCCATCAGCGCCGGTGCAGCGAACCGAACAGCCTGCCACAGCGGAAAGTTCCATGGCATAACGGCCAGTACCACACCGAGCGGTTGGTAACGGGCTAATGCTTGCGACGCGCCAACGGCGGCGGCGTCGACCGGTTCGTCGGCGAGCAACACTTCGGCGTTCTCAGCGTAGTAACGAAAACCCTTGGCGCACTTCATTGCCTCACTCTTGGCTGACGCCAGCTTCTTACCCATCTCGAGAGTCATCAGGGCGGCGGATTGGTCGGCTTCAGCTTCGAGTAAGTCGGCGGTGGCGTTAGCCCACTTGGCACGTTGGGCGAAGGTAGTGTGACGGTAGTCGTCAAACCGCGCGTAGGCGCGAGCAATCGCATACTCGACTTCATCCTGGGTTGTCGGTGTGAAGGTCTTGACTGTCTCACCGGTGGCCGGGTTGATGGTGGCTATCAACACGCTGACCTCTCCTTCATTTTGGGTCGTCTGGTGAAACATGTGGTTCTAGCCTGCCATTATCGTGGTTTCAGGGAGGTGTCGGCTGAGCACAGCCGCTCAACCGATGGTCACGTGTTTGGAAAGGCGAAGGTGTCTCGGTCGTCTTCGGGATATCTGGTGCGGAAAACATCCGTTTTTTGCAGGCATTGTCGGCGTAGCACATCCGCCGTGTGTTCACTCGGCATGAGCAAGCGGCGGCGTTCATGGTGAAGATGTATTCGGTGTCTCACCGGCTGTTCGGTGGTGATTTATGCTACTTTGGTTTCTGGCGCGATCAACATGTAGCGTGCTGTTGCTGACACCGCCACCAACAGCATCCTGATGGTAGGGATTCCGGTTCAGGTCGGTTAGGGCGTCAATATAATGGAGTCTCATCAGTATGTCGATTGGGTGTCGATGTTTGCCCCGATCACTCGCTGGCCGTCCTACGTAGGGGAACCGAGGTGCTTCAAAACCTGATTGCGGAATTCGATCCCGTCCGAATCAATCCGCGGGGCGACAAGAAGATCATTCACATTCATTGTTTACCGGTCGAGTTTGACATGTACCATTCGTTTGAGTGTCAGGATAATTGGTCACACCAGTTCTTATCTCCACGCGCGCGCAGTAGAGTTTTTTCGGATACCGCTTCGACGGCTACGCCGCGGTGACGGGATCTGTTCTGCTTGCTGAATAATAAAACTTGCTGAATAAAATAATTTAGCTTGGGCGAGACATGATGCGCGGTTTCCGCTAGCTCTACAGCGGGTGGTTGCCTATACTTGCGTGACAATGGTCAGCAGCTACGTCAGGCTGTTGGACATCGTTGTCATCAAAATGCGGGTGGCGAAATTGTACCCGACGTATCAGCACAACACTTGTTTGATCTCAAAAAATTTTATTTATCAATGGCCTTGCTCTTACATCTAGGGTGTGTTAATTGATGAACTCGTAGACAAGCGAGACAGACATTCGAGAACGTATACTTTATTATGGTGCTTGTATGTGAGGACCATGGTTACGGTTTGATCGAGTGCGATGCAAGATAGATCATGCGCTCGATCAAACATCACTTATGTGTGGTTCGTCAATCCCCAGCGCCACCGCGATCCGGCCGTAGTTGTATAGGGCGCCTATTGATGCTGCAGCCGGCGCACTGTGCCGGGCTTGGTTTTGAACTCGTATTCCTTCCGAACCTTCTTGTCGATGGTCGTCTTTTCGATGTCTTCGCTTACCACCTACCGGTGATGCGGCCAAAGCTGCTGAAAACTCCGTTGGTACTCACGAGGTGAAATAGTTTGAACAACATGTTAATTCTTTGATGAGACGACAGTCTAATGTGCACAGATAAGTAGTTTAAGAACAAAACCGCGGCAGTGAGCATGATCACCAAGCCGGTGAACCGCGATTACAGCGCTGGCAGCAACGGCTACGCGGTTAAAAGAAGTGAAGCCGGCCACTATCGAACCCAAGACTAGTTCTATCATACTGCAAGTCAGGATTACCATCAGCTAATCGAGTCAGATGAAGTTGTCCTATACCACCAGCCGCAGCTGGTTGATGACCGATAAGCGCCTTGGCCCGGCTAACCAATCTGCTGTGGAGTGAACAAAACAGAACAGGTCGATGATCTGGGTAAATATAATTACCCAACAACTCGACTCAGTTCAGTGGCTTGGGTAGGGTATAGAAACTAACTGATTGGCACCGGCGTCGTCTGTGTCTTATGGTGGTAGAACTAGCAGGCTCGCTAGCCCGATACAGCAATTGCTCGCCCAGCCGAATCCATACCACACCTGGCTGACGTTGACGATCGATAAGGTAGAGATTCAAGAGCGTCAACATCATCGGCATGGCAGCCTACAGCGGTGCCAAGTCTGCCTCCCCAGTTACGATAGCTGCCAATATACACGCCGACGGTCTCGCCACGCCGAACCAGCAGACAAGGGTGAACAACCCATCTTAGTAGCGGACATGAAAGACTTTCAGTGATCTTCAGAAGGAACCGCTTAGCCAGACATCGCGGCACCGTCAGCATCCCGTGCTCCCCGATGAGTGTCTGAAACTGCATAGCGACAGCCACAAATGCAATGCAGTAGATGGCTGTCGCGCTATGCTTAGGAACCAATCGGTCCAGCCAATATTCTTGTTCCGTAAACCATCCCATGGCAACAACACCGGTGACAGTCGTGGAAGCGATCGCCGCCGCTCACGTCTCTGTCGAGAAGTGCGTGCATCATGACGGCCCCATCGACCATCCAGGCATGAACCTGGCATCCTAAAGCGTTCCCGTCTGCATCCTACCAGCGTAATTATAGGCACACCTCAAAGCCGAGCAAGCAACTGCAAGCAGTCACTGTTGTGTAACATTTTCCCGACAGCTGCCCGGCTTCGGGCCGTTTGTGTCGCCAGGAACGTTAGGAACGTACCCGTGCCCACCGCGCTGGCGATCCGATTGGACAGCAGGCCTACCGTGCGCTTTCGATGCTGCCCGGAGAACGATCCGATCAGTACCCGGTTATGCTCATCTATCAGCTCGATGACGTTGACAGCTGGATTTATTACCGAGGTAGCTTGGGTATCGATGTTGGCCCGCATGCCTTAGAATGTGACGAGGAATTCTTCGAAGGTTGGGATTGTCTCCCCGGTTACCTAGTCCGTTTTGTGGAAATCCCGCCAATACAACCGGTAGGCCGTTCCTGGAATTCCCGTAGCCGACTCGAGTCTCGGGTAATGAAAGATCACAGCTGTGGCGTTGCGGGTGGCGCGAAATCGGTCTCGATGTAATGAAATCCGAGCTTTGCCGCCTTGGGGTATGCGCCATCCTGTTTGTCAACAACTTAGAGGAAGTACTTCACCTGTGCACCAAAGCAATCCGTCAAGTAACCCACAAATACTGCATGCTAATATGTGTAGCTGTCGCTCATCAAATAACTACTCCGTGCGGCCTTGCTGCGGCGACGCCACTGATGCAGCCACCGCGGCAAGCGAAATTAATGCCAGCAGTTGAACATTCGCGGAATGTCCGGAGTATCCATCGACCGATCGCCACGGCTGTCGGGACAGTACAGCTCCGGCTAGAATCAGCCCACCCGCGCTTAAACCGACGGTAAGATCGTTGCGCCACCGCTGTCGGTGGCGCAACACGTGCTGTATACCGATTGTAGCACCGACCACAACAACCCCGGCCACGCCGGCGATCACCGCTCCGGCCGGCAACACTGCGACCGCGGACAAGATTCCAGGTGTCCATGGTTGTGCTGCCGCTTCAGCAGCACATTCACTTCGCCTACCCCATAAGGCAAGCAAGGCTAATAGCGGCAGCAATGCCAGCCCCGCCGCCAGACCAGGCCGGTACAGTGAGTTGGCGGTGAAGGTCAACGTGATGGTACCGGGGTTCCCCGCCGGCACTAGCCAACCCTGTTGCCATCCGTTTACGGCGACCGGCGTCAAGCGGACTCCTGTACTGGTATGAGCCACCCAGCCAGGGTTGATGCTGTCGGGCATGACCAATATCTGGGAAGTCGCCAACGCTGGGGCGCGCACTTCGCGTCGACTGGGACCCCACTGGCCGGTATCTGCGGACACTGTTCTGGCACTGGGCAATTCGGTGCTGTCCTGAGTCGATAACTGCGCTCCGTCCACGATGAACGCAGCGCCAGGGCTGATCAACAACTCTTGCTGGCCTGCCGGCAGTGCTATAGGATCGCGTTCGCAGGGGACCGCGGCGACCGGGTCGCCATCCAGCAGTGATGCTGCTGTGGTCCGGATCGAGGTGTGCACAAATCGGCCCGCGATTGCGATTACTGGCCCGTGGTCGCAGTCTACGGTGATTTCACGGATGCGGTTGCGGCTAGCGTTAGCGGGTGCGATCGGTTTGCCGTCTGTCCCGAGCACCGCGACCTCGGCCAGCCCCGGCGGTTTGAGCTGATCGAAGCCCAGCGCGTTGCGGTCGATTACGTCGTTCCAGTCCAGCAGGCTAATCGTGAGAGTATCGGTTACTTGGGGCTTCAGCGAAAGCGTCTGTGGTTCACCGGACTGCAATTCTCGAACTTGTGGGCCATTGCCCAGGTTGACCGCCACTATCGTCGGGTGCGCGGGCAGTGTTGACCGGCTGGGTGCTAGCCGCAGCCCGTTGACCTCGGTGGGCCGCGGAAGGACGAGGGTGAGTGTCGGCGGGGTCTTGTGCTGCACCACCCGTTGCGGTGCCGTCCACGAAGTGGCTGGATTGCCGTCGGTGGCCGCATATGCCGAACCAAGAATGTCGACCGTGTCGGCGTCACCGTAGGCTCGGGTGGTCTTCGGTTCGACGACCAGGTCCGCCAGCTTAGAGCTCTGTCGTGGTCGTACCCACAGCATCGGTGTCACCAATATCGGGTTGGGAACGGTTAATGTCCGGCTGAAATTGACGGGTTCTTCCGGTGCTAGCGTCATCGATGCTGCGCAACGAACGTTGTCGGGCGCCGGAGCGCAGCCCGGTCTGCCGAGCAATTCCGATCCCAGGTCCCACCTCGCGACTGCCCAACCCGGTGGCGACCCGGGAACCAGCGCGGTGTGCCGTAGATTGACCGGGTGAGCGAATCCGGACGCGTCGTACTGGGTGATCGTTAGGTCTGTGATGCTGAACTGCACCCCGGAGGACCCGTCGTCAGTGGCGGCTGCGGTGATCCTTACCCATGGGGTTTCACCGTAGGGTAGCGCTGCTGCGAGTGGCTTGCCAGCCTCATCGACTTGCAAGTTGGTAGTGCCGTTGACGGTCTCGATCTGGATGCGCCTAACTTGGGCTCCGACAGCAGTCGCGCTGGGCGTGACGGTGATGACGGCGTTGGTTACCGGGTGGTCGAAATCGACTTGCAGCCATTGACCGACGGCGGGCTGCAGTGCGTTGGACACCCACGAGGTCGCTGGGTCGCCATCGACGGCGGCGGCCGGTGAGGTTGCTGGAGCGACATCGGGCATCGAGGTGGCATCCGATGACGAGCTTGACGCTGTGATCCTGCCACCGCTCCAACCGCCGAATATCATTTCGGCGCCAGGGACTGGATAGTCGGGTACTCGGTTGAAGGTACGCCGGGCGTCGTTAGCTGCGCGGATCGCCGACGAGTGCTGGTCTACTCGGCCGTAGTCAGTCTCGCGTGCTACCGGAGTATCGGTTATGGTGACTTCAGCCTTGCTGGGTAGTGGCAGACCGGCTAACTGGGCGTCTGCGGTCATCAGCGCCGGACCTAATGCAGGCTGTCCCAGCAGTCGGCGCCGTTCGTCAAGACGTAGCAGCACTTCGGGCCCGCCATCGATGCGGGGAAGTTGGTCGGTGTCAGCGAAGTAGGGTTTGCCGGGATTGGTCCCATCGCTAACGGCCACCCGATAGATCTCGATCGCTGGGTACCATGGGCGCAATTCGCTGTCGGCAACGAAACCTGTTAGCGTGCTGGAGCCCACCGGTGCACCGAACTCCGCTACTTTTTCCAGCCGTGGTGACCCGGCAATGGCCCGGTGTACCAGGATCGGGCGCGCTGAGCGCGACGTGTCGGGATCCAGATCATTGCGCAGCACCAAATAGGCAATGCCTTGACGGGCAAGGGTATCGGCCAGGCCAACCGACGGGCGTCCGGAGGCGAATAGCCGTTGCACCGAATCCAACGCCCGGATGGCCTGCGGCGGAATCAGCGGGATGGAGTCGCGCACTCCCCACGGGCTACTGCCGAGCACCTGCAGCGGCTCGTCGTGGCTGGTGCCCCACACCTGAGTGGCGAACGGTGCGCCTGGAACCACAAGGACCCGTCCAGGTGTTGGTATTCCCGTGTTGTGTTCGCTGAGCCAGTCGCTGGTGTCGTGCCAGTATTGAGGTATCGCGCTGAACGTGCCTGGCGGGGTGAGCCGACCCGTCCACGCTGACGAGGTGCTGACCATCAGCGCGGTCAACACCGCTACTGTCGCGGCGACTCGTTTGTCGCGTTCGGGGTGGGCAAAAGAGCTCAGCCACACCGACACCGGCGCGCTGCCCGGTAGGGGGATCCGGCCCAGCAGCCCGGCGATGCCCAATGCGAACGGGATTCGGATTACCGACTCCAGTTTGTGTACGTTGCGCAGTGGTGCGCCGCTGGCGTCCAGGAACGCCTGCACCGCCTGCGCCAACGGCGAGCCCAGCCCACCGCTGTAGCCGGCGGATAGCAATACCACTCCGATTACCAACATCGTCACCAGACGACCTCGAGCTGGCATCCCAGTGCTAGCCAGCCCGGCCAATCCGGCCGCCGCTACTAGACAGGTGCCCAGGATGGCCACCGACTCGGTGACCAGTGGCGTGCCCGCGGTAGCGGTTTGTGCAACGAAGGGTGTCCAGCTGTCTGTGCCGCGTAGCATCTCAACTAACGACGACCATTGCGTGGTCACGCCGGAGGATTCGATGAAGTCCAAGAACGGGGGACTGACGCCGTGCAGCAGACCCAGCGCCACCACCCACCACAGCGTTGCCAAACACAGTGCTAACAGCCACCACCCGGTGTAACGCCACCATAAGCGGTTCGGTCGGTGACAAGCCCACCAGATCGCTGCAGGAAGACAACCGGCCAGCGTTGCAATGGCGTTAACTGCACCCATCAACGCGACCGCCAGCCCTGCCTGGGCGGCACGTGCCCGCACTGACCTGCCCGGAGTTCCCTGCAAAGCTAGAATCGTGGGCAGTAACACCCACGGCGCCAGCATCATCGGCAGAGTTTCTGACGAAATCGACCCCAGTGTGGTCAGCACCCGCGGCGATAACGCAAACGCCACCGCGCCGATCGCGCGGGACGTTGGGCTGCCGATGCCCAGCGTTTCGGCTACTCGTAGCAGTCCCCAGAATCCGGCTGTGAGCAGCAGCGCCCACCACAAACGCTGGGTTATCCATCCGGGTGATCCCAGTAGCTGTCCGATAAGAAAGAAGGTGCCGTGCGGAAACAGGTAGCCGTAGGCCTGATTCTGCACCTGGCCAAACGGCAGGTCGCTGTTCCACAGGTTGGTCGCGCGGGCCAGAAAGCGCAGCGGGTTGGTGGTTAGGTCCAGTTTGGTATCGGGGGAGATCTGTTCTGGGGATTGCGCGAACGTCAACGTCAACGCGACGACCCCGATCAATACCAACCACCAACGCGACAGTGGCGCCACGGACGAGTCCTGCGGCGTTTTCACCGGACCCGCCTCGGCGGCCGTTGCCGCCGGGCTCGAGCTAGATTGCCCGGCTTTTCCCGGGTCGCCGCACCTGCCCGCATCGTCGCCAGATTAGGTACGGTTGCCGTACTCGATCCGGTTGAGTACTGAGTACTGTGGATCGCCCCCGGGAAGTGGTGGCTTCGTGTCCTGCTGCACCATCAACGTGATTCCGAAGATTGTGGCAGCGCCGAGCAACAGACCAACTACTACGCTAGCGGCTGCGGGCGCAACGATCCGGCTCATCGATGGCTCCTCGGGGTGTATGGTCGTGGATAGCGACAACCTAGCAGAGGCTCGGTCAGCATGACCGCGGTCGTCACCCAACCTCGGTCGGCGGGTGCCGGGTGGGGTGGTGCACGCACGACTAACAGCCATGACACCATGGTTCGATGGCTTTTCCTCGCACTCTGGTTGTGCTCGCTGTCGCATCGGCTCTGGTGGTGACTTGTGGCAACGACGTCGCACAGGTTCCTGACCCAGTGTCGATCGTAGCCGGGAAGCTTACCGCCGCTTCGCCGACACCGGCGTGCGTCGATCTCCCAACATCTGTGCCGACGACCCTGTCCACCCGCGACAAGCTGGCTCAGCTGCTGATGGTAGGCGTAAGTGATGCGGCCGATGCCAAGGCCGTTGTTACCGATCATCACGTCGGCGGCATCATGATCGGCAGCTGGACAGACTTGTCGATGTTGACCAACGGCGCACTGACAGACATCACCCGCAATTCGGGACCGCTGCCGCTGGCGGTCAGCGTCGACGAAGAAGGTGGTCGGGTGTCGCGGTTGAAGTCGCTAATAGGGACGGCATCGTCGGCTCGGATGCTGGCACAGACCAGTACTGTTGACCAGGTCTACGGCATGGCGCTGGACCGTGGCCACAAGATGCGCGATCTCGGTATTACCATTGACTTCGCTCCTGTCGTCGATGTGACCGACGCCCCGGACGACAGCGTGATCGGTGGTCGCTCATTTAGCTCGGACCCGGCCGTCGTTACGGCCTACGCCGGGGCGTACGCGCGGGGTCTGCGCGACGCTGGCGTGCTGCCGGTACTCAAGCATTTTCCCGGCCATGGGCATGGCTCGGGTGATTCTCACATCGGCGGTGTCACCACGCCGCCGCTCCAAGACCTGCAAACCAACGACTTGGTTCCCTATCGGACGTTGGTGGCCGACGCCCCGGTCGGCGTGATGCTCGGTCATCTGGAGGTTCCCGGGCTTACTGGTGACGACCCGGCGAGTTTGAGCCCCGCCGTGGTGCAGTTGCTGCGCACCGGAGCTAATTACGGGGCCCCGCCCTTCAATGGTCCGGTCTTTAGTGACGATGTGTCCAGCATGGCTGCGATCTCTGACCGCTACGGGCTGGTTGACGCTGTTCTGCGCACCTTGCAAGCCGGCACCGACATCGCGTTGTGGGTCAGCACCCAGACGGTGCCTACGGTCTTAGACCGGCTAGAGAAAGTAGTGTCCGCGGGCGAATTAGCGATGTCGGCCGTCGACGCTTCAGTTGTGCGGGTGGCCACCATAAAGGGTTTCGGCTCGGAGTGCGGTCGCTAGCACGGCCTGCGTGGCAGCTGCGCCGGTGCTTACCCTGGAGTCAGATTGTCAGGTTAAAGGGGCATGCGATGGCAGGTGGTACTAAGCGGATACCGCGTGCTGTTCGCGAGCAGCAAATGCTGGACGCTGCGGTGCAGATGTTCTCGGTCAACGGTTACTACAAGACCTCGATGGACGCCATCGCCGCCGAGGCGCAGATTTCCAAGCCAATGCTGTATCTGTATTACGGCTCCAAGGAAGACCTCTTCGGCGCCTGCCTGAACCGTGAGATGAACCGATTCATCGCTGTGGTACGTGCTGATATCGACTTCACGCAGAGTCCGAAGGACTTGCTAAGCACCACAATCGTGTCGTTCCTGCGTTACATTGACGCCAATCGGGCGTCTTGGATCGTGATGTATACCCAGGCGACGAGCTCGCCGGCGTTCGCCCAGACGGTGCGTGAGGCACGCGATCAGATCATCGAACTGGTGGCCGGGTTGATGCGGTCAGGCATTCGCAGCCCGAGATCGGACCATGAATACGAAATGATGGCCGGGGCACTGGTGGGCGCTGGTGAGGCAATGGCCACCCGGCTTACGACCGGTGACATCGCCGTCGATGAGGCCGCCGAGTTGATGATTAATCTGTTCTGGCACGGACTCAAGGGTGTACCCGCGGATCGAGATTTCGACCCTAGCATTGTTACCGACTAACGTATTCGTGCCGTGGCTGAACTAATCTTTCTCTTCCGAAGATCTCCTCATCGCCAGCAGGCGAGCCAGCCACCGCTACCTGGCTTTCTTTTGCTTGCTGGTTTTTGCTTACAGGTCATTCTGGTCATTGTCGGCGTGCTGGCCGGGATCGTTGGTTTGGCGCCAACATTCGTCTTGTGCTTCGTCGACCACCTGACGTATCACATACACTTTCGGTATGTTATTCGTCGACGTCACCGCCAGCAGTCCAGTCTGCCGCGCGCTGGGGCCGCTGGTCCGCGATTACTTGGCAATGGTCGTGTGGTGGGTCTTGCGGCGCAGCACCGAAGTGCCGCCACTGGCGCAAACAATCGCTCGCAGTGACCGGATACCGGTTGTTCTGGAGAACATCGCGGCGCGGTGCTGTAAGTGCTACTGGTTGGCTCTGGGGCATCCCTAAGTTGGGAAGGGAGCTTCCCGCTAATTCGCAGGTGGCTGAGGCGGCTGTCGCGTCACGATCGTGAGATCTTGCTAGCCTGCTTACGGTTGGTGCCGGGCTAGGTGCCGGTTTACGCTGTTCCAGCTGGCCGGTGCTCTAGGTGCCGTGCTGATTACCTCACAGCCCGGCCATCGCAATCTGCTAAAACAGCATGGGCGACCAACTCGTGCTGGACTGGCCTGGTGTGGAGTAGACGTATCTGCTGACCTCGTATGGGCTGGCCTTAGTTCCGCTAGCCCATTGTTTGCCAAACGCAACTTGATCGCCGCGATGACGCGGCCGGCCGCTATGGTGCTAACTTCGCGGCACTTGCCCGGCGGGGTGGCGGGTTGTCGCCTTTTGTTGGCATTGGTGGCCAATCTTATGCTGGGCAACGGCCGAAGTATCCTGACGGTCCGTCTGGCCCAGCGGGTTCACCCTGTTCCCAGCGTTTGTGCTTCTGGTTTTGAAAGTCGCTACTGACCGCACGGTTCTTGTGCAGCGGCGAGGCCGGCGTAACGCTCATCCCGACACTGGCCACCAGTGCGGCAGCGGGAGCCGTGTTGTTGTTGTTGTCGATTCATTGGCTTTCCGGGACGCACCTGCATATTCCTGCGGTTTCGCTGGCCGGTGCAGCCGGGGTACTTGCAGTTACCCAGGGCTCGCTTGTCTGGTCGGCCATTCTTCGTCTGGGAACTCTCCCAGCCTCACGCTCTGGCTGTTTTTTGCTTTTCTGCTAACCACGGGTGGCGCGCACAGATTTGAAATACTGCTTAGGGGATTTTTTTCCCACTCCGGTGCAACGCCGAAGCTCGATTAGCGTGCGCTACACGCCTCGCACGGTACCTGCTAAGTGCGTATAGCCTTTGGCGATATTGCGCAGTGTGAGGTCCCAGCTGCCAGCGCCTTCGTTGACATATAGCCCCGCGGTGGCGGGTAACACCACCGGCTTGACGAACCGGGCCGAATAGTGCACAGCATCCGGAAGTCGAGCTTCGATGTTGGCCAATACCGCTGCGGCACTGAACATTCCGTGCGCAATAGTAGTCGGGAATCCGAATAACTTGGCGACGATCGGGTTAGTGTGGATTGGGTTGTGGTCACCGCTGACGGCGGCGTAGCGGCGGATCTGCCCGGGGGTGATCTGCAGTACGGCGTTTGGAGGGAGAAATTTGGGCTGTTTCTGGGGCGGTGGTTTGGGCTCGTCGGACAAGCTGGTGCGTTGCTGGTGCAGGAAGGTAGTAACCTGATGCCACGTGGTGTAGTTACCGACGCTAACGTCGGTAACTACGTCTACCAGCAGGCCCTTTCTATGTTCGCGGAGGTTCTCGGCATGCGCCTGCACACCGACAACGTCGGTCACAGCGATCGGCCGGTACTGCGTGATGTGATTCTCTATATGTACCGATCCCATTGCAGCGAAGGGGAAGTCGAATTCAGTCATCAGCGACATCAGAGCGGGAAAGGTCAACGTGAACGGGTATGTTAGCGGCACGTGATTGCCGTACTTTAAACCGGTCACCGACGCATAGGCCGACACGTTCGCGTGGTCGATGGGTAGTTCTTCGACGGTCACCCTCCGGTTGGGCAGCTGGTCTGTCCGGGGCAGAAGTGGTAATGCTCCGATAATCGCGCGCAAAGTATTTTTCAAGCCGCTTGGCTGGCCCACTGTGTTCTCCTTGAGGGAAAAAATTCCTTCTTAACTGTCGTAAGACGAATCCGAATGTCAATCTTGTTCAGGCTGCAAGAAGACAATTTCGGTGACATCAATATCATATATGACCCTAGGGTCGTGCAGGGTGTTGACAGTAGGTGTGTATCAAGAGTTCTAACAGGTCCGTAAGGCATGCGTGCATATCCTCACGGGGTAATCGAATCGGTGTGGTATCTACAGGATTTCGGAGGGCAACTCTTGTGCATGATCAGAGAATCCGCTACCGTAAGCCGCTTTAATCTCCATTTTGAGCGAGAATGCTAGCTGACTCGGTGGACTGATGCACAAATAGTAAAGCACCACTTAAGGTTGCAGATCTCTGAAGAGAAACAGCCGCTGAGGAAATCATGCAATCAGTCTTCGGTCCAGCGGATATCCAGTTGTGCACGTGGTAAAATTTTTCTTTTATGGTGCGTAAGATCCCCACCGCCGAAGTTCTCCTGCGCGGCCGTTATAGTGTTGCACCCTGGACGTCATGGCAAACGACGGCACCTGCTTTCTGCACCCTATTCCTTCAAGAGACGTCCGGCAGCACATGGCGAAGAGTAGTAGCCACCAACGCTAGGGTTCCGCACGTGCAGGTGGAACCGGAGTGTCGGTACAATCCCATCCAATGGAAACGGCCGAAACAGCTTATGAAGAGCTTGTATTCGTTAACTTCGCAGCAATCTTGTTGATTTTTTAGCGATTATGTCGGGCTTGCTCTATTGGGTCCATCAAACTTCTTTGGATATAAGAATCTTTTGGATGCTGCAATATACTAAATATACTATTCTGCAAAGTCGTAAGAAGTCCGAAAGAGTTGACCTCGACTCGACACACGTAGTTTGACAACGTTTAGTCGGCCGATTAAATGGTGCTGTCATCGATATTAAATATTTACTGGCTACTAAAAATTTTAGTCACCACGATATTTTTATAAAGCCGTCACGATAGCAGGACGCACGATAAACGAGGTTATCGCACAAATTTTTCATAGCAGTTGGTTGATCTGTCCATGTTGGTGTAAGTGTTGCCGCACAGAGGTTTTCGCTTCAGCGTCGAGTGGAACGATTCGATGAGGTTATGCACCGGGCATTGCCTGGCCGCAGACACGAATAATATTTCCTGTCACAGCGTTGGACGCCGGCATAGCGAAGTAGGCAATGGTCTCGGCAACATCTACGGGCAGGCCACCCTGCAGCAACGAGTTCAGTCGGCGTCCCACTTCACGGGTGGCCAGCGGGATATCGGCCGTCATTGGAGTTTCGATGAATCCCGGTGCGACGGCGTTGATCGTGATGCTTTTCTCGGTCAGTCTCGATGCTAGTGCCTGGGTGAGACCAATCATCCCGGCCTTAGTGGTGGCGTAGTTCGTCTGACCGCGGTTGCCCGCAATGCCGGCCATCGACGACAGGACGATCACCCGCCCGCCTTCACTGATGCTGCCGTTCCCGACTAACTCTTCGGTAAGACGTTGCGGGGCAAGAAGATTAACCTCCAAGACGGCATCCCATCTGGAATCGTCCATGTTGACCAACAGTTTGTCGCGGGTGATACCAGCGTTGTTGACCAAGATGTCGGCGTGCCCGCCGTGATTGTCACGCAGGTGCTGGGTGATTTTGTCGATGGCATCATCCGCGGTGACGTCGAGCGACAGTGCTGTACCACCGACCCGGTTGGCGGTTTCATCCAGCGCCTCGGCTGCGGATTCCACGTCGATCGCGATGACCCGGGCGCCATCTCTGGTGAACACCTCGGCTATGGCCGCACCGATACCGCGTGCTGCGCCGGTCACGATGGCTACTTTGCTATCCAGCGGCCGATCCCAATCGGTCGGTGGGGTGGAGTCGGCTGCCCCGACATAGAAAACCTGGCCGTTGACGTAGGCCGACTTGGCTGACAGGATGAATCGCATGGTGGAAGCCAGGCCCGTGGCGGCCGGTTTCGCATCTGGTGATATGTACACCAGCGCCACCGTGGCGCCGTGGCGCAATTCCTTGCCCAGCGAGCGGGTGAAACCCTCCAGCGCGCGCTGTGCGATCCATTCGTCGGTGCTGCTGGCCGCCTCGGGTGTGGTGCCGATGACCACGACGCGTGCACAGCGGCTAAGGTTACGCAGCAGGGGAGTGAAAAAATTGTGCAGTCCTTTCAGTTTGATCGGCGCCGTAATACCCGTGGCGTCGAAGACGAGCCCACCGAATGAGTCGGTCCAGCGACCGTCCAGGTTGTTGTCTATCAGGTCGTAGTCCTTTTTTAGCGTCGCACGCAACGGCTTGACCAGCCTGCCGCCACCGCCGATTAGCAGGGATCCGGATAGCGGGGCATCGCTCGGCCGGTAGCGTCGAAGTGTTTCGGGTCGCGGAACGCCAAGTTGTTTCGCCACAAACGATCCAGGACCGGAGCCGACAATCTTTGAGAGCAGATCGGATGAGCGCTTGGGGGCCATTGAGCTGCCTTCCGTGTCGGGTGTGCCATTATTTGAGCCAACAGTATCGAGGAAAACAAACTTACTTGAGAGTAATAGCAGGGGGTATTGTGACTTTTAAGAGCTTATCCCCCAACTGATAAGCTCCGGAGATACACGGAGATTACAAGTGGCCTCTGCAAGTTGTGTAGCACGTAACAAAACCATTCAGAAGGCCACGCTCGCTAAGCAAAGAATCGTCGTACTGGGCGCCACGATCGCATTCTGTTCGCGAGATCAGATGGCGCTTATGCCGACGGCGTCCAACCAGGACATGTTCACCGCGGCTTTTGAGTGGTCTGGTGGACCTTTCCGGTCTGGCTGGTGAACGATTAGGCATGGTGATTGGCGGCGCTGTACTCAAGCACAGCCGCGACTTTAACCTGATACGCGAATGCGTGCTGGGGTCGCAGCTGTCGCCATACACACCTGCGTTCGACCTGCGGCAAGCTTGCGGAACTGGTCTGCAAGCAGCGGTCGTGGCAGCTGATGGCATTGCCGTTGGCCGCTATGAGGTGGCTGTTGCCGGCGGAGTCGACACCACTTCGGACGCGCCGATCGGCCTGGATGACAACTTGCTGAAGCTGCGCCGATTCGAATCCGACGTGCAACGGCTGAAGCTGGTGGGTACACTGTTTACCAGTATCGGGGTCGAAATCCCCGCCAACAGTGAGCCCCGCACTGGACTGTCGATGGGAGAGCACGGCCGCCACCGCCAAGAAAATAGGGATCAAGCGGGTTGAACAAGACGAGCTGGCTGCCGCTAGCTATCGCAATATGGCTGAAGCCTACGATCTGGGCTTTTTCGATGTACCTGTCACGCCGTTTTTGGGGCTCTACCGCGATGACAATCTACGGCCCAACTCTCATGTAGAACAGTTGGCCACATTGCGCCCGGTTTTCGGAGGTTCAGGCCGGTGACGCGACGATGATGGCGGGAAATTGCACTCCGCTGACCGCCGGCGCCTCGGTCGCGTTGCCCGCCACCGAACAATGGGTAGCTGCGCATGCGTTGACCCCGTTTGCCTACTGGGTAGATGCGGAGATCGCTGCGGTTAACTACGTGAGCGGAAGTGACTGCCTGCTAATGACGCCGACTTACGCGGTGCCTTGGCTGTTAGCCCGCGACGGGCTGGGCGTTCAGGCTTTCGATTTCTACGAAATCCATGAGGGACTTGCCTCGGTGGTGCTGGCGCATCTGCAGGCGCGGGAGTCCGAGGAGTCTTGTAGGGCGGGTTGGGCCTCAATGTCGCGCTTGGGCCGATCGATCGGTCTAAGCTCAATGTCAACGGTTCATCATTGGCTGCTGGTCATCCCTTTGCTACCACCGGCGGACGTATACTTGTGCAGACCGCCAAACAACTTGCCGAGCAGAAAGCAGCACAAAGAAAAGGGGGGGCGGGCCGTTGCGGGCTTTGGTTTCGATTTGTGCTGCCGGCGTTCAGGGTGCAGCTGTGATTCTAGAGGCTTGAGGCAGGTTACCAGTTTCCCCCTAACCATAAGACGAGACAGGGGCGGTGCCGTGAGAATTTGTGCTGTGCGGTTGGTGCTTAAGCTAGATACGCTAGATGGGGTATTTTCGATGGTTGGCGGCCTCGTGTCTGATTTGAATCCCCGCCCCAGACAGCAAGACGGGGCATTCTTTGGGTCGATCGTTGGTCAGCGGACATAGGGTGGGAGCACGAAAAGGCCGTTGTTCCGTTGTTGGAAGGAGTGTGAAAGTATCCAGCGGCGGCATTTTTAGATATCACTTACATTTTTTAGAGACTACCGGGCGGAAAAGGCTACGACCACCGGATTCAAGGTCCCCCGCTTCAACGTGGAAGCGGGGGACCTTGCAGTTATGCTTGCCGTCGGCTAGAAGGCGGCTTCGTCAAGCTCCATGATGTCGTTGTCCAGAACTTCAAGCACCTCGCGAGTGCTGGTCAAAAGTGGCAAGAAGTTCTTCGCGAAGAACGACGACACCGCGACCTTGCCTTCGTAAAAGGAACGCTCAGCGCCGATAGCGCCGGCATCGAGTGCCTGCACGGCCACCGCGGCCTGGCGCTGCAGCAACCAGCCGATGATCAGGTCACCGACGCTCATTAGGAAGCGCACTGACCCCAGACCCACCTTGTATAAGCTGGTGACGTCTTGCTGTGCTGCCATCAGGTAGCCGGTTAGTGAGGTTTCCATCCCGTGGATGTCGGTTAGGGCCTTGGCCAGCAATTCGCGTTCACTTTTCAGTCGACCGTTACCAGTCTCGCTGTCGACGAACTGCTGGATTTGGCCCGACACATAGGACAGTGCCACGCCTTTGTCGCGGACGATCTTGCGGAAGAAAAAATCCTGCGCCTGGATGGCGGTGGTGCCTTCGTACAGTGAGTCGATCTTCGCGTCACGGATGTATTGCTCAATCGGGTAGTCTTGCAAGAACCCCGAACCACCCAGGGTCTGCAGGCTCTCGGTGAGTTTCGCGTAGGCTTGCTCGGAGCCCACGCCTTTGACTAAGGGCAGCATCAGATCGTTGATCTTGACCGCCAGCTTGGCGTCCACGCCGTGCACCGCTTCGGCAACTGCTGCGTCCTGGAACGTGGCGGTGTAGAGGTACAGCGCCCGCAGACCCTCGGCGTAGGCTTTTTGAGTCATCAGCGACCGGCGCACATCAGGGTGATGTGTTATGGTCACTCGTGGTGCGGTCTTGTCGGTCATCTGGGTCAGGTCGGCACCCTGCACACGGGACTTTGCGTATTCCAGCGCGTTCAAGTAGCCGGTCGACAGGGTAGCAATCGCCTTGGTGCCGACCATCATGCGTGCCTGCTCGATGATCTCAAACATCTGCGCGATGCCATCGTGCACCTCGCCTACCAGCCAGCCTTTAGCGGGCACGCCGTGCTGGCCAAAGGACAGTTCACAGGTAGCCGAGACCTTAAGGCCCATTTTATGCTCGACGTTGGTGACGAAGACGCCGTTGCGTTCGCCGAGTTCGCCGGTTTCGAAGTCGAATAGGAATTTGGGCACGAAAAACAGTGACAGGCCTTTGGTGCCAGGCCCGGCACCCTCAGGGCGGGCCAGCACGAGGTGGAAGATGTTTTCGAATAAGTCGTCGGAGTCACCTGAGGTGATGAATCGTTTGATTCCATCAATGTGCCAGGACTCGTCTTCTTGCTGAACGGCCTTGGTCCGGCCGGCACCCACGTCCGAGCCGGCATCTGGCTCGGTGAGCACCATGGTCGAACCCCAATTGCGCTCGACGGCCCACACCGCCCACTTTTTTTGCTCCTCGGTGCCGAGGTGGTAGAGGATGTTAGCGAAGCCGGCGCCACCAGCATAAATCCACACCGCCGGGTTAGCGCCCATCAGATGCTCGTGCAGCGCCCATACTAGCGCCTTTGGCATCGGTATACCACCGAGCGCTTCGTCGATGCCAGCCTTGTTCCAACCGGCTTCGGCTACTGCTCTGCAGGATTTCTTGAATGACTCTGGCAGCGTAATCGAGTGAGTTTCGGGGTGGAATACTGGCGGGTTGCGGTCGCCTTCAGCGAACGATGCGGCGACGGGTCCTTCGGCTAGACGGCTGACCTCGGTCAGTATTTCCTGGGCAGTGTCGGTGTCCAGAGTGTTGAACTCGCCTGCACTGAAAGCCTTGTTCACGCCCAACACCTCGAAGAGGTTAAAAACCTGGTCGCGAACGTTGCTTTTGTAGTGACTCACTACGTTCCTCCTAGTATGTTGAGAAAATCATCAAGAGGTTGGGTACCCTGGACTAAGTTACCCACCAGTAACGCTGAATAAAATATATCATCAGTCAATCTAGTTCAATCAAAAATATATCCAGCCAAGTAATATAGCGATATATCAACAATATATTAAATATATTAAGTCGGCTATAGTTCAACGTAAACAGATGCGAATTACTATTGCACCGGTCAACCTACCAACCAGTTGACGAGGATCTTTGTATGGCACCGGAAGCCCCTGTCATCTGCAACGATGGTGTACAAGATAACCTCAGTGTTACTCAACATCATCACCAACCAGCTGCTGGAGTTGCTATACTGCCCATAACGACGGCCGATTAATTAGCGTAATCGACCTCACTCAACTACCGCCAAATAGATCCATACCAGCCTAAACCCGATCTCGGGTCGGTATGAGGTAGGCCGCTCAACAAGACCACCTGTCAATTGTTCTATACTGGCTTCAGCCTTGGTGACGGCAATGCCCCGCCGTTAGGCAGGATGCTCGCAGATGATGCGCAACCAAGCCTACGGCTGCCGCTGGATTCGATCAGCTGGTAACGTCCGCGCGTGTCGTTCGGCGACGATCCAATGACCGTCTGGCACGTATTGTCGGCGGAAACCAACACCGCCGCAGCTCTGCTCGAGGACCCCGGCCCCGCACCGGCGACCGCGATGGTCGCGGAATCCCCATATCGACATCGGCCTGAAGCGTATACTGATCATTTAGGATCGATGATCTGAACCATCTGTGGTTGCAGGAATCCACGCGATGGTCAGCTATGTTGCCCGGGATGCTCGGCTAGTGGGCCGCTACGATGTGCGGTATGGTGCGGACATCGGGCGGCCCGCCTAACGTGTTCGATTCAGACTTCGCTGGGATATTCGTCGCGCTAATTCGCTAATTAAAGTTGTCCGGTATCCTGCGCACCCGCGGCCATCGCCCACGGTGTGGGTGCGCATTGTACACCGGGATGCTAGGGCGCTCCCCCCTGCCTCTGCCCGGCCCTGGTAGCCAATGCCTGCCAATGTGTCGCTACTCCGGTCATGGTGGGGACCACGCTGGGAACTGAGACTGGATCGACGTTGAGCCACGAGGCGGGGTGTTTGTCGTCAACATTGGCGAGTTGCTCCAGATCACGACGGTCGGCTAACTGCATGCCACCGAACATCGGGTCACCCTGCATCAACTGGCGGCCGAACAGATTGCGGTGCCGTACTTCCTCAATTTTAATCCACGGCTGGACGCGTGGATATCGATGCTGTCGTCATCCGCCTAACTAGCAGTCCGTGTGGTTACCCGGTCGGTGTTGCCCGAAAACCGGTCAGACCTGTCCGACTCTAAATATTTCTAAATATTTCTCGGTTTATGGGTGCAATGCTTGGAAGAGCAGATTGCGGTAGCACCCGGATATTCCCACCTCGCAAGGGTATTCACCAGGCACTCCTGGTCTGTGTGCAACCCAGCGGATAGGGTCTAATGCGAGAAATGAACAGCCTGACACCGTCCTCACTTCGTGAGGCCTTCGGCCACTTCCCGTCAGGGGTGGTGGCTATCGCGGCTGAGGTCGAAGGAGTTCGGGAAGGTCTAGCGGCCAGCACCTTTGTTCCTGTGTCCTTAGAGCCGCCGCTGGTGTCGTTTTGTGTGCAGAACGTTTCGATGGCGTGGCTCAAGCTCAAAGCTGTACCGATGCTGGGCATCAGTGTGCTGGGCGAGGCCCATGACGAGGTGGCGCGCACGCTGGCCACCAAGACTGAGGATAGGTTCGCCGGTTTAGAAACGGTGTCCAGCGACACCGGCGCGGTCTTCATCAAAGGAACCAGCCTATGGCTAGAAAGTGCGATCAAGCAGCTGATTCCTGCTGGTGACCACACTATTGTGGTGCTTCGGGTTAGCCAGGTCACCGTCGATCCCGACGTGGAGCCCATTGTGTTCCACCGCAGCATGTTTCGTCGGCTCGGCTTCTGACAGCACAACGAGCGTTTATTTCGAAGTGAAGGTGTCCTGTAATGTGTACTTAGGGTGGACCCTGCACGGATGGGTGACCGTTGTAGATTTGCCTTCATTTGCTCGCGTGCGTTAAGAATATCACACAAACGTGAACAACACTAAGGGACTGGGCGCAAGATACTCGCATCGAAGACCGCGACACTTAAGCCACTGCGACGACACGAGAAGATCAGCACAGCTTGCAATTTCGGTGCCTGAGATTCGGTATGGTTTCAGTGCTATTATTGCTTTTCAGGATTATGTAGCTAGAATAACTAAAATCTTCTATTCAAGTAGTCGCAACTCTCAGCGGCGAAACAACTTGCTACTCAGTCATACCACAGGATCGGTTTTGCGTTCGTCGACTAGCTCTTTCATCGGTATCGATGCTCTATAGATGTTTTCTGGTGAAATCTCGTTTCAGCTCTTGGTGTAGTAGTAGTAATCCAGGCCAAGCTCTATGTGCATACCGTTATTATTGATGTCGGTCGCGAGTGTTCAGCAGATGCATCTCCAGCTTGACGATCCGCATCGAGAACCGCAGTCCGGCGAACTCCTGATTGTTTTCTAGTCGTCGCGTACCACGTGGCAGATATTTTGGTACAGGAAGCATTCGATGCATTTTCGGAATTCCTGCGAGTGTTGGACGTCAACTTGCGTCATAAGATATTCACCGGACTGCAGTGCCTCGAGTAGCGCAAGCGCTGGGACCTCCCGCGTTTTCTCCGAATGTCAACATCCGAATCATACACATCAGTCCTGGTTTGCCGTTGATCTCCGACGGGCATGATCCGCACCGGCCCTGCAGTTCCAGCGCACCGCGCGGTTGGTCGGGAGTCTGCGTACGTTGCAGCCGGAGAATGATGTCAAGCACGATCTCGTTGATTTCGACGGTGACGGTGCAGTCACAGAGTGCGCTACCATCTTCGTCGCCGCGCTATACTCGCATCCTCACGTTGTAGGTCATGTAGCATTTTCGTCTTGGCCGTTCGACCAGCTCTTCATCGGTTTAAGATTTCGTTAATCCCGAGATTTCGAAGAGTTCCAGCTAGTCGGGCTGCATGGTTACCTGAGGTTTGTAGGTGATGGTGACGTGCGCACTGTCAGCTTTGCCGCTGATGTTTTGCTTTGCCCGACACACTAACAAGGTCTTGCGTCAAGCAAGGGGTCCATATCGGAAGGGCTGCTGCAGCTTTTGGTGCTTTCCAGAGTAGCCGTAGCCACGAACTCGCTTACCGGGCAGCATGTTGCGTAGATCAGTGTTAGATTCTAGCCTAGGTGGTAATTGTGCGGCGATGTCGATATCGGCGAGCTACATGAACTGAGATACATTGACGGTAACCGTAGCTTGATGTCTGCAGGCATCATTATGGTACGTGATGTCGATGTAGGCCGCGCCGTGCGGGCTGCTTCGGCCGGTTTTAACCTCGGAATTGGTCTTGCGCAACTTCATCGTGCGGCAGCAAGTCCGGCGTGTTATAGGCGAAGTGATTGTCCTTAGCCATTGGCTGGCTTCTTGTTCGGTTTAAATGTACTGGCCTTTGAACACCGGCTTTATGTAGTCGAACATGAACCGTTTGCTGTTTGAGTTCTTCAGAACCCCGCCGCTGCGAATGAATACCTTTGGTGCCCAGGATGCCTGTCACGCTGGGGGTCACCCCATGCCCGTCTAGTGAAACTAGACGCACTCCATGTTGATTAGCGATGCGCCATCTCGCAGCGCCAGGACATTCTCGTCTCCAGTGTCCTCTCAGAAATTCGAAGCCACCTTGAATGACTTGCCGATGTTGCCGGGGGCCGGCACAACAGCGGACGCCTCGAACACTACGAACCGACTGCTTTCGCACAAGTAGCCGAACGTGCCGGCTACCCGTTCCCCGTTTTTTTGGACCATCCTTTTGTCAGCTCGGGGATCTTTCACTCGGCGAAAGCCTTGATCCGCACTTCGTTAATAACTGACTAACTTAATAACCGAGTTCGACGTCATCTTGCTGCTGCAGCGAGACGCTCTTCTGTTGCATGGTGCGGATCAACTCTAGGCCGGTGTGGTCGCCGATGTGCGCCAGCCGCGGGTAGGTATGTCCGCCAAAGTTGCTTTGACCGATCTGGCCATCTTTGGTGCGGTCGAACAACGTGGCGTAGGTCTCTAGTCCCCAAACGCGGTCCAGTGCCTCCTTGGCGTGCAGTTCGGCCATCTGCCAGTTGTTGAGGAATTTCTCACCACGCATCGTGTCGGCGAAATGGGTCCGCAAATCGTTCTTCGGGTTGGTATTGTCTATGGCGGTCCGCAACCGCCCTTGGCCATCACCGTGTGGGCCTCTCCGAACAGGGATTTACACACTACTGTGACCCGCCGACCCTTTTCACCTGTCTCGATAACCGCATGTATTATCGTGTCGTTGCCACCCGATCACCACCACGTCGTAGGAGTGGCGTTCGACCTCAACCATGGAACCTCGCTCAGTCCTTGCCGGTATTTCGACCGTCTTCTAAGCCAACAAATCCGATTTTTGTGATGGTGCTGTTAGCCACCAGCATGATGTAGAAGTCGGTCAGCGCCAATGCGCCCAGTGTGATCCATACGAATTGCATCTGACGGATGTTCAAGTTCCTGACCTGTGTTCCGATCTAGTACTGTATTGGGTGTTTGGAGAAATGCTTGAGTCGACTGCCACGGATGCGCCGACACGAATGGCACGAGATGGCGTATCATCAAAATAAAAGCACATTGGACACCAAAATGACGTTGTCTAAGCCGGAGGGTGGGTAGAACGCCATTGTCATGTCATGTCTTTCTCTCACCGAAACTGCCAGCCTTATATTAGGAAGAGGTATGCGGTGGGTGTTTTGGGTGATCAGCGTAAGCCAGGCTTCACCGGTGTATTATGCACCTGGTTCAGACACGCCCCCTCTGGTCAGTGATACAGCAAGTTTTGCATTATATCTGGTAGCAGGTAAGTCGAAACTCAAGCAGGAATGGTAATGCTAGTATTCCAGCAATCTACCATGGGAAAATGCCCCAACCAGACGCAGAAGTGCCTAGCTCCGGGCCCGCAGCAGATACTGATACACGGCAAATAGAACGGCATCAAGTAGTGGCATTAAGCTGCGCAATAGTTGCTACCCCAGAACACTCGGATGGTGGCATAAAGAATGAACGCCGAAAACCGATATTGATTATCAGAAACGGCAATCATTGCCAGTCAGTGTAGAGCGTTCGTTATGTTCTTTGGGTCTGAGCAGCTGAGGAAATACTGGCAGCAGGACCGGCTTGCCGTGGGTACGCTCATTTACTGGGATCCTTTTCCCGTGTTCCCTGCTCGGAGAGTACATTAGAGCGCCTCCCCTTTGATGTTCGGGGGGTTTGATTATCAGGATCTGCTGTGGCCCCCGACGCCTTCGTCGTCAACGTCACGCCAGAAGTCGCTGTCGTACTGGGTGTCGGGAATAGCGATTTTCTCGCTCGACTGTTGAACAGTGGCGCGAGCCAAGTCCAATTCGGATATGTCAGCATCAAGCAATTCGACGTCGCTGAGGATCCGATCAGCGTCGATAGCGATGCGACGAATTGCGGGACTGTCGCCGTATCTCGTCTTCAACGAAGCTACGGACCATCGCATTCTTCTGATGAGGTCGTGCAGTTCGGTGAGTTCAGTAGTGGCATACAAACGGATCTCCTCGGCAGACGGTGTGATGGATCACAGTATGCACCCGATACTACCCACGGCGCGGCCCTTATGTGAGATAAGTCATGTAGCGTAATCTACGAAAAGGAGAACCAACGGTGCCTTCATCGGGTCAGATCACGTACGCTGAATGGACGATAGCTCTGCTGGAAAGGACGCTGGGTCTGTTGTTCTCACCATGGGGAGTTGTCCGGTGGCCGATCGGATGGATGCGACGGAGCTGATGACCCCGTCCGGATTGATCTGCATCGCTTGGCGCTGAAGTTACTTAAGTGATAGCTATACGCTGCGCCTGGCCCGCGTCCGGATACCTTAAAAGCATTGGTGACCCGCATTGGTGACCCGCACCGTCAGTATACTGGCATCATAGGAAGCCGTGATGGCCTCACTGTTAACGTACTTGGTCAGCTGGAAGGCCCGGTGAAACAATCTGTGACGGACCTCACGCAGAGCGTGCGGTCAGCGCACTTCCGTCCCCGGTGTGCTCATCGCGATGTTCATCGTGAATACCCGAGTGCTCATGGTCGACCTTTTATGTTGACGTCTTTGTCCAAGTCAACACCCGACAGTTCCAAGTGACACTGCGTTGTCGCCATTTTTGACGCTTTGCGCTGCCGGGTTTAAGGTCGGGCTTACTCCACTCGGTAACGGGCTTGAACCAGTCCACCGTAGTGGGGCCGAAACGTCGCGTAGTCATCGTTCGGTGTCCCAGGTCGGTCGCGGCCACAGGACGAGGTTTCTCATCGACATTTTCTTACGTTTAGTTGTGAATCGTTGTGTCTGTCGCCTTGCTGGCCGGTCACTTGTATAAACATGAATTGACCGCGCTTAATGTCCATTGTGGGCGTTCGTTGGTGGCGGGTGGCGTTACACCTGCCCCTGTAGTGTGTGAGTATGCTGGCATACAGGGGTCATAATTCCGCGATTTTGAATTACTCCTACCTTTTCCCTTCAAGGTCATGGTTCCAGCCGGTCTGTAACGCGCATACGATGCGAACCGCCATTTCATCGTGGTCGGGCACAGCACTGCGGACCACCGGCTAGTGGAAGCGCTCCGTGCCCGCTACGCTGCAACTGAGTCAGGCGGGTTCCGGCGAATCACCATCCTGGCCGGGAAGGTCTATGCGGCTTGCGACCGCGTCGGCCTGATTGTTCCTATAGCGCTAGCTGGAATTGTGACTCGCTGGTGTTGCCTGGTAATGATTATGCCGCTGACGATCGGGTTCGGTTACTGTTCAACAACCTCGTCGTTAACATTGGCTGCGTGACAAAATCGGTAAGTAACCTCCTACGGCGAGTGGCATAGTTACGCCGCTCTGGTGCAGGTGGTCGAGTCATATGTTTTGTTCCGCTGATGCTCGGCTACGGCCTGTCCAAGTGTCACGTTTACCGTACAGTTGACGATCTTGACGCTATTCGTGGCAGGTGTCTACCTCTGCGTTAGAGGCCGGCCACGCGTGCGCTGGCGTGATCATTTGGTGGCGGCCTGCTGGCGTACGAGGCCGCAAACGCGCTGTGCCGGTTTTGTTTGCAGACACACGTCATCGAGATTATGCTGCGCTTGATGGCCTACTAAGGTGACGAGGTTAGTTGGCGCATTGCTGGCGTGGATGGTTATCGATCTCGGGGTAGCTGTGCATATCGGAACAGGTCCCTAATCGATTGACTCTGTTGAACATTCGAACGGAATCAGGTCGCTGTGGGTGTGCTTTACCTAGGGTCAGAACAATAAAATATTTATAGAAGCCGGGGTTGTGGTCCGCACTGCGCGGTGTTCGCGTCATGCGACGAGTTAGCCAGCGTGGTTGATGATCGCCGAACTGCACGGCATGTTCACCGGCTTGTCTTCCTGAACAAGCGATCCGGCTATTTACGCCGTAATCGAGTTCGCTGTGCTTGAGGGCCGGTGTTGTGGTCTGATTGGTCAACTACCACCTCTGCAGAGGTGGTAGTTGACCAGCTGCTGGACGAGACTGTGGAGTGTCCAAATGCGGACTGATTGAACAAGCTCAAACTGCTTAGTGTCGATGTGGCTAACTTCGGCGACATGATGGGTGCGACCGAGAACTGTATCGAAGTTGTCATTAATGACGCGGTTAACTAGACATACGCCAAACGGTGCCTTCCGATGACGCCAAGACCCTGCTTGATGGGGTACTGGTCGGCGGATACTGTATCGTACAGGGGGGTGTTGCTTCCTATGGTTTTACCGGTCAGCTCGGGGGTCCGCTCGAGCTGACCGCTCCAGCCCAGTGGACTAGAAGAACTACGGTACTGGTGGCGAACTGTCCGACGAGTGGACGACGATAATCACCTGCGCCGATGTCCCGTGTTCAGGGGCATGCACGGCGGCCGGGACTTCCTGTGAGTCGTGTGTGCCGTTGCCCAAACAGCTGTTGGAAACCGAAGGCGTGGAACAATCTAAAGCGCTGTGCGAGCACATCAGTCAATCGCGACCTGAACTCTTTGAAATAATCGGTGCCATCGAAATCTGCACGTTTTTGTTCTGTTGGGGCGCTTTGGCTGAGGAGAGTGTTGCAGCATCTGTAAACTCGTGATCGTAAGCAAACCTCGCATCGAACGGTTCGGACCACATTCACTCCGGCGAACTAGCGTGATGCTAGCTGTTCGCATGGCATAGCGTGGGGTACGTTGCCGACAAGCTGGAGCATCTGATTTTGATTAGGTAGCCCGCCCAAGACTGCGGGCTCTACACCAAGATCACTGTCGACCAGAGGGTCGACTTGCTCGGAGCCCATGTGGACCCAGCTGCCGCAGACCTGGAAACGGTTGGTGGCCGGCAGCATGTAAGCTCGCCACACCTATGGCAAGGCGATGCGTACGGTTAAGAGCTGTGTGGATAGTGGCTAGTTTCGCTACGGTCAGTCGGATTCGGTGCAACTGGCCATCTACCTGGAATTGCGCTAACGGAGTTTAGCGTTGTTGCCCAAGATCAAGCTGGTTGTCTTGAGTTGCTCGCGGGCGTGTTCCGAGGCGCGCGGTAAGGACGTGGGTATCATCACCACGTGAGAAGGGCTGAAACCGTTTACATAGGCGCCAACCAGTGGCGGTATGCTTGACCAAGCGGCTGCTGGCCAGCTGTTTGAACACCGAATGCTGATCCGCTACATCGACTGTTTTCTTATTTACTACATCCTAAACTGATGCCTGACTGCAAAGTCCCGCCTCGTGGATAGAATCGATACAAGGCGGGCTGGGGTCATCTGCTCGGGGCCGTGTGCGGCGACCCGTTGGGTCTAGCTGAGGAATTCGAAGCTGCGATGCAGCGTCATGTGCAGAACTACAAGTATGAATAGACGGGCTTGCTACAGGAACGAGGAAGGCTATCGCACTTCGACTCCGTCGTCAACGCTTCAGAAGCTGTTGATACGACCGTCACATTCATCGAGTACTCGACCGCAAAGTTCCTGCTCTCATTGGCGTCATGTAGTCCGTAAACGACATCAATGATCAAGGAGAACAACGATATTTAGGTGTGGCTGACCTCCTGTACATACGACTAACCAATTCCTAGTTGTGGTGTCGGTGTGCTGCTTTGATGACGTCATCCCCTCGGCGTTGTTCCGTTTTGACAACTGGTCGGTGCACGCAATAGGTAATGTTGGCCAGTTTTTGGGATAGTGGTGATCTCACGAGGGATCGTCGGCGACCGGGGTCGCGCGACGGTCAAATCGCCGATTCTGTAGCAGACATTAGTACTTGACAATGGTAGCTAATTGGCCAGTATGCAGTTTTTTGTGCCGTTCTACCCGGTACATGTAACTACTGAAGGTCACATACAGGGCCGCCTAGCTGAGCTAGCCGGTATAATCGGACAAAGATAGCGTTGCATCGTCAGGCCTATGGAGTCGACGAACACGTCCACCGACATGTAATGCAGCGGCTTGGAGCACATGATGCCCAAACTGAACGAGCTGCGATGCGTACAACGACGCCCGGATTACTATCCTGTTTCCCTCAGCAGCTTGAGCACCGGAACGATGAACATGGACTGCATGATTTCGGTGGTCTTGACCAGTCTAGTCGACGAGACGGCACTGGCGGCAAAGGGACCTCCTTCGGAGACATCCCATGTGGTGATCAGTATGTACGGCTTCCGCCTTTCTAATGTTTTACGCTTCTGGTGATGATTCAGTCGATGCACTCCACTGTGCCGCAAGGCAAAAGCAGTATCTTTACCACTTGGTCGAGAAGTTCTCACGAGGGGTTCGTGTTGCCAAAGGCATGTAAAACAACCCATCGTCCAGCAGATAGGAGGCGAGTGTGATGCGGCTTGAATCTTGGGCGAACTTCCTTCCGTGCCTTTGTATGCCGTGTATACGGTCTTGTTTACTTGTCGACTGCCAGTGGCGGCAAATGTTAAGGCTACTGGCGATCCGATCGATGCAGATAACAGCGCCGTACTGTTCCCGCAGTTAGGCTTGGGTTCTTTGATCGGATGTGATGGCTTCCGTACGAAATCATCGTATCACCTTAGAGATAAATTGATTTCAATATTTGGTAGGCTAGCTTCGGTGAATATCTCTCTTCTCAGAACCAAAGCTGGGATGACCCCGACGTTCGGGTTTCCACTGGCACCGGCATGGGATGGCAGATTGGTGCGTACGTGGCATCCGCTGGGACAGCAACGCCGAGGTTACGATAGACCTGCGGTCGGTGGGCATTCGCTTATTAGGTAGCGAAAACGCGGAATGCGTCTTGCTCAGTATGAGGTCAAATACGTCGAGAAACGCTACCTGAACTGTAGCACCGATTAGTGTGTTCATCTGGGCCACAAGGTTTCCAACAAGCGGAATACCTCCCGGTTTTCGGATGCCGTGTTCCGCCAGAATGAGATTCATCGAACACCTGTTAAGGTATTGCTCGCGAATCAATAATAAAGTCGACTACAATCTTGACAATGTTCTTGTCTACCAAGACTTTTTGGCAGTAAAGCATAGCTGTGTCAACCGTGTGCGGTTCGTTTTTCTGTTTGGGCATTAGACGTAACAAGTAATTGCGTGAGGTTGTATTGCCCGGGAGCTGGATCAGTGCTCGCAGGGTTGACATCGTTGCACCCCACCGCGCCTTGACCGAGCTGTCTACCTACATACAGGAGTAGCGAATTTCGATCACATGGCCGGTCCGCAATGACGGTGGTCGACCGCAGCGGTGGTAACTGCTACACAATGTGTCCCCAACTGCATTCACTCTGGGCTATGACGTAGGATACTCATCTGGGTCAACGGCTGAGCTGTGAACGGGCATACGCACGCTACGTGCGTATCGGTGTGCGGCACTTTCAGCGGTTTGTCCTCGAACTCTAATTCGCTGTTGCGTTCGAATGCTGCCACTGCCGCGGGCGTCTAGGTAGAGTTCACCGCGTCGAACTGTCGGTTAGGTAATGGAGCTGACTAGTTGGTCGAAGTAGCCCCCAACTGGAGCTGGTTTACATCGGTATACGTGGATGAGCACTACGTAGGCACCCGCGTGCAGCTCACCGAGCAAATCAGAAATGGGTTCCAAGTTGCGCCGCCTTGTGCAAATGGGCGACGAAAAATTTAGCGAGTGCACCGGTTTCGAGCAAGGATTTCAATACCTCGCGTGAAGATTCGGATTTCGGTTACTACGCCATATCATTTAGGCCGTTGGTGAGTAACGTTACGGTCACCTTCAGTCAACGGGCAGCTAGCCGTGTGCTGGACAGCGATGCAATCAGTGGGTTTGTTAGCTCTCAGCAGTCGTTACTTAGCTGCTAAAGCTGATACCAGCGTGCTCTACCTATGATATAGGGCGGTTTTCACTTAAAATTAAATTTTTTGCAATGTATTTCACCATAATCAGGCAGTGCGATTATGGTGATAGCCGGGGTAAGCTAGACATCTGTTTTTTGGTTGCGCAATAACGCACATAGTTTCTCAGCGCAGTTGGCCGGCGTCCTACAATCCAATCGCCGGTCAGTGGCGCTAAATCTGGCTGGACCTTAAGACCTATGTCTTCCTAGGAAGTTTCGTTCGTGTTACCGAGCGATTGCTGACACATTGCTTCATGCCGCGGCAGTGATCACATGTGATCAAGTTAAGCAGGGGGCTCACCCTTCGAGACACCGTAGGCCGAGGAGTTCGACGGACATTTAACGTTCAAGTCAGAAGCGCTGCCACAACTTAACAGCCCAGGAATATCCTAATACACCACCGTCTCGGTGCCGCTCCTAAACTAGCACTAACGAAGTACTAAGTTGATTCTCATGCCGCCGAGTGCACTGCTCATCGAAACAGCTCGCCACCCTCGAAGTTCGGCGGAGTCATTTTAAAGACCTACCCATTTCCAATCCCGAATAAAATGAACAGTCTCAGGAAACCGACGCCGGAGTTGAGCAGTATGGACACGCCAGCGGCTGCCCTGTGATCGTCAAAGGTGCTGCTGTTGAACAGCAGCCTGGTTCTTGACGTACCTCCTGTTGCCCAGGGTGACGCGGCTACTGTCCATACGATCGGTTAGCTTTTCACCCTAGATCCGTGACAAATACCCCGCTAGCGTTACGACGTAAGGCGATCTGTGCGGTATGTAGCGCTGCGTCGCCAATCCCCCTGAAACTGTAGAATTTTTTGTAGGGAGGTTGATTCTTGATGTGAAGCCGAGAGCTTCGCTATTCGGGCGGGCAGGGCTCTGTGCTTGCCAGTGACTCCTGCGCGGTGCTGGGCGAGAAGAACAGCAGCGACGTAGCCGCCTCCATCTGGGCTCATGCCGCTCGCTCGTGGGTCGGATGTCGCGTTGTTCGGCTGTTTGCAGATGTGTTCGTAGTCGATCGGACTGAGCATGCCGTTGGTGGAATGGCTATGTGGCCTGTTAATCTGTTTGGTCCAGCCGACAACTAAGTGTAACATTTTCTTACCGGTTATAGAAGTGGTTGTTAAGCACTCATTCCCATTCAATGGTAGAGTTAAAAGATTCTCCGACAGCATTGTTAAAAGCAGACCTGGCACGCCCCATCGACTGCGTGACACCGCTTTGATCGGTGTGGAAAATCACCCTGGCCACCGACCCACCGGGAACCGCGATGGCCATACACCACGTTGCTTGCGCCAACGCGGCGTTGTGGTGGATGTCTATGGCAAAATTGGGCACTCGCCGTGATGCAGATTCAGCACCGAGGCCAGGTGTAGTTTGCCTTCATCGACCGAAATCCTGGTCAGACTCAGCCATTCACGCCACGTTCGGCTCCTCACGCGGAGTGAAGTCCCGGCGTAGCAAGTCCGATGCTCTACATGCCGATTTATTTCAGCTTGGTGGTGCCGCGCCGGCAGTGTGTGCGTCGAACTGCCAAACCCTGCTCGCACATCATCACTGCCACGGTGTTGGAGGCGACCCGCTAGCCCATTGTCCACAGATCGGTAGTGATACGCGGTAAGCCACCCCCATGAGTCCACTTGTGAAACTACGCTTGTGCCGCGCCCACTGTCCAGTATGACACCACTGCGGGATACCGTGCCGCACCTTCTCTGGGTAGGACTCGGCGCTGCCAGGCTCACTGCTGCATCGCTTCCTTGACCCAGAAGGCCGCCGAGTGCTTGAGTACATCGCGCTTTATCGCCAATTCGGCGTTTCTTTTTGCGCAGCCGGTTAAGCTCCTCGCGTTCGCTCTGTTTCAACGGGCCCTCACCGGTCTCGAGCACGCCGGTCCAGATTCGCCCACAAAGCCCAGCGTGTCTTCATGCAGCCCCAGCTCCCAAGCCACCTGAACGATCGGCTTACTCATATCCCGAACGATACGAGACCGCGCTCTCACAGAACTCTCGATCGACACTTCGCCGTTCCACCACCACCACCACCACCTTCAAGACGATATATCTTCGGTACGAAGGGGAGTCATGCTTGGCAGTTTCCCACTGGTCATGAAGTTGAACTGCAACACCTGGCTGAAGACGATCCAGGAGTTGAATAGGTAGATCTAGAGTAGACAAATCACATAGATATGGCGTTTTAGCAGGATTGAGCGCCGGTATCTGGGTTGTTCATGAACAATGTTGCCGTGACGCTGGCGATAGCTAGGAAAACCAGGTAGACCCCGCCACACTCAGTAATTGGTGGCCCGCGGTGGCGAATACCAGCAAGCTGACTAGCTGGATGACTGGCACCTCAAGGTTACCGTCGGCGGCATTGGTGGCTAACGCTGCGCTCTTGAGCAGCTCAGGGTCGAAGGCGTTCACGTTGACCAGCGTGCCGCGTAGTTGTGTTGCCCCTCAGCGCCGCATACAGCACGTACGGTCACAGCGGCACGCCAGAGACTGGTCAGCAGCACGATGCTGCCTAACGTCGGGATAAGCAAACACGAATGCCGAGAACGTGGTCCGGGTACGGCCCCCAAAGGGGGCAATTCCCGAAGAGTAGGGGCTGCCTTCCACCACCATTGTGCAAAACAAATTGCGGCGGGCGATCTTGTTGTTACCGATCTCATCGGTTTGTCAAAGCAGGTCGTTGCGCAACATCTAAGCCTTTGTGACGACACGACCCGGCGGCGATCACAGTAGGTTACGTTTCGCTTCGCGCCCATCGACCGCCCAGCCTAAGTTGTTTCAACCAAGACGGCATTAAGGCATACCAAAGAGGTACTTTCCAGGAGGGTCAACTGGCTAACAAAGCTGACACTCCTCCCCCCTTGCTGATCTGTTACCTGACGACCTCCAGGACGCGCTTATCAAGATCTGCACCTACGGTGTGTACTAATTTGGGCCAAGTTTTGTTGTTCTTGTGGGACGTCTAGTCAGTGTGAACATGTGGTCGAGTCGCTCGTCGACGCTGATCTGGTTATGGGCTGGTGAGTCTGTAGCCAAGCTTGACGTCGGGGTCCGACCTGTGGAAGGGCCACGTACTACTGCTTCGAGCATGCCGGTCAGAATTTTGCTTCTCTTGAATGAGGACTTTGGACGATCTATCCACTATGTAGTGGGATGGATTCAATTGGAAAGCAAGCCAAGTGGCAGCACAACGCAGGAACAAGCCAGAAGCTTGCGGTAGTGTCGGGTCCGGGGGAGAGAGATTCCTGAAGCCGAACACGAATAGTGATCGACCAAATCGGGGCGACGGTTCAGCCGTGTGTGAGACGTGCCCGCACGCACCGGGGCCATAGTCGGCCATAGTCGAGTTGGCCCAGCAGCTCATCGAGGCCGGCATCGAGAAAGTTACCGTCGAGTCCACCGCGGGCTACTGGCGGATCTGGTACTACCTGCTAGGGGTGGCGTGGCTGTCCGGTGCAGCTGGTCAAGACCCGGGATGTGGAGAATGTGCTGGGCTGGAACAGGACTGATAAGCTAGATGCGGTGTGGTTGGCCAAGCTGACCGAGAAGGGTCTGCTGGGATCAGTTTTCGTGCCATCGGCCAAGTTCTATCCGCTGCTTCTCTACTACACCCGCCTGTGGGTGGATTTGACCCGCGACTACACTTGCTATTGGCAGCGGCTAGAAAAAACTGTTCGAGGACGCGCTGGTCAGAATATCGTCGGTGGCCTCAACCCTGATCACGCTGTCCACACGGGACATGATCGAGGGCCTGATTGTTGAGCTACCCGCCGACACCCGGGCCATCGATCACCGCACCGGCGCCGATGCGCACGGAGCCAGCACAGGTACCGACATCACTCCCGATCCCAACACTGGCGGCGCCAAACCGATTCTGGTCGACCCCGCTATCGTTGCAGAATGCGTTATCAGCACCGTTGAGCATCTCACGGAATTTTTGAGTATTAGCGTTAGCAGTGCGCAAAACATCCTGACTGAGGTCGACACTGACATGAACCGCTTAACCAGACGTGAACGCCTAGTCTCATGGGTCAAGGCTATGCTTACGGACAATTTCGTCCGGGCCGGTTAGCGGCGCTGACAAGACCAGCAAGAGCAACCCATATCTGATAAGGTGTACTCGGCGAGGCCGAAGTCGCCAAACTTGCGATTACCACTCCCACCGCCTAGTCAAAAGCTGAGATAGGCTACCGGGTTACCATTAGCCCTGTCCTGCCCCATACGCACTCTGCAAAACGACACCCAATTCCGCCGGGTCGCTTTCGCCTAACCACTAGCCCTAGTCATTTTCCTGCTAGTCAGGACAGGTTCGCACTAGGGGGCGTACCACGCGTCGACGCGCACCGGCGTCGAACAGCTGGGTAGTGCCTGTGACGTAGTGGGCCTCGTTGAAGGCGAGGCAGAGCGGGTGACCATCAAAGTTGCCATTAGCGTTGAAAGAGCGTGGGTGCTGTTTGTGTCACGCGGATTGCATACGCCGCGGCGCCCCAGATCGGGGGCTTAGCAAACGAGGATGGATGAAGATTGTGCACACTGCTACCTCAGGAACTGAATTTTTCACACGCGATACGCAAGTATCAGTTGACAGCTAGTTAATAACGCCATTGAAGAACGTGCGGATGTCGGCGCCTGCGTGCCTCGAAAATCTATGGAACCGTCTTATATATCGAGCTATTATCGCCACTGGACAAGATGAATAGTGTGGAGAATTTGGTTAAGTAACCGAATCATCATGCCGGCAGTGTGTGGATACCGCCGGTGTAGAAAATGAAAATTTATTGCGCTGGAAAGTATTACCGAGTCCAGTCTACTTGTGCAGGAGGCGTAGAGGATGATCAGCCCACCCCCGGCGCGGTTAACGATATGGTTGCCGTAGACGTTGGATATTTAGACCGAGAGTTGGAGCCAGAAAAGTGATTTGTTCCTAATGCGGTGAACGCTGCGCCGTGCTTTGACTGTCGGCAATGCGTGTATCTGCAGCACTGGGCCAAATGCGAACGAGAGCCCGACATAAGGTGGCGACGGCGCCGATGTAGATCAGCAGGATCACCCAGATATGCGGCCCAGAGAGCACAGCCAGCAAGGTGCTCATCGCGATGCGGTATTAATCAAGTTTTCCATGCAGCGCGCTGTGTTGATTACGGTGACCTCCAGCAGCACTAGCCATACCGTACACACCCAGTAGGGCTGTTGGTCACCCACCGTCGCGATCACCGGCAGGCCCACCAGAGCTAGATCACCGGTACCTCCAGGTTACCGCCGTCGGCGTTGCGAGTCAGTGCTCAGCCCGTTAGTCGCTGCGGAAAACGCGTTGATGTTCGTCATGGATGAGGCGCAGTTGCTCCCACTGAAGCCGGCAAAGGCCGCACACTAAGTACGGCCACAGCGGCAGACTGGGATTGGCTAGCAGTAGTAGGCGTGTGCTGTAGTAAGCGTGTGCTAATGGTAGGGATCAACAACAACACCGCGAAGATATGGTCCAGTTAAGCCCGCCGAACCTTGCGGTGGCAAATATGTAGGGGAATCGCAGACATCTTCCGACCAACGTCGCGGTGGCGCTTAGCAGGAACTTCTAGCTTGTCTAAAGGCTATCCACGGACGTGGGCATGAACAGCATCATCACTTGACCGGATAGACCAGGTAGAGAACTCGATATGATCGGCGACGATCAACCAGATCAAGTGGCGACAGGCTATGCTTTGGTTGTCAGCCTCTTAGGCCGCATTGTTTTCGAGGTACCAATCTGATAGTAGGTATGAATGGTCTGTAGACATTCTCCGTGGTTCCTATCGTGGCCTTGCTAGTGATCACGCTAGAAGCCATTTGTTGCCTGGAAGTTGCCCGCCAGTAACCTCAGTGTGTGATTTTCGGCTCACCGCCGCAATCCTCACGCAGTGAGCGGAGGACAGGCCAGGTTATTACTCCGAGTGAGGTGCGTGTGTTAGTCCATTCCCGTGACGTGTAACGTCATCATCGGTAGGTGTACCGAGTCGGAATTGAGTAGTAATGAAAATGGTTGCGATGTGGTATCGAACGTCGCGCACCTGCCCAACTACTTGTTCCTGCGTCCCCTGGTAAATTGGCATCGAAGAATTTCCTGAAGTTCGACAGGCTATGTTGCGGGCCCGAGGAAGTCGATTCGCCAGCTGTTGGTGGCCAGCGTTTCACGAACGTTGGATTCGTGCACCGCGTTTATCAGCGCGCCGATGCCTTTGACGTTACTGCTCAGAGAAACAGAACAGATGTTAGTGCGCATCGGGTTAGGTTGCACGGTGCACGACGGCATTATATAATTATTATTTTTCCTAAGTGCTCACTCAAGGAAATGAGACATTGCGTTGTTCACCACGGCGTTGAAGCGCCCGTCGTAGCCAGTGAGGTTGTTTGCGCCCAGGTGACGGCGACGTCGATCGTGACGCTGATCTTTGCCACATGGCTCCGGAAACTATTTGATTGCGGTGGGCGAGCTATCTGGCCTTATAACCGAATATCCTTAATTAGCAAGGAAAATGGAGCTCTCGCCAAGATCGCAACCGATATCGGGAACTGCACCGCGAAATGCTCCCGAGGGCCTCTAGTTCCATCAGTGTTCCCTGAGGCTGGTGGACTATTCCAGGACACAACGAGCCAGGTGGCTCGATCTTCGCTAACCCAGTTCGCCACGGTAAATTCGCTCGAACATTTCGGAGATGAGCGGCGGGGGTCTGTATACGGAAGCGGCCATGGCTGTCAAAATATATTTGCTATTCAAGCTACCACACGTTGCCTGTGCGCCAGTCGCACATCAGCTCCACGGAGGTGTCCGGGTTGATGCTGACCGGTAGGACAAATACCGATCCGTCGTCATCGGGCGTACGGGTCACACCAGTAGGAGCTAGCACTGACGTCGGGCCGAGCCATGGCAACCAGCCACGCGACACATACACTCGACGGGCTCGGTCCGAGGAACTCAAGGCACCGAGTTGGTAGGCGCCGCGCATCACTTGTTCGACAGCGTCTAGCAGCGCATGTACAAGTCCGTGGCCCCGGCAGTCCTCCCGTACCGCGACACCTTCGAGGTAACCGCAACGCAACGCGTTGTCGCGGTAAAATAGTCGCCGCTGAACGACCGCGGCGTGCGCGATGACTGCGCCGTGTCGCCAGATCAGGGCGTGCATCCCGCCCAGTGCGTGTTCCCAGTCAGTCTTGTCGAAGTCGCCGGCGAAGGCGTCGGTGACCATCTGCTGGATGTGCTGGAGCGTCTTGCCGTCGAGATCGGCGGTATGGACCAGGCGTGCGGTGTGTACGTGGGCGTCCACAGTTGTTTACCAGGCTTTTCTACCGGGTTGGTGTTACTAGAACGGTCAGTCTCGAGGACCGGAGCGTAGCTGTTCCGGTGGCGACAACAGAGGTCCGTGCCCAATGTAGACGCACTTGCTGGCCAGGCCGCACCTGAGCGAGCTTGTCGATGTCCTCATCGATAACCACGCCCGTAACTGGGTAGCCGCCAGTGACCGGGTGATCGGGCCCCAGGATCACTGGTAACCCGTTGGGCGGCAATTGGATTGCTCCTCGGGTGGTGCCTTCGCTGGGGAGTTGACGGTCCGGGTATCGGTACAACAAAGGGCGGCCGAGTAACCGCATCCCTACCCGGTCGCTGCGGTCGGAGGCCACCCAGTCGGTATGAACTAGGACGTCGGGATCGATGAACCAATCGTGGTGCGGCCCGGGTATGACCAGCAGCTCAACCGGATTGCCTGTAATGGCAGCCACGGGGGCGTGTTCGAGTTCGGGGTAGTCGTCGGTGTGGTCGCCAACCGGCAACTCGTCACCGGCTCGTAGTGGCGCCGGGCCGATTGCGGACAAAACGTCGTAGCTACGTGAACCCAGCACTGGGGTGACGCAGATGCCACCACGCACTGCTAGATACGTCCGCAGTCCAGCATGCGGGGTACCCAGCGAGATCACTTGCCCGTCGCGGATATGTTGCATGCTGTTGGTGCCAAACACAATACCGTTAGCCGTTGGGTTGGCGTCGGCGCCCGTGACTGCGACATCGACGTTGCCGCCGCACACTCGAGCTGAGAAACCACCGAAAGTCACTTCGACTGTGGCACGGTCGTCGGGGTTGGCGACCAATCGGTTGGCCAGCTTGTGCGAGCCGCGGTCGGCGGCTCCGGACCGACCGACGCCGAGGTGGGCCAGCCCGACTCGGCCGAGGTCCTGCACGACTGCAAACGGGCCACTACGCAGGATCTCCAACTTGATTGGCGGGTTTGTCATGGTAGTTCGCTACGGTCCTGTTATGCGGCGCGGAACCGCACCCACATGCCCTGCGTCAGCAATGCGGGATTGGGCAGGTTGGTGTCCCACAGTACCGTGTCGGTGTGGCCGATGAGTTGCCAACCGCCAGGAGACTGGCGTGGATATATCGCGCTGAATTCGTCGGCGAGGGCGACCGAACCAGGCGGCACCGAGGTCCGCGGATCACGTCGGCGCGGCACTCGCAGTCGTGGATCGCCGTCGACCAGATATACGAAACCTGGGGCGAAGCCATTGAATCCGGCTCGCCACGGAGTACTGGTATGGGCGGTGATGATCTGCGCTACCGTCAGTCCGGTAATGTTGGCAACCTCGGCGAGGTCCGGGCCGTCGTAGACGACGTCGATCACCACGTTGGCGCCACGGTCAGTCGGCGCAGTCGCCTCCGGGGTGACCCGCAGCTTACGTAGCCGCTGAAGGGTGACCCTTTGGTCGTGGGGTCCGCCGAGTTTCACCAACACGGTGCGGGCGCCTGGGACGATGTCGACCACACCGGGTAGTGCCGCCGCACGTAACGCATCTGCCCACGCCAGGACATCAGAGGTGCTGCCGCATTGCAGCATCAGAGCTTGATCGCCGTAGTGGAGAATGTTAGCGCCCACAACTAAGCCTTCAGGCAGGTACTGCGCATGGTCGCTTGCCGTGTCTATAACACTCATGCTTTGACGGTAACGTCGGAATAAGGGTAGCGGGGAGGGATTTTGGAGCATTGCCAGAGGTGCCTCACGAAACGCTCAAAGACAGGTAATTTTAGCCGGGTGTAACTCAGGATCTTACCGGTTTGTGCAGGCAGTTGGTTTGGTGACTATCGGGTAGCTCGGTGTCGACGAAAAGGCGGTCGCGCCGTCCTGGTATTTGGCGGTGAAATGTGAAGATTTTGTTAGGTTGCTTGCGATGCTGCTGCATCGGGGTCGGCTGACAGTAGCTTTTGGTTATTCGGGCCTTCGGTCAACCAGATCGTCACGTTAGCGGAATCGAGCATAGCTTTGATGTGACCGCGTGGGATGACTGTGCGGTGATCGTCGCTGAACGGTTTTATTTGATGTTGTTCGGCGATTGCCAAACCCATCTCGTCGAGGAAGTTTGTCTGCCAGCCCGCTATGGGTGCGACCATAGTGTTTGCCGTCGGCGGGACCCGCATCACCGCTTGGCTGGTCGCAGTGGCCTTATATCCTTATAACGGCTTGAAGAACGCGTCGCCATTCGGTTTCAGGACGGTCGGTCCGATCGCCGACAGCTTTTTGATACGTTATAGACGTCCACGCCGGCATTGATCTCCAAGATCAGGTCGGGTTTTAGTATAGCGATTTGGTCGAATGGAATACCGTTGTTCAGGTTCAACCCCACGGGTTGCGCTGCACCGAGTTTGGGTTGGGCCCACTGCCACACTGCGAACGGCTGATCGCCGAACCAGTTGGTTACCGCGATTGGCGCTGTACCCACTGCGAGCAGGTTGTCTTGCTCAGTGTAACCGGCACGAACAACTCGCTTATGTGTTTCCGTGATGAAGGGTTGATCGAAAAGTTGGGTGATTGTTACCACTCCGCCGTCAGGGGTTTCCGGCGGCCGTTTGGGTGACGAACAACCGCCAGAGCCCAGCAACCCTGTGGCCCCGACTAGCTGCAGGAACTCGCGCCGATCCCATCCATTTTGTATCGCGTGACGGGCTTGTATCTGCACCGACAAGCGGCGCTACTATCACGAAATCATTTTTGTCCCGCTTCGTGGTTCCGCAATGCTTTCGGCTTGTAGCCGTGCCACGGGTTGTAATCGGTGATCAGCTCGTCATGAAGTGGGTGTTGGTCGATCGGCACATACTGCAGTTTGATCCTGATCCGATACTGGACAAACTTGGCCCACACATGCCGTCGACTAGGATATCGGCTGGTTGTAGCGTGGTGAGACTACCGGTCGGCGATGCGATCGCCCATTCCGAAGTGATCACCGCGCTGGATAGGATTTCCGTGCCGTTCACCGTGTCGGGTGTCGCGCACGCCACCCCATTGCCTCATCCTTGGTCTTGGTGCGGGCTGTCTCGACAAGCGATATCGGGAATTGGCGCAGGCCGCTGTCAGGGCCGGCAGTGGGCCATACGCTTTGGGTACTTGCTTTTTGAGAATGGGGACCATTTCTTCGACCAGCATCGACAGTCGGTCACGTACTCAAGCGCGTATTTAATACCTGTTTAATACCTGCCAACGGGTAACCGATTTCGGCGAATTGATTAGGCTCGGTGTCGTTGGTGCACGTCTTGTGCTTGCAATTCGGCTACCTCGTCCCAATGCAACGGCGTCGATACCCGGGCATCTGGGGTAACCTCACGCAGAGTAAGCCGACGTGACAGTGCGGTCTTTGGTGTTCTGGTTGAAGTCGACGAATCTCCTGCGGTTATTCTTTCCACCAGCTGCTAGTGGCGGCATCAGGTACTCGCCGCTCGACTGCGCGAGCAACGGTCTGAGCGGCGAGCCATATCTGTGGCGAACTGTCACCACGGGGTGATTCGGGTATAGAGATGAAATCTTTGCGACCTGCAAGTCTTCGGCAATGCCTCAGGCCGTAGTTCTCCAGCACCTAACGTGCTACCAGCGCGAGCGCGTGATTCAGGTCGGTGCCTTCCTCGTCGGGATGATCGAGGTCTTAGGCCAACACCGGATGCGGATCGAGATCGACACCAACCCGGGTTAGACTACCTAGGCCAGGCCGCCATGTGTCTTGTATGTTGGCCTTGATAGCTGAAGTACCCGACGTGTAGTGCGGTTCGGCAACGTAGACCCAGTCCGGTCGGTGTGTTGAGCGCAACTCAATCTAGATCTTAGATAACCGCCTCTGCGGAGATGTCCCTTGACGAGGTGTTGCAGGATCATTCGGTCGATCTGCCACACTGCGCAGCGCGCCGTCGGCGATAGCCAGGTACGTAGTTGCATTAAGTCAAGCTTGGTGTAAGGCCTTGTTGGCGCCTCGCCGGTCGAAGATGATTTTGTCCGGATGCATGATGGCACTCTGGTGTCTGGTCACTTCCATAGACACTGGACCGGTCATGGCAATTCATTGGTAATTCCTGATTCTTTTGCCGCTACTGGCATAGTTGTGGTATAATCTTCTCACGCTATTGTGTGCTCATGCCTAACCTTTCTAGCCTGCTCGGGCAGACCGTGACCAAGCTTCGGCACTACCTTGAGCGTGGGGCTTCCGAGACACATTACCTGCGCAGCATCTTCGAATCGGGTGCGCTCGGGTTCGAGCCGCCGCTGACATACGCCGCGATGGCTGTTGGTATGAGAAAGTGGGGCGACCTTGCCATGCTGCCGGCGATGCCGGCTAGGCGCTCTCCACACCGTGCGGCACTTATCGACGAAGAGGGGACACTAACCTACAAGGAGCTAGACAGGGCAGCCCACGCGTTGGCCAATGGGCTAATTGCCAAGGGGGTCCGCGGTGGGGACGGCATCGCCATCCTGGCGCGCAACCACCGCTGGTTCGTGATCGCGAACTACGGCTGTGCGAGAGTGGGCGCCCGCATTATTTTGCTCAATAGCGAATTCTCTGGACCGCAAATCAAAGAGGTGTCGGAGCGTGAGGGAGCTAAGGTGATCATCTACGACGACGAATACACCAAAGCCGTCAGCAAAGCCGAGCCGTCGTTGGGCAAGTTGCGGGCTCTCGGCGTTAACCCCGACGAAGAGGAGCCGTCGGGCAGCACCGACGAGACGTTAGCAGAGTTAATCGCGCGCAGCAGCAGCGCGCCAGCCCCGAAGGTACGTAAGCGCGCCTCGATCATCCTCCTGACCAGCGGGACGACCGGCACCCCTAAGGGAGCCAACCGCAATACCCCCGCAACACTTGCGCCACTCGGCGGCATCTTGTCGAAGGTTCCGTTCAGGGCACACGAGGTGACGTTGCTGCCGGCGCCGATGTTCCACGCTCTGGGTTATTTGCACGCCACGCTTGCGATGTTCCTGGGGTCGACGCTGGTGCTGCGGCGCCGGTTCAAGCCCGCGACAGTGCTCGAAGACATCGAAAAATATCAGGCAACAGCCATGGTTGTGGTTCCGGTTATGCTTTCGCGGATCCTCGACACACTCGAGAATATGGAGACCAAGTCCGATCTGTCCAGCTTGCGGGTCGTGTTCGTATCTGGATCGCAGCTAGGCGCCGAACTAGCCACCCGCGCGCTCAACAAACTTGGCCCTGTCATCTACAACATGTATGGTTCGACTGAGGTTGCGTTCGCGACTATAGCAGGACCCAAAGACCTGCAAATCAACTCGGCTACAGTTGGTCCGGTAGTTAAGGGTGTCACGGTTAAGATCCTTGACGATAGCGGTAAAGAAGTGCCGCAGGGCCAAGTTGGTCGGATCTTCGTAGGGAACGCCTTCCCATTCGAGGGTTACACTGGCGGTGGTGGCAAGCAGATTATCGATGGTCTCTTATCGTCGGGCGACGTCGGCTACTTCGACGAGCATGACTTACTGTATGTCAGTGGTCGTGACGATGAGATGATCGTTTCTGGCGGTGAGAACGTGTTCCCTGCCGAAGTGGAGGATCTGATCAGCGGGCATCCAGAAGTGGTAGAGGCTACCGCAGTCGGTGTAGACGACAAGGAATGGGGCGCTCGGCTGCGTGCCTTCGTGGTAAAGAAGCAGGACGCCACTATTGACGAGGACGCGATCAAAACTTACGTTCGTGACCACTTGGCCCGCTACAAGGTGCCGCGAGAAGTGATCTTCCTCGAAGAGCTACCTCGTAATCCCACCGGCAAGGTCCTCAAGCGCGAGTTGCGTGATTTCGAGGTTCATTAACGGCAATCTCGGGGGTTGATCCTCCCTACGGTTACCGGTTGGCCCTGAGTGGTTGCGGTCTGCCTTAGGGGAAGAGCTCGGGGTCGGTCAGGAGTGCTCGATCAGTGCGCTGCTAGTGCTGGCGTCCGGTGGTCGAGTGACGCCGAGGCGGTCGGCGGCTTGTTGCTTGCCAGAGGTCGAGTAGCTCGGTGTGTCGTGGGTGGAAAGATCAACAGTTTGTCGTGTTCGCTGCCCGCGTGTTGATTGAGCGGTCGCTTGTCCGCGTTCTCACAAATGACGACAGCTGGGTCGGTCCTGTCTCTCCGGGTCTGGATAGCTTGGCGATCCTTGGGTGCGCACGGAACCCTTTGATATTGGGGACATTGGGTTCGTTGACCGGGTACGACACTCATTGCGACGACCCCCTCGGGGGTGCAAGTCAGTAAATCTGGGTGTCAGTATGTGTTTTGTTGAGCATTTTCTCTATCGATATCATCGTTACCGGAACTTTTGAGGTGCAGGCACCGGGGGCTGCCCATGCTTGACAGGCTCCCGGATCGACGAAGCGAAAGCCGTCGCAGCTGTACGTGAACAAAGCCTACTTATTTTAAACTTTGCTACACCTTGATGGTAATGTGGTGTTCCTGGCGCAGTAGGAAATTTTATTCAATCTCAATCAGGAAAGTATAAGTAAACATGCAAAGTTCCATGTAGCTATCTAGCTCCGTGGACTAGTAAACAGTTATTCTAAAGTACTGTTAACTGTTAAAACTATTCAAATCTTCCTCCAGCTAATATCTTAAGGAAATCCTTCTGCTATTAGCGTTAATAGAAAATCTCGATAGTACACGATATATATATATATATATCGTGTACTATCGACTATAATCATATTGAGGAATAGGTTTTAACAATTCCATAGGTACAGATTTTGCATAAAAGTTAACAGCGCTAATTAGTTTAGTTTAGTTTAGTTTAGTTTAGTTTTTGCATTTCTTTTTGTTTTTGCATCTACTTCACCTTGTGGAAGGGGAATTGGCACCTGTTTGATTTCACTCCTTTCAGTCCGTAAGGCAGCAGCTGGTGCGGTGGGCACGGGCGTATTGCCCGGAGCGCTGTTCAGTGCTGCTCTTACTTCGACTGCCGAGGGACCTACCGTCGCATCGGCAGACATCGTTACCTAAGATGTGCTCGCCGTTAACCTGGCCGACCGGCAGAACGGCACTGCCATAGGCCCGTGTCTCCCCCCTAATGAACTGGTGGGTTCCTAACGACTAGTGGGATCCTGGATGGCACGGCGGGCACTTGGAAGCACCAACAATGGTTCATTGTTACCACCGGGCTGCCGCCAGCGTAGTACGATTAGCCCTGCTGAGATGCCAGATCCTTGTGGCCGCTTCAGTGCGGCCACAAGCCTCCAGCGCCCGAACGTCGTTGCAGGTTGTGAGGTAACTCTAAACTCCAGCAGCCGCTCAGCGATGATGTTGAGCTGTACCTCCGATAGACGAATGATCCACGTCGCGATACCAATAGGCGGCCGTTTAAGATGTACGGAGGTGAACTCCTGGGAAATGACGACTTACTCCACCCGGTCTGACGGCTTGGGTAGACACAGCAACATCGACCCAGCTTCGGCAATCGCTGCCTTGCTTGGCATCACCTTGAACGCGGCCACCTAGGCACGGAATCTCAACCCTGTAAGGGATCAATTTAATCATTTTGGCTAGATTTGTTAATCGCGAAAGAGGCAGTTTATAATGCGGCGGCGACCTGTTCAGGGTCAACGGTAATTTCTGCGTATGTGTGTTTTATTGAACAGCGGTTTCGGTTCAGCTGGCTTGTTAGTTGGCACCAACGGTTGGCGTTTGCTGAGTGCTGAATATATTTCGGCTGCAGACGAGTTCATTGCGATCGTAGCGGCGGCGCGGGTTGCTGGGTGGGAAGGCTGCAATCGCCGAGTAGTATTTAATTATGCGGCTGAACATGCCCTGTATGCGGCATGGCTGACGCAGGCTGGCATCAACAGCGCGCGAATGTGTAGTATTCCGGGAGATCGCGGTCGCTGTGTACACCATGGTGCTGAAGGCGATGCCGATCTTGATGGAGGTGACCGCCAACCATGCGATTGATGCGGTGTTGATGGCTACAAATTTCTTCTTAGTGCTTAACGTTATACCTAAGTCTAAGTCGCTATTATAGTCAGGACAATCACATGCGGCTGTAGATCCAGGCGACCACCACGATGGTCACCCATCAGGCGGCCTTGAACATGGCGGTGGCATGAGCACCACAGACCTAGCCGGCGCTGCAAATCGAAAAAGTCGGTCAGCTCCGACAGCAGTCGCTAAGGGGATGATCAAGACATCGTCGACAATGACCCCGGCAACCCATATGGGCCGAGTAGGTAAACGAATCGATTCCTGGAGGTTCCTAAAACCTTGTGGAGAGATGTACTGGGAATTTCCGCAGCATTCCTCCGGGGCGATAGCGCAGTTACAGCCCAATATATTTAGAACTTGTACCGAACGAGCTTTACTGGGCGTTTGCTCCCAAAAGGCAGGTGCTTGCGCTCGTTGTGCGTCCGAGAGCCGCTCGAGCACGACCACACCGGCACTTTCGCCCCGTTCACGCCGTTTCCGGGTTGCATGACTACGGCGACGTAAGTTTATGCAGATGGATGTTCAGGTTGAGCCAGCTTGAGGTGCACCACCAACGCGGGGGTACCCGCTTGCTTGCAGGGGCGAGTCGGCCGCCTCAGGCCAGCGGTCGTGTATCTCTGGGTTTTGCATGTCACCATGTCTCGTGATGCCGACCAGGTGGCGACGGTATTGGCCACACTGGCTGGTGATGGATTCGGTAGCGGGCCGGCGGTACCGTGATGGCGCCCTTGCATATGGCAGGCTGAACAACGGCAGCTTGGTATGGCGGCCCAAAGCCAACCGGATATTTTTTGAAAATGATAATCGTATTTAGTAGACTGCCTTGAGTGGTGGCGTCGCTGTGGAAGACAGTCACGCGATAATGAATAAAACCCTGATCAATGCCACGGAAAATCGGAGTTGAGTCGTGAAGCGAGCGGGTCTGAGCGGCTCGACGGTTAGCTTACGCAATGCTAATTTCAGGCAGGTCAGGTTGGCAGATACTAGGTTATGGGAGGCGAAGCGGCCGTGAACCGCGGTGATGCCGGCAAGCTTGGTGTGCAGTCTGTCATTGCTCGGGCGCACGTTAGGGTTGATGGCGACGTTGTTAGCCGATTCGCTACCTGCTGTCGCGCCCTTGGCATTGCGGTCTACGACCGTCAACGTCCGGCCGACCTGGCCGCCGCTCGGTCGGGTTTCACCGCACTTGCCCGTATCGCCCATGATCAGTGCGACGTCTGGACCGGGCTAGCCGCTGCTGGTGACGTGTCTCCCCCTGTGCTGGCAGCGCTGTCGTGTACCGCTGACACCGCGGGCATGCTGCAGCGTCAGGTGGAACTAGCCCCCGCCGCGTTGGGCTTTCACTACGACACCGGACTTTACCTGAAGTTTCGGGCCATAAGTCCGGATGACTTCCATCTCGCCTATGCGGCGTCACTAGCGTCAACCGGGGGGCCCGGACCCTATGCCGAGGCCGATCAGATAGTCACTGGCATTATCAACCGCCGGCCAGGTTGGCCCGATGCCCGTTGGGTCGCCGTCGTTATCCACTACCGCGCCGGGCGCTGGTCAGATGTCGTCAAGCTGCTGACTCCGATCGTTAATGACCCTGATATCGGTGAGGCTTACACGCACGCCGCCAAGATCGCGTTGGGTATTGCGCTGGCCCGGCTGGGTATGTTCGCCCCGGCATTGTCGTATCTGGAGGAGCCAGCGGGTCCGGTCGCGGTGGCGGCTGTCGATGGCGCGTTAGCCAAAGCGCTGGTGTTACGTGCTCACATTGACGAGGAGTCGGCTAGCGAAGTTCTGCAGGATTTGTACGCGGCCCACCCAGACAACGAACAAATCGAACAGGCCTTGTCCGACACTAGTTTTGGGATCGTTACCACCACCGCGGCCCGGATCGATGCTCGCACCGATCCATGGGATCCCGAGACTGAGCCTGGTGTGGAAGACTTCATCGACCCTGCAGCCCACGAACGCAAAGCCGTGCTGCTTCATGAGGCTGAGCGCCAGCTCGCCGAATTCATCGGCCTAGACGAGGTCAAAAGCCAGGTGTCACGGCTGAAGAGTTCGGTGGCTATGGAACTAGTGCGTAAGCAGCGTGGGCTCATGGTAGCGCAACGTGCCCACCATCTCGTCTTTGCTGGACCACCCGGGACAGGCAAGACCACCATCGCCCGGGTGGTCGCCAAAATCTATTGCGGCCTAGGACTTTTGAAGAAGGAGAATATCCGAGAAGTGCATCGCGCCGACCTCATCGGTCAGCACATCGGTGAGACCGAAGCAAAGACCAACGCGGTCATCGACAGTGCGCTGGACGGGGTGTTGTTTCTTGACGAGGCCTACGCCCTAGTGGCTACGGGCGCTAAAAACGACTTCGGTTTGGTGGCTATAGATACTTTGTTGGCACGGATGGAAAACGATCGTGACCGGCTAGTCGTCATCATCGCCGGCTACCGCGCCGATCTGGATAAGTTCCTGGACACTAACGAGGGCCTGCGGTCGCGGTTCACCCGCAATATCGATTTTCCTTCATACGCGTCGCATGAGTTGGTCGAGATCGCGCACAAGATGGCTGAACAGCGAGACAGCGTCTTCGAGCAGGCAGCGCTTGACGAGTTGGAGGTTTTGTTCGCTAAATTGGCGACATCGTCTACCCCCGACTCCAATGGGGTCTCTCGGCGCAGCCTCGACATCGCGGGCAACGGGCGGTTTGTTCGCACCATCGTTGAACGTTCAGAAGAAGAACGCGAGTTCCGGTTAGACCATTCGAACAGTGTCGGTACTGGTGAGTTCAGCGACGAGGAACTCATGACCGTAACGTCCGAGGATGTACAGAGATCGGTAGAGCCGTTGCTACGCGGTCTCGGACTGACGGTACCGGCATGACTAGTAATGACTTGGCCGGCGAGTGGGCTGGGGAAAGGCGTTCGTTCTCCTCGCGAACGCCGGTCAACGAGAATCCTAACAAGGTGGTCTACCGTCGCGGATTTGTCACCCGTCACCAAGTGACAGGCTGGCGGTTCGTTATGCGCCGGATCGCCTCCGGTATCGCTTTGCACGACACCCGGATGCTTGTCGACCCGTTGCGCACCCAGTCACGTTCGGTGCTGATGGGCGCGCTCCTGGTAATTACTGGGCTGATTGGTTGCTTCGTGTTCTCATTCATCCGGCCCAATGGAGCGGCAGGTAACAACGCGGTGCTTGCCGATAGGTCGACCGCCGCACTGTATGTGCGGGTGGGTGATGAGCTCCACCCGGTGCTCAACTTGACCTCGGCTCGGTTGATTGTTGGCCGGCCGGTCAACCCCATCACAGTGAAAAGCAGTGAGCTGGACAGGTTTCCGCGCGGCAATCTGGTCGGTATTCCAGGAGCGCCGGAGAGGATGGTGCAAAACACAACCCACGATGCGAACTGGACGGTCTGTGACGTCGTCAGCGGGGAAGGCGGGCATGCTGCTCACAGCATGGGTGTCACAGTGATCGCCGGTCCGCCGGACAGTCACGGCGTGCGGGCCGCCGTGCTGGGGTCCGCGCATGGTGTCCTGGTTGATGCTCCGACCGAGCGCGGCGGCAGCACCTGGCTGCTGTGGGACGGCAAGCGTAGCGAAATCGACTTGGCTAACCACGCGGTGACCGACGCACTGGGATTTGGTGTCGATTTTGCCGAGGTGCCTGCGCCCAGGCCTATCGGAGCAGGATTGTTCAACGCGATCCCCGAAGCGCCACCGCTGACGGCGCCCGTCATTCCGAATGCTGGTGCCACACCAAGCTTCGGAGTGCACGCGCCGATCGGGGCGGTGGTGGTGTCTTTTAGTCTGGCGGCACTGGGCAAGAACCCGTACGACTCGGTGCGGTATTACGCGGTGTTGCCGGACGGGTTACAGCCTATCTCGCCGGTGCTTGCTGCGATCCTGCGTAACATTAATTCCTATGGGCTGCAGCAGCCGCCGCGGCTTGGTGCCGACGAGGTCGACAAGTTGCCGGTGTCGCGGATGCTGGACACTGAGCGTTATCCTGAACAGCAGGTCAGCCTCATCGACGCTGGCTCTGCCCCGGTCAGCTGCGCATATTGGAGCAAGCCGGCCGGGGCCGCTACCAGCTTTCTGAGTCTACTGTCCGGCGCGGCGCTGCCAGTACCCGATGCGGTGCATGCCGTCGAGCTGGTTAGTGCTAGCTCCCGGGGATATGGCTTGACGGCCAGTCGGGTTGTGCTTACGCCCGGCACCGGCTACTTCGCCCAAACCGTGGGCGCCGGCTCGGCAGCGCCAGCCACCGGGTCATTGTTCTGGGTCTCCGATACCGGGGTGCGCTATGGCATCGACACCGAGGCTGATGCCAGATCGGGAGCTGCCGCCGGGAGCGGTAAAATCGTTGAGGCTCTTGGCCTGAAACTACCTGCCGTGCCTATTCCGTGGTCAATATTGTCGCTGTTCGCGGCTGGACCGACGCTATCGCTTGCCGACGCACTGCTGGAACACGATGGCTTGGCGCCAGACACCAAGGTCGGTCGTACGACGAAAGCAGACGGGGAACACCAGTGAGCCGACTTATCTTCGAGGCTCGTCGGCGGCTGCCGTTACCGAGTAGCCGCAAGGGTGCCATCCTCATCGAAGCGCCTTCTGAATTGCCTCGCGTGATTCCGCCGTCGCTGTTGCGGCGTGCGATGCCCTACATGATTGTGATCCTGATCGTCGGCATGATCGTCGCGATGGTTGCCACCGGGATGCGTATGATCTCCCCACAGACACTGTTCTTTCCGTTCGTGATGTTATTGGCTGCGACCGCGCTCTATCGCGGCAACGACAACAAGATGCGTACCGAGGAGGTCGATGCCGAACGGGCTGACTACCTGCGGTATTTGTCGGTGGTCCGAGGCAACATCCGAACCCAGGCCGCTGAGCAGCGTGCGGTCGCACAGTGGTCCCATCCTGAGCCGACGACGTTGGCAGACGTGCCCGGATCCCGCCGTCAGTGGGAGCGAGACCCGCATGACTCCGACTTCCTGTTTGTGCGGGTCGGTCGGCGCCAAGTGCCGCTGGACGCTGCGCTGCGGGTCAAAGACACTGCGGACGAGATCGACCTGGAGCCTGTGTCGCACAGCGCATTACGTAGTTTGCTCGACGTCCACCGCACCGTTCGTGACGTGCCGACTGGAATTGATCTGAGCAAAGTCTCGCGGATCACGGTATTTATTGATACTGAGAGCTCCAAGGATGAAGCGCGTGCGGCGTTGCGTGCTTGGATCGCTCAGGCAGTGACCTGGCACGACCCGGCGTTGTTTGGGGTGGCACTAGCCACCCCCGATCTGGAGAACAGCGATTGGTCCTGGCTTAAATGGTTGCCACACGTCGATATTCCCGGTCAGTTTGATGGCGTCGGCTCGGCGCGTTACCTATCGACCGACCCTGACGAGCTGGTCTCGCTGCTGGGAGCCGTGCTTGCCGACCGCCCTGCGTTCACTGGCATGTCGGTTGATGCGCTGCGTCACCTGATGATAGTGATCGATGACCCCGACTATGATTTAAACGCCTCGACCCTGGTGATGAGCCGCGCCGGAGTTACGGTGGTGCATTGCTCCACCACACCGCCGCACCGCGAACAGTATTCGGATCCCGATCAGCCGATATTGCGTATCGTGCGTGGTGCCATCGAACGTTGGCAGACCGGAGGCTGGCAGCCCTACATCGACACCGCCGATCAACTCAGTGCCGCCGAGGCTGCCCACCTGGCCCGCCAGCTGTCACGGTGGGACTCCAACCCGACGCACTCTGGGTTACGTTCAGCGGCAACCCGCGGCGCCAGCTTCACGACGCTGCTGGGAATTTCGGATGCTTCACGGCTGGATGTGACCACACTGTGGGCTCCTCGACGCCGCGACGACGAGCTACGCATACCAATCGGTGTCACAGCCACTGGCGAGCCGTTGATGTTTGATCTTAAGGATGAAACCGAGGGCGGTATGGGTCCGCACGGCCTGATGATCGGGATGACAGGATCCGGTAAGTCGCAGACCCTGATGTCGATTCTGTTGTCGCTGTTGACAACTCACTCTGCAGATCGGCTGATCGTGATCTATGCAGATTTCAAGGGTGAGGCCGGTGCCGACAGCTTCCGCAATTTCCCGCAGGTTGTCGCAGTGATCTCGAATATGGCTGAGAAGAAGTCGCTGGCTGAACGGTTCGCTGATACACTTCGCGGTGAGGTGGCCCGCCGGGAGACTCTGCTACGTGAGGCCGGCCGCAGGGTTCAGGGCAGCGCGTTCAACTCGGTGCTCGAATATGAGAATGCAATAGCGGCCGGCGCAATCGATCTGCCGCCAATTCCAACACTATTCGTGGTCGCCGACGAATTCACCCTGATGCTGGCCGATCATCCGGAGTACGCGGAACTGTTCGACTACTTGGCACGCAAGGGCCGCTCGTTTCGGATTCACATCTTGTTCGCTTCTCAGACGCTGGACATCGGCAAAATCAAAGACATCGATAAGAATACCTCATACCGAATCGGGTTGAAGGTGGCCAATGCCAGCGTTTCTCGTCAGATCATCGGTGTGGAGGACGCTTATCACATCGAGTCGGGCAAAGAACACAAGGGCGTGGGCTTTTTGGTACCGTCCCCCGGCGCGTCGCCGATTAAGTTTCGCAGCACCTACGTCGACGTTATCTACGAGCCTCCCCGATCAACCAAGATTCGAGTAGTGGAAGCTACACCAGAACCAAAATTGTTCACTGCCGGTGTGGTGGAGCCGGATCACCCCATCGTGATCTCCAGCGAAGACGATGATGAGTTGGTAGCCCCGCCGCGCAAGCTGATAGCGACAATCGGCGAACAGTTGGCACGTTACGGGCCCCGGGCGCCGAAGCTGTGGTTGCCGCCGCTCGACGAGTCGATCCAGCTAACTGCGTTACTAGCCAGTGCCGGAGTGCCGCAACGGCAGTGGCGCTGGCCGCTTGGCGAGATTGACAAGCCTTTTGAAATGCGTCGTGACCCGTTGATATTTGATGCTACCTCGTCAGCCGGTAATATGGTGATTCACGGCGGTCCCAAATCCGGAAAATCGACTGCTTTGCAGACATTTATTTTATCAGCCGCGAGTCTGCATTCACCGCGTGACGTGACGTTCTACTGCCTGGACTATGGCGGCGGACAGTTGCGGGCAGTTCAGGATCTGCCGCACGTCGGTAGCGTTGCGTCGGCCCTAGAACCCGAACGAATCCGTCGCACCTTTGGTGAGCTCGAGCAGCTGCTGCTATCGCGGCAGCAGCGGGAGAGATTCCGGGACAAGCGGGCCAGTGGCTCGGTTCCAGATGATTGTTTTGGCGATGTTTTTCTCATCATCGACAACCTTTACGCTTTCAGTCGCGACAACACAGATCAGTTCAATACCCGTAACCCGTTGGTGACCAAGGTAACTGAGCTCGTCAATGTCGGACTGGCGTACGGCATACATGTGGTAATCACCACTCCGAGCTGGCTAGAGGTGCCGTTGGTGATGCGGGACGGGTTTGGGTTGCGATTAGAGCTTAAGCTGCCCGACGCCCGGGACAGCAACGTGCGTGTGGTCGGTGCGTTGCGTCGCCCGGCCGACGCTGTCCCGCACGACCAGCCTGGCCGCGGGTTGACTATGGCAGCCGAACATTTTCTATTCGCGGCTCCGCAGCTAGACCAGGTTGCCGTGATCAATGCTCGCCACACCGATGTGGCTGCGCCGCCGGTGCGGTTACTGCCCACCAACCTTGCGCCCGATGCTGTTGGTGCGCTCTACCGAGGACCGGAGAAAGTGGTCATCGGTCAGCGTGAAGAGGATCTGGCACCGGTTGTTGTCAACTTTGCGGACAATCCCTTGTTAATGGTATTCGGCGACAGCAGATCTGGTAAGACCACGCTGCTACGCCACATCATCCGTACGATTCGCGAACATTCTTCCCCCGACCAGGTGGCGTTTACTGTGCTGGATCGGCGGCTGCACCTCGCGGACGAGCCGCTATTTCCCGACAACGAATACACCGCCAACATCGACAGGATCATCCCAGCGATGCTTGGGTTGGCCAATCTCATCGAAGCGCGCCGACCACCGGTAGGTTTGTCGGCAGCGGAATTGTCTCGCTGGGCATTTGCGGGACACATCCATTACTTGCTCATCGATGACGTCGACCAGGTGCCGGATTCACCGGCGATGAGCGGTCCATATATCGGACAGCGGCCGTGGACCAACCTCATCGGGCTGCTCGGTCAGGCCGGTGATTTAGGGCTGCGGGTTATCGTCACAGGGCGTGCCACCGGATCGGGGCACGCGCTGATGACTAGCCAGCTGTTGCGCCGCTTGAACGACCTACAGGCAACTACGCTGATGTTGGCGGGCAATCCGGCCGACGGTGGCAAGATCCGGGGCCAGCGATTTAGCCGATTGCCGGCCGGACGGGCGATTCTGTTGAACGACAGTAATAGCCCGACGTATGTACAGTTGGTCCACCCCTGGCCGGGGAGTCGGTACCAGAACGGGTCAACGATGGCGGGTTCCTCTGATGGATGATTGGTAAAACGCGACAGAAACAGAAGGAGTGTTTATAGTCATGACGTTACATGTGGTTCCTGAGCGGCTTGCCGCGACCAGTGCGGCGGTGGCGGCGCTGACGGCACGGCTGGAGGCCGCGCATGCTACCGCGTTTCCATGGATCGCTGCGGTGGTGCCGCCGGCGGCGGATCCGGTGTCGATGCAGACCGCCGCTGGGTTCAGTGCTCAGGGTCAAGAGCACGCTGTGGTGGCGAGGCAAGGTGTTGAAGAGCTGGGCAGCGCCGGTATCGGTGTGAAAAAAGCCGGTATAGACTATGCAACCAGTGATGCCGCGGCGGCTTCGACGTATGGGATCGTGGACAGCTGACGATGAGCGCGACTGTCTGGATGGCCTCGCTGCCGAAAGTGCATTCGTTGTCGTTGAGCTCTGGTGCCGGCCCGGGACTGCTGCTGGCTACGGCTGCCGCATGGAGCATGCTAAGTGCTGAATACAGCGCGGTGGCAGCAGAGCCCGGTGCGCTCCTAGCATCATCAGTTCCAGGAAGGTCAGCCTGTGTGGCTGTGGGGTTAGCTACCCGGTATGAAGCTGCAGCAAAAGAATACACTAGTGCAGTAGCGATGATGCGGATGCTAGTTGAGTCGGTTGCCAACCGCATCATCCACGGGGTATCGGTTGCGACGAAATTCTTTGGTGTCAATGCGATCCCGATCGCGCTCAATGTGGCCGACTATCTGCGAATGTGGGCCCAGACCGTCGCCACTATTGGCCTCCGATTAGGAGGCCAATAGTGGCGACGGTGGTCTCGGCTCCGCGCATCATCTCGGCGGCGAGTTCGGCGTATGCATCCTCGTCGAGGCCGACAAGTTCGGTGGGGACCCTGGTATTTGTGCCCGCCGCGGGCGGCGGCGTAAGCGTCCTGCCAGTCTTTGTGGCGGACACCGGCAGTATTGCCTACATGGTGGGTGGTGTTAACTATTCAGGAGAGGTCTTCGGGCTGACGGTAGATGGCTGCGGCGGTGCCGCGTTGTGCGATTACGGCGCTGAATTCTTGGATCCGGATGCCAATATCGGCGTTACTTTCGATTGCCCCACGTCGGCGTTCGGCCGGTGGGCTGGGGAGCTCGGATTTGCCGGGACCGCGCATAAAGAAGCCTGCCGAGGTGCCCAACTATAATCAACTATATAGAGGTGGGCTGTCCATGTGAGTTGGTAATGAATTCGGTGGCGGCCCACAAGTGCTGAGGGTGTCGGTACCTGGGATCAGGATCCGGAAGATCTTGCCAAGCTCAGCCAAGCCAACACAATCGGTTCGGGAGAAGGGGCTCGGACAGTTAATAAAGCAGTTTTCCCTTGCTCGCTCGTTAATGGTCATAATATGAAAATAGAGTACAGAAAGGATGCAATTGTTGTGAGTCTTTTAGATGTTCATATCCCACAGCTGGTCACCTCGGAGTCGGCGTTCGGTGCCAAGGCGGCGTTGATGCGCAGCAAGATTCATGAGGCTGAGTGTGAGGCGATATCGGCGCAGGCGTTTCACCAGGGGGAGAGCTCGGCGGCATTTCAGTCCGCGCATGCTCAGTTTGTCTCCGCGGCCGAGAGAATCAACACCCTGCTCGATATTGCGCAGCAGCATTTGGGTGAGGCTGCAGAGACGTATGTGGCTGCCGATGCCACGGCTGCGTCGACTTACGCTACCGGGCTATGACTCGACTAGGCTAATGACCGAAAGGATTTGTGATGACACAGATTATGTACAATTACTCAGCAATGTTGGATCACGCCGGGAATATGTCAGCCTGTGCCGGCGATTTGCATGGGGTGAGCATCGACATCGCTGCCGAGCAGGCTGCCCTGCAGGCTGGCTGGGCGGGCGATACTGGGATGACTTATCAGGTCTGGCAAGTGCAGTGGAACCAGGCCACGGAAGAGATGGTGCGGGCCTACCGCGCAATGGCTAGCACTCACCAAAACAACACCTTGGCTATGCTTGCCCGCGACCAAGCTGAAGCCGCCAAATGGGGTGGCTAATCGTGCGGTCATGAAGGTCGATCCCAACGCCGTTGAGCTGACGGTCGATCACGCGTGGTTCATTGCGGAAGTCATTGGAGCGGGCAGTTTCCCGTGGGTTCTGGCGATTACCACACCGTATCGCGACGCTGAGGAACGGAGTTCCTTTGTCGAACGTCAAGTTGATGAACTGACACGGATGGGTTTGTTGTTGGCAGGAAACTCCATCGACTCGGCAGTCGCTGATTGGATCAGGGTGGTGTGTTTCCCTGATCGATGGCTCGATCTCCGTTACTTAAGGTTTGCGTCGGCCGCTGGCGACAGCGAGCTGCTACGTGGCATGGTTGCACAGCGTGCTGGCGTCAGCGACAAAACCGTGGTCGCGCTGCGCAGTGCGCAGTTGATCACTTTTACCGCAATGGATATCGATGACCCGCTCAGGCTGGTGCCGATTCTCGGCGCCGGTTTGGCACAGCGGCCACCGGCGCGCTTCGACGAGTTCAGCATGCCGATGCGGGTCGGCGTTCGGGCCGACGAGCGATTGCGGTCCGGCGCTTCGTTAGCGGAAGTTGCTGATTACCTGGGTATTCCTACATCGGCGCGGCCGGTGGTCGAATCGGTGTTCTCCGGTCCTCGAAGCTACGTCGAGATAGTTGCCGGCTGCCGCCGCGATGGGAAGCATGCTACCACCGAGGTCGGGATGAGTATCGTTGACACCACCACGGGCCGCGTGTTGGTCAATCCGTCCCGCGCATTCGACGGCGAGTGGGTGTCCACGTTCAGCCCAGGTACTCCCTTTGCTATCGCTGTCGGAATCGAACAGCTGACTGCCACCTTGCCAGAGGGCCAATGGTTCCCTGGCCAGCGGCTGGCTCGAGATTTCTCTTACCAGGCTTCATAGCCAGACTACGACGCGGGCCGTAAGCCCGAGCAGGAGATTGGCAAGTCAAAACAGTCGGATGACACAGCAGTAGTGAAAACCACGGCCACGTAGACGATGCGGCCGTCAATAGATTAGAAGATTAGAGAGAAAACGATGTACCAAGTATGGCGTACGTCTTTGCAGAACAATTTTGTGAGGACCCGGTGACGCCCGGTGCCGTCATGCCGATCGTCCGCGTAGCCGTTCTCGCGGATAGCCGGTTGACAGAAATGGCCCTGCCCGCCGAATTGCCGTTGCGCGAAATCCTGCCCGCGGTAAAGCGTTTAGTGGTCCCTGCAGTGTCGGATGGCGATTCTCCACTGGCTGCCAGCGCGAGTTCGCGCCTGAGCCTGGCTCCTATCGGTGGAGCGCCATTCAGCCTGGATGCCAGCCTGGACACCGTTGGAGTCGTCGACGGTGACCTGCTCGCATTGCAGCCGGTGCCAGTCGGTCCGGCAGCGCCCGGTATTGTCGAGGACATCGCTGATGCCGCGATGATCTTCTCGACCTCTCGGCTACAGTCGTGGGGCCCGAAGCATATTCGACGCGGTGCGCTGGCCGCGGTGACTGCCGTGGCCGTTGCGGCAACTGGGCTGGGTGTCACCTATCGGGCAGTCACCGGCGCGTTGACCGGATTGCTCGTGGTCATTGCGATCGCGGTGTGTATTGCATCGGGTGGTTTAGTGCTTAGGTCACGTGCGGCACGCACCGGGTTGGTATTGTCGATTGCAGCGCTGGTACCCATCGGTGCCGTTTTTGCGTTGGTGGTACCCGGCATATTCGGGCCAGCGCAGGTGTTGTTGGCCTCCGCAGGTGTTACCGCGTGGTCCCTAATTGCCCTGATCGTTCCTGGTCCTGAACGCGCGCCGGTCGTTGCCTTCTTCACAGCTACGGTGGTGATCGGGGCTGCTGTGATGTTGGCAGCCGGTGCTGAATTGCTTTGGCAGCTAACGCCATCGACCATTGGCTGTGGATTGATTGTGACGGCTCTGATGGTTACCGTCGAGGCAGCTCAGCTCTCCGCGTTGTGGGCGCGGTTCCCATTGCCGGTGATCCCGGCACCGGGTGATCCGACCCCGTCGGCGCCGTCGTTTCAGGTGCTTGAGGACTTGCCGCGGCGGGTGCGCATCAGTGATGCTCATCAGAGCGGTTTTATCGCTGCCGCCGCGCTGCTCAGCATGCTGGGCTCAGTGGCTATCGTATTGCGTCCTGAGACGGTGAGTAGTGTGGGTTGGTATGTGGTCGCGGCAACCGGGGCTACGGCCACGCTGCGTGCCCGTGTGTGGGATTCGGCCTCCTGTAAAGCCTGGCTGCTTGCCCAGCCGTACTTGGTCGCCAGCGTGCTGCTGGTGTTTTACACTGCTACGGGATGTTACTTCGCTGCTTGGGTTGCGATGCTGGTGCTCGTCGTGGTTGCGCTGGCATGGACAGTGGTCGCGCTCAACCCGCGCATCGCCTCGCCGGATAGCTATTCGCTGCCGTTGCGCCGCCTGCTGGGCATGGTCGCCTCCGGTCTTGATGCTTCACTGATCCCTGCCATGGCCTATCTGGTCGGTCTTTTCAGCTGGGTACTCGATCGATGATGCGTTCTGGATTTCGAATTGGACTAGCCGGTATTGCAACGACTTTGGTCGTTTTCCAGGCAACGTTGTTGCAAGGCTGTCCGTGGGCACTCGCAGTCAGTCCGCCGGTAGTCGATCCAGGTGTACCACCGCCGAGCGGCGCATCGGGACCCGTGCAGATGATGCAACGACGCGGCCCATGTAGCACCTCTGGAGTCATCCCGGGCACCGATCTAGGCATCGTGACATCCAGTCAGTCGATGCTGAATCTTCCTGCAGCATGGCAGTTTTCCCGTGGCGAAGGTCAACTGGTGGCGATCGTCGATACTGGGGTAAGGCCAGGACCGCGGCTGCCCAACGTCGAGGCTGGCGGCGACTATGTGGAATCGAGCGACGGCCTGACCGATTGCGACGGGCACGGAACCCTGGTCGCCGGAATAGTCGCCGGCCAACCCGCTCCGTCTGGTGAGGACGGTTTTTCGGGTGTCGCACCCGCGGCGCGGTTGCTGTCCATCCGGGTGACCTCCGCCAAGTTCTCGTTGCGATCGCTAGGTGGCGATCCGCAGCTTACGCAGGCGTCCCTCGAGGTGACCGCGCTCAGCCGGGCTATTGTGCATGCCGCCGACCTCGGCGCGCGGGTGATCCACATCTCTGCGATAACTTGCTTGCCCGCCGATCGGCTCATTGACCAGTCTAAACTTGGTGCTGCGATCCGCTATGCGGCGGTGGACAAGGATGTCCTGATCGTGGCCGCTGCGGGCAATACCGGGTCGACCGGAACGATTGTTGGGAGCATGAACTGTGAGTCCAACCCACTCACCGACTTGGGCCGCCCGGATGATCCGCGGAACTGGGCGAGCGTTACTTCGGTCTCCATTCCGTCGTGGTGGCAGCCCTACGTGCTGTCGGTGGCATCGCTGACACCGGGTGGGCGGCCATCGAAATTCACCATGGCCGGGCCGTGGGTGGGTATTGCGGCGCCGGGCGAAAACATTGTTTCGGTGAGCAACCGTGACAGTGGAGATTTGGCTAACGGCCTGCCCAACGATCGCGACCAACAGATCGCGCTGAATGGCACCAGCTATGCGGCCGGCTACGTATCGGGTGTCGCGGCGTTGGTTCGCAGCAGGTATCCGGAACTGACCGCTACACAGGTGATGCGCCGTATCACTGCGACTGCGCACGTTGGTGCCCGGGTGCTCTCCAACGTCGTTGGCGCCGGTACTTTGGACCCTGTGGCAGCACTGACCTGGGACCTGCCCGCAACCAACGATTCGCCTCTAGTCCCAGTAAAGCAAGTAACTGTACCGCCGGCACCAGCACCGAAAGACAACACACCGCGAAACGTTGCGTTTGCAGGGACTGCCGCTTTGGTTGTGGCGGTCGCGGTTGTAGTCGGGACGACCACAATTGCTGCACGCCGCCGAGAGGATTCCACCCTGTGAGTGCGCACCGATCACGCCCGGCTGCTATGTGGCCGGGCAGTAGCCGGATTACGCTTGCGCTGCTGGCCGTTGTGCCCGCGCTGATGGCGTACCCCTGGTGGTTGACTCGCAGCTACTGGTTGCTTGGCAGCGCGGTGCTTGTCGTGGTCGTGTTGTTCGGCGGGTGGCGGGGGCTGTACTTGACCACCATCTTGCGCCGACGACTGGCGATGATGTGGCGCCGGGGTCGGCCAGTCAGCGAATCCGGCTCTGCTACGCGGACAACCGTGCTGCTGCGGATGGAGCCACCGACCGGCGGTCCAGAAATGATTCCGCTGCTGTTGCTTACTCGGTACCTAAACTGCTACGGCATCCGCGCCGACAGTATACGAATAACCAGCCGCGACAACGAATCCGACGGTGCACGGTGCGAGACCTGGATAGGGTTGACAGTGTCGGCGGCGAAAAACCTGGCGGCGTTGCAGGCGCGTTCATCGCGGATCCCGTTGCAGGAGACTGCCCAGGTTGCGGCGCGTCGGCTCGCTGACCACCTTCGTGAAATCGGTTGGGAGGTCAGCTTGGCCTTGCCTGATGACATCCCACGGTTGATCACGGCTGCTGGTGACGAGACGTGGCGCTGGATGCAGCAAGGCGCGGATTACCTTACCGCCTACCGGGTTAGTATCGATGACGAATTGCCTGGCACGTTGGATGCGGTCCGGTCATGCCCAACGCGCGAGACTTGGACGGCGCTAGAGATCGCCGGCACCGGATCAAGTAACCGCAAAACTATTGCGGCTGCGTGTGCTTTTCTCACCGATACTGCTCCGCAAGGGGCCGCACCATTGGCAGGATTGACCCCGCAACATGGAAATCACCTGCCGGCGCTGGCGATGTTGGATCTGTTCTCTACTCAACGACTTGACGGACACACGGATATGGACGCCGACTTGCTGACCCGGCTCCGCTGGCTTACTTCTGCGGCCGGGCCCCATCGTGCATCGCGACCCGAAGCTGATAGTCGAACATGAACATGCCTGGGTGCAGGAAAGCACTCATCTGGCGCAGGTTGTCCAGCTGATTTACGTGCAGTACGTGACTTCCGGGGAACTAATGCAGTGCACACCGAATCCTAACTTTTCCACAGCATTACGGCTTGACGTGGTGGAGCCAACCGGTCACTGAGACCGGTGATGATCATACTACGGTCCTTGGACAACCGCGGCTTGTAGTTCAGCGGACAGCGTTAGGCGTTCTCAGCGACATCGGAGATCTGCAGGGCCTCGAGGATGATTGCTTTACTCACCGGATCGGATAATCCGTTCAGTGAAACCACTGAGGCTTCGGGAGAAATAATAGAAACCGCCTACTGGTGAGAACTTTTCAGCCCACGGACTGTTGAACGGCAACGATAGCATAACGTCGCAGCCGGACTGGGTAATACCAAGGTGGTGAGAAAAACCATCCGTTGAGCAGCTAGACGATCCCATGAAATCATGAATGATGTACAGCTTGGGACGCGATCCGCCAGCAGTGTCAGTGCTGCGCATGTCCAATGTTGTTGGACCTCAGCACGCACCATTTCTTATTGATCGCGGTAAAGTTGCTGGCGAACACGGTGTTGTCGGCTGTGCCGTGCGTAACCTGCTAGGAGAGCAGATGGGCTGGCCTCGGCGAGACCTGGGGCAATTGGGGTGGATGGCGCTAACGACTTCACCGGATCCTGCTAGGGTGTCAGTCCGGCGTCACCGTTGTAGTCAGCACCGACGCGGCCCAGGTACGCAGCGCTATGTCGATAGTGTTTGCGCTGATGGCCACGCGTTCCTGAGCCGATAACGCCGAGTAGGGGGGATAATACGTCGACGCCGGCTGGTACGTCGACACCAAAGACGTTGGGAGTGAAATCGAAAGATTGATCGTATCCTGTTCGACTGTAACGAATGTCTATGTATCAAGCTTTTTAGCGATGGTCTTATATTTAAAGGCTTTTTCGGTTCTATGCAGAATTTGAGAAGACTCAGGCAGTTTCAGGGAACCAAACGGTAATATGGCTTGGCTTTATCAACCACGAATGACGGTGTTTATCAGGAGTACTGACATGTGGGATCGTGACGTGTCTCTGGCTTTTGTGGATCATCGCAGCCTCACCGTTTTATTTTATTATTGCCTGTCCAGGCTGGGTGCTGACTGGGCGAGCCGGGGGGTCGATCGTGGTTGCGGCCCAGGGCATCCGAAACATTACCCGAACAGAAGTTAGCCTTCACCATACCATTCGCTGTGGACGCAGCCAGGTATCGGTGCATCGATTCGGTTCTACCTTTGGGTGACTTGCGCACCTGGCAACCCCAGCCCGACATCGACGTGGTAGTCAGTGACGCGACTTTGCAATGGGTACCCCGAACACCCCGAACTGATGGTTCGGCGGTCGGGTAAACCGGGGGCCGGTTCGTGGCTCGCCGTTCAGGTTCCGGGCAACTTTGAGGCGACGTCACACGCCGCAATACAGGTTGTCGTCTATCTGTAACTGTATGCGAATACCATACTCGACATGCCATTTCGAATGGAAGGTGTGGTCCATTCGCCGGTGTACTAAACCGAGATACTGCTGGATGCCGGCTACAAGGCCGACGTGGCAGAGACCATATACCTGCGCCAACTCACCGGTGAGAACCCGATGTTGGAGCGGGCCAACGGATCTGCGCTAGTATCGATACAGGAGCGGCTACTCGAGGAGTTCTGGAGCAGTTTCGCTAGGAACGCATTCCGCTGCTGACCGACACCCAGCTGTTTCAGCCTGATGGCATGACGATCTTGCCGTTCCAGCATCGGCGAGGGTGTCAGGCAGCTGGTCTTGCCCGATCGCCTCAAGAATACTGCCGAAAATTGTGGTTAGGTTGCGTCACAACGCCGAGTACGCGATGTCGATCGGCGTGATCGTCTCCTCGGCTACCCAAGCTCGCCAGCTGTTTTCCTGATATCGTAAGAGCTCGGCGATGCGGGCGATGGCACCAGCGTGATGCACTATAGTCCGCGAATTAGCACTCCGGATGAGATGCGACGGTTCGTCCCGACGAGCCGGCCCGGATATCCCACTATAGATCTAGCAGTGGTCGGTGCGCGTAGTTTTCGATATAGCTGTATTCCTTTGTGCAGATTGCTTTAATCGGATCATATGGAGTCGTGGTAGGTATTTGGTGGTGTAGGCGTGATAGCTGATGTGGTTGTCCGAAGCGCGCAGCAGGCCGGTGTGCGACACGCTGTCGATATCGGCCGACATGTCCGGTTCTGTCAGTTCTAACAGCGTCGTGACCAGGTAGACACTGCTGAATAGTTCGTCGTAGACGCAGGGGGGCAGTGCCCGGGTGGTGGGCGTGCGGATGACTAGTGGAATTCCGGGTCTGGCGTTATATAACGTGGATTTAGCCTGAAAGCACTCCTTGCCGTGATAGGCGAAGAACATCACCCAAGTATGGGCGCTGAGGCAGGTCTGAGTCAGTGTGTCCAATACTGGCTCGACAGCGGCGTCGGCGGTAGATTGGTAGAACTCGGCGAGGTTTTGCGCACCTTTGGGGTGTCAGGTAGGTGGTCAGGCAGATCGACGGCAGCACTGTCGACGGATTGGTAGTGTTCATGCGGGTAGGGTCGTTGGTTTTCAAAGAACCCGGTTGTCAACAGAAATGACTGTCCGGCCAGCCCGACTCGCTGTCGCTTCGTCAGTCCTGGTCCTTGTTTATTACCCACTCGCAGTAGGAGTTCGACACGTAGACCACGTCGACCCCCAGCAGTTTACGGCAGCATGCATGCTGCATGACGAAAAGAACTGAAATACAAGCTTTATTCGGACAATATCTGGATAAGAGTGCTGCCCCGGCATGGTATTAATTGTAATCAGCTAGGCCGATCAGTCTATTGGGTGTACGGGTAGCGACCGATGAATGGTGATCCCCGGGACTGCGAGTACAGAGGTGCGATGGTATGAACCCTGGTGACCAGAATGCTCTCGCTGGCCAGCTGATCCATCTGCATGCTGGATACATCCAAGGTGTCTGTATACGCTCAGCTGGCGCCCTAGGTCATGCCAGGGAACGATCAGCAGGTTGTCTTTTCTGTCGTTACGTTGCCGTTCTCTAGCTGTGCGCAACCTGTCATTTTCGACATATCATCCGGCGCCGACACCGCACTGGCGCGACGGGTGTCTACAAGCAGTGCCCAGCGCAGGACCAGGTTATGCTCGAATGCTGTTGGTTAACAATGTGTTGTTACTTATTCCCATAGTTGCCAACCAACCCGGGTTTGGCGTTGCCGTCGATTTTCCAGTAGCCCACCGAGGTGGCTGTGGTGGGCCAGGCAGTAGCGCGATACGTTAACGTTCAATTCACCGGTGTGTCACCGTACAGTAACCCTGTGAGAGTTGGTGGCCTTGACCACCAGGGACGGACTTGACTGGTTGATCGCCGATGAGCGGCCCTCTGATGGTCAGGCTTGGACTGCTTCTGTCGCGGTTGACTCCATCGGTTCTCAGATACGAATTCTGACAGCGGTTGCGCGAACGCCAGTCGCCTACTACCACCGCATGCTGATCCGAAAACTTGGGCACCGGTCCCAGATACAGGATGGCCATCGGTTGGTATTGCTTAGTAGGTGTTGCCTGCCGTTCGGGATCGAACAGGGATACCCAGCCCATGCAAAACCTTCGGAGTGAGCTGCCAGCCACAAGTTCTGGATAGCGCACGATACCATGCTAGGTTTCTCCACGCTAGCGTGCGTCGGCCGAAGACGTGTCTTTCGCGGTCATTGCACAGCGCCACCACCAAGAGCTCGGCGCACTCGAGAATGCCCTCGACCTTCAGCGGCAGAAATTCCTAGGCCCGTGGTCCCAGGGTTTGTGCGATAAGCGTGCGCTCTTCGTCGATCAGTGCGTGAATCCGTCCGCGCAGCGGCTCGTCGGTGGTCCGAATGAAGCGCCGCGGCTGCGTCAGATCGACACTGGGCGCGGCATGTGCGGCTTGTTGGCTTTGTAACCAAGCACGTCAGCACATCGGGTGGCATTACGACGCCCGACGCGAACCGGCGCATGTCTGGCCGTTGGGCGATCACGCGGTATACAGCCCGGCCCTCTTGGGTATTGAATGCGTGATCGGTCACCAGGCCATGGGAGGAAATTGTAGCTAGGGTGAATCGTGTCGAAAAGATGGAGTATCCGGTGAAGGCTTTCTAATGTGCTTGACTAATTGCTTGCCGATCGCCCTGTCAGAGGTGTCTGCGGCGATCCTTATGGGATGGCTGATGGGGCCACTGTAATTCCGGGTGCCAGGATTCGCGCCGGTCGTGTTCGAAGTCGTTTCAACGGTGGTTAGCAGGTCACCTAGAGTGGCCAGGACGCCGCAGTCTTCGGCTGTACCGTGGCTGGTAAATGGGCGTATTCATTGTCCACGGGGCCAGGCATTTTGGGTGCCTACCGTGGATTCCAGGCGGGGTAACGCTGATTGGCATGATCACCAGCCTGGTGGCGGTGGTAACAGGAACCCTATAGTAGTGCTGCGTTAGCCGACCTGGCCACGGATCGTGGATTGTAATACATGACGCCGACCCCACAGAAGACGTATTCAGCTGGGGCACCATAAAGCTAGTGATAAGAGCGGCAGGCTTGCCTGCACATCGTCACCGATGACGTCCTTGTAATGTCAGAGACAGGTGGCCTCTAAGCTTCGGGTCGGCCTGGGCAACGTCGAGAGAACTGCAGCCTGGTGGGACGATGTTTCAGTTTTCGCAGCACCAGCCTGTGCCTGGTTTCAGCGCCAGTTGTCGACCAGATCAACCTCGGCGCCACCTGCAGTGTCGCCAGAACCGTCGAGCCGGTTGCCGATGCCGGGTCACTTGCGAATGAGGCCTTCATCCAACCATTATACCCCCGAGTCTCACTTAAAGTGTATATTACACTACTTCATAATTGATTATTATATTATTCCACTTGTATAAAATATTCTGTACATATAAAATTACGTGTATGGCCGGCACGAAAAAATCCTTGTAGCTGCTAATTCCTTTGGTCGCCATCGCGGTTTACATGGTCATCTGGATGGGTCACCAGCAGGATCGGAACTGGTTGCAGAGCGTTGATGGCTGCTGTTGAACGCTACACACGGCAATGAGGTGGGTGCGGTTCCGGGACGACGTCTCTTTTGTCTCGGGTCCGATCTCGTTGCGAGTGCTGGGCGTAGCGGTTGTGCTGGTGCCGTTTGCCGCCCGCGACGATCGGTGACGATGCTGATGAACGTACCGTCGACCTTATTTCCATCTGGCCACGCGCTTAAATGACGGCCAGCGTGCTCGCGCTGCTTATCATCGTGGTGCTGCTGTTTAGTAGCGCAATGCGTTGCGACAAGATCACAGCGCAGCGACCTAATCGAATCTCAGGTTTTACTTGACCATGAGTCCAGGTGGGTCTGATCATGAAAACCTATGTGCCGACTGATAGCTCTGCTGAGTGCCGTGGTCTGTGCAGGTTCGGCCACTTTAGTACTTGCACCTATCGGTGCTGCGGCCGGAGGTGCCTGGTTCGCAAACACGGTGGGCAATGCCACGCAGGTGGTTGCGGTTGTGAGTACCGGCGGGTCGAACGCGAAAATGGATATCTATCAGCGCACCATCACGGGCTGGCAACCGCTCAAGACTGGTATTCCTACCCACGTCGGCTCGGCAGGTATGGTGGCGCAGGCCAAGAGTGGCTATCCAGCCACCCCAATGGGAGTCTACAGTCTTGACGCCGCTTTTGGTACTGCGCCGAATCCCGGTAGCCGGCTGCCCTACACCCAAGTCGGGCCCAATCATTGGTGGAACGGCGATGACCATAGCCCAACCTTTAACACCATGCAGGTGTGCCAGAAATCACAATGCCAATTCAATACGACAAAAAGTGAGAACCTACAAGTCTCGTCATACAAGCATGCGGTGGTCATGGGTGTCAACAAGGCTAAGATTCCCGGAGATGGTTCTGCGTTCTTTTTTCACACCAACGGTGGTGGACCGACGGAGGGTTGCGTAGCGATCGACGACGTGACGCTGGTGCAGATCCTTCGTTGGTTGTGGCCCGGCGCCGTGATTGCTATAACAAAGTAGGACCAGGTTTTGACTGTGGACTGAACTGTATGAAAAGGTTTCGCTTCTTCGCACGGTTATCACTTGGGGTTGGCAGGCCGATGGTAGCGTTAATATGCGACCGGGTTTCACGTGCCACCGTCGGTGCGCTGGTACTGTTCGCGGTGAAAATCCTTACCGATCAGCATGAAATTGAACCCGGCGACGATAACCCGATTTTGTAAAACACCACGTTGCTGATGCGGTATTGTCGGTTACAAAGATTTACTGATGTATCACACGATGTTCGATGATGAAAGTCGGGACAAACGCTGAGCGCATCTAGTACGCCAGGTCGCCGCGGTTGGTGAAGTGCAACTCCTCGCCCAACGAGGAGCCATAGTCGCCAGAAAGGTCGGTCCGGTGAAGGTATCGGTGCAGTCGTGCCAGTGTGTGGTATCTAGTGCGCGTAGGTACCGGATACTCGACCTGCTTAATTGCTTTTACGCCGGCGGTTGCATCGTGAACGCTCATTTACCCCATGTGCAGCACATGCAGGTTTCGCCGAAGACTCGTCACGTGACTAGTTTTGAGTCATGAGCTATGCCTGAAGCCGGTACGCACTCACTGTTGTCCTGCAACGAGAGTTAGCAACCTTGGTTCCCGAATGGCTGGTGATCGCATATGATCGACCGCTCCGTCATGACCTGGTGTGTGCAGGAGTTCGGTTACGAAGCAATGTTGCAGACAACCATCGAGGAATGGGCGACGCTAGCCTGGTCTATACCAAGCTCATGTAGCAGGCGCTGAACTTTGACGGCAACTATGTGTCGACCCCTGTCAAGGGTCTGTAGCTCGACATCTGTGCTCTGCCGCAGGTCATAGATTTCCGCCCACGGCACGACCTCGGGGTGCTTCTTGAAGTAGCTCCCGGCGCTGGTGCTCGGCCATGCCTCCCCAAACACCGAACTCGACCTTGTTGTCCAACGCGTCCACGTCACACTCCTGTATTACCGGGCAGGGATGACAGATCACCGCGGCTTTAGGTTGAGTTGATGGGTGATCCCGGTTAGGTTTCGGCATGTGTCATATCATCGGAGGATCCAACGTCAATACCACCGCGCCATCGATTAATCCGCGCGCAGATGTGTCCCATCCACCTCCAGCCCTTAACATACGGCAACGCATCGCGGTGACCGTCACCATTGGCAAGGTGCGCCAGGTGGTCTAGTGTATTACGGTGTTGCACCTGGTTCGCGAAACCAACTCGACCAGTTGGGACCTTGCCGCCGTTGGCTCTTCCGACGAGGTCTTGGCGGATTACTCGAGTCCACTGCTATCCAACCTCGATTTTTTTGGAGCTTCCTCGTACTTAGCCCTAATGCGGATGGACGACTAAGGGTAACTGCAGATGCACCTGTTGTATCTGTTGTTTGCGGTCGCAGTGTGTGTCCGCACGGCGGTCGACAACGACTTGGCGGTTTCAGTTGGCACCCGCCAACTGATTGACCGCGACCTGGTGGCTGTCGCTGAGCACATTCACCGCGCGTTGGCATTTCCGGCGGCATCGAGGGCGTGGTACGGTTGTTGAAGTTGCATCCTATGCTGAACCCGGCTAGCAGCATGTCTGTCGAAATGGCAGCGAATCTGCTAGCTATTAATCTTTCTCCGTACTACGTCGACGGAGCGTGAATATCTTTTTGCTCAAAGAATTCCGTGCGCCCGTTGCAGGGGATTGCTTACCTTGTCGTCTCCGCACCTCCAGGTTCGGATCAGTAGGATGAGCACTTATTGGACCCCAGAATCAGCGCAAACCGATACTGTTACAATTGAACTACCAGAGGGCTATGATCACCAAGGTCAGGCGTGGGTTCACATTACAGTTCGAGCCGAGTGACTGGCTACCGCTCACTGTGATGTGAACGCAATGCGCGATGGTCTCGGGATCGATTGCGCATTATGACTTTTCAAGTATTCAAGGGGATCGACCCCCTCTTGTATCAAGGTGGCAGCGGTATCACTTCTGTTACATAATCGCATCAACAAGATACCAATTAGGTGGACAACGGTGTGGTTACAATCTAACCGCGGCTATAGCTAAGGCTAGCCTTCTACGACCCGCTGGTGCTGTCGATCATCCCCACCAACCTCGCTGCCTCATCTAATGGACGTCTTCCGGAGAATCTTCGTGCTGTGTGGACCCTTTATCAACACTATTCATCGAAAATCCCTGTTTCCGAGTATAAAATCCGAATATGACCGACTCTGGCTGGTGCGTGAGTAGCTTTACGGAGTGGTGACTCTGTGGTCTCCAATGAGCTTTCGGTCGATCCCGTTCGGGTGGATAACGTCAAGCTGCTAAAGAGTTGTTATTTACCGACACTGTTACAGAATTGGCTGCCGATTTTGGTTAATGGCGTTGCAGCATAAGCTGACTCGTGACGAGCTGGAAGATCTGATCCAGGACCTACCGACCGGAGTCATCTACGCATGTCGACGACATGTTGGTGCGTCAGTGCAAGAGTTGGACAGACTTATGAGGCGGTAGTCGCCGTCGGCGGCTTGCTAGCACCACGCTTGTCAATGAACGTTTAGCGGTGCTCAGCCGCAGACCGGTCATGACCATGTCGCAGCCCGTGTTCGCAGCTGCCTGCGGTGCTTTGTTGCTAGCCTTAAGCGAAGAAGAGCTGGACATACGGACGCGGACATCCGTCGGCCTGTCCGCGGTGGCTTCCGGTAGCGGCGTGATCGAACTACCGGCCGGCTTGGACGCTGGGGTGTTGGTGGTTGACGCTGATGCCTTGACCAAGCGCCAGTTGGCATGGTCGCAGGCCGAATACCTGGGGATTTATCAGAGCGGTTTGGCAGCGATGCGTTCTACGAAGCCGATCCGGCAGGTTGGGGTCAGTACGGCTAAACGTGATCGAGCCGCCCTAGGACAGTCCTGGCGGCGCTTCCAGGTTCACAGCTGATCATCGTGCTGTGCGCCTTGGTGGCAATGATCGCGATCGGGGTGTGACATACACGTTGGCGTGTATACAGAAGCCCGGAGCTCCGGCGGTGCCCGCCGTCGCACCCCGGCCGACACTGCTGACCCGTTCGGTGGCACCGATTCCGGTCCCCCATCGTTGACCTTCGCGCCGGTCCCAAGCGTTACTATGCTGCTGCTAAGCAGTGCTGTGACACCGCCTCCACCCCAGGTGGTTGTGACAACAGCGTCATTGGTGGTGACCAAGGCACCCGTCGTACCAACGACTTAAGCTGTCGACCACCACCATGATGACGCCGACCACGACCATCTCGCCGCCTCCGGCTACGACAACCCTCACTGTGGTGATGACGACTCAGTGGTTGCACGTGCCGTTCATACCGCCACCTGGATTCCGCCGCATCCGGTTGACGGCAATCTACCGAACCTGTTCTAGGTACCGGCGAGTATCTAAGCCAACTTAGCTTGATCAGGTGATTGGGTCGGTGCCCGGCTGCACGCTTTACCCCCAGCACGGCCCAGGCTGATGGCGGATTGGCGTTATGATGCCTCGTTATGCTGGCCAAAATTTGATAAACCTGCCAACTGATTGATGGCTTACCGCGTGGTGCTTCAGTCCGCTCAAACCGTGGCTAGCAGCTAGGCGGCGTTTGCTGTCCCTTGGAAATTCGGATGACCAATGAACATCTTCCTTGGGGTAGTCCATGGTACTCACGGCCGGTCTCCTTGGTGTTGATCGAGGGAGAGAATGTCGAGGGCGTCACCGTCGAGCAGTACACGTTCCAGCTAGCTGCCGGTGGGGATTCGGCGACTTCATAGTCGCCCCGTTATTCGCTGCCGCAGTATTGCGCAGACGGTTGGCGCTGGGATCGGTTACCAGCTCATCGCCATGTTATTTGTTAAAGCCAGACAACGCGATGTTGGCTGTCGTTGATGTTGCCGGCGGCGTTCGGTGCGCCTAAGCCGGCTGGCGCCGAACCCACCTCGCGGCCGGACGGTGTAATTACTTATCGGCTGCGGGACCGACGTCATCGCACCCATGCCTGGACTCTAAGCGTGAGCTTTGCTCGAGGTCGGCGTCCCTGAGGAACCGGAGATGGCGCTGGCCCGCGGGGCTGCTCTAGCGTTGACGAACGCGCCGCTATTCGCGGCTTCGACTGACTCCCTGGCTTGTTGTGCTGGACAGTGCACCGGCGAAGTTAACCCCCGTGTGCTGAGTCCGACGGACCTCGACGTTTGCGCACATGCTGATACGGGTAAAATCTTCTGGCCCTACAGTGCTCTGTATGACGACCAGACCGTGCAGAGACGTGGGACCCTCATACTAGCCGGTAGTGCGGTGGCGGGGATAGCGGCCATCCGTGTGGTCGCTGGTGGTGATTTCATCGTTGTTTAACACTCGCTCAGTGGCCCAGCTCTCGCACCGGCGTCGTTACTCCTGCGATTCGGGCGTCGCCCATCCTGCTGTCGTCGCCGTTGCCTGCTCCCAGCTCTGCCCCGGCTTCGCCCCCAACCATGGTGAACATGCCGCCTGCGACACCTCGTCGGGTGTCGTCTTGGCCTGTCCTGGTTACCACCCCGCCGGTTGCAGTGCCTTCTCCACCGTAACCGCCTGTCGAGATTCAACAGTTCGCTCCGGTCATGATGTTATACCTGCACGTCCCGTTTGTAGGTATCTCGATTCCATGCTATCCACCGGCGACCCGCCCTCATCGCCAGAGCCGGCTCCGTAAGCGTTGGGCTACGGTACGTGGCGGATGACTTCGGCAAAGCGCACACTGGGCAGTGTCCAGCTACCAACGGCAAGGAGGTCGGGTGGGCGAGTACGGTGCATTCGGGTTTGATCCCGACGACTTCGATCGACTGATCAGGGAGGGCAGCGAGGGACTGCGCGATGCCGTTGAGCGGATTAGCCGGTTTGTCGGTGGCCCAGGTGTTCGGACGGCATGGTCGGCGATCTTCGAGGACTTGTCGCGGCGTGCGCGTCCCGTGCCGGAAACCGCCGGCGAGGCCGGTGACGGTGTGTGGGCCATCTACACCGTGGATGCTAACGGTGGCGCCCGGGTCGAACAGGTTTATGCAACCGAACTCGATGCTCTGCGGGCGAACAAGAACAACGTTGATCCGAAGCGCAAAGTGCGCTTTTTGCCGTACGGCCTCGCGGTTAGTGTGCTCGACGATCGCGAAGAGTCGACGCAGTAGTCGTAGTCGCAGCCAGCTCTGTTGGATGGCGTTCGAGTCGTCGGACTTAGTTGATGCTAGGTGAGTCAGAGCGGTAAGTGACCTGGTTGTTGAAGCAGGGCGCCTCGATGATGTCGACTGAGTCGACGGTGACTGAGTTTTTCACGCCGGACATGGTGAAGCTGGCACGATGGCCGGTTATAATGACGGTATTGGAAACTCCGCTGCCGCTCACAATGCTGTTGTTGCAGACGATCGTTTTGCTCTGATTGACGCCGGAGATGCTGATGTAAGACGGTCGTCAGTGGTGTCGATGGTCCACCGCTGGGCGTTTGGGGCCGATTTGCTGCTGGGCCCGGGCTTCTGCGATCGTCCTCGGTGAATTGGCACTACGGGAGAGCTTGGGGTAAGGGACAAAACGACGAGGCGGCCGTGGGCTAGTCGGTGAGGGCTTAATGTGGCGATGTCACCAACGGCAGTTAGCACGATACACAACACACAACGTCCCCCTGGTCCACCACAGGGGAATGCCCGTGCGCGGTTTCGGCGACAGGTCCCGGAAAACGGGCCGTCGTAATCGTAAGACGGCGGCGTAGGAACCGGTGGCGAGTATGTAGCTGTAACTGTGCGGTGGCTGCGTGCCTCCCTGGCCGGATGAGTGCTCCTAGTCGGCCAAGCAGGCGCTCCAGCTCCCGGATCCGACCTTCACGGATCATCCTGGGGTTCCATGCACCGATGTTGCCACACAGGATCGCGCCGAATGCGTCATTTCCTGGGGAGCTTTCGGTGCTTTTGGAGGGTTTCGGCAGTTCGGTAGTTTCAATGACGTACCTGATTTGTTCAACCGAATTGACGGAAGCTTAGATTGCTGCGCCGGTTGATCTCAGGGCAGCTGCTCGCCGGCTGCTATGTTCCTTGGCTTATGACAGAAATGGATCGTCTCCGCGTGATGCTGATGGCAGGGTTGGGTTGCGCCCGCTGTCGCTGTACCGATGCCGAAAGCAGAAGCTTCCCCACTGTACCTACCTCTTGCCGCGCCCACGGCCCAGTTCGGAGGATTCCTGTTTCACGACGAGTTTGACGGTCCAGCGGGCTCATCGCCGGACCGGTCGAAGGGGATTGTGTCAAACCACCGCACGCTGATCGGGAACCCGGTCGGGTTTGCAAGACTCGGGTTTTTGTGGGCAGTACCGTTACAGTCGCCAAAACGCCTTCCTTGAAGGCAATTCCAATCTCGTTCTGCGCGCCAGAAGAGACCGCAACGGCTACTTCGGTGGCCTAGTCAGTGGTACCTGGCGAGGAGCCATCGGGACCACTTGGTAGGCACGAATAAAACTCAACTGCTTTACCAGCGGTTGCTGGCCTGGTTGGTGGTTGTCCAATGATGACCCTAGTCGCAGCGGAGAAGTCGGTCTCATGGAGTGGTACGGTAACGGATAATAATGACCGTCGGGAACTACTGTCCACGCAAACTCCGAGGGCACAGCGTTTGAGACGCATCCGATTGTGGTGGACAACGCGTTGCATAACTGGTGAGTCACCTGGCATATAACCGGCATGTACTTCTGGCTGGATTATGCAAACGGCATGGAGCCCTACTTCAGTGTTTCAGTGCCTGCCATCGAAAATATCAACGACTCCATCCGACAGGGGGCATTCAATGGCCCCGAGTATACGATGTTTCCGGTCTTAAATCTTGCTGTTGTTGGTTCAGGTGGTGGCGACCCCGTGCGTGGTGCTTATCCAGCAGAAATGCGTGTCGGCTGGGTGCAGGTCTCTTAGGCCGCAAAAGATATTTGCTAAACCGATGCGTGATTTCATAGCATTCTTTGTGAAAGTTGTCTGGGGAAACTCGCTAAGACGAAGGCACTGGTTTTTTCTAACGATTAGTGGTATTTTGAATTGGATTGTTGTAGCGTTTTGTTGACAATGGGGGGGATCGGCATGATGGCAGTCACCGTTTGTGTCTCGTAGGCCGGGGGAACGGCCAGTTACTGCCGGTCTGCACCAGGCGATCAAGTGTCACCGCCAGCGGCTAGCCCGGAGGTTGACGGACCTGTCCAGCCAAGTGGGCTGTGCAGAGCTGGCAGGACGATGTGTTCCCGCCGATCGCGAGGATATACCGCTACGATCGCCGAAGCGTGTTCATCGATGACAATTCCCAACCTCTTTCTCTGCGCCATTCAACGAGGGTGGCATCTAATACGGTGCTAAACTGTGTGGCAACTTGCGCAACATGATCAACTAAACCTGGGAAAGCGTATAAAAGCTGGACTTTTTGTCCCCCGGCCTGCGTCCTTTTTCTGACGTGTAAATTAGATCCCCTGCCAGCCGGCGAGGTCGATCTTGCGAGTGATATGGCAGGGGCCAGTGGATGTCGTGCACCACGGTCCACGTTGCACAGAATAGGAAAATCCGGGAAGGGGAAACCGATTCCCGTTTTGATCGACAGCGACTGGTACACCTGGCGAATGTGTGTTGGAATGGAGGAGATTTCAAATTCTGGTGGAACTATGTCGATGTCGCAAAACCATGCCTCAATTTTCCCAACAGACTTATATAGGTGTACGACAATCTCGATGGCATACGTTGGCTGTTCAATAATCCGGGCTATTTGGATGACTCCTATGTTCACGCTGGTGGTCGGTGATGTGGGTACCGGCTAATCCGCCTTGGGTATTCTCGCAGTCCGTGCTCATCGACTACATACGTATCTATTAGCGGCTACACCGGCATTGGTAATGCTCGGTGACAACGGCGAATGTACGTCGAATTCGCGCGCGATGGCCGTTGTCTGCTTCACATGTTCGCCAGGCACGGTGATCGCGGTGAGGGTGCCCCACTTTTCGTCCTGTCGTATGTCAAATCGCTTGCTGCGCAATATCGGTTCGCGGGCTCCTCTGATGCCGAGCATCCAGGTGAGCTGGGTGATGCCTCCAGAGAAGGGCGGGATGCCGATGACAACTACGGCTCGGTTGGATTAACCCACGCCGCCACGTAGTGCGCGTATCAGCTTGTCCTCCAGATGCGTGCACAGCGCGTTTTTCTTGCGCTGTGCATCGTAGCGTGACCACCGCAAACGCTTCCTCGTGGGTGAACTCGATGGTTCTGGTGTCTTCCGGTTGGTATGAGAGGAGAGCTAGTGGTGTGTGTTATTGGGTGGGTACGTTTGGTTGGTTGAGGTAAGTGGGTGGTGTATGTGGTTGCCGCCTTGGAGTTGCGCGTTGGTGATCGGGGTCGGCTGGAGTGGTTGACGAGGGCGTCGTGTGTGCTGGTGGGGCAAGTGACGCGGGCGTGGATTGGGTTGGTGGTGTCCGGTGGGGTGGCTAAATACTGATATCCTGGTTCGGGCACGCCAGGGACGGGGCGATGGCCCATCCACATCACCGTGTTCACCGATGATGCCGGGATCAAAATGCTGGGTGGGGCATCAGGCCTAGTCTCTCTGCTATGAAAGTAATCTTTGTTATAGTTTGTGTCAGGTGAGCTTATCACCTCGCCAGTGACCGTGTCGGCACGGCGCTCTCTGGTGCTCAATATGACCCGAACCACCGGGGAATGCGTCTTCTAACGCATCATGGGTTTTTCTTACTAGGCATGGAGCTGGTGACGGGAATCGAACCCGTGTGTTCAGGTCTGGGAGGTCGATTCAGGGGACATCTAACGTGATCACGGACGGGGTTTGTCGTGACGCTAGCGCTCTCCTGAAGAGGCTGAAGCATCAGACCGTTGGTTCCACGATTTGATCGTGTATGGCGCTAAATTGATCCCAATGCCTTGTTCACTTCGTAGAGATCCCGCTCGTTGCAGTCGGCTCGACCCCGTTCGTGAGCGTCGAGTTGGACGATGAAGGTGTAGCGGCTGCGGATGGTGGCCATCTATTCGTTGAGCCAAACAGGTTTAGTGAGATAGCCGATATCCTTTTGACGGCAGTTGGCACCATTGCGCTGCCTAAGGACATCTTTCGGGCTCACGGGGTTTGGTGTCACGGTCGTCGACTACCGCGTCGAGGTAGACTGTGAGCACTTACAGTCGCTGGGTGAGCATCTCATCAAGCGCTCCTGGGGTTTATGCGAACCAAAGCAGGTCATCGAGGTCGCGTGCGAGGGACACTCAGCGGCAACGAGCGAGCTTCTCGGCAAGCTTCTTCGACTCGCACCAAGGGTTGTGGGTAGCAAGGTTGAAGTCGTACCTGCTGTGAATTGGCAGGAACACCGGTTTTGAGTCTCGGGATCCAAGCTCAGTGCGTGGCGAACGGCCTCGACCTTAGCGTCGAGTTGGGGTCGACTGAAGGGGGTGTCGACCCTGAGGTCGGCTTCGACGATCGTCGTCATCGAAATTTATGATCGCTAAAGTGCAGCCGTCGATCTCGGTGCCATTGGGAGTATGCAGATTGGTTAGGTTCATCTCATCGTCAGGTACGGCGAAATCGAGGTCGGTCGATGAAGTGGCTGGCGTTTTCAGCTCTAAATTGCGCAGCGCGGTGCCGCTCCTGAACACTAAGCCGGGCTTCTAACAGACCAGAGTTGTGGAGCGCATGCAACGCGTGGTCCTGTGCACTGTTCGGCAGTGCGGCGTCGCGGCCACCTTTGACGTCTTGGTTGTGCTGAGCTGGATAACCTCGGTGATATCCGGCACCTGGGCTCAAGTAGGGCTGGATCAGCGTGTTGTTGGCCTTGGTATCGTCATGAAGACACTCTCACCGTCAACGCGGGGGATCAAGCAGATCGTCTCGGTCGCAGGATAGGTCGTAACAATTGCTTCTCGTGCGTTGTTATTGCCTGTTATTCTGAAGACATGTGCAGCGCGCTGTGTCGTTGTGTGGCACAAAAGCGAACAAAACTTAGTTATAGACGGTATCGACTTTGTCGTCGTCGGCTAGCTACTGTGCTAGGCTTGCTGTATCTTTGCAGGCGGGTGGCCAAGCCGCAACATCGATTATTAGCACTTCAAGGTTCCACGACAGTAAATCGTTGGATGTCGTTAGTCTTTGTTCAGAAAGCTGGATATGGACGTAATGTCAGGTGAGCGGCGCGTGAGTGCCTTAGTAAGGGGTTTTCGGGTGGGCGCGCAATGGTCTAATATTCGGCGGTCCACTGGGCCAACCTGAGTACAGATGTAACAGATTCCATCGTGAACATGCCGGACCACGTAGAACCCAATGCACTCGAAACTCGATGAAGCGATTACCCTAGCAATCGGCGCTGGCGTGGGCGCCCGGCAGGAATTCCCAGGCATGTCGGGTTCCGAGCTTTCCCAGCTGACAGTCATGTCGGAGTCTGTAGACCATTTGCCGGGCTTCTATATTGGCACTTTTGTGGCTTGTCTGGTTTAATAGCAGTACACAGTCGGTCCAGCGTTATCGACCCAAGTCGCCGTCAATTTCGAACTGTTCGACTACATCGGTAATCGAGCATGGTATCACCAGTGCCACTCAATTCACCACGTCGCTTAATGTTGAAGGGAACGAAATAAAGACGTCGTATGACAGTGTGAGTGGTGTCGTGATCTGACTGTCGGGGGGGCAGTAAGCGATTTGGGGATTATGTTGCGCGCAGGAGTGTATTCACAAGCCGGGCAGTTTGCATGTGCCGCATGGCTGGGTGCGAGGCCTCTTACCGAACAAACATTCGAAAATTATCGCGTTGGTCACGCATGGAGCCGATGACGGGAATCGAACCCGCGTATTCAGCTTGGGAAGCTGATGTTCTGCCATTGAACTACATCGGCGCGGTTGCCTCGAAAGGCTAGCATCTGCTGCCGAGCTAGCCTGATAGGCTCCCTACTGCTCACCGAGCGTGACTTCAGGACGCCGCGTTTCTGGCGTCGACGTTGCAATGCCACCGCACCGACGTGAAAGTGCGGGAAGTTTTTCTGGCGCGATCCGATTAACCCGTTTTTCCTGGTAGGCGGGTAGCTACCAGATTTTAACGGAGATTGTTTATTCGTCCGTTATCTCGGAAGATGCTATCCGTGATTTGCCATAAAATTCTGAGGAACCGACGAAAGTCGTCACTGGTGTTGACTGCGGTCCTGACCCCTAGCCGCCGTGTTTTGCGTGGTGGCTAGGGTTTCGATGCGGGCGGGTACGCTCGGACATCGAAATGGCTGATTGCCAATCGCGCTCGTTTTTGCCTGTTAGGCTCACACCGGAGCAGGACCTACAAGTGATGACAATCTTGGTTGCGGCGCCATCGGCGTGGCTTTCTTTGTGGTAAATGAAATCGGTTGTGTGCGAACGGGTTCGTTGAGATGGCGTTCGGGGGCTTTGCGATCGATATGGCGATTCCCAACCCCGACGCTGCCGCGGATATCACGCCGGGAAACGCAATCGTCGCTTTCGTGCTCGACACCGCAATCTGATTTGGATGCGAGATGTGACTGGGTGTGGTGCACATTACACATGCCGGTGGCACGCATGTGACGGGGGTCGGCAACTATGAGGTACATCTATGTCGTCGCTACCGGGGTAGGGTACCTAACGGGTCAGGAAAACGACCGCTGCTAACAGGGTAAAGCCGGTAACGCTAATTGAATGCAATCGGTGGCAGATACGCTCAGCGGGTGCTGCTCTCCGATCGTGACCTCAGGGCCGAAATTACCGCCGGCCGGTTTGGCATCGACCCGTTCGACGACACTTTGGTGCAGCCGTCCAGCATTGATGTTCGTCTTGACTGCATGTTCCGCGTGTTCAACAACACCCGGTACACTCACATCGACCCCGCACAGCAGCAGGATGAACTGACGAGCCTGGTCGAACTGGTTGACGGGGAACCGTTTGTACTGCACCCGGGTGGATTTGTGCTTGGCTCAACGTTGGAGTTCTTCACCCTGCCCGAGCACTTGGCAGGACGGCTGGAAGGCAAATCATCGCTGGGGCGGCTGGGCCTGTTGACGCACTCGACGGCGGGCTTCATTGATCCTGGCTTCTATGGCCACATCACGCTCGAACTGTCTAATGTTGCCAATTTGCCGATCACCCTGTGGCCGGGCATGAAGATCGGTCAGCTGTGCATTTTGCGCTTGACCAGCCCGGCGGAACATCCGTACGGTAGTGATAGCATGGGGTCAAAATACCAGGGTCAACGGGGGCCGACCCCATCCCGAAGCTACGAGAATTTCATAAAAACTACTTAGCTTCTTCCGGACCGCAGCACAGCCTTCCAGGCAATAGTCTGTGTTGTTGCGTGGTTTTCCTCCGCCCAGACTGCGGTTGGCTCGTAAAATTTTTTGGAAGAGTCGTTAGATAGTGTGTTCGAGGTTGCCGCCGACTTCGACACCGCCAGCGCGCCCGATCAGGTTGCGGCCGGCTATGCTGCGTGATGCGCTGGCCACCTACAAACGTTTAGAACGCCTTGCTGGTATCGGCCGTTCCTGGTCGCGGCTGCTGGCAGGACAATAAATTACGAAAGCGAATTTGGCTGTCGTCGAGACCTCCGATGACTCCATCGTTGATGTCTACGAATAAGCAGGTGTGCAGTGTTGCCAGCCCGGCTATCATCGTGAAGCGGGTGTGCTATTTTGGTGACTGACCTGCAGACCGCGGCGTCGGTCAAGGTATCTGCTAATGTGTTTCTGGCAAACAAGATTTCGTGCATCAAAGTAGTCTCTGAGGTGTACGAAGTCGCCTATGTCGGCTTCACCCTGCTAGTCGGCGTGTTCGGATACGACTCGCGGATTGGACGTCAATGTCTTAATGCGAGTTTGGGTTTCTGCGGTGGTTGTCTGCCCAAGGACATCTGCACCTTTATGGCATGCGCCGGAAAGCTGAGAGCCAATCAGGTGTGGGCGTTCCTGTGTGAAGTGGACAGCGTCGATATGTGGTATTGTACTTTGATGGTTAAGCTGATCAGCACCGCATACGCTGGTGACCAGCTAGAAACCAAGGTTGCCGTATTCGACTCGGCTTCTCAACCCGGATGTGACCATATGACCGACTTGTCCGCACTCAATGTCTCGGTCGGCTGCAGTTCAACGGTGGTGCGATGAATGTGGGATGACCTCAAAGCCCTGGACAACGCGCGTCGCCAATGCCTCACGCTGAACTGCACCGATGGTTTACGTGGTTCAGGCCTCCGAGACGTGGATACGGTCTTGGTGCTTACTGAGTGGCTGGAGTCATAGTGACCTCCACCTCGTCGATTTAGCCGACCACGTGCGGGCCCGGGTGATCGCCGCTAGCCGTAATTGCCCTAGACGTCACCCCGTTGGTAGCGGGCAGGTTGGGGCGGGTATGTAAGCGCGGCGCGGTACGGCCCTAAAGACGCGGGGTGTGGTTGTGTTCAGCGCCGCGGCCGGCATGGAAGGCGCGTTCACCCGGTGCGTAGCGGAACATTGTCCCACTGTCCGTCAGCTACGTTGGTTATGCGTTGGTAGGCGATTACCGGAGTCCCAGGGTGTGTCACGATGCCATTGACTTTGAGGCAGGGACCGAGGGTACTCGGTGACCCTGTCGCTAGACTGAGCATTCCACCGTGTGTTCGGTGCATCGGTCTGGACGGTTCGACAGAACCACCGCGGTAGTATTTGACGGGGTACTGATGCTTACGCACTCCGGGGCCACGTTCTCGATCTTACCGACAGAGTTGAAAACCTAGAGCTGGGTTTCGACCTAATGCAGGCGTTGATCATCGTCGCTGGGCTCTCGTTCGAACCGTCCAGGCCCCAATAACCCAATCGTTTATTAAACTAGACCCGAATCGGCAGCACTTGCCGGATCAGCGCTTAGCAACGCGACACCGGACATTGCGCCGACTACGACAATGGTACGCTGAGCGCCGGCACACAAACAATTATGCATACATTATCATCTTTTGTTTCATCTCATGGCCTAACCACGAAACCACACCTTCTGCAGACCAAACCGAAAACTACAAAACAGTTGTCCGCTGATGCTGGGTAACTCCAGCGGCCTGTCGCGGCAGCGAATCGGTTATTACCGTCGGGTAACCTGACTAACCCCGGTACCTGGCTGCATTTCTCGAGCCGAATCGCGCCTTTTCGAACCATATCCGTGATGCCGACGAATCCAGCTCGTTGCCTACGTGCCGGGTTAGAACCTTATAAATAACGGATCCGGCCACGTCGGCTGCGGTGACCGCTGGGCCGCGTAAATCGTTCGGGAGCGACTTTACCACTTCTTCGATCCCCCACAACGTCGAAGATGCAGGCCGCAACTGGATCTCGACGATGCCGTCTACTGGTCGTACTAGCACGGCTAGGGTGCCGTGGCGCTACGCGGTGGCGCCACCGAACTGCTGCTACCGGGATGGTGCCCTGAATGTCTTGTTGCCGCTTTCCGGTATCGAGAGTACGGCGACGATGCCGTGTGGCAAAATCGGCTGTACCGTATACCGTTTCAGCCTCGTCCTACGATGTCGAATGCTAAGCTCACACGGTAGTTTGCAGACCACGAGCATATCGGAGATCGCCCACTGTTTGTCGTGGTACAATTTCCTCAATGCCGCCACTTCGAGATCCTGGTGGCCTTGTCCAGTGATGATATCGACGTCGGCAGTAGCTTGTGGCATCGAGTGCCAGTGCCGCGTTGGTGGGCTATGTCCGTCAAGACCACGGTGGAGCTGGGCTGTATGTACGTGCGCCATGGTGTTGTGGTCGTTGAATAGAAAATCCGCAGTCTGGAAGACTCAGGCGCCGTTACAGCCGCCACATTGGCCTTTCGGGTGGTCTACGGCCATGTAACGTCGGTGTTCCGGCCCGAGGACTTGGTATCGGCGCTAGAAGCGCCGGTCTCACTGAAACTGATTTCGTCAAGTAGCGGTCGATAAGAAGTGTTAGGAGCCACCTATGCGGGGGATTATCTTGGCCGGCGGCTCGGGTACACGGCTATACCCAATCACGATGGGCATCAGCAAGCAGTTGTTGCCGGTTTACGACAAACCGATGATCTATTATCCGCTGTCCACGCTTATGATGGCCGGCATCCGAGAAATCTTGGTGATTACCACCGCGCACGACGCGCCTGGGTTTCAGCGACTCTTAGGCGACGGCAAGCAATTTGGCGTCAACATCAGCTACGCGACACAGGATCATCCTGACGGTCTGGCGCAGGCATTCGTCATTGGTGCCAATCACATCGGCGCCGACACAGTGGCATTGGTTCTGGGGGACAACATTTTCTATGGACCCGGCCTGGGTACCAGCCTGAGACGCTTCCAATATGTCAGCGGAGGAGTCATTTTCGCCTATTGTGTGGCTAATCCTTCGGCCTATGGTATCGTCGAACTGGACTCTAGTGGCATGGCGTTATCGTTAGAGGAGAAACCCGCCACGCCAAAATCTCAGTACGCGGTGCCGGGTTTGTATTTCTATGATAACGACGTGGTCGAGATTGCCAGGGGCTTAACCAAATCCGCGCGAGGTGAGTATGAGATCACCGAAGTTAATCAGATCTACCTCAACCAAGGCCGGCTGGCGGTCGAGGTGTTGGCTCGCGGGACGGCATGGCTTGACACGGGAACTTTCGATTCACTGCTGGATGCTAGCGACTTCGTCCGCACGTTGGAACGTCGGCAGGGTTTGAAGATTAGCATTCCCGAGGAAGTGTCATGGCGGATGGGTTGGATCAACGATGAGCAGCTCGCTCTGCGCGCGCACAGCTTGGCTAAGTCGGGGTATGGCTGTTACCTGTCGGAACTGTTGGAAAGGCGTTGATTTCGGTAGGCGTTAGCCAACGCCGCGGCGACTGCTGTGGTCGACGGAACTGACAGAGCTAGCGTCATGCCATCCACCGCCGAGCACACCAACTCGGTAACACGCTCTCGCTGGTCAGCACTTCTCCCTGTGTTCGGTCTGCGGTGCTGAACAACTTATTGACGGTAACTGATCAAGAAGTTACCCAGCCGGTCGATCGCAGCAGCGAGGTCACGAGACCACGGCAGCGTCACCAAGCGCAGATGATCCGGCGCCGGCCAATTGAATCCGCTGCCCTGGGTGACCAGGATCTTCTCCTGTATTAGCAGGTCGAGGACCAGTTGCTCGTCATCGACGATGCCATAGACTTCTGGGTCTAGCCGCGGAAAGGCATACAGTGCACCCGCGGGTTTGACGCATGACACTCCCGGGATCTCGTTCAGTTTGGTCCAGGCGACGTCGCGCTGCTCGAGCAGCCGACCGCCTGGAAGCACCAAGTCTTCGATGCTCTGATGGCCACCGAGGGCTACCTGGATCGCATGCTGCGCAGGAACATTCGGGCACAACCGCATATTCGCCAATAGATTGATCCCCCCAATAAAGCTACTGGCATGGTCCTTGGGCCCGGTGATTGCCAGCCAGCCGGACCGGTACCCGGCGACCCGGTAAGCTTTCGACAGACCGTTGAAGGTCAAGCACAGCAGATCAGGCGCAATTGAGGCCACGCTGATGTGCTTAGTGTCGTCGTAGAGAATTTTGTCGTAGATCTCGTCGGCAAGCAGCAAAAGCTGATGCTTACGTGCCAGGTCGACTATTTGGCTAAGGATTTCGTTGCTGTAGACGGCGCCGGTAGGGTTGTTGGGGTTGATCACGACCAGTGCTTTGGTGCGCTCGGTGATCTTAGATTCCACGTCAGCGATATCTGGCTGCCAGCCTTGGGTTTCGTCGCAGAGGTAATGCACGGGTGTGCCACCGGCCAGCGAGGTCGACGCCGTCCACAGCGGATAGTCCGGCGAGGGGATCAGCACCTGATCGCCATTGTCTAACAGGGCCTGCAGCGTCATCGTGATTAGCTCGGAGACGCCGTTGCCGAGATAAACGTCATCGACGTCGAATCGGGGGAACCCGTCGACCAGCTCGTAACGGGTAACTACCGCGCGACGTGCGGTCAGGATGCCCTGGGAGTCGGAATACCCCTGCGCGTACGGCAACGCCTGGATCATGTCGCGCATGATTACGTCGGGCGCGTCAAACCCGAACAGCGCTGGGTTACCGATATTGAGTTTGAGAATGCGGTGGCCTTCGGTTTCTAGTCGTGTGGCATGCTGGCTCACTGGGCCACGGATTTCGTAGAGGACGTCCTGAAGCTTGGACGACTGCGAGAAGGCACGTTGCCGGTGATAGCCAGGGGTGTGCATGGGCAGCTGGTGAGTAGTCATGTAACCCATGGTGCCACCGCTATTCATTGAAAATTTGCTGATAAGTGTCAAGCACTTAGTCAGTGCTTGCCCGGCGGCCGTGCGCTCCGTGTGATGCTCAGTCTTTTGACGGGCTCGGTTGGCGGTGTCGGGTTGCCATCGGTATGACTAGGCGGTTCCAGCTTTGCTTCCGATTTCGGCTCGTCGGGTACTGGAATTTCGGCTTGGGCAGGGTTCTTTTTCGCTCCGGGTCGTTTGGCACCACTAGCTATACCAAGCCCTTTCACGGGTGCTGCAGCGGCCGGTGCTCCGGCTGCTTTAGCTGGTGTGGTTTGAGGTGTTGCTTTTTTGGCGTCAGGCTGCTTGGCGTCGACGGCCAACCTGATACCCTTAGCAGGTGCGGCTGACCTCCCAGCCTGTGTGACCTTCTTCGGCGCTGGCGCCTCATTGGGTTCTTTGATGGTTACGGTAGGGGCAGGCGCGGCAGTTTTGATCATCTTTGCTACGGCCGTGCCCTTCGCCGGCAGTTTCGCCTTGTCGTAGTCGAGCGAGCTCAGTAGTACCTGGGCCACATCAAGCACCTCGACGTCGCTGCGACCAGCTTCTTCCTGCCGGTCGTTGACACCGTCGGTGACCATTACCCGACAGAACGGGCACGCGGTGGCGATCGTGGTGGCGTTGGTGGCCAGCGCCTCGTCGACGCGTTCGTGGTTGATCCGCTTGCCGATGTGCTCTTCCATCCACATACGCGCGCCTCCCGCGCCGCAGCAGAAGCTGCGCTCGGCGTGCCGTGGCATTTCGGTGAGGTTGGCTTTCGAGGCCCTGACCAGTTCACGAGGGGCCTCGTATACCTTGTTGTGCCGGCCTAGATAGCACGGGTCGTGGTAGGTAATTTCTTGGGACACCGGGGTGACCGGGACCAGTTTTTTGTCGCGCACCAGCCTGTTGAGCAGCTGAGTGTGGTGCAGTACAGTGTAGTTGGCGCCCAGTTGTCGATATTCCTTGCCGATAGTGTTGAAGCAATGCGGGCAGGTGACGACGATCTTGCGGTCGACGCTATTCACACCTTCAAAAAGCCCGTCCAGGGTCTCGACAGCCTGGGCGGCCAGCTGTTGGAACAGGAACTCGTTGCCCGAACGGTGCGCCGAGTCACCGTTGCACGTTTCACCGGCGCCCAGAACCAGGTACTTCACCCCGGCGATGGCCAGCAGTTCGGCGACGGCTTTAGTGGTCTTCTTGGCTTTGTCGTCGTAAGCGCCGGCACAGCCGACCCAGAACAGGTATTCGTAGCCGTCGAAGCTGTCAACGTCCTCCCCGTAGACCGGTACGTCGAAGTCGACCTCGTCGATCCAGTTGGTCCGATCTTCGGTGTTTTGCCCCCATGGGTTGCTCTTGGTTTCCAGGTTCTTGAACAACGTGGACAACTCGGAGGGGAACTCTGACTCCATCATTACTTGGTAGCGACGCATATCAACGATGTGGTCTATGTGCTCAATATCAACCGGGCATTGCTCGACACAGGCGCCGCAGGTGACACAGGACCACAGCACGTCGGGATCGATCACTCCGCCTTGTTCGGCAGTGCCGACCAACGGACGGGTCGCCTGTTCGGGCCCGTGTCCAGGTACTCGGCCGAATCCGGATTCCGGCACATGGCGGCCCTTGTCTTTGGTCGTCTCGAGGTTGAGACCCTCCAGCGTTTCTGCTGTTTTCTCCCCCAGGATGTAGGGTGCCTTGGCCATCCAGTGGTCGCGCAGGTCCATGATTACGAGTTTGGGCGACAGGGGTTTGCCGGTATTCCAGGCCGGACACTGCGACTGGCAGCGCCCGCACTCGGTGCAGGTGGCAAAATCGAGCATGGCTTTCCAAGTGAAATCCTCGATTTTGCCGCAACCGAAAACAGCGTCCTCGCTGGGATCCTCGAAGTCGATTGGCTCGCCGCCCGATTCCATGGGCATCAACGGGCCCAGTCCGTCGGGCAGCCGTTTGAACGTTACGTTGATCGGTGCTAGGAAGATGTGCAGGTGCTTGGAGTGCAGCACGATCAATAGGAAAGCCAGCATGACGCCGATGTGCAGCAACAGCGCAACGGTTTCGATGATCTGGTTGGCGCCCTGACCCAACGGATGCAGCATCGCGGCTATGGCTTGCGAGAAGAATGCACCGCTACCATAAGGGAATTCGTCGCCGAGTGCATCGACCGATGCTCCACGAAAAACGGCATACGTCCAAATGACGTTGAAGATCATGAGCAAGATCAACCACGCGCCGCCGGTATGGGATCCGTAGAAGCGGGATTTGCGGCCGTATTCTTTTGGCTTGCTGCGCATGCGAATAATCGCGAACGCGATGGTGCTAGTCAGTACGGCCAGCGCAAAGAAGTCCTGAAGGAAGCCTATCGTGTTCCAGCGGCCGATGATCGGGAGGTGGAAATTAGGCTGGAATAGCACACCGTAGGCCTCAATGTAGACCGTAAGTAAGATGAAGAAGCCCCACATGGTGAATAAGTGCGTCAAACCTGGCAGTGACCACTGCAACAGTTTTCGTTGCCCGAAAACCTCGGTGATTTGCGTCCAGATTCGGGTGCCTAGCTCGTTGGTGCGCCCGTTGGCCGGTTGACCGGACATGGTCAGCTTGTATAGCCACAAGACTCGCCGCGCCGCGAACAGCAGCACGACCGTGGTCATACTAAGACCTAGCACCATTCTGATTAGCATCTGGGTGGTCACAGAAGATTTCTCCCATGCATAGTTATTTCGAAATTACTGCGCCGAACCATTCGATCTCCGTAATAGGCGGCGCGATGTTGTTCCTTGTTCTATCCTACTAATAGTGACATCTGTGCAGGTTACAGTGCGAGAAAGGCAACCCTAAGTTGCTTATTATGGTGACAACTTCATGTCGGTGCTTATTGACTTGACCATGGATTTATCGAATTTTGGCCGGTCTTGCCTGGTGTTCCCGGCGGCGGGACAGTAGTCGTCGTTGTAGTGGGCCTGGCTGGGGGTTGTGGCTCTTGATATCAACTGGGCGGGCGGCGGGATCACCTATACGGTAGGGCTGTTGTTCGGCATGTTCATGGTCCACGACGTTGGCGATGCTGTACTGGTTCGGTGTTCGTGGTAATGGTAAGCTTGTTTTTGCCGTGGCCGAGGCTCACCGCCAGCAACATGACTGCACCCGCAGCCCCCCGCTCTAAATATCAGAACCTGTGAGTTTGTACCACGACAGCAGTGCTGTTTCGTCCGCATAGCGTTGTCCGTCTGTATAATCGAACTACTTTGTCTCATAGATATATTTCGTCAGCGAAGTCCGATCTTGTGTAAGCCACCGGATCGTCTACTCTAGCGGCTTCCTGTGACCAGTCTAAGGATCGGTAACTGGCCGATTTGTCTTTGCCAGCGGTCTGGGCGCCCCATACTGATGGACTCAATCTTGTTTAGCGGGGAGACTAAGTTGGTGGGCATGTCTATCCCGCCGACATATATAGTCGGCAAGCCCTATAACGATTGCTGCCGACCGGGCAGCGCTAAGAGCGGGTTGCTGCGTGGTCAAGATGGGTACCCGGAGGGCGCTTCTATATTTGTGCGATAAGTAGCGAGGTGCTTCCTTCTCCGAAGGTCATGGCTGATTCCAGTTTGAATCACAGAATTCCGTTGTACTGCAATGTCTCTTCAATGGTGCTGATTAAAAAGTCCAGTGTACCAGTTACACGTCTCTCAAAATTTTTGCAGTACAGCAAGATAGCGGTGCTCTATACAAATAACTGGAACATGTTGTGGTCCATCAGGTTTAAGAAACTCTTCCTTGGAGTGCCAAAATTCGACGAGCAGGCTGGTCAGCGAACTCATGCTTGCGGTGCCGGCGAGATTGGTGGTGTTGACATCGATGCGGCCCGCTCGAAGCTAAGTCAGGACGAGCTGATCTATCGCGTTCACCGGAGAACTTGGCGTTGTGGACTGAGTGGCCGATCTACGGCCAGTTGGATCCGGCATTCGACCTCACGTTCACTAAAGTGACGTTAATGCTAACGCCACACAAAGCGACAACGCCGTCCTTCGGGAATTTCTTTTTGGCGAACAGCATTGCGAATGCGACCTAAGCGGCAGAGCTCTCCATGGAAGAAGACCGGAAACGGGTCGCTACCGCCACCAACGCCTCATGTAGCGCTGCGAACTGACTGTCGGGCCAATAGGTGGGGATCGCAATAAGTGACCGGCGTACCGTGGACGGCCGTGCGCGCCATCACGTCCAGCGGTTACTATCGTCTCCGCTTTCACGGGTACTTCGTCTCGTTGACAGCTACCAACGGAGTCTGGTCTCCGATCCGTTCGACAAATCCCGGCAACACCAAGAGGGGTTCTGTCATGCTCGACTTTTTCTCTGGTAGAAAGACTTTAAAACTGGACTGTGATCTAACAGTGTCAAAATGTATCTGCGGTTAAACCGGCGCGTTGCTCACCTGGGACGCAACCGGGTTAGCCACTCTGATCGACAATCCGAGCAACTTCCTCATATGCGGGCACCCCGGTGTTTTTGTTTGCTGGTGATCAACGGGGTGTTGCTGGTGCCTTCGGCACAGTCACGCACTCAGAGCTCGATGATGCCGTAGACGATCAGCGCGATCAGGACCAGCAGGGCCCAGTCTGCGAATACCGCCGGCTTGCGGTAACCGCGAGGTGGGGTTCGGTTTCTTGGTACCAAAGTTCCGGGCAACTCGAATTGGCCAGGAGGAATTGAGCGGCGTTGGGGGCGGTCCGAATGGCCGGGTATCCGGACCGGCCAACGTTTGCGTACTGAGTCCGTTGGCTATTGAAATCTTCCGTTGGGCTGTAGCGTGCTATGGCACGATGACACTGACACCAACTGTCAACTGCCGCTGCGTGATGCCCGCTGTATTGTGGTAATATGCAAATGCCGCTGTGATCCCGAGCCGCACTATGCGCCCCCGGCGTGTGCTTAGAACGTGTCGACCTTGTCGATGCTGACGAACATGCCATGTCCGGTGCGATTGTTCGTGAACCGGGTGCCATCCGTGGTCGAGTCGATCGTCCACCCTTGCGCGTAGTAGATCTTGTAGTCGATGGTGACGGTTGGGATAGCGCCGAGGTTGCCCAGCACCCACTGCACGGATCCGTTCGCGGTGATGTTGACGCCGTTGACGTGCTCACCGTCCTGTATAGGGGAGTGGGTGAAGGGTGCCTCGCACCCGACATTGGTGGTGCTTATCTGGCAACGCGTTACTCCGGACTTGGTTTCGATAAAGACGTAACCGTTCTGGTCGGGCGGAAGTGGGATCGCGCCAGCTGGCGCGGTCGGACTCACCGGTGCGCTGGGTGGGGTCGCGTGAGGGCTGGTGTTCGGTGGCGTCGACCTGGGTGTTGGGAAGGACAGTCCAGTTGGTCCTGTTCCCGGCGTGGCGACCGGTTTGCCCTCGATGATGGAGCTGCAGCTGTCGATTAGCATAGGACTGGTTAGCAAGGGGGTGAGCAGCAGGGAGCCACCGGCCAGACTCCGCCGTGTCTTTGGCGAAAACTCCACGCGCCACTCCCCGAAATTTTGAGATACCGCAAGTCAGATTACCCATGAGGTTATGCAAGTTACTGCAGTGACGTCTTTTTGGAATGGTAACGATGACAAAGTGTTACAGCTGCTGCACGACCCCAGCCGCCATCTCAGTAGCGCGATGAGCTGTAGCTAGGATGCCTTGGTAATCGGTGTACTGGCAGAAAGTTCCCGGATAGACCGGCGTGTATCTGGTCGTCGGTAGGAGCAGGATGGTCACGCAGCAATGCGGTCAGTGACATTACAAGGCCCGGAGTGCAGAAGCTGCATTGCAGGCTATGGCCATTCCCGCAGTGCTGACTGCATCGCTGACAAGGTGCCGCCATTCGCCGCGATGCCCTCGATTATTGGCACCCCTATGCTGTCCACTTGCATCGCAAACAACAGTAACGACCGCACGGTATCGCCGTCCGACAGTACAGTGTTCGCAGCCGAGATGAGTGCTGGTGAGGCCGCACTGCTCCCGCAGCAAGTTCGCCAGCATCAGGCGTGGTTCGTACAATGGCCATAACGGAGGTGCCGTTGGGCTGGTTGTTCATGCATTGGTTGCCCTCGCGATTGCTTCTTCAACGGCGTCAGCCCAAGACCGGGCCGTCATGGAGGCTCCTACCTGGGTGGGGTATGGCGCACGACCTGTGGAAGTCGGTCGTAATGTCGTAAAGTTCCATTATTGTAGCTTGGCTGCCATCCTTGAGTCCTAGCTCTTCGACCAATCTTTCGACGATTGCCGTTTCCATGTCCTGCTGTAGGTGGAGGTGTACAGCCCAATCTTAGCAAGCCTTATCGCGTAGCTCGATACGCGGTCAATAGCTATCGAGCTCGATGGATTCCACCGCTCCGGCGATAGCGAAACCCACTTTTCATCAATAGAATTTCGTCTATATGAAAATAAAGATATTTTGCCATATAAAGGAAAACGCACTTCGGTTATCATTGTTGTCTTACGCGACCAAGGTTTCCCACAACTTGGTGAACAAGACCGCGAAAGTGATCTAGCGCCGTCCCCCGCTGCTACAGTATTTGACTATCCCATCCAATGTCACCGTGAGCGCCGGGTATTCGCTGGCCGGTGTCCCCGGGTGTGTGTGGGTGTGATCGAACCGCCCAGGGTTCCTCTGTTGCGTATTATGGACGTTCCTGATGTACCCATCTGCCAGGTCATCGGCGTAGTAGCTTGCCGGATTTGTGTATCGTCCTACACTTTGATATAGGCGGTTTAGTCGCCGATATCAACTCGTTGCTACGGAGTTCAATGTCTTGTAGCTCGCTTAGCCAGGAAATGGCGATAATATGGTCAATATACGCGAGCCGTGTAAACAATGTTTAGACAGCAGATTCTGACCGCCGGACAAAACCTAAACGTCTTAACCAAGTTGAGCAAGCAGATCAACCCTGATCGATGGTGTCGGTCCGGTAGTAGGCTAATGACGCGGGTTGCACCGGTGCCGCTCGCTCAGCAATGCGGTGATGGCAGCCGGGGTGCCCGGAAGCCGGGTGATTATCACATCCAGTGTCGTTGATCGCGTTGATCATCTCCGGCACCGAAGCGATGGTTTCGCCTTGACGCCGACGGTGATTCGATCGTCGGGTCAGGGCCGGGTGTCTCGACGTGGCCGAATTCGATAAGCGGGACTTCGGTTGCCGTTAGCAGCATATAGTCGACGAATGTGGATAGCCCAGTGGGTTGCCCTCGTCGTAGCAGGAGAGGTTTTCCAGCAACGCATCACCCATGCTTTGCGTTGTCCCACCGGCTATCCGGCTATACACGATTGTCGTGTTGATCATGGGCCCACGTTTTCGCTGAAGATGTAGCACAACAGTGTGCCTTTTCTTGGTGCCACGTCTATTTATCAGGTGCATACGTGTGTGGCATTGGCCTATACGATGGGAATCTTACGCGACGTAACGGGTGGTCGCCTCCAGTGCAGGCGACATGCCCGGCGGCCGCTGATTAGGCTGGCAATATACCTGGTCGGCCAGTTGACCGAAGGTCCCTGCCTTTGAGGGTCGCCCTGCCCAGCTGCGCTTGAGTGCGTAAGCTCGACCTCGGATTCGGTCACCTTGAGGTGGTGTGCGGCCAGCTTAACGATCTTTTCCCCGCCGCCTAGTACAGGACTCCTTGCTAGCTCCGGCAGTCATCGAGCCCGTTGGGGCTGCCCCGATTGGTTCGATATACGTCGCGCACTCCAGGCTGAAGTGGCGGCCCTGCGCGAGCGCATACTGCTGCTTCTTGCGGGACCGCTCGTGGTCAAGGATTTTCACGGCCTGCTCGAACGTATCGATCGGAGCTACGTGGCAATCCGGGCCTCGGAGACGGCAGCGGTGATCGGTACCGCATTCGATGTGCTGTCATAATCGCATGCCATTCGGGTGTGCCTTTGACATGTCAGGCTTGCTCTGCCGACATGAGGTTCTTGCGCTCGTGCTCGATCTACTTCAACGCCGCTGGCACTTGCATGCGGCCAACATGATGCACAAATCCTAGCGCATAGGGATGACCTTCCAGCTGAAGCCTCCGGTATCGCGCATGATGGCCCGAACACGTTCTGTTGTCACTTTCGATCAGCCGCGCACAAGAAAGCCCGCAACTCATGCGGTGTCTGGATATGCGTCCTGAGGATAGGTTCTTCGGATACGGCCGACCATTCGATTCGATCACCAAGCCGTGGGTCTCGGTCGGTACAGGTGCACAGATCGTTGATATATGTTTGTTGTGACGACACATTATGCTGACGTCGCAAGGATTTCCTAGTCTGGCGGTGCTCCAGCCGTCCTGCCTACAATGTTGTTGAAGTAACTGTAATGAGCCAGCATGTCGCAGGACTATGTGCGGGTGAAGTCGGTGACTGCCGACAGTGGTTCGTAGTCCACGTCGACTAGTTCGAGCACGTTCTCGGCTGCTATAGGCGCAGCCAGGTCACCGCCGAACTTCGCCTCCCTTCGGCCAACACCGGCGGTGGGGTGTCGGGGACGTCTGTGCCCACCATTTCGTCCTTTACGTTCGGGCTGAGGTCGACCGCGGTGAAGACCGCTTGCACGCCGGGTAGTGCCAGCGCTGTCGACGCGCCGATGCTGTTGATCCGGGCACGGGCGATGGGAATACGCACACAGCAGGCGTGCAACATGGCAGTTCGCTTGATGTCGTCGACGAAGCTGCCGCGGTCGGTCAGCACAGACGTCTTCATAGGCATTGGATACGGGTACCAGCCTACCGGGACGCCGGTGATGCCGGGGCCGCCCTGCACGCCTTGAGGTATAATTGCCCATCCTGTTGTCGCACAGTGTGAAAACCAACGTCTCTATTGGTAGAGTTACGTTACCGTCGGCTATCGTTGACGCAACGTCGACTTCTTCCTTGCCGAGCCGCCGGGTATGACAACCCCAAAAGTGCTGGTTGATGCTTCGTTGAATGTCGTGGTTTCGGTGCTGTGAGACGGTGGCTGCGCCAACGTCGTTATCGTTTTTAGGGGCAGCCGACCTGTCGGTTCCACCGGGTGTCACCCATCATAGGCATGCCGCAGTGGCTTTTTGTAGCAAGCCGATCGGGTACAGGCTGACTACGTGGTGTTGCATGTCGTCAACACTCCCGACGTCGGTCCCGCGGTGATTGCGTGCTGGCATCCCGCAGCTGGCTTCCCTGCACCTACTGTCGCGATCAGCCGGACACCCCGTCGTCATTGTGCGCCGGCATATCTGAGCAGCCCGCCTGACGTCGAGATGGTCGATTGTTACAACCTTGCCACCGGATGAAATAATATCGACCAGCCGCAGGACGAACCAGCGTAATGTCAACCCGCTTTCAGCTCTTAGGCATTGGCAGTAAGAGCAGCCGCGGCGTGACCGAACATGGTCTGTTTGATGACGCCCAGCGTTCCTGGATCCTTGCCGCCGAGTGGATGAAGCATGTCGATCGCCACGGCGGTCACGGCATCCTCGGCCGCCGTATTGTCGACAATTCCGAGGCGGGCGGCTTCGCCGCCGCCGAACCGGCGCCCGGTGATCATTGATGCAATTGCTGCCTGGGGAGCAAGTTTGGCTTGTATCAGTGCGGTCATGCCGGGCGTAAATGGAATTCGGATATCTACTTCAGGAAAGCAGAAATAGCCGCGGTCCGCACGCATAACCCGAAAATCGTGCGCCATGGCCAACATTGCCCCGACGCCGAACGCGTGACCAACGACGGCCGCTGCAGTAGGTATAGGCAGCGTGAGGAGGCGAGCCAGGAGGCCCTGGACCCGGCCGACATACCACTGAGTCTGGTCACCGTGCGCGGAAAACCAGTCCAGGTCTAGCCCGTTGGAATAGAATTTGCCGAGTGCCGTCGTCACCAAGCCGTTGGCACCGCTGGCTGTGATTTCGTCGAGGCAGGAGTTGATTTCTTCAAGAAAGACAGATGTGACACGGTTTTCGTCATCACCAAGTTCGAGGATGGCGATCTTTTCGTCATAGTGCACAGCGATGGTCATGCGGTTCTTCCTTTCTGTTGTAGGTTACTTTGCTGTGGTGGTCCGACTTCGAGAACCGCGCGCACCGCTGCATGGAGATGCTTTCGTACCGTCTTGTTACCCAGCCGGTCACGGCGCAGCAGGACCGCTGTCGGCAGATCGATGAGGCATTTCGCGATCGTGTCGACGGCACCGGTGTCTTTGCGGTCCCAGACGGCCACCGCGAGTCGCGTCAGCACACCGATCAGCAATGCGTAAAGCTTTTCCCGAGTTCAATTTCGATCTCGTTGGGCAGGAACGAGTTGAGTAGTTCTTCTCCGCTGCACCGTCAGCATCAGCCGGGGGGAGTCTGGATACTGTTCGGCAAAGACGACCGGTGCATCGGCGGCAGTGACCACAGCTTCGACTCCGGCCCGACGTTCCGATGTTGACAGGGCCTGATCAACTAATGTGGTTTGCGTCTTCAAGAATCGGTGTCCCGCCCGCAGCCATACTCAGCCCATCAGCGCCGCACGCTACGCGAACATATGTGTAGACGATATGTTATAGACGGAATCATTAAAAACGCCAATCGCTGTACTGATCGCACAGATGGTCACCACGGGCCGGCCTGGACGCGACAGACAACGACTCGGCGGTATCCAGGAACCGAACTGGGTCATGCACACGAGGACAGGGCATAGCCCCTCACGGTAGCAGAGTAACTGTTCTAAGATCTGTGCATTATTGACGCCGCCAACCTGCCTACTGTGACAAGGAATAGTTTCTGGGCTTTTTAGCCGTCGAGCAGCGGTCCGATGTGCTCTTCTGGGAAATGATGGCGTATGCAATAATAATTATGCAATAATGATATAGTATTTCCGCGAAGTTGGTGCCCGCCACCGACAACGGCCTTCAACGAAATCCTCGTCAGTTGACCTGCGAGTGCGGTCGCCAGCTCAACCTTCGATAGGAACAGTGGTCCATGTCGGTGAGCCCTTGCGGTGCTACCCTCTCCACCGAAGCCCCCCACACTTCCTGGCGGTACCCATGTCACCGACACGCTGGCGGAATTCGTACACCCTCAACTTATCGGGGACAAAATCGCCAACTGGAGGCGTTAACTATGACGGCAAGTTGAGTGATCTAGGCTGAAATCCTGAGTTGACAGCGCCGCGGCTGTAGGTGCAGACTTGAGTTGGGTTCACTCATCCTAGTGCACGATAAAAGCTCTACTAATCAGGAGGAATCACCATGGCTCGTGCGGTCGGCATCGACCTTGGGACCACCAACTCCGTCGTCTCCGTTCTGGAGGGCGGCGACCCTGTCGTCGTTGCCAACTCCGAGGGGGCGAGGACCACTCCGTCAATTGTCGCGTTCGCGCGTAACGGCGAGGTGCTCGTCGGCCAGCCCGCCAAAAACCAGGCGGTTACTAACGTCGACCGCACCATCCGGTCGGTCAAGCGGCACATGGGCAGTGACTGGTCCATCGAGATCGACGGCAAAAAATACACCGCGCAGGAGATCAGCGCCCGCGTTCTGATGAAGCTGAAGCGCGACGCCGAGGCCTACCTCGGTGAGGACATCACCGATGCGGTCATCACCACACCAGCCTACTTCAACGATGCTCAGCGTCAGGCTACCAAGGAAGCTGGCCAGATCGCCGGTTTAAACGTACTGCGGATTGTCAACGAGCCGACCGCCGCCGCCCTGGCTTACGGTCTGGACAAGGGTGAGAGAGAACAAACCATCCTGGTGTTCGATCTGGGTGGCGGCACCTTCGACGTTTCGTTGCTCGAAATTGGCGAGGGCGTGGTAGAGGTGCGTGCCACCAGCGGTGACAATCACCTCGGTGGCGATGATTGGGACGACCGTATCGTCAACTGGCTCATCGACAAGTTCAAGGGCACTAGCGGTATCGATCTGACCAAGGACAAAATGGCTATGCAGCGGCTACGTGAGGCTGCCGAGAAGGCCAAAATCGAGCTCAGCTCGAGCCAGAGCACTTCGATTAACTTGCCCTACATCACCGTCGACGCGGACAAGAACCCGCTGTTCCTCGACGAGCAGCTTACTCGCGCCGAATTCCGACGCATCACACAGGATTTGCTCGATCGTACCCGTCAACCGTTCCAGTCGGTGATAAAGGACGCCGGTATTTCGGTTTCCGAGATCGATCACGTCGTGTTGGTGGGCGGTTCGACCCGGATGCCCGCGGTGACCGAACTCGTCAAGGAACTCACCGGTGGCAAGGAACCCAATAAGGGTGTCAACCCCGATGAGGTCGTTGCCGTTGGTGCTGCGTTGCAGGCCGGTGTCCTCAAGGGTGAGGTGAAAGACGTTCTGCTGCTTGATGTTACACCTTTGAGCCTGGGTATCGAGACCAAGGGTGGCGTGATGACCAAGCTCATCGAGCGCAACACCACGATCCCCACCAAGCGCTCAGAAACCTTCACCACTGCCGACGACAATCAACCGTCGGTGCAGATCCAGGTCTACCAGGGTGAGCGCGAGATCGCCTCGCACAACAAGCTTCTCGGCTCCTTCGAGCTGACCGGTATTCCGCCGGCTCCGCGCGGTGTCCCGCAGATCGAGGTCACTTTCGACATCGACGCCAACGGCATAGTTCACGTCACGGCCAAGGACAAAGGCACCGGCAAGGAGAACACGATCAAAATCCAGGAAGGCTCCGGTCTGTCCAAGGAAGAAATCGACCGGATGATCAAGGACGCCGAGACGCACGCCGAAGAGGACCGCAAGCGCCGCGAGGAAGCTGACGTTCGTAACCAGGCTGAGACCCTCGTATACCAGACGGAGAAATTTGTCAAGGAACAGCGGGAAGCCGAAAATGGTTCGAAGGTGCCTGAGGATACCCTAAACAGGGTGGACGCCGCTGTGGCAGAAGCCAAGACGGCGCTTGGTGGTACCGATATCTCCGTGATTAAGTCGGCGATGGAGAAGCTTGGCCAGGAGTCCCAGGTGCTGGGGCAGGCGATCTATGAAGCCACCCAGGCGGCGGGCGGCGAAGCTTCCGCGACTGGTGGCTCGAGCTCTGCTGACGATGTGGTGGACGCGGAGGTGGTCGACGACGAACGGGAGTCCAAGTGACCGAAGGCAATCCACACGAACAGGTGACGGTCACCGACAAACGGCGGATCGATCCCGAGACTGGCGAAGTACGATCCACACCTCTCGGCGACACGTCGGGAGGTAGCGAGCCGGCTAGTCTGGCTGACCAGAGCGCCGACACTACCGACACAATGGCCGACAAAGTTGCTGAACTGACTAGCGATCTGCAGCGGGTGCAAGCTGATTTTGCTAACTACCGTAAGCGAGCGTTGCGCGACCAGCAGGCGGCTTCGGATCGGGCCAAAGCCACCGTCATCAGCCAATTGTTGGGCGTGCTTGACGATCTCGATCGAGCCCGCGAGCACGGTGATCTGGACTCGGGTCCGCTGAAGTTAGTCGCCGACAAGCTAATGAACGCATTGACCGGCCTCGGGCTGGTGGCGTTTGGCGTCGAGGGCGAGGACTTCGACCCGGTGCTGCATGAAGCCGTGCAGCATGAGGGCGATGGCGGTGAAGGCTCCAAGCCGGTGATCGGTGACGTCCTGCGGCAAGGCTACAAACTGGGCGAGCAAGTGCTGCGGCACGCCTTGGTCGGGGTGGTCGACACGATCGCAGGCGATGGTGCCGAAACGGTCGCCATGGTCGCACCCGTCGACAGCACAGCTGAAACCGAGCAAGGTGACTCGGACGATAACGTGACGCCGCAGGTGAAATAGGTCCCAAAATCAAGACAACATAGTAGAGGAATTTAGTACACCACAAGGCAGACGGTGATGAGGGGGTGACGCGGTATGGCCCAGCGTGAATGGGTTGAAAAGGACTTCTACAAGGAGCTAGGCGTCTCCTCTGACGCCAGTCCCGAAGAGATCAAGCGTGCCTATCGGAAATTGGCACGTTATCTGCATCCTGACGCGAATCCTGACAACTCCGCTGGTGAACGGTTTAAGGTGGTGTCTGAAGCGCACAACGTGTTGTCGGATCCGGTCAAGCGCAAAGAGTACGATGAGACTCGTCGGCTGTTCGCCGGCGACTGTTTAGGCGGCCGTCGGTTCGACAGTGGCTTCGGCGGCTTTGGAATGGGCGGCGACGGTGCCGAGTTCAACCTCAACGATTTGTTCGATGCTGCCAGTCGAACCGGGGGCACCAACATCGGTGACTTGTTCGGCGGCTTGTTCGGACGCGGCGCTAGCGCCCGCCCCAGTCGGCCGCGACGCGGCAATGACCTGGAGACCGAGACAGACTTGGATTTTGTCGAGGCGGCCAAAGGCGTAGCGATGCCGCTACGGCTGACCAGCCCAGCGCCGTGCACGAATTGCCATGGCAGCGGGGCAAGTCCGGGTACCAGTCCGAAAGTATGTTCCATTTGCAACGGCTCCGGCGTGATCAACCGCAATCAGGGGGCCTTCGGTTTCTCTGAGCCTTGCACCGAATGTCGGGGTAGCGGGTCGGTAATCGAACACCCTTGCGCAGAATGCAAAGGCACCGGGGTTACTACCCGGACCCGCACCATCAATGTGCGGATCCCGCCCGGTGTTGAAGATGGACAACGGATTCGGCTGGCAGGGCAGGGCGAGGCGGGGTTGCGCGGTGCTCCGTCGGGTGATTTGTATGTGACGGTGCATGTGCGGCCAGACAAGATCTTTGGTCGAAATGGCGACGATCTCACCGTGACCATTCCGGTTAGCTTCACTGAATTAGCTTTGGGTTCAACGCTTTCAGTGCCGACGCTGGACGGAACAGTCGGTGTCCGGGTGCCAAAAGGTACCTCAGATGGCCGTATCCTGCGGGTAAGAGGTCGTGGTGTACCCAAACGCGGTGGTGGTTATGGGGACTTGCTTGTCACCGTCAAGGTGGCAGTTCCGCTGAACTTGGAAGGTGCCGCGCAACAGGCGCTGGAAGCCTATGCGGCGGCCGAGCGGTCAAGTGGTTTCAACCCGCGGGCGGGATGGGCAGATAATCTGCGATGACTAGAAACTCTAAAGACCCCAGGCAACAAGAATCTCGGACGTTCTTGATCTCGGCGGCTGCTGAGCTGGCCGGTATGCACGCGCAGACCTTGCGTACCTATGATCGACTCGGGCTGGTCAGCCCGAGTCGGGCTTCTGGTGGTGGGCGCCGTTATTCTCAGCATGACGTCGAGCTGCTGCGCCAGGTACAGCGACTCTCGCAAAATGAGGGGGTTAACCTCGCTGGTATCAAACGCATCATCGAGCTGACTAATCAGGTTGAGGCGTTGCAGTTGAAGCTGCAGGAATTGACTGAAGAGTTGGTGATGTTGCGTGCCAACCAGCGTCGCGATCTTGCTGTGGTGCCCAAAAGCACGGCGCTGGTCCTCTGGCAGCCGCGAAAATCGCGCTAGGCGAACAAATCTCTAGTTTTAGATTGGCAGATTGGCCCAAACCGGGTTTCATGCCGCTTGATTTTGCACAACATCCAACCTCGATGGCGTCGCGTTACAGTGGTAGATGGCCCCTGGCCTTCTTCATTGCTGTACCTGAATTCGTCAATTCGTCTCGGTGGCCACGGACTTGGTCAACCTCGAGTTCGGATCTGAATGTACCGAAGCTGGTAACAGTGGGTTGTTCTGCGGTGATGGTGGTATAAGGTGCCGGAGGCACTAGCGGGCTCTTAGGCGCTTACGGCGGCGCGGGCCAACCAGGAAGCTCACCATACACGCGGACCGAAAACTGCGCTATAGGCGGCTCACCTGGACGCGCGCATCGGTAGTGGCCTCTATGTGGCGCGTCGGTAGGCATGGCAATCGACTCAACCACAAAATCATCGGTGCTGATTAGTGGAGGGTCAGATGTCGCGGCGGTGGTGTCCCGATGATCCACTCGCCGCGCGACACATCCGGGTAGGTGCCAGGACCCAGATTTTCTTGCCAGTACAGTTAACGCGACAACGGATCGTGCTGGATGCGTTCTGGCGAAGTGCCTTTGACTATCAGAGCATCCTTGGTCGCGCGCACCATGGCCGGTCCACCGCCGATCAGGATCTGTAGTGCCCCAAGTACCGTACTTGGTCACCATGTCAGGTAGCTGGCTAGTTTGGTGCACATACAGGCCGCGCGGCGCTGAGATGTCGGGGTCGTCGGCGGTCCAGGACGGTTCTTGGCTGTACTCTGGTACCGGTGAGACCCCGCTAGCCACGGTCACTGTGCGGCGACCTGCTATAGCGTGCGCAGGTCGTAGAACCTGTAGCGGTAGTGTTTGCCGACGAACAGGTGGACCTGTGGGTTCACGGCTAACCAGCCGAGTTCCACGATCAGTGCCCGCAGCGGTGCCAGACCGGTACTGCCGGAGACCATTAGCACGTCTCCGTCGTCGAGATCGGACCATATTACGCCGTGTGGACTGGGTCGACCGCTACTAGTCGCTGGGAATGGTTTCGCCGACTATGGCGGTGCTGACCGACTTGCCGGGAGACCACATGGACATGGAACTCGATCGCGCCGTCTGAGGCAGCAGGAATGGTGGGGCTGAGGTATCGTCAACACCGCGGGCATTGCGGAATGTGGACGTTGACGTACTGACCGGAATAATAGTGCATTGGTAATCTAGTCGAAGTTGAACTACTACGAGATCCCGTTATGCTCGAATGTGTTCAGTGACCGTTGTGTCCCACCAGTCGGGTCCTTCGTCGGTGTCAGCGGCGCCGTTCAATTATTTTGTTGATCAGGCTGCATGGACTCGCTAACCGCGTCGCAGACGGCGTCGGTCCACGTTTCGCCCAGATGAGTGCGTAATATTAATATGATGTGCAAAGCTCGACACAATTTCTCATAATGTTTTGCTAAACAATGTAATTTGTGGTGATAGCAGCTAATTTTGGTAAGGAAGGCCATCGGCTCTTCTGCTTGCTGGTCGACCAGTTCGCTGTACGTTCAGTCCAGCGCATGCGCGAAAGCTGCTCACTGGCTGTATATTTCAGGTGGGAACAGGTTGCTTATTGAGGTGTCGAGGCAAACCGGTGAGTATAGAATTGCCGAATGAGTTCTTTGGCTTCGTTTGCCGGGTCCAAATCCTCCTGCCGTGAATATGTTGGGCAACATGTGTAAAGCCCCCGCTTGTCTAAGCTTGCGAATTTCGCTTCTACGTCAGCCACAGGACGACCAGATATAGTGAGTGAATCACTTTGTACAGAAACACTATATCCGATCAGCAAGAGGATAGCAGTTATTGATACGGCATTGTGTTTCTCCATACCGTTCGTAAGCTGCTCCAGCGGAGAGTCGAGTCGGAAGTGTTGCCCTCCAGTGAATGTACTCAATTATTAGGGCAACACGGTGTGCATCAACACGACGTCGTACGCCGACCACAGTGACAGATTGAAGTACAGGTCTCGACCTGACGACCAGGGATGAATCATTGGCGCGTAGATGCCACCAGGCATCTGGAACGACGACACCAGCGGCTGTTCTGGACTCCACGGCCCTTGTGGAGCTGGTGCTGTTCGCGCCACAACGTCATTGCTGCTACCGTTGCTGTAGAGAATGAGATATTGTTTGAGATAGTTGTTGTATTGGGCTGACATTTCACCCACCGGACCCGAGAACAATGGCGTCGCGGCCCCTGGATTGTTGGGGACCCAATTTCCGTATCCGTCGCCGTTCCAGTATTGGTATTTGTTGAGGTCTGGAATAAAGTTTTGGGGCACTCGGGCTAGATAGGCTGCACCACTGCGTCCGGCCGGGGTCCCGAACGAGTAGAGGTAACCATCGTTACCCCGAATGAACGCCCCCATTTGGAAATTCTGGTTACCTGGAACAAAAGGAGTCCTAGGGATTGCGTCCGGTGAGGCGGTGCGGATAGTGCTGGGGTAGATCCCCCAACTTTGGCCGTTGTCGATTGACCTAGCGATTGCCGAGTAGTTTGTCGTCCATTCGCCATCGCGGCCCCATTTTCTGATGGACATGTAGTTCATGTATTGAGTTTTTCCGATAGAGATGGCGGTTGTCGGAATGATTCCTATCTCGTGCGGCGCTAGATGAATGGTATTAACGACCTGCTTAGCGAGGCCAGTTGTCCACACCGGTGAACCGGAGTACTTGTCGTTAGGCACGCCGTCCGCAATGCGGATTCCATGCGACAGATCCTGGTTTGAACTGCGGAACAAGATGTTGTATCGCCATTGCTTGCCTTTGACACTGCAATAGCCAAAGCTGTCACCGAAGGCCATAAGGACCTGATGGTTGGTGGGATCGCCGTTGTCCCAAGTGATCCCAAGGTCGGTTCCAGAGATACCGAAACGTTGAAGTGTTTTGTTTGGGCTGTTGGGTCCGGTTACCCACTCGACGAGCGAGGTCGATGCGCCCGCGATGGAGGCAGTGGGCGGTGGAGTCGGCTCCGGTCGGGGTGCCGGTGGCAGGACTGAGAGTGTATTCGGAATATGCTGGGCCGTGTTCGGGGGCTGTTCCGGAACAGCGGGGTTGGGTCCGGGCGGTATTGTTTCCGCTTGAATTTGACGTTTTAGCGGCGCGGAGTGCCGAGTACTAGGAGCAGGAGGTTTGAATAAAGAAGCGATCAGCGGCCCCAGCGCGGGCATCGGCGCATGGTCGTTCGCGTTAGGAGGTCGGCGCCCAGTTGGTGGTTGAATGATCGGCGCCGGCGCGGGCATCGTTGGGGGTACCGCAGGTGGCGGGACGTTGGCTTCGGGCATGCTGCAGGGCATAGCGTTAGCTGGTGGCGCGAAGCCCACCGCGACTATGAGTCCAGTAGCGGCCGCTGACGCGGTGACTACCGTAATGATTCGACGAAACGCCGACACGGCATACCTTCCTAGGGGCAGGACGTCATGTCGACGCCCGTGATTAGTTATGTGACGATAGTGGTCCGTGGGGTTCCTGTTATCAGTGATGTACCGATAGATATGTATCCGTGACCATGTCACAACCCGATGTGTTCATCCGACACGTGGTTAGCTTCGGCGAATCCGATGCAGTGGGGTTTGCTGCATCCTGAGATAGCACCTTGGAATTCAGCACATTGAACGTGGCTGTTGTCGCTGTCGCGCTGGCCGGGATTACCCGCGGGCTTGCTCTAGCAATAAACCGGATAAACCGGCCGGGAAGGTCGCAAACGGGGCCTAGGACCGTCTGCTAGACCTAAGGTAGCCGCCAAAGATAAAATTGAGCTTAGCAGGCTTAACGTTGACGGCGTTGGACAACCCGACAAGCATTTTTATGACGTACCCCGAATGGAGATCGTCGTGGACTCTTTCAACCCGACCACCAAGATGCAGGTGGTCTTAACTTCAGCGCTGCAGGCAGCGTCGTCCGCGGGTAATCCCGAGATCAGACCTGCGCATTTGCTATTGGCGCTGCTCACACAGAACGACGGAATCGCCATACCGTTGTTGGAGACTGTCGGTGTGGAGCTCGACATCGTTCGCAATGAGTTACAGCGACTGTTGGACCGATTACCCCAGGCCAGCGGTTCCAGCTCGCAGCCGCAGTTGTCGCGAGAGTCGCTGGCTGCCATCACCACCGCTCAGCAGCTCGCTACCGAGATGGACGACGAGTATGTGTCGACTGAGCACCTGATGGTAGGGTTAGCAACGGGTGACTCCGATGTCGCGAAGCTGCTGACCGGGCACGGTGCTTCGCCGCAGGTGTTGCGGGAGGCGTTCGTCAAGGTACGTGGCAGTTCTCGACTAACTAGCTCCGATCCCAAGTCCATCTATCAAGCGTTGGAGAAGTACTCCACAGATCTGACCGCCCGGTCCGGCGAGGGCAAACTTGACCCAGTTATCGGCCGCGACAACGAGATTCGTCGTGTTGTGCAGGTGCTGTCCCGTCGCACCAAGAATAACCCGGTGCTTATCGGCGAGCCTGGTGTCGGCAAGACCGCGATCGTAGAGGGCTTGGCTCAGCGGATCGTCGCTGGTGATGTGCCGGAGAGCCTGCGTGACAAGACCGTGGTGGCGCTGGATCTCGGGTCAATGGTGGCCGGCGCCAAGTATCGCGGAGAGTTCGAGGAACGACTCAAGGTCGTGCTCGACGAGATTAAAACCTCTGCCGGACAAATCATCACGTTTATCGACGAGTTGCACACCATCGTCGGAGCTGGTGCGACTGGTGAGTCGGCGATGGATGCCGGCAACATGATCAAGCCAATGTTGGCTCGTGGCGAATTGCGCCTGGTCGGCGCCACCACACTTGACGAGTACCGCAGATACATCGAGAAGGATGCAGCGCTAGAGCGGCGTTTCCAGCAGGTCTTTGTCGGTGAGCCGTCGGTGGAGGACACCGTCGGCATCCTGCGTGGGCTCAAGGACCGCTACGAGGTGCACCATGGTGTGCGCATCACCGACTCTGCTCTGGTAGCAGCGGCCACGCTCTCCTACCGTTACATCACCGCTCGGTTTCTGCCGGACAAGGCCATCGACCTGGTCGACGAAGCAGCCAGCCGGTTACGCATGGAGATCGACTCGCGGCCTGTCGAGGTCGACGAGGTTGAGCGGCTGGTGCGTCGCCTCGAAATCGAAGAGATGGCTCTTGCGAACGAAGAAGACGAAGCATCCAAGGAGCGTTTGGATACGTTGCGTGCGGAACTGGCCGACCAGAAGGAGCGGCTCGCCGAGCTAACCGTGAGGTGGCATAATGAGAAGAAGGCGATCGACATCGTCCGAGAACTCAAGGAACAGCTGGAGACGTTGCGCGGGGAATCCGAGCGCGCCGAGCGTGATGGTGACCTGGCTAAGGCCGCTGAGCTGCGGTATGGGCGCATCCCCGAGGTGGAAAAGAAACTGGAAGCGGCGGTGCCGACGGCCCAGGCTCGTGAGGACGTGATGCTCAAGGAAGAGGTCGGTCCTGACGATATCGCCGAGGTGGTGTCAGCGTGGACCGGCATCCCGGCCGGCCGGTTGTTGGAAGGCGAGACCGCCAAGCTGCTGCGTATGGAGGACGAACTGGGCAAGCGTGTGGTCGGGCAGAGGAAGGCAGTGCACGCGGTCTCCGACGCGGTGCGACGCTCGCGAGCCGGGGTTGCCGACCCTAACCGGCCGACCGGCTCGTTTTTGTTTCTTGGCCCGACCGGTGTCGGCAAGACCGAGCTGGCCAAAGCGCTGGCTGACTTCCTGTTTGACGACGAGCGTGCGATGGTCCGTGTCGACATGAGCGAGTACGGTGAGAAGCACTCGGTGGCCCGTCTGGTGGGTGCACCGCCCGGCTACATCGGCTACGACCAGGGTGGTCAGCTGACCGAGGCGGTGCGCCGACGGCCTTACACGGTGGTGCTGTTCGACGAGGTCGAAAAGGCCCACTCGGATGTCTTCGATGTGCTGCTGCAGGTGCTCGACGAAGGCCGTTTGACTGACGGGCAAGGCCGCACGGTCGACTTCCGCAACACCATCCCTATCTTGACCTCCAACCTGGGGTCGGGTGGCAGCAAGGAGCAGGTAATGTCGGCGGTGCGCTCGGTGTTCAAGCCGGAGTTCATCAACCGCCTCGATGACGTACTGATCTTCGACGGGCTCAACCCCGAAGAGCTGGTGCGGATTGTCGACATTCAGCTTGAACAGCTGGGCAAGCGGCTCGCTCAGCGGCGGTTGCAGCTGGAGGTTTCGCTACCGGCTAAGCGCTGGTTGGCGCAGCACGGCTTCGACTCCGTATACGGTGCCCGGCCATTGCGCCGACTGGTGCAGCAGGCGATCGGCGATCAGTTGGCTAAAATGCTGCTAGCTGGCGAAGTGCACGACGGGGACACCCTTCCGGTCAACGTTAGACCCGACGGGGAGGCGCTGATCCTGGGCTGATCGGCTCTAGGGAATGGGCCGAGTCGGCTTGTGACGGACTTGCGAACTGCTCGCAATTCTCGATTTCGGGCTGACAGCAGATACGCTCTCTGGGATGGTCCCACTTTGGTTCACGCTCTCCGCTCTGTGCTTCGTCGGTGCGGTCGTATTGCTTTACGTCGACATCGATCGTCGCCGCGGACGCAGCAGACGCCGTAAATCGTGGGCGCGGTCGCACGGATTCGACTACGAACGCGAATCCACCGAGATCCTGCAGCGGTGGAAGCGCGGCGTGATGTCTACGGTGGGCGATATCCCCGCGTACAACGTCGTGTTGGGTCAGATCCGCGGTGAGGCAGTATATATCTTCGATCTCGAGGAGGTTGCGACGGTGATCGCGCTGCATCGCAAGGTGGGTACCAACGTCGTGGTCGACTTGCGGTTAAAAGGTCTCAAGGAGCCACGAGAGAGCGATATCTGGCTGCTGGGTGCGATTGGGCCGCGGATGCTGTATTCCACTAATCTGGACGCGGCTCGACGGGCCTGCGATCGGCGCATGGTTACCTTCGCGCACACGGCACCTGACTGTGCCGAGGTGATGTGGAACGAGCAGAACTGGACGTTGGTCGGCATGCCGATCGGCAGTACTCGTGCCCAGTGGGACGAGGGTCTGCGCACCGTGCGCCAATTCAACGACCTGTTGCGGGTATTGCCGCCGTTGCCCACCGAGACCTCTCAGGAAGCGGGAGCGTCTACCCGCAACGCGTCGCCGAGTCGTCCGTTGGCGCCGGCCGGCCGGGCGGAGTTGCCGCCAGCCAGGGGCGGCGACTCGGATGTTGCCGGGTTGCTAGACTCGGCTGGTCGCTCTGCTGGACCTATTAGCTGCGACGATAGCCGTTGGGACGGCATCCAATACCCACCGTCGGTGGGACGTAACAGCCATCGGACCACGAACTACCAATACTGACTAGCGTGCTGGGCGTGGCTCGGGAATCCGGGAAGGATAGGTCCCGCTCAGTGCACTCTCGCTCATGTGATTCGCTCCGCCTCCCTGATCACTGGGTCCACGTCCGGGTTCGGTGCCGTTTACGCACATAATGGCTACAACGTGATTTCTAGTCGCGCGCGATGTCGACCGGTTGACGTACTTGGCGGACGAGCTGCAGAGCGAGACCGGCTGTACCGAGACTTTGCCCGTGGATCTTTTCGATCCCGTCGACTACGACAAAAGTCGCCAACTGGCTCCTCGCAGGCGTTCGGGTATTTAGTGAACAATGCCGGCTTCGACACGTCTGGCGAATTCTGGACGACTGCTTCGGCCCTGCTCAATTCTGGTATCGCCACCGTCGTCAATATCGCCAGCGTTGCCGGGCTGTTGACTGAACGGGGATCGGATCGACCTATTCGGGTCCAAGCTCTGGCTGATCGCCTTCAGCGAAGGCCTGATCGGGCCGGTTTGAAAGGCACCGACGCGAGTGTACATGTGGTATACTTGGCTTTTGTGCCCATGTAATTCCACACCTGGCCCTGAATACAACATAGCCAAGCTATCGTTGTTCACGCTCCTCGGAATCGACGACGTGGGCAGTTACATTTTGGCCCACATCGCGGGTGGCAAGGTGATCAGTTTCCGGGCTTGTAGTGCCAGGCTCTTGTCACCGTGGGGCGAATGATTCCGCGGAGTCTGTTGCTTGCCGTAAACAAACAAGTGGAGGCGGGGGGGTGGCCGAACGTGACCGAAAAGAGTTGGCTGATCTGGTACGTCGGCTGTCGGTAGTGCATGGGCCCGTCACGCTGTCGTCGGGAAAACAGGCCAACCACTATGTCGACTTGCGCCGCGCCACCTTGCACCACCGGGCCTCCACGCTGATCGGCCGGTTGATGCGCGAACTCACAAAAGACTGGAACTACACGGTGGTCGGCGGCCTGACCTTGGGCGCTGACCCGGTAGCGATGGCTGTCATACATTCACCTGGGCGTCCGATCGACGCGTTCGTGGTCCGAAAGTCCGTGAAGAACCATGGTTTACAACGTCGTATCGAAGGATCCGAGGTATCTGGTCAGAGAGTGTTGGTGGTGGAGGACACGAGTACGACAGGGGCCTCGGCACTGACAGCGGTGCGCGCGGTGCAAGATGCGGGCGGCGACGTGGTCGGCGTGGCCACCGTGGTGGACCGCGCTACCGGTGCTGCCGAGGCCATCAAAGCTCAAGGACTGCGGTACCGCAGCGTGCTGAGCCTTGCCGATCTGGGATTGGGGTAGCCTCTAGCGCGATCATGGTGCGTGCTTTCCTTGGAGGATTGTCATGGCTGCTTGTCTGTCTGGCTACTCTGGCTCGAGCCATGTCGGTCGTCTGTATGGTGCGCATGGCGTTTTCCTCGGCGAATTGCTGGGATTGTTGGGCTGGAACATGGCGGTGCCGAATCTGCGGTAGGGTAGTGACTTACGTGCTGATCGACATTGACGCGACTCTGACCGGGTCTGCATGCCCCGCGCACCAAACCCGAGGATATCGGTTCGGGCTCTACGGCGTGCTTGCCCACCTGATGGGGTCCACCGAATTGGTTAGCTGCGAGAGCGAGATGGCCAGCATGCCGAACATTGCCTCGCCGTTGTCGGCGCCTGCCAGCCGACTTACCGGCACGGTTTGCCTGGCCCCGCTGCAGGATCGAAGTGCGGTCCGTGGGTGTCTAGCTACTTACCGTGCGACCGGATTCCTAATACTGCGATAGCCCCTACCCTGTGGCATTTCCGGTGGTGCCGTTATCGACAAACCCGAACGACACCGGCCTGGTGGTAAAGATTGCCAGCCTGTCGGCCTGGCGAACTGACGGCGCGCCGGTTACCGGAGTGCACCTTGGCGACCCGGGGGGCATTAACCGGCGGCGGCCACATGCTGCTTGGGCTTGCTGCCGACGCTATAGTGGTCTTGTATCGCGACGATTCGGTTTGCTTCGCCGACGCTGTTCAGTCTAGGACTCAACTCGGCTTGCGCTGCGTACGGTTCGTAGGTGCTGATCTTGCCCGACGCGTCATTGTATTTGGTGCACGTAAACGCGTTATCCTGTACTTAGGGGCGTCATGAACCAGGTGTTATTGTATCTTATGGCGGTGCTCTTTGGGACTCACCCCAGGATGTGGACCGTCTGATGAGTGAACTTGGCCCTACCGAATGGGGAACATCGTATAACGGTGCCGGACCCTGGCCCGGTGAAGTCTCGGATGACCCGCGGCATGATCCAGTCTTGTTGCGGGACGGGGATACTCGCAATGTTGTCGACGCTTACCGTTATTGGACTCGAGAAGCGATCGTTGTCGATATTGACAGGCGCCGTCACTCCTTTCATGTGGCGATCGAGAATTTCGGTCACGATGCCAACATCGGCTCGGTGGTGCGCACCGCCAACGCTTTCGCCGTTGACACCGTGCACATTGTTGGGCGTCGGCGCTGGAACCGCCGGGGCGCCATGGTGACTGACCGCTACCAGCGGTTGTGTCATCACGACAGCACTACCAAGTTGCTGGACTTCGCGGCAGCCGCCGGCTTGACTGTGGTCGCGGTGGACAACGTTCCGGGGGCAGCGCGCCTGGAACAGATCTCGTTGCCGCGGCAGTGTCTGTTCGTGTTCGGTCAGGAAGGTTCCGGCATCACCGACGAGACCCGGACCGGCGCGGGGATGATTGTGTCAATCGCCCAGTTCGGCTCGACCCGCAGCATCAACGCTGGTGTTGCTGCCGGGATCGCGATGCATGCCTGGATCAGGCAGCACGCAGACATGTCCCGCGCCTGGTAGCTAAAGCGACCGGACACCCGTGGGCTATCGTCATCTTTCAATTTGATATCGAATGCGGTATCGAGTTACTGACCACACCCTGTGGCTCCACAGGGAGACATGGTACCTTCGGTCGGAATAGGATCACTCCGGCGCTGGCTCCCCGGAGCATCACCCGGATGCATCGTGAAGTTATGATGAAGCGAAGCAATTCGGCCGCGTCGGGTTTGCGTATCGATGGAGCTAAGGTGGTCGTACACCACTCGCCCGATTGATCTCCGGACCGCGGGGTACCGGTCAGGTGAGCCAATCGCCCGGCAGCGAGGTTCTTGGCGACCGCAGAGCCAATAGTACCAATAGTAAACGTGACAACGACGACTCTCTGCGACTTCTCGGGCACCGCTGTGTCGCTCTGGGAGATGCGCTGTTTTGACTCCGGGATTGCCAAGCTGTGCCATAAGATTGCAATCTCACCGTCCACGCTTCCGGCCGACGCGACCAGTATCAACTGCGGTGGTGTTACAGCGCGGGTGTCGGCGCACCTATGGCCAGGGGCTAGTTGGCGCGCTTTACGGTGATGATCTGATACTTCAGAAAGGGTCGTACAAAGATTGAGCTGTAGATAGATCATCGGCTCGCGATAAGATAGAGTCAATCGGTCCCGGGGCGGCATGTTCGGCAAAGGTGATGGACGCTGTGATCTGCAGCAATCGGCGCCCGTCTTGGTTAACAACGGGTCATCAAATTCCTTACGCAGTGCCGCTACGTACATGGACATCCCTGCTGGCGCGGCATGCGCCGAATTACCTACCCAATCCGGCAACCGCGATGCCGTCAGCATCCGTCGACCCATCCACGTTGCCACAGAATAGGCTCGAAGGTGAGCCGGAGTCGTGGTTGTGAGCCTACTTTGGGATTCGTGTTTGTCGAGCTGATGTCATGTCTATCCGGTGGTTTGTTGGAGATCTGGTTGACGTAGCAATTACCGGCTCGGTTGATCTAGATCTACGTAGCCACACCTATCGGCGACGCCCTGGCCCACAACTGCGGGAGGTACTCGGTTACGATGGTCGACGCTACTGCGGTCTTATCGACAGCGCCGCGGTGGTCATCGCCAGCCCCACTGGTCCGGAGGTCGAAATCATTTAGTGCCGAATTGGGTAATGGTGTTAGATATATTGGTCTGGCGGCCAGCAACATGCGTAGTGTGTCGATTACGAATGAACTCGAACTCGCCGGGGCCGAGCACTCCCGTATACATACCCCGGTAGGATTTGGCCATCTGCGCCAAGACCTCCGCGGAAATCGCGGTGTCGATCGCCGCTGAACACATCGCCGCCATCTACGGTAGCAGCCTGACCTTACCCGCTACTGAGGAAGCCGACGCATGATAGCCCGGCGGGTCATCGGTGTTGTTCTCGCGACCGATTGTTCCAGGAGAACTCTTGTACCTCAAAGCTTCTGCCATATCAATATAGGATCGTGCTCGGAGCTAGTATCGATGTTGTAAGTAGCGCTGATTCGGCCATCTCATTGTCACTCTGGGTGGCGCTGGCCAGGTGGTGCGTGCTGGCTGTACCGCTTAGAAGGAGTCAACGTGGGTTACCGTCAGCAATTTCGGGAATGGATGTTTGGGTGTGCTGCGCTCGAGCGGGTGGACTCAAAAGTCGCCGGAATTGTGGTGATGTTTGGCGATCAGTCGCGGACTAATCCTGCAACTGTGCGGCGGCTGGCGACTGAAAGGCCCGCCACCGACATCGTGGTTTGTCGCTGTGATGACGGTATCGACGATCTATCTATCTGGCGGTCAGTTTGGGCCAGCCGTTGCTGGAAGGTGCGTCTGGATTGGGTAAACAACTTCTGTGAAAATGCTTGCAAAGGTGCTGAATGCCAGGAGCATACGACTGCATTGTTACGATGGGTTGACCGCGAACGAGGCGTTCTATGGCTGGAAGTACCAACGTCGGCTGCTGTCGATCCAGCTGGCCGGAAAGCCCGGCACGGTAATATTGGATATCTCGGAATCGAGACCTACCTTGTGGGTCGGCCCATCCTGGGGCGTGTGCGGCATCGCAGTTCGACATTTCCAGTGATATTGATCGATTAAAGCGACTGTGCTGAAAACGAATTCCAGCGAGAAGTTCGTAGAACCGCAGCCTAGACATCTATACCGGACTGTGGCGACATTGCCTCTGCCATTAAATCTGCTACCCTGAGTCGTGCCAGGCTAACGCTATTTTCCGCCGTGCGATACCCAGCGATCTATTCCGTTGCTCGAACACTTCACCTAATTCTTTAGTCAGCGCGGACGATCTTGATCTGGATAAGCTGACCGGGATGGCCGAGGTTATATACTTGGGTTGTTGTATGGTTGTTGCGGACTTCGCTCCGCCCGATTCGGTTAAGTCTGTACTGGTCAGTTTGAGGGTGTTGGCTAAGACTCTCGACGACCGCACCCAGATTCGTGACGCTTTTTTATTTTTTATTGAGTACCGCCCCATGATGAGGACGCACCGGATGAAATTCGCCAACCAGTTCACCGTCAGCACACCGATCTGAAGATCGTAGGGATATTGGCCCAATTCGGCAGCGGCATGCTGCAGCAGGTGTAGGAGAAGCTGCTGGGTCAGTTCGTGGAGTCGTTGGAGGCGGAACCGGCGGGGCAGAGCGTAGCGCGTTCCAGCAACCCGCCGATGCAGAAAGCTCGGTAGGGACCATTGATAACGCACCTCGAGTCCAGGCTCCGGCCATCGAGCTCGCTCCCATCGATCGACTGCAACTTTGCGGTGGTAGCCAACTTAAGAAGTACGTCGCTGCAGCGCTGGCGGTGCTCGTCGTGCCTATGCTGATCCGGGTGTTGCGTAGCCCGGGTTAAATTGGGCTGAACCGCCATGAAGTACCCACTTGTTTTTCGGGATGTTGATTTAGCGACGTTTGTTGCCGCTCTGGTGGGGCGGCAGCGCAACGCGGGCATGCTGGTACCTGGCTAGCCGGCCCAGTGAATTTCGTGCAAGTGTTGCGGCATCGGGCCTCACCCACCCCGTCGGCGCTGTACTGGGTTGCCAGGCTTGACGTTGGTCAACCAGAGGGATGATCTCAGCAATTTTCGACATAGTTTGCGGCCGCCGTTCAGGATCGTCGAATCCTAACGGCACGACACGCCCCGATTCGCTGCTGTCCGTTCCAGGGCCCCGCACACCCGCAGCGGGTACGAATGCATCGCGCTGACAGCCGATCCAGTGCCAGCCAAGCCCGTGGCACCCCAGTGTCTTGGGTCACTCGGAGTGTCACGGATTACGATGACGCCACTGGCGTGAATCTGCAACTGTCCGATGTTCTTCCCGGCCGTATTGCCTGTATGCTCTGATGAACCGTTTGCCCGGTTTTGATACCGAATACCTGCGTTTGCTTGGTTCCTGGATAGGGGATCGTTATATTGTTGCCCCGAAGCCGTAGTTTGCGGTGTGAGCCCAGCTTGCACGGCAAAAGAATCGACTTGCGGGCGGGGGACCGGTTGGGAAGCGGTGATGTGGCCGCGAACACGGCCTTGGCACGTAGTCCTGGTCTGCGACGTAAGCTGCTTGACGCACCCTCAGCTCACGATCTATCTATACTCGATACAAGCGATGGTGTTGCGCCAGGCTTGGATATACCCCAAGGTTTTCGCCTTTTCGACCTCGCTGATCCGGCTCACCTCGGTGCTGGCGCACCGCTCGGTCGAGGTGGCGCTGGATTGGGCCAATGCCTAAAGTGACCAACCGGTGTAGAGGCACGTCCGTCAGCCGCAGTATCGCCAGCCCTGCTGGCTCCGCACCGTGGCAGCTTGTTGCGCGGCGGGGTGGTGATCGTCGCTTCCGACGGCTGGGACAACAATACCCCCCGACGTGTTCCAGCATGTTCTAGTCAGGCTGCGTCGTCGCACCGAGTTGCTGGTGTGGCTAAACTCGCGTGCAACACACAGCGAGTTCCAGCCGCTTGCAGGTTTGGAGGATGGCTGCGCTGCCGTATCGCTATTTCTTATCTGGTCCTGCCGGTGCGGTCGTTCAGCGGACTGTGCCGGCTGCTGCTGGAGTTGGCTGGCATCAGGACCACCCTTGAGTCAGTCGAAGCCAACCATGCTGCGGACACCCGGCCTAGGAAATGGCTACTGGAACTGCGCATTCTGTGGTGCATTTGGGTTTTACCAGGTGTATTGCTGTGCTGAAAAGTGGCACATTTTATTTTGGTGTCGACCACACATCCACGCTCTTAGTATTAGGTGACCGAAACCCCGCAATTAGCGCACACGTTGTAGCAGGCCGGCCAAGCGATGGCTCGGTTAGTCTCGATCGAAGTTGTTGAGGCGTCTGCTCGAGGTGGGTGCCGGTATTTTCGAGCATGATGAGCGTGCAGAGGATAGGGCCCATCGTGCTGCTGTGTTGGCAAGCAGTGGCTGTTATGCCGATGCGTTTGGCCCCAAACTATCTAGTTGAGCTGCGGGTGGACTGGACCCGCGTGATCGTTCTAGACGCGAGCGTCCTGATTGCGCATATGAACCCTGTCGACTCGCATCATGATGCGGCGACGGCGATTTTTGCTAGTGGGGTGTACCCGGGCATATGTTCGTTCACACCATCACGCTAGCGGAGGTTCTTGTTGGCGGGGTCCGCATAGGACAGGGGGCGTCGATGCGCGATGATCTGGGTGCTGCCGGTCTAATTGTCCCGCCGCACGATAAAATGAAAGCGAGCCGTTGCGCCTCGCTGAATTGCGCACGAGTAGCGGGTTGAAACTACCCGATTGCTGCGTCCTAGATGCCGCAATTCATCACCGCGGCCCGCAAACGCGGTGTTGTGCGTCCGCACCTAGGTCCATGTTCTCCAAATACCAACGTGGCAAAGCTCGTTAAACACGGCGTTACTTCACCGAGAAGATGATATTGTCAAGATACATGCTTTGACATATTGGCCCCGGGAGAGGCGCGTGGAGATTGGCAATCCGCAAGGCGTGGAATCGCCCCGCCTCTGACCCGATCGACCGACGATGAACCCAACCCGATCAAGCGTGTTGGCCGCACAGCACCCAGGCAGGACCTAGGACGGTTCCCACCCTCCCCGGCGTCACCCAGGCCAGGCTGCTACCGCTTCACCGTTCTTGCTGCGACAGGACCGGCGGCGAAGATCTCTCACCTTCACGTTCAATCATCAAGGCTGCGTAGCGCACATAGATCCAGGTAGAGCCCGACCACATCACACAGTCTGGCCTCCCGCCCGGGAACTTGACAGTCTCCACACGATGCGGCTGGATGCCCCTATTTACGCCAAATCCACGCGACCGAGGCGAATGCGATCCCCAGCCGATCAGCCATCAACCGCGCCGCCCAATGCGTCACACCCAGATAAACGAGCGATTCACCCGTACCCACCAACATCTCTTACAAGCACCGAAGCACATCCCGTCCCCGGCGTGCCCGAACCAGGATATCAGTATTTAGCCACCCCACCGGACACCACCAACCCAATCCACGCCCGCGTCACTTGCCCCACCAGCACACACGACGCCCTCGTCAACCACTCCAGCCGACCCCGATCACCAACGCGCAACTCCAAGGCGGCAACCACATACACCACCCACTTACCTCAACCAACCAAACGTACCCACCCAATAACACACACCACTAGCTGCCTGAGGTCATTCAGGTAAAGCGAGTTCGCTTTTGGTTGTTCAGCAACCTCTCGTCAACGCTGTGGGGACTGTGGATACACGAGGGATCCACGTGCTATGCGGAGTGGTTGTGGTACGATCACAGAGGCGGGCTAAGCGCTGATGAGCTCGACCGAGGCTACTACGAACAACTGAGAAAAGGCACAGGACTTGCTGCTAGCTGCCTCTGGATGAAACTATATGGTCGTCGGCGTTGCAAGGTTAGCCAAGTTGTCAGCAAGGTCGATTTTGTGTTTCTGCAGCGCCCCGATCGGGGCCACCTCCAGCATGAGCCGTCCGATGACGCCAATACTACCGGCTAGCGCGGCTGTTATATTATATTTGCATCCAGTGTAACGCGGTCACGCACCAGCGGTTGCTCGATAGCAGGACGGGAAACCGGTACTCGGACACCGGTGTTAGCAGGTCCTTATAGATTTAGAGTGCTGGTGATCCAGGGATGCAGCGGTCCTTCCAGCACAGAGGGTGTGCCGACTGAGATGCTCGAACCTGGTTGGGCAGCAGCTGTAGCGATAGAAGCCGGTGAGTGATTCAGTCATGCAAAGTTCCAGCGGGCCGCCGAACACGTTGCGATTAGGCACATGCCTAGTACCATGTTTCGTGGTGTAAGTTTGAAAAGAACGCTTGACTCCCGCAGAAAATTACACGACCTAAAACTTGTCAGCGTATTGGTATGCATTACGTTGCTAACTGCTACGTTGGCTTACGAATCCAACAGGCGATCCCTGCTAGCATCTCACCCGCTCGCCGAGGTTTTTCGTGCACCGCTTAGTTCTTATAACCAGCATCCTGATTAGCCTCTGCCGCGAGGAACTCTACCGCGTACAAAGAGAATTTCTCGGTACCATCGGGCACCAGCATCTTCAAGCCCGTCGATACGTTCTGGCCAGGCCGAACGACATGGTCGCTTTAGCCGTACCTGCCTCCCGTACGCATGCGACCGCCATTTGAATGCTCCTGGCCGTTCAGGCCCACCGATGCCGCTAAGCTGAAGCAGCCCTCTCGGGTCACCGGCAATATCGCGGAGTAACTTTTTCTAACACTAGCAATTAGGCAATAGTTTGCGTCTACGAAAGACGATAGAGTGCAAAGGTGTGACGGTTAACGCATGTGGCATTACTTTTAACGGGTGCCGGCCTTTGCCGACTGGTCGCTCGTGGGTTTTCGGTCCCGTGGTCTTGGTCTTGAAGGCCGGCTGCGTGTTCGGTTTATTGATATGATCGTTATCGGCACTTTTCTCGCAGAGGCGGTCTCGACACCATAGATAACAAACTGCAATGTGCTGACTAGGTATGAGGTCCGGTCTGATCGAGTAGCCCAGTTTGTGTTTGTGGCGATGACCCGGGCTGGGGCTGGTGCCGATGATGGAGACTGGCGGCTTGACGTCAGATCCTGCCTCCGAAGTTAGATGAGGTGCCCTGGTACCGACGCTTCGAGGTGCCAGAAGTCGCCATCGGTATATTGCCGGGGTTCCTTTCTTCGAGATCGACATAACCCTGTTTTTTGATTAACGCTGGGTGATCCTGCTCCACTGCTAGTGGATGGCTGGGCCCTACCGTCATTGTTAGGCATTTGGCCGCGCCGAAAATAATCAGCGCTGTACCGCAGCACCTGTTGCGTAGTAACTACTTTGCCGCTGAACTAAGCAGGCGCCTCTGTGCCAGGATTTGTCTAATGTGGGTGAAAACGGTCGCCACGACCACCCCAAGATAAGGTTTTCGACGTGGGCGACGAACGCGACTCCGTCTGCCACCTGGGTGGACGAGCGCCTACGTGCCCTCGAAGAAAGGTGCAGAAACCAGCCTCCCGAGGAAGACCCATGCCGGGATCTTGATCGGGAACCACCCCACGCACGACAAGGAACCGTAGCAGTATAGCATAGTTTTAAACGCGTGCTCAGTAGATCTGGTGTACTCAGCGTGCCGCTGAATAAGCAATTGCAGAAACGGGACTGTACTCTGCAGCGGGAACCAGCCCAAATCTCTTTTCTGCAGAAAGGTTGTTTGGTGCTTGTCGTTACTACCAATGACATTCCCGGTTGGGAGATTCAACGTGTCTGCGGCGAAGTCTTTGGCCTCACCGTCCGATCGCGAAATACTTTTTCCCAATTCGGTGTCGGATTCAAATCGATGTTCTGTGGCGAGCTGCAGGGCATGACCAAAAACCTGACCGAGAGCCGCAACGAGGCAATGGGACGGCTGATGAACGAAACGCGTACCAAAGGCGGCAACGCGATCGTCGGGATGCGCTTCGACACGACGGCGCTCGGCGATGTGTGGACCGAGATCTATGCCTATGGCACCGCGGTGTATGCTGTACCCATCACTGAAGCCGCTCGTTACACCGCGGCCCAACTGGGTTATGGGGGCGCTCAGCAGCCGCAGCCTCTGCAGCACTAGTAACCACATCGCACGGGTCCGGCGTTGCACGCGGTGTTTGGTGGTTTTTGGTTTGGCGGCTCTAGTGGGTGATTTGGTCGTCTGTTGGCAAGGACGCATCGGGTTCTCTGGTGGTCGGGAATGCGTGAAGGGCATTTTGGGTTGAAGACGGCTGTGTTGGATTCTTAGCTGTCTGTACCAGACGACGAACCGCTGATCATCGCGCACCGCTGGGGTTAAAGGGCAGTTTTCCCGGCCCATACCGTCGCAGCGACTATCGACGCGGTAGCATCTGGCGTGGGTGGTGTGTTGTTTGCTGTGCAGGCCAGTAGCGATGGGGTGCCAGTAGTTGTTTCGACAGGTTGATCTGGTGGCTTTAAAGCGATGGCACGGGACTTGTCAGTGGCAAGATTGGCTAGCAACTCAACGCAGGGTGGAACATTTACCGATCCAGGCGTCGAGGTTATCCGTACCACCAACGGGTCACACCGATACTGGCGCTAGAGCAAGTCATAGTCGCGGTTTCACCGGATATAACGCTGTTTCACGATCTCAACAGATGCCTGCGTAGCTGCTGGTCTCAGCGGTCGCGGAGGTGTTGAGTAGTGCCCTGCGGTCGACCCTCTACTCCACTGATACGGACATCACCAACGTGGCTTTTCAGCAGCAGGGACTGTAGGCCACCGAAAGTGGTGATAGCCTAGAGTCTGGATTTCCTCAACATGGCGTCGAGCTAATGCCGAGACCCAGCATCCGAGGTAGGTAAGTAGGCAGGATTTGAACTACATTCCGATGTCACTGTCACCGAAAAATTCACTGACCGTGCCGGTCAATCCGGCGAACACTGATTTTGTGGGACCCGGCCGCCGTCGCGTGCTTCAAATTGCCGTCCGGGATGAAAGTCATGGGTTTTGTCGTGAAAACAGCCGACGACAACTAGCTTGCGAACAAGGTCGTCCTCGACGCCGTGCCTGTGGACTCTCCTCGGATGGCCCAGCGCGATGGCCGCGATGGCTAAGCCCGGCAGTAATTGAGCTGCGACCGTAGGGCTCTCGTCGGCGATTTCTTGCGGGTAACTTTGGCGGTGGCGGAGGGATTTGAACCCTCGGACGGGTTTTGCCGTCACACGCTTTCGAGGCGTGCTCCTTAGGCCGCTCGGACACACCACCATCGCGTAGTTTACCGAACCGGCGGCTCCTTACCCAATCGCTGGTGAGCGAAGAAGGCCTCCAATGGTGCCGTGCACTCCTGAGCAAGTACTCCGCCACGTACCGCCGGGCGATGATTGAGTCTACGGTCGCGGACCACATCCCACAGCGATCCGACCGCTCCGGTCTTGGGTTCCCAGGTCCCGAACACCAGTCGTTCGATGCGTGCCAGGACTATTGCACCCGCGCACATGGTGCACGGTTCAACGGTGACCGCCAATGTAGTCCCCTCCAGCCGCCAACCGTTGCCGAGTACACTGGCCGCCATTCGCATTGCCAAGATCTCGGCGTGCGCGGTGGGGTCGCCAAGGGCCTCACGGGCATTTACCGCCCGGGCGAGTTCGGTTCCGTCGGCACCGAGGATCACTGCTCCAATCGGCACATCGCGCGGCTCCGCCGTCGTGGCGACCGTTAGTGCGGCACAGATCAAATCTTCGTCAGTGGTCACTGACCGGGGCTTATGGCGGCGCCCCGCTGTGCCCGACATCGCTGCGTATGCGGTCACCGACCGAGGCAGTCGATCAAAGCTGACAGCTGTTCGGCGAAGCCCATCTCACGGGCAATGTGGCCCAGTTGCTCGTCGGCGTACAGGTCGGTCTGATCGAGGATAACTCCCAGCGCCGCCTCCGGTAGCCCCACATCGGACAACAGCCCCAGGTCGCCTTCCTCAAAGGGGTCTGCATCCTCGAGGTCTTCGGGATCAATTTCGGCGTCTAGGCTGTCCAAAATTTCGGCGGCGATATCGTAGTCCAACGCAGCAGTAGCGTCCGACAGCAGCAACCTGGTCCCGGACGGTGCTGGGCGCAGGATGACAAAGAATTCGTCGTCGACGTCCAGGAGACCAAAGACTGCTCCCGCACACCGTAGCTCACGCAGTTCCGTCTCGGCTGCCGTCAGGCTCGTCAACGACTTGGAGGCCATCGCAGAACAGCGCCACTGGCCCTCTTCTCGCACGACCGCAACGCCAAAACCGTCCGGCATGTTCGTCATCGGGACTTTCGCCGACGCCCGTTGTGCCCCCATGGGCGCTTACGCTAGTCGCCTACCGGGCTCCTTGACCAGATGAACGCTCGTGATCGACAGCACTTGGGGGCAGCCACGACCCGCAAACTGTGTCAACCTTGGATGGTGGCTGGGACTACGGCGGAGCGACCGGTGTGCGTGCTTGGGCTGGGATTGATCGGTGGGTCGATCATGCGTGCCACGGCCGCAGCTGGTCGTGAGGTTTTCGGCTACAATCGCTCAGTGGAAGGCGCACAAGGTGCCCGGTCAGACGGTTTTGACGCCACTACCGAACTTGTTGACGCGCTGATTCGTGCCGCCGACACCGACGCGTTGATCGTGCTGGCCGTGCCGATGCCGGCATTGCCGGCTATACTCGTTCGCATTCGCGAATTGGCGCCCAACTGTCCGCTCACTGATGTCACCAGCGTCAAAACCGCGGTGCTCGACGCGGTTGCTTCGGCTGGTCTGCGGGCTCGCTTCGTCGGTGGGCACCCGATGACCGGCACCGCGCAATCGGGTTGGAGCGCCGGACATGCCGGGTTGTTCAGCAGGGCTCCCTGGGTGCTTAGCGTGGATAACCATGTGGACCCCGCGGTGTGGTCGATGGTGATGACGTTGGCGTTGGACTGCGGCGCGCTGATAGTACCGGCAAAATCCGACGAGCATGACGCCGCCGCAGCTGCCATTTCCCATATGCCGCATTTGCTCGCTGAGGCTTTGGCCGTCGTCGCCGCTGAGGTTCCGCTGGCGTTCGCGGTGGCGGCAGGATCGTTCTGTGACGCCACCCGGGTAGCCAGAACCGCTCCGGACTTAGTGCGTGCGATGTGCGAAGGAAACTCCGGCCAACTGCTGTCGGCCGCCACCCGGGTCATCGAGTTGCTCTGCCGTGCTCGCGACTCCCTGGCTTGCAACAAGTCAGTGGCTGAACTAGTCGAAGCGGGCCATGCCGCGCGCACGCGTTACGATAGCTTCCCGCGCTCCGATATCGTCACCGTCATCATCGGCGCGGAGAATTGGCGCGAAGACCTGGCGGCTGCAGGCCGAGCAGGTGGGGTGATCAGATCCGCTCTGCCAAGCCTAGATAGTCCATGATAAGAGCGTTGGCGTCGACGATGGTGTTCCGACCGGTGAACGCAAGTGGATTCCGTCAAGGCGTCCCGAGCTAGTTTAGCTCACGGTCTCGGCTGCGACGGGCATCTCAGGTACTCGCACATAGACCATCGGGAAAGTGATTTTTGCCACCCGTTCGTGTAGACCGAGGCGGCGGGATCGGTAGGGCATTGAAGAACGCACTAAACACCACGTCGACGTCGTGCGCGTGATTGTATGCTTTGGTGTTTTTACCCCTGGTGGCCAGTCCGCCAATCACATGTTTTCCCCGTTGCGGGCGATATCAAGCTGACGTTTTCGCATAGCCAGCATGACGGTCAACCCCCAACTGCTTGGTGGCGTCACTCTCGTCGGTATTCACCTCGTGGAAGGCGTCGAACGCTAGATTAGTTGCGGTGGCCGTGGCGGCGATACGGCCATGAGCCCTGATGCTCTTGTCAGAGAACTGCAGTAGCACCGATTTCGTTCGCGTAGACATCCCTTGTGCACCAAGTTAACATCACCAGCCAAGGGGTCACGTCGGGTTAGAGGATGCTGCGTCTATGTGTGCTGCTCCTCCTCGCTTCGCTCTGCATCGTAGCCGGTGCGGTTAACCTCCCCACCGTAGAAGTAGAATATGCCCACGCACCGCAGCACGCTTGTCGGTAAATGCGAACCTCGCTATGGAAAGTAGTGTGCGCTCTCGCTGACCGATGCGTTTACGCAGTCGGCGTGTGTCCGGCATCGACACCCACGCCGCCAAAGCTAGCTACTAGTAGTATGTCAACGGTCAGCGCCAACGTGGCAACCATCAATGCACCGACTAGGGTGAGGTGAATGCACGGACTTTGGTTCCGTTTATGAGGTAACCGCCTAGCCCACCTAGGCGTGCTGTACGCGGCCACCACTAGCTGTAAGCGTTGTGCTGCGCAACACGCCCAGTGTCAACGGTAACGTGTTAGATACTTCGGATCCGCAGCAGCACCTTTGCCTCCATCGTAACGATCACGCGTGCGGCATTGACCACCGTCGGATCGGCATTGGTTACGTCAGTGTAGTTGCCAGCCAGGAATGCCAGGAAACCCAACAGCATCAGAGCAACCAGCGGTAGCCTAGGCCCCCGCCACTGCGGGGTCTACTCCAAACCCTTCAAGGTGGGTGCGGTGGGCCAGGCAAAGTTCAGGTCGGCGGTCAGTGAATAAGACACCGCCCGTGCCACAAAAGTGCATCGCGCGCCGCCCACGATCGGGGCCACTACTGAGCGACACCGCCGGGCAGTACGCGTGGCACGTTCCCAAGTCGTGACTAATCGGCCGGCCACATCGATGAGCACGTCGATGGCGATCGTAAGCACAAACATCGCGATGATGCCAGCAAGGATCTGATCGCTTTTATTGGTTTTTTAGCCCGCTGTAAATCAAATGCCCAAACCTTCGATGCTGATCACCGATACCACCGCGGTGTTAGTCACTATGACCACGCGCAGCTCGGCGATAAACACCGTAAGAGATAGCGGCAGCTAGACTTTCAGTATCCGGGCGACGGTGCTCTCCGCGGGCACCTCGAGGAATCGCTGATTGTTCAGCTCGTAGCGGACTCGGAGCGTCTTGCACTGGCATCCTCAGGGCACCGCGGTCATCCGCTCGAACAGCACCGAGATTAATGACAGTCGTATAAGCACCGCTGTCAGCGCCCACGTGTAGTCGAGGTGGGAAAGTAGATAGTTGCACGTGCGATACCCGTTCCGGCTCGCCGCCGGGCTTTGACTGCGGTCAGCACATTGGTGGTCAATACGCCGCCGATGACGTTGCTCTAGCCGTTAATCGTGACGTCCACCGATGTTGGCGAGAACAACGCCGCATTCAGCGCCCGGCTTAGATCCCCGAATGGCTGGAACAGGACCGATAACTGTGTCGGACAACTATATGCTCGGTACGGTGTCGCTGCAGGGCCGTTAGCTGTCGATACAGCCCAACGCTCGTCCTAGTCGACGACTAGCACACAACCGGCTAGAATTTGTGTGCTGCCAAGATCAGCGAGGCCGCGCGCAGAGATTCACACGATCCCGTGCAGCGGCCAGGACGGCCGCGTCGATAAGCTGCAACCAACGATAGCTACGGCCGAGTCCGATAAAATTTGCCACGAATTCATTGGCCAGCCTCGACCGAACATCGCTTCTTTGTCAGTAAACCTAGTTCCTAGTTGATATCGTTCGTGTACGAAAGAAATGGTTTTGTTCAATTCGCTTTGCAAACACAATATTTTATTCTGCGATTCATCACGAACCACGGCATCGACGTCCCAGAACGGCTAGGCCATAAACAGGATTGGTGGATCAACCGGACCACGCGTGCCGCCCCGATGCGTTATTGTTTGCTGTCGGAGAGCTACCCAGGGTTAGTGAGCGCCTAGCCTGTAATCCAGATACACCCGCTCAAGCACCCGATAAGCGTCTTTACGAGCGGCTTGACGCGACTCGCCCCACAGTACTAGCCGCTGTCGCGGCGTTATCGATCACCTCGTTGACGGGGTAGTTGACGGGGTATTAGTCTAGCATTCTGGATGAATGTAGCATATTGAAATACACAGCTTCACCGAATCACTGCTCAGTGAGTTGTTTTGGCCATGGGGCGTGAAGTATCGGGTTGGCGGTCGCCTGCTGCTATGGGGCAAGCCGCGGCCTGATTGGGCTCATCCATCAGTGTGTGAGGCGCTGGTGGATGAGCTAGTTCGCACTGCCTGGGTTGTGTTGGTGGTTTAGGGTTGGTCGCGGCGTAGGTGGGCTGCTTGCAAGGGCCGCCGAGTAGTTGGTGTTGGTCACCGGCCGCGACATCGAAGCTGGCGATGCTGGGGGTGCGTCTGGTGTGGCGGGTGGCCGGGGATCAGTTGCGCTTTTCTGGTGATGTGTTAGCCCGCCACGCGCACAAGTCACCAGATCACGCCGTGGATGGCTTTTATCTTCCTTCCGCGGTCGATCCCCACAAAAAGTCAAGTACTGCCCTAGGCTAGAGCACCGCCGTACGCGTCATCACCGGCTGCGAGGTCATCGACGAACTGTGAAACCAACACGGCACCAACACAGCCGGGGGCACACCGGCTGGCCGAGGGCCGGTGAACAAACAGACACCCCACAGCCATAGCATGCACCCGAAAGCGCCCCCAACACCCAGCGCCAACAAGATCTAGGCTAGCCCACCAAACTCCCGACCGTATCGGCCAGCGATGGCACACCAGAACACTACTTCACCTGCCACCTATGAAACCGACCAACAATTCCTGCCACAAACACCAACACCCCCGGCCACCACACAACAACAACGGCTCGGGCGAGCAGTTCAGGTGCACCAAATGCGGCAGTGACCAAGCCAGATGAAAACCGTGTCCAGCACATCTTTGATACGGTCCGGTTTCTTCTGCGAATTGACCAGCGGAACAATGTTGCTGGCCAGTACGTGGTGCTTTGGATCGTCGAGTTCCACCAGGTGACTTTGTGGGATGGCCTGCGATGTAATGAAGATGTTCGCGGCGGTCACCCTTCTTTCCAAGGGAGTGTGCACGGTTACCGCACCGCCGTAGTCGTTGGGCACCGCTAAGTTGCTCGGGCTGATATCGAGTGAGTACTTCTGTCGCAACCCCTTGGAAGGCCTGCAGCGCGGCAAACTTCACATCCAGCGAATGTGTTCTGTTCGCCAAGTCGTGATCGTTTTCGAGTGCCGTGTGGTGGAGGTCAGATTGGTGACAATTACCGCGTCGGTGTAAAATTTCCGATGATGGCGTTAGAGGTGATAGGTCTTCGGGCAGCCGCGTACAGGAGCTCTTGTTTGACTGCGTCGAGCACGGTCGTTGTGGAGTCAGTTTGAAAATACAACAGCAGCTTGCTGATTTACTCCGGTACTAGGTCAATGGAATGGTCTTTGAGTGATTACCGAGGTATACGCCTCGCGGCTGCTAATTCCCATCCGCCACCCGAGGTTAAAACCGTGACCTGCAACACTTGCGCATAGATTTCGGCGGCGATCGCAGATTCCGGATAGCACCGGAACCGATCACAATGGATTTCACACTACGGGTCTGCGCCCCAAGCGGATCGGACTTGCTTCAAGCAGCAACCAGGTAAACGGTGACTCGCCACGCTGCCACGGGGAGTATTGCATAACGCACGAGTCGCGTCATTTCTATACCACCGATTCGAACGTCAGAAACGATGAGGCGTTGCTGCATCTGGCGTGCACCTTGGCAGATTTTTTCGCGTGTTTTGGTTCCATTCTGCCTGGGATAGGAACAAGATGGTATCTTATGACCAGCAATCCTTCTGGCCCGTCTAGTCAGCCAGCGCCTGCCGCCGGCCTGACACCTGGGGAACGGGCTGTCCCGATTACCCGCGCGGGTGCCTTGTGGTCGGCATTGCTTGCCGGCTTCTTGATTTTGATCCTGTTGCTGATTTTCATCGCACAAAACACCACTTCTACATCGTTTACCTTCTTCGGTTGGCATTGGAGCTTGCCTCTGGGGGTAGCCATCATGTTGTCGGCCGTGGGTGGTGGACTGCTAACAGTGGCAGTCGGCACCGCGCGGATCCTTCAGCTGCGTCGCACGGTCAAGAAACGTTACGCGGCGGCTCATCGGTGATGAGTTTCGAAACCGTTGACTACATGCCCAGCTTGGCAAGCTCCGCCAGCTTTCGGGAAATCAACGGTGCCACGACTTCAGGCCTCTTGTCGTTAAACGTTTCGTCTTTCCCTGTGCCCGCTCCGACATACGTCTGCGAATCGATGTCCGCGGCGATGATGGCTAGCTTGAAGTAGGCCAGCGCCATGTAGCATTTTTAATGCCCCAGCGGCGAGCTGGCGACCAACGGGTACCGATCTGCAAGTTGGTCGGTAGTTGGTAGCGGCGGCAATGTCCAGTCGGCTTGCGCGTTGACGGTCAGGTTGAGCGCGAGGTAGCAGTACACACACATCGACGTCGTATAGTTGAGCGGGTCCCCCTAGGATCTAAAGGTTCCAGCGTACAACAGCATGAACCTGTGTCGGGTTGTCGTTGTCCAGAATGGTGTGGTCGATCCGGTAGAAACCGTGTACGATCGAGCTGTGACTTCGCGGTGGAATAGTCTGGAGCAGAACGGAATGTGTCGATCGACGTTGGCGTAGTGATGATCGCCAGGCAGCCTTACCAGGTCCCATTGCGAACCTTATCGGTGCACTCGGTGTTCCAGATATCCGCTGTTTTGTCGAAGTTATTCAGTACCAACGCGTTTGGGGCGACGCTGTGCAAGTTGACGAGGACTCGGATCAATGCGTTCATGTAGCAGTCGGTGACGGTACGGCCGCCTAACGCTTTGAGTTGGGCACACCGCTGCGCCACTCGCCCGGCAACGAATTCGAGACCTGAAACGGTGCACCCAGCACCACGTTGTCCTAACACAGGGCGGCGGTGCGCGCCACAGGAATTGGTATGTCTTGCAGCGCGGCGACCACTCGGTACTCGCGTGCCATATTCGTGCGTGGACGGCGTCAGCCCATGCAGCGGTAGACGCCGAACCAGACAGTTCGTTTGTCGTCGTAGATTCGGACAGTCAGATTGGAGTTGCCATCGGCAAATGCACTCCGCCCCCCAATTTGTCGTAGTGCTCGATGCCGAGTGAACGCAGATACCTGTCCAATGCAGACAGGCCGAGCTCCTTGAGTTGGTCAGTTGTTGTCGAGTCGAACTTGTCTACCACGCTGGTGACGGCTGGGTTCACCACCGCTGATTTCGAGGCAACCCATCCGCACCCGCTTGACTGCGTTCACCGTCGTTACCGTTGCTTGGCCAGACCGTGGTACGATAACTGTGTCAGCGACGTGTTAGTCGAGGGAAATGATAACAGTCGGGCCGTCCTCAGACTATCGTATAGAAGCACGTTGATTATTTTCGCCACGGCTAAGCATTTTAACGGTGTCCTTCGGGATCGGCGGCGGCAATCAGGTTATTGGTCGCCCGCGGACGCATGCGCGAAAAGCATCCTTGCGACCGCACCAGGCAGATGGTCCTGAGTCATCCGCGCCCATTCCGGGATGTTCTGCACAGACCTGCTTGATAAGGATATACAATGGGACGCCGGGGTCGTACTCTGCGCATCGGTCCTCTATGTCGACGTGAGAGTTTACACGCCGTCGTGACTGGTTCGTCGGTTTAGTCGGTACGGGGCTGTGGGCTGTCCACTACCCGGATTATGGGAAACTGGCCAAGTGCCGCGAGCAGGCGCACGACCTACGCTAGCCTTTATTCGACAGGTCGAGATCGGAACCATCGCCGTGTTAGCTGCACAGCGGTAACGCATGTCGGGTCAGTATTACCTGCATGTTTCTTCCTATCGTGGTTGTCAGCGCTGCTAGGCTCCTTAGTAAGAATCCTCTGCATCTGCAGCGGGTGCGTGCTGTGTAAACACTGGTCAACAGTATCCTGGCCTCAGCCGGATGCGTGTTTTCTGGGTTGGTGGTTGGACGAAAACGGGGCTTCGGGCGGCGGGGAGCTGTCGCTGCACAGCTAAGGGGTTGCTCGCAGAATACGCTTGTTTGATTGAGCGGGGTCCTAAACCAGCAGTGGCGCACATGGTGCTCTAGGTGGCTGGTACACACAGCCACCGCCGGCCGTATCGACAGCTTATTGCAAAAGATCCGGCTGATGCCGGTGTTCTCTGACACGCAGTGACGTTTCACGCCGATGAGGCGGGCACGATGCTCGGCATGCCGTTCTACGTGATGCAAGCAATAGACGGGTGCAGTCCCGATGGACTACGGGTAGCAAACGCCGTTTGATACCGATCTGCAGGCCCGTCGCGGGCTGGTGTTCGAGCTTGTCTATGGTGCCGCTAAGCTAGAAAGAATCGATTGGCGCGCTTAAGGACTTGACGGCTTTGGCCATCCCGATGGATTCCATAAACGGAAGGTTGACTACTGGCTGGAGTTCCTTGACGTGTACCAGGTGTGCAATCTGCCCGAATTAGGTCAGTCCGCCTACTGGCTGCGTGGTAACCGCCCCAGGCATCATGCACGGTTACTACCAGTCGCCAACGTGATGTTCGCGCACGGGCTCCGGCGCGACTGGCAGCGATTGTGGGTTGGGAGATGACGATGATCGGTGACCTGCTGTTGGATTTCTTCTGGTATCTGCCGGGTTACTATGGCGAATATCCCTGCGCCGATGGTGTCTATCTGAGCATACATGGGCTGCTAACTCGCAGCGAGTTGCTGTAGCATTACGAGAGGGTCCGCTGGCTTTCCATCGAGAACATCAACTATTATCCAGTGTTGTCTAACTGGAAGCTTGGTGTTGTGTTGGAGAAGGCCTGAGCCGCCGGGTAAGAACCGGTAAAGCTGACGTCAAGATCACCGAAACTTTCGACTCGATGATTCCGCAGCTCATCTCTACCATAGTTGGGCTCGTGTGGTCGCGAACGGCCAAGATGCAGCGAAATAATAGGTTATGTGTATCAGCTTTTCGATATCATCTACCGGTTAGTATTGATCACCGGCGGCAGCGGCGGATGGGTACGTGACATGGGTTTCGTCGCTGTGCGTTATGGAGCTAACGGGGTGATCGCCAGCCGCAAGATGGATAACTGCGTTGCGAGTGCTGAGGAGGTCGAGGCCGAAACCGGTAGCGCCGCTGCGGCTTATCAAGTGTAAGTAGGAAACTGGGACCAGTTCGACGGATTGGTTGAAGTAGCTTGCGAGCGATTCGGCAGGGTGGACACTTTGATTAACAACGTGGATATGTAGTCACTTTTTATAACAAGCTGACCGACTTCACCAAGAAGTGGTTCGACACGGTGATCGTGCTCAACTTCGACGTCCCCCTCGGGCTATTGCCCATGTCGTGCAAGGAGAATCGGTGGTGGTCTTAGATGCCACCGGTAGGGTGCTTTATTAGCAGCCGTCGATCTGGCGGTGGCCATGAAGGCCTGGATTCTGTACGCAGCGTCCAGCTCAGAAAAAGTTTGAACTATGCCGGCAGCACAGCGGTTACCGTCGACTATGACCGGGAGGGCTTTGAAATCCCGAATCCTGTAGCTAACCGATTATGCAGCTCGAGTGGTCATTGACCCCTTCGGCATTGCGATGTGTTGCTGAGTGCAAGGTGGTTATCGACGTCACTTGAGGTCGCTTCAGCCGGAGCGCTACAGCGTGACGATGTTGAAGTTGGGTCTGGCTCGTCGAGCACACCCAGCAATGCCTGCAGTGCGGCTCGGTCGCCGAACACTTCCAGCTCGGGTGAACTGAAATCGTTCATCGTCATACTCAGTTGTCGAAACTTATTGTACAATTTCATTATAACAGTTGCTGTTGCTTATACCGCCGCAACATGACGGTAAATATGGTTCTGTTGCGTAAGGAAGTTGATAGTTTGTGCGAAAATTTGCGAAATTGATGTCAGTGACGATGTCGAGATGCTAATGCGGGCCGTTGACACGGACGTGAGGTTGTCGAAGATTTGCTTAGATGTTGGCTGATTAAGCATTGATACGGAGCTAGTCGTACTAGCGGTGTTGAAGTTGCTGTAGCCCAATTCTTTTACCTCGCTCATGCAACAGTTGCTCCATGTCGCATTTCCTTAACCGTAGGCCACTTTTTCCACTGTGTCGGAGTGCAGTTCCCGGGCCGTGGCATGCTAGCTGTCGGTGAACATCGCATGATTGAGTGGCTTTACTTCCCAACGGAAGTCCCTGGATTACAATGCTTTTGGGGCAAGTTCGATGATCCGGTCGATTCCAACTATCGAATCGACGTAACGGGTCCCGATTGCTTATGGGGGTGCGACTACAGCCGCGCTGAGTTGCCATCGAACCAACCCATGCAGCACTGGTAGACCGTCTTCACGTTGTGGCTGATCAACCAGTAGTAGCTGGGATATGCCAGGCACTGTTCCCGTGCGGGTGGCATTTGGAACAATTCGATGATTTCAACACCTGTGTACTCCTGGTTAAGTAGTCGCAGTGTCTGGTTGTGTAGATACGCATACATGTCGCGTTGTAGTGACATGAACTCGACGATGTTCTCTCGTCCCCAGGTTGGCCAATGATGCGAGGGGAACACTACAGCGGTTCGATCGGCGAAGATGGCAATCGCTTCGGTGAAGTAGCACGCCCAGATGTGCGGATCGCGCACCAACGTGCTCCGCAGGGTTAGCAGGTTGTGGGTGGCGTTCCTGGTCATTGCACAGGGTGCAGAAAACCGTGGGGAATAGATAATGCATCTCGGTAGGGACCTCGGTGCCGGGCGCTATCTGGAACTTGATCGCCACGCTGTCGATGGCGTTGCCTTATCGATCGGACAGATGTTTATCATCGAAACGATGACAGCGATCTAACCGGTGGACGGGGCCTGGCCGAGCCCGCAGCCCACTTGGCTTGGGAGAGTCCGCTGGCGAACCGGGTGCTATACATGTAGGTCGCATGCCGGGCCATCGCCGGATCCGCATCCGCTTGTGTGGTGAGGCCCAGACCTAGCATCAGAACGCTGCCGAAATGGTCTACTTGGCTATAGGTGCAGATAACCGCGACGACGGGACTGTCAATATCCTGATGGCTGCGATACCAGTCCAGTGTCGCAGCGGTCACTTCGGTGGATACTAGGGAATCGATTACGATAATCCCCGTGTTGCCATCGACAAAGGTAATATTCGATATATCGAAGCTGTGGGCCTGATAGATATAGATACCGCGAACTACCCCGAACAGCCCTTGTTTGGTGGTTAGGGTCGATTGCCGCCAGAGGTTGGGATGCACCGGAGTCGGTGCGGGGGGCGCCGAGGAACGAGTACACGTCGTTGTTCCACCCATGCGGTTGTTGGTTTTTTGATCGCGTATGGCAATAAGGCAACAATGAATTCATGATCAGCGTCGTCGAAATCCGTGGTGTCGTGTAACGGTAAAGTGTGTTCGCTGTGGGTCGATTCGTTGACCTCGGTAGGGGTTTGTGGGCCGCAGTCACTACCTCGCCATCGATCCGGCTACCCGGGCAAGAGATGCGTACATTTTTTATCCGGGTAATAACCATGCGACTGGCTAAGGGTTACCAGTAAGAATTTTTCGCGGAATTTTTTTGTTCAGTTGTGTTAACTCCGTGTATTGTTGAGACGGTCCTCAACTGCGATGAACTGCAAAGATCAAACAAAGGAGAACAGGTGAAGCGTGGCCGGACCGTCACGATAGCCGGAGCGGCAATTTTGGTTGCTGGTGTTTCTGGCTTTTTGAGCAACAAGCCAATTACCAGCACCGGGACTTCGAGTATAGGCGCCACATCGCCTGCTGCCGGCGGGTCAACCTATCATTAGACGGGAAGAACCAAGACATCACTGGTGCGGTCGTATGCACAACTGCGGGTGGCACCGTCAGCATCACGATTGGTGGTGCCGCGACGGGCATCTCCGCCGTTCTCACCTATTGCAATTCTCCTGAGGTAAAGTCCGTTGTGCTTGGCAACGTTAACGGCGTGATGCTGGGATACAAGTCGGGTAGCTGCTAGCGTAAGGTCTAGCCACCAAGAACTCGCCACTACGCACCGCGTCGTGATGAGCACACACCACAACCGTTTGTGGAACCGAAATCGCTTCGATCGCTATCTAGAACGACAGCTGCCAGCGCCTCTGGTCAACCCTGTGGTCGGTGAACAGGCCATTCGAAATCGGTGTGGCCTGTTTCTAATCACGTGGTGACCCAGAACTAATAGGCGGCTCGGTTGCCACCCGTTGAGTGGCAACCGAGCCGTGAACTCGGCGTGACCGGGTGGAACTGTTCACCGTGATCGTTCCGTTGTGTACCTTGACTACTGTGCGGATGCGATTGTCAGACTCAAGCCTGATGCTGCTCATCTTTGCGCGAGCGTGAGGAGTCGCCGCGGGCGAACCGCTCGAACACCGCCGACTGAAGTGCTACTGAAATGCCAGGATCGTTGTCGATCACCTGCAGCACGCCATGGCTGGGGTCGGTGGTCAACCGCGACGGTGCTGGCTCCGGGATGAGGATGAATGCGTGCGTTGGGCAAGTAGGTTAGTCATCACCTTGGTGAAATCACGCCCCATCACCGGGAACAACCGCTGGCTCTTCGGGTGGCGCAAGCTCTCACCGGTGGCCCGGTCTTGCCGCGTGTGCGTCCTGTTCGCACTCTAACGGGCGACTGGAGTACTAAGCCCCGGGCCCAGGAAGTCAGTAGGTCCTTGACGAGGCGCGTTGTCTACTTGGTCTCCGATACCACCCATGTCATCATATGTGCAGCCGCCTCCTGGCCCAGACCATCCTGGCCCATCCGTTGTGCTGATTAGGTTGGGTATAGTCGCGCCCAGCGGTTTGTCTAATTCGTCACTGGCGTTGGCGACGAACTGGTGCAACTGGGTTTTGCTCGCTTGCTGTGTCCCGGTGCGGCCATGATGTGATCGAGCATCCGGTTGAGGGCCGATCCGAGTTTACCCACCTTGGGTTCGGGAACCCGCACCGGCAATGCGACCTCGCTGCGGTCCAGCGGCAGATCAGCCACATGGTTCGCGGTTTGGGCGACGTGTCGTAGCGGCGCCAGCGCCCTTTATTATTATGAGCGTGCCGGCGGTTATCGAGGCGGTCAGCGTGATTCCACGGTGACGATTGCAGAGACGATCCACATCCGAAGCATGGTGGAATAAACGCCTGCCATCGACAGGTCGGCGACTACAATGCTGCTTTCGTTGCGGCTCGGAGTGGCATCGACCCGATACCGATCGAGATCGTCGAGGTCCAAAATTGCCGACGTGCGGCTCCCGGCGGTTCGTTTTGGCTGGGCCTAGGCGGCTTGAGGGGCAATGCGGCGTGGGAGCCGATGTTGGTCAGGTAGCCGTCATCGACTACTTGGCCGTTGTTGACCACTGCGGCCACCATGGCGGCTGGCTCGCCGGGGGCACTAAGGAACTTCGAACCTTCCCGGCCTCGGATAATGTAGGAGTGCTCGCATCGCCACCTCCCGATGCTTCGGTTTAGGGTACATAAACGCGGAGCGGTAAGGGGTTTTGCCGAGCTACGCCATCAGATGGTGGTTCAAGGCTAATTCGGTGGCAGCGATAATTCCCACGCACACCACGGTGAGTACCACGATTTGCCCGATCCAGTAGCCACAGCCGAAGCGACCAAGCTCGGCAAACGCTAGCGGGCTGGATAAACCCGGCGTAGCATGTGAATCATCGGCTCACGACCGCTGTCTATCTTCTTGCCGTAGGTGGGGAGATGTAAAGCTAGACGATGTTGGAGCGGCCGCTGAAACCGTAGTTTCACACCCGGCCCAGGATCTGAGCCTTGCTCAAGCATTGGCTCGGCGTTGCGCACAATGAATCGTAGCAGCTCAAACTCGGTGGAAGTCGACGAGATTTGTCACCAGCGTGCATTACTGCGTAACTGTCTTCGTTCAACACCAAGTTGCCGTCCACCAACCTCGCATTGCTGTTTACCGTCGTAACTCCGATGCATCGTAACAACGCTCGTAACCGCAGCATTACCCTTCGATGCTGAACGGTTTGGTGACATCGTCGCCACCTGCGGTTAGCTCAGCGATGCGGTCTTGCATCGCGTGCGATAGCGAGGGCGATCTTCGCGTAATTTGTGCAGCACGTCGAGCCGGTTCATCTCGGGTAGCATCCGCGTCTAGAACGATCACATCGGGTCGCTGCGTGCGGGGCCACTAAGACCGCCGATGATCCATCGCCGGCGGCGACGATGTTCCAGTTCTCGTAGCGTAACGTCATCGACACTAATCTCGGCGAGGACAGCTGCATCGTTAACAACCAGCACGGTGATTGGGTTGCCATCGGCACGGCACATGATGGCATGTTCAGCCCCGGTTCTGGAATGCGCGCACAGGTTCCAGTCTCTGCGTGCGACCGAGTCGACGCTATCATACGGTGTTTTTTGACATACACAACGGAATCGTCGTTTGATTGCGCTCAGAATCAGTAGCTACTCATTGTGACGGGACGTATCAAAGAGCACGTTTCCTGGTGGAGCGTCGGCGATAGCTTAGCAATGCTGCCAGGGCGTCCCGCTGTAACAGGGTTTCCCGCGTCGAGCTTGAGGAAAATCCTGCTGTTCAGTCGTAACTAAGCCATAGGCGATAGCCATTGCCGATAATAGGCAGATAGGTGCTTGCTGAGAAAGCGCTAACTTGACCGACACCTTGTTTTGTTCGTTGACGTGTCCGAATATCAGGTGCCCGTGGAATGACCTGTATCAATATCATGTTCTTTCGAGTTGAGTTTGCTACTGCACTTATCATAAGTCATAATCATAAATTTGCTACCAAATTATGGCTGGGCGCTTGCCGCACGAGATAGCGGGTGCATGATCTTTGGGATCGTCTACGCTCACGTACGCCCGAATTGATCGGCCAACGCCGGTACGGTGCGTTCGATGATCAATGCTGGTGGTGAATTGTCCCCCCAGGCTGTACTGATGCTCGATGCCGAATCAGGTGGAAACTCCACCCACCGATGCGTCGATCTAGATCAACCAGCTGTACTGGAACCTCGTCGAGTACGCGGTCCGTGCCATGTGAACTACTGGTTAAGCTAACGCTTATATACCTGTCAACTTGTTGACAGGTATATATTACCTGTGTGTCATAGCAGTGGGGTACAGATCCAATCGGAACCTGCCTGAACAAGTGGCGCATCAGTACACTGACGGCGCGGGATGCAGTCGTAGTATGCCGCTGGGCTGTCCGCCACTCGGCCGGTGTGATATGAATTCTGTCGACGGGCTGACAGCGTGGTTCGCCACAGCCTTAGCTATAGCAACGATGGGCCGATGGCGCTCACCGACGACGAACAAGCCGAACTGCTAGCTAAACCGCTATATCTGGGACCAGTTACGCGGACCCAGTGGTGCCGGCTGGCCGCAACTTGGCCAGACCAGCCAAGGCAAGGATCTCCACGCTGGTCGACGCGGTAGCACCGATCACACAAGATGCGGAAAACTTGTTGCTATCGTTGTTGGCGTCAATCTATCGGTGCTGCACCGAGATGAAAAATGTGCGCGGGATTGCGTTCTCGATGTTGCGGTGCTGCCTCCGGGATCAATGCTCAACACTGGGCGGACACCAACAGGGTAGCGCGGCCACGACCAAGTTGTTTGCCGACCATTTCTTCGTTGTCGTCGTGGGTGCCTCATCGACGTAGAGTGTGTCGGACCTCGAGCAGGTTAGCTATCCCAGCGTGCTCTGCTCGCCGAATAGTCTCTCGTCGGCACCGGTGCGGCCAGTGTGGTAGTGCGCCCCAGCGTTCTCCGCATGTCTACCGGCTGCGGCCCTTACGCTGCGCTGATATTGCCCAAGGCGGGTGTCGTCGAAGGCAACGTATCCGGTAACGCCGTCAGGTAAGACTTTGTCGTCTCTGTTTGACGCTCGAGGTGCTGCTGTACGTTCTTGGACCAGGGTATGCTGGCGCGGTGAACGGGCACGCGAACAACGGCAAAAGTGGCGAAAAGTTTACCGCACCTACACTATATATTTTCCCGCATGCAGGTGGAGATGCGACATACTATGTCCCATTTTCCCGGGAGTTTTCAGCTGACGTAAAGCGGATCGCTGTTCAGTACCCGGGGCAGCGCGATGGGTATGGACTGCCGGCGCTCACTAGTATTCCCGCCCTCGCTGACGAAATCTTTGCGATGATGAAGCCGTCGGCGCCGATGGGGGAGCCAATCGCTTTTTTTGGTCACAGCATGGGCGGCATGCTGGCTTTCGAAGTTGCGTTGAGATTCCAATCGGCGGGGCATCGTCTCATCGCCCTTTTCGTTTCGGCCTGCTCGGCTCCAGGGCATATCAGATACAAGCAGATCGGAGATTTTTCCGATAACGATATGCTGGACTTGGTCGTCCGCATGACTGGCATGAATGCGGATTTTTTTGAGGACGAAGAATTCCGTGTTGGGGTGCTTCCTACGTTGCGGTCGGCCCGTATCATTGCAGGTTATAATTGTTCGCCAGAAACGACGGTGTCATGCCCAATTTATGCGTACATTGGCGATAAGGATTGGATTGCGACCCGAGAAGACATGATGCCATGGCGTGAGCGAACTACGGGAGTTTTCGCGATTCGTGTGTTTCCTGGGGACCATTTCTACCTTAACGATAATTTGTCAGAGCTAGTATGCGATATAGAAGACAAAACGCTCGAATTGTGTGATTGAGCTTAGCTGGGTCTAGTGGTCGCGGATCGGACGGCGTGCATCGCTAACTGTTGTCTACCCCGTGACGCCATGACCGGTGCAGTTGGAGTAGGTGTGAATCTCGTTACAAATTGGACATCAGTCCCGAAGTTGGCCGCAGGCGCCCCGTCTAACGCTAAATAGCACTTGGCCGACCATCGTCTACCGATTTACCACAGGTCATACCAACGGCAGCAGAAATCGCGAGTAGGGACCAGTACGTCTAGCTGATAGAGTAGAAGCACCTGTCGACGGCGTGGACGATAGCTGGGAAGCATATGGATTTTCCAACCAATGCACGCAGCTGTCTCAGGAAGAGATTATCCTAACATGTTAAGTGAAGTGATTGTAGGGGGGGAATTGTTATGGGGAGCAAGTTTAGTCAAGGGCCAGTATGGTTTGACACCATGCAGATGGGCTTCGGTAGGCACGTAGACGTGCTTCGATAGCAGAGCTGCGTAATCGTCAGAACAGCCTGGTCAGCTCCGCTCGCGTAGTTTCCCAGCGTCGGGAAGTCGAGCTATGTGATCCATCGGGGGGTAGCACAGTTCAGCTACATCATGAACGCGGTTAGGCCAAATGAGCTGTCAAAACCGAACGGAAGGTGGAAGGTAAGGTGTGGTATGGTCGCAACCAACTATTCCGTCCCCGCTTTGCTGAAAGAACGGGCGGATCAGCAGGCTGACACTACCGCCTACACATACATCGATTACGGGTCAGACCCGAAGGGTTTTGTTGAGAGTTTGACGTGGTCCCAGGTTTACGTGCGTGCATGCGTCATTGCTGAAGAACTCAAATTGTGTGGTGTGCCCGGTGACCGAGTCGCAATTTTGGCTCCACAGGGACTGGAATACATTATCGCGTTCTTAGGGGCTCTCCAGGCTGGATGTATAGCGGTACCTCTTTCGCCACCGCAGTATGCGATTCACGACGAACGCGTTTCGGCGGTGCTCCGGGATTCCCAACCGGTCGTTATTCTTACGACTTCGTCCGTCGTTAGTGACGTGGCGAAATATGTATGTGAACAAGATGGGTGGAACGCTCCGTCTGTAATTGAGATTGATTTGCTTGATTTGAACGCGTCACTCCAGCTTCAAGAGGTCCCCCAGCTTTCTACCAACCCGGCTTACCTCCAATACACGTCCGGTTCGACACGCACGCCAGCCGGTGTTATGGTATCGCATAAAAATGTTATCGCTAACGTTAAGCAGGGCCTGAACGACTATCTCGGCGATGCCGCAAAAGCTCTGACAATGACCGCGGTGTCATGGCTTCCCCTTTTTCACGACATGGGGTTGATTCTTGGGATTTTTACGCCAATGGTCGTGGGGCGAAGTGCGGTGTTGTTGAGCCCTATGTCGTTTTTGCGGCGCCCCGCTTGTTGGATGCAACTTCTCGCAACTACCCGAGCTTGCTTTTCTGCAGCACCGAATTTTGCCTTTGAGTTGGCCGTGCGTAGAACGTCCGACGACGACATGACCGGGCTCGACCTCGGCGACGTGGCCGGAATCATCAGCGGCAGCGAACGAGTCCATATCGCAACGGTGAAACGTTTCACCGAGCGCTTCGCTCGGTTCAATCTCAACCCCACGGTGGTACGACCCTCGTATGGGCTTGCGGAAGCTACTGTGTACGTGGCGACTCCGGAACCCGGCACCGCGCCTAAGGCGGTTCGTTTTGACTACGAATACCTGACGGCCAGTCAGGCCAAGGCCCGTCGAGTCGAAGGGAATGTTGCGACCGAACTCATTAGCTACGGCTCCCCTGACGCATCGGCTGTGCGAATCGTCGATCCAGAGAGCATGATCGAGAACCCGGCTGGAACGGTTGGGGAGATCTGGGTACAGGGCGACCATGTTGCCATGGGATATTGGCGGAAGCCCGAGCAGACTGCACGAACGTTCAATGCAAAGATCGTTAACCCCGCGCCCGACACTTCGGAAGGTCCGTGGCTGCGGACCGGAGATCTGGGTGTTATCTCCGACGGTGAACTATTCATCATGGGCCGCATCAAAGACCTGCTCATTGTCGATGGTCGCAACCACTATCCGGACGACATCGAGGCGACGATCCAGGAGATCACCGGAGGTCGGGTCGCGGCGATCACTGTGCCGGATGACCTCACCGAGCAGCTGGTGGCGATCATTGAATTCAAGCAACACGGAGCGTCCGCAGAAGATCAAATGCACAAAGTCCATTCGGTGAAGCGTGAAGTCACATCCGCTATATCGAAGTTACATAGCTTGCATGTGGCCGACCTCGTTCTGGTGTCACCGGGCTCGATCCCAATCACCACAAGCGGCAAGGTCCGACGTTCATCCTGTGTTGAACGTTATCGCAGCGACGGATTCAAACGGCTGGACGTGACGGTATGACGGTGCGCATTGGTGACGAAGCCGATCTTTGCCACTGGCTAGTCAACTACCTGGTGACGAATATCGGCTGTGCACCGAATGAGGTCGATCTCGATCTATCACTGGCCGACTTAGGTCTGAGCTCTCGCGATGCAGTCGTGCTGTCCGGGGAATTGACCGATTTGTTGGGTAAGACCGTATCCCCGATCGACTTCTGGGAGCATCCGACGATCAACGCGTTGGCCACCTATCTCATTGCTCCCGCCCCTGACCCCGAATCGGAATTGACGCTGAGGCGCTCGGTCCAGGGTGCACTCGAGGAGCCGATAGCTGTCATCGGGATGGGGTGTCGTTTCCCAGGGGGGATATCTGGTCCAGAAGCGTTGTGGCAGTTTCTGTGTGACCGTCGTTCCTCGATAGGGCAGGTTCCCAACGAACGGTGGGAGCTCTTCGACGACGGCTCGCCGGAAGTAAAGACACTGCTCGCCCGTACCACGCGGTGGGGCTCATTCTTAGAGGACATTGACGCCTTTGACTCGGAATTTTTCGAGATCTCACCCAGCGAAGCCGACAAGATGGATCCGCAGCAGCGCCTTTTGCTGGAAGTGGCTTGGGAGGCGTTGGAGCACGCGGGAATTTCATCCAACTCGCTGCGTCGTTCGCAGACAGGAGTATTCGCCGGATCATGCCTGAGCGAATATGGCGCCATCGCTTCCACCGATCTCCCGCAAGTGGACGGCTGGAGTAACACGGGTGGCGCGATGAGCATCATCGCGAATCGCCTTTCGTATTTCCTCGACTTACGTGGTCCATCGGTGGCGGTTGATACGGCGTGCTCGTCGTCGCTGGTGGCGGTGCACCTGGCCTGCCAGAGTTTACGGACCGCGGATTCCAACCTGGCCATTGCGGCAGCCGTGAATTTGCTGTTGTCCCCGGCGATATTTCGTGGCTTCGATCAGGTCGGGGCGTTGTCGCCGACCGGTCGTTGCCGCGCTTTCGATGCGGCCGCTGACGGGTTTGTGCGCGGTGAGGGTGCTGGCGTAGTGGTGCTTAAACGGTTGACCGATGCGCAGCGCGACGGTGATCGGGTGCTTGCCATTATCCGGGGTTCTGCTGTCAACCAGGATGGCCGCTCCAACGGGCTGATGGCTCCCAACCCGGCGGCCCAAGTAGCGGTTCTTCGCACCGCGTATGCCAACGCAGGAATGCCACCGACTGCCATTGACTACGTCGAAACTCACGGGACTGGGACTCTGTTGGGGGACCCGATCGAAGCGCGCGCCTTGGGCGCGGTGCTGGGTCGGGGACGTGCCGAGGATTCTCCGCTACTCATTGGGGCTGTCAAGACCAACCTGGGTCACTTGGAAGCAGCTGCGGGCATCGCGGGCTTCATCAAAGCAGTGCTGGCGGTGCAGCATGGCCAGATTCCGCCGAATCTGCACTTTGAAAGCCCGAACCCGCATATTCCCTTTGGCGAGTTGCGGATGAAAGTTGTTGATAAGCAGATGGAATGGCCAGATACAGGGCATCCGCGGCGCGCGGCGGTGTCATCGTTTGGCTTGGGTGGGACGAACGCGCATGTGGTCATTGAGCAGGGTCCCGAGCTGACATCGGTGACCGAATGCAGTTCCAACACTGCGGTGTCGACGTTGGTGGTGACGGGTAAGACCGCGCAGCGGGTGGCAGCGATGGCAAAGATGCTGGCCGATTGGATTGACGGGCCCGGTGCTGAAGTGGCGTTGGCTGATGTGGCCCACACATTGAATCATCACCGGTCGCGGCACGCCAAGTTTGGCACCGTGGTTGCCCGTGATCGGATCCAGGCGGTGGCTGGATTGCGGGCGTTGGCCGCCGGCAAACAGGCGCCCGGTGTGGTCGGGCCGCAGGATGGTAAGCCGGGGTTGGGGACGGTGTTTGTGTACTCGGGGCGTGGTTCGCAGTGGTCGGGGATGGGGCGTCAATTGCTGGCCGATGAACCGGCTTTCGCGGCTGCGGTTGCCGATTTGGAACCGATGTTTGTTGTCCACGCCGGTTTCTCATTGCACGATGTGCTCGCTAATGGCAAGGAACTGGTTGGTATCGAGCAGATCCAGCTGGGTTTAATCGGCATGCAGCTGACACTGACCGAGTTGTGGCGTTCCTATGGGGTGCAACCCGATTTGGTGATCGGGCATTCGATGGGTGAGGTGGCCGCCGCCGTGGTGGCTGGGGCGCTTACCGCCGCCGAGGGGCTGCGGGTGACAGCCACTCGGTCGCGGCTGATGGCTCCGCTGTCCGGGAAGGGAGGCATGGCCCTGCTCGAACTCGACGCTGCCGAGACGGAGGCGTTGATCGTCGATTATTCTCAGGTGACGTTGGGTATTTACAATTCTCCGCGCCAAACGGTGATCGCTGGGCCCACTGAACAGATCGATGAGTTGATTGACCAGGTGCGTGCGCAGAATCGGTTTGCCAGTCGGGTCAATATTGAAGTCGCCCCGCACAATCCAGCGATGGATGCGCTGCAGCCGCAGATGCGTTCCGAGCTCGCCGATTTGGCCCCACGAACTCCAGCGATTCCGATTCTTTCCACCACCTACGCTGACCTCGGCTCGTGCCCGGTGTTCGATGCCCAGCACTGGGCCACCAACATGCGCAACCCAGTGCATTTCCAGCAGGCGATCATGACTGCTGGAACTGACCACGGCACCTTCATCGAAATCAGTGCACACCCGCTGCTAACCCAAGCCATTACTGACACCCTGCACTGCACCCAGCACGGCACCCGGTACATCAGCATCGGGACCTTGCAACGCGACACCGATGACACCATCACCTTCCACACCAACCTCAACAGCGTCCACACCGCCCACCCACCACACACCCCTCATCCTGCGGAACCACACGTAACTATCCCCAGCACTCCCTGGCAGCACACCCGTCACTGGATCACTCGGAAACGTTCGGTCAACTCTGTTGGATTGGCTCCTCAGGTGGGCACACTACTTGGCCAACATACCGCGGTCTTCGGCAGTTTGCCCATTCACTTGTGGCAGGCGCGGCTGGCGCCGCAGGCCAAACCCTATCGGGGCTGGCATCGATTCCATGGTGTTGAGGTGGTACCTGCTTCTATTGTACTGCGCACAATCCTTTGCGCTGCAGCAGAATTGGGATATTCGACGCTATCCGAGGTCCGATTCGAGCAACCCATTTTCGCTAATCGACCTCGTTTGATTCAGGTTGTCGTCGATAACCAATCGGTCAGCCTGGCCTCAAGTCCTGTCACCGAAACTTCCCAGAATCGGTGGACGCGGCATGTGACCGCGCAGCTTTCTTCAGCATCGATGCGTTCCACGGTTCCATCGCACCATCCGGATCAGATTAACGGTCATCTTGAAGTGATTTCAGACCCGATTCCCGACGTAGTCACGCTGCTCGCGTTGCGTGGGGTCGACGGCCTGCCTTTCGAGTGGTCCGTCAAGTCCTGGGCGCAAAAGACGCGGCAGTCAACTAGTCGCAAGGTCGAGATCGAGTTTCCCGATACCCTTCCCGATGGGGCTGTCGCGCCGCTACTCGACGCCGCAATTCTTGTCCCCGTGCTGGAGGACATGACCGAAACGCAGCTTTACGTGCCGGCAAGCATTAAGCAGGTGTGGTTAGGCGACACCGCTACAGGACCATGTGGTTCGGTGATGCTGAATCGCACCGCTCGCGACTACGACGGGATCACTGTCGATGTCACTGTCGCCGACGGCAGTGGGGTGCCGTGGGCGTTGATGCGGTCACTTCGGTATCGGGCGCTAGACTTTGACAACGCGCAACACCCGGGTTCGGCTGTTTTCTTTGAATCCCATGCGGATGCCGGTACAGATGCCAAGGATTTTGTACATACGATCGACTGGCAACCGCGGACTGATCTGGCTTGCTCCACCACCCCGGTAGCCGGTGCGGGATCCGTCGCGGTAATCGGCGATGACGGCGCTGCGCTTGGCGTGCGCCTCAAGGAGGCGGGCTACACGCTGGTTACGTCAGCGGATGGGGTGTCTGATGTACGTTACGTCGTTTACGTCGCCGATTCCCACCCGGCAACCACTTCCGAGACCGACGTCGACTTTGCCGTGCGAATCACTGCCGAGATCAGCGGTTTGGTGAGGGCTTTGGCGAAGCGGGAGCCGGGCAAGCCTGCAACACTGTGGATCGTCACACGCGGAGTTCACGAATCGGTAGCCTCGTCCGCGTTACGCCAGAGCTTTTTGTGGGGTTTTGCGGGCGTCATCGCCGCGGAGCATCCTGAGCTGTGGGGTGGACTCGTCGATCTTGCGGCTAATGAGCTTGGAGCCGATCGTGACGACATTCTCGACCAATCTGGGCCGACGCTTGCCAGTCTGGTTCAAACACCAACTAGGTCGATCCTCGTATTACGTGACGGCGTCGTGCGTGCCCCGACGTTGGTGCCGATCCAAAGTGAGCCGGTGCGCAAATCTTTGCAATGCAAGTCCGATGGGGCCTATCTCATCACCGGTGGAATGGGCGCACTTGGTCTGCTGATGGCCGATTGGCTCGCTGACCACGGTGCTCGTCGACTGGTGTTGATGGGCCGTACACCGTTACCGCCAAGAAGGGACTGGGAACTCGACACTCTCAACGCCGGACTGCGTCAAAAAATCGATGCGATTTGCGCCCTGGAGATGCGTGGAGTGACAGTCGAAGCCGTTGCGGTTGATGTCGGACGCCACGACGATGTGCAGGCCTTGTTGGCCAAGCGTGACCGTGACGGTGCCGCGCCGATCCGGGGGATCATTCATGCGGCAGGCGTTACGAATGACCAACTAGTGACCAACATGACCGACGATCCGGTTCGTCAGGTTATGTGGCCTAAGATCGCCGGCTGCCAGGTGCTGCACGAGGTCTTTCCACCTGGCAGCGTGGACTTCTTCTACTTGACCGCTTCGGCCGCAGGAATATTCGGTATCCCGGGTCAGGGCTCTTACGCTGCCGCCAATTCCTACCTGGACGCGTTGGCTCGTGCGCGTCGCCAACAGGGCTGTCACACTATGAGCTTCGATTGGGTAGCCTGGCGCGGGCTTGGATTCGCCGCTGATGCGCAGATTGTCAGTGACGAGTTACAGCGAATGGGGTCGCGTGACATCACGCCCTCGGAGGCTTTCACCGCATGGGAGTACGTCGATGCCTATGACTTTGCACAGGTGGTTGTGCTGCCAGTCCCTAGGTCCTATGGGTCCGCCGGATCGACTGCCGGGGACAGCGATCTAGTTCCGAAACGAAATTGGTCGCAGATGGAGGCCGCCGAGGTACGGAAGGAGCTTGAAAGTGGTTTACGGACCATCATCGCCGCAGAGCTCCGGGTGGCTGAGGCGGAGTTGGACACCGACCGACCATTTGCCGAACTTGGGCTCAACTCCCTTATGGCAATGGCAATTCGGCGTGAAGCCGAGCAGTTCATTGGGATAGAGCTGTCGGCCATTATGCTGTTCAACCACCCAACCATTGCTTTACTAGCCGCGTATCTGACAAAAGTTGTCGCACCGCAGTACGATTCGCAAGGAGACGAGATGTCCGCCTTATCCGCCTCGGCAGGAGGCGTATTGGACAGTCTCTTCGACCGCATCGAATCGACCTCGACTGAGGCCGAGGGGTTGGTGTAATGAAGACCGCTTTCAGTCGAATTTCTGGCATGACCGCGCAACAGCGCGCTGCTCTTGTCGAAGAATTCACCAAGCTCTCTCGGATTGCGGTGGCAGAGCCCATTGCGATAGTGGGGATCGGTTGCCGTTTTCCTGGGGATGTGACGGGGCCGGACAGCTTCTGGGATCTGCTGATCGACGGCCGCAACGCAATCTCGAGAGTGCCACCTGATCGTTGGGACGCGGATGCGCTTTATGACCCCGACCCGTTGACGCCGGGGCGGATGACCACGAAATGGGGCGGTTTCATCCCCGACATCGCGGGCTTCGACGCGGAATTCTTCGGTATCACTCCACGCGAAGCTGCAGCGATGGACCCGCAGCAGAGGATACTACTCGAGGTTGCCTGGGAAGCTCTCGAAAATGCTGGAATCCCAACGGATTCCCTAGGCAACAGCCGAACCGGCGTGATGATTGGTGTCTACTTCAACGAATACCAATCCATGTTGGCCGCCAGTCTGGAGAATGTAGACGCCTACAGCGGAACCGGAAACGCTCACAGCATCACTGTCGGCCGAATCTCCTATCTGTTGGGGCTGCGTGGTCCATCGGTGGCGGTTGATACGGCGTGCTCGTCGTCGCTGGTGGCGGTGCACCTGGCCTGCCAGAGTTTACGGCTACGCGAAACCGATCTGGCCCTCGCCGGCGGAGTGAGCATCACGCTGCGCCCAGAGACGCAAATCGCAATTTCTGCATGGGGATTGTTGTCTCCGCAGGGCAGATGTGCGGCGTTCGATGCAGCCGCTGACGGGTTTGTGCGCGGTGAGGGTGCTGGCGTAGTGGTGCTTAAACGGTTGACCGATGCGGTTTGTGACGGTGACATGGTGTTGGCGGTGGTGCGCGGTTCTGCTGTCAATCAGGATGGCCGCTCCAACGGCGTTACAGCTCCGAATACGGCGGCGCAGTGTGATGTGATCACCGACGCCTTGCGTGCTGGCGACGTCGCGCCCGAAAGCGTGAACTACGTTGAATCCCATGGTACCGGCACAGTGTTGGGGGACCCGATCGAATTCGAGGCCCTGGCGGCCACATATGGCCGCGGTGAGAGCGCATGTGCGCTGGGGGCTGTCAAGACCAACCTGGGTCACTTGGAAGCAGCTGCGGGCATCGCGGGCTTCATCAAAGCAGTGCTGGCGGTGCAGCATGGCCAGATTCCGCCGAATCTGCACTTTTCGCAATGGAATCCCGCCATCGACGCTGCATCGACTAGGTTCTTCGTCCCCACCGAGCAATCCTCGTGGCCGACCTCGGCAGGTCAGGCAGGGCCGCGGCGCGCGGCGGTGTCATCGTTTGGCTTGGGTGGGACGAACGCGCATGTGGTCATTGAGCAGGGTCCCGAGCTGACATCGGTGACCGAATGCAGTTCCAACACTGCGGTGTCGACGTTGGTGGTGACGGGTAAGACCGCGCAGCGGGTGGCAGCGATGGCAAAGATGCTGGCCGATTGGATTGACGGGCCCGGTGCTGAAGTGGCGTTGGCTGATGTGGCCCACACATTGAATCATCACCGGTCGCGGCACGCCAAGTTTGGCACCGTGGTTGCCCGTGATCGGATCCAGGCGGTGGCTGGATTGCGGGCGTTGGCCGCCGGCAAACAGGCGCCCGGTGTGGTCGGGCCGCAGGATGGTAAGCCGGGGTTGGGGACGGTGTTTGTGTACTCGGGGCGTGGTTCGCAGTGGTCGGGGATGGGGCGTCAATTGCTGGCCGATGAACCGGCTTTCGCGGCTGCGGTTGCCGATTTGGAACCGATGTTTGTTGTCCACGCCGGTTTCTCATTGCACGATGTGCTCGCTAATGGCAAGGAACTGGTTGGTATCGAGCAGATCCAGCTGGGTTTAATCGGCATGCAGCTGACACTGACCGAGTTGTGGCGTTCCTATGGGGTGCAACCCGATTTGGTGATCGGGCATTCGATGGGTGAGGTGGCCGCCGCCGTGGTGGCTGGGGCGCTTACCGCCGCCGAGGGGCTGCGGGTGACAGCCACTCGGTCGCGGCTGATGGCTCCGCTGTCCGGGAAGGGAGGCATGGCCCTGCTCGAACTCGACGCTGCCGAGACGGAGGCGTTGATCGTCGATTATTCTCAGGTGACGTTGGGTATTTACAATTCTCCGCGCCAAACGGTGATCGCTGGGCCCACTGAACAGATCGATGAGTTGATTGACCAGGTGCGTGCGCAGAATCGGTTTGCCAGTCGGGTCAATATTGAAGTCGCCCCGCACAATCCAGCGATGGATGCGCTGCAGCCGCAGATGCGTTCCGAGCTCGCCGATTTGGCCCCACGAACTCCAGCGATTCCGATTCTTTCCACCACCTACGCTGACCTCGGCTCGTGCCCGGTGTTCGATGCCCAGCACTGGGCCACCAACATGCGCAACCCAGTGCATTTCCAGCAGGCGATCATGACTGCTGGAACTGACCACGGCACCTTCATCGAAATCAGTGCACACCCGCTGCTAACCCAAGCCATTACTGACACCCTGCACTGCACCCAGCACGGCACCCGGTACATCAGCATCGGGACCTTGCAACGCGACACCGATGACACCATCACCTTCCACACCAACCTCAACAGCGTCCACACCGCCCACCCACCACACACCCCTCATCCTGCGGAACCACACGTAACTATCCCCAGCACTCCCTGGCAGCACACCCGTCACTGGATCACCACACTGCTGGCAAGCACGACCGCGCTGCAACCTCTCGACCGCAACAGGGTTATGACGTACGCGACCGGAATTGGAAACACGGAACTCGATGGCTGGATCTACCAGCTTGATTGGCCCGCTCGCCCCTTGACAAGTGAGCCTGGTGCGACGTGGGCCAGCAACGGCTCGTGGCTGGTGGTGTCCGATGCCGGACTGTCGGACGAACTGGCCCGGTTGGTGGTATTGGCTGATCCTGCATCCCGGGTCGAGTGCCTCGCCCCCTCGGTGCTTGATCATGATGTGAGCACGTTGGACGACCTGCATAAAGCTTTACGGGGTGTGGACAACGTACTCTATGCGCCGTCGGTCTCGACCGAATCTGTTGACCCCGTCGATCCGGAGTCCGGGTACCGGCTGTTTCATGCGGTGCGACGGTTGGCGGCCGCGATGGTTATGGGTACTTCGAAACCAAGACTTGTCGTCGTGACTCGTAATGCTCAACCCGTTGCAGTAGGTGAGCGTGCCAACCCCGCCCACGCGGTGTTGTGGGGCTTTGGCCGAACATTGGCGCTGGAACATCCCGAAATTTGGGGTAATATCATCGATCTCGATGCGTCGATGCCTCCCGAGTTGGCTGCCCGGTGCATATTGGACGAAGTCGCCGGCCAGGACGAAAAAGACCGAGAAGACCAGGTTGTTTACCGAGCGTGTCTACGCCGCGCACCACGGCTGCAGAGGCGAACTGTATCCGCGGTGTCGCCGGTGAAGCTGAGTTCGGGGCAAGCTACCACCCAGCTCGTCATCGGGGCCACCGGAAATATCGGACCGCACCTGATCCGTCAGCTCGCCGCGATGGGGGCCACGACGATCGTCGCCGTGTCCCGCAGTTCCAGCACCCGGCTGGTGGAATTGGACAAGAGCCTCGCCGCAACCGGGACGAACCTCATCTCGGTTGCTGCGGATGCAACCGACCCCGCCGCGATGACCGCGTTGTTCGATCGATTTGGAGTGGATCTGCCTCCGTTAGAGGGAATCTACTTAGCGGCCTTTGCTGGCCAGCCGGTCTTGTTGAGCGACATGACCGATGACGATGTGGCCGCGATGTTCCGACCCAAACTTGACGTCGCATCGTTGTTGCATCGTTTGTCGCTGAAACAGCCTGTAAAATACTTTGTTTTGTTCTCTTCGATCTCAGGTCTCATAGGCTCGCGATGGCTGGCGCACTACACCGCGACCAGTACCTTCCTGGACATTCTGGGCTACGCCCGGCGGCTGGTCGGATTGCCGGCCACTGTCGTGGCCTGGGGCTTGTGGAAATCGCTGGCCGACGTGCAGCAAGACGCGACCCAGGTAAGCGCTGAATCCGGCCTGCAACCCATGACTGACGACGTAGCTATCGGGGCGTTGCCGTTGGTGATGAATCCGGAAGCGCCAGTGTATTCGGTTGTGGCGGCGGCTAATTGGCCGATATTGGCCGCTGCATACCGGACACGCGGGGTGTTACGCATGGTCGATGACCTGTTGCCCGCGCCGGGCGAGGTACCAATTCAGGAAAGTGAATTCCGCAAAGCCCTAAGGACCTGCCAGGCGGAACGTCGACACGACATGTTGTTCGACCACGTCAGTGCCCTAGCCGCCAAGGCGATGGGGATGCTTCCCGCTGAAGCACTCGACCCGTCGGCTGGCTTCTTCCAACTCGGCATGGATTCGCTGATGAGCGTGACCCTGCAGCGAGCTTTGTCGGACAGCCTTGGCGAGTTCCTGCCGGCTTCTGTCGTTTTTGACTACCCGACCGTGTACAGTCTTACCGATTATCTGGCCACCATCCTGCCTGAACTCCTGGAACCAGAAGCACCGTCTGGGCTGACAACGGGCGAAGCATATGACGAATTCACTGAATCCGAGTTGTTGGATCAACTTTCGGAAAGGCTAAGAGGAACGCAATGACCGCCGCGACACCTGATCGCCGGGCTATCATCACTGAGGCGTTGCACAAGATCGATGATCTCACCGCACGCCTGGAAATCGCCGAAAAGTCCAGCACTGAACCGATCGCGGTGATCGGCATGGGGTGCCGATTCCCGGGTGGGGTCAACAACCCCGAGCAGTTCTGGGATCTGTTGTGCGATGGCCGAAGCGGCATCGTTCGGGTTCCTTCCGACCGGTGGGATGCCGACGCTTACTACACGGACGATCACACCGTGCCGGGCACGATATGCAGCACCGAAGGTGGTTTTCTTACCGGCTGGCAGCCTGATGAGTTCGATGCGGAGTTCTTCTCAATCTCCCCGCGCGAAGCATCGGCAATGGACCCACAGCAGCGGTTGTTGATTGAGGTTGCCTGGGAAGCGTTGGAAGACGCGGGTGTCGCGCCGCACACTATTCGTGGGACTCAAACCTCGGTATTCGTCGGTGTCACCGCTTACGATTACATGCTCACGTTGGCAGGCCGGTTGCGGCCCGAAGATCTCGACGCCTACATACCAACTGGCAATTCGGCGAACTTCGCTGCTGGACGGTTGGCGTATATCCTTGGGGTTCGTGGACCGGCGGTGGTCATCGACACCGCTTGCTCGTCGTCGTTGGTGGCGGTGCACCTGGCATGTCAGAGCTTGCGTCGCCGAGAAAGCGACGGGGCTTTGGTTGGTGGAACCAATCTGCTGCTTAGCCCGGGCCCGAGCATCGCATGTTCGCGCTGGGGGATGTTATCTCCGGAGGGGCAGTGCAAGGCCTTCGATGTGTCCGCCGACGGGTATGTGCGTGGCGAGGGTGCCGGAGTGGTGGTGCTTAAGCGGTTGGATGACGCGGTGCGCGACGGCAACCGCATCCTCGCCATAGTGCGTGGTTCGGCAGTCAACCAGGACGGCGCTAGCAGCGGAGTGACCGTTCCCAACGGGCCAGCGCAGCAGGAGTTGTTGCGCACCGCGTTAGCGTCGTCGAAGTTGACGGCTGCTGACATTGACTACATCGAGGCCCATGGAACGGGAACGCCGTTGGGTGATCCAATCGAACTCGATTCGCTGAGCAAGGTTTTCAACGGTCGGGAGAGCCGGGAGGGCTCTGCTCCATTGGTGATCGGGTCGGTGAAGACTAACCTCGGCCATCTGGAAGCGGCGGCCGGGATCGCGGGGTTCATCAAGGCAGTGCTGACTGTGCAACGTGGTTTCATTCCGCGGCACCTCAACTTTCGTCAGTTGACAACATACGCCAGTGAGGCTGCATCGCGGCTAAACATTGCGTCCGAAGGCCTCGAATGGCCAACTACCGGTCGTCCTCGCCGGGCGGGGGTGTCGTCGTTCGGCGTCAGCGGGACGAATGCACATGTGGTGCTTGAACAGGCACCAGACCCGGTGGCAGTGCCGGCACCTGGTTCGGCGCTGCGCCTTGTTCCAGCGGTGTCGACGCTGGTGGTGTCGGGTAAGACGGTGCAGCGGGTGGCTGCGACAGCATCAGTACTGGCTGATTGGATGGAAGGCCCTGGAGCGGCGGTGCCGCTGGCTGATGTTGCGCACACCCTGAACCACCACCGGGCCCGGCACATCAAGTTCGGCACTGTGGCGGCTGTTGACCGGGGCCAAGCGGTGGCGGGGTTGCGTGCGCTGGCCGCGGGTCAATCCACCTCCGGTGTGGTGGCCCCCTGTGACAGCGTTGTTGGTCCGGGCACCGTGTTCGTCTATTCGGGACGAGGATCGCAGTGGCCCGGAATGGGTCGCCAACTGTTGGCCGACGAGCCGGCATTCGCCGAAGCTATTGCCAAGCTGGAGCCCGAATTTGTTGCACAAAAAGGTTTTTCGTTGTATGAAGTAATCGCCAGCGGCAAAGAGCTCGTCGGCGTCGAACAGATTCAGCTGGGACTGATGGGGATGCAGCTGGCGCTGACCGAGTTGTGGCGTTCCTATGGGATAGAACCCGATGTGGTGATCGGTCACTCGATGGGCGAAGTGGCTGCTGCGGTAGTGGCCGGGGCGCTGACTCCTGCTCAGGGGTTACGGGTCACCGCGACCAGGTCGCGGCTAATGGCACCGTTGTCTGGGCAGGGCACAATGGCGTTGCTCGAACTCGACGCCGTGGCCACTGAGGCGTTGATCGCCGACTGCCCGCAGGTGAGCTTGGGGATCTATGCTTCCCCGCGCCAAACCGTGATTGCCGGACCGACGGCTATGATCGATGCTCTGATTGACAAGGTGCGCCAGCAGAACGGTTTCGCCACCCGAGTCAACATCGAGGTGGCACCGCACAATCCAGCTATGGATGCGCTGCAACCTCAGATGCGTTCGGAGCTAGCCGATCTCACCCCGCAGCAACCCACCATTCCGATCATCTCTACCACATACGAGGATTTTGACAGCACCCCCGTCTTCGATGCCGAGCACTGGGCCACCAACATGCGCAACCCAGTGCACTTCCAGCAGGCCATCACTCACGCCATTAGCAACGTCGGCGGCGACTATCATACATTCATTGAGATCAGCGCACACCCCCTGCTCACGCATGCGATCAGTGATATTGTGCGCAGCACCGCCGGAACAGTCGACGAAAGTGCCTTCGTTGCCGGATATTTGAGCATCGGCACCCTACAACGCGACGCCCACGACACTCTCGAGTTCCACACCAACCTCAACGCTACGCACACCAGCCGCCCGCCCCGAACTCCTCACCCACCCGAACCGCACCCGGTGCTGCCCACCACCCCGTGGCAGCACACTCGCCATTGGATCAGTGCCACGTCGGCGGCATACCACAGGGCAGACACTCATCCGTTGCTTGGCGTTGGTGTCACTGATCCCACCAGTGGCACCAGGGTATGGGAAAGCAAATTGAGCCCTGATCTGCTGTGGCTGGGGGATCACGTTATTGACGGTCTTTGCGTACTGCCAGGTGCAGCCTACGCCGAGGTCACACTGGCTGCCGCGACGGACACCTTTCCAAACGAGCGAGTCGCACAAGATCAGCCGTGGATGATCTATGAGCTTGATCTTCATCAGGTTTTGCACGTGACCGAAGGCACTGTTCTCGTCACCACGCTCACCGGCGACGAGCAGCGGTGCCGGATCGAAATACGCACTCGGAAAGGCTTTTCGGGTTGGACCACTCATGCCACTGCCACTGTTGAACGTGCTGAGTCAGTGCACCCGTCGGATCGCCAGGGGCGCACCGCAACCCCGGCCGATGTGGTGGATGAACTGGGCCCCGACGACTTGTATCAGCGGCTGCGCAGCGCCGGTCAACAGCACGGTCCGGCGTTTCAGGGGGTCGTCGGGCTTGCGGTTGAAGAATCTGGTGCCGCCCGCGCTGAGGTGCGGTTGCCTTCGTCGGCGAGAATGGGTTCTTGCGCCTTCTTGTTGCATCCGGTGATGATGGATATTGCGTTACAGACACTGGGTGCTACCCGGGTGGTGACTGACTTAGCCGGAGGGTCGACCGCCCGGAAAGCATTGGTGCTGCCAGTACGTTTTGCGGGCGTGCATGTGTACGGCGATATCACTCGCGGTGTCTGTGCGGTCGGGTTGCTGACCGCAACCGAGGGCTTGGATCGGCTGGTCGGCGAAGTCGTCCTGACTGATCCGGACGGGCAACCGCTACTTGTCATAGACGAAGTTCAGATGACGGTGCTTGGAGCCGGCAGCGAAGCAACGGAACTCAACGATCGCCTATTCACGTTGGAGTGGGAGCCCGCACCGCTGTATAAGGAGGTTGCGAGATCTGCGGCGCAGGGTGGCCTGTTGTTGATCGGGGACGTTACCGCGGGTGACCCGCTGTTACCCGCTCTGCAGTCGTCACTGCGCGCCCGCTTGAGCGAAAGTGGGACAGCAGCAGTGGAGTTCGTCTCCGTTAGCGACGACGCGAAGCTGCAGGCGGCGATCACTCGAACCGACATCAGCTGGGATGGCATCGTCGTGGTGTATCCGCCGCGAGCGAACGATGAGTCGCTGCCTGATGATGTTCAACTGGAACTAGCGCAGACGCGCACACTCCAGATCGCCGGCTTGGTCCAAGCAGTGACGCGAATGGGTGCCCGCAAGAGTCCACGGCTTTGGATTGTTACCCGAGGTGCGCAGCAGCTCGACGCAGGCGAGTCAGTAACGTTGGCGCAGACCGAGCTACGTGGAATCGTCCGAGTGCTGACTTTCGAGCATTCGGAACTCAGAGCGACCCTGCTTGACATTGAAGCTAACGGCACCGACTCACTTGCCGACCTGACCGAGGAGCTGCTTACCGGCTCGGACCACGACGAGGTCGCCTACCGGGGCGGACAACGCTATGTCAACCGGTTGGTGCCGGCGCCCATCACACCGAAGGGCGAACTTGCAGGCGAAACTCGCCGCACGATCGTAGAACTGGGTGGCTTAGGCGCTGTCCGGTTGCAGATCGATCAACCCGGACGACTGGACGCATTGACGGTGCATCAGGTCAAGCGAGGCGAGCCGGAAGGCGATCAAGTCGAGGTTCGTGTCGTCGCTGCGGGACTCAACTTCAGTGATGTGCTCAAGGCGATGGGTGTGTACCCGGGACTCGACGGTAGCGAACCGGTGATCGGTGGCGAGTGCGTCGGCTACGTGACGGCCATCGGCGACGACGTTGACTCTGTCGAGGTTGGGCAGCGTGTTATCGCCTTTGGCCCTGGCACATTCGGAACACACCTGGGTACGATTTCCGATCTCGTCGTGCCAATCCCCGACACGCTATCTGATAAAGAGGCGGCCACGTTCGGTGTCGCGTACCTCACCGCCTGGCACTGCCTGTGTGAGGTTGGGCGGCTGTCCCCCGGTGAACGTGTGCTGATCCATTCCGCCACTGGTGGTGTCGGCATGGCTGCGGTTTCGATCGCCAAGATGCTTGGTGCCCGCATCTACACAACAGCCGGCTCGGATGCTAAGCGACACATGCTGTCCGAGCTCAGTGTCGAGTACGTCGGTGACTCGCGAAGTGTGGACTTCGCCGACGAGATACTCGAACTCACGGACGGTTACGGCGTTGATGTTATTCTCAATTCTCTTGCAGGAAAAGCGATCCAGCGAGGAGTGCAGATACTTGCTCCCGGAGGACGGTTCATCGAAATCGGCAAGAAAGATGTCTACGATAATGCCAACCTGGGCTTGGCTGCGCTGGCGAAAAGCGCGTCCTTCTCCGTGGTAGACCTTGATCTGAATCTGAAGCTGCATCCTGCGCGGTATCGTCAACTGCTGCAAAACATCTTGGCGCACGTGGCCGATGGTGGACTGCCGGTGCTTCCTATCACCGAATTCAGCCTGCATAACGCGGCCGACGCATTTCGGCTCATGGCATCCGGCAAGCACACCGGCAAGATCGTCATATCAATACCGCATGCGGGCAGCATCGACGCGATCGCTTCCCCTCCACCCGTTCCATTGGTCAGCCAAGACGGCGGTTACCTGGTCGTTGGCGGTATGGGTGGTCTCGGTTTCGTCTTCGCGCGGTGGTTGGCCGAGCAAGGCGCGGGATTGATTGTCTTGAACGGACGTTCGGCTCCCAGCGATGATGTTACGTTGGCCATAGCGGACTTGACCGCAGCGGGCCACCGGATTGAGGTGGTAACGGGCGACATCTCTGAACCCGGTACGGCGGACCGACTGGTGCATGCGGTCCAAAGTGCAGGTTTCCGGCTGGCCGGAGTCCTGCACAGCGCCATGGTTCTTGCTGACGAGATCGTGCTGAACATGACGGATTCTGCGGCGAGACGGGTGTTCGTTCCAAAAGTCACCGGCAGCTGGCGGCTGCATCAGGCTACCGCTGCGTTCGAAGTCGATTGGTGGCTGACCTTCTCCTCGGCTTCCTCGCTGCTCGGTACACCGGGGCAGGGTGCGTACGCCGCCGCGAATGCGTGGGTCGACGGCCTGGTTGCCTATCGGCGTTCGCTTGGACTGCCTGCCGTCGGAATCAACTGGGGCCCATGGGCTGAGGTGGGGCGTGCCCAGTTCTTCGCCGATCTCGGTGTCTCTTTGCTCACCGCCGAGCAGGGGTTGGCCGCGATGCAGACGGTGCTTGCCGCTGATCGTGCGCAAACTGGTGTGTTCAGCCTCGATGCGCGGCAGTGGTTCCAATCTTTCCCGGCTGTGGCGGGTTCATCGTTGTTCGCAAACTTGCACGACACGGCAACCCTGAAAAGCGGGGAGCGACGCGGCGTGGGCAAGATCCGTGCGCAACTGGACGCTCTCGACGCGGCCGAGCGCCCGGGACGCCTCGCATCGGCGATCGCCGACGAGATCCGCGCGGTGCTGCGCTCGAGCGATCCAATCGACCACGACCGGCCGCTGGAGACGCTGGGTCTTGATTCCTTGATGGGCTTGGAGTTGCGAAACCGCTTGGAAGCCAGTTTGGGCATCACGTTGCCTGTCGCATTGGTATGGGCATATCCGACAACTGCTGACCTTGCGGCCGCACTATGCGAACGAATGGACTATGCGTTACCGGCCGAGGCGCAGGAGGCGACCGACACGGACGCGGAACTCTCCAAAGCGGAAATGGACCTGCTCTCTGATCTGGTCGAGGCCAGCGAGTTGGAAGCCGCCGCAACGAGAGGCGAGTCATGACGAGCTTGGCAGAGCGTGCGGCGCAACTGTCGCCGAACGCACGCTCGGCACTGGCACGCGAACTTGTCCGTACCGGGACTGCTTTCCCAACCGACATTTCAGAGCCAATAGCGGTGGTGGGCATCGGGTGTCGTTTCCCGGGGAATGTAACTGGGCCGGATAGTTTTTGGCAACTGTTGGTCGATGGCGGGGACGCGATTAGCGAGGTCCCGCCGGATCGATGGGATGCGGATGCGTTCTACGATCCCGACCCGTCGGCGTCGGGGCGGATGACGACGAAATGGGGCGGTTTCGTTTCCGACGTTGACGCTTTCGATGCTGAATTTTTCGGTATCACACCTCGCGAAGCCGTGGCGATGGATCCGCAGCATCGGATGCTGCTCGAGGTTGCCTGGGAATCCCTTGAGCACGCTGGCATTGCACCGAATTCGCTGAACGGTACCCGAACTTCGGTGATGATGGGGCTGTCCTCGTGGGACTACACGATCGTCAATATCGAGCGCAGAGTCGACATCGACGCCTACCTGAGCACCGGAACTCCGCATTGCGCGGCAGTAGGACGGATCTCGTATCTGTTGGGATTGCGTGGTCCGGCGGTGGCCGTGGATACCGCGTGTTCGTCGTCGTTGGTGGCAATCCACCTGGCGTGTCAGAGCTTACGGTTGCGTGAGAGTGACTTGGCACTGGCCGGCGGTGTGCAGCTCATCTTGTCGCCCTTCACTGCCATCGCGTTGTCCAAGTGGTCGGCGCTATCACCGACCGGGCGATGCAATAGCTTCGACGCCAACGCGGATGGATTCGTGCGTGGCGAAGGTTGCGGAGTGGTGGTGCTCAAACGGCTAGCTGACGCGCTGCGCGACCAGGATCGTGTGCTGGCTGTGGTTCGCGGTTCGGCGACCAATCAAGACGGTCGGTCTAACGGCATGACCGCACCTAACGCGCTGGCGCAGCGAGACGTTATCACGACTGCCTTGCGGCTCGCGGATGTCACTCCCGACAGCGTGAACTATGTCGAAACACATGGCACCGGAACAGTGTTGGGAGACCCTATCGAGTTCGAGTCGCTGGCTGCCACCTACGGCCGCGGTGAAGTCTCGTGTGCTTTGGGGTCGGTCAAGACCAATATCGGCCATCTAGAGGCCGCCGCCGGAGTGGCCGGATTTATAAAGACGGTACTGGCGTTGCAGCGCGGGTACATCCCGCGTAATGTGCACTTTAATCGTTGGAACCCGGCTATCGACGCATCTACGACTCGGCTGTTTGTGCCTACTGAGAGCACGCCATGGCCGGCCGTTCCAGGTCCGCGTCGTGGAGCGGTGTCGTCGTTCGGTCTCAGCGGGACTAATGCGCATGTGGTGATTGAGCAGGCGCCAGACATGGCTATGCCGGAAGCCGTTGGTAGGAATTATGTTTCTGCTCTGGTGGTGTCGGGCAAGACGGCTATGCGGGTGGCATCGGCAGCCGCAGTGTTGGCTGACTGGATGTCGGGACCGGGCGCGGCGGCGTCGCTCGCTGATGTGGCGTACACGCTGAACCAGCACCGAGTCCGGCACCCCAAATTGGCTACTGTGCTCGCGCGTGACCATGCAGATGCCGTCGCGGGGTTACGGGCGCTGGCGGCCGGACAATCACGAGTGGGAGTGGTGGGGTGTGATCAGTATGCCGCTGGGCCCGGTCGAGTTTTTGTTTATTCGGGTCAGGGCTCGCAGTGGGCCGGGATGGGTAGGCAGCTGCTGGTTGATGAGCCGGCGTTCGCCAAGGCGGTCGCTGACCTGGAGCCCACGTTCGTTGCTCAGGTAGGTTTTTCGCTGCAGCAGGCACTCGCCTATGGCGACGAGGTGGTAGGTATCGGACGTATCCAGCCGGTGCTGGTGGGGATCCAGTTGGCGCTCACTGAGTTGTGGCGTTCTTACGGGGTGACGCCGGATGCCGTGATTGGGCACTCGATGGGTGAGGTGTCCGCGGCAGTGGTAGCCGGCGCGTTGACACCCGAGCAGGGCTTGCGGGTGATAGCTACCCGGTCCCGGTTGATGGCTAGGCTGTCGGGTCAGGGAGCGATGGCGTTGCTCGAGTTGGACGCCGACACCGCCGAGTCTCTGATTGCTGACTATCCTCAGGTGACGCTGGCAGTGTACGCTTCGCCGCGTCAATCGGTGATTGCCGGCTTGCCGGAGTCGGTGGATGCGGTGATCTCGGCGGTGGCGGAGCAGAATCGATTAGCGCGTCGCGTCGATGTTGAGGTAGCCTCGCACCATTCGATCATCGATCCGATTCTCCCCGAGTTGCGAAGTGCACTGGCGGATTTGGTTCCGCAGAAGCCGAGCATCCCGATAATCACCACTACTCATGAGCACACCCAGGCGGTGATGGATGCCGACTATTGGGCTGCTAATCTACGCAACCCGGTGCGATTCCACCAGGCCATCGCGCAGGCTGTTAGCGGCGTCGGTGGGTCCAGTCGTACCTGCCACTCTTTCGTTGAGATCAGCCCCCACCCCGTACTCACACACGCCATCACCGACATCGTCGGTGAGACCGGCGGCCATGTTGTCACGTCGGCGATGAACCGCGACCTCGACCAGACCCTGTTTTTCCACGCCCAACTCGCCACCGTCGGAGTGATCGGGTCAGACAGCACCAAGGGTCGATTGGTGGACCTGCCACCCACGCCGTGGCAGCACTCGCGATTCTGGGTTGCGGATCGATCAGCGATGTCGGAGCTGGCCGTGACCCATCCGCTGCTCGGTGTGCACATCGAGATGCCTGGCAGCGGAGACCACGGCTGGCAGACAGATGTCGGAACCGACGTATGCCCCTGGTTAGCTGACCACAAGGTGTTCAACCAGCCTATCATGCCGGCCGCTGCGTTTGCTGAGATTGTTGTGGCGGCGGCCAGCGAAGCGCTCGGTGTACCCGCTGGCGCTTCTGGGGCTGATGTTGTAATCAACCAGTTCGAGGTCGAACAAATGCTTCCTCTCGACAACCACACATCGCTGACGACGCAGTTGACCCACCACGGGGATAGCAAATTTCGGGTCGAGGTCTATTCTCGCTCACCTCGCGGTGATTTCTCTCGGCACGTCACGGCCAAGGTTGAGCACGTATCGCACAAGGCCACGCAACCGTATCAGCAAGCACCCGGTTCTTCGAACGGGGTAACCGTGTCTCCAGCCGATTTTTACGCCGTGCTACGGCAGACCGGTCAACACCATGGCCCGGTGTTTGCTGCATTGACCCGGATAACTCGGTTGCCCGACGGTTCTGCGGAAACCGAGATCACTCTTCCTGACGAGGCTCCCTGGCATCCCGGATATCGACTCCACCCCGTTGTGCTGGATGCGGCGCTGCAAAGCCTCGGTGTCGCAATACCTGACGGTGAGGCCGCTGGGTCGGCGGAAGCCAGCTACCTTCCGGTGTCGTTCGAGGCGATCCGCGTATACCGCGACATCGGTCGGCACGCCCGGTGTCGGGCACGTTTGGCCAACCTTGACGGGGGTACCGGCAAGTTGGGCAAGATCGTCTTGATTGACGACGCTGGTTACGTAGCAGCCGAAGTGGATGGTATTTACTTGCGACGCATTGAACGCCGTGTGGTGCCCTTACCGTTGGCGCAGAAGATCTTTGACGCTGAGTGGATCGAAAGCCCGATCACGGCTTCGCGGGCGTCGGAGTCGGTTACCGAGTCGGCGCGCGCAAGTTGGTTGGTACTTACCGACTGGAATCCTTCGATGAAATCCCTGACAGACGAATTCATCGCGGGATGGCGCTCACCAATGCGGCGGGTGCACACCGCCAATCTCTACGATGAATCGGCGGTGCTTGCCGCATTCGCGGAGACGGCGGGTGATCCAGAGCACCCACCTATTGGCGTGGTTATTTTCGTCGGCGGTGCGGCAACCGGGCTGGACGACGGACTGGTGCAAGCGCGAGATTCGGTGTGGTCGATTTCGGCTGTCGTTCGTGCGATCGTAAGCACGTGGCATGGTCGATCGCCACGGCTGTGGTTGATCACCGGTGGTGGTCTTTCTGTTCAGGATGACGAGCCGGGGACTCCCGCGACGGCCGCTTTGAAGGGCCTGGTACGAGTGCTTGCCCTAGAGAATCCGGACCTGCGCGCCACCCTGCTCGATCTGGATGCCACGGAAGATCAGATCGCGGTGCTGACCGCGGAACTGCAAAATTCTGCGAGCGAGTTCGGTGGCGATGATGTGATCGCGTGGCGGGGTCAACGCAGATTCGTCGAACGGCTGTGCAAGGCTACATTTGATGCTGGCAAAGACAATCCTGTGGTTCGCCCCGGAGCAGCATACATTGTGACGGGTGGTCTCGGCGGCCTTGGCCTAGTCGTTACCAGATGGCTGGTAGATCGTGGTGCCGGCCGGGTGGTTCTGGGCAGCCGCAGCGACCCCACTGAGGAACAGCGCAAAACTCTGGCTGACTTGGAAATTCGCGCTGAAATCGTGCTTGTGCGCGGCGATGTGACGTCGCCAGGTGTGGCCGAGAGTTTGGTCGCGGCGGCAGGACGAGCGGGCGGTCAGTTGCGCGGCATCGTGCACGGCGCGGCGGTCATCGAAGACAGTCTGGTGTTCACCATGACCAGAGAAAACTTGGAGCGAGTTTGGGCGCCTAAGGCCACTGGTGCGCTGCGGATGCACCAGGCCAGCGTTAGCTGTGAGCTCGACTGGTGGTTGGGGTTTTCGTCTGTTGCTTCGCTCTTGGGCTCGCCTGGACAAGCGGCATACGCATGTGCCAGCGCATGGCTTGACGCTTTGGTCACTTGGCGCAAGGCATCCGGTTTGCCGGCGACGGTCATCAATTGGGGTCCTTGGTCAGACGTGGGCGTCGCCCAGGCTTTGGTAGGCAGTGTTCTTGATACAATTACTCCGGCAGAGGGGATCGAGGCTATCGAATCGCTACTGGCTGCCGGCCGGACTCGCACGGGCGTTGCCCGGTTACGTGCCGATAAGGCTCTGGTTGCATTTCCAGAGATGCGCAGCATCAGCTACTTCACCTGGGTGGTTGAGCAGCTGGACGTGGCGGGTGAACTGGGTGACTGGGCCGGGCCTGACACGCTTGCCGATCTCGATCCGGCAGACGCCCAGCGTGTGGTGACCGAGCGGATGTGCGCGCATATCGCGGCGGTGATGGGCTACGCTGACCGATCAGCAGTTAATCCTGCTGTGCCGTTGACCGAGCTGGGGCTGGACTCCCTGATGGCGGTGCGGATCCGCAACGGTGTACGGGCGGACTTTGGCGTGGAGCCGCCGGTGACATTGATCTTGCAGGGCGCGTCCTTGCAAGACCTGACCGCCGATCTTGTGTGTCAGCTTGGGCTCGCGAGCCCAAAACAGGCGCTCGAGAATGCTGATACCGTTCGCGACCGCGCGCAACAGCGTGCGGCGGCGCGACATGGAGCCGTTATGCGGCGCCGACCTAAACCTGACGTACAGGGAGGATAGAACCAGTTGAGCACCCCCAACAACGCGATCGCAGTGGTCGGCATGGCCGGCAAATTTCCGGGCGCCAACGATGTGTCGGCGTTTTGGACCAACCTTCGACGCGGCAAGGAGTCGATCGTCACCCTGTCCGAGCAGGAGCTGCGCGACAACGGGGTCAGCGACAAAGCATTAGCCGATCCGGCGTACGTGCGTCGCGCACCGCTACTCGACGGGATCGACGAGTTCGATGCCGACTTCTTCGGGCTGCCGCCGCTGGCCGCGCAGGTATTGGATCCACAGCACCGATTGTTCCTCCAGTGCGCGTGGCATGTGCTAGAGGATGCAGGCTGTGACCCCGCGCAGTTCGACGGCTCGATCGGAGTATACGGAACCAGTTCTCCCAGCGGTTATCTCCTGCATAACCTGTTGTCGCATCGCGACCCCCATACCGTTTTGGCTGAAGGACTCAACTTCGACCAGTTCAGTCTGTTCCTACAGAACGATAAAGATTTTTTGGCAACTCGGATATCGCACGCGTTCAACCTGCGTGGCCCAAGTATTGCGGTTCAAACCGCGTGCTCGTCTTCGCTTGTCGCGTTGCATCTTGCCTGCCTGAGCCTGCTGTCCGGCGAATGCGACATGGCACTGGCCGGTGGATCGTCGCTGTGCATTCCGCACCGTGTCGGCTACTGGCACTCGCCGGGATCGATGGTGTCGGCTGTAGGCCATTGTCGACCCTTCGACGTGCGGGCCGACGGCACCGTCTTCGGCAGCGGTGTTGCGTTAGTGGCCCTCAAGCCGTTGCAGGCCGCCATCGACGCCGGCGACCGAATTCATGCCGTCATCCGCGGGTCAGCGATCAACAACGATGGCTCCATGAAAATGGGTTACGCAGCGCCCAATCCTGCCGCTCAAGCCGACGTCATCGCGGAAGCGCATGCGGTGGCCGGTATTGATTCGTCGACCGTGAGCTATGTCGAGACCCATGGCACCGGCACCCCGCTCGGGGACCCCATCGAAATCCAAGGGTTGAAAACGGCATTCGAAGTGTCGCCGGTATCCCGCCCGGGCCCATGTGTACTGGGGTCGGTCAAATCGAACATCGGCCACTTAGAAGTTGCCGCCGGAATCGCGGGTCTGATCAAAACAATTTTGTGCCTGAAGAACAAGGCGATTCCCGCGACCCTGCACTACACCAGTCCGAACCCGGAACTGCGTCTGGACCAAACTCCGTTCGTCGTGCAAAGCAAGTATGGACCGTGGAAGTGGGACGGCGTGCGTCGTGCGGGGGTCAGCTCGTTCGGGGTCGGTGGTACCAACGCCCACGTCGTCTTGGAAGAAGCACCAGTTGAATCATCCACTGTTGCTGCGCCGGCCGGCCCCCAGGTGGTCCTTCTGTCGGCGCAGACTGCTGCTGCGCTTGGTGAATCGCGGGAAGCTCTGGCCGCGGTGTTAGAAAAATCAGGAGCACCGTGCCTGTCCGACGTCGCTTATACGTTGGCCCGGCGCCGCAAGCACAACATCACGATGGCTGCCGTCGTTCGTGACTTAGAGCATGCGGTCACGGTTCTGCGATCGGCCGAGCACGACAATGTTTTCGTTGGTGAATCCGGTGCTGATACCGGGTGCGGTGCCGCCGACACCGCTTCAACCACCACCTTGGGGTCAGATCGCGTCGTTTTCCTGTTTCCCGGGCAAGGTACTCAGCACGTTGAAATGGCCAAAGGACTCTACGACACCGAGTCCGTCTTCGCTGAACACTTCGACACCTGTGCTGCCGGATTCCGCGAAGCGATGGGTGACCTGGACTTACACTCGACGATATTCAACAGTACCGCGATGGATCTGGAGCGCATCGACCGTTCGCAACCGGCGCTGTTCACGGTGGAATACGCACTGGCGAAGTTGGTCGACAGCTTTGGCGTAGTTGCCGGGGCCTACATCGGATACAGTACCGGCGAGTACGTCGCAGCTACCTTGGCCGGGGTATTCGACCTCGAGACGGCGATCGAAACGGTGTCGTTGCGTGCCCGTTTGATGCATGAATCGCCGTCGGGGGCCATGGTTGCAGTGGCGCTGGGCCCCGACGACATCACCGATTACCTCGCGGAGTATCTTGCCACCGGCGTCGAGTTGTCTGCCGTGAATGATCCCGGTAACTGTGTGGTCGCCGGGCCTAAAGACCAGATTCGCGCGTTCAGCCAACGTCTTAACGAGGCGGGGATACCCGTCCGGCGGGTCCGTGCCACTCATGCGTTCCATACAAGCTCGATGGATCCTATGCTAATAGAATTCTCCGAATTTCTGTCTCGTCAACAGCTTCGCGTTCCGAACACACCGTTGCTGAGCAACCTCACCGGAACCTGGATGTCCGAGCAGCAGGTCACCGATCCGGAAACCTGGACGCGTCAAATCAGGTCCACGATCCGCTTCGCCGACGAGCTAGACGTGGTGTTGTCGCAATCGGGGCGAGTCCTTGTCGAAGTCGGTCCCGGTGGCAGCTTGACCGGTTCGGCGATGCGTCACCCGAAGTGGTCGAGTGGGCACCGCGCTGTTCGGCTCATGCGCCATCCGCTTCAGAACGTCGATGACCGCGACACTTTCTTGCGCGCGCTGGGTGAACTCTGGTCGGCTGGAATCGAAGTTGACTGGACGCCTCGGCGTTCGGCCATGCCGCACTTCGTTTCCTTGCCTGGTTATCCGTTTGCTCGACAACGTCATTGGGTCGAACCCCGACACACGATCTGGACGCAGATTCCCGGCGCGAGCAATGGCTCACTGGTCGACTCCAGCGTCGATTCCGTCACTGTTGAAGGGGTGCGCGGCGGGGAGTCGCAGACCGAGGCCACGTTGCAGCGCATCTGGTCACAGTGCCTAGGCGTCAGTTCGGTTGATCGGACCGCCAATTTCTTTGACTTAGGCGGCGACTCCTTGATGGCGATCAGCATCTCGATGGCCGCGGCCAACGAAGGCATGACTATCACACCGCAGGATATGTACGAGCACCCGACTCTAGCCTCGCTGACAGCCGTCGTCGATGCCTCATTCGCGTCGAGTGGGTTGGCGAAACCACCAGAGGCTGCGGCGCATCCGGCGGTTCCACCCAACATCGCTTACTTCCTCGAGCAGGGGTTGCGTGACACTGGCCGCTGGCGCGTTCCATTGATCCTGCGGCTTGACCCCAAGATAGGGTCAGACGACATTCGAGCCGTGCTGACCGCAGTGGTCAACCACCACGACGCCTTGCGCCTCAGCCTTGTCGACAACGACGGAATGTGGGAACAGCACATCGCGGCGACCGGAGAATTCACCCGGCTCTCGACCCGGCCGCTTCCCGACGGTGTAGCCGCCGGCAGCGCAGAGGAACGGGCAGTGATATCCAGCATTTTGGCCGAACTTATTGCTAGTCAAAGTAATTCGAAAGATCCGCTGATCGCCGTGCAGATCATAACCTCCCACGGTGGTCCGAACTACCTCGGTCTTGCTGTGCACCAGATGGTCACCGACGATGCATCGCGCCAAATCTTGGGGACCGATATCATAACCGCTTTTGGGCAACGGCTAGCTGGCGAGGAGATCACACTGGAACCGGTCACCACCGGATGGCGGGAATGGTCACTGCGTTGCGCGGGCCTCGCGACGCATCCGGCAGCTCTCGACACCCGCTCCTTCTGGATAGAGAATGCGAACAAGGCCAATTTGTGGTTGACCAATGCCGTGCTTAATACAGATAGTACCCAACCGCCCGGTGCCGATGATCTGGCTAAGGTTTCGTGCACGCTAAGCGTTGAGCAGATATCCGAACTGGATGATGCCCGGCGCAGGTTTCGGCGATCGATTCAGGCGATTGTGTTGGCCGCGCTTGGTCGTACAATTGCCCAAACGGTCGGTGATGGTGTGGTCGCCGTAGAGCTTGAGGGCGAGGGCCGTTCGGTATTGCGGCCGGACGTCGACGTACGAAGAACAATCGGCTGGTTCAAGAACTATTACCCAATTCCACTGTCCTGCTCGAAGAGCCAGGGTGCGCTTGCGCAACTAGACGCTGTTCACAACACCCTTAAATCCATTCCGCATTACGGGATTGGATACGGACTGCTGCGGTATGTGTACGCGCCGACCGGACGCGTACTCGGTGCGCAGCGCACGCCTGACATTCACTTCCGGTACGTGGGCGTTGTCCCTGAGCCGCCGTCCATCGATGCTCCGGTACAGTTCGACTCGGACATGACGCTTCCGGTGCAAGAACCGATTCCTGGGATGGGCCACGCCGTCGAACTTCGGACGTATCGGTCTAGCGGTTCACTGCATCTGGATTGGTGGTACGACATCCGACGGATCCCGCAGGTAACAGCAGAAGCACTCGCGCAGTCCTTCCCAGGCACGCTTAGTAAGTTGATCCAGGAAGGCATCGCGACGCAGCAGGACGAGCACGACGAGAGTGAAATAGCTGGGGCACCCCAAGCGGGCGTTCTGGTGGACCTGTCAAACCTGGATGCCGGCTGAGGAGGATCGGATGCGCAACAACGACAAGGCCGTAATGGTTCGCGGGGTTCGCAAGACCTATGGCAAGGGCAAGGTTATCGCCCTGGATGATGTCAGTTTCGACGTGGATCGCGGTGAAGTGATCGGCCTGCTTGGTCCGAACGGTGCGGGCAAGACGACCATGGTGGACATCTTGTCGACGCTGACCCGGCCGGATCGCGGCTTGGCAACCGTAGCCGGCTACGACGTGGTTTCCGAACCGGCCGGGGTGCGTCGCTCGATCATGGTCACCGGACAGCAAGTCGCTGTCGATGACCAGCTTTCCGGTGAGCAGAACCTAATTTTGTTCGGTCGTCTGTATGGGCTGAGCAAATCTGTAGCGCGCGTACGGACGCAAGAACTGCTCGAGCAATTTGACCTCCTACACGCTGGGAAGCGGCGGGTGGGTACGTACTCGGGCGGGATGCGTCGACGGATAGATATTGCGTGCGGATTGGTGGTTCAACCCCAAGTGGCATTCTTAGATGAGCCCACAACCGGGCTGGATCCGCGGAGCCGGCAAGCTATTTGGGATCTAGTGGCCAGCTTCAAACAGATCGGTATTGCCACACTGCTGACCACGCAGTATCTCGAGGAGGCGGACGAACTCAGTGACCGGATCATCTTGATCGATCACGGTATGATCATCGCAGAAGGCACCGCGAGTGAGCTTAAGCACCGCGTCGGCGAGACTTTTTGTGAAATAGTACCGCGCGATCTGAAGGATCTGGGCACTGTCGTCGCCGCGCTCGGTTCGCTGTTGCCCGAACACAGCAGAGCGATGCTTACGCCTACATCAGACCGGATTACGATGCCGGCCCCGGATGGCACGCAGACGCTCATCGAAGCTGCGCGTCGGATCGATGAGGTGAGTGTTGAGCTGGCTGACATTGCGCTACGCCGGCCGTCGCTCGATGACGTATTCTTTTCGATGACAACGGATCCCAGCGAGTCGCTGAGCCATTTAGCGGCAGGGGCGATTCGATGAGCATGCCGGCATTAGCTCCGAGTTCGGCCTCAAAGTGGCCAAGCACAAGCATGGCAAAGCCACGTCGGTCGACGCTCCGGCAGTGGTGGGCGCTCACTACGCGCTATTACATGGACATGAGGTTGCTTGTGTTTGAGAAAATAATACAAATCGGCGCGCCAGTGGTATTCACGGTGGGCCTCTACCTACCGTTTGCCATACCGTGGAATCATTTTGTGGGTGGCCCCAGCTCAGGCATCGCCAGCAATCTAGGACAATACGTCACTCCGCTGATCGTGTTGCAGTCCATCGCATTCGCCGCGATCGGATCGTCCTTCCGGGCAGCAACCGATTCTCTGAGAGGCATAAGTCGACGGTTTCGTACTATGCCGATCGCTCCGGTGACGCCGGTGTTCGCCCGTGTGACAGATGCCGTGCAGCGATGCTGTTGGGGTATGGGGGTAGCGCTGATTTGCGGACACGTGATCGGATTCCAGTTCCATCGCGGTCCTCTCTATATCGTTGGATTTTGTGCATTGGCGCTCGCAATCGGGACCGTGCTTTCATTCGCCGCTGACCTGCTTGGCACCGCGATCAGGAATCCCGACGCGATGCTGCCGCTACTGACTTTGCCGATCTTGATCTTCGGACTGTTGTCGGTAGGTCTCATGCCAGTCAAGCTGTTTCCTCGTTGGATCCACCCTTTTGTTCTTAACCAACCAGTCTCCCAGTTTGTGGTGGCATTGCGCGCGCTGGCTGGAGAGACCACTAAGACAGTCATACCGGTGGCGTGGTCTGTTATGGCTCCGACGTTGGCCTGGCTGTTCAGTTTTTTGGTGGTCCTGGTGCCCACGTGCCTTGTCATTTTGTTTAGACGGACATGATCCCTATGACAAGTCAAAAAGTAGGGTTGGTACCCGCGAGCTCGCAGCACACGAACACCTCTGTTCAGGCGTTCGTTTCGCAGACTTTGTTGCAGACCAAGCGGTTACTCACTCGGTGGGCGCGCGATTATGTCACCATTATCGGTGCGCTCGTGTTGCCGATTCTTTTTCTGGTGGTGTTGAACATCGTGCTGGGTAATCTGGCTTACATCGTAACTTGCGACAGCGGGCTATACAGCTTCGTGCCACTAATCACCCTTGGCGCCGCGATCACTGGCTCAACATTCGTCGCTATAGACCTGGTACGCGAGCGCTCCATCGGTCTGCTTTCCCGACTATGGGTGTTGCCCATTCATCGGGCATCGGGCTTGCTTGCTCGAATCCTCGCAAACACAATTCGGACTTTCGTCACCACCCTTGTGATGTTGGTTACTGGGGTGGTACTCGGTTTCCGGTTTCGACAGGGTGTGATTGCGAGCCTTATGTGGGTTAGTATCCCGGTGATATTTGGTATTGCCATCGCCGTTATCGTCACCACCGTGGCGCTTTACACAGAGCAAACGTTTGTGGTTGAAGCGGTTGAGTTGGTGCAGGCAATCGCGGTCTTTTTGTCCACCGGTCTAGTACCGCTGAACCAGTATCCAGGATGGATTCAGCCCTTAGTCGCTCATCAACCGGTGAGTTACGCCATTGCGACGATGCGCGGATTATCGATGGGGGGTCCGGTCTTAGCTTCGATGGTTGCGATGCTGCTGTGGACCGCAGGCATTTGTGCCTTATGTGCGGTACCCCTGGCAGTCGGCTATCGACTGGCGTGTATGCATTGACGCAATATGTGGTGGCCCCGGGTGTGGTGACCAGTTGGGAGTCTTGAGGTGTTTGCCGGATCTGTGATCCGAAAGCTGTCGCACAGTGAGGAAGTTTTCGCGCAATACGAAGTTTTCACGTCTATGACAATCCAGCTGCGCGGTGTTCTCGAGGTCGATGCTCTGTCGGAGGCCTTCGACGCGCTCGTGCAGGCCCATCCAGTTTTGGCCAGTCATCTTGAGGCAAGTTGTGATGGCGGTTGGAACCTCGTTGCCGACGACCTGCTCCACCCTGGGATCTGTGTCGTTGATGCTACTAACGGGGTGCAGTCGGGTGGTAGTGAAATACAGTCCGAAACGCGGCTCGATCAGAGCGTTTCACTATTGAATCTGCGACTTACCCGTCGTGAGGGAGCGGGCGAGCTCGTACTCTATATTCATCACAGCATGGCCGATGGTCACCATGGGGCCGTTCTGGTCGATGAGCTGTTCTCCCGCTACACCGACGTGGTGACTACTGGTGACCCTGGACCGATAATCCCACAGGCCACACCACTGTCGATGGAGGCCGTCCTACAACAGCGGGGTATCAAGAAACACGGCCTTTCGGGAGCTGAGCGTTTTATGTCGGTTATGTATGCTTATGATCTTCCTGCCACTGGAACGCCGGCTGTCCTCGCGAAGCCTGGATTGCCCCAAGCCGTTCCGGTCACCAGACTCTGGTTCACCAAGCAGGAGACATCGGATCTCGCGGCGTTCGGTCGTGAACATCGGCTCAGTATCAACGCAGTGGTAGCGGCGGCCATTCTGCTGGCCGAGTGGCGACTCCGCGAAACCCCGCATGTCCCGATTCCCTACGTTTATCCCGTCGATTTGCGATATGTTCTTGCCCCTCCGGTAGCCCCGACCGAAAGTACCAACTTACTCGGGGCGGCGGGCTACCTCGCTGAGATCGGACCGGACACCGACATCGTTGATTTGGCAACCGATATCGTTGCCACACTTCGGGCTGACTTGGCCAACGGCGTGGTTCAGCAGTCGGGTCTGCACTTTGGTACGGCATTCGAAGGAACTCCGCCCGGTCTGCCCCCCCTTGTCTTCTGCACTGATGCCACTGCGTTCCCAACGATGCGCACACCGCCGGGTCTTACGATTGAAGACATTCAGGGCCGATTCTATTGTTCGATTAGTGTCCCGCTGGATCTCTACTCCTGTGGCGTCTACGAAGGACAACTGATCATCGAGCATCACGGACATATCGAGAAACCGGAAAAGGCTCTCGAGGTAATACGTTCCCTGCTGTGCGCTGTTCCCTCGGAGTACGGCTGGATTATGGAGTGATGTGTAGTGTCTACAGCTGTAGATAATGGTTTGCACCCGGGGTCGCCGGGGTCATTTCTGTGTGACGACCTGTTTTGGTCATTGGAAACCCTTTTTGCAGCTTCCTGGGCTTGAGCACTGCGATGCCTCCGACTGGCGTCTGAGTGGTTGCCGGAAACGGACCTCAACAGTCGCGATGCCGAGTGCTGGATTTATTTCGTCTGGCCTTGTCTTCCAATAGATTCGCAGCAGCGTTAACGCTTTCGTCAGGTTTGCTCATCCGATTCGCGACCTCGCGGGCTCGGGTAGCGTACTGCGGGGCAAGGATCGTGCGGAGGTCGGCGACCAGTGACCTTTGGGTGGTGACGGAGAATCGCCGGCCTGAACCGACTTTCAGTCGCTTGATCTGAGCTGCCCAGACCGGCTGTTCGATAAAAATCCAGAGGATCAGTGTTGGGACTCCGGCCCGCAGGGTTGCGGCCGTGGTTCCGGCGCCACCATGGTGCACGACTGCGCGGCAGGCGGGAAATACGGCCGCATGACTTACTGATGTCACTATTTTGACGTGATCAAACTTTGGCACCTGGGTTAAGTCCTTAGGTCTAACGGAAATTAACGCGCGTTCCCCTAACTCCGCACAGGCTGCGGCAATCATCGCGACCGTATCGGTTGGTGATACGATTGGCATGCTGCCGAAGCCGAAGTAGATTGGCGGTGTCCCGGAAGCTATCCACGACAAGACCTCATTGTCGGCGGCCGTCGGTAACTCTAGGGTTAGTGCACCAACGAAGGGCCTGCGGTCACCGTATTTTACCCATTCCGCGGCCAACCCAGGAAAGCAGAGCTCGTCATAGGCCTGAATCTCGAGCGCCCCTCGTTTCACGATCCGTCGCGTCGAGAGTGAGCTTGCTTTCGGCAGGCCTAGTTCACGGCGCTGAGCATCTTCGGGTTTTTTCGCTAAGAGCCAATGTGCTCTCCAGACCGCCGCGAGCATAGCGCGATTTAACGGCGATGGCAGGCTAGGAATGATTTGGCCGTTGACCCGCGCGGGAAAGAAATGCAGCACTCCAAATGGAATGCCGTAGTACTCAGCGACGTTGGCGACGATCCCCTGATAGACCACGCCCGTCATCACCAGGTCGGCTCCGTCTGCCAGTGACTTCAAGTCCGCCGCCATGTCCGTCCATGCCTGGCGGAGTTGTTGCAGAGCTTTGATCGGCGGCCGAATTTTCCACCATTGGCGCCATTGACTATAGGCATCGTGGGCCAGAAACTCTTGGGTATCCGGCCCGTAGGCGACCGCGGCCAGCCCGGCTGACGTGACGAAGCGAAGCAAATCAGGGGGGACACCAATGCGAACTTCATGGCCTCGGCGCTGCAATTCCACACCGAGCGCGGCGAACGGCTCGACATCACCGCGAGACCCGCTAGCAGCCAAAGTAAATTTCATTTATTTTCTCAGTGCTTTCACGTAATTCAGTGATTCGTGTGCGTTGTGGGTACCAATGGCACATTGCCACAGGCTAATCGGAGTATTAAATTTTTCAGCATCCACAGATGAGAGTGCGGCTATCAACGTCTATATGTTTTGTACTGCCAGGGGCACAGCTATTGTATCAGCTCATGTCAACGCCGTCGCTTTAGTGATCGAATTTTCCGCTCATAACTTGACTGGTTGAATTTAAATTATTTATGAACTCCTTAGTAAATCGACGACGGTCGTTGTACTGACCTGTGGCGAGGGAAGTTATTACGCGGTCATTAAATACTAATTTTTTCTGTAAAATCACTTGATAGGAAATATTCAGAATTTTATACTCACCTGCGTGGTACTTCAAAAATAAGTTGATCGCCCATGCGGGATTGGCTCGCGCGCGTGGGTAGCCGGGCCATAAAAAGTCATCGAAAATAAGTATCCCGCCCTTCTCTAACAGGCGCCAGGCGGTGATCCCATCTGCTAAAACGTCGTCACCAAAATGCGATCCATCCACATAAATCACATCAAATTTCTGTTCTTCTTCGAGTAGTTGAGGCAACACATGCAACGACGATCCCTTACGCTTGGTTAACCGCGCTGCGCAAGGAGTTAGATTGCTATCAAAACGGGCTTCGAGGCTTCGCAAATCCGATGGTGCATTGTGCTGGTGTTCATCGCTACCGGCCCATGTGTCCACGGCTGTCAAGTGCCCTTGGGTAAAATAGGTCAGTAAGAATAGGGTTGATCGGCCTTCCCATGCTCCGATTTCGAGGATCCGTACAGGTTTCTTACGATCGAAGACCCTTGAAAAGGTATCACTCCACACGACAATATTTCGATCGGTCATATCGAAGTATAGTTCTTTGAACTGTCCCTGAGCCGCTTGTTCTTCGAATTCGGCATGAATCTTAGCTAGGTGTTTTGCTGTACCGGATGGAACGCCATGCTTGACCAGAAAATAGCGCAATAATCCTGCAAATCCGTGCCATATAATGATAGGACGTACTATACCTGAATGGAATAAAAATACAAGCCCGAAACGGAACAAAAATACAAGACATCGAAGCATCCAATTAATTTTTGCTGCTAATATAGTCACATTTTCCTTAGATATTATTTTTGACACACCCAACGCGCCCATTTTTCGCCACCCAGACTGTGCACTCTAGATTCCATGTAATGTTTTAGCGAGGTTGCTTACTAGAACCCAAATCTTTAATGAGAGCGTAACACACCGGGTATCTCCGAGTGCGTTGGTACGTCAGCGTGCTGCCACGAATGCCCTGTTGTAATTAGGTCCTGTTGTAATTAGGTGGAGTCGATGCGTACAAGGAAGCAGGTCTATCACCTTGGCGGGCGCCTCGGTGGTGGTAGACTCGGCCAGCAGCGATGCGTTCGCGCAGTCATGTGATGTTCATCATGGCTTGCGAAAGGCACCTGGTTGCTAGTATTAGTGGCAGCGAAGGGTACAGTATTTACCCATTATGGATGAATCCCTATGAAGCGTCCGAATCTGATCATCGACGTTGGCATGCATAATGGACAAGACACCGCGTTCTATCTCGCCAAAGGTTTTGATGTTGTTGCTCTTGAGGCGAACCCCGTTCTTGTTGATGCCGCCCGTATTCGATTCGCGTCAGAGATCGAATCTGGACAGTTGCAAATCCTTCCGGAGGCTATAGCCGCGACAGAGGGCACCTTGCCACTAGCTATCTGTGACGAAGAGTCGCTTTGGACTTCGATGTCTCCTGCAATCATTGAGCGCAATAAGTCGATGGCGGGAGTGACATACCACTACATCGATGTGCCTGCGCGGACGTTCGTCAGTGTTCTTGAGGAAGTTGGGGTGCCCCATTACCTCAAGGTCGACATCGAGGGGCTGGACATGCTTTGTGTTCACGCTCTGAAGCAAGCCGACAATCTACCGGACTTCATCTCTATTGAATCGAGCGTGAGTTCCCCCGCGGGTGCATTTGACGCAGCGTTTGAAGAGCTTGCGGTGCTTTGGGAGCTCGGGTACCGCCGTTTCGCCTACGTCGATCAGCGTAAACACTCGAGGTATAAGCCACCTAATCCGGCCAGAGAAGGTTGCTTCGCTAGCGTTGACTTTACCGAGCACTGCAGCGGGTTATTCGGTGAAGAATTGCCCGTTAGATGGGAGATGATAGACAAGGCCGTGCGGAGGGCACAGGTCCTGCAGCGTCGCTACAATGTTAGGGGCTTCGGTGGTAAAGGGATGCGATCATTGCAACGATTCCTCCCGATGCCCAGCCATCGCACGGTGTCGAATTTCACTAAGCGCCCGTTCGGGCGGCGCTTAGTCACTTGGACGATGGAGGTCGTCTTGTCCGGATGGTACGACCTGCACGCCCGGCTGGATTGAGCTAGGCTGACCAGTTGTCGACCGCAACGTGCTGTTGATGCGCTGAACCTGTTCCGAACGGATTCTCAGAGCGGAGAAGTGAACTTACTTCTTGTCAAATAGCGAAATGATTCTGTGCTAAGAACTTTGCCCCATCGCTGCCGAAGGCATTGTGGTGGTTTAAGTCAGTTAGCTGGCTTGGTGCGCAAGGTGGTCTAGGCCTCGGTTAGCGAAATCCTTTAGTGCCTCGTGCGACGCACTGGCCAGTTGGGTGACCTCTCCATGAACAAAGTGTCGGTTCTCCGGGATGCGCGGCCTTCGTGAGTGCCTAATCGCTGGGACCGCAGCAGCAGCTGTTTGACGACCTAGTCAGGCACATCGTTGAAGATCAGATTGTCCAGTGCGTCTTAAGTGTGCTGCAGACGGCGAGCCAATACCCATCGACAGATGTTCATTGACTTCGCGATCAAGGCAGGTGGAAACTCGCGGTCCATCCAGTCCGTATGCACTTTCGTGATTGCAGCCGCGGTCGAGTCATGTGGCCTGGGGTCTAAACCGCAATCTCGTCGAACGCTTTGGCTGGTCCCAGGAGGGCCATTAGGTCTTCATGTCTGTCTGGAGAGCTAAGGCTAATGGTAATTTAGTCCGATTTGATGATGTAGAGCTGCTCGCCAGGCTCCCCTTTCTGCGAACACCGTCCAGCCTGGTTAGAAGGAAAACCGGGTGTGATTGTGTGTTTACCGCAGCCCGAATATGCGGTTGCACGGACTCAAAAAGTGTGGTAGTCGCCGAATTCATGTCTATAACAACAAAAGGTGCTTATAAGTTGTTTTCACATCTTAGCCGAGTAATTTCTCGGTTTTCACAGTGGTTGGTATTATGCGCCTGTCCTTGTAGGAGATCCCCTGGACGATTCCGCCCCGGCCCTCTCCCGCGGTGTTTAGGAGTACACTAAGCTCTTGCGAGCTTCGTTTTCCACGGTCTAGGCAGTCCGCACGGCATGTATCACGACACTGCTTTATGTAGCTTGACCTGCTCTGCTGCACCGTCCAAGGCTGGGGCAGCAGCAACGTAAGCGGCCGGAACGGCCAGCGTCTCAAATTCTTTGTGCTTTGAGCAGATCACGCAAGACGTTCGAGGCCAGGCGCGGATCGATGTTCTGCCCAGAACCTGCTTTGTGCAATTGTCAGTGACATGCTCTTCGGGTCCACGGCGTACGAGGGTGCTGTTCGACGAGTGGGTACGATTTTAGGTATACCGCGCTTGGTTAGCCGCGGTGCGATTCATGGTCCGAAATGGCAACAGTTGTCTTATCAGGCCAAGAAGCAGGGCTGACGCTGCTGCGCAGTAAGGATGCACACGCCCTGGCAACGAAGTTCGTTTTCAACATTCCGGATGGTTAAGTCTTGAGCATCCATCACGCAGCGTTTTGGCAGTTCTACGGTTACCGCCACGACCAGCCCAGAGAAGTAACGGGTTATCGGCCGCTGGTTGCTCAGCTCGACTTGATCGCCGCCGCGAAAGCATATGGACCTAAACCATTCCGTTTTGGGCTCATACGGTGCATACGCGGGGTTCGACCGAACCGACTTAGACAGCATCGGCGAGACTGGTGGCATCACGGGTAAGTTCGTTGGTTCATTTTGGTCGCTAATTCGCCTTCTCCCCAGTGCCAGCCTATTCCCGTCGGGGGACCAATGCCTATTCCCGTCGGGGGGACCAATGTAGGGGCAGTCACTGTCGTCTGTAGCATGTACCGATGAAGCGCGTCGCCTTGGCAAGCCTGGTTGGTCCCGTGATCGAGTTTTACAGTTTCCATTTCTCTAATGGCACCGCAGTAGTTCTGGTGTTCCCAGCGTGTTCTTTGTCGACTTAGCGCCAGCAATGGCGACAATCGCGTCGTTAGCAACGTTTGCTGCCGTGTTCTTCTCCCGACCGCTGTGAGCCGCGATTTTTTGGTGCACTTCGGTGATCGTCTTGGTAGGGAAGCAACTTTGGTCGCAACGTTGTTGATCATGGGTCTGTTCACCGTGGCGGTGGGGTGTTCTCCCCGGTGTGGCTACTATCGGCGTGGCCGACGTCATTGATCTTGCTCACGCTGCGGCTGCTGCAGGGAATAGCGTTCGGTGGCGAATAGGCTGGATTGGCATTGGTTAGTTGCCGAACACGCGCCAGGCGACCAATGCGGAAACTATTACACCATGAAATGGCCATCCCACTCAGAGTTGGTGTGGGCCTTGTGCTTGCCAACCTGGCTATACTGGACGTCGACTTCACTCTACGGAAAGACCAGCCCCACGCTTATAAGCTGGGGTTGGCGAATGTTGTTTCTGCTCAGTGCTATAATAGAAATTATCGTTCTTTACGTGCACATTAACATCGCCGAACTCCGGCTTTCGCGTTCCATAAGTTGGATGAGCAGGCAGATATCACCGCCCTCGCGCCTTCATAGCCGAATTTTTCCGGATCCAGATTCGACAGGTCGTTTTCACAGCCGGTTACGTGATCAGGCTATTCACGCTGAGCTTCTTGGCCGGGGACTTATCTGATGAACTACGTGCGCAACGAACTTGGTCATCTGAGAGACTCGATCCTGTGTGGTGGTGTGCTGGACTGGTTTGTTGATGTTCGCGTTTGTGGTGCCGGCGGCAATCTGGTCGGACCGTTTCGGTCGACGACGTATCATGCTGTACGGCTTTGTTGTTGGCTTGTCCTAGGCGTTTGTAGTGATGCCATTGATGGATACTGGTGACTCCGTCCTGTTGGGTGTTGCTGTCGCTGTGACGTATGCCATCGTGGGTGTGCTGCATGGGCAGTTGGCTTCGTGTATCCTTATTTAGCGCGGATGAAATTATTTGTGATGCGGTGTCGCCGATAATTGCCGGCTTACCAGCGGCACGTGTTGAGGGATGTGTCGTCGGGTTGATGATGGTCTTCCTTCTACTCACCAGCCTCGGTAGTACGTTCTTTTCCGGAACCAAGGGAAAACACGCCGATGGATAGCAAAATACTTGTGGTCGTAGTCATGTCTGCCACCCGCCTAGTGAGTGATAACTTATGATGCGCGCATGGTGGGCTGCTGTGGTGGCCGGTGACGGTTTCGCGGGCCAGCCTAGGCTGATCCCTAAGCATGGCGCGCCGGATATCTTAATCTTTCCATTTCACTCACCAATTGTGTTTAGCAGAAAAGTTTTCCGGTCACTCCTGGTTGGCATGGGACTACGTTGTGTCAAAGCGAAGCAGCAGGACACTGTAGATTTTCAGCATCAGGTCACCGGGGCATCATGGGAGTGACGACCTCGACAACGAGCATTGCGGTGAGAAACTGAACCTTCGTGTCGAGTAGATGGCTGCTGTATTCGCTGGCTCGGTGCTCCTTGAGCCCGATTGCGATGTGGATACGTGATTGTACACCTAGTGGCGGTCAGGGTTATAGGTGACGGTTTCACCACCGAACGCTTCCATGTTGGTCAAGTACCCCCTGCTCCACACTGGGGCGTCCGGGTTCTTCTGTTTGTTGCAGATGCCTACGAGATCGATTTGGCTGAATCTGGCAATTAATGTAGGTCTGGCGGACATTTACGTTTGGGAAGAATTTGGGTCAACACTGCGTGGGAGTCTTCGCTGTGATCGCATACCACATCGAAGGTCCTTTCCAAAGTGAGTTCCGAGTTACGCACGTGCTGGTTGCTTGGAGTCGGAAAAGCTTGGTCAAGAATATTTTTCAGAATCCTCTTCTCCTCTTGTGTCGGTGAAAGCGGCCCGGATGGTGGTGGGGCCTGCATTCGTGGCAAGTAGTGCATGCATTGGTAAGTGCTATTTTTGGAGTGGTTGAGAAATCCGGCGTCAATCAAACTACAGTTGCGCAGATCCTTTTTGGCATTGGCAAACTCGTATGTGTGAGCCAGGATCGAGCCAACGCCGACGCGGGAGGTAGGCACGACCGGCATCGATGGCCAGTGTCGCCAGTATCGGGACAACCTGCGTAGGAGGAACATGCCCAGTTCCGAATGCGGCTATGGTAAGTCCGTAGCAATTAGCGCAGGCATTGATCGGGGTGTCGTCGTCCAGCGTGATGGTCACAATGCTGATCCGAGGGGCGCCGAAATGCGTAGCAAGCACCACGAAACGCGCGGGGTGGACCGCTAATAAGTACAGGTTTGCCTTCGATGACCAATCTGTTTTCGGCGGTTCGAATGCAACGTTGCTAGGTGGGTGTGGTCCTTGTGTACCCGGGCTGCGGCATGGATTTTGTCGGCCATTACGATCAGGTAGTCGCGAACTGACCGCCGTGAAAACGTTCGCGGGTCCACCGTAGCTGGTTAGGTTGGGGCTTCGCATCGTTCTCGTGAACATGACGGGTTGTCGTGTCTGTTGAATGAGGCCGAGAAGATATGCGGCTTCTTCGACTGTGTCGGTGCCCTGGAGTACCACCACGCCATCGATGTCGAAGAAGTGCTCTTGGATTGTAACGGCTAACGCGTCTATGTCACCGTTGGTAAGACAAGCTCCTAGAACCTGGCGGACATCCTCCTAGAGACTTGCTGGGTGACGTTCCCATCGGGGCGAACCGCAGATGCGCTGAAGGTAGACTTAATCTGGCGGCTGTTGCTGTGGGCGGGGTGTTATTGGGTACGAGCGCGCCGTACTGGTGGCAGATGCGCGGTACCGAAGCTGGGCATTCCGACGAACTACGCATCGACTGGGATCTGAATCCCGACAACGACTTCGAACACGCGCCCGGTCGATGTCGATGTGCTTCGACTAGTGCTTGGCTTAGCTTGGTCTTGCCGGTTACCCTGAGACGTCCGGGTCGCCGGATCCACGTGTTCTTATGAATCGCCAATAACTAAGACTTCATCTACGTGCGCCGGGTGGTTATAGCGCTGTTCCGCGAGGTAGGGCGCCGCGCGCCATACGCGGTAACCACGGAGTGGTATAAGGAAAAATGGGGATCGCGGGTCTTTGTGGACTTCAACCAGAACGCCCGCGACCGCACCATGGTGTCGCCGTATTCGATGCGACGCACCCAGGTCGCGACCGTGTCGATCCCGCTGACCTGGAATGAGTTGGCCGTAGCCGACCCGGATGACTACACCATGGCGACTGTGCCCGATCTGGTGCATGGCCGGGACGACCCGTGGGCCGGCATAGAGATGTTGACCAGTCGATTGCCCCGCTGTTGAAGTATGGCCGCGGCCGACGTAGAGCGCGGACTGAGCCTGCCATATCCGCCGAACCATCCGAAGATGTCAGGTGAGCCCAAACGGGTACAACTAAGCTGGATAATTAATCGAAACTCGGAGACCAAACGAACTTGATGTTGTAGAAATCTGCGTAGGAAGTCGGCGGGTTTACGTGTTTTTGCTGATGCTCTGTGCCCTGTGGTGGCCGCAGGCTGGCTGGCATGAGCGAGATAGATGCATGGCTCGACACCGCCGAGATACTGGCCAGCCGCGGGCGTAGCCGCGTAATTGCGCTGACTGACCATGAACAGCGTCAATGTGCGCCGTTTGGCTCGTTGCCCTGGGAAAATCCGAACACTCTGGGACCGGGCTTGACGGAGGGGCGGATGACGACGGCGTTGGTCTGCGTGGCGTGCGGCGCAGAATTGCGGTCGACCGCGAAGTTTTGCGATGAGTGCGGCTCACCGGTTGTCGCGGCCGAAACACCCGCAGAGTATAAGCAGGTAACGGTTTTGTTCGCCGACGTGGTGGGCTCGATGGATATCGCAGCAACGGTAGGTTTGGAGCGGCTGCGCGAAATCATGACCGAGCTGGTCAGCCGCGCCGCGGGAGTGGTGGCGCGTTATGGCGGCACGGTGGACAAGTTCACCGGCGACGGCATCATGGCTATCTTTGGTGCGCCGACGGCGTTGGAAGATCATGCGTTGCGTGCGTGTTTAGCTGCGCTTGGTGTCCAAGAAAAAGCTAGGCGGCTGGCGGCTGAGGTTGGTGATCGTGACGGTGTTAATCTTCAGCTGCGGGTGGGCCTGAATTCCGGTCAGGTTATTGTTGGTGAAATTGGTTCTGGCGCTTTGGGTTACACTGCTGTTGGCGTGCAGGTGGGGATGGCTCAGCGGATGGAGTCGGTTGCGCCGCCGGGTGTGGTGATGCTAAGTGAGTCCACCGCACGGCTGGTGGAGCAGACCGCAGTGTTGGGTGCACCGCAAACGGTGCGCATCAAGGGCGCCGAGGATGCGGTGCCAGCGCGGCGGCTGCTACGCGTAGCCGAGCCACGCCAGCCGACATGGTTCTCGGAGTCGACGTTGGTCGGTCGTGAGTGGGAATTGGCCACGCTGGCAGCGATGCTCGATCGATCGATCGGTGGACAGGGTTCGGTGGTTGGACTGGTTGGTCCTGCTGGCATAGGGAAGACACGACTCGTCGCCAAAGCCGTGCAGCTCGCGAAAGGTCTTGAGGTCGAGGTATTTTCCATTTTCTGTGAATCGCACGCCACCAATGTCGCGTTTGATGTGGTGGCCCAGCTAATGCGTGTCGTGGCGCAGATCAGCGGTCTTGATGACCGTAGTGCGCGGGCCCGTGTGCGGGCGCAGATTCCCGACGCCGATACGCAGGATCTTTTGCTACTTGATGACTTGTTGGGCATCGCCGATCCCGAGGTGGAGCTGCCCAGGATCGACTCGGATGCGCGGCGGCGGCGGTTGACTGCGCTGATCAACGTCGCCCAGTTGGCCTTGAGCCGACCGGCGGTCTTTGTGGTGGAGGATGTTCACTGGATTGACGAGGTCAGTGACTCCATGCTGGCCGACTTTTTGGCGGTGATACCTCAAACCCGGTCGATGGCACTGGTCACATATCGCCCCGAGTACCACGGGGCCTTGCGTCATGTTGTTGGAGCACAGACCATTGCTGTGGCACCCCTAAGCAATACTGAGACCTCAACGCTGGTTGCTGAGCTGTTAGGTCCCGATCAATCCGTTACCCAGATCGGCGAACTTATCGCCGAGCGTGCGGCAGGTAACCCCCTCTTTGCCCAGGAGATCACTCGAGAGCTTGCCGAACGTGGTGTTCTTATAGGTGAGCGTGGCCGCTACGCTTGTAGCACCGATGTGGCCGAAGTCCGGGTGCCAGCCACTCTGCAGGTGACTATCGCTGCCCGCATCGACCGCCTAAGTCCGCCGGCCAAACAGTTGCTTGTCGCCGCGGCCGTCATCGGGTTTCGCTTCGGTGCTGATCTGCTGGCCAGCCTGGGGATCGATCCTAGCGTCGATGAGCTGATTGATGCCAACCTCGTCGATCAGGTGCGCTTCACCGCGCCCGTCGAGTATGCATTTCGGCATCCGCTGATCCGTACCGTAGCCTACGAATCACAACTGAAATCCGATCGGGCCCGGCTGCACCGGCGGCTGGCCGCTGCGATCGAAGCGCGTGCCCCACACTCGGTCGATCAGCACGCGGTGCTGATTGCTGAACATTTGGAGGCCGCCGGTGATTTGCACGCCGCTTACAGCTGGCATATGCGCGCCGCAGTATGGGCCACTAATCGGGATGTCCGCGCGGCGCGATTGAGTTGGGAACACGCCACAAAGATCGCCGACGCACTACCTGCCGAAGACCCGCACCGAGCCGCGATGTGCATTGCTCCTCGAACCAAGTTGTGTGGGATCGCTTGGCGAGGACGTACCAATGCTGGCTCCGGTTTTGATGAAGTGCGTCAGCTGTGCAACGCCACCGGGGACAAGGCCCCGCTGGCCATCGCCACGGCGGGGTCGGCTACCGACCACGCGTATCAGGCCTGGTTGCGCTAGGCGTCGTAGTTGACTTTTGAAGCCATGGCACTCATTGAGTCGCTCAAGGATCCGATCCTGACTGTGGGGCTATATTATCGCAACCATTTATGCAAAGGGTGAGTTCGCCGAGTCGCCTGACTGGCTGTGGTGGTAAACTACAGTGACGGGTGTGGTCTATGATGATATCATGAAGGGCAATGTGTTCATCGGGTGCCTTTTAGTGCTTACCCTTGACCATGCTTGCCGAGGCGCGTTGCGTTCTGGGTTGTCCTGGGTGTCTACGACGACTTACGGCAGGGGGGCTGGGGCATGGTCCGCAACGCAGATACGTTGTCCCACGTCTACGGCGTAGGGATACCGGACGGGGTGCTGGTCTTCGATGATCAGGCGTTGCGTGAGGTTGAAGATGCCCTACAGAACGCTGAGCGATGCAGCGATGATCTCACGTGGACCCCTGACTCGGATACTGTTACGCATTGCACTATTGCGTCGCCCAACTGATGCCGACCGTAACCGCGGAACGAAGTTCTGAACTGAGAGCGAGGACATACTTGTGCACCAGGGTTACAGCCCGGTCGGGTTACCTGTGGTGGTCGGTATGTACATTGGCGTAGGAGCGCAGGGGCAATACTAATGTCACCAACCCGCGTTCGTCTTTCAGCGCTATACCAGCGCCATAATTTGTCGCACCTTTTCCGCGCCCGCGATCCGTCCCGCCTCGCGCGGCGTGGTTGCTCTGGAAGTACTCCACAAAGCCGACGCCTACTGGATTGGGTGTGATACTCTACGCAATAGCGTCGGTCTGCGTCAGCGCTGCTAGCGCTGCTTGTCGTCGATATCGCTCTGTTGATCATGCATGGTGCACACGCAGACAGCAGAGTGTCGTTGGGGTTGGGCACAGTTGGCGGTCTGTTGTTTTTGCTGCTGGAAGTTGGACCTTGGGTTGGCACTGGTGGTCACGCTTACCGCAATTAGTGGGCCCCTCCAACCGCCAGCGTGTTACGGGCCCATTATCCAGCATGCCTACGTCGACGTGTCATGCGCCCCATGGGCGCGTACAGCAACGGTAGCTCCAGCACACAGGAGAGGACGTCGGCGAGCTGACCTCGCCGGTGCACAACGTTCTGTCGTGTTAGCGGATCCACGCTGGCGCAGCGGAACTTCTTCGGCAGCTCCTCGATCAGCTGCTCTCCAAAAGCGCTACGAGCGCTACGCACGGTGGCCCATGGTGCGTTTCCTGTGCAACAGGCATCCTGCTCGGCAGGATTGCCGTAGCTTTTGCGCACGCAGGCATTCGTATATGTACGTATACACAGCGGCATCTAATCTGCTAGCCCAGCGACGACTGCTCCATGCTGGTGCCAGCGAACCGGTGTCGACCATGATCTTGGCCGCCTCCAAGCTTCTCAAGCATGATTAGGTGGGCGCACGCCCCGCGCTGCCACTGGTCAAGGACGAGATCGACCAAGGCCGGACGGTAAGTGGGTGCAGGTCGTCGATGTAGCCGTTGCGGCGGACCACGTGCACTAACCGTGGCGTGATCAGTTGCTTCCACGTGTGGCCAGTGCTCTTGGTTGGTGGGAAGTCCGGCCAGCATCAGATCAGCACCCTCTGCTGTTGCCGGCAGCGGTTGTACAGGCGGGACTGGGTTACCCCGCAACCAAGCACTACGCGATCGGCGATGCGCAAACGGAAGCCCCGCTACTCTGGGTCATCGGCTGTTGCCTGCAATACCGCCCGATCCGCGGTCTGCTTGGTGCGTTCCAGCCCGTCGCGGTCGACGCGGCTAAGAGTTACTCTACCTTTGACCGGGTCGGCAATGCAGCGCAAAGTTCGGTGTCCATCATCACTTCTGGCGTGTTGGTTTAGGCGCTGATGGTCGGGATTACGGTCTCGGGCGTTGTCCGGAAGGCTGCTCGCGGAGTCTGGTTCTGCCGTTGGGCGGCACTTACGCCAGTGCTCTAAGTACGCGGACGTCGGCGATTTTGTCGAGTTCGGCGTTGGTCAATCGGGCGAGAACGAGTCGCGCACGGCTCGAACCGACGTCTAGCACGGCGCACCGATCAACAACTCGCGCTCGCCGACCACCGCGCCGTGGCCCCCAGCTTTGTGACCACGCCGAGCACCTGGAGGCGTCCGTTCTGCACCACGTAAAGCGCATTAGACGCATCGCCCGCGCAGCCCTTCAGCTCCACCTGCTCGCTGTGGTCTCGCAGTTGTGCCAGAGGTGATCATAAAGTCTAGTTCGGAAAACACCGACGGAGCCCCAGCACGTCGGCGTGGTGGTAAGCCGGCTGCGCCGGTTACGGCCGGTATGGACACCATTGACTGTTGCCCGGGCTTTGATTGCGGGGGATCGACTGGCAGTGTGGGCTGAGGCTTAACCACCTCCGCGCGGGGGAGGGCGGACGCGACCTGGCGCCACTGCCCCTACGACAACCGCGACAAAACAGATTGCAGCCATCGGCCCATGCGCGGCGCAATGCCTCGTCGGTAAAGTCGCAGGCTGGTGTCCTGATTGGCACCATAAGTTAGCGCGACATCAAGAACGGTGCGGATGGTGCCGATCACGACCGAAACGGTAGCATAGTTGCCTTCTGCGGCCAGCCCGGCCAGGTAGGCGCTGCTCAGCAGTGGGAACGTGGCGCCCACCCGATTAACTGCAATATCTGTCCGGGCAACTATTCACCGAGGAAGTCGGACTTGGACCCGACACGCTCTAGGTAACAGGCCAGCCCGGCAGCCCAAAACAGCACACTGGCAGTGATGATCAGGCGATACCCATGTCGGTCGGCGGCGCGGCTCAGTACGCCGCGCAACCGCGGTAGTGAGAATACGGCGAGGGCCACGGCAAGCCCGGAAGCAGCAACGAGGTATGCCCAGACGTAGTTTTTAGGAACAGCATGTGTGTCAGCAGGTAGGCGTAGAACCCGACGCAGCCGATGGTGGTGAGTACACTGCCGGCCGCTAACGACCGCATGCGCAATAACGCGGGGTTAATCAGTGGTGTCGGGTGGGGTATCGCGAGCGCATCACAATTCGACCATTACTAGCGTTGCTGCCACCAAAACCCCGATCATCGGTACGGGTCGACCCAACATTCCAATATCTCAAGTCCTTACCCTTGATCAGCCCCAGGGTTAGCAGGCTCAGCGCGATGCCCAGCAGTGGCGCGCCATGCAAATTGGGCACCCGGCGCCATCCAACGGCCCGGCTCTTTACCAGCATGTGTTGACCAGGCCAGCACGTTAGCAACGCCCAGCGGAAGATTCACCAGGAACACCCACCAACTACTGCAACGCCTCCATTAGGGCACCGCTCACCGGCGGATCGAGGCCCGCGGCAAATGGCTCCCACCACGTCCCCCATGTTTATCTCATGCGCGCGCCGATTATCGTCGAAGGCCTCGACGACTAGCTTGAGTGATGCCGGTGCCAGAACTGCTGCACCAATACCTTGCCGCACCTGAAATGCAATCAGCTTCCTAACAGTGCACAGGCCAGAGGTGACCGTGAAGAACACCACGCCGAATATGCGCAACCGCCAGTGTCCCAGTTAGGTCAACGAGCTTACTCGCGGCCACCAAGAATGCAGCGAAGACGATGTTGTAGGCATTGAACACCCATGACAGGCTGTTGATTCTATTGCAGGAAATACTACTGAATGTCGGGAAACGCGACATTGACGATGGTGGGGTTTAGACAACGCGAGGAAGGCGCCGAAGCCATTATCAAGTAGCACCATCTTGGGTGAGGGACTGTGACGGCATCGACGACGTGAAGTTCCTAGGGCGATGTCGTGGTCTGCCAGCTTCCGCCTGGTTCCGGGTCAACAACCGGCGTATGATATAAGAGAAGCAGAGTGTTGGTGTGCACGGTCTTTACGGTACAGATGGCCGCCGACATTATTTTGAGGAAATTTTATCGGGCCAGGTGGTGGTGAAGAGAAAACCGCTGGCCGAATGGATGTACGCGGTGGCAGTGCTGCTGGTTCATGCAGTGTGACGAGGGACACTCTGCCTAAAGCGACCAACACAAAGTCGTTTCACTTTAATTATTGACTTGCGGGCAACCAAAGACAACCACCGCGGTGTCGTCCTGTCAATATGGAGTGCGTGACTACCGCAATTGTGGTGACCGACGCTAGTGCTCCTGGCGATCGGTATTGTGATTAATCGGCTTCTTCGGTTCAGGAACTGGCTCAAGCATTCGCCCCCTCGTGAGGAATACACTCACCCTCCTGAGCAGAACCTATAACGTTTAGTTACCTCGAAGTCTGGTTAGTTGGCCAATATGTCGCCCAACGACCCTACCTGCTCGAGCGCTACAGCAACGACATGAATTACTTTGTGGGGAAAAGAAATTGCAAGTTACAAGTGATTTGCGACGTAGTCCGCAGCTTGGTCTACCATGCTGTCTACGTACGCTAGAGTGCGTGAGCGATGGGGCCGCCGCCCTCACCGCAAATCGCATCGCCTACAGCGCACAACTTGAGGGTCTTGGGCTGATACAGCAAGCCGATGGCGATCGGCGGCGCGCCGTACTGCTGCAGGAAATAATCTGACGGTGTTCCAAAAAGCATCACTGCGGCGCGGCAGATATTCCTGGTGGGGATGGCGGCCGAAATGGCATATCCAGCCACGGCTGCGCCTTGTGCATATACACTCAGCATCTTCCTGGTTTTGGGGCAATTCGCTGCCATATACTCAGCATGAGAGCTCACGTCGCGGATCCCGTCGATGACCGTGATGGAGGAATCCTGTTCCTTAAGTCGCCTCTGGCGAGGCATTTTACCGTAGGCTTCAATTGATAATTGATCTGGACCCAGCTTCACTGTACACTGAGTTCATGAAAGGTCTTACTTAGGCTGCCGCCAATGCCAGGCAGTTCGTCGGTTTGCTGAGTGAACACCAAATCGATGTCGGGCCAAGGGTCGGCAGTCGCTGTTGGCGCAGGCAAGCTCAGCGGCACTCAAGTTGCTATAACCGCTGCGACGCCCACGGTTACCGTAATCTCACGGTGACCATTTGGCTCTTATCCAAATTGATAACGTCCACATATCTCTAACCACGTCGGTTCGTGGCCTTATCCCGATTAAATCCGCTATTGTTATGTTAATTGCGTTATTTACTGGGCGGCGTGACTGAGTTTGGCAGATTTAGCTCGCTTCAGCTGGACACCCGGCTGGTAATCGTCAAACTAGATCCAAGTTGCGGGTAGTAGTTACTGATAACGCCATCCTCGGGATGGCATCGGTTCGGGGACATGCCGTTCCCGCGGTGGCTCGGCTGAGGAGGCGGGTCCGCGCAGCGCAATGACATCGGCGGCGTCTCCTAGTCACCGGCGATGGCTTACTGCGCAGTGTGTCCGGTGTTGCAGACCCACATTTCGCAAACGTCATCAAGTTGTTCGCGCAACTGTTTTCAGGGCAGTGGCTTGGTGGCGGAGTCCTACGGTAGTTTACATTTATAATCGGGCCCGTCGTAGACGTCTGGGAGGGGTAATCACCGCGATCGCTATCGGCACGGAGATCTGGACTGGCCGACACTGGCGCGATGGTTTTTCGTTGACCAAGAGTGTCTCGTCGACGGTGGTTCATCGGCTAGCCGACCGCGGATCAGTTGTCCTATGACGTCCAGGTTTGCGACGACTGGCTAGCGTGCGTGGTCCACGGTAAGGCTGACATCACGGTTCGCGGTGTGCTGGGGCATCGATCCGGGTTGCCGCATCTCAGCGGCGTAATCAGGACGGAGGTGATGGAACATCTCTGTATGGAGCAGCGCTTCGCCGCTGCGGCGGTCTATCACTGCAGGGGGTTAAAATGTAGTAAGCAGCTGATTTTAGGGATGATTGCGGCCTGGTTTGGCACCAGTGGCGACCGGCAAAGACATGCGCCAGCTAATCCGCGAGGAGGTTGTACACCTGTTTTCGGCAACGACGGCGTGCATATTGGTCGCCCTCCTGCCGGCTCGCCGACCCGGCCGGCGCAGACTCTGATGTCTTAACTGAACCTGCGCAGTCCGGTGTTTAACTGCATCACACCGAAAAGAGGCTGTTCTGCCGTTTTCGAGTGCCTTGGGCGCGGGGTGTACTTCTCTGGCGTCATATCGCCGATTCCGGGCTTACTCAAAGGCTTTGGTCACATCGGGCTAGGTGGACCCCTCGAATGGGCGGATCCTGAACCCCACAGTTCGTTCGGTTACAACACAACCGGTTTGTGACACCAAGGCTTTTCGACATGGAGTTATTCGCGGGTTTGGTTGGTCCGCTGCGTAAGGCAATCGAGGCCGCCCACCATCAAGACTCGCGCGAAGTGCCGCCGCTTGGTTCGACCTAAAAGCTCGCTCGGCGGCGAGCAGCCGGCTTTGCCCACGGCAAGCGTCAGGGGATGCGTAGGCCGTGGGGGTTGTGGGCTAGCTGTTTGACACTACCCCGCGTAGGAAGCGCCAGTGGCAGATTGGTGTATGTAACGATGTCCGGTGCTGCGGCAACGTCGGTCGGGATCGCGTTGATGGTGGATATTACCGTCATGACATGCGCGAGCATTATCAAAGTCGGCGATGGTCTCAGCCTGGACCCGGAGGTACGGCGGCGGCAGAAAGCCGACCGTGATCGTTACAGTCGGCTGCCCGCCGTACTGAATGACCCGACCTTCTTGGTCGGGTCATTCAGTACGGCTTGAATGCGTATCCTTTGCGCTACCGGACGTTGAACTCCACCATAGCTTTGCCGCCAATTATTCCCTGCCAGGTTGCATAGACACCGGCCAGGCATCCTGCGGCAATCTTACAGGATCCTAGCCCGAGATCGGTTGTGGTTTGCGCATACTCGGCCACGCAATGCATCTCGTCGAGCTGGCCGCCGAGCGCGTCGGTCACCAGCCGTACGGCTTCGCCGAACATGGTTATGCCCTGAGCAGTAATTGAGGTTAGCTTCGGGCGGGTTGATCGGCTGGCGGAATCCCACGGGCGTCGTGGCAGCTGGTGAGTCATAGAAAGCGGTGTCCGCGGCCTTGTTTACGGTGACTTTGTCAACCAGATTGCATACCGTCGCCAACACATTAAGCCCGGTAATGAAAGACGCCGTCGTCACTATGTTGGTCCTGGTGGTTACGGATGCGGACTAACTTGTAGACGTCGATCTACTTCGGGTGGTAACAGCATGCGGTCCGGTTTGAGGGCGAATAGCGCGTCGACATCGTCGGCGGTGGTCATCACCCAGCGGCGGCATACTGATTAGTTCGCCCGCGTTTCAGCCAGCTTTCTTTAGGCGACCAGGCATAACTCCCGACCAGGTCCAGCGCGGGGTTGATAACGATCGATTTCGGCGAGCTTTGCCGACGTTGCCGTTGCTCCCATGCATGACGCGATATCTTTTTGGCACCTATACCTATTCAGTATAGGGGATTAGGTGGGTCGACTGAGGCCACGTTTGCCGCGGGAGTGTGACAAATCAGTCGCACGTGAGGGAGTCGATTTTTTTGGGTGGGCTCGTGGATCTGTCGTGCCACCTTGCGTTACGACGGTCACCGAAGCCGCGTTCAAGCCCAGTAGATCGCTGCCTCGACGCGGGCGCTTCGTTTCAGCCGGCTTAGTGATGTTGGGTGACGGGAGCCAGATGGAGGGAGGCATCGGATGGCGAGTGAAATGGCTGGACAATCCTGAGGGACATGATTTTTGGCGGCAGACGATTGCCTTGGTGTGCTTGTGGACATGCACTCTCGCAGAGAGTTGACGGAGCTAGTTATAGGCCGGAACTTTTGTGAGCAAGAAGGCCAAAGACATTCTTTGGGCAGCCAAGCTGCGCAGGCCACCTGTTGACAATCCTCACGTAGTTTTGGATCTAGCCAAAATCAGAAAAAGTGAGCTGCTGTCGCTCATCTTGCTGATCCATGGCAACTGCATGACGAGCGTTCTGCTTCTAGATCGCCGACGGCTACTATTCGGGTGTGCGTGAGCTATCACAACGACGAGAACACCGATATTCCGGTCATGCTCGCCTACCATGAGGAGCATTGGCTCCGGGTCGGCAGCCGGGAATTGGGCTAGCCAGGGGCAGTGCTGGAAGATGTTATTGATTGAGATCCAAGCCGTGGGAGTGGTGCGGGTACTTAGCTTTTTCGTGGGGGCGCGTTAATGCCCTCGATGTTGAGCTGCTGGACGAGCTGACTGAGGCCATCCGCGAGTTGCAATGTTCTGGCGGCCGGGTATTCGACGTAGTCGTCTATATTGGCTCGATGTTCTGGGCTAGAGGTGGGCTAAACCGCGTACTGCGGAGCGGGGTTGGCTACATCGATCTGCTGCTGCCGGCCCTGTCCAACGTGTTTGAGGCTATGTTTTGCTGTCCTGGGCCCGACCATGACCGCAATCAATGGTGTGCCGCTATCGCGGGCGGGTGTGTACTGGCCTGCGTGTGCAGCTGTCGCCTGCTGAGCCCCGATGCGCAGATCGGGCGTGCCGAGGTGCGCGTCGGAGTGGTTGTTTTCTCCGGGTCGCCTTTGATGTTGTGTTTTATGCTTGCGGGGACGGTGCTGCTCGGCGGCCGTATCTATCGGCGGGCTAGAAGTTGTTTGGGGTCGGACTTGCCCACCACACTGTAATCGAAGAGCTCGCCTAGGTGTCCGTTGCTAAGGTGTCAGACCTTGACGATATTTCAGTCGATGTCTATCGGCATACGAAAGTTCAGCTGTGCGCTCCTACGTTGGCTACGTTAGACCGGATTCGCGAGGCTGGCCGGTATCGAGCACGAGACTCGTCAACTGTGGGACCCACACGTGTTAGAGCATAGTCGACTCCGTTGAATACCTGCGGCGCTGTGATTGACTGCTAAGTTGGGTCGTTAATTCTCGACCGCGATCACGTTGCGTGCATGCCTACGCTGATGTGACACTTTGCCGGTCGGGCGGCGGTTGTGCAGTCCGCACCGAAGTTCGTCGGTCTCTTCGGTCTTGTCGACTGGGAGCTCGTCAGATTCTTTTTTCTGTGCCCCCGATTCGGGTACTGGCTGCGGGTTCTCCGTGGTGACTTCTTCGGTCTGCGCTGACGTTTCGGCCTTGTTACGCTCGCCAGTATCGACTTCTTCATCCTCAGCCTTGTCGTCCTTGCGACCCTTCCGACGGCGACTGCGTCGTTGGTTGGCTTTCTTCGGTGGTTTGATCGATTTCGGCGATGGCGACGGCAGCGCGGCGACGAAGGACAAATAGAAAGCGACGAAGCCGATTACCACGCTGGCTGCAGCGGCTCCATAAATCCCGAACAACCACTGTACAGCGGTATCGTGTCTGAGCCAGATCTCGCCGATTGCGGTGCTCACGATTAGTACCCCGGCCAGCACGTGGGCCACGATCGACCACCTCCTGATGGACAGTGCCAGCTGCGGGATGCCGAGCTCGTTTGTGTGGGTACGCAGCAGCGTGAAAACCACTGGCAGTGCGGCCAGGCCGAACAGCACGCCTGTCACGATGCGTAACGTCGTTCCCAACGTGTGCGTGGTCTCGCCTATCAGCTCCGGCCAGCGGGGCAGCACGAAATATACGTAGAGGACGCCAGCGCCAATCGAAAATGACGCGTGCCATAGTGTGGCGACCTTGCGTCCCATACCCCTCCTCGTGCGGGTGACTTCAAGCCGCCCCAAAGGTGACGAACCCGACTCCAGAATGGTATCGAACATGGTCGTGTCTGGTGAAACAACGACCGAGTGCGGAGGATGCGGGATTTGAACCCGCGAGGGCTGTTAACCCAACCCGCGTTCCAGGCGAGCGCCATAGGCCACTAGGCGAATCCTCCGTGGCTATGGTAGCCGCTGGGCCGGGTCGAGTGTGTTGCGGCCGCCACCCGCTCCAACCAAAGCTAATACACTGACGATCAGCTGCACCCGGCTGCGCCACACTTGCGATCGCCATGGTATTAGACTCTCAATGGACCTCGCGCGGCGTCTATCCTGTGAACTCCCCTAGGGCCGGAAGGCAGCAAGGGTCAATGGGCTCTGTCGGGTGCGCGGGGTCCCCCCTCGGGGGGCGTCGTAACCAGCTCTTATGGCTCAGGTTCTGCCCAAGACTTGCGTATGTAACACGGTGTTCGACGGCGAAAGGGTGCCATTGGTGTCGTTCGATTCCCTCAGCCCTGACGAGCTAGCGGCCGTACATGTACGCCACCAGCAGGATTATGCGGAGCTGCAGAGCAGGAAGCTGGCTTTGGATCTGACTCGCGGCAAGCCGTCCCCAGAGCAGCTCAATCTGTCCAACCAGCTGTTGTCTTTGCCCGGAGACAATTACCGTGACTCTGAGGGTGTAGACACCCGCAACTACGGCGGGCTGCACGGCTTGCCCGGATTACGGGCTATCTTCGCTGAGCTGCTCGGCATTCCGGTGCCCAACCTGATCGCGGGCATCAACTCCAGCCTGGAGTTGATGCACGATTTGGTCGTCTTCTCGGTGTTGTACGGCGGTGTGGACTCGGCGCGTCCCTGGAAGGACGAAGCGAGCGTCAAGTTTCTGTGCCCCGTCCCCGGATACGATCGGCATTTTGCCATTACCGAGACGATGGGCATCGAGATGATCCCGATTCCGATGCGCCACGACGGTCCCGACGTTGATCTGATCGAAGAGTTAGTCGTCGTCGATCCCACAATCAAGGGTATGTGGACGGTACCGGTGTTCGGCAACCCCACCGGGGTCACCTACTCTTGGGAAACGGTGCATCGGCTCGTCCAGATGCGGACGGCAGCACCCGACTTCCGGTTGTTCTGGGACAACGCATACGCGGTGCACACCTTGACGCATGACTTCATCCGCCAGATCGACGTGCTGGGGCTGGCTGCTAAAGCCGGCAATCCGCATCGGCCTTACGTTTTTACGTCCACCTCAAAGATCACTTTCGCCGGTGGCGGTGTCAGTTTCCTAGGCGGATCGCTTGGCAACATCGCCTGGTACCTGCAATACGCGGGGAAGAAGTCGATTGGCCCCGACAAGGTCAACCAGTTACGGCATTTGCGCTTCTTCGGTGATGCTGAAGGGGTCCGTCTGCACATGCTGCGCCACCAGAAGATATTGGCGCCAAAATTCGCGTTAGTAGAAGAGATTCTGAAGCAGCGGCTCGGCGACTCCAACATCGCCTCCTGGTCCAAGCCCAAGGGCGGCTATTTCATCAACCTCGATGTCCTACCCGGAACGGCGCGCCGGACTGTTGCCCTGGCCAAGGCTGCCGGCATTTCAGTTACCGAGGCGGGTGCGTCATTCCCGTACCGAAAAGATCCGGATGATAAGAACATTCGGTTAGCGCCGAGTTTCCCGTCGATGTCGGACTTACGTAATGCAGTCGATGGGCTGGCGACGTGTGCATTGCTGGCGGCTTCCGAGTCGCTGCTCACTGGCCGGTGCTAGCCTCCTCGACGTCGTCCGGTCGTTAGTCAGCGGCTCGCCTTGACTGCCTGCCTCTCAACAGACCCTCCGGGGTCCGCATCGTCATTGGGCCTGAGTAGCCTGCTGACGTGGCTCTGTACCGCAAGTATCGACCGGCAGCCTTGGCCGAGGTGGTGGGGCAAGCGCATGTCACTGAGCCGTTGTCCATTGCTTTGGAAGCTGGCAGGATCAACCATGCTTACTTGTTCTCCGGGCCGCGTGGCTGTGGAAAGACCTCCTCGGCGCGCATTCTGGCGCGGTCGCTAAACTGTGCGCAGGGGATCACGGCCACGCCGTGTGGTGTATGTGAATCATGCTTGTCGTTAGCGCCCAACGCGCCCGGCAACATCGATGTGGTGGAGCTCGACGCCGCCAGCCACGGCGGCGTGGACGACACTCGTGAGTTGCGTGACCGCGCGTTCTACGCGCCGGCCCAGTCGCGGTACCGTGTGTTCATCGTCGACGAAGCGCACATGGTGACCACTGCCGGCTTTAACGCGCTACTCAAGATCGTCGAGGAACCGCCTGACCACTTGATCTTCATTTTCGCCACCACCGAGCCGGAGAAGGTGCTGCCGACGATTCGATCGCGCACCCATCATTACCCGTTTCGGCTGCTGCCGCCGCGCACCATGAGAGCGTTGATCGGGCGCATCTGTGAGCAGGAGGGCGTCGTTGTCGACGATGCGGTGTATCCTCTGGTCATTCGGGCCGGTGGCGGCTCCCCACGGGACACGCTGTCGGTGTTGGACCAGCTGATGGCTGGCGTGGAGGGTGATCACGTGACCTACCAGCGGGCACTGAATCTGCTAGGTGCTACCGACGTTGGACTGATAGACGACGCTGTCGATGCGCTCGCGGCTCACGATGCGGCAGCATTGTTTGGTGCGGTCGAATCGGTGATCGATGCTGGCCACGATCCACGGCGTTTCGCTACCGATATACTAGAGCGATTCCGCGATCTCATCGTCCTGCAGGCGGTTCCTGATGCGGCGGCCCGTAGCGTGGTGGATGCGCCGGAGGACGTGCTGGACCGTATGCGGGAGCAAGCGGTCCGAATCGGACCTGCGACTTTGACCCGTTACGCTGAGGTAGTACAGGCCGGGTTGGGGGAGATGCGTGGTGCAACTGCGCCGCGTCTGCTGCTCGAAGTGGTTTGCGCGCGGCTGCTGCTGCCCTCGGCCACGGACGCCGAGTCGGCGCTGCTGCAACGGGTCGAGCGAATCGAGGCCCGGCTGGACATGTCGATCCCCGCCAGGGCAGCATACCCGCTTCAGTCAGCGCCCGCCGAGAAGGTTGCCCGGCCTAGTCCCCCTCCCCAGTCTTGCTTGGCTTCCCCGGATTCCCGGTCCGCTGCGGATGCTCAGCCTTCCAAACTGGCTTCGCCGCCAGCTGCCGCTGAGCCAACCCCTATCATGGGTGAACCCAATGCGGCCGCGGTACGAACCATGTGGCCGACGGTGCGCGAGAAGGTGCGCCAGCGCAGCCGCACTACCGAGGTGATGCTGGCGGGCGCGATCGTCCACGCGGTTGAGGACAACACCTTGGTGTTGACCCACGGATCAGCACCACTGGCCAAGCGGCTGTCTGAACAGCACAATGTAGATGTTGTCGCTGAAGCGCTTAAAGATGCGCTGGGTGTGAACTGGCGGGTGCGATGTGAGGTCGGCGCACCCATGCCTGCTATGAGTGTACCACCCGCTTGCGAAGGAGTAGTTGCACAGCCTACCCAGGAGAAAGCTTCTGTCCTTGACGTGGATTCTGTCCAGCAGCACGACGATGAGGGCATGCCAGCCGAAGCCGGCCGCAGAGACCCATCAGCGCCACGTAGCGACCCGGAAGAGGTTGCGCTCGAACTGTTGCAAAACGAACTGGGTGCACGCCGTATCGATAAATGGCTGACTGACGCGGTTGAAGACTAAGGCGTCCACCAAGGCCGCGTCGGTAGGCTGTCGTTACCCCAGACGTCAACTTTCGTTGCCAGTACGTGATGCAGCTGAAGGTTGTTTCGTTCAAAGGCCACACGCGATGCTGCCATATACAAACCCCAGATCTTGGCGATGGGTAGGCTGACCTCGGCAACCGCGTCGTCCCAATGCTCGACGAGGTTGCGACACCAGTCGCGCAGCGTCATCGCATAGTGATGCCGGAAGTTCTCTTCGTGCAGCACCTCCAAACCGACCTCTTGGATTTCGGTGGTAATGCGTCCCGAGCCGGTTAGTTCCCCGTCGGGGAAGACGTAACGGTCGGTGAATCCACCAGCAAAGGCGGTCGACTTGTTGTCGCATCGGGTGATGCAGTGATTAAGCAGCAGACCGCCGGTGCGCAACTTCGACTTCAGGAAGTTGAAGTAGGTGGGGTAATTCTTCACGCCGATGTGCTCGGTCAGTCCGATCGACGAAACGGCGTCGAATTCCTTCTCGCGTATGTCGCGATAGTCGGAATAACGCACTTGTGCCAGCTCTGCCAACCCCTCGTTGTCAATCGCTTTTCGAGCCCACTTCGCTTGTTCGGCCGACAGCGTCGCACCGATGACCCGGACTCCGCGTCGGGCGGCGTAGCGCACCATGCCGCCCCAGCCGCAGCCGACATCGAGCAGCCGGTCACCGGGCTGCAACCGCAGCTTCTCGAAGATCAGCCGGTATTTGTTTTCCTGCGCCTCCTCCAACGTCGTCTCGGCGTTCGGATAAACTGCGCAAGTATATGTCATCGAGGGCCCGAGCACCCATTCGTAGAACCGGTTGGAGAGGTCGTAGTGATGGCGGATGGCCTCGGCGTCACGAGCCTTACTGTGCAGTAGGCCGTCAGTGATCCGGCGCCACCGGGGAGGTGTCTCCTGCGGAGGTGGTGCGATGGGCAGCAAATGCTCAACACCAAGCGAGCGGACGACACTGGCTAGTACGCGTAGTGGTGGACGTTTGAATTGGACTCTGTCGGTCAGTGTTTTTAGCAGCGTGTAGGGATCACCGGGATGGACACCGCGGGCCTGCAGGTCACCTGCTACATATGCGCGCGCAATACCGAGCTCACCGGGAGCCGTGGCCAAGTAGGTGGCGCCGCGGGGGCTGCATAGGTCCAGACCTATTTCGGCTTCATCGTGGCCTGCGGTACTACCGTCATACGCGGTGAACTTCAGTGGCTGTCGTCCAGTTGCGGTCAAGACTGCCAGAATCTCGGCCATGGTCAGTTTGCCACCAGAAATTTGGGTGAAACGTTCGGGATCTCTGGTTGTGGTCATCGTCGTTGCACCGTCTTTGCATAAAGGTCGAGAAGGCGTGAATCGGGGTCGTATATTTTCTTCACGGCATTATAGGATTCTCCCCCATAAAGCTCGTTAAACTCCTCACGGGTATAAAAGGAATCGGAATACAACGACTTGTGCCCATCGAGCGCACTGACCTTGGCTTCGATTGTCCTGTTGGTCGCATTCTCGGTGACGCCAGCCGGCACCGAGGACCAGAACCCAACGTTTACGTAGCTGCGTCCTGGTTGGATCGGATATAGCGGCCAACTGTTGTGGTCGCGAAGCCGCAACGGGCACAACCAGATCGGAGCAATGGGCACACTGCCTAAGAACCACTCCAAGAACTCGCAGGTTCTTTCAATCGGCAGCTCGACGTCCTGCATCACTCGTTCCCGCGGTGGACGGCCATGGCGCGCCTCTATCCAGTCAGCAATGCCAAAGCGCCGGTCGGCAGCCATCAGCTTCCAGTACACGCTACTACGTCGGTAGCGGCGCGGCCACCAGCGCCGCAGTTGCCGGTTCTGCACGCCAAATGCGCGCGAGCACCAAAACCAGTCGGTGTCCCAGCGCCACACGTAATCGTGGATCGTCAACCGGTCTTCTTTAACGTCGTTATCGTGTTGGATCGACCGGTAGTAGATGTGTTGTCCGGTGTAATCGCTGACAGGTCCCGGGGTTGTGGTCCGTTTACCCACGCATAGGTAGCTTTCGTCAGCACTGAACACCACACCGTCCAGATAATCGACTGGTACGCCGTCGCGTCCGCCGGTGTCGATGATGCGTTTCATCGTCGTGACCATTGCGGTCAACGAGTGAAATCGGATGTGTCGCAGTGCTACAAAGGGTGCGACAGGCTCCAGAACGATCCGAAGCCGTGTTGAATATCCCAGCGTCCCATAGGAATTGGGGAAGGCGCGGTACAAGTCGCCGTGCTGTTCTGGAGATACTGTGAGTAATTCGCCAGCTCCGGTGAGGATATCCATTTCCAGCACCGATTCGTGTGGTAGGCCATTGCGAAACGAGGTCGATTCGATGCCCAGCCCGGTGACTGCACCGCCGAGGGTGATAGTCTTCAGTTGCGGAACCACCAGTGGCAAAAGACCGTAAGGCAAGGTTGCGGCTACCAGGTTCTCGTAGGTGCACATGCCGGCCACGTCGGCGGTGCGGGTTTCGGTGTCGATACCGATGACACCGGTCAGTCCCGATGCATCCAAGCCGGGTGCATCGCGTTTAGCTCGGGTGCGGAACAGGTTTGAGGTGGGCTTGGTGAGTCGTACGGGCGACGTGACGGGCATAGATCTAAAGCTCGCCAACAACCGCTCGACACCAGATGTGTGGGCAACCAGTGCAGGTTCTTGGACAGGCACCACATATACCCTAGTCTCCGAACACACTCCCCGCACCGATCCTCTGACCAAGTGCGAGGGCACCGTAATCACAACAAAGGAGTTGCGCCTGATGGGACCGGTGAGCGCAGTCAGCACGATCTTGATCAATGTTGAGCCCGCAGCCATACTTGCTGCGGTAGCAGACTATCAGAAGATGCGCCCAAAAATTCTGTCACCGCAGTATGATGAGTATCAGGTGTTGCAGGGCGGTCAAGGGCCGGGTACCGTCGTGAAGTGGAAGTTGCAGGTCACCAGATCACGTGTTCGCGATGTGCAGGTCAACGTTGATGTCGCGGGCCACACAGTCATTGAAAAGGACGTGAACTCGTCGATGGTAACTAGCTGGACGGTTGCTCCAGCGGGACCGGGGTCCAGCGTGGCGATGAAGACGGCATGGAACGGTGCGGGCGGTGTCAAAGGATTTTTTGAAAAGACCTTTGCGCCGCTGGGGCTTAAGAAGATCCAGGCCGAGGTGTTGGCCAACCTGAAGAACGAGTTGGAACGTTAGTCCCAGCGGGGGGGTCAGCGCGCCCGGCTCTGGGTAGCAAGGAAGCTCCTGATGCCTCGGACCACAGCGTCGGCGTATTTCTGCCTGCCTTCGGACGACTCCATCACTGCCGAGTCTGCTGGATTCTTCATGTTCCCTAACTCGACCAGGATCGACGGATATTGAGCCAGATTTAGGCCAGCCATATCGGAGCGCCCGCACAGACCACCCTGGCCAATGTAGTTAGCCGGCGGAATGCCCGAGGCCTGCAACTGGTCGCGCATGATTCGGGCGAACTGCACCGACAGCCCGGCCTGCACCGGGTTGAGCGGCGGCGCAGAGTAGATCACGTGAAAGCCCCGGCCGGACGCCGGGCCGCCGTCACCGTGCAGGCTTACGGCCGCATTGGGGTGCGACGCATTGGCCATGTTGGCTCGTTCGTCGACGCACGGGCCCAGCCCAGTGTCGTCTCCGCGTGACAGGGTGGTCCACACACCCAGGTCGTTTAACGCGGAGCGCACCTGCAGCGCGGTGTTCCAGGTAAAAGTGTGCTCCGGATAGCCACTGTTCGTTGACGTGCCGCTGGCCTGGCAGTCTTTGGTGCCGCCACGACCTGTGGGTACCTGGCGGCGGATGGATGCGTCATTGGAGCCGTTGTGGCCGGGATCGATGAACACAACCATACCAGCTATATTGGCGGGATTAGATGGATAGGCCACCGCGGTCGGGATGATCGTCGCCAAGGCCGTGACTAATAGACTTATGACCATTCGGAACCCGATATGGAGGCTGATTCGTGCGTTCACGGCGCAAAGCTAGCCTGGTGCAGTTTAGGCTCGGGGTTTCAAATCGCCCTAATATCCGTAGGCGAAACCAACTCGAGACCAAGATGCGAGGGAACTGTCATGCAACCCGGAGGTGATATGTCGGCTCTGCTCGCCCAGGCGCAGCAGATGCAGCAGAAGTTACTGGAAGCCCAACAACAGCTCGTGAACGCGCAAGTGCATGGTCAGGTTGGTGGGGGCTTGGTCAAGGTTGTTGTCAAAGGCAGTGGAGAAGTGGTTAGTGTTGCCATCGATCCTAAGGTCGTCGACCCCGGCGACATTGAGACCTTACAGGACCTGATCGTCGGCGCTATGGCCGATGCTTCCAAACAAGTCACCAAACTGGCTCAGGAGCGTTTGGGCGCGCTGACCAGCGCCATGCGTCCGACGGCACCGCCGCCAACCCCACCGACTTACATGCCAGGCACCTGACTTGCATCGATATGTTTGAGGGGCCGGTCCAGAATCTGATCGATGAGCTTGGCAAGCTGCCTGGTATTGGACCTAAAAGCGCGCAGCGCATCGCCTTTCATCTGTTATCGGCTGAACCGCAAGATATCGACCGGTTAACCGCCGTGTTGGTGGCGGTTCGCGATGGCGTGCGGTTCTGTGCGGTGTGCGGCAATGTCTCTGACGATGAGCGATGCAGAATTTGTTCTGATACCCGTCGAGATGCATCTGTGGTGTGTGTTGTTGAGGAACCGAAAGATGTCCAGGCCGTGGAGCGCACCCGCGAATTCCGCGGCCGCTATCACGTGTTGGGTGGTGCGCTTGATCCGCTATCCGGAGTTGGCCCCGACCAGCTGCGGATCCGCGAATTGCTAAGCCGCATCGGTGAGCGGGTCGACGATGTGGACATTACAGAGGTGATCATTGCCACCGACCCCAATACCGAGGGTGAGGCAACCGCCACCTATTTGGTTCGGATGCTGCGCGATATACCCGGCTTGACCGTGACGCGGATCGCGTCCGGGTTGCCGATGGGCGGTGACCTGGAGTTCGCCGACGAGCTGACACTCGGCCGTGCGCTGACCGGCCGGCGAGCGATGATCTGATTTCGCCGAAATCGATGTTTTGTAGGCACTCTCTCGGGTGTTATATGCAAAACGTCGATCTGGGGAATGTCGATAGCCGGTAGTTAGCATGCTTGCATGGGGAAAGTCTTTATTGTTTATTGGCCGGTGAGGTCATTACCGCTGACTGGATGACCGTACATGAACTTTAGCGTTGGCATGACGCGGTCTAACACGGCATTTACCTGCCGAGGTGCTCCGGCATTCACGTTGGGTGGCTGAGTTACCGGCTCCCGGCTTTCTTTGCGTGGTCAAAAGGCGGTCCTTGCCGGCGTCGCTGTCTCCGCGATTCGTGGTGCGCAGTGGGTGGGCGACGGCTTTGCTGTCGAATTGGTTGTGCCCAGCGCCCGGCCACAACGCGGCCTATCGTCTCGCAACGAGACCGTGGTCGACGACCAGATCATTCCGTGTCGGGTCGGGTTGCCGGTTACTACGTTGGCCCGCACAGCTTATGATCGCGGTCGGCTTCTGTCGCGCGGGCCGGTGGTGGCGCAGCTCGACGCTCTCATGCGGGTAGACCCCGTTTTCGGGCGAAAATGTGCTGTTGTTTGCCAGAGTGGTACTCGGATGCATGGGGTCTGCGACGGCTACGCGTGGTGCTTGCGCTCGTCTATCCGGGTGCCGCGTCTTCCAAAGAGAGTTGGTTACTTTTGTGGTTGATCGACGCCAACCTGCCCGTTCTCACCACGCAAATACCGGTCGGTCTAGGAAAACTGACGTCCGGTAGGCGTACTTATCCGGTAGGCGTACTTATATGGGCGGGGAGGGATGGAGGTAGCCGTTGAATAATGAATAATGACAGTGACCACCATCGCAGCGATTGCCGGCAATATACCCAGCGACCAGCGACGGCTACGTAAGTTGGAAGACTTAAGTCAGGTTATTACCTGCGTAATTGCCCAAGATAAATCCAACGCAGTGCTGGTTCGCGTGCGTAACGCGCTGCTCGCCAGGGGTTGGAAGGCCTAGCGAGCCGCCAGTCGCTCACGGCGCAGCAACTCCACCTCGGGCAGCTCTAGTGGCTCCAGCTCACCTACCACTTTGCTCAACAATAGGTCGGCAAGCTCGGGATTACGGGCCAGACATGGTCCGTGCATGTAGGTCGCTATCACACTGCCCTGAATGGCGCCGTCGAAGTGGTCACCGACCCGGTTGCCGACTCCCTTGACCACCGCGCCCAGTGGCGTCACCGCGGGGCCCAGCACGGTGCCACCGCGGTGGTTTTCGAAGCCGCTTAGGCGTTGGTTCAAACCGGTCAGCAACGGCGTGCTGACCAGTTCGCCGATGGTGCGCACATCTTGCGGTGTGGTAGTCACATCCAGCAAGCCCACGCCGTCGACTTGTTCCCTGGACGATGTCTCATACCATTGGCCGAGCACTTGTATAGCTGCACAGATAGCCAACACTGGTGCGCCGTAACTGGCTGCATGCTGCAGGCCCGGATACCGCAGCAGGTGTCTTGTGGCCAGCCGCTGCGCGTAATCCTCCGCGCCGCCCAGCGTGTAAAGGTCCAGTGATTCGGGCACCGGATCGGCGAGCGTCAGCTCGATAATCTCAGCCGCGATACCTCGCAACAGCAACCGTTGTCGCAGCACCACGGCGTTGCCGCCGTCGCCGTAGGTGCCCATGACGTCGGGCAACACTAGCCCGATCCGCACCGTCGAGTCAGCCATGACGCGCCAACCTGCGTTGTAGCTGACGGAACGCGGTGTAGTTGGCGATGACCTCCACCGGCCCGGGTGGGCACGAGGCGATCGCGGCTACGGTGTCGTGCACCAGAGTGTGTTCCACGCCTGCATATCCCAGGCGCACCGCTAGGTCGGTGCCGCGTTCGCCAGCGGCTACCACGGGGATCTTCTCGAAGTGTTCGAAACGCACATCCCACAACCACGACAGATCCTCACCGTCAGGCACCTTCCCGTTGACTGAGATGACCACTCCAGCGGCTTGTGTGTCCACCATCGACAGCGCCTCCTGCCAGCCCGCCGGATTCTTGGCTAGCAAGATCCGGGTGGTGTGTTCACCGATCCGTACGCTCCGGTATCGTCCGGCAACTTCGTTGACCTTGGACACTGCTGCTACTGCTGTTGTGGCGTTGGCACCTAGCGTGACGGCGGTGGCCACCGCCTGGGCGGCGTTGCCGCGATTCACCGATCCGGGCAGCGCCAGCCGCATCGGTAGCGCCAACTCGTCGGGCCCATACAAGGTGTTGTCGTCGAACCACCAGTGTGGGCTGGGTCGCTTGAAATCGGCGCCGGTGGAATACCAATGTCCGTTGTTGCGGACGATGACTTCGCCGCTGCGGGGGCAGCTGACCGAGTCGTTCGGCCAGGTGTCGCCCGCGGCCACCCAAACCACGTTCGGACTGTCGTAGGCGACCGAGGTCATCAGCACGTCGTCGCAATTGGCGATGACGATTGCCGTCGGGTGCCGGGCCAGGCCGGTGCGCAGCGTGCGTTCGATCACGTTGATCTCGCCTACGCGGTCCAGCTGGTCACGCGACAGGTTAAGCAGTACGACGACGTAAGGTGTTAGAGCATCGGCGACGTGCGGCACATGCATCTCGTCGACCTCGAGGACTGCGAGTTTGGCGGCACGATTCGCGGCCAGCGCGGCCACTAGGCCAGCGTCCATGTTGGCGCCTTCAGCATTGGTGGCCACTGAGCCGGGGGGCAGTGTGCTCAACGCGTCCACAGTCATCCGGGTGGTCGTCGATTTGCCGTTGGTGCCGGTGACGACGATGATGCGCCGGCCCGCTCCGAGCTGGCTGAGAATTGAGCGGTCCAGGGTTATCGCCACCAGGCCGCCGATCATTGTCCCAGCTCCGCGTCCGGTGATCTGTGATGTCCACCGCGCGCTTGCTCCGGCGGCCAGGGCTAGACGTGCGCGGACGGTAAACACCTGTGCAGTTTAGGGCGATCGCAAGCGCAGCGCTTGCGTTGGGTGCAGCGGGTCGCCCTAAAATATTTGCGGGCCAACACGACGTGCAACGCCACCGTTGATGTCGGCTCGACTGTAATACTGCAGTTAATGAACCCGACGCTTTGGGGTCGGCCAGCGAGCCGAATGCGGGTTGGGCTGTCCTCGTCGGACAGGTCGAGCTGTCGGATTTTCGTCCGGGTTTGGTTGGCCCAGATAATCAGCCTTGCCGTACTCGGCTTTGATGTCGACGGACGTGTGGAGTGGTCCCTGGTCAGCTTGCTTAATCTCGGGTCCCACCCACGTGCATCGCCTGACGGCCGCCATGCTCGAGTCCGTCTCAATTGCTGACATGGTCGGTGACATGTCCGAGGTGTTGCTCGACAGCACGCTGGTGGCGAGCAATGTTGCGTTCGCCTACGCATTTCTCGCCGCGGAGGCCGAGATCTTGGGAGCTGAACTCTTCGTCGACAGTGCCATGTACTATGGTCTAGCGGTTAGGCCTGGGGATCTGATATTCCGAGACTCGAGGCGTTCGCGGCGCACCACTGGGGTATCCCCAAGAAGCGGTCGCATGATGCCTTCGGCTATGCTATGGTTTTGACCAGGGTATTGGCGATGGTGTTCAAACGGGGACACCAACTCGACTTGTGGTTTCTGACGGTCTGGCACAACGCCCGGGCGGTTCACGATGGGCTGCGACCGTTGAAGGTGTTGGTTGCCCGCATGCTGTGTCCGTATCTCAACCTGGGGAGATACGTTGGCGGTAGGCCGCTGACCCCCAAGGCATGCGGGTGGACCTGGCCGCTGAGTTGGCACGCACCCAGGAAGAACTTGTCGAGTGAATCCTGCACGCTGGGCTGGCCTACTGAGAGGCTGTTGACCGCGAGACCTCGCTGGTGATTTGCAACGAAGCCACTCCCGCGCAGAGTAAGGGTTATCTCGCCAGGCAATTGGATGTGCCGGTGGTTTCTGAGAGCAATTCATGGACTACGTTCGCGCTGTCGTCTGTGGTACTTTCCTGGATGAATTCACTAGTGCCGCGGTTACCGACGAGCAAGTCACACTGTTTTGATGAATTAGGTAACTCGAGTAAACCCGCTGAGACCGTTCGTTCCCGATATCCTCTGTGTGCCGAACAGACCGCCTGGCCCGGATGGGCCAGGCACGCCGATGACAAATGGAGCCTTGAAGTTAGGGAAGAGCCGTCACCGGTGCCTGTTACTGAGTCTTAGCCGGACATTGCCCGGTTGATCCCTGAGACGACGGCACGCAGCGACGCTGTAGTGATCGACGGTGCAATGCCCACACCCCATGCTGTGTGCCCATGTACCGACACCTCGACGTATGCAGCAGCCTGCGCGTCATCGCCGGCGTTCATCGCGTGCTCGGAATAATCCAGGACGGCCACATGTAAGCCGACGTGTTCCAGCGCGTCGATGAAAGCGGCCAGTGGGCCGTTGCCGACCCCGCTAATTTCGGTCTCTTCGCCGTTGATCTTGACGGTAGCGGCAATGCTGGTGCTGCCGCCGTCTTCCTCTGCGGCATTGACCCGCTGCTTTATGCGTTCTAACGGCTGCACCGGTGCGAGGTACTCCTTGAAGAACAAGTCCCACATCTCCTTGGGTGTGATCTCGCCTCCTTCGCCCTCACTGATTTTCTGGATCACTCGAGAAAACTCGATCTGCAGCCGTCGCGGCAATTCCAGACCGTGGTCGGTCTTCATGATGTAAGCCACGCCTCCCTTACCGGACTGCGAGTTGACCCGGATCACTGCCTCGTAGGTGCGGCCGACGTCGTGCGGGTCGATCGGCAGGTACGGCACCTGCCACAGGATGTCGTCGACATTGGAGTCGGCGGCGTCCGCATCGATCTTCATCTGGTCTAGGCCCTTGTTGATGGCATCCTGATGGCTGCCAGAGAAAGCGGTGTAGACGAGATCTCCCCCGTAGGGGTGACGTTCGTGCACCCGCAACTTGTTGCAATACTCTACCGTTCGCCGGATCTCGTCGATATTGGAGAAGTCGATCTGGGGGTCCACACCGCGGGAAAACAGGTTCAGCCCCAGCGTTACCAGGCACACGTTGCCGGTGCGTTCCCCGTTACCGAACAAGCAGCCCTCGATTCGGTCGGCACCGGCGTGATAGCCCAATTCGGCTGCGGCGACGGCGGTTCCGCGGTCGTTGTGTGGATGCAGGCTTAGGATGACGGACTCTCGGTTGGCCAGATTGCGGCTCATCCACTCGATAGAATCGGCGTAGACATTGGGGGTGGCCATCTCCACGGTGGCAGGCAGGTTGAAAATGATCGGGTTTTCCGGTGTCGGTTGAATGACTTCGCCGACAGCGTCGCACACCTGTTTGGCGTATTCCAGCTCGGTTCCGGTATAGGATTCCGGTGAATACTCGAATCTCCAGTGCGTGCCCGGGTACTTGACCGCCTCTTCGACACACTTACGAGCACCGTCGGTCGCGATGGCCTGTACTGCGGCTTGGTCGGCGCGAAAAACCACGCGGCGCTGCAGAATTGACGTTGAATTGTAGAAGTGCACTATAACCCTCGACGCGTTTTCGCAGGCTTCGAAGGTGCGTTCAATCAGTTCAGGTCGGCATTGGGTCAGCACCTGGATAGTGACGTCGTCCGGAATGGCGCCTTCGGTGATGATCTCGCGAACGAAGTCGAAGTCAGTTTGGCTGGCCGATGGGAACCCTACCTCGATCTCCTTGTAGCCCATGCGAACCAGCAGGTCGAACATGCGGCGTTTGCATACAGGGCTCATCGGGTCGATCAGTGCCTGGTTGCCGTCCCGCAGATCCACCGCACACCATAGAGGTGCGCAATCAATGACGCGGTCGGGCCAGGTGCGGTCAGCCAGCCGGATAGGCTCGACTTCCTCGGCGAACGGCCGGTACCGGCAGACCGGCATTAATGTAGCTCGTTGGGGATTCCACCGGGGTTGGCCGGGACTGGGCGGGCCCATGGGCTTGGTGACGGTGGGCGCCGATTTGTAGGCATTTGCTGACTCCTGGCTCAAAGCCTCAGAAAAGCTGGCCACAATACTTGCTCCGGGATGTGAGAAGGAACCTCAGACCGGCGCATAGTGAACTCCCACGACGGGAAGCCGGTCTACATCAGACCCCGCCGCGGCGTTCGAGAAGGAGTACCTGCAGCACGATCTGCATTATACCGCGATGGGCGTCGCTGCCAAACCACAGACTGAGCTTCGGCATGTGCACCAAGTCTCAGCCGTAGGCACTGGGGTCGGATCGGCCTGCCGTACAGTTGACCGTTGGTGCCAGCGTTACCCCTGTGCTGCGCCCACCAGCGAGCCGATACCCTGCAAATCCTGTGTCACTGCCAGCACTAACTCCGGGCCGTGACCGCAAATGACATGTGCTGTTTCCCGCCAAGCAGGATCCGGCGATTCCCACCACCAGGGATGCGCGACGTATCGCGATCGCCGGGGAGTTTATGGATTTCCGCTCAAATACCCATATAGTACGCCGATTAATTAGGTTCTAGAAAGGGTTTCAGGCCCAGTCGACAGATCTTGTTGACATCCCCAGCTTGCTGCATAACTATGCTGACTCCATCCGCTGCGAGGTGCCGGTGAGCGCACGGTGCTCGACGCATGGTATGCATCGTCGCAGTGCCATCCCCACGTATTCTGTTCTGGACCTACTAGCCAGGGAGATAACCAGAAAGGCAGTGCAACAGTGGCGCTCGTCGTACAGAAGTACGGTGGATCCTCGGTGGCCGACGCCGATCGGATTCGCCGTGTTGCTGAGCGCATCGTTCAAACCAAAAAACAGGGCAATGACATCGTTGTGGTGGTTTCCGCGATGGGCGACACCACCGACTACCTGCTAGATCTAGCGCAGCAGGTATGCCCGGAGCCGCCAGCTCGCGAGCTGGACATGCTGCTGACCGCGGGGGAGCGCATCTCCAATGCGCTGGTGGCCATGGCGATCGAATCATTCGGCGCCCAGGCTCGCTCGTTCACCGGCTCGCAAGCTGGTGTCATCACCACCGGCACCCACGGCAACGCCAAAATCATCGATGTCACACCGACCCGGCTGCAGTTCGCGCTCGACGAAGGGCGGATCGTGTTGGTCGCCGGATTTCAGGGCGTTAGCCAGGACACCCGCGATATCACCACGCTGGGCCGCGGCGGCTCGGACACCACCGCAATCGCCATGGCCGCGGCATTAGGCGCCGACGTATGCGAGATCTATACCGACGTGGACGGAGTCTTCAGCGCCGACCCGCGGGTCGTGCACAATGCCCGCAAGCTCGACACCGTGACCTTCGAGGAGATGCTCGAGATGGCGGCTTGCGGCGCCAAAGTGTTGATGCTGCGCTGCGTGGAATACGCACGCCGCCAGAACATTCCGGTGCATGTCCGGTCGTCGTATGCTGACAAACCAGGTACTGTAATCGTTGGATCGATCAAGGACGTACCTATGGAAGACCCCATACTGACCGGAGTCGCGCACGACCGCAGCGAGGCCAAGGTGACCATCGTCGGGATACCCGACATCCCGGGTTACGCGGCCAAAGTGTTCCGAGCTGTCGCCGACGCTGACGTGAACATCGATATGGTGTTGCAAAACGTATCCAAGGTCGAAGACGGCAAGACCGATATCACTTTCACCTGCTCCCGCGATAGCGGACCCATCGCGGTGGCCAAGCTGGATTCGCTCAGCAACGAGATCGGCTTCACCCAGCTGCTCTATGACGATCATATCGGCAAGGTATCTTTGATCGGCGCCGGCATGCGCAGTCACCCTGGGGTCACGGCGACCTTCTGCGAGGCGCTGGCTGCTGTTGGGGTCAACATCGAGCTCATCTCCACCTCGGAAATCCGGATCTCGGTGCTGTGCCGTGATACCGAACTAGACAAGGCCGTCTGTGCGTTGCATGAGGCGTTCGGGCTCGGTGGCGAGGACAAGGCGACCGTGTACGCAGGGACGGGGAAGTAATGGGTGCCAAAGGTTTGGCAATCGGGGTAGTGGGTGCCACCGGCCAAGTCGGCCACGTGATGCGCACGCTGCTCGACCAGCGCGATTTCCCGGCCGATTCCGTGCGTTTTTTTGCCTCAGCCCGGTCCCAGGGTCGTAAGTTGGCCTTTCGCGGCCAGAAGATCGAGGTGGAAGACGCCGAGACGGCCGATCCCACCGGTCTAGACATCGCGTTGTTCTCTGCCGGTGCATCAATGTCTCGGGTGCAGGCGCCGCGTTTCGCCGCCGCCGGAGTGACGGTGATCGACAATTCGTCAGCGTGGCGCAAGGACACGCAAGTGCCGTTGGTGGTGTCCGAGGTGAACTACAACAGGGATGTGCGGGACGCTTTCCCGCTCCCCAAGGGCATCATTGCCAATCCTAACTGCACCACCATGGCCTCAATGCCGGTGCTCAAGGTGCTGCACGACGAAGCTCAGCTGTTGCGAATAGTGGTGTCATCGTATCAAGCGGTCTCCGGTAGCGGTCGGGCCGGGGTGGCCGAGCTGGTCGCCCAGGTGCGTGCGGTTATCGACGTTGCTGAGCAATTAGTACACGACGGTGGTGCCGTGCAATTTCCCGCGCCCAGCAAGTATGTAGCGCCGATCGCCTTCAACGTGGTGCCCCTCGCCGGATTGCTGGTGGACGACGACTCAGGCGAGACGGATGAAGACCAGAAGCTGCGCTTTGAGAGCCGCAAGATTCTGGGCATTCCCGACCTATTGGTCAGCGGTACTTGTGTTCGGGTTCCGGTGTTCACTGGGCATTCGCTGTCGATCAACGCCGAATTCACCCGGCCGCTGTCGCCGCAACGAGCCCGCGAACTGCTGGACGGCGCTCCGGGCGTGAAATTGGTCGATGTGCCGACGCCGCTGGCCTCCGCCGGTGTCGACGAATCACTGGTCGGCCGCATCCGGTGCGACCCCGGGGTACCCGACGGGCGTGGCTTGGCACTGTTCGTCTCTGGTGATAACTTGCGTAAAGGCGCGGCGCTCAATGCGATCCAAATCGCCGAGTTGCTAGCCACGCAGCTATGATCCACGGGTGAGTTTTGCCCGTTTCGCGGGGTGCTCGTGGTACGCCGCGTTGTTTTTGTGTGTCGCACAGGTTTTTTGGGTTGCTTCTTGGACAGCGCATGCCGATCCACCCGCCCCGGCACCAGAGCCGATTCTGCGGCCTCTGGTGCCGGGGCAAGTGTTGCGAATCGGTCCGACGGCGGGCACAGGAACCCGTACCGGTGACTATGGCATCGGCGCCACCGACTTGTGCGAGTTCATCGAGTTCCCCGCCGAGCTTTTGCAGGTTTGTGGTGACAGCTTTGCCGGCCAGGGGGTCGGGTTCGGTGGCTGGTCCTCACCGGTCGCGCTGCACGTGGATACTGCGTCGGTCGACGACCCGACCGGGGTGCGTTACATCGGCGTCACCGGTGTCGATAAGCCGTTGCTGGCCGACTCCGCACCGCCGGGGGATTCGCAGCTGCCTGCTGGCGTGGTGCAAATTAACCGGCACAACTACCTGATGGTGACTACGACCAAAGACCTGGAGCCACAGGACTCGCGGCTGGTCACGGCCGAGCCTGCGCGTGTCGGTTGGCAGACCGTACCAGGATCGCGACGCGCCGCGGCCTCCCATGACGGCCGGCAGACGCAGATCAGCGGGTACTACGACCCGATACCCACCCCTGACTCGTCGAGTGGGTGGGTATACATCGTGGCCAACAGTTTCACCCGCAGAGATCCTGTGCAGCTTTTTCGGGTCACACCGCAAACGTTCACCGACCGGTCTCGGTGGCAGGGTTGGGCGGCTGGACCTGATGGCGGTTGGAACAAGCCCCCGACACCGCTCTGGCCTGACAAGGTTGGCGAGATGTGCATTAAGCAGATTGATGGCCAGGCAGTGCTGTCCTATTTCAACGCCACCACTGGCAATATGGAGGTCCGAGTTGCCGCCGATCCGACGTTGCTGGGCACCTCCCCGGTGACTACGGTGGTGCAACACGATGAGTGGCCCGATCCGGCGGAAAGCCTGCCGCCTCCGTACGACAATCGGCTAGCCCAACCGTATGGAGGGTACATCTCACCCGGTTCCACCCTTGATGAGCTGCGGATCTTCGTCAGCCAGTGGGACACCCGCGCGCGGATGAGTGCGCTGTACCGGGTGATCCAATTCGCGGTCAACCCGTTCAAACCCTGATCAGCGGCCTAGACTGCGCGTCCCGCCACCGCATGAGCTGCGGTGTATTCAACCTGTATTGCCTCGTTAAAATAGGCGTTCCATAGGGGGCGTTCGTATCAGCTCAGTGAATCTGGCCCACAGATTCAGCTATGGCTGAGCCGTAGGTGGTAAGTGTATTGGGGCCGAGTACAGCGTTGAGCGCTCTTCCAGTCCATTTTTCGCTGGTCTTAATTCGTTTCGATGAATTGGATCGGGCACATCGCTTCGTTGCTAAAGTACGTGGCTAGGTACGAGGGCACTGTGTTAGGTTACGGGTGTCGTCGGATTCATTTACTAACCGGATGGCGGCGTGCCCGACGACGAAGTTCATCAAGATCCCGGGGTACCTCTAGGCGGCGAGCTGTCTGCTGTTTGTACAGCGGTTTGATCACTCACGGTTGTTCCGCTGAGCCCTTTCGTGCGCCACTAGGCGGGTCGGGTAAACTGAGGTATAAGTGTGATCACCTAGCCTATTTGCAGCTATTGGATACGACGCGTGGGTAGCGGCGGACTGTAATCAATTGCTCCGGCTCACTTGGGAAAAGTGCTAATATCGCGAAGTCCTTGCGGTAATCAACATCGCTAGTAGGGACGGTCGCTCCGTGGTCGTCCTGTCCGGCTAGGATGGTGGGTTGTGCAAGAAATACGCGTCACCTGATTTCTCTGCAAGGTGCTCGTCAATTTGATCGGCCGCTCCTTTAAAGAGCCACTATTCTGGTTTCTTTTCTTGCCAGGGCTCGCTGCGTAGGACGCGAGAATAAACAGGATTGATGCAGCGTCCAGGTCGACGCTTTCTTGACGGAGTGTAATCTAGTTGGCAACACAGAAACCGGCGAAACCGGGGCGTGGTGGTAGCGGCGAGCCCGCTGCTTACGGTTTGGACGTCTAGCACGGCGGCATCTGATGTTAGCCACGGATGCTTGACGTTCACTGTAGTGATCACTGCTAAGAATTGATGCCAAACTTTGTTGGCTTCAGCAACTTCGACTGACGAGCTTGTTGGTGACGTTTCGGTCAGTGGTAAGCTGCCATCGACAGCCGACAAATCGCTAATGTAACAGACGATGATCGTGTGCCTCCGCATCATGGTAATCGAAATGCATGACACTCAGTGACGCGGTGAGCTAAAGAATACCGCTTTGGGAGGCCAATAGGTTGACCGCTGAGGTCAATCTAACCGCCGACCATGACAAGTTTGTAAACCATTCGACCACCTACCCGATAACTCGCCTCTAGCGCCAGTGTGTACTTTATCTTGTCGGATGAGCGCACGGCCCGCACACAGCCCGGATAGGCCTGCGTCGACCAGGGCCTAGGTCGGCCATGCAAACATCATCGATTTGTCCACCGACGCCAGGGTCCCGGACGTGGTTGTGTACTCGATCCCGGCCAGCAGCTTTCGATGACTCGCTATGAATGTTTGCGGGCCATGACAACCGGACTGCGGGCCAATGGCTGCCGGCAAAGAATCACCTCCGCGGGCAAAAATACCCCCAGCTCACGGATTCGCTGCACTCCATATGAAGCGAACCACAACTTCGCTCGGCACCACCAGATGCCCACCCGGGAGGCCGGAGGACACAAAGTCACATTTACCATGCGTCTGGACACACCGCGACGTCTCCGTACTCCTTGCCTGACTCGGGAGTCTAGCTGCGATTCAGTGAGTTTCGTCATTTGGATATCGACCGACGGACCGGTCGGTTTTTTCTTTGGTAGCCACGGCCGCCTTACGCACGGATAGCTTACGAGACTTCGGCTTGTGGTTTGCTGTTATGGGCCAGAACGTCGACAAACAAACAGTGTTATTTATGCTTGTGCCGGCACATAGCCCACTATCGCAGATCGGACAGCTCAATTTCGGCACACGACGTCCCGGCAGCACTGTGGCTTTGGCGGTTGTGCCAGGCAAGAAGTTGCGTGAGTTTACGGCTTCTACAAATTAAGTAACGCCAAGCCAAAATATTGTTTACCCTGGCATCATGCGTCTCATGAGTGAAACATCTGAAACCCCAACCGTGCAGACTTCGACTGCAACAGCACCGGCGCTTCCTGTAGCAGAGACGCCACCATACAAGCCCCCCAAGATCTTCATCTTTTAAGTCGCGGCCTGGGTCACCATCGTCGTCGGGATCGTGTTCGTCTTCGCAGTCGTGTTCTTCTTGGCCGCCGTGGTGGGGCCTTCACCATCCTCTGCCATGATCGCTATGACCACGGCATGTTCAAACTCTGAAGGACCTCCTGATCCGTGTGTCGGGCCGGGGTATTTTTGGGCACCAGGTGATCCTAGTCAATTACCAGCGATCCCACCTTCCAGTACTGCGCCAGCATGGCCCTAGCGGGTACCCGGTCGGGACATCGAACAGAAATGGGGATCTTGCGCAACCGCCGGCCTGGCACCCTGGCGGGGGCGTGGGCGGAAGGGCATCGTGTTGAAAGTGCTTGACGACCAATCGTATTCCGACCATCGAAGCTGGTTTCCGGGTTACGAAATGATAAATTACTATGTTTCTTAGGGATTTTCGTGAGTTCGTCCAGCTTAGATCTAGGCGCCCAACTCTCACAGCGGACCCCCAGGCCGACCCGTCGCGCGCCGCTGTAGACGGTAGTTCTTGCCGCCATTCGCTGCTCAGCGTCGGACTGGCATGATCGGGACCCATGACAATCGAAGTCCGTTACACCATGGAATCCACAGCGACTGTCGGCCGCTGCGATGGCCACCGGAAGCCAGTGGATGGCTTCTATCATTTTCGATGCCTCGGCCATGGTGCAGCCGGGCTGGTGAACTGGGCGATACGGATATCGGCTGTGGTTATGAATGTCGTTCTGGCCCTAGGGGCGGCGCTGGGGGTACCGGTCGCGAGCGCGCACCCCTCCGAACCGGGAGTTGTGTTATATGCGGTCCTCGGCAAGGGCTCGGTAGGCAATATCGTCGGTCGATCCATGGGGTGGGAGTCGGTGGTAACCGAGCCGTTGCAGACGTACTCGGTAGACCTACCGATGTGCAACAACTGGGCGGACATCGGGTTGCCTGAGGTATACCACGACCTTGACTTAGCTTCGTTCAACGGAGCTATTACCCAGACGTCGGCTAATGACCAGACGCACTTCGTAAAGCAGGCGATTGGGGTATTTGCTACTAATGACGCTGCGGTACGGGCTTTTCATCGGGTCGTGGACCGGACCGTAGGTTGCTCGGGACAGACCACTGCGATGCACCTGGATAACGGAACAACCCAGGTTTGGTCGTTCGTGGGTGGCGTGCCTACCGATACCGACGCGAATTGGACTAAGCAGGAGGCGGGAACCGATCGTCGGTGTTTCGTACAAACCCGGCTGCGTGAAAACGTGTTGCTGCAGACGAAAGTTTGCCAACCTGGCAACGCGGGTCCCGCGGTCAACGTCTTGGCCGGGGCGATGCAGAATGCGTTGGGTCAATAGCGTGGGAGAATTTGGGCACCCACATACGTCGTACGACCAAAAGTACGAGACATCAAATATGTTGGGCGGTTTTCATGATGAAAATAAGGTGGCAACTATCGTTCCGATAGCTCCTTCGTAAGCGGTCCGCAAGACCTGCTCGGACCCGGAGAAGATTGATCGTAGTATACTGATGGCCAGTTGCTCGGCTGCCGCCCAATCAATTGCTGACGGCTTTCTGAGTCGATGCATTGCTGTGCCGGATGAGTCTAGAAATGGAGGCGTACGCTACGATCCGGCTGATCCGCGGCGCAGGTCTGGCTGGGACGAAAATATCGCGGTTTTGCAGTGACTTAGCTCGCTGCCGAGCGTTAGCGTGATCAGCGTCGAACCCGGTGACGTCGTCGAACTGTCCGGTCCGCTGGCCGACGGTGGGTTGGAGCTGTTTTCCTGCGCGGACTCGTGGCAGCTAGTCGAGCGCGTTACCCCCGGTGCGCGTTACCGCGTGACGGAGTAGTTCTTCGCTGTCAGTAACTCGTGGGTGGCGGATGCTGGCGATGATGACGTCGGTCACCTGGGTTCAGGTCAACGTAGACGCCGGGACACAAGCCACATGGGTGGTGCAGATGTGGTTGGTGCATGCCCTGGGGCCCACTACGATTGTGATCGTCGCCAACTTCCCGATAGTTTGGTGGGGAATTCTCTGGCCGCTTCTACAACCCGCACCCCGCTGCAGGTTGTAGACCCGGCCAGTGGCCGTGACCCTCTGCACCGCCTGGGCTTGCTGTGCACTCAAGCCGTCGATGATGCTGGCACACAATCTGGACATCACGGACCTACCCGCAGTCGCGTACTATAGCGGTCTTTACCGGCTGAATCAGAAGGTTTGGTCCTAGCCAACTACCGCCGTCCGACCCATAATTATATACTTAACGACCGTGTTCACACCGGTCTGCCCACGGCAGTGGCTGGAAATTCGCTATCTTTTTATAGTTCACCGGATGTCTTCTTGTCCGCCCTGGCGTTCACTCTGATTGCTCTGTTCGACGATCCGGCTGCCGGCCGACATCGTGGCTGAGGCTGTTGAACCGGCGGCCACCGCTTGGGACACCGCGGCTTGGGTTGGTTTGCGTGACTGGCGGCTGTTGTAAGCGGCGGTCAACCAATGTGCGTCCGTCGCCGTTGCAAACGCCCTGGTAAAGTTCAACCACGCGATAGAGCGACTGGTTCGCAGGGTTGAAGCAGGGGCACTGTCCTGGCGACCACTGTTCCGATCGGGTAATCAAGTACGGCATCGCGGCTACGGTAGCCGAAGCCGTGCGGTGGACCCAAGGAAGCTGTGACATCCTGGGCAGCTAGCCGGCGATCTGACACCGGTTGCCCAGATGCGGACGTTGTGGCTAGTCAATTTCGACGACGCCGAATGGCTGGCATTACGATCTGTTGATGAGCCCACTTGCGTGGGACTTGGTGCACATTAGTTAACAGGAAAAGCTGTGGCTGCTGAGGGGCGATGACCCGAATCAGCACGGGATATTGCCGCTGGCCTTCAAGGGTCTTTCCGACACCTTTAAGCATTTCCGTGTCAATGGTGTTGAATTACCGATGCTGTCTCCGGAACGGGTGCAGTCCTATTACCGCACCATGTGGTAGGTTTCTTGCGGTACTTTCGATGCTTTTACCTGACGACTCTGTTGCTGACGAAGCGGTCTTCGCATTCGGCATGATGGTAAGTCACGAAAACCAATACGACGAAACCCTGCTGCAGGCCTTAAATCTGTGCGTCGGGGCGGAGCTGTTGCATGATACGTCCTACTTTGCCGAGCGGAGTTGGAATGGCAGGAGCGTCGGCGCCCGTATCCGCCGGCCCGTTAGTGCTGGGCGTCGAAGCCGCCAGCGACCCGTATTCGTTGGACAATGAGTGCCCAGCCCACGTCGTCGTACCAGTGTTCTAGCTTAGCCGGTTTCTGGTTGTCAATGACGAATGGCAACACTTCATCGACGACGGCGGCTACAGCCGACTCGCTATGGTAGTCGACGCGTGGCTGGCAGTACCGAAAGTACACGGGCCTGACCACCCACAATTCTGGCTTTCCGACGGGTGCACCCGCATCAGGTTTGGCTATGTCGAAGACAGTCTGACTGGCGAGCCGGTGCAATATGTCTCCAATATTATTTTGAAACCGAAGCCTACGTAGCCTGGGTCGGCGCGCGGCTGGCACTACCGAGACGGAGTGGGAGAAAGCCTGTACGTGGGATTCGGCGACGAACACCGGCGTTGCTACCCCGTGGGGAGCTGAGGAGTCGATGGTAGCCCGTGCCAACCTGGGTGGCCCGCACTGCGTCTGGCGCTTAACCCAGCCGGAGCGTAGGTCTGCGGGATCGCAATAGGTACTGGGCGCTGTCTGGGCGTGGACGATTTCGCCGTTGTGGCCCTGGACTGGGTTTGTTCCTATGCTCCAATGAGCGTTACTTGCAGCCGTTCTTCGACAGCGACTATCGGGTGTTGCGGTGTGGATACTGGGCCGTGGAGCCTGACATCCTGCTTCCCAGCTTCCGCAACTGGAGTCATCTGGCTCGCCGTCAGATCTTCTGCGGTCTTCGGTTGGCATGGGGCGTTTGATACGTCGTCATTTGGGGCGGCTGGGAGCAGAAGTCACAATGTCCTCGGTGGTGCTAGACCCGTCGCACAGTCTTTGGGGTGCAGTTTTGTGCTCCGCGTCGGCAAAAGCACGGGCTGAGAACGCCGACGGTTGGGGTGTAGGGTTTTTCGATAGCTTTTTGCATGGCCAGAGTCCTTGACAATGGCGCAGCTCTGCGCCGTTGTGGGCTGATGCATAGTTCGACTCGATAGCGTCAGTGCTGCGCTCGATCAGTGTCGGCATGCCGATTGAAGCTAGCGCAACCGCACCGTTCACTCACGGCTTTGGTTGTTGTTGCACAACAGTGTTGTCGACCGTGCTGCGCTGCAACCTAGCTCATACGTCGAATCAGTTTGTGATAGATCTATATTCGCGTGCACCCTGTTCGCTCGTGGGCTCGATCTGATGGGTGAAACCGTCGTGCAGATCCCGTACGCCGAACCGGGGTTAACGACCGAACATGCTTGCCACCAATGATTCTCAGTTGTTGATCCCTGTCTAGGGAGATACACTGTATCATTTTGCGCTGCAACAACGGCGTGGTGTTGTCCAGTGAGCCGTATGACGATGTCTACGACTAGGAGGAAGTTCTGATCGCTACCTCGTCGAAGTCACTTCGAATGATGCCAGATTGACGTCCTTGGATTATCCCAAAAGTTCATCAATAATACTATCATTGGTCAACTAACGCTGCTCAGATTCAGTGTATCACGTTTTGCGTCGCGCTGTGTTCGACAGTGTGCAAAAGACACTGAAGTTGTTTCTGCACAAAGTTATTCTATGACCCAGTGGGAATCTATCTGTTCGATCAGACCACTCGGTTGCCCGAGTACTATCCGACCCACTCCGCCACCGAGATCCCGCATTACCGATAAGCTGAAATCGCTTCCGCTAGCGAAGCCGACACCTTGGTGTACTTGGTAAGCGGAACGTCGGAGGAGACCGGACTGTTGTTGGGCGTGCTGCGTAAATTCGTACTGTTTGACGTCGATGCCAGCATGCTGTCGGCAGCAGCAACCGCCATTCAGCACGAGCACTCAGGCGTCGAGATCAAAGTTATCTGCGGCGATTTCAAAGAACATCTAGCCGAGGTTACCACCTATGAGAGACGTACGTTCATGTTTTTGGTGTTGACGATCGGCAACCTCACGCCCGAACCACGCGCTGAATTCCTCGTGACCTTAGTTACAGTAATGCAGCCCGGAGGCAGTCTGCTGCTGGGTACTGTACCTGGTCCAGGACGCTGCTCGGCTGGTACGTGTTTACGACAACGCTGCCGGGGTGACTGCCCGGTTTAACCGCAATGTGTTGGCGGTGATCAACTGGGCACTTGACGTTGACACCGGCACGTCGACTGCTGACATCGATATGTGGTTGGAAGCCAAGCGGAGCAGGCAGGTGCGGATCGGTGCGCTCGACCTGAGCGCCGACTTCGCGGCCTAAGAGGGAATGCTCACCGAAGTTTCATGCAAGTTCCGCTCGTATGGGATGAATGCCGATTTGATTGGGGTGGGTATGGATCGCGTACAGTGGTCGACTGGATAGTGCTGGCGATTTTGGGTTTGTCGTTAGCGAACAGGTTAACGGTACCGATTCGTTGCCCGACCGATGGCGGGCGGTCTACCCGTCGCTGGGCTGCATTTGGGCAGTGTGGCTTGCACGCGTCAGAGTTTCGCGGTCCTGGACGCTTATCTCCCAACACGCAAGGTTAGAAGCTAAGATTGTAGTCGATGAGGCCGTCACCCCTGTGTTTAATGCCGGGCGTGCCTAGGTCGTCGCGTTGCGTGATATGCCCGACGCTGAAGTGGTGTTCACAACCGAATCGCTGCATATGCTGGACTTGCTGTTTGGCAGTTGGCAGACAAGGCTAGCAGGTCAAAGGACGCTAGTCTGCTCGAACGGCGAATACGATCCCAACCTGGCCGTGATAGCTGCACACCGATTCGATCACCGACCGTTGCCCACCCTCGCGGATGGCAAGTTAGCGCTTGACGACGCGACTTTCGCTCTGGCTGCGACCAGCTGTCGATGATGGCGCAACTCTGCATCGGGTTGGGATTGCCGCTGGTAGTTGACGCCGACCAAGTGCTGGGCCAGATGAACTGCACCGTTGGCGCGGGTGTGACCTGCGCGTTGTCGCACAAGTGGATCGCAAGGCTGCGTGGCGTGGGCTTACTTGCTATCTATGCGTACTGAGCTGATGCAGTGGTTGCACCCGAGACTAGCGGTCTCGGAGTAGGCGTAGACGAATCTGACGATGGCCCAACAACTCGAACTGGCGAGGCCAATGTCACTGTTCGATTGGGTTTTGGTAGTTCTGGGTGAACATTTAGCATGCGGATCGGCGACTATGCGGGCGCACTTGGCCGCGCTGGGCTAGTATTAGCCGGACGATGCTGGCCGATGTGTGCTGGGTGATTGAGTGGTCGAGGAGGTTGACGAGTCGAGTGCAATCATACCCTGGCCTCGGATGAAGGTGCCGATACCCAGGCGGTGCTGGCGTGGCTGTTAGTCGAACGGCGGATTTTGATCATCTCTGCTTCGGTGGAGCGATCGCCTCTGCAGCGGAACGCTCCGGTATTGCAGATTTCACCGTGCGCCCATACCACTGCTGACGACCGGTGTGTTCTTCGTCGAGGTGTTGGAGAGTGCAACCACGGCTACCTGGTGCCGCTGAACACCGCGGCAAAAAGAGAACGTCGTCTCCGGGGGCAGGCTCTGTTCTCTAGCGCTTTGGACAATTGCTTGATGAATATCGAGCGAGAAAGTCGTCGATGTGTACTTCTATGTTTAGTCGGAGATAGTAGCAGCGGCCGCGAAGGATTTGGCGAGTATCGGCTCTGCTATCAGTGCTGCTAACATGACCGTGGCGGCCTCGACCGCGGGGGGTCGTGGCTGGTGTCGGTGAGGTGTCAGTGGCCATAGCGGCGTTGTTTTCTGTAAACACGCAAGACTATCAGACGCTGGGTGCTCAAGCGGCTACGTTGTATTGACCGCGGGTGGCAACGTCGGACTGGTCGGTTTCGTCGACTTTATTGGGCCTGCTTTCCCGCCGAGCTGGAAAGCAGGCCCTTGGCGAACACCAGCACTTAATGGCTGGTGCCCGGGGCTGCCCGCGCGGTGCACCGGACTTAGGTACCCATCGCGACTCTCCACCGGCAACGAAGGCAACAGCGTGTTGTCGACCACAGTATTGAACCGGCTGTCATGGCAGATCAACGCAGGGATATCGGCCTGTATGAAGTTGGTGGTGGCCAACCCGCATTCCTGGTCTGCCCTTTTGGCCGCCGCGACCACGGGTGAGTGTGGGATCGATGCTTACCACGGTGTAACCATCGGCGGCCAGCGCCAACTACAGCGCAGCAAACCCGTAGCCGGCACCCAACACGTCGCTGCGGAATTTGCCTGCTGCCATCAGTGCAACCAACTCCTGCTGCGACTCAACGCTATTCCGCGGCTGCAGATCTTCGAATTGGCCCTGTCCCCGATAGTCGCTGTCTCAGTCCATTACTTCAGATTACACAGTTCCCAACGTACGCGTGGTTACCTGATCTAGGTGTGTACTGGTGCTTTGGCATGTATGTGCTTACAGTACTGTAGTGGCATCTTGACCACTGCAGCTGGAAGTTTATCCTATTTAGGGCAGAATCACAGAAATTTTCCTGTGGTGCAAAGAAACTCATCTTGGCCCACAGGGGACGCTCCTATTCGGAAATGCTGTGTAACATGCCGTAGTAGAATGCTGAATTCGCAGACATGTAAACGACGGTAGTCTCTGTTGGCCACACCGGCTCTCCAACAGCAGATACGGGCATCCGTCGACAGCATTGTACACCAATCGGTGCCACCGAATATAAATATAATATTTTGTTCGTAGTGCAATGTTGGATGGGGATGTCCTCGTCGCGGGTGCGGAAGATCGACTCATTGAAGGCCGCATACCGCGCTGAGTAGCTCATCCAGCCGTCGATCAGATGTTCTGGCTGACGATATGGGTCACGCCAGACTTCGCCTTGTTGTCAGCATCGTTCAGGCTGGTGCGCACTTCGTTCTCTAAGAGCCAGGCTGATGTGTCAGGGCAGTGTCCGGGCTATAACGTGAATTCGATCTCTTAAGATCATAATTCGCTTTGGTAGGGGATTGTCGCTGGTGTCCAGCATATGCCGGTTCGAACTGGTGGGCTAGCGGTCAGCGTTGGCAAGGTTACATTCGGCCTCTATGCAGGTAAGCACCCAGTTGGCATCGAACTGGCACTGCGCAAGCTTCGTTTCGAGGGTGTCCAAATACCATGCCATCTTGCGCTGATATTCTCGCTGATGCGTGCGATTATACGTGGTGCGCTTGACTTCCCTCCGCATTGTAGATGCAACAGGTTTACTGGCGGTAAAGCAAGGGTGACAGGCTTACCTGCGCTGGTGACAACCGGTTGGTAGACCAACATGGACCATGAAGTGTCACAGTTCACGTCGAAGGAGTGCAGTTGGCCGAGTTCGCTGAATTCATAGCCGCCATCGACCAGGGTACCACCAGCACCCGCTGCATGATCTTCGATCACAATGGTGCCGAGGTGGCCCGCCACCAGCTTGAGCACGAGCAAATCTTGCCCCGGGCCGGCTGGGTCGAACACAATCCCGTCGAGATTTGGGAGCGCACAGCGTCAGTGCTGATGTCGGTGCTAAACACCACCAATTTTTCAGCTAAAGATATTGCAGCGCTTGGAATTACCAATCAACGGGAAACGACCCTGGTATGGAATCGGAACACCGGACGACCGTATTGCAACGCGATCGTCTGGCAAGACACCCGCACTGACCGTATTGCAGTTGCGCTTGACCGAGATGGCCGCGGAGAGGTGATCCGCCGCAAAGCCGGCCTGCCGCCGGCGACCTATTTCTCCGGCGGGAAATTGCAATGGATCCTAGAGAACGTCGACGGGGTGGGTGCTGCCGCTGAAAACGGTGACGCACTCTTCGGCACTCCTGATACCTGGTTATTGTGGAATCTGACCGGTGGTCCGCGGGGCGGCGTACACGTCACCGATGTGACCAACGCTAGCCGGACCATGCTAATGGACTTAGAGACGCTAGATTGGGATGACGAGCTGTTGTCGTTCTTTTCCATCCCTCGGGCGATGCTGCCGACGATCGAGTCGTCGTCACCGCTGCAGCCCTACGGTGTCACTTTGGCGGATGGACCTGTCGGTGGTGAAGTGCCGATCACCGGGGTCCTGGGTGACCAGCATGCGGCGATGGTTGGTCAGGTGTGTTTAGAAGCGGGAGAAGCGAAAAACACTTACGGCACCGGCAATTTTTTGATACTTAATACCGGTGAGGAGATCGTGAGATCCGCTAATGGCCTGTTGACCACCATCTGCTATCAGTTCGGTGATGCCAAGCCCGTTTACGCGCTTGAGGGTTCGATTGCGGTGACTGGCTCAGCGGTGCAGTGGTTACGTGATCAGCTGGGCATCATTAGCGGCGCTGTTCAAAGCGAATCGCTGGCCAGTCAGGTCGCTGACAATGGTGGGGTGTATTTCGTACCGGCATTTTCCGGGTTGTTTTCCCCGTATTGGCGGTCCGATGCACGAGGCGCAATTGTCGGGCTGTCACGGTTTAACACCAACGCGCACCTGGCTCGTGCGACGTTGGAAGCTATCTGCTATCAGAGTCGGGACGTGGTGGATGCGATGGCAGCAGATTCTGGTGTGCGCCTTGGTGTCTTGAAGGTCGACGGTGGTATCACCGGCAACGACTTGTGTATGCAGATTCAGGCCGATGTGCTGGGTGTGGACGTGGTACGCCCGGTAGTTGCTGAGACTACTGCGCTGGGTTCTGCCTATGCGGCTGGTCTAGCGGTCGGGTTTTGGGCTGGTCCGTCAGACCTACGGGCCAATTGGCAAGAGGATAAGCGTTGGACGCCGACGTGGGATGAGGACAAGCGTGCCGCGGAGTATGCCGGTTGGCGTAAAGCCGTGCAGCGGACGTTGGGTTGGGTCGATGTGTCCTGACGCAGTGGATGAGGACTGCTGACTGGGGCTCAATCTCTGTCGACGGGAAGTGGTGGTCCCTTTTCGGGTGCCTCCCACTTCCGAGCCCTCCAGGCCCGCGCCGTTGCGGATGAAGCGTTTGGCTCGCTCGACTATATCGGTGCAGAAGTTCTATCAACATTTGTTGAAGCGTTCGTCATCTTGCCCGTCGAACGGTGTGAACGTGCGTTTTTGCACAACGACACGTCAGTCTGGCTGTTCACGTGCGCTCGCGGGACAGGTCAGTTCTCGCCGAGGATGCCGTAGATCTCGCGTCGTGCGTTGTTGATGATTTCGACGGTGCGCTGCTGCTGGTCGGCGCTGGCGGTATGTGCAGATTGCGTGACCGCGCCGAAAAGCTGGTTCATCGCTGTTCGCAGGTTGATGTATCCAGGATCGACACCTTGGGCGATCTGGTCCCACGGCGGCGTCTCGACTTTCTCGACCGTGGCGCGGCCATCGTCGGTTAGCTCGAAAAGCTTCTTGCTGCCGTTGGTTTCACTTGCCGTGATCAGGTTTTTGTCGGAGAGCAGCTGGAGTGTCGGGTACACTGAGCCGGGGCTGGGCCGCCATATTCCGTTGCTCCGTTCGGCGATCTGCTGGATCATCTCGTAGCCGTGCATCGGCCGTTCGGTGAGCAGCATCAGAATGGCTACGCGCACATCGCCGCGTCGGCCTCGGCCCGCGTCGCCGTGGCGACGCGTGTTAAAGCTGAAACTGAACCCCGAACCTGGGCCAGGCCCGAAACCGAATCCGAGACTTGGCTCGGCCCTGAAGGGCCCGTTAGGAGGGGGGAATGGGTCGTTCATATTCGTAGTCCTTTGTGTTTGAGGAGTACCGATCATAATTCTATATTATAATGTCACGAAATATCTTTTACCTAACGTGATGCACTGCTATCTGTGTCGGGCCTGTTGCGTCTAGCTGCATGCGGGTTGCACTGCTTGATGAACGTTAAGAACGGCAACCTAACGTTGGGCGCGCTGTACGTGCTGTGCCCCGGGTCGGTGCTGGCCGTGATCTTGATACTTTTTGCGCTTGGTGTCGTGATGAGCGGTGATAACTACGTCGGTCGCCGATGTACCAACCCAGGATCCGGGGGGATTGATTTAGGCGTGTTGGTCTACGGCTCACCTGTGGTGGTGTTGATCATCGGGATTTTGTTTTCCGCGAAATGCCCCGCAGGCATCGCCTTCCTAATGTGTGAAGGGGTGCTGTTGGTTGCCGACGTCGCCATAATGGCGGCCATGGCCGGGTGCATTAACGAGAAAGGAGCGAGAATCCACCGATAAGTCCCGCTGAGACCAGGAAGTGGGTGCCGCAAATGGCCGCCCAGGCAAACCCGGAGGGACGGGATATTTTGCCACCGTCGGTGACGACGGTGGCGGGCCAACCGGTGTTGAACGAAGCCGCATCAGCTTATTACGGCGATGTCTTTTGGCGAACACGGTGGCTAGCATCAATTGTGGCGGGGTGCCGAGCGGGGGTGGGGATGATACGAGACACCATGTCACCAGCAATCCGGTAGGCCATTTGCTCTTGTAGTTATGGATCAAGTTGTGTTGCTAGGAAAAGGAATTGGTGTGCGAGCTCGGCCTGCCTAGCGTTGAGGCCTGCCAGCTGCAGCGACGACGCCCACCACGCCAATGACGGTGGCATAGCCGGCGGAGGACCGAGCCGAGACTGCGTTCGCTGATTACGACTGTGCTGGCAAAGATGTCGCCGACACGTTTGGCCTTCGGTGACAACATGCTGCAGATTACTTCGGGGCTTCCTAACAGCATCCAGGTTTCTACCACCGACGCCAGCACGCGAAACAGAGCCTGCCGGAAGTGTTCCAGGCTGCCGTCGTCGGAAACCACCCGCAGGCCCGTCGTAATCTTTCCCAGTGGCTGTCCCCGTGTCGCGGTTTCTAAAACCAAGAGATAACCGACCATCACTGGCACCCTGAAGATGATCAGCACGGCGGTGGTCGACACGTCATCGAACTTGGTCAGGGTGGCGGTCTACAACACTAGCCCGAGCATGTAACTGACGGATATCACTATGATATCGATTGGCGCGCTCAAAGTCCGCCCCGGCAACTGAGATATTTGAACGTCAAGTATAACACCGCCTCCGGTCACTACCTTCGACCTACCACCGAACGTACAGGTTTTACTGGCACGGAAGACTCGAACAAGGCCGACTTGCTGCGTTCGACTTAGCCGGGCTTGCGATCGTCATTAGGCTAAGTAGAGTGGATGTTGATGCATTAGTAGCTGACCCATAGCGGGACGTGGGATCGATCAGATTGATCAAGAAACGTCGGTCGCTGACCTGTGCAGAAGTTGACGACCTGGTCAACTGGTGTCCATATATCTGTCGATGTTGTGGTCGTCCAGCACGATCGGGTCGGACACATTGCTGCTTGACCGGCTCTCGAGACCTGATCGCGTGCTCGCGCCGCGGTGATGGGCATGCATGCACCGCTCAGTAGTGCCTTAATCCGTTTTTGAACCGTGTCTTTCCCGGTGGTCGTTTGCCGAACATGGTGGTGGTTGGCGACAGCGGTTACGTTCTTCGCCGTAGTGCTGGTCATCGTGTTTTGGGTAGCCGCCGATTCTGAGGTTAAGCTTTACTGTTGGCTGGCATGCCAAGTAGCTTGGCTAATTGGTCAATAACGGTGTCGAAATCTTATTCTAGTACACACCCGTATTTGTCGTTCGCCCTCACAGATTGGGGTGAACAACTCTTCGGTGGCTGCTAAGTGCACTGTGTTCTCCGTCATGCTTGGTATATTGATCTCGTTCGTGTTTTCTAAAACGCCGCCAACGTAGGATTGATCTCAGGTCTGATGTTCCAGGTCGGTGAATATGGGCACCTGCTGATCTTGCTTGCTCTTCGTGGATTGCTAGAGCTGACAGCGGTGTTTTTGCCGCGGCAATCGGGGTGTAGCTGGGATGGGCGGTGATATCGTTAGGTGACTGGTCGCGTGGACAAGTGCTTGCCGAGCAAGGTGCGGGCGTAGTCTTGGTCGCTGTGGGACTGGTGGTCGTGTTGCTGATCTTTGGGTTGATCGAAGCGTTGGTGGCACCGTCATCGTTGCCGACATTTATTTCGTGTAGGCATATGGAGTCACCGCGGAAGTCGCGTCCCTGTTGTACGTGGTTTCCTTCGGTGCGTCGCACCGTCACACTGAAGAGATCGACGACGCGCCTGACGGGATTCCAGCCTGCTAAGATTCGAAGGTGTAAGTTGAAAACTAAATTTGCTCAATAGTTTTCACCGACCGATAGCGGTCAGCAAGTGTCGGGGGAAGGTTCCGCGAGTAGGCCGCTTTAACGACTTCTACCCCCACTGCGGCGCAATCGCGGTGCGATTGAGCGGCGGGTTATTACGCGCTCGGTCGGTAGCCGCCGTGTTGTGCACCACGGCCGTTGAGGTTATTAAGGAACGTCCTGTTTCTATTTGGTGGACGTGTGGATCTATGGCAGAGGCTATCGGACATGATGCTTGATCGGTGACTGCTGCAGGATCGGCAGCAGGCCTTGGTCAGGAGCGGTAGAGTTGGTGTCGGTCAACACCACCATAAGCTACCGTCGTCGTATACGCTGAATAACTATCGGCAACCATTGCGCTCTAGTCGGATTCGGCCAAGGTGGGTTGCAACGGAGCCATCGCATCAACAAGCCGGGTGAGCAGTGAGGTGTGCGATGCGCTAAACACGTCGGCCCGGATAACCCGGTGCGTGAACTAGGAAGTTGACATGGTCATCGGTTAGCTATGCAAGTGCTACCAGCAGTAGGACGGCGTCCATCGACCAGTCTCGCCGTCGAACCCGCTGTCATGCGGCCGATGTCGAGCACGATCACCACCTGTCGGTCGTGTGCGGGTCGATACGTGCGGACCATGACGTTGGCACGACGCGAGGTAGCGTGCCAGTCGATCGAGCGCAAGTCATTTCCGACGACATACTCGCGCAGTGAGGCGAATCGTAGGCAAGGTCAGTAACAGCTCGTCGATCTCCCACAGTTTGGCAAAGCCGCGACGGTTAGGTTTTGCGAGAAAAGAACGGTGGCAGCACCCGGATGGGACCAAGCACCCGCTGTGAACTCTGCCGGCCCGCCAACCCTAGTGTCCCGATCGATCGGCTGGTGATTATCGCCGAGCGCTGGTCGCCACGACGCATTGGTTGCAAGATGGTGTCGACATGCTGACTGTTACCCGACGAGATGTTTGACGGTATGGGCGCGTGATTCAGCGTGCGCTGGGTGGCCAAGTAGCGCGGATTTGGCTACGGCCGTTGGGTATGGATCAGAGGTTTGCACTTTACCAGCTGGGTGAGTTGGACCGAACAGTCTGGTGAGCGGTTAAAATACAGCCTGTGGGGTGCTGGCCGCTAACCGATAGCGCCGATCACATCGGTCGACAACAGTGCCAGCGGCACCAGAAGAGGCTTTGCCGGCCAAAGTGACAGCGCGATAGGCAGGATGCAGGCCAGCGCTATCAAGCCGGTACGTCCGGTCAGTGTTACGGCCGCTCCTCCTCGTTTCGTTGCTTCGCTCTGCATCGTCGCCGGCGCAGATCACTAGCGGAGAACTATAACCTACGCCACAATTCTCTCGAGCACACCGTCGACTGTGGCCTTTTCAAGCTCGGCTTTTGGGCGCATCATCACCCGATGCCCCAGCGTGTCGGCCGGGCCATGGTTTTTACGTTGTCGGGAGTGACATACTTGCGGCCAGGCAACCACGACGAGGACCGAGCGGTGGCAAGCAGTGTTGTCATTCCACTGTGGGCGACATGCCCAGGTGCAGCGCAGGGGGGAGCGAGTAGTCGCGACCATGTCAACGATTTAACCCAGCACCTCGTCGGTGACCAGCACTTGGCGCACCGCCTCGCTAGTTAGGCTGGCTTGGTCACCGGTGTGATGGCGGACAGATCTCGGGGATCAAAACCGCGTGCATGCTGATCCAAGGACCGATCTCGGAGTCGCGCGAAGACAGGGGCACGCTGAGTTGACCAGAAAGCGGTCTAGTTGGGCTTCGGGCAATTGAAGTTAATTGCCCTCTTTACTCGACGGGTTCTGTGTCGCAGCGACGATGAAGGGGTCGGGTAGCGGCTTGGGTTCGCCGTCTCAAACTGAACTGGCGTTCTTCCATCGCCTCGGTCATCGCAACCTGTGTTTTGAGTGGGGTGCAGTTGAATCTCGTCAGCTATCAGAAGGCTGGTGAACAGGCGAGAAACACGAACGCGGTAATGCCTGCGTCATAGACCACCGCGCCTGTGACATTACCAGGCATCAAGTCGGGGGTGCACGGGACCCGCTTGAACTCCGGCTGCAACGCAGCGGCCATCGCGTGCATCAAAAACGTCTTTGCCACTCCCGTAACACCTTCGGGTAGCACGTGGCCACGACACAACGACAGCGGCGATCACCAGACCGCTGATAGCCTCGTTCTGTTCGACGACTACCTTGGTGATATTAGCGCGCAACGCCAGCAGCGCCTCAAGTGCTGATTCTGATGGAGCAGGCAATTCAGTACCTTGGGTCTAGACGGGAGCTGGTTGTGTCACGAGTGGAGGACCTGCCTTTCGATATTGTCGAGGGCATGAGAAAGCTGTAATGGGTCAGTATCGCTGGCCAGAGGTGGAACGAATAGGTAGCATACTCACCTTATTCCGAATGGGCCCTGGTACGCCGTGCTATCACCGGGGCTGCAGCATCCGTGACCAGGACGACTCGGGGCCAACAGCCGTGCAATGTTGCGGTGCGTAGCGTGAGCCCGGTGGGATCGGTACAGACGTCTGCGCCTTCCACCGTCTTCGATGCGCGTACGACGACAGGAAACTCCTCGGGCTACCAGCGCCGATCCGGCGGCCCTTCCACAGCAGCACGATTATCTACAGTTGCCAGACGATCCAGGTGACATTTTGTGGAGTAACATCGGAAATCGATATCGACGAGGAGGTTTCACCTTCAGCCCGGTGGGGTGCTTACCAAATGATATACGCGGTCGATCGCCAGTACAGTTCGCCACCAGTGCGGCATTGCCGGCTGTTAACAAGCCTTCATTGATTATGAAGTCGGTCCTACCGACCACTGTGACGGTTCGGCCGGTGTCTCGATATCGGATCAGCACCCCTTCATAACAACTGGTTACTATCAGGTGCCATTTACCTCATAGCTATCGCTTGGCCCGAATCGAATTGATCCTTCTCGATTATCTTTCCAGCAAAGTGTCATTCGGGTTGCTGTCGAAGGTGCTGGGGCCATTGATGCGCAGTTTTGGGTTAGGGCCTCATTGGTTTGTGCTACTGAGTCCACGGGCAGGAAATCCTCCGGGGAGTTGTCGTAAGTCGATCCAGTATCGTGCTGTCGGTCAGGTAATTACTCTGCGCCAACAATTTCAACGTGTCTGGGTGCGAAGTGGTTTTCGACGTCATCGATGGTGTCGGTCACGAGCACTTCGACGCCGTTGTTGCGCAGCAGTGTTGCTAGTGAGTTGGCGCCCTCGGGGCCAGTGGACGGCCGGATGCATCCTGAACCCGGGCCATGATGAGATCCGGTAAGCGCTAAGTGCGGCTAGCACAGCGAGTACTACTAGCGTTAACACCACCTAGCGGCCATGATCGCAATCGTCAGGTAGCAGTCGCGGATTCAAGATGTTTCGTAGCATCAACCATCATCACCGGAATTGCGCCCACGAGTCTAATGCAGCGTGCTGTTCAACCGTTGATGGTAGGTTGCTATTACAGGTGGTCGTCGAGGTCGGCGATCATTTGGTAGGGGGTTTGAGTTCCAGGTCGGTCGTCGTAGGTGACGTTGTTGAAATCTGCTTCGTCCTTAAGATAATTCGTATGCAAGGTGAGTTAAAACGGTACCGGCGTCGCGGTCCAGCTAGTTCGTGGTGCTGCAGGGGGGCTGTGTTGAGCACGACGTCCTCCTCGAACTTGCAGGCTACGCCATGCAACCGGCTCTGAATCACTGTTGCCCAATTTCCCTTCTCCGCATAGTCTTTAGCGTTCTCCCTATGTTGGTACGCAGTTAATTGGATAGCGTCGAATAACCGATGGTCGCTGCCGCGATTGGTGAGCATGGTGCGCCGTGTGACGGTGGATGGTTACTACCGTCGAGATTACCAGCAGAATGAGGAGCATCGTGTGGTGACCCACCAGCCCGGGATCGAGAACGTTTTCTCCAGGCAGCCGGTACAACAATTCGTTGATCCATTCGTAGAATCGTTGTGCCGCAGAGGCTTTGCTATAGATCGGTTTGGAGAGTTTGTTATTTTCGGCCTGGTGTGAGGAATCGTGGTCGGTGTCGATGGAAGGCACTGTTAGCTAACCTTGCTTAACCCTTACCAGAGCCGGGTCCGCCACAGGTTGTGGGTGTATACGACCGCGTAGGGTCTGCTGTCGGCTCCGGTTTGCAGCACCAGGTCGAATACTTCGGCAGGTATTCGGCGATCGGTGTAGAGCAGCACGATGACTCCGACGTTGAATGGCGCGATAATAATCTGTCCGATCGCTGATCCGATGGACGTGATTGTGGTGCCTAAGAGCACGATGACGGTGGACGCTGTCCCAGCCAGTAGCAGATTTTCGGTGATTACGAACAGTACAGCGGACTGCATCGGCAACAACGGTCGCCACGAAGAATACCAACAGCAGGGTGCCCAGCACCCAACAGAAGCTATTGCGAACCAGTGCAAAGCATCTGGTAATCGCTGCGATGACTGGGAGCCTTTCCAGCGCAATCAGCACGGGTGCGAACAGCGCCATGGTATACAGGTACATCAATAAAGAACGTTATCGTGGCCAGCACGATCGGGAAGCTCACTAGTAGAGCTAACGCTATTTTAGCGACAGCTGCCACGATCGCGACGACTATTACCACCAGCTCAAAATAGAGCAGACACTGAGGAGGCTTCTAGTACGGCCAAGCCCAGCAAGGCTGGCAGCCGTTCACGAATTTTGGCCCACGTCTCGTGAATGGTGATTGGCGATCCGAATACTGCCCGCTCGACGGGGACGGTGACATTCCGCTCAACAGCATTCCGCCCAGCCGCGTGACCAGGGTGTTGGCAGCCATAGAGGCTGCCAACACCTACGACGCCCAATGTCAGCTCGTTGTGCCGATGGGTGGTGGATATCCTGCCTTAAGCCCCCAATGACCCGAGCCTAGTGACCAGGGCGGTGGTTTGCATCACCACAACCACCATCGCAGTTGATCCCAGTGTCGCCTTGGATTGGCGCGGATGTAGCCGACCGCGCCGTTGAAGAGTCACTCAGGGTCAACGGCCGCAGCGGGATAATTCCCGGTTTGATCACTCTCGGGATTAGCGGTAGCGGGACGTATTGAGAACCCGGTGGCTTATAGTCGGTAGGCGCCCCGTACCTTAGTGCTGGGCCGTTGCCAAACGGTCCACCGTAACTGGGCGGCTTGGGGTACACTGGCGGAGTGTAGGTGGCAGGCGAATACCTGGGTGGTTCGAGTGATGAGCCCAACGCATAGCCAGGGAGCGGTGTGCTCACCGTGGGTAGCTGTATTGATCCTTTGTCATGGCTACTCGGTCGACGGTCAGCGATTTTTTCAAAGTTTGTCAATGAAGGTCTGCTGCTCGTGTGCTTAATCACGCACGTTATCTGACGCGTAGCGTCTAGGGATGACCGAATTCAAATCCCGACTCCGGGTGGACTTGACCGGGGCGATGAAAAACCCGGACAAGTTGCGAATCACGACTCTGCGTATGTTGCTGGCCGCGATCCAGAACGAGGAACTGTCCGGTAAACAAGCGAGATAGCTCTCCGACGACGAGGTCGTCAAGGTACTGGCTAGAGAATCCCGCAAGCCTGGCGAGTTACACAAAAACGACCACGGCGAGCTCGCCGTAAACGAGCAAGCTAAAGCGCGGATCATTGACGAGTACTTGCTCTCGTCGCCCACGGAAGCCGAATTGGCCGACACCAAGATCGCTGAGGTGGCTGAGAACCTCGGACATCGTCCCAGCATGAAGGAGATGGGGCTAGTCATGAAGGCGTCCCATGAGATCGCGGCAGGGAAAGCTGACGTAGCTAGCTTGTCCAAGGCGATCAAAGAGCGCCTCTGCTAGTCAACAGATCACCTGGTTTCCGATGCGTGGCAATCGAAACCAAAGCGCATGGCGGGGGATTCACGATCTAATTGTAACCGTGTTAGGCGGCTGTAGATTTTCGGAAAATTTTTGGCTTACAACCTATTCGGTGTTGTCATTGGCCCCGCGACGCAATGTCTAGTACAGATGCAATCGTAGCAGTACGGCAGGTGATCACTTGTGTACCGGGAGTGGTTGTCTCGTCGGCCGCTGGCCTGTCGTAGGCGTGGAATGCTGGCTTCAATAGACGTCTGGTGCTTAATCCGCTGTGCGAGTACTGGTATCGGTCCTGGCCTGGATCTAGACGCTCGGTGGTAATCAACATCGGCTAGCTTAGCGGTCTCCGCAGCAACGGCCTGGCCCAGCTTCTATGACACCCTAGATGTTATACGTTAGTCGATTTTCGACAACGGCATGTTGTGCGTATCTCCAATACGACATTGTGGTCGAGCTGCGGTTCGCGAGCGACCAGGTAGTCGACCACGTCGTAGCGCACCATCTGTTCATGCACCGCATTGGCCTACACGCGCTCGTGGTAAAATTTAAGACAGGTTAGGTGGTGCGTTTATCCGCTTGCAGAACTGGGGCCATTTATCGATAGCCTGGCGGGGAGGTGATGTTCATCGACACGAAGTGCCCAATTGCGGCGCCGTGCTATCCAGCTATGCAAGCTGGATAGCAACATCAGGTTCACCGCCACTCGCGATTCGGCGGGGATGATTTCAATGCCACGCTGACACACCGAATCCAGATCCGACACGGCCAATAGAGCCAATAGATAAGTGAAGATCTGGTGGCGCAGCCGCGAGTCGTGTCTCCGTGCCTTACTCGTCGAATTCGATCGCCACGAACATTGTCTTGGCATTGTCTCTTGGACGACGCAGTAGTCCAAGAGGTGCGGATAGCCTGTTTTGAGGTTATACAAAAATCTAGGCATGAAGTATTTGCGCATCTGCTTTCAGCTTCCGGTGTCGTGCAAACATGGCATGATGGGACCGTGCTGTCCGTAGGGGGTCGGTTGAGAGCGCTTCCATTTCGATTGCCGACGTTTAGCCGGGTTCGATTGAGGCCGACGTCGTTGCGCATGCCTGCCAAGAAAGTCCGCTCCGATTCTGCACGTAGTTGCAACAACACGGGATTCCATTACTAGGCCACGTCCCACGTATGCAACACCTCGGTAATGCAGCTCTTAGCAAATGAATAAGACCAGCTGCAAGTCGAGATCGTAGGGGGTTTGAATCACGTGCAGATGCGCTTATCCGGGCGAGTTGATTGTGCGGTGCGGGTGCGGTCAAGATGCGGCGCACGGCCGTCGATAGTGATCCGTTTGCCGACGATAGGAAGGGTTCGACCTAGGTAGGTTGCTGGACTTCCGTTCCCCACCGGGCACGGCGGGCACCCGACCATGGGTAATCGATGCGCGAGTCACATTGCGCGAGTCACATGCATCTGGTCCCTGCTGCGGGTCCATGAAAACGGTTTGCTTATGCAGTAGCGCAGGGAGGAGCTCGTACGATCACGGCGTGAACGGAGGTTATTACGTGATTTTCATTCATAGCGGCTCCAGTTCAGGAAAGACAGGCATCGCTCGGTAGTAGATATCGTAAAGTGGTTCTAGATGAGGACTTGTCCAGTTTTACCGAGTTGTTGATGGCCCTGGTTAGTATCAAGCCTCGTCCCCTACTCCTCAGGTCGGCGGTCGGTTCCTTCCACGAGCTGTAATCGGCTACTCGAGAGTGGATTTCGCTACAACGTCGACTACAATTAGCATTGTTCCGACCATGTGTCCGCAGTGCGTGTGCTCAACGCTGTTGGTGTATACAGCGTTAACAGGGAGCACTTATGTCGGCTGCCCGTGCCTCCGGAACGCCAGCGGGCGGCAGCCAGGTGGCTAATTAATCCCCAATTTATCCGGGAAAACATATCTTCGGTTCTAATCGGCGCCTGATGGTGCCGGTTATCACCATCATGGTATTGCCGTCATGTCACGCTGTTGGAGCCAGGCCGCGAAGCATCGAATTTGACACGGCAGTCAAATGGAAAATCCATTTATATCTACTCAAGATTTTGCTGTGTGGGGGATTTCGTTGCAAAGTAGTCTTGTATTTTCGTTAGACCAAACCCTACTGGTGAGGAACATCGGTGTAGAGTCCGATGATAGTACCTGGAAGGCTTGCTGACGAGGTTTTTCGTGGCGGAACACGAGCAGCACGGACGTGGTATCGGTCAATACTGCTGTGTCGACGCTGGAACCGGACCCAGAATCTGCCACCAACGACTTGGACATATTTCTATATTGGTATTTCGTGTCAACAAATTAAATTTGGGACGTGTTTACAGCATCTAGGTAGAACTACGACAGGGGAAACAGTGAAGATCGTTGCGATTGGTGGAACCGGTGTCTTCGAGGCACAAATGTCGACAAATTCCTCTACCATGAATATAGGATTTTTTCACCAAAGTAACGGCTAGTTATTTTGGTGGCTGCTGCGAAAGTCGCTGGCGTTGGACACTACGTCGTGGTGTCAATCGTTGGTGTCGATCAATTACCTCAAAGCTTCTACTAGCGGGCGAAGATCGCTCAAGAGGCGTGCATCGAAAAATCGGAAATTCCATAATTGATCGTGCGAGCCACCCAGTTCGCGGAATGCACCTATGCGATCATAGCGTCGATCACGGTCGACTGTGAGGTTGCGGGTACCGGACGCGTTTATCTAGCCCATCGCTTCCGCTGAACTCGCTGTCGGGGTCGCCCGTGTGGCAGCAGGTGAACCACTGGTCGGTATCACGAATGTCATAAGGCCGAAGAAGATCTCGTTCGAGCAGGTGGCCCGTGAAGTGGTGACCTGGCAAGGTGAAACCAAGACAGTCGTCTTCGACCCTAAAGAGACTTACCTCGGTCCACCGTTGTCCATAAACAGCCTGGTTACTGCATAGGCGTGTCTGTTGCATCGGCCTAGGCGGCAGTATGTAAGCGATGATGCAGTCATGTTCGTCGACAGTTAGATGGAAAGAGTCAGAACCATTCCATCAGAAAGTATTTCGTTGCTGTGTGCGGCTCAGAAAGAGGTCAGCAATGGCCCATCGTGTCGGGGTAGTTACCGGGCCGTTAGCGCTGCGCAGGCTGAGGAGGTGATGGCGGTTAGTGTCGTGACCGGCGGACCTTGATTTCTCGGCGAACCCGATTATCCTGTCTTTTGCGGTTCATATCGGTGACATTTCTTAAATCTGCGAGATCTTGAATGCTATTCAGCCACGAACCGCCGTGGCTTTCGAGTTTCTCCAAGATCGTGCCCGAGCTGTTGACGTGGTGAGTTGGCGTTATACCTAACTGTGCGTTCGCCTATGCGCAACTGCGGTATCTGGAATCTTGCCCTAGGATCTGAGCAGGTTTGCAGCATTTCTAAATCCACTGGGTCAGGATGCCCAGCTCTGATTAGACGGCTGCTAGCAACGTTGTGCTCAAGCCATCACTGGTTGCCGTCAATTACAGCGGCCCGGCCAGGAAAACTACCCGGGATACGCCTGCCACCGGGCTCTTTCAGTCGGGGTGGCGGGATTTGAACCCACGGCCTCTTCGTCCCGAACGAAGCGCGCTACCAAGCTGCGCCACACCCCGCTTGAAGCGACGATAGCTTAGCGCATCGGCCTCCAGACTGGCCAAATTGCGGTGCGCTGGGCAGTAAGAGTCAGCTCCAATGGCACGAGCGTTCGAACTTAACCAGCGTCTCGGCAGGTCTGTCGAGATTGAATCACTTTACGCTGCAACAGTCTTCATTGCAGTAAGGGTCGACGTAGCGGTAGCCACTGTCGCGGAGCAGAGTGACCACCGAACCGTTGCGGCCACCATCTCGGCGAACAGGACGAACGTTCCCCGCAGGTTGGTAGCCTTCGCCGGCCCCCGCCCGGCGCCCGAGCATGGCGCTGACGCGGCGGGTGGTGGCGATCGATGCCGCGGCTGGAACTGCGACTATGTGGTCGACCACTCCCGGGCAGGCATGCTGGCTCAGCTCGCGGTCGCCCGATGCCCTAGCTGCAGGACGACGTGGGCATGACGATGTCGTATCGAGTTTTGACGTAAGTACCGTACCTTCGGTAACGGAAGGAGCGGATGATCGGTCGCGTTGGTTCCGTCAGTGCCAGCTTCGACCACAAGCCATTTCGGAATGGGGTGCTTCTCTTCGAACATTTGCATTTAGATTGATTCGATGATGCTGTTGTTGCAGCGCCAGTCGGTCGCACGCTCGGCGTTGGTGAACTGGTCCAGATAGTGCCCGCCGGTATCCTGCACGAGACGTTGAGCCTAGGCGTAGATCTTGCTTGAGTTCTTTACGAAATGGCACTGTTAGCATTGTGATTCGATGAGCTTCGCCTTAGAGGCACTGGTTGCCGCCGGTATCACAGAGATGAACGGCAGACTGGGCATACCTGCGAAGCAGAAGTCGGAGACCGCCGTCAAACCCGATGACGTCTCCACCACCGTGGTGCCTTCGTTGATACATCCTTTGCACAGCGTATAGAGAAATGACGAGCGTGCCAGTTGGTGTTTGAGTTGCCGGTGATACGGGTCGTCTCGTCTTTGAGGTACAGATCGATGTCGACATCGGTGCATCAGGCCGACAGCAGCGGGCATCGCAGGAAGTGGAGTGTCAGCACTGCGCCGAGCGTCGGCCTCGATCAGCCGGATTGCGTTGTCGGTCCCGTTTTGTGGTAAGTCGCGGCTCACGATCTCGGTGTGCCTGTTCAACGCACTGCAACTGTTGGTTGCGAACGGCCCCGATTCTTACTGGACTCTCGACTGCCCATCGGAGTGGCGATCAACGTCAGCAGGGTTGCTTCGGGTCGGCAGCAGAATCGCACTGGCGTAATCGGTGAGGTGCCTATTCCTGCGGAGACATGCAACCGCATATCCACACCCCAGCTTGATAGCCCCTTCGCCCGAGACCGGTCCAGGCCACAGTTGGTCACCAGAGCTCCGTAGAACGGCAGGCACAATTGGCCGCCGTGGGTGTGGCCGGCCATCACCAGCTGATAGCCATCGGCAGCGAAGCGGTCCAGCACCCGCGGTTCCGGCGAATGGGTCAACCCTAGTCGCAGGTTCGCAGCCGGGCTGGCGGGGCCTGCAATTGTGTCGTACCGGTCCCGGCTGATGTGCGGGTCGTCCACGCCTGCGGCGGCAATGTGCAGTCCAGCTACTTCGAACTCGCGACGGGTATGGGTCAGGTCTAGCCAGCCGCGTTCGGTAAACGCCGCCCGCAGATCCTTCCACGGCAACGGTTTACCACGGACCCGGTGTGTCGGGTTGGTCAGGTAGTTCACCGGATTCTTTAGGTGTGGCCCGAAGTAGTCATTGCTGCCGAACACAAAGACACCTGGCCGGGACAGCAGATTGCCCAGGGCCTGGATCACCCCGGGTACTGCTCTGGGATGCGCCAAGTTGTCGCCGGTGTTGACCACCAGGTCGGGTTCCCAGGTGGCCAGGTTCCGGAGCCAGGCTTGCTTGCGATGCTGGTGGGGCATCATATGGATATCGCTGATATGCAGTACTCGCAGTGGCGTGGAGCCCGGCGTCAAGACTGGGATGGTCAGCTCACGCAGGACGAACGCGTTGCGCTCGATGATCGCGGCATAACCGACCCCTGTGGCTGCGGAGCTGATTACGACGGCGCCGGTGCGGATCAGGATGGGCCAGGCCCAGCGACCCCTGATTTTCGTGCGGGCCGCAGGACCGGTACGGGGACGTCTCCAACAGCGCAGCGGCGAGGAGGAAAGCAGGGTAGTCAGGCGTGTGTCAGCCATGAAAGCAGCCTACTGTCGGTTCCGGACCGGACAACGCAAGTCCGTTGGTACAATGCCGTTTGCGAGTTTACGGGGGCGCTAGTAGCGGAATGGTGATCGGCGGCAAGCCGGGAATTTCGATGAGCTGCGATCTGACCGGGGGTGGTATCGGCGGGCCGCCTTCCGACAGCGGTGGCGGAGCCGGTGGGATGCCGTTGCTGGTTTGAATTGTGATGATCGATCCCGGAATTGTTTGGCCGCGGGGTGTGGTGCCGACCACCTCGCCGAGCTTGGCGGTGCTGTTGATCGAGGTGGGTTGATCGGCAACCTGGAAACCTGCCCCCTTCAGGAGCTGGCGCGCCGTTTCTAGATCTAGTCCGGTCACGTTTGGCACTTGTGAACCGGGAGAACCGTTGACGTAGCGCGGATCGGTCGGTGGCAAGCGAACTTCACCGAATTTGGTGGCGATCGGCTTCATCGCGGTGAACCAGGTGCGGGCTGGCTCATTACCGCCGTATAAGTCACCGTTGCTGCAGTGTCGCAGTGGACCAGAGCATAGATTCGTTGGCGAGGTGGAATCGTCGTAGATGTAGTTGGCCGCCGCGTAGTGGTTGGTGAAACCTACGAAGCCGGAGGATCGGTGGGCTTCTGTGGTGCCAGTTTTGCCTGACATTGGTAGATCCCAGCCCGCTGCTCCGGCCGAACCGGCCGCGGTGCCGCTGCCCATTGTGTCTTTGCTCATCGCGTTGGCCAACGTGTTGGCCAAACCCTCAGGCACCACCTGATCGCAGGTCTCGACCGTAACGGCAACTTCGTTGCCGTTACGGTCGAATAGTTTGTCAATTGGGTTCGGTGGGCACCACATCCCACCCGATGCCAGCGTCGCCGCGACATTCGATAACTCCAGCGCGTTTACCTTGATCGGGCCCAGGGTGAACGAACCGATGTTCTGCCGTTTTACGAAGTCGGCCAGACTTTCGTTGCTGTCCGTGTTGTAGTCGCGGGCGGTGCCGGGGTTTGCATAGGACCGCAACCCGAGTTTGATCGCCATGTCCACCGTGCGCGCCACCCCGACTTGCTGGATCAGCTTGGCGAATGCGGTGTTGGGTGAGGTGGCCAGGGCGTCGGTGACGTTCATCGACCCTCGGTAATTACCGGCGTTGATCACGCACCAGGTTTCCTTGGGGCACCCTTTGGCTCCGCCGCTTCCCATCCCTTTGGCCTGGAACCGGCGCGGAACCTCGAGTTTGGCGTTGATGCCCATCCCCATGTCCAGTGCGGCGGCCGTGGTGAAGATCTTGAAGACCGACCCAGCGCCATCGCCTGCCAGGGAGAATGTCTGTGGTCGCATGGTCTCACCGGCCTCGATGTCTAGCCCGTACCTACGGTTGCTGCCCATCGCGATCACGCGATGGGCGTCCTTGCCCGGCGTGATGACGCTCATCACACTGGAGATTCCCGCCAGGTTTGGGCTGGCGAACTTGTCGATGGCTGCTTTGACCGGAGCTTGGACGTTAGGGTCAAGAGTGGTGCGGATGAGGTAGCCGCCCTTGGCCAGCCGATCCTTGCTGATCCCGGCGCGGGACAAATACTCCTGGACATAGTCGCAGAAGAATGCTCGGTCGCCTGCTGCGATGCAGCCCCGAGGCAGCTCGTTGGGTTGTGGCAATATCCCCAGCGGCTCGGTCTTGGCGGCGCGCAGTGCGTTGGCGTCCTGCGGCAGGTTGTCGATCATGGTGTCCAGCACCAAGTTTCGCCGGGCCAACGCACCTTCAGGGTTGGTGTACGGGTTGAGCGTGCTAGTAGATTGAACCATGCCGGCGAGGAGTGCTGCTTGTTGCCAATTTAGGTCGGATGCGTTGACACCGAAGTAGGTCTGCGCCGCATCTTGTACGCCGAACGAATGGTTGCCGAACGACACCAGGTTCAAGTAACGGGTCAGGATTTCGGGTTTGGTGAATGTCTTGTCCAGCGTGAGCGCTATCCGGATCTCGCGCAGCTTGCGCGCCGGGGTGGTTTCGACGGCCGCACGCTTTTCGGCGTCGGTTTGAGCGGTTACCAGCAACTGGTAGTTCTTCACGTACTGCTGTTCGATCGTCGAACCGCCGCGAATGTCCACGTCGCCGGATGCGTAGCCGGCCAGCCCGGTCAAGGTGCCCGGCCAGTCCACACCGTTGTGGTCGGCAAAGCGTTTGTCCTCGATGGAAACGATGGCCAGCTTCATGGTGTTGGCGATCTTGTCGGTGGGTACTTCGAATCGGCGCTGCGAGTACAGCCACGCGATCGTGTTTCCCGTCGCGTCGACCATTGTCGATACCGCGGGCACCTCGCCCTCGAGAAGTTGGGCCGATCCGTTGGCGACCATTTCCGAAGCACGGTTAGATATCACCCCCAGTCCGCCGGCCAACGGGAACATCATTGCGGTGGCGACAACGCCGGCCAATAGGCAACACCCCGCAAGCTTGAGGACCACGAGGACGGCTGGGAGGCGCTCTGACATGTGTACTACGCTAGCTCCCCCAGTTGTGGCGACACCCAGTGAAGTCGTATAGGAATCTTGACCGACTGGTTATCAGTGGCTTTGTCGATGACCACCAGCACCGAAGTTTTCGTTCGCGTCACTGGCTAGCCCCTAAAAGTAGTGCGCAATGCCTCATACCATGATCACGTCGGGATGGAACGCATGTTCAAAACCGCTATCAGATTGTTGCGCAGTTAGCCTCTGGTTACAACTAAAATGTTAGACACACAGTTGAGATGTATGTAACAGCTATGAGGACAGTGTGTTGTAGATAATATAATATATTTTAGGGTCTTCACCAGAGGAAGGCGGCCGTGAATTGCGGCCGGGAGGAGGAAGGGAACAGCTCCTGGCAAAAACGCGACCGGCCGCCTGTAGAACAAACCTGTCCCCAGCCAAGAGTCCTCTCCATAGTGTCGACGCCGAGGAGTGCATTGCCTGGGTCGCCAAGGCGTTGTGTCGGGTGACAGATCCGGATGAGTTATTTTGTTCGGGGTGCCGCTCAACGTAAAGCCGCGGTGATGTGTCCTCCCTGCCCGGTAATACATGGAGTGTGGCGTGGACCGCGTTGGACAACAAGGTCGAGTTCGGCGTGTGGGGAGGCATGGCCGAGCGCCAGCGCCGGGTGCTACGTTCAAGCAGCACCCCGAGGTCGTATCGTAGGCGGAATTTCTTCGACACGCGCCAGCACCGCAATGTTAGCTAGATTTGTATAGGCTCAGTAGGTCAAGGGCTTTAGTTCACCGAGGACGCCGCCGGGAAGGCCCGTACTTTCATTACTTACCCAATCTTCATTACTGAACTGGTTATGTATTGTCGGGGTTCTTCACCTGTCCCCCGTGATGCGATCGGCGATCGTACGCAGTGCCTCTAGGTCCGATACGTCGAACGGCAGCGACGGTATCCCGACGACCGGTATGTGGGGATTAGCGCCGGTGAAGCGAGACAGCAACCGGGCCTCGCGCTTGGCGGTCTGCCCGAGATAGGCATGAATTCTCAGCACTGCTGCCGTCAGTGCTGCGGCCGCCGAATTGGTGATCTCGTCCTGCAGCGTCTCGCTTGCGTCGATCGCCCGCTCCACGGGCAACGCGCATAACGTCGGGTGGGTGCGATTTAACATGAGGCCGGCCAGCGGCATGTCTTCCTGCGATAGCCGGTCGACGAAGAAGGACGCCTCGCGCAGTGCGTCGGGTTCGGCCGCCGATACCACCACGAACTGAGTGCCGCGCTGCTTCAGCAGTGCGTAGGTGCGATCGGCTTTTCCGCGGAAACCGCCGAATGTGGCGTCCAGCGATTGCACGAAAGCTGCTGCTTCGGAAAGCATCTGTGAACCGAGCACCGTAGACAGGGCCCTCATCGCCAATCCCATGGCGCCGGTCACCAGTCGCCCGATACCTCGTCCGGGGGCGAGTAGTAGCCGCCACAGTCGGCTATCCATGAAGTTTCCCAACCTTTTTGGCGCGTCCAGGAAATCCAGTGCGTTGCGTGACGGTGGGGTATCGACCACCACCAGGTCCCAGCGGTCTTGACTGAGTAGCTGACCGAGCTTCTCCATTGCCATGTACTCTTGCGTGCCAGCAAGCGACGTGGCTACCGTCTGATAGAATTGGCTATTCAGAATCGCTTCTGCTCGCTGGGGTCCGGAGTATTGGACGACCATTTCGTCGAACGTGCGGCGCATGTCAAGCATCATCGCGTGCAATTCGCCGGGGACTTCGGGTGCCAGCGGCACCCGCTGTGGGGTATTGTCGAGGTCGTTCACTCCCAATGCCTGTGCTAGTCGCTTGGCTGGGTCGATCGTCAAAACGACTACAGTGCGGCCATATTCGGCCGCCCGTAACCCCATCGCAGCCGCAGTGGTCGTTTTGCCTACGCCCCCAGCGCCGCAGCACACCACCACTCTATTGGAAGAGTCGGTCAAGATCGCTGCCATGTCGAGGGTAGGCGGCTTGTGGGAAGTAGGAGCAGTCATCGAACCCCCTGTTGTGCAAGCGATTCCGAAAGCTCATACAGGTTACCGAGGTCGATCCCGTCGGAGATGGCCGGTAGTTCTAGTCGTGGAACCTGCAAGGCGTCCAGCTGGTGAGCTGCTTCGGTGCGCGTGGTGATTACCTTAGCATGCTGAATGGTTTCGGTCAGCAGGCCGGCGAAGTCGGCGTCGTTGAGCTTGATTCCGGCCATCGCTAATCCCTCTCGCACCGCGTCTGCGTCGATGTCGTCCCCTGTCACCTTTGCCAGATCGTGGTGCCCTAGGTAGCGCGGGATATTGCGGTTCACGATCACGCTGCCGATCGGTAGCTCCATGTCGGTAAGCTCCTCGATGGCTTCCAGCGTTTCTTGCACCGGCAATGCCTCTAGCAGGGTGACTAGGTGGATAGCAGTCTGGTCGGAGTGCAGCAACTCCACCACGCCCTGGCTTTGCGAGTGCACTGGTCCGCTCTTGGCCAAATTGGACACTGCTTTGGTGACGTTCAGGAAACGCGTGATGCGGCCAGTTGGTGGCGCATCAACGACTATCGCATCATAGACCGGGTTCTTGGCCCCCTTTTTTATGCGCACCACCGATTCTTTGATCTTACCTGTGAGCAGCACGTCGCGCAGGCCGGGAGCGATCGTTGTCGCGAACTCGATCGCACCGATGCGGCGCATGGCTCTCCCGGCAAGGCCCAGGTTGTAGAACATGTCGAGGTATTCTAAGAATGCGGCCTCGATGTCGATGGCCAAGGCGTTAACCTGGCCGCCGCCCTCAGCAGTTGCGATCTTTAGCTCTTGGTACGGTAGGGGTGGGACATCGAAAAGTTGTGCAATTCCTTGGCGCCCTTCGACTTCGATAAGAAGGACTTTGCGTCCTCCTGCTGCCAGGGTCAGTGCCAACGCGGCCGCGATCGTCGACTTTCCAGTTCCGCCTTTGCCTGTCACAAGATGCAAACGGGCCTTGGACAAGCGGGTGGGCCAGCCGACGGGACTACCGTCGCTAGAGGTGGGTGTCACCATCGCATGCTAGCCCGCTCGCCCTGCCTTCCTCGCAAAGCGGATAAGGGCTTACAATACGGGTTCGTGACTGGCTACCAGGTTGACCAGAGCTGTTGAAATCCGACCGTTAAGCTCGCGTCATGAGTCAACCCACCGCATGGGAGTATGTCACGGTTCCGCTGCTGACGCACGCCACCAAACAAATCCTCGACCAGTGGGGCGCCGATAGTTGGGAGCTGGTGGCGGTGTTGCCCGGTCCCACGGGCGAGCAGCACGTCGCATACCTGAAGCGTCCGAAATGAACGTTTTAGCCCGGCTTCAGCAACTAGGTATCGAGCTTCCGCAAGTGGCGCCGCCGCTGGCTTCCTATGTTTCGGCGGTGCGCACTGGCAACTTGGTATACACTTCGGGGCAGCTGCCAATCGAGGACGGGCGATTGTTGCGGACCGGTAAGGTCGGTGCTGATGTCAGCCTAGACGAAGGCAACGCGTTGGCACGGATTTGTGCGCTCAACGCGTTGGCGGTTGTGGATTCCTTGGAAGGGCTCGACTTGGTGACCAGGGTGGTCAAGGTTGTTGGGTTCGTCGCCTCCGCTTCAGGTTTCAATGGCCAGCCGAGCGTCGTTAACGGAGCGTCCGAGCTGTTCGTCGAGTTATTCGGTGATAAGGGTAGGCATGCGCGTTCGGCAGTTGGTGTGGCAGAACTACCGTTGGGTGCACCAGTGGAAGTCGAGTTGATCGTGGAGGTAGGCTAGCTTCCGTGGCCGAGTTGCTGGCCCATCCCGCATACGGCCGACTGCGGACGGTCACTGACACAGCGTCGGTTCTGTTGGCTGATAACCCCGGTTTGCTGACGTTGGAAGGTACCAACACTTGGGTGTTGCGCGGCCCGGGCAGCGATGAGTTAGTTATTGTTGATCCCGGTCCCGGTGATGAGCACGTCGCACAGGTTGCTGAGCTGGGTCGCATCGCGCTGGTGTTGATTAGCCACCGTCACCGCGACCATACCGACGGCATCGACAAGTTGGTCGAACTGACCGGCGCACCGGTGTGCGCCGCAGACCCGCAATTTCTACGGGGCGATGGGGTGACATTGACCGACCGTGAGGTGATCAATGCTGGCGGGCTGACGATTGCGGTGTTGGCTACCCCGGGCCACACCGCCGATTCTGTGTCGTTCGTCCTCGCCGACGCCGTGCTGACCGCCGATAGCGTGTTGGGCCGCGGTACCACCGTGATCGATCCCGACGACGGCAGCCTGGCGGACTACCTGGAATCACTGCATCGGCTAAGCAGCCTGGGCCGGCGAACAGTATTGCCTGGCCACGGTCCGGACTTGGCCAACTTGGAATTGGTCGCGTCAAGGTACCTGGTGCATCGGCAAGAGCGGCTGGAGCAGGTTCGCGCTGCGTTACGGGATCTTGGTGACGATGCGACTGCACGGCAGGTCGTTGAACATGTTTATGTCGACGTCGACGAGAAGTTCTGGGATGCGGCCGAATGGTCTGTTCAAGCGCAATTAGATTATCTTCGCCGCTAACATTCTCCGAGAGTGACGTTGGCGTGGAAAAATGTCCAAATAAAGTGTCTTCGGTACGTCGATCTCGACTTCAACGGCGCCTACCTCGCTCGTCGGGCGAGGCGTTCGGAGTCCGAAATCAGCACGCTTTTACCATCCAAACGGATCCAGCCGCGGTGCGCGAAATCGGCCAGCGCCTTGTTCACTGTTTCTCGGGAAGCGCCCACCAATTGTGCGATCTCCTCTTGCGTCAGGTCGTGGGTGACCCGCATAGCGCCACCTTCCTGGGTGCCGAAACGCTGGGCGAGCTGCAACAACTGCTTAGCCACCCGACCGGGCACGTCAGTGAAGATGAGGTCGGCCAGATTGTTGTTGGTTCGTCGCAACCGTCGGGCCAGCACCCGCAATAGCTGCTCGGCGATTTCGGGACGATCGGCGATCCATGCTCGTAGCGCATCGCGGTCCATTGACACCGCTCGGACTTCGGTGATTGTGGTCGCGCTGGACGTCCGTGGTCCCGGGTCGAAGATTGACAACTCACCGAACATGTCCGACGGGCCCATGATCGTGAGCAAATTCTCTCGGCCGTCTGGTGAGCGGCGACCGATCTTGACCTTTCCCGAAACAATGATGTACAGCCGATCGCCTGGCTCGCCTTCAGTGAAAACGGTATGGCCGCGGGGGAAGTCGACAGGTTGGAGTTGCTTGGTCAGCGCGGCTACGGCGTTGGGTTCCACCCCTTGGAAGATTCCTGCCCTTGCCAGGATCTCGTCCACTTTGCCCCTTAAGAGTTTTCCTGCGATGTCATATGGGTAGGCTAACCTCGGTTTACTTCTGTTTCGCTGACGAGCCTAGAGCTAACAGATTCAATTTGCCAACGCTACACACGATTGATATTGATATGTGGTCGCATTAACCTGTGGACTGACTCGTCAACGCTGATGTGTTGGCGTGGGAAAGCCGGACTTGGCTGGATCAAGCAATTCGGCGACGTCGGTCACGCTAATGGTGTCATGGGTTAGTTTCTTTTCAAGTCGTTCTAATCCAAGCGTTGCGAGCATCAGCAGCACCGGCACACAGGCCACCAGCAACCATGACACAGGGAGAGTAAACATGGCTCAGGTCTCAGTGGGATTACGAAATCAGTACTCTGTCGTAGGTGACAACGGCAAAGTTGTACAGGCGTTCTAAATCAATGCCACTCATGCCCGGCGCCGACGTGACCCGGCGCTGGTCCGGGGAAACCAGACTGGGTTTGGTGCGACGGGCGCGGCGGATGAATCGTGCACTGGTGCAAGCATTTCCGCATGTGTACTGTGAATTGGATTTTACGTCGCCACTCGAGTTGACGGTGGCTACCATCCTTTCGGCGCAAAGCACTGATAAGCGGGTGAACTTGACGACACCAGCTGTGTTTGCGCGGTACCTGTCGGCGCTGGACTACATGGAAGCGGATCACGTTGAACTGGAAAACCTCATACGTCCCACGGGTTTCTTCCGCAACAAGGCGGCATCGCTTATCAGGCTCGGGCAGGCCTTGGTTGAGCGGTTCGACGGCGAAGTGCCCTCGACCATGGCTGAGCTGCTTACGTTACCCGGTGTAGGACGCAAGACCGCTAACGTCATTCTGGGAAATGCGTTCGGTATCCCCGGGATCACCGTTGACACGCATGTTGGACGATTGGTGCGGAGGTGGCTTTGGACGGCTGAAGAGGATCCAGTCAAGGTGGAGCATGCTGTCGGTGAACTAATCGAACGCGATCAGTGGACCCTGCTGAGCCACCGAGTGATCTTCCACGGCCGTCGGGTGTGTCACGCGCGCAAACCGGCATGCGGTGTTTGCGTGCTTGCCAAGGATTGTCCCTCCTTCGGCCTTGGTCCCACTGAACCGTTGCTGGCCGCGCCTCTTGTCCAAGGCCCGGAAACCAGGCACTTGTTGGCCCTGGCTGGACTATAAGTTCAGGTTGGAGATAACGATCGTCCAACCTCTGCCTCGTTGGGACCGCAATGAAGACTTTGACCCCGAAAACCTGGTGGACCATCGTAGTACTTGCAGTGGTGGCCGCGCTGGTGGCGGCATTGGTGGATCAGCTGCGCGACAATATGCGAACCATCGGGACGATACAGGCAACTGTCGAGCGCGAACACCGTGATGCTGACACTCCGGTTGCGTTGGTGGGGCCACGGGAGCATGCAAACCTGCCACCGTGTCCTGATGCCGGGAGTGGTCCAGGTCCGGCGGCATTGCGCGGTGTGGTGTTGGAATGCGCGTCGGACGGTTTAGCCGTCGATGTTGCTCGGGCCCTGGCCGGACGTCGGGTGGTCTTGAACTTGTGGGCCAGTTGGTGTGCGTCGTGCCTGGGCGAACTGCCTGCGATGGCCGAGTATCAGCAACGGGTCGGATCTGATGTGACGGTGGTTACGGTGCATCAAGACGAGAACGAGATGGCCGCGTTACTGCGGTTGGCGCAGCTCGGTGTGCGGTTGCCGACCCTGCAGGACGGTCGTCGGCGTGTTGCGGCGGCGCTCAGGGTCGCAAATGTGATGCCCGCTACCGTGGTCTTGCGGCCAGACGGTAGCGTTGCGCAGACGCTGCCTCGGGCTTTCGTAAGTGCCGACCAAATCGCGACTGCGGTAGGAAACGACGCGGGATGAGCGAGGTCGGCAACCCGGAGCGTTGGGAGGCCGGGCAACTGGAGGTGCCGGTAAGGGCTGGGTGTACCGCCCGTGTGCAGGGGACGGCTCCTCTGGTGTCTGACGTCGGACCGCCCTGGCTGCGCTCGCTGGTTGACAACATCGCTGTGATGCCGGGAGTATCCCAGCGTCGGCTATCGGCAGACGTACTGGCAATGGGGGCCGCAGCCAGTACGATGTCATCGGTGGCTTTGCGTCGTGACGGGTGTGAGGCTGCTGTACTGGTGCTGTTCTCGGGTCCAAAGTATGGGCCACCGGACGGCAGTGCGCCCAACGACGCCGATCTGTTGCTGACTGTACGGGCGTCGACACTGCGTCACCATGCGGGCCAAGCGGCGTTCCCCGGGGGTGCTTCCGATCCCACCGACGACGGGCCGGTTGCGACCGCTTTCCGCGAAGCACACGAAGAAACCGGGATTGACCTTGCCAGACTGCATCCATTAGCCACATTGGAGCGAACGTTTATTGTGCCCTCACGGTTCCATGTGGTGCCGGTGTTGGCCTACTCGGCCGATCCCGGGCCGGTAGCTGTCGTGAACAAGGCCGAAACGGCTATCGTGGCGCGGGTTCCAGTGCGTGCCTTCATTAATCCGGCCAACCGGCTGACGGTGTACCGTCGTGCCTATGGTCACCGCTGGTCCGGGCCGGCGTTCCTACTGAACGAGATGCTGGTATGGGGATTCACTGGCCAGGTGATCGCTGCGATGCTCGACGTCGCCGGCTGGGCTCAGCCGTGGGACGTCACTGATGTTCGCGAGCTGGGCGAGGCAATGGCGCTGGTCGATAGTCAGGGCGATCCGCGATGAGTTCGATGACCCTGTCGCAGTGGCTGGATACCGCTGTTCTAGCGGTCGCGGTCATCGCTGCTATTTCGGGCTGGCGTTCGGGCGCGATAGGGTCTCTGCTGTCGTTAATCGGCGTACTGTTCGGCGCGATGGCGGGCGTGCTGCTGGCGCCGCACATCGTTAGCCACATCAATGCTCCGCGCGCCAAATTATTCGCCGCTCTTTTTCTGATCCTCGCGTTGGTTGTGGTCGGTGAAGTCGCCGGTGTGGGGCTGGGACGTGCGGTGCGCAGCGCGAACCGCGGCCGGATAGTCCGATTGGTTGACTCGGTCATTGGGGTTGGGGTTCAGCTCATTGTGGTGCTGACCGCCACTTGGCTGTTGGCGACACCGCTGACCCAGTCGAAAGAGCAGCCAGAGCTGGCTTCCGCGGTGCGGGGTTCGCGGGCGCTTACTTCATTCAATGAGGTCGCGCCAACCTGGCTGAAGACGGTGCCCAAGCAGCTCTCGGCGCTGCTGAATACGTCTGGTCTGCCCGCGGTGCTAGAGCCGTTCAGTCGCACCCCGGTCCTATCGGTCGCGTCGCCGGACCCGGCGTTGGTCGAGAATCCGGTGGTGCTGGCGACCCAGCCCAGTGTGGTTAAGATCCGCAGTGTGGCGCCCAGCTGTCAGAAAGTGTTGGAGGGAACTGGATTCGTGATATCGCTCGACCGAGTGATGACCAATGCACATGTGGTGGCTGGGTCCGACGGCGTGCAGGTGTACGCCAGCGGCAATCCGTTTGACGCCACCGTGGTGTCCTACGACCCGTCGGTCGATATCGCTATCCTGGCTGTTCCGCATTTGCCGCCTGCACCGCTGCTCTTCGACGACACTAAGGCCAAACCGGGCACCAACGTGGTGATGCTGGGGTATCCCGTTGGCGGTAACTTTACCGCGACCTCGGCCAGGATTCGCCAGGCCATCAAACTCACCGGACCCGACATTTACCGAAATCCGGCGCCGGTAACCCGCGAGGTGTACACTATCAGAGCTACTGTGGAACAAGGCAATTCAGGTGGACCGTTGATCGACCTTAATGGCCGGGTGCTTGGTGTGGTGTTCGGTGCAGCTGTCGATGACCCCGAAACTGGCTTTGTGTTGACGGCCGAGGAAGTGTCCCGTCGGCTTACCGAAATCGGTGAGATCCAGGGGGTAGCCACTGGGCCTTGCCTCAGCTGAGCCGGGGTCCGTGCACCTGCTTGAGAAACCGCATCAGGTACCTGTTAATTTCTTCCGGTGCTTCTTCATGGCTGAAATGTCCTGCTTCGGCGACGGATACGTAGCGTCCGTGCGGTGCATAGCGTCGTGTTCGGTCGACCGAGTCGGCTAGCAGGTAGGGATCCGCGTTGCCGCGTACGTGCAGCAGCGGCACGCTGAATGGTCGAGACATCGATTTCATGAATCGACGGCCTTCGTTACGTAGCTGGCTACGCACTGCCCAACGCTGGTACTCGAGTGCACAGTGTGCGGCAGCCGGAATCTGGATCGCTATACGCAAATGGTCGATCGTGGTCGCGAAATCCTCGCAAGCTTGCCATTTGGCACTGCTGCGACTGCGGACTAGGCGTTCGATCTCCGCTGCGTTATTGCGGGTCAGCAAACGTTCCGGCCAAATCGGTAACTGGTAACGCAGCAACGTCGGCAGCAGTGCGTAACCTTGATCACGGCGCGTCAGCATGGATCGTCGTAACGCTACCGGGTGCGGTGAGTTGATTAAGGCAATGGCGCGCACCAGCCGCGGGTGCAGCAGCGCGGTGGCCCAGCACGCAAGCCCGCCTTCGGCGTGGCCAACCAGTGTCGCCGATGAGTGCCCCAGTGCTCGGATGAGCCCGGCTGTGTCGCCGGCAAGTGTCCAGCCGTCATAGCCGCGGGGCGGCTTGTCGCTGCCGCCGTAGCCACGCAGGTCTACCGCGACCAGTCGCCCTTCGGTCAGGCCGCGTAGCTGATGACGCCAGGACCACCAGAACGAACCGAAACCATGCAGCAGCATTACCAGTGGTCGTGCTGTAGCCGAGGTGCAGTCCTGGCCGCCTGGCTGGGTAGGCACCGCCTCGACGACGTGGAATCGGATGCCGTTGGCGTGCACGTCCAGATGGTGCCATGGACCGGCGATACGGGTCACCGACGGGTTCGGCGTTGCCATCTACCAACCCGAGGGATCGGCGGGGGTCCTGCTGTCGGGACTGCTTTCCGGGTTAGCGTCGGGTCCGGTGAGTTTGCGTGGTTTGGTATGCGCCTTATAGTGGCCGTAGGTGAGGGCAGTGCGTGTCTCCTTGACCGATTCGATGGTCTGACGCGGTCCCCGGATCCGGCGGATCTTCACGTAGCCCAATAGTGCCAGCGCGGCCGTGACCATGACCATAATCGCGAAAACGATCAGGAAGGCCACCCAGCGCCATAGCCAGGTGTCGAGCAGCTCGGCGAGGCACAAGAAGAAAAAGAGGGTCGAGTAGAACAACACCACCAGTGCGGCGATGAAGAAAACGCTGCCTGTCAGACCCTTCTTGACGTCACGGATGATCTCGGTGCGGGCCAACTCAACCTCGGCACGCACCAGCGTGGATACCTGAGTTGTCGCGTCTTTGATCAGATCACCTATCGATGGCTCAGTGGGCCTGGCTTGCGGGTCGACCAACGGAATCGTGGTCAGGGTGTTGGGTACCCCGTTCTTGCGGTCGCCTTTGCTCACAGCCCGGTCCTTTCGAAGTCGCCGTTGTCGCGGTTTATGTTGCCATGCGGCTCTGTATCCGGACGAGGCCAATTGAACCGACAGCAGAATTCGAGGTCGACTAATTGACCGTCCGTCACAATTTGTACGGAATCGGTACTGCGTGGTGATCGTTTAGACTGGCGCTCCTGCACTCCTACCAGGTAGAGGGGAGTTTGGTTTTGCGAAGGAGGCACTGGTGCGTTCTGGTGACTCTGGTTGCCGTGCTCTTGGCCGTGGTGAGCACGCCCACCAAGACTGTGTTTGCTGACGGTAGGCTTCCGATGGGTGGAGGTGCGGGTATCGTCATCAATGGTGATACGATGTGCACCCTGACCACGATCGGTACTGACAGTGCCGCCGAACTCGTCGGATTCACTTCGGCGCACTGTGGAGGTCCAGGCGCGCAGGTCGCCGCCGAGGGTGCGGAGAACAGAGGCCCGATGGGAACCATGATCGCGGGTAACGACAAGCTCGATTATGCTGTGATTAAGTTTGATCCGGCCAAAGTGATGCCGGTGGCTACCTACAAAGGCTTCGTAATTTCTGGCATCGGCCAGGATCCGGCCTTCGGCCAGATCGCTTGTAAGCAGGGTCGCACCACTGGCAAATCGTGTGGAGTCACGTGGGGGATGGGCGAGACGTCTGACACCCTCGTCATGCAGGTGTGCGGACAACCAGGGGACTCCGGAGCGCCGGTGACCGTCAACAACCTGCTAGTCGGGATGATTCACGGGGCTTTCACTGACAACTTGCCGATCTGCATCATCAAGTTTGTCCCGCTGCACACGCCGGCGGTGGTGATGTCGATGAACGCGATTCTGGCCGACTTAAACAACAAGAACTGGCCCGGAGCAGGATTTGTGCCTCAGCCGGTCTGACGCGCGGCTAACCAGCCTGGATCACGTCGAACACAGCTGGGATCGAGCAAAGTTGGCCTGTTGCCCAGCTCTCTGGTTCTAGGCGACGTCGCGCAGCAAGCGGCGCATGATTTGCCGCTGCGTGTCTTTGGGCAGTTCCGGCACGATGTGGCCCTTTTTCAGCCGGGTGATGGAGTGAGATTCCTAGGCCATCTCGACGCACAGCTCGTTGGGTGGTCCCGTCGTGGTCCTCGTAATTGGCCCGTAGCATGACGAACGCGCAAATGGCGTGACCGTTGGTGTCGTCGGTAACGTCGACCACCGCCCCCTCGGCGACCGCGGCGTGACCGACGCGCGCCGGCGCCACCTCGACGGTCGTAGATGCAGTGACCGGACACATCCATCACGTCGTCGATGCGGCCAAGTATCCAGATCGCATTAGTGGGATCGAAGCTAGTACCGTCCTCGGCGGAATAGAAGCTTTGCCCGCCGAACTTGAACCAGTAGGTGTTCCGGTACCGTTCCGGGTTACCCTCGATGCTACGCAGCGTCGAAAGCCACGGCTGATCCAAGACCAAGTACCTGGTGGCGTTCTTGGTATTGTAGATGTCTGGCTGCAGCGCATTGCCGTGGTCGTTGACGATCTTGGCCGAGATACCTGGCAGCGGTGTCACCGTCGAACCTGGCTCGGCTGCAGCGACTTCCAGGAGCGGTGAGGTCATCGCGGAACCGGTCTTAGTCTGCCACTAGGTGTCTACTACCGGGAGCTTGTCGGGGCCTATGACATCACGGTACCAGCGCCAGGACTCGGGGTTGATCGGTTCGCTGACCGACCCAGTAGCCGCAGGGTAGGAGCAGTGTAATAGATTGGAAAACTGTATTTTTATTTTTCGATGATATGAAAATTCCGTTGCCGGTATGGGGTATTGGGCCTGCTCTCGTAGAGCACCTCGATTACGTCGTGCGACAGTGGACCGTAGACCCATTAGGTATGCTCGGTCGGCGATACACCAGAAAACGTCACGGTCCGGCTGGACAGGGAGAAGGTTTGAATCGTGTAACAACACCGAGTGAGATAGCCACCACTGGTGTGCATGATGCCCTTGGTTTTTAGTGGTGCTCGAGGCGTAGCGCAGGAACAATGGCTACTTGGTGTTGAACGGCTCCGGAGTACGTTTGGCGCTTGTGGAGTCGACAACATCGTGCCACCACGGGTCGCTTTTGTTGTTTTAGGAAAAATCAATTCCGTTGTTCTGCAACACCAGCACATACTCGACGGTGCCATGCTTGTTGTCACGGCTTTGTTGGCGGTGTTCTTGAGCGACGCTGGCTTGCTGGGCCGGAACTACCCGTCGTTGACGATCAGCAGTTTCGTGTCAGCATTGGCGATTTGGGTCCACGGCACGTGTGCGGCAAAGCCGCCGAACACCACGTTGTGCATGATGCCCAGCTGTGCGCAGACCAAAATCGCGATCACGGCCTCCGGGATCAACGGCAGGTAGACGGCAACCAGAATGAGGCTGGTCAGCGCGTTGGCCACTTGGCACCCCTGGGTCTGTAGATTCGAATAGGTCAACAAGCGACTATCACTGGGTTCGCCCTCCCAGTGAGATAGTGTCACGATTCTCGTGGACCTCCGCGACATGGCGGTTCAGGCAGTTGTAGACGACGTCGAGCGTGTCGCCTACAAGAAAGACCACCTGGCGAATGAGGCCCCCGACCAGTTCAGCACCTCGGTTAACGGCGTTGAACACGACAGCTAATTGGCTGCTTGCTCCAAAAAGTTAGTCGGTCTTCCTCGGTCGTGCGGTAGAGCTTGGCGTTGGCTTGCTCGGCGAATTGGGCCGACAGCGGATACGACGATGGGCCGTTGATTTCGGTCGCTGGTTCGTCTCTAAAATATGTCTTATTCAAGTGCGCGGCCGTATGATATGACCGATTCCGGTGAGCCTAACGACCGTGTAGCAGGTAATCACCCCCATGGCCGGAACTTAATGTGAGGTGCCTGTGGTGATGTTGCAGTCGGGTGGTTGCCAGCTTTGTCATGGCCACAACAGATTACACCGTCACCGCCATACTGGTTCTACTCGCATTGGCCAAACCTGCTAACGACGAGTCGCCGTCGTGCTGGGCGGACCAGATCGGCGGTTACTGTCTCGCTGACTGAGGGTGCCGTGGGTGACCGCGTGCTGAGCTGTATTTACTCTCACCGGCTCCCCCCGTGGTCGAGTTGGGAGCTGGCGGGCCGTAGGAATTGTACTGACCCCACGTTATGCGGCTACATTGAATGGCTTGCCGGTCAATATATAGACTTTTCCCACCGTCATTATATCATTTTTGCAACAAGAGCAGGCTATCGTCGAGGGCTTGGCCATCGACGATAGCGGCAACTTGTGACCTGCTTACACCGATCTGTGTGTCAACACTCCCGACACAGTCAGGGTGTTTGCGGTACCGGTCACCATCGAGGTCCGCCGACTGTAGACGTACCCGCTGACCGCGGGTTCACGAAGGGTGGTGTCTGATGGCGGCGTTGTGTTATCCGAGTTGGTCGAGGCGCGGCATGGCTGCTGAGCGCCGTCGCAAGTCCTAGGGTCGCTGTCATGTTATGTTGGATTCGGGACTGCGTTAGCCATGCGAGTTTGCCTCGCCGACGAAACTTCTAGTGGCCGGCTGTGGAGGTGGGCTGCATAGCCCTGTTGTAGTGATCGTCAATGGCGGGGCACCCTCGAACCCACTGATCCCGACCATTACCAACGGCAGTCGGATGATCGATCGGCTCTTCGCTGGCCTGAGTTCCTATAACGCCTCCGGCCCACCTTCGCCGAATGCCGCACCCCGATCATCAGTAGCATCCCACAACACCCCTCCGGTCTGCGTGGCAAGGTGAATATCTGTTGATGGTGGAGTTCGTTGCTTCACTATACTGCTATCGAAATACTGCTATCGAAACGGGATCTAACGATGTCGGCTACTTCGATGCGGCGCTTGCGGCGGCCGAGACCGCGGCCAGCATGCAAAAATCTTATGCGCTGACTAACGCCGCACAGCAAATCTTGTTGCACGATTCGCCCCTTGTGCCGCTTTGGGACTACAACAGCGTAATCAGGTGGTCGTTTGCGGTTAGCAACGTGCCCTTCACCTGAAACGATTTGCCCGACTATGAGAACCTCGTCCAGACTTGAGATGGGCTGGTATATCGAGCGCCGGATCGCCCTGGTGGTGCAGGTTTTCCTCAGCGCCACCAGGGCGATCCATAGCATGGTCCTCCTCCTGCTGTCTGGTGACCCGGTGGCCGCGCTGGCTGCTGACTCCCGCACCTATTGCGCAGCTGCGTGCCAGTTACCGTCTCGACGATCTCTTCCTGCTGCAGTATCTGCGTTATTTAGGAGGCATCCTGCATGGCGACTCGGGTCGTTACTATTCCAGGCTACCGGTCAGTGCTGTTCTGGTACATGCTTTTCCGGTGACTTTTAGGCTGGCGCTGATTGCGCTGGCGGTAGAATCCGTCCTGCGTTATTGGATTCGGCGTGATCGCCGGCCTACGCCCGCATGGAATCTTCGATTCCATGGTCCTGCTCACCGGACTGATCATCATTTGCTATCTCCATTTTCTTGCTGGGCTTTTTGGTGTAATTCGTATTCGGGATCCGGCTGGTAATCGCGCCGATCAACGTCGGCGAACGGGCGATGCTCGCGCTTCTGCTGCTCCTCGGGATCGTATTAGGTTCGATGCTTTCATTCGCCTACGCGGTGCGGTTGACTCGCTCGGCGGTGGTTGCCAATGCGTACGCCGATTATGTTCGTACTGTCATGGCCAAAGGGCTGTCCTGGCACCGGGTGGTAATGGTGCGCATTCTGCGCAATTTGCTGATACCGGGTAGCGACCTTCCGCAATGCTGATCTGGTGGCCCTGATGGGTGGAACCATGGTGACCAAAAGCATCTTCAACATCCATGCTTCGATGTCGTCCTTCATCAGGACGTCACCCGGCAAGAGAAGTGCACGGTGGTCTCGAAGTAGACGTGCTCTTGCTGATCTATCTGGTCACCAGTTTGATAATGGACCTGTTATATACGGTCTGTGGATCCGTTGTGGCTGAGCAAATCCCGGACCGGAGTGGATTCTGGCGTTAACTTCGCCGCCATTTGGTGTTCTTAGTCGCCGGCATGTTGGTTCTGGTCATTGGGACGGTAGCGGCTTTTTGGCGTTGTTTATCGGAGCCGATCCAACCTATGTTGACTCTAACCAGGGTCTGCTGGATTCGTCGACAGCGCACTGGTTCGGTACCGATTTGCAAGCCACGACATCTACGTGTGCATCATTTACGGTGCGCTGGCATAGGTCCACCGTTGGTTTGGGAGCAACTCTGGTCGTTTTCGTCGTCGGCAGGGTGCTGGGTGCGTTGGCCGGGTTCTATGGGGGTGGATCGATATGGTTATCTCGCGTATAATCGACGTATTTTTCGGATCGCTGTTGTTGCTGGCCGCCATTGTGCTGACGCAGGTTAGATATCACCATACGATATGGACGGCGATTGCAATCTTGGCGCTATTCGGCTCACCTCAAACAGACAGGATCGCCCGTGGCGTGGTATTCGAGATGCGGGCTAGTAACTGTAGTTCTTGCAGCTAAAGCATTGATGAAAAGCCAATGCCGAGCCCTACTGACGGATGTTCTGCCCAACGCGTTAGATGCGGTAATCGCGTTGTACACCTATAGCCTTCGATATGTCCATCGTTATTGAGGCCACGCTGTCCTGCTTCGGGGTGGGTCTGGCCGACATCGGTGATGATCTCAATTAATTCGATCATATCCACGTCGGCCAGACCCGGTTGTGATCGGGCCCACCTATATCTAGATCTAGCCCGCCGACGCACTGGCAGTTAGAGTGCTTGTTTTTCATGATGATGGGTGGCGCCTCGCGCGAAGCCTTGGTCCCGGTATCATGGGCGTGGCGAGTATGAGCCGCCGCACCGGCGACTAAGCATCGCCGCTTCTATTCTTCGAAGGCTTGGAAGTCGGGTTCGGCGCGAAAGATCCGGCGGTTCGCTGAATGAATCTGATAGTGCCGTTCGGTCAGATCGTGGCGGTCGTCGGCGAATCGAGATCGAGGAAAGCCACCGCTGCTGCGATTCTTAGGCTTCTGCTCCACGTTGGACGAATTACCCTGGTAGGCATCGTTTTGACGGTACCGACATTACTGCTGCTGATCGCCGAACACTCCGGGTCGATCTGCTGTCGTTGTATCTTATACGTTCTGCAAGACCCGATGACTAATCTCAACTCAGTATGGAAGGTTGGTTGCCAAATCTCAGAAGCGTTGCGGTCCAATGCCGACTGTTTTTTACGAAGAAAATCGGTAGAGTAGCGCGCTACAGGCTGACATGCAGGATCCTGCAGAGTAGGCCGGTATCCGCATCGGCTTTTGGGCGACCTGGGTCAGCGTGCGTTGATTGCCATCGGGTTGGTGGATCTGCTGCGGTTGCTATTGCCGACGAGCCGGCTTCCGTGTTGGACGTCACTGTGCAATGGCAGGTGCTCGATCATTTGCAGCGGCTCATCGACGAACTTGGCACCTCGTTGCTACTGATCACTCATGATCTGGTGTTGACCGCTAAACAAGCTGAATCAGTGGTAGTCTTCCGTCGTGGGGTAGTGATGGAATCATTTGCTGTGCGATCAATTCTGCAAGATCCACAACACGAGTAAACTCGTCGATTGATTGCTGTGGCTCCATAGTTATCGGCGCTTAACAGGGGTTATGCACATCTCTGATCGCAGGTGTTCACGAAAGCCGCTGTGCGAGTTGCTGTTCTTATCTCCTCTGGCCTGGTCCAGATTTAACGGGAGTCTCGTGGTGCACAATGGTGCCCAGGTCGTCAGCACACTCAACTGAGATGAAGGGTTAGCTTTTCGCCGGCGAGTGCAGTCTGTGTTCCAGAAACCTTGCAAAAAATTTGGATCCCATGTTCTCGGTGTTTCGTGCCATCGAAGACCTTTTGCGGATATACTGGGTCGGCGACTGCAAGCAACGTGAAACAAGCGGTATGCGGGCTGGTCGGTCAGGTGGGCCCGACGGCGTCGGTGTTGGGCCGGCTGTTTTGTGTAACTTTCTGATAGTCAGCGGAAACTGGTTGCGATCGCTCGGGCGCCGACGCTGTGTCCCGAGGTGTTGGTATGCGCTGAAGTCGTGTCGATGCTAGATGCGTTGGTGCAGGAGACGATATTGGATCTGCTAATCTATATACAGATCTAACTAGCACTGACGTGCCTGGTTTATCAGCCATGATTTGCGGTGCTCCGGCAGATTGCCGACGACGTTCTGGTAATGTTTCCCCACCGGGTGATAAAGCGACTCCCACCGAGGATGAGTTCATTCCGTCTGCTGACCAGTACACCCGTCAGCTGTTGGCGGCCATTCCCCGGTGCGCTAATACCTGCGATAGGGCGATAACTTGACAGGCTGTGACAGCTGATCCGCTGGCTCCACTGATGGAGCTTCCTGGCGTCGCTACGGCCAGTGACCGAGCACGCGATGTGCTGGGCCGGGCTCACCGACACCGGGCAAACTTGCGAGGCTGGCCGGTGACTGCGGCCGAAGCGGCGCTGCGGGCGGCGCGCGCTTCATCAGTGCTTGACGGTGGGTCGGTGCGACTGGCCCATCTGCTGGGGGCCGTCCCGCAGGAAGGTGGGGTTAGCGATCCGGTGTTCGGCGGTGCGTTGCGGGTGGCCCAGGCGCTGGAAGGCGGTGTGGGCCCGTTGGTCGGGGTATGGCAGCGTGCACCACTACAGGCACTGGCCCGCCTACATATGCTAGCGGCTGCTGACCAGGTTGGTGACGACCGTCTGGGTCGCCCACGAATGGATGCCGAGGTGGGTCTGCGGTTGGAGTTGCTCGTGGATGTGTTGAGTGGTAGCACTTTTGCGTCGGCACCGGTGGTCGCTGCAGTCGCACACGGAGAACTGCTGACGCTGCAGCCGTTTGGCAGTGCCGATGGTGTGGTGGCTCGTGCTGTGTCGCGGTTGGTGACTATCGCTACCGGTCTGGATCCGCACGGGCTAGGCGTGCCCGAGGTTAGTTGGATGCGTCGAGCCACAACTTATCGGGACGCAGCATGTGGATTCGCCGGTGGGACACCGAAAGGGGTTGCTGCCTGGCTGGTGTTGTGCTGCCGGGCATTGCACGCCGGTGCTCAGGAAGCTTTGTCGATTGCCGAGTCGCTGCCTAGTAGATAAGCTACTATCTGTAATCGATGTGCGTCAAAAGACACTGGATAATTTGTTGTTGAAATGTAAAGCGGGTGGTGGTTTGAACGATTCTGTCCGTCATCAGCTAACACGCAACTCGTGTACCGAGCGTGCATTTATGTGCTATGTGGATGGCCTCGGCGATTTTGGCGGCGTTTCCGGTTGCAGTTCTATCTAAACGCCGCCAAGATTATTCGCTTTTCGCAATTACGCAGACCCACACCTCTTCGTCACAATATATTGATATTGCGACTATGACTGCACATGGATGTCGAGAACCGTGCTAGAGGTGCGGACCGGGAGATGGAACCTTTTCTTCCGGATAGACTTATATCTCACCGAGCTTCCATAGCCCCTTTGTACTACTAGACCTTTAGCACAGTAAGGCCCAATACTGTGGAAGTTATAAATGGTCGCCTTATCGTGGGCTTGCGCTGCGTTTGCTGTTTGGTTGCGCCCAGTTATGAGCGCAAGCGCGGCGAAGCCGGGCGCAGCAGCGAATTAGGCAACCGCTCCGGCGGGCGACGTAGTGATACTCACCGCAGCGGTGATCGCTATCGTCGCACCCGACGATGTCGGGCTATGGTCACGCAGCGAGACTGGTCACGAGAGCATCAGCACCGGCCAACCGTGCTCGACGGTTTTTCTGCGTAAACTTTGGTCAGAGTCGACCATGTTCGGGTGACCTACGGCCTCAAGCATCGGTAGGTCGGTTATAGAGTCGGAGTAGGCGCAGCAATGTTCCAGCGGGCAACCCTCACGGCAGCCAATTCACGGATCGCCTGCAACTTGCCGTCGCCGTAGCATTATTAACGCCACTTCAACAGTGGACTTGCCGTCCTCGACGACCATTCGAGGCGTCATGGCATGGGTAGCATCCAGGGCTCGAGCGATCGGTGCCATCATTTATTTCTCCCGAGGCCGACACCATCACGACGTCACGGCCGTATAGCTTGTGGCCGGCGATAAGGTTCGCGGCTTTGGCGAACACCAAACGGAGTCACGGTGTCGTGCAGGACTTGTTGACGATCGACCTGACCTGCGCCGCGTCCCAACCGGCGCACATTTGGTCATGCGACTGCGCATCCGATCCATTTGATCATGGTCAGCACCGGAGGGTAGAAAGGTTGAACTGGGCGTAGCTGGACTTGAGCATGGCACGACGGTTGAACAGTCTTTGGTCGAAGAATGGTTCGCTGAACGCTGATTAATGTGCCGGAGTTGGCGGTAGTGGTCTTGTCCAGGTCGAAGAAAACTACGGTGCTGGCGTGGGCAGCGGTGGTGGCCGCTGTGTGCGGTGGGGTTTGCTGTTGGGCGGCCGAGTCGGAAACGGTCCCTGATCCAGCATTGGGTCGGTGGTCCGATGGCCCCCTAGTCCGCACACACCATGGCCGCCCAGACCGCTGCAGTCGGCCGCACACTATAATGGCGTTTTGCGGCTCAAGATGTTTTTTGATTGTTCGATTACCTGCGTGAGCGCGTGCATTACGTGTGTATAATAAGGAACATTATGACTCAGCTCAAGGTGCATCAGCCCAACCCCTCCCGAAGGGGTGATGTACTACGACTTTCGCTTCTTCCCCCTGGCGGGGGTGCCTTTTTGGTTAGTTGTATTTTTTACACGTGTCAGGTTCTTTCGTAGGCTTGCTCGCGTACGATTGTTGGATCGTACTGAACCGTATAACCGTATACTTGCGTAGACGCTGGGCTGATGCATTTGTGCGCAGAAGTGTCTCTTTCCGCAAATCTGTGTTTTGAGACTGGTGCCACTCCGACGTGTCGCCGCGGCCGTCGGTGTCCAGGTGGTGTACACTGGCTCGAAGTATCCAATGGGTAGAAAGACTTGATCAGCGGCCGTAGGCGGTGTTGTTGGATATAAGTAGCGGCGGATCGTTGTGTTCAAGCCAGGTTGCTGTGACCCCACGTCAGCGTGGTTAACACCGCTGAAACGGCGACGCCGACATCAGACGGCAGCAATTGTCGTTGCCGCCCAGCATGTGTTGAGGTTGCCCGAGCGAGGGCATGAACAAGTCTGTCAGCTCGAAGAAGTTGATGAATTAGCGCGATGACAGGCTGCGTGGCGACAGGTCGTCGCCGTCTTCAAAGGCTGTCGGCGGGGCCGGTGCATCGTTGTTCGCTGTGGTCCTGGTGCATACTTTCACCGACGCGTTACCGGTGGACCTCGATCCGTGGGGCGGTGGCATCGATCTGCTAGTGGGTGGTGAAACCACACCCAGCCTACGTTGGCCTGACGCCTGACCTAGCTTTATAAAACAGTCGATACAGTCGATTTACTCGGTCGGCTGTGCGTGAGGCGCTTTCGCGGCATCGCAGAATAAGCATGCTTTCCGACACTAGCCGTGGGTACGAGTTGGTGGATTCCAACATCGATTTTGGCCACTGTCATGGAGTGACGGTGATTTGCGATCTTCTTCGTCGTCTCACCGACGCCACCGAAACTGCATTGGGTGCTGCTGATCTTATCGTCGTCAGCCGGTGTGATGTGCGGGCGTGTGCGGCCACCACGGCCGTCGCTCCAGTACTCGTTACGAGTAATCTCAACCTCGGGTTGGTCGGGTATGGTCAACCCGGAGTCCGCCCGAATGGCCCCCAGCCGGGGTCTCTGGCGCACAGCCTTGGGTGGGCGGGTCAGCTTGACTGGCGTTGGTGCAGGCGGGTTCGCGGTCCGGCCGCACGCGATATTGCCACCAGTCGCGGTCGAGGACACCTGCTTGTCGTTACGGGTTTTGCGGCTAGCCGCTCAGGATCTGGCCGCTCTGATGGCAGCTGGCGCGATAGCCATCCCAGGCCGCCGCATTGGTTGCTGACATAATCGCTGACCGGGAGGCTCTGGGCACGGCGGAAGAGTGAAGGGGCAGGGAAAACCATTTTGCTCGCGACGATGTTGGGCGCCGTTTCGCCGCGTGAGTGGATCGTCTGCATCGAGGATGCTTCCGAGCTGGCGCCTTGGCATCTGTATCTGGCCAAGCGGGCCGCTCGTTGTCGGCAACGTCGAGGGGGTCGTCAGCGCGGTTTCGGTGCAGCCAACTTGTCTGGCAGGCGCTATGAATGCGACCCGACTGCATCGTGGTCGGCGATGTCAGGGGTGCCGGAGTGGCCGATCTATTGGCAGCGCTGAACATCGGTCATGATGGCGGAGCGGGCACAAGTCCATGTCAACAACCCCGGCGATGTTCTCTCCCTACTAGAGGCGTTGGGTGCGCTCGGTGGCATCGATCGGGCCGCTCTACGCAGTGTCAGCTCGCCGCGGCGGTCCAGGTGTTGCGGTGTGTACGTAGCAGCGGGCTGACGGTGGCTCAGCGAGATCGCCGTACTGCGCCAAACTGACGGACGGGTTCACGCGTCCACGGTGTGGGCACGCGGACCGAGGGTGACCGACGATGTGGGTGATCTGCACCGCTTGTTGCGTAGCTGGATGTGGCATGAACGATCTTTTGCCTGCCTTGTCGTTGTTATAGATCGCTTTGCTGGTGCTTCCAATGCCGGTGCCCTATGCCTTAGAAGGGCGATTGTTAGACGGTGCCTTCTATGTGCTGGTAGGCGAATTGAATTACGCGTGGGGGTCGCCATACCGTCTGCGCGTTCTGCGCCGCCGACGAAACTGCTGGGACGGTTGTTGCCTCATTACGTGCGGTCGCGGTGTGCGCCCGATCGGCTTCTGGCGTGACTGCGGGCGGTGGTTGGTTTGTCGGCTCTTATTGTGAACTGGGATCGATTAGCGGTGTGTTGGCAGCTACCCAGCGAACAGGGGCACACTGATGCAGACGTCGCAACGTGATACCGTTGAACGGCAATGGTTCTCGAAGCTACTCGACGGCATCGTCAACCGGGTCGGTCATGCGCACCATGATGTCATACAGGCGGCCGGCGCAGCCGCGGAGCGGGCCGGGGTGTTGATCGCCGGCCTGCCTGTGTTGTGCTTTTTGCCGGTTTTTTGTGTGCCTGGGCATTGTTCCGATGGTCTTTGGGTTGGCCTGTCAGGCTATGCAAATACGTTTCGTATACGAGTGGCGCCAATGACGCTGTTAGCGATTGACGAATCGGGCATGTCTATCGTCGCGTATGTCATTGGGACCTAGTGCGGCGGCAACCGTCGGGCGCGATCTTCTACGGTGCCATACCGGTGATCCCATCGTGTCGGCGTTGACTAACATCATCGGTCGCGCACTCAAACCTAAAAAGGTTTAGTGTCGAGTGCCGGCGCGAGCGCCGTTGGGGGCGGCACTGGCGATCCCCACTGCCCGCCGTGTAGCGTCTGATGGGGAGCGGGTTCAGCTGCAAGAGGACGACGACCTGCTAGTCGTCTAGTCGTCGCGGTCATTGCACATTTAACGCTGTTGCTCACATGAGATGTTGTGGCTACAACGGTTGCGGTGGCCCGGTTGGGCAGCACGGTTAACGCTTTGATCAGGCTGTTGTGGCTGATATTCACCACAGCATTGATCCTAACCCGGGTTGCTATGCGATGCCGCCGGGCATCTGCGCACTGAGGCGCACCCGCGATATCGTGGTTGTGCTGGTTGTTGGTGGTTATTTCTTGCTGGTTTGGTTTTGTGTGGTTGAGGGGTGTGGTGGGTTATGTGGTGGGGATCGGTGGTGTGGGTTGTGTTGGTGGTTTAGGGTTGGTCGCGGCGTAGGTGGGCTGCTTGCAAGGGCCGCCGAGTAGTTGGTGTTGGTCGCCGGCCGCGACATCGAAGCTGGCGATGCTGGGGGTGCGTATGGTGTGGCGGGTGGCCGGGGATCAGTTGCGCTTTTCTGGTGATGTGTTAGCCCGCCACGCGCACAAGTCACCAGATCACGCCGTGGATGGCTTTTATCTTCCTTCCGCGGTCGATCCCCACAAAAAGTCAAGTACTGCCCTAGGCTAGAGCACCGCCGTACGCGTCATCACCGGCTGCGAGGTCATCGACGAACTGTGAAACCAACACGGCACCAACACAGCCGGGGGCACACCGGCTGGCCGAGGGCCGGTGAACAAACAGACACCCCACAGCCATAGCATGCACCCGAAAGCGCCCCCAACACCCAGCGCCAACAAGATCTAGGCTAGCCCACCAAACTCCCGACCGTATCGGCCAGCGATGGCACACCAGAACACTACTTCACCTGCCACCTATGAAACCGACCAACAATTCCTGCCACAAACACCAACACCCCCGGCCACCACACAACAACAACGGTGATCACCTTGACCATCTGTTCGTGGGTATGCTGGAAGTTGGCAGAATAACCTACGCTTGACTGTCCTGCACTTCAGCAGGGCACGTTCGTGGGTAAGCAGGATCCTTTGCTGTTCGAGGCTGATGTCAGCCCGGGTCTTGTCATCGGCGTCAATTGATCATCACAAGTCGAGGCTGAGTACTTGAAGTAGACGAGCCAGCCGACGAAGATTCACGTCCACAACGAACCGCGGATTACGTAATGGCACCGGTCACATCTTGGTCGTCGACCCGACGCCGAGGTCCTCGGACATCAGTTAGATGGTGATGTGGTCCGCCGGCAGCCGGTCTAGGGCAAAACGCGACAGAATCGTTATTCACCAAGATGAAAAGTCGACCTCGGTACGCGGAATACCCATGCCGCCAGGCACATCCCTGACCGTCTAGATAACTCTGGAAGGGACGAACTCGGTCACACCACGCAGACCCACCTTACCATCCACGAAGTCATTGGGCTCGGCGTATGCCCGGACGTCCACATGGCTGACCATTCTTCAGGCACTGCCGATGCTCTATCGCCGGAGGATTTTACTCCATGTGGTATAGGCAGCGGCGTCAATGCTGTGTAAGCGGGTTGGTATGCTCGGCAATCACTTACCTAACCACCGTTGTACCTGCTGGATAGCCTGCACATCGCCCCGAAATCGGTGAGGGCCACCATCGTACCCCGCGCCGGGTTGCACCACCGTGACCTTAGTCTGATGCACACAGACTACCTGACAGAGCCAGTCGTTCCTCACTATAATAGTGCTTACTTAGATCGACAATAGTGCTTACATAGATCGACGATTCCGCAGCCAGATGTGTCCGCACCGTGGGGCCACCCAAGTTTGTAAAGAGGGTGTATTATCGACCGTGCCTCTTTACGAATGCACACAAAACCGGATGGCCGGCTCTGATCCCGGATTGCTCGGCTGTGGACGGCTAGCGGTACGACGGGTAGATTGGCTTGCTTGTTGATTTTTTTACTTGCTGACGAGGGTGACCAGGCAGCCGCTGACCGTCACTTTGGGTCGACATCTCCGGTCGACGATCCGTAGCCGCTTCCTCGAGCATGACTACCGCCAACCGTGCTTAACTGGGTCGGGACACTTCGAGAGCTCGCGCTGGCAATCCGCCTACCACAACCCGATGGACTTCGCCAGACCACGAACCAAGCTAAACGATTCCTGGGCCAGCAGCTCAACCCGACCGAAACCAACACCCAACCTAACGATGCTGTTACCGCCGCCGTTCGCTACTTCGCTCTGGCTGATAATCAACGCGGCAAATGTGACTTCTGCGGTCCGGACAAGCGTTTAGAGCATCCACCACCAGAGCCCGGAGAGTGCGGCAAGGCCCCGCCATCTGCATCCGACAGCGTCACCCGAGCAACACCGTAGCGGTTTGTGGCCGACGGACCCGGTAGGCCATTCAAGTTGCCGTCGCCGCGCCCCTTAGCCATCGTCACCGGCGAGTTGGTGTCGCCGGTGACGATGGCTAAGGGGCGGTGGTTGCGCGTTTGTGGTCTTAGCCGGCACCAATTCCTGAAGTGAAACTTTCACCAAGGGCGGGCAGCAGCTGTTCAGCACTACCGTCGACGTGCTGGTGGCCAAGCTGTTCTCTGGCAAAACACTAGGTCCCGCTATCCGTGATCTTCGTATTCCTGTTCTGTGTTTTCTATTTCCTTACGGTAACCTACAGCCCGATATCCGATGGATGGGGCAACATCTAATAATCGGGAAAGCAGAACCTATAGCTCGTGCACAAGGTCGACAGTGTTGTCGACACCTTGGCCGCCGAACTCCTCCGCGGCATGGGAACAAATGATCTATCAGAGCTAGGCTGTCGGTACGGCGAGCAGGGCATGTTTGAACTGCGTCGGCGGGTAGAATCGCAGTATTGACGATCACTATAAGCGGTGCCGGTGTGGCAGGCTCTGCATTCGCTCACGGGTTTCATCGTACCGGCTGCACCCCGACAGTAATCGAACAGGAACCGAAATTCCGAACCTGGCGGCTATGTTATCGACTTTTGTAGAATCGGCTACCAAGTAATCAAAAACATGGACATCGAGGACCCGATCCGCAACGTCGGCTACCAGGTTGAAGGTTTGTGCTCCGTAGGCCAGGGCGGCGAGATCAAGACGTAACTGAACGTGAACATCTTTCGCAGCATGACCGCCGATAACTTTACCAGCCTGCCCTGCGGCGACCTGGCCGCCGCGATCTACGCCATCATCGAAGACCAAGTCGAAAAAGTCTTAGGCGCGACAGCATTGCCACTCTCGACAAGCAGGCTTGTGGTGTTGTCCTGAGCGTCAATAAGAGTACGCCAAGTGATTTCGACCTGGTTATGGGCGCCGAGGCCTGCACTCGAATGTGCGACATCTCAGCTTTGGGCCCGAGAAAACCTTCGAGCATTGCCTTGATTGCAAGGTCGCGGCTTGCGTGGTCGATGGTTACCGGTTGCGTGATTCATCGATGTACGTCACCTAACAACACACCCGCTAAACAGGTGGAGCGATTCTCGCTGCGCTATTATCCACAATTTTCTTGTTCTGCTTACGTGCCGAGCACGACAGAGGCCAGTTCGGCACTAAAAGACCAGTTGTGCAACTAGTTCGGTGACATCTGTTGGGAGTGCTGTGATATCCGGGCGGTGCTCCATGATATCGGCCAGTTGTACTTCGACGTGGTCAGCCAGATCCACATCGGTCGTTGGTAGCGCCACTGGGTACTACTGATCGACGACGCCAGTGGCTTGTATTTCGTTTCCTGGCGGCGAGTGCGATGACCGCAGTTTTATGTGCTGGCTGGTGCACTGTTACGTTTGCGGCGACTACCGCCATGTTTTAATATGTTTACGTCCTTTTATCGAAATCAAGTAAATCGGCAGCGACGATATTTATCTCGTGCTTCGCCGCCCGCACTAGGCTTCTACAGCGCAGCACTACGCACAATGAGCTTCAGGCCGCTAGCCCACCTGTTCGCCGGCAGCGTGCGCGAAGACTTTGCGTTGAACCCGAGTACGGCATCTAGCTGTTGCTGCCTGTCACCGAAACAGGGTCTTGTCGTCAATGCCCAGGATCTCCAGCACGTTTCGCTGGGTGTTGTGGATTGCGTTGAGTTGGTGTGGTACGCACGTCCGTTGTCCTTGTTTGACTCATGCGGCATGTACTTTCCGTACAGGCGGCACTCTAAATAAATAAATAAATAAATAAATAAATAAAGTCTTTATTTTGATTGATGGCGTAAGTCGGTGGCGACGGCCAGGACCGCGTCGGTAATGGTCGGTACGGTTGGTCTATGCAGCTGCCAGGACAGCGGTACGTGAAAATGGGAGGCCACGGATCTGGACGAGCGATTCGGCAATCAGTGCAGGTGCCACGAATTTGTCGGGAAACATGCCCCAGTCAAGTTCTGCTCACGCCGCTGTATCCGGTTCTTCTGTGGTAGAAAAAATTATATCAGGCGGCTGCTTGTGCGGCGAAAAGCATTGTGCACCAACTGTCCTGTAGGAAACCATTGCAATTCCATGCTAGCTACAGCACCACCGATGCCGCCCTGGTTGGTTACGTCATTGGGTGGCTAACGTTTGATGTAAGACGTACTGGCGACCGGTGCATAATTCCCGAGGGCCGCACTCGACAACCTGACACCGGTGCGCGTTCGGTGGCCAACCGCACCCACCGCGTCCTTCGCAAGCAAAAACTGTGCCAAATGGTCCTGGCCTTCAGTGCGGATGTCGAACAGGACCTCGTTTAGCCGGCTTAAGACCTGGAGAAACCAGGCCCGCCATCGAGTCGGTGTTCGCGGCCAGCACGACGTGAGTGCGCGTCGCGTCGTCCCGCAGCTGGCGGATAGCCTAAGATTCAAGCATCGCGGTCTGTGCCACAAGTCGCAGCAGCGGGATACCGGACGCTGCTGCCACACACGTCAATTTTGCTTGACGCCAGCACCCTCCCTATCCACTGTTCAGGCAGCTTAACGCGTTGGCTGACCGTCAACGGGATAATGTGTAACCGTTCGGCGGCGTGGTATTCCTAATTTGTTATGTTCTGCTGGCCCACGCGGAGCCATGCGCCATCCCAGCGTCCTGAAGCCCGTTGACGCCTCGCCGGCACAACCGGCACAATTGGTCAGCGTGGTGTTTGGCCTGTTTGATCTTAACCGGGTTCAACCCCCCACGTGTACTTAGGACACCGTGGTTCTGCTTGGGCACGCTGACCAACCAGCATAGTGGTGCCTGCTAGTTATTCGGCGTGGGCGCGGTAGCTGCCAGCACCGTATGGTCCAATACGCTTGGATTTGATGCGCGCGGGCTGCACGGGTTGTTCGTCCGGCCTAGCGCCCAGTGCGTCTTCGACAGGTTCATCGCGGTTACCATGATCGACCACGTTGCCGTACCGGTGCGATCCTAGGTGTCGCGGCGGTATCAAGTCGATCTGCGTACATGTGAGACGGTGATTGCGGTATACAGAACCACTCCGTCGGGCAGCTTCCGCAACGCGGAAGCTGCCCGACGGAGTGGTCTCTTTTTACGACGGAGCGCCACCCCAAGACGGGGCTGCGTTCGCCGGATCATCAGTTATCTTCGGTATCCAGGATAATATCGAGCTAGTCATCAGGCAATTCGATCTTAGCTTAGACGCCAGCATATTCTTTAAACAGATTTAGAGCAATTTGCCGCCGTCGATGAGTTCGATTGGTTTGTTCTGCGCAAATTCGAATGAGGCCTTCTCGTAGCCGCTAGTTGTTACCCGCACTCCTTTCAATGCTCGTTCGTTTGCAAGGTGCCGAAAAGGTCGTGTACCGCATATACGCCGATAGTGTGCTTGTACCCCTTGACCCGGATCACAACTTTGCCGCCGAATGGACAGCCCACATTTCCTCCGCGATCCTCGCCTTCTCCGCCTGCTTCGCTGTAAGCGCCTCGGCCTCCTGTGCTCGTTTCGACTTGGCTTGCGAGTGGTGGGCTCCGGGGGAGGGGCACCAACGCTGACATCGACATGAAAGGTTTAGGCTTGCACTGGCCAGTGTTGCGGTGGCGGTAACCAGCACACCGGAGTAGTTGTCCTTTTTACGGGTCAACTCGGCAGTAGCTGAATCAGCTTGGTATATCAGCACGTCATCATCAGGAAGACGGCTTGCTAAGACGGGGCGAACCAGGTTAAGAACCGTGTCGGCGTCATTGTTGACGTCGACACCGGACAGATCGATGCATCGAGTTGGGCGGCAATTACCGAAGGTGGTTAACAATATACCGCCTTAAGTACGAAAGTGATCACGTACCGGTCTGGCTGCTAGGCAGGCGGGGAATCCTTCGAGCGCGTAGAGCTGAAGTAATTTTGCGGTGAACAGTCCTTCTTCGCGCACTTGGCATTGAAGGTCCAAGTACGCTGCTCCAGTAAGGGTGTGTTCGCGCGACTGCGCGCTCATAGCAAGTTGTCCAACGTTGTGCGCAGCTCGCGTGGGAACACTTTTGCCATGTACGGCAGGGTACACGGTTGGCCGCTGCGACGCAGCCAGGTTTTCAATGCCTGGCTTGCCATGGTGGTGTAGCCATGCTTGCAGTGGTTCAGTCGAAATGTGGTGAGTGAGACTTCGTTCAGCACTATAAGATGCCGATGATCCGGGGTTCCCCGGTATCGAGAGTCTCGCGTTCTATATCGAAGGTCTAGATATTGAAGTGGTGTCATCGGATGGAGATCGTTATCTGCGGTGTCCACAATACTCGAGGAATAGCGATGTCGATAATCGCTGAGGATGTCTGTGGTTAGCCAGCGCTGAGCGCAACGCGATAGTGGCGTGTGGAAATTTGGCCGCGATCTCTACGAGACTTTCGTCACCATACCAATCGATTTTGCGGGCCAGTAGAATGACTTGCTTGTCGGGGATCAACTGCCGCAGCTTATGCTTGTCAATGTACTGGAGCACTTCGGAAAACCGGAATGTGTTGAGCACATTAGTGAGGATGGCATGGTGCGGCTTGTCTACAGTTGTTATAGTTCCTGATTTCCTGGTAGACTATCTGTATCTCCTGCAGGGCATGCCCTAGCATATAAGCTGCAGGAGGTAACGTAACTTCGATTTCGTTTTATGTTGATCGTCCTGTGGCCGTGGCGGCACTGGTTTATGACATCGGCGATTCTCTATGCCTAACAGAGGATTGTGACGTTTGTGCCCGTTGACGGATGCAATTTCACTCTCCTGGTGTGCCTATGTGCAGCGAATTTCACCCAAATTGTGACACCCCGACCAAATCAGGCATATTCAAACGCGTAATCAGAAACCAAAATGGTCGCTGACCTTTGGTGGCAGGTACAGGATTCGAACCTGTGTAGCTTTCGCGACGGATTTACAGTCCGCTCCCATTGGCCGCTCGGGCAACCTGCCGCGTAGCAGGGTACAACGAGCGGGCAGACAGAACACAAACAGCTATCACCCGCAGAAGGTACGGACCGAACGGCGGACCCATCGTTCAACATCGTCGGCACGGTCGACCGGCAGGGAGGATTTTGACGGGCTCAACCAGGCCGCCAAGGAACTAGCTATCCACTTTAACTTTCGCGGCACCGACACCAAGAGCACGTGGCAGGGCGACGAGGTCGTCGAACTGACGTCGTCCACCGAGGAGCGGGTCAAGGCTGCCGTGAACGTTGTCAAAGCCAAACTGATCTGCTGCAACATTTCAATGTTAAAGCCTTCGACGCCAACGAGCCACGGGTCTCCAGCAAGATGTACAGAATCACCGGTACCCCCTAAGCAGGGTATCGATAGCAGGAACGCCAAGAAAATCACCAAGCTCATCCGCAGCAAGGGGTCAAAGGCCGTCAAGACCCAGATGCAGGGCTACGAGATTTGCGTCAACAGCAAAAGGCGCGACGACTTGCAGGTCGTTATCGCGATGCTGAATAACGCTGACCGTGATGTCGCGCCGCAGTTCGTTCACTACCGCACTACCGGTAGAACCTAGGCTTAATATAGGAAGGTTCGACCATGACTCCCCCCAGAAGCTGACGCTGGCTAGGTCGACGTGGTTATCGTCGGCTCCAAGTATTTCCGGCCTTGATGCGGTCCATCGACCCGCCGCGCGCAAGTACGGCATCGACCACCACATCCGGTTCAACAATTCCGCGCGCAGAAGACTAGAATTCGGCCACCGACACCTGGACGGTCATTGTCGAACAAGTTGGCGCACAGCAGCTCTTGTGCAGCTGGTCCGGTTCTTTGGCAGCGGCTACTATAACTACGACAAGGGCTAAGCCACGGATTTCTCCGGCATAGAGCAGTTCGGCGGCGCCGTCGTGCATCGAAGCACTGGCCGGAAGAGTTGGACTACACCGGCAAAAAGTATGGTGGTCGGTAGTGTCGCTACCGGGGTCACGCTAATCCATCGGCTAACCGACTGAGCCGCAGCCGCAGAGGTGACCATGCTGAAACGCTCACCGAGCTACCTGATGCCGGCGTCCAAATACAGCAAGTTCGCTTTTGTCTCTCGTAAAATGCTTCCCCGCCCGGCTTCCTCTTCGATCATCTGGATACGACACATCACGAGAGGTGGTGTTGCGGTTCATCGACCGCAAAACGCCGGAGGTGGTGAAGTGGATAGCATGACCCACGGCGGTCAGCAACCGTCCCGACGACTACGACGTCGACACGCACCGCAAACTGCGGTACCAACCGTGGGACCAGCGGGTGTGCCTGATCCCCGATGCTGACCTCTAGCCCACCATAGCCGCGCATCACCTGGAAGAACATCGACTATATTCGGCGCCACCTATATCGCATTGAATCAGGCGGGCATTTCAACGCTGACATCATCACCTCCACCGGGCTGGAGTTGCAAGCGTTTGGTGACGCCGCGATCAGCCTGGACAACATATAAGGTCAGTCCCTGTGACTGCCTTGTCTACAAGGTTCACATGCTCGAGAATGTGCCCAAACCTGTTCTGATGTGTGGACTACACGAATGCGTCCTGGATATCACGCGACGAATCGACAGCATGACACATAGAACAATTCTTGGTGAGCATGGATTTCTCACGGTTAACCAAACCGAGATGTCGATCCCGCGGCCGAAAAATCGTCATGGAACATGAAGGTCAACCAGGTACTGTGATCGCTGCACGTGCTGGCCAAGTCAAGCACTAAATAGCCGTGGGGTGTCCGGCAGAACTACTTTGCCGACGCGATCTACTACCGGTTAGACCGCGTCAACGGAGGCGAGGGTGTTTGGCAATACGCTGAACCCCAAGTCAGTAGTAGCTGAGCAGCACGCACTCAAGTCGTTATCCTCTGATAGCGGCTCGTGGGGCATCACCGTGGCGTCAATCTACGCACACCGCGGACCTACGCTGCAATAGGTGTGCTCCGAGGTGACGGCCAAGGACATCAACGAGCTCACCGCAGCAGCCGCTGCCTCGGAAACGACGTCGTCTTGAGCGACACCCTGCACGGCCGCCATTGACTGCTCGGAGGCCGCCTAATGCTCCGACATCGTCGTCATGGGTGTGCCCTTGCATGGTTTTCCGAGGCGTACTGAATCAAACTGGCTAAAGAACTGTGGCTATGAGTGCCGGTGTGTCGCTGGTACAAGGATTTTTGCCCGATGTCACAGATCGTCGAGGAGGTGTTGCCCGGTAATCCGGCGGGAATCCTGGATGAGCCGAACATAGCCCGGGAGGTGGCCAAAGGGTACGCCGCCGCGGCGGTGCTGGCGATGCTCGACCAACATCTAGCGGCCCGACTGGCGGGGTTGCTCCGCACCTGGCGCTTCCACGTCTACACCACCGACGATGTCATCGTCGTCAAGGCGGCGGGTGCACTGAAGAACATCAAGCACATCTTCGCCATCGTGGTCGGGATGTGTTGCGTATTGGGTATCGTTAGAATACCCGTGCGCTGGCGATTGCCTGTGCGCTGCGCGAGAGGACAAAGCTAAGCGTGGCCTGGGGTGGGCGCAGCGAAACTGTCCCGGACCTGGCCAGTCTGGCAACCCCATCGACTCTACGTCGAGCAGCGCGTCGCAACCGCCACGTCGGTAGATAACTTGGGCACGGAAAAGATGATCTATGAGATCATCGCATCGATAAATCCAGATCGCCGGGGAGCAAGTCCGCCCGTGTGGTCATGGAGTTTGCCGGTAGAGTTCGATCTCAGTACGCTGATCGCCCGCGAAGTCGACGCGGTGATCAACCACACCTCGATCGTAAAGTAAGCCTATAGGGGTCTGATCAACGAGGTCGACGGCCACGAGGTGCACGGTTCGGGATGCTAGTCTCGCCAACAGTTACGTGATCGTTTACCTGTAAGAATTGGGATTCGGTATGCACGTGGCTCGTTAACTTGACCCGCACCCGGCCGCCCCAATACTATCGAACCTGCCAGTAGCCAGCTACTCTGACTCGAACAACGGAAACTGGAATACTGTATATGTTATTGTTCCTGTGTGTTAGGAACGTTGCCTAGCTGCTGCGCAATGCCAAGCCAATACTGTTGAGGGGATTGTTCGCCACATCCCCAGAGTATAAATTAAATATTAAACCTATCGAGGGAGCGACTGATTGCGATCCGCTATCCGGTATGACCTGCCCGCGTCGCTCGTAGTGTTCCTAGTCGCACTTCCGTTGTCACTAGGCATCGCAATCGCCTCGGACACACCTGTGCTCGCGGGCCTGATTGCCGCTATTGTCGGGGGGATTGTCGCTGGAGCCTTGGGTGGATCACCGCTGCAGGTTAGTGGTCCTGCGGCCGGGTTGACAGTCGTCATAGCCGATCTGATCTCCGATTTCGGTTGGGGAATAACGTGTTTTATCACCGTGGCAGCGGGTGTTCTGCAAGTGCTGATGGGGCTCAGCCGCGTTGCGCGAGCCGCACTGGCGATATCGCCCGTCGTCGTGCACGCCATGTTGGCCGGTGTCGGCATCACGATCGCACTTCAGCAGGCCCACGTGCTGCTCGGCGGAAAGTCGAAAAGCACTGCTTGGCACAACGCCATTGGCTTGCCAGGCCAGATCCTGGGTGCGCACCGGCCTGGGGTCATTCTTGGTTTACTAGTGATAGTTATCCTGATTGCCTGGCGATGGGTTCCTGCCCGAGTGGCCCGGATTCCTGGCCCGCTGGTCGCTATAGTGGGCACAACGCTGGTTTCGGTGGTGTTCCCGTTCCATGTGTCGCGGATCCGGGTCGACGGGTCGGCGCTGGATGTCTTGCAGCTGCCGGCGCTTCCCGACGGTCACTGGGGCGCCGTGGTGTTAGGCGTGATCACAGTCGCACTCATCGCCAGCGTCGAGAGCCTCTTGTCGGCGGTTTCACTTGACAAGATGCACAACGGACCGCGCACCGACTTCAACCGCGAGTTGGTTGGGCAGGGCGTTGCAAACATGGTGTCCGGGGCGATCGGCGGGCTTCCCATCACGGGGGTAATTGTGCGCAGCTCAACCAATGTTATCGCGGGTGCGAAATCCCGCGCTTCGTCGATCATGCACGGAGTTTGGATCCTGCTCTTCACGATTCCGTTTGCCGGTTTGGTCGACCAGATCCCTTCTGCAGCACTTGCCGGATTACTGATAGTCATCGGAGTCCAGCTGTTGAAGCCCGCCCACATCGAAACCGCCTTGCGGAACGGGGATCTCGCCGTCTACCTGGTGACCGCCGTCTGTGTGGTATTTCTCAATCTCCTACACGGCGTAATGATCGGACTCGCCGTGGCTATCGCGTTGACCGGATGGCGGGTGATACGAGCGAGGGTTGAGGCCCGGCCCGTTGGTGACGAGTGGCACGTCTTTGTCGCGGGAGCGTGCACCTTCCTAGCTTTGCCCCGGCTCACCCGCGTGCTAGCTTCTGTCCCTCCCCGCACGCGAGTCACGGTCAATATTTCAGTCAACTACCTCGATCACGCCGCGCATCAGGCTATTCACGACTGGAAGCGACAACATCACGCCACCGGTGGAACGGTTCACATCAATGGTGTAGTCGAAGCCGGTCAATTTGCTCGCTGTGCCATGGGTGACTTGATCGGACCTGGACAACAGCCAGAGGCCGCGGCGTGATTTCTCTCCCACTGGATTGAGAGAGCGACACACGCTTGGCCTTTAGCAGTTTCGAGAACAAGTTGTGTTATACGACGCGGTGACGTTTCCCTGACGGTAAATGTGCCGCTTTAAATTTATTTAATTGTGTTCGGTGAAGGGGGTTTGGGTTTGCTGCTTTCGCCACACAATTTGCATGTCAACGACGAGCTAGTAGGCTATTGTGGCGATACTTGCGATTAGGTGATGAGGGGTTGGGTGGGTAGTCGATACCCACCGCAGTAGCTCGATGCAAAGTGCTACGTACTTGTCGTCGTCAGGTGACTTCAGCATGGGGAGAGAGCTGTTTTTTTACTCGGGATTTTTGATATCATATGGTTTCTGACCGAACTGATGGGCAGTTCAAACTTTGAGACGGAGGGTGCCAGATGCTCGGCGGTATTGTGTCTTTATCGCCCAGCCACCATCGTTTCTAGCCGGCGAATGCGGTCCTCGATCGGCGGGTGTGTCGAGAACAGCGATCCGATCCGTTCGCCGACACGGAACGGGTTGGCGATCATCAAGTGCGCCTGGCTGGCCAACTGCGGTTCGGGAGGCAACGGCGCTGCTTGCACGCCGCTGGAGATCTTGCGTAGCGCTGACGCCAGGGCCAGAGGGTCACCGGTGAGCATAGCGCCCGATTCGTCGGCCTGGTACTCCCGTGATCGCGATACAGCTAACCGTACCACCGTCGCAGCGATCGGGCCCAGCAATGAAACCAACAGCAGCGCAAAAGGATTCTCTTCGTCCCGGGTGGTGCCAAACATGCCAGCCCACATGGCCATGTTGGCCAGCGCGGTAATCATGCCTGCCAGCGCACCGGCCACACAGGATATTAGAATGTCGCGATTGTACACGTGCGAGAGTTCGTGCCCCAGCACAGCACGCAGCTCGCGCTCGTTGAGGATCTCCAATATGCCGGTAGTGCAACACACCGCGGCATTGCGCGGATTGCGGCCAGTAGCGAAAGCGTTGGGCGCGTTCGTGTCACTGATGTAGAGTCGCGGCATCGGCTGGTGCGCTCCAGTAGCCAGCTCGCGCACGATCCGGTACATCGCCGGTGTTTGTACCTCCGAAACCGGTTGCGCATGCATCGCCCGCAACGCGAGTTTGTCACTGTTGTAATAGGTGTAGACGTTAATTCCCACAGCGAACAGGGCCGCAAAGAAAAGCGCCGTCTTGCCAAATATCGCGCCGACAACCACGATCAATGTGGACATACCGACCAACAGGACGAAGGTCTTCAACCTGTTTGCTTGGGGATGCCAGGTCATCAGTGTCCTCCTTGCAAAGGCTCCGGCATAGAACGGTTCTTGCTGACTACCGACAATTTAACGCCCAAGACGCCCCTGCAGGTTCCGCGGCCCGGGAGTTGCTGCTCTAACTGTGCCGTTTGGTCGTGTATTCGACCAGGGTCGCCAACGCATCCCGACCGGGGCCGTCGGGCAGCAGGGCCAGCTCACCACCGGCCTGGTCCGCATACTGCGCCAAGACTTGCTTGGCCCTCACTATCCCGGGCGACGCCCGCAACAGTGCTAGTGCTTCGACTACCTCTGCGTCGTTGTCGACGGGTCCAGCCAACAGTGCGCGTAGCCGCTCACTATCGGGCCCAGTCTCACGCAGTGCATAGAGTATGGGCAAGGTGCGCACGCCTTCACGCACATCGGTGCCGGGAAGCTTGCCGGACTTGGTGCAGTCGCTGTCAATATCGATGATGTCGTCGGAAATCTGAAACGCGATGCCCACGATGCCCCCGAGTCGGCTCAGCCGCTCGACCTGCTCGGCGTGTGCGCCAGCAAACAAACCACCGAGCCGACCGGCCGAGCCAATCAGGCAACCCGTCTTTTCATACACCACCTTCAGGTACTGCTCGATCGAATCAGCATCTTCCGGGATACCACGGGTTTCGCGCATCTGCCCGGTCACCAGCTGAGCAAACGTGTCAGCGATAATCCGTACAGCATCCGGTCCAAGCTGTGATACCAACCGCGACGCCGTAGCAAACAGATAATCGCCGGCAAGGATGGCAACGCTGTTGCTCCATCGCAGGTTGGCACTGGGTGCCCCGCGCCGGACCTCGGCCTCGTCCATCACGTCATCGTGGTAAAGTGACGCTAGGTGGACCAGCTCAATGACCGCACCGGCGATTATGACCTCTGGAGCGTCGGGCCGGGGTCCGATCTGGGCGGATAACACCGTGAACAACGGCCGGAACCGCTTACCACCGGCCGCGAACAAGTGCAGCACTGATTCGGTCATCACCTCATCCGCGTCGCGCAACTCGGCGTCCATGAGCTGCTCGATCCGCACTACTTTGTCTTGCACAGTCGCCGCGAACGCAGCGTCTCCGAAATTCATGCCCGCTACCACCATCGGCGTAGTCGTCATCCAACCAACATACTAGTGAGCGTGAAGACCAGCGCAGACGTGGTAGTGGTGGGTGCTGGACCAGCGGGGTCAGCTGCGGCCACCTGGGCGGCCCGTGCCGGCAATGATGTAGTCGTCATCGATTCGTCCTGTTTTCCTCGAGACAAGGCCTGCGGTGACGGGTTGACGCCGCGCGCGGTCGCCGAGCTGAAACGGCTAGGGCTGGACGACTGGCTAAATACCCGCATACGACATCGCGGTCTAAGAATGAGCGGCTTTGGCGGCGAAGTGGAAGTGAATTGGCCCGGCCCGTCGTTCCCATCTAACAGCAGTGCGGTGGCGCGACTGGAATTAGACGACCGGATCCATAAGGTCGCCGAGAATTCCGGGGCCCGCATGCTGCTCGGGACTAAAGCCGTCTCAGTTCATCATGACTCATCGAGACGGGTGGCATCAGTGACGTTGGCCGACGGTACCGAAGTCGGCTGCCGTCAGCTGATTGTTGCCGACGGGGCCCGGTCTCCACTGGGCCGCAAGCTAGGCCGGCGCTGGCATAAAAAAACCGTGTACGGTGTCGCTGTCCGCGGGTACCTGACCACTCCGCGCAGTGACGAACCCTGGCTGACGTCGCATCTGGAACTACGTTCTCCCAATGGAGCCGTGTTGCCTGGATACGGCTGGATTTTCCCGCTGGGTAACGGCGAGGTGAATATCGGCGTCGGAGCGTTGTCGACGTCAAAGCGGCCAGTCGATCTGGCGCTGCGATCACTGCTTTCGTATTATACGGATCTACGTCGCGACGAGTGGGGTTTTTCCGGCCAACCGCGGGCTGTGTCGTCAGCGTTGTTGCCGATGGGGGGCGCTGTTTCCAGGGTAGCCGGGCCAAACTGGATGCTTATCGGTGATGCCGCAGCGTGCGTTAACCCGCTCAACGGCGAAGGCATTGATTACGGCCTAGAGACGGGCCGTCTGGCCGCCGAGCTGCTGTACTTGCGTGATTTGTCGTACGTTTGGCCGTCGCTGCTGCAGCAGCATTACGGCCGCGGATTTTCGGTCGCGCGCCGGCTGGCGTTGTTGCTGACCTTTCAACGGTGTCTGTCCGCGACCGGTCCAAGCGTGATGCGCTCTACCGCACTGATGACCATTGCCGTGCGGGTGATGGCCAATCTGGTCACTGACGACGATACCGACTGGGTGGCGCGAGTGTGGCGAAGCAGCGGGTGGGCGTCATGGCTCGTCGATCGCCGACCACCATTCAGTTAGTCCAATTTTGCTTTCCTCCCATAATAGCACTTTCATTGGCATAAGCCGGGGCGGTTGATAAAAATGGAGTTATGACCACAGGAAGCTGGCTAGCCAGGCCTGGCCACGACTCAACTTCGAGATGGCCCACCTCAGTGATTTCACTGGCTGTTCTACTAGGATCAGCCGGCCGGTTCAGCACTACACTTGGCTAGCAACCCCTGTTCCACTCGATCCTGGTCGATGCTCACGATGGCTAACAGGGCAGTTGATACGCCGCGTTGCAGCACCGAGTGTGACCTACTTTGCGCTGCTCTTTGACAAGGCGGCGGTACCGCGAAGACCCGATCGATGCGGTAACCGAAGACGAGCTCCGTTAGGTGGTGTTGTACTGGGTCGTCGACGAGATCAGACTAGCTGGCCTGTACGCCAAAGAGCCGAAGGACTTTTTCGGGGTACCCGGGCGTTGAGCTGCATGAAGAACCCAACGGGATAGTGTTATTCGGTGGCTGGCTGCTATCGGCGGCACTTATACTGACGAGGTGGCCCATTGTACTATCCGGCTCATGAAGGGCACTAATCTAGCCGCTAGCGTTGCCATGGCGGTAGCCGTTACTATACTAGCTGGGCCGGCACTGGCCGACGACTACGACGCTCCGTTCAACGCCCAGCTCCACAGCTACGGCATTTACGGCTCGCAGGACTTCAACGCGTGGCTGGGCAAGATCGCTTGCCAGCGACTGGCTAAGGGCGTAGACGGAGATGTAGACAAGTCGGTCACCTTCATCCAGCGTAATCTGTCGTTACACACCACCGAAGGGCAATCGTTGCAATTCCTGGGCACCGCGATCAACCACTACTGCCCTAACCAAATAGGCCTCCTGCAACGTGCCGACGTTAGCTAGGTTTTCTTCAGGTTGGCTTACAGTATCGGCTTATCTGCGGCGTGCAAGGCCACAATTCCGCCGGTGAGGTTACGCCAGCGCGGCGCCGCCCAGCCGGCTCGCGACAGCTGGCTGGCCAGCGTCACCTGATCGGGCCAGGCTCTGATAGATTCCGCCAAATAGATGTAGGCATCGGGATTACTAGACACCAGTCGCGCCACTTGCGGTAGCGCCCGCATCAGGTATTCCGTGTAGACATTGGCGACCAACGCATTGGTGGGTGTGGAAAACTCGCACACTACTAATTGACCACCTGGCCGGGTGACGCGGGCCATCTCGCGCAGCGCTGCCTCATGGTCGGCGATATTGCGCAACCCAAAACTGATAGTGACTGCATCGAATACACCGTCGCCAAAGGGAAGTTGGGTGGCATCTGCGGCCACCTTAGGTACCTTTCGCGCACTGCCGGTCGTTAGCATCCCGATCGAAAAATCCGCGGCCACACACCAGGCGCCGGATTTCCTCAGCTCCGCTGTGGACACCGTCGTGCCTGCGGCCAGGTCCAGAACTTTCTGCCCAGGACCAATCCGCAGCGCCGACCGGGTGACTCGCCGCCAGTACCGATCCTGACCTAGCGACAGCACGGTATTGGTCAGATCATATCGGTGGGCGACGTCGTCGAACATCGCTACGACATCCCGGGGGTCCTTGCCCAGGGCAGCGCGGCTCACGACGTCGACACTACTAGGAGTCAAATCGATTGTAATGACCCGCTACGCCTGATGTCGCCGCGCTTGCGATCATCACTAGGAGGCCCGCGAGCCCCGCGCTTCCCTCGTACCGCCTGGTAATGGCCAAACAGCTTCTTACGGATGACCGGCCAGAACACACTATGCCAGGAAGCTAATTAGTAGCGGTGGCGTTCTGCGACCAGATGGGCAACAGCGGTGGGCAGCAGCAATACGGTGCAGCACGGGGTGACCAGGTTGTGTGGCCCGCCGGCGTCGGCGAAGAACGCCGGCAGCCCTAACGCCAAAACTTCCTGCACAACCTGACAAAACATCTCGTGCTCATCGGTATGCACTTAAAACATCTATGCTGGCATACGCAGAGGCGAGCTCATCGCCATGCAATGCACCAGTGAAAACCGTTGTAGGCTATTGTTGATTGCAGTTTGTGTTGATCGAAGCCTTAGTCGACGTTGCCGAGCGGCAGGGTATCTCTAACCGACAGCGCAATGAGCTGTTCAACACGTTTTTCCGGCGCGAGCTGGTCACAAAGCCAACGATGGGCTTGTCGTGAGGTGACCGAATCTGCCCGAGTTCCTAGTTGCGCATCAACAGCGCGAACCGGAGCATGTCGACTCCGCACGCACACCGATATACTCGCTGAATAAGATTTGGTAAGAAGGATTCCATAGTCGCAGTGGACGGCACCGGGGTGTGGTCGGCAAGGCGGTGCAGATCGCGGAACCATGCTCACGTTGCCCGTGTTGGGATCGGAATACCGTAATTCGATGCGAAAACCCGGGACATCGGTTTGGTGTACTTCGATTTTCGGCACACCAAGACGACGAGCTGCCCGCATTCCACCATGCCATAGCAGTGTCAGAGACACTAGACGCACCCCACGTCCGGATCGAATCCGCGCAGCACGTCGACTAGTCAAGGCATTGGCAGACCAAGCAGCAACGTGGTTACCTTCGAAAACATTTGTGACGGCACCCGGTGCACCCGTATGCCGTCGTGAATTCAATCTGCGCAAGGTGCCCCCGACGGGGGTATCGGGGTGCCGATCACCCGAGTTTTATGCCAGGTTTGACGCAAATGCTCGAAAATCCGAATCACTGGGTTGCTGACATCGTTGACATGCGGGAGGAACGACTCAGCGTTGAGCGCAACGCACACACCACTACCGTGTCGATGAGTGTCAGCGCCGGCTGTCGACACAGTTGCCTACGGGCATACATCATGCGAAATTTGCTGGTTGGGCACCTTAGGAAGCCGGTTGGCTCGGCGCAGCGTTCGATTCAGCGTGACGGTCCAGCCGTTTATCCAGCACCGCCAAAGCGGCTAATACGACAGTCGCAGCCAGCCAGCACACTACCGCTATAGACCCGGCCGGGATAATCGCCAGTCCGGCGTTGCGGTGCCGCACGCGTACCAGGTTCGGATCATTCTTGTTGTATTCAACGTAAATTCGCATCCCTGTGGACAACTCAGATAGATACAGTACACCGAGTTCTGGTCGGTAGGTGACGCGTTCGGGGGTGACGAATTCGATCGTTGAGCGCCGCGGCCCGGCGCTAAGTACCTCCGCTTGCGCGACCCCCATATTGTGTTGGATCGTCAGGTCATTGCGCCAAGCACCGGCCACCAGCAGCACCGATTGCAGCGTGATCAAACCAGTCAGGGTCAGCACCGCAATTCGCCCCCATCGTAGGATAACTCTGGAACGAGTGTTGGGCGGTTCGTCGCTGCGGCCGTGAATAAGAATGCGCAGCAACGATTTCGACAATATCATAGTTGACGATACCTCATAGCAACCTCACAATGCTGCTGTGATTGCTGCATGCAACTGTCGCAGCGAAGACCGGTCGGCCTTGACTTCCAGCACGCGCATGCCGGCACAGGGTTCGTCGAGGGCTTCCCGCAGCTTTTCGACCTTGATCTGTCGGCTTTCCACGTGGTAAGCGCGACACAACGCTCCTACGTCGACGTCGTGCGGAGTACCGAAGATACGGGACGATACGGCAGAAAACCTCGGGTCGCCTTGCTCCAGCAGTTCGAAAATACCGCCACCGTTGTCGTTGGACACCACGATTTTCAGCTGCTGTGGTGTGGGTTCAGTGGGGCCGATCAACAGCCCCGAGCTGTCATGGACGAATGTCAGGTCACCGATCAGCGCTACGGTACGAGCCGAGCGGTCTGTGCTACCGGTATGCCCGGGGGACCGCTCATATGCCAGTGCCGCCCCGATCGCGGTGGACACGGTGCCGTCGATGCCAGCAACGCCGCGATTGGACCGGACCTGAATACCGTCAGTGGACAAACCAACCAACGCCATGTCGCGCACCGGATTGGACGCCCCAAGCACCAGTTGGTCACCGGGCCGTAGTGCATCTGCCACGGCCGCGGCGACATGCAAACCCGTGATTAACGGGTGCGCTGCAAGCTGGCTGCGCACCGTCGAGATCGCGTGCCGGTTCATCTCCGCACAGCGCTGCAGCCAGGCCGGGCGCGGTGTCCCGGTGGTGACCGCCCGAGTACCAGCGGCCCGCGAATTGCCCGAGACGTCCGGCCAACACGGCCCAGTGGTAAGCGCGTACACTGGTACTTGCGGGTTGGCCAGTAGCGCCAACACCGGTCGATGCAGTGTCGGTCGACCGAGCATGATCACCTGCTTCGGGTGCAACAGGGGCAGCGCTAGAGGGTGCAATGGGTAGGGCCGGTAAGGCCCAAATGGGGCGGTCGGCTCAGCAACGATCGGCAATTCCGCCAGGTTCGGGTGCACGCCTGCACCGTGCCCGGCGATGACGACGGTGTCTGCCGACAAGTCGATTTCCAGCGGCTGGTCGAACGTCACCTGCGGTATGTAGGTCCACGGCTTTCCGCCGGGCCGGCCCTGCGGTGTGATGGCGCCGTGGGGGTCAGGATCGGGTATTAAAGGCTCGCGCAGTGGGATGTCGAACTGCACGGGGCCGGCGTTGGCGGTACGAGAACCTTTGGCAGCCAACAATACTCGGCAGGTGGTCGATCGCCAGGTTGCGTTGAGTGAATCCAACCGTTCCGGCGCGTCCTCTGCTAGGCCTAAGCTGATGGCAGCACGAACTTGGGTGCCGAAGTAGCCCAGCTGCTCCATGGTCTGGTTGGCTCCGGTGCCGAGCAATTCATAAGGCCGGTTGGCCGATAACACGATCAGTGGCACCCGGGCATAGTTGGCCTCGACCACCGCTGGGCCAAGGTTGGCCACGGCAGTGCCCGAGGTCATCGCCACACACACCGGCGCGCCCGCGGCGACCGCCAGCCCGATGGCCAGATATCCGGCGGTGCGCTCGTCGATGCGGACGTGCAGCCGGATCCGGCCGGCGTGGTCGGCGTCTCGCAGAGCGAATGCCAGCGGGGCGTTTCGCGAGCCGGGGCACAGCACTACATCGCGGACACCGCCGCGGATCAGCTCGTCAACGACGACGCGGGCCTGTGTCGTCGAGGGGTTCATCCGTACAGGGTGTCATAGCTCAGCAACAATGCGGCCAGTGCAGCTTAGCTAAGCCTCTTTCCGCATCGCGAGGGGCTTAAAGACGGTGAATCCGGAGTCGCGGCCGGACCGCGGTCTCAGTCTGGCTCTGAGACCGACTTAAAGAAAACTCGAAAATGTACAAGCGTCCCGATTCAGGCTGTTAAGCGATGGTTTGTGACGTTTATCGACGGATGGGGTACTGCCACAACGTCCGATGCGCTCTGGCCACGTCTAGGTCCACTCGCCTTTGACGCCAGCGAAAAACTGCAGCGCTGCGGCGTTGACGGCCTCCGGACGCTCGAAAAACCCGAGATGACCGGCATCTGGTATCTGCAGGTAGCGGCCGTTGGGCAGTGCGTCGGCGACCTCTCGTCCCAGAGACGGTGGGGTCACCACGTCCTCGGCGAAGCCAATCACCAGCACCGGCGCAGCGATGCTTCGGTAGGCCGGTAACCGGTTGTTCTGCGGGGCGACATCCGTTTGACAACGCAGTCCCGGGGTGGACTTTATTGGCCACATGTTAAACATGGCTATCCAGTCGGCTACGGCCACGTCATCATTGAGCGTTTTGCGTGACAAGTTTTCCAGCAAACGAACTTTTGCATTGTAGCCTGATGGCAGCTGGATGCCGGAGTCATGGAGCTCGGCTTCGACATCGTGAAAGAACTGGCGGGTGCGGTCCAGTCGGCCACGGGTGGCCATCAGCACAGCAGCGCTGACCAGTTCGGGTCGAGCCACCATTAGCTCTTGGGCGATGAATGAACCCATCGACACCCCAACGATGCGCGCTGGGACCGCGCCCAGGGATTCGATCAGTACCGCGGTGTCAGCTACCATGGTTTGCGTCGTGAAACCTTTGGTATTTTCGGTGGCGCCGATTCCGCGATTGTCGAAGGTGATGACGCGATAGCCGGCTGCTAAGAATGCCGGGACTTGATGCGGTTGCCAGGTGCGTCCTGCGCCGCCACGACCGGCGATGAAAACAACAGGTTCACCGGTTCCGCGGTCCTCGTAAGCCAGATTGATCACCTGCACACGGTACAAGCAGCGGGTAGCAGGCCTTGACTCGGTCGATCCACCACTGCCGTCGGGCGGGCGGTGTGCCCAACGCTTGCAGCCGCGCTGGGTCGGGCGTTACCGGTCCGACCGGCAGGAAACCATCGACAGGCAGCACAGGTTCGGCGACGTCTGTGGCGAACAGCCTGCCGGTGCCCAGCCCGCAGGCGTGGTCGAGTTCGGGTAGGGCCGCGGCGGCGATCAGCCCAGCGGCGATCCCGACCACCGAATCTAGCCCGCTGGAGACCACCACCGGGATATCGATCTGCGCTGCGATAGCCAGTAACGATGTAATCCCTCCCAGCGGAGCGACTTTCAGCACTGCAACGTCAGCAGCGTGCGCGCGGACCACCGCCAACGGGTCGTCGGCCTTGCGGATGCTTTCGTCAGCAGCGATCGGTATGTCAACCCGGCGGCGCAGCTCGGCAAGCTCGGTGACTGTGGCACACGGTTGTTCGAGGTACTCCAGCGGGCCGTCGGCGGTCAGGGCGACGGCCGCCTGGGCCGCCGCTTCGACACTCCAGCCACCGTTGGCGTCTACCCGCACGGTTGCCACCAGGTCCCGCACCGCGTTGACCCGGTCGACATCGTCGGCAAGAGTCTGCCCGGGCTCGGCCACCTTCACCTTGGCGGTGCGCACGCCAGGAAAGCGAGCAAGCACCTCGGCTACCTGGGCGGCGGACACGGCGGGCACGGTGGCGTTGATCGGTATCCGGTCGCGGCGACCCTTCGGCGGCTCGCAGTAAGCGGCCTCGATGCCCGCCAACAGCCACGCGGAAGCCTCGGAGGGCTGGTATTCGAGGAAGGCCCCGAACTCTCCCCATCCTGCTGGGCCGTCTATCAGCGCCACTTCGCGGGTGGTGATTCCGCGGAAGCACACCCGCATCGGCAGAGCCACCACATGTAGCCGGTCCAACAACTCCGTCAGGGTGGGAATCACTGCGGATACACTCGGAGGCCCGCCAGAAACATCGCACACACCTCGAGGTCGGCGATCCGCTCTGGCGGCACGGTCCGCGGATCGGCTGACAACACCACCATGTCAGCGTACTTGCCGATCTCCAGCGGGGCGATCACATCGTCAGAGAACAGCGGCCAAGCAGCATCGATCGTCTGCGCGCGGATCGCCTGATCGACCGTCAAGCGCTCCTCCGAGCCCAGCACCTGGCCGCTTGGCACGACCTGTGTCGCCGTCACGCTTATGTTGCGCCGTGGCTCTTCGAGTGTCACGAGTGGATTGTTGTGCAACGATATCCGCGTACCGGTTGCTGCCGCGGGATCCTGCTGGCATCCAAAGAAATCCGCCCTCTGACCCAAGCAGGACGTCGATAATGACGTCATTCCAGTAGTGGATTTGGTCGATGACTATAGCTGTAAATGATACCCGCTCGGCGGCACGCTGCAGTGGGTCAGGTCAGATGGCGATGACGTGTTCGAGACGAAAACGATGGTTGGGAAGCGGATGCCGGCGCGGCGTCTCCTCGGACACATCGAGGATGGTGTCGACGCCGGCATCACCATGTACATGACAGGCAAGTCGCCAACCTAACGGAAAATAGGCACCGACGATTTTCGGCCGGCTGTTCGCGGGTGTAGTTAGCTTGTCCGCAAGGACCCGCCGGCACACCAGTGGAGCGGGTCGTGGCGGTGTCCACTATGGATAAAGACAACGCGATGGTGCTGAACCGTACACCCAGATATTGGTCCCCAACTAGCGTAGTACTTCATAGTCCTCGCCGGGATGGCGTCGGTGGATAACTCCGGATTGGAGATTTAGTCACTGCTCAACCGTACCGTTAGCTCGCCACGGGGTCGCTCAACCAGCGGTCGAAAAACCTGATCGAAAGCCATCTCGGAACATGTGGTTAGCCCCGCACGGTTGAGTCGGGCGCATTCGGTGCACAGCATTGCCGGATAGTCGCTGGGTTCGATGCACTGCCCAGCAATGGAAACACCGCGCGAGCTTCCTCGGCCTTGCCGTTGAGTTCAAACGTAGTTATTATGGTCGCACTTAGCACTCTTGGGATCCGGCGTTCCTGTGTTCAACCCCGGCGCGCTGTGCCTCGTGTGGGGGTTGAAATAGTCCTTGTACCCAGAGTTGAGGTTGATCACCAACGGTTCGCTCTGCACGATGTCGTCAAGTCAGCTCAATGTCGTCTGGGGCAACCCGGACAGCAGTAGTTGAGTCATAGCTGTTGTGGTACACGCCGACCGCTCCCCTTGCGGCGGTTTCATAGCGAATCTCCTCGAGGACTTCATCGGCGTTGTGCGCGGTGACAGAACGTATATCGACGATCCGGTCGGATAGCATGACGTTATCCATCATCGGGTTACCATATTTCTCAACGAATTCCGGCGTAAAACAACCAGAACCGACATCAATTGTTACCGTGCTAATATCGATGAACTGCGCTATCTAGGACCGGTTACCGACGGCGCTAATCCGGCCCAGCCATGGCAAGTGCCTCACGCGGCAGGTTGCACTTCATCGACTGTCAACATTTCAGGTAATGACTAACCCAGCCTCGGGGTCTGTATCGACCATAGACGGAAATCCTAGTGGCGACCGCGAGTGTGGTGAAGGGTCGAGGACGAGAAGTGAAACACGCTCTAGCTGTACCACATGGGTGACGAAACTATTACGCAACCCAACCTACATCGCCATTTACTGGTAAGGTGCGCTGAAGCGCCACAAGAACAAGCCCGTGCTGTTAGTCGGCGACATCACGCTTACCGTTGGTTAGTGGGTCAACCGGGTCAGCCAATACCCGCAAGCATTCGAGGGGCTGGGGGCTGGCATCGGCGTGGCAGTCAGGCTACGGTCACGCAACCGTGTCGAAATGCTGATTACCATCGGTGCCAGCCAGATTCGGGGCTATCGGCGAACGGCATTACACCAGCTCTGCTCGCTGGACGATCACGCTTACGTGCTTTCCGACGCCGGCGTCAGCTCACTGATCATCGACCCCAACCTAATGTTTGTCGAATGGGCTTTGGGGCTGCTGCAGCGGGTGAATTTGTTCAAGTAGATCCCGAAATCGGGCTTATGCCCGAAAAGCACAAAGATGTGGCTCGACCTCTGGGCCCAGGTTGCCAAGTTCGTGCCGCAGCCACTGGGTAGCCGCGTACCTGTCGCCGGACCAGGTCATCTCATCGGCGTCATCTACACCGGAGGCACCATTGGCAAACCCAAGGGAGTGATGAGCACCGCACAGTCGATCGCTACTATGACGGCAATCCAACTCGTCGAATAGTAATGGCCAGAAAACCCGCGGTTCTTGATGTGTACACCGCTGTTCTACGCCGGCATAGCATTATTCACGCCTACCCCCATCAAGGGGGGTGAGATGATCGTTCTAGTCAAGTTCGAGCCGGACGAAGTTCTGAAAAGCAGCCATGAGCAACACATTAAGGAGAATATACTAGTGTCGTTAATGACATAATCCTTTATAGAACAACGGGATTCACGCTCCCAGCATCTATCGTAAATCTAGACTGTCTAGTACGCTGCTTAGATGGTCAACCCCGGTGTTGCGGGACGCAAGCAATACGGCGGTTCGTTCCGATTTTGGTCCAGTGCTAAGTGCAGTTCGAGGAGCCGATGGTGATCACCGGTCTGGCCAAGGGTGGTCACGACGAGAAGCAGCTGACTCCATGCGGATGCTAGACGCTGTTCATGCGCGTCGTACTGCTGAGCGAGGACGGTAAAGCGTTTCTACAGGGGAGTAGGGCGAAATCTATTTCAGCGTAATGCTTGGCCGGCGGTTACTGGAATCTTCTGCGGGAGACAGCCGAGACGTTTTAGCAACCGCCAGCTAAACACCGGCGATATGGCTTGTGAAAACGAGGACAGGTTCTTCTACATTGTGGAGCAGGTCAAGGACATGATCGTCACTGGAGACTTCAATGTGTTCCATTGGGAAAAAGATTTCTTCGCTGAGCATTCGGCGGCCGAGCTGGGTGTGGCCACCGTCGACGAAGCGCTCGCATTGCGCGCGGACGGAAAGTGGGGCACGGTCGTCACCGCGGTGGTTATGTTGCGCCCTGCTTCGTCCCGCGATGACGCCGCAATCACTGCCATGACCACCTAGATTCAGGACGCTGTCAAGGAACAAAAATGCGCGGTGCAATCGCTCGAGCGGGCGGTGGTTTTTAACTCTATGCCGTTGATGGTGCTGGACAAACCGGACAAAAAGGTGGTGCGCGCACAGTTCTGGCAAGGAGCTGGTTGGGCTGTCTGCTAAGGCTCTGCAGGTGTACCTGGCGATTGTGACAGAAATGATAATAAGGTGAGGGGGTCAAGCCGCCGTAGTGGCTGAAGCCGACCAACAAAGTTTTTCATCGGAATATCGCGGCTTGGCTTAAGCTTCAGCGGTGAAATCCCGGTTGGTGTTGACCGTGCCGAGTCACGAATCCGGTTCTTTCCGGTCGACACCGGTCACGCCGATGACGTTGGACGGCAAGCTAAGGCATTATGAACCGGAGGTATATATGACGCCACCGGATGGTGGAGCTAGACGCCGAGAAAGCCAGACCGCTGTTGCGGGTTTAGCCCCAGCGAGGTACCCACCGGTGTGGGTTTCATGAAGCAGTTCAGGCTGGTCAATGGAGGACGCTCCGAGGAGTTCGAAGCGTTGGCCGGAATTTGTCCGGTGGTCCGTTTCGGCTCGGCGCGGTCCCCAAATTAATCACATGTGGCAGGTGCTGCTAGTGGTATCGCTGTTAGTAACAGCGTGGCGGGGTCTGTCCGCGGCGCGGTCTTTCTCCGCCTAAGACCCCGTACCGTGCGGCACGCTTACCTCTGCTGGCGCTGCCATCCGCCAGATCGGCGCTATCGATGGCGACGTCCGGCTCGAACACGCTATGGATCAGGCCTTTTGTGGTGCTGGCGGCGACAACCGAATCGTTGACGCAACTATAGCGCGCTGAGCGAATACCGACGTGCAGATTTCTTTAGCTAGACCAATACCGATGTGCACCCTTGGTAATCTCCGCTCAGAATGACAGCGGTCGCCAGATCATAGGCGACGGGCGTGGCGCAGGAATGTATACGTTTGCTGACTACCAGCTGCAAACAGTTGTTGACACGCAGGCCGCGCCATTCCTGTTCTATCTACAGAATGTGCGATACCACAGTACTGGAGTGAACTATCGCGATCTTGGTGGAGGCCGCCCGCTGGTCGGTCTTCAAGCTTTGGAGAATCCTGACCAGTGGACGGTGCGCCGCACCGAATAGACCTGACCGGAACCCTGGCTTTTATCGGCCGATCCGATACTGTAACAGCCACTTTGGCACATGATTCCATGATGGCATCAACACAGACAATCAACCTTGGCTATTTAACCACCAATCCGGACGGAGTACAAGAACCTTGAGTGACAATCCTTTTGATGTCAAATCGTGGCGACTTATCGACGGTTTCGACGATTTGACCGACATTACCTATCACCGCTATGTCAACGGCGCTACGGTGCGGGTGGCGTTCAACCGTCCCGAGGTACGCAATGCGTTCCGGCCGCACACCGTCGACGAGCTCTACCGCGTCCTCGACCATGCCCGGATGTCGCCCGAAGTGGGAGTGGTATTGCTAACCGGCAACGGGCCTAGCCCGCGCGACGGTGTCTGGGCATTTTGCTCCGGTGGTGACCAGCGTATTCGCGGGCGCTCCGGCTATCAGTACGCAAGTGGTGACACCGCGGACACGGTTGACGTTACACGCGCAGGCAGGCTACACATTCTTGAAGTACAGCGATTAATCCGGTTCATGCCTAAGGTGGTTATTTGCCTGGTCAACGGGTGGGCGGCTGGCGGCGGGCATAGTCTACACGTGATCTGCGATCTCACTTTGGCCAGCCGCGAACATGCCCGTTTCAAACAGACCGATGCCGACGTCGGCAGCTTTGACGGTGGCTACGGCAGTGCTTATTTGGCCCGTCAGGTTGGCCAGAAGTTCGCCCGCGAGATCTTCCTACTCGGCCGCCCCTACACTGCTGAGCAGATGCATCAGATGGGCGCGGTAAACGCCGTCGTTGAGCACGCAAACCTGGAGACGGTGGGTCTGGAATGGGCGGCGGAGATCAACGCCAAATCACCTCAAGCGCAAAGAATGCTGAAGTTCGCGTTTAATTTGCTTGATGATGGTCTGGTGGGTCAACAGCTGTTCGCGGGTGAAGCTACCCGGCTGGCATATATGACCGATGAAGCCATCGAGGGCCGCGATGCGTTCCTGCAGAAGCGTGCCCCGGATTGGAGTTCGTTCCCGCGCTATTTTTGAGCGCCGCTTAAAACTCTGCACGTATGAACAAAATCCGCTGCGCTGGTTCACCGAACAGATCACGTTGGCCGGCATGCTGCCGCCGGTTTCGCCGCAACTACTGTTGAACCGACTTGCGATCAAAACCGTTGAAATCAAAGGTAAGCGGATCCTGTTGACTGGAGCCTCTTCGGGTATCGGCGAAGTCGCCGCCGAAAAGCTCGCGCGGAACGGCGCCAACGTGGTAACGGTTGCCCGCCGCCAGGATTTACTTGACGCAGTTGCAGACCGGATAACGACAGCGGGTGGCATGGCACTGTCGATCTCGTGTGATATCTCGGACATGGATGCATTGGACACGCTGATCGCTGATGTCCAAATGCGCCTTGGCGGCGTCGATATCCTGATTAACAACGTTAGTCGGTCCATCCGACGACCTCTGGCCAAGTCGCTAGAATGCTGGCGCAATGTTGAGCGGGCTATGGCGCTCAACTACTAAGCCCCGCTGTGGTTGATGCACGGGTTTGCACCCGGGATGCTTGAGCGCAGTGACGGGCACACTATCAACGTACAACGTAACAACATCGGGCTTATTGTTGTTGCAGTGCCGCTGTTCTCGGTGTATAATGAGCTCGAGTATGCGCTGTCAGCGGTGAGTCAGATCGCTGAGACCGGGTGAGGCCGCTAAGGTGTGTATTCGACGGCGTTGTATTGTTCGTCGGTGGCCACTATGATGATCGCATCGACGAAAGCCTGGCGGCAGGTCCCGCGATAACGCCGCATGAAGCTACCGAGTGGATTGTGACAGCTGTCCGCGCCCGACCGGTGCATATCGCACCACGGGTCGCGATTGTGGCGAGGGCGTTAGACACCGTCGCTCCCCGCTGGGTCAATGTACTCATGCAACGGACACTCAATACAACAAGGCTCCACCCAGCTCGACTCCTCTCACTCATCTGCGGAGTTGGTCGTGTCGGTCCTCTGGGGCATAGATTACGACCGAGCGCGACGCCCTCGTCAATATGACGCAGTCCCGATGGCACACGCCATCACTGTGCACCGGCTTGGACGGTGCCACAACATCGTTGCGTACCTATCGGCCATTGCCTCACTGAATCCAGCCACCCGACCACTGGGCATGGCCAAAGCCAAGTTCAGTTTTGACAAGTTCACCACTGGTCAGATCGCCAAGCTATAGCGGCACCGAGTCCGGCTGCCACCCTAGAACGAATTCCGTGGCCTGCAGAATTCCACCTCAGCACCGCTGGGATCCACAGCCTCTTGGTTTGGCGAGGGGGTATTAAACGGCGCCAATGTCCTTCGCCAGCTGGGCATCCCGCACACCTACACGCCGGGCACAATGCGACAGGTGATCAACTTCATGCAAGGGTTCGAACACTTTCATCGGTTCGAAAAGCCGGATCGCTAGACTTGCTTTCTAAGCCACCGACCACGACTACAGCACGAAGCGGGCGAGAAGGTCGAGGGCTCACTGTTGTCGCTGCTGCTCGCCATGGCCGGCAGAGCAGTCGCATGCGACGACCTCACTGGGCCCAGCGTGGCTCCCCCCGTGAAACAGGTGCGCGACTAAATGACTATCGTCAAGACGTGGTAAACACAAAGGCCATGGAGATCCTGGCCAGCAGGATGCTGCTCCGACCGGCAGACTATCAACGGTCGCTGAGTTTCTACCGGGATCAGATCGGGTTGGCGATTGCCCGCGAATATTGTATGGGCACAGTTTTTTTCGCCGGACAGTCGTTGCTCGAACTAGCCGGTTATGTCATTCAGGAGGCACCAGACTACTCTCGGGGGCCCTTTCCCGGTGCGCTGTGGCTGCAGGTCCGCGACATTGCCGCCACCCAAGCCGACCTGGAAGGCCGCGGGGTCTCCATCACCCGCGAACCGCGTCGGGAACCGTGGGGCTTACACGAGATGCATGTGACCGACCCGGACGAGATTGCCTTGATCTTTGTAGAGGTTCCTGCTGATCATCCGCTACGCCGGGACACCAAGGGGTGAACGCTCCAGACACCGGATTAATTGCACGGTAACATCTGACGATGGGTCGTAGCTTACCGGCGATTCATGCAACAGCTAATTCGACAACGCATTGCCCAGACCACGAGAATCAGGCGCTGTGAACATCAATTTGTTCCTCTTGATCATTGTCGTGATCACGGCACTAGCCTTCGACTTCACCAACGGTTTTCACGACACCGGAAACGCCATGGCGACCTCGATCGCTAGTGGTGCGCTCGCACCAAAGGTGGCGGTGTTCCTCTCTGCCGTCCTGAACTTGATCGGCGCGTTCTTGTCTACCGCCGTCGCGGCCACGATTGCCAAGGATCTGATCGAGGCGAATCTGGTAACGCTGGAACTGGTGTTCGCCGGCCTGGTCGGCGGTATCGTCTGGAATTTGCTGACTTGGCTTCTCGGTATCCCGTCGAGTTCTTCACACGCGCTGATCGGCGGTATCGTTGGCGCCAGGATCGCTGCTGTCGGCGGTCACGGGGTGATCTGGAGCGGTGTCATATCCAAGGTGATAATCCCGGCTATTATTGCCGTGTTGCTGGCCATCGTTGTTGGGGCAGTAGCCACCTGGTTGGTCTACGCGATCCCCCGGGGTGTTCCGGCTATGAGCACCGAGACGAGGTTTCGGCGCGGCCAGATCGGCTCGGCGTCGCTCGTTTCACTTGCACACGGGACCAACGACGCACAGAAGACGATGGGCGTGATCTTCCTGGCGCTGATGTCCTACGGGGCAGTGAGCAAGACCGCATCCACGCCGCCGCTGTGGGTCGTCGTGTGTTGCGCTATAGCCATGGCCGCGGGTACCTACCTGGGCGGGTGGCGAATCATCCGCACTTTGGGCAAAGGGATGGTGGAGATCAAGCCACCGCAAGGAATGGCCGCCGAATCGTCCTCGGCCGCGGTCATTCTGTTGTCCGCACACTTTGGCTACGCGCTGTCCACGACCCAAGTCTGCACTGGTTCGGTGCTGGGCAGCGGGTTGGGCAAACCCGGCGGCGAGGTCCGGTGGGGCGTGGCTGGTCGGATGGCCACCGCGTGGCTGGTTACGCTTCCGTTGGCTGGTTCGGTAGGAGCAGTCACCTACTGGATCGTGCATCTCATCGGTGGTTATCCCGGCGTGATCATAGGATTTTCGCTGTTGATCGCGGCCTCTGTCGCTATCTACATCCGGTCGCGCAAGGTCAAGGTCGACCACAAGAACGTCAACGAAAACTGGGAAGGCAGCTTGACCGCTGGACTCGACGGTTCGGACAACCACAAGCCACCTGATGTGGGCCCCGAATTAAGTGCTCCCCTACCTCACTACCGCTCCAGTCACCACACGGTTGGCGTAAGGAACGCCTCATGAGCGCTTGGTTCAACTACGAGGCCACCTTCAAGATCCTTCTCTTCAGCCTGCTGTCCGGTGCGGCACTGCCGGGGCTGTTCGCGCTCGGGATCCGTCTGCAAGCCAACGACGCTGGAGACGTCAGCACCAACGACGCCACCCCACTCCGTAAGCCGATCCTCGTTACACTCGCTTGGGTGATCCACGCGCTGGTTCTTATGGTGGTCATCCTCGGGGTGCTATACATCGCCAGGGACTTCATCACGCATCACGCCCATTACCTGTTCCTGGGAATTAAGCCCTAATTGGACCAACTGCGCAGAATTGCAGCAAAGTGAACCGATTCCTTACTTCAATCGTCTCGTGGCTGCGCGCGGGATATCCGGAAGGCATCCCAGCGACCGATACCTTCGCAGTGCTTGCGCTACTAGCCCGCCGATTGACCAACGACGAGGTGAAATTCGTCGCCGGAGAGCTAATACGGCGCGGTGAGTTTGACAAGATCGATATCGGTGTGATGATCAGCCACCTCACCGACGAACTGCCGTTGCCCCAGGACATCGAACGGGTACGGACACGGTTGGCCGCCAAGGGCTGGCCGCTCTATGACGCACGGAACAACGGAGAGCCCACATAGCCGTCCTGCGCTCGCTTAGCGTCACGTCGGGCTCTGCAGCTCCATTGCTGCTGCCCACGCTGGAACGAATCCTGGATGGCCGTGATCCCGCAATGATCGTGGTGCCGGCCCAGCATGAATCCACCGCCGCACTGCGTGCTTTGCGCGTGGGCGAAGAGATCGACGACGATGTGGCCTTGGTGGCCACCACGTCGGGAACAACAGGTGTGCCCAAGGGCGCCTTGCTTACCGCCGCCGCCTTGACTGCCAGCGCGTCGGCCACCCACGACCGTCTTGGTGGTCCGGGCAGCTGGCTGCTGGCTTTGCCGCCGTATCACATCGCTGGACTTCAGGTGCTGGTGCGTAGCGTGCTGGCCGGTTCGGTACCCATCGAGTTGGACATCTCTGCCGGGTTTGAACTAGCCGAACTGCCAAACGCGGTGGGTCGATTGAGTCCCGGTCGACGGTACACGTCACTGGTCGCTACCCAGCTAGCCAAGGCGCTCACCGACTCGACGGCCACGGCCGTGCTTGCCGAATTGGATGCCGTCCTTGTTGGTGGCGGACCAGCTCCCCAGCCGATCCTGGACGCCGCAACATCTGCCGGCATCGTGGTGGTCAGCACCTACGGGATGAGCGAGACTGCGGGAGGTTGTGTTTACGATGGCGTCCCACTGGATGGTGTGTGCACACGCGTACTGGTCGATGGCCACGTAGCGATCGGTGGTGCGACGTTGGCCAAGGGCTATCGCAATCCAATCGTGCCCGACCCGTTCGCCGAACCGGGTTGGTTCCAAACCGATGACCTCGGCACTGTCGATGGCGCGGGCGTGCTAACTGTGCTGGGTCGTGCCGACGACGCGATCAGCACGGGTGGGCTGACTGTACTGCCAGGACCCGTCGAAGCTGCGCTGTGCACCCACCCCGCAGTCAGCGACTGTGCGGTGTTCGGGCTTGCCGATGACCGGCTAGGTCAACGGGTAGTAGCCGCGGTGGTACTGACTGACGGTTACGCACCGCCAACGTTGGACATGCTGCGGGCACATATCACCCGCAGACTGGACGCCACAGCCGCACCGCGCGAGCTACATATCGTCGATGCACTACCACGACGTGGCATCGAAAAGGTCGATCGCACGGCGTTAGTGCGTTGGTTCGCCAAGTCCGTTTAATAGACTTATTAGATTCTAAAGATAGGTCGCCGGGAGGCATTGTCTGTTGCAGCCGCGGTTGGTTCCGGCGGCCGCGTTCATATTGCCGCGTTTGAATTACGGTATCCATTCGTGGCGAGACACCCGGCTGGAGCAGTTTGCCATGCACGACGGCGTCGTACCGATCTCTGGCTATTGGGACGTCCATTTTTGTGGCGAGTGCTGACGCCGGGCACCTGGGTTACCGCCTGCCGGTGGGTCTTTTAGCTGGGTCATGATCGACAGCTGGTAGCAAGGCTTCGCCGACAGTTTGACCACCAGGGATGAGTATCTGTGGGAAGTGCCCGGCGTCACCGACCTCCTAGCAACGCTGCGCACGTTCGCCAGTCGCATCCTCGACTTCCGACCCAACGTTCTGGACCACACATGTGTCCGGACATTCGCCGGGTGTGGAGACATCGCAGACAAAAGCTGCCCCCCAATGTGCGCTTATAGTGATTGGGCCCGCGATGGCCAGAGCAAGCGCGGCGGCCGTGATAATCGCCGTTCGCGCGCTAGCCTACCCGCATACGGCGCGGATGGGCAGCTTCGCTCGTCGTGGTAGAGCCCACGACGATCTGGGTCGCAGTCTCCGCGGACGGGTACTTTGCCGAGGTCGCAACATAGGATGCCGCGCTGTCGGCATTGGCTGTCCACTGTACAGCGGAATTTCCTCGTGCTAGCTGCAGTCGGTGCGGGTCTTATGCTCGGCTGGGGGAGGTTCCCTCAATGACAACCTGATGTTGATGAGGCTTCCGGCATTGGCATTACTGGGTTGGCCCTCCCCACGTGCAAGCTAACTTCAGGGCGGCTCTGCGGGCACTCGGCTTGGCGGCGCTGGCCGCCAGTGGCGGTAGCAGTCGCTTTTGCCGTGGCGGTATTCTACTGGTTTTACAGCTACAGCCTTATGCAAGAGCGTTTTTAGCAGGGGATTGATAAGAACCCGCCGTTCCAGTATCCAGGTGTAAGCCAATCTAGCGTGCGCGGTGTGAGCAATCGGGGATAGTGTAGCGGGAATCAGCCTGGTGTTCAATCTGGCCACTATCCGTCAGCGAGTTCAGCGGTTCCCGGGATCTGCGATCTCACGTTGTTGTGTGGTGGCCGGGGGTGTTGGTGTTTGTGGCAGGAATTGTTGGTCGGTTTCATAGGTGGCAGGTGAAGTAGTGTTCTGGTGTGCCATCGCTGGCCGATACGGTCGGGAGTTTGGTGGGCTAGCCTAGATCTTGTTGGCGCTGGGTGTTGGGGGCGCTTTCGGGTGCATGCTATGGCTGTGGGGTGTCTGTTTGTTCACCGGCCCTCGGCCAGCCGGTGTGCCCCCGGCTGTGTTGGTGCCGTGTTGGTTTCACAGTTCGTCGATGACCTCGCAGCCGGTGATGACGCGTACGGCGGTGCTCTAGCCTAGGGCAGTACTTGACTTTTTGTGGGGATCGACCGCGGAAGGAAGATAAAAGCCATCCACGGCGTGATCTGGTGACTTGTGCGCGTGGCGGGCTAACACATCACCAGAAAAGCGCAACTGATCCCCGGCCACCCGCCACACCAGACGCACCCCCAGCATCGCCAGCTTCGATGTCGCGGCCGGTGACCAACACCAACTACTCGGCGACCTTTGCAAGCAGCCCACCTAGACTGGCTGAATTGGGAAAGCGCTATCGCATTCGTGCCGACAACACATCGCTTGACTGTGCCTAACTCGGCTCAAATAACACATGGTAATGTTGTTGCAATATAAAACTGATAATGTTCGGTTGTATTGGGGTGTTTCCACCTAGCTTCAGCGAGAACAATTGCTTGTTTTAATCTCTGGCTGTAGGGCGCAGACGGCGCCATATTATACATATAATTAAAGTTGTGTGCGTACTAGTCGACAGTGACGTCATCGAACTAATGCGTTTCGGTGGACGGTGCGGTGCCGTCGGTCGGACGACGATATGCCGTCGGGCTGCCTCGACTGGAAAATCCAAAACACGCTAGCCAACCGAGTCCTGGCGTTGAAGTTCTTCAGTCGGTCGGCACGGGTGATCTTGCTCAGGTGTCTGACTCACCACATTCAGAGCACATTGGAACGTCTGAGTGACAGGGTTGGAATGATCGGCTTGGTTTCGGATTTCGGATGGCTGTTCACACAATGTGGTTATGGTCCAGGTAACCGCGGAGACGCCGGCTCGGTTGAAGTTGTAGGTTGTGGGCCAACGGGCATGATCGGGATCGGCTGATTGCAATGCAATCCCGAGTGCAGCGGTCGCGAGGATGGCAGCGCCAGCGGCCAACCCGCGACGGATGTGTACACGGTGAGCCCCTATTCGCGCTGCAATTGAGTATCTACAGCGTTAACGTTTTGGTGACAACACCACGGTTGGGACGTGACATATGAGGTGCAACTTACGTCGTGTCACGCGCAGACGCCTCGGCGAGCGCGTCGAGAAATGATCGCGCCCAGCGATCGACGTCATGGGAAAGCACTTGGCGTCGCAGCGACCGCATCCGGCGCCGTGCTTCTTCGTCCAGCTGGTTGAGCGCCGCCTCGATCGTGTCCTTGACCCCTTCTAGGTCGTGTGGATTGACCAGATAGGCCTGCCGGAGTTCCGCTGCGGCTCCGGTGAATTCGCTGAGAACTAGCGCACCGCCAAGGTCGTTGCGGCACGCGACGTATTCTTTGGCCACCAGGTTCATCCCGTCCCGCAGCGGGGTGACCAACATGACATCACTTGCCACATAGAACGCGATGAGCTCGTCGCGGGGAACCGGACGGTGCAGGTAGTGCACCACAGGATGACCGACTTCGCCGTATTCGCCGTTGATGCGGCCAACTTGGCGTTCGATGTCGTTGCGCAAAATCTGATAGCTCTCTACCCGTTCGCGGCTCGGTGTCGCCAGCTGGACTAGAACGGTGTCGTCGCGCTTCGCCCGACCCTCGGCGAGCAGTTCAGCGAAGGCCCTCAACCGAACATCGATGCCCTTGGTGTAGTCGAGTCGGTCAACGCCGAGCAGGATCTTGCGGGGGTTACCTAACTCGGACCGGATTTCGCGGGCGCGGCGCCGGACGTTGCGGTCGCGGGTGGCTTGGTCGATTTCTCTGGAGTCGATCGAGATGGGAAACGCGCCCACTTGGACTGTGTGGGACTTCAATTGTGCCTCACCGAATCGTGATCGCACACCAATCAATCCGCGCGACGTGTTGGCGCCAAGCAGATGTCGAGACAGGAACAGGAAATTCTGCGCACCGCTTGTCAGATGGAATCCCACTAGGTCGGCCCCAAGCAGACCCTCAACGATCTCGTTGCGCCATGGTATTTGCATGAACAGCTCCACCGGCGGGAACGGGATGTGCAAGAAGAAACCGATGGTAAGGTCGGGCCGCATTGTGCGCAGCATTTTCGGTACCAATTGTAGTTGGTAGTCTTGCACCCATACGGTCCCACCGTAGGCGGCTGTGCGGGACGTTGTTTCGGCGAAGCGCCGGTTGACATCGACGTAGCGTTCCCACCATTCGCGTTGGTAAATAGGCTTTACGATGACGTCGTGGTACAGCGGCCACAATGTGGCGTTCGAGAACCCTTCGTAATACTCGGCGACATCATGTGTGCTTAGCTGTACCGGATAAAGTGTCAGCTCATCCTGGATGATTGGTTGGATGGTCAAGTTGAGGTCCACGTTGTCATCGATTACGCCCGGCCAGCCGACCCAGGCTCCGCGCCGTTGACGTAGCAGCGGCTCTAGCGCCGTGACCAACCCGCCTGGACTGCGCTTCCAGATCGCAGTGCCATGGGGAAGCTGCACCTGATCGACTGGCAGGCGATTGGCGACCACTACGAAGTCGGAATCCCCGAGGTGTTTTTCACTTGAAGTCTTCGAGCCGTGGTTACCCCCCGGAGTCATTTACGTCTCGTGTCTCGCTGGCCCAATGCCGAGCATCGATAGAAAAGTCCGGCACTCGTCCGCGTCGTTGGCATACGCGGCGACGACGCGCCTAGCCTGGCTTGCAGTGCTGTAGGCCAGTGGCTCAACGTCGTCGATTTCACCAGGGTCAGATTTTGTAGGCATTACTTCACTGTAAGGGCAACTCGTATTGCGTCGCAGCTTTCGCATGATTTTTCGCGTCTATACGGTAGGTCAGTGGCCAGGGGAGGAGGCGGACAACCGGAGACCGGCTGGTGTCGATGCCGACTCAAGCCAGGCAAGTCACGCCTGGCTGAGTGTACGGCACAGACTGCCGAGCTTCTGGGCAGGCCGTCGATGTCGACACGGTCAGGACGTGATCGAGATCGATCTACTAGTGAACGTTCGAGACATCCGTGACGCCGTCTGTTGAGGGCGTGCAATTCAGGGTGGCCATTGATCGGGGTGGACGACTGCTGCACCGCTGACGGCAGGTGTTTTGACCGGTGTTGAGATAGAAAACGCGGTGTCCAAGTGCGGACAATGGATCGTCTGGCGCACTTCCCATAGCCGGCTGTACAGTTGTCCGTTTGAGCTGCTGTTTGTTAGCCAGTGGCGAACAAACAGCAGTGCTACGGGAAAATACTATCCTAAGCCGCATGGAGACTGGCCTAATGGCGCTCAAGGCTCCGGGATGGAGAAACGATGACCCTCACTCCAGTCAATGCCTACAACCTCGCCTTCTCAAGGTCGTGTATTGGCAGGCGCGGTTACAGCGAGCAAGAAATCGATGTCTTCATCGACCTGGTTGAGCAGGAGCGGACTTGACATATCGAGGAAGACGTGGAGCCCCGCAATCGGAACACTGAGCTGCGCAACCGGGACGGGGGCTCCGCAGGCGAGAAGTCGTGCTGCCCGAGGGAGAAATCGCCGTGTGTAATCATGAAGACTAAAGACTAAGTCGGCTAGCAGAAAATTCTTACCAGCACAACGAAGCGCAGCTGTCCCATCTGGAAACTCAACTCACTCAGCGGGGAGCCCTGCTTACTCGGCAGTTAGCTCAGTTTCGCCATCGGGAAGCGTAGTGTGCCCAGCCCGAAGCGCAGTTTGCGCAGCAAAAAGCTGAGCTAGCTCGGTAGGAAGCTGAACTGGCCCAGGAGTAATCTGAGTTTCGCCAGCGTGAATCGGAGTTTGACCCGCGGTTGGGCTAACAGCAGGCAGTGGCCTTCAGCGTTGGCGTAGGGGTGGCAGACCACAAGATGCGCGGACCATAATCAGCTTGGGTCGCAAAAGTGGGGTCAACGAGTACGTCGTATCATGAGGCGAGGCGGACAGTCACCTCGGTTCACGGCCGGTTATGACTATGGAACGGATGGTGATTCGGGTGGTGACCGACACGCTCGATAACACCATCCCTGAGAGTGTGTACGAGCGACTGCTCAGGAGCGATATTGACAACGACGGTTCGGGTGTGGCGTCCGAACAGTTCTCCTCAACTTGACCGGTCGAAGCAACAGAACGCAGAACTGGCCCACACTAATGGCCTTACTGAAGGCTGTTTCGGCTCTTCTGGCAGCGGCCACTGGATCAACCGTAGTGGTGTGCCGTCGGAACCGACAGGTGAATAGGTCAGGGCGCACGGTCGGGCTGTTCGGTCCTGGAGGAACCGTTGGCATGGTGCAGATTTGCAGCTGCTGACACCGAATCAACCTGGCGGCGAACGCCTGGGTGTTGGCTGTTAATGTGCAAAGGGCCTAATCGGGTACGCAGCAAGCCTGACAAGCTAGGTAGGCCGAATGACAGTCTCCGACCAAGCCAACAAAAGAGCTGGTGGCTTATGAGACTCTCGACGGCGAGCCGCATCGCGCGGATCTGGTTCAACCGGCCCGGCGCTCACAACGCGCAGGACCGCACCTTGTTGGTTCAGCCTGATGAGGCGTGTTGCCGCACCGAGGCTGACGACGCTGTTCGTGTGGTGATTTTGGCGGCGCGCGGCAGGAACTTGTCCGCTGGTCATGACTTGGGCTCAGACGTGGCGTTACTGGAACGCAAGCCCGGACCGATGCAACAATGCGACCTTCCGTTCACACGACGCCACCCGCGATGCGATCGCAGAGAGGACTTATCTGCGGGAGGGGCACTACTTATTCTAAAACACTTGTCGCTGGCTTTATCTGCGTAAAATTACCATCGTCCAGGTGCAGGGCGATGCGATATCGGCAGGCTTGATACTGATCTGGGCATGAGATCTGGTTTTTGCTGCCGACAACCCAAAGGTCAGTGATGTGGTTGCGGTGCGCATGAGTATGACGTGTGTCGAATATTACGCTCACTCCTTGGGAATTTGGTCCGCGTAAGGTCAAAGAGCTCTTGTTGATAGGCGATGCGTTAGATACTGACGAGGCCTATCGGCTAGGCATGGTGTCCGAGTTGCCCGCTCGATGAGCTGGAGGCCAAGACCGCTCGAGTTCGCCCTTCGTATCGCCGAACGGCCCACGATAGCGACGCTTCTGATCAAGGACTCGGTCACGCTGCCTTCGATGCGATGAGATTCACCTAGGCGCTGCGGTATGCTTTACACGTGCACGAGCTCGGGCACGCCCAGTGGGCAGCCCACAACGAGAACCGGTACTTAGGTGGGCTTGTTGCCTGATTTGGAGAGTGACGCACCGCGAAGCCGGCGCAAGTGGCGTGCCACGCTACGCCGTAGCAGCGACGGGTAGCCACATGGTTCTATTGTTAGAACCTGCTTTTAGTTTGGGTGTAAGGGAGACTCGGGTGCAGCTTTTTTCGAATACCGAGCATACATGTTTACCGGCTCGGCCGGGGACGCCGTCACGATCGTCGGGCGCAACGCTGACCGGCTGTTGACGGCTGTCAACAGCACACAAGTACTCGAAGCCCACGGCGGCTCGGTTCGCTGTGAGTCCGCCGACAGAACCGGTGAGGACGAAGCCGCCTGTGTGGTGGCCGCCGGGACGGTGTGGCACGGTCGGCTGCACGGTGTGGTGCATTGTGCGGGCCGGCTCGAAAGACTATTCGGCCGATCTAGCCGGATTGACTCCGCAGGCGTGGCGACGTACCGTCGGTCTAGACGTCAACGGGGCCAGGTACATGCTTAAGCACGCTTGTGTGTGGTGGTGCTGGTTTATTCGCCGGAACCTGGTCGATCGCTGCCAGCAACACCCATCGTTGGTTTGGCGCCTACGGGGTCACCAAGTCGCCCGTTGATCACGTGTTGATTTTGGCTGCAGATCAGCTCGGTTCATCGCGGGTGAGTGGTCAATGACATTCCCCAGGCTTGACCGGCATGGATTTAATCTAGTGGTGGCCCGTGACGGATCCGCCGGGGCGGAACGCGGATTACCGAATCTGCACGCCGCTGCCACGGGTGGGTGAGGTCGATGACGTCGCCAACCTGGTAATGTTTTGCTCAGCGATGTGGCCAGTTGAATCACCGGGCAAGTCATCAACGTCGGCGGGGCAGATGTTGCGGCGCGGTCTCAACTTCTCTGCGATGTTGGAACTCGTGTTCGGTGCCGACGGTCTATGTGGGGTGGTGTGAGTTTAGGGTGGATGTTGTGCCAGCGTCGTGGTCGGTTAAAGTAGTGACGGCAGACTACTCCAGGTGTTTGTTGTTGTTGTCTGTCGCCAGGTTAATCCGGTGGCCGTGCAGCAGATTGGTGACGGGGGAGCGGCATCTGCAGTTCTGATGTGGTTGTGCGCACCGGCCTCCGGTCTTTGAGGCTGAGTTCCGCTACGAATCCGGCCGGCTCGAATTCCTGTGGCGAGATTAGCCCGCCGTAGGTCTGATATGCCGGCGCGGCGAACAACGTTGAGGCGAGGAAGTCAACTGCAGCTTGTCGACTTCCGCTGTGGCGACCAGTGCGACGGCTTCGCTGACTGCCTCAATGGCCGACGCAAGCGAGAAGTTGCTGCTCAACTTCACTAAGGTGAAGGCATGCGGTTGGTCGGATACCACGAAGGTCCGCTGCTCCCCGCTGGTCGATACTATCGAGCAGCCGCTCTAGAGACTACGGAGCGTCCGTGGCGATGACGAGAAGTTTCCCTTAGAGGAGGCTTTCGGTTCTGTTGAACACCGGTGCAGCGGCATACTGCTGACTGGCTTAAGCGTGCGCAGCCGTCAGGCGGCTTCGATAGCGCGACGTTGATGGTGCTCGACGAGACGAGATGGGGTGGCTCCAGGGGCTAGCGAAGTCCACAATGCCGTCTTGGCCAAACGCCATATCCTCGACGCCCGGTAGTCGGAGATCATTTGAGAAGGCAAGGTGTACCAGTGTTGGCTTCGGCTACGTGCCGCCGTCGCACTTTACTGAACTAGGGATTCCGCTTTGTCGGGTGAACGGTTGTAGACGGTGATCTGGTGACCCGCTTTCAACCGGTTGGCAGCCATGCCACTGCCCCCAGGTCGATGAATCTGATTATCTATGTCATCCACCCTGCCGGGTTCTTCCGAGGCTTGGTGAAAGATGTGCTATACGAAGTGTCTCGGAGGTTATCGGATACTAGTGACCGGTGCGCGGAGTTGAGCATCTCAGACCGCTGTTCAGCCGTGGTGAAGCCACCGCGTTGCGGCTACTGGACAAGGGGGCCACCGTGGTAGGGAACCGGGAACATCGTCGGCGGGCTGATCAAAACCCGTGCTCGTGCCGATGAGGCGGCAATAAGACACCAGCTCACCACTATCCCAGATAGATGGCGCTGACGAGGATTCTGTCATCGACGGCGTGTGCTGGGCAGTCGAAACGTTCCGCGGTTTGGATTCATTGAGTAACGCTGGCCGGCATCTTGGGTGCCGTTCACACTCCCTAGATCAGCACTCAGCAGTGGAATCAAATCATCCCTTCAACCCGACCGGTACTTTCTTGGTGGTCCGCGAAGTGCTGCCGACGCTACTCGCCGAATTCGCGCAGCGCGATTATACATTTAAACTCCACTTCGGTATCTCGTGCGCGCCCGTACGTGGAGGCATACGCGACGAGCAAAATCGGAATTCAGCCCGTTACCCATTCATTGGCACTCGAATACTCGAAAAGGAGGGTCTGCGTTGCTTCGGGTCACTTTCCGAAAGGTGCTGATTGGTCGCTGTTTCCCAGGCGTATGCTGATACTGTCCACCACGCTAGAGTCCAGCAGCATCGGTATGGTCGATTCTGTAGCTGTCGCCGGCGTCGATCGCCATGCCGGTGTCTGAGGATGGCACGTTCATCACCGGCACTGCAATTCACATCAACGACGGTATGTACGTCTAGTTTGATTTAGTGGCGATCCCAGCCGCCTGGCGTCGCCGTGTTTGCGATCGCCGCTAGTCGACGCAGGGAACGCCGCCGCCGTCGATGGGTTTCCCTTGGTCGGGCGTAGGGGAAGAGCTGGTATCGTAGCTGTACGGAGGATACGTTCCGACCTTCTGGGAAGCGATGGTTTCGTCCGTTGTGCTGTTGTCGTCGGAGGGCAACGAATAGTTGGTGTCAACGATCACTCGTATGTGTCCGGACGCCAATTTGGGATCTGCTTGATTGGGTGCATCGATGCCGAGTAGGTTGGCCACGTTCTGGGCATCAGTGTCCGCTCCGGCGCCGTATTGGATCGAGGTGGTAGTCGGCTCGCCTGAGCTGCGGTCGCGGACCTGACCCGCAGTGTAGCCGTGCTTTTTCAGTGCTTGGAACACCTCACTGGCGAGGCCGGTCAATCTTCCGACATTGATCACGTCGATAACGGTAGACGGATTCGGCTTGCTGGGCGTGGCTGCTGTGGGTGGAGCGGCGCCGATAATCGACGCCACCTCAACTTTAATCGTGACCGGGTCGATGATGTTGACGGCTTGCCCGTCGATGTTATCGTAGCGTACTATCGGCAGCGTCCGGAATTCGGGACGGTTTTTTCCCACGCCGTTCGCGAGCGTTCCCAATCGCTGGATCAAGTTTTCGTTCCAACCTGCCGACAACACGACATCTTTGCGCACCACCGCCATCAGGCTCCTGAGCTTGTCTAGGTTGGTGAAGGTCCCGGTGTCCGCAAGCTCCCGCATGACGGAGGATATGAATGCCTGCTGTCGATGGGTGCGGTCAAGGTCCCCATTGTCGAGGCCATGACGTTGCCGGACAAACGCGAGTGCCTCTGAAGCATCCAGTCGCTGTCGCCCGGCCGGGAAGTTGGCACCGGAATATGAGTCGTAGACGGCGTGATTGAGGCACACCTCGACACCGCCCAAGGTGTGGGCCAGATCGTAGAAACCGGCTAAATTGACCTCGGCGAAATAGTCGATCGACACGCCGGTCAGGCTTCGCACTGTGCGCAAAGTTGCTGCCCGGGCGGCTTCGCGCCCCTGTGTCTCCAGCTCTTGCCGATTGTTGACACCTTGTTCGACGAGTTTCTGGGTGACATATTGCTTGGTCAGCCCGTAGGCCTCTTTGATCTTGATGTGGTGGTATCCGGGGACGCCGCTGAAGGGCACCCAATCATCGCGGGGGATCGAAAAGGCGACTGCCTTGTTGTCGGCACTGACGTGCACCAATATCAGTGTGTTGGTGTTATAGCCCCCGTCGTTGGAGTCGCCAGCGTGCAGCTGCTTCAGAATCGACCAAGGCAGATCATTACCCTGCTGGTCTTTGCGTGAGTCTAAGCCGATGAGCAAGATATTTATGTTGTTATCGGTGGATCGTGGATCGTCCGCGGTGAGGGCTTGTGAAACAGTGATGTCTCCTAGCGCACGGTGGGCTACCCAATAGCCGGCTCCGGTCAGCAGCACTGTGACGAGTGATGTGAGCGTCATGAAGCCCCGAGTCAGCGCTATGCGGATTCGCGACGGCTTATGGATGGCGCGATGCCGGTGCCGAGGCTTGCGGGAACGCGCCATCAGAAACCTCGACCCATTACTAGCGCACCACTTAGCACCGCATAAACGGTTTGCGGTGATGTCGCAGACAGCATGGCGTCAAGTATGCGGTAGCCTGCTGTGAAGCCCCCAATCGAATGGGCCTCGGGAAGGTCTAGATGTGGGTAGGATCACCTACCCGGATGCGGCGAAGTTCCTGTCCGCATTTGCCCGTTACTAGTACACTTTGAAGAAAACCTCGTAACGTTCGGCCTTGGACCTGACCGCAACAAGAGTTAGGTGTCTAAACTGGATCGACATCAACTCGTGTTTGCTAGTTAGCTTCAGTACCACCGTCGCCGGCCGTGGTGCACGTTGTCTGGTGGGTGTGGGACAGGACACCGCCCGGGTGCGATTGGTCATTCCGATCGCCTTGTTACTGATGTTGATCGTTTTGGGTTTCCAGGTCTGTATGAAGTCGTCGCGAACTGACTGGTCACGGCTACCGAGCAAACTAGTCTGCGAAGTGCAGTTTGGGTCAACGCCGCCGCCATTACTAAAAACTATATATGTGGTGTCCTAGGTCGATGTCACGCATCCGCCGAGGCAAAGTGTTGTGGCTGGCGGTTTGATTCCCCCTGGCCACTGTGGCTGAACATTGATTCTGAGACTGCGGGACTGTACTACAGTAATGGCACGAAATTCATCAAGCTGGGCTCGCAGCAGGGCGCCGGTGACTTGTTGATTGTGGCCATCCAAAGTGGCCGACAAATCAATACCGAAAAACTAATAAAGGTTAACGTCCGGGCCAACAACGAGACTGATTCTGCCAGGACCGCTCTGGATAATGTTGGGATCAGCCTTTAACTTGACGAAATTCGAAAATCACCAACGAGATGGGTGAACCCCGGGCGCACCATCTCTTCTTGCTCCACTGCCGAGCGTAGTCGTCAGGTATGCAACACGAATCTGTCACAGTTAGCAAAGCTGGTGTTGGCATAATGGGTCGTCGGCAATACAGGTATTCGATATGCCAGCGGCCAGTTATTCAGCTGGGGCGGAAGTGGTAGCCCAGTTGTTGATTGGCGTCATTCACGACGCCGATCCCCCGACGTTTGGCGTAAAGCCGGGCGGATCCTAGGTCACAGACCGGAGTTTGGATGGTATCTTCGGCGCGCACCCCTTTTGCTTCGCGATATAGTCATCGATGATCCGCTACCCAGCGGTGGTTTGATCCTGGCTATCGCGTGCTGGATCGGTGGAGCATATTGCATTCGCGTCGCGCATGGTTTCTAGTCGCGTCGACCAACCTCACCTCGGTGACGGGTGAGTGTAAGCTGCCGCGTAGCTTATCGGTACGGCCGTCAGGATAAATCTGGTGATTGCTGTGGTGCTGAGCGAGCCGGCAGGTCCGCTGCTGCGATTGAGCATGCTCTCTCCTGGGATGCGCATCGGATCTTTTTTGACTTGAGCGGTGTGCTTCCGGCCGGTGCGGGGATCAGGTACCGGACCTTCTCAATTTCGATGCCCGACTTGCATATTAGAAGGTGATATTCTAACCCATAGCTATTTCGGCGATGTATGCGTCGAGTGGTTCAATTTTAGTGATTTAGTGAACGTTGTCTTGCGTGTCTAGTGTCGTAGCTACAGATGTAGCCCGGCACACCACACTATGCTTGGAGTGGTATCGTTTGCGGCGATCACAAGTACAACGGCGATCCCGATTGCAAGGGGGCCCGGTTCAATGCGTACTTCGCCGGTGAAGGAGGCGCCGTTGTGGCGGTGTATGCAGCCAGGCTTGGGTGGTATGGGCAGTGCCGCGCCTATCATCTGGTGTCCGGGGGCATCGGGTGCTGGCCTAGAGTAATACGAGCCCGCCCACGACAAGGGCTCCAGCTATGACGAATTACGGATCATCCGCTAGTTCTATTTCTTCTAAGTTTCCGGTTATGTTCCGCTGTTATTATTTGAGCTGCGGTAGAAATTAGTCGCTGACGCTCAGCGTGGCATCTACCAATTACCGCGGTATTTTCATGGGAACACCAGATTGCTACACTGTGGCTGGCAGCATGCGCGCCAGCCACCAATGGAATCTGCCACACGAGTTGCTCGACATCGCCGAGCTTAACACCTGATTCTCGAACTTCAGTCCCCAGCCCGCCGAATCGCACTCTACGCAGCCAAAGCCGGATTCGCGTGGCTGGAGCCGACCGCGCGCTTACCTCCGAGTTTAGCCGAAAAGTCATATCGAACATTGCAATTCGATGCTTCTGTACTCGATTAGAGGAAGACCTCCGCGGGGGTGAGTGTGATAACTGGGCGGGGGTCCTATGTCACTGAGCATATGGTGATTTGCCTGAGTGTCCTGGGACCGCGGGTGTTGGATCAGTTCGGTGTCTTTACTAATGGTGGAACGTCAGGTGACGTATTGGTTGTGCCGAAGGTTGGCACTTCCAGAGTCGAAGACCACCCATCTTTATCTACGAGAACACTTTGGGTGAACACGTTTACAGCTTTCCGCCGATAAATGGACAGGATGGTGGTGACTCACTCGTGTCCTCCGTTGGGCGGAAACTTTTCCACCTTCTAGTAATCTATTAGCAGGAATCTAATGAGGAAAAACGATCTAGATTCACGGCATGCAGGAAAAGCCTAACGGCACAATGACTGAATTGCCCGAATGGCGGCTAGTCCAGCACCCCGAGGGGGCTGTTTTAGAGAAAAAGGCGTATTGCAGGGTTTTCCTTGAGAGAAGTGAAGTCGGCATGACTTTTGTGGTCTTAAACACCTCGGCGTTGTATCAATCAGCCTTTGACTTGAAGAACTTCAGTGAAGAAATGTGTGAAATCAAGGATGCGGCAACCGTAGGTGTAGTTCCCCCGACTAACGACACTGTACGTCGAAGTTGGTGGCGAGCAGCCTTCACGAGCACGTGGTACAGTGCCACTCACAGAATCTCTCAGATCTCGAAGATTCTTGATTTGTATGCGCCTTAATTTGCTCCTTAGTGTCGAGGTGTATGAGGACGCGAGAGACCCACAAGACCCAAACCGTCCACTGATGTAGCTGAAGATGATAACCGGCACCGCAAACATCAACACTAGTGCGGAAAGTCGTTCCCGGCCGAAGGGAACGAAGAGATGCCTGCCAGAAGTTATTATTGAAGATCAACTCCGGTCATCTGTTTGACGTCCTTGGTTATTAGTTTGCTATATGCCAATCTACCGTAAGTAGATTAATTCTAATAAAATATGTGGCGCCCTGGTTCTAGGGGGCTATGATATCTTATCGAATGTCTTTCACATCCGAGTCGTTGAAGGAATGGATCAAGCGCTGTAAGAGCAGTGGTCAGGTCAGTCGGCGACATGGATGGCCGAGACAGCCGAGAATTTTCAATGGTGGCTGGATGCCTTCTTGCTGGAGGCTGGGAAGACCGCCCTTAAGATCTGTGACATCGCGCGGGGCTATCCAGCACCATTGTATGGAATGAAGTCACCAGGAGAGATTGCCGATAACTGTGCTCAGCGAGAGATTTTGATGGCGGAGCGGAATTCTAAGTTAGAGCGACAATGATGAGGTGATCGCGGCATTCGATAGCGAATATGAGAGGTTCTGTTCCTAGGACGTCGAGGCGATGCGTTCGTATAAGATAACCGTGTGTGCCGCGTTGGTGGGCAATGCTTTCGTGGCAGGGGCAGCAGGCGGATCCTGAGTTGGGTGGGATCCGTCCATCGTGGCGGGCGAGATAGCGATTTGATCGTTTGATCTTGTTCGAGGATGGTTTTGCGATTGGCAAGTAGTGCAATGTCCCTGGTTTGCTCTGAACTATTGAGGTGACCCCGTTATAGTGATCTAGCCCGGTTTTTGAGTTAAGTCGAATTGTTATCGGTTCATTGCCGACTTCCTGCTTGAGACATCGCCTATTGGGGTGACTGCACGTGAGCTTAGTGAGCGTTTTCGTATTCCTCAGGTGGGACATAGTCGAGGATGCTGTGCTGGTATTTCTCGAGGGTCCGGCATAAAACTGCTGTAGTGTCCCTGCGTTTCCGCCGTTCACATGGCTGGCTGCTGATGGATATGATGCGCAACAGGTGTGGTGCAAGCATTCTGTTTTCAGTCGGTCGCCTTGGAGACGTTGAGCTGGGCCATTGAGTTCGCGGTTGGTGGCGAGGTCTGGGTCGCGTTCTTTGAGTTGCGCCGTAGCTCGACTATTTGTTGTTCGAGAGTGACGATGTGTTGCTGCAGTTCGTTGATATCGATGGATGCGCCCAGTCCGGTTGATCGCCAGTCGTGTTCACCGAGCAGTTCAGATAGGCGTGGGTCTTGCGTTGTTGGATGCGTGCGGCCATGCGTTTGCAGCGTTGCCACGTGGCGAGCAGGTCGGTTTGCAGTTAGGAGCGGGTAGCTCCGGGGCTGATGTCGGGTTTGGTAGTTGGCTGGTTTTCTGCGAAGTGAATTCGTTAGAGCAGGTCGTCGTGGCGGTAGAGGAATGTTCGGTCGACCCCGGCACGTCGAGCGATGCTGGTGACGACCGGGTTCTGTGCCGTCTTTGACGGCGTTGTCAAGCACGGCTAAGACATGTTGGCGGCTTCTGGGGAGTAGGTACGACGTCCGTCGATCATCGAGTTGATGGTAGGGGGTGGTGTTGATGGTCATGTGGTTCTTTCCTAATGCAGGTTGGAAATGGTCTGCGGGTAAAGGGTCTGCCACGCATAATGCTGTGTTGGCGGTGCACGACGGTGATGGTTTGTTGAAGTTGTTGTCGTTGTTCGCGTTCGAGCTAGCTAAACTCTTTTCGGACCTGGTCGATCAGACGGCGGACGCGGCGGACCTCTTCGTCTGATGGGCACCGCATCGGTATGTGCCCAGTCATCGAGGTCGGTGGTGGCGAACAGGAGTGCGTGGCTGCGCAGCAGATCATCGAAGTAGGCGTGTAGCTCGGGCAGGTAGGAGACGTCGGCGCGGAAGTGGTCGCAACCGGCGCAGCGGAACCGGAATGGGCAAGCACCCCCTCCGTCCTTAACGTTGGACGATTCGGTGCAGACGTTGCATGGGAAGGCTGCTTTGCCGACGGCGTGGTGGGCGTGCTAGGAATCCAACCAGGCTTAGACGTGGCGCCATATGCGGTTGCCGTGTCGGTCGAACTACATTGCGGTGACACGGTCCGCGACTTGACGGTGTCAAGTTTGCGATGCGACATCGGTTTGCCCAGTACTTCGACGAACACGCCGGCTTCGGCGTGGCGTTGGGTGTCGCTGTGTCGGTAGGCGGAGAGTAATATTTTGACTCGGTCATATTTGATGCGGGCAACGTTGTGTAGCAATGGTATTTGGTCGATCTATTCGGTGGGCGAACGTCAAGCTGAAGGAGGTAATCGTGCGGTGCCCGCCGGGGTTTCGCCGCTTGGCGGGCAGTAGTTTGATTTTGCCGATTACGATTTTAGGGTAGACAGTCCGTACCCGATTCTGCTGGGCGAGAATCGCGGCGGCGCTTTGCTTGTTGATTGATGGGAAGGCGACGTGTGGGCCGGTGGGCCTTGTGGCTGTTGTGGATCAGTACGAGAAGTCCGTCGTCGGCTCGGTTCAGTCAGTCGTAGTCCAGTTAGCAGATCTCTTCAGGCATCATCCGGTGTCAATGGCCAGTCCCATGGCGGTACGCATCTCCGGCAAGGTGAGCTGATTTAGGTGTTTGCAGAGCTGATACATGATTTCTGGTGACGGTCTCGGTTCGCCGGCGGTGGTGATTGTGCAGTTCTGACCCGTACCGGTGGCGCGCCCGGACGCGACGGTTCAATCCCATGGTGCGGATGCGGGTGAGCACGGTGCGGACTTCCAGGTGTCGCTGTTAAATCGGCTCAGCCGATTCCAGGTAGGCCAGCCGGTGTAAGAACGCTTCCATATCGGCTTGCCCCAACACCGCCGGGTGTGTTCCGCGGTCTTTACGCATCCGCAGCGACTCCGATAGCCTTGTCAGGCAACTGACGTGGTGGCACACCGCCAGGGCAGTGGATGGTGCGCCTTCCAGGCCAGAACCGTCGCTTCGGCAGATCGTTGGCGGTCCACAGTTTGATCGACTCCTGTGGCCAGTGCTGACTGATGACCGTAAACGACACCGTGCTGTTGTTCCCGCATATTGTCAGGTTCCATTTGTCTTGGCTTACTTCGATTTCCTGAATCTCTCGCGTTCGGAAGGAGTAACAGATCATACAGTTAGCCAGCCCAATGCATTCCAGATTACAGTCTCTTACTGGGGATGTAGTCGGTCATCGAGTTCACCTGGCTGTGGTGGATATTGTTGTTATAGCACCTGCAGCACGGCATCATTGGTTTTCACCGCGTTGATCCTGCCCGTTGTGGCGGGCCTCCAGCAATTCCGTGACTGCCAGTGGCGCTAGGTTGCGCAGGCTGATTTCACACCCAGACAGATTTCTGGTTCTGTTGCTCGCCAAAATTTTTCGTACAAGTCCTGATCGTGTGTCCGGTAGGTGCGCAGCCGTTGCTGGTGCGCCTCGCAGTAGAGACCGCTGTGATGGCGGTTTTGGCTGGTGCACGCGGAGACAGCGCACAAAGCCAGCGGCTCAGCTGTTTCGCCTGACGATGGGTGAAGAACTGCCCGACGGCTACACCCGGAAAAGTACGGTCGCTGCTCGGCATGGGCCGAACACAGGACCGACCGCGTCAAGCTCCATTCCTGTGCGCAGTCCTCAACGATGCAGGGGTCGGGTCCGCGGACCGACCCTTGGCGACTCCAGGATGGCAATGCAACGATCTTGTGCTTACCCAACTCGTGTTTGGTGAGTTGACGCTTACACGAGACGCAGATCCTCGACGCCACCCGTGCGGTCGTCGCACAGTCCGCAATCCTACACATAGGCCGGCCCAGCAGCGGGTGCCTGGGTGCGAACGACAGCACACGTCGTCGTGGGTCCAGCTCGGCCTCGCCAAGAAAGGCAGGTGCAATTATCGTGGCGTGCCGGTCGACGCGCTCGCTGGCTAACACATGTGTTGCGTCGGTTCCGCTCGCAGCCTATCTAGCTGGCTTGTGCGGCGTTTACCAGTCTATCCAGGACGATTCGCGCGGACTGTGGACCAGCTCGACTACTTTTCGTAATCGGCTGGGGTCGGGATGCAGATAGACTTGCGCGAACTCATCGACGCGTGCCCCTCGCAGGGCGGCGATCTCGTTCAGGACGGTACTCTGTCGAACTCGTGCAGCAAGCCGAGGCGGCGTCACACGTTCGATCCCTGCCTGACGCGCGCAGGCGGCGATCAATTTGTTAATCGCATCCAGGCGTATCATCGCCCCAATTGGTTGGCGAAACAGGTTGACCAACAAGAATTCCGACTTGCCCGTCCATAGCATTGCAGACCACTCGAAATTATAGACGCCGAACACCTTTACCAGTAGAAAATCTAGCAGTACCAACCGGTAGCGACGAGACTTGGCTCACGCCCCGTTCGGATTCTGACGATCCGCCATGTGCAGGTATGTTCGTAGCATCTCACAGCTCAGCAGCTTTGAGTCGGTCAGCAGATGGACATCCGGAGCGCTGCAGGCTATACAACTCGCTTCGCCGCAGAACGGACCTGGCCATCAACAACACGATTAGCTGATCCTGCGCTGACTCGCAGGCCCGCAAAAGTGTCACGATCTCTGCGTCACTGGCGCGGTCCACCGCCGCCTCTGGCTCGTGCAACCGATGCCATGCCTGCATCCGCCAGGTCACTCGATATTGCTCACCGAGGGCTTGTGCAGGCAGATCATACTTGTCAATCAGCTCGTAGATCAGTGGCATCAACTCGCCAGACGCTTGCCCGGATGTCACCGCGTGGGCGAGACGAACCCCCGCCCTGGCGGTCAGCACACCGTTGATCCGCCGTGTCCTGCGCACCAGCTAGACGCCCGGAATAGCCAATACGTGTCCACCCACCACGATCTCGGCGCTGGCTTGCGGTCCCACCCTGCCGCAGCCAGGTGATTAACAACCCCAGTGTCCCCATGTCAGTTTCGGCCGGTACGGGCACACCAGCGCAGGAACAATGCGATCGCACCCGGGTATACGACCGCGTGGTCAGCTCCGAACCGTCACGACCAAATCGGCCGTGGCGCAGGAAGGCGTTAACCTAGGCCTCATCGTCAGGTCTTCGTTGAGCACCGTCCAATACCCCACTCCTGGGAGGGCAATCTCACTGAAAACGCCTTCATCCCGATCTCCTGTTCGTAGCAGGCAGCTTTACGACTACCAGCCACGAGCCACCACAGCCCGACAGATCTGTTGCACTACCGGCGGCACGTGTCGCTGGTCTACACAACTTCACGCATCAGGTCCAACTAACCCCAGAAAACGTCTGCGTCGGTTGTAGACTCGCTCGATTCAGTCATCGTCGGGTACTCGACGTTGTCGAGGTCCCGCAGCTGGCCCGTCCGAAACGGACTGCTCGGTCTGCTTGCATCGGTGAACACGATCGACGCACACTGACTGCCTGCCATTCGCAGTGATGAATCCAACCCTTTCCAAGGCTACGGCCGTGATGGTTGCGACGCCACCGTGACATCTTGAGCGCTGTGGTGAGCATATCGGTGTCTTTAATCTGGTACGCTGGCCACCCCACAGTCGGTGGTTGGGAGCTGTGGCGGTGCAGTCACGGTCGAGTAGCCTCGGCGGCATGCTGGGCATCTTTGCCATCGGGGATCGTGGTGCGGTGTTTTTCTCCGGGTAATCTCCAGAGAGCCCGTCATCGCGCGTCATCCAGTTCTCCAGCCTCCTAAGATCCTTTACGGCACGGGGGGTAGGCGGCCGTCTTGCGCCCGCGCTCATACATCCCTCTGCGGGGTGTCGACGGTGGTTAACAGCGCATCGGTGCGGTAAATATCCACAACGGTGTGGGTTGAACCGGTCGATAATAACCGAGGGGATCGAGCACTACCCTAAACCGCACGTTCACGCTGCTCGACTGGGTAACGCCTTAGCCATAATTGTCATTCTTTTCACCGAAGGAAGCGGCATTAAACCTGAAAAAGGTTCATGATTGAGTGAATCTTGTGTTTTGATGCGCTCAATCTACGGCTGTATAGGGGAAACGTGCTCGGCCATAAGGTGATTGCGAAGATTGGGATTGGCCGGCGCCGCGGTCATAGCCCAGACAGTATTCACGAGTATGTCGCCCGTCGAATATTACCGGACTTCGGGTAGCTAGCTCCGGGATGAAAGTGGCATGTGCACCGCGGCTTGCGCAACCCGAGACAACGACGGTAGTTCCTATCGCACGACCATATGAACATTGCGACCCGTATGACGGTTCGGTGTGGCCCTACGGGCAAGATGTCCCGCTGGACGGGATAACCGCAAGCGAAAACGAAGGCGACAGTAAGAAGCCGCGATCATCCTCCTTGACCCCAACCTGGGTGATCCAAGCGGTGATGTAGACAGCCAGCTGCTCCGGAATATGTTGAGCGAAAATCAGATTCAGGTAGGTATGTTGTTCTGCCAGGTTGGTGCCATTACTGGTGAGACTTGCGGCGCCATCAAGAGTTATAGATGGCGATGTGGTGGAAGCCAGCGTGTACAGCCTGTCGGGCGGCAGTAGTAGTCCTGACTTCGTGAAGAACGTAGATAGCATTGTGAGTGCGGTCGGGATCTTAATGTCACCACCAGGAGGTGACGATCACACGACGTACTTCGTATTTATGCATCATCCACTGCTCGAAAAACGGGGCTTGCAAAAGCCTTCCCTGAAATATTCAGCGACTCAGTGCACCGTCGGTCGGGGCAGCGGCTCTGTAATCATTTCTATCGATTTTCACCCGCACTCTGCTGTTGGGCGCCATAATGTTTAGTATCTTATAGCACCGAGGGGCGGCGATGTCGTTGTTCTTGTAGTGTCGGATATGCATGGAGATGGCGACAGCGGGTGTAGCGCGGATCGGTGTCTCGGTGATGGTCGGCAAAGCCGGCCGCACTCATCCCGACGACTGAGTAGGTGGCGGCGGGCGGCGATGAGGTGTCGACAGCCATGGCAGCGTTGTTCGGCGTGTACACTCCGGAGTACCAGGCGGCGGCGTAGCACGAGCAGTTAGTGCGCGCTCTGAGCGCAGTGGCGGTATCACATACGGATACGGAAGCGGCCATCTCCACATCGATGCAGGGGGCCGCCGGGCGTAGTTAGTTAAGCCGTTTCCACGCTTGATGACACTCGGATTGGCAACTCGTTCAGCCACATGCCGGGTGTAGTGATCAATGCTACCACCGAGTCGCTGTGTGGCCGCGATCTGATCCGGCCACGATGTCGCCGGGACGGCGGTAGTCCTCAGCAGTCGATCGTCCTTGACTTCGTCTGGTACGGGCAGTCGATGGGCAATGAGGCAAGCCCGATCGACACTGTGGTGCGCGGAGCTCAACTCAGCTGGACCAGCAACAGGCGTAGGACATCGCTAACGTGCTCGCGTCGCAGGGCCCCTCGTTGGGCTCTTCGAGTCGAAGTTGATCAGGATGCAACAGACTGCTGAGCTGTTGGTTGACATGCTGAGAATGAACCCCGCAGGTGTTGGCCGTGCTCAATAAAATCAACGCTGGCATTTTCGATGCCTTACCGCAGATCAATCCCACAGTCCTGCTATATCTACTATATCTAGTAGGCCCGGGCGTTTGGACGCTCAGATGTCCCTTTGTCCTGATGCTGGCGTCAGGTGCCACCAATCTTAGGGGGGTGGTTTTCACTAGGGCTTTACCAGCGCACTTCAAACGATGTATTCCACCGCCATGGCCTACCCGATCCGCGCCGCGAATAGCCAGATCATCGACGTCGCGTATTTAAGAGAATTTTTGATCGCGGTCGGGGACGTTGATGAACGTCAAAACCCCCGATCTTTTGCTCATGATCAATCACTCTTTGCTCAACACCGACGTCGTCGTGGTGCGGGGCGATCCTCCACAGGGTTGAAAGCTGGTACATGGGATCTCGTCGGCGTCCTTGCTTACCAAGCTGTTCGTCGACACGCGCAATATGTATTATGATGGTGCCGTAATTTGCGGCCTACAACATTGGAGCTTACCTTATGCACTGGCGATCCAACGACGATTGTGCATGCGGTTCAAGCCAGTGTCGACGAGGTCGGTGCGGCGACCGTTCAGTTCCCCGTAGCGGTTACTCATGACGTTATTGACGTGGGTGGGTGGCAGCTTGGCTGGCCTATCAACCGATCTGACTAACTTGCTATCGTAACTGTGCGCTCAAGATCACGCATGCAGTGAAAGTTGGAGCCCCCTGTCAGGATTGAACTGACGACCGCTCGCTTACAAGGCGAGTGCTCTACCACTGAGCTAAGGAGGCGTAGAGCCGGTGCAAGCCTAACTGTTTATTCGTCGGCGTCGATGACGCGTTGCGACCGCACCGACCGGGACGGTGGGTGCTGAGGTGAGTGGCGCGGCGGGGTAGGATGCGTTAGGTGATGTTGCTGGGTGTGTTGACCATCAGGGACAGCGCGGAAGCGGCGTCTTGCAGGGTGGCGATAGCGTGGCTCTAGCGCTTCCATCCCGGGCATCAGTTTACCCAGGGTGTCAACCAAAGTTGGTGAGCTGTTCGAGTGATCTGTCCTTTGTCGTCAACCTGTCGATCCGGCCGTCTTCGGCGAACAGCCGGTCGGCTAGCCCGCTCGGTTGCAGCGTGTTGCAACCCGCCGCCCTCCGCGATCAGGAGATCGAGTAAACTGCCGGGCGTTGTCACCAGATTGACTAACCTGTTCGGACGCAACAGGCGATCCGCGATCGCGCGGTATAGCGTTTCATCGGAAAACGTCAGCAGGTGCTCAACGCTACCACCGCCTCGGGCCACCACGATCACCTCGACGTCAACATTGCGATCCAGTTCCCGCAACGCCTCGACAATCTGGCTGACCGCGTTGGGTCCCTGGACAGCGGTGTTGCGGATAGCGAAACGCACGGCAGGCCAGCGTGCGCCAGGTCGTCATCGATTCTCAGCATGCTGGCCATTGCGTTCAAGCCGGTGCTGCCGTTGTCACCCAGAGCCCTGCTGCGCAGGCTACAGCCCGCTCCGGTGGGGTTAAGGCTCGCTTTCGTCGCGGCAGGCCGGAATCTTGTTGGTGTGGTCGCCATAGTTGCGATGCTTTTGCCTAGATACATTAGATACATGGAGTGAGTCTATGTGTAACGCGCTAAGAAACCTCAGCAGGGTCTTGGCAGCTGAGGCGATTATTGGCCAACTCTTGGCAGACCATTTGGTAACTGATTCCCAGGAACTACACATTCACTGGGAACTAGCGTCCAACTGAGTGCGAGAGATGTGAACTCGATGGCAAGCGGGTCCTCTCTTAAGCGAAACCACCCTGGAGGCGCGTATCCTCGCTGTTGACGACGAAGCCAACATTGTCGGACTGCTCTCGGTTCCATTAAATTCCAGGGCTTTGAGGTCCACGCCGTGTCCCTAGAGGCCGCGGCGCTGGACCGGGAACGCGGAACTCGGGCCGGACGCGGTGATCTTGGACGTGATGATGCCGGGGATGGACGGTTTCGGGGTGCTGCGCCGGCTACGTGCCAGCGGCATTAACGCCCCGGCGTTGTTCCTGATCGCGCGCGACTCGATGCAGAACAAGCATCGCCGGTCTACCCCTGGGCAGCTACGACTATGGTGACAAAGCCATTCAGTCTCGAGGAGATCTTCATTAGGCTGCGGGTCATATGGCGCCGCGCCGACAAAGGCAGGGCGGCACCTTGAAGTGCTCGCCTAACCCTTCACCGCTCTCGAACTCGATGAGAAGACTCACGAGGCCTGGAAGGCCAGCTAATTGGTATCGTTTTCCTTATCGAATTCACGTTGCTGCGCCACGTTGTTATCAACGCTGGCGCAGTCTTGAACAAACCCCAAATCCCTCGTCCACGTGTGGTGCTATTGCTATAGAGTTTGGTGGCGTCGTCAACATGGTCAAGTCTTATATGTGTTGTATCTGCGCCGCAGGATTGACACCAGGGAGAAGGGGTTGCTGCACACCTTGCGCGGGGTAGGTCATGTGTTGCGGTAGCAGCGCTGAGTTGCTGCCTGTGGACTCACACGATATGGCGATTACTGCTATGGCACAACATTGTGACGTGGAATGTTATCGCGTGTCGGCTTGGTCGCCGCCATCCTGGCGCTGGTGATCTGCGGCTTAGTGAACTCGGGAGTTGCGGTCGTCTCAATCTTGCGCTAGGGATTGACCAACCGGATTAGACTCGACGCTGTTCGACGTATCCCGAAGTTGGGTACAGGGCCCGTAACGGCCGGGGACAGGTTCACTTCATGCGCGCTCAGGCCCAGGCTGCCACCGTCAAAGTTCTATGCACGGGGGTATTGGCTTGCGACAGCACCACCTACGGCCATCAACGACCGCAACGCTGAACCGACACTTCCGTCCAACAATGATGTGGGCCTTAATCCGACGACTTTGCCATCGGTCAACGGTTCTGACATTCAGTTGGCGAGTGTGGTGTCGGTGCGGAGGCAACACGACCTGATCACGGTCGCGATCGATCTGTCCGATGTTCAGTACACGGTTCGGTCGTTGGTTTGGCATCGGGGTGGCGGTGCTGATTGTGGTCGGGATTGTCGATTATGCGGTCGTGCACCGTAGTCTGCGGCCGTTGACTGAAGCCGAACAAAACGCTGCGGTGATAACCGCGGGCCAGTTGGATCGTCTTGTGCCGGAACGTGATACCAAAACCGATATGGATCGACTTTCGTTGGTGATCAACGGAATGCTTACCCAGATTCAGGAAACACTGGCACCCTCGAAGTCTTTTGTCGAAACGGCCCGTGGTTTCAGAGGACAGGATTCGGCAGTTCATCACTGACTTCAACCACGAACTATGCACTCCGTTGACCACCATGCGGGTTCGCTGAGTTGTATCGGCAGGGCGTGGCCTGTGACGTGGCCATGTTGATGTCGCGGATCGAAAGTGAAGCAAGCCAGATGGGCCTGCCGGTGGACGATTTGTTGCTGCTTGCCTGCCTGGATGTGCAATGGCCGCTCGAACGCCGTCGAGTCGATTTGCTGGTGCTGTTCAGCGATGCCGTACACGACGCGCAGGCAATCTACCCCAATCACAAGATCACCACGGAAGTCCTCGACGGTACCGGGACCCCGAGGTGCACGGTGATGAGCACCGGATATACTAAATACTGAGTAACCTTGTTGCCGATGACTTATCGCACACCTCGGAAAGCGTCGACGTCACCGTGCGAGTCGGCACCTATGGCAACGACGCGGTGCTCGAAGTGGCTGACCAGGGTCTAGGCATGAGTCAAGAGGAGGCGTTGTGGCTCTTTGAGCGGTTCTATTGCACCGACTCATCTCGAATACGGGCCAGTGGCTGTATCGGACTGAGGCTGTCGATCGCGCCTACGGTGGTGTAGTCACTGTGACAACCGCACCGGGACAGGGCTGCTGCTATGTCACACTGCCGCGAGTAAGCGAGGTGTCCACGCACGTTTGAACACGGCAACGACTGCCAATTTACGCCAGCTCAGCTAGGGCTGCCTTAATTTTGGCCTGCGCCGCGTCGAGGGATTCCGATGACGGAGTGCGGTCGACATTGACAAAGCTAAAGTCGCTCAGGCTGTGGGTAGGGAACACATGGACGTGCAGATGGGGTACTTCAAATCCGGCGATAATCACCCCGGCGCGTTCGGTGTTAAACGCACGGCATACGCCCTTGCCGATCAGCTGACTTACGGCTATGACACGACCAAATAATGCAGGATCCACGTTCTGCCACTGATCAATCTCGGCGCGTGGCACTACTAGCGTGTGGCCTTGTGTCATCGGCTCAATAGTGAGGAATGCGACGACACCGTCGTCCTCGTAGACGAAACGGCCGGGTAGTTCACGGTTAATGATTTTGGTGAAGATCGTCGCCATGGCTTTAGCATATGCACGATGAAACGTTGTCCAAGCAGCGCGCCCCACAGCGCCAGGTGCACACGGCCGTTACACCGCACTCGGGCTATTATTGTTTCTGGCTTGCAGGAGTTTTTCGGGGTGTCATGAAGGTGTTGGTTTTTGGGCTGGCTGTGGTCTAAGGGGGTGGTGGGATCCATTGAGTGTTGCCGTTGGCGTGTTTTCGGGTGGTCCAGACGTCGGGTTTGAGGAGGCGGTGTTGGAGGCCGCAGCCAAAGGTCAGGTTGTTGATGTTGGTGGTGCGGTAGGTGGTGTAAGCAGTGGTATGGCGAACTTCGCAGTAGTAGTAGTCGGGTACGGTGCATCCCGGTGCGGCGCAGTTGCGGTCTTTGGCGTACAATAGCTATTCGCTGTGTGGGAGGGTGAGTCGCTTGGTGTGGTGGATATCCGGCTTTGTCTTTATTGAATAATGGCGGGTTTGCGGTGTCAGGCGGATCACGTTGCTCATGGGTACGATGGTGCAGCAGCCGGTGAGTATCTTGTCGTTGTCGGCGGCGTCCTCCAGCTCACTAAGTGTCGTGGTGACGATAATGGATTCCGGTAACATGTTATGTTGGAATATTTTTCCGAATCCAGCAGGGTGTGCAACGCGGTATCGATCCCATCATAATTGCGCTACGCGGGGTCTCGGTGTCTTTGTCGATGTCCTGTTTAGAAGGTGGGCCGTCCATGGCGGGGTTGCACATGCCGATGGTGGCCAATTTGGCTAACGCAGCTTCTAAAGTGGCGTGCAACTCGAGGGTGATCACGCCGCGCAGCGCCGACATGCCGTTGGCTTCTTGATTGCCCAACGTTAGTTCGCGTCGTCGTGCGCGGTCGTTGTTGCTATAGGTGCTATCTGGGTTGGGGTAGTCGGCGAGTCGATCGGCTAGCCTGGTCAGGTGTTCGTGACGAAATTGGTTTCTTCGCCTGGGTTTTATTGATTTCGTTATGTTTTCTAGTCGAGGCGCCGACTCAGCCAGGCAGTTGGTGGCACAACGGGTGGATCACCGCGACTGGGACGCTGCCGAGTGTCCGGCGCGCTGCGCTGTGGTGGCCAGTGCGGGTGTTAGCGCTTCGCCGGTGATTGACGTGCCGTTCACCGAAATCGGCGTCCTCCCGGATACGTCGGGGCGCTTCGGCACGGTTGATCAAGTGTTTACCTCGTCGATCGCGCGCGAAAGCTTGCCTCAGGCTCTTCGGGAGTGGCTTGGTGGGCAATGGAATTGATCAGTGTATGCTTCATTGCGGGCAACCGACGGCGCATGCGCTAACCACGCTCCAACAACACCAATCGTTCCGGGCTAGTTAATGCGTCGACGTCCAGCGTAGCCGCCCTGCCAACGCATCAAACGCAGCTGTGATCGCCTTCCAATCAACAACTGCAACCGACCTCACAGGTGCAAAACTAGTAGAACGCGCCGACAGAAAATGCCCACAGAAAACTACTGACATGAAATTGAAACAAGTGGTTTCGGTGACTGCAGTGGCTTGGGGGTTCACTTTTCCTCACCGAACGTCATGGCGTCGGGATTCCAGTAGAGGAACATGTTGGTTATGAGCCCGACGTCGTTTATGCAGCAGATGACCACTCCACGAACGGAGCTGGTGGATAATCTATTCAAATTGTTGGTGATATAGTACACTGCAGCATATCTCTATGAGTGATCTGGAGGGGGAACTTCTCTTCGAACGTTATCGCCAATGATTGGCCACAATGTTGGTTTTGTAGAAGGCGCCAATGGTTTCTTTGCCGTAGATCCGGTGCTATCCGGGTTGGTAACGGATTGGCCGATTGGTTCATCGATAATGGTGTTGTCTACCATCAAGGCCAGTCAGCCTGCACGGTTGTGAGCTTGTGCGCAACGCCACAACTACTGCGACGCTGTCAGTGCGGGTATTAGATGCTTGGGTCATGGCTACATCTGCTTTGTTAATCACACAGCCCAGGCGGCGTGCGCCGTGCTCGGTTGCTTGGCGAATAAGGACAAGGTCGCCGCAATCGTTGGTGGTGTACACATCGATTACGGTCATAGTGGTAACTACGTAGTCGAACAGGATGGTGTCGGGATCGAGCGTTCCGGCCAACATGATGTTGTCAGCGGCCAGGGCCCGGGCGGCTTCACCTGCAGGTGTGTACAAGACACGGCCGGTCGTGATTCGTTCGAACATGAACGGCGACGACCTAGCCGGTCGAGTCGATCGACGTGCTAGATCTTGCGCTTGGGGTAGCTAGAAATTCGGCAGATTTTAGGGCCACAAGGTCATCGCCGATGACGCTGACTAATTGACTGATAGGAATCCATGTGTGGGTGGTTACTCGAACGGCAGCGGGACACACCCGTCGCAAACAACGCTCAGTCGTTGCGAGTCCGGATCCGACGTGACCTTTCCGGGCAGGTGGCGTAACCTCGGTCCAGTGTGTACGTGGGATAGGTCAACGTCCAGGATTGCCGGAACGGTGACATGGCTGCCGGTAGCCACCATCGCGTCTGGCCTGATTGCGGTTAGGTCATAAGCCGAAACAGCTTGGTCCAATTGTGCTTTTACGCGGTATTTTGATCTCGTTGCTCCGGTAGTGTAGGAAAGGTTAGCTTTCTGGGTGCAGAACGCACGCCCAACGTAGGTCCTTGCCCAACTGGCCGTTAAGTTCGAAGAGTGTCACCTGGTGGTCCCGTCCGTCGGCAACATCAACGGCCTCGAGCTCGTCCGGGCCATCGCTGATCAGCACTACATGCTTGGCGTGCGCGGAGCGGGGTGCTCCTAGTGCGCGGTCTTTTTCTGTGCGGAGATTGACGGTGAGGCGTTGTTCCATTATTTCGATACAGTTTTCACAAGAAATTCACTTACTGATCCGGTTTACCTGCCCGGACAGCGGTTTGCTGTGCAGGTTTGGATCTGCCACAGCTGACGCTTCATTATGCTGAAATCAGCACGTTCATAGGCCAAGATGCGTGTTCGGCCCCAGCGGTGTCATGGATCCTTCTTACGGTGGTCATTGGTTTATCGACTACCTGTTTGACTGCGGTCAACGGCACCGACGGTGTTGACCATTTCGGTGACGACTCGGTCGATCACGCCCCAGCTGACGTGGAACGTGTCTACGCCCGCGGAGACGAGTTTGGTTGCTGAATGATGGGTTCATGTAACGGTTGCCCAGCAGCGCCTCCGTTCGTACCCGGAGATACGCAGTATGATCGGAAGGACATCGCTGATCTAGGACCGAATCGCGGCCCCTGCTTCAACACCACGTGCACCCGACATCGTGCCGGTTGCCCCGGTAATCGGCGTTACGTAGATTACCTGTGGGGTAAGGAAAGAGGTCAGCAACATGTACCCGTGTGCCGCGTGTAGATCGATCCTGTCATTATCCGGCCTCGGCTGCCCCGTCGCGCAGTGGCTTTGAAAAATTTGAAAACACATGATAGAGGTATTGCTTGCTGATCTCAGGTGATGGCCGCCAGGTCAGATAAGAAGGGATCGCCGACGGCCTAAACGGCTTGACATTAAAGTATCTTCGATCCCAGGTTGTCAAGCCCGGCGTGCTCGATCTGATGCGGGGTGTTGATACCGTGTTCGTGCAACATTTCCACCAGTGCACGATGCGTATCAACGATGGCGATGGCTAGATGCAACCCACCGAGTTCGTTGGAAGATTATGGTCAATTCCATTGGTGAATAACGTGATCAGAACGACTCCACCTTTTTGTTCGGGAGGAGAATGTAGTCACGGCCGCGCTGCGCAGGGTAGCACGTTTGGTGTGCCATACATGGTTTTCATCGGCGCCATAACGACCCGGTTGTGTACTGTCATGGCCCCGATTCATCCCGGCTATGACAAATGCGGAAAGTCGGTCATTTTTGAGCCAACTTTTGTGCGCTGCCGAGACTACCGGTCGGCTTCTGTGTAACAGATGATGCAGCGAATGTGCTTGCCTTCCATTATGTTCCGATAACTATCGTTGATCTGCTCGAGCCGGTATTGGCGGGTGACTATATTGTCTAGGTTGAACTTGTCAACCTTGTACATCCCGAGCAGCTGTGGGATGTCGTACTCCGGATTGCCGCCGTTGAAGGTGGTGCTTGTCAGGTTTATTCTGTAGATAGGGTCAACATTGTGAGGTTAGCGTTTACCTGGGTGTCTATCAGGCTACCGATTGCAGTCAACACGCAGGCGTCGCCCTTGGCCGCGAGGGATAGATAGCTGTCAATATCGGCGCCCTCGAGTTTGTCGACGCTAATTACCACTTTTTGGCCATCAGCCCGTAGGTGCCCTTCGCCGACGCCCATCAGTGCTGCGTTAATGTCCAGGCAGACGTGGGGAGCATCGCGTTTCAGGTTCTGATCGCGTTTCCACTCCACCGGGTCGATCGCGAAGATGTAGCGCTCCGGCGATGACCGCATCCTGCGGTGCACCACCATATACGGAGGGAACCTCCCCAGCAGCGGCATCGAATAGACGTTCTGACCGCGGGACTGGATCCGAAACTTGCCGTCACTCACCGGTGTGCCACCTAGTAAACTGGCGCCCAAGTCGCACAGGTTACGCAGATCGGTTTGACACGATGGAGCACCTTCCCCGGACGGGATGAAGGACAAGACCATGTGGTCACCAGGGGCAATGTCTTCCGCACCGGGACGAACCTCGGTGAAGATGTCTACTCCCGCGTGCCCGCTTAGCACCGGAAAGCCTGCCATCGGGATGCTGTAGGTGACCATGTGCTGGTTGGAGTGGCATATGCCCGCTGCTCTCATCTGAACCTTGACCTCATCCTTAACCAGGTCGCCGATCTCAATTTATTTGACAGACAATGGCTTGCGGAACCCCAGTTCAGTGCGCCCTTTGTTTTCACCGTTGGTATCCGCTGCAACGATCGATGGGCTGAGTGTAGGTCAGCATTTGGACGGCGCCGTCGGTAGCTGTCACATGCCACCAGTAGAGATACTGGAGACTTGCCCATCAGGTAGTAGCTGGGCACCTTCTTTTAGGACATGCCGCGTTGGATCTGCCTCTGCATGCTTGCGGAGAGCGTATTAGCTTGGATCAACTTCGGATAGAGTGCCGATACCTGCCCGACGTCGAAGAAGTAGTGCTACCAGTTCCATTTTCCGGCGCAGGCATAGCTTAACCAGCTATCGCCTATCCCGTGCACCTCGAACTCGAGGTGGCTCACCCCGTTGGGTTGGCCGACGACCTGTTTCCAGAAACCGAACATTTCGCCCTGTTTGTCATCGATTCGGATCCGCTGGCACGGGCACCGCCAGGCCTTCCATCTCCTGGCCCAGCGCGATATCGCTACTTACCTCGATTTTTCGACGCACGTCACGTCTTCTTGTGTCTCGATGTTCCTGCTATAGGTGGCTTTATCAGTGTAAAAGTCGGCAAGCAAAGTCCAGTCGTCACGGTCGCTCCGCTTCCCGGTTAACCTCCAACCAGTGCTCCACCACAATCTTCGAGTTCTACACGAGGGATTCCTGCCACGCTTACTCTATCCTGTCTCTCGGATAGACAGCTTTTGGATGGGACAGGCCCGGCTCCGCCCGCTTGATTTCGTCGCGCGCTTTCTCGAGTGGTTCGGCGTCGAGAATATCGACTTTGCCGCGCGTGGGGTACCCGGAAGTAGTCTAGCGCCTTCAGTTCGTATATTGCATGTCTCTGGCACAGATCCAAGTCTGTCATCACTCGATAACCCGTTATTGCCCTGCTGTCCTTGTCTGTCTTCCTGTGGCGGTAATGTATCCAGGCGGGTTGGGTCAGCTGTACCACTTTTTTGGAATGGTCGTTGCGGTAGTTAGCTGAGGGCGGTTCCATCTCAAGTTCGTACTCGCGCAGCAGCACTGAGAAATCTTCTTGATCTGCATAGTGGTAAATACCGCACCCATGCAACTATTCCTATTGGTGCCTAACGTAATCCACATCCAGAAGTTGGTCAAATCCTTCTGGTGTTGCTTTTCGTAGCGCTTCGGCATGGAAGGCGTCGGTATCGGGGAAAACTTCTGAGATCCGTTTAGAGATCGCTGATGAGGTTGCTAATAAGAAATTTTCGTTTATCTGACGATCTTCAACCTCGAATTCGGCTTTGATCAAATGCATTAGAGTGATCAACAGTGAGATGTAGCCGCAACATCTCTTTGATAAAGTTCTTCAGGCACGGAATCTTTTTCAGCGCATGGAAACTTGCCGCCTGTCCTGGGTTCATAGCTGACGTCGATCCCCTTGATCACCGCGTCGTAGGAATCACGATGGAGCATTAGCTCGGTCGGCTTCCAGGATGCCGTATTCGAGCTGGTGTTATTCTTGGCGAACATCATCGAGATAAACATGTCAGTGATATCATCCGCCGATAAACGGTGGATGACCGTCTTCGTCCTTGGCGGTGATTGGTACGTCAAGCATGGCTCTGCTGGTCTTATCAGTCGGATCGGAGGGGTGGCGATTCGGTTGTTCATGATGCGCTGGACGAATGTCACCAAACCGGTCCGTGCTTCATCACGACGGCGAAAACTCCCGATTGGCAGATATGGGTCAACATAGGCTAGCGGATCGGTGCCCCCCTCCAGATTCAATAGAGCTTGACGAATCGGCCGTCCAGTTCATTGCGGAACTTCTTGCTCATCAGGCAGGTTGAGGCAGTGTGGTATAGTCTGCTCGGCTCGGTGAAGAAATCGAGCCGATCGATCTCATCGCACTCCCTCAGTTCGCGATCATCCGCCAGATCGGTCCTCGATGGTGACGGTTGGCTCTTCATTTGCTTGCCGAGCAGCGCTGCGTTGTGCAGCATCTACTTTGCACTGCCTCGGGCTCGCGTCGAACACCACACCCTTGCCGAAGAGCGGCGTCATAAACGGGCAACGTGCCTCGATCTGGCCCAGATTGTCGTAGCTGGACCGAAAGAAGGACTCATTTGGCCTTGCGCGCTCGACAACAATACGACGTACTTTCCACCCGGTGGGAACGTAGTCGAAATAGCCGTATTCGTCGCGGATTCGTTGCATGAGCCTGATCGGGTTAGCACGGAATGCTTTGATATGGCCTTGATCGTCTTGGTCACCGAGACTTGTGGAACGATAACAGTACTTATTGGTTGGGCATCCCCTCTTTGCCCAAGCCGAATTGCCTGCTTTTTCCGGCGTTTCGCCCGGCATCGTAGCCACGCCGAACAGCTAACTCGGGACGGTTAGTGGGTGCATCTGTCAGTGAAACCTAGGGTTGAATTTCCGTATTCCCGACAACGGCCCCGCAAGGTGTTTCGAGGATAAAGATGATCGCTCGCCACGTCGCTGGGAAGCAAGAAATACAAGAACATAGTTGTGCCGAGCCTGACACCATTTCGCCCAGTCTTGTAGCATGGGACCGACTGGTTCGGCGTATAGTTGCCATCCCATATCTGGTAAGCGTTGGGATCGAATGCACGAACACCGGGTGTACTCTCGTTCCATTGGCTGGCTTTTCCTCATGGAAGTCAGATCTGCCTTGGCTGCATCATAGGTGCCCATGTACGGGCGGGATGCCAGGCCAGCGCGATGTCGGAGCCGATGAATGATGACGTTTCCCTACCGGCGTGACACCGTGTCCGACAGCACCGCGGTAGCCAACCGATTGGCGCCGACCAGATGTATCTGAACCTGCCCCAGGAAGGCGTCGGTGCTGACTTTGGTAAGTCACCCCGGGAACTTATCACCGACGGTTGACACCAACACCTCAACCTCCCTGAATGCGTCGATCGTTTGCGCTACAAATGATTTTATCGACTCGCGTTCCATTATATCGAGGAGGAAAGTTGCTGCCTCGTCGCCATCGGCACAGATCTCATCAACCGTTTGTCCCCCCGGCGAACACCGAACGTGCCTAGGAAGTTGCGTCCGGTACGTTCGGTGGTAGTGGTGGCCGAGTCGATGCCCGACAATATACCTGCGGCGATTGTTGGCCGGTAGGTTGGATGAGGCTCAAAGTGGGGTCTTAACGAAGCCGCCCGGACCGTCACTCCTGGTGAGTTAGTCGAAAACATGGTGTAAACCATCCCGCTGTTCAGAATGGGCACGCTCGAGGATCTGGTAGGGATGTGTTTGTTCTTGCTCTGGGATTCCGCGTCGTGGATCACTGGGCGTGTCTCATATATTCAGTGCTGATGGCGGACAGATCATCCGGTCATGATAGAGAACAGCAAGGGCCGTGAGATCATCGCAGTACTACGGCTGGGATATGTTTACCTTGGCAAAGTGGCCGCGTCGATGGCCATGTGCCTGCTGGACTAACCCCGGCAGAGTGACGGTCTTAGATGTGCCCGCCAAGGTTATAACCCGTTGGTCAAGGACGGTGTTACCGCGGCGACCAACCATCCTCTCGGATATAGTCGAAGCCGACATCAGTAGCGTCATCATACTCGACGATGAGCAGGTGCGTGGGGTCATCATCTGGAAGGGCGGACTGGCGTCAAACGCCAAGCCGGGCATCCTCATCACGATTCACTCCACGATTAGCGACCTCCCTACTGTTTACCTGGCTCGCGAACGCACAGTGTTAGGTGATTCGCGTAGTCGATGTACAACCGGTAAGCGTTGGGGTCGCAGAGGGCGGATTGGCCGCCATGGTGCTTGGGAAAGTGGTGTGGAGTACCGATGCCCTGACCAGTGGCGCGAGAGCGATCATGTTCCACAACTCCACGGCACTTCTAGAGCTTGGTGACCTGGTGTGCACTACGCTGGAGTACATCTGCGTCCTGCGGAGAAGGATCTGAATCTGGTGCTGGGTGAAAGCGGTATTGGTCGAGTTACTGATGACCCAGCTAGGCACTTCAGCGGCTGGCGGCCGGTCTTGGGACACCGTACCCAACCAGCGAACTGTAGCTCCCAGAGGAGAAAGCGGACTCGATGGACGAGCTTTGGTCCACCAGCCTGGACAAGATGAACTAGGTCTACGCATGGGATATGCTGCTCGATACTCCGAGCGAGTACTTTGCTTCAACCGTCGATCGCCTTTCGGCAGGATTTGGACTTGCCTTAGATTGTTTGTGCGTGACCTCCGGATGGTGGTAATTGTGGCTTTGAATGCTTAGGATCAGGCGGACATGCTGGACGGTCCAGGTCAACGTCGTATGGTGAGTTGCCTCCCGACGAGCTCCGCGAATTCGCTGTCTTTATCACTCAATTACGTTGTCTTCCCACTCGGATCGCGGCTCAACAGCCCGAATCAGCGAGTTGCGGCCAAGCGCAAGAAGGTGACCGACAACGGCTCGCCCGCTTATGCAATGACCATGTCACCAAAGTCCTTGCGAAGAAGTCCGGCGAATCCAGCTAGTCTGGGCTCTTTAGCGGACCGAGAGGGGAGACTTGCTGAGGACCTGAGCAATGGGTTTAGCGAGCCAGCAACGCGCTGTCAGTGAGTGGGATAACAGTCTGCATATCATGCACCTAACGTCTCGGGGACGAGCTAGGACGGTGCTGATCGGACCTTGGAACTGGTCTCTGCGATCTACTCATGTGTCGTGGGTTTGAATGTTGTTTCGCGCGTGGAGGGCGTCGAGTGCAGCCCCGGGTTACGCGGCCCGTCTATTGGGTCTGTTGGGCTTATCAGGGTAACGGGTCCGGGGGCCGCCACTATACTGCAGGGTTTTTCGTCGACAAAACGATAAAGCCGTGCTGATCGCCGGCCGATACCGTCGGCAATTCATGATATTATGCCCTGGATTAGAACACGATCGGACTCAGCAAGACCCGCCGTGTCCACCATCACAGCAAGACTACCGGCCACTTGCGCAAGGTTAGGTGCAGTATCATGGATTATATGCGGGTAGCATAGCCCATCGTTCACAGATAACGGATTGTGCATCAAAATCGTTTGGCTTCAACACGGCACCGCTCACCACTTCTTGCTACTTCGTGGGTAATCTGCGGTTCAAAATTTCCGTAACCATCGAGGGGCACCGCGATTTCAACCTCGCTAACCTGTTACAGTCCTAATCGTTTCATCATTTGCAGGCCTTGTGAGCCAAGTTTAGCCCGTCCTGTTGTCCCACTGATACCGAAACTTCTGACACCATAACACCACTGCAAATTTGGGAAGGATAAGCAGAGTCTTCATCGTGCTATGGTGTATACTTTGAATCGGTAAGATTTGCAGTAGTTTATGTTCATTGGACCTTTTCGGTTTGGCGTGTAACTGTGCCCGTGAAGCTGTTGCGCTTCGCTAACGTGGTTGGTTGACAGCGTAAGTATACAGCGTAAGTATCAAGTAATCGATAGTTGATCAGCCCGGTGCAATGTGTGTGTGGGTTCTGTGATCGTGGAATGGGGTTGATATGCACCATTTTTGTGGTAAGAGTTCCCGAGATATTGTAGCGAGCGGTTGGGAAGGTGCGGCAATTCGTGGGTAGGTGCTTTCCGCCGATGCTCAGTCGGCGGCACCAGTGATAACCGCTGTAATGGCTCCCGCGCTCAGTCCGGACTCGGAAGAGATTGGCAGTGTATCTGGCCGATACGCATAGTATTATCGTGCCAGATACGTTGTGGCGGGAATTCTTGAGGAATTTGTACTTGTCTTGGATACCGTTGCTGTTAAGTATGCAGTCGCCGAAGCCGCAGTGTTACAGTCTTGAGTTAAACGAGTCATCACAGTTGTTACGAGCTGGAAAGAGCAATGAACAAACATTCCTCATGCCGAAGGGTGAGCTACCGGAGATCCACTTCCGCAACATGTGGGGCGGTCCGGGTACTGACTCGATAGAGGACGTCGTCCGGGCATGGACGTCGTTGCATAAGGATATGCGAGTTCTTGTTCGGTCCAATGATCCTGCCGTCTGACGGAAGAGTGATCGGGTGATGTCGCGATACAGGTCATTAATGCGGCCAGACCGTTTCAGGATTGGCTGGTTGACCTCGGCGAGCAGATCATTGTTGTCTAGAGACAGACACTGCACATCGTGCGGGTTTTGGTGCCCCGGAGCAGACCGATGCTAATCGTGCTGAGATGTTGACGCTGCTCAAAGACAACGAGCTCGGCCGAACCACTACTGCGATCGCGGCCCTCAAGGATGAATACGGAAGTTACTGAGAAAGCGGAGCGATGAAGAAGTTTAGGTTGTCGGCTGTGTTGAAGAAGTTGAACACTCCGTGGTAGCAGCAGCTACCAATTGCTAACAACACCGTGTTGATCGTACCAGTGTCACATAATATGTTACGGCTCCACCGGAATCACTTAGTTCTTTGCCACTGAAGCTATTTTTTGTACCACTCTACGTCTGCTATCCGCCGTGATGGTGGTTGGCCGAGACGTTGTGCGGTGATACGTGTTTCTGACTCATTCGCAGTTTCTGTGCATCGACGGGTCGATTGCTGTGCATGGCCAAGTGCTGCATTCTTTTCGAGTGTGTGGTGTTGGAACTGATGTAGATCGAAGCCTTGATGAGGTGCACTGACTTGCTTGTTACGTCTTGTTTTTCGCGTTTTACTGAGCGCTGACACCGGAGGCTAGCAGGCTGGCAGCACAATGCTGTGCTCAACCATGCTAATCACTTTAGGAACAACGTGCTGACGGTAGGCGGTACAGCAGTCGGACTATCCTCCGCGCTGAACCAGGATGAGCAGGTAACGAATAATTCGACGCCGACTAGCAAGTATGTGCTGAAGCAGGGGCGGATCGGACACTGATGAATTGGTCCATGCGAGCTGTGCCCCTCGTCTAAGTTGCGTGTTCGCCGAATGCGAAGGTTAGTGTCGGACGATGGTGCTTCCGCATGATATCGTCGAAAATCGCGCTGAGCGGGACAAGCTGGGCAGGACCCACCAACTCGGGCACTATAGATCGTGGCTTTTGATAAGCAACCCCACGAGTACTGGAACCCCGGATGTCAACATGATGGACTCCTGTACCAGGCAAATGGACATTGTGTTGTAGTATTTGCCTTCGTATCCGACACCGCCTCCGATCGCCTACGAAGCCGGGTTGGGTTTGAGTAGCCCCCTGGCCTCGGCGGTCGGGCAGTTTCCAGCTAATCTGACGTATCGTGCGCGTCTTGGTGATTGGCTCTGGTGCCCGTGAACATGCCCTGTTGCTGGCACTTAGCAGAGATCCGCAGGTCAAGGGATTAATCGTTGCCCCCGGTAATGCTGGCACCGCCCGGCTTGCCGAGCAGTACGACGTCGATATCAGCTCCGGCGAGGATATCGTCGCTCTGGCTCGCGATGTCCGGGCCGACATGGTGGTCATCGGTCCCGAGCTACCACTGGTGCTTGGAGTGGCTGATGCGGTGCGTGCTGCCGGCATCGTCTGCTTCGGTCCCAGCAAGGACGCGGCTCGTATCGAAGGCTCAAAAGCTTTCGCCAAGGAAGTCATGGCGGCGGCTGGTGTATGCACTTCTCGAAGCGAAATCGTCAACAGTCCAGCACGTTTGGATGCTGCCCTAGACAGGTTCGGACCAGCCGTTGGTGACCTGTCCTGGGTAGTGAAAGACGATCGTCTAGCGGCTGGCAAGGGCGTGGTGGTGACACAGGATCGCGATGTCGCGCGCACTCATGCTGCGGGATTACTGGAAGCCGGACACCCGGTACTGCTGGAGTCTTATCTTGACGGCCCCGAGGTGTCGCTATTCTGCGTCGTCGACGGTAGAACTGTGTTGCCACTGTTGCCCGCTCAAGACTTCAAGAGGGTCGGTGAAGGCGACACAGGACCTAACACCGGCGGTATGGGCGCCTATGCTCCGTTGCCATGGCTTCCCGATGAGGTTTATCAACAGGCGCTCACCAGCATCGTCGAACCCGTTGCAACTGAATTGGTTCAGCGTGGAAGTCCGTTTTGCGGACTACTGTATGTCGGTCTTGCCATCACTGCCAGCGGGCCAGCAGTCGTTGAATTCAACTGTCGCTTCGGCGATCCGGAAACCCAAGTTGTTCTAGCATTGCTGGATTCACCGCTTGGGCAACTCCTCTACGCGGCAGGAACTGGTGAGCTGGCAGAATTCGGCGAATTGCATTGGCATTCAGGAGCTGCCGTGGCTGTAGTGTTAGCGGCTGAAAACTATCCCAGACGCTCACGAGTCGGAGATATTGTCTTCGGATCCGAAGTCGATGGGGTATTGCACGCTGGAACTACTCGACGCGACGATGGTGTGATCGTCTCGTCAGGTGGTCGGGTGCTATCGGTGGTGGCGACTGGGGATGACCTGTCTGCGGCGCGATCCCATGCATACAACATCATCGGATCAATTCGATTGCTTGGCAGCCATTTTCGTAAGGATATCGGCTTTTCAGCAGCAGAGGGCAGGATCCATATCTAGCAGCGAAGTCAAGAAAAGTAGCGAAAAATGCTGCACTGTGCGTTGTTCGGTGGCAGATTAGGGGTAAATTTTAGAAAGCTGTAGTTTAGTCGTACCGGTGTGCGCCCCTGTCTGCTAGATACCTCCCCTTCGGGATGCCAATCTCTTGTAAACTCTTAACTCGGAGATAGTAGTTCACGGTTACCGGGTTATGTCCGCTCCAAATAAGCTCATCCAGCTGTTGAATGCAAGAAATCTGGTTCGCAACTGACCTGAAGACCAATGCATCCAGTGGGAACCTCGTTTCTTCGCAGGTTGTTTGCTTGATTTTGGCCGTGGTCGGCGATAAGCGCTAGAACTTGCACGTGTTCCTGTATTCTGGCATGCTGCCCATAACCGGTGCGTCGTCTGTGCTAACAAAGCCCGAGACGGTTGTGTGGTAGGGAGGCTTGCTATGTCCAACGATGTTCCTATTTCCTTTATCAGCAAAGAAATTCGCGTCACGTTTTTGTAACGCAATTTCGGTTCCCCGTACCACGACACCGGAGAAGAAGCTTATGTGATTCGACTGTAACATAGACAATAGAAACTATTGCTCTTGCGGTGTCGGCGGCTATATAGATACACGGTACCACCATTTAGGGATCCTGGCGGATGTCGGTTTCTCCTGTTTGCGGTCGATCAGTGCCGCATGTTGCTTCATATAATCATTATTATAGTCATTGTTCAACAGGGCTTTTCGTTCACAGCGAAACGTGGTCGATATCGGCTATATAGGCATGCGTATCGGTGCAAGCCAGCTTGACTGCTTCGATCTGCAAATGCGCGCAGCCGGCGGAATCTTTTGGCAACGAAGACATATCGAACTTTTACAGGATTTGCAGCGCGATCAATGCTACTGTCTTCCGGCCTTTTGATGGTATTTCGTGGATGCCGTATCCGCGGTCGGTTCCGTTGATTGTGCCATCCCAGTCGGCACGACACGATGAGCAGTTAAGTCACTGGAAGGCAAGATGCTGCCATTGGCCGTAGCATGTACCTAGATTCGGTAAGTCAATTCTTCACGATAGAACACGTCACCGTTAGTTGAGTCGATCAGCTCGAGGTGGCTGCTTGATCGGGGAAAGTGAACAGCTCGCCGGGTTTCGGCGCCCGCCTGGACGGCAGGAACGCCTCGGCGAATCCCGGCTGGGCTATTAAAAGCTGTACCTGTTCCTCCTATTGCTCCGTGATCATTGGTGAGGCCATAAATGCATTGTGGCCGTAGGATATCTTAAGCTCGAAAAGCCTCTAGAGAGGTGGTTTCCTAGAATTTGGTATGCAAATTCAACCTATCCGACACTACTCCAGGTTCGGTCACCGAATTCCATTGAGATCGAGAAAATTTTGTTGAAGAAATACTTTGGCGTTCATGCAGCACGAGAGCGACCCGAAGCGTTGAGTCCGTGCAATTGCTGGCCCTCCCAGAGGATGGTGAAGGTGTCCGAATTGGTGTGATTTAGACACCGGTTCCACCGTGGTGAGCGTGATGACAGTGGCGACGGCCGCATCAACGGCGTTGCCGCTTTCGGCGAGCATCCGAAGACCTGCTTGGGAGGCCAGCGGTTGTGACGTGCACACAACGTTTGCCGCTAGGACAAGTTTGCGTGGCTAGGTGTAAAGAAGGGGCGAGTCCTAAGGGCACGCTCACCGTCAGATCGTCGCACACTCTGGCCCCGGAGCCCAAACGTCGGATATCATGCAAAAGTAGCATCGTCTGGCCGGGAGGTTGATATAGCATGTGCTATCAATTTCCCGAATGGCGCACCTAAATCCTACACAGTGCTGAAGTGACAAATGTGACAGCGTCTTAGGCAATCAGTAGCGGTGACGTCCAGGTCTGTTTCTGTCGGTAGCTGCGAGCTCTAGAAACCCCCGTTGTGCCTGCCATGCGCAGAAAACTGTCGGTAGGTGGGTGCGGCAGTTGAGCTATAAAGTGTTTGGTTGCCTGGTAGAATTGATTACGATTGTCGCAATCGACTTGGATCGGGATGGACGTCAGCGTGAGCAGTCTGAACACCGAGTTCGCCGACCAGTCGTCGGGGTCGTCGAATGCGCCAGCACTGTGGCTGCTCTGAAGAACAGCCACAGTGCTGGGTTTACCGCGCAGATCGCTGCGGTACGTGCTGGTTTCCAGCCAGCCACTGAGCAGAAGTGCCCCGTAGCCGCCATAGACCAGCCCAAGACGCCACCCGTAAGGTGTTGATATGCCGCGTTTCCCGCTGTGGGATGAGTCCGTTCAACACCATAGCAGGCATCCTCGCCGGAAGCTTTTTGTTTTAGTAGCTGCCGCCTCCGTCGGCGGAGACCACCGCAAACGGCGTTAATTCCGCGTTGACGGTGTGCGCCAGGCCTTGCTCTACGCCGCCGGCCATCACCCTGGATGCGTTGCCGCCCAAGCGGTGCAGCGCTATCATAGGCCGCAAAGCTGTGATCTGGCCCGGTGCGCGGGCGATCCCCCAGTCGGTCGTTAGCACCGATATGTGCTGCCGGCGCGAACGAGCTGGTCACCATGTTGGGTGTTGTCTGAGCTGGTGCGGTCGGCGCCAGTGGAACTTAGGGTCCGTCGCCTATATTGATCGGCATTGCTTGTGATATTCGGAGCTGGAACAAAACAATTATGTCAAGCAAGTATGTGCCGATCGCCTCGACGGCCGCGTTGGCGCCCAGACCGAGCATAGCGCGGCGGCTTAAAATGGGCGTGCGGGCCATCATGCTATGGGTTTTTGGTCGGAACGGTAATGCAATTAATGCAGTATGGTGCTGACTGGTAGCGGGGGTGGTCACGACGGGATCAGTCACTTCGAAAAGAGTCACTCTGAAAAGGAGAACGGCGACAATATGCTTTGGTTAACTCCGCCGCCGAGCTACTCGGCGAGGGTGGGTTCGAAGCAGTGTGACATCGGTCGGCCGCGTGGTGGTGCGGGCTGTCCTTGGTGTCTACGACTGAGAAACTATTGCTCGTCTCCCGACGATTTGATTGCGTGAGCAGTTGGAATATATTTCGATGATCGAGATTGACTAGCTGCGGGCCCGGGCTAGTGCTTTGTTGCGGCGGTGTCGGGGCCCGAGACCACCGCTGGAGTATGGCATGGCTTGACCTGCTGGGGCGTGTCGGGTTCGGGACTTGCCGAGCAGTTGATCTCGCGATATTGAGTGCCATATTGCCTGGAAACAGCTTACCCACGTTGCGTTAAACCATGCGTCGCAGCCTGCGGTAGCGCGTTGAAGCTGTGGTTGAGGCCATCGAGCGATCGGTCCGTTCCGGGCATAGGCGGAGCTGGCGTGCACGCTGATCTGCCGCGGGCGTTGGTGCTGTGGTCTTGGTGCTGGTGTAGGGACGGTATCCACGTGCTGCTGCGTTGAGTGCTGTGGTCGACTTTATCGACGTGCTTGCACCCGTCGACCAGCGACGGGTGAGCATCTGATCCGGCGAGTATACTGAATTGTGTTTAGAACGTAGGCATTTATTGCCAGAGCGTGTTGTAGCGACAGCAAAAACAATTGCGGGACATGCAGAAATCGGGGTTGATCTGCGAGATCTACCGGAAGATTTACTTCCTGCTGGGATTGAGCGACCGGAGTAAATCCGTGGGTAGCGAAGGTGTCATGATGTAGCTGGTAGCGCAGTCTCCGTAGATCATCACGGCGGCCGGGCAGTGCTGGGCGTGCAGCGCCACGTGAGTGCGAAGGACTAGAGTCGCCCGTATCCTCCGTTGCCCAGCTCGCTCTTGCACTGCGCTCTCGACCATTTGCTGGCGCAGCTTGGCCCATGAGCCGTAACTGGACCGATGACCGGTAATGCGCAACGGCACTACAAACTTGTGGCCAAGACCCTCGACGCCGTCCATCAACAACAGTCCCGACTCGAGCTGGTCAAGGCTGTAGCTGGGTTGGGCCTTGTGCTTGAATGTGCTTGCGCGGCAGTTGGAACAATGCCACGATCCCCGGATGAGGATAGACCGCGGTAGCGTGCAGCGCAGCATATGACCGGGGATCCATGTTTAGGTCCAGGTGTTTGCGTCAACCGCGCTCCGCTCTGGATGTCGGCGAATTCGGGTTTGCTGGTGTTGGTAGGGTGCGCGTAGGCGCCGAACCGGCGGAAGTCACTATTGAGTGCGGTTTCGACTGTTTGTTGGCGGTGCGGTTGGCCACCGTCAGTGGCGCGTCCAAGGCGCCCAGGTAATCGCCGGTCCCGTGCGGCCGCAAGGCGGCTAGCCACTCGGCGTCGTCACGGACTGTGCCTACATGCACCAAACAGCTGTCGCGATCGAGTACCGCGACACCGGTTGGGTTGCGACTCGCCCAGATGAGGTACACACTCGCAAAATACATCGGTTTATCTATAGGGTATGGCGAGCTTCCATGGATGTTTCCGCTTTGCAGCGCGAACCCGATCGTAAGCTGTGCTTTTGTGAGCATTCCGAATGTTCTGGCTGCCCGATACGCCAGCGCTGAATTGGTCGCGATCTGGTCGCCGGAAGCCAAGGTCATCGCGGAGCGGCAGTTGTGGTTGGCCGTGTTACGAGCACAGGCGGAACTGAATGTTCCGATGCCTGCTAAAGCGATCGCCGACTACGAGCGGGTGCTTGGTGAGGTAGATTTAGCTTCGATTGCCGCCCGCGAACGCGTGCTGCGTCACGACGTCAAGGCGCGCATTGAGGAATTCAACGTGCTGGCCGGTCATGAGCAGGTGCATAAGGGGATGACCAGCCGCGATTTGACCGAGAACGTGGAGCAGCTGCAGATCCGGCGGTCGTTGGAATCGGTCTTCTGCCATGGTGTGGCCGTAGTGGCACGGCTGGCCGAATGCGCGGTGTCCTATCGCGACCTGGTGATGGTCGGACGCAGCCATAACGTCGCCGCACAGGCCACGACATTGGGCAAGCGCTTCGCGTCCGCGGCGCAGGAAACGCTGATAGCGCTGACCAGGCTGCGCGAGTTGATCGACCGTTACCCACTGCGCGGGATCAAGGGCCCGATGGGTACCGGGCAGGACATGCTCGACCTGCTTGGCGGTGACGCCGCTGCACTGGCAGAACTCGAGCAACGAATTGCTGCATTCCTAGGATTCACAACAGTTTTAGCCAGTGTTGGGCAGGTCTATCCGCGTTCACTAGACTACGAGGTGATCTCATCGTTGGTGCAGCTCGGGGCCGGCTTTTCCTCGTTAGCGCACACCATACGATTGATGGCAGGTCACGAACTCGTTACCGAGGGTTTTGCACCGGGACAGGTTGGCTCGTCGGCGATGCCGCACAAGATGAACAGCCGCAACTGTGAACGGGTCAACGGGCTGCAGGTGGTGTTGCGCGGCTACGCCGCAATGGCAGCTGAACTGGCTGGCGCGCAGTGGAACGAGGGCGACGTTTTCTGCTCAGTAATACGTCGAGTTGCGTTGCCAGACAGCTTCTTTGCTATCGACGGGCAGATCGAGACGTTTTTGACGGTGCTCGACGAGTTTGGCGCTTACCCGGCGGTGATCCGCCGCGAGCTGGACCGCTATTTGCCATTCCTGGCCACCACCAAGGTGCTGATCGCGGCTGTGCGCGCTGGTATGGGTCGCGAGGCCGCTCACCACGTGATCCGCGAACACGCGGTGGCGACGGCATTGGCCATGCGGGAGTGCGGTGCTGAGTCTGACCTGCTGGACCGGTTGGCTGCCGATGTGCGGTTGCCGCTGGACCGAGTGGCGCTAGAAGCCGCGCTGGCCGACAAGAAGGCGTTCACTGGAGCTGCGGCAGATCAAGTAGACGAAGTGGTTGCGATGGTCGACAAGCTAGTGAGCCGCTACCCAGAGGCTGTCAAGTACATGCCAGGTGTGATCCTCTGACGCTGGTTGGCGCGCTTTCGGAGATCGACTTCACCGATCTGGATAACTTTGCTAACGGTTTCTCGCGTGAGTTGTTTGCTGTCCGTCGGCGGGAAGCGTCAGTTTACTGGCATGAGCCGACCGACGACACTCTTGACGCGGAGATCTTCTAGTCCGCCGCTGCGTAAGCGGAAACGCTTGTGGTGTTGTTACAGGACTTGGCGATCGCGGGCTAGATGCTCAACATGATGGACGACCCGCGGCATTCGCAAATTCGGCGACTCGTGCGCTTCAGGCTGACACCACGGGTGATCTGTCGTGTTGAGGATGATCTGCGGCCTGTGCGCGCCGGCTACTGGACGCGGGTGGTGTCCCGGTGAATCGTCGACTTTCTGGTTGACATTGTCACCGAACTGCCAATGCAGATGATCTGCATTCTGCTGGGAGTGCCGGATTCCGAACGACACGGGTATATTCTGGGCGATCGAGCCCCAGGTTCGACTGTGGCGGCTCGTGCAGAGTACCTCTGTTGCAGATGTTCGTTTCGGAAAGTAGTGCGGAGGCCGGTTCGTTGATGTATATCTACGGCCAGCAGTTGATCGCTTCGAAGTGTGCCGAACTGGCCGACGACATATTGATCGGTAGTTGTGAACCGCGACGATGTACGATCCAGCTGCGTCAGCCTTGTCGGATCTCGAGTTGTACTTGATTCTTTAGTCTGCTGTTTAGCGTCGATGTGGAAACAACGCGCAATGCGGTTGTGGGCGGGCTGCTAGCCCTGGCTGATCATTCCGAGCAGTTGCTACACGTTGTGAAAGAAGCTCGACATGTTGTCAGCGGCGATCGAGGAGTATAGTGCGGTGGACGTCGCCGTCTAAGCGGCGCATCGCAACACGTGATGTCACGCTTGGGCTATTGGGCTAGTGCCCGCGAAGCGCGATCCCACACGATCGCAGTTCGAGCGCGGCAAGATCGCGGATGGTGTCGGGGTCCTCACGGCGCCACCCGCCGACTGGATCTGCGCTCACGGCGGCTAGCTTGCTCGGCGACCGGAGGGTCAATGCGCGCAGCGCCAGGAGTTGTTTGCCGGCCGGGGTCGCGGCCAGGGTGGTCACCGTCCATTTGTGCTGGAAAAATCGGAGCCGCAGGAACAGCCACGGCACCACCGCTACCAAGATCGGCAACGCGATGACCGCTAGCGCGAGCAGTATCGCTAACCAGCTCGCTGTGGTGTCCAAGCTATGTCCAGCTTCTGCGATATCGAGCGCGGCTGCGCTGGTCAACTTCAAGGGCTTGCTCACCGCATTACCCAGCACCGGGATAAGTTGCATGCCATAACTTGCTGACGCCAGGTTGTCGGCAAGCCCATGCGCGCCACTCTCGACTTGCGCGCCGGTGTCGGCGATTACCGAGATGGCATCATGCACGGCTACGCCAACTAGCGCCCAGCCCGCTGTCCACACGACGACGGCGACGTCGCTGAGCAGCTGGACCGCCAGTCGGCCAGGGCTAGTAGCGTAGGGCAAAAACCGTGCGGTCTGCGAGGTCATGGCTCCGATACCAGCACAGAGCCGGTTTGAAAGCGTGTTTGGGGGTGCCAGATAGGCTAAGCTTTATGCGCCCCGCATTGTCCGACTATCGGCATCTAGCCAGCGGCAAGGTCCGCGAGGTATACCGCATTGACGACGAGCACCTCTTAATGGTTGCGTCGGATCGGATATCGGCGTTCGACTACGTCCTGGACAGCACGATTCCGGACAAAGGCCGGATCCTGACCGCGATGAGCGTGTTTTTCTTCGGCTTCGTCGACGCCCCCAACCACCTGGCCGGGCCGCCCGACGACCCACGTATTCCCGACGAGGTGCTTGGCCGCGCGCTGGTGGTTCGGCAGCTCGATATGCTGCCGATGGAGTGTGTAGCTCGCGGTTACCTGACCGGTTCAGGACTATTGGATTATCAGGCGACTGGGAAGGTCTGCGGCATCCCGTTGCCGCCGGGCCTGGTCGAAGCCAGCAGATTCGCCGTTCCGCTTTTCACTCCGGCGACGAAAGCTGCTTTGGGAGAACATGATGAGAACATTTCGTTTTCCAGGATGATTGAGATGGTGGGTGTGGTGCGCGCCAACCAGCTGCGCGACGGAACGTTGCAGATTTACCTTCAGGCCGCTGATCACGCATTGAAGACCGGAATGATCATAGCTGACACCAAGTTTGAATTTGGTATAGACCGTGACGGCAATCTGATTCTAGCCGATGAGATCTTCACACCGGACTCCTCACGGTACTGGCCGGTTGACGACTATCGGGTCGGTATGGTTCAGAACAGCTTCGACAAGCAGTTCGTCCGCAACTGGCTCGTCAGTCCCGAGTCGGGTTGGGTCCGAGTTGGAACCTTGTCTCCGCCGTCGCTACCAGATGACATTATCGAGGCCACCCGTCTACGTTATATCGAAGCCTATGAAAGGATTTCCGGTATGAGCTTCGACACTTGGATCGGTCCAGGAGCATGACAAAGACTTTCAGAGGTACACCTGTACCACCGATCGCCAAGCGCGTGAAGACTCGCCGAGAGCACCACGGAGACGTCTTCTGGGACCCGTACGAATGGTTGCGCGACAATAACAATCCCGAAGTTGTTGCTTATCTCGATGCTGAAAACGACTATGTCGACCAGATGACTGCCCATCTTGAGTCGTTGCAGCAGAAGATCTTCAATGAGATTAAGACGCGCACTAAGGAAACCGACCTGTCGGTGCCGACTCGCCAAGCCAACTGGTGGTACTACGCTCGTACCTTCGAGGGTAAGCAATATCGCGTCCAGTGTCGCTGTCCGGTAATAGGTCCCGATGACTGGACTCCGCCGGCCCTAGACGAGAACATCGAAATACCCGGCGAGCAAGTTTTGCTCGATTCGAATGTTGAGGCGGAGGGCCATGACTTTTTTACGCTGGGTACCTTCATGGTCAGCCTGGATTCCAATCTGCTGGCGTATTCGGTGGATTTAGTCGGTGACGAGCGGTATACGCTGCGTTTCAAGGACTTACGTACCGGAGAACTATACCCTGAAGAGATCGTGGGTATCGGTGCCGGAGCGACTTGGGCTGCCGACAACCGCACCGTGTACTACCTGACTTTGGATGAGTCCCAGCGTCCGGATACAGTGTGGCGGTGTCAGCTCGGCTCTGGTGAGCCGTCGGAGCAGGTTTATCATGAAGCTGATGAGAGGTTCTGGCTCGCGGTCGGCCTTAGCCGAAGTGAAGCTTACATATTTATAGTCTCCGGGTCGGCCGTCACCTCCGAGTGGCGCTACGCGGACTCGACTAACTCGCACGCGCAGTTCACTGTTGTGCTACCAAGGCGTGACGGCATCGAGTACTCGATAGAACATGTCCCCGGTGGCCTATTTGGGGGACAAGACCGGTTCTTGATTTTGCACAATGACGGTGCGGTCAACTTTACGCTGATGGAGTCACCGGTTAGCGATCCAGAACAGCAGCGCACCCTGATTCCACATCGCGACGACATTCGGCTTGACGGTGTTGATGCTTTCGCTGGCTATCTGGTGGTCAGCTACCGGCGTGAGGCGTTGCCCCGAGTTCAGTTGTGGCCTATCGACCCCGACGGGAGCTACGGAGAGCCGGACGAGATCTCGTTCGACTCCGAGTTGATGTGGGCCAGCTTGGACGCCAATTCGAACTGGTTTTCGCCCAAACTGCGGATCCGGGCAGGATCGTTTGTCACTCCGGTGCGCGTCTATGACATAGATTTGGCTACCGGTGAGCGGACATTGCTACGCGAGCAACCCGTTCTCGGCGGCTACCGACATGAGGACTATGTTGAGCGACGTGAGTGGGCGCAGGCAGATGACGGCACCTGGATCCCGGTGTCGATCGTTCATCGCTCCTCTATCCGATTCCCAGCTCCGGCACTGCTTTACGGCTATGGTGCATACGAGATTTGTGTGGATCCAAGTTTTTCCATACCGCGGCTGTCGTTGCTGGACCGGGGAATGATGTTTGCTATTGCTCACGTTCGGGGCGGTGGTGAAATGGGACGGCTGTGGTACGAGCATGGCAAGCTCTTGGAGAAGAAGAACACGTTTACCGACTTCGTTTCGGTGGCAAAGCATCTGGTGGATTCTGGGCAGACCAGACCGCAAGAATTAGCAGCATTTGGCGGTAGCGCGGGCGGTCTGTTGATGGGAGTGGTGGCTAACATGGCACCAGATCTATTCACCGGAATTCTCGCGCAGGTGCCGTTTGTCGATCCGCTGACCACCATTCTGGATCCCTCGTTGCCGCTGACCGTCACGGAGTGGGATGAATGGGGAAATCCGTTGATTGACAGTGATGTTTACTCATATATGAAATCTTATTCGCCCTATGAGAACGTCGACGCCAAACAATATCCAGCCATCTTGGCTATCACATCACTGCATGACACCAGGGTCCGTTATGTAGAGCCGGCGAAGTGGATTGCAGCGTTGCGACACACAAAGAGTGACGGAAATCCAGTGTTATTGAAAACCCAGATGGCTGCGGGCCATGCTGGCATCAGCGGACGCTACAAGGCTTGGCAGGAAACCGCGTTCCAATATGCTTGGCTGCTAGCTGCTGTCGACATCGACCAGTATGGCACCGCCACCGAGGTAGATGACCTCGGTGGCGGTGCGCAGGAGTAGCCACGTCACCATTGAATTAAGCAGATGGGGCATTAGCACGGCGTAGATGTTGAACGGGAACATAGTCAGCATCAGCGCCAGCAAGCACACTGCGGCTGCTATGCGAGTAACGGTCAGTAACAGTCCTGCAGCGCACGGTATCGAGCACCTCGGGAACGCTGACCAGGCAGATTAGGCACGGACAACCTGGACGGCACGATCGCGATCAGATCGCGTCGCATCGGTAGCGCGAAGTGCGTCATCCTGATAAGGAAAACAGAACCGCCACGCTGACGGCAAGTGCCTCGGTCCAGTTGTTGACCAAGCCCACGACTAGCTAGCCGACAATCCTGGCAGTAATGCTGTCCACCAGTAGGGTGATCGATGGAGCCATCACAATATTTCTCTCAATCCAGCCAATATAGTCATTGCCTAGTTTCTTCACGGCTCAAGTAGGCGGTAATTTAGCCACTGTCAAGTTCGAGCGCTATACTAGCTCCGTGGACCGTGCGACCTAGCATCGCGGCGATCTGCGGGCTGTAGTACTCACTGAAGCCGCCCGCCTGGCGGCCGAGCGCGGTGCCTGTCGCTTCTTGCTGTGTTCATTGGCCCGGGATGTGAGCGTGTCATAGGTTGCTTCTGCGTGCTATTTTACCGATCGCGAGGTCTCTTTCACCGCACTCGCGATGCGGGGATTTCAGCTACTCACAGAGGCGCTCATCTTTGCCCGGCCCCAATTCGCCGACGCTGCCGTGGCCTATATGCGGTTTGCTCTCAAACACCCCGGCCACTACACAGGTGATGTTCGCCAAATCTCTGCTGGATTCCTCAAACGATGAATTCGTCACCACCGAGGCCGCTGCCGGCTCCGAACTGGCTCGCAGTGTAGCTACGTTGCTGGACTGTAATGCACATACCGACCCGGTCGGCCCTCAGTTGGTGGCTTGGTCACTGGTACATGGTTTTTCGATGTTTTGGCTCAATTACATGGTCAATAATAAAGTTCGATCGATGGATCCATGACACCGTTACGCGGATCGCGATGATGTTATTCGATGGATAAGCTGGATTAATTGGTAAGCGTTAGCTTTTGGTCCGGTGGCTTCTTCGGTAGAAAGATCGCCGGAGTGGTGGTCGACGCTACTAAGACGACTGCCAGGGCGAGTACCGCTGCGTAGACGTGCGAAAAGTTTTTTAGCACAATGCCCGAGAAATCGGGGAGAGAGTTTGGAAAGGAATTGCTGATGGGTAAATCAGTATCCAGCTTTGGACGGTATTGCGCTTTGCGCCCGTGAGCCTGTTTGCGGTGGTGATATTTTTGCTTTGATTGAACTGGCTGGGTCAACACGACCGACACGAACATGGTTTCCATCAGCAGCCCACTTGCTAGTTGACGCTGGTCAGCGTCGTTCCGCGGGCGAGCTGATGCGGGGTTAGCGCTTGCACAGACGACCCCGAAATCGGTATGCATGGCTGCATCCTATGCCCAAGCCCATGATCACTATCTTGGCCAGCAGCGTCGGGAGGTAGTAGGCCTGCTTGGCGACACCGAATGTGAACGTGCCCAACCCACGTATATCACCCTATGTCCAACAACACGCTCTTGTCCGGCCCCCGCTTATCCATGAACGTCCGGCAAATGGTATCGCCAGCGTGGCGCCGAGCCGGTGGGAGAATTATGTACACACCAGACTGCATCGGCGTGTCGTGTAGCGCTTGCTGGAAGTAACGCGGCAGCAGCAGGTCGGTGCCGAAAATGCGACAGCGAATATGAGCATCGTGACATTGGCTCGGGTGATTACCTGGTTGCTGAACAGTCGCAGGTCGATCAGTGGGTGATCGACGCGAAACTAGGCTTGCAAGACAAAGGCGATGATTAACGCCAGGTTGGTGACTAACGATATTAGCATATGGCGATCGGCCACAGTGCCACGGCCCGGGATGGACAACACCTCGTACAGGAATGCTGCCACGCCGGGCGACAGCAGCACGTCGACGCAGTCGAGTGTCTCCGATGGAACTGGGTGATCTTTTCCGAACACTAGTGCCTCAAAGCGAATGCACACAGCCCAACTGCAGGTTGAGCAGGAAGATCCACTTCCAGTCGTAGGAGTCTATCAACCAGCTACCCAGGATTGGCCCACCGATTGGGCCCAGCAACATCGGGATGCCCAGTACACATTATTTAAGTGACCCAGCTGCGTTGATCCTACTGCTCGGTTCATAGTAATAAATTCCATCGCCAATAACCTGATAAGCACGAAATCTTATGAGCAAGAATATTTTTAGCTCCACCTAACCCAGCGGCGAGCGTAGCTTTAACGTTGCGAGTGAATTCATGAAAAGCCTTTTGGTTCTGAATCGATTAGCTGCTCACTCGGTGATTGGCATCATGGTTGCCAGCGCCAACATGTAGCCGGTCATGGTACACGTGATGATGGCTTGGGTAGACTTGAACTGGACGATAAAAGCGCGTTGCGCGACGCTGAGAACGGTGATATCCAGAACCGCCATGACTTAGGCAACTATACAGACACCGGCCATTCGGAAGAGCCTGGTCTCCAGACTGTCGGGATAGTGATCGCTGCCGGTCCCCAGCCGCTTGCGTAGTGGCGGATTGCGAAGCGTCGGCCGATGTGGAATGTGCCTTGTCTACGGCGTTGCTGAATATGATTTGGTACCGGTTGCCAGCACCGACGTTGGTAGAAGTTTGCTGGCTGGCTGTGAATCTGGTTGGTCGCTGGACCGAAATTTATGCTTGGCTCAACGTTCTTGCTCCAAGCTGACACCCTGCGCTGCAACAGGGGGGCGGATATACGCTTACTGTCCGCGTGTACTTCGTCGTCCTGACGTGTCGGATCGGCACACTACGAATGTGTCTGGAAAACTGATCGTGTCGGTCTCGGGCAGCGCACCCTGGTCGATGTCGACGCGTTTTACACGCAGATGGATGCTTGGTGCCGGTGCTGGTTGATATCCCGGTTCAGCGGTTATTTTCGGCTCGACCGCGACCCGTACACCGTCGAGTGGTTGACTGCTCGACCGTCCGGCTGCGACGCTATTCTTGCTGCACGGTTACGACGGTGTAGAAACCAAGAAGTGGCGTGGCGAGTTTGCAATACTGCGTGCACACGAGGATCACCTGTGACTGATAGTCGCCGATCGGGTACTTGAACACTTCGGGTTCCGTACGTGACTATTCGCGGCACTGGGCTGGGTGGTGTCGCCAGGTGTGGCCAAGTCGTTGTCGCGGAATGATTTAGTTTTTTGCCGATTTTAACTGGTCACCGATTTGGTACGGAATGAGACCGTCCGTGCCCGCGTGCTGGATATCGGAGAAGGCTTCTTGTCCTGTCGAGCGTAGGGGGGTAGAAAAGCATTAAGGCGGACTTTGATTTACCCGAGGATTATTGGCAATAGGAACACCTATGTCGATTTCGTGGCCGGAGAAAAGCGCAGTTGGTTCCGGGCTCAGGTCCTGAAAATTTTTCCGCTGGTGGGTTAGTTTGAGCGCAGCTGTACTGACGCACAGGAGCACGGTAACGCGGTACCCCGCTTCCCCATGACGTGGAGTACCGTGCCCGTTTTGGTAGAGATTTTCGCACTTCAGCTGTGTGGCCTTTCGACGGTGCGCGCAGCGCACCGTCACCAAGTCGACGATCAAATCGTCGAGGGTAGAGCGATAACTGGAGTTCTAGGCACGTTACTTAAGCCTTCGGCCCAGCAGCGCAGTGCTGCACAATAACCAAAATACTTGGAATAATCCGAATTTAGTTCTTCAGTGGTGATCATTATCGGTGGTGGAATCGGTGGCAAACACGAGCCGGTACGTCATAATTGACCTGAGCGGATGGGCGTGTCACCTAGCAGATACTATGCAGCGTAACGGCTCATGTTGTACGGTAGGATTATCGATATTTCTCAGAAGGCTGGCACCCGGGTGATCAACCCGGACCGAATGCGGCATTACACCGAGAGCATCACCAACTACGATTCGATCTGGTCGCGCCAAGGCATCCGAATCCGTATGGGTTCGTCGTCGTTGTAACTGGTTGCGGCTAGTAAACGTTGCCGGTCCCGTGGCATCCCAGTTCGACATTCTCGGCACCTTAGAAATACGTCATCAAATCTTGCTATGATGGCAGCTGGTTCATACGGAAAGCCAAGATAATTGAGAAGGAATTTGCGTTATCCGGCTAGAAGCAGAACTCTGATCTGAACAGGAAAAATGTAACGGAGTTGCTGCGCTCCGATCCCAAGCTAGTCTGCCCGGACCGGTGCAAGCTGAGACGATCGCGCCCAACCGTGAGGTGTCGAACAGGTTCAGCAAAGATGTTTTATGTTACGTGTGATCTGCGTTGCCCGGGCTATCTGGACGGCCGGTGCACCCGGGTGACAGCACCGCACCGGTTAGTTGATCCAAAGTCAAAATCGATGATTGCGGTCAAGTGGCACATCCTGACTCGAAAGATATTGGTTGGCATCGATACTGACTTGAAAGCAATGCAGATAACGGCCGATGGAACCCCGTTTAGCGGGTTGTACGTGGCCGGGACGAGATGGGGACGGATTCAGCAACGGCGTGTATGGTTACCGGGCCTTGTATGGCACATTCCTGGGTGAATGCATCTTTTCCGGTCGGGTCTCCGGTTGCTGGGTTGCCGATGATATTACTTAGCCACAGCTAGAAGGTGACTGTGTGTTCTTCTGGCAACATCGGAAAGTCGGTGCTCGTCATCTAGGTGAACCGGTTAGAGTAGATGCTCCTCGCATCAGGAGTAATGACCTCTGGTGGATGGGCGCCGTGTATGCCAGTGCCACCGCCCACCGATAGTCGATCGCCTCGGAAATCTTCATCTATGGGACCGCCGTCGGATTGGTCAATACGTCCACCGGCTCGCCTGTAACGAACAGTGCGTCACCGGGATGTATCAACCTGGCAGGAGGGTCGCTGTCGCCGGTCAGATGCTAAAGTCTTCTATTACAGGGATGTCCGGGTGGGGAGCACCGCGTGCTGTCCACCGATGGCCAGGACGGCCAATTCTCCGGTCGACAAATCTCCGCCGACGTGCACCGTCTGGCACGGTGCACCTAAGTTGTCCGCTGGTCTGCGTACAGCAGCACTTCCGGGGTTGGCCTCGAGCAGCGACAGCAACCGCGTGACATCGATGTGGTCGGGAGTTTATGGGTAATCAGGACCGCGGATATTCCAATCATTCCCTCGAAACTGTGCTAGTACATATCAAGACTAGATTAGAGTACGGCTGTGTGGTCGAACTAAGCAGATAGGCAGGAATGGCTGAAATGCGTCAGTTGCATGTCAACGACTGTGTACTCCGAGTGCGATACGGGTGATCGTGGTTGTGAGCTTGATTACTGGTGGCATAGTGGGCGGGTATCGCGGTGCTACTCGCGCAGCCAGGGCCGGACGGTTCGCCGGTAGAGTTGGCGTCGATCGGTCCGATCTGAGGAGGAACGCCCGTGGCCCGGGTGGTCGTGCATGTGATGCTTAAATCAGAAATTCTCGACCCGCAGGGTCAGGCGATTGCCAGTGCACTGGGACGGCTTGGCCATACCGGAATATCAGATGTCCGTCAAGGCAAGAGGTTTGAGCTAGAAATTGACGATACAGTTGATGACTCTGAGCTTGCCGCGATCGCGGAGTCGCTGTTGGCGAACACCGTGATCGAGGATTGGACGATAACTCGGGAATTGCAGTGACCGCGCGGATTGGTGTTATCACCTTTCCGGGGACACTGGACGACGTGGATGCCGCACGCGCGGCGCGCCATGTCGGCGCCGAGGTGGTCAGCCTGTGGCATGCTGACGCCGACCTCAAGGGTGTTGACGCTGTGGTGGTACCCGGCGGGTTTTCCTATGGTGACTACCTGCGGGCCGGTGCGATCGCTAGATTATCCCCGATAATGACCGAGGTTGTCGATGCCGTGCAGCACGGCATGCCGGTATTGGGAATTTGCAACGGTTTTCAGGTGCTCTGTGAGGCGGGCCTGCTGCCGGGAGCCCTTACGCGCAACGTTGGTTTGCGTTTCATCTGTCGCGATGTGTGGCTGCGGGTGATCTCGACCTCGACGGCGTGGACATCGCGCTTCGAGTCCGAGGCTGATTTGTTGGTATCGTTGAAGTCCGGCGAAGGACGCTACGTGGCATCCGAGGACGTGCTCGATGAGCTAGACGGTGAGGGTCGGGTGGTGTTCCGTTACCACGACAACGTCAACGGTTCACTGCGCGATATTGCCGGCATCAGCTCAGCTAATGGCAGAGTTGTCGGGCTGATGCCGCATCCCGAGCATGCTGTCGAGGTGTTGACCGGCCCCTCCGACGACGGCCTTGGGCTATTCTATTCAGTTTTAGATTCCGTGCTGGCTTCCTGAGGAAAAAATTCAGCAGCACTGCGTAATTCGACAATGGAGACCGCTGAAATCGGAGTACAATAAACCGGCGTGGCGGAGCAGCGGATGCATTTCCGGCGGTACATTGCCAACCGTTGTTAACACAGCGAACAGATCGGCAGCGGCCGCCAGGGCTTGGTCGAGGAAGGAAGCAAAGTCCTCGAACCGAATGCGATCTTGGATTCGTTGGGAGCTGCGCGTATCAACACTGATGTGCTGCGGACCAGAGGGTCCGTGCACGATTTCAGTGACTCCGCATTTGTGGCTGATTTCACGTATCGGCGAGATGTGCTAGTCGGGTGTTGTCAGCTGCGGAAAAGAAGTTATGTGGTACAACTTGAGTCGTGAATATTTCGCCGGGTTAGCGGGAGACCTTAAGCTGTAGATGCGGCCGCTAGGCATGGGCATTGGTGACAAAGAAGAATCCGCTATCGTGCTGGTCGTGGATATACGATATACCGCCGTGCGTGAGTGCGTATGTAGTTCTGGGCCAGCCTAGCAGACAGATGCTCACCTAACTAAGCTCATTCAGGCGAGCTATGCTAGCGCTGTTGCCTTGGCTGATTTTTGGAGTTGAGGTAGAGGGGCATCTAAGAATCTGTCGAGAATTCGCTTAGCGATGCGCACTAACCACCACTGAGGTGCTTGCAACCAATTTGGGTGGCGAGTATTGCTGCAGTGAGTGATTGTCTGCTACATTAACCAATAATCCTGTCATACTTCAGCCTTCAATGTCTCTACGCTTGCAGGGAGCGACTTCATCATACCATTGCGCCATTTTGGCGGGGTAGTCTCTCTAGCTGCTGTTCTGATGCACGACGGGTTTCTCGATCTCCGGAATATCGATCGCCTCGTCGAATCCCTGCCGCTATGGCTTGCTTAGGCGAACGGTGGTTGGTGCGTCAATGGTGGTGCCCAGCTTCACCTAATTCTTGCCCAGATAGGCTTTGCCCAGCGAGTGCCACGTCAGCGGCCGGACCTACTTCCCCAAATGGCCCCGATCTCCGGAGAAAAGAAACTCCTTATCCGGGAAGGCAACGTCTGAAACGCTATGCGGGCAGGAACGCCTGCGACGCGGTACAGCGCTACAAACGAGCTTGCCGTACCCAATGCAAAAAGTGGCACCATGCTCGACCACGTCGTTGTTGCGACAATTGCCTTGGGCGAGGTGCTGGAACGACACGAGGAGGTTATAGAGTAGGTCGCCAACGCAATAATACTATAGTAGTAGAAGAAGAAATCGGCACTGTAGTTATCGAAGCCAAGCTGTTCGCCGACGTATACACGAGTTGAGCGCGCATGGTGGTCGATGTCGATCATGGCTGTTTGCTCGGTATCACATTGATTTGCCTGGGTGTCATCGAGCTGCCGCACGCGGTCACCATGGCCGTAGCCGGATAGGTACCCGTCGGTTGGTTGTAACACGCCGTGTTGTGCTGTCCGACCATCAGTGAATTGCGGCTGAGACTGTTTCCATCCTATCGTGATTCGTTTTGTGTCATCCTCTAGAATGGCTATTTCGGGAGCTAACCAGCTGAAGAAGCACTCATGGGAAGCTTGGATGGATTCCACCGCGACTTCGATTCCGCTGCTAAACCGAACAATCGAGGGGACTGTGATGTTTCGCTGTGCCTAGGTCGATACTTCGATGCGTAGAAGCTTCGGATGGACGAGACGCATGGTTAAACGAAAACCGTATCAGCTCAAAACTATATGGCGACTCGTTGATTCGCGCTAATATGTACAAAATAGCTTCTGTTGAACTGACTCGGTTTGCTGGTGATCGGTTGCTGTTGATGTCACGGAGTCAACTTAGAAATCGTCTGCAACACGCGAAAAATAAAGAAATCCGTTGATTTACCGTACTGTACTTAGAACTGTTCGTATTGCTGCTGGAGTGCTGCGATCTCCGTATTGTGTTGCCCGAGTGCGTTGGTGAGTGTGTGGTAGGCATCAAGGGCTAGCGTGTGCTAACAAGCCGAGTCAGCAGTGGCAGGTTGGGTCCGTCCACCATCGAGCATCACCGAATTCGATAGGGGCGACATCTACCGTCGGTATCGGCGAGGTCCTAGCCCGGAGCCATTTCGGCGCCGGAGAACTGCAACGCGTACACCTGTATAGAAGTCGGGGTGCAGCCGCTGCAGCGAACCTGCTGGGTTAGGTCGCCGATGTGTGTTGCGTCGGTAAGCCAACTTTGCTTATCAAGTGGCGCCGCTCAGAGGGCTGGAGTCACCTACACCGATTAACATGATTAGTGCTGGCCTGTTGGCTCAGGCAGGGATAACGACACGTGAGCTGAGCATCGCGATTGAGCGTTAGCAGTGCAGCGGCTGCGATCATCACCTTAGTGGTTGATCTGGGCTCTATCGGTACTCGCTCGCCTTGCGTCCACAAGAGCTGCTCGGTCATCGTGTCGGCAACTTGGCCTGTCAAAGTGCCTAATTCAGGGTTTGCTACCAGGGAGGCGTCAGTGTGGCAGTGAGTCGACCCGAGCCAGAGAACAGTCAGCGCTCCGTCGGAGCGGACCAGGGTCGGCTTGGACCCTTCTCTGCACCGGTACGCCGGTACTGTTACCGCCGTAGCCGCTATCAGACCGGTCATCAGGCCTTTGCAGATCAGACCGATCAAGTGTTGGGGATCGGTTGACCAACTGAGTCTCACCGAGGCCATGACGGTCTCGTCCGATACGGTATTTTGCATATATCTATGGCTACAATCCCCATGTCTTGCGTCTATGTTCCTCCTCGAGCGACACAGGTTTTGGTTGTGACGGGGGTAGTCAAGCACGGAACCTGGCTATGCGCCTATTTCGCTAAACCGTTCATAGTGTGAACCAATGTGTATAAATGCTTTTCAGCAGGGTTTAGGAAGCGTAATTATTGCCTGCGATGGGCGTGGAAGGGTTCATTGATTCTTGGACGTGATCAGGCACTTGCGCTACTTTGTCGCCGTCGCTGAGCAAGTGGCCATTTTGGTCGCGCTTCTGACGTTCTGGGAGTGACTGAGTCCCCTGGTTTCTCAGGGAATGCGACGGCTGGAGCAGACGTTGCTTCTGTCACTATTCGAGCGCAAGCCCACAGGCGTCGTGGTGACCAATCCATGGAGCTGCCCTTACTCTCGCACGTTTGCCTTGTTGTTGGGGACACCGACCGATTGTTCGAAGAAGCTGCTCGGCTAAGCGGCCTACTACGTCGGCTGCGAATTGGCTTCACTACGGCAATCTATGACTGCTTGCTTGAGTGCATGCGTTACAGCGGTGCGTGAATCGATTACGGATCTGTACCCCCGGATCTTCATCATGACCGGAAGTACCGTGGACCTTGCTGATCTTTTACGATTGCGTGATCTTGATATCTCGGTCGTCGAACATCCTGCGCTCTTGGTGAAATTCAGGGCAGCCAACAACACGAATTCCCCCGTTGGTTCTTGTGGCCAAGTGAGTACCACGCCGCACAGGCGACTTTTCCTCAGATCCAGATGCTGAGCGGGCATATACTGTGCCGCTCCACCGCGGGCGCACAGCTCGCCAAGCCATGACCAGCTCATCGACAGGTTGCGCGCATGGCCTAGACTCACCGATGGTGACAGCGTAGTCGCTTCGCGATGTCATCTAGTGTTGTACTATCTGGCTAGTGTATTGGCATTACTACCGGACAATCACCGAATCTTGTTGGCATTGCGCACCGCAGGAGAATCCGCCAGAAATCTAGTCTGATGGTGCGTGTAGCAACAGCAGACGTGAATCGCTTCCAACGACCGGTCGACATCCTGAGTCAAGGACTGCGGAGTGTAAATCGAGGAACTAGTTCAGCGGCCAGATCCAGGCCGTGTTAGTCGACTCCGGTTGCAGACGCACCCGGTAAGCACAGTCGAGTTGGTGAGCCACTTCTATGCAGATGAACCGATAGCCGCAGCATCGATCTACAGGGTTCTTCTGCTCGCTGCGGTGGCTCGGTCATTCGATCGTGGCGAACTCGATCCCAGTGCACGAGTAATCATCAGGACGATCGATTGCACCCCAGTACCAACCTGGCTGCAGCACATTCCTCGATTCGGTCACGGTTAAGTTGACGCAGCCGCGCACGGTCCATGGTTGTTTTATCGGACAACGTCGCCGCTGATATCCTGTTCGCCGTGGTCGGCCTGTTTTGTATGAGCGAGATCATTGACGAAGTCGAGTGGGCATTTACACGTGTGGTCGGCGGCGTTGTCGCACTATATGAGCAACTTATCCGTGACATAGGTGTGCAGACACCGCTACACAGTGACCATTGCTCTAGGCAGCAGCGACAGTGCGAATTCGATGTCCATCTACGACTCCGATCGAACCAACGCCACCAGCGCGGCCAATAGCAATGCAATACTGGTCGCCATCTGGACCAACACCATTGCATCACCCTACGCGTGTAGGTACATGTGTGGTGTTGCTGGCGCAGCAAGTCTAGCTTCACCGCATCAAATCGGGCTTACCGCAGCGTTAGATCAGCTTTGCAGGAAAGCCTGACACGATCGCTTCGCTCTGAAGCCAAGTAGTTGTTATCAACTTGCCCAATGAAACGCCTATCGCCGTATCCGTTTTCACTCGCGCCGCAAGATCAGAGCATTCTTTACTGGTGGTGGACCGTGCGATCGGCACTGCGGCCCGCATCGCCAGTAACCGCTGTAAGAACGGGAAGTGAGCCTAGGCAAGCAGTTTAGGCGCACAAACGACGTAGGGAAGCTTTGAGGTTTTCGAACCAGACCACGCGACTGTCGGAGAGTCAAACTTGGGCCCCAAACCGTCGTTGGCTTCACGTCATCGTTGAGCTCGATGTCTTCCAGCTTGGTGCTGCAGATTATCCGTTCCTGTTCGGTGACTGTCAGGGACTCCCACGACCGCATGTCGTGAACGTATTTCTGCACATGAACGTAGCATGAGCCGGCTAAGTCGGGATCTTCGTCGCCGATCGCACCTGTGCTGATAGCGATTGTGCCGTAAGGCGTTCAGCGTATTCGACAAAGACCAACAGACAACTTTTATCGGAAAATTGGAAGCCGTTTACCGTTGTCGACAACGGTTATTACACTTGCTATTAACTTTGAGTACTATGCTAGCCAGCTAGAAATATCACGTCTATACTTATCGGCGTGAAGGTGAAACAACAGATCTCCGTAAGTCGCAGGGTCGGTGTGCCTTAGTCTAGGTCAGTTCGACGGGCGGATGTAGTTCTGCAGGTTTAGAGTCGTAAAAACAGTCGATTCCAGGCGTTAGACCGGATTCAGAGCCACTATATGATAAGTAGGGTTGGTTAGCCTTTCTTAGGAGCGAATTACGCGCATTAACCCGGACCACCCAGGCAGGTGTCGTGCAGTCGTGCACAGTTGCTTCGCCGTTAATGTTGATGGTGACTTCAAGAAATATCACGGTAGGCGTCAACGGTACGAGTGTAAATTGCGGTTGAACCGGAGGTACTAGGCCGGCCTTTGCGTCGGCCACGTCGTTACCGACAGCCATGATGTTGGTCATGCCGGCTAGCGCTGCATACCTTTGCGCATTCATCAACGCGTCCCCCTCGCCGTTTCATGTCTGCATTTACTGTGGCCGGTCGGCTACTAGACGCCGGTTACACCGAACTCAGCGAGGTCGAGCGTTGGCCGGACCAGCCGGGTCGATAATTCACTGTCCACGCTGGTTATCTGGTTGCTTGGAGTGTGGGTCAGGGCGTCAGGGCACACGCCCCGTTTCGCGTAGTGGGTGCACATACCGATAGCCCGACTCTTCGAGTCAAGCAGCATCCGGACCGGGGGCGGGTAGCCGGCTGGCAGGTGGTCGCATTGCAGCCCTATGGGGAGCCTGGCTCAACTCCTCGCTGGATCGCGATCTAGGCATCAGTGTACGGTTATCGGTGCGCTTGGCGGGTAAAGGTTTTGGGATCACCGACCGGCTCGTTCGGATAGACGATCCGATTCTGCGGGTGCCGCAGCTGGCCATCCAGCTAGCCGAAGACCGTAAGTCGCTCACCTTGGATCCGCAGCGCCACGTCAACGCGGTAGGTATGGGGTGCTGGAGACAAAGCTGGGTCGTTGTTGGAGTACGTCGCTGAGCGCACCGGCGTGGCCGCGGCTGACCTGTTGGCCGTCGAACTGATGACGCATGATCTGGTCCCCGTCGATGGTGGTCGGTGCCGACGCCAGCCTGCTCAGTGCCCCCGGCTGGATAACCCGGTAAACCGCTATGCGGGTATGGAGGCGTTATTGGCCTCGGCGCCGCACGACTGCCTCCTCGTGATGGCGCTCTTTGACCATGAGAGGTTGGCTCGACCTCAGACCGTGGTGCGCAGTCAAACCTGCTGAGCATCGTCTTGGGACGTATCGTGCTAGCGGCTGGTGGTGGTCGGGACGATTACCTGCGACGGTTGCCCGCTTCGCTGTTAGCCTCAGCCGATATGGCGCACGCTACGCACCCGAATTACCCGGAGTGTCACGAGCCCAGCTATCTCATTGAGGTCAACGCGGGCCCCCGGTACTCAAGGTGCACCCGAATCTGCGGTATGCCACCGACGGGAGCACAGCAGCGGCGTTCGAGGTGGCCTGCCAGCCAGCCGGGGTCGGATTGCAGCGTCACGAGCATTGCGCTGACCGACCGTGTGGTTCGACGATCGGGCCGCTGGCTTCCGCTCGACTGGTATTCTCATGTCGGTGTCGGTGCTGCCCAACTTGCGATGCACTCGGCGGGGGAATTGATGGGTGCTCACGACGTGGCCGTCTACGCAGCCGCGCTGCAGGCGTTTTCTGCCGACCTGTTCTAAAGGCGTAGGGTCTGTAGGTAGGGCGCTCAACGTGGATTCGATTGCAGTGATCCGGCGAATCTAGTCGGTTGGTATCGTGCTCGAATGTGAAGCTGGCCGCACGTTCGACGACGGTGGCCACTTACTAGAGGCTAAAGACCGCTCGGCAGCTGTCGAAGCCTTGCACTTCGGCGGTGCAATGCTGCTGCCAATTGTCGCGGTTCAGCCGGAATCGCAGCTGCTCGGCCAGAGCTTCCTCACGTGCCACGCCGTTGTCTTGTTAGTCGTTACGGCGCTAAGGTTGCGACCTGCGGTCCGAGCACGGAAAACACGAAATACATTGCAAAATAATGCATTTTGGAGAAATAGCCTTGGCTTTGGTCGGGTAATCCTAATCATGATCCGGACTATACGGCTATACTTTCGTGAATGATCGGGACGTCTCTCGCGTTGCGGGCCTGGATACCGACCACTTTCCCGTCTATGACAACGGTGAGTGGCAGGGCCCAGTAGTCTGGTTTGAACTCGCCCAATTTCTGTCAAAGGTATGAGAGGGTTTTGAAAGGCGCCTCCTCACGAGTCATTTGTGTCCAGGAATCGAGAAATGGCATCAGGTCAAGGTTGTGCGCTTCCTCGAGAAGGTGTCGATCAGCTGGTCACACAGCCTTCGGTAGGTAGCTGCAATGTAATAGCCGGGTGGTTATCCGCAGGTCGCACAGCGGCCAGTGACGAGACACCGCCCCATTATCTGGACCACGCTGGGCAGTGCCATCTGGTTTTTGTTGTGGGTCCTGCACGCGAGCTAAGGCTACGGGGACTTTAGACTAGCGGCGTGAATTATCCGGTTTGGGCAGGCTCATACGCGTGATTGACACCGTTGAACATGCCGCGGTCACCCCCGACCAGCCGCAACCGTTTGCTGAGTTGGGCCTCACAGACGACGAGTACCGGCGAATTCGCGAAATTCTGGGTCGGCGGCCCACGGACACCGAGCTGGCGATGTATTCGGTGATGTGGAGTGAGCACTGTTCGTACAAGTCCTCCAAAGTTCACCTGAGTTACTTCGGTGAAACCACCACCGAGGAAATGCGTGCCGGAATGCTGGCCGGTATCGGCGAAAATGCTGGTGTTGTCGACATCGGTGACGGCTGGGCCGTCACTTTCAAGGTGGAATCGCACAACCACCCTTCTTACGTCGAACCGTACCAGGGGGCCGCAACTGGCATTGGCGGCATCGTGCGAGACATCATAGCGATGGGTGCCCGACCTGTCGCCGTGATGGACCAGCTTCGGTTCGGTGCCGCCGATGCGCTCGATACCCGCCGCGTGCTGGGCGGCGTGGTCCGCGGTATCGGCGGCTACGGCAACTCGCTGGGCTTGCCCAACATCGGCGGCGAGACTGTCTTCGACGCGTGCTATGATGGCAACCCTCTGGTGAATGCGTTGTGTGTCGGCGTATTACGCCAGGAGAATCTTCATTTGGCGTTTGCCTCGGGTGCGGGTAACAAGATCATCTTGTTCGGCGCGTGTACCGGGTTCGACGGTATCGGCGGGGTCTCGGTGTTGGCGTCGAACACCTTCGATGCTGAAGGATCGCGTAAGAACCTCCCGTCGGTTCAGGTGGGTGACCCCTTTATGGAGAAGGTGCTCATCGAGTGCTGTCTGGAATTGTATGCGGGCAGGCTGGTGATCGGCATCCAAGACTTAGGAGGGGCAGGATTATCTTGTGCCACTTCGGAGTTGGCATCAGCTGGGGACGGTGGAATGGTGATTCAACTCGACACCGTCCCGCTCCGCGCGAAGGATATGACGCCCGCCGAGGTGTTCTGCAGCGAATCGCAGGAGCGCATGTGCGCGGTGGTTGCACCGGAGAACGTGGGTGCCTTTCTCGCGGTCTGCCGCAAATGGGAGGTGCTGGCCACGGTGATCGGTGAGGTCACCGAAGGCGACCGGCTAAGGATCACCTGGCACGGCGAGACGGTCGTCGACGTGCCGCCGCGCACCGTGGCCCACGAGGGACCGGTGTATCAGCGGCCCGTCGCCCGCCCTGAATCACAGGACGCCTTGAACGCGGATTCATCGAAAGGATTGCCGCGACCGGTTACTGGAAACGAGCTGCGTGCGACTTTGCTAGCGCTGCTAGGTAGTCCGCACTTGTGCAGCCGGGCTTTCATCACCGAGCAGTATGATCGGTATGTGCGCGGCAACACCGTCTTGGCCGAGCACGCCGACGGCGGTGTGCTGCGTATCGATGAGTCCACCGGCCGCGGTATTGCTTTGTCGACCGACGCGTCTGGACGCTATACTCAACTGGATCCCTACGCCGGTGCCCAACTGGCGCTGGCTGAGGCGTACCGCAACGTGGCTGTCACCGGTGCCACCCCGGTCGCGGTGACCAACTGTCTCAACTTCGGTTCACCCGAAGATCCAGGGGTTATGTGGCAGTTCGCGCAGGCTGTGCGGGGGCTGGCTGATGGTTGTGCTTCCCTGGGGATTCCGGTAACCGGCGGCAACGTCAGTTTCTACAACCAGACTGGGGCGGCGGCGATCTTGCCCACGCCGGTGGTTGGGGTGCTCGGTGTCTTGGATAACGTAGCTAGACGTATCCACACGTATTTAGGCACTGGACCTGGAGAGATCTTGATGCTACTGGGTGACACCTATGACGAGTTAGACGGATCGGTCTGGGCACAAGTGATAGCTGGCCACCTGGGTGGGCTGCCGCCCATGGTGGACTTGGCGCGTGAGAAGCTGCTGGCCGAGGTGCTGAGTTCGGCGTCGCGCGACGAGCTGGTATCGGCGGCTCACGACCTGTCCGAAGGTGGCCTCGCCCAAGCTATCGTGGAATCGGCGTTGGCGGGTGAAACTGGTTGTCGCATAGTGCTTCCCGAAGATGCTGATCCGTTCGTTATGCTCTTTTCCGAATCAGCAGGTCGGGTGCTAGTAGCTGTGCCACGCCCCGAGGAAAGCCGGTTTCGGTCGATGTGTGAGGCGCGGGGTTTGCCAGCTATGCGTGTCGGCGTGGTCGATCAAGGTTCGGACTCGATAGAGGTTCGGGGACAATTCACCGTGTCCCTGGCAGAACTGCGTATGACGTCCGAGGCGGTGCTGCCGCGATTTTTCGGATAAGTGGGCCGCGAAAAATTGAGGTTAGCGTAGCGGAACGACTCCAAGTGCCCGTAGTTGCTTGTCGGAGCGAGCTACACTGAATGTTACATTTATGTAAAGCCAATTAATCATGGAAGGGGTTGGCACCTTAGGTGCATAGACTCAGGGCCGCGGAGCATCCGCGGCCGGATTACGTCCTTCTGCACATTAGCGACACGCATCTCATTTCGGACGGTTCTCTCTACGGGGCGGTCGACGCTGACGGCCGGCTCGGCGAATTGTTCGCGCAGCTGAAGCACTCCCGGCTGCGTCCCGACGCAATCATCTTTACCGGCGATTTGGCCGATCGGGGCGAGCCGGAGGCATACCGAAAGCTTCGATGCCTGGTTGAGTCGTTCGCTGCCGAGCTGGATGCCGAATTCTTCTGGGTGATGGGCAACCATGATAATCGGGTCGCACTACGCACGTTGTTGCTGGATGAGGCGCCCTCCATGGCGCCGCTGGACCGCGTAAGCAGGGTCGACGGGCTACGGGTCATCACCTTGGACACGTCGGTGCCGGGTCGTCATTACGGAGAAATCACTGCATCGCAATTAGATTGGCTTGCCGACGAGTTGACAACCTCAGCCCCGGATGGGACTATCCTGGCGTTACATCATCCGCCGATTCCAAGTGTCTTAGACATGGCGGTAACGGTGGAACTACGCGACCAGGCTTCGCTTGGCCGGGTGCTAAAGGGTAGCGATATTCGTGCCATTTTGGCCGGTCACCTGCATTACTCAACGAACGCTACCTTCGTCGGCATTCCGGTGTCAGTCGCCTCGGCGACCTGCTACACGCAAGATTTAACAGTTGTCGCAGGCGGAACGCGTGGTCGAGACGGCGCTCAGGGCTGCAATCTTGTGCACGTCTACCAAGACACAGTGGTGCACTCCGTGATTCCATTGGGGATTGGCAATATGGTGGGTACCTTTGTCTCTCCTGCCCAGGCGCGACGCGATATCGCCGAAAGCGGTCTGTTTATCGAGCCGTGTGGGCGGGATTCGCTGTTTGCCGATCCTCCAATGGTGCTGACACCATCGGTGACGCAAAGTCTTGGCGATTGACGTTCGTCGCGACCTTTTCCCAGGGCGCCGGTATTGGAAAGTAGCGTTCCAGGAAACTGATGACCCGTTTTGCGCGCTCCGTTGCGGGAACTTCGGGGAAACTCCCGTCATTGAGGCAGAAAAAGTCGTAGTTGCGACGCTTCCGCAGCTCGGGAAGTAAGTCGAGGCCTGTGTACGAGGTGGTGTCCACGTACAGAACTTTGGCTTTTTCTTGTTGGACAGCGCGTCCAGTTATCAGCGCGTAGTAATGGTAAAGCGAATTGGTAACCGATATATCTGTTCTGGACCGGAACATACTTTCTTGGGTTCGGGCGAATTCTTCCGGGAATTCTTGTTCCATCTCGAACAGCACGCTCTTGCGTAGTGGAACCGTGGTGTGTTCCAGATGGCGCGTAATCAGCTGTCCAAATCGCCGTAAGAGGAGCTGGCGGTTAACTCGGGCCGCATTCTCAAAGCCACTGCGCGTTGGATCGTTAGTTCCTAATCCTATACGGGTCTTGGCTTCGATGAACTTGGTCACTCCGCCCGGGGAGAAAAACATGCTTGCTTTGAGTGGGCGACCGAAAAACATGTCGTCATTGGAGTACAGGAAATGCTCGCTGAGGTCGGTGATGCGGTGCAACTGGCTTTCCACCGCGTGTGAATTGTAGGTTGGCAACGCCGACCTAGCTGAAAAGTGGTCCTTCGCGGGGACAATTGTGATCATTGGGTGATCGGCTAACCATGACGGCGGGACCGAATCTGTTGCGATGAAGATGCGCCGGATCCACGGAGCAAACATGTTCACCGACCGCAAGGCATATTTCAACTCGTCGATCTGTCGGATCCGCGCGTCAGCGTCGTCGCCTTCGCCTACTACATGGTGTGACATTTGGGCTGCCCGACGTGTTCGAAATTCTGGATCGCTACCGTCGACCCACGAGAACACCAGATCGATGTCAAACGTGACATCACTCGCGTGCGGGGCGAACATCCCATCAATGGTATGCCACTTGTATCCGTAGAGCTTTATGGTGGCAGGTGTTATTTCTTTGCGCGGTAGCACTTTGCGGGTCAAGGAGTTTTCCACCGGGCAGCGGATCAGGGTCTCCTCGAAGGACCAGAACTGCAGTTCGACACCGAATCTCGAACCGAAACGAAATCCTCCCGGTGCAATCCGTCGTCGATACAACCGCATGATACGTGGATCGATCGACTGCGATAATTGACCCTTGGCCACTAGCACAGGAGAAATCCCGCGCTCATCTGTTGTTTTGGCGTACATAGGTTCGCTGGCACACGCGGTGACGAGCGCGCGTTCGACAGCGGGGCGCAGTTTGATATTGATGGCAAGAACAGGCCGGTTTTTGTGGTTGCGGATAAGTAAGAAAGGAATATCAGCTCTGTTCAACGCCTTTCGCAGAAAGATCAAATCTTCGATCTGTGCTTCGTGCGGGGTCAAACTGGACTCGAGCCGGGCAATCTTTCCTTGCCGGGTAACAATGATGGGGTCAAGGGTGCGCCGCACGGGCCGATCGTCTTCGCGTGAAACAATCTTGCTCATCGAAACACCGCCTTAGTGAAATAGTTTAACCTCGACACCGAGGGAACCTCACGAACCACGCATCGGCGCAAGATTAGGGATTCTGGGGATACGCAGGCAAAGGGAGCTCGCAATCTATATGATGCCGGCTGGTCGATATCTCTTGCAAGACATCAAGGCTTAGTAACCTGCAGTTACCTGCGGGTAGCCTTTCGGTTACAACTATAGCCATATCAAATTTAGTTCCGAGTGGAAAAATTCTCGTTTAGCTATCTCTAGTCTAGCGCAGGGGTATGAGGAGCTGTCGTGGCAGTGGGTTGATGTACGCTAGGGGCCATGGTCTTGGGCCCTTCGGAGGCGTCCAGATTCAGACGTTATTGGCTTGTTACGGTCGAATTTGCTGCAGCATAAAAATTTTTACGGGTTGATGGTGTCGTTACCCAATGGTGGGCGGCTCCCACACGTATTCGACCGCTAGCGGTGATCCGGGCTCGAAGTGTGTTGTACGGGGCTAAGTTCACGCCGGTGTACGACACGAGCAGGGGGGCGGGCCAGGGTTTTTGGGTGATCGTTTGCGCTCGGTTTGCTACCGGGACCACCTCCCGGCGTTAGTTCGGGTCGGGTTCTCCGGAGAGATTGTACGAGTTGGGCGCTTCGGCATTGGCGACCGAGCGTGGGCTCCTAGCGCGTAGCTGTTATTGCCTAGCCATGCTGTGCAACTTGGGCGCTACTTAGGCGAAGTTGGGGATGGTGCAGAAGGTTGCGGGGCCATAGCTATGTTGGGCAACTGGCTGAAGGTGCCCAGATCGGCGTTACCACATGTCAGGAATGACCGGCTCTGTTCGAGTACCTACTCGCTCATATTGCCGAATCCGGTAGCCGCTAACAGCACGCCATACAGATCGCGTTGCTGCTGGTTGATGGTGTGCGTCAGGGTCACCGCATGTCTAAATAACATCCCACATGTCCGGTGAGGTGTTGGCGTAAATGGTCAACCCGGCTTCGCCAATTGTTGTTTGTTAGCCTGGATTTTGGGGCAGTTGGAGGTTCACGTCATCGAGGAGCACATTGCCGTCGATGAGTGAAGCACCGGCCTGGTTGCCTAACTTGCTCAGCGCTTAGGCGACCACGTTCAGTGTCGGGTTCAGCTTGACCGGATCAACCTTCTCGATGATGGTCGTCAACGTCTCGAACAACCTGATTGATCTCCGTGGTGGTCGATGGCGCGTCAATCACCTGGGATGGAGTGATGGGTAGCGGCAGCGTGGCCTGCGGCGACTTGCACGACACGTACTTACCACCGAACACAGTAGCAGCTTTGATGTTGACCATGAGTTTGCCCGGAATCAGCCCGAGGTTCTTAGGATCCACCTTCAGCACGAACTTGTTCGCTGGATACCGTCTTGGGTTCTCTCTCGGAGGTGCTGGTTACCCGGCCGATCTCGGCCTTGTTGTTAAGGGACTACTGTACCTGGAGCTGTCATCAAACTTGTCCGTGAAGCCACCGTTGTCGACTGTGTCTTCAGCGTCACATCCCCGCGAAACCGCAAATACACGCCCAGGACGATAAGGGCTACCATCAGCGACACCAAGCCGATGGCCTTGTATGGTTGGGTGTGACCCCCAACGACGACGCTCCATGATTCTGAGACTTAAGCTATGGCTGTTTGTGATAGAGCTGATCCGGCAAAGACTCGGCAATCCGTCCTCGCTCTTGTGGGCTGGCTGGAGGACAGAACTTTGCCGTCGCCTGACCGGGACGCTGTGGCTACGGCGGTTCGGCTCACTGTGCGCACCCTGGCGACGCTGGCCCCCGGGGCCAGCGTCGAGGTCCGGATCCCGCCGTACGTGGCGGTGCAGTGTGTTTCTGGGCCCAGCCACACTCGTGGGACGCCACCCAATGTCGTCGAGACCGATCCGCGGACGTGGCTGCTGGTTGCTACGGGGCTGATGCAACTAATGGAGGCGGTGGCGACCGGTGCGCTGCACATGTCTGGCTCGCGTGCCGGTGACATCGAGGTGTGGATGCCATTAATTAATCTCCGTTGTACGTAGTTGGCTGAACTATGTGTTTAGCTGTCGGGGTAGGTGCCTGGCACCTAAACACGTGCCACAGATTAGTCGACTGGGCCGTGCCGGCCGTAGACTGCGTTACGTCACCAACTGCGCCCCAGGGAGCTGCCAAATCGTGACCGTCCAGCAACCCGGGCGGGATTTCAGCTCGCCCCGCGAAGAGTGCGGTGTATTCGGGGTCTGGGCTCCGGGTGAACAAGTAGCCAAACTCACCTATTTCGGCCTATACGCGTTGCAACATCGCGGCCAGGAAGCTGCGGGGATCGCTGTCGCTGATGGATCGCAAGTGCTGGTCTTCAAAGACCTTGGCTTAGTTAGTCAAGTGTTCGACGAGCAGACGTTGGCGGCGATGGAGGGTCACGTTGCCATCGGGCATTGCCGCTACTCCACTACCGGCGACACCACCTGGGAAAATGCCCAGCCTGTTTTCCGCAACGTCGCTACCGGAACTGGGGTTGCGTTGGGGCACAACGGAAACCTGGTCAACACCGCTGAGCTTGCCGCACGTGCCCGCGACGCGGGGTTGATAGCAAAACGCTGCCCGAGCCCAGCGACAACGGATTCCGACATCCTAGGCGCGCTATTAGCTCACGGTGCGGCCGATTCGACCCTGGAACAAGCTGCGCTAGAATTACTGCCGACCGTGCGGGGCGCGTTCTGCTTGACATTCATGAATGAGAGTACTCTCTATGCCTGCCGGGACCCGCATGGGGTACGGCCGCTGTCGCTTGGACGACTGGACCGCGGCTGGGTGGTGGCCTCTGAAACGGCGGCGCTCGATATCGTCGGCGCCTCGTTTGTCCGCGACATCGAGCCGGGCGAATTGCTGGCCATCGACGCCGACGGGGTACGGTCCACTTGCTTCGCCAAGCCTACGCCCAAGGGTTGCGTTTTTGAATACGTCTACCTGGCACGGCCCGACAGCACGTTAGCCGGACGGTCGGTGTACGGCACCAGGGTGGAGATAGGTCGTCGACTTGCCCGCGAATGCCCGGTCGAGGCCGATTTAGTGATCGGTGTGCCCGAATCAGGCACTCCCGCTGCGGTGGGATACGCGCAGGAATCCGGCATCTCTTACGGGCAGGGTCTGATGAAGAACGCATACGTCGGACGCACATTCATCCAGCCGTCGCAAACCATCCGTCAGCTCGGCATCCGGCTGAAGCTCAATCCACTCAAAGAAGTGATCCGCGGCAAACGGTTGATTGTTGTTGACGACTCGGTTGTGCGGGGGAACACCCAGCGTGCGCTGGTGCGAATGCTGCGCGAGGCCGGTGCTGTCGAGCTGCACGTGCGCATCGCTTCACCACCGGTCAAGTGGCCCTGTTTTTACGGCATCGACTTCCCATCGCCGGCCGAATTGATCGCTAACGTCGTCGCAGACGAGGAGGATATGCTCGAGGCAGTACGGCAGGGCATCGGCGCCGACACACTGGGCTACATCTCGCTGCAGGGCATGATTGCGGCTTCCGAGCAGCCTGCTTCGCGGCTGTGTTATGCTTGCTTTAACGGTAGGTATCCCATCGAGCTGCCCAGTGAAACCGCGTTGGGCAAAAATGTCATTGAGCATATCCTTGCCAAAGCGGTGAGTGAGTCCGGGCTAGGAGATCTGGTTGCTGATCAAGTCTCAGTCGATGCGGACGAAAATTGCGTTTGGCGCTGACACTATGTGAGTGTCAGCGCCACAGGGTGCTTGGTGGGCAACGGCCCAAATGCAGTACTGCAGTACCTGATTCCGACGGTGTGCGACACCCGGTAACCTTATATCGCGATGATGGATCCCGGAAAAAGCCCCGGAAACCAGCTGGGCAATCACGGCATCACCTATGCGTCGGCAGGGGTAGATATTGAAGCAGGTGACCGCGTGGTCGAGTTATTCAAGCCGATGGCAGTTGAGGCTATCAGAACCGAGGTGCGCGGAGGGCTAGGAGGATTCGTTGGATTGTTCGCTCTGCGCGGCGGCTATCGCGAACCGGTGCTGGCGGCCTCCACCGACGGTGTTGGTACCAAGCTGGCAGTCGCTCAGGCGATGGACAAGCACGACACCGTTGGCCTGGACCTGGTAGCGATGGTGGTCGACGACCTGGTGGTCTGCGGCGCTGAGCCGCTGTTCTTGCAGGACTATATTGCCGTCGGCCGAATGATGCCGGAACGGCTGAGCGCGATCTTCGGTGGTATTGCCGAGGGGTGCATGCTCGCGGGCTGTGCATTGCTGGGTGGTGAGACTGCAGAACACCCTGGCTTGATGGAAGCCGACCACTACGACATCTCGGCAACCGGCGTCGGCATTGTGGAGGCCAGTGATACCCTGGGCCCAGGCCGTGTCAAACCCGGTGACGTAATCATCGCGCTGAGGTCTTCGGGTCTCCATTCCAACGGATACTCGCTGGCTCGCGCGGTCCTACTCGAGATCGATCGAATGAATCTGTCCGGTTATGTGGAGGAGTTCGGTCGCACCCTGGGCGAGGAGCTATTGGAGCCCACCCGCATTTACGCCAAAGACTGTCTGGCATTGGCGGCCGAAACCCACGTCCGCACCTTCTGCCACGTTACCGGTGGCGGGCTGGCCGGCAATCTGCACCGCGTGATCCCGCACGGATTGGTCGCCGAAGTCGATCGCGGCACGTGGACACCTGCACCGGTGTTCACCATGATAGCCCAGCGTGGCAGGATCGTGCGTGAGGAGATGGAAAAGACGTTCAACATGGGTGTCGGCATGATCGCCGTGGTCGCGCCTGAAGATACCGACCGTGCTTTGGCGATACTGACCGCACGTCATTTGGACTGCTGGGTGCTGGGCACTGTCTGCAAAGGCGACAAAGAAGGCCCGCGGGCAAAATTGGTCGGGCAGCACCCGAGATTTTAATGAACTGCGCTTAACGCAAACTAACCCCGTCGTGCCGATGCAGTCCGAATCGGCACGACGGGGTTAAAAGTGCTAGCGGCGCCAGGCGTCCTCATCCCATGAGTCTTCACTTAACCGGTCGTCTCCGTCTAGCTGGCCGGGATCGGCGGTACCCGTCCCTGATAGCTCGCGCTGAAGCCGCTGGAAGTCGGTCTGCGGGGAGCTGTATTTAAGTTCTCGAGCAACCTTGGTCTGCTTAGCCTTAGCACGGCCTCGGCCCATGGGGGAACCCCCTCGCGAAATAACGGAGCGGCCTAACAAGTAGACGGCTCCGATCTCTTGGTGTCTTTACTTTCTTTATTGTCCTGCTAACAGTTTACCGCGCCTTGCGGCAGGGTGTCGCCGTCCCCTCCTCGTGCTGTGGCGGACGACCGTAATTGTAGTCTTCAACTCATCGTCCGCGTAACCGCTCGACCGCCAGTCGTCCCACGCCAATCTCGTCGGCTGCTGGCAACGAGTCGGCGTCGATCACCGCTGCGACCGACTCGCCTTGCGGGTCTTCCGGCTCGATAGTCAGTTCGGTGTCGGTCGGCAGCCCCCGTTTCAGCAGCGCCAGCGCCACCGGTCCTAGGTCTACGTGCTCCACTACGGTTCCGAGGCGTCCGACGGCGCGACCGTTGGCCAACACCGCATCGCCCGTCGCGGGCTGTTCCACCGAGCCGTCGAGATGTAACAACACCAACATCCGAGGCGGTTTACCCAAGTTGTGCACCCGTGCGACGGTCTCTTGGCCGCGATAGCAGCCTTTGTCCAGATGCACGGCGCCTTCGCCGGGACCACCGATCCAACCCACTTCGTGCGGTATGGTGCGCTGATCGGTGTCGACGCCCAGCCGTGGGCGGAGCGCTGCCACGCGGTGGGCTTCATAGGCCCACATCCCGGCCAACCGGACGCCCGCCCTCGCCAAACGACTCTGCCAGTCGGCCGACTCACGACGCGGTACCAGTAGGTCCAGTTCGATGTGGTCTGCGGGGGTGCCGGGCATCCGGCGCACGAAGCTCCCAGCGGTTAGCGGAACCGCCGTCGACTCGTCGGGCAGCGCATCCAGGTAAAGCGCATTGCGCACCGCCTGCTCAGTCAGTCGTGGACCCATAAGTGACAACATGGCCATGTCAGCGCTGCCCGGGGTTACCTCGGACCAGAACACCATCTTGCGCAGGTACCCCAGCAGCGGCTCACCCCGCCAGGGTTCGGTATCGAGATAAGTGTTACCCCCTAGTTCAGTCTGTATCCAGTGGTCCTCAACCCGACCTTGACAGTCAAGGCTGAGATTCTGCGTGCTAGCACCATCGGGGAGTTCGCTTACATGCTGGGTGGAGATGCTGTGCAGCCAGGTTTTCCGGTCGTTGCCGATCAACGTGAGCATCGCTCGGTGTGAGCGGTCCACTAACACAGCATCGATTTCGGCCGCCCGCTGTTCGCCCAGCGGATCGCCGAAGTGCCAGATAGCGCCCGCGTCAGGTCCAGGATCGGGTGCGGGGACTGCGTTCACGTGCGCCGCTCTCTCCCGCAAGCGGGAAGTGCCCCCACTTCATCGCTTCGCTTTGCATTGTCGTCGACGCGGTTCACGCTTCAACTTTACAGACTGGCCGACGAGCGTGAAGGCCAGTTACTCGTTGGTCGACGAACGTGCGGCTAGCCGCACGTTCGCGGCACGGGCCATTAAGGCTCTAAAATTATTATTATTTTATGTCGGGTGTGGTCGGGTGTGATAGTCACGTTGGACGGCGAGATCCATACACCGGGAACGCTGTTGTTGCACGCCGACGATTTCGCCGTAGTTCGCGGTGACGGTCGTCTTTGAGACGCTGCCGTTCCGCGACGACCGGGCTTGTCTGGTCGAGCCACATCTGTAGCCGTTCACTTGATGGACCTACCCGAACTGGACTTGCCGCACTGGCGGCATGCCATCGACGTGGCCGCGCAAGATGAATTGCGACTACCGTTTACGAAGGCGCGCTGCGATTGATCTACAGCCGCGGTCGGGAGATCGGCTCAGCGCCGACGACCTACGTAGTGGTCAACCCTCTGCTTGGTCGGGTGGCGGTGGTGCGGCGCGCCGGCGTAGCGGCAATCGGCATTGGACCGTGGGCTGCTCGCCACTGGTGCCGCCGCCACGCCTTGGCTGCTGTTCAGCGCCAAAACACTGTCGTACGCAGTGAGCATGGCTGCTCTGCGGCACGCTGCTCGGCAGGACGCCGGTGACGTTATTTTTGTCAACTCGGACGGCTACGTCCTGAAAGGCCGTGTTCGACGGTGGTGATAGCCACGAAATTCTGCAGGACGGACGGTAACTTTATGCCTGCTGACGCCGCCGTGGTGTACATACGATTTTGCGGGGTACTACCCAACAGGTCCTCTTCGCGTTGGTCCGCGCCTAGCAGTACGATTGTGACTATCGAACTTTGCGGATCGCCGACCCCCATGACTCATATGGGGATCTGGTTGATATCAAGCATGACCTTGATCACCTAAGGTGTACACGCTTGACGGCCGACGACTGCCTTGCTCCCCGATGGCCGCAGCATTCGTCGAACTGATCGACGCAGCCATCATCAGCGATCGCTGAGGCGGTCATCAAATTCTATTGTGAGTAGACCGGTGTGTGGGTACGGTCGGCCGTATGCAAGGAAGTTAGGTAGTTCGCGAAATTGATAGCTTCATGGACATATGCGGTGGCTGCGCGCTAGCTGCATTGGCTTGCAAAGAGCTAGTATCGGCGCGCTGGCGAACTCCCCGCAGTCACGTGGCTCCCGAGCTTCCGGTATTGTCCAACCAGCCAACTAGTAGTAGACTAAGAGATCAGTCTATTCATGGATTCGTAAGGCGCGGTATGCGCTATTGTTTGACTTTGATGGCCATCTTTTTGAGCGATCTGGCTGCCTTGGTTGGTGACATTCACAGCGCAGGCCTCTACGTCGAACATCGCATTAAGCACGCGTTGGCACAGTGAGGGCCGACTGGGATCGTGGGGTATGCTGACCTGAGAAGATTGTGTGTGGCGTCCCGGTGAGGTCACCGAACGTCCAGTGAAAATTCTCTGCTTTGTTCGGTAGCCAGCGTCGGGGTTTGGCCGGCGCAAGCCATAGCCTCGTGGAGGCAGCAGGATGTTGTCCCGCAGCGTGCAATTGCTAGCCGCGCACCGCCTTGTTGGTGGTGTTAGCATAAATCGGGTCTTGGATAGGTTCGAACGCGTTGAGGCAGTCCAGGTTTGACAAGGTTCCTGCGGATGCGCATAGCTGGTGGGTCTGGTTGGCTATTTCCACCGAGGCGATGCTCATAACGGCGGTGACGTCTGTTGGAGGAAGAAGCGATTCTAGGCGGCCGGGAGCCGCCGCTCTGGAATATGCGATGACCGAGCTCGACGGCTTCTTGGGGCCGATGCTTGGGTGACGAGCACAACCACCACGATCGCAACGACGGCGGCTAGGCGCGCAACGCCGATAATCGTCAGCCGCTTGTTGGATGCGGTACCGCTGCCACTGGCAGCCGGCACGTGAGGCGCCGATGCACCGGGTCGCCTAACACGCCGCTTGTTGCCCGCCAAGCAGCGTAGGGCTCGTAGACCCGTCCCGGTCGTCGGAAGTTTGGGTGGCCTGCGGTTGCGTCTTGGCATCGGATGTTTCGGCTAACTCGATGGACGCCAACACGTGGTCGATCTTGTTGCAGGTGCGATAGGTCACGTCTTATCGAAGAGATAGCATGCGCAAGAGTTGGCATATATCGCTTCGAGCGCTGAGATCGTAGATTTCTTCGGCAAGTCTGGTCGTGAGTTCGACCAGCAGTTGAATCTTTTGCTGGGGGCTGAGTTCTTTTTCCGCCAGATAGCCAAAAGGTACCGGCGGCTCGTCAGGCAACGGGTCCGGTAACGGCACGGGGGTGACACGTAGCTCGTGCACCAATTGAATGCTGAATGCCGGTGTCAACGGTGGGGTTGGCGTAGTTGGTGATCTGCAATGTGGTAATGGGATTCACGCGCATCCTGTGCGATTCGCACCGATCCAAAAGGGAAGGATTGGCCGCTTCAAAACCTGTGTTATTTATACTGCAGCTCAGCCTGACTGTGCTTGGACTATAGCCAGTTACTTGACAGTGCGACGATGAACACGTCACAGGGTCGGATCTGGGCGAGGGGTTTACTCCATCAGGCGTCGTCACCGGCGAGATCCTGGTCGAGCCAACCCTGTTGTTGGCTCCGCCAAGGTATTGGTGTGAGGGCCTCCTTGTTGATCTGTCCTGGCTCGAGTAGCTGATAAACAGCGCTATAACACTGTCCTCGACAAGGCACAGCAAGCACGGCGAATACGTGATGGGACGCTGCGCATGCTTGTTATTTACAATAAAGTCTTCTGCAATTGTCAAGCCCGATTCCGCGAACAGGTCATGAGCTAATCACAGAGTTGGACCATTACCTCTCCATGTGGTTTAGCGTGTGGCTGGAATTCGATGTAGCTACGTGAGCACTCGTCGCCGGGAACGGACTATTGCTTGCTGTTGGACCCCTGTATCATCCAGCACATGTCCGTTGCGGTGATTGGGGCCTTCTAAGGTATTGACGGTTTCCTCAGCTTGCGCTGGACGGGCTTGCACCCGTTCATTATGGCGCCACTGGCTGTCGCTGGCCTCTTTGTAGGTGTTGCGGAAGAGGTCGTCGCGCGCTGACCACATCTTGGCCGTCGGCCTGTATCGTGTGTCCGGAGTGTGATCGCCAGGTCCACGGTGTCTGCCGCTGCTAGGCGGTGATCATCCCGACTCGAGTGAAGTATTGCCAGAGCGGGCGTGGCCGAAAACTGAGCTGGCGCAGGCTCCACAGGATGGCTGCCAAACTGTGTACTGCGGCCTCGACAAGGTCAGGCTTAAATTTCGACCACGGCCCAGTTCACTGGTCTATCATGGATTCGGCGGGAGTTTTAGCGGATCGGACCATACTTTCAGTTGTTGTGCCGGTAGTAGCGACACCAGTCCTCGTGTGCAGTGCGTACTCCGCTCATCTCGAAGTAGGGAAAAGCCTACGAGGACAAACTGTTCTGGTGGTGATGCGGTCATGTCACACCCGGACAGCTGTGTCGATGGATTGCCCCTCAAGTGTTCCGGGTGTGGCCTGCGATCTGTTCAATTAGTCACAAAGCATTGCACGCCTGGGGCCAGTTGGTCCCCGGTACGATTCATCGAGTTCAGCCCATGGCACGGCCGCCGGACTACGGGGCCAGCTGGGAGCGATAGTTGATGGATAGGGTTCGTGGATGGGGTCTTGCCGCGCTCTCCCACGCATCCTGGATCTGATTCTCGTGGGTAATCCGGCACCAAGGGAGTAGGACTGCAACATTTCGACGACTTGGATCGAGTCGTCGACTATGCTGGTGTTTGGGTCCGAGGTGTAGATGTGCATCTCGGGGAAATTTCCGGGCGGCCTGGTATCGGTCTCATCGCGGCATAGGCGTACATTGCGATTACCATGGTGGTTGTCAGATCGGCGTCACCGATTAGCTTTAGCTGGGTTGGTATCGTGGGTACTTCCGCTACCGCGTCCATGGGTGGTCCCGCTGATGTCTGGTTTGGGCCAATTTAGTGCATATCGTGGCTGTTGATCTTGGCCAGCGTGTCGGTGAGATTGGCGGGTAGCGGGTCGGCGGTGGTCAGGTTGTTGTCCGGTTTTTGATCTGCATGGTGCGGTAGTGGCGGGTAGTGCGCGCGAGTTTCTTAATGCTCCAATTAGTCAATTAGTGTAGTGCTCAATCCAGTGACTGAGGACCATCGCGGCAACCACCACGGTGAGGTGGGCTTCGATGGAGTCGCGGATACGGTGGTAAATCGGGCGCGCCTGCAAGTTCGTGTTTGGACATCTGGAAAGCCTTGTCGATGGGTTACAACTGGTGGGAAGCATCAATAATTGAACGTTGCGTGATGGCCGACGAAGTTGGTGGTGGACCCCTTCTAGCCGGCCAGCGTGCGGGGCTTGTCTTAGTACTGCGCGATTGCCGCTCATATAGTGGCACCGGTCAGTTGTATGTAGCGGTTGCGTTGGACCGGAAAATGCCCATCGATGGCACGCTGTGCGTTAGTGACCTGATCATTGATGCCAAGCAGCGTCTTTCGGGCCCGACCGTGGGGGTAGTGGTAGTGGATGACCCGGTCGGGGGATTCTACGGGCTTTCTCCGAACTCGTTGATGATCACCGCTGGGTAAAAGAACTAGCCCGTAGGGGAACCGCCTCGCTGGGGGGTGTTTGTCGCACCACTAGCGCACCACGTCAGACAGGCGCGGAATGCGAGCACCGAAGATGTCGATCAACCTAACAGCCTGTAAGGCGACCTGGTTGGTTTCGGAGATTATGCCGGCGTCGGCCATCACGGTCACGTCGGTCAGATTGTGAGCGGTCTTAAGGCATTGATGACCGGCACCATCATGGTGGTCTCAGTCCGGTTGCCCTCGAACGCCGCGACATTGAGCGGCAACCCGATAGCGTCGGTGAACAACCCCAGGATGATTTGTGGATCCAGCCGGCGTTCGTTCGAGAACCCAGGCTCGCGGAACCTGTCCTCCACATCTGTCTTGAAGTACAAGACTGTCGCGTCGTAGAGCACCAGTCTGGCTGGACTTAACTACGTATGAGCCGCTCACGCGGTCAAAAGTTGCTCTCGGAATTCAGGTTGAGCAAAATTGGCAGGAGTTGATTCGGTGTCCAGTAGGCCACCGAATCAACTCCGGTCTCCGTGAGCACTCGTAATGCATCGACCTTGCTTATCGGTTCAATGACGCGTACCGTTGCCAGGTCACGAAACACCCTGATAACCGCCACCGGTGGCATCGAAACCCCAGCCACCCCGTAGTCTGACACGACGCCTCCCACAGGTGCGCTGACCTCGACGCCACGATCTGTAACAGGGAGCCGGCCGACCCGCGACGATCCAAGCCTTTGCTGACCGGCCGCCACACCTTGGTTAGCCGCGGCCTTGCACACCCTCTAACTCAACTTCTGCGTGCACAGAACCTAAGCGCTCACTCTAGCGCGAACCCCGCCATGGTGACCAAGACAATCTACACAGCCGTAGTCCCCGAGGCCATCTTCATGGTGCGTGCATACGCTACCACCACACCCTAAAAACCTTCAATTTAGTGCCCACATTACGTCCCGCCACCGAAGAAAACAACAGTTCACAATTTTCACGCACCGACCACCGAAGAGTGGCAAAAGTCAGGTGATACGCCGGCTCGTGTTGTGTGTTGGTGATTGTTGTAGCGTGTGATTGTGTGTGGGGGGGTGTCTGTGGTTTTGGTTTCGGTGAACGGTGTGGTGTGTTTGTTGTAGCTATTGCTGTAGGTGGGGATTGCGGTTTCGAGGTTGTTGACATCGGTGAACGTGTTGTGGCCGGTGGTGGTGAAAAAGATTTCGGTTATATCTCAGCCGTGAGCAGCTTGTCGGTGTGAAGTGCAGTCTGGCTTGCTGGTTATTGTCTGGCCAGGTCCGGCTGCTGGGGGTTTGTGTGTGGCGTAGTTGTTTTCCAACAAGGAATTACGCGAAACCGTGGCCAACGACGAGATCCGTCTAGCGTTCGTGCATGTCAAACTGCCACTAATTCCCAACCTCACGGTTCCACGCTAACACACTCGACGACAAAGGTCGGGCGGAAATTACCAGAGTTCTTGGTCAGCGCGCACAAGCCCAAGTAAGGTTGGAGTCAGCATTCGGGTTTTACGATCGGTATATCTGGTGTCTGCTCGGCGCCGGGCTCTGACACGTGCCAAACTCCATGGTTATCATACCGTTTGCTAGCAGCGATTTCATCGCCGCGCTGTCGACGGGACGTGAGAGCAGAAACCCCTGCGCACGGTTACAACCTAACTCCATCAGCACCTGCGCTGCTAAGGCAGTCTCGACGCCTTCAGCGACAACTTCGAGTTCAAACTCTTTGGCTAACGCCATGATCGCGCGCACGATCGCTAGATCACTTGCATTGCTTCCTAGTTCGGTGACGAAGCTCTTGTCGATTTTGATGGTGTCCACCGGCAGGGATTTCAAATGAGTCAGCACGCTGTAACCGGTACCGAAGTCGTCGATAGCCAGGTGCACTCCGACCTCCTTGAGTCCGGCAAGTGTCTTGCGGGTGGCATCGATGTTTTGGACCACCACATTCTCAGTGATCTCCAGACACACCATGCTGCCTTCAAGACCGAACTCGTTGAGAGTGCCAGCCACGTTGTCGACGAAACCTTCGGCGACCAACTGTACTGGCGAGACATTAATGCGCAACAGCGCATCAAGTCCTATGCCGGCTGAGCGCCATCGACTGAATTCCGCACATGCCGAGCGCATCACCATCCGGCCCAGCTTGCCTGCTAGATTAATCGATTCGGCCACTGGGATAAATGAGTCGGGAAATAGCAACCCCCGCGTCGGGTGCTGCCAGCGCACCAAGGCCTCGGTTCCCAAGAGCTTGCCGGTACGCATGTCTACCTCGGGAAGGTAGTGCAGCACCAGGTCAGTATCGATCATCCCTGCTAAGTGCAGTTCAACCTCAGTTCTCAGCGTATGCTGTGCACTGATCCCATGGTCGAGAACCACGACCTTGCTCCCGCCGCTTTTCGCCGACAGCGCCGCGTGATCAGCCCAGCGTAGCAGATCCGACGTGGTATCCCGTCCCGGGAGACCGATGGCAACACCGATGCTGACGGTGCGGGTAAGTATTTCGCCGTCGATCACCACTTGCTTTTGAAGCCGCGTCTGCAAGCGATGGGCAAACGACTCTGCAACATCAACCGATACCGGCTCAGCGGGCACTATGACAAACTCGTCTCCGCCGAAACGGGCAATAACCGTTGGGATTTCGGAGGCCTCACGCAGTCGGTCGGCGAAGACCTCGATCAGCCGGTCACCGGCATTGTGACCTAGGTAATCGTTAACCGCTTTGAGCCGATTGAGGCCAAGGAACAGCAACGTCACCGGGCCGCGGTGATCGTCGGCCAGCCTCTCATCAAGGTGTGCGATCAGGGCTCGGCGATTCAACAACCCGGTCAGATCATCGTGTTCGGCCAAGTAACGCAATTGTTCTTCGGCAACGATGCGGGCCTGCAGCTGGGCAAAAAGAGTTGCGATCGCCTGCAGCGCACGCAACTCATCGGCGTGCCATTCCCGGTCGCCGTACTTGACGAATCCAAGGACGCCGGTGGTGATCTCTCCGGACAGCAACGGCACACACGCCAGGGAAACAGCCGGCACAGCGGTGCCCTCCTCGATGCGACGCTGATATTCAGCATTGGCCGGCTCGGGCCGCAAAACCGCCGGTTCTTTGAGATACTCGGCCATCGCAAAAATCGTGTCGGCGTCGGCAAAATACACCACACCGATCGGGTCGGGATCAGGCACGTAGTCGCGCGGAGGCCATTCCACAACCAGCTTGGTCGCATGAATGTCATGGTCATTGTGACGAAGAAAGCTCACATCGACGCCGAAATGTTCCACCAGAATAGCCAGTACCCGTTCGCCGATCGGTACCGCGGTGACCGCTGTTGCAGCCATTAACTTCGAGGCCACCGCAGTGACGAGTTCGTCCAGGGACCGGGTCATGATCTTACCATAACCGCTTAGCCCGACAGCAACCGGATGCGCTCAAAACTTCGGCGGCTCCGCACCGACACGGGCCCTGCGACAGTCAATCGCAACACCAACACGAGGGAGTGATCGACCGGGAGATTCTTTTCCAGACACTGGTATTGACGTGCGCAGTCTCGAAATGGATTGGCATCAGTTGGCTGCGTTCGACGTGCTTCGTCGTACGGACGTTATGGAACTCCTCGCGCAGTGGAACGTCGGCGCTGCGCTGGGCCAAGACACCCATGATCGCGTGGTGGCTAGTTCGGCCCTCGCAGTGATCTCGGTGCCCGGGAACGCGTTGGCGGACTACGCTCGTGGTGGGTCGGCTGTCGAGGCGATATGGATCGCCGCGCAGCGACATGGGTTCGCAGTGCAGCCGATTTCGCCAGTGTTCCTCTACGCGCGCGATGTCGACGAGCTACAAGCATTATCTGCACAGTTCGCCGATGAATTGGGCCAATTGGGCAGCGACTTCCACAGTCTGGCGCGTATCCCGGTCGATCACTCCCTCGTGTTGGTGTTGCGATTGACTGTCGCAGGGCCCGTGTCGGTGCGGAGCCGCCGAAGTTTTGAGCGCATCCGGTTGCTGTCGGGCTAAGCGGTTATGGTAAGATCATGACCCGGTCCCTGGACGAACTCGTCACTGCGGTGGCCTCGAAGTTAATGGCTGCAACAGCGGTCACCGCGGTACCGATCGGCGAACGGGTACTGGCTATTCTGGTGGAACATTTCGGCGTCGATGTGAGCTTTCTTCGTCACAATGACCATGACATTCATGCGACCAAGCTGGTTGTGGAATGGCCTCCGCGCGACTACGTGCCTGATCCCGACCCGATCGGTGTGGTGTATTTTGCCGACGCCGACACGATTTTTGCGATGGCCGAGTATCTCAAAGAACCGGCGGTTTTGCGGCCCGAGCCGGCCAATGCTGAATATCAGCGTCGCATCGAGGAGGGCACCGCTGTGCCGGCTGTTTCCCTGGCGTGTGTGCCGTTGCTGTCCGGAGAGATCACCACCGGCGTCCTTGGATTCGTCAAGTACGGCGACCGGGAATGGCACGCCGATGAGTTGCGTGCGCTGCAGGCGATCGCAACTCTTTTTGCCCAGCTGCAGGCCCGCATCGTTGCCGAAGAACAATTGCGTTACTTGGCCGAACACGATGATCTGACCGGGTTGTTGAATCGCCGAGCCCTGATCGCACACCTTGATGAGAGGCTGGCCGATGATCACCGCTGGGTAAAAGAACTAGCCCGTAGGGGAACCGCCTCGCTGGGGGGTGTTTGTCGCACCACTAGCGCACCACGTCAGACAGGCGCGGAATGCGAGCACCGAAGATGTCGATCAACCTAACAGCCTGTAAGGCGACCTGGTTGGTTTCGGAGATTATGCCGGCGTCGGCCATCACGGTCACGTCGGTCAGATTGTGAGCGGTCTTAAGGCATTGATGACCGGCACCATCATGGTGGTCTCAGTCCGGTTGCCCTCGAACGCCGCGACATTGAGCGGCAACCCGATAGCGTCGGTGAACAACCCCAGGATGATTTGTGGATCCAGCCGGCGTTCGTTCGAGAACCCAGGCTCGCGGAACCTGTCCTCCACATCTGTCTTGAAGTACAAGACTGTCGCGTCGTAGAGCACCAGTCTGGCTGGACTTAACTACGTATGAGCCGCTCACGCGGTCAAAAGTTGCTCTCGGAATTCAGGTTGAGCAAAATTGGCAGGAGTTGATTCGGTGTCCAGTAGGCCACCGAATCAACTCCGGTCTCCGTGAGCACTCGTAATGCATCGACCTTGCTTATCGGTTCAATGACGCGTACCGTTGCCAGGTCACGAAACACCCTGATAACCGCCACCGGTGGCATCGAAACCCCAGCCACCCCGTAGTCTGACACGACGCCTCCCACAGGTGCGCTGACCTCGACGCCACGATCTGTAACAGGGAGCCGGCCGACCCGCGACGATCCAAGCCTTTGCTGACCGGCCGCCACACCTTGGTTAGCCGCGGCCTTGCACACCCTCTAACTCAACTTCTGCGTGCACAGAACCTAAGCGCTCACTCTAGCGCGAACCCCGCCATGGTGACCAAGACAATCTACACAGCCGTAGTCCCCGAGGCCATCTTCATGGTGCGTGCATACGCTACCACCACACCCTAAAAACCTTCAATTTAGTGCCCACATTACGTCCCGCCACCGAAGAAAACAACAGTTCACAATTTTCACGCACCGACCACCGAAGAGTGGCAAAAGTCAGGTGATACGCCGGCTCGTGTTGTGTGTTGGTGATTGTTGTAGCGTGTGATTGTGTGTGGGGGGGTGTCTGTGGTTTTGGTTTCGGTGAACGGTGTGGTGTGTTTGTTGTAGCTATTGCTGTAGGTGGGGATTGCGGTTTCGAGGTTGTTGACATCGGTGAACGTGTTGTGGCCGGTGGTGGTGAAAAAGATTTCGGTTATATCTCAGCCGTGAGCAGCTTGTCGGTGTGAAGTGCAGTCTGGCTTGCTGGTTATTGTCTGGCCAGGTCCGGCTGCTGGGGGTTTGTGGGTGGCGTAGTTGTCGCAGATGACGCGCAACTGGATGTGTGGGTGTGTTTTGGTGGCGAGTTTGAAGGTAGTAGCCCAATCCGGCTTGGGTGCGATCCAGCTGCTTGGATCTGGGGCTTCATTGTTGACGTTGAGCACAACCACGGCCGCGGGTTGAGTGAGCCTGGGCGTGGTGCCGCGGATACTTTCGATCCGTTTCCCAGACTGCTTGCCGACCCTGGTGCACGCGTCTTTGTCCACCAGGCTCTCCACGGTTATTGCTGTTAGGAGGTGTTCATACCCTTTCGATCATTTCAATACTTGCCGCAGCAGCATCCCGACCTGCTCGATCATGGCTGGTCAACGCCGACCCACCCGGATGAGTGATGGGTAGCGGATTGCACGTATGTGTGGACGCTGCAAAGGGTTTACTATACCGCGTTTTGTGTGGACGTGTTCTCCCCCAGCATCCTGGGCCGGCCGGTGATGACCAGCAAGATCGCGGTGCTTGGTCACATCGGTGCTTGATCAGGCACTGCTCACCCGCTATTGCACATAGCTCCGTGTCCCTATAACGGGTTTGATTCACCACGTAGACACAAGGGGAAAGCGGGAAGTCGGTATACGTCGATCAGCGTTCACCGAGGCGCTGCACCGATCACAATCACAACTCACCCACCAAAACCACCGCGACAACAAAATAGTACGAGTTCGTCGTGACTTCATTTCATTTCATTTCATTTGTGGATTGCATTTGTGGACAAAGTTTTGTGGTACGCTAGACCACTTGTGTGGCGGGGCAGACCGAGCACGTATCAACTATGTAGCCGAGTTACCTGTGATCTAACCCGTTATTTATTTGCAGGATTGCGCCGCGGCAGCGCTGCACGGTTCGGATTGTATTGACGACGATGAGTCCGTCGAACTGACCTGGCGTAACCCACATCCCCGATCGGCGTGACCACCCATAATCAGCTAGTCGAGTCGGGAGATTACCCGGATCGTCGGACTGCTGGTGACCACTTACGCAAGAACGGTGTTTGACTTAGCCATAACTGTCTACCGGCAAGGCGGTGACGCAGCTCGACACCCTGATGCGGGCAACGACGTATTCGAGCGAAGATGCTACCCGCCAAGCGATCCTCGGGTGCGCGAGGCCGGCGAAGGTTACGCGCAACGATTCTACTAACCGATCCGGGCACCACGGCGCCCAAGGAGACGTAGCTGCGCTTACTGCTCATCGAGGCCTATCTGCCCATTCCCCCACGCAAATACCTGTGCAGTCAAACTGGCGACTGATTGCCGTTGGTTGACATGGGCTGGGAAAAGTGCAAGGTGGTTATCGAGTATTGACGGGCTACCACCATCGCACCAACCGCCAGTCAGTACGCCCGCGACCAGGACCGGCTTCGCGATCTCAAAGAACTCGGCTGGATCGTCATCCAGATGGTCACTGAAGATGAGCCCGAGGACGTAGCGCAACACACTCATGCGTCAGAACTGCCGCGACACACGACACCTAAACGGTTGCAACCACCCGAGAATATATTGGCACAGTTTGCAGTTTCGATGCTTGTGCGCTTGCTATTCGGGCGGCGGAGTGGCGACTATGGATGCCAAATGAGGCTTGGCAGCCACCTTGACCTGCTCGAACAACTCTGTGTAGTATGACACGCATTCGGCCATGGCTTGTTCGGTAGTGAACAGTGGCTGATAGCCTAATTCTGCTTGTGCCTTTGCGATGGAAAAGTAATTGTCGAGGTAAACCCGTTCCACCGCAAGTGGTTCTATCAGAGGCGTCGGAAAACCGAAGCCGAAGTGCAGCCGCTGCCAAACAGCCATCACGTTGCGCACCAGTCGGCCGGAGATCCGCACTCGTGGCCAATGTCCACCACACGCCTTGACGATCGGCTCCATGAAGTCGAAAAAGTTGATCGGCTCGCCGTCGTTGATGAAGTAGGCTTGCCCAGGTGCGGTGCCGCCTGGGACCAGGTGCTCGGCAGCCAAGATGAAGCCATGGACCAGGTTGTGCACATAGGAATTATCCAGTTTGGCTTTTTTACTGCCGATGAGTACCTTGACGTGACCGGATACGATGCTTTCGAATGCCTTGCGGAACACTGTCTGGTCGCCGCGACCCCATATGCCACTGGGCCGGATAGAACATGTTAGCATGGATCCACCATCCGGTACGCCGTTCTGTGAGAGTACGAATTTCTCGGCGACCACTTTGGTTTCAGTGTAGAGGTCGTTGAACCGCTTGGTGTAAGGCATTGTTTCGTCACCGCCGGTGATGGGCTTGCCGCCCATAACCACACTGTTGGATGCGGTGTAAACGAACCGTTTGACTCCGCACTTTTGTCCCGCGCGGACCAGGTTTTCGGTACCGCCCACATTGACTGTGTAGCTGCGCTGTCGATACTCGTCGGTCACCGAAGCGCCACCCATTAGCTCGATGATCGCAGCAGTGTGAAAGACCGTGTCGATGCTGTCCATAGCTGCAGTACAGATCTTCGCGTTGGTGATGTCGCCTTGTAGCACCTCCAGCTGCGGGTGATGCGGCAGCGGCAATGGGGCGCGGTCGAAGGAGCGTACCTGGTATCCGCGGTCCAGCAATGTGGTCACCAGATTGGCGCCGACGAAGCCCGAACCGCCGGTGACTAGGACGCGGCCGAGCTCGGTCGTCAACGATGCGTCACCCACACCGCGAAGCATAACTGACACGTGTTTGAGTTAAAGTTAAAGGAAAACAGTCTTTAATTTGATCGGCATTAGGCTTTTTCGTCTTGGCTGGCGGCGAGCGCGTCGGCGACTCGCTGGCGGGCACCAGCTAAGTGCTCTTCACATCTTTTAGCGAGCTGTTCTCCTCTTTCCCAGAGTTTCAGCGACGCATCGAGATTTAGCCCACCCTGTTCCAAGAGTCGCACAACTTCGATCAGCTCATCTCGGCAAGCTTCATAATCAAGTTGACTAATAGGTGTAGTGGAGAGCATCTTGACGTTATCGTCCTCAGGGACCATCGGTCCGTCCTTCACTCACTGCCACCATGGCACCGTCAGAGACCCGCACCCGCAGTCTGGTGCCTGCGGGTGCGTCATCGACTGACCGCAGCACTGCTGCAGGAACGGTTTGCGTCCCGTCTTCCAGGGTTTGCACAATGGCATAGCCGCGAGCCAACGTGGCTGCTGGGCCCAATGTGGCCAGCTGGGCGGCCAGATGACCGACCCGCTCGGTCTCGGTGGTGACCAGCCGAATGATATCGCGGCGAACCGCCGAGTGAGCGCGGTGAATTTCTTCGGAGCGCGTTGTCAGCGTTCGAAGTGGTTCGGCCAGCACCGGGCGACTGTGTAGTTGGACTAGCGCCCGCTGTTCGCGGGATACCCAATTGCGGAGCGCCTGCGCGCTGCGCCGCCGCAAGTCATCGATCAGTCGCTGCTCGGCAGCGGTATCCGGGACCACTTTCTTGGCGGCGTCGGTAGGCGTGGCGGCGCGCAGATCGGCGACCAGATCGCATAGCGGGTTGTCGGGTTCGTGACCGACTGCGCTGATCACCGGCGTGCGGCACGCCGCGATCGCGCGGCATAGCGTTTCATCGGAAAATGTCAGCAGGTCCTCAACGGTACCACCGCCTCGGGCCACCACGATCACCTCGACATCAACGTTGCGATCCAGTTCCCGCAACGCCTCGACAATCTGGCTGACCGCGTTGGGCCCCTGGACAGCGGTGTTGCGGATAGTGAAACGCACCGCAGGCCAGCGCGCGCTAGCCACGGTCGTCACATCGCGTTCGGCAGCGCTGGCCCGACCAGTGATGAGCCCGATCATGTTGGGCAGGAAGGGTATCGGCAGCTTAAGCCGTGGGTCAAAGAGCCCCTCAGCGTCCAACAGTCGACGTAGCCGATCGATGCGTGCTAGCAGTTCTCCGATCCCAACTGTGCGGATATCGCTGAGGCGCAAAGAAAATGTGCCGCGCCTGGTGTAGAATGAAGGTTTACCGCATACCACTACCTGAATGCCTTCGGCTAATTTCACCGGCGCGCGTAGCACAAAGTCGCGCGAGCAGGTCACAATCAGCGACATGTCGGCAGCCGGGTCACGTAACACCATGAACACGGTTTTAGCTTTGGGCCGCATAGTGATTTGCGCTAATTGCCCCTCTACCCAGACGCTGCCCAGCTTGTCGATCCATCCCGCAATCCGGATCGCCACCGCGCGAACTGGGAACGGGTTCTCGGCCGAATTTACCTGCGAACTGATTTTCGAGTCGACCGAGTCAGTCGGCACCGCTTCCGTCACTTCGCAGTCGTACGGGTGATCCTGTTGGCGAGCAGCGTCTGGAACGGAGCACGGGCCTTGGTGGCCTGCTCGTAAACCAGCAGGGCTTTGAGCTCGTCGATATCCAGCGATTGCAGCCTGGCCCGCAGCTGGGCCAGTGTCAGGGCCGGATAGTCGATATCGGCTGCAACTTCCGGTGCGGGAACTATCAGCTTAGCCGCCGCCTTCTTCACTTGCCTGGCAGGCATGGACTGAGTCAACGAACTGGCGTCCTCATGCTCCGATGTGTCGGACATCGAGTACAAGGCGAATCGTCCCTCGGATCGGCAATCGATCTCGATGCCATCGCCTCCGGGCAATGGGGTGGGGGTTGAGTCGACCGTGTCAGTCAAATTCTCATAAAACGTTGCCCACTCCGGTTGTTCGCTTTTCGAGGGAAACAGCGTCTCTAGGGTGCCGTCGCCCTTAGTCACCAGCTCAGCCAGGTTCTGCTGAAATCTCATCACAATGTGTGCCACTTGACTGGCCAACGTCATGGGGCACATTAGAATAGTTCGCGGCAGCTTCAACGTCTCTTCGACAGCGACTGTCGCCGTGCCGACTAAAAGTCGAACCCCATACGGTGCAGTAGCCATACATCTAAGATTGCCTCAACCGCCGGCCAACTCCAAGCCGCGGGTGCCAGCTGACGGCTTTGGTGGTGATCGCAAGCGTGCCGGAGCCGAGTGCAGCGGGTAGCTACTCATCAAATCCAGGTGCTTTTTAGGCTGGCAGAAAGTAACCTGAAGGGCATGTCACTGACTGTCCACATGGGAATTCCCGGTGCTTCGAGGTCAGTAGTTGAAAACCCAAAGCCTAAACGGGTCCTGCTGGCCGAACCGCGTGGCTACTGCGCAGGGGTGGATCGTGCCGTAGAAACGGTCGAGCGGGCGCTGCAGAAGTATGGCTCCCCCGTCTACGTGCGTCACCAGATCGTACATAACCGGCACGTGGTCAAGACCTTGGAAAGGGCCGGCGCGGTTTTTGTCGAGGAGACCGACCAAGTTCCCGAGGGCGCCATCGTGGTTTTCTCCGCGCACGGGGTTGCACCAACGGTGTATGCGGCCGCGGCCGAGCGGAACCTGCGGACCATCGATGCCACTTGTCCGCTTGTCACCAAGGTGCACAACGAGGTCAAGCGGTTCGCGCGTAACGATTATGACATCCTGCTGATCGGGCATGAGGGCCACGAGGAAGTCATCGCAACCGCCGGGGAGGCGCCCACGCATGTGCAACTGGTCGACGGGCTGGCCGCTGTACAGCGGGTATCGGTCCGCGACGAAAACAAGGTGGTCTGGTTGTCGCAGACCACGCTGTTGGTGGATGAGACCATGCGGATCGTCGAGCGGTTGCGACAGCGCTTCCCGAAGCTGCAGGACCCGCCCAGCGACGACATTTGCTATGCGACCCAGAACCGGCAGGTCGCGGTCAAGGCGATGGCGTCTGAGTGCGAGCTGGTCATCGTCGTCGGGTCTCGAAATTCCTCGAATTCGGTGCGATTGGTCGAGGTGGCAATGTGTGGTGGGGCCGGGGCCGCGTACCTAGTCGACTGGGCCGAGGCTATCGACCCAGCATGGCTGGATGGTGTCACGACAGTGGGTGTTACCTCGGGGGCATCTGTCCCCGAGATACTGGTGCAAGGCGTACTGAAGTGGCTTGCTGAACGCGGCTACGGTGTGGTTCAGTCAGTGACGACGGCCAACGAGACACTGGTGTTTGCGCTGCCCCGGGAGATCCGGTCTGCGGACTAAGTAAGCGACCGGACTCAAACGTCGAATTCCCAGGATTCAGCCATAGGTCGGGCCGGGTGTCTGGGATCGCCGACGGTCGACACAAGAGGCTCGTCTCGAGCGGTTGACCCGTGGTAGCGGACCCGCGAGGTTGGGTTGACACCGCCTGCTCCGGGTGGTGTGTCCCGGAGGTGTGGCTACTTGTAGCGTTCGTAGAGCTGCTCGTGCCCAGTGAAGTGCTTGGGTGGCCTGGGCTGCTCGTACCTCCTGTATGGCTCCAGCTGGCCGCTTTGTTTGGCCGGCCATTCGTAGGGGCTCCTACGGCGCCCGTAAGCGTCTCGACGGATTTCTCGTGGTGGCTGGCTACGCAGCTCTGGATCACTCTGCGGCGTAGGTTTGCGACGTGACTGACGAGGTGGCTCGCGGGCGTCAAAGTCGCGGGCTTGTTTCGACCAACGTTGGCTTGAGTGCCGCCGGGGCTCGACCAACGGCTCGCTTGTGTCTTCCATCGCACGTCGGGCCTGTCTGGAGCGAGCTCGGGCGGGACGCTGGGCGGACCGATCTTTCCGGGCTGTTTGCCGGGTTCCCAGCGGAGGGTCTGAATGCATTTGCTGCACGTCGGCGGTGTCCTGGTTGGCCCGATCGTCCTGGTCGTTGGAATAGATGCAGAGAATCGAGTCCAGTATCGCAGTGATGCCGCTGTTCAAAGAGTTTGGTCTGCCAACGGTGCTAGCCGTGCAGTCGTCGCTGTTTGATGATGTGGTTGTCCGGCATATCAGCCCAAAGAGCCACCTAACTAGGCCGATCAGCAGCACGCTGCCGGCGGTACCCAACATAAGCGGGAAACGTTCAATAAGGGGATAGCCGCAGTTGACCAGGAAGTCCTTGAGACTGTCGATCCTGCTGTCGTGGAATAGCCAGTAGGCGGCGGGTACCGTGCAGAATAGTATCAGCGGCGGTTGAATGACTGCCGTGAACAGTCCCGACTGCCGCACAGCCAGCACTGCTGCCACGCACCCCGTAATGTAAAAACTGGTGAAGACGGCGGTCAGGTTCGTATTACTTGCGTCGATTGCATATCCGATCGCCGACGTGGCCATAGCGATAAGCATGGCTGCCCACCACGGCACACCTGGGATATTGGGGAGGATTGAGCGGTAGGTAGACTCCACCGTTGACCTAGCCTGTTGTTTCGACACATGTTGACCGTACCGACAATGGGGCGAAAAGCCCGAAAATTACTCTGAGTGTTGGTCCCTGGTGTGCCATGCATTCATTCGGGCGTTCCATCCCGGCCGGGGCCGACCATTATCGAGCTGAGCTATAGACTTTATTCCTTGTGAGCCTGAGTTTGGGAATCGTGGGTCTACCCAACGTCGGCAAGTCGACATTGTTCAACGCGTTGACCCGGAGCAACGTAGTGGTTGCCAACTATCCGTTTGCAACGATCGAACCGAATGAGGGCGTCGTCTCTCTGCCTGATCCGCGGCTGGCCAAACTGGCCGAGTTGTTCGGATCGGAGCGCATCCTGCCGGCCCCGGTTACTTTCGTTGACATTGCCGGCCTGGTCAAGGGTGCGTCCGAGGGGGCCGGGCTCGGTAACAAGTTTCTGGCCCATATCCGCGAATGCGATGCAATTTGCCAAGTGGTTCGGGTGTTCTCCGGCGACGACATCACACATGTAACAGGACGCGTGGATCCCCAGTCCGATATCGAGGTTATCGATACTGAGTTGATCTTGGCTGACCTGGACACCCTTGAGCGGGCTCTGCCGCGGCTGGAGAAAGAAGCTTGCACTAATAAGGAACGCAAACCCATTTACGACGCGGCAATCAACGCACAACAGGTGTTAAACGTCGGGACGACGTTATTTGCCGCTGGTCTCGACGGATCTGTGATGCGGGAGCTGAACCTGCTGACCAGCAAACCGTTCCTGTACGTTTTCAATGCCGACGAGGCAGTGCTGACCTCCACCGCATGGGTGGCTGAGCTGCGCCAGCTCGTCGCTCCCGCGGATGCGGTGTTCTTGGACGCCGCCATCGAGTCCGAACTGGCTGAACTGGATGACGAGTCGGCCACCGAGCTGCTCGAGTCGATCGGGCAGACCGAGCGGGGGCTCGACGCGCTGGCTCGCGCCGGTTTCCACACGCTGGCGCTGCAGACTTTTTTGACGGTGGGCCCGAAGGAGGCACGGGCATGGACCATCCATCAGGGCGATACTGCACCGAAGGCCGCCGGGGTGATTCACACCGACTTCGAGAAGCGTTTCATCAAAGCTGAAATCGTGTCGTATGACGACTTGATCGCCGCCGGGTCAATGTCGGCAGCAAAGGCGGCAGGTAAGGTCCGAACGGAAGGCAAGGACTACGTGATGGCCGACGGCGACGTGGTAGAGTTCAGGCATGGGTAAACGTCAAAAAATTAGTCTGACGAACTAAACCGAGCCTCCACCCCGATTACCTTATTCTGGCTATAGTTGCATAGCAGATTCAAGCCTGGGGAGAAAAACGCGTTGGCGCGGTGTTAATCACATCGATTTTGCGTTGTTGGACGACTAAAGGAACTGCATCGTCGTTCTACGACACTTTGCTCGGCTGGCTTGGGTGGACTAGCTCACTATTGCTGAATATAAAATGTCATTTTTCTAAGTCAGCTTACGCGCCATGTCAACCCACACAGCTACATCGACAACCAGCCTGGACCGGCAGGAAGTTGATGCACGGTGACTATAGAGGTCAGGGTCAACCATACCGTGACTTCTTGAGCGGGTTGGTCGGGAGGGACATCTGTTGCACTGAGGAGCCAAAACCAAAAAAGCAATACCCTTCAGTGCTGGCCCTGCTACTGCGTTGTTGTGTTTTTGTGACAACAAGATCAGCGGTATCCTTTGGAGCTGACGTGGACACCGAGACTTTAAACTTTAACTCTTCTTCGCCAAGTCTAATTATTCCACTGTGCAGTGCGTGGTTTCGCAACAACCCGGTTCAGATTTGACAAACACGGTCCCCGGCGCCTCTCTCTAGGTGAGGTTTGACACACCGAGTTTCGGTGTAACTGGATTCGGATTTCTGAAGCGCAAAGTGTGAGTTAATTGGCTTTTTGGCAATGTGATCTTGTTGGACTACAGTTAAGTGACGCGGCTTGGGCAAACAAACATTGTTTCAGCGACGTTTCGGGTGAATCTCTCTCTTAACTAAGAGAGAGATTGACAGTGACTTGTTCCTGCTGAACCGTCATTACGTTGCCTAGTGTAGCGGATGCTCACATTCACCGGGAAAACAGCCAGCGGTGTGGATTGTCGTCCAGTACCTGTGTTGAATGTACTCGCGTAGCATCTTGATCAGACCATCGAGCGCCTGTTTGCTTGTGGCTTGCTGCATCGTCGGTCAATGCGATCTTTGACTTCGTTCCAGGCGTCTGCTGGCTTCCGAAACTCGGCAATGGCTGGGGCCTGGTCCAACGGGCTGTCGCAGACTGTTTGTCTCCCGCGCGAGATTGCTTAAATCCTAAATAGAGTGGCTTTCATCGCTGCCCCGGTCGTTGTTGTTCGCGTCGGCCGAATGTGCCTTCGGGTGGGCCGATGTGTACATTGTGCATCATTGCGGTCCTAGGTTGGTGATGTTTTGGGTGGTTCTACCTTGTTGCGGGCGTTGGATAACGGGCAGTTATTAGTGGCAGTTCGCATTATATAATTGAGTATGGTGCGCATGGCGCACGCGACCGGATCTTATGTAGTGCACGTGGACACTGATAAATATGGGCATAAAGAGGATATGGGATTTTGCGGCTTTGTCGCCGGAGGTGCACCCCCAGTTGCATGTATGCCCGCCTGGGGTCGGGTGCAATGCGGACCATCGCGGTGATCTGTGGAGGGGCTGTCCGCTGAGTTGCAGTCCATGGCTGAGATCTATGAAGCGGTGGTGTTGGGTTTGCACCAAAATCACAGTGGTTTTGGACGCGTCGTCGATGTCGGTCGATGGTGGCTGCCGTTATTCCCTATGTGCAATGGCTGGCCACAACCGGCGGCCGGGCGAAGTGACGACTCCCCAAGCGACGACAGCGGCTACAGCGTTCGCCATGACGGTACCCCCAGTAGTGATAACGACCAATTGTGCCAGCTGGTATTCTTGTATAGCGACGAACTTTTTCGGCCAGAACACCGTGGTGATTGCGAGCATCGATCTCGTCTACGATGGGGATGTGTGCTCAGGACGCAACCGCGATAGCGCCGACTACGTAGCCGCTTCGCCGGGGTTAACGCCATTCGTGTCACGACAGCAAGACACCAACCCTGACGCGGTGTGTCCGCTCAGAGCGCCGTGGTTGCCTAAACCGCGGGCCAGGCTCCCACAAGACATCTGGGAATTGCTGCCTAAGTAGTCGCTATGGCAAGGGTTGCCGAATTTACTCGATGATGATTTCATAGTCCCAAGATAGCATCTTGGCGGTATATACAACCGCTCCCGGTACCAAAAACATATTCTCGATGGGCGCCGGGTTTATTGTAGCCTAGGATATTGGCTTTGTGGGCGCTGGAGTACGCGCAGGTCTGCGGTGATGTGTTCGTGTTTTTCTAAGCGCAGGTGCGATCGGATAGATGTCGGTGCCGTCCGCTTGGCGGGCCACCGAGGGCTATATATTAATTATCAATGTCAAGGCATTTGAGGCTACCGTTTCCACTGTACTAGACGCTGGCGATACGGCTGCTGGGTTGCCTGGGACGTCATCGTCGAGTGCGGTGCGCTCCGGTGTGGTGCCCCGATACGATGTGGAACTCATCGCAATGTCATTCCCACTTGCCGGAGGATAACCGCAAGGACGCTTCACTAACGTGGCTTTGCCCACCGGTGTGCCGCGAGCGGCGGGTATACCAGGAGAATTCGCTTGCTTTACAACGGTAATGTGTCTACGAGACGTGGCAGTCGGGAGGGTCCGATTCTCAACGAACTAACGACGTCACTATCACCTGGTGGCTTGTTGTTAAGCGGCAGCGACGCGCCTTCACGTTTCGTCGCAGACTGGTTTGCTCAGGCGAGACGGTACGGGGCTGACTAGAGCTCTTCCATTTGCTTCGCCGAGTTCTTCGAGAATCTGGTTGTGGTGGTTGCTCGCTAACAGGTGGCCGATAGCGATGACCAAGGGCGATTGGCTAGTTGACGAGTTACAATGCGATAAGCGTGGCTAGGCCAGTTGCCCGGGCCATTGAATCTCGCTATGGCCCAGCAGCGGGAGGTTCACGACGAAGGTTTCGCTTTTCCGCAGATTTTTACGGTTTCACGCTGGGGATATCGCGTGGCGAGACTTGTTTTCCGCCATAATTTGCTTTTCAGTAACGAAGGGTTGCCCGCTCTCCTGATCGTGCGGTTAACGTCTCACATAGTCGTCGACGGATGGCTTGGTCGACCCAGTAGTTTCGTCGGTGGCTCGTGTGCTAAATGTGCTGTTGCTGTAACTCTATGCGCTGCTGTAGTGCGTCGGAGTGATGAAGATTGTGCGAGACAGATTGGGCGCGGATCGCGCGGGAGATGATTTGTCCGGATCCAGCAGCACACTGTTTAGAACAGCCAGGGCAACCGTTGCGGCAACAGCTGTTCCCGGCAACCTGGCGTCCCAACCCAGCGGAATGCAACTGAGTAGCGGGCTGATTGGCGTAACGCTGATCAACGTCCCCATCTTCGCAAGCGATCCCAGGGTGGTGGTCAGTATAACTAGCCCCCCGGTATGTGATTACAGCAGCGTTTGCACCCAAATGGGCAGCTGTCAGTTGCGACCAGCGCCACCGTGGATGCCTGGCACGGCAGTCCGGTGAAGCTGGCCATGGTTCATGCCGCGGGTGTCGGCGCCTGCTGGGTCGTTGGGCTTGTTGACTGGCGAGGGCAGCAGCGGGCAGTGCGTCGGTCAGCATGTTCACCAGCAGCAACTGCCGGGTGTTCAATGGCGAGATCTCGGTAATCGCGCTGCCAATGATGGCGGCTGCTACCTCGCCGGCATTGCCACCTGCCCCACAGCACTGATACCGACGGCGGTGTTGGAGCCGTCGTCGACCATCGCGCACACCCGCTCTTTGCGTTTTAGCGTCTGTACGATCTGTACCTTGTGCTCTGGTGTCATCCAGGTGAAGGTGACTGGCTCGGTCCCAGCAAGCTCTTTGTTCTTGCGCGACAAGGCGTCCCACTCGGCACTGTTGATGATCTGGTCAGTGTTCACCGCCATGACGAATTCTGAAGCGATGGCCGTCGCGGTTATTGGATGATCGCCGGTGATCAGCCACACATCTAGCTCGTGTTCATGCAGATCCGCAAGTAGCCTGGCCGATGTCGCGCGGGGTATCGGATAGCTCGAGCAACCCCACTAAGGAAAAACCGTCGCTATAGAAACCGGCAATGTCAGCGGGTCGTCCCGGATTCATTGGGCTTGCTGCAGGATCAGCTGACGCCGTATCACTGCGATCACTCGCAAGCCGCCGGCGGCCAGCTCGGCGACCGTGTGCTCGATGTTGTGTGGCGAGCTCGATGCCACGTCCGTGCAGGAGGGCAACACTACTTCCGGTGCACCCTTGACGATGAGTTCGGTGCCAGATACCGACGCGGAGAACGACCTACCGGAACGGAAGGTGACGGCGGGTTCTGTGCTTACGATCGCAGCGGCCTCAACTAGGGCCACGTAGGTGGCATGGATCTGCGGGGCGCCGTTCGATGCCGGCGCGGCGTGGGCCGCACAGCGCAGTACCTCCTTGCGTGCGCGTCCGGGCGCTGGGTGCGTCTGCGCCACCCGCACCCGGGTTCTCTTTGAGCGTTTCGGTTTTGTCTAAAAAGACGACGTCTACACGGCCAAGCGTCTCCACCGAACTCAGGACACGGACTAAAGCCCCGAATTTGGTAAACCGGCACGCCGATGTCTGCTGTGTCAACGCCCTAACCAGGGGCATCCCTTCCGGGATGGTGGCCACCGTGACGTGGGTGCCGTTGGCCACGGCTTGGCGTAAGCCTTGGTGATGTAACAAGCCGAGCCCGGTGGCCAGTGCGTCTCTCCGGTCAGTATGACCGGAGAGACGCACTGGTTGGTGAGCTGACTCGGATGGTATTGCAGGACGACGTGTCGGACAGTTCGTTCGATACGAGTTCGGCGGCGCGTCGCTCTTGGGTGTCGGTCCCGATCGCGGTCACCGCCGCGAACAAGCTGTTCCCGCCACCACGGTGGTACCGTTGAAACAACATGCAGCGACGTTCGGTCAGGTTGGCGCTCGGAGTGGCTTCGATCTGTTTGGTCATCGACTACGACTCGTCGGTAAGTGACGATTCATCTAACTCGATTTCCTGGATCGCTCGGACATCGGTGGATATCACCTCGTGGTTCTGAACCTCAATGACGTCGCCCGGACACAGTTGTTCGGCTATGACTTCGGTGTGCACTGGCTGGACCCGTAGGATCCAGTCCGGACGCTTTTCTAGCTGGCGGAATCTAGAGCAGCCGGCAAGCGGTTGAGCCGGCTTTCGGCGCGCAACCGCTGGCTAGCGGCGATAATTAGAGTTTCTGGTCCGGATTGCGGCCATAAATATATCTATCTGCGAACCCTAGCATCGCACTGGTCGCTTAGCCGAATGCCAGAATAGTAGTTAGTGGATCTAACCACTCTGCACAGACGGCTCTTAAGAACTTTCAGACCGCATGCCTAAGTGGCTCGGTCGACTGCGCGTCACGCTTTGCGGTCGCAAGAGTGCGAGCACTAAGCGGCAGCAATCTTGCGGATCTGCTCGACCGACATCACACTACTCGTAGTAACATGCCGGCCTGCTGGTGGCTACGCTTATGACCTTGCGAGCTAGCAGTTACCCTGACAACAAACCTGCCATCGCGCCGGTGACAACGGTTGCTAACCGCCGGCTGCATAAATGCTACACCAAAGTTGTTGCTTTGGTCGATATCTTGATTCCACGCCGGCTTGCAGCGCTGGCTGCTGTAGGCGCGTGCAGCAGCCGCCAGACGCCTGCTAGATTGGCCGGCATGACGTCGGTACACCAGGGTCGCGAGTGCGAATCTGGGAGTTGGTCATAACGCCTAACGTCACGTCGGCTGATGCCATCGCTTGGGTGCCCGCTATGGACAACACCGCCACCGTGTGGTCCGCTTGCTGCTGGGTTACTACCGCGTTGGCGAGGGCTTAGTCGGTGGAGCTGTCTATTTCAGCATTGAGAGGTCGGATGTCGTGGAACGCTGCGCGCATCTTTCCCAGCGCGTCGACGTCGGCGGAGATTAGCTCTGCCTCCGCACGCCGCGCTTCGACGATCACCGCAGTGTCCAACGGCTGGAGGGCGGGGTAGAACATCGCCTACACTTTCGAATCTGGCTGATACTCCGGGCACCCGGTGCTAGCGCCGGATGACGGACGGAGCCTGTTGTTAGGCCAGCGTGATCTGGGCACGTTCCAGACAGTGGACAGTTCATCGTCGACACCGCAGACCTGCGTCACTCGCAACGAATCGGTGCATAACACCCACTGCCTCGATGACGATCGCCTAAACTTGGTCCAGCTGATCTAGACCCCTTCGACAGCAGGAACAGTGCCGAGTGCTGGCAGGCTAAGCCCCTGCCCCAGCGTGGCGGTGAACGTCTTACGGTGATATCTAGGCAGGCTTTGGGTGTGGCCACCAACGCCGCTGTGTCGGCCAACTCGACCTTGTCGGTAGCGGCGTTAATCAGCCCGGCGACAAAGGCTTGGATGACTTGCGAACCGATTGGCAATGCGTTCGAGTGAACCCCGAGGTAACGACCCAGGACATGCCAGCGGGTGAAATGGTCGGTTGATTGGCATGACGGGCAAGTTCGGGTTCATAGCGAAGCCAGGCTCGCGCTGCGGGAGACCTCCAGCGTCTGTATGTATTAGCTGCATCTGTCGTCTAGGATGCCCATAACAATGTGACGGTTTCCGTTGCCAAACAACCGGCATATCCGGGGTTGATAGTCCACGGTGACTACGTTCACGTAAGATACCCAGTAGCAATCCTGGCCAGTGCAGCGCTTGGCCGGTGAGTGTGACACTTAACTCGGCCGTAGTGGAGCCCATAGTCAAGGCCCTGGCAGCCGATACCAAGCTGTCGCTCGGCAGGCTCGCCGGACGCGCTGGCGGATTTCTTGCGTCTTCGCTTCGGCGGCTGTGCTTTTCGGCGTTATTGACCGCACGGCACAGGGCGTGCAGTGAAATGGCGGGATCGCCGATGCGGACGAGGATACGCGACAGCGGATAGTTTCAAGCTGGCCGACGTGACACTGGGTTGGCTTAATCACGACCCAGCCGAGGTTCATCTCATCGTTGCCAGTGTCGTTTAAGGCCGCGTAATTTGACCCAGGTACAGTTCTTGCAGCACCAAAAGAGCTCCACAAGTATCTCGCCTGATAGAGTGTGGTCTTCACCAGCGCACCGGCGACCCCTGTCGCAGTCGTCGGCGAGGCATTGGCAAGCGCGGTGCTTACCTGTAAGCCCCGGCTGCGACAGCGCGCACCGGCAAAGACTATCCTATCGATGAGCCAATGCTCAACGGTTACTCAGTGTTAGTTGAAGGTACCGATCAATTGGTGCTCTGCAGTGCAGTGGTGGCCGCGCGGCGGCCAGTCGTTTTCTTGGCACCCGGCTTGCTGGTAGTTTTATGTGGCATCGGCTCGGTGGGCACTGGCTTGAGTTTATCTTTTGCCGGCGATGCAGTCGGGTTCGGTTTTTGGCTCAATTTGCGCAACAACAACGCACCACTGCCGACAGCCAACAGCGTCGGCCACTCGACCAATCCGGCAACACCAAGCGCGCCCAAGACCAACGCGCCTGCTGGCGCCGAGTGACTGCCTGTCCTGATTTCACGTTTAACACCCTCCGCGGCTCCCTTCACACCGCCGACAATGCTATTAACCGCGGCGCCACCCACCGCGCCCGCGGCTGCTGTGGTTGCTATGACCGCACGGTTTACCGTTTTACTTAGACCTCTACCCACGTCGCGGACTGCCCCGCCGACGACGCTCATGATCACTCCCTGTTCTCAGCTGCTCTCGTTGCAAACTCCCATAGCAACGGTTGTATTCCTGTTGAACGTAAGGGTAACACCAACAACGCAAATTGTTATCCGCATCTGACAATCGAAAGCCCGCCATGTTGCAAACGCGCAGACAACGAGCAGCTGGATACAATTTCTGGTGGCTACTTTGCTGCGTGGTCAACCCTGCGTCCGGCGAACCGCGGTGCACGCACGTCAGTTCAGTGCTTTAGATCGACGAGAACCGGTGCGTGGTCACTGGGCACCTTGCTCTTGCCCTCCTTACGGACGATCTGCACGTCAGTCACCCCGTTGGCTAATGTTGGCGAGGAACGATGAAGTCGATACGTGTACCCCGCTTCTTGGGGAACCGCAGCTGGGTGTAGTCCCAGTAGCTGTAGACGCCGGATACTGGAGTGAAGGGCCATACCACGTCGATTAATTACTCGGGTATTGACCATGGCATTTAACGCTTTGCGTTCCGACTCGGAGACATTGGGTGCAATCGGTAAAGAATTCGGTGCTTCAGACGTCTTCGTCGGTCGGAGCGATATCCTAATCGCTGACCAGTGCGATCTGCGCGGCAGAATCGTAGCCAGTCTTCGTTTGTATTATGTATTAATGGTGACGTGACAACTCGGTCCAGCTTGTATGGTATGGCGGGGGTTGTCTAGCGTGTGGTCGTAGACACATACAGACTCCACACTATTCACGCCGCCTCAGGTGGTGCCCACAGCGCCAGCTTTTGTGATAGCGGTCGCTTCTAGCTTAACCACTTCAGCGGGGTTGGCGCCGTCGAAACCGATCTGTAAGTCCATCGAGGCCGATGCGGGAGGCTATCGCGATGGCTATTCCACTGGTTGCGGCCGACGTGGGCGCCTTAGTAGCCGAATTCGTACAGCGGCCGGGTGGGGGTAACTGGCTATCGGAGCAATTTGTCTTCCGCATGGCCATCACGTCGACGTCGGTGCACATAAGCTAGTCGACGACGTGATCCAGACCGAGTGCGAACCGAATTTACGTTTCAGCTGGCCAGATGCAGGGTGCCGTCGGACATGGCTAGATATTATGTATGGACGTTAGGGTTGTGCGGTGAAGTGGCGACTGCGATGGTGGGAGTCCGGACACCCGAAGACGCGTGCAGGCCGCAGCTGACGGTAACAGTCGCGCCTTCGTCAACATCCAGTTAATAGCGTGTTGCACGCACCAGGCCAACAGCTTTTCGCACAGCCGCCCCCGGGCTGGCAACACTCGGATCGTCTGTGACACACAGTGCTGAAAGGCCCACATACCGCGTGCCGTCTGGTGTGTCGAGCATCGTTGTACGCGCGGTGCCGAACACCAGCTCGCAGTGGATGACTGCGGTGAGCACGTCGACGGGTACTTGCTGTTGGTACAGTCGCAGCCAGGCGTCGTCCGAGCGAGGCGACAAAGTGATTGTAGGGTTTGCTGCCCGGGTAGACAGGTAGCGCACCAATACCCGCTTGGCGCGTTGGTTGGTCAAGCCGACGGGCACTGGTAGCGAGCGATCAGGAATAGCCAGCCGTGGTGTCAGCATCCGGGTGTGGTGCCATTTGAGAATTGTTGGAATCGCAGCCGTATAAAATGCTCAGTGGCATTGCTGAATTGGAGTCGCATGAAGCTCCATCTCCGGTCCGTAGCAGCCAGCCGTCGAGCCAAGTTTGTTCGAGGTCGAGCCAGCTCGCTGCCGCTGTGTGCTCAAGCCCCCGGATCGGATCTCTGTGGTGTGTACCAGCGAGTCGGTCAGTGCTCTCCGTGCCCACCGCCTCAGCCAGTGCGCATTTGGCAACCGCGTCATCTGTCTTGGATCCGTACCCGTACCACCGGATCGACCGCCAGAAAGTGTCCTACGGCGTCGGTTCAGCGGTGGGACCGAAACAGCCAGAATGATACCCGGGTTCCGGGTTTCGGTCACGAGACCACTAAGGACTGAATGGGTCGGGCACCTTGCCCGGCATCCATGACAATCCGGGAACGCCCCAGTGGTGTGATTTGATGGCCCGCTTCGCGCTGCGAGCGTGTCGGCCAATGAGGCAGTCTAGGTACAGAAAACCGTCCAGGTGCCCGGTTTCGTGTTGCAGCATCCGCGCGAACAGGCCGGTGCCTTCGGCAGTGACCGGGTTGCCATCGGCGTCGAGGCCAGTGACACGTGCCCACTTTGCGCGCCCGGTCGGAAATGACTCGCCCGGAACCGATAAACAACCCTCGTCGTCGGTATCCGGGTCGGGCATTGTTTCAGGTATCTCGGAGGTTTCCAAGATCGGGTTGATGACCACACCGCGCCGGCGGGCGGTCTGTCCACAGTCCTCGGCGCAGTCGTAGACGAATACCCGTAGTCCGTACCCGATCTGGTTAGCTGCCAGGCCGACCCCGTGGGCGGCGTCCATCGTATCATACATTGTGGAGATCAATCCGCTCAGGTCGGCTGGTAGTGAACCGTCAGCGGCGACATGCACCGGTGCTGTCGGTGTGCGTAAGACTGGATCTCCCACAATGCGAATGGGTGCGACTGCCATGGTCGGCTAGCTTAAGCCTGGCGACCATGGCAGTCGTATGGCGGCAGGGGCGGACGATCCGTTCGAGCATTCCAAGCAGGTTGGCCGACTCGCGGGGCCGGGTTACGTGCTAATGCTTGCCGGCATGATTAAATTATATCCCTAGGCATGCCTTTATGTGGGTCAACAAGTCATCAAGCAATTTGAGAATCCGCGGGAAGGTTCCAGGGGAAACGATATGGACGGCGCCATGGCGCGGGCAAATCGAGCGGGGGACGACGTTGAGATCGTCGATGGGCTCACCCGGCGCGAGCATGACATCCTGGCGTTCGAACGTCAGTGGTGGAAATTTGCTGGTGTCAAAGAAGAAGCCATCAAAGAGTTGTTCTCAATGTCAGCTACGCGCTACTATCAGGTGCTCAATGCTTTGGTCGATCGCCCCGAGGCGCTTGCTGCTGACCCTATGTTGGTGAAGAGGCTACGACGATTGCGGGCTAGCCGTCAAAAGGCGCGCGCGGCGCGTCGCTTCGGCTTCGAGGTGACTTGATAGCCCTGTGGTTTTGCAGTTCTTGACCCATTCCTGGATACAGTGGGCTCGGTGAATAAGCGTGTCCCCGAATCGTCGGGTCTTCCTCTGCGGGCGATGGTGATGGTGCTGTTGTTTCTCGGCATCATTTTCCTGCTACTCGGGTGGCAGGCTCTAGGTTCATCCGGAAACTCCGATGATTACTCGGCGTCGCCGATGTCGAGCATGATCAATACCGCCACCATCACGGCGACCACTTCGACAAGCAGCACTTCTGCGGCTAACCAGGCGGAGGTCCGTGTGTACAATATCTCTTCGAAAGAGGGTATCGCCGCCCGCACTCGCGACCAGCTCACCATCGCCGGTTTCAAAGTCACAGAGGTCGACAATCTGGTGGTATCTGACGTCTCAGCCACCACGGTGTACTATTCAGATGCTGAGGGAGAGTACGCCACTGCGGACGCAGTGGGTCAGAAATTAGGGGCCCCTGTCGAGCCGCGAATCGCCGCAATAACCAACCAGCCGCCGGGTGTCATCGTCTTGGTGACGAGCTGACGTCTTATCGAGGAGTCTCTTGCGGACCGCCGCCAATGTCGGGAACGCCAGGCTAGGCTCTCACTATGTCTAAACTCGCCGGTCACCGCAATGTCGCTGCCGTCACCAGGTCAGCGCTATCCTTGTCGTTTGTGGCCACTTGCGTCGCTCTGTTGAGCGCGTGTACCCCGAACCAGCCCCCAGCGACCTCGCCGGGTGCCACTCCAACGGTTTGGACTGGATCACCCGCGCCGTCAGGAATGTTGGGTACCGAGGCCGAGTCGATGGGGCCGCCGAATATAATCACTCATCTGAATGCGCCCGACGGCACCCAGGTCGCGACGGCGAAGTTCGAATTCAACGACGGATTTGCTACCATTACGATCGCGACGACCGGCGTTGGTCAGCTGGCGCCAGGATTCCACGGAGTTCACATCCACAAGGTGGGTAAGTGTGAGCCTCACTCGGTTGCGCCAACCGGTGGCGCACCCGGCGACTTCTTATCCGCCGGCGGGCACTTCCAGGTACCTGGACACACCGTCGAGCCTGCCAGTGGCAACCTTACCTCGCTTCAGGTGCGTAAAGACGGTATTGGGACGTTAGTGACCACCACGGACGCGTTCACCATGAACGATTTACTAGCCGGTCAGAAGACCGCCATCATCATTCACGAGGGTGCCGACAACTTCGGCAACATTCCGCCGGAGCGCTACAGCCAGGTCAACGGCACACCAGGTCCCGACGCGACGACGATGAGCACCGGTGACGCCGGCAAACGGGTAGCGTGCGGTGTCATCGGCGCCGGCTAGCGCAACGGTCAACAAGACGCGTGCCCATATCGACGAAATCCTTTGGAATATAAGGTCATCGCAGCATCTGGGCACTCTGGAGGGGTGAATCTGTGACTGTGTTTCCAACTTGCGTGAGCTGGTCGCGTTGACGCATTGCCTTGTTGTTGACCTGGAGCACAGGCTAGATACCGGCGAGGCGCTGTCGACCATGCCGCCCTGGAATGTTCAAGAGAACGAGTGGAGCGTTGCCCGCTGTGGGCGAAATGTGGTGGTCATCTTGGACGCTGATGGTAACGAGCGGCTGCTTATCGAGGGCTTTGCTGATGTTTTGACCCGGCTAGAGCCGGTCGCAAAATCGCTGCATCACCTCGAAGTGGCGGAGTTCCCTCACGCCAGGTGTGGTTGTGCTGGTTGTTGGTGGTTATTTCTTGCTGGTTTGGTTTTGTGTGGTTGAGGGGTGTGGTGGGTTATGTGGTGGGGATCGGTGGTGTGGGTTGTGTTGGTGGTTTAGGGTTGGTCGCGGCGTAGGTGGGCTGCTTGCAAGGGCCGCCGAGTAGTTGGTGTTGGTCACCGGCCGCGACATCGAAGCTGGCGATGCTGGGGGTGCGTCTGGTGTGGCGGGTGGCCGGGGATCAGTTGCGCTTTTCTGGTGATGTGTTAGCCCGCCACGCGCACAAGTCACCAGATCACGCCGTGGATGGCTTTTATCTTCCTTCCGCGGTCGATCCCCACAAAAAGTCAAGTACTGCCCTAGGCTAGAGCACCGCCGTACGCGTCATCACCGGCTGCGAGGTCATCGACGAACTGTGAAACCAACACGGCACCAACACAGCCGGGGGCACACCGGCTGGCCGAGGGCCGGTGAACAAACAGACACCCCACAGCCATAGCATGCACCCGAAAGCGCCCCCAACACCCAGCGCCAACAAGATCTAGGCTAGCCCACCAAACTCCCGACCGTATCGGCCAGCGATGGCACACCAGAACACTACTTCACCTGCCACCTATGAAACCGACCAACAATTCCTGCCACAAACACCAACACCCCCGGCCACCACACAACAACGTGAGATCGCAGATCCCGGGAACCGCTGCAACTATGTGCAGGCCTTGAACTCGCGATGATTACGGAACACGCTCCAGGGTGTCAGGCGTTGAGTGCGACGACGGTGATGTTTCATCAACAGCTCGTCTAACTCATGAATTCGGGTGCAACAACTTATCTGAGCATCAAGGTCGCTGTCGCTAGCGCGTAGCAGGCCCTTGTTGAACGTGGTGAACGCGCTCGCTGAGGCCGATCGTGGGAGATGGCTATTGGATCGGCAACGGTGCTCCCTGAGGTGACCATTATGGGTCCAGTCCGGCGGGGCCGGGGGTTGTTGTACGGCAGCGGTGGCGCGGGTAGATTCGGGCGTGACGGCAGTCAAAGTTCAAGCCAGCTACGGCGCCCTAGGTTTCCAAGTTTGACAGGCAGCCCGGGTGATTCCAGCCTAGCCCAGCTTACCTGCCAGCAATGGCCCACGGTTCAAACTAACGAATGTTGTCTAGTGCTTGTTAATGTATTATTGGAGCCCTGGCAACTTCCAGAACGGTCGAGCTACTGTTCAAAGTTAAACCCTGTGCCCGTCATCAGCACCCAGTCGTGATGCGAGATCCTGAGAAGAAGTGGACTGTGGTCAATTCTCCGGCAACGGGCACGCATATCTGATCGGTTGTCTGTGGCAACAAGTGTGGTACTCTAGTCAACGGTAGTAGCGCTTCTTAGCGCTATTCGCGTTGTATTTCGTTGGTCTGGACAAAAGTGCGCTGTCGCTGTTTGGCAGCGACTCACGTGTTAATAAGTTCGTGCACAACGCACGGCATCTGCTCGGTTCCCCTGCCACTGACCTGGCGGCGGCTTGGAGAAGTGTCTTATCGCCCGCAGTTTGTTGGTGGACGCGGTCGACGCCTTGTACTGGCATTTCTATTCGCATGACCGTTCACCGAGTCGGTGATAGACCGTGCAATTGTGTTTGAGGACGTTCCGCGCCGGAGTTGAGCACGCCCAGGGTGCGCACGAGCATGGTGTTAAGTTGTTTACCCGCGGTTGTGCAGTAGAATGCCGGATTAGATTTCGGCATGTTGTTTTTCGGTGTCGCGGATAGGTGTACTTTTGCCGTGCTGTTCTGCCGGATATACGGAGTGTATTTCTGCACCAAAGATTCCGCTAACAACCCTGGATTACAGCTATTTCGATTCTGTTAGCGGCGTGATTTTTCGTCGTCGTGTACCTGTACCGTTCATGAAATATTCGGCTACTCCTCCGACTGTAGGTCGAACGGACACGATCGGCACGCGCACTGGATGGTATCTGGCTGCGATGCTGATTTTGGTAGGGCTTGCTGCAGCCGTGGTATTTGTGCTATTGCCCAACTATTGACGAGATACCCGAACCGATGCGAAATGCCTCAGGTGTGATTGTCTATCCTGGTTTCCTGCCGAGGTTCTCGACGTCAGGTCCGACAACCTAACAGTGTGGCTGGCCGATCCAGTTCGGGCTCCGTATGGTGGCGAGTCGGTTGTCAACCTGATTGACCGAATGGAAGAATGGTTGCAGGCATTGACCTAACAACACCTTAACGACGGTTATATTAACACACCCAGCGATGATTTGTATGGCGATTCCGCCGGACTTCATTTATCATTTGCCTGAAAGTACTTAAATGTATCGATATCATTCCGGTTAATCGCGTTGTGATGCATTACCACGGGGACTGTTGGAAGCTGAGGTTATAAGATGTTATCATGAGGCAAGCAGTGTGAACACTTGTTTGGCGAGCTGGAGCATCCAGCCGGTCAAGGTCGGTCCGTGGTCGCGGGGCCAGTTCAGCTGAAAGCTCACTACCCAGGACTGTTGTTTCTTGTCGACGGCGTACCAACTAAAGGTGAGGTCACCTGGCAGACCGCCGGCTTTCGCTCCGATATACGGCCATTCACTGCGATCTAGCTGGATACCTGCGACGGCGGACAGGATCTGTCTGACAGGTGTGCCTTGGCCGATGGCGTCTGCTTGCAGCGCCGCGTGGATTCGACAGATGTCTTCGGCGCTGCCGTACCACTCGGCGCCGTAATTGGAAGCCGGAGTGTGAGCGCGGGTTGGATCCGGTCGGTAGGGAGTGGAATTCGCCTGCTGTAACAGTTGGGCACGCAGTTGCTGGGATGCCTGTTTCCATTGGGTGCGTAGATCTGGTTGACCCCAGCCCACCGAGAACAACTCATACATTGTGGGGAACGGAGTCATGCTGGCTGGATCGTGATGGCCAGCTGTGACGAGCGCTTCTTCGACGGCATGCGTGCCCATCTTGTCGATTAGCAAGTCGGTGGCCATGTTGTCGCTATTTGCGATCATTTTCTCGGCGGCAGTACGAACCGAAACATGTTCTCCGGTATGTAATTCCAAACCGGAAGAGCCCACAGCTCTACTCTTGTCGGTAACGGTTAGCTGATCGTACCAGGACACCGTGCCATTGCGTACCGCATACGCCAGAGCGTGCAGAACATACAACTTGAAAATCGATGCCAAAGGTAAGGATTCGGCAGTGTTGGTGCCCTGTACCGGATCGCATCGACCGTTATCGACCTTGGCAACCTGATACGAGTAGCGGGCACCAGTCTTGCTTAACGCGGCGTCGACGTCGTGCCACGAAGTAATCAACGGTGGCTGTGTATTGAGGTCGAACCGGTCAACCCAGCTATTGCCGTCAGTGTGAATTCGGATGTCCTGTCGTGCCCCGTAGGAGGAGATGAGGTGCAGCGTTGCGACGCTAGCGCCGATGTCTACACCGTCGAGGGTGAAGGGACGATCCCACCACAACTCTTCCAAGGTGGCTTGAACCGTTTCCACCATGTCATGCGACACGAGAGCGCGAACTCCGTCCGGGCCGATGGGCCAGTCCGAATTAAGCATGTCGATGGTTTGCTGGGCGCGCACACCGGGCGGAGTCCTGGTGTCGATCTGCAGTCCTGGATCCGCGGTGTTCGTGTACGGGGCAGCGGAGCGGGCGCAACTCGGCGCCATAGTCACGACCAGTGCGGCGGTGGCGGTCAACGCCGCTACGCGGTGCCGACTAGTTCTTCTGGCTGGTTGTGGCAACGTCCAGCACAACCTCGAATTCCAGCAGCGATGAGCCAGCCGCCACCGGGTTGGCACTGTGACCAGCATGAGCTTCGATAGCGGGACCGTTCGCCCATGACTGGAATGCTTCATCGGACTCCCAGTGTGTCACCACGAAATAGCGGTTTTCGCCTTTGATCGGGCGGAGGAGCTGAAAGCCGAGGAGGCCGGGAGAGTTCTCGACCGCATGCGCGCGCTGGGCGAACCGCCTTTCCAGTTCGAGGCCAGCATCGGCGGGTACCTCGATTGCATTGATCTTCACCACTGGCATTCAGTTAGGCTACCGTGGTCTATACCTGGTTACGATGCGGGCTGACTCGGCGGCTCTCGTAACCCTCGAGCAATCCGGGACAAGCCCGTCTTGCTCAAAGGCTAGCCACGGCAAGATGGTTGTGTGTCTACCAATCTGTTGATCCGCCGCGGTGGACGCGGCGAACCACTTATCCTGGTCCATGGTCTGATGGGCCGGGGCAACACCTGGTCGCGTCAGCTGCCGTGGCTCAGCCAGCTGGGCACCGTTTACACCTACGACGCACCGTGGCACCGGGGCCGTAATGTCGTCGATCCATATCCGATCAGTACCGAACGCTTCGTGACCGATCTAGTAGATGCGGTGAGCACGTTGGGAGTGCCTGCCAGGCTGGTCGGACATTCGATGGGTGCTATGCACTCATGGTGTCTGGCCGCTGAGCGTCCGGATTTAGTCTCGGCCCTGGTGGTCGAGGATATGGCGCCAGATTTTCGCGGCTTCAGCACCGGTCCTTGGGAGCCTTGGTTGCGTAGGATTCCGGTCGAATTTGACTCTGCCGAAAAGGTATTCGATGAATTCGGGTCGGTAGTCGGTCAGTACTTTCTGGATGCCTTTGACCGTACCTCCACCGGTTGGCAGCTGCACGGTCACATCGCACGATGGATCGAAATCGCAGCTGAATGGGGTACCCGCGATTACTGGGAACACTGGCTTGCTGTGCGGTCGCCAGTGCTGCTGATCGAGGCAGGTACCTCAGTAACGCCGCACGGTCAGATGCTCGCCATGACCAAAACAGCTTGTCCAACAACCTACTTGCATGTCCCCGAAGCTGGTCATCTGATTCACGATGAAGCGACGCAGGTATATCGGCAGGCTGTCGTGTCTTTCTTAGCGAGCTGCGCTGGGCGTCTCTGAAAAGTACTCACCCCTCGCCGGTTAAAGCGAACCGGCCGTCAGTTGTTCGGGTCACCAGGCCGTCCGCAAGCAACGAATCGAGCGCCCGGTCACGTTGGATGGAGTCGGTTAGCCAGGTCACGTTAAGCTCTGTGTCGGCAACCGGAGAATCCTTGTCCCGCAACACATCCAGCAACCTACCGCGAACCTGGCGGTCAGTTCCTGCGTATTGTTGCGCGCGTCGCGCCGGCCTTTGCGCGGGCGGATAGCCGGCATGCCGCCATGCGCATTCGTTAAGTGGGCACAACCCGCATCGCGGCGACCGTGCCGTGCACACGATCGCGCCTAACTCCATCAGCGCTACAGAAAATTGCGGCGCCGCTTCCTTGCCCGGCAACAATGCCGAAACGTCGGCATGGTCGCGCGTTGCAGATGGCGGGCCGGCGTACTCTCGGCCATGCACGGCACGGGCCACCACGCGACGTACATTGGTGTCTACCACTGGAACGGACTGACGGTAAGCGAAGCACGCGACGGCTCGTGCCGTGTAGCTGCCTATGCCTGGCAAGGTCAGTAAAACATCGACGTCGTCAGGAACCACATCGTCGTGGTCACGTGCGATGATGGTAGCGCATTCGTGTAAGCGCTTAGCCCGCCTCGGGTAGCCCAGCTTGCCCCAGGCACGTAGTATGTCCGCTGCGCTAGCTGCGGCGGTGGTCGACGGTGTGGGCCAGCGCCGCACCCAATCCGGCCAGATCGATAACACTCGGGCCACTGGCGTCTGCTGCAGCATGAACTCGCTGACTAGGATCTGCCATGCGGTGACACCGGACTGTCGCCAGGGCAAGTCACGGCGCGATTGTCGGTACCAGTCAAGCAACTCGCTGGTCGGAATTCTTATCTGAGGCACAATGCATGCCATGCGTCACACCAACTCCATAGCCGCTTGGAGAGCACTCAAAAAGGGTAACGAGCGGTTTGTTGCCGGCCAACCGGCGCATCCCAGCCAGAGCGTCGAGCATCGGGCCAGCCTGGCTGATACCCAGAAACCCCTCGCGGTGATATTCGGCTGCGCGGACAGCCGAGTTGCCGCCGAACTCGTCTTTGACCAGGGCCTGGGTGACATGTTCGTGGTGCGCACCGTCGGTCATGTCATCGACTCGGCGGTGCTCGGCTCTATCGAGTACGCGGTGACAGTACTAGACGTACCGCTTGTCGTGGTGCTTGGGCATGACAGCTGCGGCGCCGTCAATGCCGCTTTGGCGGCCATCAACGAGGGCAATTTGCCAAGTGGTTATGTGCGGGATGTGGTGGAACGGGTAGCGCCGTCGGTCCTGCTGGGCCGCCGCGACGGCTTGACTCGTGTCGACGAGTTCGAAGAACGTCACGTTCATGAAACGGTAGCGCAGACCATGGCCCGCTCGACGGTCATCGCGCAGCGGGTGGCTGCGGGCACCTTGGCGATCGTCGGCGTGACCTATCGTCTCACCGACGGACGGGCAGTGTTGCGCACTCACATCGGCAACATTGGTGAGTAAGTTCGACTTTTGCACCGCTCCTGGGGTTCGATGGTAGTGAACCGTTGTACTCGGCTGGGCCGCGTTTGCGATCGCCCCTAACAGACAGTTGGCGGCTAACCGCGCGACACGCCGAGCCAGTTCGATCACGTCGACGTGACCTGGCCCTACCGTGGGACTGTGCTGGATCTGGAACCGCGTGGCCCACTACCTACCGAGATTTACTGGCGACGTAGGGGACTCGCTGTCGGAATTACAGTCGTCGTGATCGCGATCGCAGCGATTGTTGCTGTCGTGGGCAGTGGTGCCGCTGCTCAACCTGCCAATGCTGACAAACCGCGATCCGCACAGAACTATCCGGATTCGGCAACACCTCAGGCGCCACCCCCGACTGGGCAGGACAGCAAGCCCGCAGCCGCGTCGCCGCAAGGTCGCAACCCCGATCCTTCCACGCCCACCGCTGCAGTCCAACTGCCGCCGGTACTGAGGGAAGGTGATGACTGCCCCGATGCGACACTCGCCGTCAAAGGCCTGACCAACGTGCCCCAATACTTCATTGGCGACCAGCCGAAATTCACCATGGTCGTCACCAACATCGGGCTGGTGTCCTGCAAACGCGACGTCGGCGCCGCAGTGCTGGCCGCTTACGTTTACTCGCTAGATAACAAGCGGCTATGGTCCAACCTGGACTGCGCGCCGTCTAACGAGACCCTGGTCAAAACCTTCACGCCGGGCGAGCAGGTGACGACTTCGGTGACCTGGACCGGGATGGGGTCATCGCCGCATTGTCCACTGCCTCGACCAGCGATCGGTCCGGGTACCTACAACCTCGTCGTACAACTGGGCAACTTGCATTCTCTGCCGGTCCCGTTCATCCTCAACCAGCCGCCACCGCCGCCCGGATCTAGTGGGCCAGCGCTCCCGTCGTCGCCTGAGGCGCCTCCAGCCAATGTCCCCGTTTCCGGCGGGTAGCCGCGCTCAGCCGAATGGGTAGCGATTGTCTACCCCGCCCAGCTGTGGTAGAGCCCTGCTTGGATCTGATGGACCCACATCGCGCCCCAGCCGTTCACCGATTGCCGGTCTCTAGAGCTGGCTTCCAGCAGGTCCTGCAGTGTTCCCAAAACGGGGCCTGGGCAGGAAGATCGACGTGGGCGAACTACAGCCTGGGAATAGCGGCCATCGCGTGGTAGCCACACGGACTCAGAACTCAGTCCTGGGCCTCTGTGCTGTGGCTGGATATCCTAAGGACCTTCACCAGCGCAGTAAGTTCGAGTAATTCGGTATCCGAAAGGGGTATCCAGCTCGTCTAGAGTAGCGTTCATTGTTTTAGATTGTGGCCCGAGGTTGGCGTGGTAGTCGTGCACACTCAGTTCCCGCGTTACGTCATTGCCGCCCGCCAGCTCTTAACGCTGCCGTCCGTCGGTGCCGAGTTAACGACTTTGTAGTCGATGACCTAGCCGATGTGCCGAACCAATTCGAGCCGTTGCACCATCGTAATCACATCGCGAAGCGCGATGAAGTCTTCAATCCCGGTCCGGGACAGTTACCTACTGAACTCATCGAACCAGGTCTTAAATATCTGGTCCAGAGTTGTGGGCGCACTCCCGGGTCGGGGCAGGATGGTTGCAAAGTCCAGTAGCACACGGCGCTCTCCGCCGACCAAGACGGTCGCAACAATTCATCATTCACCTTAGTGGCTGACTGAGACGACCGGGTAGCCGGTTTGAATTGTGGCCCGTTCCGACGAACGGTGCCGGATAACCGGACTTGTCGGTAGGTATCGATGAATCCGGGACTCGCTGCGTATTGGTACGCACGCTGCGGCTCCAGGCGTTAGACAGCACGACAGCATCGTCCATTTTGGACGGCGCACGCAGCCACGTCGGCGCATGATCGCCTGTTTTCGATGAGACTTCGTTTTCCTTTCCCGCCGTGAGCACGATTAGCCCGGCCACACTCAAACACGTCACGTGGTGGCGTTGCCTGGCTGCCGTAGTGATGTATACCCAGAGGCTGGGCGCGTGGACGGTGTCGAAGGCGATATCGATGCGGAACTGGTCTTGGCGCTGGGTGTTGGGGGCGCTTTCGGGTGCATGCTATGGCTGTGGGGTGTCTGTTTGTTCACCGGCCCTCGGCCAGCCGGTGTGCCCCCGGCTGTGTTGGTGCCGTGTTGGTTTCACAGTTCGTCGATGACCTCGCAGCCGGTGATGACGCGTACGGCGGTGCTCTAGCCTAGGGCAGTACTTGACTTTTTGTGGGGATCGACCGCGGAAGGAAGATAAAAGCCATCCACGGCGTGATCTGGTGACTTGTGCGCGTGGCGGGCTAACACATCACCAGAAAAGCGCAACTGATCCCCGGCCACCCGCCACACCAGACGCACCCCCAGCATCGCCAGCTTCGATGTCGCGGCCGGTGACCAACACCAACTACTCGGCGGCCCTTGCAAGCAGCCCACCTACGCCGCGACCAACCCTAAACCACCAACACAACCCACACCACCGATCCCCACCACATAACCCACCACACCCCTCAACCACACAAAACCAAACCAGCAAGAAATAACCACCAACAACCAGCACAACCACACCATGAAATCTAAACGGCACATTGCTGGTCAGGCGGGGCGACGGAGGTTCAACTGGCCGCCCACTAAAGATGAGGTGATTGACCAACTCGAGCCTTTTACCCGCCGATATTATCATCAGGAGTTTAGCCGCATCCAACTATGAGGCCAGGTCTACTGGGAAGATTCGCATCAGGCCAGGTTGATCCGATTGATCGAACCACTGCGCGACCAACTTGACTGAAGGCTCATCGTTCCCGCTGTCTATGGGGATGGCTCACCCGCTGGCGTAAACCGGACGCCAGCTACATCCGGTTTACCTCCTGGCCGAACTCCTCGAGTGCCAAAACGCACTGTTCACGAAATCTTTAGTCCTATCGTCAGCTGCGCGCTTGATTTCGTAGTTCTGGTCGTACCGCAGGTACAGATCTTAGAGTCCACCGCACGGTCTCGGTGCGTTCCCCGCATAGCGGTCGTCTTCCCATCGTAGACGATCTTAGCGGCAGTGTTGCCGCGGAGCTCTACTTCCAAATCGCGCCGGTCAACGCATAGAAACTGTTGTCGATCGAGTGGATACTCACCGGAATTGAGAACTGCCGAAATGTCTTTTGTTTGCGGGCGAGGCCCGCGAGCGAAGTGCGCGGCAGAGCGTCCAGGATCGGGTTGACAACACGCAGTAACCCCCCTCGGCGGGTTTCCGATATTTATGGCATACGCCTGTTCTGCCATGTCAACACCGTAAGACTACATTGGGGGGTGTCTTTGTACGCCATTGGGGGGTGTCTTTGTACGCCGTCAAAAGAACCTCGATTCTCGAAGTTAGCCGACCGAGTTCGGGACGTCAGCCGAGCAGCGTCGTGGTTGCAGTTGGTCGCCTATCACGATAGCCTGGGGAGATGCGATGGGTGATGAGTCCAGGGAGCAGAGTGTTGACTCTTTAATGGATATGGGTGAATAGGGAATATGCTAGAGAAAGCTTTTCCTGCGTCGTTGATATCGGTTTGGCTGTAATCGGTGAAGAATTTCTGGACACATAACCCGCGGCTTTCGGGTCCTTGATCGGGTCGTCCGGATAGGTAGCCTTTACCTTGACGTGGGCTTCGTTCGCATCGTTGCTGATTGTGCAACGCCTCGATTGTGGATCCCGTACTCCATTGAAATCGGCGCAGCGCAAGCGAGTAGACCAATGGTCAGCGCGATCACTGGGAGACCTGCGGGGCGCGTATTTCCAGAAAGAGTCGAGATATCCTTTATGGGTTTTCGAGGCTGATCGTGCCAGGCTGTGTGTCGATTATCATGTTAGATGTAGGAATGTTGTGCCGTAGGTGACGGTTGCCAAGTAGTGACACTACAAGTTTGGTGCTGGTGGGCAAGTTCGACGCCCAAAGCAGTACTTAGGCTGGTTCCGAAAGCTCCGACCCAGCCGCGATATTGGTCGAATTGGCGTGCACTCGAAGAGGAACTAAATCATCTGTGGTATTTGGGCGGTAATCTCGTCGACGCAAATCGCATCGTCGGGCTGTGTGTCGTGTAGTTCTGCTAACAGCCTAGCTGCAGGCATGAAATCGTTTTCTGCTTACCGGATTGGTGGTCATCTTCGATGCCTTGGTCCCGAAAGTTCTGCGTATGACAGGCTCGGCTTGCAGCGGTTTTAGTAACATCTAACCGGGTCGATCACTGGGCCAGGCTGGCGGCCAGCGTTTCGAGGTTGTGGGAGAGGTCTTCCGAACTCGCGTTCGTGGTCAGGTCGCCGATCGGCATCGCGGAAAATTGTGGTAAACGGGCGACATGAACTCGAAAACCGAGCTTTCTGCGATGCCTACCAGAGCGCCGTCCTGTTCGTCCGTGGGCTACCATGTTCGGTGATGATCAGAGATCATTCGACTTCGGCCAGCATCCGGTCAACCTGATCAGTCTGTTGCGGGGTGACAACGACAGTCGCGAGTGCAACTCTCGTTGGGGTCTCACCGTGCCCCTCGCCGATAAGCAGGTCGAACGGAATCTCCGCCACAGTTGGGTCGCGCGGAACCGACTTGGCGACGAAGCGAGCGCGCCGTAAATTGTAAATCAATTTTGGAGGGGTTTTGCACCCTCTGGGAATGTTTTATTGCGGTTTCCGCGTTGCGGGTTGACCCGACCCCAGGTTGACCAGCAGCGAGGGCCATTCGGGGCCAGAGTCGATGGCGGGATTTTCGCCGTAGGTGAGCGTGTCCGGCGACAAGACAGTCGTCAGGATCTGTTTTTGCAGTGCTGTGTGCAACTTCACGGAGCCGTTTTGAATTCCCGGCGACGATGGGCAGAAAGACGATTTGGCTGTGGCCGGTGATCTTATAATGCCCGGATGTCAGGCTGACCGCTAGGAGGTTCGTGACGACACCGGAAGTAACTTGGTTTCCTGTTATTTATGCGGCAGGTCAGCACCTCTCAGATTGGTGCCATAACGGAGAGCGGAAAGATAAACACAGTCCACGTCGTGTGTATTCAACTGATTCAACAGGACTGTGGCGCCGTTCTGGATTGCATGCGTCTTTAGGTTCACTCTAAGTCGGACCCGACGTCGATAATCCTGATGCCTGAGAACGACGGTAGAGGTCTGACGGCTTGTCGCGAGAGACGGGAGGCGGTGGTCGTTTGTTCGCCGATGACGTGGGTGGCGTCCATCAGCTGTCCCGAATCGGTGTCGAGGGCGTTGGTATTGAGCCGCAACACGAACCACCGCACTTTAGCCGGGTATCATCGCAGTTTTCTGCGTGACTGCACGCTTCTTGCCGTCTTTCATGTATGAACTGGTTAGCTGCCACGCTTAAAAACCGCCGCGTCTGGACGGGTTCTGTCGCCGTAGCCCTGGTATCCAGACAGGTTCTGCAACTCGCCTGGAGCGTATTGCAGAATCTTCGTTTGGTCGACGTCACTGGTGAGCTTGAAGACGAGCGCCACGATGGTGGGCAGATCTGAGAGATCAGTAGGCTGAGCCAAAACGATGTTTCGGTAAGGCGCGTCGGTGCTTTCGTTGAGTAGTTACCAACCTTGAGGGTACTGGCAGATTGATGGTGGGAGAACCGGGATCGCTGTGTTGGACCGGGGTGTCGGTGATGCGATTGTCCCGGGTGTAGGCGCCGATGGTGTACTTAGTGTCCACGGCAGGTGCCGTGTTTGGTTGCCGACGATGCCGTGTTTGTCCAGGCCGATGCGCTGGTAGATGGCAAGACTGACTCTTTATTACTCTGGTTGTCAGAGCCGCAACCAGCTAGTGTCAGGCTCAGCTCTACGGTTGTGATTGTCGCTGTGCAGATACTTCATCAATCGCATCTCCCCGATACTGGTGGTCCGGCATTGCGCTGGCCGCGATGAAACGGACACTAGCCGAAATGGTGTGCAGAGTTGTTAAAAACTTCAAAAGCACTACGTAAGGACGAGTAAAGCGCCCATGCCCCTGTCGGCATGTGCGCAGACGTCGTTGACTGAGCTAGTCGACGCTTTGTCGGTAAGAAAGCTCTCGGGGAACACCGTCACCCGGCAACTGTCGGAATCCGGCATGGTAGGGCAGTCATGATTGAGGCGGGCAAGATTGCCTTCGCCGATGTGCGATGGAGCTTGGTAGAATAGACCAACCTGTGCACGCTGTATCTGTATTAATGTGAAGCGATCCAGGTATAAAGCGGTGTTATCAAAGAACTGATCAATGAGTAGTTCAGCGACGGCATAATGCGCATCATCAACTTAAATCTCGATCTGAAAAAGGAAATCACATCCATCGGACTATTGCGTCTTATTGACCTTTGACAGTAAAATCACTGTACACCAATGGTTTTCGGTGTAACGCTAGAAAGCATTTAGCAAGTGGTCTCTGCCGGTTTATTTTTTGGAGGTATCAGTACAAAATGGCGTGACGACGACGTATCACACTTACGTAGTGGAGGAGGTTAGTGGGAAGCGATTGCCTAGAAAGCCGTTCTTATTTTTTGAGTAGAGTCGTTGAATTATATACGAACTCGGCTTAATGTATTACCGATTCCGGTGTGGATGGCTGTGAACGCGTCGGTGCAGGTGCGCAACCTGGTTGCAAAGTTGAACCGGCTGGGTTGAAGTCAGCGAATTCCTTTTCGGCTTCTTCGGCGCGGATGCCGCGCCATCTCAGGCAGTATGTTCGCCGTCGACGAAGCCTACTCGCTAGGGCAGTGTCATCAAATAACGTCTTGGCCAGAACAGTGGCTTGCTGGTAGATTTAGTGGTGTTAGTTGTAGGTCTTATGATCGTATAGTGCTGTGTAGGTGATTGGTCATGCCGATCGTAACTTCGTTGGCCTGATGCTTGTATTACGTGATTTGCCGCCCAGTGGTCGCCTACGGGCAACAGGAATGCTCTACATGTCGACGGCGTGGCCGGTGCAGGCCATCACTACTGGTTTGGGATAGGACATAGAGTTAGTATCACTTAAGCTGGAAGCCGCCGCTAAGCATGTCGATCGCTAATTGGCTCTGCCCGGACGTCAGGCCCTTCAGGTCGAAGCCGCTACTGAAGAATCGATCATTCCCAGTGATCACCAGTACACCAAACGTTTTTTGTCGGCTTGGTCGATCGCTTAGTTGAGAGCTTGTTGCCTGGTCGGTCCTAGGGCATCGACTTTGCGGTCATCCATCCTTGATGACCGCGATGGAATCTTTGTAACTATAGATAATAACTATAGGTAACTAATCGTTCATGGGTGTTCTTGCGCTACGAACAGCTCGTCGATTGAACAAGATTTGAGTTTACCCTGTTGCGCGGGGCCGGAGCTCGATCCTGGCGCGGAATATGTCGGAAGCATTTCTCTTGCGGACGTAATTTCGGTAGGTCAGCACGTTGCACAGCAATTCCTCAGCCGTCCATCAACATGCGCCACTGATTGAGATCTGCGGCACGGTACACGTAATTGGAACACTTGATCACCGACAGCGTGGCACTGGGATCGGTTGAATACCAGTGCCCTGGGAACACTGTAGGGTCACCCGGAAGCTGCGCGAGCTGCTGCAGGCTGCGGTACATCTCGTCGGAATTGCCACCCGGAAAGTCGGTACGGCCACAACCCTCCAGGAACAACGTGTCTCCTGCGACCAGCAGGCCATCGAGCAGAAAACACTGGCTTCCCGGTGTATGGCCCGGTGTGTGCAGCAGTTCAATTTCGATATCGCCAACGCTGAGCTTGTCGCGGTGCTCATGGGTGGTCAGATGACCGAGGCCAATTCCTGTGACTCGCGAAACCCATAGCGCCTCATGGGTATTAACGTGCACGGGCACAGTTACTTGCTCCAGTAGCTCGGTCAATCCTGTTAGCTGAAAACCCATCATCACACCGCCCACATGGTCGGGGTGATGATGCGTCACCAGCACTCCAGACAGCCGCATACCGTCCGCTTCGAGTGCGTCCACCAGATCATCGGCGGCGTACGCCGGGTCGACCACGACGCAGTCCCCGGTCTGGCGGTCGCCGATCAGGTAGGCGAAATTGCGCATCTGCGTTGCGACCACATCGTCGACGGCGAAATCGCGTCCGGAGAGCAGTTGCCGAAAGTACAGCCGGTCCGAATCTGACACGTCACTAGACTAGGTCCCGTCTAATACTCGTCCAAGACTGTCCAGAGCGCCATCGCATAAATTGTCGGCAAGTTACCGATTGATGGCGTACATTTTAAGTGTCGCCAGTATTCATCGGACCTCGGGCTAGAGCTACCGGGTACTATTGGCCTAATGCTGAAGAAGGTCGAGATAGAGGTTGACGACGACCTAGTCCAAGAGGTCATACGTCGGTACGGGTTGTTAGGCAGACGAGAGGCTGTCCATTTGGCGCTAAAGGCTCTCCTTGGCGAGGCCAGTGTCGGAAATCCCGCAGAACAAGATCCAGAATATGACGAGTTCAGCAACCCCGATGCTTGGCTTACGAGCCGAAGCAACGACGCCGGGTGATCCCGGGATAGCCATCGTCTGTTCATTGTGTAATTATAATTAATTAACGCTTCACGACTTTCCCAGCTGACCGCCATCACGCCCCCCGTGGTTTGGTGGCATTGTGCACCAGGCTGTACTCTAACTTCTAGGCCCGCGGCGCGACTGGTTGCTTCGGATTAGAACGGCCCCCTTAGCTCAGTCGGTAGAGCGTTTCCATGGTAAGGAAAAGGTCAACGGTTCGATTCCGTTAGGGGGCTCGGCGGAAGCCGAACAGTAGGCGGCCTTGAATCCGAGGATGAGGTAGCCCAGAGGCGATGTAGCTCAGTCGGTTAGAGCGAACGACTCATAATCGTTAGGTCGCCGGTTCGAGTCCGGCCATCGCTACAACACAAATGACGAAATGTTTGACACTAGATTTGAGAGAGAATCGTTATGGCTTCCAGTACCGATGTGCGGCCGAAGATCACACTGGCATGCGAGGTGTGCAAGCACCGTAACTACATCACCAATAAGAATCGGCGCAACGACCCCGATCGGATGGAGCTGAAGAAGTTCTGCCGAAATTGCGGCAAGCACCAGTCCCATCGTGAGACACGGTAGCCGCCCGTAAGCGGTTACCAAGAGTGACTAGGTAGGTTTTACAGCCTTGGGTTTGACCACAAACATCGTCGGAATGCACTACCGGTACCCTGACCACTACGAAGTAGAGCGCGAAAAGATCCGTGAGTACGCGGTAGCTGTGCAAAACGAGGATATCTCATACTTCGAAGAGGACGCGGCAGCCGAACTCGGCTACAAGGGGCTGCTGGCGCCGTTGACGTTCATCTGCTTATTCGGCTACAAGGCGCAGTCGGCGTTTTTCAAGCACGCGAACATCGCGGTAACCGACCAGCAGATCGTACAAATCGATCAAGTGCTGAAATTCGTCAAGCCGATTGTGGCGGGCGACAAGCTGTACTGCGACGTCTACGTGGATTCGATGCGTGAGGCGCACGGCACCCGGATCATCGTGACCAAGAATGTCGTCACCAATGAGGTCGGTGACATCGTCCAGGAGACCTACACGACCCTGGCGGGTCGTGTAGGCGAGGATGGAGAAGAGGGATTTTCTGATGGCGCTGCGTGAGTTTAGTTCGGTCAAGGTTGGTGACTTGCTGCCGGAAAAAACCTACCCGCTTACCCGCCAAGATTTGGTGAATTACGCAGGGGTTTCGGGGGACTTGAACCCGATCCACTGGGACGACGAAATCGCCAAGGTGGTGGGGCTAGACACCGCGATCGCCCATGGAATGCTGACAATGGGTATTGGCGGCGGATACGTCACCTCGTGGGTCGGTGACCCAGGTGCGGTCATCGAGTATAACGTGCGGTTTACTGCGGTAGTGCCGGTGCCCAACGACGGCCAAGGCGCCGTGCTGGCGTTTAGCGGTAAGGTGAAGTCGGTTGATCCGGAGACCAAGTCGGTGACCATCGCTCTCTCGGCCACAACCGGTGGCAAGAAGATTTTCGGCCGGGCTATCGCTTCAGCGAAACTGGCGTAGCTTATGACGCTGAAAACTGATATCCGCGGGATGGTCTGGCGGTATCCAGACTACTTCATTGTGGGCCGCGAGCAATGCCGCGAGTTCGCCCGAGCTATCAAGTGCGATCATCCCGCCTACTTCAGCGAGGATGCGGCCGCTGAACTCGGCTATGGTGCGATCGTTGCTCCGCTGACGTTTGTGACGATCTTCGCTAAATACGTCCAGTTGGATTTTTTCCGTAATGTCGACGTAGGAATGGAGACCATGCGGATCGTGCAGGTCGACCAACGCTTTGTCTTCCACAAGCCGGTGCTTGTCGGGGACAAGCTGTGGGCTCGAATGGACATCCATTCGGTGGACGAACGTTTTGGTGCCGATATCGTGGTGACCAAGAACAGCTGTACCAGCGACGGTGGCGAGTTGGTGATGGAGGCCTACACCACGTTGATGGGTCAGCAAGGCGACAACTCCAGTCAGCTAAAATGGGACAAAGAATCTGGGCAGGTCATCAGAAGCGCGTAACTTGTTATTAGCTTTTCTGCGATTGAGTGGAATCGAGTACACCCAGACCTGGGGGTGGTTGAGTGTAAGCGCGCTTTCCGTAAGTTGAACGAGCGGGGGGCGCGTTTCATGTACGCCCCGATGTATATGGGTTGGCTGGATCGGTCTGGCTGGGCCAGACCGGCCGCGAAGGGGCGTAGCTCAACTGGCAGAGCAGCGGTCTCCAAAACCGCAGGTTGCAGGTTCAAGTCCTGTCGCCCCTGCCGAAGGCAAAGACGTGTCATGGTGGACACTAGGGGGTATCCCATCAGAGCGGGAAAGCTCGCGAGAATATCTAGCGAACAAAGGAGCACGCGGTGAGCGACGAGGGCTACGTGGCCAGCGATGGCGGTGGCATCGAAGACGGTCGTGGGAGCTGCGGCCGAACGGCTGTGGTCACAAAACCGGTAACTCGACCGCAACGCCCTATCGGCAAGCGGTCTCGGCAGCGAGCAGCGGATGCCGCGGATACGGGAGCCAACGTCGAGGTCGAAGAGTCGTCGACTGAGGCTGGTAGTTCTAAGGGAGGCAAGGCCAAAAAGCCGAAGAAATCGAAGGATCGCTCGACTAACCCGATTGTATTCATCTACAACTACCTCAAGCAGGTCGTTGCAGAGATGCGGAAAGTTATCTGGCCTAACCGCAAACAAATGCTCACTTACACTTCAGTTGTGTTGGCGTTTCTTGCCTTTATGGTGGCATTGGTTGGCCTTACTGATTTTGGTCTGGCCAAGCTGGTGCTGTTGGTGTTCGGCTGAGGCTCGAAAGTGATTAGAGAGGACTGAAAACCGTGACTACCTTCGACGGCGATACGTCTGCGGGTGAGGCGGTCGACGTGCAAGAAGCCAGTATCGACGAGTCCGCCGCGCGTGGCGGTCACATGGAGCCGGCTGCAGAGGTCGACCCGGCCGTCGCGCTCAAGGCAGAGCTACGTAGCAAGCCGGGCGACTGGTATGTCATCCACTCCTACGCAGGGTACGAGAACAAGGTGAAGGCCAATCTCGAAACCCGTGTGCAGAATCTAGACGTCGGCGACTGCATCTTCCAGGTGGAGGTGCCCACCGAGGAGGTCACCGAGATCAAGAATGGCCAGCGCAGGCTGGTTAACCGCAAGGTGCTACCGGGCTACATCCTGGTGCGGATGGATTTGACCGACGATTCGTGGGCGGCGGTGCGCAACACCCCGGGGGTCACCGGATTCGTCGGCGCAACGTCGCGTCCGTCGGCGCTTGCGCTCGACGACGTGGTGAAGTTCTTGTTGCCGCCGGGGTCGACAAAGAAGGCCGCTAAGGGTGCGGCCAGTACCGACGCTGTCGCTGAGACGGGTGGGTTGGACCGTCCGGTTGTCGAGGTCGACTACGAGGTGGGTGAATCGGTAACGGTCATGGACGGACCGTTTGCGACGTTGCCGGCCACGATTAGCGAGGTCAACGCCGAGCAGCAGAAGCTCAAGGTGCTGGTTTCGATCTTCGGCCGCGAAACGCCGGTGGAGCTGACCTTCGGTCAAGTCTCAAAGATTTAAACCCCGAGGAAGGAACAACGAAAACCCAATGGCCACGAAGAAGAAGGTCGCCAGGCTGATCAGGCTTCAGATTCAGGCGGGGCAGGCCACCCCTGCACCGCCGGTCGGACCCGCGCTCGGTCAGCACGGCGTCAACATCATGGAGTTCTGCAAGGCGTACAACGCTGCCACTGAGAACCAGCGTGGCCGGGTCATACCGGTGGAGATCACGGTCTATGAGGACCGCAGCTTCACTTTCGTGTTAAAGACGCCGCCCGCCGCTAAGCTGCTTCTCGATGCTGCCGGTTTGGGCAAGGGGGTGGCGGAGCCGCACAAGTCTAAGGTTGCTAAGGTCAGCTGGGATCAAGTTCGTGGGATTGCTGAAACCAAGAAGGCTGACCTCAACGCCAAAGACATCGACGCCGCCGCCAAGATCATTGCCGGTACTGCCAGGTCGATGGGCATCACTGTCGAGTAATAGTTCACCCCGTCGGACGACGATCCGTGGCCGTTCGCGGCCCGAGTGAGAGTTCGACGAAACATGAAGTGGGAGGGCCAGCTTCGGCCCGCTTGCCAACCACGACCCATCACCAAGATTGGATAGTTTAATGAGCAAAAGCAGCAAGGCTTATCGCGCTGCTGCCGCGAAGGTGGACCGCACCAACCTCTACACTCCACTGCAGGCGGCCAAGCTCGCCAAAGAGACGTCGTCAACAAAACAGGATGCGACCGTCGAGGTGGCAATCCGGCTGGGTGTCGACCCGCGTAGGGCAGACCAAATGGTCCGTGGCACGGTTAACCTGCCACACGGCACCGGTAAGACCGCCCGGATCGCGGTGTTCGCCGTCGGCGAAAAAGCGGATGTTGCCGTAGCTGCGGGAGCTGATGTGGTTGGCAGCGAAGATCTGATCGAAAAGATTCAGAGCGGCTGGCTGGAGTTCGACGCCGCGGTCGCGACACCCGATCAGATGGCCAAGGTTGGTCGTATCGCTCGGGTATTGGGTCCACGTGGCCTGATGCCAAACCCCAAGACCGGCACCGTCACCCCCGACGTCGCCAAGGCCGTTGCTGACATCAAGGGCGGCAAGATCAACTTCCGGGTGGACAAACAGGCCAATTTGCACTTTGTGATTGGCAAGGCATCGTTCGATGAGAAGCAGCTGGCGGAGAACTACGGCGCCGCGCTTGATGAGGTGCTTCGGCTCAAGCCGTCGTCGTCGAAGGGCCGTTACCTGAAGCGGGTCACCGTGTCGACGACTATGGGCCCCGGCATTCCGGTCGACCCGTCGATAACCCGGAATTTCGCCGAGGTGTAGCACGCATCAATCGGTGCTATGCGGCGCAGCAGAAAGGTCTGTCTTGGTTTGGATTCGCTTGTTGTCAAAGCGATTCTGTACTAGGTGACGGTTTCGGTGGGCCTGTTCGCGCGGCTCAGCCGATTGGTGCGCACCGATGCGATGCAACGAGCGGGCAGTTTCGGGGATCATGCGCCACCTGCTTCAGCGTGGCTAGGCCAGTGTCGGTGCCGCAACGTGCATGCGGTGATCATTGCTGACGGCAGATACGGGCCCAAACCTTGGGTCTGTAGCAGGCGGTCCAGGCCACCGGTGGTGTGGTCGTGGATACCACCGATGGCGGTCTTGATCCTCGAGCGAGCCCACTGTGCCGGCGTTGGTGTCGATGGCTGGTTGCGGCCGCGCTTTATGTGTTGTGGCTGAGGCAACAGCTCGCCGGGCAGCACCTGCACCGGGATATTGGTGTGCCGGATCTTTGTTCTCGGCGCCGGTTATTCGCTTGCCGAGCACGGTATTCGTCTGCAGCAGCGCACGTGCGATCTTGGCGAAGGTCAACCCGGACACCAACCGCAGCGTGAGTGCGAGTAGTGACTGGCGATCCAGTGCCGGGTGCACTCAGACGAACATTATCCGCCACTCCGCATCGCAGCCGTACGCGGGTTGCAGCCGACCGGTACGTCCCCGGATGTCGTCTACGTGGCTTTTCACAGCAGACAATTTCTTTCCGAGACGTAGCTGATTCGCGGCCTAGTAGATTACGGGCGTGGTTGCGTGTTACGGTCGCCAGCCTCCTGCCGAGGTAGATAGGGAACGCCGTAAAGGGATCAGCCGCGAAACTCCTCGGGGCAAACTTTAATATACGGTGTTTTACGTGATGGTGAGGCTCCTTGGACCACCGTGTGAGCACGGCGACGGCCGGGTCTGCACTCCCGAGACGAAAGACGCTGTCCAGGCTTGTTATTGGCTGGGTTTACAGGGCCGAGATACCCGTTAGCTGCTGCAGCTGCACGGTAGAGGCGGGGATCATGGATGCGGCCTTGACTGACTTGTTGCGGTCATTTGCGTTAAACACATATAGGAAACCGTTGGCGACTTCGGTGTCCTCCACGTAAGGCTCGTCCGTGATGAGGAGCTCCGGTTAGTCGCGCACCCGCACGGTGGTCGTGTTGGCCAGCTTATGCAGACTAGCATTGGCCCTTATGTGACGTCCGCCTATGGCGGGTTTGAATTCGAACTTCTGGTGTTCAACACCATCGCCTTCCAGCGTGGCGAGCCGAGATCCGCCGACCGGTCCGGCGGCTCCAACAGAGTGCGATCCAGTTGATGCCCTCCAGTGGTTGCGGCGGGATCCTCCCGCCCACCATGAGCCACGCTTCCATGGCGCCATACGAGGTGACCGGGATGTAGCGCGCTAACGCCAGCACCTCGTCGAGGTTTTTGTCCTCGAAAACGTAGTAGCCGTAAGCTATTTTGACGACGGGGCTGTCGGTGATCTGTACCCCAACAGCCATGGGTGTAAAGACGTCACCGGCAAGCGATAGCGTCGCGACAGCTTTGGAATAGAAGCCTTCAAACACGGCCATCACGGGGCCCGTTCGTCGGGCGTGAGATTTTGTTCCTTGCTGATCAACAGGGCGAAGTACTGCATGTTCGTTCCCTACGGTAGTGAGCGAAGTTTTGTGCTCCCATTTACTACTTATTCGACGAACGGCACAGCCAGTAATCCAACCATTTACCCGAAATTTAGGGCGGAACTAATCCAAGGCGCCCGGCTTGAGGTAGGTTACTAGGCTGCAGTCTAGCATCTCGTCGGCGAAGTAGTGCGCGCAGCCGCGCAGGTACTTCATGTACCGGTTGTAGACCGCTTCAGAGGTGACTTCGATGGCCTTTGCCCGGTTGGACTCTAGGGTGTCGCCCCAAATTCGCAGTGTCTTGATATAGTGCGATTGCAGCGACAGCGGTTCGGGGACGGTAAATCCCGCCTTTTCGCCGTGTTCAACCATCATTTTGGTCGACGGCAGCCGCCCACCTGGAAAGATCTCGGTGATGATGAACTTGATGAAGCGGGCCGTTTCGAAGCTAAGCTTCTTACCCCTGGCAGCCATGTCGAAGGGGTGGTAGCTGACACTACTTTGAACCGTCATCCGACCGTCGGAGGGCATGATGTTGAAACACCGCTTGAAGAAATCGTCGTAGTTCTCGTGCCCGAAGTGCTCGAAGGCCTCGATCGACACGATCCGGTCGACTGGCTCGGTGAAATCTTCCCAGCCTTGCAGCCGCACTTGACGTGAACGGTTGCTGTCGAGAGCGTTTAGCACCTGCTCACAACTGGCGTGTTGATTCTTGGACAAAGTCAGACCGATCACTTTAACATCGTACTTCTCAACGGCGCGCCGCATGGTGGTGCCCCAACCGCAGCCGATATCCAATAGAGTCATGCCCGGCTGGAGATCCAGCTTGTTCAGGTTGAGGTCGATCTTGGCGTACTGGGCTTCTTCGAGCGTGAGGTCTGGTGGCTCGAAATAGGCGCAGCTGTAGGTGCGGGTGGGGTCCTGAAACAGGGCGAAGAATTCGTTCGAAAGGTCGTAGTGCGCCTGGATATCTTCGGAGCGCGTCCGCGTCTTTGTCGGGCTAGTCGGTTGCTCAGTCATTGTCGTCTTGTTCTCCTGCATGATGTTCACTGCCTTACGCACGTACCAAGCGTCGGTTTTATACGACGTGCAACCATAACTTCTGCTTCTCGGGGGTGAACTGATTGCCGTCGATGTAGCCCATCCAGAATGCCTTGGCGCAACCGGTCAGGTACTTTATGTGCCTCTCATTGGACCGGATCGCGATAGCTTCGTTCTTGCATATCTGGACCAGTCTCGGCCTGACAGGTCAAGGGCTTTGGCGAAGTCCGGCTGCAGTGACTGGATGCGGGCTATATTGAAGCCGGCCTGCGTTGAGTGTTCCTCGATGGTCTCGATCATCGGCAGCCGGCTCTCGGGAAGATGTCGTTGATGATGAACCTGATGAGATGAACTTAGCTATCTCCATCATCATAGGTATGCTGCACTCAACGACCTGCTTTGGATGCAGCCTGGTGATCGAGTGCAGCAGCATCACTCCGTCAGCGAGGGAACGCGTATAGTCAAACTTGAAGAAATCGTCATAACGCTAAAACCGGAGTGCTCTAACGCTTCGATGATGAGGATATGGTCCACCGGCTCGTCGAAGTCGGCCTACTAGTCCTAGTCGCACAGTGGCGCTCGCCGCGAGCGGTTCGCACAACTTCGTCGAGCACCGGTCTGCAGTAAGCATTCTGGTTCTTGGACAAGGTCAACCCGACGACGTTGACGTCATAGTGCTAGGTGATCCGCTTCATCACCTCAGCCCCAGCCGATGTCGAGCAGGATCTATTCCTAGCTGTAGCTCCAGCTTGTCGAGCGCCACAACGAGTTTGGCGACCTGCGCTTTGTGCAGGGTCATGTCGTCGTACGGAAAACGTGCGCAACTGTAGGTGCAAGTCGGGTCCTGAAACAGTGCGATGAATTCGTTCGAAAGGCCGTGGTGTGTCTGAACGTCGTCCGTACTAGACTGTCTCTGTGTGGCGCCCGCCGGGCTGTCAGGTACTATGTTCTCCTAGATGGATAGGCGCCTTGGCGAGGCAACCTTTCCGGGTACTCTACACGAGACCGAAGATATCCTAGATATTAACTCTGTTTTATTTTATCTCGATTGAAGTCGGTCAGATTGCAGTCCGATTGGCGCGATCATTACCCTCGCCAGGGTGCACTGCTTGAGATCAATGTAGCCGGCGCGGAACAACAGCTTGTTGCATCCCGTGAGTTATTCAGTACTGCTCGTAGACTTCGTTCGGATTGAATCACGATGGCCGTACTTTGGTTCTTCTCGAGAGTCTCAGCCCACAAGTCGAGGGTTTGTGCTTAGTGTGACTGCAGCGACTAGTGACAGGCTAGCTTGAAGTTAGCTTTCGCCGTATTCTCCTCCACCATTTCAATGGTTGGCACCCGTTTGCTCAGGAAAATTTCGGTGACGATAGACCGGAAGAAACGAACTATATTTATTATTTGAGCGATAGCGGCAAGCCGTGCCGATCTTCTGCTGTTTGGTCAGCTCAGTGATCGTGTGCCGCGGCATCGCACCGTCGTCAAGTAGGGCCTGCTGTGGGCGAGATCAAAGAGGTCGTCCGTAGCGATCGTGGCCAAAGTGCTCGAATGCGCCGATTGACACGATGCGGTTGGTATTCTCACGGAACTGCTCTCAACCATCGAGCACCATACGCTTGCTGGGTGGACTGTCTATCTGGTCGAACGATTTCTGAACATGGGCGGTCTAATTTTCGACAACTTCAGGCTGATGACGTTCATTTCGTAATTCTCGATCGTCCTCCGCATGGTGGCGCATCCAACCATAGCTCCTGTCGAGCAACGTCATATCGGGGTTGCAAGCCCAGCTTGCCCAGCTGTCAAGTCGGTCTTGACGAGTTGCGTTTCTTCCAGTGTCCATGTCCTCATGCTCGCAGTATGCGCAGCTCTAGGTCTGGGGTGGGGTCCAGAAACAGGAGGAAGAAGTCGTCCGATAGATCGTTGTGCGTCTGACATCGGCTACCTGTGGCGTCACTTCCCTGGCCATGACCTTGCGTGCCTTTCTGAACCCTCATCGACACCGATGGGCAAGAATAGCGGGCGAAAGGTGCTGAAAAAATCCCCTGTCTTGCTCGAGGCACGCTATTCGTTGCATAACTGCATCTTTAAACCTCGATCGAATTTGCTCGGATCAAGAGACAGTGCCCGCTACTTTATCAGCGTGAACTGTGCCACGTTGATGAGCCCCCGGCGGAAGCGGTCCGCACACCCAGTCAAGTAGTGCATGAAGTTGTCGTAGATCTCTTCGGGCTGTATAGCGAGGGCGTGATCCCGGGCGGCAGCTAAGTTGGCTGCCCATACATCCAACGTTCGCGCGTAATGTGACTGCATTAGCTGGATTTGCTCGACGGAGAACCCCGCGGTCTCGGCATTGTCCACAATGTCGGGTTGGGACGGGAGTTCGCCGCCCGGGAAAATAGACTCGCGCAGGAATTTAAGGAACCGCAGGTCGTCCATTGTCAGCGGAATGCCTTGTTTGTGCAACCATCGCCGGTCATACGTGAATAAGCTGTGCAGCAGCATCCGACCGTCGTCGGGGAGGACGTCATACGAGCGTTCGAAGAAGGCGGGATACCGCTCTTTCTTAAAGGCATCGAACGCCTCAAAACTAACGATACGGTCGACCTTCTCTTCGAACTCTTCCCAGCCTTGCAGCCGAGCCTCGGCATGCCGCTCCGTCAGGATTTCGGCGAGCCTGGCTTTGCTGCGCGCGTAATGGTTGCGGCTGAGGGTGAGGCCAATGACGTTGACGTCGTACTTCTCAACCGCCCGGACCAGCGCCCCGCCCCAGCCGCAACCTACGTCGAGCAACGTCATCCCGGGCGCGAGGTCCAGCTTGTCCAAGGCTAAGTCTAATTTTGCTAGTTGGGCCTCCTCGAGAGTCATGTCGTCGCGTTCGAAATATGCGCAAGTGTAAACCCAGGTGGGGTCAAGGAAAAGGGCGAAAAAGTCGTCCGAAATGTCGTATGTCGATTGTGACTCTTCGTAGTACGGCCTCAGCTTGGCCATGTGCGGTAACCTCCTACATATACACCCACCGTACGACTCCGCGAGTTGGTATGACTTCAATTGATATTGATTAACTGGCTTTGGCAAAATTGCTCATTAGTACCCCGACCATCTGATCCCACAGTTGTTGCGGCAGGTCATGGCCCATTCCGTCGAATAAAACCAGTCGGGCGCCGGTGATGGCGCGGGCTACCGCGCGGCCGCTGGAGGGTCTTACCAGTTTGTCGGCTCGGCCATGAATCACCACAGTCGGTGCGGTTATGCGCTGGTTGTAGTGCAGCAGGCTGCCGCTGCCCAGGATCGCGCTAAACTGTCGATTGACACCCACGGGGTAGAAACTGCGGTCGTATATCTTGGCAGCGTTGGTGCGGACCTGTTCTTCAGGCATACGGTAGAGTGGGCTGCCGGTGATTTTTGTTACCCGCACGGCGTTATCGACGACCACGTCGCGCGGCGATCCGGACGGCGGTCCGGTGAGAAGCGCTAGCAAGGCATGTGGGGCGGGCGGCGGCAGGAATGGGCGATTGTTGCTGGAGAAGAAGATTGCTAGGGTCTTTGTTCGCGTGGGGAATCGTGCTGCGAAGATTTGGGCGATCATGCCACCCATCGATGCCCCTACGATATGGGCTTGCTCGATGTCGAGGTGATCTAGCAGGGCGGCGGCGTCGTCGGCCATGTCCTCAAGCGTGTACGCGCACGCATTGCGCCGCCCGAGCCAGAAGCGGAGCAGCCGTGCGGTCAGCGGCTGGCTGGGGCAGGGCTGCTCAGTCCTGCTGGAAAGCCCGACATCGCGGTTGTCGTACCGAACGACTCGTAGGCTCTGAGCGACGAGCTTTTCGCAGAAGGCGGTCCGCCACAGCACCAGTTGGGCGCCCAGCCCCATGATCAGCAGTACCGGCGGGTCATCGATGTTGCCCATGTCCTCGTAGTACAGCTTCAAGTCGCCCGAGGTAGCGTAACCGCTGCGCACTTCCACTAGACCTCCACGTCGGATTGATGCTCGCGGCTGACCTCGACCATAAAGTTCGCGAAGTAACCCGTCAGCTCCGGATCCAACATTATCTGCCATTTCGGCGCCAGCAGCTTCATGTACCGTTCGACGTAGAGGAATTGCTTGCCAATAAGCACCAGTTCGCGGGGCAACTTAACGTCGTAGGCATCGGCCAGCGCCGACAGCTGCCGGCCGATATCAGTGTAGGACATGTCGCCGAGGGTTTTCATGGCCAGAGGCGTGGCGAAGCTTTCCAGGTCTTTGGCAGCCTGAGCCTTGGGTTTTACCGTGCCCACGGCGCCCATCAGCACGACGATTTTTCCGGCTGCCGCGTGATCCTTTTTCACCAGCAGGGCAAATGCCAATTCGCGTAGTAACCAACGGGTGCGCGGGTCGATGCGTCCCATGATCCCGAAGTCGAAGAACACGATGCGACCTTGGTCGTCAACATACAGGTTGCCCGCGTGCAGGTCGCCATGGAACAGGCCGTGTCGCAGACCTCCCTCGAACACCGAGAACAGTAGCGCCTTGACCAGCTCGACGCCGTCGAAGCCGGACTTGCGGATGGCATCCGCATTGTCTATGCGGATGCCGTGTACTTGCTCCATCGTCAACACCCGTTCTCCGGTGAAGTCCCAGTGCACCTTCGGCACGCGGATGTTCTTGCCTAGCGGCGAGGTGTGCAGGTAGGAGACCCACGCTTCCATCGACTGTGCCTCGAGACGGAAATTCAGCTCTTCGGCAAGGTTGTCGGAAAAATCGGCGACGACGTCTTGCGCCGAGAGCCGACGGCCCAGCTTGGCTAGTTCGATTGCTTGCGCGAAGCGCTTTAGGATCTGCAGGTCGGCAGCGACCCGGCGGCGGATGCCGGGCCGCTGAATCTTGACGACGACGTGCTCGCCGCTGTGCAGGATCGCGGAGTGCACCTGAGCAATGGACGCCGACGCGAACGGTTCTTCGGAGAAGCTGGCGAACAGCTTAGACGGCGCGCCGCCAAGCTCCTCCACGAACAGCTTGTGCACCTCGTTCGTGTCGGCTGGCGGCACCTGGTCGAGCAGGCTGCGGAATGCGCGCGCCAGTGACTCACCAAATGCGCCGGGGCTAGACGCGATGATCTGTCCGAACTTGACGTACGTCGGCCCGAGGTCGGCAAAGGTCTGCGGAATTTCCTGGATCACCTTTTGCTGCCACGAATCCTTACCCGCCAACTTGGTGGCGACACGAGCGGCAGCACGGGCGATTTGCCAACAGGTGGCTGCTATACGGGCCGCCTCGACCAGTAAGGGTACTCGGTCTAGCTTGACCACCTCGTGGTTATTGGTGGAACTCATTCTGAGTAGTGTGCCAAACCGGTGGTGTTGGGTCCCAATTCGATGTGACACCAGGGCGTCACTCAAAACCCCAGTAAGATGATTTCTTAGGACACCGGACCTGTTCATCAGTAAGACCAGGGCATCACGAAAAATGCACTTTGGTGAAACACCAGAAACTCGCGCAGGGCGCTGTGTTCGTCGGCTACGAGTGAGGTGCGGACAGGCATGGTCAAATCCGAAAGCGGGCTGTTTGTCCGAGACGGGCACCTACCACCGGCCAGTGTCTTAAAGTGCGGGGATGCAGGTGGTTTCGGCGGAGTCATCGGAACTGTTTGTTGGGCCACCGGCGCTAGGGAACTGGTCGATGCGGCGGGGTGGGTGTTCCACTGAGATACCGTCGTGCTCGCGAGGACGATCGCCTCGGTTGCGGTGGTGTGCGATCTAGACCTCCTTGTGGTCGGTGGTGGCATCACTCAAATTTGATATTTGGTCGGTTGATTTCGACCCGCTGTACGCGACATTGGCCTACTAAACCCGGCTGGATTTTTGGCTTGGCTGTATGTGATGTCGGCCGAGCTCGATGGCGAGGCCGGGTCTGGTTGGTGTCGTTAGGTTCGTGGGGTTGCAGCGTGGACCGTGATGGCAGGACTACCGCGCTAACGTTTTGGCTGTGGCCAGGGTGTCGCACTATATGTGATACTTAGCTCCACCTGAGACCGTTCGGTGACCGAAGAGTCGGTTGAAGGTCCAGTAACATCTCGGGCGGCCCACGCAGGAGGACGAGGCATCACCCGCCGGCGTGCGTCGGCGTGTTTAACGCCCCGGCCGATTCCTGCGCCGGGGCGTTCGTCATTCCCAGGTAGGTTTGCAGACACCAATTGCAACCTGACCTTACACCTCAGGAGGTATGCATGGCTAAGGCTGACAAGGCCACCGCCGTTGCAGACATCGCCGAGCAGTTCAAGGCTGCGACGGCAGCGTTGATTACCGAATATCGCGGCTTGACGGTGGCTAACTTGGCTGAGCTGCGCCGGTCGCTCACGGATTCGGCTAGCTATGCGGTGGCCAAGAACACGCTCATTAAGCGGGCGGCCTCCGAAGCCGGCATCGAGGGGCTCGACGAGCTATTCGCCGGCCCGACGGCGATCGCGTTCGTCACCGGTGAGCCGGTCGACGCCGCCAAGGCCATCAAGACGTTCGCCAAGGAACACAAGGCGCTGGTGATTAAGGGAGGCTACATGGATGGCCACCCGATGACTGTCGCCGAAGTCGAACGCATCGCCGACCTGGAGTCCCGTGAGGTGTTGCTCGCCAAATTGGCCGGCACTATGCAGAGCACTCTCGTCAAGGCGGTCGGACTATTCAACGCGCCGGCCTCGCAGATGGCAAGGCTCGCCGCCGCACTGCAGGAAAAGAAAGCTTTCGAACCGGCTCCAGCTGAATAACCAAGCACCAGAAATCGAGGAAGGACCCCGCCATGTCAAAGCTCTCTAGTGACGAACTGCTGGACGTGTTCAAGGAAATGACCTTGTTGGAACTTTCGGACTTCGTCAAAAAGTTCGAGGAGACCTTCGAGGTCACCGCTGCTGCTCCGATCCCTGTTGCCGTTGCTGGTGTACCCGCGGCAGCGGCTAGCGAGCCCGCCGAGGAACAGTCCGAGTTCGATGTCATTCTCGAAAGCGCCGGCGACAAGAAGATCGGTGTCATCAAGGTTGTCCGTGAGATCGTCTCCGGCCTGGGCCTCAAGGAGGCCAAGGACCTGGTCGACGGCGTGCCCAAGCCACTGCTGGAGAAGGTCGCCAAGGAGGCTGCCGACGACGCCAAGGCCAAGCTCGAGGCCGCCGGCGCCACCGTCAGCGTCAAATAGGTCAATTCGCGAAAGCCTCTGGAGTCCGCGCAAGGCCTGGGGTTTGGTGTTCTCAGTTTACGTCGGCAGCCGAGCGTTGTGACTGCTGAACACACTCGGGTTAATCTCCTAAAGCGACAAGCAGATTCGAGCTCATTGAACCGAGCATCGGATCGACGGCAGCACCGTCGTTGCTACAGTACCCGGCCAGATCCAAGCATCACCCAAGTCTGTGCATTAGTGCCCAAAATTGGGCGGTTATGGCTACGATTATTGTGTCGTCAGCTGCCGAACATCAAGGCGATACTGTAATGACTGCTCGATGACATAGCGGCGGTAAACAGAGCTGATGGCCACCAGATTGGCGGTCTGTGGTACTGCCAGCACGGCGTCGAACTGTCGCAAGCCCCCCTTGGCAATCAGTGCACGTATGCCGCCAACATGGGGGTATAATTTCGTCGTCGAGGTACCGCGCGCGCCGACACACCTTGCGGGTCTGCAGCGCATCGGGCCCGTGGTGGTTGAGCAGCCCGACGGAGGTATGCGGCATCTCATCCCCGAATACTGCGTCCGGGCCCCGGAGTCATATATAAGGCCATTTTTGTCATATGGTAAAATTATGGCATCTGTAACGTTGAAGTAATGACGTAAAAAGAAGTTCTAGTTGTGATTTCCGGGCAACTCGTCGAATCTCAGAATCAGTATTCTGAAGATTTCCTGGCGCCGGTTTCCACCGAAGTGACCGCGATCGACCTGGAGGTCGCTGGGTGTATTCCTGAGCATCTGGACGGGCGATCCTATGTAACGGACCTAATGCGCTCCCTGAGGTCGATCCGGCGCCGTATCATTGGTTTGCCCGTAGACGGCATGGTGCACGAGGTAGCTTTGTGCGACGGGAAAGCCTGCTGATACCACCCACCGCTGGGTCCGCAGTCGGTGATCGGACGAGCCCGAATCCCCTCGGTCCGGTAATGGCGTGAGCCAACCTTGTCGCGCAGTCGGCCTCCCGTACACGTGGAACCCCGACTATTCGGCGCGCATATGTGTTATGTCCCGCGAAGCGGGACATAACACTGCCGGCAAAACTCCAGTCCGGTGGTTCGATATCGAGCCCTGGTAGTTAAATGCCTACTCTAGAAATCCGGATGGGGTAGAGGTGCTGGTGCTTCATATGGGTACACCACTTCAACGGATGTTTGATCGCGACCGGCGAGCGCCTGCCCATCCTGGATCGTTGGACGATCAATCTGACAACCGGTGAGGTCGATAACGAATGCCGCGACGATCGGTCGCAGGAGTTTCCCCGGATCCACGAAAACCACATAGGCGATCGACACCGATGCGGCTACATCGTCAACGTCGACGGCGGGTTTGTCACGCAGGACGAGATGTCGACGTTCCTCTACAAGTATGACCACGCGAGCGGATCCAGCGACGTCGCGTGTTCGACTCGACTTGCTCACTGACGAGCTGTCTTTTGTGATGAATTCGGGTGCTGTCGCCAAATACGACGGCTTCCTAATGGACTTAGGGTATCACCGTGGCCGTAACGAAGGCCAATTGCTGTTGCTAGATGCCTCAACCATCGAGGCAGTGGCCACCGTGCATCTGCCCCAGCGAATGCCAATGGGCTTTCACGTCAACTGAGCACCGAGTGCCTGACGCGACGCTGCTGCAGTCTTCCCCGCTTTGTCGGGTAGGTTTGGTTGCACCGGCCTTTCGTGGCGCTGTGCAACAGTGATGTCCTGCCTCAAGAGTGCGCTTCAGTGACTCAAACCACACAAAAGGCAGGTGGCAATGATTGGCGGCGACGGAAGGATGCCTATGGGCGTTGCGATCGAAGTGAAGGGACTAACCAAGTCCTTTGGATCTTCGAGGATTTGGGAAGACGTCACGCTTGACATACCCGCAGGAGAGGTCAGTGTGTTACTCGGACCGTCGGGTACCGGCAAATCGGTGTTCTTGAAGTCCTTAATCGGTCTGTTGCGGCCGGAACGTGGCGCGATCCTCATTGATGGCACGAACATCATCGAATGTTCGGCTAAGGAACTCTACGAGATCCGCACACTGTTCGGTGTGCTATTCCAGGACGGCGCGCTGTTCGGTTCGATGAACCTCTACGACAATACTGCGTTCCCATTGCGTGAGCACACCAAGAAAAAGGAAAGCGAGATCCGTGACATCGTCATGGAGAAGCTGCAGTTGGTCGGTCTTGGTGGGGACGAGAAGAAGTTCCCCGGAGAGATCTCCGGCGGTATGCGCAAGCGTGCCGGTCTAGCGCGTGCCTTGGTTCTTGATCCGCAGATCATTCTGTGCGACGAACCCGACTCGGGTCTGGACCCGGTCCGTACCGCTTACCTGAGTCAACTGATCATGGACATCAATGCCCAGATTGATGCGACCATCCTAATCGTGACGCACAACGTCAACATCGCCCGCACTGTGCCTGATAACATGGGCATGTTGTTCCGCAAGCATCTGGTAATGTTCGGACCTCGTGAGGTGCTGCTAACCAGCGATGAGCCGGTCATACGGCAATTCCTCAACGGCTGTCGTATCGGGCCGATCGGTATGTCCGAGGAGAAGGACGAGGCCACCATGGCTGAAGAGGCAGCTTTGCTTGAGGCAGGCCATTACGCGGGTGGCACCGAGGAAATCGAGGGTGTGCCGCCGCAGATCACCGCGACGCCGGGTATGCCGAAGCGCAAAGCAGTCGCACGCCGCCAAGCCCGGGTGCGCGCGATGTTGCCCACGCTACCCCAGGGTGCCCAGGCGGCAATCCTCGATGACCTTGAAGACGCCCACAAGTACCAAGCGCACGAATTCGGCGACTAAGGGCGATGGTCTGCTGTCTTCGATGGGTATCCAGGCGAACACGTTTACCGGCGCCATGAGGTGGGCTCTGGTCATGTATCGCCACTTGACGTAACTCGCCTGCACTTTACCCCTTGACGGCAGAGCTTAAACGGGTCAATCTGTTGAATAGTTATCTGTACACGGGGAGAGTCGAGATACTAGCCAGGGTCGATACGTCGCGAGTGCGTGTTATTGAGTGGTTGAGAAATATATCGTCCTGCGTTATTGTTGGACATTGCGCTGGCTACTTCCTGCCCACCTCAACCGCCGTCTGAATACTGTGGTTCTTAGCGCGAGCCCTAATTGGTGGCTCAGCTATTCGGTTGTGAGCGTGAGATCTGGGCCGGGTTGTTTGCCGGCCGAGCTAACATGACTATCGCGGCGACCCGGCGTTACACCAGAGTTCCTGGGGTGCACTGTTAAGCCGCACGAGGTGCTGGAAGGATGCATCTTGCCAGATTTCGGCCAGAGCAAGACAGGCGTTAGTCCTAGCCAGAGTCGTCCCCAAAGTTCGCCCAACAACTCCGTGCCCGGAGCGCCCAATCGGATTTCATTTGCCAAGCTCCACGAACCGCTTGAGGTTCCGGGGCTGCTTGATGTGCAGACTGATTCGTTCGAGTGGTTGATCGGATCGCCGCTCTGGCGTGCAGCGGCCACCAGTCGCGGCGATCTCAAGCCGGTGGGTGGACTCGAAGAGGTGCTCTACGAGCTATCGCCGATCGAGGATTTCTCCGGCTCAATGTCGCTGTCTTTTTCCGATCCTCGTTTCGACGAAGTCAAGGCGCCCGTCGATGAGTGCAAAGACAAGGACATGACGTACGCGGCCCCGCTGTTCGTTACGGCCGAGTTCATCAACAACAACACCGGTGAGATCAAGAGCCAGACGGTGTTTATGGGCGACTTCCCTATGATGACTGAGAAGGGAACCTTTATCATCAACGGGACCGAGCGTGTCGTAGTTAGCCAGTTGGTGCGCTCCCCTGGGGTATACTTCGACGAGACGATCGACAAGTCCACCGAGAAGACGCTGCATAGCGTCAAGGTGATTCCCAGCCGCGGTGCCTGGCTGGAATTCGATGTCGATAAACGCGACACCGTCGGTGTGCGCATCGACCGCAAGCGCCGGCAACCCGTAACGGTGCTTCTCAAGGCGCTGGGCTGGACCAGCGAGCAGATCACCGAACGCTTCGGTTTCTCCGAGATCATGCGCTCAACGCTGGAGAAGGACAACACAGTTGGCACCGACGAGGCACTGCTAGACATCTACCGTAAGTTGCGCCCAGGTGAACCGCCGACTAAGGAGTCCGCGCAGACACTATTGGAGAACCTATTCTTCAAGGAGAAACGCTACGACCTGGCCAGGGTTGGTCGTTACAAGGTCAACAAGAAGCTCGGGTTGCACGCCGGTGAGCAGATCACGTCGTCCACGCTGACCGAAGAGGATGTCGTCGCCACCATCGAGTACCTGGTTCGTCTACATGAAGGGCAGTCTACAATGACCGTCCTAGGTGGGGTAGAATTGCCAGTGGAAACTGACGACATCGACCATTTCGGCAACCGTCGCCTACGCACGGTCGGCGAATTGATCCAGAACCAGATCCGGGTCGGAATGTCGCGGATGGAGCGGGTGGTCCGGGAGCGGATGACTACCCAGGACGTCGAGGCGATCACGCCGCAGACGCTGATCAATATCCGTCCGGTGGTCGCCGCGATCAAAGAATTCTTCGGCACCAGCCAGCTGTCGCAGTTTATGGACCAGAACAACCCGCTGTCGGGCCTGACTCACAAGCGCCGGCTGTCGGCGCTGGGCCCGGGTGGTTTGTCGCGTGAGCGGGCCGGGTTAGAAGTCCGCGACGTGCACCCGTCGCACTACGGCCGCATGTGCCCGATCGAGACTCCGGAGGGTCCGAACATAGGTCTGATCGGTTCGCTGTCGGTGTACGCGCGGGTCAACCCCTTCGGGTTCATCGAAACACCGTACCGCAAAGTGGTCGACGGTGTGGTCAGCGACGAGATCGAATACTTGACCGCCGACGAGGAAGATCGCCACGTCGTGGCACAGGCCAACTCGCCGATCGACAAAGACGGCTGCTTCCTCGAGCCGCGTGTGTTGGTGCGCCGCAAGGCGGGCGAGGTGGAGTATGTGGCTTCGTCTGAGGTAGATTACATGGACGTCTCACCACGCCAGATGGTGTCGGTGGCCACCGCGATGATCCCGTTCCTTGAGCACGACGATGCTAACCGTGCACTGATGGGCGCTAACATGCAGCGCCAAGCGGTTCCGTTGGTGCGCAGTGAGGCCCCGTTGGTGGGCACTGGCATGGAGTTGCGCGCGGCCATCGACGCCGGCCACGTCGTCATCGCGGAGAAGTCCGGGGTGATCGAGGAGGTTTCCGCCGACTACATCACCGTGATGGCCGACGACGGCACCCGGCGGACTTACCGGATGCGCAAGTTCGCGCGCTCCAACCACGGCACCTGCGCCAACCAGTCCCCGATCGTGGACGCGGGGGATCGGGTCGAGGCTGGCCAAGTAATTGCCGACGGTCCGTGCACCGAGAACGGCGAAATGGCGTTGGGCAAGAACCTGCTGGTGGCGATCATGCCGTGGGAGGGTCACAACTACGAGGATGCGATTATCCTGTCTAACCGATTGGTCGAAGAAGACGTGCTCACCTCGATTCACATCGAGGAGCATGAGATCGACGCCCGTGACACCAAGCTGGGTGCTGAGGAGATCACCCGGGACATTCCCAATGTCTCCGATGAGGTGCTAGCCGACTTGGACGAGCGGGGAATCGTGCGGATTGGCGCGGAGGTTCGAGACGGCGACATCCTGGTTGGCAAGGTTACCCCGAAGGGGGAAACCGAGCTGACACCGGAAGAGCGGTTGCTGCGGGCGATCTTCGGCGAGAAGGCCCGCGAGGTCCGTGACACGTCGCTGAAGGTGCCACACGGCGAATCCGGCAAGGTGATCGGCATTCGAGTGTTTTCCCATGAGGATGATGACGAGCTGCCCGCCGGCGTCAACGAGCTGGTCCGTGTTTACGTCGCCCAGAAGCGCAAGATCTCAGACGGTGACAAGTTAGCTGGACGGCACGGCAACAAGGGCGTAATCGGCAAGATCCTGCCTGCCGAGGATATGCCGTTCCTGCCGGACGGTACCCCGGTGGACATCATCCTCAACACTCACGGGGTTCCGCGACGGATGAACATCGGTCAGATCTTGGAAACCCACCTTGGGTGGGTGGCCAAGTCCGGGTGGAAGATCGACGTGGCTGCCGGTATGCCGGATTGGGCGGTTAACTTGCCCGAGGAGTTGTTGCACGCCAAACCCAACCAGATCGTGTCGACCCCTGTGTTCGACGGCGCCAAGGAAGAGGAACTACAGGGCCTGTTGTCCTCGACGTTGCCTAACCGCGACGGCGACGTGATGGTGGACGGCGATGGCAAGGCGGTACTCTTCGATGGGCGCAGCGGTGAGCCGTTCCCTTACCCGGTGACGGTTGGCTACATGTACATTATGAAGCTGCACCACTTGGTGGACGACAAGATCCATGCCCGCTCCACCGGCCCGTACTCGATGATCACCCAGCAGCCGTTGGGTGGTAAGGCACAGTTCGGTGGTCAGCGATTCGGTGAGATGGAGTGCTGGGCCATGCAGGCCTACGGTGCAGCCTACACACTGCAGGAGTTGTTGACTATCAAGTCTGACGACACCGTCGGTCGGGTAAAGGTTTACGAGGCTATCGTTAAGGGCGAGAACATCCCCGAGCCGGGCATCCCCGAGTCGTTCAAGGTGCTGCTCAAGGAGCTACAGTCGCTGTGTCTCAACGTCGAGGTGCTGTCTTCCGACGGTGCGTCGATCGAGCTGCGCGAAAGTGAGGATGAGGACCTCGAGCGGGCCGCAGCCAACCTCGGTATCAACCTGTCCCGCAACGAATCGGCGTCCATAGAAGATCTGGCTTAGCGAACTTGGCATTACCGTCACTAAACCCGCAAGGGGAAAGGGAGTTACGTGCTAGACGTCAACTTCTTCGATGAACTCCGCATCGGCCTGGCTACTGCGGAGGACATTCGTCAATGGTCTTACGGCGAGGTTAAGAAGCCGGAGACCATCAACTACCGCACGCTCAAGCCTGAGAAGGACGGCCTGTTCTGTGAGAAGATCTTCGGACCTACTCGCGACTGGGAATGCTACTGTGGCAAGTACAAGCGGGTGCGTTTCAAGGGCATCATCTGTGAGCGTTGTGGCGTTGAGGTGACTCGCGCTAAAGTGCGCCGTGAACGGATGGGCCACATCGAGCTGGCCGCACCCGTCACGCACATCTGGTACTTCAAGGGTGTACCGTCGCGTTTGGGCTACCTGCTCGACCTGGCCCCGAAAGACCTTGAGAAGATTATTTACTTCGCCGCGTACTTAATCACCACGGTTGACGAGGAGATGCGGCACAGCGAGCTGTCGACGCTCGAGGCTGAAATGATGGTGGAGCGCAAGGCTGTTGAGGATCAGCGTGACGCCGACCTGGAAGCTCGTTCCCAGAAATTAGAGGCCGACCTGGCTGCGCTGGAGGCCGAAGGTGCCAAGGCAGACGCCAGGCGCAAGTTCCGGGACGGCGGTGAGCGCGAGATGCGCCAGCTCCGTGAGCGTGCGCAGCGTGAGCTGGACCGGTTGGAAGATATCTGGAGCACCTTCACCAAGCTGGCTCCCAAGCAGCTGATCGTTGACGAAAATCTCTATCGTGAACTGGTCGACCGTTACGGTGAGTATTTCACGGGCGCCATGGGCGCGGAGTCGATTCAGAAGTTAATGCAGAACTTTGACATCGAGGCCGAGGCTGAGTCGCTGCGTGAAGTGATCCGAAACGGTAAGGGACAAAAGAAGCTTCGGGCGCTAAAGCGATTGAAGGTAGTCGCTGCCTTCCAACAGTCAGGCAACTCGCCGATGGGCATGGTGCTCGACGCTGTCCCGGTCATACCGCCGGAGCTGCGTCCGATGGTGCAGCTCGATGGTGGCCGGTTCGCCACGTCCGACCTGAACGACCTCTACCGCCGGGTGATCAACCGTAACAATCGGCTGAAAAGGCTCATCGATCTGGGTGCGCCCGAGATCATTGTCAACAATGAGAAGCGGATGCTGCAGGAGTCCGTGGACGCCCTGTTCGACAATGGACGCCGGGGGCGACCTGTTACGGGGCCGGGCAACCGTCCACTGAAGTCGTTGTCTGATCTGCTCAAGGGCAAGCAGGGCCGGTTTCGGCAGAACCTGCTCGGTAAGCGTGTTGACTACTCGGGCCGCAGCGTCATTGTGGTCGGCCCGCAGCTCAAGTTGCATCAGTGTGGGTTGCCCAAGCTGATGGCGTTGGAGCTGTTCAAGCCGTTTGTGATGAAGCGGCTGGTTGATCTCAATCACGCGCAAAACATCAAGAGTGCCAAGCGAATGGTGGAGCGGCAGCGGCCTCAGGTCTGGGACGTGCTCGAAGAGGTCATCGCCGAGCATCCGGTGCTGCTGAACCGTGCGCCCACTCTTCACCGACTGGGGATCCAGGCTTTCGAGCCAATGCTTGTGGAAGGCAAGGCTATTCAGTTGCACCCGTTGGTGTGTGAGGCGTTCAACGCCGACTTCGACGGTGACCAGATGGCAGTGCATCTGCCTCTGAGTGCCGAGGCGCAGGCCGAAGCCCGCATTTTGATGCTGTCGAGTAACAACATCTTGTCACCCGCCTCTGGCCGCCCACTAGCTATGCCACGACTGGATATGGTTACTGGGCTATACTATCTGACCACCGCGGTTGACGGTGACACCGGCACCTACCGGCCGGCAGCCAAGGATCGTCCAGAGTCGGGTGTGTACTCTTCGCCTGCCGAAGCAATTATGGCGGCTGACCGAGGGGTACTCTCGGTGCGGGCCAAGATAAAGGTGCGGTTAACCCAGGTGCGTCCGCCGGCCGACATCGAGGCTGAGTGGTTTGGCACCAACGGCTGGCGTCTAGGGGACCCGTGGACGGCCGACACCACGCTGGGTCGGGTGATGTTCAACGAACTATTGCCGCTGGGCTATCCCTTTGTGAATCAGCAGATGCACAAGAAAGTGCAGGCCGCCATCATCAACGATCTGGCTGAGCGCTACCCGATGATAGTCGTCGCGCAGACCGTCGACAAGCTTAAAGACGCCGGTTTCTACTGGGCGACCCGCAGCGGCGTTACGGTCTCGATGGCTGACGTGTTGGTTCCGCCGCGTAAGAAGGAGATCCTCGACCACTACGAGGAGCGTGCCGACAAAGTCGAAAAGCAGTTTCAACGTGGCGCTTTGAACCACGACGAGCGTAACGAGGCGCTGGTGGAAATCTGGAAAGAAGCTACCGACGAGGTTGGTCAGGCGCTGCGGGACCACTACCCGGTTAACAACCCAATCATCACAATCGTCGACTCCGGTGCCACGGGTAACTTCACCCAAACTCGGGCGCTGGCCGGCATGAAGGGTTTGGTGACCAACCCTAAGGGTGAATTCATTCCGCGTCCGGTCAAGTCATCTTTCCGCGAAGGCCTGACTGTGCTGGAGTACTTCATCAACACCCATGGTGCTCGAAAAGGCTTGGCTGACACAGCGTTGCGTACCGCTGACTCGGGGTACCTGACCCGTCGTCTGGTGGATGTGTCGCAAGACGTCATCGTTCGCGAACACGATTGCCAGACCGAGCGTGGCATCGTCGTCGAGTTGGCCGTGCGTGCGCCCGACGGCAGCCTGATCCGCGAACTGTATATCGAAACGTCAGCATACGCAAGAACTTTGGGCGCCAACGCGGTCGACGAGGCTGGCAACGTAGTCGTCGCCCGTGGTGAGGACTTGGGTGACCCGGAGATCGATGCCTTGCTGGCTGCAGGCATCACGCAGGTCAAGGTGCGCTCCGTGCTGACCTGTACCACCGGCACCGGTGTGTGCGCGACGTGCTACGGGCGTTCGATGGCCACCGGTAAGCTGGTCGACATCGGTGAGGCCGTCGGTATCGTCGCGGCCCAGTCCATCGGTGAGCCCGGCACGCAGCTGACCATGCGTACCTTCCACCAAGGCGGTGTCGGTGAGGACATCACCGGCGGTCTGCCCCGGGTTCAGGAGCTGTTCGAGGCCCGGGTGCCGCGTGGTAAGGCGCCGATTGCCGACGTCACTGGGCGAGTCCGTCTCGAGGATGGTGAACGCTTCTACAAGATCACCATTGTTCCCGACGATGGTGGTGAAGAAGTCGTCTATGATAAGCTCTCCAAGCGCCAACGGCTGCGGGTTTTCAAGCACGCAGACGGTTCTGAGCGGGTGCTTTCCGACGGTGACCACGTCGAGGTGGGTCAGCAGCTGATGGAAGGCTCCGCCGACCCGCATGAAGTGTTGCGCGTGCAAGGGCCGCGCGAAGTGCAGATTCATCTGGTGCGCGAGGTTCAAGAGGTGTACCGCGCGCAGGGTGTGTCAATCCACGACAAGCACATCGAAGTGATCGTTCGCCAGATGCTGCGCCGGGTCACCATCATCGACTCGGGTTCGACGGAATTTCTGCCCGGCTCCTTGATCGATCGAGCGGAGTTCGAATCGGAGAACCGTCGGGTGGTGGCCGAAAGTGGCGAGCCCGCCGCCGGCCGTCCGGTGCTGATGGGTATCACGAAGGCGTCGTTGGCCACAGACTCGTGGTTGTCTGCGGCGTCGTTCCAGGAAACTACGCGGGTGTTGACCGATGCGGCGATTAACTGCCGCAGCGATAAACTCAACGGTCTTAAGGAAAACGTGATAATCGGAAAGTTGATCCCGGCCGGTACCGGTATTAACCGTTACCGCAACATTCAGGTGAAGCCCACTGCGGAGGCCCGTGCCTCAGCGTACACGATTCCATCCTACGAGGATCAGTACTACAGTCCTGACTTCGGCCAGACCACCGGTGCCGCCGTTCCGCTGGACGACTACGGCTACAGTGACTACCGTTAGTCGGCAACGAAAAACCCCGGGTGGCGAGCGGAGTTTTTTGTGTGCTGCGCCACTACGTCCACCACATCAGTACCAGCCGGGGAACCACCACTCGATTCGCGCATCTGTCTAGCGTCGGTGATATCCGAATTTGAAAGTCGTCTATCGGTTACTTGCTGGCGGCAGACGGGCGAACCTCGCACGACTTCCAAAGAAGCAGCGGGTGGCTTGCTTCCCAGCAACGGCGTGGGCACGGTGCTGTGGCCCGCCAAAGAATGAGACATCCGCGGCCACATTGTGACGGTATCCCTGGGCGTCGGCATCTCCCACTAAACTGGGCGGTGTGCTCATCGGTTCGCATGTCAGCTCAACCGATCCGCTCGCCGCAGCGGAGGTTGAAAGCGCTGACGTAGTGCAGATTTTTCTCGGTAACCCGCAGAGCTGGAAGGCGCCTAAACTACGTAGCGATGCCCGTGTTCTGAAAGCCGCGGCTTTGCCGGTGTACGTGCACGCGCCCTACTTGATCAACGTTGCGTCGGCTAATAACCGTGTGCGGATCCCGTCCCGCAAGATCCTGCAGCAAACTTGTGACGCAGCCGCCGACATCGGTGCTGCCGCCGTGATCGTGCATGGTGGGCACGTCGCCGACGACAATGACCTCGAGGATGGTTTCCAACGCTGGCGTAAAGCACTCGAGCAGTTGCAAACTAACGTTCCAGTGTACCTTGAAAACACGGCTGGCGGTGATCACGCGATGGCTCGCCGCTTCGATACCATCGCCCGACTCTGGGATGTCATCGGTGACACCGGTATCGGTTTTTGCCTGGACACCTGTCATGCTTGGGCGGCCGGCGAGGGGATGATTCATGTTGTGGATCGCATCAAAGCCATCACTGGCCGGATCAACCTGGTGCACTGCAATGATTCCAAGGACGAAGCGGGTTCGGGTCGTGACCGTCACGCCAACTTGGGTAGTGGCCAAATCGATGCCGAGTTGCTGGTAGCAGTAGTCCAGGTAGCGGGTGCGCCGGTGATCTGCGAAACCCCCGAGGAAGGTCGCAAAGACGACATCGCGTTTTTACGCGAAAAAGCTAGCGAATGAAGCAAAGAGACAGACGGGATCGCTCCGTCGACTCGAGCTCGAGGGCGTCCATGGTCCCCTTCGCCATGCCTCTGCGCTAGTGTGACGTGTTTTGTGCGATTGTCGGAGAAATATATTAATTTATTAGGTGTCATGCCAGACATGCATGTCGTCACCAGCCAGGTTCCGCTGTTAGCGACTGCGATCTAGCGATCTCCCCGGCGCTTATCGAGATCCTAATCGCGAGGGCGGTCGGTGGGAGCTGAGGAGGTAAATGAAGTCGGGAGCGATTTCCGCCAACGATGAACCACAGCGTTGGGGCGAGTTCGCCAACCGCAACCGGTCTGTTCTGCACACCCACGACCGATATACTGATATAGGGTGACTGTGTCGATGAGGTAAAATACGACTCGGCCTTGCTACAAGAAGTCAATACGCACGGCGATTTCCCACAAGTACGTACACTGCATCGTGAGCCGACGAGTGGCCAGGGCGCATGTGGGGTTTGTTGTCATGGCCTCGACATGAGAAGTCGAGCCAGAGCATATATGCCCGATTGCGATGACATACGTTACTATCTCGGTGCTGCGGTACCTTGCCCCAGCTGGTGACGGTCTATGAGTTGTTGCTGATCAGTCGCGAGTACAACCCGGAACTGAAATTGGCCACCACGAAGCGTGGTGTTACCGCGGGCATGTTTGATGACTGAGACACCGGGTGGCTCCGATGTCCGCACTGGCACCACCCAGGAGGGCCCTAAACGGCCCGACGCACATACAAGCCCTCACGTGCCACCAGTGGTTCATCTCGACACCCGTTCGACGTCTTTCTGGCATTCCCCTGCCAACGGCCGGACTGTCTTACTTCATGTTGTCGGCGGGTGCTCCCCGATGGCACCCGCAACCAGGATGTTCTTGCAGCGATTCAAAGACAAGCTCGATAACCATGCCAATGCCTCGGGTGAGTTTGAATACGACGGTGCTACTGCCTGATTGGTAGATGAAAAGGGACGCAGGGGCCTGACCATTATCGAGATGGTTAAACTCAGCCGGTTGGGCTCCACCCTGGGTAGTGCCACCAGCATGTGCACCGGCGTGACTCGAACCATCCACCAGCCCGGCATGCTAAAGGCCATTCGGCGCCCTATCTGATCAACCAGCAGCTGATGTGCAACACCACTGGTGGCCCTCTGGTCGTTGAGGCTGGGAAGCCAGGATAGTCACCGATGCGGGGATGGACAGTGCTCACGACGATGCGGTGCGTAGAGACGAGACAGAGGCGCCGCTGATGGGTATTTGAGAGGGGTCAGGAAACCTCAGCGCACTAGCTACCTTCTTGCCATAGGCACCTAAGACACTAATGCGTCGAGGTGCTATTCGGTGAGTCGGCTGGATCCGCGGGTCAGGACCCCGGCCGGACCGCTATGTCGAAGGGTTGCGGCCACAACTGGCTGATGTTGAAGCTGCCTAGTATACTGCCTCGCAAGGTTGCAGAGGACATCTGCCTGGCGTTGTAGGGGTCATTGTTGGTGCGCTAAGGGCAGCCTGCCATCGCCGAGGTGTTCCTGGCCACCCGACCCTTGACGGTAAGTGGGACGGGGTGTTCGGTACCCCGCCGACCGGATTGCATTTGGCGTCTATTCTCGAACGTGCCTTGGTAGAAAGCCGAGTCACACGATGACTTAACGCAATCAGGTCAGTAAAGTCAGTAAACTTCGGTAACTTGACAACCATGACCTACGAGGTCACCGGCTGGGTTGCGCGGATTACCTGCAATCGGCCGGAGAAGGGCAACGCGATCATAGTAGCCGAGCCGCTACTGCAGTTGTCCGCCTTGCTTTAGAGTGCCAACGTGGCCTCGAACGTACATGTCATTCTGAGATCCGGCCGTGGAAGGAGCTTTTGTGCGGGTTTCGACCTGTCTGCCTACGCCGAGGGCCAGTCGTAGGCAAGCGGTGGTAGCTGTACACAAAAGCACTGCGCTGGACGGCAAGAAACAGGTCATCAATCACTTCGCGAACCAACCTGGGACCCACTGTTCGACTACCAGATGATGGACCGGTGCGTGCGGAGTTTTCCAGCTTGCTGCATGCCGACAAGTCGACTGCGGTCAAGATCCACGGTTACTGCGTAGCCGTGTAGCCTGAGGACATCGCGCTGCACACTTATCAGGTAAAGCGCCCCCGTTGATGCCGTAATTGGTTATACGCTTACACGGGTGTGTATGGGGGTGACCTCCGCGATCCTGTGGGCGCATTGACTCGGTGACCAGAGAGCCAAAACTCTTCTATTCACTGATGATTGCATCAACCGGCATGCAAGCTGTCGAGTGAGGCCTGAAGATCGAAGTGCCGTATTCATAAGACTTCCAAGAACGTACCGAATGGCTGGTGGCCGGTCATCGCTGCGATGCATATCAGCCAGCTGATTATGATCAAGCTCATGCTCAATTTCGCTCTGCTGTAACAAAGTTTTGGCCATCAGCAGGATGGGTTCTAGTACCATTTTTAATGGAGTCGCGCGACACACGCCTGAGAAGGGCACGCTTTCGTCGTCGGCGCGGTCGAACATGGCTTTCGGGACGTCGTGCGACACCTGGGACGAGCCGTTTGGCGGATTACAGTCGCCAGGCTTCGTAGGCGTAACCATGCCGAATATGACTGTCCACTCGGTGGTACTCAGCCTGCTGCTCGGTAACCATCTTGCATCAGTGACTGCTAGATAATCGATCAAGTTTACAGCCGGTTCTGGAGGGGCGGCTCTACCTGGTGGGCGACCACGGCCGGCTGACGGTCATCGGCTCTCCAATCGGTTGCCGGCTCGCCAGCGTATAGTCAAGACGACGCGATGCGCTTATCGGTACGGTCGTGGTCTAGGTATTGGGTCCTGTTGATCGCCACAAGCGTTGTCGCCGATGCCCGTAGTCGGGCTGCACTGCGAATGCCCTGTGCAGTAAGTGTTTCAGTGAATTGTGTGAGAAGGCGTGGATGCGGACAGACAAAATCGACCTGGACTCGGATCCCGAGGTTTGTGTTTTTGGGGGTAGATATTGAGTGCATCGCAATGATACAGCTCAACGAGCTGACCGATCCGCTGAGGATTTTACCACATTTACGGCTACTGTCCACCGGCTGCTTTACAGGATGACAGCAGCTCCTGACATTCCCGGCCGGTTTGTCGGCATCCTGGAGGCTGCGATCCCAGGCCACTACATTCGGTACCGACACATATCCGTTGCTGCGCGAGAAAGCGGCCGTGCTACTGCACAGCTTGGCTCAGAATCCTCCGTTCGTCGATGGAACGTGCCACCCTTTTCGGGTCTTGCCGGTACATCGCCCTACCGATATCGGCCAACGCGACCATGGTCAGTGCTACGATCAGGTAGACACTTAGCATCATGGACATCCCCACCAGCGTGAACGGGCTGACAGTTACCGCAGTGGCCAAGTGTATGGCTGCGTGTCGCCTACTACGATTTTGCTACTTAACTGGCGGAGCGACACGGCACAACTCAACTCGTGGAGGCGACATGAATAATTCGGTGCGTGTCGAGCGCAAGGGCTTGGGGATCACGATGATATTCAACTGGTTGTCGGCGCGCAGCGTTATCAATGGTTCGACGGCTGCCGCTCTCTACGATGTGTTCAAGGAATTCGACCGCGACGACATAGCGCTGGTGGCCGTATCGTGTGGCTACGGCGGAACCTTCTGTGCAAGAGACGATTTGAAGATCTTAGGTACCACCGAGGCCAACGTCGTACATTCGAGCGTTCCCGCCGATCGATGGGATCTTCGCAGATGCTGTTGTCCAAATCGGTGATTGCCGTGGTGAGTGGTTAAGCCGTTGTTGGGGGGCTGGAATTAGCCGTGTGGTGTGATTTGCGGGTAACCCGGGATGACGCCGTGTTTGGGGTGTTTTTCGTCGGTGGGGAGTGCCGCTCATTGACGATGGTATCTTGCGATTGCCCCGGTTAACCGGGCAGGACCGGGCAAAACCGGATCGATGGACATGATTCTCATTGGCCGCGCGGTGGCAGCCGACGAAGAGCTAGCTATCGGCTTGGCCAATCGGGTCGTGCCCAAGGGCGAAGCCAGGCAAGAATCTGAGGAAACTGGCGGCTTATTGTCTGCGCTGCCGTAGCAGTGCATGCGATCGGATCGGTTGTCGGCGCTACATTAGAGGGGGATGCCGCAGATGGGCGGCGTTTGACTTCGCATTTGCCAGTATCTTGTGCATCGCCACGGAGGTCGTCGAAAAGGTGCCTGATGTTTGCCGTGGGCGGGCCGCCATGACGGCCCGAGTGGGTCCTGAGGTGAGTTAGAGGGTTATCCTACCCTTTGTTGATGGCGTTGTCTGAGCCGATGTTGTTTACCTTCGGGTCGCCGTTTTTTATCGAGATCGGTGTTGTCGAGGCCCAGCAAGCTTGGGTTTTTGGTTGATCTTGTCGAAGGTGATCTCGTTCTTTTGCCACCGATGATCGTTACCGTTGCACAAACGCCGTTGCCGGTCAGCGTGTTGCTCGAGCCGGCCAAGTTCAATGATTTGTCATCGCCGCAGTTGAGGGTTGCCGTGGTTCCAAAAGATCCGTAGTGCATTGTGTTTCTGATCTTGACTGAAGAAGTGGCGGGTTCGTCGGTTATCCCTGCCGTCGGTGGGGCTCCGACGCTCGTTGTGGTTGTCGTGCTGTTCGCGATTTTCGTCGACGAGCCAGCCGGGGAGTGGCCGTCAGTTGCAGCTGGCCAGAGTGCTTTCCCCGGTAACATTGGGTATCGCCGTTTTCGGCGTACGCGTTTGGTACTTGATGGTGGAGCAGCAGGGGTAGTCGTCACCGGTCATTACGCAGGTAGCCAGCGATCCGGCGACAGTTGTCAAATTCACGGTGAGTCTCTTCGTTGTGGCAGGTGTCTGCTGGACTGAGCTTACGTGCATTTGTTCGTTCGGACGGCACGGCGCCGCCGCTCTACGCCGGTTGCAGTTCCTTCCTGAATTGGTTACCTAGGGTCGTTAGTTGAACCCACCGTGCACCGAAAAACGGCGGTGAACCAACCTTGTCATCGCAATCGGAGGGCTACCTCCATGTCGGCTCAGCCGGAACCCCAGGCAGCGGGTGGACGCCAGCGCACGGCGAAAGCAGAGAAATCCATGGCTCGCCCGGTCAAGCTAAGCCGCGCCGGCATCATCGATGGTGCATTGACCTTACTGGACCGGGAGGGGGGGTTGGCACTCGCTGACCATCAATGCGCTGGCGACTTCGCTGGGCACTAAGAGGCCGCCGCTGTATAATTTACGTCAACAGCCTGGAAGACTTGTACGCTCCGTGCGGAGTCGAGTCGTCGACGACATCATCACGATGTTGCACCAGGTCGGCATGGGTCGTTCTCACGATGACGCGGTTCTGGTTATGGCCCGAACCTACCGCAGGTATGTCCCTCCGATTATTGGTATTTTGGTGTTCACTCGCATGTTGCTGGGCAGGGATGATCCCAGGTATGCTGCTACGGCTAGGGGGTGCAGTCACACCGGTGATTGTGGTGTTGTCTTCCTAGGGGCCTTAACGGTGAGGAAGTTTTCTACGCAGCGCTTGAATTCCGTTCAGTACTGCAGAGATTCGTGCTTTTAGAACTGACTGGCGTCATGGACGATGTCGATCCGGATACGGTGTTCTCCAACATGGTATTGCGTCTTGCGATTGGCCTGGAGCGGAGTACCATGCTCGCCGGTGATAAGCTGATCTAAGAATAGTGGAAGCGGGCCTGAGTACCCTTCGCGTTTGCAATATTCCTAGTATATCACTTAAAAGACCGTGTGCCGCAAGCTCACGTTATTGGAAGCTGGTCAACCGGAAGCCGAATGGGCTTATCTCGGCCTCACCCACAGACGATGTATTCCTTAACTTTGGCTACGAGGAAGAAGCCAATGTCTTTGCAGTTGGCTGCCTCCGACAAGCCTAATAGGGATTGATCCAGCTTTACCATCGCGCACGGCTAATCAGGCGGATGTCAGTGTCAAACGGGATCCTGGAATCGGCCCACGGTACTTTCCCGGCGGCGGAGCCTCTATACCTGATGCTCACTTTGCACCCGGTGTCATATATCGTAATGGTTTTGAGCTCGACCGGTGTTTCCTTTGGTCAAAAAGTATAATTTGCTTGGCCTAGATTTTGTGCGAGGTGACGTCCAAAAAACTACCCTTCCCCGACCAATTTTTCTGGTGCCTTAGTAAACGTCGAATCCTCGACTTAATTATCTTTATTATTTTCGGTTTTCCGTGCTTTCTTGCCGAAGTGGCACGCGTGCTGCGGTCGGTAAATATATTTCCTATATGCCGACTTCTAGCCCCACAACGGTGTTATCGTATGGTGAGGTGATGTTGGCTGACAACCCAGTAAGAATTGCGTTGTACAGGGATACTTTAGCACCGAGGCTAGGCGTGGGGCAGGAGAAAAATTCTTAACAGTGGATGGTCATGACTGATATCTAGTATATCAGCGTGACTGCAACGCTTTATAGTCTGTGATCTTAGCCCCTAGGTGGGTCTCGATCGCTCGTCATGCGCTGGAAACCAGGATACTTTACCTATCGGATGTACTGCTTCGTCAAAAATGAGATGCCGCGGTGTTCTGACTGTTGTTTGCCAGCTTTGATGCGCATTTGCTAAGCACCGGCATTACTCATTGGGTTGATGCGGTGCGCAGTCCGCAGCGGCTTGGTGTTACTAATCTGAACCTGGTGGCTTTGCAAAAAGCAGTTTTTATATGCAGGTTTTGTGTTCGTGCGCGCGATTAATCGAGTACCCTAAATTTGTGGGGTAATCGATTACGTTGCTGATCACTTCCCGAATTAGAGGTTGTTGCGATGATTGAAACGGTGGTTTTATGTATGACGCTATAGCGTTTGTGCCTAGCAGCAGGGGGCACGAAGTGGTGAATGATACCGCTTATTCAAGATGAGCAGGCTCACTGGCAGTTTAAGGCGGTCTTGCTGATGGTATACCAGAGTGTGTTCTGGCGCTTTTCGTGGCCGCTGATCCGGTGCATAGTGGCGTTGCTGTTGATTTCGCGGAAGCGGCCCATGCGTAACTTTGGATCCTGGCGTTTGGCGCCCTGATAGCGAGTAGCGCTCTAACTGTAGGCCTGTTGACGAGGTTGTACGGCTTCGCTCCTGTATCTGCACTAAGGGGTTAATTCTGTTGCAGAAAGCTCGATCGTCCAGCACGTCCAAAGCGTTGTTCGTCTGCTAACATTACTAGTTGCCTGGGATTTCATTGTGGTGGGTTTACTGACGCATTTTCGAGCGTCGGTGCCTGTGTCGCCGACTGCACTCCCTCGGCTGCTGGCCTGCGTCCTGGATTTGCTAGATGGTCCAACTTTCCGGGTAGTGTTTGTGATTGGCATGTTTCGGCACGCCGCTAGCGGTCAAGGGTGGTTAAAGGGTGGTTATTTAGTGGCGGTCGCCGCCATCTTGGCCTCGGGAGCAGTATCGGCATGCAGGTTGGAGTGCCGCGGTAGGGTTACACTTGCGGTCCTCGAGATGTCGCTGGTGGCCTACCTCATTGAGCCGGTGCACACCCAAGTGGTTATGCTGTAGTTACATAGCTTTAAAGTGCGGTCGTGGTATCGGCCGATTCTGGCTTTTTCGTTTGCTGTGGTGGGTGCTTTTGCAGTGGTTGGATGGCATGAGCCCAGGCTGGTCTTAAAGCAAGCTGTCGGCCTCAGCGAGCATTTCGGATGCCTCATTGGCTCGCTTTGACCTGCCCGAGCAGGGGCGGGTATTGTGGCTAGTTCCTGGCGGCTTACGGCGCCTGATGTTCTATCATGGTGTGATGCCGGCCTAATTCGCATGTCCAGGATGCAACGGATTTAAACGGATTTTAGGTACGGGGGCGAGCACATGCGACATGCCCAGTCGCAGGGTACTGAGGTAGGGCGTAACTGCACAACGCCACACTTGGCAACGAACACAACATTGGAGAGCCGATAGATGCCCACCATTCAGCAGCTGGTACGCAAGGGTCGCCGGGATAAGATTGGCAAGGTCAAGACTGCGGCTCTGAAGGGCAACCCGCAGCGTCGCGGTGTTTGCACCCGTGTGTACACTTCCACCCCAAAGAAACCGAACTCGGCGCTTCGCAAGGTTGCCCGCGTGAAGCTGACGAGCCAGGTTGAGGTCACAGCGTACATCCCAGGCGAGGGCCACAACTTGCAGGAACATTCCATGGTGCTGGTGCGTGGTGGTCGGGTGAAAGATCTGCCTGGTGTGCGCTACAAGATCATTCGCGGTTCGCTCGACACCCAGGGTGTCAAGAACCGGAAACAGGCTCGTAGCCGCTATGGCGCCAAGAAGGAGAAGAGCTGATGCCACGCAAAGGGCCCGTGCCTAAGCGTCCGTTGGTCAATGACCCTGTCTACGGGTCGCAGTTGGTCACCCAGCTGGTGAACAAAATTCTGCTGAAGGGGAAGAAATCGCTGGCTGAACACATTGTTTATGGCGCGCTTGAGCACGCCCGCGAAAAGACCGGCACCGATCCTGTCATCACGCTTAAGCGTGCTCTCGACAACGTTAAGCCGGCCCTCGAGGTGCGTAGCCGCCGTGTCGGCGGTGCGACTTATCAGGTGCCTGTCGAGGTTCGGCCAGACCGATCGACCACGCTGGCGCTGCGTTGGCTCGTCGGCTTCTCACGGCAGCGTCGGGAGAAGACCATGATTGAGCGGTTGGCAAACGAGATCTTGGATGCTAGCAATGGCCTCGGAGCCTCCGTGAAGCGGCGCGAGGATACCCACAAGATGGCCGAGGCTAACCGTGCGTTTGCGCACTATCGTTGGTAGAGGCTGATGCCACCGGAGGTAGCAACATCAGCGAGGAGCCAGCAACGCAGACTGATAGCTAGCCAAGCAACCGAAAGAGTGGGAAGACTTTTGTGGCGCAGAAGGACGTGCTGACCGACCTCACTAAGGTCCGCAACATCGGCATCATGGCGCACATCGACGCCGGCAAGACGACGACGACAGAGCGCATCCTCTACTACACCGGTATCAGCTACAAGATTGGTGAGGTACACGACGGTGCCGCAACCATGGACTGGATGGAGCAGGAACAAGAACGTGGGATCACCATCACCTCCGCGGCCACTACCTGCTTCTGGAATGATAACCAGATCAACATTATTGACACGCCTGGTCACGTTGATTTTACTGTGGAAGTTGAGCGATCGCTCCGTGTTCTTGATGGTGCCGTGGCGGTTTTCGACGGGAAAGAAGGCGTCGAGCCGCAGTCCGAGCAGGTCTGGCGACAGGCCGATAAGTATGCCGTCCCGCGTATCTGCTTCGTCAACAAGATGGACAAGATCGGCGCTGATTTCTACTTCTCGGTTCGCACTATGCAGGAGCGGTTGGGCGCTAACGTCATTCCCATCCAGTTACCTGTCGGCTCTGAGGGTGACTTCGAAGGTGTCGTCGACTTGGTTGAGATGAAGGCCAAGGTGTGGAGTGCTGAGACCAAGCTCGGTGAGAAGTACGACGTTGTTGATATACCACCGGATTTGCAGGAGAAGGCCGAGGAGTACCGTACCAAGTTAGTCGAGACCGTCGCGGAAACCGACGAGGTGTTGCTGGAAAAATACTTCGGCAGCGAAGAGCTCACGGTCGCTGAGATTAAGGGTGCGATCCGCAAGTTGACCGTCAGTTCGGAAGCATACCCGGTGCTGTGCGGTAGCGCGTTCAAGAACAAAGGTGTCCAGCCGATGCTTGATGCCGTCATCGACTACCTGCCCTCGCCGCTGGACGTGCCGGCGGCCATCGGCCACGTACCGGGCAAAGAGGACGAGGAAATCGGCCGCAAGCCGTCGATCGACGAACCGTTATCGGCGCTGGCGTTCAAGGTGGCGACACATCCCTTCTTCGGCAAGCTCACCTACGTCCGGGTGTACTCCGGCAAGGTTGATGCCGGCAGTCAGGTCATTAACGCGACCAAAGGTAAGAAGGAGCGTCTGGGCAAGTTGTTCCAGATGCATTCCAACAAGGAAAACCCGGTGGAGACCGCGTCAGCCGGTCACATCTACGCGGTGATCGGCCTCAAGGACACCACCACCGGCGACACGCTGGCCGACCCGAATAACCAGATCGTGCTCGAGTCGATGACTTTCCCCGACCCGGTGATCGAGGTGGCCATCGAGCCGAAAACCAAGAGTGACCAGGAGAAGCTCAGTCTGTCGATCCAGAAGCTCGCCGAAGAGGACCCGACCTTCAGGGTGCACCTGGATTCCGAAACCGGTCAGACCGTGATCGGCGGGATGGGCGAGTTGCATCTGGACATCCTGGTCGACCGGATGCGCCGTGAGTTTAAGGTTGAGGCCAATGTCGGAAAGCCACAGGTGGCGTACAAAGAGACCATCCGCCAGGTCGTGGAGACTGTTGAGTACACTCACAAGAAGCAGACTGGTGGTTCGGGCCAGTTCGCCAAGGTCGTAATCAAACTTGAGCCGTTTAGCGGCGAGAACGGTGCGACTTACGAGTTCGAGAGTAAGGTTACTGGTGGCCGCATCCCGCGCGAGTACATCCCTTCCGTGGACGCCGGTGCGCAAGATGCCATGCAGTACGGCGTGCTGGCCGGCTACCCGCTGGTGAACTTGAAAGTCACCTTACTCGATGGTGCTTACCACGACGTCGATTCGTCGGAAATGGCGTTCAAGATCGCTGGTTCTCAGGTGCTGAAAAAGGCTGCTGCGCAAGCACAGCCGGTGATTTTGGAACCGATAATGGCTGTTGAGGTCACCACGCCCGAGGACTACATGGGTGACGTGATCGGCGACCTGAACTCCCGACGCGGCCAGATTCAGGCAATGAAGGAGCGCGCCGGCACACGTGTCGTGAGGGCGCACGTCCCGTTGTCGGAGATGTTCGGCTACGTAGGAGACCTACGATCCAAGACGCAAGGCCGGGCTAACTACTCCATGGTGTTCAACTCGTACTCCGAAGTGCCGGTGAACGTGTCGAAGGAGATCATCGCGAAGGTAACGGGCGAGTAGGAGCCGAGTGATCGGAAAAGCCTACGAGTATGCTGACGCGGTCACTACCGCGTCATAACTGAAATTACTAACACTGCTTTATTACAAGCACCAATAAGTCCAGGAGGACACAGAAGTGGCGAAGGCGAAGTTCGAGCGGACGAAGCCGCACGTCAACATCGGGACCATCGGTCACGTTGACCACGGCAAGACCACCTTGACCGCGGCTATTACCAAGGTCTTGCATGACAAGTTCCCCAACCTGAATGAGTCGCGTGCCTTTGACCAGATCGACAACGCGCCCGAGGAGCGTCAGCGCGGTATCACCATCAACATTTCCCACGTGGAGTACCAGACCGAGAAGCGTCACTATGCTCACGTCGACGCTCCGGGGCACGCCGACTACATCAAGAACATGATCACCGGTGCGGCCCAGATGGACGGTGCGATCCTGGTGGTCGCCGCTACCGACGGCCCGATGCCGCAGACTCGCGAGCACGTCCTGCTCGCCCGTCAGGTGGGTGTGCCTTACATCCTGGTCGCACTGAACAAGTCCGACGCCGTGGACGACGAGGAACTGCTCGAGCTGGTTGAGATGGAAGTCCGTGAGTTGCTGGCCGCCCAGGAGTTCGACGAGGACGCCCCAGTCGTGCGCGTCTCGGCATTGAAGGCGCTCGAGGGTGACGCCAAGTGGGTCGAGTCTGTCGCACAGTTGATGGACGCTGTCGACGATTCGATCCCGGCCCCAGTCCGTGAGACTGACAAGCCGTTCCTGATGCCCGTTGAGGACGTCTTCACCATCACCGGTCGTGGCACTGTGGTCACCGGTCGGGTGGAGCGCGGCGTGGTCAACGTGAACGAGGAAGTCGAGATCGTCGGCATTCGTCAGACGACTACCAAGACCACCGTCACTGGTGTGGAGATGTTTCGTAAGCTGCTCGACCAAGGTCAGGCCGGTGACAACGTTGGTCTGTTGTTGCGTGGCATCAAGCGCGAGGATGTCGAGCGCGGCCAGGTCGTCATCAAACCCGGCACCACCACACCGCATACCGAGTTTGAAGGCCAGGTCTACATCCTATCTAAGGACGAAGGTGGCCGGCACACACCGTTCTTCAACAACTACCGTCCGCAGTTCTATTTCCGTACCACTGATGTGACCGGTGTGGTGACGTTGCCAGAGGGCACCGAGATGGTTATGCCCGGTGACAGCACCAACATCTCAGTGAAGTTGATTCAGCCCGTCGCCATGGACGAGGGTTTGCGCTTCGCGATCCGCGAAGGTGGCCGTACTGTTGGTGCCGGCCGGGTCGTCAAGATCATCAAGTAAACTGTATCAACGGACCCAGGTGGCCACCCGATCCACATTTGCGAAACGGCGCACATACCAAACGGATGGGCGCCGTTTCGTTTGCGTTTATGCGGCCCGTGGTAGTTTTGCAGGCGCAAATCTAACACGAACTTACCTGCGAAGGTGAGGGAAGGCAGATGTTATTACGTTGTTTGAAGACACAGTTATTGGTTTTGCTGTGAGGTGGCCTAGTCGGGCCGATCTTTCTGTCTGGTCGTCTACTTCGTTCTGGGATTGGGTATCCTGCTGCAATAGATGTTCTATGTTGGCCTACTAATCACCGTCGTTTACGTGCTGGTCGCGCTGGCGTTGACCAACTACGGGGCTAAGTCCGCCGACAAAACCGCGGAAGTTGAGCAGCACGGGGTGCTGGCGTTCACCTAAATTACCGAGCTCACCGAGAAGGGTGCTCGTATAAATGAGCAACCCGTGGTGAAGGTAAACTTGCAATGTCCGGATCTGGGTTTTGCCGTTTACATAGTCAAAGACTTGGTTATCCGCCAGCGTTGTCCGGCTGGGTAGCCTTACTGCACGTAAGCTCGTCGTCTGGTTAACCCGACCACATAGGAATACCGAATCAACGGTGAGTGGAAGCACGTAGTCAACGTGCTGGTGCCCGTGCAATTCTTCACCGTGGTCGAAAACAACCAAACCTACGGCTTGAACCGGGCAAGCTGGCCCGTTGCTGTAGATCCTACAGATCCTCAAGGCTAACAATGTTCCGCTCCACCGAATGGTTGACATACGGTCATTTCTGGGATTGGGATCAGCAGATCCAGGTGGTGGTACATCGGGCGACTGAACAGCAAGCATCGGCTGCACAACTGATACCGGGTTGTCTCGCCGCCGTAACCGCCGATCGTGCAGCGGCTGTAGGAGCTCGAAAAGCTCTGCGCCAGCGGCACGTTGACCGAAGCAGGAATACAGCACCAGCCGGATACAGATTATCTCTGAATTCTTACGAAGCAGGACAACCTATAACAGGTTGCAGTTTTGTTGTTAGCCGGTCAGTCGGCGGAGGGGCAGCGAAAGGATTGGCGAGGTGGGTGACGTGGTGGTGCAGGCTGGATCCAATGCACGGATAGGTTACGTTTGTTTGTCACTGGCGCCGTTTGGGCCCAGATACACTCGCGTGTGGTGCGGATAATCTGCGAAGGCGTTGATATCTGCGTTCCGATATACAGACGGCAGTGTCACCTACCCAGCGGCCACGTCGGAAGACCCCAATGAGACAGCCCGGCGCGGTACCAAGCCGCGGGCCGCAGAATGTTTGTGGGCCAGCGATCTAGACGTCCGAAACGATATAACGCTACGACAGATGGGTGGCTGACGGCGCTGAGCAGTTCAGCCGGCTCGACAATCCTGGCGGCTAGCGCTGCTATGCTTGGGCTACTCTGTAAACTTTACTAGGTAAGCAGTGGCCACCGTCATCGAAATCAACTTGACGGCCACTTAGCGCACCTCGTGGGCCGTGGTGCCCGCGATGGTCGAGGCTGGCAGGGGCAGTTCCATCGTGATTGTCAGCTTGCCGCCCGGTTTGAAGGCCACGCCGGGACAACGGCCATTACGTGTCGGTCGAACACGGACGGACTGGTGGTGCTGACCAACACGTTAGCGATCGATCTCGGCGTATTCGGAATCTGGGTCAACTTTACCCACACTAAACTTGATCGACACCCCCGATGATCGAGCCACCGGCGAGGACTGATGTACTTGCCAAGTATCCAGTTATCCATCTAATTCTGGGCAAATTACTTTGCAGTACAAGGATCTAGGCTAACATCCTAGATTGTTCTATAGTTTGCTGGAGACGGGTTAACCGCAGTGTCGAGCACGCAGATTCCGGTCGACAAAAGTGCCTTGAAATATTGACCGGCGATTGGGTATGGACTGCAACATGACTGAAAAGAGCAGTGTGCTAGTCGACGGGGCCGCTGCCGCCCGAACCGCTGAGCAACTGCGCAGGGCCGACTACACCGGTCCCATCATCATCGGCAACGAAGTGTATCTGCCGTATAACCAGCTGCCGCTCTCCAAGGATGTCGATGACGTCGCCCTACACACTACGTGAGTGGTACGACGAGAAAGACATCGCCCTGCAGTTGGGCTCGGCCGCTAACAGCCTTGACATCCATCAACAGACGGCGGCCCTGGACGTCGCGGTACGGTGCCCTGCTACGACGAACTCGTCATCGCGACAGGGGTAAGGCCGAGGTGCTTAGTCAGCGGCATGTCGACGCGGTGCTGCTCACCGACAGTCCGGTCGGCGCCGTAATACCGGTGGCGTCAAAGACGAGTACGCCGAATGTACGGTGCTCGGTGACATCGCCTCCTGGCGTGATTCAATGAGACACTAAGGGCGCGTAGAACATTGGAGCAACTGCTCTGCTTAAGGATCGGGTCGTTGCGCCTGCGTTGCCAGGGCGCGACCTATCTTCGACCGTGGTCGTTCCATATTTCTGGAGCGATCAATATGACGTCAAGATCCAATATCCCTGGGAGTCGCACGCCGTCGATATCGTCCATCCCGTCGAGGACGATGGCTGCACATTCTTGGTCTATTACGAACACGACGGGGTACTGATCGGCGTTGTTGGCGGCGGGATGTTAGGCAAAGTCATGAAGGTACGTTCCAACAACGCTGTGGGCACGCCCATCTTTGAAATGCTGGAGTAACTAAGCCGCAGCGTGTGCAGATCGTTACTGCCAGTGCACCAGGCCGGCGGCCGCCTCGACTGCCATTTGGCACATAAGCCACGTTGGGATCTTCCTAGCCGACCGCGATGACGCTGTGCAGCCGTTGCAGCCGTGCGCTCTAGTCGGGCTAGGTGTAGTTCAACAACACCGTCATTTTCCATCGGGGCTGGTGATGCCGAGGGTCGCGATGTTGTACCGTTATGTTCAATGACCCGTACCTAACCTGCTAGTGGGTTCTGTTTGCAGATTCAGCCCAGCGCTCGATCCGACCTCGAAAAGCCTTACCGGCAAAGCGAGTCAGCGCACCTCTTGACCAGCCTGGTGCAGCAGCACACTGATCAGCACGGCGGATCGGCCGATCTCGTTGGTATGTGGTGGTTGACCCAGTGTGGCATGTTGCGAGTAGATCTAGTCGATGGCGGTGTGAAACGCTATAGGGCAAGGAAGATTCGGCGTTTCAGCAGCTGCCGACGCTATGATACCAGTTACGTAATTCTGTTGCCCAACTATCCAGCGTCAATCGATGCAGCCCGCTGAGCAACCGAAGCGGCACCGCTTGGCGTGCTGGAGCAGCTTCGTGTCCAGCCAAGATGGTCGCGAAGACCCCCACCGTTTTCGACGTTGTTGGCCACGAGTTCCAGCAATGCGGCATGCATCGGAGAGTAAACTATACAGAGCCGTTCCTGCGATCGCAGCGTGTGCAGCAGGTGCTTGGCATTCATGTGCGTCGTTCTCCTCCCGCAAGCGGGAGGTACTTTCATCGCTTCGCTCTGTATTGTCGCCGGTACGGTTCAGAGTTGAGTCTTGCTAGCTCGGCGCCGACCACGTCGAACACGCACGCGAGTGCCTCGGGTAACGGCACCGATTCATCAGTAAGCTAGTGCTCGTAGGCCGATAGCGTGACCCCACAGCATCGTCCTGGCGATCGTCTTGGATATTCGGTCGGTCGTCCTGACGCCCAACTGGCCGGCGACGAAACCAGCGGGCGTCTAATGCCAGCCGGCGTACATCGTCATCGAGTAAGCTTGCAGTTCCGCGGTTTGCAGGATGACCCGCATGCGCTGACGCTGCAGGACTGTCTTGGACTCGTCGAAGGTAGTGAAGGCCAACAACGCCGAGCGCAGTGCGTCGTCCAGTGGAATCCGCGGATCAAACTTTGTTGAGCAGGCCCCGTAGCTGAGCAAGGTGGGTTCCGAAGTCGTTTCCGGGGATGGCGTTTTGGACGTGTACTACCAGATGAGGGTGTGACGGACGATGCCTGCTGCTTCCGTGACATCGTCGAAGCCCACTTCAGCAAAACCCCGAGCGGCAAACCACTCGAGGGTCGTGTCGGAGATGTTGATTGGCGTTGTCGAGCGTCGCTTGCCTAACCGCGATTACGACAGCAGTAAACTACTCTTCTTTTTCAGCACTCGATGCCATATTACAGCGCCGACTGACAGATTGACATGTTGTTGAATCTCTTTAGCGAAAGGTCATTTGCATGGACCACGAGACCGATTCGGACACCGAGCTCGTAACAGAAATCCTCGTTGAAGAAATGTCTACCGATGGCATGTGCGGGATCTGCCGAGCGTGTTCGCACCCATGCAGATTCGTTGGTCTAGCGGCTTTGATACCCTGATCTCGGTTGGGAAGTTACACCCACAGGTGGCGATTCAGTCAGAACCCTTTGGGGCGCTGCTATAATTATTTTGGCACCCGCGAACTGTCGTTCCTGAAAAATTTTACTATCCTTCTGGTGGTGCACTTGCTTGCCGACCATCTCTGATGTCCGGTCCGCCTGCCTCGTTGCCGGGGTTGACGAATCCAGGCGTGGCTACTTACCGATATGCGTTTGGGCCGGATGACCGACTGCCCAACATGCTGGTGGCCTAGCAAGACTCCAAAGAGAGTAAATGGAAGTGCCAATGAAGTCCGGAGTACCTCGTCTGATAGAATAGATCTAGCAGCGTCCGGATGCTCCTATCTTCTTAACCTGGAGTATCATATGTGCATGCAATCTGGCGTGCGTGCATTGCCTGTCGTCTTCAAGCAAGCGCGATCACCGGAAGTAGTCTACCCGACAATGCAAGGACATCATCGACGAGCTGGAACGCATGCGGTTCTTTTATGTCAGCATCAGTGGCGGGGAACCGACCGTACGCACGGACTTTTAGGAGTTGGTGGATGACGCTACTGCGCGCTGTGTTGGAATGAAGTTCTCTACCAAAGGGTCCGAATCACAGCCGAGGTCTTCACACGGTTGGCAGCCCGCTGCTATGTGGATGTTCAAATTTCGCTCGACGATGCCACTGCCGAGGCCAGCCAAGCCATCCGCAGTGTTGTCGATCAACTCGACCACTCCGCTACGTTGGCAAGGTGGCACCTTGCGCATCACCTGGCTGTGACCCTCCGATGGTGGTGCCCCTGTCTGGAAAAGACTTGCACCTCCAAAGCTGTCTAGCAGATAAAGCTTTACGATTGATTGGTTGCTAACGGTGAGAGCGCGTTTACCGGTGATTCCTTCTTGCATTTGTCACCACTAGGCCAGTTGGGCGTCTTGGCTGGTCTGAGTATGTATGGAGCGGGACTGCTGGTGTGTTTCATTGACCTAGTGGGCGATGTTTACGCCTGACCGTTCACCATCTCCAAGACCGCTTTCTTAAGGGAAATGTGTTGTCTTACTCTGGCTTCGTTAACGTGTGGAAAAATAAAATACCCTGCTGTTTCGTGAGCAGCACTCCCTGGCTGTCTGCGGTAGCTGTTGGCACTCCAATAGTTGTCGGACCGGGTGCATGGCGGCCAAGTTTTTTCACCGGCTTTCCGATTGATGGCTCAGATCCTGAATGTGTCGAAAGGTGCAGCGCTTAGGCACTGGTTCTCGACCGTGACATGCTGCCAGCTCGGTACGGACACTACCGCGGGAGACAGGTCCGCAAACTAGTGCCATTGACCCCGGCGGTCTATCCGGCTGCAGCGCCGGATAGACCGCCGGTGTTCCTCCATAGCGAAAGCCCACTGGTAACAATGGCGGACGAATGGTTGGAAACCATAACTATTGCCCAGTAACGTGCTAAGCGGTGCCTGCCTAAATTTTTTCTATTACCTGATGTAGGTTAGAGAAAAGGAATTACGTTCACCGACAAGCTCTAAGCATTCAGTGAACTTTGCTTTTTATGTCATTGGCGTGGTAGAAAATTTTGATTTATTGACTATCAATATAGGACAACATATTTTGCTGCAGGTTATCATTTCGCCGACCAGTGTCCAGGTGGTTGATCCATACGCGAAGTTGCTATCGCGCGGGCGGCAGCGGCGTGGTTAACCGCGATGGAATTATCCTCTTTCATCACTAAGCCGGTTGAGGAGGTTATTGTCGCTAATCCCCAGATCTGTATTGGCTCGGTGGTTGCTCCGCGATCGCAGAGTGTGTTGAACGGGTGTGTCAGACCGGCGCAGTCGGCTTGATCTTCACCACCAACCGGACGTTCTCGCATGGTCGAGACTGGGGCAGTTCGAAACTCTACCGAGCAGACGAATCTGCGGACCATCCTACGATTGTCCGTTCGCTTTGGCTATGGCAGTTCGGCAAGACGCTGTGACCATCGTACCTGCGGGTACCGAATCAGGGACCGGCGTGGCAAGCCCGGACCAGCGTTCTTTGCCACCTAATATTAACCTATATTAGGAGTGGATTAGCACACGCTGCTCACCTGGGACGACATCGCTTGGCTACGAGAACTGTGGAGCGGATCGTTTAGGTTCAAGGGCATGATACGAGTCTACTATGTTACAAAGGCTGTGTGTGTTGGTGTTTCGGCAATATCGGTGTAGAAGCATGATGCAACAACCTGGAAGGAACGCCCCGCTATTTATGCTTTCTTCGCAGTAGCGGCAGCTGTGGGCGACCAAATCGAGGTGTTGCTTGACGATGACCTCCGGCGCGAAAGCGATGTTGTCGACACGGTAGAGCTGGGCGCGCGTGCGGTTATGATCGGCTGCACGTACCTGTGGGGGCTTGCCGCGGCGGGCAAACCGGTGTCGAAAACGTCCTCGATATTCTGTGCGCCGATACCGACTCGGTGTTGATGGGGCTGGGGCACGTCAGCGTCGGTGAACTCAATCTCAACAAAACCCTAGTTTCGGCCTGGCTTTGGCGAGGCACTGGGTGTCCCTCCCGGTGCTGTCTAGTCCGTTTTATGGTGAATTGGGTCCAATTTATGATGCGCCTTTACCCATCCGGAATGGCAGACTGAGCCCGGTGCTGGGGTAATGCCGCCACATGTCCCTAACGGGGTGACGTCTACGGCTACCGGCGATTGGCCGATATCCGGTTGCCCTAAAGTTTAGTGGCTAGAGGAGCTACGCTCGTATAATTTGATACGATCGTTGCAATCGTGGCGGACGATCTGAAAATCGACCTTGATACGCACATAACCGAAAAGAAATTTTCTAGAAGGTTGAACACGGTACACACCAGGAGAAATTCGTCCTACACATCGGCAAGTGCCTGTACTCGGGAACTAGCGAGTGCAGGATCGAGCCAGTTAGCAAGCATCTTGCCGTCAATCATGATCCTACCGGAGTCTACCAAACAACACGGTCCAAATCTGCCGGTTGATACTGACACCAGGATCACGATTGCCGTCGCTCGAGGGCCTCGGGTTGAGGAGCACATGACCCACGTTGAGCAGGCCTGGCCGGCGGCACCGGCGTTTGCCTACGGTGCAAACGGTGAGCACCAAAGTTTCTCCGGAACGATCTCCATCGGTACCGAGGTCTTGACTGCGTTGCTGGTGGAGTACAGCAAGTTGTTTTTCTGCTGGGGCGCAGCATCTGGTCTTAATTAATAGCCACCGGTAATGTCGGCGTGTTGGACCGTGCCGTGGGCAAACTTCGCGCCGAAGACCGTGATAGCACGGTGCTCGTGTACCGCCGCCGGCGACGATGCCCCTGCGGAGCATACCGGGACACCGGTGTTGCTGCATATCTAACTAGCTGGCATGCCGATTTGTCGGTGGCTAGCTAGTAGCGGTGCGCCATTGGCTATTTGCTTCTGCCCGTGCGCCGCGAGGGAGTCGAGGTGGAGGTGTTGGGGCCCCACCATCGCGACTGTAGCTGAGGGCAAGCGCATCTTCGCGGAGATGGTCGACGGGTGTGTGTGCGTCGAGTTACCCGCTGGCTTCCTGGTTCCGACAAGATGCTGGCGTGCCCCAGGCTCGACTGCCGTGCGGGTTCGTCGTTCAGATAGATCGCCTTGTGTGCATGCTTGGCGATAGCTAGGCCCTGCTCGGGAATCATTAACCCGCCGTCGGCCCAAAAGATGTTGTCTGATGGCCTGCTGAAGGTGCGTGACGAAGTTGGCGCCCAGCTTGACACGTGCCCTGCTGGTGCCGCAGGTGGCGTATCCGTGGCCCGTAGCACCGTGACATGACCGTGGTGATTCCGGTGCGTGATAACGCCGCTGGAGTGCGGCACTTGGTGAGCTTACTACGCAGATTACGCGTTGTTGTGGTGGAAGACGGTTCGTGGTGCCTCACTTAGGACGAAGGACTTAGTGGGTACACACTGCGACGTCGAGGTGTTGCGTAATCCGTGTAATAAAGAGCTGTCGGTGGTGCGCAACATCGGGCTGGCCTTCTGCGCCACCGATTTCGTCGCGTTTATGGATTCCGATGTGTCGCCGTGGCGTGGTTGACTGAAAGTTCTGCTGGGTCACTTCTGCGATCTCCCACCGTCGCCCTGGTATTACCACGCATCATCGTTTTCTTGCAAGGCGTGAATGCGGTAGTCTGTTATGGGTGGTGTATGCGTTACTGGACCTCGGTTAGTGACAAGCGGCAGCGTGGCCCTACAGCACAGTGTCCTACATACACAGCATGGCGATCATCTGTCGCCGCTCGGCCATTTGCAGGGGCGGCGGGTTCGATGAGACGCTGTAGTCCGGCTAGGACGTCGACCTGTGTTGGTGGTTCATCGAAGCAGGAGCCCGGCTGCCGCTACGAACTCAGCGCGTTGGTCGCTCACGATCACCACACCGAATTGTATAGATTGGATTGTACGTAAAGTAATTCCATGGCGGCTTGACGGCGGAGCTATCGGTGCGTCATCCGGACAAGACAGCTCCTTTGGTGATCTCTTGCTGGGCACCGATGGCCTGAATTCTTATGGCTGTAGGGACGAGCATCACGCAGCTAGCGTCGCTGGTTATCGCCGTCCTGACGGGTCGCCGAATAACCAGAGTTTTGCGCAGTGCCGAGACATCGCTGCGCGATATTGGCGCGATCGCCAGACGCTGTCTATGGTCGGCGGCGCTGCGACTGGCGTCGGCCATTTTGCTGGCATTACTGACCGGTGGCGTTGCTGGCAGCACATTTTCGGTATCGAATTGCGCTATACTGGTGCTCAAGTGGGTCAATGACCTGGCCTACGCCCTCGGTCTGTCGTGGGGTGTGGTGCTCGAATGCAACATTGGGCGTGCTCAAGCCACCGGTTTGTAGCTAGTCGCCGTGTTGACCACGGTCGTCTCGCACAGCGATGTGTTGATCGTCGGTACTAGCAATGCTAGATCGACTGTTGCCTAACGTCTTTCTTTCGGTCCCTGCTAGGCTGTGACCGTGCTCGAGGTCGGTCCTGGGCTCGCCAATCTCGAATTGCTGGCTCAGAACGCTAACGGCTTGCAGTTGCTTATTGGCGTTAGCGGCCTGCTGATCTAGCGTTATTTTACTAAACTCACCGATAAACCGGCTTGTCACTTGCCCATCGTGCGCGGAGCCACGGTCGGCGGTTCCGGCGCGATCAACGGCGGATACTTCTGTCGTGGATTGCCGTACGATTTCGATCGCGCCGCGATAACCGGTTGGGTGTGTTCGGACGTCCGCGACTGCTTCCGAACTATCGAGATGGGTCTGGATTTCGATGGCCCCGCCCACGACAACGCCGGCTACCTTCCTGTTCAGCGGACTCGCGAGATGGCAGGCACCATTGAGATTTTCCTAAAGGCTACCCAGCGCGTGGATTGCTGGTGCATCGTTAATCTCAACGATGTTGGGCTGCACATGCTTTCAGGTATTGAAGCGATTTCATTCAACATCATTGACGGTGTGCGTGCCAGTTTCGGTGCCATCATATCTAATATCCGCGCTGAGACGATCTAACCTGACGTTCCTGGCCCAGACTTGGACACTGCGGCTGCGTTTCTCCGACGCAATCGTGGCAGCTGTCGACGCGGTAGGACCAGGTGGCATGATTACTTTGGCTACCGAACGAATCATATTTGCTCCAGAGCGGTTTATTCGGCTCATTTGCTGATGCTTTCGGACTTCGGTGATTAGGTTATGCTGCGTGCTGCCGGTGTGAGAGTGGTGGGGATGGCATGCAGCGACCCCTTGAACTGGATGGTGTCCCCACCTGCGCGGTCTGATTAGCCACCGGATTGACCAGTATTAGCGGTGGTGCTAAGCACCACCGCTAATACTGGTCAAGATATGATCTTGTATAAAGCTGTTTTCGTTGCAATGCCCGTTGACGGTAGTGTCGGCCATCGCGACTGACCTCATGGCAGGGTGGCATTCATGCAACCGCGGACACGCGGGTGCATTATCCTGGTCTCGCGTGATCCCCAGGTGCCGGCTCGCATCGAACACCGGTACGACACGTGAACCCGCTGATGTTGCGGCTCTGCGTCAAGGTAACGAATTATTCAGTGTGGCAAAGCCATATAGTTCCAATCGTGTGGTCGACCTCGCAACATCTGTGTGGCCGTGCCCCGGTCGCCGCCAAGCGTAACCCGCGGGCCGTCATCGACCATATCGGTGTCGGGGCCGCGGCATCGAGAACCTCTGGGGTGATTGAAGAGCCGATTTTATCCACGATAACTGGTCGTGTGCCGCACGCCACCATTGTGATGCTGGAACATCATGCCGCTGGAAATGCGCGTTCGCCAGACGCCCTGGCAAGAGCGTTTTGACCTCTATCAATACCCAAACCCACCGTCCCGGGTTGACCGGAAAGATCCGATTTGTCCAGGACGGGAGATGTCGTACCTACTCACTGCCCCTGCGACGTTGCCGACGGCCGCCACCGATATGGACGCGATCGCGTAGGCGCTCACCACGGTGCGTAGCCGCTCTCCCGGAGCTGCCGTGGGGAGTGCCTACACACAAGCCGAGGCCGCCACCACGATGTCAGATTTTCTGGGCGTGTTCAGTGCGCAAGTCCAGTCTTTGATCTCCGGCAGCATCGCCGCATTGACTACGCTAGCGGACCCAGACTTCCCGCAAATGACGTTCATCATGGGTGGCGCCGGTACCCCGAACCCTGACTCGACGTACGTGGCAGCTATTCAGGAAACTCTAATTATGTGAGCTCCATTTCCCGGATACACCCTGAGTATCCTGATCGTACCTGAGCAGCTGTGACGCACCCGGCCGTTCGGCCAGTCCGTTACCTAGGGGTAAGCCTGCTGAACCACGTGGTCAACGCACAACCCAGCACCTCGGTCAAGTAGCGCTGTCATTTTCGACTACTCCCAGATCGCCGTGATCACAACCAAACGAAATACGGGTTCTCATGGCTTAAGTTAAATTCGCCTAGTCCCCAGGCACCTAGCCTTCGCGCTGGCTAGCGATCTCAAAAATCCCGTCTGTGGGCCTCAGAGAGCGTTGCACCCAGGTTGTACATCCCGATTCTGGATCTACTGTTCAACGGCGCAACTTCGCCGAATTTGCCCTGTTCAACCACCATCTTGTCCTGGGATTGAGGCAACTGCTCCAACGCCACCATCAGCCGCGCGCTGAGTTCGACTACGATTGTTCTGGCTCCGTTAATGGTTAATGAACGGTGCGTTGTTTTAGACCCCGCTAAAATGGGGTGTGTGGCTTGGCGGGGACGGTGATATACCGACCATCCGATTCTACAACATCGGGGTTCAGCCAACTTAACTATCAGGGTTAAAGGCACACCAAATCATCGTGGTTGTCGGAGGAAAATCAATTAATAACGTTAACGTTGCCCTAAGCTCAGGATCAAGGTGCCGACCGCTCGGTGGGCGCGTGCTAAGATACTAAGATACATCGTCTGCGCTGCCTGGTACCCAGGTCCCGGCCCTGTTCGTTATTTGGGAGATTGCTACCGCAACACTATTACGGGTTTCCCCATCTTCATCTGCGCTGTGGCCGGCACCGTCGCCGACCGGCCCGAAATTTGGCCGATACCGCAAACGTAAGGCATACTGTTCAGGTTGCCTCACGCCAGGTTTACTCTTGGTACAGGCATACGACCAGCGCCCACACAGGGGCGCGTCCGGTCTCATCTTTGACGTGCGAATTAATTTCGGGTCTTGAAATTTGAGCGCGGCAAGGCTGCGTGCGGGTGACATGCTCGAGCGTAGGAGGGTCGGTGAACCACGACAGGTAAACAGCGGCGCAGTCTCCGACGCGATGCTAGATCGGCCCACGTTGGTCGGATAGGTCGGCGTGCTGGAGGCACCAGGTCCGGACACGGGACTCAAATGGAGTGAGGTAGGAAAAAGCGTGGGGGGACAGAAGATCCGCATCAGGCTCAAGGCCTACGACCATGAGGCGATTGACGCTTCGGCTCGCAAAATCGTCGAGACCGTCGTACGCACCGGTGCCAGCGTCGTAGGTCCGGTGCCATTGCCGACCGAGAAGAACGTGTACTGCGTCATCCGCTCGCCGCACAAGTACAAGGACTCGCGAGAGCACTTCGAAATGCGCACCCACAAGCGGCTCATCGACATCCTTGATCCAACACCGAAGACGGTTGACGCCCTCATGCGTATCGATCTTCCGGCCAGTGTCGACGTCAACATCCAGTAGGAGGTTGCAGAGTGATGGCGCGAAAGGGCATTCTCGGTACCAAACTCGGCATGACACAGGTATTCGACAAGAACAACAGGGTTGTGCCGGTAACTGTGGTCAAGGTCGGCCCGAACGTGGTGACTCGCATCCGCACGCTGGAGCGCGATGGGTATAGCGCTGTACAGTTGGCTTACGGGGAAGTCAGCCCGCGTAAGGTCAACAAGCCAGTGACGGGCCAGTACAACTCGGCGGGGGTTAACCCGCGTCGTTACTTGGCTGAATTGCCTCTGGACCACCCGGACGCGGTGGCTGAGTATGAGGTCGGCCAAGAACTGACGGCGGAGATCTTCACCGAAGCCACGTATGTCGACGTGACCGGGACCTCCAAGGGCAAGGGCTTCGCCGGCACTATGAAGCGGCACGGCTTCCGTGGGCAGGGCGCCAGTCACGGTGCCCAGGCAGTGCACCGCCGTCCGGGTTCGATCGGTGGTTGCTCTACTCCTGCCCGAGTATTTAAGGGCACCCGGATGGCTGGCCGCATGGGTAACGACAGGGTGACGGTCCAGAACCTGTTGGTGCACAAGGTTGATACCCAGAACGGCGTGCTGCTGATCAAGGGTGCCGTCCCCGGCCGCACTGGTGGGCTCGTCATGGTCCGTAGCGCGATCAAACGAGGTGAGAAATGATGGCAGCCAAGGCTGAGAAAGGTTTTAACGTCCGGAAAATCGACGTTAGGACACCAGACGGCAAAGTCAACGGTACTATCGAGCTGCCGGCTGAGCTGTTCGACGCACCCGCGAATATCGCGTTAATGCACCAGGTGGTCACCGCTCAGCGGGCGGCGGCTCGGCAGGGTACGCACTCAACCAAGACGCGCGGCGATGTCAGTGGTGGTGGCCGCAAGCCTTATCGGCAGAAGGGGACCGGTCGCGCTCGGCAGGGCTCGACGCGGGCCCCACAGTTCACCGGTGGTGGTACCGTGCACGGTCCCAAACCGCGCGACTATAGCCAACGCACACCCAAGAAGATGATCGCTGCGGCGTTGCGCGGGGCGTTATCCGACAGGGCACGCAACGGGCGCATCCACGCAGTCACCGAACTGGTGGCGGGTAAGACTCCGTCTACTAAGAGTGCCAAGGAATTCCTGGGCACACTGACAGATCGCAAGCAGGTGTTAGTAGTCGTCGGCCGCAGCGACGAGACCGGTGCCAAAAGTGTGCGCAACCTGCCCGGTGTGCATCTCCTGTCGCCTGACCAGCTCAACACCTATGACGTGCTGCGCGCCGACGACCTGGTGTTCAGCGTTGAGGCGCTCAACAGCTACATCGCCGCTCAGCAAGCCGCCGGCACTTCGACGACACCCGAGAAGGTTTCGGCCTGATGGCAACTATCACTGACTTCCGCGACATCATCCTAGCCCCGGTCATTTCAGAGAAGTCTTATGGGCTGCTAGACGACAATGTGTACACGTTCGTGGTGCATCCTGATTCGAACAAGACGCAGATCAAGATCGCTATCGAGAAGATCTTCTCCGTCAAGGTCGCATCGGTGAACACCGCCAATAGGCAGGGCAAACGTAAGCGCGCCAGGACCGGATTCGGTAGGCGCAAGAACACTAAGCGGGCCATCGTCACCCTGGCGCCGGGAAGCAAGTCGATCGACCTGTTCGGAGCACCTGCCTAGCCGCGCGAGAGAAGGATCTGATTTAGACATGGCAATTCGCAAGTACAAGCCGACGACCTCCGGTCGTCGTGGCGCCAGTGTGTCTGATTTCGCCGAAATCACTCGTACGCAGCCGGAGAAATCCTTGGTGCGTCCGCTGCACGGCCATGGTGGGCGCAACGCCCACGGCCGGATCACCACTCGACACAAGGGTGGTGGCCATAAGCGCGCCTACCGGGTGATCGATTTCCGCCGCAACGACACAGACGGTGTCAACGCCAAGGTCGCACACATTGAATATGATCCGAACCGCACCGCAAACATCGCATTATTGCACTTCTTTGATGGTAAGAAGCGCTATATCCTTGCCCCGCAAGGACTTTCACAGGGTGATGTAGTGGAATCGGGAGCTAACGCTGACATCAAGCCGGGTAACAACCTCCCGTTGCGCAATATTCCGGCTGGTACCTTGATCCACGCAGTGGAGCTCCGGCCGGGCGGTGGCGCCAAGCTCGCGCGATCGGCCGGGTCAAGCATCCAGTTGCTCGGCAAGGAAGCCAGATACGCGTCGTTGCGTATGCCCAGCGGTGAGATCCGCCGGGTCGATGTGCGTTGCCGCGCGACGGTCGGCGAGGTTGGCAATGCCGAGCAGGCAAATATCAACTGGGGCAAAGCCGGTCGTATGCGCTGGAAAGGTAAACGTCCGTCGGTTCGTGGTGTCGTCATGAACCCAGTAGACCACCCGCATGGCGGTGGTGAGGGTAAGACCTCGGGTGGGCGTCACCCGGTCAGCCCGTGGGGCAAGCCTGAAGGCCGTACCCGCAAACCGAACAAATCGAGCAACAAGTTGATCGTCCGCCGCCGTCGCACTGGCAAAAAGCACTCGCGCTAGGAAGTTTTTAGGAGTAGCCAACTATGCCTCGCAGCTTGAAGAAGGGCCCGTTCGTCGACGACCACTTGCTCAAGAAGGTCGACGTTCAGAACGAAAAGAACACCAAGCAGGTCATCAAGACCTGGTCGCGGCGGTCAACGATTATTCCGGACTTCATTGGCCATACCTTTGCGGTCCATGACGGACGCAAGCATGTCCCGGTTTTCGTTACCGAGGCGATGGTGGGTCACAAACTCGGTGAATTCGCGCCGACCCGCACCTTTAAGGGACACATCAAGGACGACCGGAAGACTAAACGGCGATGACCACGACTGAATTTCCGTCGGCAATCGCCAAAGCACGATTTGTGCGGGTGTCGCCGAGAAAGGCGCGCCGGGTGATCGACCTGGTGCGCGGAAGATCGGTAGCAGACGCGCTCGACATTCTGCGTTGGGCGCCCCAGGCTGCCAGTGAGCCGGTTGCCAAGGTGATTGCGAGTGCTGCGGCCAACGCTCAGAACAACAACGGATTGGATCCGGCGACCTTGGTGGTTGCCACCGTCTACGCTGGTGCGGGTCCGACCACCAAGCGGATTTGTCCGCGCGCCCAGGGACGGGCGTTCCGGATCCGCAGGCGTACCAGCCACATCACGGTGGTGGTTGAAAGCCGGCCCGTCAGGGACCAGCGGTCGACGGAGTCAACGAAGGCCCGTCGGGCCGGGGTCAGCAAGGCTTCCGGCAGCTCCCCATCGAAAAAGGCCTGGGTCAGTTCTGAGGCCACCAAGATGCCACCTAAGAAGGCCTCCGCCAAAATTTCTGAGGCTTCTGAAACGAAGGGAGGCTCAGACTAGTGGGCCAGAAGATCAATCCGCATGGCTTCCGATTGGGTATCACCACCGGCTGGAAGTCTCGGTGGTACGCTGACAAGCAGTATGCAGAGTACGTTAAGGAAGATGTCGCGATCCGGCGGCTGCTATCCACCGGCTTAGAGCGCGCGGGGATCGCCGAAGTGGAGATTGAGCGTACCCGTGACCGGGTCCGGGTGGATATCCACACCGCCCGTCCCGGCATCGTCATTGGTCGTCGCGGTACCGAAGCCGACCGGATCCGGGCAGATCTGGAGAAGTTGACCTGCAAGCAGGTTCAGCTCAATATCCTCGAAGTCAAAGACCCTGAGTCGCAAGCACAATTGGTTGCCCAAGGGGTCGCTGAGCAGTTGAGCAATCGGGTGGCGTTCCGTCGGGCGATGCGCAAGGCTATCCAGTCTGCGATGCGTCATCCTAACGTCAAGGGCATCCGGGTGCAGTGCTCGGGCCGGCTTGGCGGTGCGGAGATGAGCCGCTCGGAGTTTTACCGTGAGGGCCGCGTGCCGTTGCACACCCTGCGCGCCGATATCGACTACGGGTTACATGAGGCCAAGACCACCTTCGGCCGGATTGGCGTGAAGGTATGGATCTACAAGGGCGACATCGTCGGGGGTAGACGTGAATTGACAGCCGTCGCGCCGGCTGGCGCTGAGCGTGCGCGCCGCGAGCGGCCGTCGGGCACGCGTCCGCGCCGTAGTGGCGCGGGTGGGCACCACTGCAACCGGCACCGATGCTGGACGGGCGTTGGGGGGTGAAGAAAGCGATGTTGCGCCCATTACTGAGCACTCTGAGGACAGCGCGGCTACCCATGAACCGCAGAGAGCGGAGAGCTGAGTCATGTTGATTCCCCGCAAAGTCAAGCATCGTAAGCAGCACCATCCGCGCCAGCGCGGCATCGCTAGTGGCGGCACAACGGTGAACTTCGGTGATTACGGTATACAGGCCCTCGAGCACGCCTACGTCACCAACCGCCAGATCGAGTCCGCTCGTATTGCCATCAACCGACACATCAAGCGCGGCGGCAAGGTGTGGATCAACATCTTCCCGGATCGCCCGCTGACCAAAAAACCTGCTGAGACCCGAATGGGTTCGGGTAAAGGCTCACCGGAGTGGTGGGTGGTCAACGTCAAGCCGGGTCGGGTGCTGTTCGAGCTCAGCTACCCGAACGAGCAGACCGCCCGAGCCGCACTCACCCGCGCAATTCACAAGTTGCCGATCAAAGCACGCATCGTAAGCCGAGAGGAGCAGTTCTGATGGCAGTGGGAGTTTCCCCTGGCGAACTACGTGAGCTCACCGACGAGGAGCTGATTGAGCGGCTACACGAATCCAAGGAAGAGTTATTCAATCTGCGTTTCCAAATGGCAACAGGCCAGCTCAACAACAACCGACGGTTACGTACGGTGCGTCATGAGATCGCGCGTGTCTACACCGTGCTGCGTGAAAGGGAATTGGGTCTAGCCTCTGGGCCTGGTAGTGCTAATGGTGAGGAATCATGATGACAGAAGAAGCTAAGACCGGCGCGAAGGCAGCGTCCTCGGCAACCAAAGCCGCTCCTAAGGGCGCAGCTGTGAGGGATGGTACACCAAAAGACAAGGGTCCCAAGCACACTCCGAGTGGTCCGAAAGTGCGTGGGCGGCGTAAGTTGCGCATTGGTTATGTAGTGAGCGACAAGATGCAGAAGACCATTGTGGTTCAGCTGGAAGACCGCATGCGTCACCCTTTGTACGGCAAGATCATCCGTACCACCAAGAAGGTCAAGGTGCACGACGAGAACAGCGTTGCGGGCATTGGTGACCGTGTTTCGCTTATGGAAACCCGGCCGCTGTCGGCGACCAAACGGTGGCGGCTGGTGGAGATCCTCGAAAAGTCCAAGTAGCAGCCTGCCCGTCAACAGCGAGGTCGACTTAATGTGTCTTGTAGTCTTTGGGGTTGCTTGTTGGACACAGCATATTTCTGCCCACGCCCTGCGGAATCTATGACCAGACGGTAGCTCAGTCACCGACACATCGCGCATATCCATATTCATGGTGACAGCTATTGAGGCGGTAGTGGGGGTAAGACTAATTTCTCACCGAGATTCTGTTAGCAAAATGCGAACTAGGCTACTCGTTTCCCATTCTCGGCGCTGACGAGATGACTGAATCAACGTATTGTCAGATGTCTTGAGTTTCGAGCTTCCGGCACACCCGTTAGCGACGAGCACTGACTCGCCGGTGTGGATTTTATATCTCCACTCGGACAGATTCCCGCCGAGCGATTTCTTCTCGTCCAGGGTTGCTATCCGCGATATGTTCCGTCTGAAGCAGCAAATGCCGACAGTGCCACGGTGGCCTTAGTAGACAAGCTTCTGATGTGTATCCGGAGCCGGCGGCGTGCACATCGGAGTGCGGTGCAGGAGTGATATGAGCTCTACTGGTTGAGATTCATCCCGATCCGTGGGCGGGCTCGGCTAGCCGCGACATCAGCGTGTTTGATCGCACCAACGAATTCTAGATTATCCGAAAGCTCAATACTGGCCCGGATGGAGCTGCGGGTACTGAGGTACCTGGTCGTGGAACTTGGTGGCACGCCAGGACGACATCTATGACGTCGATGGCGGTCCGATGTCTCGCCGCGCGCTAACGTGGTAGGATGCCACAATCTCCATGTCGTCGGTGCGGCCGCTAGCTGGTTGGCGACGGTCATGGATCAAGCTGAGGTCTCGATGCCCGGTACTACTGCCAGGTTCAGGTGTAGCCTTCATGTCGCGCTTGGCAGGTAAATTCACAACGAGAGCGAGGCTGGAGATGGCGGAATTTAACGGCAAGATCGATCTCGATATCCGCGATTCGGAGCCAGACTGGACTCCGTTCTTGTACAGCGCTGAGGGCGCCGGAGAATTCGCCAAACATCTTATTTGGTCTGGGGATGACATTGGTATCGCTACCTGGGACTGCTTTGGGGGGTCCTGGTTGAGATGCTCGCTATGCCGCGGGGATTGCCGAATGCAGTGTGCGGGCTGTCGCAGTTTCGCACCACCTAAAGACCAGGGCCACCCTGCTGACCGGTCACAACGTCACTACCGTGGGCAGGGCCACCATCGAGGAATGCACCGACGCATTCTCTAACTGCAACGGCTGGATCCCGGCCGATACCACGCTGCTCTCATAGGTGATCGCCGAACGTGGTTACAACACCTACTGTGTTGACAAATGGAATTTGAAGCCGCTCGAAGAGTCCAATCTGGCATCGATCAAGTGGCACTAGCCGACTTCGCGCGGCTTCGAGCGGTTCTACGGATTCATGGGCGGGGAGACCGATCAGTGGTATACCGGCTGGGGTGTACGACACCGACCCGGTTACACCGCCAGCCACTTCCGACGCCGGCTATTACTTGTCCAAAGGTCCAAAGTGATTTTGTTGACAAAACGATTGAATTCATCCGTGATGCTAAGGTGATCACGTTGACTAACTGTGGTTTAGCTATGTTTTCCCGGTCCCCGGGCATGCACCCTATCACGTTTCCAAAGAATGGGCTGAAAAGTACGCCAGCCGCTTTAACATGGCTACGAGCGTCACCGTGAGGTTGTGCTGGACAGGCAGAAGTCAATGAACATCGTGCTGCTTGATACCGAGCTGTTGCCGGTCAACCTCTCCAGTGATTGAAAGGGACCGGACGGCTAGCCGTGGCCATTTGCGGGGCACCGTGCGGCCTTGGGACTCGCTCAGCGATGAAGAAAAAGAGAAGAAGCTGTTCAGCCGGATGGCTGAGGTGTTAGCCGATTTTTTGAGCTAAACCGATGCGCAGATCGGTCGTATCCAGAACTACCTGGAGCAATTTGTCAGCTCGACATCATAGTCGTGGTGATCTCTGACAACTGCGCCAGAAGCGAGGGCCGGCAAAATGGATTTGGTCAACGAGGGCAAGTTTTTCAACGGCTACATCGACATCGTGGAAGAGAGCCTGAAGTTCCTTGGCCAGCTTGGTGGGCCCAAGACCTAGCATCACTACCCGATTGGGTGGGGCGATGACCTTCCAAGACGCCCTACAAGGGGTATGAGCGGTATGTGTCGCATGAGAGCGGTATCGCCGGCTCGGCAGTAATCTCGTGACCCAACGGCATTGGGGCGCGCGGGGAGATCCGCTACAACTACGTATTGACGTGTTGGCTGGTTAGTTGAGAGTGGTGATACATAGACGCTCGGGTCGAAGTAGCCGGATCGTTGTACGGTTGGGACGTTTACACGGAGCGCAGAGTCAGCGAGGCCTCAAATAATTCTGACGATGTGCTCATCAACTTGCAAAAGAGCCAAGGGGCCAATGCTTTTCGATCTGGGAATCTGCCTGGTCCTTCGTCAGCCCGCCCACTCTGGCGGTGATGCCCATGCTAATGTTTATTGGGCAGGAAAAAATTTTGCCGCAGTTCGCAACGTGGTATGCCGCGATGCTGTTCGCCATCGTCCCGCTGCGCAATTGCCTTCCAGGCTCTACCCCGTCGGGCTCGTGGATCGACCAAGCTGTTGTGTTTTGGGTGCTGGTTGCGTTGGTGGTGGCGATGAGCCTGTTCATCGTGGTCTGGGTCCGGGGTCGGGACTGAAGCGTGCCGAAAAAGTGGCGTGCTAAGATACTCTGCGGTCGTCCTACTCTTAGATCGTGCTCACCGGGTTGATCGAACTGCAGGTCGGATCAACTCCGCATAGGCTCGGCGAACTTTTACTCTGAAAAAAGCGTCGATCCACCCAAGACCGTCGGTTCTTTCGCGGAGGAGAAGTACCCCCGCGACGAATGAGCAGTTCGCCAAACTGGTTGTCACTACAGGCTAGGTTACGGTCACCAATAATAAACTGATTTATGCCCTGCTGTGCTCCAGGATAGCACCCGATGAGCTGGTGCTGGTGCCATGGTTTTCCGCCCGACGTCGGCCCTGGTCGACCTGCGCGACTGGCTGCAGTGGTGGGTATGGGTGTCGGGCGCGAACTGGCGTCATCCGTTTGGTCTGGATCACCCGGAGAGTCCAGGTAACACTGCCGCTGACTGCACCTATTCCCCAGTTGTACGGGTGGCATACCCCGACTCCACGGCGTACGCGCGGTGGGCCGAGTGGCGCTTACTGACCGAGGATGAGTGGGAGTGGGGGAGTATGCTGCCTGCGCCGGGAGCGCGACGACCTACTCGTGGGGTGACTAGGCCGTTCCAGACAATCAACTGATGACTAACACCTGGCAGGGCAGGTTCCTGTACCAGAATGACGGTGCGCTCGGCTGAATGGGAACCCCACCGTTGGGGGCTTTCCTGGCCAACCGTTTCGGGTTGGTGGACATAATCGGCAACGGGTGGGAGTGGACCGCCACCGAGTGCTATGTGCACCCTCGGCTTAATAAGCCGCCGAACGCTTGTGTGCACCATGAGGCCCGCGAATCCTGGCATCGGCCAAACCTTAAAGGGTGGTTCGTATTTTGTGCGCCCCGGGATACTGCTACCGGTACTAACCCGCTGCGCGGTAGTCGCGGTCAGAGGATACCGCGACCACCCATATCGCATATCGGATTTTGCTGCGTGGCTGATCTTGGATTCGGCTTGACAGGTACGGCCGACTCTCGTCAGCGCACGCTGCGGTTCCGTCGCCAAAATCGCAAAAGGGTGGCTTCTGGCAATCGGTCTCGGCATCCTCGTTCTGGTCAAATCAGCGGGGCAAGCTCACGGTGAAAGTGCTTGTGATTTTTCGGTGATGCGTTCGATGTTGATGGATCGCGTGACCCTGTTGACTCACGAGACACAGTGGGACCGTGAGCTTGCCCTGGTGAACACGGATCCCGTCTGCGGTTACGCTACTAGACGGTGCTGTTGGTCGTGCACAGCTGGCTGTCAAGGCGTCGTGTTGGTCGTCGATGCTGCAGCGCCCCGGCTAGCCGTAGGTGTCGCGCGGCCCTCTGCCAGGAATGGACGTGTCGCTGGCACGACTGCTGCCAGCCTGTCATGAACTGCGATCTCGACTACACCATTGCATACGCCGATGGCGGGCCAACTTGACATGCGTCCAACTTGAAGTGCTCTATTGCCGTACTTAACCATGGGGTGAAGACGTTCTGGGGCTGGTGGTGGTTAGTTAGGTGTCTGACGGAAGGCTAATTTTGTTTTCGCTATCAGGGCGAACCTATATAACCGCGTCGAGCAGCGCACTGCCGTTTCCGAGTTTGTGCTTGTCCACCGGCCGGTATACTGGCACCGGAAGACAACCCTAGCGTGGCCGCTACCCCTGCACTAAAGCCGACCGGAGCGCGTTGGTGCCCAAACGCCGCCGCGCTCGCTCTCAAGACCGGGCCTATCACATAGCCCCCGAACAGCAACACAACCACCACATTGCTTATGTCCGGCGGGCTGAGTGTTCGAGCTACGCCCGACCGGCCCACCCTAAACCGACAACCCGGCGACGTTTTAGATGGTTGCGGTCAAGAATTTGGCCCCGCGGTGGGCATCCCCTAAACTCTAGTGGTTGCTTCGTGCTGGCCGCGGCCGGCATGCGCGAGCGGCGAGCCTGCAAGGTGGCCTCGCGTGCCCTTCGGCGACAAAGACCGCGCACGTCAGGTTTTGTGGGTTCCTTCTGCCGTGCATAGTTAACCAGGTCAGGAGATCGAGTGATTCAGCAGGAATCGCGACTGAAGGTGGCTGACAACACCGGCGCCAAGGAGATCTTGTGCATACGAGTGCTCGGTGGCTCGTCCCGACGCTACGCTAGCATTGGTGATGTCATCGTCGCCACTGTCAAGGACGCCATTCCCGGCGGCAATGTCAAGCGTGGAGATGTCGTGAAAGCCGTCGTGGTACGCACCGCCAAGGAGTGCCGGCGTCCCGACGGCAGCTACATCAAGTTTGATGAAAACGCGGCGGTGATCATCAAGCCTGACAACGATCCGCGCGGAACTCGCATCTTTGGGCCGGTTGGACGCGAACTTCGCGAGAAGCGATTCATGAAGATAATCTCGCTGGCTCCGGAGGTGCTGTAGATGAAGGTTCACAAGGGCGACACCGTTCTGGTTATCGCGGGGAAAGACAAAGGCGCCAAAGGCAAGGTGTTGCGGGCCTACCCGGCCCGTAACCGGGTACTGGTCGAGGGTGTCAATCGGATCAAGAAGCACACTGCGATTTCAGCCAACCAGCGCGGAGCCCAAACAGGCGGAATCGTCACCCAGGAGGCTCCGATCCACGTCTCCAACGTGATGGTGGTTGACTCAGACGGCCAGCCCACCCGCATCGGTTACCGGGTAGACGAGGAGACCGACAAACGAGTTCGTATTTCCAAACGCAATGGCAAGGATATTTGATGAGTACCGCAGAAAAAGTGCAGCCGCGCCTTAAACAACGCTACCGCAGCGAGATTCGGGATGCGCTGAACAAGCAGTTCAGCTACGGTAACCTGATGCAGATTCCGACCGTGGTGAAGGTCGTCGTCCACATGGGAGTTGGCGACGCAGCTCGGGATGCCAAGCTGATCAACGGTGCAGTCAGCGACTTGGCGTTGATCACCGGGCAAAAACCCGAGATTCGCAAGGCGCGGAAGTCTATCGCGCAATTCAAGCTGCGCGAAGGTATGTCAATCGGTGCCCGCGTGACGTTGCGTGACGATCGGATGTGGGAATTCCTGGACCGGCTTACGTCGATCGCGCTTCCACGTATTCGTGATTTCCGCGGGTTGTCGCCTAAGCAGTTCGACGGTGTCGGTAACTACACCTTCGGGCTGGCCGAGCAATCGGTGTTCCACGAGATCGATGTGGACAAGATTGACCGGGTCCGCGGCATGGACATCAACGTCGTCACTTCGGCGAAGACCGACGATGAAGGACGAGCGTTGTTGCGGGCCCTCGGTTTTCCTTTCAAGGAGAACTGAGTAGATGGCGAAGAAGACACTGGTCAACAAAGCCGCGCGCAAGCCGAAATTTACGGTGCGCGGTTACACCCGTTGTAGCAAGTGCGGTCGCCCGCGTGCAGTGTTCCGCAAATTCGGGCTATGCAGGATCTGCCTGCGCGAGATGGCGCACGCGGGTGAGTTGCCCGGTGTGCAGAAGAGCAGTTGGTAACGGCCCAACACAAGTACACACAGGACTAAGACTAACGCGGCAGGCCCGGTCCCAGGGAATCACCGCGAGGAAGGTGGCAGGTGCTGTCATGACCATGACAGACCCGATCGCAGATTTTTTGACACGTCTGCGCAACGCTAATTCAGCATATCACGACGAAGTGACTGTGCCGCACTCCAAGATCAAAGCCAATATCGCCAAGATCCTCAAGAACGAAGGATACATCCGAAACTTCCGCACCGAAGACGCTCGGGTCGGCAAGTCATTGATCATCCAACTCAAGTACGGGCCCAGCCGGGAGCGTAGCATCGCTGGTTTGCGCCGGGTATCTAAGCCGGGGTTGCGGGTGTATGCGAAGTCGATCAACCTGCCGCGTGTGCTGGGCGGGCTGGGTGTGGCCATTATCTCGACCTCCTCGGGCCTGCTGACCGACCGTCAGGCAGCCAGGCAGGGTGTGGGCGGCGAAGTCCTCGCGTACGTGTGGTAGCTGGAGAGCATGGAGTGAACGATCATGTCGCGTATTGGTAAGCAGCCGATTCCGGTCCCCGCCGGAGTTGACGTCACGATCGATGGTCAAAACGTCTCGGTGAAGGGGCCCAAAGGGGCTCTAGATTTGACGCTTGCTGAGCCGATCATGGTGGCGCGCAAAGACGACGGTGCAATCGTGGTGACCCGCCCCGACGATGAGCGGCGCAACCGCTCGCTGCACGGGTTGTCGCGCACTTTGGTATCCAACCTGGTCACCGGTGTAACGCAAGGTTACACTGTCAGCATGGAGATCTTTGGTGTCGGTTACCGGGCCCAGCTCAAGGGCTCCAATCTGGAGTTTGCGCTGGGGTATAGCCATCCAGTGGTGATCGAGCCCCCAGAAGGTATCACGTTCGCGGTCCAGTCACCGACGAAGTTCACTATCACGGGGATCGACAAGCAGAAGGTCGGTCAGATCTCGGCGAACATCCGCCGTCTGCGCCGTCCTGACCCTTACAAGGGCAAGGGTGTGCGTTACGAGGGCGAGCAGATTCGCCGCAAGGTCGGAAAAACAGGCAAGTAGTCTATGGTGCAATCAGTTTCCGCGATTCGTAGGGCCTCTCGGCTGCGTAGGCACGCGAGGCTGCGCAAGAAAGTGTTAGGCACCTCGGAGCGTCCACGGTTGGTGGTCAACCGGTCCGCGAGGCACATTCACGTGCAACTGGTTAACGACGTCACCGGCACTACGGTAGCCGCTGCGTCATCGATCGAGGCCGACGTGCGCGGTCTGCAAGGTGACAAGAAAGTCCGCAGTGTGCGGGTCGGTCAATTGATCGCCGAGCGGGCCAAGGCCGTCGGCATTGACACAGTAGTATTCGACCGTGGCGGATACACCTACGGCGGACGAATCGCGGCGCTGGCCGATGCCGCACGCGAGAACGGATTAAGTTTCTGATGACAAGCAGGCCTGGAGGACCGCATAATGGCGGAGCAGTCAGCTGGCGTGCTAGGTGATAGCCGCGAGGGCCGTAGCCGGCGCGAGGGAGGTGGCCGCAGTGGCCGCGATCGGGACCGTGACGGTGAGAAGGGCAATTATCTGGAACGGGTTGTTGCCATCAATCGGGTCTCTAAGGTGGTTAAGGGTGGTCGGCGATTCAGCTTCACCGCTTTGGTCATCGTGGGTGACGGCCACGGCATGGTTGGTGTTGGTTATGGCAAGGCCAAGGAAGTCCCCGCCGCGATTGCCAAGGGTGTAGAAGAGGCTCGTAAAGGCTTTTTCTGGGTGCCGCTGATCGATGGCACTGTCACTCACCCGGTGCAGGGCGAGGCAGCCGCGGGCGTGGTGCTGTTGCGCCCTGCCAGCCCCGGTACCGGTGTGATCGCCGGCGGTGCGGTGCGCGCTGTGCTGGAATGCGCTGGGGTGCACGACATCCTGGCTAAATCGTTGGGCAGTGATAATGCAATCAACGTGGTGCATGCCACCGTGGCCGCGCTTAAGCTGCTGCAGCGTCCTGAAGAGGTGGCGGCCCGGCGTAGTTTGCCGATCGAGGATGTCGCCCCGGCTGGGATCTTGAAGGCGCGGCGGGAGGAGAGCGAAGCGTTAATTGGCCAGCGCAGCGCGTGAGGGACCAGGCATAACCATGGCAAGTCTGAAGATCACCCAGGTGCGTAGCACAATCGGAGCGCGGTGGAAGCAGCGTCAGAGCCTGCGCACCCTGGGCTTGCGGCGGATTCGGCATTCGGTGATTCGCGAAGACAATCTCCAAACCCGCGGGCTGATCGCGGTGGTGCGTCACCTCGTTGAGGTGGAACCGGCAGCCGGAGATAGTACTCCTGTGGATGTGGAGGGAAGATTAAGTGACGATTAAGCTGCACGACCTGCGACCTACGCGTGGGTCGAAAACTAAACGTACCCGGGTCGGCCGCGGTGAGGGCTCCAAAGGCAAGACGGCCGGCCGTGGTACTAAGGGCACCAAGGCCCGCAAGCAGGTACCGGTTACCTTCGAGGGCGGGCAGATGCCAATTCACATGCGACTGCCTAAGCTCAAGGGATTCAAGAATCGATTCCGTACAGAATATGAGGTCATTAATATCGGCGATATAAGCCGGTTATTCCCCGAAGGTGGGGCAATCAGTGCGGACGACCTCGTGGCTAAGGGAGCTATTCGAAAGAACTCGCTGGTTAAAGTTTTAGGTGACGGCAAGCTGACTGTCAAGGTCACCCTGTCCGCGCATAAGTTCAGCGGCAGTGCACGTCACAAAATCACCGTTGCTGGCGGCTCTGTTACCGAGCTCTAGAGCTCGGTAACAGAGCCGCCAGCAACGGTGACGGTCTCGACAAAGGTCAGCCGTTGTTGACCAGTCTGGCGCTGTATCGCCCTGCTGAGGCCGAAGAGGGCGCACTTGCGACAGCTGCTGCCCGGCGCGACTACAGCAAAACTCCATTTTTCATGTGGCTGAGCCGGTTGACGACGGTGATAGCGGCCGAGGTCAGCTGCAGTGTTTCGCCGATGACCTAGTTGCGTAATTCGGTGTCATCGAAGTCCAGCTGTGGGGATATAGCGATCGAGAACCTCACTTTACCGCCATACGGTTGGGTGGTTTCACCACAGCTGAGCAGCGGTCTGAGATGCTCAACGCCGACACCGGTACGCTACAAGCATGTTCGCCTTTCTGCCTACTTTTCCTGGTATCGATGATGTGCGTGCCCTGGCCAACCGGGTTAACACGGCCCGTCACCACGGCATACCGAATGGTTGCGTGCTCGAAATCAATCTGCGGTCGGTGCCGCCGGAAACTATCAGCTTTGACCCTTTCGCAATTATCGCTGGGGGTGGCCGACCGATGGCCCTGCGCGAGGCTGTCGCCGCGATTCACCGCGCCACCGACGACCCCCGGGTCTCCGGCATAATTGCCCGCGTTCAGCTTGGTGCGTCGCCGCCTGCGGCAGTGCAGGAACTGCGCGAGGCCGTCACCACCTTCAGCGCGGTTAAGCCGTCACTGGCCTGGGCCGAGACTTATCCTGGCACACTGTCCTACTACCTGGCCTCGGCTTTCGGTGAGGTCTGGATGCAGCCGTCGGGTAGTGTCGGGCTAGTCGGCTTCGCGAGTAATGCCACGTTTCTACGCGATGTGCTGGCCAAGGTAGGGATCGAAGCACAGTTCGTCGCACGGGGTGAATATAAGTCGGCGGCCAACCTTTTCACCGAAGGCGGCTTCACCGAAGCTCACCGCGAGGCGGTCAGCCGAATACTGGAAAGCCTGCAAGGCCAGGTGTGGCAGGGGATCGCCGAATCACGCAGGATCGATCCCGCAGCGCTCAACCCGTTGGCCGACCGGGCTCCTCTTTTACGCGATGACGCGGTCGCTTCAGGTTTGGTCGACCGTATCGGATTCCGCGATGAAGCTTATGCTCGTATAGCGGAACTTGTTGGTGCTGAAGGTATTCCAGAAAATTCAAATGAGTCGCAGCCAAGCACAAAGGTCGATGATCGTCTACCGCGGCTGTATTTGTCGCGCTACGCCAGTGCGGGCCGGTCACGGTTGATGTCACCCATGCCGTTGATTCCCGGTCGCCGATCCAAGCCAACAGTTGTTGTGGTCACCCTGGAAGGTCCGATTGTCAATGGACGCGGTGGACCGCAGTTTTTGCCGTTCGGTGTCTCTACCGGCGGTGGTGACACCATTGCGGCAGCGCTACGCGAGGTCGCTGCCGACGATTCAGTGTCCGCGATTGTGCTGCGGGTAAACAGCCCTGGTGGCTCGGTCACCGCATCTGAAACCATCTGGCGTGAGGTGAAAAGGGCCCGCGACCGCGGCAAACCGGTGGTGGTGTCCATGGGTGCGGTCGCCGCCTCTGGCGGCTACTACGTCTCGGCGGGCGCCGACGCGATTGTGGCCAATCCGGGTACGATCACCGGTTCGATTGGCGTGATCACCGGGAAGCTGGTGATTCGGGACCTGAAAGGTCGGTTGGGCGTTGGGTCAGATACGGTGCGCACCAACGCCAATGCTGATGCGTGGTCGGCCGACGCGCCGTTCACTCCGGAGCAGCATACCCATCGAGAGGCCGAAGCGGACCTATGTTATGCTGACTTTCTTGAGCGCGTAGCCGAAGGACGCAACATGACCATTGAAGCAGTAGATGATGTTGCTCGAGGGCGAATTTGGACTGGAGCTGACGCTCTCGAACGCGGCCTGGTCGACGAACTTGGCGGGCTTGTTACTGCGGTGCGTAAAGCCAAGGTCTTGGCCGGTCTGGATGCGAACGTCGATGTCCGTATCGTCAGTTACCCTGGTTCGTCGTTGCTGGACATGGTACGACCCCGCGCTTCTTCGCAACCCGGGGCCGCATCGCTGCCAGACGCGGTGGTCACGTTGCTAGGCCGCTCGGTTGCTGGGATTCTCGAACAAGTCGAGCAAGCGTTAAGCGGTGTCAGAGTGTTGTGGTTGGGGGAGTCCCGGTTTTGAGAGTCGCAGCGATGTAGCGCATCTCACTGAAAACGGTTAGTCAGAGGATGGGGCGACGATCTGTGACACTTCGCCAAACGGCGTTACCTTCGACAGCTGAGCTTGCACTTCACGTGCGTAAAGGGGTCATTGCATCGACTTCCTTGGCCCAGGAACCTTGATCTTATTTTTCATCTTCTTTTTCGACGGCAGTAATCTCTGGAGCGATGACACCGAACTTGTTCTTTGCGTCCTCAACCTTTTGCATTTAGCGGTGATATCTTCTGGAGGCACCAGCGACTTATGCACTCGCGTACAGGCGCGCGATGTTCTGGGACGCTTTGGCGGTCGGTTTAGAACGTCGATAAGCAGTCCCCACAGCCACGACCGATCCTGTGTATCCGTTTCGGCTATACAGTTCGCCGACCCGCCATCCCACGCGCTTCGCAGCTCTCCATTCACCCAGGTGAAGTGCGCTAGGGTGTTGCCGATCTCCTGGACCGCATTGCGGCCAACATCCGGGGGTGTCCGATGTTCCGTAACCAGGGTACCGAACGGGTCCGCCGCAGTACACTACGAATTCTTCAGTGCAAACCTGAATCGGCTTATGCGCGATGGCGAACGTGATCGGCCCACACCGGGATGACTGTGAATAGACGCTGCCGATGTCGTTGAACGCTTTGTAGCACGCTGTATGCAACTTGATTTGCGACGACGACGCTCCCTGCCGACTTTCGCTTGTAGGATTCCGTCTTCGGGATAGATCAGCATAAGATCGTCGAGCACCATGTTCCGGTAGTCGACCGACGACGGTGTGCTGACCTTGCCGTTGCAGTGCCGGGCTGAAGTGTTGCCGGCCGTTCCTTCGATCAAGCCCCCCGGCTCAGCATGTCTTTGGTAGTTGCCGGCACCGTAGCGTCAGGGTTGGTAACGGCTTTCGGAGCTGTTATTAGGACGAGTACCTCCGTGTTCACGGTCTAGGCGGGTGTGTTGTCTGACCAGCAACGCTTCTAGATCGTCAGCGACCATCTGTGCCTGGGCCGGGTTTCAGTGTTCCACGTCGCGTAGCTGCTGTCCGGGGTGAGTACGACGTTGGGCATACCTACCAGCGGGTGGATCGGTCGGCAGTCACTCGCTGACGAAGTGTTTGTGCCCTGCGTTGGCTAACCGGCTTCGACGCAGTGCTTCTAACAGTGCGTAAGTGTCGTGCAAGCTGGGACCGAGCGATGTTGAGAAAGATCAACACCATCACGTATGGTCACAAATTGCTTAGCGCCGATCATCCCTACGGTTTCGCCAGTGACCGGTGCGTACAGCGAGACGACATCAGCCTGCGCTACGCAGTTCATCGAGGTTGTAGCGGGCGTCGTCGTTGTAAGGGCCGGTGGCGATGACCCGCAAGCCCAGCCCGGATAGCTGCCAACGCAACGCTAGGCCGACCGCACCCAGGTCAACCAGCCCGGCTTTGCGCTTGGCGATTTCCCCGCAACGGAACTGCTGATAGGGAATGGTGTCATAACGAAACATATTGCCGCTGAAGACATTGGCATATTGGTAAGCAGATGACGGGTGGCCGTTGGCAACAACGTCACTGCCATCTCGGTGACCGCGTGGCGTTGTGGGCTGGGGCGTTCAGCACCGGAATGCCGGTTGCGGTGGTGTCAAGAATATCGACGTTGGTGAGATCCCCGCGGGTGGCTGCGATGGAGAGTAGGGCGCGCCGCCCCTGGCAAAGACCGGGAAACCGACCGAGTCGTTTTCCACCATCACTACAACATTGATGGCTTCGTGTGCGATCCGGTTGGCCAGCTGTGCTGTAGATCTGCAGCGGGGTCTGATCGCGCTCACCTATCCAAGGTTTGTAAACCGCGAAGGCCAACTCTTGAAGTTTTAGTGAAGCCCGGTCCCCGCAGGGGAGCTGTTACCAGGGCACGTGATCGAGATGTCGAAGAAAGCCAATGCTGTCGTACAGCAACGTCTTTATAACGTTAAAGGCGTCACAATCGGCATCGACATCGGTAGTATAGTGGCCGAAGCGGTGGTTGCAGACTAGGCTGGTCACGTAACGGCTCGGCAGTGGATTGGCCACCAGCTGCAGGTGCCGACCCTAGATTGGCTCGAATACGACGCCAACCAGACATGGCTGCAGCGTCCATCGGCGGCCAAACGCCACGACTATCTCCCCGGAGCCAAGACGGGTGTCCAGGCTGTGGACAATCCCACACACAGCCGCCGGGAAGAGTCAGATCGGAGGAGCCAACAGTACCGGCGGATTATTCCTCGGCTGGGTGTATTGTCAGTCGAGCCGGGCGACCCTACTGACGATTTTGAGCAGGTCGATCCGCTCTGGGTGCCGGTGTGGTCGCTTTATGTGCTCGGCGAATGTACGCTGTTCCACGATTACTGCGCGCTTCGCCGTGCTCGACGGCTTGGATATCACGCACGATGTCGCATAGGTGCGACAGGCCGCATACGAGACGTTCGGCTTCGTCGTTCGCCGGCGCATTGCACCGAGTGGAGTATCGGATCGCGCATCGTGGTCGCTGGTGGCGGTATTGGCGTCTGGCCTTGGATGCAAGCCATCGTCACCGCGACCGGTCGGACCGGTGCAGGTGTCCGGGGTGGCCGAGGGGCGGCATTGGGGGTTGAGTTCCTGGGCCCGTATGGCAGCCGGTCTGGAATCGTCGATCACCGATACCGCTTGTTCGGCCTCAACCAAACGCATCGTTGAGCCCCATCCAGCGTGGACAGTAGCCGGTCGAGGACCGCTATCGACGGTTCCTCACGCTGGCTAGAACTGGCCTTTCGTGGCATCTAGCCTCGTGGCCTAGCACGACACCTGGGGTGGCGTTCTAGGCTTATGCCATGACCGACCACGACCAAACCGCTGCCCGACGAGAGACAGTCGATGCTCTGTTGAAGGCGCTGGAACGTCGCCACGAGATAGCTGACGTCGTGGTGGAGGCCGAAAATAAACCCGCCGCAGTCGAGGCGGTCGTCAAGCTGCTTGACACGTCTCACCTGGCTGCCGAAGCGATCATGAGCATGTCGTTCGATCGGCTCACCAAAGATTCCCGCAAAAAGATCCTTGCCGAGCTGGAAGATCTGAACAAGCAGCTGAGCTTCACCCTCCAGGAGCGCCCGGCAAGCCTGGGTGAACGTCTCGAGCTTCGACCTTTTTCCGGCGAGGATGACCGTGACATCTTCGCTGCCCGCACCGCGGAAATCGGTGCTGCTGGCGATGGGTCTGGTGAACCGGCCGGAAGCATTGATGATGAGATCCGGGCGGCGTTAGCTCGCGTCGCCGACGAAGAGGCTGCGTGGTTTGTGGCTGTCGACTCAGGCGCAAAGATCGGGATGGTGTTCGGTGAACTCGTCCACGGCGAGGTGGATGTCCGGGTCTGGATTCGCCCCGATCACCGAAAAAAGGGTTACGGCACTGCTGCGCTGCGCAAGTCACGATCAGAGATGGCGTCCTGCTTCCCCGCCGTACCAATGGTTGCCCGAGCGCCTGCCGCCGACCTGCATAACCATATCACTGCTGATTAACAACTGGGTGCCTTGCTGACTAACGCAGATCAAGTTTGCTGTCGGCGGAGTTCCGCTTTCAGAGTTGCAGTAACGGTGACAACATTGCTGAACTGGTTTATCTCATCGTCGTCAGGGAAGATGCAGCCGTAATCGGCGAACAAATCACGCCGTTGCCTGGTCGTCACCTGCCAGCCGCGATCAGTCAGGTAATCAACAACATTGCTGCACTCGCCGTTGAAGAACAGTCCGAACAGGTCGATGTCGCAACCCAATTTGACCCACCGCTGGTTGAAGTCCTGCGCGCGCTGCGACACTGTCGCATCCGAATCCGGATAGTATTTCGCTGGCTAGTTTGCTCTCCGGCGCGCTGAGCGCGGTGATGTTGTCGAACAGCCGGTCCTGAGCATCTGGTGGAAGGTACATCAGCAAGCCTTCTGCGCTCCACGACGTTGGTTTCTTATCGTCAAATCCGCCGCGGAGCAACGCGGTTGGCCAATCCTCTCGCAAATCGGCGCTGACTGTTCGCCGGTAGGCCGTTGCCGCGACGTCGAGCGCCAAAGCGTGGCACCCTTGAATTCAATGACCTGGGGCTGATCAACTTCATAGACTACGGCGCCTTTCAGCCATGGTAGTCGGTATGGTTGGGCGTCGAGGCCTGCGGCCAGGATCACCGACTGGCGTATACGATTATCGGCAGCGTCGCGGAAGAACTCGTCAAAGAAATGTGTGCGCACCGCGATTTGAATCGGTTTCTATCCGCAGGTCCCGCTCGCTGCAATTGTAAACTTCGCTGCCTGCCTCCAAACCGCCTTGCGGGCGGATGTCACCGTCAATCAGACGCGTGAAGAAAATGAGGCCGACCGCACGAAACCAATGGTGCCGCCAACGAGTCATTAATGATTCGGTTTGGGTTCCGCGCTAGCCAATGCACGAGCGGCCGCGACCGGCGTAGCTGTACGCCGATGCTCGAGGCTAGATCCCAGCTATCTTGCTCAGTGCGTGTCATGGTGATCCATGCTCCAGCCTAGCGGCGTGTGTATTTCACGTAACCTAACAGGGTGTTTTCGCCATCGATCGGTGGAAGACCATGTTGGGCTACGTGATCGGTGGTCCTCTTGCTGTACGTTTGCAAGCCGTAGTTGGCCAGGTGCCTCGCCGTCTCGGTGCGGTCGTCGAAATACACCCGACAGTCCATCGGCCATCCGGGCGGTTGGCCGCGCCGGTTCAAAGCCCGCTGCTTTCAGCTCCTCCGGCCAGTCGTCGATCCCCGCGGCGCGTCGCTTCGCCGTCGACTAGGCGCCTTAGGGTGGTTAGCGTCGTGGTCTTGAATACGATCACCTAGAGTTGATCGACTGCGAACACTGTGGTGCCGGATGGCCAGAATAGCCGATGTGCGCGGGGAATCCAGGTCGGCTGCTAAATGACGGCTTGTCGGATATTGTCTCGTGCGGTGTTTGGGAAAAATCATCGAAGTATCTTGGTTCGCATATCCGTCGTTTCGGCAAACTGAATAGTTGATCAAGACTGCCGATCCCTTGGTGACCACGCTGGCTACTGTAGGTGCCAAGTCCTAGGAGTCACTCTCGAGTCGAGCGTTGCCCAATCCCCGTCATTCGTTGTCCTTCGTCGTCCATACTGATGTTTGGCAGCTTCAGACATTAGCCAATGTAATGACCCACCCGAAACCTTACGCTTGTTGACTGGCCGGGTGCGGCATGTAATCGTGGACTATTTGGCTGCTTTGCCAGCCCTGATTCGCGAGGCTTCCCGGTGGCCCGCAAAGGGGCTTACGCAGACCAGCTGTTAGTCTCGTACACGGTTTGACGGGCGACGTGGTATGTCCTGCCTGCGGGTATGGTACCCGAGACGCAGGGTAACCCCCGGAAATTGATGCCAGCCGGGCCAGCCCGGTTGGCATGTCGCGAAAAGAGTTCGGTTGCGCAGGAGGAAGAGTGCTCTCGGCTTTCATCTCGTCGCTGCGAACAGTCGATTTAAGGCGGAAAATCCTTTTCACGCTGGGCATCCTCGTGCTCTATCGCGTCAGTGCGGCATTGCCCTCTCCGGGAGTCAACTACCGGCACGTGCAGCAGTGCATGCAAGAGGCCACTGCCGGCGAAGCCGGGGAGATTTACTCGCTGATCAACCTATTCTCCGGTGGTGCGCTGCTGAAGCTCACGGTAGGGGTGATGCCCTATATCACCGCCAGCATCATTGTGCAGTTGCTGACCGTGGTGATCCCGCGTTTTGAAGAATTACGCAAAGAGGGTCAAGCAGGCCAAGCGAAAATGACACAATACACCCGCTATTTGGCTATCGCACTAGCTGTCTTGCAATCCACCAGCATCGTGGCGCTGGCGGCCAACGGTGGACTACTGCAGGGTTGCCAGGAGGACATCATCTCCGATCAGAGCATCTTCAGCCTGGTCGTCATCGTGCTGGTGATGACGGGCGGTGCGGCGCTGGTAATGTGGATGGGAGAGCTGATCACTGAACGTGGTATCGGCAATGGCATGTCGTTGTTGATCTTCGTCGGTATCGCTGCCCGCATTCCTGCCGAGGGCAAACAGATCCTAGATAGCCAGGGCGGGGTCATCTTTGCCGCTGTTTGCCTGGCCGCGCTGGTCATCATCGTTGGCGTGGTCTTCGTTGAGCAGGGCCAGCGTCGGATCCCGGTGCAATACGCTAAGCGCATGGTGGGTCGGCGGATGTACGGCGGGACCTCAACATACCTGCCGCTCAAGGTCAACCAGGCCGGCGTTATTCCGGTAATCTTTGCGTCGTCGTTAATCTACATTCCGCATCTGATCACCCAGCTGGTCCGCAGCGGCAGAGGTGGTGTGGGCAAGAGCTGGTGGGACAAATTCGTCGGCACCTACCTATCGGACTCGGCCGATCCCGTTTATATCAACATCTACTTCGGGCTTATCATCTTCTTCACCTACTTCTATGTATCGGTAACATTCAATCCCGACGAACGTGCCGACGAAATGAAGAAATTCGGCGGTTTCATTCCTGGCATTCGACCGGGAAGGCCGACTGCTGACTATTTGCGTTATGTGTTAAGCCGAATTACGCTGCCGGGCTCGATCTATCTTGGCGCTATCGCGGTGTTGCCCAATCTATTTTTGCAGATCGGCAATGGCAGAGCGGTTCAGAATTTACCGTTCGGAGGAACCGCGGTGCTGATCATGATCGGTGTTGGATTGGATACGGTTAAGCAGATCGAGAGTCAGCTGATGCAGCGCAACTATGAAGGATTCCTGAAGTGAGAGTTGTTTTGCTGGGACCGCCGGGGGCAGGCAAAGGCACGCAAGCCCAAAGGCTCGCCGAGAAGCTTGGGATCCCGCAGATCTCCACCGGAGAATTGTTCCGACACAACATCGAGAAAGATACCAAACTCGGGTGCGAGGCCAAGAAATACCTGGACGCCGGCGACTTGGTGCCTTCCGACCTGACTAATCAGTTGGTAGACGACCGTCTGAACAAATCGGACGCGGTCGACGGCTTTATCTTGGATGGGTATCCGCGCTCGCTCGAGCAAGCCAAAGCGCTGCATGAAATGCTGGAACGTCGGGGCACCGACATTGATGCTGTGCTGGAGTTTCGCGTGTCGCAGGAGGTGTTGTTGGAACGGCTTAAAGGACGGGGCCGCGCCGATGACACCGACGACGTCGTCATCAATCGGATGAACATCTACCGCGACGAGACTGCGCCGCTGCTAGAGTACTACAGCAGCGAATTGCAGACTGTCGACGCCATCGGCACCATGGATGAAGTGTTTGCCCGGGCGCTGCACGCCCTGGGAAAGTAGGAAAGTATCTGTGGGCGCGTTGACACGGCTGCGCAGTCGTAAGGTCGTGCCGAAGCGCAGTGCTGGTGAACTTGACGCGATGGCCGCGTCCGGTGCAGTGGTCGCGGCAGCACTGCAAGCCGTCCGGGCCGCCGCAGGCTCCGGGGTGTCAACTTTGAGTCTCGACGAAATCGCCGAGTCGGTGATCCGCGAAGCCGGAGCTACACCGTCATTCCTCCGTTATCACGGCTACCCTGCTACCATCTGCACATCGGTTAATGACCGGGTGGTTCATGGAATCCCCTCTGCCGCTGAGATTCTCGCACCAGGTGACCTAGTGTCGATCGACTGCGGCGCGGTCCTGGAAGGTTGGCACGGTGATGCGGCGATCACCTTTGGAGTGGACACTCTCACCTCCGTAGATGAAGCCTTGGTCCAGGCGACCAGAGAATCGCTGGAAGCCGGCATCGCGGCGATGATTGTCAACAATCGTTTGACCGACGTAGCGCATGCCATTGAAATGAGTACCCGTACGTCCGAGATTCGATACCGACTCACGTTTGGGATCGTGCAAGGGTACGGGGGCCATGGCATCGGCCGGCACATGCACATGGATCCGTTCCTGCCCAACGAAGGCACTCCTGGGCGCGGCCCACTGCTGGTGCCTGGTTCGGTATTGGCCATCGAACCGATGTTGACACTTGGCACCGGCAAAACGATTGTGCTTGACGACGAGTGGACGGTGACGACCGCTGACGGTTCGCGTGCGGCTCATTGGGAGCACACTGTGGCCGTCACCGAGGACGGACCCCGCATTCTTACTCTGACCTGACACTTCTGGCGCACACGTACTCTGGTTATTCCTCCCCTGGGGGGCGGTGAACTAAACATCTACTCCACTCGTGCCAGTAGGCGTAGGTGATCGAGTGACTTGCGGGTGGCCGACACTGCTGCTGCGTAAGCCGCTCTACACGCTGCGGTTAACCGGCGATGCGAACCAGCCGAAGACGTGGTCTAAGAGACCTTATTGCAAACCTATTAGCATTCCGAAGTTATCGGCGATACAGAGCGCTCGGCGTGCGGATATTCATCGTTGCCCGCCACACGATCATCGACAATCGAGGTAGCCCACGGTTCCGCAATGTGGACCGGTTCGATCGACGGACCCAGCGTGCCTGAAAAGTCCTCGCTAGACGAGGTTGATGTGTAGTTGGACCTGCTGCTGATCAACGACGCGCCGGCTCAATTGTTCGCCCAACATCGCGCTGTCATTTAGCGGTCCTACTATTGTGGATGGATCATCGCGTAAATAGCTGCAGACCTCGGGATTGCCGAAGGAACAGTGAAAGTCGCGATTATATTATGTCGTACAGGTATTTCGATTCACTTTGCAAGAACTTGGACTTACACGATGACGCTGTAGGGTTTTGTTTGGAGCCTCATCTGAGTGGTCATCTGCTCTGAATACTTGAGGTTGACAGGAGATGGATGATATGAACACCGCTACTTAGCATCGGTCCCCCGGCAACATCGAGCTACCTGATTTGACGATGGGTGACAGCCACCACTCCCCTGATGTGGGATGTTGTCTATTTGTTGGTTCGCTGTCTGTCACCGGTCGATGCGAAACGACCACCTGCCCCGTATGTCGGCAGGTGGTCGTTTAACTCAGTGGCATGCCGGCACTATTTGCGCAGCTAAATCATGAAGATGTGGCCTCGATCAGCGAATCAGGCAGCACATACAGCACCGTGTTGGAGACGCTGAACATGTAGCCGGAGTTTTCTTGCCCTCATTTTTGGCCGCGGTGCGTTCACGCCGTAGCTGTACCTCTTAACGGCCTTGGTGGCCTAGGTCACGGCGGCCCGTCGTGCTCGGGATCGTCGTGTTCGTCGGTGTTTAAGGGTATTCCGCGATAAAGTTGCAGCATTTGATCGGCATCCGCGGAATTAATGGCACAAGCTGGGACTAATTCCTGCTGATCTTCACAGTGTCGCTGAGTAGCTGGCCCTGGAGGGATGTTTATCAACTTGTCCTAGATTTCTATATATGTGTATATATACTACCACGACACACTGGCGATGGTTGTGGCCGGCTTGCGACGGCAGCTAAACCTGGGTGGCCGAACCGGTCCATACTGTGTACGCCCGCCGGTAGCATCTCGACACCGCTCAAGCGGATCGCCGCTGTCCAAGTGGTTGCCGCTGATAGCGGCCAGGTTCTATTACGCTGTTTTTGCTAATTCTGCACGGCAGGTGACCTGAAATCACTCGCCGGTCGCGTTAAAGGCATCGTCACAATCGGAACAGTGAGCCTAGTCCCGGGAAGCGTCGGGTGGTTAACCGCATTGTTGAGCACCTCGCAGCCATCGGCTTTAGCCGCATTTTCGGTGTGGACGGTGCTACTATCGAGGACCTGTACAATGGTGATTGCGCGCCGGTCTCGACTACAGGCGGGCTGCGGTGCCGAAGGTCTCGTTTGTGTCTTGGCGCCACAATATTTTTCGCGCCTTCATGCGCATACTGACGATACTGCGTGGCTAGCTGCGCATGCTCACCCAATCGCTGATCGGACACGTAAGAACGATGGGCTTGTGCGTTCCTCATGCGGTGGGACGCACCGAACCTGACACCCCGCCCTGCTGCGCTTCGGGTGTGCGGTATCGTCACGTCACGGCGGGGCTGGACAGTGTCCTACCCTATGAAGCCGATATCGTGGTTGACGCCGACAAAACTGGTGCGTCAGTGGTCTACTACTTACTGGTCCGGTGCGACGGCAGATTTGCTGTCGACCTTGGCATGGGCTTTATAGTTACAGTTTAGAAGTCGTGATCGGAATAGCTTTTGGTCGTGTCAATAGCGGACGCACAGTGGTGCTTGTCGGAGACAGTGCGTTTTCATGTACGGCATAGAGGTGCACATGGTTGTGCACTACCGGTTTCCGGTGACGTTTATGTGTTCAACAGCAATATACACACGCCATGTGTGTGCCCGCGCGGGTAGCTGTTCTTGAAGATTTCCACAGACACAACCGATTCTATTACAACCGGTTGGACGCCGTTCTGGCAGCGATGTTCCCAGGGTGAACGTTCGTTGACGTCAGCGATCTTGATGGTTTTGCCGCTGCTGTACGTTCGGCACTTGACGTGGACGGCGCTGCGGTGGTCAGTTTGGAGTGCGAAGTCGACGAAATCCTGCTGTTAGCAACTTTTCTCATCTAGTAGTCGGTTGGGAACACTGCTGCAGCAGAGAATCTAACAGCGAAGGAAAACCGAACCAATGTCGCTGCCAGCGCTTGACGCTATCATCATGTAAATCGACGGGGTCACCCGCATCGAGACTTACCTCGCTTGAAAAGGGCACTCCATCATGATGGAGATGATGCAGTTGATTTTCCCTGCATGATCAGGGATTCGGCGAGTACTGAATCGTCAACGGTTACGTTGACTGTACGCCCGACGAGTTGTTTTAGTATGTTCTTGGTGCCCGCAGTCTCGAGGAGTGGATTGACAGTCCACGTGGTTTCATCCTTGCCGATGAACCGATTTTGTGGTTGGCTCACGACCGTTTCGGGGACCGAGATCTCACTACCCGCACCGTTGTCGACTTGCAGGTTCGCACTGTCGACTACCCCTGTGTGGGAGCAAGGAAAAGCCTGTGGACGATTTACTTGATGCGCGTCATCGGTGCCCAAGTGGCTATCGACAAACCTTGTGCAGTTATGCTGTGGACCTCAATTGCCATCACCCGTTATACGACCACAACCCAGACCTGGAGGCAGTACCGTCCGAACCGACCTTCTTGGTCGGCAATTTCTGGGGCCTGTTTGGCGCAGGACACCTGCTGGAAATGAAAAACCTTAAAGCAATTGTCGAGTATTGTCATCACAATGACCTTCCGGTGAACCTGAAATAGATGACCTAGAAAGAGACAAAAAGGGTAGGAAGACATCGTGGGCCAACCCAGTGTCAGTCTGACCGACGTTTCCACCCACCTGCCCGGTTGAGCCGATCGGCGCAGACTATTACGCGCAGTTCGCCCCGTGCGATGACCTGCGTGACAACGTAATGTTTTGTTCCCGTAAGTTTTCCTCCACCATGTGGTGCCGCACAAGACGGCGATTGACATGATCGAGCGTGCGGCGCTGGGTTTGATCGAACGATACGGTGGCGATCTCATCGAGGGCGCCGGTGTGTTGATCACCTACACCAAGGTTTCCGACTTGCCGTTCCACGGCGCTAGCCAGGGTGTTGCCCGCCGTTTGAGCATGCGACTCACCTAGGTTGTGCTTGCCCTGAACAATGGCGGGTATGTTTTTTGTGTTGGCGCTCAACATAGTTCGCTGACTGTGGACCCCAGGTCGGAGCACACCGTGGTTATAGTCATCGCGCAAAATTGTCGCCGGACAGGTTGCGGTCGGCAGGTGATTTGCCAGTAGGCGTCGGGTGACGGTGCCATGGTGGGCTTGGCCATGGTGAGTAACCAGTGCTGATTCTGGGTATCGAGTTCTGCATCTATGCGGGGATACCACAGTGAAATTATGTTTCTCCCGACCTACCCCACAAGTGGTGGACGGCCCGGGACCGGTGAGCTTTGCATAGGTTTCACCGAAAGCAAGATTACTAAAGTGCTTACTTGTGGCAACCGGTCGGTCTCCGAAATGTTGCTGGCCGTAAATGATTGAATTAGCCTGTATTCTAAAGACATCAATCTATTGTTTACCAACCAACCCAACCTTGTTTTCTCCGTAATTGGTAGTAAGTGCTCGAAGGGACCAGGGAACGCCATCGGGACAAATGTGACCTTATCGTGCATCAACCTGTTCGGCGCCGGTATACCGATCGACCGTGAGCGTGCGATATCCTAATGGTCGAATCAAGACCAGCTAGGTGGTCGTAATAGCAACTTTAGCACACGCCGGCACGGCGCCGGTGCATTGATGAGGTCGGGGCTATGCAACCCATTGCGAATCCCGTAACCGCCGAGGGTAATACTGAGTTACCTAAAGCCATTGATCATTTTGTTTTATCGCTGGACCGTGGGGTGCGGTGGCATCGCTATCCCCGGGGCTATTCCTTCGACGCCGTGGTGTTACAGGTGCTGCAGGTTTGTACGAGATATTTTCTGCGACAAAGACCTTCGACAGTGATCCGATCATCGCGCAGATGGCGCAGCTTATCCCGGTGACTTTTCTCTCAACAAGCACGGCCGCAATTACCTTGATGGGCTAGTCGATTCCTCCGCGACTGCCTGCGTGGTGGTGTGTCATCCACACAACCCGACCGGCACACTAGAGTCGATGAGCGCGCGCTATCGAGATTCCTGCGTTGAGTGCTGCGAGATACTGTCGTGTTGCTCGATGACGTGTATGTTGAATTCGTCTCGTCTGAGCACCGGGCCGGCCTACTCGGAAACAGCTGGCAGAGCTGGCCTTATGTTTACCCAAAGTGGTGGTAGCACGATCTTCTTACAAGGCGTATGGGCTGTTGGGATTGTGGATCGGCTACAGGCTGGCGTTTGCTGACCTAGTCTAGACGTTGTGGGCCCAGCAGCTCATCCTTCGGTATCGTGATCATCAACTTGCTTGAGGTCGTGATCGCCTAAGACCAACTGCTGCGACGGATCCTGATCATAGCGACTGAAAGTCGCTATTTTTGCATGGTTCTAAGCGCATTGGGGATATTCACCACCTTCGCTCATGCGAACTTCATGTACCTGCTTTCGCAGGAGGGGTCGGATATGGCGTGATGTATTGTCGACAAAGTGTTTTAAGTTAGATTCTATCTAGGAGGCGGTGCACGAATCACCGTGAACTGAACAATCGGGTGTCGACTTTTGTGGTGCTATCTGCGGTAGAAAAGTTCGTAGCATGACCGAGAGTTGGAAAGCCGAGCGTGTGCTTTGGCCGTACGTGTGGTACGAAAAAGTTTTCCCACCAAAACATTCGGACAAGGAAATGGACATGCACTGGCAGAAAAGTGATCCGATTGCCGTGGCACGTGCCAACTGAGAGGGTGTCGGATGGGGAGACGTGGCGTAAGTTATAGCCGCGGTGACTTCGGTGATGCGCGTCCATAAGATCCTGCTGGCCCGGCTCGAGACCGCGCTGCATCCCTACAACCTGAATTTCCCGCTTTAATGTTGTTGCGGCTATTAGCGTTTAGCCTCACCGGAGCGTTGCCAATCACCAAGGCGTTCGGCCGGCTACAGGTTCATGTCATCAGCCGCACCCATGCGATTTGCTGGCTGGAAGTTGGTGGACTGGTGACACGGGTGCCGCACCCCACCGATGTTCGGACAACGTTATTTGCAGATAATCGATTTCGGCTGCGTCACGGTCGAAGACTCTACCGTCACACTCAACTATCAAGTATTCGCCAACATCGGTGGTCGTGGGTGAATCACAGGTGCTGGTGCCGTCCATCGGAACTCCGCACCACAGCTGACTTCTGGCCCGCGCGGCATCGCGATCCGGCTTTAGTATTAACCGGTTCAGCTGTTGCGCAGTGTCTAGGTGACCGCATTGACGTCCAGGGCTTTGTGTTAAGCGGCGAACTTGGCATCGAACTCGGCCGCGTGACTGCCCAACGGGGCCGCCGAACCGGTAGCGTCAACGGCACATTTCACACCCCGCCAGGAACCGGTGCGTCGCGCCGAGGCAAGCCGTGTGAGCCGGTCAGCGCATGCACCTCCCCGACCGTCGTTTCCCGAGCTCGTCGAACTGTCGATTAACAGTGCACGCCCTGCTGCTGCCGTCCAGCATTTCGGCATAGATGCATTTGATCACGTTGCCGTTGGGCAGTATGGTGATGACCACGTCGGCTTTGGCCACTACGGCGGTAGCACCGTCGAACATTGATAAACCAGTTGAGACTGCGGCGGCAACCGCTGTAAGTACGGGGTCGAAGCCGCGCAAGGTATGTTCGGCGCCAACCATATCCGCCGACATCGGCGCTTCCGTGTTGTTCTTCCCCAAGAAGGCAATCTTGAAAAGCTTTGTCATTGCTTCTTTTCTACATGGTGGCTCGGGAATTGTGTGGTCTCAGCGCGACCGATGACCACTCGCATGATCTCGTTGTTCCCTTACAGAATTCGGTGCCCACGCATATAGCGGACGATCTTCTCCAGACCATACTTGTGTACCTTGCAGCTGCAAGGCTTTGTCCGCGACATCGAAGCAAGTATCGGTAACGTAGCGTTTGGCTATCGCACCCAGCTCGACTTTGTCGGCAGCTTTATTTTCTAGCACGGTCGCTGACTGAAACAACAACATTCGTGAAGTTTCGAGCCCAATAGCCATGTCGGCCAGGGTAAAATGGATTGTGAGCTCGTCGAGTCGCGTAGCGTCAAAGGACTGTAGATCGTTCATATCTGTCCCGCGTTGTCGAAGGCTGATTGTGCACAACCCAGTGGGCATGCCGCACTATCGCGCCGGCCACCGTTGAGACTATTCATCGCTATTCCGAAGCTGGAACCATCGCCGTCGATGCCGACCAACATCGCGTCGGCGGGTATCTTTTGTTCCTGTGCCGGAAATGACTTGTTTCACGCCGTTGAGTACGTAGTAGCCGCCTTGGTTGACGGTGCAAGAGTTCAAAATAGATGACGTTGGAGCCGGTGTAGGTCTCAGTCAGGCAGGAGCTGGCAGTGACGTTCATCGATGCCAACCGCGGAATCCAAATTTTGCGTTGTTCAGCTGTGCTGAAAATATTGATCATCTACGAGCACGTGTTGTGTACAGGAATGCGGTAGTAGTCGAGTTTACGATAGAAAACTGCTCGAAAATAATTACCCTTGTCTAGTAGAAGCAGTTTGCTTCCGCCGACGTCGTCACTGCAATAGATTGCCGCCATGCCGAGCTGGGTGTACGCCACGTAACACATATACCGGAAAAGGCTTGGTGGAATCCCATTCCAGGGCATGTGGGGCCAAAAGTTTGGCGGGGGAAGGCTGCTGCTGTCTCGCTGATTACCCGTTCATCATGCTCCTGGAAATTAACTGCATATAATTGTTGTCCTTAATCCATTTTTGTTGTTGTGAATTCGGAGCATCCATTAATAGCCGAGGCTATCCTGATGTGACGTTCTTGACCTTCGTGTCGAATCGGATCGACGTCGGTACGTGTTGGTTGAGGTCACCGAAGCCAGAACGCTTCCAGCAGACAAAATGTTATTAGGCCACCGGGACCGATCTCGTAACGTTGATACTGACCATGCTCAACTGCACCCGGGCCACGCAGTCGCGTGCAGTGCTGCTGTCGCGGGTTAAGATTACCACGTTGTTGCCGTACTTGTGTTCCAAGAGTAACTGCAATGCTTCTGAGTAATCATGGGTTAGTATAGTGAACAGCACGGTCCTTAGGATCTCGTAGGTGTAAATCGACATGTCGGGGGTAACATGGTCGGCACGATGAAAAGCTGCACTCCAGCTTTGATTCACCGAAGGTGAGTTAGTCGCTTGAACTTTCGCGGCTGTAGATGACAATTTCGGCATCGGTGGTCACACCCTGATAGATGTTAATCATGCACCCGGGTAAACGCGGCCTAAGTGAGCAACGGGTCGTAATTGGCTTTCGGGTATAGGCTGTGCCATATCCACAGATTGTTGATTTGCTCAATAAACTGGTGCGTAACCATTACGTAGTTTGCTCGCCGCCTGACACCGTGACACTGATTGCCGTAATCATATAATGCGCCGTCGGCGCTGCCGTGTTCGGTACCGATCAGCGATCGACGGATTCCTTGTTGCTGTGTAAGACTCGTAACAAACCGGGTGCAGGGCACGCTTCGATGAACAGTTTGGCCAATCGCAGCGGAAACTAGGGGTAGCGCTAGCTTGGCTTGAGAATGAAAGCATTTACCGCATGCCAGAGCTGGATTAGTCTTCCTCAGCGGGACTATCGCCGGGAAGTTGAACGAGTTACTACCCGCGAATACGCCTAGGGTCTGCAGCCGGGTTCGGGACGGGTTGGTACCCGACCCAGGTTTCGATTACGATCGACCAGAGCCGCGCAGTGAAGCTGAGGAAGGAAGTTGAGACCGCGACCAGGCGTTCTGGGGCTTTTATGCGGTCCTGTACCCGGCGATGTTGCCATATAGCAGCGCCATGTCGGTGTAGAGCTGTTGTACGGACGCTAGACGTCTTCGGTGATTGAACCCGGTCCTGATAGCGAAAAATCATCCCAATTACGACAATTCGTGCAGCACCGTGGAGTACTCCTCCGCCGGTATGCAATTGTGATTGTTGTCTGACAGGCTACCCAGAAGCATCTGCAGCGTACCCAGTGTGGTCGGTGTCGCACGATGCGTGTCGGTGTGACAGTGTGACCGTATCGGAATCGGTTGCGGTTAATATGATCTCGAAATGGTTGTGGATGCGCTAGCGTTCTCTTGGTTGTATGTTTGTGCTTTTTCCGGCCGGGCCCTGGAATATGAACGCTCCGACGGCGGGATCGAAGCGCAGCGTGGAGCAGTCTAACAGAGCACCGACGTATCCAGCGAGCATGAGTTTTTCAGGTACCGGATCGCGTAGTCTGCCTTCGGCATCGAACAACCACACCCGGTCGGCGACAAGCGGCGCGAATTCGAGCTCGTGCGTTGAATGACGATCGTAAGGTCCTGTTAGCGGGCTAGGGTGCGCAACATCTCGACCAGGTCGGCACGGGATTACACGTCCAGGAAAGCGATCGGTTCGTCGAGCACCAGCCGCGAGGATTGCTGCGTGAAAACGCGGGTAGTGAGCGCTGCCGCGACCCACCCCGATAGCGGTTAGCAGCAACAAGTCACACCGGCTAGTGCAGGCGAAGCTACCCAGCACCCCTCAACAGCATATACCGCTGGCCGCGGTATAGACTACATCAATCATCACGCCGATCAACAGTAGGGTAGCCGCCGAACGGACCCAGGGAGCAAGTGTCAGGACAACCGTCAGCACGAGTGAGGTCCCTAATACCGGAGCCATAACCGTGCCCGGTCGTACCGGTGATGAAGCTAGCACTCACGATCATCGCTAGAGCAATGCTCAGGCACGCGCCCAGCACATACGACTGGGGCCAACTGCCCCGATACGGGTGCTCGACCGTCAGGATTTGGCAATTCTTGTGGTAGCTTGTGATGAAAGTCGTGACGTCGGTGACCGTCAATTGTCGGGAAAGTAGTCAGTTTCCAGGCTGAAGTCAGTCAAGCATCCGGGGTGGCGCTGGTGTGAGACCGAGGCAGAAAGGCTAGTATAGCCAGGCCACGGCGATTGTCAGGCCGGTTGTTACGGGGAAGATCCCGCGGGGGACGTGGAGTCGGGGTCGGTCAAACCCCATCGGGTCCATCATATTAGCGGATCAGACTGCGAGCTGAGCTAATTTTCCCGGCATTGCCGTCTATATGCAACACTGTATATCCGTAAGAGCGATGACGATGCAGGAAGTCGGTGCAAAGCCGGCGCGGTCCCGCCACTGTAATTGGGGAGCGACCCTCGTAGGCCACAGCCATCGGCTGGAAGGCGAGGCAAGCGGCGATCCGAGAGCCAGGAACTCGCGTCATCGCGTCCTGCTAACCCGGGGCGGTGTACCCTGGAGAAAGCTGCATTGTCATGACGCTGCAACTTTTGTTCGGCGGTCCGGTCGCCACCATGAGCATTAAATCGCACCCGATCACGGGTGGCTCGCGATGAGTTCGCCGATCTGGATGGCGTCACCCCCGGAAGTGCACTCGGCGCTGCTAAGCAGTGGACCGGGATCTGGTCCACTGCTAGTGGCAGCTGAAGCGTGGCGCTCGTTAAGTAGCGTGTATGCCGAGACGGCCGATGAGCTGGTCGAGCTGTTGATAGTGATCCCGGGTCGCTTCTGGGCCGGTTCGGCCGCCGAAGCTTACGTGATCGCCCACCTACCGTATATAGGGTGGCTGAGGCAAGCCAGCGTTGATAGCGCCGTGATGGCCGCCCAACACGAAACCGTGGCCATTGCCTACACCACCACTCTGGCGATGATGCCGACGTTGGCTGAGCTAGCCGCCAACCGTACTGCCCACACGGTGTTGGTGGCCACTAATTTCTTCGGCATCAACGCTATCCCGATCGTTCGCAACGAAACCGACTACGTGCGGATGTGGGTCGAGGCCGCCATTGTGATGGGCACCTATCAGGAGATCTCTACGGTGATGGTGGATTCCGCTCCGGAGCCCATCGCCGCTCCCCAAATCATGGCAAGTGACGCGCTGGAAGCCAGTTCCGACCAGCCGTCGCCGACAGCCCCCAGCCAGCCTCCTCAGGTCCAAAATTGGTTGCAATGGTTGCAGCGGATCGGCTACACCGACTTCTACAACAATGTGGTCCAACCGCTAATAACCTCGTTGACGAACCACCCTTTCTTCCAAGCGATGTTTTCCGGATTTGATCCTTGGTTGCCCTCGCTTGGTAATCCGCTTAGCTTCCTCAGCCCCTTCAACATCGCGTTTGCCCTCGGCACTCCGATGGACATAGGTTCATATATCGGCTACTTGTCCCAGACCTTCGCCTTTATCGGGGCCGATCTTGCAGCGGCGTTCGCTTCGGGTAATCCTGTGACTATCGGATTCACCATGCTGTTCACCACCATTGAGGCCATTGGCACGATTATCACCGATACCATCGCGTTGGTTAAGACCCTGATTGAACAGTCTTTTGTGCTGCTCCCGGTTATTTTGCCGCTGTTGACCACCCCGTTAGCGGTCGCCACCGCGGGTGCAGCGGGCAGTTTCGCGGGCTTGTCGGGGCTGGCGGGCCTGGTTGGCGTGGCACCACTCGCGTTGCCTTCCGCTCCGCCCGTCACAGCGGTGGCCCCGGTTGTCCCGCCTTTGATGCCCACCCTAGCTTCGCCCCCGATCCCGGTACCGGCTCCCGCAGCCGCGACCGCGCCGGTAGTCACGCCTGGTCCGCCGCCGGTTACCGCACCACCGTCGGTGACCGGTGCGGGCATGGAAAGCTTCGAGTACCTGGTGGGTCGCTTGCCGTCGACGGCCAGGAGAGCGGTGGGTACCAGCGTCCGACAGCAGGCTTCGGCACCCGAACGCACCGAAGCACCCGAGGTTGCGGCGACGCTCCAGGAGCAAGCTCAATCGCGGCGGCGCTTGCAGGCGAAGGTCACACCGTTTGACTCGAGCGGTTCGCCCAACGCGAAGGCCGCGCCGACGGCATCGGATCAAGGCGCAGGAACTTTGGGGTTAGCCGGAACCGCCCGCCAGGCCAGTTCCGGTCCCGCCACAGGATTGGTCACTCTGCCCAACGGTACGTTCAGCGACAGCCCACGGGCGCCAATGTTGCCGCGAACCTGGGGTGATGACCCAGCTTTCTGTTAGGCTACGGCTTATATCGGTCCTGCTGGTGGCTGGGACGACTAGTGAAGCTGACAAGAGTGTCGGGTGACCGCGGGGCTGTGCCGCGCGTCGGCTCGACGCGACGTACGGGTGACGCCCTTATCAAGGGGTGGAGTATGTCCAACAACTCATCGTATGCGCTTCCGAACCTAGCGCGGGGCGATGTCGACCTGATCGTGCTGCCCCAGGTACCCGTGCAATGGTCACTTAATCTAGTTTGGTTTCGGGTACGATGCCCAGATGGTGTGGTGCTAGAGCATACCGAAGCGGGTAAGTCATTGCTCGGTATTTGCGGTGGATTCCAGCTGCTGGGCCGGATGGTGTCGAACGGCCGGTGGCCGAGCTCGACGGCATGGGTTTTCTCGACGTGGAGACGGCGTGCGCCACCCAGAAGGCGCTGCGGCTACTGTGTAGGACAGTGACTGGGAATTTCCGCCTCGGGGTAAGGGATTCACCATAGCAGCATTACCCGCGGTGACGCTACCGAGGAATGCCTTGGCGGTGCACGAAACGGACGGGTATTCGGCACGATGCGACGCGGCTCCTTGGAATGTTATGCGCGCCGCGCGGCTTTCTTGCACGAAACGCTCGGACTCGCTTCGTCGGGAACGTGTTTCCCGGCCGTGCATGAGCGCAGCCTCGACCTGCTCGGCAATCTCGTTTAACGGCTACCTCGACATTGATGCGTTGCTGTACCTAGCTCGATATAATTGCCCCCCGACTTTTGTTCTTTCTACTGTCCGGAGCGTCGTGAAGAGCCGCTGCCGGAGAACACACTGTTTACCATGACGCGGTGCGGATTTTGGTCACTGGTGGTGTCCGCTCGGGCAAGTCCAAGCACGCAGAAGCGCTGTTGGCTGGTGTAGCAGACGTCACCTACATCGTTCCTAACTGCCTCGCCGATCGCAGCGATCCCGACTGGGGTTACCGCGCCGTGCTGCATCGGGCTCGTCGCCAACCGACTTGGCTGACGGCGGAAACCAGCTGACTTCGTAAAGGTTTTGTCCGAGGCACGGTATCCCGTACGGGTGGATTGTTACATCTACGCTGCAGTCGAGGCACAACTTGACGGGCTGTATGGGGCGTTGGTCGGATTGCCCGACATTATCGTGGTGACGAATGAGGTCGGCCTCGGTGGGGTGCCTGCTCATCGTTCGGGTGTGCTGTTTCGGAATCTGCTTGGCGCGATCAACCAACGCGTGGCGGCCGTCTGCGACGAAGTGCATCTGGTCGTCGCGGGACAGGTGTTTAAGCTTTAAGGGTCGGCTACCGACGTCACCGCAATTGAATCGACTGGACAGGACGAATTCGTTGTGATAATAGCGCAAAGCGATTATCAGGCTGCATGCCTCGGCAAATATGTACAACAATAATGCTTTGGCCAGTTGTTCAGCTGCTGCAGCCGGGTGAATCGGTCGCCGGTGTAGCCACCGAGACGGGAATTTTCCTGGGCCCCCTGTTTCTATGGAAATGCCAGGTTTTTATTGAAGTTGGTAGCATTTACAGCACATGGTCAACAACGTGTCCATCGTGCACCGCAATCTCGGTGGTGCAACAAGTCAGCATGCCGATAACGGCACTCAGTTCAGATTTTGAAGTTTTCAGGAGAACGTCTAACACTGTGGATTGCTGGTGTCCTTCTAGTCCCGATTGTAAGTGGACTCGTTGTGTTTAGTTTCCACGTTCGACTGCGAAAATTCGGGTAGGTTTATAACCTATTGCACCCGTCGTATAACTGTGTGCGAGTGATAGGCGCATCGCACCACCGAATGGTGCCGGAGCTGACAACGCAGGAAAAAATTAATTGACCATCCTTGGTAATTGCTGGGTTTTTTTAAGGAGGAGTTTTGTATCCACAGTCCCCACAGCGTTGACGAGAGGTTGCTGAACAACCAAAAGCGAACTCGCTTTACCTGAATGACCTCAGGCAGCTAGTGGTGTGTGTTATTGGGTGGGTACGTTTGGTTGGTTGAGGTAAGTGGGTGGTGTATGTGGTTGCCGCCTTGGAGTTGCGCGTTGGTGATCGGGGTCGGCTGGAGTGGTTGACGAGGGCGTCGTGTGTGCTGGTGGGGCAAGTGACGCGGGCGTGGATTGGGTTGGTGGTGTCCGGTGGGGTGGCTAAATACTGATATCCTGGTTCGGGCACGCCGGGGACGGGATGTGCTTCGGTGCTTGTAAGAGATGTTGGTGGGTACGGGTGAATCGCTCGTTTATCTGGGTGTGACGCATTGGGCGGCGCGGTTGATGGCTGATCGGCTGGGGATCGCATTCGCCTCGGTCGCGTGGATTTGGCGTAAATAGGGGCATCCAGCCGCATCGTGTGGAGACTGTCAAGTTCCCGGGCGGGAGGCCAGACTGTGTGATGTGGTCGGGCTCTACCTGGATCTATGTGCGCTACGCAGCCTTGATGATTGAACGTGAAGGTGAGAGATCTTCGCCGCCGGTCCTGTCGCAGCAAGAACGGTGAAGCGGTAGCAGCCTGGCCTGGGTGACGCCGGGGAGGGTGGGAACCGTCCTAGGTCCTGCCTGGGTGCTGTGCGGCCAACACGCTTGATCGGGTTGGGTTCATCGTCGGTCGATCGGGTCAGAGGCGGGGTCACCGTAGTACTTTGAGCCGGGGAAAGGCCCGTGCGCGTGGAGAAAGGATGGCAGCGGGTTGGAGGAAGGAAAAGATGCTGTACTGTCGACGACACGCCGGTGATTGTCGGCGCTCTTGATCAACCGGCCCGGTTGGGGCCTTGGTGACGGGTATCGTAGATACAGTCAAACTTCATCGTGGGGCTGCGGTCGATCGTGGCTGGCAAGTTCGATGACCTGTTCAATCTCGTGTGTGATCCCGCGACGTTGTTGGTGGTGTTTGACCCGGTCACAGGCGACCATGGGGGCGAATAACTGCTGGCGTGGGGACTAGACCGTCGCCCACGGCGAAGAAATCGTCGGGGTAGCGGGTTTTGACCACCTGCGGACTGGTTGAAGGACGGTTCGTTGCGACCGCTGCTGGTGCGGAAACGTAAGATTCCCGAATCCGGAGGTTGGGAAACTGTGAAAGCTCGGTACATCGGCTATCGCGGATCGAATCGTTCAGGATACGTTGAAGCTGGTGCTGGGTCCTGTCTTCGAGACCGATTTCGCGCCAGTCCCCCTGGGTTCCACCCCAAGCGGCGATCTCAGGACGCGATCGCCGAGCTTGACCAATACAGCACTCAAGGCTATCGATGGGTGCTGTATTGCCAGACATCGAGGTGCGCCGTGACTTCAGCTCACATTCCGCTCTTGCTGGAGCGGAATGTGATTGCAAGTCAAGGATAAACACGTACTGGTCCTGGTGAAGACGTTTTTCAGGCTGGTGTGCTCACCAAGTCTGGTGAGCACGAGAACACTCACACCGAAACGGCTCAGGGCGATATCTTGTCGTCGTTGCTGACCAACATCGCCTTGTCTGCGCTCGATGAACATCTGATGCGGGCCATGGAAGCCGGGCGGCTCGATGTCAACTGCTTACCTGTGTAGTCGGTGGCTCATCCAAAGGCCTGCCGAGGACAACACAATCAAACACGCTGAAGCCCTGCAAATGAAATCGACTCGGTGCTTACGTCTTTGGGTCTGCAGTTGTCGGCTGCAAAGACACAGATCATGCATCTCGGTAACGGTGTGGACTTTCGCAGCTGACACACCGGGTGAAAACGCAAGAACAGAACGACCAAGTGGCATGTCTAGACTTCTATCGCCGACCGGACACAACGGTGTGTGCAAGCCAAGATCCGTGCCCTGACGAACAGGAAATCACAGCGCAATCCGGTGGTGTGCTGGCACACGATCAAACCAGATCCTGCGCAGGTGGACCAACTACGTCCGGTCCATGGCCTGCAAACACACCCTTAGCCGCCGGTGCCACTTCGCGTGGTAACGGGTCATTCGATGGTTTCGAGCACGGTATCGCTGGAGGTGGAAAGACATTCATCGTCGGTTCACCACCTCCGAAGAACGGTGAAAACCGATTGAGGCAAAAGAGAGCACCCGGTTGAACCCGGCCGCGGTACCAGACCGGTACCACTACCGAAGCACCACGATCCTCATCCCTTGGACCAGCGTCCCACCTCCTAACAGCAATAACCGTGGAGAGCCTGGTGGGCAAAGACGCGTGCACCAGGGTCGGCAAGCAGTCTGGGAAACGGATCGAAAGTATCCGCGGCACCACGCCCAGGCTCACTCAACCCGCGGCGGTGGTTGTGCTCAACGTCAACAATGAAGCCCCAGATCCAAGCAGCTGGATCGCACCCAAGCCGGATTGGGCTACTACCTTCAAACTCGCCACCAAAACACACCCACACATCCAGTTGCGCGTCATCTGCGACAACTACGCCACCCACAAACCCCCAGCAGCCGGACCTGGCCAGACAATAACCAGCAAGCCAGACTGCACTTTACACCGACAAGCTGCTCACGGCTGAGATATAACCGAAATCTTTTTCACCACCACCGGCCACAACACGTTCACCGATGTCAACAACCTCGAAACCGCAATCCCCACCTACAGCAATAGCTACAACAAACACACCACACCGTTCACCGAAACCAAAACCACAGACACCCCCCCACACACAATCACACGCTACAACAATCACCAACACACAACACGAGCCGGCGTATCACCTGACTTTTGCCACTCTTCGGTGGTCGGTGCGTGAAAATTGTGAACTGTTGTTTTCTTCGGTGGCGGGACGTAATGTGGGCACTAAATTGAAGGTTTTTAGGGTGTGGTGGTAGCGTATGCACGCACCATGAAGATGGCCTCGGGGACTACGGCTGTGTAGATTGTCTTGGTCACCATGGCGGGGTTCGCGCTAGAGTGAGCGCTTAGGTTCTGTGCACGCAGAAGTTGAGTTAGAGGGTGTGCAAGGCCGCGGCTAACCAAGGTGTGGCGGCCGGTCAGCAAAGGCTTGGATCGTCGCGGGTCGGCCGGCTCCCTGTTACAGATCGTGGCGTCGAGGTCAGCGCACCTGTGGGAGGCGTCGTGTCAGACTACGGGGTGGCTGGGGTTTCGATGCCACCGGTGGCGGTTATCAGGGTGTTTCGTGACCTGGCAACGGTACGCGTCATTGAACCGATAAGCAAGGTCGATGCATTACGAGTGCTCACGGAGACCGGAGTTGATTCGGTGGCCTACTGGACACCGAATCAACTCCTGCCAATTTTGCTCAACCTGAATTCCGAGAGCAACTTTTGACCGCGTGAGCGGCTCATACGTAGTTAAGTCCAGCCAGACTGGTGCTCTACGACGCGACAGTCTTGTACTTCAAGACAGATGTGGAGGACAGGTTCCGCGAGCCTGGGTTCTCGAACGAACGCCGGCTGGATCCACAAATCATCCTGGGGTTGTTCACCGACGCTATCGGGTTGCCGCTCAATGTCGCGGCGTTCGAGGGCAACCGGACTGAGACCACCATGATGGTGCCGGTCATCAATGCCTTAAGACCGCTCACAATCTGACCGACGTGACCGTGATGGCCGACGCCGGCATAATCTCCGAAACCAACCAGGTCGCCTTACAGGCTGTTAGGTTGATCGACATCTTCGGTGCTCGCATTCCGCGCCTGTCTGACGTGGTGCGCTAGTGGTGCGACAAACACCCCCCAGCGAGGCGGTTCCCCTACGGGCTAGTTCTTTTACCCAGCGGTGATCATCAACGAGTTCGGAGAAAGCCCGTAGAATCCCCCGACCGGGTCATCCACTACCACTACCCCCACGGTCGGGCCCGAAAGACGCTGCTTGGCATCAATGATCAGGTCACTAACGCACAGCGTGCCATCGATGGGCATTTTCCGGTCCAACGCAACCGCTACATACAACTGACCGGTGCCACTATATGAGCGGCAATCGCGCAGTACTAAGACAAGCCCCGCACGCTGGCCGGCTAGAAGGGGTCCACCACCAACTTCGTCGGCCATCACGCAACGTTCAATTATTGATGCTTCCCACCAGTTGTAACCCATCGACAAGGCTTTCCAGATGTCCAAACACGAACTTGCAGGCGCGCCCGATTTACCACCGTATCCGCGACTCCATCGAAGCCCACCTCACCGTGGTGGTTGCCGCGATGGTCCTCAGTCACTGGATTGAGCACTACACTAATTGACTAATTGGAGCATTAAGAAACTCGCGCGCACTACCCGCCACTACCGCACCATGCAGATCAAAAACCGGACAACAACCTGACCACCGCCGACCCGCTACCCGCCAATCTCACCGACACGCTGGCCAAGATCAACAGCCACGATATGCACTAAATTGGCCCAAACCAGTAAATGTACAATGCCTACGACCCGAAATATATTGTGACGTAGAAATTGATAGCTAATTGTTAATATTTAGCTACTCGAATGCATCGATTGTGTTGTCCGGAAAAGAGATCCAGTGAATTCTTAATTCATGGATAATTCTCAACATGACAAAATTTGTGCAGATTTACTAGGTATTCCGGGCTGGCGACAGTCTTAGCATCACGTGGTGTGGATAACGCAAGCATTACAGAACAATTCTTTGGCCTGGGAGAAGTTTAGCAATCGTGACGAATATGTCAGGAGCAACGGTGGTTTTCCTTCAATTGCATCGGGCTTGGGCCGCCGTTCAGCGGCATGCACAGCAACGCAGCGGAGCGATACGCTGCCATCCTTCTTTCCTGGACTGACAGCGCGTTGCCGTACGGGGGTGACCTCGGCCCTGTTGTCCGAAAATTCAGGGTGTGAACCAGCGTGAAAATACACTGGCTTAAATATTTGCCCGGTGTCGACGTTGACAGGTTGTCCTCAAGCGGTTGTCCGCATATGAAACCGCATGGTTGGTAGTAGCGATGTTGCTTTAAGTCCAGCAGCAGTGCATATAGGTCGAGCTGACCAACTGCAGAACTTCGAACCTTGATTTGAATCAGGCTGTGTAACAACGTGCTAGTAGATGTAGCTAGCTCGACGTCAGACCCGAGCTGACACTAACCGTCGTGGTGTACATTCGCCACGTTGACCAACTCGTGCTTACCCATGCGAGACTGATCGCGGCAGCGGGTGCATGGTGTATTGTTGCCACACGCGACGTGCGGATGAGCCGCCCAAAACTAGCTGGCCACGAAGTCGGCGTCCTGGTTGACCACAACTGCCTGAACGTACGCATTCGCGAGATGTTGTGGTCAATTGTCTTGCCAGGTGTGCGGGTCAGCCGGGTACGAGACGGGATCGGTGCTGTGGCACAACTCTATATTCCTGTCCTCGTAGAGCGGGTTGAAGTCCGTGATCGGACCCATACATTGGCTCCCGTTGTCGAACAACGTGACGGCGGCAATCAATGTGCTGATCGGCACCGGCCGAGAGGTGCTGGTCAAAATCAAACGCCGCGATAGGTACCGTGAACACCACATTGGTGCCCGCCGCATCCCGTGAGTAGCCATCCCAGTACCAGTCGAGTTTCGAGACAACCACCGACCATGTACTCGATGTGTCGGCTCATCTTATTGGCGTCTACGGTCGACCTCCGTATCGGCGAGGTACTTCACGGTGTATGCGCCAATTTTTTACCTTTGGCTTTGGATTCTAGCGTGTTGATGAGTGCCCTGTTGATATAATGCATTGTCGAGTATGGCTTGTTCCTGGTTATGCCAGCCGGCCGCGGGTAAAGACGACCTCTATCTGCGGATAATTTGCTCCACAGTAGCCGATCACTTGGCCTCGACATCCTCGGAGGGGCACTACAGCGGCAGTAGAACGTAAGGACCCTGCTGCGATTGCGACTGCCGCTAGACCAACAGCAGTCGATTTATTAGGTAAGCAAAGAGCGCACGGCATGATGTTTAGCGATTCATGTACCTGCTGTTGCTAGATCTGTGCATGCCGACACCTGGCTTAGGAAGGACAAGTTGGACCAATTCAGTGACGGAGGAGGTTGGAGCCGCATGCCCGGTGGGACAGTATATTGCGACTGGTCGTAATGCCGATTGCCCTGATGACGCTGGCGATTGTCGCATCAGGAGGATATTGGCGGTTGCTGACCTGGCACCCACCAACGTGATCATAGCGGTGGCTGTCGGATCCGGTGGCCAACCGATCGACTGTGACCAAGAGGCACCTTCACAGGGCAATGTCGCTGTCGTCAACAATTATACAATACTGTCGTCAGCAATTGCCGATAACATTTATTATTGCTCGCCAAGTGCGGCAAGCGTCGGCACTTGTTGGCTGTTGATGACCGAATCACGATTGTGCGTTGATAATTCATGGGACAAGATGGGACAAGCGCTTGCATCGGGTGATCTATGGCGGTCAGCTACCGCCTGGCCAGCCGGCCGTCACACCAGACCCGTTCGCGCTTGTTCCCGACATGACACACGTTGCCTACCTCGCAACGGCGGCGTCTTGGGCTGGGAGTGATGACGGCTACGTTGGTGTCTATGGGTTCGGCGAGCTCAGCGCCAATCTAGCGGTCCTGTGGTTCACCAACCAGGGTAGCTAGGATGTGCATCGACCGCTCGGTGCAAGTGTGGACGGTCAAAGTCGGTCAGCTAGGTGCATCAAACATTCACTTTCCGCCGCCTCAGACCCACACGGTCACGATTGTCTGGTGTGAACGACCCGCGCCAAAGCCAAGAGCGGCGGATCGCTTCCATCGTAAGAGCTAGTTCGCAGGGACCTCATTTAGAATCTGCCGATGGTTCCTTGCGTGACTTCGGCCTTCACATTTTTCCTGGGGTGACAACAATCGATCCGTATCAAATCTGGGCGATCGAAACTTGACCTTGACTATCTTTCTTCATTTCGGCGTGCACCACACATGACATGTTGAACTGTTCTGGTGTTGTCGGAGATTATCGGTTCATGTCATTTCGGTCGGGGTGACTGTCTGATGGTAGCGCTGTTCGTATGCGACTGGTGGTCGGTATTGGGATTGATGAGGTGGAGTCTGATCGTGTTGTGCCAGTGCACTCAGGAGGCGGTGTCCCGTTCTAGTTCGACGCGACCGGTGAAGGTTGGACGCTAGTCGATTAACTCAGATTTGTACCGTCCTACAGCCCGAACCCCACAACCGATGCACAAAAAGTCGCGGTCACTGCTGATGGACCCGACGATACCGGCCTCGTGCAGCGCCTCGGTGAACGCTGATCGACGTATACCGACTTCCCGCTTTCCCCTTGTGTCTACGTGGTGAATCAAACCCGTTATAGGGACACGGAGCTATGTGCAATAGCGGGTGAGCAGTGCCTGATCAAGCACCGATGTGACCAAGCACCGCGATCTTGCTGGTCATCACCGGCCGGCCCAGGATGCTGGGGGAGAACACGTCCACACAAAACGCGGTATAGTAAACCCTTTGCAGCGTCCACTTCCTCGACAGCCGATCGCGAAGAACCGATGGAGTAGTTTGACGATGTTGGCCGCAGGCTGGCTGCTGGTAGCCGGTTGCGTGGAGCCGACGATGTCGACGCAAGTGACGGCGACGTGGTGTTCAGCTGCGCCCAGTTTTGGTCGTTTGCGTTCGGCAGCGGCGACTGGGCGCCTGACATAGCGGCCGAAAAGATCACGCACCCGCTCGCGCTCACGCAGACCGTCGACCATCGTGTTGAAATTACGCTGCAGTTCACCAAGTTCGGTCTCGGCGTATACCCGACCCCAGGTCGCACTCTTTCACGCGCTTAAGCGCCGTGCGCACCACCCCCGCACCGGTGTCGCTGTCTACCAGGCCAGGTTTTACATTAGACTTCGGATGAATCCGCAGATACAGTGTTGTTGTTGACATGAGCAGCACTCTGAACCCGAGCAGGGTTGTGATGAGATTGTGTATCAGTGTCTGGGAGATCATCATCAGGGCGCTGCTTACTGCAGAAACGTCTGAACCGAGCAGCCGCACCATGATGGTCCGGACCATATGCCTGCAGTTATCTGTCGTGGGGGTCTCCTGCCTCGAGTGCTTGGGTAGCCACCAGGCGTAGAGCGAATTTAGTGATGCAGAAAGCAATTGCTGGCGACTAAGACACCTGAAGCGTTCACCGAAAAGAGGAACCGCGGAATGAACATGTGGTTGGCCAGTACGTAGAGTGAGCATGTATGTTTTGCCTCTAATCTCCACAGAATCAGGTAGGCGATCACCATCCACAACGGAGCCAGGAAGATGTTGCGCTTGTCGGCGGGGCAGAGTTTGCTATATTTTGCTGTTCCAGCGCAGCGTGATCATGCTTCGCCGGGTAATCCACTTAGGTACTTAGAACGATCGCCGGGACGATGTAGGCGGGGACGGCCACAACAGTGATCTACAACGGCGCTTAGTTAAACACGTTCGCTTTGGAAACGTCCACTGTCACTGGCCGCACGACGACGGCGATTCCGGTCAGGTTCGCCTCGGCGATGAAAACGGCTAAGATGACTTGAATGCGTCTGGCGGCGATGTTGCTGGTCTTATACGAGACTTGCCTGAGCAGCTAGGAGCCGTAAGCGGAATTCTGGGTGAGTCGGTCGCTCTGGCTGAATAACATCACCATCTCTAGCACTAGGTTTAAGCGTTGTGCCAACCTCTTCTTGGCCAGCATTATGGCGTCAGCCTAACCTATCGGCCACGCTCTACGCTTGACTTTTAACCCGAGGTTGCGCTGTCGGGGAGGAGGATGAGTTTAGCTGCACGATCGTTGATTGCACATATCTGTGTGATGTAGTTGACGGATCCGCTGGTTGTTGACGGTCCATTCGGTGTAGAGCGCGTCATTGCGGTCGGTGAGCCGTCGGGTGTGACGGTCTTGCCGGCCACCTTGGTTGTCCGTTGGTGGTAGGGGGCTGTGGAGCTGGGGCGGGTTGGTGTGTAAACGGCAGTTGGGTGTGCTGCAGTGGGTGCTGAGCTGGATGAAGGTGCCGGATGCGATGATTCCAACTTCAGCCAGTTGCGCGGCAAATCTCCCGTAACGCTGTCGGTGGTTTGCCAATTGCTCGGCTTGGCAGTCGGATTCGAGCATTCGCAGGCTGTAGTACCGTGCTCCGACGGGCCGGTGGTTTCGCTACCCAAGCTGTCGCAGGTCACCGCGCTCATCGTCGGTGTCAACGACGCTTCCACTATGGCTGCTGCCTACGTGTCCGTCGCGGTGGGCGCCAAGGCCGACCTCGCGCTTCAAAACCGCCTACGGTATCACCGTCCGTTATAAATCTCATACTATCCCGATTATCGGGTTAGCGCGATGGGCCCACCGTGTCGTGACCGTCAGTCTGGCGATCGCGACCGCCTTTATCACCGTTTGGTGTTGTGGGATTTGTTTGGGCAGTCACCGGTTGCCGCTGGGTATGGCCAGTCACGAAAGGTCGACGGTGCTCAGCGGCATGGGTTTGTCCACCAACCGGTCATGGCGGGCTGCGGCGTCTGACATGTGTGCTGAGGTGGTGAATGGTCCGAGAACACAGCGTCGGGGCGCGACGTTGGACTAGACGGGACCTTATTGCTGAACAGTTAAACACGAAACCAGCAATGGCAACGACATGGTGCTTGTCGCCTTTTGGGTGTCCTGGTGTGCAGTGTGTCGAGCGTTTGTGCCGATGTTCCACGCGTAGTCGGAGAAGCACTCTGACATCGCGCACTTAAAAGTAGACACCAATGCCGAACGGCAACTGGCATCAACAGCCCAGATCCGATTCATCCCCACGTTGATAGCCTTCAAGAAGGGTAAGCTGATGTTTAGCCACGTTGGGGCCTGTCGCCGGCGGTGCCGGAGTACTTGGATTTGGTGCAACAAATTAAGGCCTTCGACGTCTCCGACTACGAGTATGGGGTTACGCCAGCCGAACAGGTCTAACCAGAACGTGTGTGAGCGGAGCTGGTGTAAATTCATCATGCTACCGTGGGCGGACGCCTGACGCGTTAATTGTCAACGGTGCCTTTCGTACTTGTTGACCACCTGTGGCCGGGTATCGCGTTAATAACCCTCAACCGGTCGGGAACGGATGAACTCCAATGCCGTTTGATATCCATGGTGCCGTTCAAGCGCGCTCGAGAATGTCACTTACGACAATTCGGTGCGAGTGATCGTGTTGACCGGGGCAGGCAGAGGTTGTTCGTCGGGTGCTGATCGCAAGTCCGCGGGAGCGGGGCCGTACGTCGACGGATTAACCCGGACGACATATGCGCTGCGCTCCATAGAGCTTCTCGACGACGTTATCTTGACGCTGCGCCAGTTTGCATCAACCGGTGATCGCCGCGGTCAATGGTCCAGCCATCGGTGGTGGGCTAAGCTTGGCATTGGCGGCTGCTGTCCGGGTGGTCTCCGCCACCTTCTACTCTGGGCCGCGAGCATTAACAACCGGCTAATTGTCAGCCAACTGGGGCTTAGTTATTTATTGCCCCGTGACATTGGATCCTCGCGTGCGGTCGACATCATGCTGGCCGGTCGCAGTACTGTCCCCGAATAGGCCGAACGGATCGTCCTGGTGTCCTGCCAAGTGCTAGACGAGCAGCTGTTAGACGCCTGGCACGTGATTGCTGCGCAGATCGCGGCGTTCTTCCGGCTAAGAATTGAGTTGACCAAACGCACAACCCTGGAGTGGACTAGACGCCGCTACCCTAAGAAGCTACATGCAGGCCAAGGGTCTGGGACATCTTTTCGTTCGGCTAACTCACCGCCAACGTTGAAGAAGCGGTTGGTCGGAGGGCGTAGAGAAGCGGCCGGCAGTGTTTACCGAAGACAAGTGACGATGATCAACACAAGGAGAGCCGAATGTGATCACGGCCACGGACCTTGAGGTCCGGGCTGGTGCGCGCATCTTGCTCTCACCCGACGGTCCGGACTTACGCGTGCAGCCCGGCGACCGCATTGGTCTGGTTGGACGCAACGGCGCAGGCAAGACCACCACCCTGCGCATTTTGGCAGGGGCAACTGAACCCTATGCCGGGTCGGTCACTCGGACCGGCGAGATTGGTTACCTGCCACAAGATCCCAAAGAGGGCAATCTTGACGTGTTAGCCCGAGAACGGGTGCTGTCCGCCCGCGGGTTGGACGTGCTGCTAACCGATCTAGAAAAGCAGCAGGCTTTGATGGCCGAGATAGCCGACGACGATGTGCGTGACCGTGCAATCCGTCGCTACAGCCAGCTCGAGGAGCGATTCGTTGCGTTGGGAGGCTATAGCGCCGAAAGTGAAGCTGGCCGGATATGCGCGAGTCTAGGTCTGCCTGAACGGGTACTGGTCCAGCAGTTGCGCACCTTGTCGGGAGGTCAGCGCCGTCGGGTAGAGCTGGCGCGCATTCTGTTCGCAGCATCCGAACGAGGAGCCGGTGCTTCCGGTTCGGGAACCACGCTCCTGCTCGATGAGCCAACCAACCACCTCGATGCCGACTCGCTTGGGTGGCTGCGAGAATTCTTGCGTTCGCACACCGGTGGACTGGTAGTGATCAGCCACAACGTCGAGTTGATCGCTGATGTCGTCAACCGTGTGTGGTTCCTGGACGCCGTGCTCGGCAAGGTTGATGTCTACAACATGGACTGGCACCAGTACCTCGACTCCCGGGCCACCGACGAGCAGCGCCGCCGCCGAGAACGCGTCAACGCTGAACGCAAGGCCACTGCTTTGCGGAAGCAAGCCGCCAAGATGGGTGTTAAGGCAACCAAAGCGGTTGCGGCTCAAAATATGTTGCGTCGAGCCAATCGAATGGTGGCAGCACTCGACGAGGAACGGGTCGTCGAAAAGGTGGCTCAGATCAAGTTTCCTACACCAGCGGCGTGCGGGCGCACGCCGCTGGTTGCCAGGGGATTAAGCAAGACGTACGGTTCCCTTGAAGTGTTCACTGGTGTCGATCTGGCTATTGACCGCGGTTCGCGAGTGGTCGTGCTGGGCCTCAACGGCGCCGGCAAGACCACGCTGTTGCGAGTGCTGGCCGGCGTCGAGAAGCCCGACGTCGGCAGGCTGGAACCTGGACACGGTTTGCGGATCGGCTATTTCGCGCAGGAACATGACACGCTCGATAACGAAGACACCGTCTGGCAGAACATCCGGCACGCTGCACCCGAGTCCGGCGAACAGGATTTGCGCGGCCTGCTCGGCGCTTTCATGTTCAGCGGCCCACAGCTCGACCAACTGGCTGGCACCCTTTCCGGTGGTGAGAAGACCCGACTCGCACTCGCAGGCCTGGTGGCGTCCACGGCTAACGTGCTACTACTCGACGAACCGACCAACAATCTCGATCCCGCGTCGCGCAAGCAGGTGCTCGATGCGTTGTGTAGTTATCAGGGTGCAGTGGTATTGGTAACGCACGACCCCGGAGCGGCAAAGGCGCTGGATCCGCAACGCGTCGTGCTGCTGCCTGACGGCACTGAAGACTATTGGTCCGACGAGTATCAAGATCTCATTGAATTGTCCTGATCGATTGAAGGCCGACCGTGCAGGCCTTTTCAGCCAAAGTGGCCCCGCAGCGGCCGACGGGTTCTATACGCTATGAACTTAGGGCGTGGAGGCGTGATTAGGAACCCGAAGAAGGCGTGCGATGAATTGTGGCATGCCTATGGGGGTGGGGGCCAGTATCCTCAGCCCGGTGGCCACCACCGGCAAGTCATACAGATCCCCATTCACCGCATGATGCGCGAGTCGGGCACCACAATGCGTAGTTGTGGCCGGTCTCAACCACCGCGCTCGGCCACGTTAGTTCTGCTGGTGGGCTAGCCACGAGTGTAGCGTCACTGCGAGATCCTGTCCCCGTGATTGCAGTGCCGTTCCCCCCGCAAGTGGTCGGTGCTCTCCAGCTTGTGGTTTCACCACCGGCAGAATTTACCTGCGGCGCACCGAGTTCTCTACTAAGTTCAGGATCGCGCCGAGCCGCTGCGGATTTTCTCCGGACGCCAATCGGGCTAGCAATCCATCCACAACCAGGTTTGGGTAGCATTGCAGTACGTAGCTCGGAACATCGTCACGCACCCGGTCGGCCTCTGTTTGTTGATGCAGTCTATCCGTTGTCGCCGCGGTCAACTCCGCGGAGTATTTTGCCCATTCGCGACTGAATGCTCTGTCGGTTCGCAACTTTCGGGTGATTTCCAACCTGGTGACCAGCTAGTCGAACTGGTCGGGTGTGGCGAGCATGTCGCGCATCATCTGAATCAGACCTGAGCGTGCCGCGACATCGGCCATCCGCTCGGCATCTTCGTGGACCAAGGCGAAAAACAGTTGTGTACTTGTTCCGGAAATGATGGAAGGTCGCGCCGCGTGATGTTCCGATTGCTTGTTCCAGTCGACCTACGGTGGCCTTGTCATAGCCATATTCGGCAAAGTAACGGCGGGCGCCGTCGAGGATTCGACGGCGACGATACGCCAGATGGTCTTCACTGACTTTGGGCACGGGTAATGGATTAGCTCGACTTCAGTATGCTGCGCAACACGTACTGCAGAATTCCGCCGTTGCGATAGTAGTCGGCCTCACCGGGGGTGTCTATGCGCACCACCGCGTCGAACGTCACTGTGGTTCCGGTGGCCTTGCTGGCTTTGACATGCACCGTCTTTGGTGTCTTGCCATTATTGAACACATCGATACCGCTGATCTCGAACACTTCGGTACCGTCCAGCCCGAGCGACGAAGCCGACTCGCCCTGCGGGAATTGCAGCGGGATAACGCCCATACCAATCAGGTTGGAGCGGTGGATGCGTTCGAACGACTCGGCGATTACCGCACGCACTCCTAACAGCAATGTGCCCTTGGCTGCCCAGTCGCGCGATGATCCGGACCCATATTCTTTGCCGCTTAGCACCACCAGTGGAATGTTTTTTGCCGCGTAGTTTTGTGCCGCGTCGTAGATGAACGCCTGCGGAGCGCCGGGCTTGGTGAAGTCGCGGGTGTACCCGCCGGCAACGTCGTCCAGCAGCCTATTGCGCAGTCTGATGTTGGCGAATGTGCCACGGATCATGACTTCGTGGTTACCGCGACGCGACCCGAAGGAGTTGTAGTCCTTGCGGTCGACGCCGTTCGCGTCGAGGTATTGTGCTGCTGGGGTACCCGGCTTGATGGCGCTAGCGGGGGAGATGTGGTCGGTGGTCACCGAGTCGTCCAGCAGCGCCAGCACTCGCGCTCCCGTGATGTTACGCACTGGCTTGGGTTCCACAGACATTCCCTCGAAGTAGGGAGGCTTGCGCACATATGTCGAATTCTGTTCCCACTCAAAGGTATTGCCGCTTGGTGTTGGCAGGTTACGCCAGCGTTCATCGCCCTTGAAAACGTCGGCGTAGTTATTGATGAACATCTCCTGATTGATCGCCGAGGCGATGGTGTCGGTGACGTCTTTTTGCGAGGGCCAGATGTCTTTCAAGTAGACAGCCTTGCCGTTTTTATTTGTGTCCAACGGCTGGCTTTCGAAGTCGAAGTCCATTGTCCCGGCTAGCGCGTAGGCGATCACTAGCGGTGGCGAGGCCAAATAGTTCATCTTCACATCGGGGTTGATGCGACCCTCGAAGTTTCGGTTTCCCGACAGCACAGCGGCCACCGAAAGGTCGTTGTCGTTGATCGCTTTCGAAATCTCCTCGGAAAGTGGGCCAGAGTTACCAATACACGTGGTGCAGCCGTAGCCGACCAGATAGAAGCCGAGTTTTTCTAAATACGGCCACAGACCGGACCGTTCGTAGTAGTCGTTGACCACCTGCGAGCCCGGCGCCATCGTGGTCTTCACCCATGGCTTGGAGGCCAGTCCCTGTTCAACGGCGTTGCGGGCAAGCAACGCCGCGCACAACATAACCTCAGGATTAGAGGTGTTGGTGCACGATGTGATTGCGGCGATCACCACCGTGCCGTGGTCGAGCACGAACTCACCGCGTTCTTGTGCCTTGATGCGCACCGGGTTGCTTATTCGGCCATTTGCATGAGCGGCCGCGGATTGTATTACCATCTCATCGTCGTTGGTGAACGACAGCTTCCTCAGGTCGCTGTCTGGGCATGTCTCTTCGACTACCTCGTCCAACTTCGAATGTTGGTTGTGGAACGAACCACCACCACCAACATACTTGGGAATTTGCGCGCGGAACGTGGACTTGGCTTGCGCCAAACAGATTCGGTCCTGCGGACGTTTCGGTCCGGCGATCGACGGCACCACGTCGGAGAGGTTTAGTTCGAGGTATTCGGAGAATGCCGGCTCATGCTTAGGGTCGTGCCACATGCTCTGCTCTTTGGCGTAACCCTCGACCAGGGCAACTTGCTCAGGCGTGCGCCCGGTGAGCCTCAGGTAGTTAATCGTCTCTTGATCGATCGGAAAAATTGCTGCAGTGGAACCGAATTCAGGGCTCATATTGCCCAGAGTGGCGCGATTAGCCAGCGGTACCTCGGCCACGCCCTCGCCGTAGAACTCGACGAACTTGCCGACGACACCGTGCTTGCGCAACATCTCGGTGACAGTCAGCACGACGTCGGTGGCTGTAACACCCGGCTGAATTTCACCGGTCAGCTTGAAGCCGACCACCCACGGGATCAGCATCGATACCGGCTGACCCAACATGGCGGCCTCAGCTTCTATGCCACCCACGCCCCAGCCTAGGACACCGAGACCGTTGACCATCGTGGTATGCGAGTCGGTGCCTACACAGGTATCGGGGTATGCCACTATTGTTCCCTGGGCATTCGCTTGAGTCATCACGACACTCGCCAGATATTCGATGTTGACCTGGTGCACGATGCCGGTGCCCGGTGGTACCACTGTGAAGTTGTTGAACGCGCCTTGTCCCCACCGCAGGAACTGATAGCGCTCGCTGTTGCGCTGGTACTCGATTTCGACATTGCGCTCGAACGCGTCGGCGCGGCCAAACAGATCGGCGATCACCGAGTGGTCGATCACCAGGTCAGCTCGCGCCAGTGGGTTGACTTTGTCCGGGTTGCCGCCGAGATCCCCGATGGCCTCCCGCATCGTGGCTAAGTCGACGATGCACGGCACGCCGGTGAAGTCCTGCATGACGACACGGGCCGGTGTGTACTGGATTTCGATGCTGGGTTCCGCCTGCCTGTCCCAGTTCGCGATCGCTTCGATGTGGTCTTTGGTGATATTCTTGCCGTCTTCATTGCGTAGTAGGTTCTCGGCGAGCACTTTGAGGCTGTACGGAAGTTTTTTGGTATTGGAGACGGCGTCCAACCGGTAGATCTGGTAACTATTGTCACCGATTTTCAGTGTGTCGCGGGCTGAAAACGAGTTCATCGAATCTTGGCTACTCACATCAACTCCCTGGGATTACATTCGCCCGTTGACGGGCCGTGTTGACGGCGCGCTGCCACGTTAACAGTACGCTTGTCCTGCATTGCGTTGGCATGTACCTGTGTCAGTTTTGTCGCGCGAGGCGTGTGTTGACCCCCATCTCCTCAATTTATGCTTCAGCAATATTGCTGCCACTTTTCATTGTTGCGACAACAAATTGCAGCCCTCACGGCAATCTCTACGTCGAGTGTCGCGTACGGTGCTTATAGCACTGGGATACGAAACGATTGGAGGGAGACATTGATGAACGGGCAAAATGTTGTCGTCCAACAACCTCAGACGATCCCCATGCTAGCGATCTACATTCCGCAAGATGTCGATATAACCGTGGTCAAGTCTGAGGTCGCCGCGACCGGCGTTAGTGCATCACCGGTCGCCATGCCGGGATTACTCGAGGTGGTCAACCATGCGCAGGCCGAGGGCATCAACCTCAAGATCGTGTTGCTCGACTATGACCTCCCGAACGATACGCCTTTGCGTGATATTGCCACCGTGGTTGGCGCCGACTACCCAGATGTCACGGTCCTCACGCTTAGTCCTAACTACGTCGGCAGCTACAGCACGCATTACCCGCGTGTTACGCTGGAGGCGGGCGAAGATGTCTCCAAGACCGGCAACCCCGTGCAGTCCGCGCAGAATTTCCTGGGTGAACTAAATGTCTCCGAGTTTCCTTGGACCGTGTTGACCATCGTATTGTTGATTGGGGTACTTGCGACAGCCGTTGGCACTAGGTTTATGCAGATGCGCAGCAAGCGATCAGTAACATCAGCAGACTCCGCCGATACCTTGGCAGAAAACGTGAATCGGGCCGACTAGCCAGCTAAGTACGGTTCTTCCAGTGTGGTCACCCTGGCCGTGGCGCGTGTTACGGCAAACCCAGTAGATCACTGTTTGGTCACAGTAATCGCACGTACAGAGTGCAGTTTGTGACTTGCGTTTCCTCAGCGTCAGATGTGACGTACGGTGCGACTAATGCTCATGTTGTCATCGGTGTTTCGTGAAAGTAGTGGTTGGCGCCGTCCGTCCGTGTTGAGCCACTAGGAGATCCGAGTCGAATGAAACGGCCCCGCTGTGGCTCTGTTGCGCCACCGACCGCACGGTTTGTGCGGCCGACCATTCTGTCACTCGTGAGTGCTGCCCTGCTGGTATGCCTACCGGGGTTGGCGACCGCTGATCCGGGTGTCGACAGCTTAGGCACCTTGATTGCCGACGTCGCCAAGGCCAACCAGCGCCTAGACGATCTCGGCGCAGCCATCAAGACCGAAGAGCAAAGTGTTAACAAGGCGATGGTCAGTGTGGAGATGGCCCGGGACAACGCGGTAGCGGCCGAACACGACTTCGAGATCAGCAAGCAGTCAGTCAAGGACGCGAATGCGGCGATCGATTCTGCTCAGCATCGGTTTGACCGCTTCGCTGCCGCCACATATATGAATGGCCCGTCGGGCAGCTACCTGACTGCTACCAGCCCGGACGACATTATTGTCACCGAGACCGCCGCCAGGATGCTGACCGCCAGTTCCCAGGCGGTCATGGCCAATCTGCAGCGGGCTCGAATCGAGCAGGTGAACAAGGAGTCGGCTGCGCGGCTGGCCAAGCAAAAGGCCGATAGGGCCGCTGACGATGCAAAGGTCAGCATGGATGCTGCGGTGGCTGCGTTCACCGCGGCCAAGCGCAAGTTTGATGAGCAGCGGGGCGCAGTCAATCGCCTGGCTGCTGAGCGTGACGAGGCTCAGGCCAAGCTCGAAGTGGCCCAACTAGAGGCCGCAACATGGGCGGCAGGGGTAGGCGGGCCCGGCAAGCCACCGTTCGGCGACCGGTGGGAACCCGATTCGCCAGCTTCAGCTGGCCCGGCCGGAGGCCGCAAATGGGACGGCTGGGACCCCACGTTGCCGCAGATCCCCAGCGCCAACATCCCGGGCGACCCTATCGCGGTGATTAACCAGGTATTGGGGTATGCGGCGACTTCGGCGCAGGTCACCGCCAGCATGGGGCGCAACTTCTTGCAGCAACTGGGTATCTTGAAACCGACCGACACTGGTATCACCAACGCCCCGACTGGTTCGACGCAGGGACGTATTCCGCGGGTTTACGGACGGCAGGCCTCCGAATACGTGATACGTCGCGGAATATCGCAGGTCGGTGTGCCCTACTCCTGGGGTGGTGGCAACGCGGCTGGCCCGAGTAAGGGAATCGACTCAGGCGCTGGGATTTCTGGCTTCGACTGTTCGGGGCTGGTTTTGTATTCGTTCGCCGGGGTGGGTATCCGGCTGCCGCACTACTCGGGCTCTCAGTACAACCTGGGCCGCAAGATCCCGTCTGCTCAGATGCGCCGCGGCGACGTCATCTTCTATGGCCCGGGCGGCAGCCAGCACGTGACGATCTACCTCGGCAATGGCCAGATGCTTGAGGCTCCGGACATCGGCTTGAGGGTTCGTGTTGCACCTGTGCGTACCAGCGGCATGACCCCGTATGTGGTCCGCTACATCGAATACTAAACGAGGCTGAATATCAACGAGGAGCTATGCGCCACAAGAATTGTCGCATGACCAATCTGGTCGTGCTCACCGCGATGGTGGCCGGGATGATTACCGTTGTCACGATACCTGCTACGGCGGACCCCGGGCAGTGGGATCCGACATTGCCAGCAGCGGTGAGTGCGGGGGCCCCGGGAGATCCGCTCGCTGTTGCCAACGCTTCGCTGCAGGTCACCGCTCAGGCAACCCAGACCACGCTCGATCTGGGTAAGCAATTTTTGGGTAGGCTGGGGATCAATCTCGGTGGCGATCCTTCCAACGCCGCGACCACACCCAGCAACCCGGGAGGCCGGATTCCGCGGGTCTACGGTGGTCAGGCCATCGAGTACGTGATCAAGCGGGGTGGGGCACAGATGGGGGTGCCGTATTCGTGGGGCGGCGGCTCGCTGCATGGTCCTAGCAAGGGGGTCGGCGACGGCGCCAACATTACCGGTTTCGATTGCTCGGGTCTGATGCGATACGCGTTCGCTGGCGTCGGCGTGCTGATCCCGCGGTTTTCCGGTGATCAATACAATGCCGGTCGCCACCTTTCTCCCAACCAGGCCAAGCGCGGTGACCTGATCTTTTACGGCCCGGGTGGGGGTCAGCATGTCACCATGTATCTGGGCAACGGTCAGATGTTGGAAGCATCTAGCAGCGCCGGCAAAGTCACCGTCAGCCCGGTGCGTGAGGCTGGTATGACGCCGTTTGTGACGCGGATCATCGAGTCTTGATTCGGTGCGTTGCCAAGCTGGTGGTCTGGGCCGACGTGGTTTGTCCCTAGTTGCTGTTCGGCTGGGGTGGCCTCACCTCGGGCCGTTCCGGCTCGTTCAAAGACTGGGGGTTGATCGACGGAACCGCGGCGTCGACGGAATCCACGAGGCCTGGAATAGTTGAACACGGGCACGCCGTGATCTTTGGCCGTGTCCGATTGAGCTTTATCTGTTGAGCCGAGAAAGGGGCGTGATGACATCAGCAGGAGGGTTGCCCGTGGGCGCCGACGGTTGTTCGGACCCGGGTGGGCAATCAGGCCCGAAGGTTCATGAGGCTCTTCCGGATGGCGTTGACGGGTTGGCTGCCGAAGTGCACACCTTGGAGCGTGCACTTTTCGAGGTTAAGCGAATCATCGTCGGCCAAGACCAACTCGTTGAGCGGATGCTAGTCGGTCTGTTGTCCAAAGGACACGTCCTGCTCGAGGGTGTGCCCGGTGTGGCCAAGACGCTGGCAGTGGAGACCTTCGCGCGGGTAGTCGGTGGGACCTTCGCGCGCATCCAATTCACCCCCGACCTGGTGCCCACCGACATCATTGGCACCCGTATCTATCGGCAGGGCAAGGAAGAATTCGACACCGAGCTTGGCCCGGTGGTGGTTAACTTCCTGCTGGCCGATGAGATTAACCGGGCCCCGGCGAAGGTGCAGTCGGCGCTGCTGGAGGTTATGCAAGAACGCCATGTGTCCATAGGGGGCAAGACGTTCCCACTGCCCAACCCGTTCCTGGTAATGGCGACGCAGAACCCGATCGAGCACGAGGGTGTCTATTTGTTGCCCGAGGCGCAGCGCGACCGTTTTCTGTTCAAGATCAACGTTGGCTACCCTTCGTCCGAGGAGGAGCGCGAGATTATCTACCGGATGGGTGTCACCCCACCGGTGCCCAAACAGATCTTGAATCCTGGCGATCTGTTGCGGCTGCAGGAGATTTCGGCCAACAACTTTGTTCACCATGCGCTGGTTGACTATGTGGTGCGCGTAGTAACCGCCACCCGTCACCCCGAGCAGCTGGGCATGAACGACGTTAAGACGTGGATTTCGTTCGGCGCATCCCCACGTGCTTCATTGGGCATCATCAAGGCATCTCGGTCGTTGGCTTTGGTGCGGGGTCGCGACTACGTGATCCCGCAGGACGTCATCGAGGTTATTCCCGACGTACTACGGCACCGCTTGGTGCTAACCTACAACGCGCTTGCCGACGAAATCTCCCCGGAAATTGTCATCAACCGTGTTCTGCAGACGGTTGCCCTGCCACAGGTGAATGCCGTTCCGCAGCAAGGCCAATCGATATCTCCGGTGATGCAAGCCGCGGTCGCGGCCAGCGGTCGGTGATCGATCCAAACCCCGCCGCGAGGCCAGGGGCGCTCCACCCGCCGTCGATGCAGCGCGGGCAGATCGACGACCTGAAGCTATCGGCGGCGTTGCGGACACTCGAGCTCATAGTCAAACGCAAACTCGACGGTGTCCTGCATGGTGACCACCTCGGCCTGATTTCGGGCCCGGGATCAGAGCCGGGAGAGTCGCGCGAGTATCAGCCTGGCGACGACGTCCGCCGTATGGATTGGGCGGTCACCGCACGCACGACCCACCCGCACGTTCGGCAGATGATAGCTGACCGTGAACTAGAGACCTGGATGGTGATCGACATGTCGGCCAGCCTGGACTTCGGCACCACCATCTGCGAGAAACGTGACTTGGCGGTGGCGGCGGCGGCGGCGATCACCTTTCTCAACAGTGGTGGCGGAAACCGGCTCGGAGCGCTGATCTGCAACGGCGCGAGAATGGCCCGGGTACCGGCACGTTCCGGACGCCAACATGAGCAGACGCTGTTGCGCACCATCGCTACCACGCCTAAGGCGCCGGTCGGGGTACGTGGCGACTTGACGGCTGCCATCGACGCACTGCGCCGGCCGGAACGCCGCCGCGGAATGGCCGTGATTATAAGCGATTTCCTAGGACCGATTAACTGGATGCGCCCGCTACGCGCGATTGCGGCCCGGCATGAGGTACTCGGTATCGAGGTGCTCGACCCCCGCGATGTAGCACTGCCCGACATTGGCGAGGTTGTCTTGCAGGACGCCGAAACTGGTGTCACCCGAGAGTTCACCATTGATGCAGCTTTGCGTGACGACTTTGCGAGGGCCGCCGCCGCTCACTGCGCCGATGTCTCCCGCAGCTTGCGCAATTGTGGAGCACCGCTAATGTCGCTGCGCACCGACCGGGACTGGATCGCTGACATCGTCCGTTTCGTCGAATCCCGTCGGCGTGGGGCATTGGCGAGACGCCAGTGACTGATGTGGCACACACGTTCGCACCTTTTAAGGCGGGTTGGCTATGACGTTGCCGTTGCTGGGGCCGATGTCGCTGTCCGGTTTCGAACACTCGTGGTTTTTTCTGTTCATCCTTATTGTTCTTGGGCTAGCCACGTTCTACGTCGTGATGCAGGTGACACGCCAGCGACGCATGCTGCGGTTTGCCAACATGCAGCTGCTGGAAAGCGTCGCTCCCAAACGAACTGCTCAATGGCGGCACGTGCCCGCGATTCTGCTGATGTTGGCGTTGTTGCTGTTTACCATTGCGATGGCGGGGCCGACGAACGACGTTCGGATTCCACGTAACCGCGCGGTGGTCATGCTGGTGATCGACGTATCGCAGTCGATGCGTGCCACCGACGTCGAACCCAATCGGATGGTTGCGGCGCAAGAGGCTGCGAAACAGTTTGCCGGCGCGCTGACTCCAGGCATCAATCTTGGACTGATTGCCTACGCGGGCACGGCAACGGTGCTGGTGTCACCAACCACCAATCGGGACGCCACCAAGAACGCGCTCGACAAATTGCAGTTCGCCGACCGTACCGCTACTGGAGAGGCCATCTTTACCGCGTTGCAGGCCATCGCCACCGTCGGTGCGGTGATCGGCGGCGGTGACATGCCACCACCGGCGCGTATCGTTTTGTTCTCTGACGGCAAGGAGACGATGCCGACCAACCCGGACAACCCCAAGGGGGCTTATACTGCTGCGCGCACAGCCAAGGACCAGGGCGTGCCAATCTCGACGATCTCGTTCGGTACCGCGTACGGCTTCGTTGAGATTAACGGTCAGCGTCAGCCGGTGCCCGTCGACGACGAGACGATGAAGAAGGTCGCCCAGCTCTCCGGTGGGAACTCGTATAATGCGGCGACCTTAGCGGAACTAAAAGCCGTTTATGCGTCACTGCAGCAGCAGATCGGCTACGAGACCATCAAGGGTGACGCCAGCGCGGGCTGGCTGCGGCTGGGTGTCCTGGTGCTGGCGCTGACGGCGCTGACGGCGCTGCTGATCAACCGCCGGCTGCCGACTTAGTTTTTGTACATTTGCGTCAGTGTCAGACCAGCCGATGTCGGATTGACCGCGGTGAGGCGATAGGTTGGCGGGGTGACTGACGCCGCTGCCAAGGTCCCAGCAGCCCCTGAAAGGGGTAAACCCGCATTCGTGTCTCGTTCAGTACTGGTCACTGGCGGAAACCGGGGGATCGGGTTGGCGGTGGCGCGCCGCCTGGTCGCTGATGGGCATCGGGTGGCGGTGACCCACCGGGCGTCCGGCGTCCCTGACTGGTTTTTCGGTGTCGAGTGCGACGTCACCGACAACGATGCCATCGATGCTGCCTTCAAAGCAGTTGAGGAACACCAGGGGCCGGTGGAGGTGGTCGTGGCCAACGCTGGTGTAACGTTCGACATGCTGATCATGCGGATGAGTGAGGAGCAATTCCAGAAAGTCATCGACGTCAACCTGACCGGTGTCTTTCGGGTCGCCAAGCGGGCGTCACGTAACATGATCAAGCGGCGGTTCGGTCGCTACATTTTTATGGGATCGGTCGTCGGGCTTAGCGGTGTACCCGGGCAAGCGAACTACGCCGCATCCAAGTCGGGCCTCATCGGGATGGCCCGGTCGTTGACTCGCGAGCTGGGTTCGCGGTCGATCACTGCCAACATCGTGGCTCCCGGCTTCATCGACACTGAGATGACCCGTGCCATGGACTCGAGATACCAGGAAGCCGCGTTGCAAGCAATTCCGTTGGGGCGAATCGGCGCGGTCGAAGAGATCGCCGGTGTCGTCAGCTTCCTGGCATCCGAGGATGCTGGATACATCTCGGGCGCGGTGATCCCGGTCGATGGCGGCCTGGGTATGGGCCACTGAGACAGTATCGAACACATACAAGGACGGACATGGCAGGACTGCTCGAAGGCAAACGGATTCTGGTTAGCGGGATCATCACCGAGTCGTCGATCGCGTTTCACATCGCCAAGGTAGCCCAGGAAGCGGGGGCGCAGTTGGTGCTGACCGGATTCGATCGGTTGCGGCTAATTCAGCGCATCGCCGACCGGCTGCCAGACAAGGCGCCGCTGATCGAACTCGACGTGCAGAACGAAGAGCACTTGGCCACGCTCGCCGAGCGGGTGATGGCCGAGATCGGCGAAGGTAATAAGCTCGACGGCGTGGTGCACTCGATCGGCTTCATGCCGCAGACGGGGATGGGCATCAACCCGTTCTTCGATGCGCCCTATGAGGACGTCTCCAAGGGTATCCACATCTCGACGTACTCGTACGCCTCGTTGGCCAAGGCGCTGCTGCTGATCATGAACCCTGGCGGCTCCATCGTGGGCATGGACTTCGATCCGACCCGGGCCATGCCTGCTTACAACTGGATGACGGTGGCCAAGAGCGCGCTGGAGTCGGTCAATCGTTTTGTTGCGCGCGAGGCCGGAAAGTACGGCGTACGCTCCAATCTCGTTGCGGCGGGTCCTATCCGGACACTGGCTATGAGCGCTATCGTCGGTGGTGCACTCGGTGAGGAGGCTGGTGCCCAGATGCAGCTGCTCGAGGAGGGTTGGGATCAGCGTGCCCCGATAGGCTGGAACATGAAGGACCCCACGCCAGTTGCTAAGACGGTGTGTGCGCTACTGTCTGAGTGGTTGCCGGCTACTACCGGTACCATCATCTACGCCGACGGCGGCGCTAGTACCCAACTACTCTAAACGGCAATGATTTTCGAAGCAGCCCTATTGCTGTCCTTCGGCGGGCCAGAGGGACCCGAGCAGGTGCGGCCGTTTCTGGAGAACATCACCCAGGGACGAGACGTACCACCCGAACGTCTTGACGAAGTCGCCGAGCATTACCTGCATTTCGGTGGAGTGTCACCAATCAATGGGATCAACTTAGCCCTGGTCAATGAGCTGCAAGCGGAGCTGAGCCTGCCCGTCTATTTTGGCAACCGTAACTGGGAACCCTACATAGAAGATTCCGTTGTGGCCATGCGAGACGATGGTGTTCGCTGTGCTGCTGTGTTCGTCACGTCGGCGTGGAGTGGCTATTCCGGCTGCACGAAGTATGTTGAAGCCATTGCCCGTGCTCGTCGGTGCGCTGGGACGGAAGCGCCCAAACTGGTTAAATTGCGGCCCTACTTCGACCATCCGCTTTTCGTCGAGATGTTCGTCGACGCCATCATAGCGGCCGCCGCCAGCTTGCCCGCTGCGTTGCGCAGCGAGGCGCGGCTGGTGTTCACCGCGCATTCGGTTCCAGTGGCCACCGACCGACGCTGCGGTCCTGCTCTCTATAGCCGCCAAGTCGGTTATGCTGCAAGACTCGTCGCGGCCGGTGCTGGATATACTGACTACGACCTGACCTGGCAGTCTCGATCGGGGCCTCCGCACGTTCCATGGCTAGCGCCCGATGTTGGCGATCAACTCATTAAGCTGGCGGCTGTCGGCACCAAAGCCGTTATCGTCTGTCCTATTGGGTTCGTCGCTGACCATATTGAGGTGGTGTGGGATTTAGATCACGAATTGCGATCTCAAGCCGAAGCGGCAGGCATCGCGTTCGCCCGAGCTGCCACACCCAACGCCGATCGGCGGTTCGCTCGGCTGGCCGCAGGGTTGATAGACGAGCTCACGCACAGCCGCGTGCCCGTTCGGGTGAATGACTCCGATCCGGTGCCGGGTTGCTTGGCCAGCATCAATGGTGTGCCGTGTAGTCTACCACACTGTGTTGCGTAGGTAGAGTCTGGCGCGGATTTTTATGGCGCGGTGCAGTCAGTCGGGCCAGGCCGAGTGCAGGATTGCGTTGACCGCGGCCATCCTTGCCGACCGTACCACTGCGGTGAGCGGTCGCAGCGCATTGCTGGCGATCTCGATGTCGGACAATGAGGAGTGAGTTCCGACTGGTGTTAAGCCGGTGCTTACCGCGATGATCGCATCAACGTGAGCCGCGTTTTCCAATACCCGCAATGCACGTGATGGCGCGTGGTCGGGAACTCGGTGTTGCCGTGAGGATTCCAGCAATTGTTCGACAAGTCCCCGCGGATCGGTTATGTTGGCTGTCGTGCCATTTAGCTCGATGGTGTCGAGCGCATCGGCGGCAGAACGTACTGCGGATCGCAGTGCGTACTCGGCATCGTCCAGTTTGTGATGGCCGAACGCGGGTACGCCGGGTAGTGAGTACACTATCCAAGATAGCGCAGACAATTCGGGGAGACGTGTATCTTCGCTGTCGGTGTCCTGCTCGGGATTGTTGTAGGAGTACTCCGGGACGAGTCCGACGGCGGTTCTGGAATCGTGCGGATTGGTGATGATCACCGCCTCGCTCGCAGCTAGGGCATCATGCTCGAATTGCGTGCCCGTAGCCAGCCCGTGCACGTCGCCAGGCACCGGCAGTACCACATTTATCGTCCCACGCAACCGATGTGGGTCATTGGGTGTCGACTTCGTCGGCCTGCCGACTGCGGCACGCAGAGTTTGTAACAGCAAGACCGTTCCGGCATCGTGAATGTCGGGCCACGGCAGTCCGGTATAGCCGGCCGCGACGGCGTCATATGCGGCAACTGATTGCATTGGCGCCCAAAGTGATAACGCATCCAATAGGTCGTCGGGCGCAGCCTTCCCGGCGAGCCAGGCGTTGGCCCACACGGACAGCGAAACACTGGGACACCACATGATTTCGCAGTGTAGTTGTTCGGCACCAAGAAGGCCGATTGCGCGTATTCTGGCCGCATGCCTGTCGCGCTGGTTTGGCTGATTTTCGCGCTGGTGCTGGCCGGTGCGGAGGTGCTAACGGGCGACATGTTTTTGTTGATGCTCGGCGGTGGTGCGCTGGCCTCGGCCGTAAGTAGCTGGCTGACGGATTGGCCAATCTGGGCCGACGGGACGGTGTTCCTGATCGTCTCGGTTCTGCTGCTGACGTTGGTTCGGCCTGCGGTGCGGCGGTTAACGCCCGCCCTGGGAGCACAGCTGGGCATAAAGGCGCTAGAAGGCAGGGCCGCCCTGGTGCTTGATCGCGTTGCCCGCAATGAGGGTCAGGTCAAGCTGGACGGTCAGGTGTGGACGGCCCGCCCGTTGAACGACGACGATGTGTATGAAGCCGGCGAGTCGGTAATTGTCGTGCACATCGACGGCGCCACGGCGATGGTGTTTAGGAACGGGTAAGAGCGTCGGTAGAACCCTGCGAAGAAAGGAACCCCAGTGCAAGGTGTGGTGGCAGGTCTGGTGTTGCTCGCCGTTCTGGCGATATTTGCCATCGTTGTGGTGGCCAAGTCGATTGCGTTGATTCCACAAGCCGAAGCTGCGGTAATCGAACGGCTAGGTCGATACAGCCGTACCGTCAGCGGGCAGCTGACCTTGTTGGCGCCCTTTATTGACCGTGTTCGCGCTCGAGTAGACTTGCGGGAGCGGGTGGTGTCCTTTCCGCCGCAGCCGGTGATCACCGAGGACAACTTGACCCTAAATATCGATACCGTAGTCTACTTCCAGGTCACCGTTCCGCAGGCGGCGGTGTATGAAATTAGCAATTACATTGTTGGGGTTGAACAGCTCACCACGACCACGCTGCGCAATGTCGTCGGTGGCATGACGCTGGAGCAGACTCTGACCTCCCGTGATCAGATCAACGCTCAGCTGAGGGTTGTGCTGGACGAGGCGACTGGTCGTTGGGGACTACGAGTGGCCCGGGTGGAGTTGCGCAGTATCGACCCACCGCCGTCGATCCAGGCTTCGATGGAAAAGCAGATGAAGGCCGACCGGGAGAAGCGGGCGATGATCCTGACCGCCGAAGGCGCCCGGGAGGCGGCCATAAAGCAGGCCGAAGGCAACAAGCAGGCGCAGATCTTGGCCGCCGAGGGCGCCAAGCAGGCCGCGATTCTGACCGCCGAGGCCGACCGGCAGTCGCGGATGCTGCGTGCTCAGGGTAAGCGTGCCGCGGCCTATCTGCAGGCGCAGGGGCAGGCCAAGGCCATCGAGAAGACGTTCGCTGCGATCAAAGCCGGCAGGCCGACTCCGGAAATGCTGGCGTACCAGTACCTGCAGGTGTTGCCGCAGATAGCGCGTGGTGACGCCAACAAGGTGTGGGTGGTCCCCAGCGACTTCAGCACGGCGTTGCAAGGGTTCACCAAACTACTGGGCACCCCGGGTGAAGACGGGGTATTTCGGTTCCAACCGTCCCCTGTTGACTTTTCAGATCAGGTTGCCAAGCATGCTGCCGCCGAAGACGACACCGAAGTCGCGGACTGGTTCTCTATCGAGACCGATCCGGCGATCGCTCAAGCGGTCGCCAAAGCCGAGACGATGTTTTACCAGCCAGTTGACGAACAGCCAGATGTGCGCCCTGAGTTTCCTTGACAGGCTTTGTGTATGGGTGTTTCTTCTGCACTAGAAGCCTAGCGGCGCATAATTTTTCCAGGCTGGCGTCCGGCCGTGCTGATCCTGAGAGGAGCGCGATTAGGGCGTTGCCTATAAGTGTTTAGACGCGTTCACCGCACCGGTCGGTTAACGGCTGACGGCCGGTTCGGGGGCGTGTTGGTCCTCGCAGGAGCTCTGATTCGATGTGCGGTTGTGGTGTTGCTGATAGCGGCGGATCTCGCCGATCAGTTCCGCCATACCCAAGGCGCCTGTACATAATGATACCAGATATATTGTGTATATATCGTGTTAGGCCCACGTAACCAGCGAGCGTGTTGCCGAGGATCACTACAGCTGCGGTGCTGTGCAGCAGACCATCCAGCGTGGGCAACGTGTTAGAGTGGTATCCGTGCGGCAGACGTAGCGGCATTGTTGATAGTGGAAAAGGCATGGCAGAAATCAACCGCAGCCACAGCACAGCGGGCCAGCCTCACTCCTGCAGATGCTCATTCACCATGCCGACCGCTTTGGTGCCGAATCAGGAGATGCAGCTGCCACCCGGCCATCGGACCACCAGCACCGCAATCAGCACATCGACTGACTGGGCCAAACAGTAGCCCGGCCGCCAGAGTGAACGTCGTGTGGGGGGATGGGCACCACCGTGACGACGGTGTGGGCGATCATCAGAAACGTTAGCGGAAGTCATGAGCCCAGCGATGTCGCCCACTCGCGTAACTGCGCAGTGGTGAGTGCCGGAACCCGCATCGTCAACGCAGCCAGAACTGTGATTCCAACCACGGTCGCGATGATCCGCGGCCAGGACACTTGAAGCTTGGCCGCGTCCTGCGTACTGGTACAATTGTGCAGCTCGTTGACTATTTTACAGTTAGCGGCCCTCGTCACGTCTGCTAAGACCCCAAGGGGCGCAGAGCAATAATTCAGTTTCTTATGGCTGGCGTTTCGCCGCCGAGCTACCGACTTGCTTCATTGTGGCACTGTACGATCGCCGCGATCAATTAGCCTTAACTAAATCGAATGGCATCCTTGAAGCCCTGCATCAAGGGCTCGCTAATTGTGCTGGTAAATAGGAGCAGTCGGTGTCCCTAGATGTACCCGAGTTCGCCGAACTGGAACAGATTCGCGGGCGGTGGCGAAGTGCGGTCGCTGATGTGCTCTCGAGGAGCATGCGGAGAGACCCCGCCACGTTCGGTGATCAGCCCGAGCGGCTGCTGGATACTGCTACCTACGACGGGTTCGCCATCCGGCCGCTATACACCGCGTTCGACGAGCTGCTGGAACCGTCGTTGCCAGGAGAATGGCCTTATCGTCGCGGTGGCGACGCGTTACGCGATGTCAATTCCGGCTGGAAGGTTGCCGAAGTGTTTCCGGCCGTACCCTCGTCGGCAACCACCCCTGTGGTTGCCGACGAGGGTACGGCCGGAAACACGGCAATACTGGCTGCGCTAGCGGAGGGGGTCAGCGCGCTGCAAATCCGGGTGGGCAAGTCCGGGGTAGCGCCTGGGCAGCTGGACAGCCTGCTGCTCGGTGTGTACGTGGACTTGGTCCCGGTGATCCTTGACGCGGGCGCTGACTACGTCGAAGCCTGCGATGCGGTGTTGGCTCGAGTGGCCCAGTTGGACTCGAGTCGGCGCACAATGCTATCGATCGATCTGGGTGCCGACCCGCTGACCGCGTCGCTGAGCGGTCGTCCGGCACCGTCGATCGAGCAGGTGGTTGCAGTCGCGGCACGGGTCGCCGGTGACCGTGGCGTGCGGACGATAACCGTCGACGGGCCTGCTTTCCACAATTTGGGGGCCAGCGTGACGTGGGAGCTCGCTGCTGCGATTGCGGCTGCGGTGGCCTACCTGCGGGTGCTCATCGAATCTGGGATGCCGGTCAGCGAGGCGCTACGGCAAATCAGTTTTCGGTTAGCTGCCGACGACGATCAGTTTTTGACCATCGCTAAGCTACGGGCGATGCGTCAACTGTGGGCGCGTGTCGCAGAGGTTGTGGGGGACCCCGAAGGCGGCGCGACAGTTGTGCACGCAGAAACGTCGCTGCCGATGATGACTCAGCGCGACCCGTGGGTGAACATGCTGCGCGGCACGGTGGCCGCGTTCGGTGCAGGCGTTGGTGGTGCCGACACCGTATTGGTGTTCCCGTTCGACGTGGCGATTCCCGGTGGCTTTCTCGGCATCGCGGCCAGCTTCGCGCGTCGGATCGCCCGTAACACCCAGCTGCTGCTGTTGGAAGAGTCACACGTCGGCCGGGTGTTGGATCCAGCTGGAGGGTCTTGGTTCGTCGAGAACCTCACCGAACAACTGGCTCAGCGGGCCTGGCAGCATTTTCAGGTTATCGAGACCTACGGTGGGTTCGTCGATGCCGGTGACTACCTTGCCGGCCAGATCAACGAAACAGCCGCACGCCGTACCGACGACATCGCGCATCGCCGTACCGCGATCACCGGTGTCAACGAATATCCGAACTTAGCTGAGCCTGCTTTACTGCAAGGCGGTTCGCCTGTTTCGGCGACTGCTGCGGGAAACCTGTTGCGTTACGCTGCCGGCTTCGAAGCGTTGCGGGATCGTTCGGATGCTTATCTGGCCCGCACCGGTGCACGTCCGCAGGTGTTGTTGCTGCCGCTGGGCCCGCTGGCTGAGCACAACATTCGGGCGACGTTCGCGACGAATCTGCTGGCGTCGGGCGGCATAGCGGCGATCAACCCAGGATCAGTGGACGCACCGGGTGTCGTGCAAGCCGTCGCGCAGGCTGGTTTCATGGCCGGGTCGTCGATGGTGGTGGTTGTTTGTGGCACAGACTTGCGCTATCAGGACGAGGCCGCCGACGTGGTGGGGGCGGCGCGAGGCGCCGGCGTATCGTGGGTCTACCTGGCGGGAACCGAGAAAGCGCTGGGTGACATTAACAACGCCAAGTGTCGACCAGATGAATATATCACCGCGAAAATCAATGCGGTCGATGCCCTTTCGAATCTGCTCACCCGATTGGGGGCGTAGCTACGATGACTGTGCATGACGTCGGTGGCCAGCCGGCTCGCGAAACTACACTCGTGGTCGGCAGTTTCGCCGATATCCCGCTGCGCAGCGATCGTGTCTTGTGGCCACCCTCCGAAGCGGCGGTCGAAAAGCATGTCGCCGCGGCTGCTTCAGCACACGGGTACACAGTTGATCAACTGTACTGGCATACGCCCGAAGGTATCGATATCAAACCAGTCTACATCGCTGCCGACCGTGCCGCCGCCGAGGCCGCCGGCTATCCGTTGCATAGTTTCCCCGGAGAGCCGCCTTACCTGCGCGGACCTTATCCGACGATGTATGTCAACCAACCGTGGACAATCCGTCAGTATGCTGGGTTTTCCACCGCTGCGGATTCCAACGCATTTTACCGTCGTAACCTGGCAGCCGGTCAGAAGGGCCTGTCGGTAGCCTTCGACTTGGCGACTCACCGAGGGTATGACTCCGACCATCCTCGCGTTCAGGGTGATGTCGGAATGGCTGGTGTGGCAATCGATTCTATCCTCGACATGCGACAATTGTTCGATGGCATAGACCTCTCGTCGGTTTCGGTGTCGATGACGATGAACGGTGCTGTGCTGCCGATCCTGGCGCTGTATGTGATAGCGGCTGAGGAACAAGGTGTGCCGCCGGAGAAGCTGGCAGGGACCATCCAAAACGATATCCTCAAAGAATTCATGGTTCGCAACACCTACATCTACCCACCTAAGCCGTCGATGCGGATCATATCCGATATATTCGCCTACACCAGCGCTAAAATGCCGAAGTTCAACTCCATCTCGATCTCTGGCTACCATATCCAAGAAGCGGGTGCCACAGCAGATTTGGAGCTGGCATACACCTTGGCCGATGGTGTCGACTACATCAAGGCGGGCCTGGATGTTGGGCTGGACATTGACAATTTTGCGCCCCGGTTGTCCTTCTTTTGGGGCATCGGGATGAACTTCTTCATGGAAGTTGCCAAATTACGTGCTGGCCGGCTGTTATGGAGTGAACTGGTCGCCAAATTTGGACCCCAAAACCCAAAATCCCTATCACTGCGCACCCATTCGCAAACCTCAGGATGGTCGTTGACCGCCCAGGACCCGTTCAACAACGTGGCCCGCACCTGTATCGAGGCAATGGCCGCAACACAGGGCCATACCCAGTCGCTGCACACCAACGCGTTGGACGAGGCGTTGGCGCTGCCAACCGACTTTTCCGCCCGGATTGCCCGCAATACTCAGCTGGTATTGCAACAGGAGTCAGGCACCACGCGGCCGATTGACCCGTGGGGAGGTTCTTATTACGTGGAATGGCTGACCCATCAACTGGCTGCCCGTGCTCGTGCTCATATCGCCGAGGTCGCTGAGCACGGCGGCATGGCTGCGGCTATTAGCGACGGCATTCCCAAGCTGCGCATCGAGGAGGCGGCTGCGCGCACCCAGGCTCGCATCGACTCCGGGCGTCAGCCGGTGATCGGGGTCAACAAGTACCAAGTCGACGAGGATCACGAGGTCGAGGTACTCAGAGTCGAGAACAGTCGGGTGCGTGCTGAACAAGTGGCCAAATTGCAGCAGCTGCGGGCAAACCGGGACCAGTCGGCGGTCAACGCGGCTCTGGCCGAGTTGTCTGGTGCCGCTCGGTCCCATGGCCGTGCTGGCAATAATTTGTTGGCGCTTGCTATCAACGCGGCCCGGGTCAAAGCTACTGTCGGCGAGATCTCCGATGCGCTGGAGAGGGTATATGGGCGTCACCAAGCGGAGATCCGTACCATCACCGGGGTCTACCGTCGGGAAGTGGGAGAAACTGGGAAGGCTACCGATATCGCAAGCGCCATAGAACTAGTTAAAAAATTCGCCGAGGCTGATGGTCGCCGGCCCAGGATTCTGGTGGCCAAGATGGGCCAGGATGGCCACGACCGCGGGCAGAAGGTTGTCGCGACGGCATTCGCCGACATCGGGTTTGACGTCGATGTCGGATCACTGTTCTCCACGCCTGAGGAGGTTGCCCGCCAGGCGGCCGACAACGATGTGCATGTGATCGGTGTGTCGTCGCTGGCCGCTAGCCACCTGATGCTGGTGCCGGCACTTCGAGACGCGCTTGCTGACGTGGGCCGGCCTGACATCATGATCGTGGTGGGCGGCGTGATCCCTCCCGGTGACTTCGATGAGCTGTACGCTGCCGGGGCTACTGTCATCTTCCCTCCTGGGACGGTGATCGCCTACGCTGCAATTGGCTTGCTGCATAAGCTCGCCGAGCGGCTGGGGTACACTCTCACCTAGATGGTGAGAGACAGCGCCGTGGATAGGCTAGCTGCTGCTGTCCGTAGCGGTGATCGTGTGGCATTGCCGCGGGCTATCACGTTGGTGGAGTCGACTCGCTCCGACCATCGTGAGCAAGCGCAGCAGCTGCTACTGGCATTGCAACCGGACGCTGGAAACGCCCATCGGGTGGGCATCACCGGGGTGCCCGGGGTAGGAAAGTCCACCGCTATTGAGGCGCTTGGCATGCATCTGATCGAACGGGGTCATCGAGTGGCGGTGCTGGCCGTCGACCCGTCATCGGTCCGTACCGGCGGATCCATCCTTGGCGACAAGACTCGCATGGTGCGGCTAGCGGTACACCCGGACGCCTACATCCGGCCATCGCCGACGTCGTGCACCCTGGGCGGGGTGACGAAGGCCACTCGGGAAACAGTTGTCCTGTTAGAGGCAGCTGGTTTTGATGTGATCTTAATCGAAACCGTCGGCGTTGGCCAGTCCGAGGTAGCGGTGGCCAATATGGTCGACACCTTCGTTTTGTTGACCTTGGCGCGTACCGGCGATCAGTTGCAGGGCATCAAAAAAGGCGTGCTGGAACTGGCCGACATCGTGGTGGTGAACAAGGCTGACGGGGGGCATCTGCGCGAGGCGCGGGTAGCTGCCCGGGACTTGTCATCGGCGCTCCGATTGATCTATATACACGAAAAATTTTGGAAACCAAAAGTTTTAACGATGAGTGCAGTTGAGGGGACCGGTTTGACCCAGATGTGGGAAGCGGTCGAGTGTCATCGTCAGGTGCTTACCGCCTCCGGCGAGTTTGAGAACCGTCGGCTGGCCCAGCAAGTCGAGTGGGCTTGGCAGATGGTCCGCGACGCAGTGCTAGACCGGGTGCTGTCCAACCCCGCGGTGCGTGAGATTCGTGCTGAGCTGGAGTGTCAGGTGCGAGCAGGGGAGCTGACGCCCGCGATGGCAGCCCAGCAAATTCTGCAGGCGGCATCATTCTAATGGTAAAGGTAAGTTAATTGTTAATTATTGTTTGCCTACGACTGATGTAAAATCATCGTAGATTCACAAAGTGTGAAGGTGGAAGCCTGAGTCGATCGCCGTTTGTATCTGTTCTCACGACACCCTTGACGCTGGCCATCGTGTGTTCGAAGCGGCGTACTCAACTTTGCTTGCGTCGTTCTTAGCTTTGCAACCCTGTTTCCTCGGACGTTGATTCGACGGAGGAACACCGGCGATGTATCTTACATGGTCAACTTGGTCGTTGAAATTTCTGACTTGGTGCGCGGCCGGGTGTTGTGGACGACTGATACCGCCCCGATGGTGTTCTCTGCGACCAAAGGGTTGGTAGCTACCGTCATTTCATCGGCTCGTCAGCTGGGGTTGATCGAGTATAGTGCACCGGTTGGCGGTATATTAGCTGGCGTTCGGAGTCAACGGCAAGTCAACGTTGACCGTTCGTGAGGTGGTGAAACACCACGCCGGTTTGTCGGGTTTTCGCAGCACCACCAAGGAAGCTTGGCTGGGGGATGCACATCGTCATGGAAGAACGGTCGGTGACATCGCCGCCAGGCATGCATCTACCGTCTGCTGGCTGATGTCGGGTTGGCCCGGGCTGTCACCGGACATGGGAATGGGTGCGCTGACCCTTGCGAGTCCATGCGAACTGTTGGGCACTAGACGGCGTGCAGCTGGGTAGACTGTTGGTCGAGGCGCCGATGCGGGTCACTTAGATCAGCATGGCCGTGCCACTTTAGCACTCCCATCTTCAACGATCTGGTCTGCAAGGTTGCCCACCGGGTGTCTGGTGCATTCCGCTCGATCTACTACAAGGGTGCTGTGGTGCGCGCTCGTCATGCTTCTTGGGGTATGGTCGCGTTGTCTCCACGAGGGACGCGAAGATGCGTTGTCAAGCAATAGTTGGTCGACCCCTGATTGGGCACTGAACCCTGTTTCGGCACCCCGGATAGCTGCACAGATCTATTTGGCTAGCAGCGGCTGCTTGACGTTGGCTTCCTAGGGCAGCTTCTTGAGCAGGTTGAACGCGATGTCCGTCGGTTATGTAAATATCATCATCAACATGCCCTCGGTCTGCTCGATTTTCGGTGCTCTTGGCTGACCTCGCCGTGACGATGTCCCCATGCACTTATTCCGGCAGGACCGAAGCATCGATATAGAAATCATGCATTCCGACCGTTGCTCTTTGCTCGTTGAAGAGCTTACCAGCAATCACGGTGAGATGGTGCACATTTTCGCGGATGTCGATGATCCGGTCGCGGCTGTTGAACAGCTATGTGTGTTTTAGGGTTTCGTCAATGGGTCAATGGTGGGCTGCTACTTGACCGCGGCCGTTGAGGTGCTTGTGGGTCAGCATTAGGGCGGTAGTTAGTTAGGTACGACATTGCCGGGCTCGTACCTGTGTATCGGTTGCACCTGTTCATGCATTACTACTCTTGGTCGGCGCGGTAAAAGCAGAACTCATCCGGTTAGCCGCCAGCCAAGGCCTGTTCGGCCTTGGTCGACTGGCCGTTGAGCTTCCAAAATCGTCACCGTCGAACTTGCCTCCTCGGGTCCGCGTCGCTGTGGACGACTGAATATCCCATCAGTACACCGCCAGAGCAGGCTTACAACTATAACCTTCCGGATACTCGATCGATATTCAGCATCGGGACAAACAGTAACTGGCTACGCAGCGCTAAAAACGGCTCCCGACGTATCTAGTTGGGGGCACCTGCAGCAACAATTTATGACTCTGCCGTCAACTGGTATCGCATTGCTCATGCGTCTAAACGCCTAATTGCGTCATAGTAACTTGAGCCCGCCACGGCGGGCTAATGCTTGTTGCACAAGACACAGTCGATTAAGCGTCTATGACTTCGTGTTCAGCGTTGGTGATAGACTGTCGTCCGTTGTTGCTACGATCAATGGAGATCTTGCGCGGTTTAGCCTTTTCGGCTACTGGTATCGACAACCTCAGGACACCTTCTTGGTAGGAAGCTGCGATCCGTTCGGTGTCAAGGTTCTCGCCAAGCACCAGCTGGCGATTGAACACACCGCGTGGTCGCTCGGCAGCAAGCATTTCCCGATCGGGGTCGACGCCCGGGCGCTCGGCTCGCACGGTGACTACGTTGCGTTCGATGTCAATGTCCAGCGAATCGGTGTTGATGCCAGGAAGGTCGAACTCTACGACAAACTCTTCACCCTCACGCCAAGCGTCCATGAGCATTGCTGCCGGGCGGGCAGACGTGCCTAGCACTTGTTCGGCGAAACGGTCCAGTTCACGGAACGGGTCAGTACGCATCAGCATGGTGGTCACCTCGTATTCCAGTCTGTTGTGACAGGCTATCTATTACCTTTACCCTACTGTTCCTGATGGCATAGACTTTGATGTAGCACTGGATTCAATATATTGATGCAAGGTGTGATAGGCAAGTTTTCTTTCTGAACAGCCGAGGAGATTTCTCATGATCGATCGTAGTGCCGGCATGGGTATGCTGGTATTACGATCGCGGCGTATACGGCATCTCGGTAGCGGCCGACTTTCCAGCATTCCCGGTTCAGTCACTGCGGCTCCACGAACGCTACGGGCTACTCAGGCCGGCTCAAAGTGACGGCGAATCCGGCGCTATCGTGCCGACGATTTGGTCCGGTTGCAGCGCATAAGTGCGCTGGTAGACGCTAGTATCAACCTGGCTGATGTTGCTCATCCTCTTATACTATACTCTTACCTGGAAGACAACTCTAAAGTAGTACTAGCGCAAGCTAATACTACTTTGCGATCTACCAACAGTAGTTTGCCTAATGCTGCGGGATCCAAGCCCACGTGTGACCGGCTGTCGTTGTGAACTTTCGTACACGGCACCTTGCGGTTTCGGTTGGGAAACTACACGCAATTGTTTATTGTTGCGCAGTGGGATCGGCGGGGGTCGGCAGGGCCATGCTCGCCTCTGTGCCCGACCGCAGGTAGTCGATCACCGCGTTGTTGAGCCGTTCGCCTGGTAGGACCACGGGTATTCCTGGTGGATAAGGGGTGGTCTGTTCTGCCACGATGCGGTCGTCGGCTTTTAATGCGGGGCACTATTTCGGTCGGTTTGAAGAACGCGTCACGACACGAGGGAGAAGGATGACATCAAGTTGCAATTCCGTTAGCAGGGGCAACTGTATCCGGTTGCGGGCGCTGGAAGTCCTTTGCCGCTGTGCACTATGGGGTCAGCGCTGCTACGAGTCGATCGGTGGTGTGCTTGTTGTCAGCCGAACGGTAATTGTCGCCAGAATGCGGCGGTGACTGCTTAGACTGAGGTCGAGTTGGCGTTTTTCACTCCGCTAATCCACGGCTTGGCAACTTGATGTTCCGGTCGCGGATACATCCATCAAGACGTGTAGCAGGGATGTTCGAGCTACGCATATCATTACGTAGGCATTCCAATATAGTCCGGGAATTCGCCTAGCTCCGGGTAGCCAAGTAGACCCGGGAGAGCAGCAGCATCGCCGCAGTGATATAGTTATTGTGATTTCTGCCAGGCCAGGTGCTTTGGCGTTCGGTACACCACTTCGAACTTTGCCGCCGGGTACTTCGTCGGGCACGTTCAGCTAACGTTGGTAAATTCGGTGCGGAATAGATTTGCCACGGTGCCATCTGAGATGCATCAGGGACAGATGGCATCGTCCAGAACCGCCTACGGCGAGCTCACTGGCCCAGTGTACTTCTCACGGGCTGATGTACTTACAGTGGGGAAATGGGCTGCAGGTCACGTTCTTTGCGACGATCAAACCGGTTCGGTTCAGACCCGGGTCGGGATGCTAACGAATTTTGTTCAGCTTCAGAGGGTCTAAGCCGTTCGTGCTGTGGTTTTACCACGCATGCTGGCTGAGGCTGCATAACTACCGACGCCGTGGTTCGCGGCGGGTGACTAGACGATTATCGGAAATTGGCGAGCGCTCGACCCATTCGCGACAGCGCCTCTACGAGAATTACTTGGGAGGTCGCAAAGTTCACGCGCACGTGTCCGACTCCGCCTGTTCCGAAGGCGTGGCCGGAAGTGAGGGCGACACGCGAGTGGTCGAGGAACCAGCGGGCCGGTCCGGATAGGTCGGAGATTGCCGCAAGCCCTTCGGTGATCTGCTCGTCGAAACCGAGATGTCGGCAATCCAGCCAGGTCAGATACGTGCCCTGCGGTTGTTGATATCTCACTCCGGGTAAATGCTCGGTGACCAGATCGTTGAGCAATGCGCGGTTCGCGTCCAGACCTTGCAACAACGCGTCGAGCCAGCTGCTGCCGGTGCGGAATGCTGCGGTATGCGCGATGATGCCCAGATGGCTGGGGGCGTGGCTGACCTCTTTGGGTATCTGGCGAAGGTCGGCAGCCGCCTCACGACCGGCGATGGCAATGGCCGCTTTCAAGCCGCACAGGTTCCACGCCTTGGTGGCTGACATCAGGGCCAACGCGTTTTCTGCTCCGGGGATACTCAGATACGGGGTGAATCGCGCACCGGACAAGACGAGCGGAGCATGAATCTCGTCCGATATCACCCGAACACCGAACTGACGGGCGAGTTCGGCAACTCCGCGCAATTCGGCGACGGTGTGCACCGACCCGGTCGGGTTGTGCGGATTACATAACAGGTATGCGACTTTCCCGTTGGGTCCGCTCGAACGTCGGGCACGCGAAAACGCGTCCTGCAACGCGGCTAAGTCAAGCCGGCCGTCGCGGCTGAGCGGTGCTTCGAGCACCCGACGGCCATCATGTGTCACGAAGGCGTAGAACGGGGGGTATACTGGTGGGCTGACGATGACGCCGTCACCCCGATCGGTGACCAGACGTAGCATCTCAACGACACCAAGCATGACGTCGGGAACGATTGCCGTGCGGCTGACGTCTAGGTCGTGCCATTGCCAACGCTGCGAAGCGAATTCACTTACCGCCTCAGCAAACGTGGTTCCGTAAGCATAACCGGTATCACCGTTGTCGACGGCACGATGGACGGCTTCGGCCACCGTAGGCGCTAGCCGCACATCCATTTCCGCGACCCACAACGGCAACACGTCTTTGGGATGTGCGCGCCACTTCATACTGGTGCGGCGTCGCAGTTGCTCTATCGTTAGTTGTTCGAGCGGATTAGAAGTCACTCAGGCAGATTAGACGAATCGGCAACTATTGTTGCCCGGACGGTGCCAGACTCTCCATCTGCGACCCGCTGACTTCTAGTTGTAGTGATGATTTGGACGACGACGTCGACACGACTATACTACCAAAGTATTTGGTTAACAGATGTTGTTTGGGGGGTTCCCCGTCTTGTTGGTTGGCTCGGCCGTGCAAAGCGCACGGCCGAGCCAACCAACAAGACGGCGGGTACAGCGGTCGCTGATCCAGGTTGCACGTTCGTGACAGAGCCAGCGTGGTTGATCTTTCTTTCGGATCCTACGTAGCTTACGTGAAACAAAGATTTAAGGTTATCTAGGAGTTGCTGTGTTCACGTTGTGCTTCGACATGCGAGCGTATAAGTTTCTGTCGTACTGACAGGTTGGTTTCGACTTGTTTTGTCGGCGGCTTCCGGATTACACTTCATCCTTTGCTTGGCTCTTAAGGCGTGCTGGGCCAAGTATGCTCGGCACGAGCCTCTGAAAGTTCAGAAGGTTTTTGGACCACCACTGGTGTCGGAGCTGGGGCGGGGAAATATCGTGGGAAGCAGCCTGATCATGACCTCGGCAAAGCGCGACCTCTCGGCCGAGCCTAGCCGGTTTATTGTGCTCACCGGTCCGCCAGGAGCGGGAAAACCACTTTCGCAACCGCTTTCGTTCAGCACTGCATGCCTGCCGTACAGTTTACACCTCACTTGCACCTTACACGCGGACGCCTTTTAGCGTTTCATCTATTGTGATGGCCGTATCGCCATATGTACCGCAAGACACACCGGCAGAACATCGTGGTGCTCACTGCGCTGGTACGTGCCGCTGCCATCTACATCACCGGTGGCTAACAGGTGATCTTGGACGGCATCGTAGGGCTGTAGTTCACAATGTGGTTGGCGACGCGCAGTGGCGCGACGTTGTCATGTAGGTCCCATTACCAGAGTGGGGTTTACGGAGTTGTGGAAAGCTGTTCAAGCTAACCTATTTCACCATATATGGTGGCAAGATTTGTTATTGTGGGTAAGGTACTGTGCCAATGCGACGATCCTGGTATCGTCCAGTGTGCGATGCGACATGACGGTAGTCATTCCCAGAGCAGTGGCCAAAGCCTTAAAGATTGGCTGTTGCCACTGTGGCGTGCGCTGTTGCGGGGTCGAGAAGTACGGTTTAGAACATTGTGAGGTTGGTCAGCGGAAGGTAAAAGTTGGCATTCGTTACAATGACATCAATGGGTAGCGCCCGTGGCTCTTCGGTCACAAACCTGCCCAGTGCTATAATGCCGACATTGCTGCCACGGTCGTAGGTGAACATTCGGTATTCGCTCAGCTTTCATACCTGAGTGATTGCTCGGAAAAATAGCAGAACACCAGCGTAGAGCGAATAGATATGGAGTCCAGTAGTTTTCCTGACAGTCCGTGGCCCGGCAAGTCAGGCAGGAAGATAACGAACTCTGAGTGCTGTTCGTATGTTAAGCTGAAATAGCCGATACCCGAAGTCGGGAAATCGTGCATCAACGCCAGTGCCGGTGTTCCAAGTGTGCCGCTGTGACGGGCGAACACCGTGACTTCATTGTCTATAGTTGGTGGCTGTTTGACAATCGCCAGCGAAATACAATGCCTCTACTTTACTAGTTCGGTAAAGATGTTCAGGGCACCATCATCTCATAGGTGGACGCGGCCGGACAACCGTGTGAATATGCCTTCCTCGATTCGGATCATACGGGTCCTCCGGCAATGGGGATGGTTAACGACATTTTTTTGCTAACTCTAAAGGAATTTGACGATTGCTAGCAGTAGGGGCAGGTGATTCGTGCGTGGTTGCGTTGTCGGAAGCTGATCTGTACCGAAATATGTTCCACTAAGGTGGTTTTCGGTTTTTCAGATCAATGACTTGGCGACTTGGCTTTGTTATTTGAAGCTATCGATTATGTAGAGGAGGGCATCGACTTCAACGAGTGACGAACTATTCATAAGTTGGACATTCAGTTGTGGAGCAACGGCATACTGGTTTTTCCCAGATTTACGATCTGTTCCCCCTTCTTCATCTTGTCACTCGGCTACGCTAGCAGTGAGCTCTTAATGAAATGGGCGTATGTGGCTTATACGCCATCGTCGATGTTCATAGATTATGCGGTTGCGATTAATATTATCCACGGGCAGCTTGGCTGCCTGGACAGGGTCGGATGCCGGCAAGATGCCGGGAACGTTTGCGTCGATGGTGTACCTCGTCGATGACACGGTGCTGTCAGTCACTCAATACACCTATACTCCATAGGCGACATAGCTCTCGTTGGTTGTCTGGTTACCGGTATAAAACTCGCCCTGGTCTTCATAGTTTCCCGCCGATCGCGAAAAGTTGGCTGTTGTTGAGTTTCATATTTATTGGCAGTATCGCGTCGTGATGCGTCTAGTTGTGGAGCGCCACACTCGTTGAGTACCAATAAATTGGTGCCTCGCAGCGGTGGGTGGATTACCTGCGGTTTTCCTGCCGAGATGTTGAATGGAACGCCTAGGGGGTTGCTCGAGCTCGGTTGTGCGTACTCACGTGGATTAATTGCTCTCATTTTTGTAACCGTAGCATCATGGTTTTCAGAAATTGCGTTAACGTGTCCGACGTGAAATTGATTAGCAGTGAAAGTTATTTTTGCGGTGGTATGGAAAAGTCACCAGAATCATAGGCATCGACTATTTTCTAGCCTGTTGAGGCTGACCGGCTACCGTGGTCGCGTTGATAGTCTGCACGTCGAAAGGCCAGGTGATATTTTTTGTTGCGGTGAGGGCAAGGAAATGTTGGCTGACTGATCGGCTGCACGGTCAACGGGGTAGATGCATCCGGCACGGTCACTCCTGCGGGCGCTCGATTTCCTTCGGGGCACCTCCCCGCAACGGACGCTTGTCGGACTTCGTCGGCATCGTGCGACGTGCCCGCGGCAACAGTGAGCGCTAATACCCTGATAACCAAGGCAGTCCCGGAAGGTTATGTGCCCTTGGTCGTGCCATTGCCGTTCTTGTACCATAGTGCACACTCCAGTGCGTAGTCACGATGTTGTGTGCTTCTCAAGCGACGGCTTGAGCAATGTTGCAAGGGTCTTCCCACAGTTTTCCTAACCACGATTAGATAACAAAGCGAAATCGCTAATGAAAAAACCTATAACGGATTTCCTTTTTCGCTGTGGGAGTACATTCTTTTGCATCCCTAACAGCGGCGATGCTTTCAGCTATTAACCCTGCATCGTAACCGATTTCAAATGCTTGATCGGCAATCTTAATACCAGAACCAGAACACACCGATCCTTCGATGCTACGGACGATGAGACGGCGACCGCTCAGGTTTTCCGGATGCCCACGAGCTATGTTCCTGGGGGTCCCTGGCATTTCGGACCGGTAGGATGACCCGTTGCATTTACCGGGCTTCCCGTTCGAATTCTTCTATTACAAGTAAATTGAGACGGACAACGTCGATCGGGCATTGGTGGCCGTTATGCCGGGTTGGGCTGGTGGCTAAGGCTATGACAGCCTTCTTTTTGGCGTGTGAGGATAACCTGATGTCGCAAGAGGCTATTCGGGACCGTACCCAACGGCGCGAGTTGGATTCGAACCCCACTCAGACCATGCACCGGAAAATGGTGCCGCCTCGTAACCGATCGCCGCCAGTACGTTGACTGTTACAGCTGCGCTGACCCTGGAGTCGCAGTACGCACCGACGCGTGTAATGCGATCGATACCGCTGTCAAACAGCAATGGGGTGAGCATAGCATCGCTAAAGTAATGTGCTGTCGGCCGCTAAGACTGTGTCGCTGGGAACGTTCTTTGCGCCGAGGATGTGACCGGCGACTAAGTCGGCCGGATTCATATCCCTGTGGAAGCGTTCCGGTATGCGCGCATCAAGCAACGTCACGCCGAGGGCGTGACGTTGCTTGATGCGCTATCAACACCGGTCGGCCTCCGGCATGCAAATTCATATGCAGCACAGTGACGTTCCCAAGCTGTGAGATTGAGCTGGCCGGTTTGACGCTCCCTCCGCCTGACTGTCACACATCCAGCATGCGTACCTTGGTCAGCCCGGCCACTGTCAACACCTACCACGCTCGGGTCGAACCGGCTTGTTTACAATTATTTATTATACTATGTATTCTACATTACAATTAGTACGTCTTGTCGGATACCCTAGCGTCGGGCGGCGGACTCCAGGCTGCGTTCGGACGACAACGGGTGACGGCCACGGCCGGGCGGTCGCGTGGTTGTATCGATTCATTTTTGTAGTTTCTGAGGCTAACAGCGATCGCTGTCGAGTTACAAGAAAGTCTCTGTGATATTAAAGAATACTGCGAACAACTGATATAGCTACTCGTCCCATTGAGATTGAGTGAGTCGCTGGCGACGGTCCGTCTTGTACGTATTCTACGGCGAGTTAGCTTGATATCATGACGATTAGGTACGACGTCACCGGCTTCCAGCGTGCTGGTTGATGAGTTTCAGTCGCGTTACCATCGTGTGAGTCTCAGGCGAAGGATTGTCTTCTAGAGGCATGGCTTGAATCGAGCACCAGGTCGGTGGGCGATGTTGTGTGTTCGGATCGCAGAGGCCAACCGCTCCTGCTACTTGTCGCTTGATCCTCTAGTAGCCGGTTGCCAGGACGAACGGCTTATCACCCGGGTGCTGAACGCTGTTGGGTTAGGCTGTGGCGCGGCATTCTGGGGCCTCTGACCTTCCTGATACTTCTTTTTTCTGAGAGCCGCCCTCCGAAAAACCCCACTCGGGTGTGTTTAAGCCTTGTTTCTAGGCTTCGGATTATCAGCCATCGTTCTTGGTTCTGTCTTTCCTTCCGGCAGCATCGGAAGCCGGCTACTCCACAAATTCAAGGTATCAAACTTCTGGCCACTTGATCAGAAGGTTGACGCCTGCCTCCTTGTACTCGTGTACTCGCTATCGTTGTTTTCTCCTTCTCGTTGAATGACGTTATCCTCATCGATGAGGTACTCGTCGGTGAGGTAGAGGTCACCGTATTCCTCGTATTGGTTAGCGAACGGGCGATCGGACCACAGTCCGGCCTCTACTACACTTGTCATTGGTCAGTTGCAGTTGGATGATGCCGTACAGTCGCCAACCAAAGAACCAGTTCCACGCACGCAGTTCGGGAGATCGGTCTGCTTACAAAGAGATAACTCGGCTGGTCACTCGTTTGAGCCAACACGAATCTTAGTGCCCCGACCGGAAGTTCTGCATGAACGCATTCACCGCATACGATACAGTGATGTATCCCAACAAAACAGGACATCACTGCCACCACAGCGGGTCGCTCTTTCCTCGGACTACGTTGACAACTTGCCGCGGTCAAGCGATTTCCTGCCCTGGGCTCTCTGTCGACCTCATCCTCAGAATGCCGGACGGCAGTATAACCATGTGAACGCCTCCGGGTCGACGCCATGGTCGCAGCATTTTCGTGAAAATATTGATGCCGTGTTGCCTTGGGCCGAACGTTACGTGGTGTGCTGCAACCATTGCGCGTACTGGCTCTCCACGTTACTAGCATGCCCGCTGTCGCACGCTGCTAGGTGAGTAGCTCAGCGTGGCGGCGTGCGTAGCTGCGGTGGTCGGGTTCAGGTCGGCTGACGATGGCGCGGACAACTTGTGTGATCGCAGCCGGGCGGTTGTCGGCCAAGGCGCCGCTGTTTGGGGTGATGAGTTCGGCGAGGGCCGAGGTGCGCGACACCACGACCGGTGTCCCACAGGTTAGCGATTTCAATGTGGCTAGTCCGAATATTCCGAATATTTCGTGCGGTCCTAGGGCCAATGTGACATCAGCCGAGGCCAACAGCCTGGTCACGGTGTGTTGGTTGGAGATGAAGCCAATGAAGTCGATCAGCGGCCAAGCGGTCTGACAATTTTAGCTTGGTTCGAATTGGGTCCTTAACCGTGACGACTAGTCGGGTGTCGACGCTGTTGGTCGGTGCGCTTTTCTAGCGACAGTCGGCTGCTGTGTAGTAGCAGCATATGGGTCGGCATGGTCCAGTGCTGCCGCACCAGGGCTGAATGCTGGCTTGGATGGACGGTTTGCCGGTCCACGCTCAGTGGGACGGTGGCGACGTTCGTTGCGCCGATGTGGTCGATGCCGCGCTGGTAACAGCCGGTTGGTGGCGGTGCTTCTGTTGGCGAAGTCAGCAAACGTCTACGCGGTTCGATGCGGAATAATTTGTTGGTAAGGTGATCCGAGAGCTCATGAGAGATTATTGCCTTCTTAGTGTCACGTTCGCAGCACCACCGTCCGAGTGACCGGAGTATGAGTTGGTCAGAAACTTCCAGGTCATCGGTTCGCAGTGCTTCCAGCAACGTCTTCATCGGTCCGGTTGGCACCGCTCGGTAGCCGCCTAGAATAAAATAATTAACTTGACGAGAAAGGTAATTCGAAAGATTCTCGTGCCTAAACCAGCAACATCCAGCGTGGGACTCTGGAAAGATCAGAAATACTTCGTAGCCGGCGGTACACTACACTGCACTCAGCCAGTCTACCGTTGTGCGTGTGCCTCCGAGCGCGGGCTATAGAAATTGGCGACTTGAACGACGCACATACCGCGAGAACAACCGGTGCTTGTGTGCAATCGCACGATGTAGAACCGGCGCGTACCTAAACAGTTCATGAATTAAGATGATAAGTCGATGCCAGTTCATCGGCTGCTGAACCGTGCTTCCTAGTCGCATGATTCCTGTTCGAACCAACGCTCTAAGGACGAACGCAGAACTGATTTCTCTGCATACACGATTATTATACTATGATTCTAATCCTCAGCTCGGATGAGCATTACCGTGGTGAGTGGATTAGCGATTACGGTGTTGACGGTGTTCACACGATCGGTCCATCCTCACGCCACGTCCGTGCTCTCACCAGCGGTAAGGTTGAGCAACATCGGGCGTGCGTCGTGTATATAGTTGAATAGCTCGCCGATCCATCGGCCGTATTGCAGGGTGAGGTCAGGAACTGGCTGACCCGAGGCCGTGTGGTCGTAACCCGCGTCGTAGGCGACATTAGAACAGGCTAGCAGTGCTGTCGGGAATGATGAAGAGCTCGCCCAATAGCGTGAGTAACGCGGCAATTTCGGGTCTTGGCGCCATGAGTGCGGTCTGGACCAGCGAGTGCATCATCACGCGTTGCCCCACAGTGTGATGTTTGGATTGATCGGTTTCGAACAATCCAAACATATCCCCTCTTGATCTGGGTCACCAGCTTCCAGCCGAGGTTGATGGTATCCGTCAGGTCTAGGTTCGGGCCGGGGCCACCTATCGGACTGCGTACGTGGGCGGTGTCGCCAAGCAGCAGGAATCAACTTTCGCGATAGCTCTCGACGTGGCGAGTGTTCTTCCTGTTCATTTGATTAAGAGCATGTTGAACTAGTATTTCCCTTTCCTCAAGGGGGGATCTCGGTGTCGAGTACGTGGTTCGCGCTGGCGCTCAGTTCGGTCAGGGCCATCGGTTCTTCGTTGACGAAAAGTCCTAATTTCATTGGTCTGAATAGTGTTTAGCCAGGTTCAAACTCGGCGTGGATAATTCTGCAGCGATCGAACCCACTGTGATTGAAGAAAAGCTGACTGAATTATGGAATGGGTATGCTGCCGTCGAGGTGGCGTAGGTGGTAGGGTATGTGTACGTAAAACTAACCTGTTGTCGTTCGGCTTTGTGCTATAGGGGAACTCGACGAAACAGCATTTTACGGGTTAGACTGTGTCCACCGTCGGAGTTGACTAGGTATCCAGCGGTCTTGGATATAGTCGCACTTCCGCCTAGGACACGCTCGGCGCAAAGGGTTCCGACTCGGTTTGCCAGCCGATGAGTTCGTTACCCCAGAGTAGGTTCACCCTGAGATCGCGTACTTGTTTCTCCAACAGCCGGACAAGTCGGAATTACGACATGTGCATTGTTTACATCGGATTATCTTGCAGAAAAAGAATTTCAGTGTCGTTACCGCAAATATTCATCTGTAAACGAGTTGCGGCAGATCGTCGTCTCCGGTGCATGCCTGATATAGGTCAAGCATATCCGTCGTCCGAACGATTTGTCCGATGAGGACGTTGGCATTCGACTCGGCGCTAGGACTAGGCGGTTTATCGAGCACGACTGGCCTGATTCCGGACGATGCGAGCTCCCAGGTTGGCAGCAAACTATTAGGCCTAGCGCCGGAGATTACGACTTGAGCGGGTTCGGGGACATAGTTGTCAGTCATGGTGAGCCTTTATGTGTTGGGGTGCGGGCAGAACCGCGCTGATGGCGGCGAAGACCGGTCGGATCAGCGCGATGATCGTCACCGGCCGATCCAACAGTACGTAAGTATCCATTGCCGCGTTGCTAACGGTGCGTACCACGGCTGCGACCAGTCGAGGGGTACATGTCGCGGTTCAGGTCAGCGCTGGTACGTTGGGCGATCACCTCGATTCACTCGTTGAAAAGCTGCTTCGGCAACGCATTAAGAATCCGTTTGTCGCCTCACAGCTTTCGTACCTCGGCGAGTTCCCGGCTCTTAGAGCTTGGTCCATCGCCGAAATCCTCATCCAAAGGTTCTACACGGCATAGATGTATAGCCGTCCACAGCGGTTCGTCAGCCGGATGCCGCAGCAGCACGACGAGGCTGCGATGCATGTGCTTGGTTTGCCGAGCGGTCAGCGTTTCATGATTTACCGGTGAAGTAGTTATTGAACATGCGCAGCGATACTTCCGCCAGGTTGACGATATCGTCGTGCGTAACGTTGGCCAGCTCGCGTTGTAGTGTCAGATCCAACCACAGTATAGCTGAATGCATGCCCGGTGTCGGCTTTCTTGTGTTCCCGCAGTACGGGCAGCTGACCAGTTATGACAACCAACATACTTCAGAATGTTGCATGGAGGGTAAAATTGCCTATTTGGAAAATTCTGTGTTATTCAGCTTTTGTCCCAACCCCATTTCGGTATTGTCAACAGGTCCTGGCCGCTGATAGGGGTCTCACCCCCCACTACTTGCACAGTCCAATCTCGGCTGCTTGGTCGGTACCGAACGAACCGGCCGTCACTACGGGTACGGTCTCGAGGAGCTCCAGCAGTGAACGGGAGTGGGTGACCACCACAACGTGAGTCCGTGCGGCTGCGGTCCGGGTCAGCGATGCAAGTGGGCGAGTCAAATTTGGGTGCGGTGAGGTTTCCTATTCGGTGAGCACCATTAGCGATGACACTAGAGCGCTAAACAGTGCAGCGCTCCACAGTAGGAACCGTATGTGCCTTCGTACAACTCGGCCGTTCAGAGCATCCCTTGCTGCCGTAACTGAAGGCCGAAACAGCCCGTCGTGGATGACGACCGAGACCGTGGCACGCATCGAAGGCATCCGCGAACGGCGCAGCTCCATTCATCGACCCCTGTCTCGAGGATCGTCGAATCGCGGCGGCCACGTCACTGTCGTCGTCGGCAGGAACCGGGGTGCGTGTACCCACCTGTGGGTGCCGCGCGGGTGCTGTTGCATTCATACGGAAGCCGTCGTAGAATCTTCATACGCGTAGTCGCTCGCGCACGGTTGCCAGGTTGGGAAGTGCGTGCTGGTAAGGGCATATTGCTGCAGGCAAATTGCGGTTAGACGGCAAGGACTGGCACAGCTCGTTGAAAACGCGGCCTACGTTTGTGCTGAACTCGGCATAGTCTCGGGTCCGGCGCACGAACGTGGTGCTGGTCCGCCGGATCAAGCCAGTAAACACCACTGCCCGTTTGATTTTTGGATCGCGAGCTAAGGTCGAGTTATGTTTGGCTGATTGCGGGATGCCTAAAGTCTACCAGATAGCCGAAATTATCTGCGGTGGAAGTTTAGTCGAGTGCTGCTAGTCTAATACGTACCATGCCCTCCGCTTTCCCGGTGTGTCGAGAAGCTCCCACATCTTCGGGCTCGGCCCACAGCACAGGTTACAGTCCGCCCCCATGAGCGAGCAGATCACTTCGCCTCGGTCGCACCCGGCCAGTAGCCGCAGAGCGCGGGACAAAGACGACTTTACTGCGTTGTTGGCGGCCAGTGGCGATCGACAGCTGGCCCAACGGTAGGATTACCTTGCGCAGCGCGGTATCCGCGAATCGCCACCGGCTTGTAACATGTAACCGGATGTACGTCCAGGTACTGTCAACGCGTGTCGGCTGATGCTAGGCGGTGCGCTTATTCGGTATCGGCAGCGTCGAAAAGTTGTACCTCCGCTAGATCCAGTTCGGCCTGCAACTCGCGTAGCACGATATCGTTGATGAGGTTCTGGTGTTGAAGGTCAGTGACGGCCCAGTGGCTGAACCAGATAACTTCGTTTAATCAGATCTTTTGTCGCCGAATAGTTGTCGTTGGCACTGACCACTGCGGCGTGTTCTTCGTATTCTTTCTGTAGGCGGTTCAGTAGTTTCGAGCCGAACCCGCGTTAGCCGGTCACCGCCGGTAACACATCGAGGGCGGTTTGAGCGCCAACACTGTAGGCTGAGGCAATTTTTCAGTATGAGCTACGGCTTCGGGTCTCCGGGCTTAGCGAATGACGGCGGGTAGCGTACTCCTTTGGAGTAGCAAGGTAACCAGAAGGATCACCGTCACGACAAAAATGATCCGGCTGCGGTCTGAGAATAGCGTGCCGCTGAGCGTGGTAAACGGGACGGCCAGTGACGCTGTACCGAGGAATCCTGCCTCGGCGTTAACGATGCGCTGACGCCGGTGATGGCAAGGGCAATAAAAGCGGCGTGGTGCAGCCCACCCATCGACGTTGGATATTCTGTGCAGCGCGCCTGGGATCTGGATTCCAATAAACACCCGCAACGGGCTCTTCATCAGGAACTTCGCAATGTCTCCAGGATGCATAAGCCTGCAGCCGGAAACGAGCCTGGATCACGACCGGTTCCGAATAGACGAACGAGCACTAGCGCTGACACCATGACCACGACCACACTGCTGCAGTGGATCGGTTGGGTTATCAAGTAGCATTGCTAACGACGCAAACACGCTCAAGGTTTTTCCGCGAGCGGGTAGTCGATTCCGATGGCGTGGCAGGGGTGGCAATCTCCTGACCAGTAGCCCGGCGGCGATACTGTCGAGGTAGGAGCCAATAAATCGGATGACCAAATCGACGGGTCCGATAGTGAGCTCGCCAATCGCGACTTGGACAGTCAGGATGAACACGACCAGCACTGCCCTCTCGTTGCGGATACTCTCGTCGCGCAACACGGTAAGGGTATGGTGTGGCAATTGCTTGGCCAGACCGGTTAAGGTGGCGGTAGGGAGAGCACGGTGTCCAGTACTGCCATTGCGTGCGACACCTTGCCGAACACTCATGCTGTCCACGTAATCGCTACCGCGGTGGCAATCACTGGGGCCACATTGAGAAACGCGATGACGTGTAGGTCGCATGGACCTAGCGAAAGCTCATGTTCATGCTTTCCCAGTATGAAGTATAGCTGGCAGGAATAGCAGCACCATCTCCTCGTTGATCCGAACACCACCAAACGGTAGGGATCGACCCTGCAGATCGTCAAGCACAAAAGCAAGATTGGGGGATTTACGCGATAGCGCCGTCCCAAGACCGTTCCCACAATGACGGTGGAGATCAATGCAACGACAATGACAAGCTTAAACACCAGCCTATCTGCAGTACGGGTTAATCGATTTCATACGGCTGGTTGGCGGTGATGGTATCCAGCAATCGCAGCAGCAGATGGCGCGGTGATTTGGCACGCTTCCATATCGTGCAAAGGGCCATGCTCCAAACCTGAATTGGAGGGGTGATTCGCATGAAAGAACTGGGTTTTGGTGATGGTCGTCAAGTGTGTTGCACGGTTGTGTTGGGTTGCGCAAGATCCACCCGGAGCCTGCTGGCAACCAAAACTATCGACGTCCCCATGGACGATATTCTTAACCAGAGCAACATCTCTCGAGACATGAAGTTGATAGTTGGCGATACACTGAAAGTGACGTTGGGCTCGAATCACACTGCTCTTTACCGGTGGATGGCGAATGCCACGATCGGCGATGCTAGTGTTGTTAAACAACCGGTCACGAGTGTGTCCGATCAATTTTTGGCTTGATGGAAGCTCCTGGTACTGGGGTGCGGCCATTCACGGTGCTGAAGCCGGACTCACCACGGTGATCGTCAACAGCTACGCCACCGTCGTGGGCAGCGCTGCAGTACTGATGTGTGTGCACGGCCAAGGTGGCGGTGCATATAGTTGAGGCGGATGCGGTCTGGCTGTGTTCGGATTTCTTCGCAACTGGTTCTGAATTAGGCAAGCTACGTGAACAATTCGCGGTCGAGATTGAGATCCATCGTCATCGCCGATATGTTTACTAGTGTTCGTTCAGCCGCGGGTGGACGACAAGTAAGAGAATAACTTTATCATGTCGCAGCCGTTTATGCGCCAAGCGATAACCCGTACTATCGGACGCGTGCGCTGGATAGTCGATGCGATGAACGTGATCGGGACTCTCCCGGACTGCTGGTGGAAGGACCGCCGTGGCGCAATGGTTCGTCTGGTAGACAAGCTCGAGCGCTGGGCGTCGACCGAGGGCAACGACGTGACAGTGGTGTTTGAGCGGCCGCCGTCGCCCCCTATTCGTTCATCAGTGATTGCGATTGCATATGCACCCAGGGCATTCCCCGACTCGGCCGACGACGAGATCGTTCGGTTGGTGCAGGCCGATCCTGAACCTCAAGAAATTTGTGTCGTGACATCGGACAGCGCGTTGACCGATCGGGTTCAGGAGGTGGGCGCATTGGCCTACTCGGCTGCACGCTTTCGTAAACACATCGACTCGATCGACCAGGACAGGACACTGTCGCGTTCAACAGAGGATACTGTGCCAGAGGAGCTTCAGCACCGTCTTATGCGGTGAACATCAGGATCTGATAGCGCGTGTTCTATCAGATCCCGCAAATCTTGTATCGTCCGCCAGACGATCGCGCTGAAAGCGTGGCTGCTCAAAAACGGCCCGAGTGAGGTGTAGCTAGATCACCAGACACGTCGGGCGGCTGTTTGTTCCCGCTGAGTGGTGAATCCGAAAATCGTTCGGATCCTTGGTGCTCAAATCCATTGTTCCGAATGTGTTTCTCGAGTTTGGTTACTCACTATTAGCGTCACGGTGTGCTGTCCACTGGGGGGCAACACGTGCGACAGTGGTATTCACGAGGACACTGCTGATTTATTTACACGAGTTTCTTTGTTCCTGAGTGTGTTTACTCGGATTTTCCTCCGGGATAGGTCGGGTGGATTTAGGGCGTAAAAAAGCGGTAGGGCTCATTTGATAATTTGTTGTTGTTGGGTTATCAGCTGCTTGATGGCAGTATTTATCAGTTGCTGGCTGAGCATGGTGTTGCGCTGTTCGATGACTATATACGTTGTCGCTTTGTTCACACGGTCGGCGTTGGGACGGCTGGCCGTGTCGGAGTGGGTGGTTGCCACGGTGATGTTGCTGACTTCGTGGATAGTTTAGTGCGTATCGGAAACAGATTAGGCATACTGGGTTGTTAACGTAATACTCACATCGGTGAGCGCCGGTACGAAAGCCAGAGGCTGTCTGACGAACTGCGCAACATCGTTCCCAACTTTGATGTCGACGGGCGTTAGTGCAATAAGGCAAACGTGGTCATGGCCATGAGCGTCAGTAACCAATGTCCCGACGATGTGCACATGGCGGCGCGGAGTGATGTACGCGGGATTAGGCATTGTGCCAATATTTGTTGGCGTTGTTTAGCGATCATTTAGCAGCATGATGTCGCGATGATCGCCAACCCGGCGAGAATTAGTTTGGTGAGTTCGTTAGTGTCGTACAGGTTTTTCCTATCAGCATCGCGCCGTTGCCCAGCAACGAAAAAGAGGTCCGGGAGGTCCGTTCCGGTTGTAGCCCGAGATCTGGCTGACCGACCGACGTTTCCTGGCTCAAGTCATGACCACCTTGGCGATTACCAGCATCAGCGCGATTATCCCGACCAGTTTGAGGGCGTAGCGCAAGGTAGCCGGAGTTGGGGTGACGGGGCAATGACAGGCCGCGGTGCACGGCGTGTTCCGGTTGCCGCCAGCGCAGCAGCCCCATTCCGCTGGTGAGGGTGTCAGGAACTGTGCCCCCACGCCACGCAAACGGCGCGTGCCGGGAACAGGTCAGTTCCGGAACGAGCTGAGCCAAGGCGACTGCAGCAGCCAACAACCCCAGCGAGGTGCGTTGCCAGGACAGAAAAGTCCGTTCGTTAGCCAGGGTGAACCGATAGTCGGGCTCGATCTCTGCTTCGCAGTCGGTATGTTGTTCACCGGTCGGCGTGGTGGTGTTATCGGCCAGGAGGTACTTTGCAGGGCTCATCGGGGACTGGTTGTTTGCCGTCGACAAAGTCTACCCAATGGCATGGCGGCCACGTTGTATTTAGCCGGTCGCGAGCCGGCTTCAGATAAACTCTTGCGTTAGCTATGCGCTGAGCCGGTCAGGGGTTGGCCGTTGGCGGCTTGAATCAGGTAGATGGCGGTGCGTGAGGTCTAGATCCACGCTGCCGAACGGAGTTGTGCAGCCGGTTCGGTACCGACCGTGCTTAACCGCTTCAGCAGCCCCCCCGATAGTGCAGCAGTTGCACGATCTGCCCCGCGATGCCGCCGGACCAGAGAGTGGACCGGAATTGCGGCTGGGTGTTCCAGCATAGGCGGTCGTACGCTGGCCAGGCACAGTTCAGCGGCCAGTATCAGATCGGTGGGCCCTGCGCCCACTATAGATTATCTAGGCATGCATTACTTGCCACTTTTCACGACTCCATTTGCGCAGGTTCTGTTCTTGGCCAGTAGTTCTGCGGTATGACCCAGGGCTTACCGCAAACCCCGGGTCCGCTATGCGTGGAGAGTGAGAAGGGGAGGAAGTTAGCATCAATGCTAAGAATTCGTTTCCTGCGAGCTACTGACGTACCAGCTATTGGACCACGCAGAGCACATCGTCAGGTCCCCGTTCGACAGCACCTATTAGTTGCCAATAAGCATGTTTGCGTGGGAAACTGGAGTAAATGCCAACACTAATGTCATGCTGGGGGAGCTCAGGCGACCCTCGGATTCTTGATGACGTGGATGGATTGTGACAACAGGCGTGCGGGTTCCTCTGTCGCGACGATGTAGGGTAATTCGTCGCACATGACTCTGATCTCGTTCCGGGTTAAGTTTGCTTCTAGACAGAAATGAGCACCTCCGCCACAGAAACCGACATGCGGATTGGGGTTGCATTCGACGTCCAAAGTCCATGGATTAACAAACTTGACTCGTCGTGGTTGGCAGAGTTGTACCAAATGGAATCTTGTCGCCGGCGTGGTGCCTTAAGTTCTATGTCCTTGTTCAGGGTGTGTCGCATGTAGACCACCGGCGAGGTCTACTGCATCGTCTCGTTGACCGTGGTTGGTGCCAGAACATCGAAGTCGGATCGCCATTTTCCCGTTCCTTGGGTATAGCGGGATGGGGCTAGCGTCCTGAAGTTGATCGCATTCGCGTAGTCTCGTTGCCGGCTATCACCAGTGGGACAAAGAACGAGGCGATTTCCGATGACGAGAGTTGTTCGCCATCGACCCCCCAGGGCGGTCGTAAGACCGTCGTGATGATTGATGCGGTGATCTTCGACCAGCGCGCTCGCGTAGGGGCCAATGTCCATCGCAAAGTGAGTGAATTCCTCGAAATCGATCGAAAAGTCGGGGTCGCCGCACTCCAAATCACGTTCTTCCAGTGGAATATCCGCTTATGGTCCGCCTCGGGAATGCCCATCATGTCGTAGCTTACCTGCAGCGGTAGCGGTACAGCGAGCTCACTGATTAGATCGGCTTCTTCGTTGGGGTTATTGGCGAGCATTGATGCGACCAACCGATGGGTCCGTTCGCGCACCGATGCTTCAATGCGGTTCAACATTTTCGGGGTGAACGCTCTGCTAACAATCGACCGCAACCGCTGATGTCGACGGATCATCGAGCACCATCATCGAACCGAAGTATTCGGCTATCTCCGATGTCTGGTCGTCGATCGTGATGTTGGGGCTGAAGCTGAAAATGTTCGGCTGGCGGTTAGCGTACGAGACGTCGTCAAGCTTGGTTAGGGTCCAATACCTCTTGCCTAGCCGCGGATCCTTCCATCTAGAGTGCGGGCCAAAACGAGATCGAGGGTTTTCGGTGCAAGCTTGCGAAAGCACCATCGCGGTAGTCGTCGCGCTCCCAGCAATCGAACGCGCCAAGAAGAATATCGGGCAAAAGAAATCTTAGGTTGGAACCATCCGGTTCCGTTGAGGTGCAATGCCTGTATTGAAAATATCTAGATACTAGCTAAGTCCCGCTTTACGGTTCAAGTAGTGATACCGCGGTTCTAGACCCGCCGACCAAAAGTTGCTGGACCGCCAGGGGGGTTGGGTAAGAAGTGTACTGATTTCGAGGCTATGTGCATCTGTGGCCATGCTTAGGGTGAAGCTTTGGGGAACAGCCCTGCTGAGCAGAAAGTGGCGTGCTGTGCAGACAAGGTGGTCGGAACTCTGCTCAAAGTGGGTGTTCTCTGGGGCACTGGTTTCGTCGGGAAGATGGTGATTGCCGAAGTTGTCAAGCATCCACTGTTCGAGTTGATGGGCGCCAGTGTCAGCAGCGCAGGGAAGGTTGGTTGTGACGTCATTGACATCTGTTTCCTGGCAGCGCCAGTGGGCATCATCGCCACCAAAGATGTCGACGCCCTGATTGCATTGAAAACCAATGCATTAGTGCGTCATGGCCCGTTTACCATGATGCTGATGGGTCTGTACTCGGAGGTGTGTAGGTTCCGGTCTTTTGACCTACTGGACTACGCCAACTACGAAGGCGGCTACGAGACCGAGAGGGGCATCGGTCATGAGCCTGAATTCACCCAGTTCCTGGAAAATTGCAATGTGTTGATTTTTGTCTGGGGTGTCATAGTCTCCAGGATTACCCACATTGCCGGCATCGTGCTTGACGAGATCACCATCGTCTGGGACAAGTGGGTGACTCGCACTGAGTGCACCACCGCGAAGGACGTCATCAAACCCGGGCACGTTGCTGCCGCCCGGTGCATGATGTAATAGCATCTTCCTGGGTGAAATCTACATCCAATGTGGAACACGTCAACCGCATCGGTTACGACCCGATCCCGGCTTGGCCATCAGGCTACGAACGACGTCTACAGGGTGGTGGTCGAAGACACTCCGAGCGTTTTCCAGGAGATTGCATTCCGGTTCGCGGACGGCTCGGGCCGCGAACCGGAATGCTGTGTGTGTGTCGACCGGGATGTGGGCGCTCAACGCGGTCTCGGCGGTTATCGAGTTGCGGCCGGATTGGTTCTCCCGCTCGATCTTCCGCTAATCGCTGGTGTAGACACGATTCGCTGACGCCGAGAATTGCTCCGCCGTTAGTTCGGCGTTGCGTAAACGACTCCGGTAGCTACCGCGACACGTACACCATGTACACGATGCGCCGCGAGACGTCGCCCAGCTTTCGTTCTCGGCGAATGTTCAACGAACTTCAGGCGCAGTACGCTACTGAGGCTAGGATAGACTTTGGCCGATGAGGCTGCCGTTGATGGCTGTGATGGTGAGGATCCACGATGTCTGTGATGGGCATGTGGGTTGGAATATCGGGTGTGTGGATCGAATCCACCTCAACAGTGATGTGCCACATCTGTAGATGAGCGGGCAGGTGATGGCGTTGCTAACCCAGCATCTGGGGCAATCCGATCCTTTCGCATGCGGTTCTGGAAAAGATTGGTATTAGGTTTCACCGGGAGGTAGCATCATTCGCTGAAGACCGTTAATCCTGGTGGTGTGTTTCGCCAGGAATAACCGCAAGATCGACGTGATGTACGCCCGTATTTGGCTGGGCAGGCCGTAGCTGGAGGCGCCGGTAAGGCTGCGATCGAAATGGTCCAGAAGTCGCCTGTTTTACACCGCGACAAACACATCGGGAGTGTAGTTTCTCTTCACCGTATTTCAGCGACGGGTAACGTGTTTTTACTTCTATCTATCTATGTTTGGGACGTTGATTTCGAGCCGGCATCGTCAAGTTCTTCTGTGCCTATTTTCCATATCCAATGAAGATGTAGCTCAACGGGCATGAGCGGACCCAACGGCAGGCGAGCAAAAGCGGTATAGGACTCACCAAATTGTCCAACGAGTTGACTACAATCATCGATCCGTTCGCGCTGCAGGCAATTTGCGATCGGTTGGGTCCAGATGCGATCCAGATGTTCGCCCAACACTAGTGGTCGATGTTGCCGTTGACAGAGCACGGCCGTGGAGGCTATTGGCGGGGGCTATTGATGCGCCGAGTCGAAACCTCACACCCTGGTGGTCAATGTTCCCCGCCGAGCTTGGGGTTCTTCGCGGCCTTGATAGCCGATAACCTCGACATCGGTCGACTGGAAGTGATAAAAATTAAGCTTCAAACGCGGCTAACGCTGTGGAGCAAAGGTGGGTGAGTGACAAAAAAGTATTCACATAGTCACTTACAGCACCGAGGTCAACGTCAACGCCTTCTACCGACACTTGCGCGTCAAATCTAGTCAAATCTATTTGAAGGATGGGGCGGTTGCTGGGCATCAAACCGTTATCAACGACCCCGACGATGCGGGCTGCTGGCGGCACCTATGCCATCTCGATGCGTTACAGGTCCGCGCGCGTAGGCCATAGCCGTCCGCTCGATACGGAACCGGTCAACCAGGGCTGTGTCTTTGCGAGTCTAGCCTTTGAACTGGATCACCCACTCTCACCGAGGATGGCAGCACAGCCCCCCGGCTCTGTGGTTCAGCGCCCTATGCACCAGCGTGCTCACCGACACAAGCATCATCAACAAAAGCCAGTGCAGCTCGGGCCTCGGTAAGAACCGCTACCACCTAACTGACGGACTGCGGTTCGCGATCTTCTACACCCCACGCCAGGCTGCTGCGTACGTTGCTCACCGCCAATCATATACCCGCACTACCGCTGTGGCAAATGGGGTGGCACACCATCGACAAGGCTCGACTCCTACCGAACTCAACCCAAAAACTCCAAGGCACTTCTCAACGTTCTAACGACCAAAGTCACTAGCTAGGTGCCACTTAACTGGCGCCGGTGAACTGCTCAGAAAGCTCTCACAATCGCCGGCCGTCACTGTCTACCGGCTTGTTTGGGCACCTTGGCCGGGCTCGATACCGCCCTGTCGCTTCTTCGAAGCTGCGCGGCTTGCAGAAAGCGCCGTCCCCGGCTTGCGGTGTGGCGGACGCGTGTAGAGCGCGGGCAGAATCCCCTCGTCGATCTCCTCCGTAGGAAGGGCGTGGAACACCATGACGTCCATATGTATCTTGTATTACACGTTCCATTAGTGCAGGCCTTTTGCCGGCCGCGTGAGGGTCTGCTGATCTGCAAGTTGGATCTTAGTCAAGCTGGAATGCGCGGCGTTAGCGGGACCACGCACTTGGTGGCAAAACAATAGCGGCACCAGGTGTGCAGTCAGCGCGAAGTGTCCGAGATGGTTGCTGCCGAACTGCAACTCGAAACTGTCGGCGGTGGTGTCATGATGACGCTGGTATTGTCGATCAGAACGTCTATGGGCGGCCCTCGGCGTTGAGTTGTTCACCCAAAACGCCGCAGCGGTGACAAGCGAATAATATGGGTCGAGGGATTTGATGGCCAGTTTGGCGTCGGGAACCGTGGCGCGGTTGTGGATCGCCATCACGACGTCGGCGCCGACGGCCGATAGCCGCCGAGCCAGCCCGAATCGCAGACCACTGTTTGCCCCGGTGACGATTGCCGGCTTCACCGACAGATCGGGCACGGTGGTGACGAAATCGTTTGCCATGCGTATTACCCCCTTATTTCTGATGGCTCTTAGCGTCCTCTTCGCTTGGCCGCCAGCGAATCCGGGAGGCATTCTGGTGGTATATGGGTGCGTGTTCGATAGCTCTGTCGAGAGCACATCCTCGGCTGGCCGTCGGTGTAGTGTCTGTCTTCGCTTTTCCGTGCCGGTGTGGTGGTGGCTGACCTAGTTCGGCGTGGTGCAGCTGCTCTTGGTGGTGCGTACCGCGTCGATGTCGTATGCGGCTTCCGAGTGAGGGTGATGTCGTGCGCAGGAGTTGGCCCGGACTGGTACTTGCTGGGTCCGGCACCGGTTTGCAGTCCGACAGTGCGGGTGGTGCTGGTGCAGTCAGACAACATTGTCGACTTGCGGGCTCAGCAAGTGGCCAGCGAGACGTTCACCACAACGGTTGCGAGTCGGCTGCCGGATTTGGTGGTTTGGGGAGAAATGTAGTGTTGGACAAGGCGTTACCAGTCACCCCGAAGTCGTGGACCGGCTAATCGATTTGTCGCTGCACGTGGGAGTGGACCTGTTGGTCAATGTCGATGCTGCGGCACCGAGCGGCCGAATCTACAAGTCTGCGAAACTCGTCGGAGAAAACGGAACACTGCGTAGTTACCAGAAATCCCGTTTGGTTCCGTTCGGTGCATATGTGCCGTTCCGGAAAGTTTTTGGCTGGACCACCCACTACACCAAAGTCACCAAAGTCGCTGATGAGGACCGGCAACGGGACACTGGTCCGGTGGTGCTGCGGATTAGCTCGCCGACCACACTCGTGATCGGACCGTTGATCAGCTACGAGACAACGTTTTCCGACCGTGTTCATCGTAAGGTGAAGCTTGGCGCCGAGTTGTTGGTGTATTTGAGTTCCACTTCAACGTTTCACGGGACTTGGGTGCAGCCGCAGCTGGCCGCCTTGCCCGCGGTTCACGTAGTCGAGGTAGGATGTCCGGCGGTGCACGTTGGATTATCGGGCGATAGCTTGGCCTTCGATGCTGGGGGTCGCTGGCTGGCGTGGTTCCCGTTGGGCTACCAGGGTGTGGTCGTGGTCACCGTCTCGTTGGCGTCGAGTGCCCCTCTGTACCAACGGCTAGGATATCAGGTTCTGGTGCTGATATTTCGCGATCCTGGGCTTTGCGCTATTTTGTTGGCGCCCCTTTTGTCGCGATGATCCACTGCGTGGGTGAAGAGCCGACGGCTCGCCAGGATTTCTCTGGCTGTCGCCATCGCTATGTTGGTGGTGTTGGCCGCTGGTTTCGTCGATGGTAACTACAACGTCACCACCGAAGGTCAGGGTCGCAGATTCATGAACTCGCGACTGGCCTTTGATCATCAAAGTTCGTACGGCTTTCTGGTGTGGCTGTTTGTTGCGGTGTTTGTGGTCAGCTTGATCGATTTAGCGCCGTCAGTGACCTGGGTGGCCTGCACCGGGCAGAAGGCGTTCTCGGCTATGTTGTCTCAACTCTTGATGACTACACCGGCCATGATCCTAGGAACTCACTGACTAGAGTGTCTGCCTTGAGTGATTCAAAAAGCTAGTAGCGCTGCGATATTCGGGAACATTGCCTTAGGAAGAGTTCGAGGCTGATAAGCGCAGGGTCCAGGACAGCGGTTAGCTTTATTTGCTGCGAGATTGCCGAGTGTAATTTATGTGTGCGTCCTGTTGTGGGTGGGTTGCGGGGTGATGGGTGTGGGCAGCACGCCGAGTCGCCCTGAGGTGGACTGCAGAATTGTCGGAAATCGGAGAACGAACGTCCGATAGTGCCCGGACCGCCGGGGAACAAGGTGTCGTCACTGAACACCACACCCGTTTCGGAGTCCAACTCGGCGACATACCAGCGCACTGATCCAGGGGGAGTCGCCCGGGGTGTATACTGCTCGCAACTCGGTTCCGACGATACGCCCTGTATCTTCGTCGAAAACATTGCGAAACTCCTTGTTCAGATGCGTTATTCTCTATATCGATGTCATCCTTATGGTGAAACAGAACGGGCGCGTTTAGCGTCTCGCCGAGCTCGGGAGCCACTATGATGTGATTGTTGTGGCCATGGGTACACACCACCGCCACGACGTTGTGTGGCCATCGATTGCCGCCACGATCGGTGCCGAGGAGTGGGGGTGGCGTTGAAAATCACGACCTCGGCGTCGTCACTGACGATTCAGATGTTATTATCGATTTTCCAACTGCCACTGTGGAGTTCGAAGGTCTAGTCGGTGACTACCCGTTCAATCACAGTATGACCACCGAGCGCAGCACTTTACCGCAGTGCATCTTATGGAATGCCTCCTCGACGTCGCCCAGCCCGATGCGTTCGGAGACGAATTTGTCCAATGGCAGCCGACCTTGCAGATAGAGGTCAATCAGGGTGGGGAAGTCACGTTGAGGTAGGCAATCACCGTACCACGATGACTTCAGCGAACCACCATGAGAGAAAAAGTCTAGCAGCGGCATGTCCAGGCGCATGTCGGGCGTCGGTACACCCACCAGTACAACGGTTCCGGCGAGATCGCGAGCGTAGAAGGCCTGCGTCCAGGTTTCGGGCTGGCCGACCGTGTCGATCACCACGTCGACGCCGAAGCCGTTGGTTAGGTTCTGGATGGTTTTGACGACTTCGAGTTCGAGGGCGTTAACGGTGTGGGTGGCGCCGAACGTGCGAGCCCACTCCAGTTTCGTGTCATCGGTGTCGACTGCGATGATCCGGTTGGCACCGACCAGCGCGGCCCCGGCGATCGCGGCATCGCCCACACCGCCGCAGCCGATCACCGCGACGGTGTCGTCTCGGCTCACGGCGGCGGTATTGATCGCGGCGCCCAACCCGGCCATCACCCCGCAGCCCAGCAGGCCGGCGACCGCTGGATCGGCACCGGGATCGACTTTGGTGCATTGACCAGAGTGCACCAGCGTCTTGTCGGCGAAGGCTCCGATGCCCAGCGCTGGGATAAGTTCGGTGCCGTCGGTCAGCGTCGTTTTCTGTTGGGCATTGAATGTGTCGAAGCAGTAGATTGGCCTGCCGCGTTTGCAGGCCCGGCACTGTCCGCACACGGCGCGCCAGTTCAGGATTACGAAGTCGCCCGGCTCGACCGCGGTCACTCCTGGCCCGACGACCTCAACCGTGCCGGCTGCTTCATGGCCGAGCAGGAACGGATACCTGTCATTGATGCCGCCTTCGCGGTAGGTCAGGTCGGTGTGGCACACTCCGCATGCGATGACGTCGACCACGGCCTCCCCCGGCCCGGGATCTGGTACGACGATGTCCACCAGTTCGACGGGTTCGCCCTTCTTGCGCGAAATCACGCCGCGTACCGTCTGACTCATGGTGTCCAACATACGGTTGTAGCGTCTCTTAGTGTGAGGGCAGCCGAGACCTGCTCCGAAACCACCGAAGCATTCGTCGAGAGGACAGTTGCGCTCATGAACAGCGCCAGATTGGCGCTGTTCATGAGCGTCGGAGACCAGACCGCTCTACCGGACACGATGGCCGAGCTTCCGCTCGCCACTAGCACCTAGATCGTGTCCGACGCCGCGCTCAACGAGTGCTACGTCCGGGAGTGGTTGGATGGCACGGCCATCGGGCATGTCGTTGACTACGACGCCGATACCAGGACCTACTCGTTCCCAACCCACCGTGCAGCCGTGCTAACGCGGGCGGCCGGGGTAGATCATCTCGCCTTGGTGGCTCAGTTCATTCCGCTGTTTAGCGGGTTTGAACAGCATCTCATCGGGGGTTTCCGCGTCGACGGCGGCTTGCCCTACGGTGAATCCGCGCTTCCACTTGTTGATGGCCGAGATGAGCGGTACGATTTTTGATGCAGCGCTCGTCGATGTGGTGCTGTCCCTGGTCTACGGCTTTCCGGAACACTTGCGGTCTGGAGCTGACGTCGCCGATTTCGATTGCGGCAGTGGTCATGCGATCAATGTGTTGGTACGAGCTTTCTCCGCGAGCCGATTCACCGGCATCGACTTTTTCGATGAGGCCATTGCGATCCACACCACGGAGGTGGCGCGACTTAGTCTAGGAAACGTGACCGTTGAGAGCCACAATCTGGTCCGGTTAGATAGGGCTGCTGCCTATGATGTCATCATCGTTTTCGACACCATTCACGATCAGACACAGCCGGTGCGGATGCTGGAAAATGATCTATCGCACCCTGCGACCCGGCGATGTGATCCTAATGGCCAACATCAAGGTGTCAAGCCAGCTCGAAGACAATGTCGATGTCTCGATGAGCACTTAACTGTATACGGCCTCACTGATGCACTACCCTCACTGATGCACTACAAGGTGCCGGATTGGATGCGGTGTGGGGAAGGCAGCTGGCCACCACGATGCTCGGCGACGTCGGATTTGACGACGTGCGGGTGGTCGAGATCGAGTCCGACCCGATCAACAATTACTACATCGCCACAAAATTGTTCTATTTAACCTAATGGCAGCTCTGGACGCGATCGATGACTGGCCGGTTCCGACTACCGCTGCCGCGGTGGTCGGACCCACCGGCGTGTTGGCCGCTCGCGGCGACACCGAGCGGGTGTTCGCGCTGGCCTCGGTCACCAAACCACTGGTGGCCCGAGCCGTGCAAATCGCCATCGAGGAAGGGGTTGTCGACTTTGACACCGTGGCCGGTCCGCCTGGCTCTACGGTCCGCCATCTACTAGCGCATGCATCAGGCTTGGCGATGCACTCCAAGTACGTGATGGCCCCGCCCGGCACCCGTCGGATTTATTCGAATTACGGCTTTAGGGTGCTGGCCGAGACTGTGCAGCAGGAGTCGGGGATTGGATTCGGCCGTTACCTCACCGAGGCGGTGTTCGAGCCACTGGCGATGTCAGCTACCAAGCTAAAGGATGGTGCGTGGGCTGCTGGGTTTGGGGCCACCTCGACAGTAGCGGATCTGGCCGCATTCGCTAGTGATTTGCTGCGTCCTGCGACGGTCTCGGCGCAAATGCATGCGGAAGCTACGTCTGTGCAATTCCCCGACTTGGACGGTGTGTTGCCCGGGCACGGCGTGCAGCGTCCCAACGATTGGGGACTGGGTTATGAGATCAAGAATTCAAAACTACCGCATTGGACCGGCACCCTCAACTCGGCCCGAACATACGGCCATTTCGGTCAATCAGGCGGTTTTATCTGGGCCGATCCGGAGGCGGAGCTAGCGTTGGTGGTCCTTACGGATCGCGATTTCGGGGAGTGGGCACTGCAGCTGTGGCCGGCGATTTCCGACGCCGTGATATCCGAGTACGCCCGATAGAGATTGCAGACTAGCGCAACACGGGTCTCACAAGGCACAATAGGCACGCAAGACACAACAAATATCGGCAAGTATCTTGTTCGTCGGGTTCACCAGGTCGTTGGGGAAGACGTCCCTCGTGGAACCGAAGGAGTAGCAGATGCGTGCGTCGAATCAATTTGCCGATGCCACGGCGGGCGTGGTGTATGTCCACGCCTCACCCGCGGCGGTATGCCCGCATGTCGAGTGGGCATTGTCGTCGACCCTGCAGGCTAAGGCGAATTTGGTGTGGACACCGCAGCCAGCAATGCCGGGGCAGCTGCGTGCGATCACCAACTGGATTGGACCGGTGGGTACCGGTGCCAGATTGGCCAACGCGTTGCGCTCGTGGTCGGTGCTGCGGTTCGAGGTCACCGAGGATCCCAGCCCCGGAGTCGACGGTCAGCGGTTCAGTCACACACCGCAGCTGGGGTTGTGGAGCGGGTCGATGAGTGCCAACGGTGACATCATGGTCGGGGAGATGCGACTTCGGGCGATGATGGCTCACGGAGCCGACACACTTGCCGCCGAACTGGATTCGGTGCTGGGAACGGCGTGGGACGATGCGCTCGAGGTGTATCGCGACGGTGGTGACGTCGGTGAGGTGACCTGGCTCAGTCGTGGGGTCGGATAACGGGTGGCCGGTGTGGACGAAGGATCTGTAGCGCGCCGGTGACCGCGGAGATTTCGGCGGGAAGCAGGCACGCGAAATTGCCATCGGCATAGGCATTGATGCTGGGGCACTCAACGTGGATTGACTTGGCACGCGCTGTGCTGACCCCGTCGAGGTTGATATGGGTGCCTTTTACTATAGTAGGGAATAAGTGGATCAGCTTGGTCCTGGGTGCTTCGTTCACCATGGTGATGTCGAGCAGGACGTCGCTGTGATCGGCGTCGGGACAGATCAGCAGTCCCTCCGACATAATTGCGGGTATTGCCGAAGGCTGCGAGCATGATATCGCTCTCGATTTCCCGGGTTCCGTCGAGGACCAACCGATACGGCAAGGGTCGCAGCTGTGGCAGTTCGGCGACTATCACCAGATAGTAGCGCAATTGTCCTTGTGAACAGCGCATTCTGTTGGCGTGATCGGTCACCAGTGAATCGAATCCAGTTGTCGCTACAGCGCCAACCACTTGTACCACTTTTTGCTTCCCTCGCCACACTGAATCTTGCTCAAGTCAAAGGTTTCTGTCCAGCCATCAACGATGATATTGGCAGCAGCTTCGGGATCCTTTGTAGGAATGTTGAATTTACGAGCATGATCGTTACCGGTTCCAGCTGGGATGATTCCCATCAGAATGTCGTTGCCTGCCAGGACCTGCAGTGCGTTGGAGATGGCGTCGTCACCACCAGTCACTACCACCGCGTCGGTGCCTTTCTCGAGTGCCGTGTCAGCGAGATATCTTGTATTTTCAGCATCATCACCGATGATTTCCACGATCTTCAAGTCGTGCTGTCGCAGCCAGTTGATCGCGTGTCGTGCCGCTTCTATTGCATTGCCATGCCCCGACAGGGGATTGGTCAACACAATCATATGGGCGATTTCGCGCTGGCGTACTTGGGTTACGGAATCAGCTTGCCGGTACCGAGAATTTCGTCCAGATCCAACGTCGCATTGATCGCACGCAACACTTGTATACCCCAGATCGACCACTCTATTGTGCATCCAAGGTCGGTGGTCGGCGTGCACCGCACGGTTGTGGGTGATGTTTCCGCCGGTGGCCATGATCGCATCCAAAGCGGTCTTCTTGGAGGCCCGCCACTGCTCGATCGGATTGTCCCGCTGCTCGGCGACGACCGTGCAGTACAATGACACACCGCTGGGGTACACGTGCGACACGTGACAGATCACCAGAGCCGTTGTGCCCAATGCGGTTAACGCGCTGGTCAGCGCGTCGGTGACCGTGGTCTTAAGCGCGGGAATGTTGGACCATTTGGTGGCGGTCTTGAGCGTCTCGCAGAGCGGGCTTGCTGCTAGCAGGGCTTCGCGCAGGTATGGCACGGCGAATCAGTCGCGCTCCCCCCCAAGTCTGTACTGGCCCCTCTCTCAGCGATGTGCCGCTCTGGGCCGTGTCAGCAGTGCACCGGTTTCGGCCTGCCGGTTCTCGACGTGTTCCTTGGTGCCTTCGAACACGGTGACGTCTAAGCAGTCGCCAGTGATTTGGCTTTTGCCGATCGACTTGGTGGTGGCGAGATTGGCCCTTGTCTTAGCCTTCTCAGAGAGTCGAATAACGGTGGTATCGGTGGACCGCCCGCAGTGCCGTAACCCGGGTCTCGAAATCGAGGAACGACCACGCTTCGTATTAAACGGTCTGCAGCGCGCGGTTACATGACCACCGTACCTGGGTTATGATGTCTGAGGCGCCCTTGGGGTCTATCAGTATTTGCCGCAGATCGGGGATCCCGCGGCTTAGAAGAGCGCGCTGCCCAGGGCCAGTGTGCCAATCGGGGTAGACTACCCGTAGCCCAAGAATCACGTCGTTGAACTGGTCATACCCAGTCGAGTTCTGGCCGGACGATCGGGTTCCGCGAAGCCTCTGATAGAGGCGAACTCAAAGCTTTGTGGGGTGGAACCGGATAAGGTCCGGACCCGGCCCCCGCTGGGCCAAGTTAGTCACCGCAATGAGGAGGGTGCCATACACCAACCGGCAATCGGCAACTTCAACAGTGTTGAACCTGTTCTTAAACTGCTGGGTTCCCACCTGATCGATCGAATACTTTACTGGCTCGGGGGGTAGGGCCGTCGATCAGAGGAGGCTTGAGGTACCCGGTTTCGAGAACATCCCTAAATTTTTTCTATGCCCCAGTCCTTGATGAGGAACTTCAGCTGTGTCTTAATCCGCCGGTAGCCGGAGTCACGAAACAGTGAGGTGATTTCTGACCATACTTCGGGTATCTTGCTCCGCGTCACCCAGGAGCCGGCCCGCTGAATCAGTATCGGGTTGGTCGACAGATCACCGCCGACCCACAGGTCCAGGTCGGGTCCGTGTGCAGGATGGTTGACGCAGATAACGCTATGTCGTTGATCTCGTGCGCGATATACTCCAGGCTGAAGATAGGCTGTCTTGTACTTGCGCGGCAAATCCATGAAGTCCGGTTTGCCCATGTAGCAGTGCACGATCTCGTCGATTGCCCAGGTCTGGTTCAGTACCTCGTCCAGTGATTCATCGGCCAGTGGTTAGCCGAGCACTACCTGCGGGCAGTTGCCGCACGCCTTGGTAGCCTGTAGTTTGTCCTCGTCTAGCTTCCGCGAGATTTCGGTAAAGTTTTCCACCTCGATCCAGAGGTATTGCACATTTGCCCGAATCAAAGATGTCGGCGGTATCGCGAGCGAACTCGGTCGAGATTTGGTCCAGCGTGCAAAGCGCGTCAGTCGAGATCGTGCACCCTGTCGCAGTGTACCTGCAGCATGAAAGTATTCGGTTTCCAGCCGATCGATGTTTTCGTCATTAGTCCAGCTGCCGTCATAGGCCTGCTCACGCTGAGTATAGAGGCCCCACCAGCAGAAGAGTCCACGCAGAGGTTTTGTTAATGCTGTCGATTTAGTTTTGGCGTATATGTTTTCGATGTGTTCCCGCACGTTGAGCGGGTTCCCGGGCTTCTTGAGTTCTTCGTTAGCGTTGAGCGGCGCATGATTTTTCAGCGCCTTCATGGCCCTAGGTGTGAGCTTTTGCCAGACGGGCTGCAGTCATCCGGGGGTTTTCCTTCACGAATGTTGCCGGCGTGGACCGTGCAACTCAGTGAGGTGTTTTGGCGACGCAGATTTAATGGGTAGCGGGTAGTACAAGTTGTGGAGTCTACAGCATCAAGTCAGACAACGACAGCTGCGGACACGTTTGAGATCGATGTGCTGTCGCGCTACCAGCGCAGTGCGCATGTTATGGTCTAGTCTAGGAATAGCGACGATCACACCGCTATTCTGTCGTAGATAACGGTGTTGGCCACTCAACCAGGTGAAATTTTTCTTCTTCACGAGGATTACGATAATGATAAGATGATTAAATTAGTTAGTATAAAAATACCGAATCAAACCTGAATGATCGGATAAACAAAACCGAGAATCCGCTGAGAAGCATGGCACCCTTGCGACGTTGTCCGTCAACAGTAATGTGGTTGGGTCAGTGACAGGAGTGCGGGTATCGGGTATAGGAATTACTGATGACTGTTGGAGAGCAATAAAGTTCATTGAGGGCGCTTGCTTGACTGGGTCACCAGATCATCATTTGGTATGACTGTTCGTGAGGTACCGGTGAAATTGCCTGGCGTGCAGCCCAACGCCGGATCGCCTTTCGGGGTGTATGTGCATGTCCCCTTCTGCATAACCCGTTGTGGCTATTGTGATTTTAACACCTACACTCCGGCCGAACTGGGTGGTGTCAACCCCGATACCTGGTTGGCGACATTGCGGACTGAGCTCGAACTGGCGGCTGCTCGGCTGGTTGCGCCCACAGTGAACACCGTGTTTGTCGGTGGAGGAACGCCATCGCTGTTGGGTGGTGGGCGCCTGGCCACGCTGCTCGACATGATGCGGGAGCATTTCGTGCTGGCACCGGATGTCGAGGTGAGCACTGAGGCCAATCCTGAATCCACCTGGCCGGAATTTTTCGAAACGATCCGCGCGGCTGGTTACACGCGAATATCACTTGGCATGCAGTCTGTGGCGCCACGGGTGTTGGCCGCTCTCGGTCGGGTGCACTCACCTGGCCGGGCATTGACTGCGGCTCGCGAGGCGGTGGCCGCAGGCTTCGAACACGTCAACCTCGACCTGATCTACGGGACGCCGGGGGAGTCTGATGATGACTTGGTGTGTTCTGTCGACGCTGCACTCGAAGCCGGTGTCGATCACATATCTGCGTATGCCTTGGTGGTCGAGGATGGCACCGCGTTGGTGCGGCGGATCCGGTGCGGTGAGCTGACCACTCCCGACGAAGATGTGTTGGCGCATCGTTACGAGCTGGTCGACGCTCGCCTTTCCGCTGCTGGGTTGAGCTGGTACGAGGTGTCCAACTGGTCTAGACCAGGCGGTGAATGCCGGCACAACCTTGGCTACTGGAACGGCGGTCAATGGTGGGGAGTAGGACCGGGGGCGCACAGTTACGTCGGCACAACGCGCTGGTGGAATGTTAAGCACCCCAAAGCCTATTCCCAAATGCTGGGCAATGCAATGCTTCCTATTGCGGATTTCGAACAGCTTGGTGCGGATGCTCTTCATACTGAAGATGTACTGTTGAAAACCCTTCTACGCCAAGGTATTCCCCTTGCTCAGCTGAGGGCTGTCGAACGCAAACGCGCCGATGATGTGGTCGCTGAAGGTCTGTTGGTATTCGAGGGGGACAGTCTGGTTCTTACCCTCCGCGGAAGGCTGCTCGCCGATGCGGTGGTGCGCACGCTGCTGGGATAACCCGACGGATTACTCCGTTTGCAAATTAGAGCTAGTGTCCGATCATCTGGTTGATCTCAGTATACAGCCGGATTACAACTTTGATGTTTTAGGAAAAAGTCAAACCCAATTATGCTGCCAGCGGCAGGTTTGGGCTGACCTCGGGGATCGTCAGCAGCCAGATCGCGAGGACGACGATGTAGAACGTTGTTCCACATAGCACCGCGAACAGCATGTAGGTTCCCGGTTTGCACCCGGTGTGGGGTAGGCTATGCGCGAGGATGATCCCAAGCGGGGTGAAGGGATTTAGGCACCAGCAGGTCAGACATGATGAAGCTGAAGCCAGCCGATTGCAGGTCGTTTAGCTGCCCGGTATGCCGCTATACTTATCTCGAGCAGGAACAGACACAGCACGCCCTGGAAAGCCAGGACCAAGAATTTGTCTTCGTCTTGAACGACTTGAATTGTCTCTGCAGCCTGCTGATGAGTGATGCCGCCGCTGGGAAGGACAAGTCCAGGTTTGAGGACAGTTTCCTGCGACCGCTTACGAGAGAATACGGGCATTCTCTGGGGTTCCTCCATCGGCGCGCTTTAGTTGGGCTACCTGTTTGTATGCGCTAGTTTTTCTTCGAGAGTTGCAGCTTTTGCTCGACGTCCCGTTCGTTCTGGGCCTCCAGGGTTTGGCTATACAGCGGTCGCCGCATGGTCCGATCCCTGCTGTGACCGGCGTGGTGTAGCCTGACTTATTGGGCATGTACCCGACTTGGTTTTTACACCCTTGTGCCGGAGTCGCACGACAAACTCTACTGCAACTAGGTACTTGGAATGTCCATCACCGCAAGCATGGCTAGGCAAGTTGTATATGGTCTCTGTCGAGTACGCACGTAATCACCAGCGAACAGTCGCTACGTCCACTCTCCGCATCCAGCTCAAACGGCTCAAGAACAACAAGTAGGCGAGTCTTCTGATGAGGAAGTTCAACACGAAGACGAGCACTAAAAAGCCAGCGATGTTGTTGATTTCGCTATGTTTGACCTCGGCTAGTTCTTCGTATCCGTACCAGCCGATGGCCAGCAAAAGGTACTATGGGAGGTCAAGCTCTGGTAGATCGCATACGGAAATTCGAAGCTTGCCTTCTGGACTGGGATCAAGAACCTGCAGCAGAAGAACAGCAGGAGTGGCTTGAACAGGTTGTGGGTGAAGTTATCCCAAAATTCTTGAAAAATTTGAGAATTCTTGAAGCATTTGAGCGGCTCTCTTGTGCTTGCTACCGTGATCACGCAAGTATCGAATGTCAGCGGAGCTGACCAGAGAACATCCAGGCAAATGTCGAAATTTAGACTTGCTCAGGCCAATCCGCAGTTCGGTACACACGCGGGTTTGTGCGCTCGATGTTCGAATGTACCCTGTAAGCTTTGATAAGGGGCGGCCGAGACAGTTATCAGGATCACTATATGGGCGTTCGAAACCAGCGAAGGGTGCACCTCGACGCAGCTTTTACGATATAGCACGACTTGCCATCCCGACTACACCGCGGTTTGGTCTGAATATGGCTTAGAGCGGCGTGGTGTTCGCAGTATTTTTCGTAGCCGTCGTCCCACCCGTGGCTGGAGCGCTGAATCATCTGAGTCGGTCGGCCGTGCACCTACGGTCTGGCCAGCGCGGTGTCGCTGCTCAGCCTAAGCCTCACGTTCATCCGGGACGACACCGACTGTGATCCGCTGGTCTCGCTGTGTCCTGCACTGGCGTGTTCTGGGAGCAATCCTACGCGACTGGATACTCTGCCGAAGCCGGTGGTGCGGAGCGATCCAGTGGGGTTGGGTTATATCGGACGTTCTACTACCTGAGTGGGCGCGTTGGAACCGTGGCGCTTGCGCCGCTTTACCCGTGGGAGGGGTGCCTGGGCCTGCTTCAGTGTACTCGCCGTCGTGATCATCATTTAGCATGGTCGTCGCGTACGTCGCCTGGCGACTGGAGCGGATGCACCGAGTGATTGGACCTGGACGCCGCCGGTGGTGGCGCGAGTTGTTCATGCGGCAGTATCAGTGCCGACATCGCTTGCCCAACGGGGGTTAACCAGGCTTGCTAGCCGAAGATAGAAGATCTTGAGTTGCTGCATAGTTTCGACACAGGTTGCTCAGCGCAGCCGAACCTAGCTCGAAGGTAGCATGGTAGCTCGAGATACAAAACACATAGGGACAAGGTGCGCACCAGGTACATCATCCATAGAACACATGAACAGCTTTGTCAGTCTGTGATCGTCCGCCACAGTGCATCCCAATCGAAGAGAAAGAGATGACCATGAAGTTCATCGCCACCTATGTGGTGCTGGCCATACTCGGAGTCGCCGCCGACGGCCTGACGTCGATGGCTATCCCGACGGACCCGGCTGCGTCCCACATACAACCCGCTGCCTTCGGTGTGCCGCTTCCGGAAGATCCGGCCGCGGATGTGCCGACCGCAGCTGAATTGACCAAGTTGCTCGATAGCATTGTCAATCCAGATGTTTCGTTCGTGCACAAGAGCAAGTTGGTCGAAGGCGGAATCGGTTCTGCAGAGGCTCATATTGGCGACCGCGAGCTGAAAAAAGCGGCCCAGAACGGTGACCTGCCGTTGTTGTTCAGCGTGACGAATATTCAACCGGGCACCGGTGGTTCAGCCACGGCTGACGTTTCCGTTTCGGGTCCGAAACTCCACCCTCCGGTGACGCAGAACGTCACCTTCATCAATCGGGGTAGCTGGATGCTGTCGCGCCACTCCGCTATGAAATTGCTGCAGTTCGCGGGGCGCTAAGCACCGCGAATCCCGTCACTGTCTGCGCTTTACCGATTCAAGGCGTTCAGGTCGAGTTTGTTGATCTGCTGCCGATCGACCGCACGTCGATCGCGGCGATCCGCCCGTCGCGTATGACGAACCCCATGATCGTTGTTGCTTGACCGGCCGCGTAAATGACCGTGTTGACGGCGCCTTTGGATGGTCGCAGCGCGCATTTCGCGTTCCGACAGCGCATAGCTGCGAGCCAGTTTGGCGCCTGAGGGGCACAACTTGGACAGCACGGGCCCGGCGGCACCGGGTCCGACATGACCGCGCAGCACTACGCCGGTATGCGGCACCGACACCAACCGGTCGAAGTTGCCGCTATGTCCGGCTGCGCATAACGCGTTGACTGCTTCGCATTGCGCGGCGATGTTTCCGTCGAGAACCGAATCCGTGTGCTAGATGCTTCGGTGCACGACTGGTCAGCCAGGTCTCTAGATTGACATGGTTGAACTCGGACTCCTCAGTGCTGCTCAGCTGTAGTCACACTTCCTTTACGGCGTCTTGAGCGTCGACCGAGCACAGCATGCGGTATTCGAGGACGTCCGACTGGCGATTAAGGCTTTGCTTCGAAGCGCGCCATCAAGGGCGTCTCGGACCCATCCGCAATCATTTGCCGTTGGCATCCGGCTGCTGGCTGTTGTCAGGGAGCGCGCAGACCCGGCTGGTGGAAAAGCCAGATAACCTGATGCTGAGCGTGAGGTTGAAGTGGGCTCGCAGGTTGCCCAGCGTGGATGACGTGGGTCAGTCTCACCAGCTGGACGGTGTTGCAGTAGAGGAGGCGCAGCGCATCTAAAAACTCGTAGCTCACTTCAACCGGGGTGCAGCTAATCGCGGTGGCGTATTCCAGGATCAGTTTGTCGACCTAGGAGAAGTAGGAGGCGTTCTGGTAATCGGCCATAGCCAGCAGTTCTTCGTTGGTGATCCTCCACTCGCGGACGATCTGCGAACCCAGGTCGATGCAGAATTTGCAGTGAATCGTTGTCGATGCTTTCCAGCTAGGCCAGCGAGCGGTGGCGCCGATGGAGAATACCCAGTTTCGATTCAGCCTGCGTTAGCCTGCTGTAAGAATTGAGCATACGCGTATAGCCGCAGCGATTCGAGCATTTTGCCAGTTTCCAGACCAGCCGTCTGCGGCCAACTTCCACTTAGTGAAGAAAAAGGCGATTTTGGCGCTCAAGCCGGCGTCGTGGTCGGCGACTCTGATCAGCCGGGACATGGCGAACTTCCTGATCTCGAGCTAAGATTGTTGAGATTTTGATTTTGTCTTCACCTAGTCGACACCTGGTGGCCACGAAACGTGACCGGTTTACCAATGGCACTCGGGCCTTAGGTCCGTTTGCCCATCGGTAGGTTCATGTCAAAGATCTTCCGCATGCAGCACCGTGCGATTGTTTAGCGCGGTGCGCACTACACCTATGCAGGCTATCTTCGCGATAAGTGCCCCCTTGCCACCTCACGGCATGCGAGAAAAGGTTGTCATAGAACGTGGACTCTTCCGACAAAAACCGGTTGAGCGCGAGAACGGTCGTTGTGGTAACCAAGTTGTCGAGCCTAATCTGCTGCGGCAGTATCTTTGCCCAGTTCCGGTAGGACAGCCCATGCTCGGGGGTATGGCTTGCCGTCCTTGGCGTTTTTGAAGACCATCTGTGCAACTTCCGTTGACGCGTCACTCAAACTCGACTAGGTGTCATGAGCCTAGCAGGTTAGCCGGGAAAATCCTGGGCCCAGTAGGTCGCACTCTGGCTGCACGGAGGGCTGTCGACAACCTTGGCTGCTCCAAGACAAAACATCAATGATGACCTTAGCGTTCAGGTTGGTGAGGTAATTGGCTCAGGCGCATCGAGTTAGGTCGATCCAAGACAACCGTCGCTGCGCGTAGGCGGTCATCGCCGACAAACGTTTCTCTAATCGGTCGATCAAGACGCCGATCTGTGGTGGTGTCGCAAACATGAATGCGGTATTCTTGCACCATCACTGATTCCAGCGGGTTCGCAGGTGTCGGTGAATTCTTCGCTTAGTGACAGCACAATGTCCATTGGGGTTGTGTGGGTGTGGAGCGGTATGGTGGATGATGTCCAGATATCCTAAGCTCACTCGGTGGGCTTTGTTGCTTTGCCAGTTCAGCAAGACCTAGCTTAGCGGACGGTTGGGCCGGCGATGGGGTGGGCGTAAGCCATACCAACAACTCGTCGGCGGTCCGAGTCAACGGACAAGTTCAGCCTTCGACCGTCATGCTCAATCTATCTCGATCTATATTTCCGATCCACTATCCAAGATCCACCATGTTGGGGCGTCGAACTGGCATTCGGTTTGGTCCTCTTGAGCGCAAGGCCAGCCTCCAAGCGGCTTAGGTGGGTGTACAACCGCTCGACGGCCGCTCATGACGGCCAGTGCCATTGTGAGACCGTAAAATGAACGTGACTAAGGAGGTGGACTGGCGGTGGGAAGTGCCGACGAGCGTCGCTTCGAGGTGCTGCGCGCCATTATAGCCGACTTCGTCGCTACCAAGGAACCGATCGGGTCAAGGGCTTTGGTGGAGCGTCACAACTTAGGCGTGTCCAGCGCAACTATCCGCAACGATATGGCGGTGTTAGAGGCCGAAGGGTACATCACCCAGCCGCACACCAGCTCCGGGCGAGTGCCCACGGAGAAGGGCTACCGCGAGTTTGTCGATCGACTCGAAGACGTTAAGCCGCTATCAGCGGCCGAGCGGCGGACGATCCAAAGCTTCCTGGAGTCCGGTGTCGACCTCGACGACGTGCTGCGCCGCGCGGTGCGACTATTGGCTCAGCTGACCTGTCAGGTGGCCGTGGTTCAGTATCCGACCTTGTCGACGTCGACCGTTCGCCATCTGGAAGTGATCGCGCTGAGCCCGGCCAGGTTGCTGATGGTGGTTATCACTGAGTCCGGTCGGGTGGATCAGCGTATCGCTGAACTCGGTGATGTTATCGACGATTACCAGCTCTCCCAGCTACGTGAAATGCTCAGCCAGGCGATGGGAGGCAAGAAACTGCCGGCGGCCTCGGCCGCGGTGGCCGACCTCGTCGGACAGTTTCGGGGTACAGGCGGGCTGGCTAACGCCGTCGTCCGCTCGGCGAGTGTATTGCTGGAATCGCTAGTCGAGCATACCGAAGAACGCTTGTTGCTGGGTGGCACTGCCAACCTGACCCGTAACTCTGCGGACTTCGGTGGTTCACTGCGATCCATCTTAGAAGCGCTCGAAGAGCAGGTGGTGGTCTTGCGCCTGCTAGCCGCTCAGCAGGAGGCTGGCAAGGTGACTGTGCGTATTGGTCACGAAACGGCGGCTGAGCAGATAATGGGTACCTCGATGGTGTCCACCGCCTACGGCACCTCGGGTACTGTCTACGGCGGCATGGGTGTGCTGGGGCCTACTCGGATGGATTATCCGGGAACTATCGCCAGTGTCGCTGCGGTTGCTTTGTATATCGGCGAAGTTTTGGGTGCCCGGTGAAACACGCACCCGCTACGGAATCTATGGACAGCCGCTTAGAAGCGGCATAAGACGCTGCTAGGAGAGTTAGGCGTGGCACGCGATTATTACGGGCTGCTCGGCGTGAACAGGAATGCCAGCGATGCGGACATCAAGCGTGCCTATCGCAAGCTAGCGCGCGAACTGCATCCCGACATCAATCCCGATGAGGCTGCGCAGGCGAAATTCAAGGAAATCAGCATGGCTTACGAGGTGCTGAGCGACCCGGAGAAGCGTCGAATCGTCGATTTGGGCGGGGATCCAATGGAAAACGCCGCAGCATCTGCGTCAGGGTTCGGCGGCTTTGGTGGCTTAGGTGATGTATTCGAAGCCTTCTTCGGCGGAGGTTCGGCATCACGTGGTCCCATCGGTCGGGTGCGGCCGGGGTCGGACTCGTTGTTGCCGATGTGGCTCGACCTTGAAGAGTGCGCAACCGGTGTCACCAAGCAGGTCACCGTTGACACCGCGGTGCTATGCGACCGATGCCAGGGAAAGGGCACCAACGGCGATTCTGCGCCGATACCCTGCGACACGTGCGGTGGTCGTGGGGAGGTGCAGACCGTGCAGCGTTCACTGCTAGGTCAGATGGTGACGGCGCGGCCATGTCCCACCTGCCGGGGTGTTGGGGTCGTAATCCCCGACCCGTGCTGCCAATGCGTTGGCGACGGTAGGGTGCGCGCCCGTCGGGAGATCATCGTTAAGATCCCCGCCGGTGTTGGTGACGGGATGCGGGTCCGGCTCGCCGCCCAGGGGGAGGTTGGGCCCGGGGGAGGGCCAGCAGGCGACTTGTATGTCGAGGTCCACGAGCAGGCCCACGACATCTTTGTTCGCGACGGAGACGATCTGCACTGCACGGTTTCGGTGCCTATGGTCGACGCGGCGCTGGGCACCACGATCACCGTAGATGCCATCTTGGGTGGCATGAGTGAGATCGATATTTTGCCTGGGACGCAACCGGGTTCGGTCATCGAATTGCGCGGCCAAGGGATGCCCCACTTGCGTTCCAACACTCGGGGCAATTTGCATGTCCATGTCGAGGTGATGGTCCCCACTCGGCTGGACCAGCATGACACCGAACTGCTACGCGAACTGAAGAGTCGTCGCAGCCGTGACGTGGCCGAGGTTCGCTCGACGCATGCGGCCGGCGGCGGACTGTTCAGCCGTCTGCGCGAGACCTTTACCAGTCGTTAGCACGTTTAACAGTTGTAGGGGCTCCTACATTTGGTGAGTACATTGTTCTACGTCGACGCATTGCCCGATACCGGTGCGGTAGCTGTGGTGGGCGGCGACGAAGGGTTTCACGCGGTCACGGCGCGCCGGATCCGTCCCGGCGAGGAGCTGGTGCTTGGCGACGGCGCTGGCGGCCTTGCTCACTGCTTGGTCGAGCAGGCCGGGCGCGATGGGCTACGTGCTCGGGTGCTGGGGCACTGGACCGTCGCGCCGGGGCGACCGTCAGTGACTGTGGTGCAGGCGTTGCCCAAGGCTGAACGCTCAGAGTTGGCCATCGAAATGGCCACCGAGGCCGGTGCCGATGCGTTCGTGGCGTGGCAATCTGATCGTTGTGTGACCAGCTGGTACGGGGTCCGGGTGGACAAGGGTCTGCGCCGGTGGCGTGCGGTAGCCCGCGCGGCGGCCCGGCAGTCTCGCCGGGCGCACATCCCGTCGGTCGATGGGGTGCTGACCACTGTGGCACTGCTGCAGCGGATCCGGGATGAGATAGCCGCCGGTGCCGCGGTGCTGGCTTTGCACGAGTCGGCAACCGATCGGTTGGTCGACGTCTTTGTGGATGTCTCTGTAGCGCAAACAAATTCGCTTATTTTGGTGGTCGGTCCCGAAGGCGGTATCGCGCCAGACGAGATTGCCGCATTGACTAAGGCGGGCGCCGTCGCGGTCCGGCTCGGTCCCACCGTGCTGCGGACGTCGACCGCGGCTACGGTGGCATTGGGCGCATTGGGTGTGCTCACTTCCCGGTGGGATGCTTCATCGATCCTGTAACTCAAGTCACGCTTCGCCCACGTCGTTATGGTCTCACGACGTGCGAGTGCGAGGAGGGGGTTCAGGCGATGGCCAACAGTTGCGATCAGGGGTGTTTGCTGGTGCAGGTCAGGATCTGTGGTTTTACAGCGACGTACTGTCGGTCGCCAGCGCTGCCCAGATTCACCAGGTGCAGGATAAGGATTTTCCAGCGAATACGCTAATGAACAGCTGACCAACTAGGTCTCCAGGCGTAGACTAAAATTGTCGAGCAACCCGTGTTGACCCACCTTTTGACAGGCCAAGCAGGCAGGCATCGGTAACCACGTGACGCACCACGAGACCAGCGCTGTTGACGCATCATTGGCCTCTGTGCACGTTCGCAGCACCATCGATGTTCCGCCTGACCTCGTTGTGGGCTTGCTGGGTTCAGCAGACGAGAATTTGCGTGCCCTCGAACGTATGTTGAGCGCCGATCTGCATGTGCGTGGCAACACTGTTGCGTTTTCGGGCGAGCCAGCCGAGGTTGCGCTCGCCGAGCGGGCGATCTCCGAGTTGGTTGCCATCCTGGCCAGAGGTCAGCCGTTGACGCCGGAAGTGGTGCGCCACGGTGTGGCTATGCTGGTTGGTACCGGTAACGAGTCACCGGCTGAAGTCCTCACCTTGGCTATCTTGTCGCACCGCGGTAAGACGGTCCGACCTAAAACGCTGAATCAGAAGCGCTACGTGGACGCGATCGACGCGAACACTATCGTCTTCGGGATCGGTCCGGCCGGCACCGGGAAGACGTATCTGGCCATGGCCAAGGCGGTCAACGCGTTGCAGACCAAGCAGGTGACCCGGATCATTTTGACTCGTCCGGCAGTAGAAGCCGGTGAGCGCCTTGGCTTTTTGCCGGGCACCTTGAGCGAGAAGATAGATCCTTACCTACGGCCGCTGTATGATGCGTTGTATGACATGATGGACCCCGAGCTGATCCCGAAGCTGATGTCTTCCGGTGTCATCGAGGTAGCGTCGTTGGCGTACATGCGAGGTCGCACACTTAACGACGCGTTCATCGTCCTCGATGAGGCGCAGAACACCACCGCTGAGCAGATGAAGATGTTTCTTACCCGACTGGGTTTCGGATCGAAAGTTGTTGTCACCGGCGACGTCACTCAGATTGACCTGCCGGGCGGTGCCATGTCGGGTCTGCGCGCGGCGGTCGATATCCTGGAGAACATCGACGGCATACACGTTGCGGAGCTGACCAGTGTGGATGTGGTGCGACACCAGCTGGTGGCGGAGATTGTTGACGCCTATGCCAAATATGAGGAGCACGACTTGGGGATGAATCGGGCGGCTCGGCGGACGTCGGGTGCTCGCAATCGTCGATGATGGTGGCGTGAACAGTCCCGTGAGCATCTTATGAGTATTGAAGTATCTAACGAGTCAGGCTTCGACGTCTCTGAAGCGGAACTGGCCAGCGTCGCGCGGTTTGTCATCACCAAAATGGACGTCAACCCAGCAGCGGAGCTGTCGATGGTGCTACTGGACACCTCAGCGATGGCCGATTTACATATGCGCTGGATGGACCTGCCTGGGCCGACGGACGTAATGAGCTTCCCGATGGATGAATTCGAGCCGGGTGGTCGACCCGACGCCGCTGAGCCAGGGCCCTCCATGTTGGGTGACATTGTGTTGTGCCCAGAGTTCGCCGCGCAGCAGGCGGCCACAGCGGGCCACAGCCTCGGACATGAGTTAGCGCTGCTGACAATTCATGGTGTACTTCACCTGCTCGGCTACGACCACGGTGAGCCAGACGAGGAGAAGGAGATGTTCGCCCTGCAGGGCAGGTTACTGGAAGAGTGGGGGGCCGAACAGATACGGGCCTATCGGCATGACCGTCAGAGCGAGAAGGACTGTCGATTGCTAGACAAGTCAAGGTATTTCGACCAGCTATGACCGGAATGAATCAGTTGATCTGCGTGATCACGTTGATTGGACTGGGTGGACTGTTTGCTGCGATCGACGCTGCCATTAGCACCGTGTAGCTGACCCGGGTGCAGTAGTTAGTTCGCGACGAACGTCCAGGAGCGGGAAGGCTGTTCAAGGTGATGGCCGATCGGCCGCGCTACATCAACCTGGTGATGCTTTTGCGGATCGCGTGTGAAATTATCGATACCGTGCTGCTAGTAGTGTTCCTTTTATGGCAACTTTGGTCTGAGCTGGGCTGTGTTCGTTGCTGAGACTACCATGGTGGTGGTCAGCTTCGTGGTTATCGGCTTTGGCCCACACAGCCTAGGCCGCCAGAACGCATACTCGATTTCGTTGGCGACAACCCTTCTTTTGCAGGCGATCTCATGGCTGTTGATGCCGATCAGTCGGTTGTTGATGGTTGTCGGCAACGCGTTTACTCCGGGTTGCGGCTTGCGGAACGGGCCATTTGCTTCCGAGATTGAGCTCCGCGAAGTCGTCGATCTGGCGTAGCAACGTGGGATGGTTGCCGCCGACGAACGCCGGATGATCGAATCAGTCTTCGCATTGGGCGACACCCCAGCCCGTGAGGTGATGGTGCCGCGCACCGCGATGATTTGGATTGAAAGTGACAAGTCGGCCACTCAAGCGACAACTCTGGCCGTTTGTAGTGGTTATTCACGTATTCCGGTAATCGGTGAGAATGTCGACGACATTGTTGGGGTGGTTTACCTGAAAGATCTTGTTCAGCATACGTTCTTCTCTCCTGATCACGGTCGAGACACGGTTGTGTCGCAGGTGATGCGTCCGGCGGTGTTTGTTCTGGACTCCAAGCCGTTGGACACGTTACTGCGTGAAATGCAGCGTGACCGTAACCACATGGCTCTGTTGGTCGACGAGTACGGTGCGATAGCTGGCTTGGTCGGTATCGAAGATGTGCTGGAAGAAATCGTCGGCGAGATCGCCGACGAAGATGACCACGCTGAGACCGCTCCAGTAGAATGCTTGGTTAGAAAAAGTTTCCGGGTTTCAGCTCGGCTGCCGATCGAAGACGTCGGTGAGCCGTACGGCATGGAATTCGACTATGATCTCGACGTTGACACGGTAGGTGGCCTGCTGGTTCTGGACTTGGGCAGGGTACCGCCGCCCGGCGCCGAAGTGGTGTCGCATGGCTGAGCCGCTGGATGCTGAAGAAGCCAAGTTGGTGCTGCTGGTGTGGGCTGCGATGGCGCGCACTGAAGCCGGCAATGGTGCCGTGGTTCGTGACGTCGACGGTCGCACATATGCCGCTGCGCCAGTGACCTTGTCAAGGTTCGAGCCAACCAGTTTGCAGGCGGCAGTCGCCATGCCCAGTGTGTCGAAGCGGGTTGGAGGTCGGGGTGCTGGTGGTCAGTTCCGTGGACGAGCCCGGTATCGTCACGGTTCGTAAACTGTCCCCAACAGCAGTGGTAATCCTGATTGATGGAACCGGGAACGGGGTATGACGACGACTGTACACTTGGTGCAAAATTTGGCGGTAGTCCGGATCCGATTTCCCGGTTTTCGCCCGCAAACGGGCGGTACTCTTACCTCGCGGCGTTATACGGCGCGCATCGTCTCCGGTGGCTATGGCTGAATTCCGTTCAGGCTTCGTATGTTTGATCGGTCGGCCGAATACCGGCAAGTCGACACTGACCAACGCGCTGGTCGGCGCCAAGGTAGCGATCACTTCGATGAAGCCGCAGACTACCCGACACACCATTCGAGGGATCGTGCACAGGAAGGGTAACTTCCAGATCGTTCTGGTCGACACTCCCGGCCTGCATCGGCCGCACACGCTTTTGGGTAAGCGGCTTAACGACTTGGTGCGCGAAACCTATACAAAGGTGGACGTCATCGGACTGTGTATCCCGGCTGATGAGTCACCGGGTCCAGGGGATCGATGGATTGTTAACCAGATTCGGTCGGTCGCCTCGAAAACGACGCTCGTCGTTATCGTCACCAAGATTGACAAAGTGCCCAAAGACCGGCTGCCCGCACAAATGGTCGCTGTCAGTGACCTTGTCACCGAAGCAGCCGAGATCGTGCCGGTTTCGGCTGAGACGGGTGACCAGGTCGACGTGCTGATAGATGTGCTGGCTGCTGCTTTGCCTCCGGGTCCGGCGTATTACCCAGACGGTGAACTGACTGACGAGCCGGAAGAACTTTTGATGGCAGAGCTGATCCGCGAGGCCGCTTTGGAAGGAGTGCACGATGAGCTGCCACATTCGCTGGCGGTGGTGATTGACGAGGTCAACCCGCGGGCAGGTCGTGGCGACCTGATTGACGTGCACGCTGTGCTTTATGTTGAGCGGCCAAGTCAGAAGGGAATCGTCATTGGCAAGGGCGGTGCCCGGTTACGGGAGGTGGGTACCGCGGCACGGCGCCAGATCGAGAAGCTGTTAGGGAACAATATTTATCTCGACTTGCATGTCAATGTAGCCAAAAACTGGCAGCGCAACCCTAAACAACTTGACCGACTAGGGTTTTGAGTTAGCTCAATCTTGCGTGGAGCTCTGCGGCTTGACGGTGTTCCCCCATACCTCCGGCTGCTTGCTTGCCCAGCCGTACACCGATCGGCAACCCCTTTGGTGGTGCACTTTGTCAGCACATTGATCGACGACCAGCCCAGTACATTCCACGGCCATGTCACCGGACACGCGGTGATCCTGGCACGATCGGTGCTAAAAGAGTCCAATCGGTAGAAGGCTCGTGCCAGTTATGGTGGTTGCGCGGTGGTGGGCACCAGGACGACGTCGTCGATATCGAAGATCGAACCGACGCGACGCTGGTCAACGTCTTCGTGTTGGCGTGCGCTGCGCAGAATGACTTCCCCGAGTACATGGCCTGTGCGCGGATTGGTAACGGTGCGGCGGTCCAGACAACGCTGTAACCCAGCTGTTCCTGCCAGTCCACCAGGCCGGAGGTGGAACGGGCGAGAAAGTCCCACGACAACTGATGGCTGTGGTCTGGGTTGCCAGTTACTACGGTGTGGCCAAGCAACTCAAGTTGTTTGGCCACCCTGTGGGTAGCGGACAGAATCTCGGAGTGCAACTTGGCACGAAAAACATTGAAAGGTAACAAGTTTGACAGATCAATGTTGAGCGGACCAGGAGCGATGTCAAGGTAGTCTGATCCGTCACCGGGCATGGTTTGTGCAGACCGTCCTCAACGTTGCCGGATGCTTCTGTCGAGCACAAATGCCGTATCGGCCACTGTGCAGGCTAGCACGCCATTGACCGTGATGCCGTTGAATGCCTCCGGTAACGGCCAGGTGAAGATGCGATCGTGTTGCGGTTTGATACCCACCAGGTGCGTCCATGCTGCAGATATCCGGACGCGGCCGCTATCGGAGCCAATGGCGGCGGTGACTAGGGCCGCGGCCATCGCGGCCCTAGTCACCGCCGGACGATCTTCCTGGTGTCTGCCTAACGTAAACAGGAATTTCAAGTATATATTAAGTCCTGGGCCTATAGTGAATGGCCATTGACCGAGCTCACAGGTGTTGGTTTTGCCTAAGATGACTGCGTCAGCCGTCTTCAGGTGGCAAATGACTTCGGCGTCGTGGGTGGCGGGTTGCATATACCTTTCGGCACCCAAGTCATTTGGCGCTTCTGTCACGTCGACGTCATCCTGTATCGCGATCGGGGTGTCGAGCAACGGCGTCGTGTAGCTGGCGGCCCGTGCGGACTCGATGAGCACCACACGGAAAGCGTTCAACGTGGGCTTGCTGATCTCGATGGCCTCTAGGGAACGTTGCGCCAATTCTTGGGCAATAGCTGAGTGTGTGGCCAGTTGGTCAAGCAAGTCAGTTAGTGTGGGTAGGCGTTTCTTGCCGGATACATAAAGCGCCAACTATGGGTTACGAGACTATCGGCGCGGATACCCGAGATATCGCGGTGGGGTGCAAAACTGTTGTGATGCGGTTGTATCGGGACTGGGCGGTAGTGCTGCGCCAGCGCAAGCTCGGCGAAGCCGACCGGATTGTCACCTTGCTGACCCGCGATCACGGGCTGGTGCGTGCGGTGGCCAAAGGTGTGCGTCGCACTCGCAGTAAATTCGGCGCCCGACTGGAGCCGTTCGCGTATATCGATGCGCAACTGCACCTCGGCCGCAACCTTGATATCGTCACTCAGGTTGTCTCGATTGACGCGTTCGCCACCAAAATCGTTAGTGATTACGGCCGGTACACTTGCGGGTGCGCGATGCTGGAAACCGCCGAACGTCTCGCTGGTGAAGAACGGGCTCCCGCCCCGACTTTGCATCAGCTCACGGTGAGCGCGCTGCGCGCGGTGGCTGACGGAAACCGGCCTCGCGACCTGCTGTTGGATGCCTATCTGCTGCGTGCCATGGGGATCGCCGGCTGGGCTCCAGCGTTGAACGAGTGTGCCCGCTGTGCCGCACCCGGTCCGCATCGGGCGTTTCACATTGCCGCTGGGGGCAGTGTCTGTGTGCATTGCCGCCCGGCCGGTTCGATTACACCACCGCTGGGTGTGCTGGAACTGATGTCTGCGCTGCACGACGGCGATTGGGAAGCCGCCCAGCAGGCGCCGCAGTCCCACCGCAGCCACGTCAGCGGATTGGTGGCCGCACACCTGCAGTGGCATTTGGAACGGCAGCTGAAAACATTACCTCTGGTGGAACGAACATATCAGTCATACCAAGTCGATCGTTCCATAGCTGAACGGCGCGCAGCGCTGGTCCGGCAAGATATGGCCTGTGGTTAGGAACGAGCGCACGCTGAAGTCCACGGATTTTCCGCAGCTGCCCGCTGCACCTGACGACTACCCAACCTTTCCCGACAAGTCGACCTGGCCGGTCGTCTTCCCGGCGCTGCCGCCATCACCCGACGGCGGGCCGAGGCGTCCGCCCCAGCACACGTCGAAAGCCGTTGCTCCACGGCTCTCGGCCGCCCAGTTGCCGACTCATGTCGCCATCGTGATGGACGGCAATGGCCGTTGGGCCAACCAACGCGGACTGCACCGCACCGAGGGCCACAAGATGGGTGAAGCGGTGGTCATCGACGTTGCCTGCGGCGCTATCGAACTCGGGATCAAGTGGCTCAGTCTTTATGCTTTCTCTACCGAGAACTGGAAGCGGTCTGTCGAAGAGGTCCGTTTTTTGATGGGTTTTAACCGCGATGTAGTGCGACGGCGTCGGGAGAATCTCAAGGAGATGGGGGTCCGGATCCGGTGGGTAGGGTCGCGACCTCGCTTATGGCATAGCGTCATCAATGAATTGGCCATTGCGGAACACATGACGGCGGATAACGACGTCATCACCATCAATTATTGTGTCAATTACGGCGGTCGCACCGAAATCTCAGAAGCCACAAGAGAAATTGCTCGTCTGGCAGCTGCAGGCCGGCTCAATCCGGCGCGGATAACCGAGTCCACGATTACACGGCACCTGCAGTGGCCAGACATCCCCGATGTCGATCTCTTCGTGCGGACTTCGGGGGAGCAGAGGTCCAGCAATTTCATGTTGTGGCAGGCGGCATATACTGAATACATTTTCCAGGATAAGTTGTGGCCCGATTATGACCGCCGTGATTTGTGGGCGGCGTGTGAGGAATACGCGTCGCGCAGTCGACGTTTCGGGAGTGCATAGTGCTCTCTATTACAAGAGCGACTCGCATTGGTCCTCCGAGGCGTGTTACCCACCGAGGAGGAAACCGCCGGCGCGCTCAAGGTGCAGATTGACGGTACGTTCGCGTTGTTGCGGTGGCCCGTATCGTCTCCGACCTCGACATGGTGTCACTCATGTTCAAATATTGATGTGGGATTTGTCGCTGAACCAAGAGGATCAGTGACCGAGTGGCAAAGTATGCACGTGATACCAAATATTGGCGCGGTGACTCTGGTCGGGAAGGTCAGTTAATAGGCCGTGTAAAGCAACCCCGAAAAGCCTGGCCTCAAAACCGCGGATGTTATGTTGAGGTATAAAAATTCCTGGGGCCGTTTTCGGGAAATTATCGACGATCCCGTGTGCTGGTTCAAGTACCAATACACCGATGTACATCGAAACTAACGACTTGACGTGATATTGTTGGTTCCATCCGAGGGAGCTCAGTATTAAGGTGGTGGGATCCAGTTTCTCTAAAGCGGAATCGTAGGCACTGTCGTGTAAGGCTGCATACTCTGTCAGCGATGTGGCCAACTGATCGAGTGCCGCGCACGACACCGTAATTTGGATAACCAGCGACAGCCTGATCGATCGGGGTTATTTTGTCTGGTTCTAGGTCATCGGTCGTACCGCTATACGACATCCCACGAAACTATGTTCAGCCGCTGGCGAATGTGAAAAGTTATTTCCCAATGCCCGCCATGGACCGGGAGTATTTATGTTTCCCGTAGATGGCTGACGAAAGTCCGCCATTGTCTGTAGTGTGAGGTCGGCGAAGTTAGCAATGTGGATGACATCAACGACGCTGACGATCAACGATTTCACGTCACCACGTGAGTGACGTGGCTGTGGTCGGTTTGGCCGGCGCACTCGGGTGTGAACAAGCCAACATGACAATCGCAAGGCCACAGACGATGAAGGCCGATCTACCGTTAAAAGTGTTGTGGATCAACGACAGTGGCCTTTTAATCCCGTTCTCCGGAATGTTAACGGCCTAGTAACTTGAACCTGTTAGCTTCAGGTTATGCATGCTTTCTACGGACCGTTGTCCTCGATCGGCTGGGGCTTTGGCATTACGGTACGGGCATCGTCGCTAACAAATGCGGTTTCTCAACCGTATTGGGTAAGGGCGTCCGGATGCAATGCTGAACATAAGTTCAGACGATTAGGTCATCGGCGCAGGTGACCGGGCCCCAGCATGACTATGGAGGTCGGTGCCGGCGTCGTTAGCCGGTGACCTCGGCTAGCCTGGACTGCACTCACGCTCGAGTTTGGTCAATGTCGACCGATCGGCGAACTTCCCTGTCGGGATCGTCCTGTTGCTGCCCGTTGACCGAGTTGACGAGCTCCGTGGTCGGGGCGTTGTGGTCGATGTCGACCTCGTCGTAGAGAGTTCGTCGGCTTCGAGCAGCTGTCTTTAGCCGCACCTAGGAGTCGCACCACGACGTTGTGTGATATGGAATATGCTAGGTGTAGCATTGGCCGTAAGTACTTATCGTGGCTCTACGAATATGCAGGCTTGGTGAGCCAGGCCTTGACACTGAGCGAGGCAACGGGCTTGGCGATGTGCAAGGCTTCTTGGCCTCGGCTGCCAAGATGGATCCTATAGCTAATGGTCGCAGATCCATTGATTGCTGGATTGGACAACAAGCAGCGCGAGGTCGTGCTGGCTCCACGCGGACCTGTTTGCGTGCTTGCGGGCGCCGGAACGGGGAAGACCCGCACCATCACTCACCGCATTGCTCAACTTGTTGGTGCTGGTCAAGTCGCTGCTGGGCAGGTGCTGGCGGTGACATTCACCCAGCGTGCAGCGGGGGAGATGCGCTCCCGGTTGAGAACGCTTGGCACCTCCGCACAGGCTGTTTCGGATTGTGGCGTCGTGCAAGTCTTGACTTTTCACGCTGCCGCGCATCGCCAGTTGCGGTATTTCTGGCCTCGGGTGATCGGTAACATTGGCTGGCAGCTGTTGGACAGCAAGTTTGCCACTGTTGCGCGGGCGGCTCGTAGCGTTAGGCTGTACGCTGGCACTGATGATGTGTGTGGCCTGGCCAGCGAGATCGAATGGGCCAAGGCCTCGCTTATCGGGCCCGAAGAATACGTGACTGCCGTGTCCGCTGCCGGTAGAGCCACCCCGCTGGACGCCGCGCAAATCGCGGGCGTCTACGCCGCCTACGAAGCCCTCAAGACCCACGGCAATGGCGTCCTAGGCGGCATACTGCTCGACTTTGATGACTTGCTGCTGCACACCGCCGCCGCGATCGAGAACGACGCAGCGGTAGCCGAGGAGTTCCGGGACCGTTATCGCTGTTTTGTAGTCGATGAGTACCAAGACGTCACCCCGCTACAGCAACGGGTGCTCTCGGCCTGGTTGGGTGATCGAGATGATCTGACTGTGGTTGGCGACGCCAACCAGACCATCTACTCGTTTACTGGGGCCTCACCTTGCTTCCTGCTTGACTTTTCCCGACGGTTTCCCGATGCCACGGTGGTGCGCCTGGAGCGCGACTACCGGTCTACTCCACAGGTGGTGTCGCTTGCAAATCAGGTGATCGCAGCGGCTCATGGCCGGGCTGCGGTCAGCAAATTTCATCTGTCCGGCCAGCGTGAGCCGGGTCCGGCCGCGTCGTTTCACGAGTATTCCGATGAGCCTGCTGAGGCTGCTGCCGTGGCAATATCAATTGTTCGACTTATCGAATCCGGCACTTCGCCATCCGAGATCGCGGTGCTTTACCGGGTCAATGCGCAGTCCGAGGCGTACGAGGAGGCGTTGACTGAGGCGGGGATTGCCTATCAGGTCCACGGCGGCGAGGGATTTTTCAACCGCCAGGAGATCAAACAGGCGCTGCTAGCCCTGCAGCGCAGTTCGGAGCACAGCTCCCAAACAGGCCCGAACGGCCCATTGTCGGACGTGGTCCGCGGTGTTCTGGAGCCATTGGGGCTAACGGCTAAGCAGCCGGTCGGCAGCCGAGCCCGGGATCGCTGGGAAGCGTTGACTGCACTGGCTGAATTGGCCGACGACGAAGTGGCGCAGCGTCCGTGGCTGGATCTTCCGGGGTTGCTGGCCAAGCTTCGGTTGCGGGCTGATGCCTGGCACCCACCGGTGGTACAGGGCGTCACGTTGGCCTCATTGCATGCCGCCAAAGGACTTGAGTGGGATGCGGTGTTCCTAGTCGGATTGGTCGACGGAACATTACCCATCTCGCGCGCGTTGGAGCATGGTGCCGACAGCGAGCTTGTCGAGGAGGAGCGTCGACTGCTTTATGTTGGAATCACCAGGGCCCGAGTATATTTGACACTTAGCTGGGCGTTATCGCGAACTCCGGGTGGATATCAGAGTCGCAAGCCATCGCGGTTCCTCAACGGCATCGCGCCACAGATGCGTCGAAATCCTGCGTCGAGCAGACCCCGGCGTAATCGGACCGCTACGTTGCGCTGCCGTATCTGCAACAGCGGCTTGACCACGTCCGCTGCCGTCATGCTGCAGCGGTGTGAAACATGTGCCGCAGACGTTGACGAAGAATTGTTGCTGCAGCTCAAAGCGTGGCGGCTTAGCACTGCCAAGGAACAGAATGTGCCTGCTTACGTCGTCTTAACCGACAACGCGTTGATCGCGATTGCCGAGTTGCTGCCTGCCGATGAGGCCGCGTTGATCGCTGTCCCGGGTATCGGCGTACGCAAACTTGAGCAATACGGGTCGGACGTGCTGCAGTTAGTTCGTGGCCGTCCCGGCGCGGCTAGGACGCAGACCTGATAGACCGTACCTAGGTTAACTGATAGCAGAGAAACGCACAGGTAAGAAAATCAGTTGCAACTGCCGGCTGCTACCGTTGCACGCAAATCCGCACTTTGCTGGCTGGCGCTTATGGCTGCTGAAGTCAGGTTTACAGGCAGGAGAAACGGAGAAGAGGGCGGCCACGATGATTGAATATACAACAACATGTTTGGTGCGGGTGTGGTTGCAGCTGTGCTGACTGCGGGAACCCTTATGCCGCCACATCGGCGGCGGGTTAGTACCGCTTCGCCGAGACAATAATCGTCCGCGGATCGCGGGCTATACCGAATTACATATGATAGACATCATAGTCAGCTAGTCAACCTGATTTTCTCCAGATGGCCACGGACCAGAAATCACTAGGATCCGTGGTCACAGTTCTTCGGGGCAAATAACCCCCAACATGGTACGGATCCTTGAAGAAAGACAGCCACCAAACCAGGAAGCAGGTGAAAAGGACATGTATCCCTAAACAGACGCTGCCAGCGTTGCCCTGCCATGTCGACAACCCCGACGTATGGCTCGCTGAGACCCCAGCAGACCTGGAGTGCGCCAAAACGTTCTGCGCGAGTTGCCCGATCCGCTGCCAGTGCCTGACGGCAGCCGCTGGAGTGGACCGAACATTGGGGTGTGTGGTGCGGTGAAATCTTTGATCGAGGCTTGATCGTGAATCGCAAGCATCCTTGTTGATGACGGTGCAGGAATGTCGTCGTTGTTTAGAGACATTAGGTCACGAAAGTGCAACTGTCGACCTCTTCCTTGAAGAGACTGCCTCGTAGGTGCACTCTTGGGGAGTTAGACGACGGCGGTATCGGGCTCGGCAAAACCGGGAACCAACTTCTCGGTCAGCGCCTTGGTCGCCACATGCGCGTCGAGTTGGCAGAGGATCGCGCCCACCGACGCGATCACCCGCATGGGAAGGGCCAGTTTAGCCGGAAGATCCAACTGCCGTGCCGTCCTGATCTGCGACATCGACCGGTCTAGGCTCGTTCTTTGCAGCCATTTACGTGTGTAGTGGAAAACCTCGACCTCGATCGGTCCTACGTACTGGCGCATCATCTCTTCAATGTCGCGCACAGACACCTGTCGGCCTTTCTGGATTAAGCCGGCCCTCTCCATCGTCTGCAGCAGCAGGTTGTAGTTTTTGTCCCGGGCCAATCGGATGCTCATCCCCAGCTCGACTGGGAAACCACCAGGCAGTGGCGCGACAGCGCCGAAGTCGATGACGCCCATCCGGCCGTCAGGCAGCAGCATGAAATTGCCTGGGTGGGCGTCGCCGTGTAGCATTTCCACTCGACGTGGTGCATCGAAGGTGAGTTCGAGGAGCAGTGTTCCCATACGGTCACGTTGTTGGGCGGTTCCGTTACGGATGATTTCGGCCATCGGCACACCATCGATCCATTCCTGGATCACCACTTTCGGTGCGCTCGCCACCACGTGTGGCACCAAAAAGCGTGGGTCGCCTTGATATGCCTTGGCGAAAGCACGCTGGTTGTCGGCCTCCAGTCGATAATCTAGTTCCATCTCGGTGCGTTCGATTAATTCGTTTACCACACCTTGGACGTCAGTGCCGGGAGAGAGTTGTTTGAGTACTCCAACCATCCGCTGCATGGTCTTGAGGTCGGCACGCAACGCCTCATCAGCACCCGGATACTGGATCTTGACCGCCACTTCGCGGCCATAGGACCACACCGCTTTGTGCACCTGGCCGATGCTGGCCGAGGCCACCGGTGTGTCGTTGAACGAGCTGAACCGGTCCCGCCACTTGATGCCTAACTGGGCGTCGAGCACCCGATGCACCTTGTTGACCGGCAACGGCGGGGCGTCCTTTTGCAGCTTGGTCAGGGCTTCGCGGTAGGGCTCGCCGTACTCCTCAGGAATCGCGGCTTCCATCACAGACAATGCCTGGCCTACTTTCATTGCCCCGCCCTTGAGCTCGCCCAGGACACTGAACAACTGGTGGGCGGTCTTCTCCATCAGCTCGGCGTTGACCTCGTCTTTCGACTTGCCAGTCAGTCGTTTGCCAAGCCCGAGCGCCGCTCGCCCGGCAAGGCCGACCGGAATGCTGGCTAGCTTCGCGTTGCGCGCAGCCTGACCACGTTTGATGTCTGCCACACATCCATCATCCATGACGGTGGGCGCGCCATGAACGTGATATGGCCATAACCTGATCAAACGGCTACTTCATGCGGCCTTTGACCCGCATCATCCAGCGTCGAGCCAATTTACTCCGTGCAGGTTCAATCTTGGGGTTCATTGAAACGTATGTTCGAAGGATGGTACCGGAAAGCCATGGAGGGAAAGCAAACGCTGCAACATAGCTCTGTTTAGGGCGATTGTCGAAACGCTGAGTAAACACCGCAATGATCGCATGTTGAAGGAGAGGATTTCAGACGATTTGGCAAGAGCGTATGCTTGATTTGTCCCGGACCCGGGACGATCGGTAGCGACACAGTTAAGGCAGGCCTCGGCAAGTTAGCTATCGCTGTCACCATGAACACAACGGATATCTGTTCCATTGGTGCGTGACGATGGAGCCGGCGCCCGGATCGAACTCCAATGTGGTGTTCAACGCCGAGGGTGGTCCGGAACCGAGTACTACCTCCTGTTAGCGCACCGAAGCGACTGCAAAAGCTTGGCAGCCAGTAACGAACGCCGATGATGACCAGCGGCCCCGTAAGGCTGGTGCCGTCACGGACACGAACTGTAAGGTGCGATACACCACACTCCCGGTTGTGTAAATCGCGCACCATGCGCAAGTCGGCTACCAGGTGGTCCAACAACGACCACCAGATCCACCGCGGAAGTGACTGGCATGCATACTGGCTGCTGTGCGTTATCCGAACCCCCAGGCCGGCTTGCCGCTGCAACTTGGCTATCGGTGTCGATGATCACAGGGATTGCAGCAGCGCAGCTAACTCCACCGCTGCGGGGCCGTACTGGTGGACGGACCAACACGGTCTTGCGGGGATCCCTACCGACCTGCACCGTGCCGTCCGGCCGCAGCAGCACCGGTGTCGCGGGGTCCAAGCGTATAGAGGTTAGGGCGCAGCCTGCGGCATGACTCGAGACGGGCATTTACGTCTCGATCAGTTATCTACAGGACCACCAGAGCCGGAGTTCCCACCATCGGAGTTGCCATGGTCCAGCTCTAGTTCGGCGATCGCCTCGTCGATACCGCTGGTATCGCCACCGATAATTCGGTCGATGAAGCTGGCCGGGTCGTCGAGATCCCCCTCAGAGGGCAGCAGGTCCGGGTGTTGCCAGACAGCATCACGGGGTTCCACATCGGCAGCCTGGGTCAAGCGCTCCCAGAGCACGGCGGCCTCCCGCAACTTACGTGGCCGCAGCTCCAAGCCGACCAGCGTGGCGAATGTCTGTTCGGCCGGGCCACCGCTGGCTCGACGTCGGCGCAGCGTCTCGCCGAGCGCGGCGGCACCTGGGATCCGATCGCCCAGCGCCGCGGTCACCACTACCTGCACCCAGCCCTCGATCAGCGCCAGCAGAGTCTCCAGCCGTTCCAGTGCCTGGGTCTGTGCCGGGGTTGCTTGGGGTTCGAAAACGCCCTGAACCAGCAGCTTCTCTATGGCGGCGGGATCGGACAGAGAGGTTGGGTTGAAGTTGCGTGCTAGCTCCTCAATTCCGTTCATGTCGATCTTCATACCCGCGGCATAGGCTTCCACGGCGCCCAGCAATTGACCGGCCAGCCAAGGCACATGGCTGAATAAGCGGTGATGTGCAGCCTCACGAGTGGCTAGGAAGGTAAGGATCTCGCTGCGTGTTTGTTCGAGCCCGTTCGCGAAGGACTCGACAGCATGTGGCAGCATAGCCGCGACGCCCCTGGGTCCCAACGGCAGACCGATATCGGTCGAGGTTAACACTTCGCGGGACAATTGACCCAATGCCTGGCCCAGTTGCGAACCGAACGCCATGCCGCCCATTTGCGACATCATCGACAGCAGCGGGCTGGCCATGCTCTTGGCCTCCTCAGGCAGCGATGCCGCCCACACTGTCGAGATTTGTTGGGCCATCGGATCACATAGCTGTTTCCACGTCTCCAAGGTGTTGTTAACCCAGTCGTCGGGGGTCCAGCCCTCCGCTTTGGTGGTGCCTGCAGGCAGCGCGGTAACCCCATCCAGCCAGGTCTCGGCGAGGTGTACCGCATCGCCGATTGCCGAGCTTGTGGTTGCCGGGATGGGTGCGACAGACCCTATCGAACTCGATGCAACTCGTCGTGCCAATTCATAGTTGACTGGACCGGGTTGTTTGTCCGCGGTCATTGCGGTGCCAGCGCTGGTGAACATCTGACCCAGTTGGGTGAAGATCTGTCCCAGGTCGCTCATGCCGAAGTCCCCACTCATACCGAACGAAGCTAGCGGGTCTGATGCGCTTGAGCCGGAATCGGGGCCGGTTTTTCCGTGCTTGTCGCGTCCCGACTCATCGTTTGGGGAGTCGTTTCCGGAGGAGAAGCCGAAAGGCGGGTTAGCCACACTGTCAACGGTACTCACAGGCGAGACAGAACGCGCCACCCCGGGTCATGCTTATAGCTTAGCCGAATGGGCCCGATGAGAGTCCGTCTAATCTAAGCGGCGTGAACAGGCGGATTTTCACGTTGTTGGTTGCGCTGGTCCCGATTCTGGTCTTCGGCGTGTTGCTCGCGGTGGTGACGGTGCCGTTCGTGTCGCTGGGTCCTGGTCCCACTTTTGACACACTCGGTGAGGTGGATGGCAAGCAGGTTGTCGCGATCATAGGAGCGCACACGCACCCGACGTCTGGTCATCTCAACATGACGACGGTGTCCCAGCGCGACGGTCTGACCTTGGGCGAAGCCCTGACACTGTGGCTGTCCGGCCGAGAACAGCTGGTGCCGCGCGACCTCATCTACCCGTCGGGAAAGTCGAGGGAAGACGTTGACAAGGGCAACTATGCTGATTTCAAACAGTCCGAGGACAGTGCGGCTTATGCCGCACTGGGATACCTGCAGTACCCTTTTGCAGTTACCGTTGCTAGAGTCAGTTATCCTGGTCCGTCGGCGGGAAAACTGAAGGCCGGTGATGCTGTGGACGCGGTCAACGGTAGCCCGGTGGCCAATGTGGAGCAATTCACCGGATTGCTGAAGAAAACTAAGCCCGGCGAGGTGGTGACCATCGATTTTCGTCGCAAGAACGAGCCGCCCGGTGTTGTACAGATCACGCTGGGTGCGAACAAAGATCGCGACTACGGCTTTATGGGTGTCTCGGTGCTGGATGCACCGTGGGCGCCGTTCGTGGTGGATTTCAACCTTGCCAACGTGGGTGGTCCCTCGGCTGGACTGATGTTCAGCCTGGCGGTTGTCGACAAGCTGACCACCGGTGACTTGGTCGGGTCGACGTTCGTCGCGGGCACCGGAACCATCAGTATCGACGGCCAGGTGGGCCCCATCGGAGGCGTCGCGCACAAGATGATTGCCGCCCGCGCTGCCGGCGCTACGGTGTTTCTAGTGCCCGCCAAGAACTGCGACGAAGCGCGCTTCGATAACCGCACCGGCCTGCGGTTGGTGAAGGTCGAGAATCTCAGCCAAGCAGTGGACGCACTGCACGCGATGACGTCAGGGGGCCAGCTGCCGAGCTGTTAACCTGGCCGCCTTGCCTGACATCGAGAAGGGTACCGAGGTGCGTAGAGTTGTGACCGTCAAGAAGATATCTGGCAACTGGCCCCGCAGTACGGGTGCCAACAAACTCGAAGCCAGTCAAATCGAGCAGGGAGCGTAGCTAGTGGGGATGCGGCCCGCCGCAAGGATGCCGAAACTGACTCGGCGTAGCCGGACTCTGATCATAGTTGCACTGAGTGGGCTCGTGTTGCTGTTAGCGGGTCCGCGATTGGTCGACGCTTACGTCGACTGGCTGTGGTTCGGTGAGCTTGGCTACCGTTCGGTGTTCAGTACCGTGCTGGTTACCCGCGTCGTAGTGTTCCTGGTAGTCGGGCTGGTGGTCGGCGGCATAGTGTTTGCCGGGCTCGCGGTTGCCTACCGAGCTCGTCCGGTCTTTGTCCCGAGTCACGACAACGATCCGGTGGCGCGGTATCGCGCCATGGTGTTATCGCGGCTGCGGTTGGTCGGCGTCGGGATCCCTGCGGCGATCGGCCTACTGGCCGGCATTATCGCACAAAGCTACTGGGTCCGGATCCAACTGTTCTTGCACGGCGATGACTTTGGTATCAGGGATCCACAGTTCGGCAAGGACCTCGGTTTTTACGCGTTCGAACTGCCGTTCTACCGGCTGGTGCTCAGCTACATGTTCGTCGCAGTGTTTCTAGCTTTCGTAGTAAACTTGTTGGCGCACTATATTTTCGGCGGCATCCGGTTGTCCGAACGCACTGGTGCGCTAAGCCGTTTGGCACGTCTCCAGTTGGTCAGCTTGGTCGGTGTGTTGGTGCTCCTCAAAGCCGTTGCCTATTGGCTGGACCGATATGAACTACTGTCGCATACGCGTAGCAATAAGCCGTTCACTGGCGCTGGATACACCGATATAAACGCGGTGCAGCCCGCCAAGCTAATCTTAATAGCGATTGCGTTGATTTGTGCTGCTGCCGTGTTCTCGGCGATCACTTTACGGGACTTTCGGATTCCTGCCATCGGCTTGGTTTTGCTGCTACTATCATCGTTGATTGTGGGTGCCGGTTGGCCGTTGATCGTTGAACAGCTCATCGCCAAGCCGGATGCGGTGCGCAAGGAAAGCGAGTACATTAGTCGAAGTATCATCGCGACCCGACATGCCTATGGCTTGACCGAAGACGTGGTGACCTATCGGAATTACACCGGCGACGCGTCTGCGATCGCCCAGCAGATCGCCACTGATCGTGCTACCACCTCGAACATCCGGTTACTCGACCCCACGATCGTCAGCCCCGCGTTTACCCAATTTCAGCGGGGTAAGAACTTCTACTATTTTCCCGATCAGCTGTCGATTGACCGTTACCTTGACAAAAAGGGTAGCCTGCGTGACTACGTTGTGGCGGCGCGTGAACTCAACCCGGACAGGTTGATTGACAATCAGCGTGACTGGATCAACCGGCATACCGTTTACACGCACGGGAACGGATTCATCGCGTCGCCGGCGAACACCGTGCGCGGTATCGCCAATGACCCGAACCAAAATGGTGGCTACCCTCAATTTCTGGTCAATGTCGTTGGGAACGGTACTATGGTGTCCGAAGGGCCGGCGCGGCTGGATCAACCCCGCATTTACTTCGGGCCGGTGATCTCCAATACCTCTGCTGACTATGCGATCGTCGGAAAAAATGGCGATGACCGCGAATACGACTACGAGACCAACACCGACACCAAGAGATACACCTACACTGGTAGTGGTGGAGTCCCGATCGGCGGCTGGCTATCCCGTAGTGTGTTCGCTGCGAAATTTGCCGAGCGAAACTTTTTGTTTTCCAGCGTGATTGGTTCCAACAGCAAGATTTTATTCAACCGTAATCCGGCGCAGCGGGTGGAGGCGGTGGCGCCTTGGTTGACGACTGACAGCAGCGTCTATCCGGCCATTGTGAACAAGCGACTGGTGTGGATCATCGACGGCTACACCACCCTGGACAACTATCCTTACTCTGAACGTACCTCACTCTCGTCGGCGACTGCCGACTCCACCGAAGTGGCTTTCAATCGCTTGGTTCCCGATAAGCGGGTCGCGTATATCCGGAACTCGGTGAAGGCCACTGTGGATGCTTACGACGGCGCTGTGACGCTATATCAGCAAGATGAGCATGATCCGGTGCTGAAAGTGTGGATGAAGGTTTTTCCGGGCACCGTCCGATCCAAAGGCGAGATCACGCCCGAACTGGCTGAGCATCTCCGCTATCCCGAAGACCTGTTCAAAGTGCAGCGAATGCTGTTGGCTAAATACCATGTCAATGATCCCGGAACGTTCTTCAACACATCGGATTTCTGGGACGTGCCGCTAGATCCGAATCCGACTGCCAGCAGTTATCAGCCGCCGTACTACATCGTTGCGAAAAACATTCTCAAGAACGACAGTTCGGCGTCATATCAGCTGACCAGCGCGATGAATAGGTTCAAGCAAGACTTCTTGGCCGCCTACATCAGCGCCAGCTCTGATCCTGAGACGTACGGCAAAATCACCGTGCTGACCATTCCTGGAAACGTCAACGGTCCCAAACTGGCCAATAACGCGATCACCACCGATCCGGCGGTATCCCAGGATCTGGGTGTGATTGGACGGGACGACCAAAACCGGATCCGTTGGGGTAACTTGTTGACGCTGCCGGTGGCTCAGGGTGGGCTGCTGTACGTGGAACCCGTCTATGCATCACCGGGTGTCAGCGACGCCGCCTCGTCTTACCCGCGTCTGATTCGTGTGGCAATGATGTACAACGACAAGATTGGATACGGCCCCACTGTCGGTGACGCGCTCACCGGGCTATTCGGGCCCGGCGCGGCTTCCGCGGCTACCGGCATCGAACCGACCGAAGCGGTACCGCCGAAGCCGCCCGCAGGTCCTTCGATGCCTCCGATCACAGTGATGCCGTCGGCCCCAGACAGGTCGGTTTCGCTGTCAGCCGCCAAGGCCGCCGCGCTGCAAGAGATTCAGGCGGTGATCGGTGCGGCGCGCGAAGCACAGAAAAAGGGTGATTTCGTCGCCTACGGTTCGGCGCTACAGCGGCTCGACGACGCCATTACTAAGTTCAACAACACGAAGTAGATGGGCTGTATCGGTTTTGCCGCGCCGCGAGCGGCCGCGTCTTTACACCAACACGCCATAAATTCTGGGATTCTGTGTGTTGTTCGCCGCGCGTGCCACCGCCTCGGACAGGCGATTTGATCACCTTTGGCGGCGTTCGGTAACCTTGCATTTACCGACGCGGGGTGGAGCAGCTCGGTAGCTCGCTGGGCTCATAACCCAGAGGTCGCAGGTTCGAATCCTGTCCCCGCTACCATGAAAATGGCCCTCGGAGACGTCTTCAGGGGCCATTTTCATGGGAAGTACCTGCGCGTCGTTGGGGGTGGGCGCCACTTGCACCACGAGTTTTGCCCCTGCGGCCAGCGGATGGTCACGACAATTGTTTCTGGTGACATTCCGGTAGTGTCTACGCTGCGATCGATAACCACGTCCGGTGTTATCTCTGCAAGGGCCTGGCGAGCCAGGCCCTTGTGACAATGCCGTTGGCTAGGTGGTGACGTTGCGGTCGGAGTGCTGCAGTGGGTCAACTGTTTCGACCGTCGGTTCGTTGGACGCGGGGTACTTTCATTCGTTGAGGTTTCTTGGCGGCAGTAAAGCTACGATCAGTAGAGTTTGGAAAGCAGATACCATCCGACCTTGACAAGATCCCCGGTTCCGGCTGTCCGCGAGATCCGCGTATCGACTTGGCAATGCCGTCCGCCACTGCGGAACGCTGGTGAAATCGGCTATTTGAATCTTAGCTTGGCTGCGGTCGTCGAACACGCCAATGTCACGAAATCTGCGTTTTACCGTCGGTGGTCGAAGTAAGGTTGAAACTTGTGTACGAGGCGGTATTGTCACTGGTGCGAGTCATGGCATAGAATCTGACGTGCCGGCTGTGGTGTTTGACTAGGTATCGGTGGATCGCGCCGTTCAACTGTTATCCAAATCAAGCGGGTCGGGAATCTTCGTTGAGGATTTCATCGCGGGCGTGGTTGATCTAGGGTGGGCTACTGCCGTTGGTCCCAGCCAGATCGCCTGTTGCCGGTGCCCTTAGTGTGTCACTTGCTTTAGCGCGCCAGGTCGTGGCGGTGGCTTCACCCGAAGAACAATTTGTTCGCTTCTGTCCGCACGCTGTGGGACTAATCCGGTGAATAGTGGACCTCCCCGTGATAACTAGGCTCAAGGTAGTTGGGAGGGGTTCAGCCTTGGTCGAGGGCGTAGCAAATGAGTTTCTGGTAGACGATGACGATGCGTTTTTGTCGGACCAGATGCAGCGACGGTGTTATCTTCGAACACCGCCAAGTAGTGGATTGTCGTGGAGGACATGAGGATCAGATCTCCAATAGGAAGCCATGAGTCACCTACTTGTGGTCGCGGGAGTAGGCATGGGTATCAACGAGTTGATCGCGGCCTGGGCAGTCTGATCGAGAGATAATTCGTCGGATGTTTCGATGAAGAACGTTAGCACAATGATCTGCACAGAGTATAGTGTGCTGTTACCCTGCCGAATGCCGGAGAAAGCCTGCAGAAGCATTGAAAATATCGCACCCACAATAGGGTGAGCACTTACCGAGTCCGGACCAACCAATGAGATAGTGCGGTGGTTTCTGAAGCTGTTGAGCCGTCGCGGTTGAGGATCAGGACGACGACCGCTACCGTTCCGGCGGTGCTGAAGCTGTAGGCGATCAAATAGAACAACGTGGCCGAAAGGTCCGCCGCGTTGTCGGCGATCACCCCGGTAGAATGAAGCCGATGTGTGTGATCGATGAATAGGTCAGTATTTGCTTGACGCCGGTTTGGTTCATCCCGGTGCTGGTGCCGATTGGCATGGTCAGGATCGAAATCACCCACAGCACGGGGAGCCACTGGTCATACAGCGAAGGCAGCCGGTAAAAGGTCCGGCGATCAAGGTGCCGGGCTCGAGCACCCGTATGCCGTCCAGCGGACATGCTGGACTTTACGTGGTAACTGCAGCCGGGCGAAACCGGGGTCGGATCGGCCAGACGATCACGCTATCGACCGCCTGCCGCAGCTTGTCGAGTTACTCAGGATTTGCGTCGCGGTGTGTGGAGCCATGGATTTTGTACATTTCCTTTTCGGGTTGTCATCATCGTGGCGGGTGTCGTCGTACCCCATGGGATAGCCAGTTGCGCGGTGTCGGTAAGTGAGCCAGATACTCGAAGCTCTGGGAGGACCGGTATAAAGGGTCACGTATAATCGCAGATGCGCAATGTGACTTTGCCTTTAGCGGTCTGCTTTTCAAGTCATGCGATTGCGCCAGCCGCCTCCTCTAGTGGGTCGGTAATCGGATTTGGCAAAGGCAGTTGGCCGGAGGTAAGCAACGGCTCAAGCTGGTTTTACTGCTCGGCTAAGGCTTAGGGTTGCGTTAGGATCCACGCACTTCAGACTCATATTGACCACATCAATGTTGTTGAGCAACAGCAGGTTTACCTTGACCGTGGGTAGCTCACCGCCGGTGAAGTCGATGACAATTAGCCACCCTCCCAGAACAAGCGAGTGTAGTGAATCGGTCATTTGGTCGCCGTCGACCGGGTCGACGGTTAACCTCGCGACTGCTGATCAACTTCTTTACTGCGCCTTTGAACCCCTAGGCCAACACCAAGTCAGTGGTGTTGGCCTAGGTTTGAGCCTTCGCCTCCGGTGCTGACCACTGCGATGGTGGGTGGCGCCAGCCGCAACGTTGGTGTTTCGATCCCGCCGGCAGCTCCGTGCACTAGAACCGTGTCCTTGCTGCAGTCCGGCCGCGGACACCGAGCGCAAAGTAAACGGTCAGATCGTTGAACAGCAGGTCAGCGCTCGCCTCGAAGATCACGTTGTCGGGTAGTTTGAACACCCGGTCGGGTGACAACATAGCGACCTTAGCCATCTCGCCGGCGAGCATGGTGAGGCCGACAATCCTGCCGCCAGGAGTCAAGTTACTGTTGAATTGATAGCCGACCGAACGACTGGGTTCATCTCAGCTCTGAGCACGTCTGGGTAGATTCGGCCCGTACTTTTAGCGGCCGTGGGGTAATAATGCGTCCGGGAATTCCGCACGGGCTGCGTGCACCTCCACGATCACGTGGTCGCCTGTCGGTTCCTCGACTTCGGTGACCTTGACAGCGTCTGGACCATCTAGCCGAGTTGTTCGTGTCGCCCGCATGCCACCTCCGTCGTTAACGAGAGGCCGAAGAGCCTTGGCTGCTTCAATCTAAAACCCGAAGACGACGCACGCACTAATGCACGACGCAGCCAATCCTTGTTCTTGCGCACGACGAGCGGATAAAATTGTTGAAGGCTGACGGCCCCTTGCCCGGTATGGAATGTCGCGCTTGGCTGCTTTTTCGTCTGTATCGGTTTTGGTGCCATCCAACTTCCCGGTTCCAGGGTTTTCCGCGGCCACTGCGCAAGCACGTTGGGGCTTTCGCGGTGTTGTGGCGTGTGGTGCACCTCGGCGTCAACCACATCGATACCGCCCAGTTCTACGAGTCGCAGATTTCTAACGAGCTCATACGCGAAGCCCTGTACTCGGATCCCCAGGACCTGGGAATATCCGTGAGCATTTGCTGTATGCGTTTGAAGCGCGCCGAGATCGTATGTGTGCGGGACATCGACTAGGGTTCGATAAGTCTGGTAAGTTACTTGAGCTCGGAGGAGGACAAGCCCAGCAATCGGCGTGCAACAACCAGCTGCTGGATTTGCTGGGTGCCCTCGAAGATGTCTAAGATCTTGGAGTCGCGGGCCCATTTTTCCAGTAGGGTCTTCTCGGAGTAGCCTGCGGTGCCTGCTAATTCGACGGTCTTAAGGGTAACGTCGCTGGCCATCCTGCCCGCTTTGGCCTTGCTCATCGATGCTTCTTTGGAGTTGGGGATGTTGTTGTCGGCTTGCCACGCCGCACGGAGCGACAGCAGGTAACTCGCTTCCCAGTCGGCTTCCATCCGCAGGAACTCTGCCGCGGCGGCGCTCTGGGCATACGAGGGCTTGTCGTAGCAAATCTCTATCCCGGCATCGGTGAGGATTTTGCGGATTTCCTCCAGTGCGGCGCGGCCGACTCCAACGGCCATGGCAGCAACGATTGGCCGGGTGTTGTCGAAAGTCTCCATCACTCCGGAAAAGCTCTTGCCAACCTCGATTTCCGGGTTACCCAGCAGGTTGTCTTTAGGAATGCGGACGTTATCAAATCGAATCGCAGCGGTATCCGATCCCTTGATGCCGAGCTTATACTCGAGCCGTTCGACCGTGACGCCGGGATGTTCGCGTGGCACGATGAATGACTTGATCGCCGCGCGGCCCAGCGACTTGTCCAGGGTTGCCCACACTACGATGTGGGTAGCGCGCGACCCGGCGGTAACGAAGATCTTCTCACCGTTAATCACGTACTCGTCACCGTCGAGGGTGGCGGTCGTCGACACCGCTGCCGAGTCCGACCCAAACCCCGGCTCGGTGATGGCCATCGCCGCCCACACCTTGCCTAGGCGTTCCAGCTGCTCGTCGGTGGCGACTGCGGAGATGGCTGCGTTGCCCAGACCTTGATAGGGGATGGACAGTAGCATCGCTACGTCGCCCCAGCAGGCCTCCAGGGCCTGTAGCAGCGCGGCCATGTTGGCGCCGTTGTGGTTTTCGTCTTTGTCGTCCTCATCGCCGAGCGCGTCGGCTCCCGCGAAGGCGAACGATTCGGCTGCTCCCGCAAACAGATTGAACAGAGTGTCTAGCTCGACCGGGTAGGCGTGTTCCTTCAAGTCGTACTTGCGGGCGATCGGCCGCATCAATTCTGCGGCGCCCTGATGGGTCTTAACGATGACTGCTTGCAGTTCGTGCGATAGCTCCAGGTTGATGGCCATGATTGATCTTTCGCTTTGAAGAAAGTGCGGAATTTAGATACTCAGATAACTATGACGCCCTCGGCGACACCGATCGCCCGTAGATCGCGATACCAGCGTTCAACCGGGTGCTCTTTGATGAAGCCGTGGCCGCCCAGCAGTTGCACGCCGTCCAGGCCGATTTGCATGGCTTTGTCGGAGCCGAGTCGTTTGGCTAGCGCAGCTTCTCGGGTGAATGAGAGGCCTTGCTCGGCGCGGGACGCGCCGCGCCACGTGATCAGCCGCAGCCCGTCCAACTCGATAGCGATGTTGGCGCACATGAACGCGACGGCCTGGCGACGCGCGATCGGTTCGCCAAAGGCTTTGCGTTCTTTCACGTATGGCACGACATAGTCCAGCACTGCGTGCGAGGTGCCGACCGCCAGCGCTGCCCAGCCTAGCCGGGCCAACGCGATCGCTTCGAAGTAGTCATTGTCTGTCCCGTCGTCTTCACCCAGCCGGGCGTCCAAGGGCACCGACACTCCGCAGAGTTCAACTTGGCCCAAGGCTGCGGCGCGAATCCCCATGCTGGGGTCGGCCTTGACGGTCAGGCCTCTGGTCGAGGACTCGACGAGGAACAATGCTGGTTTGCCATTCAGCTGAGCGCCGATGATGAACAGCTCGGCGCTGGCCGCGGCCGGGACCAATGACTTTACCCCGTCGAGCCGGTATCCGGACGGGGTACGCACGGCGATGGTCTTCAGCCGGGTGGGGTCGAATAACGGCTGCGGTTCGGTGATGGCAACACAGGCCTGGGGGACATTCTCTCCGGCGAACTCTTTCAGGTAGGTGGTCTGTTGATCGGCGCTGCCCCAATAGGCTAGCGTAGCCGCTACACCGCCAGGGGCCAGAATCGGCAGCGTCAATCCCATGTCGCCATACGCCAACGCCTCGGCCACCAGCACATTGGTTACGCTGGAACGACGTTCGGCGATGCCGTCGAAATCCTCGGGAATGTTGATCGTGGTGATGCCCAACTTGGCGGCCTTGGGGATCAGATCGGACGGGTAGGCTGCAGCTTCATCGGCGTCGTGAGCGGCAGGCCGCAGTACTTCTGCGGTGAATTTGTCGACAGCCTCGACGATCAACTTTTGGTCGTCGTCTGGGGTCAGGTCGAAGTAGTTTCTGCCGCTGGGTTGTAACCGGGTTGCGCCACCACGCAAGTTTTGCACCCGCTTGAATTGCCGACTGGCGGCGGCGGCAGTGGAGAACGTCGCCTTAACCCCGTAGTGTAGCGCTCGGTTGAGTGGATCGCGCAGACGGTATTTGTCCAGGAACTCATGGCCGACAAGCGGAGTCAGCATCGCAATTGCGACGTCGAGCCCAGTCCGCTTGTGCGGCTGCATCCCGACGCCGGACCTAAGGCCACGTCGTTTGAGACGCGTGCAAGGGAGCTTAACACTAGGAACAGTGTTGGTCATGTTAGCAGCCTCAGCTCGTTAGGGCGACGTGGATAACCCTACCTTACTCTGGAGTAAGGTAGGGTTATCCTGTTAATTACTTCACAGTAACGCCGATCCTGGTCAGCACCTCTTGGTGCAGGCGACCGTTCGTCGCCACAGCGCTGCCGCCATGCGGGCCGGGGGTGCCGTCGAGACCGGTCAGAACTCCACCCGCCTCGCGCACCACAATGTCGAGGGCAGCTAGGTCCCATACCGATACCTCCGGCTCGGCAACGACGTCGACGGCCCCTTCAGCGAGCAGGCAATAGGATAGGAAATCGCCGTAGGCGCGTACCCGCCACACGGCGTCGGTCAACTCGAGGAACCGGTCGCGTAAACCGCGCTGCGCCCACCCGGACAAGCTGGAGAACGACAGACTTGCCGAATGGAGGTCGGCCACCTCTGACACCGCTAGCCGGCGCGGGACCCCATCGACCGCCACGAAAGCGCCTTGACCGCGCGCTGCCCACCATCGTCGTTGCAGTGCGGGCGCACTGACGACGCCGATTGAGGGTACCCCGTCGTCGAGCAATGCTATCAAACTGGCCCACACTGGCACCCCGCGCACGAAGTTCTTGGTGCCGTCGATCGGGTCGACGATCCACTGCCGTCCGCTGAAAGTTGTTGTACCGCCGTATTCTTCTCCCAGGAAGCCGTCTTTAGGCCGCTCGCGCCCGAGCATCGCACGCATGTCGGCTTCGACCGCTCGGTCGGCGTCGGTGACCGGAGTAAAATCTGGTTTAGTGTCGACGTGTAGATTGAACGTGCCGAAGCGGGCGCTAGTCAGTGTGTCTGCGCGGTCAGCCAGCGTCAGCGCTAGCATTAGATTTTCCTGAGCCATGCGCACCGCCCCTCTGCCCCCGCAAGCGGGGAGGTACCCCCAAATTACTCTAACGTCGTCGCTGGAGCAGTCTATGTCAGCATTCTTACCATGGTCCTAACCTGAATGAGTGTGGGAATTCGGTGTGCTGCTCTTGCTGGTGGCGATTTTGGGCGTCTTCTTGGCCAAGTGGTTCCTCCCGGGCGGAGGTGACCTGGCCAGCGGCACTTTGTTGGTTACCGGGGTCAGCCCGCGACCTAACGACGCTCGCGGTGAACAGTTTGTTACGATCGCCGGTGTTATCAGCGGACCCACCGTCAGCGAGTATTCCGTATATCGGCGCATGGTGGTCGACTTGGACAAATGGCCAGCGATAGGGCAGTTGCACCCGGTGATGTATTCGCCGAAGAATCCTGACAACTGGAAGTTCATGCCACCCGACTAATGGCCTGTCATCCCGTCGCGGTATCACCAGTGAGCTTGACTCTAGGGTATGGTAGGATCACATCGCGTGGCGTCGATGATTGATGGCAACGATTGTCGAGCAGTCCGTTTTCACCTTGACATGTCGATCCTGGCCACCATTGATGCCGGCGCGCTCAGCGACACACCTTGCGCTAAGGTTAGCTAACGTTAATAGTGAAGTCCACCATTGACGTTCAGTATGATATCGCGCCACCGCGCTTTGCTGAGTTGCGGCGCCCTACCCCAATTGTTGTCGCTGATCAATCGGGCCGTAAAGGCCGTAAAGACGGTTGTCTGGCATTTTGAAGGCATGGCAGGTAAGGATATAGATCCGGGTGAAGAGTACTCTGGAAGTGGTCAAGTAGAACTCTGGGATTGCGCTTTTCGTGCTCTCACCAGTGCTCGTAGCCTTGGGCTTCATCTGGTGGTTCGTCGGTGTGGGCTGGTTCACCGTGGCTGCTCTCGTGCTTTTGCTCGTCGGCGGAGCTGCCGTCGGCTTGAAAAGTTGATTCATCCGACATGCGTTCGTGGTGGGGCCGGGGCACCGTCGAGAAGGTGCTGTCTGAATAGTGAAGTAAAGGATCTGGTAGGGCGTAGCCGCGACGCTATTACCCGGCCATGACGTGACCGATCACCGCTCGCCGGACCCGAACGTGCTCAGGCTTGCAACACCACGAATCACCTCGTCGGCCTAACCGGTCACGTTCGTGGCAAGGCGTTTCGCGATGTCGCGTGCAACTTGCAAGGCTGCTTCGACCACATCCTCGATCCGATAGCACGACCTCGCCGGGAACAAGACGTGATCGACGTACTAGATTAGCGCGCGCAAGCGAATTTCGGCCATCCCATACGGCGGCGTTAGCTCGGTCTTGTGTGGCGTCGAGCCTCGATGCAGCGATCTGGCTGTCATGGTGGACGTCACCGAAATGTGCGCGGTGCTAGTGGTCGACAATATCAGTCGGGCTGTGCGGATCCAGGCTGGCGTGCTGAGCCCGGTGGTCGAGGACCAACTACGCCCGCACTATTTGACGTTGCGGCATTTACCCGATCTCTCCCCGTTCTTCAGCTTTGGTTTTGGTTAAACACCTGCGTCGGCGGGCACTTTGCCAAGCTGTACACCTACATCGACGACCTGACAGAATCACTATAGAATAACATTAACGCTGCGGATCGTTTTTTATTTTACCCTGGCCGGGAGCTTCACTTCCGGGGTGTTGGGCGGCCTGTGATCAGCCGTGCCCGATCCGCAGCAGCTCGGCGAGGTTCGGCAGCTTAACGCGGGGGCGGCCGTGCGGTTCGCCAGCCGTTCGCTCATAGCGGTCGATGGTCTGCCAGTGCGCCAACGTTACTAGTTTCGGCTGTCGTTCGGCCAGCCACTCGGCTAGCCGGTCGGCGTGGTTTGCGCCGAACTTCTTGGTATCGCTGGTGCCGGCCAGATCCTTTATCAAGGTGTCGACAGTGTCTTGGGAGTCCTTCTTGTTGGTGCCAATCACCCCGGTCGGCCCGCGCTTGATCCACCCGACGACGTACTCGTTTCGGCTGCCGTTCACCCGGCCGTCGGTGTTGGGGATGGTCACGCTGCTGTCGTCGAATGGTAACCCCGGCGTAGGGACACCGCGATAACCGATCGACCGCACAATCAACTGAGCTGGCAGTTCCTCGCGAGCCCCGGTGTCTTTGGCTACTATCCGTCCGCTGTCATCGGTGACCAGTTCGTTTTGACCGAGCACGATCCTCTCCACCTTGCCCTCGCCCTTGATTTCAATTGGGGAAGTTAGGAATCGGAACACAATCCGACGATGGCCGGGTGTGGGCGTGCGCACACTGTAGTCGCGTAACACTTTGATGTTCTGCCTGGTCGTCTTGCTCGCCGCGGCCACGTTCTCGTCACTGATGCCCTCCAGCTGGGCAGGATCGACAATCACGTCGACCCCTTCGAGGTCTGCTAGCTCACGCAGCTCCAGTGTGGTGAACGCTGTCTGTAGCGGCCCGCGGCGGCCAACGATCACTACTTCCTCGATCCCGCGCGGGCGCAGTGACTCCAGGGCATGATCGGCGATATCGGTGAATGCTAGTACGTTGGGATCGGTGATCAGGATGCGCGTGACGTCGAGTGCGACGTTGCCGTTGCCAATAACCACTGCGCGACGGCCTGACAGGTCGGGTGACATCTCATGGAAGTTGGGGTGTGAGTTATACCAACCCACGAAATCGACGGCGGCGATATTTCCTGGCAGGTCTTCACCGGGAATGTTCAAAGCGCGGTCGGACTGCGCCCCGACAGCGTAGATCACGGCGTCGTAGCGTTCGGCGAGTTCGGTAGGTTCGACGTCTTTACCGACAATCACATTGCCGAAGAAGCGGAATCGCGGGTCATCGGCGGTCTTTTCGAACTGCTTGCTGATCGATTTGATTTTGGGGTGATCGGGTGCGACACCAGAGCGGACCAGTCCCCACGGTGTCGGCAGCATCTCCAGCATGTCAACGGCAACGTCGATCTCGTCGGAGGCGTCGGCAGCCTTCAGCACGGATGCCGCAGCGAAAAACCCCGACGGCCCCGAGCCGACTATGGCTATGTGATACGGATAGTGTGGACGCAATACCTTGAGCCTTCTGTTCGTGCCTGGTCCCTGTGACGCTGAAGGCGTTAGATTATGTCGAGCGGTCACGTCGCTGTGGTGGTGTTCACGTGGCTATCGCTTTGATGCTAGCAGTTGTTACTGCAAGCTCCCCAGAAGAGCACTACTGGTCGCCACCTTAGGGCGTCGGTAACGTGGGCGATTGTGGACCCTGACCGCCAAGCCGACATCGCTGCTCTTGACTCCACCTTGACCACGGTGGAGCGGGTGCTCGACGTAGAGGGTTTGCGTACCCGCATCGAGCAACTCGAGCATGAGGCGTCCGACCCGAAACTGTGGGGTGACCAAGTCCGCGCGCAACGCGTGACCAGCGAGTTATCTCATGCTCGGGGCGAGCTGCGCCGAATCGAGGAGCTACGGCGACGTCTAGATGACCTGCTGGTGCTTTACGAGCTAGCGGCTGAGGAAAAGGCCGCGGCCACCGCCAGCGGAATGGAGGTCTTCGTCGAGGCTGACGCCGAACTCAAGGCGCTGCGCGTCGATATCGAATCCACCGAGGTGCGTACGTTGTTGTCAGGCGAATATGACGAGCGCGAGGCGCTGATCACCATACGTTCCGGTGCCGGCGGGGTGGATGCCGCAGACTGGGCCGAAATGCTGATGCGGATGTATATCCGATGGGCGGAACAGCACAAATACGGCGTAGAGGTGTTCGACACCTCCTATGCCGAAGAAGCTGGTGTCAAAAGTGCCACGTTCGTCGTGCACGCGCCGTTCGCCTATGGCACGTTGGCGAGCGAGCAGGGCACCCACCGGCTGGTCCGGATCAGCCCGTTCGACAACCAGAGTCGGCGCCAGACTTCGTTTGCCGAAGTCGAAGTGTTGCCTGTGGTGGAGACCACTGATCACATCGACATTCCCGACGGCGATGTGCGCGTCGATGTTTACCGGTCCAGCGGTCCCGGCGGCCAGTCGGTCAACACCACCGACTCCGCGGTGCGGTTAACTCACGTCCCAACCGGTCTTGTCGTTACCTGCCAGAACGAGAAATCGCAGCTGCAGAACAAGGTATCGGCGATGCGTGTGCTACAAGCAAAGTTGTTGGAGCGTAAGCGTTTAGAAGAACGCGCTGAGCTAGATGCATTAAAAGGTGAGGGTGGCAGTTCGTGGGGCAATCAGATGCGCTCCTACGTACTGCACCCCTATCAGATGGTCAAGGATCTGCGAAACGAGTACGAGGTGGGTAACCCAACAGCTGTACTTGACGGAGACATCGACGGGTTCTTGGAGGCCGGGATCCGTTGGCGCAACAGACGCGATGTAAGCTAGACTGAATGATTCTCGCTGTTTCGCTAACGCAAGTGCTAGCATGACTTCTGGAACGGTGGGATCAGTGCCTGGACTATTGACAAGAGCCTGCGGATCGTTGTGTTGAGGATCCCGGCGATGCTGGCGGTTTGCTACCTCACCTTGGTGGCGTGACAAGTGACCCACCGAGTTCCACGTCGACTTTGTCGAAAGCGACGCCTCAGTGCTTTCGGAAGAAACCAAACACCGCCAGGCCGTCGCGTCGGTGATCTGGTGGGTGTAATCGTTATCATCGCGATCTGGGTCGTTGTTCAGGTAAGCGACGTGCTGAAATGTCGAATAGGTGGGCTGGTCGTGTCGGTTGCGGCGTTGGGCTTCGGTGTTCAGCCGCTGGTTCAGGATCTGCTTGTCGGCTTTTTGATAATCGTCGAGAAGCAGTACGGCTTCGGGGATCTGGTTGCTTTGACCGTCAACGGTGCCGCCGACGAGGCCCGCGGCACCGTTAAGGACGTGACGTTGCCGTAGCCAGGCTGCGTTCTTGCGATGGTTAGATGTGCACGGTCTCCAACAGTCAAATCGGTCAACCTTTTCAAGGACTGGGCGCGGGCTGTGGCGGACATCCCGGTGGCGACCAGTGCCGATCTCAACCGGTCAACGTGGTCTTGTACCAGGAGTGTGAGCACACCCGCGATAACCCCATGCTGGTGGAGTTGTTGTTAGATGCCCCCACGATGATGGGAGTGGAAAATATCGCAGTCGACACTGTCACGTTGCGGGTTGTGGCTCGCGTATTGCCGGCAAGCAGTTCGATGCTGGCCGTCCAGTTGCTTGTGGTCGTTACTAGGGTACTCGTTCGCGCCAGCATCGTTACCGTGGCCGATACAACGGTCGGCCTTGTCGAAATCTCGTCGTACCTGCGGCCAAGGTGGCCGAGGACCAGACTCGGCCTCTCGGTGCATCGGCGGTGAAGTGTACGCTCAAAGTCCTCGAGAAGGGTGGCGACGACGGCGGACGACGTTGGCCTTGCCACATGATGTTTGGTGGCCGGATCCCGTGCCTCGACGCTAGTGTTGATCGTGGCGTTCCTGGCAGTGTGGTGGTCCTATAGCACCTATCGCACACTGGCAGCCTAATAGTGGTGAGGCGGCCAGCCAGGTGGTGTCACCGAGCTTCGTGCCCGACTCGAACTACACGTGGGTGCTGCGCAGCAGAGTGGACCAGCCGCCATCTACGGTGACTGTCACAACCACTTCATTCGTGCAACCAACCCAGGCGGGGCCCCTCAACCTCATTTCGCCAGGTGCCTGCTTACTGATCGTCGCGTTCCAATGAAAATCACCGCTACACTTGCGAGCCGTGATGATCACCCTCGACCGTGTCAGTAAGCAGTACAAATCGTTGGCGCGGCCGGCATTAGACAACGTCAACGTCAAAATTGACAAGGGTGAATTTGTCTTCTTGATCGGCCCGTCAGGTTCTGGCAAGTCTACCTTTATGCGGTTGCTGCTGGGTGCCGAAACACCGACATCCGGTGACGTGCGGGTCTCGAAGTTTCACGTCAACAAATTGCCCGGCCGCCACATACCGCGGCTGCGCCAGGTGATCGGTTGCGTTTTCCAGGATTTTCGTTTGCTACAGCAAAAGACGGTGTACGAGAACGTCGCCTTTGCTCTGGAAGTCATCGGCAGACGATCGGATGCGATCAACCAGGTGGTTCCCGATGTGCTCGAGACGGTCGGCCTGTCTGGCAAAGCTAACCGGCTGCCGGACGAGCTGTCAGGCGGCGAGCAGCAGCGGGTTGCGATCGCCCGTGCATTTGTCAACCGGCCGCTGGTATTGCTGGCCGATGAGCCTACCGGCAACCTCGACCCAGACACTAGTAAGGACATCATGGATTTGTTGGAACGGATCAACCGCACCGGGACTACTGTGCTGATGGCAACCCACGACCATCACATCGTCGACTCGATGCGGCAGCGGGTCGTGGAGCTGTCTTTGGGCAGGCTGGTTCGGGACGAATGGTGTGGCATTTACGGGATGGATCGCTAAGTGCGCTTCGGCTTTCTGCTCAACGAGGTCGTTACCGGTCTCCGTCGCAATGTCACGATGACGATAGCGATGATCCTGACGACCGCGATCTCGATCGGCTTGTTCGGTGGTGGGCTGCTGGTGGTCCGTTTGGCCGACAACTCTCGAAGTATCTACCTCGATCGAGTCGAGACACAAGTCTTCCTCACCGATGACATTTCCGCCAACGATCCGATCTGCAACACCAACCTATGCAAGGCGCTTCGGGGAAAGATCGAAGCTCGAGATGACGTCACATCCTTGCGGTTCCTTAACCGTCAGGACGCTTACGACAACGCTATCCTCAAGTTCCCGCAGTACAAGGATGTTGCGGGCAAGGATTCTTTCCCCGCTTCATTCATCATCAAGCTGGCTAACCCTGTTCAGCACAAGGAATTTGATGCCGCGATGCAGGGCCAGCCCGGGGTGCTTTCTGTGCTCAATCAGAAGGAACTGATCGACCGACTGTTCGCCGTGCTGGACGGTTTGAGTGACGTCGCGTTCGCCATCGCTTTAGTGCAGGCTATCGGGGCAGTCTTGCTAATTGTCAACATGGTTCAAGTAGCGGCCTATACGCGGCGCACCGAGATCGGCATCATGCGACTGGTCGGCGCCAGCCGCTGGTACACTCAGTTACCGTTTTTGCTGGAGGCAATGTTGGCTGCGACCGTAGGCGCCGTTATCGCGATCGTTGGTCTGCTTGTGGCGCGGGCAATGTTTTTGAACAATGCGCTGAACCAGTTCTATCAAGCCAATCTGATTGCCCGGGTTGATTATGCCGACGTCCTGTACATCTCCCCGTGGTTGTTGTTGCTCGGCGTGGCATTGGCCGCGTTGACTGGTTATGCAACGTTACGCATTTACGTGCGACGGTAAGTGTGGCCAGACACCCGCGTGGTGGCAAGCAGATTGTGGCCACCAATCGCAAAGCTCGGCACGATTACGCAATCATTGAGCTGTTTGAAGCTGGGGTGGCGTTGCTTGGCACCGAGGTGAAAAGTCTGCGGGAGGGGCATGCGTCGCTGGCCGACGCGTTCGCAACCGTCGACAACGGTGAAGTTTGGTTGCGAAACATGCACATCCCGGAGTATCAGCACGGTAGTTGGACCAATCACGATCCCCGCCGTAACCGCAAGCTGCTGCTGCACCGCCGCCAGATTGGCACCCTGGTTGGCAAGATCCGCGACGGCAACCTTGCGCTAGTGCCGTTGTCGTTGTATTTTGACGCGGGCAAGGTCAAGGTCGAGCTTGCGCTGGTGCGCGGCAAGAAACTGCACGACAAGCGCCAGGACATGGCACGCCGCGATGCTCAGCGCGAAATGGTCCGCGAGCTCGGTCGTCGTGCCAAGGGCATGCTCTGAGCTAGATTGGCCTAATACCCGATCTATGGTCGTCTGTTTTTCATCTCCCAACTTGACACGCGACGCGTTGGCCGGGTCGGTTCGCTGCGTGGGACTATCAATCGACGCGCTGCTAAAAAAGGGAGCAGGACAGGTTGGTACGTGCATCGACACCGCTCCCCGGGTGGAACGTGCAGGCTGTCAGCACGCATCATTGGCACCGAGTAAATCCTGCAGGGCATCGCCCCACCCGGACATCGATGTCAAGTTGCTTGAGCATGTGTGCAATGATATAGAAGCGATAAAGGAATGCCGGGTGCACCGCTCAAGGGTGAGTCCGGAACCAGTGTCGGCAAGCCGCTACCGCGCGGTGACTCGGGTTTGCCGCACGGCGCTGTTGGGTATGTCCGATGATTGAGTGGAGCGCAGCTAACTCGACGCCGGAAGGTATGGTTATAGTCACGGACGGTTCATGCGAATATGGGTCTTTGACTGCCGGGTGCATGAGCAAGACATCCGCGAGGTATTGGCGCCCCTGTCGTCCGACGACGAGCTTGATGGGTCCGCGTCGTAACTATCTTTCATTGAGATCGTGGCGACTATGGGATTTGTTGTTAGCAAATGCCCAGGTACCTGGTAGTACTCGTTGAGTTCGACCTGACCGGTCCGTTGGCGCGTCGCATTCGGGTCAGTGTTGATGGTTGCGCTCAGCTGATAGACGACTTCGTCAAGCTACAGCCTATGGCGGTTGTCCAGCTGGACGGGCTGCAGTTCACCAGGCTTGCCGACGGGTCCGCTCGATGTGCCCCTCGTGCTAAGCGGAGACATTGAACTGGATGGATATAAGGACCTGGCCGTCCACATTGTCGACTGGCTGAATTTCGTGGTCTGACCTCGATTGGTTCCCCGCACTCGATTGGTTCCCCGCAAACGGTTTACACCGAGATCGACGCCAGCGCAAAAAGCGCTAAAGAAACTACGTGTAGTGTAGCTTTCGATGCACACCAAACCTGCTAGCGAGACCAGCCCATCCTGGCTCTGGTTATCGGGAAAGTCATTCCATTGCCGCCCGTTGTCCGTTGATAGTAGCGTGTTATAGTGGACTCCGCCGAAAGTCGGCAGGGACGCGAGGGGCTGAAAGGTTTCGACTTCGCGCATCGAATCAAGGGAAGCGTGCCGGTGCAGGCAAGAGACCACCGTAAGCGTCGTTGCAGCCATATAAGCGCCGATTCACATCAGCGCGACTACGCTCTCGCTGCCTAAGCGATAAGCTAGTCTGTCAGACCGGGAACGCCCTCGCCCCGGAGCCTGGCATCAGCTAGAGGGATCTACCGATGGGTTCGGTCGCGGGACTCGTCGGGACACCAACCGCGACTGGGATCGTCATCTTGGCTAGTGCGCGTGACCAGGAGATCCGAGTAGAGGCATAGCGAACTGCGCACGGAGAAGCCTTGAGGGAATGCCGTAGGACCCGGGTTCGATTCCCGGCAGCTCCACCCAATAGTGGCAGTTTGGGATGCCCGCGGTCGATATCGATCCGATATACGGCGGCACCCTCTATAGGCGAACGCAGGTGATATGCCACTGAGTTGCTAAGGACGGTCAAGCATTGCGGTGGGCAATGGTGGAAGCAACCACGAGTGAAACGTGACATTGTTGTCGGTTGCCCTTCTCGAAATTTGCGTCATTGACGGCTATCGTATCGGTTACATACGCTAGGCATGGCGATGTTGTGGTTTGTCCATGGGCCATGTATAGAGTGCCACGGCCTCCATTTCAACACATGCGATCTTGTGTTTCTGTGCTTCCTTAATCTGCCAGCACGGTTTTGCGACAGGATGTATCTGTCATCTATGAGTTCCCTTTAATTCCCTTATGCCGTTGTCTTCTAAGGTATTTCCGATTCTTTCCGCAAGCTACGGAATCAGATAGCTCCATTTACTGAGCGCAACACAGTAAGAGCTTGTTCCTTCGTCACGTAGCTCCCGTTCGATGAGCACGGTGGCTATTTGCCAACACTAATGCGTCCTGCAGACGTGATACTGACAACCAACGTCGCCGTTAGAGGCGGAGCGCTGCTCGGCGACTAGCAGCGCTAATGGCGCACTGAACGCCATGCCGACAACTCCGAGTTCAAGGTCGTTGACATGGGCAACCCACATGTCGGTGTGGTAGCAAGCCAAGCCTAAGTTAAGTGGCGGTAGCCGGTACCGGTTTGCGCTAGATGGCGGACGATGTCGCCATCGCGATCCAGAACACACACACTGTCGAACAGATTCCGCTTTTAGCGATTTTTGGCGGTGAGCATCGCGCAGTAGATGTTTGGGATGAAACACCGAAGGTGCGTCGAAGTCCTTTGGTTCAATCAGGGTATAGCTGTCTGGGTCGTCGATCATTGCGTCGATGCGTAACGCATTACAGCGGTCCAGCCAAGCTCGTTCCTGGGTAACCTTCTTCTTGTAGAACTCCCTACCGACGGCGAGTGCAATTTCATTGACGGCTCCCGGCTGCTCAGGCATTTGCCTGCGTCCTTCGCGGCCTGGCCATCACCGGTCTTGACATATTTTAAATTAGGTGCTCTCTCTGGTGAACAGCCGCTCAAGATCATCCTAGCCGAGATGGCGGGTGATGCTGTGGACGACAACCCTGGTTTGATCCTCGGCGAACACCGCCGCTTGGTCAGGGGTTTTACTATTTGGCACTGTCAGTATAGCCGCATCACGGATGATCTACACATTGTCGACCGTAGTGGACAGGACATGCGGATCGACGGGGATCCAACTGACCTCGCCTAGGCGGGTAGCGACCGTGCCGCAGCCGATGGCACGTGCGGTGGAACCACGGCGAGCAGGTCGAACGGTTCGAAGGTGCCGTCGTCAAAGCGCACCGTCGTTTCAGCGAAATTGACCTGTTTAAGGGTCTTACGGAGATGGAATCCGACGCCCCCGATCCTTGAGCATCGCAACCACTGCCTCGCCAACCCTGGGCCCCGCGATGAGTATCGGCAAGGGATCAAGTGTATTTTAAAGCGTTGATTCGTACAGTTCCTTCTGGCGAACCGGTCGCCTAGTTGGGCAACCATAAGAAACGCCGCCTCGGACGGTGCGGCGGTGTGTTTGAACGGCAACCTGCGATTCCGATCGCTGTCTAGCGCCTCGACCTTTGCGTGCCGCTTTGCCCCGTTGTCGGGTGTGTAGAACGGGCCCGCGACGCTGACAACAAGCTCAATTTTCCGTAGAAATGCCTATATACTAATATGATTCGCTACCTCGGTAGGGAGTAATTTACGCCGCGTGTCGGCCGTGGTTGGGGCGCCGAGGATGGGAACTGCTTTGCCCCTGAGCGAGATTTCTTTCTCTCGCAAGTTTTATTCCGGAGATCAATGAAATAATTGAGACGCGTTACGGCGTCTGCAAGTCTCTCGAGACAAGCACCCATAACTCGACAAACTCTGACTGATTGACTGAGTCGATCAATTACATGTTGGGCGCGTAGCTTGTAGAATTCTGGCGGATCGGTTGCCGACCGTCATTACTGCCTCGGTAAGGGTGTTCATTACCCACAGGTATAGATGCACGAAGTGGCTGATCATTCGCCCCCCGGCTAAGGGCACGTTTTGCGCTACGGTCGTACGGCATAGCGACTTCCATGAATCGGTGCCGCCACCGTATCTGTGGTCTAACACCCATCGGTATTTCTGGGTGGTGAGCAGATGGATCTCGGCGATGGCGTCGTGTGTGTGATGTGCGGGCCGAAACCCGCACGATACCGGCTCGAAGTCGGTCTCGAAGATGCTTTCCAGCACCAATTTTAGCGTCACCTGGAGGACGACATGGTCGGCCACCGTGGGAATCCCCAGCAACAGCATCTTGCCCGCCCTGCTCAGTTTGGGGATTTGTGTATCCTGCACTGGTTGAAGTTGGCACTGCCCACTTTTGAGCGGTGTGCGTAGCCCGCCTAGGAACACCGGGACTTTGACCTCGGAGTCGATACGGCCCACAGTCAGCCCGTCCGATCCCGCTGTACGGGCCACTCTGGTTGGTTGCACCCCGATCAAATGCCACCACCATGGTGACTGGGGAGGAGACGAAATTGAACAGATCATCGCACCAGCGGTCGGGATCGGCTGCCGCCCACCGGTAAAGCTTGGCCTGCATCTCCGATCCTTGCCGCTAGGGTCCCATCAGGGTCTGTTCGTATGGAGCACCACCATTCAGCGGCGCAATCTTCCAGCATGACAGTCTCTTATACCTTTGCGGATTCCGCTGTTCTCCTTGACCAGTAGCCGCCTTTCCCGACCTCGGACTACTACTGCGGTGGCTCCGTCTCACTCCGAACCGATCGGCCGACGGCGCGCCTAGTCCCAGCACCGCGCTGGAACGTGGCATCAAGGCGGGAACCGGGTGGTTCTCGTGTTCACGTGTTGATCGCTTGACGAAGGAGGCACCCGATTCTGCCCATACAACATCGCCGTGGCTACAACCCGCAACACGTCAACACGGTCTTTTCATCAGCGAGAACAAATCTACAAAGAATTCCCTACGACCCTAAGGGAAGTAAGTGCGCAGAGTCTCCGACCCCTATTCGCTCAGATTTGAGGCGATACACCATCGGAGGGGCATAGTTAACGCCGGCTTCTTCCGTATACCTTTCCGTCTCGCTCGCCGGACCCGCCCCATCCGGGGGTACTAGAACGTCCAGCTTGTTAGGGCCGCTTGCCACTTTCCCTCATACCTACCGCACCAGGCTGCCCTCAGCTTCGCAGTCCTGCTGCGACAGAACGACCGTGCAGCTCTTTTACCCCCAGTCGATCAACAAACACCTCAAGACACACATCCGCATCGGTATAGCTACCCATCTGGGTTAAGGCAGTCAGCAGCGAGTGATTGGCCAGCCCGGCCAGCTGGTCGGGACGTGGCCGGGATACGCGTTCAATTGCTCATACCGGGATTGCACAGTGAACCAGAGTGCTGATCGCTGAAAGGCGAGTGCATATCCGCGACACTGGATTTTGCAAACCAACCCGCGACGTCGCCAGGATTATCGCCTTCGTCAACGACGACCCTGACCAACGATCAGGGCAAAGTCGAGGGTAGGGTCTCGAACGCATAGAGACCCGAGAGGTCATGCCTTCAATGTGACCTCCCTCTGCTGCTTTTTCAGCGTCTTAGCCACCTACCCGCCCCCGAGCCGAACTTGGTCTGTATATCCAGCTGGGACAACGCATGGCACTGTCTGCTTTGAGCTCATGGAGAGTTGCGATTCGGCATTCACCACCGCTCGGTCCTTGCTTGTCTGGGTTTTCGAATACGGTGTATAGGTGTCTGGCGGGATTCTTCTTTGGTGTAGTTTCGGTATCAGAACCCCGCAACCAGCTTGTTGTTTTACTGGCGGTATGTGTGCATGGAGATATTCACATAAACATTGGCTCTGTCAGTAAAGGCGGGATTGCTCGCCTGAACCGCGTCGGCGATCGTGCTGCACCGGCACCTCGTGTTGGATTTCTCTACACACCATCTTGATCTTGCTGTTGTAGATAGTGCCGTCGATATTGGCTGAACGAGATACCTCGGTCGTTGAGGGCCTGCATTTACCTACTGTATTGATCTGGTGTGGATTCGATGGCGGGCGATGATACCGTCGTCGGAACAGTTCGGACTGGGCGTGTCTCCTATCTTCGGCGTTGAAGATGCACCGGTCGTGCCCACTAGCAGCCTGGTGTGGCGGCGTCAATTTGCTAAATGCCCAACGACCCAAAACGATCGCTCCTGCTATGACGAGGCCAGCCATGAATAGCGCCATCTACTTTACCCCACCTAGTGTTCCATGACTGGTGGACAGCCGTCAATTCAGTCTGGATGTCGTGGTCGCCGTCGCGCGACCACGCTAGGCCCGCGGTGTCGGTAGCCGCGGAACTAGATACCACAGCGGTTTCGCTACCGTCCATTACGGTGGTGCCGTCCGCGGCCTGGACCGACTCGGCCATGAGGGCCATGGTAGCTATCGTTTCGATTTCCGACCGCTCCGTTCAGTTGTCGGCGCCCTCGATGATCGAGGCGGTACCCTGCATCGGCCATGGTAGAGATGGGATTAGTGCGAGTCTTTTTCAGACTCCTCGACGACATCGCGTTTCTCGCGAGGCTGGCCGGCGGCCACCGACCACGGGAGTGGTCATTAACCATACCGCAATACGTCCACGGCATCGCCGCCGCGCGCGAGTTTCCCATCACAAAACATGTCGCGATCGGATCTCTGCGCAACAAGCTGCTGTTGGTTCTGAACGCCGCAGTGCTGTTCAGGCAGTTCATGCCATGGCTGCTGACCCCAGTCTTGATGCTCGTGTGCCACATACCTGTATTACGGAGGCGCCGAGAAGATTTGGGACAGCCTTCGCTGGCATGGCGCTCACGCCGCCGCGGCCTATGAGCACGACATAGTGGTCGACGTGATTCGGATCGACTTGGTCCTTTCAGCCGAAATCATGGCGATTGTACTCAACTAAGTGGCTGAACAGGCGTTCGCGCCGCAGCTTATCATACTTTTCATCGTTGCAGCGATCCTTACCGCGGTGGTGTATGGCATCGTCGCGGTCCGCGGTCCGTAGTTAAGGTTGATAACGTTGGCCTGCGTCTGGCTGTGGTCGCAGCACGAATCGGGCAACACGTCGAGCGAGGCCTGGTTGCCGGGATGCCCGTATTTACTCTCTGCGTTGGCGACAGTCGGGACGGTGGCGATACTCTGGGCGGGTGGCCACACCCTGTTGGTGGGCAGTGACCAGCGTGGTTGGCACGCTCCAAACGCCATAGCTGACCGGGATCGGGTTCGCCACGCAATCGAATCCGTCGGTGACGGGCTGGCCTGACTTATCGATATCAGGCTAGCTGCAGTGCTTGGTCTGGTTATCGAAGTCGTAGTTGTGGCACTCATGCCGTTGTTATCTTTGGTGCGTCGAAGCTGCTGTTCGCCGTAGACAAGCGCTAGCCGATAGGCTTTTTAGACCGATCAATTGTCTTCGTCCTATGCTGCGGCCCATGTTGATCGACCGTGCCGAGCTGATCGCGGTAAGCGTCTTGTTTGCCTCGGTCCTCTCGTTTCGCGTTGCCCCGCTGTGTACGCACCCCCTTTGAGGTGGTCCGGATGAACCGACACTGACCGTGCGACTGCTGTTGCGGTACATGGATTATCGCGACGCATTAATCGATGCGTTGCTCGCCACGGCAGCGCTGTGTAGCAAAAATATCCGCGACTGGTTTCTTACTTCCGACGGCGGCCTACGCATCCGACCTACTTAGCGGTTTCGGCATTCATGACGAAATGAAGCGCTCACAAGTTATTCATCTTATTCATCGGCTTTAACGGCGTTGGGCTGTGGGGCGCGGTGCGTCAGAATACCGATGCAGGTGTGCAGCCGGCACGTTGGGCGCCGAATGGGCGGGCAGCTGTTTCCACGAGCTGCCAATAGCCCCGTTAGCGCTCGAGTCCGCTCGTTCGACGTGATCGCACCAAAGGCGGCAGCTTCGCACGCGAACCGAGCCGGCGTATCGGGCAATGCGTCCGGACCTTCGAGCCAAAACAACTCGGTGCGGGGGGACCAAACAGCAGGGCGCGGCGCAGGCTCGGCCAGTTGTCCAGGTTCGGCTCGACTCCGGTGGCTCGGGCGAAGGTTACCGCCACCAGTTTCCTCCGCGTTGAAGTTGAGGATCGCCCAAACGTCTTCATTCAGAAACGGAAGATGCAGATCTAATTTAATGCCAAGTACAATTCTGTCGAATTCCTCGGCATGCCCGACGACGAAGGGCATGGCCGTGTCCCTGACGGACTCCATCCACGGACGTACCGTTATGCGGCCTTCGGCCACGAGCGGTAGATACCCCCTGGTTAGGGGTTACCCCTAGTGGAAAAGGGAGACGGGTTGGGTTCCGGCGGCGAACTTTGACAGTACATAATCTCTGTTGCTGCTGGGTCACCGCGATGCGCGCTGCGCCGAGCTGAGCCAGCTCTGACACAATTCGGCATACCGATCCAGGTAGTCGAAAATGTTGTTGGTGTGTCGGGTAGACGAGGTCGCAGTCGTGTTCTAACCTTGCTCAAGGCCGTTATTATCCGGCCTGGTGTTGGTATGCATATTTGGCCACATCCCGCTGCGAACACAAATGCCCGTCTATGGCCCTCCGGGCATTAATACCTGATCGAAGATCGTTGGTTCGAATCCTTGTGATAGCAGCCAACGTACCGCGATTAGCCAGCTCGGCCTAGCCTCGGTTACGGCGAAGCTTCTGATCATTTCCGGTACTGTTGCATGATTCGGTCCAGCCGATGACTGGTGGGCCGTGATGCGTTTGACATGGTCGGAGTAGAATTACTATATCGGAAGAATACGGTGAGTCGGTTCCCGTACATCTGGTCTACTCCGTCGCTAGGCCTATGCGTGGCAGCACCTCACCGGGCCGTGGACGGGTTGGTAGGCAGGCGCGATGGATGTAGATAGAGTTCGCTAGCGGGCCACTGAAAGTCATGCACTAGTGCGGTGGTCTGTAGGCCCCTACTACAACTCTGACTTTGCTGGTGTTGGTATCGATCTGATGCACCTGGCCAGGGATTTCCTGGGTGAGTCCGACTGATAAGTAATGCGTAAGTAATGCGCTTGATCGTGCAATATCCGCCATCAGTGAGGCGATTGCGCAGCGGAAGTCAGTGTGGGTCTACCTTAGCCGGATCTCAGCCATTTTTTGTGACGCGTTCTTCTGTTAATGTTCTGTGTCTGAAGTTCGTTTTATTTAATTGTTGAAAGTTGTCACCGGTGGCTACCTACTGCGTTGTGTCGAGATCAACGTTAGTGTGTTTTGGTGGGTGAGTTGTGATTGTGATCGGTGTAGTGCCGGTCTTGGTGAGTTGATCGGGCGGTGCATTTTGGGAAGTAGGTGGTGTAAAAGATCGCTGGTGTTCTCGTTGCTGCCGCGTTGTGGTGGTGAGTGAGGTCGCAAAAAGTAGATCGGTTGTGCTTGACAGGTGATGCGGCTATGAGCAGCCGTCTTGAGGCCCTGATCCCAAGCCGGGGGTTTTACCGAGGTTCTGCGGTAAAGCGTTGAGTGTGGTGATCATGGCCGCAGCGACCACATCAGTGCTGCGGCCCTTAGACAGGTGGCGCAGCTGCACGAACCCGATACTGTGTTCGGCCAGGGCGTTGATGTGGGGGGGCCTGGTTTTTGCCGATGATTAAATCGCCCGCCCAATGTTTTAGAGCACCGCACGGTCGTGCAGCTTCGGCGGCACGCTCACCGATGGTGACCATACCCAGAATATGGCGATGCCCGGTTTTGGTGCGCTGTGCCCGTAGTGTGCCTAACGCCCACCCAGTGTGCACACATGCCGGCCAACACCTGATGTCGTTTCCCGCGTCCTTGCACGAAGAACGCCTTGTACAGCGTTTCGTGAGGTACCTGCATCTTCGGGCCGGTCAGGAGAGGTCGTTGGCCAACACCCCAGCAATGTGTTCGGGACTGTACTTTTTGACTTTTTGGCCAGCAACGCTTCCACCACCGTACGCAACTGCCCACCGCGGCCAGCTGGCCGGCCTTTTCAGTCGCTGGGCCCGCTGCTCACTGCATAGCTAGGCACGGCGCGCTAAATAACCCGATTCAGCTTGTGCACCAGCACAGTTGGCGTCGAATCGGTGCAACACCCAGCAAAGCGATCCGTAACCGCACGAGCCGCCCCTCGTTGGTGACCTCACGCATCATAGTCAACGGCACCCAACCCAAACAGTTAGCAATCGATCACATCAACTCACAACGCTGCGACACACCCGACACCACCTACTTCCCAAAATGCACCGCCCGATCAACTCACCAAGACCGGCACTACACCGATCACAATCACAACTCACCCACCAAAACCACCGCGACACCCACCACCTCGCAACCCACCCACAACAGGACGCACACATAAACTACACTTCGGCGCCGAGAAAGCGCCCCGCCTACTGCAACAGGGCGGGCAGCCGCTGCAGCAGTCCTGGCAATGCCTGACTTGCAGTCTCGCGAATGCTGATCGTGGCGTTCTTAGTTAGTGGTGTGGGTTCGGGATTAACTTCGATTAAGACCGCACCGCGTGACAGCGCCAGCTCGGGTAGCCCGGCCGCTGGGTAAACTATCGCGGATGTCCCCACCACCACCATGACGTCGGTGGCTTTGGTCGCCTCTACCGCGCGTCGCCACGGCTCATCGGGTAACGGCTCACCGAACCACACGATGGCGGGTCGGATCAGACCGCCGCAGTAGCAGACCGGCGGGTCTACCTCTAGTACGGGTTCGGGCATTTCGGGCAGTGCACCGGTGTAGGCCACACTGCAGCGCGCACAATGGAATTTGAAAAGGCTGCCGTGCAGATGGTGCACCGGCGTGCTGCCGGCGCGCTCGTGCAAATCATCAACATTTTGGGTGATGACGCTAACCTCGATCTGCTCCTGCCAGGCGGCGATAGCGCGGTGGCCATCGTTGGGTTTGACGTTAGCTACCAGGTAGTGGCGCCACAAGTACCACCCCCAGACTCGAGCGGGGTTGCTCTGCCAGCCTTGCGTGCTGGACAGCTGGTAAGGATCGAAGCGTGCCCACAGTCCATTCTTGTCGTCGCGGAATGTTGGCACGTCGCTCTCCGCGGAGATCCCCGCGCCGCTAAGCACCGCCACTCGCATCCTACAAAGATAGCCGGGCTTGGGAGATACCGCGGGTGGGTGGAGCGGCGGTATTGGTTGCGGGTCGACGTAAAGGCGGGCAAACTGTTATTTGATCAGATCAGAAACCAGGTGATCGGTGGAGTCGTCCGGGCTTGTACGTTGCCGCCCGGCACCCGTCTTCCGGTGATATGCGCGATATGGCCGGTCAACTCAGTGTAGCGACTACCCCTGTGGCCCGCGCCTACCGTGCACTGGAGTCGGCGGGCGATTGTTGAATCTGGAGTGTGTTTCGTCACGTTCATTTCCCGCTTCGCTCCGGCCAAACGCTGCGGTGGCGGCTGCTGGCAGCGACTATGTCGAAGTGGCCCGAGTGTTGGGTCTGACCACTTTCGACGCTATCCGCTATCTCACTAACATGCCCGATGACCCCGATGACTTAGGCCAGTGTCAGCCGTGCTTCCTGGGCTGGCAACAGGTAAATTTCCTGGCGCATTGGGGAATCAGCTGGAACGAGCGATTCCTCGGACTGGAGGTACGTTAGCAGTCGCTAGCAGCTGAACTGTAATTCCAACCAGATTAGCCGTTAGGAACGGTTGCGTCCAGCCGTCGATTGGTCGGTAGGCCCTACCCGGTGTCGTCACACGGTGGCCGACGGGTACCCTAGTCTGGCTTGACCTCGCAACACGTTGACGCGTGTGCGCAGATTACGAGTTGTGGTCAACTACTTGTAGTTCGGGTTGCCCATCGTCTTGCCGATGATGCTGTTCAGGGTGCTGCCCTTGGGAATTTCCAGTTAGATGACGCTGTCACCGTGGCCGACTTGCTGGTCCAGGCTCAAGTGTTGTTGTCGGCGATTGGGGGCTAGCTCATGTAGCATCGCTTCGTCGGCGACGAACGTGACGTAGGACTGATACCCGTCGACCTTGCGTTCGTAAGGGTCAGGCTCGAACATCGTCCACACGGTAGCGATGTCGTAGACCAACACTCGAGCTTGACAACCGAATTGCTTGCGTAAGGTGGCTTTGGCCTTCTTTCGCACAGCGGCAACGCTGAAGGACGACTGCAACAGCACGTTGCCGCTGTTCAAGATGGTGCGCACATTGGCAAATTCGGCGTTCTTCAGCACGGTGGCCATCTCGGCCATTGTCAGATAGACGCCGACACTGACACCATGACGGAACGCCGCAGCCTGGGGTCATGATCTGCGATTTCATTAGGAAGCCGGGCGGCTATGCGCTTCGGGGCCGGCTTGCTACGTGTGTGAAGTAAGCTTTTGGCATGGGACGCCAAGTCTTCGATGACAAGCTTCTGGCTGTGATTAGTGGGACCTCCATCGGGATGCCGGCCACCATCATCAAACGTGACGGACGTCCCCAGTTTCACGTGTAGTGTCATTTCGATCCGTGTGACGTGGCGTTGCGGGTTTTGATCACCGAGCTGGGGGCTAAGACTCGTCATCTGCGTTGGTACCCATGTGCTTCTATCCTGGTCGATGTCGACGACGGATGGTCATATGCCGTCGCGGAGGGCACAGCGGAGCTGACGCCGTCCGCGGCCACACCCTATGGTGACACGGTTGAAGCATTGATTGTTTTATATCGCAACATTGCCGGTGAGCGTCCGGACTGGGACGAATCTTGGCAGGCAATGGTGACCGATCGACGGGTGTTGCTTACGTTGCCGATCTTGCACGTGTATGTCCTGCCGCCAGGAATGCGGTAGCGGTTAGGCTGTTCGTATAGTTGAATCGAATTCTCCGTAGGATGCCAAATCTTCTGTGTCGTCGGATTCCGCGGACGACGCCAAGCGCAAGGTTCTTGAAGCCCTCGACCGCAGGATGATGCAATATTTAAGCGGATCCGACCACGAGGACGGCGGCAAGCGGTTGCAGGTTCATGGTCTGGTGGAGAATTGTCGGGAATGAGCGGCTACCTCGTTGTTGGGTCATAGTCATTGGCGGAAGGCATATTTCGTCATGTTGTCGCTGGCGTACTAGCTGAGTTAGCGAAAAGTTTTTCTAAAAAGGGTAATTCGTCTAGCTTGAGACCATTCTGAAACTGGCTTACTGAACCATCTCGAACCAGGGATGTCGTCCGCCTCTAATGCCAAGATGCTTTGCATACGACTCTAAAAAGATCCGAGTGCCGAAACTGCAGCTTGTCCAAGATGTGGCCGCCGACGCCCTGTTGGACGCTAACCCCTTCGCGTTGCCGATGGCACCAGCCTGCGCGGGACCCAAGAAGATCGTAGATCGGATGGGCGGTTTCGACGTCCGCGACATCGCTGACCAGAACCCGGACAAGTTCGCCGTGTTGTAGTCAGAAAAACCGGCGATACAGTGTTTTTGGGATCATTGGCCAAGTGTATCCAGGTCCTCGCGTAGATCATCATGGACCGCTACGACGGCGACGCGGTCGTATTGTGGACGGCCGATGAGCCCGATAACAGCGAGCTACTACGGCGGTTCAAGGGATTACCCAGTTGTGGCGGACAGTAAAGTTCAGATCTTTCTGACGTTGCTTAGCAAGCAGTACGGCGTGGCATCGACATGCTGCTGGACGGTTGCCGACGGGATCGGCCAACCCGGTATGCAGATATCTGTCGCCGATATCGTCGTCGACGCCCGTTCGTTCGTGCGAACGCGATCGCATAAAAAGCAGATGAAATCGGCGGCGAAGGGAGGGCGGAAATATGAAGACCCACATAACGTGTCTGTGCGGTGAAGCCATCGTAGGTAAGGACGAAGATGACCTGGTCGAACTCACCCGGACTCACTTGGTGAGCGTGCATCCGGTTTAGGAGTACGAGCGCGATGCGATTTGTTCATGGCTTACGAACTCCGTTGCCGCGAGTGCGCATGTCGGTATAACGGCATGTCGTAAGAGACATGTATTTGCGCGCGTTCGCGGCTCAGAACGTTACGGCACCACCGTGGAGCCGATCGTGGGCATGAACTGGCACTGCTTTTCTTTGGTGGTGACCTGCCCGAAGATCGTCGACATAATGCTGCCTGAGCCGGTGTCGGCGATCACGGTCAACGTTGTTGGCCCTTCCGGATTGATGTCTGGGCGTGGCTTGAGCGTGGCGCTCCCGGACTTGCCGGTGGTCAGGTTCACCCAGGTGACGTTCAATGGTAGTTTCTGGACATCAGCGGGTCCAGGTGTTCCGACAGCGGTAAACACATAGGCGGCCTGACCAGGACCGGGACCGGGCAGTGGGATCTTCGCCGGCCCCGCCACCGACAGCGCTGTCGCAATCGAGCTACTGCCGTCTGCGAGGCAATTGGTGCTTATCGAGGGATATATGAAGTCCTGCGTCGGTGGAGCGTCGGGTCCAAAAGCCGGGGCCGTACCGGACAGTGCCGGAGTGATCGGTGCAGGTGTTGCTACCGGCGTGGGTGGTGCAGCGGTTCGGGTAGTGGGGTTTTCTGGTGTCAGCGTAGCAGCGGTCGCTGGGCCAGCCGCGTGAGCTGGATCAATACCCGTAGGCAGGTGTGCCTGGGCGCCGGGCTCTGCACCTGCCGATGATAGGTGAGGCACCAGGACGGCGTCCAGCGGGGTGACCCCAGTGGCCGCTGGAGCGGGTGCGCCCGAAGTGGGTACGTCCAAGGCCGAAGCCCCGGGATTCGGATTGGTCGGCTCCTGCACGAACTGGCTTACCGACGCGGCCAGGTTCTTGGACGCGTTGGGCGCGATCGGATTCCGGGTGAACGCTGACACCGCCGCCATGAGCAGCTGTGTTGCCTGCTGAGGGTTGCTGGCCGCTTGTTGGACTATCGGACTCAACTGAGCCAACGCTGGCAGACCCGGTAGTTGTTGGGTAAGGTTCGGCGGTGTGCCGTAGGGGTTGGTCGGGTCGGCTGCCGCATTCTGGCACAGCCCGAACGCGGCAGCCGATGTCGTGACGACAGCGACTAAACCCTTGGGCAGATTCCAAGCGCTTGCCACGATATCCTCCGGTATTTAATGTCCTATGGTCTTTAACGATGGGCTTAGCCGTCTAGCCGGTTGCTTACGGCAAGGCGGACAGTAGCGTCGGAGCCGCGATCGGGGCGGCTGCGGCTGATGCGCTCGAGGCGAGTGCCTGCAGGTCACCTGGCAGTGAAATTTGCGGTGGTATACTTACTGGCAAGAACGGCATCGCTGGCATATCAACCCTGGCCTGCGGGACTCCCGGGGTGGACGCCGGCAATCTCGGAATCGTTGGGGCGCTGGCTGCGGCTGGTGTCATGATTCCGGGAAGAGACGGGAGTGTCGCCGCGGAGGAGGTGGGTACGGTAGCCGCGGCCGGGGTCAGTCCGGGAAAGCTGATTCCGGGAGCCGACGGCGTGACCGGCGGGGTGGCACCGAGGGCCGTCGCCAGGTTCTGCAGAATTTGCGGCGCGTTAGCCGCCGAACTGATCAGCTGTTGCGGAATGTTCAGTGCAGGTGCAGGTGCAGGTGCAGGTGCAGGTGCAGGTGCCGTGTCAGCGTGAGCGATACCGCCCGTTAGTAGTGCAGCGGATGAACCGACAACGATGGCGGTTGCACGTAAGTAGGTCCAGATGGTTGCCATGACTCTCCCTGGTGATTGACGACAGATCCGGACCCGAAACTACTGTGGTACGTATGTGACTCAAGTGACATATGTGGCATTTATTCGATCGTTACCCAGATGAGTGGTGGCCGTGACCATGGCAAAGGTGCCTGTCGCGGTCGCTAGAGTCGGGCAGATAGACACCACCACCAACACCACAGCCGCCACGGCGGCACCCCGCACCCGATGGCTGACTAGCCGGTTGAATGCTGCCGCGCCGTTGCTGTTGGCCTTCAGTGTTGCGGCGCGACTGGCTTGGACCTACCTGGCACCTAACGGTGCAAATTTCGTTGACCTGCACGTTTACCTGGGCGGCGCGGCCACGATCGACCGCCCCGGCACCCTGTACCGCTACGTGTACGTTGACCAGACGCCGGATTTTCCGCTCCCGTTTACCTATCCGCCGTTTGCAGCGGTGGTCTTCTACCCGCTGCATCTGTTGCCGTTTGCTTTGGTGGCTTTTTTGTGGCAAATTGCCACGATCGCGGCATTATATGGCGCGGTTAGGATCAGCCAGCGCTTACTGGGTGTTTCCGCCAATACCGGTTACCGCGTTGCGCTGTTGTGGACGGCAATCGCAATCTGGATCGAGCCTTTGCGCAGCGCCTTCGACTACGGGCAGATCAATGTGCTGCCAATGCTGGTGGTGCTGTGGGCGGTCTACACCACGCGTAACTGGCTATCGGGGTTGCTGGTCGGCGTGGCGGGCGGAATCAAGTTGACGCCGGCGATCGCAGCGGTCTATTTCCTCGGCGCCCGACGTGTTCGCGCAGCCGCATTGTCGGCGGCTGTGTTTGGTACCACCGTAGCGGTGTCGGTTCTCGTCGTTGGTGACCAAGCCCGCTACTATTTCACTGAGCTGCTGGGTGACGCGCACCGAGTTGGTCCAATCGCTACCTCGTTCAATCAATCGTGGCGCGGCGGCATCTCGCGGATCATGGGCTACGATGCTGGGTTGGGCCCGTTGGTCCTCGCTGCGATCGCCATCACCGCTGTAGTGGCTGCTGTTGCCTGGCGAGTGCTCGATCGGCCCGACCGGCTGGGCAAGTTGCTGGTGGTCGAGTTGTTCGGGCTGCTGTTTTCGCCGATTTCCTGGACTCATCACTGGGTATGGCTGGTGCCACTGATGATCTGGCTGATTCACGGGCCACTGGGCGAGCGCCCCGGTGCCCGGATTGTGGGTTGGGGCTGGTTGGCGCTGAGTGTCATCGGCGTGCCGTGGTTGCTCAGTTTTGCCCAACCGACCATCTGGCAATTGGGCCGACCGTGGTATCTGGCCTGGGGCGGCCTGGTCTATATCGTGGCGGCGCTGGTGACGTTGATCTGGGTTGTTGTCATCGGGAAACAGCCCGTGCCGGCTAGTCCCCGACGAGTCGGTCGATATCGTGTGCCATCGTGACGTCTTTCTTGGTGATACCATCAGCAGAATGCGTCACTAGAGTGAAAGTAACTGTCCGATAACGGATATCGATATCTGGGTGATGATTTTTGGTTTCGGCGTGCGCGGCTACCCGACACACAGCGTCGATGCCGGCGAGAAACGTTGGAAATTTGATCGAGCGGCGCAGTGTGCCGTCGGTATGCTTCCAGCCGTTGAGGTCGAGCAATGCCGCGTCTACTTGCTCATCAGTTAGCACAGCCATACATCGACTGTACGCTGCTACTGGCCATTTCGAACTAGATCGTTGTTGCCGGGATGGTCGTCTGCAGCGCAACGGTGTTGGTGGCCCAACGGGTTCGATAGCCAGAGCTGGCGGGTCGTTGGGAACTGCCTGGTAGCAGGGTTGTGGTCGGCTACACCGGGCGCGAGGCACTGGCTCGTGAGCTGGCTGAGGAGGCTAGGCTTTGAAATCAGCGACATCGCAGTAGGCGACTGGTTATGTCTACGACATTGCAGTGAATGCCACGACGGCACTACGAGCCTATCGCGTGCTTCTGCTTGTGGCGCCATCGTACCTGCGGGACTATCGCGCGTTGTGTTGGGTTATGGTGGCGGAACTGGACGATGTGGACTGGGTGCCGGCCGATTGAGGTTGGCTATCCGACTTGTCTCGGGTGCTTTGAGCGGGCACCGGGAAAGTCAACAGTCACTATTTAACTAACGCACAGCGCTATCGGAGCTAACCGACGTGAATTGGACAGCAATAACGTCCCAAAACCTTAACCTGGATTGGTATTCTGGTAATGATTCCTATGATTATCTGAATGGCGTGGTCAACGGCTTTTGCCCCGGGAATTGGCGTATCTACATGCGGAAAAACTGACGTTGATGAACACGGTATTTTGTTAACTAGGTCGTGTGTCGCGGGTGTGGTCAGCCGGGTACTGCGGGACCTATGCTGGTGAATTGTTGGGGCCCCCTGCGTGGGCTGTGAGGTACATCCTTATGCCGATGGGGATGGGATATCAGGCAGGCGGATCGATGGGGCCACTACCGAGCCGTTAACTAGTACGATGCACGACATGAGCGACGAGGAGGGTCCTTCGTTGGCTAGTACCTAACCTTGGTGGAAGGCGTGAAAAACTGTTGGAACGCAGCGGGCGCTTCTTTACCTTAGGTGAGTTCTCTGTCGATCTGCGCATCGTCACTCGACGCGGTGGCCGCGAAGGTGACGCATTGCATCGCGACCGGTGGAGACGCTACAAGGTGGTCCCGGTCCACCTAAGGGGTCAACCGCATTGGATCGCGCGTGTGTGGAAGATCTATGTCAAGGATGGGATCATCACCGGGAAACCCAGTAGACCGACTATCCGTCTGTAGACTCCAGACCTGCCTGAATACGAGCTGCGGTGATTGCCCCCGCGGTGCGTCGTTCTCTAGTGTAAGCACTTCACCCGCCTAAGTGTGCTATCGCATATGCCCGCGGCGTGCTGGTCGAGATGCTTCGCGACGACAAAGCCCGGCTTACAGACTCTCGTGTTGGCGTGGGTCGATCTCCAAGCCGATCTCGAGCGTCGCTGCCGCTATCAGCAGGCTCGGGGGGTACGGTTGAGCTGGTTCAAGTGAGTTGAGCCGAGGCCAGCTAAATGATAGTCGCGGCCCACGTGCACATTATTAAGACCTATGGTCTGGACCGGGTCGTTGGATTCTCGCCGATCCCGACGATGTCGCTGGTCAATCTTGTCACGGGGTCGCGGTGTGTTGAGCTGATCGGCGATGTGATAACGTTTTCTACGGCTAGTAAGCAGACTTGCTGGTGGTTGAGCAGCGGGTATTTGGCGACTAGACCGACGTCCCCGAATCTGGAGATCGTTGGGAAACTCCGTATTTGGTCATGTGTGCCTCTAATGTCCCGATCACTCGTATGTCCGAAACACACACTGGATGGCTGAAGCCCGCTACCGTGACACTAAAATCGTTATGGTAAGCGTAGGATTACGCTGACAACAGAAAGTTTTCCTACGAGTGTATGCGATGTTCCGCTGGTACCGATGCGGCGCTAGTCACGGACATGGGTGACGTGATCCTGCGGTAATGCTATGTAGAAAAACAGGTTCCGTTCTTCGTTGGCCTATGTTCGCCACTACATCGCCCTGCTCTTTCCGATCACGCTGGAGAAGTGCACTGATTGGTTGGTGTTTGGAAAGTTATTGACCGCGGCTGATATTGGTGATGTAGTCGAGAACTGGGTATTCAAACCCGCATTTCTGGATGGTGTTACCTACGTTGTCGTCGTGCCACAGGGCTCACCGGGATTCCGGTTTGGCGAGCATGGTCTCGGCAAGTGGACTAGTGACCTGGGTTCTGTGGTACCCGCGTTAAGCGTTACGGTACGGATGAAGCTGAATTGGTTGATCTGCCCAGCTTTGACACCGTCTACGGCCATGGTGAGGCTGTGTCGCGTGGCGTACCGGTATATCGAGTCGGCAAGCGTCGTGGTATGTACAGTGTTTGATCTCATGCTGGAACTATTACGGGGTGGTGCGCCCGGGGTTACTCGGCGAGTGGTCACCGGTTACGGCGATCCACCCAACAAAACACTCCGGCCTGGCAGGAAGCGATCATCGAGATCCCCGTTGAACAAGCCACCCGGATCTCTAAGGATTTCGGCCCGTAATGCAGAGGAATCCGGTGGGCGATCCATGGTCATCGTGGGCTGCGGCATCTGCCATCGATGGCCACAGCGATGGCATCTACCGCTTGGTGCTCACGCTGCTGCTGACCGGCTCGATGGGACATAACGGCGACGGATGGGGTCACTACATCGGTTAGGAGAAGGTGCGTCCACTGACCGGATGGCCGATCATGACCAATGCTCCCGACTGGGTGTGGTCGCCGCGGCAGGTACCTGGCGCCTCGTACTGGTATGCGCACACCGACCAGTGGCGCTACTGTACTCCCGGTTTCGATGAACTGGCCAGTCCGGTGGGCTCACAGCAGTTCACCGGCAAGTACATGCTGGATTTGCTGATCCTTGCTACAGGCTGGAGCGTGCTCTACCTGTAGTTCGACTGTTCCGGTACTCGACGTCGCCCAGGAAGCACAGGCCGCGAGGTGCGATGTAGATATTTTATCGGATAATTCGTCTAACGCAGGCTCGCGATCACCGACTCCCACAACCCGGTCAACTGACCGCGAGTGTTAACTGTCTGGCAGGCCAGCATGATCGGCTCGTCGGGCAAGGTCAGCGAGTACTTCCCGCGGAACCTGCTCAAGCCGACTTCAAACGTGCAGGCTGAATCCCAGGACGACGGCATCCCAGAAGGCAAGCTCGACCTGATGATGTTGGTCGACTTCCGGATGACGTCGACGACGTTGGTGTACGACGTAGAATTGCCCGCCGCGACTTGGTATGAGAAGAACGACCTGTCCAACACTGATATGCAGCCATGTGTACACGTGTTCACCCCGGTGATTGACCCGCCCTGGGAAATTCTTTCGGGCTTTCACGCATTCGCCACCATAGCTCGCACTTTTAGCGCGATGGCCAAGCGCCATCTTTGGTATTCGACGCGATGTCGTGCTGGCCGTGCTGTTACGTGACTATCCCGACGCTATGGCATGTCCGGATGGTAACAACGTGATTGGATCTGTACTGGACAGGTGCCAGTGCCGGGTACGCCGATGAGCAAGCTCACTGCCGAGGAACGTTACTATGCCGCGAATTACGATAAATGGGTGACACTGAGACCGCTCATCGAACAAGTCGGGGTGACCATCAAGGGCTATATTGTTCCATCTCTGCCGTGAAATCAGCGAATTGGCTGTCAAGTTTGGAGTGATTAGTTTCGTTGCAAAAGTTCAACTTTCGTTGACCAACACGGTCGATCGGATGGCCGACGTGATACTGGCTTTGTCTGGTACGTGCAACGCTCGAGTGGTTGTCGAGGGCTTCTTGGAATTCGATAAGCGCACCGTGCAACGGCTGGCTCATCGGGCAAAGGGCAATGAGGAAAGGCGTATCACCTACGTCGACACTCAGGTGCACTCGGTTCCGGTGATGACCAGCCCGGAGTGTCCGGCTGTGCGCCCCGGTGGCTGTCGCTACTCCCCGTTCACGATCAATATAGAGCACCTCAAGTCGTTCCATACGTCGACCGGAGGTATTCGCCCTTGACTGAACTGAGGAGTTTAGCGGACAATGGCCCGCCTATCTGTGACCTCATGGATATGGTGCTGCTGTGTAACTAACCACAGTTCGGCCCAACCGACGAGAGGGTACTGGGCTCATCGCGCGATACCTTACGCTGTATTAGTTAAGTGGTCGTTCCTCTACGGTCTAACCAGGACAATCTCTGCATGCTGTCGTTGTCTCGCGATGTCCCGACAATATGGATGAGCCCGTCAGATGCTGCGAAAACCAAAGTGCTTGATAATGATTGGGTTAAGACGATTAACGCCAACGGCATCTATGTGTGTCGAGTGATCGTCAGCCACCGAGTGCCTAATGGTGTGGTGTTCGTTTACCACGTGCAGGAACGCACCATCGATACACCACGTACTTAGAACGATAACAAGCACGGCGACAACAACAAGGCGCTGATTGGTGTGTGCATCAAGTCCAACCGTCTGGCCGGTGGCTTCAGCTAGGATGCGTTCGGGTTCAACTTACTTAGGACCTACGGGCAACCAGCGCGATGAGGTGACTGTGGTGCGCAGCCGCAACCAGGAGGTGATTTAATCTACTAGTGAAGGTTATGGCGCAGATGGCCATGGTGGTTAACCGCGACAAATGCATTGGCCGCCACACTTGCTCGGTAACTTGTAAGCAGGCGTGTACCAATCGCTAACATAACGAATACGTGTGGTTCAACAACGTCGAAACCCGGCTGGGTGTTGGCTATTCGCGCACCTACGAGGACCAGGACTGGGTAGTGTGGGGGATGGGTGCGCGACCAAAAGGGCCGACTGGGGCTACGTTACGGCGGCCACTTGCTAAGCTGTTATGGATCTAGATAACCCCCAGCTTGCCTACTATCGACTACTATTGAGTCGTGGACTTACGCTACGGAAACCTGACGCAGGCACTGGCCGGGGACACTTTTCCGACGGTGCCACCGCGCAGCCTGATCACCGGCAGGACGATGAAGGTGTCTTTAGGCTCTATCGGGGACGATAATCTCGCGGGGTCGCCGTAGATCGTGCTCCATGACCCGATCCTGAAAAGGTCAGTGCAGAAGTCAAAGTTAAGCTCTAATAGAGCTTCATGTTTTACCTGCCGCGAATAGACGAGCACTGCCTGAACTGGTCGTGCGTGGCCTCGTGTCCGTCGGGGACGATGTATCAAGTGCATCGAGAATGGTGTTATGCTAGTTGACTAGGATCCCTGCCTCGGCTGGCGGATGTTCGTGTCTGGGTGTCCTTACAAGTAAGTTAGATATCTCAACCACAAGACCGGCAAGGTCGAAAATTCCACGTTTTGCTATCCGCCGCATTGCGGTCGGGTTACCGGCGGTGTGCTGAGGGAAGTGCCTGGGCCGGTTCCGATACCTTGGACGGTGCTCTATGACGTCGGTTGGGCGCTTGAGGCGGCGTCAGCGAAAAATGGCAAAGAACTGTACTGAGGTGTAACATCCGATCTTCATGAACTCACGCAGTCCCGAGGCCATTGCCGGTGTGCGGGCCCAGAGCATCTCTGCCGAGTGGGTCGAGGTTGCGTAGCGGTCGCTGTTATACGCACTGGTCAACACTTACCGTGTGACGCCGTTACTGCACGGAGTCCCGGGCTTATGCCGATGGTCTGGTACTTCCCGGCCTTGTTACCGGTGGTCTACGCGGACAGCCACGACGGGGAGGATCTAGGCAGCTTGTTCGGTGCGCTGGACGCACTGCGCATCCTGATGCAGTACCTGGTCGAACTGTTTACTGCCGGTTACACCGCTGTCGTTGAACGGGTGCTTCGACGGCGGGCGGCGATGTGATTCTACATGCGTCACATCAACCTGGGCTGTGAAACTCAACCGCACATGCCGCACCCTGTCGGCGTGTGCGAAGAGCAGGTATGGTAAATGTGCCGGCTGTTGATTATAGCGAAATATGATAAGCGCTAGGTTATTCTATTTTGGCGTCGTATGTAGCGAAACTGCCGGTAGCGACTGATTCTGCTTGGGGCCAACGAAATGAAGTGCTCAATTATCGTTTGACGGCAGACCGGGTATATATGAATTCGATCCCTTCGGCGAGGGCAGCAGCGCCCCGGTGCCAATCGCCATGGGGACTTTTCATGCCTTTGCAACAACGTCAGATTAGCGAAGCCGGAGCGACAGTTGGGCATGGGTGAGGGCGGTTATTCCCGAGTGAACTGTTCAACCGGGACGGCAACGGCATGCTCGCAGGCCTGTCTCCCGAGCCCGACACCGAAGCGGTCACATGAGAAGCTGCTACTAAGCGTCCGGGAATGTTCGAATGTCTGCACGATGTGGGATCGGCTGGTGTGGCAGTCAGCTTCGTTACTGTTGGGTCATATCAACGGGCCTGCGGCGGAGGTGCTGGAACGGACAGTCGCGGCAGTGCTTGCCATCGAGCCGATGGCCGCCGAGACAGATTACGTCTAGACTTTCGACATGCGCCGGCGCACCATCATGTACTGGACCGCCGGAGGCTCCGCAACCGAGGTTACGAAATGTTGAATTTTGTCAACGCCTAAAGGTATGCGGGTGTTGTGCTGCCACACGCCGAGGTTCCGGATCACTTGCCTTTCGTGCTGGAGTTGACTGCCCTTGTCGACTCCGACGTTGGGTGCCGGTTATTCACCGAGCATCGGGTTCCGATCGATGTGCTGCGGGACGGCCTAGTTGACGTCAGTTCGCTCTATGAACATCCCATTACCGAGTTCTGCGAGACCCTGACCGGCCGCAACCGATCAGGCGGTGTTCAGGGCGTAGCGCTTGGTGGAAGCCGGAAGCCGTTGGGTTGCAACCATTGACCTTGAGTGTGCCACCGAAGCGCAGATAGGAGGCTAACGTTGATGCACACGCAGTTACTCAAGATCTTCTGAGACGACGTGCTCTACGTTGTGCTGGAGATCACAGGGATTTCCACCTGGCGGTGTTATCACTACGATAAATTGACAAGTTCGCTAAACCATCCGTTCGTCTCAACGTGGTGAGTCCAAGTTGCTGTCGATTGGCAGTCCGATGTTTCATTTCGGCAGCTTGATGGTGAGCATGGGCCACGTCATGGGTCTGTTTATTCCAGAGTCTTGGATTGAGGTGCTTGGGATGAGCTATCACCTCTACCATCTAGATCGCTGCTGTTCGGCGCACCCGCCGGATTTGCTGCTCTGACCGGTATTGCGCTGCTGGTCGACCGGCGCCGCATTCGTGGCGCGGTGTTCATGGCCCCCACCCGCAAAGACAAGTTGATGTACCTAGTGCCGATGTATGCGCTTGCGGCCGGTCTGGGCTGCACTCTGATTGGGTGCCACGCACTATGGCGAGGTGCACGACTGCCGCCAGACAGTGTCGATCCGGTTTACGGTCGATTTAGATCCTGGACCCGTGCAGTGATCTGATGGAGTAGGCGCCTTGGTCCTTTACACGCGCACGTGCTAATCGCCCTCGCTTTGTGCGTCTGTGGCCTATACCCGGCTGGTGTACGCGTTTAGCAAGCAGATCAGCTATCTGTCTGCCTTGTATGTTGTACTGCAGTCGCGAGTTGGCTCAGAAGTACTTACTTGATCTGTGCAGCGCCGTGTCGTCCGTCTCGACTGTTAATCGCAGCCGCGACAGCGGATAGCCCAGGTTCGCTATTGGGCCTTCTGCGCTGGGTGGTGGTGTGGGGCCTGTCGAGCGGCCCGAATTGGGGGATTTCCGCCTGCGGGGTAGAGTCGGCAATCTGTACCTGCCACAATCACCGACGTGCCATTCCGCAATGTCGCCATCGTCGCGCATGTCGACCACGGCAAAACCACGCTGGTTGACGCGATGCTGCGGCAGTCCGGCGCGCTACGCGAACGCGGTGAAATCCAGGAACGCGTGATGGATACCGGTGACTTGGAACGGGAAAAAGGTATCACCATCCTGGCCAAAAACACGGCCGTACATTGCCACAATTCGGACGGTACGGTGACGGTGATCAATGTGATCGACACGCCCGGCCACGCTGACTTCGGCGGTGAAGTGGAACGCGGGCTGTCCATGGTTGATGGAGTGTTGCTGTTGGTCGATGCCTCCGAGGGGCCACTGCCGCAGACGCGGTTCGTGCTGCGCAAGGCGCTGGCTGCGCTTTTGCCGGTGATTCTGGTGGTCAACAAGACAGATCGGCCCGACGCACGCATCGCCCAGGTGGTGGAAGCCAGCTACGACCTGTTGCTTGACGTCGCATCCGATCTTGACGACGAAGCGGCCGCGGCCGCTGAGCGTGCGCTGGGCTTGCCGACGTTGTATGCATCCGGGCGTGCCGGCATCGCCAGCACCGAGCGGCCCGCTGACGGTGCGGTGCCCTCGGGCGACAACCTCGATCCCTTGTTCGACGTGCTGTTGGAGAACATCCCGCCCCCGAAGGGCGACCCCGAGGCGCCGTTGCAGGCGTTGGTGACCAACTTGGACGCCTCGGCCTTCCTCGGTCGGCTCGCTTTAGTCCGCATTTATAACGGCAAGCTGCGCAAGGGGCAGCGGGTGGCGTGGATGCGTGAGGTGGACGGACTGTCCGTCATCACTGACGCGAAGATCACCGAGTTGCTCGCCACCGAAGGTGTCAAGCGCAGCGCCACAGAGGAAGCGACAGTAGGGGATATTGTAGCCGTAGCGGGGCTGCCCGAGATCATGATCGGTGACACGCTGGCCGATCCCGAGCATGCTCATGCACTGCCGCGCATCACCGTCGACGAGCCGGCTATTTCGGTGACGATCGGCACCAACACCTCGCCCTTGGCGGGCAAGGTGTCGGGCCACAAGTTGACCGCGCGGATGGTTCGTGGCCGATTGGACGCTGAGTTGGTCAGCAACGTCTCGATCCGCGTGGTGGATATAGGCCGGCCCGATGCGTGGGAGGTGCAGGGTCGAGGCGAGCTTGCGTTGGCAGTGCTTGTTGAAACGATGCGTCGGGAAGGGTTCGAGCTCACGGTTGGCAAACCGCAGGTGGTCACCCGCACGATCGATGGCAAACTGCACGAGCCGTTCGAGGTGATGACGATCGACTGTCCTAAGGAGTTCGTCGGCGTGATCACCCAGTTGATGGCCGGCCGTAAGGGCCGCATGGAGGAGATGGCCAACCATGCTGTGGATTGGGTGCGCATGGATTTCATTGTGCCCAGCCGTGGCTTGATTGGCTTCCGTACCGACTTCCTCACCCTCACACGCGGCACCGGTATTGCTAACGCTGTGTTCGATGGCTACCGGCCGTGGGCCGGGAAGATCCGAGCCAGGGATACCGGGTCGCTAGTCTCCGACCGGTCGGGTATCATCACTTCTTTTGCTCTGCTTCAACTTGCCGATCGGGGCCAGTTCTTCGTCGCTCCTGGCCAAGACACTTATCAAGGCATGGTCGTTGGAATTAACTCGCGTCCAGAAGATCTCGATATCAATGTTACCCGTGAGAAAAAGCTGACCAACATGCGGTCATCGACCGCGAATGTTATCGAGACGTTGGTCAAGCCGCTCGAGCTGGACCTGGAGCGGGCGATGGAATTCTGCTCATTTGACGAATGTGTTGAAGTAACGCCTGAGATTGTGCGGGTGCGCAAAATCGAGCTGGAATCCACCGCTCGGGACCGCGGCCGGGCACGAGCTTAGCAGCAGCCAGTGTAGCCGGCGCTGTGCTAGCACACCGGGTCCGCTGGATCGGTGCTAGATACCCTGAAGGGCGTGCCGAGACTAGCCCGCCGCGTTGTAACTACGATGAGCGTGCTGATTTCACTGGTGGATCTGACGTTAGCGGCGTGCACCGTCAGCCCGCCACCGGCGCCGCAAAGCACCGAAACACCGCAAAGCTCACCACCGCCGCCGCGGATAACGCAGATCATCATGGGAATCGACTCGATCGGTGCTGGCTTCAACCCGCATCTGCTGTCCGACCTGTCGGCGGTGAACGCGGCGATCAGTGCGTTGGTGTTGCCGAGCGCATTTCGGCCGGCACCCGATCCCAACTCGCCCACCGGCTTACGTTGGGACATGGATCCGACCGTGCTGGTGTCCGCAGATGTCACCAACCAAAATCCGTTCACGGTGACTTACAAGATCCGGCCCGAGGCGCAGTGGACTGACAATGCCCCAATCGCGGCCGACGACTTCTGGTACCTGTGGCGGCAGATGGTCAGTCAGCCTGGCGTCGTCGATCCGGCCGGATATGACCTGATCACTGGTGTGCAGTCGCTCGAAGGTGGCAAGCAGGCGGTCGTCACCTTCGCGCAACCGTATCCGGCTTGGCGGGAGTTATTCAGCAATATCCTGCCAGCGCACATCGTTAAGGACGTACCGGGCGGTTTCGCGGCCGGGCTGGCCCGGGCGCTGCCGGTCACTGGCGGACAGTTTCGGGTGGAGAACATCGACCCGCAGCGTGACGAAATCCTGATCGCCCGCAATGACCGCTACTGGGGACCGCCCGCCAAGCCCGGGCTTATCCTTTTCCGTCGTGCTGGTGCGCCAGCCACGCTGGCCGACTCGGTGCGCAACGGTGATACTCAGCTGGCCCAGGTGCATGGCGGCTCCGCCGCCCTTGCCCAGTTGTCCGCAATTCCCGGGGTGCGAACTGCTCGGATTGTGACGCCTCGGGTCATGCAATTTACGTTGCGCGCCAACGTGCCCAAGTTGGCCGACATCCGGGTTCGCAAGGCGATTTTGGGATTGCTTGACGTTGACCTGCTTGCCGCTGTGGGTGCTGGCAGCGACAACACTGTGACGTTGGACCAGGCCCAGACCCGATCGCCGAGCGACCCCGGCTATGAACCGACCGCGCCACCGTCGCTGACCACGTCGGCGGCGATGGCGTTGCTGATCGCGTCTGGATTCCAGATCGATCCCACAACGTCGGCTTCGCCGATGCCCAACTCGCCAGCATCGGTGATTACCGGACCACCGGAAGTTATGCACGGCCGGATCAGCAAGGACGGCCAACAACTTTCGTTGGTCATTGGCGTCGCGTCGAACGACCCGACTTCAGTGGCCGTGGCTAACACGGCCGCCGACCAGTTGCGTAATGTTGGTATCGCAGCGACGGTGCTGGCGCTAGATCCGGTGGTGCTTTATCGCGACGCATTGAACGATAACCTGGTGGATGCGATCATTGGCTGGCATCAGGCTGGTGGAAACCTGGCGACGTTGCTGGCTTCGAGGTACGGCTGCCCCGCATTGCAGGTAACGGAATTATCGACCTCCAATGCACCGACGACCAGTCTTGTTGGTCCTACTGGGCCAATGCGGCCATCGACGCCGAGCAGCCGTTCGCCCGATCCCGGGGCGCTTGTTCGGGCTCCATCGAATCTCACCGGCATTTGCGATCATAGCATACAGGCGACTATCGATGCCGCGCTCAATGGCAGCAAGAACATCAACGACGTGATCACCGCGGTGGAGCCGCGATTGTGGAACATGTCGACCGTGTTGCCGATCTTGCAGGACACCACGATCGTTGTGGCCGGCCCGAGTGTGCGGAACATCAGCCTTTCTGGAGCGGTGCCGATCGGTATCGTCGGTGACGCTGGCCAATGGACCAAAATCGGGTCTTAGAAAAAATCGCACAAAAACTAGCTCAGCTAGTCCGTGCCGCGACCGTTGTGACTTTTGGCGGGAATCACGGCGTCGGCGAATATGGCTCGTAGCTCGGGTTCGTGAATGAACTGGTCTGTGATGTTCAGGCCGGGAAAGTCAGTTTGGTTGGCCCAGACGTCACTGTGCGCGGTAAACACCACCCGCAGGTTATCCCCTTGCCGACCTGACTGACACGCGGTTCGGGCAACGACGGTAGCATGTACCGCAACACGGTGTACACCAGGCCATGTTTGCTGGCTCAGCGGCAGTACAACACCACCGTGTCGGTGTGGGCGTGCGCCAGACCCCTCCATAATTAGTCCGTCGTACCCGGCTTCAGTTAGTTCGGCCAGCGTCGCCTCGTGTTAGAGGTCAAGTTCAAGAACCTTCGTTTCGCCGGCGGCTTCGGCCGACGTTTGGGGGTCTTTGGGTGGGCTGGGCCATTTTTCGATAGTAGCCGCTGACGTTCCTGTTTGCTGTTGTCGGATGCTGTAGCGCGTAGCGTTTGACATCAGTCAATGTGGGTAAAAGAGTATACCGAGTCATAAGTTGATTTTCGACGGTGTTCAGTAATCCGGTTAGGGTGCGTCCATGTCTGAGACGCCGCGGCTACTGTTCGTGCATGCCCATCCCGACGACGAAAGCCTCAGCAACGGTGCCACTATCGCACACTACACCTCGCGCGGTGCGCAGGTGCAGGTTGTCACGTGCACACTCGGCGAGGAAGGCGACGTCATCGGGGATCGCTGGGCGGAGCTCACCGTTGATCATGCGGATCAACTCGGCGGCTACCGAATCTTTGAGCTCACCGAGGCGTTGCGAGCGTTGGGGGTCAGCGCACCCATTTATCTTGGTGGCGCTGGTCGCTGGCGCGACTCTGGCATGCGCGGCACCGCGCCGCGGCGTCGTCAGCGGTTCATAGACGCCGACGAAAACGAGGTCATCGGGGCCCTGGTTGCGATCATTCGCGAACTGTGTCCGCATGTCGTGGTGACCTATGATCCCCGCGGGGGGTACGGCCATCCCGATCATGTCCACACCCACCTTGTCACCGCAGCCGCGGTGGCTTCTTCTGGCGTTACGACCGGCTTAGAGGTCGGTGCCGATGAATACCCGGGCAAGCCTTGGAGGGTACCGAAGTTCTACTGGTCCGTCTTCGCCCTCAGCGCATTTGAGATCGAGGTGAACGCGTTGCAGGGCAGCGATTTGCGGCCCGAGTGGACGATCCCGCCGCGTGAAGAGTTCGATTTCGGATACGCAGATGAAGACATAGATGCTGTCATCGAGGCAACTTCAGATGTATTTGCCGCCAAGACGGCGGCGTTGGCTGCACACGCTACCCAAGTCGTAGTTGGCCCGACAGGTCGGGCCTGCGCCTTGTCTAATAAGATGGTGATGCCGATTTTCGCGCAAGAGCACTATGTTCTTGCCGCTGGCTCCGCTGGGAATCGCGATGAGCGCGGTTGGGAAACTGATCTACTTGCGGGACTAGGTCTGGATGGATCTGATGCCCGGTAAGCTGTCACCCAGGTATCCGCGGAAGGAACTGGTATGGACCCCGACCTGCAGCATTGGCAGTACCGACTCGACAGTCGGCAGTGGGAATCGCATCGGTGCTCTCGCACGTCGACAGTGTCCCGACTTGACCGAAACCAAGCTACCCGCCGCGTCAGTTGACGTCAGCAGCGTGTCAGAGTCTGTCATTCGCGTCGTTGTCCTGGTGTTTTTGGCTGCCGATGGGATTTTCTCTGCATTAGTCGGGGCGATGCTGATGCCTCTCTATATCGGTTCTGTTCCGTTTCCCATCAGCGGGCTAATCAGTGGATTGGTCAATGCGACGCTGGTATGGGTCGCCACGCGCTGGACGAGGTCACCGCGGTTGGTTGCGTTGCCCTTGTGGATGTGGCTGCTCACCGTCGGGTTACTCAGCCTGGATGGTCCCGGCGGTGATGTCGTTTCGGGGCAAGGGGTAATGGCCTACGGAGCGCTGTGGCTGATTTTGTTGGGCGTTTTGCCGTCGGTGTGTGTACTTTGGCGGTGCAATCGCTACGGCTAATGGATCGGTGTGTAAATGGAGTGGTGGCAGCGGCGGGAGGAAACTAAGCATCCAGTTGATCTCAGCCTGGAGGAATTGGTTGATTGACTCCGTGGTGACTGTCCAGAAATTACTCAGCCCTTGACTGAAGGTGATTCTTCCGTTTAGCCAGTCGATTGGGTTTAACAAGGCGCTTTGTACCATGGACTCGAACAGGTAGTAGAAGAAGTTGATCCGCGGTACTAAGGTGCCGATCCAGGGCACCCAACCCACAACATAAGACAGTAGATTGACGCCGTATTGCACCCATGGTTCAACGACGAGGTAGAGATTCTTGATCGTGTTGCCGATCGGTCTAGTTGCTGTCGGCGCTGCCGCAGCGTTGGTCAGATTTGTCGGCTTTAGCAAGGCGTTTGCGGCTGCGGCGGGGCCACTGGCACCGCCGGTAGGTCGGCTTCCCGGCTCGCCTGGCGCCAGTCTGATGCGCGGCTGCTCCGCTAACGCTAAGGAAACCGAAGTGGGTGTTGCCGGTTCACCCGGCCCCGCTGTTGCCTAAAAGGAGATTCTTGATGCGTTCCGTGACGTTGGACCAGAGGCCGCCGGCCACCGTGTGATCGCCGCTGCCGAGCAACGGGTGCCCTAGTAGCAGCTCGGTGGGCCTGTTCACCGCATTTACCAGTGTCTGCACGGCGTTGATCTCGGCCGTCGCATACGTGCGGGCACTGGTGCTCACGGCCTGCGCGAACTGCTCATGAAACGCGGCCAACTGCGCGCTCAGCCGCTGATATCCCTGTGCATGCTGAGAAAACAGCGCGGTGATCTGCGTCGATACTTGTATCCGCGGCGGCCAGTATTCTGGTTCCTGGGGCCGTCGCTGCGGCGTTGACAGCGCTGAGCGTAGAACCAATATCTCCCACGTCCGATGCAGCGGTAACCAGCGCATTTGGTGTGGTGAGTACGAAAGACATCCCGTACCTTCCCCTCGTGCTTCCGCAACTGCGCGGCTATCGTCTAAGGAGTGTTCGATTGACCGAATCGTATCGCGATTTTCGGCTGTTTAGCGGAGATATCCGCAAAACGGTTAACCGAGCGCTCGTTGCGCGGTGATGACAGTGGGATACTCAACCGCGTGCCAGCTATGGCTTGGCGCTAGTGTTGCGAATATGTTTGGTACGTTGCGGATGAAATTTGACTGTAGGGAAGTTACACCAACGTGCCTCTGACTGAAGGCCAAGAGCCCATCGCTCTTTCTCTCCCTGTCGTTCCGCCCAAGCTCAATACGTCGGCGCTGCGACGGGTATTGCGGCGGGCTCGAGACGGCGTAGCGCTGAATATCGATGAGGCGGCCGTTGCGATGACCGCACGTGGTGAGGATCTGGCTGACCTTTGCGCAAGTGCGGCTCGGGTACGCGACGCGGGTCTCGAGACGGCTGGGCGACGTGGTGCAGACGGCCGGTTGTTGATCACCTATTCACGGAAGGTGTTCATCCCCGTCACCCATCTGTGCCGCGATAGCTGCCACTACTGCACTTTCGTCACCGCTCCAGACATGCTGCGCACCAAAGGTGCTGGGATGTACCTAGAACCCAACGAAATCCTCGATGTCGCTCGTCGCGGGAGTGAACTTGGTTGCAAAGAAGCACTATTCACCCTCGGTGACCGTCCTGAAGATCGCTGGGAGCAAGCGCGTGAATGGCTCGCCGAACGGGGTTATGACTCTACGTTGTCCTATCTGCGGGCGATGGCGATTCGTGTGTTGGAGGAGACCGGTCTATTGCCGCATTTGAATCCCGGAGTGATGAGTTGGTCGGAGCTCTCCCGGCTCAAACCGGTGGCACCTTCGATGGGTATGATGCTGGAGACGACGTCGCGAAGATTATTCGCAACGAAAGGCCTCGCGCACTACGGCAGCCTGGACAAAGACCCGACGGTGCGGTTGCGGGTGCTGACTGATGCGGGTCGGTTGTCTATACCGTTCACCACCGGCCTGTTGGTCGGCATTGGCGAGACGCTGGCCGAGCGTGCTGATACTTTGCATGAGATCCGCAAGTCGCACAAGGAGTTCGGGCATGTCCAGGAAGTAATCGTGCAGAATTTCCGGGCCAAGGAACACACTGCTATGGCTGCGGTTCCGGATGCCGGGATCGAGGATTACCTGGCAACCGTGGCCGTTGCGCGGCTGGTACTGGGTCCAGCTATGCGTATTCAGGCGCCGCCGAACCTGGTTTCGCGCGACGAGTGTCTCGCGTTGGTTACTGCCGGTGTTGACGACTGGGGTGGTGTTTCACCACTGACACCCGACCATGTCAACCCGGAACGGCCCTGGCCTGCTTTGCATGAATTGGCTGCTGTCACCGCGGAAGCCGGTTACACCCTGGTGCAGCGGTTGACTGCCCAACCCAAATATGTGCAGGCAGGTACCGCATGGATCGACCCGCGCGTGCGGGGTCATGTTGTGGCGCTGGCGGATCCGGTGACTGGCTTGGCTCGCGACGTCAATCCGGTGGGCATGCCCTGGCAGGAGCCCGACGATGTAGAATCCGCTGGTCGAATGGATCTCAATACAGCGATCGACACCGAGGGGCGCAACACTGAAATTCGTAGCGACCGCGACAGCGCATTCGGTGATTGGGAATCAATCCGTGCCCACGTGCACGAGCTGGCCGACCGTGCTCCGGAGCGCATCGATACCGATGTGCTTGCCGCTCTGCGCTCAGCTGAGCGTGATCCCGCCGGTTGCACTGACGGCGAGTATCTAGCGTTGGCTAACGCCGACGGTCCTGCCTTGGAAGCTGTTACCGCACTGGCAGATTCGCTGCGCCGTGATGTGGTCGGTGATGACGTGACGTTCGTCGTGAACCGTAACATCAACTTCACCAATATCTGTTACACCGGCTGCCGGTTCTGCGCGTTCGCCCAACGCAAGGGTGACGCCGATGCCTACTCGCTGTCTAGAGAGGAGGTCGCTGACCGCGCATGGGAGGCCCACGTCCAGGGTGCCACAGAGGTATGTATGCAAGGTGGTATCGACCCCGAGTTACCGGTCACTGGCTACGTCGATCTGGTGCGCGCCGTCAAGACCCGGGTCCCTTCGATGCATGTGCACGCGTTTTCCCCGATGGAGATCGCCAACGGTGTGGCCAAGAGCGGTTTTAGTATTCGTGAGTGGCTGATCAGTCTGCGCGAGGCTGGTTTGGACACTATTCCCGGCACTGCCGCCGAAATTTTGGATGATAAAGTGCGCTGGGTGCTAACCAAGGGTAAGTTGCCGACGTCGATGTGGATAGAGATCGTCACCACGGCCCATGAGGTGGGGTTACGCTCTTCGTCGACCATGATGTACGGCCATGTCGACGGGCCACGCCACTGGGTGGCTCACCTACAGGTCCTGCGCGCCATTCAGGATCGCACCGGTGGCTTCACCGAATTTGTGCCATTGCCTTTCGTGCACCAGAATGCGCCGTTGTATCTGGCCGGCGCAGCGCGTCCGGGGCCCACTCATCGTGACAACCGTGCCGTGCATGCCCTGGCGCGGATCATGCTGCACGGCCGTATCTCTCACATTCAAACTAGCTGGGTGAAGCTTGGCGTGGAGCGCACGCAGGTAATGCTTAACGGGGGCGCCAACGACCTAGGCGGTACGTTGATGGAGGAGACGATCTCGCGGATGGCCGGTTCTGAATACGGTTCCGCCAAGACCGTCGCCGAGTTGATCGCGATCGCGGAGGGCATCGGCCGCCCCGCCCGCCAGCGCACCACCACTTACGCTCTGTGAGCGGCGTAATCTTTTATCCGTGAGGGCGTGTGTTCTCCCGCAAGCGGGAGGTGTCTCAGTCCGGCGACGTGACGTGAAGGCGATATTTGGCGCACCTTCGTCGTGAAGTGGGAGACCACCAGCTGCTAAGCGGTTGCTGAGTGGCTCAGTAGTTGTTGCAGGTACCAGCTACCTGCTCAACCAGGTCGAAGTATTGCGCAGCCCCAGCATGACTCTCATCTGCTGGGCGATCTGCGCGTGTTGCAGTGGATCTGCGGATGCGATCCTCGGCCTTAGCAGCTAGTGCTAGCGCCACACTGCTCAGAGTGGCAGCCAATTTGGCTAAAGACCTACCCATGTGGACGCCTTCCCCAGGTAGTGCATCGCCAACAAGACGGCGACGGGCATCTACCTAGTGGTTGCCGTCTGTGATCATGGCTACCAGCTCTCTCTTGACTTACTGCCAATGCAAGAAATATCGGCGCCCGCGCTCCGGACGTGATTATCTGCAGGTCGGTGGCTTGTTGACGTGGTTTGTGGTCAGCGGAATGGGCGCCTACGCTAGAGGCGGGTCGCTAGCTCTGTGCTTTGCATGATGGTACGCTTTGCGTTAGGCTCCGCGGCAAAGGCCGCTCCTCCGATGATGTGTAGGTCGATACCTGCAGTTCTTAGTGCATTTTCCAGATCGCGGACCGACTCCTGGTCAGCCCGGAGTACCACATTGTCAACTGCGAGCAGTCGTGGGTGCTGCCGGTTCGGTTCGGAACTGGATGTACAGGCCGTCGTCGGTGATCCGCTCGTAATTTACTGGAGAGTTGTGGCACGCCTTTGGCCGTCAACGATGCTCGGTGTATCCATCCGTTGGTTTTGCCGAGCTGTTTGCCCTGCGAGACTTTGCTGGGTTGCAGCAGATACAATTGATGAGCGGGTTATGTGGGCGCCGGGGTAGTCAGCGCGCCGTGTGTTTTTCAGATCTGTAGCGTCCATTCGACCTTCCACGCTTTGAGGTCTTTAGAGTCTCGGGTAGGTGATTGTTCGGTAACCAGGAGTTCGCTGATGTCGAAGCTGATGCTTCAGGGGCCGACCACCGCCACAGTCTGTACCAGTTTGTCCGACCGGCTTGCTGCTCATAATCGCTTCGGCGTGGGTTATTACCATTGGATGGGTCGATGCTAAGGGGGATGGCCAGAATGCGTGGCGTCAATCCGTTAGTCAGCACGACAACTTCGTACCCCGTCACGTCGACCGGCCGACACCCGAATGCTCAGCCGCAACACTATGCCGTGTTTGCCCAGCATTGTTGTGACGTACGGGCTGGTCTCATTAAATTCCTGTTCGCCGGTAATGTGGCGGGCCATGTCGAACTGGCCGCCGATGAAATCATTGGCCTCGAACAGTGTTACCTGGTGCCCGCGCTGGGCGATGTTTACGGCTGCGGCCAGTCCGGCCGGACCAGCCCCGACGACAGATACTGAGCGGGCGTGCCAGGCCAGGGACAGCACTAGTTGCGTTTTTCGCCCGACGCGAATGTTGAGCAGGTATCTTCTATTGCCCATAATGTCGACTCCGTCATAACTGGCCTCGCGAGCCAGTTATGCGCAGCGAGCGAAATAGGCGACCATTGCTTCAATGCCTCGACACGACGGCGCTCGTGGTCGGGACGGGTTGATCGGCGACTCGATTGACGACGTGCTGACCGAAAATGCTTGGTAAGCATAACGTTCTGCGTGCAAGATTTCGGCGCCCGATTCCTGGGTAGGTATGGTGACACGACGATGCCGGCGGGCTTGTGAGATGGAAACCGTTTCCGACGCGAACAGCAGTAGCCAGCTGGTGCGGTTCGATGCGTCGTCCCCGGTAATGATCAGTCAGACCTCATTCGTGCTAAGTGTGCGGCGAATCGATCAATATGGCGAGTTCGGTTTTCCAGCCCAGTATACATCGGACCCATGACCACCCAATTGCGCAACATGTTAAAGATCAAGGGTCAACCGAAACAACAAGGTTGGTAGGGATGCCACTGCTGGGAGAGAATTTTTATTCATGGCGTCCGTTGGAGTCGTCCGGAGTGCCTGAACCACCTAGTCGAACAGATCGATCATGTTGTTTTCAGCTCGGATGTCGCTGCGCCGTTTGACGGCGACCCAGCGGCCCATCTCGGCCTTGTCTCTGTTGATGTCGGGTTGGTCGCGCTGGGTGACTTTTGTAGGTGTGTAGCAAACGATCGAATCGACGCGCCAGTTCGTAGCCTGGGCTAACTGTGCTCGCACAACTAGCTCAAAATCGCGTAGGGCAGCCCCACTCGGGAAGCATAAACAAATCGTAACGAACGGCGCTGTGCAACTACAGTACCTAGACTCCTGGGAAGTGTGACGGTTGTGCCCATTGGTTGACGTGTATGTGCAACGTCTAGTATCAGTAACCGAACGCTTTGTCCGGAAAAGTGGCTTGCACATGCCGTGGCGAGGCGAACAGCAGCCCACACCAAAGTACGCGGAGGAGATGTCTGTGACGTACGTGATAGCCGAACCTTGTGTTGACATCAAGGACAAGGCGTGCATTGAGGAGTGCCCGGTCGACTGCATCTACGAAGGCGCTCGGATGCTGTATATCCATCCTGACGAATGCGTTGACTGTGGGGCGTGTGAACCGGTCTGCCCGGTCGAAGCGATCTATTACGAAGACGACGTGCCTGAACAGTGGAGCCAGTACACGCAGATCAACGTCGACTTCTTTGTTGAGTTGGGCTCGCCGGGCGGTGCGGCGAAGGTCGGTATGGCCGAACATGACCCGCAAGTAGTCAAGGACCTGGCGCCGCAAGGCGAAGGCGATTGAGCCGGGCGGCGCTGGAGGAGCTAGCAGGGAGCGGTGCGTCCTCCTGCGGGCGAGTGTCGACTACCCTACCGGTGTTTCCCTGGGATACCTTGGCCGACGCGAAAGCCGTTGCCGAAACTCATCCCGACGGCATCGTCGACCTGTCCGTTGGCGCTCCGGTCGATCCCGTAGCACCGCTGATCCAAGAGGCTCTTGCTGACGCGAGTTCCGTAGCGGGATATCCCGCTACGGCCGGCACCGCGCGGCTGCGTGAGGCGGCTGTGGCCGCCTTGGACCGCCGCTACGGCATCACCGGACTCACTGAGGCGGCCGTGCTGCCTGTGATCGGCACCAAGGAACTGATCGCCTGGTTGCCGACCTTGCTGGGTCTACGCGCCAGCGACGTGGTTGTGGTGCCGAAATTGGCGTATCCGACGTATGGTGTCGGCGCCCGGTTGGCTGGAGCACAGGTGCTGCGTGCGGACTCGTTGACCCAGCTGGGCCCGCAGCCCCCGGCGTTGTTTTACCTCAACTCCCCGAGCAACCCGACCGGCCGAGTACTCGGCGTGGACCACTTGCGCAAGGTGGTGGAATGGGCGCGCAATCGTGGTGTCGTGGTGACTTCTGACGAATGCTACCTGGGTTTCGGTTGGGACGCCGAGCCGTTATCGGTGCTGCACCCTTTGGTCTGTGACGGTAACCATGCCGGGCTGCTGGCGGTGCACTCGCTGTCAAAGAGCTCGTCGTTGGCCGGGTATCGGGCGGGTTTTGTCGCCGGCGATCCGGACTTGGTTGCCGAGTTACTGGCGGTGCGTAAACACGCCGGGATGATGGTGCCGACGCCGGTGCAGGCAGCCATGGTTGCCGCCCTTGGGGACGATGCTCACGACCGCGAGCAGCGAGACCGTTACGCGCGTCGAAGGGATGTTTTGCTGCCCGCGGTCGCATCAGCCGGTTTTACCGTCGACCATTCCGAGGCCGGCTTGTACCTGTGGGCCAGCCGTGGTGAATCTTGTCGGGATAGTGCTGCGTGGTTCGCCCAGCGTGGAATCCTGGTGGCGCTCGGCGAATTCTACGGTCCTGATGGTTGTCAGCATGTGAGGGTGGCTCTGACCGCCAGTGATGAGCGGATCGCCGCCGCCGTTGCGCGGCTCAGCTAGATCACCGGAGCAACGCCGTGATGTTTGCCTTGTCGATCTGTCTTTAGTGCTTTCGACGTTTTGTTTTGAAAGAGTCTGGGGGCAGACGGCAGAATGCATCTGAGGTGTTTCGTCATGCCCAACCTTGGGTGAGGAATATGGTCGTGACATCTTCGGCTGGCAAGCTGCACATCTTGCTGTCGTTTGGTGATATAGCCGAGCGTATCGTCCTGGGCAAGTCACTAATAACCGAGGACTGGAGATCCAAGAAATTGTCTAACAATTTTGCGCTTGAGGCACTTTTACCTGCTGGTGCAGATCGCAGCGGCCTCTCTGCCGATCGGCTATGTGGTCATAGTGGTGGTACACTCAGCGGCAGGGACGGTTGCGGTGGTGCCTGCGATCTCTGTGTTGGGTCCCTATAGCCTGGACATCATCGTCAGTTCGGTACTGCTTTTCATCTGTTACGCGCACCTGCACGGCCTGCGTGAAATGTGAACGCCGTTCGGGGGTAGCTACTTATGCGTTCATCTTTATGGACACCTTGACAATCGTGGTCAGTGTCATCTGCGAAATAGTAGGGGGAATTACCGACATAACTATTCGCATCAGCTGGTCGTAACGGTACCGGTGCAGCAGGGGAGCGGGTTGGTGATGGGCGCGACGATCTAGACCTTGTTGCGTGAGTTCGCTAACAGAGGTTCGTAACTGGCCAGTGTTGAGGCGATCTCCAATACGGTTGATTGCTGACGAAAAACACAGGTCCTCAACGCGAGCTGCGTTCTCACTGTCATTGATGCGGTACTTGGATTCTTGCTGGCTGGTGTTGTGTATCTGGTGTTTGTTACCCACACAACACCGTATGTCGATGAATATCCACTGGTTTTTGTTGCAGGTTGTCCGTGTGGTCTTTGACAACTGGGTAATCGCCAACATCTTCTATGGCCTCGTCCAGATGGCATCGGCTGCCATTTTGTTCACCGATGCAAACGCCAGTTTTAACGAATTCCCAGCGCTAGCTATTAGTGGTTATTTCTTGCTGGTTTGGTTTTGTGTGGTTGAGGGGTGTGGTGGGTTATGTGGTGGGGATCGGTGGTGTGGGTTGTGTTGGTGGTTTAGGGTTGGTCGCGGCGTAGGTGGGCTGCTTGCAAGGGCCGCCGAGTAGTTGGTGTTGGTCACCGGCCGCGACATCGAAGCTGGCGATGCTGGGGGTGCGTCTGGTGTGGCGGGTGGCCGGGGATCAGTTGCGCTTTTCTGGTGATGTGTTAGCCCGCCACGCGCACAAGTCACCAGATCACGCCGTGGATGGCTTTTATCTTCCTTCCGCGGTCGATCCCCACAAAAAGTCAAGTACTGCCCTAGGCTAGAGCACCGCCGTACGCGTCATCACCGGCTGCGAGGTCATCGACGAACTGTGAAACCAACACGGCACCAACACAGCCGGGGGCACACCGGCTGGCCGAGGGCCGGTGAACAAACAGACACCCCACAGCCATAGCATGCACCCGAAAGCGCCCCCAACACCCAGCGCCAACAAGATCTAGGCTAGCCCACCAAACTCCCGACCGTATCGGCCAGCGATGGCACACCAGAACACTACTTCACCTGCCACCTATGAAACCGACCAACAATTCCTGCCACAAACACCAACACCCCCGGCCACCACACAACAACAACGCTTTAGTCAGCGCTGTCGAACTTGCGAGCTCGTAGTGCGCGTTTCACCGTAGCCTGGCCCTCCAGCACCAGTCGGCGCAAGGCCGGTGGTACCCCGGACTCCGGGGCTGCTAGGAACTCTTCAGCAGCGGCGATCCCGGCGTCGCTGATGTCCCAGTGAGGATACAGGCCGATCACCACCGTTTGCGCCACTTCGCTAGATCGCCGTGTCCAGACACCGGGTATCGCAGCGAAGTAGCGCGCGGTGAACGGCTTGAGTAGCTCACCTTGTCCTGGTGCGACGATGCCCGCGATTATCGCCCGGCCTGCGGCGTTAGCCAGGGTGTCATCCTCGACCACCGTAGTAAACGCCTTATCCTTAACGTCGGACTGTGGCCGTGCTGCTGCGGCTTGAGCGCCGTGACGCTTGCCGGCGGCCGTCGGGTCACGTTGCATCTCAGCGTCGATCCGCGGTGTCTGCGGCCCATCGGCATCGAGAACCCCGGCGGTGGCGAGCGCGGTCACGATGCGCCAGCGCAGATCGGTATCGACCTGCACACCAGGCAATCCTAGCTCGGTGGGGTCACCGTCGAGCAGGGCAGCCAATGTCTGCACATGCCGGGGCGACAGCACCGATGAGCACAGCGTGTTGATGAAGGTAAGCTGGTGATCCGATCCGGACGCTGCAGCGCGCGCCAATTCCAAGATCCGGTCAGCGAACTGCGGCCAGCCGTAATCACGCGCCCAGTCCGGATCGGCATATGAGCCCAGCGCCGTTTGCGCCTGCATTAGCAGCCGCTGTGCCACCCCGACCTCGGTTTCGGCATGCACGGCACCTGAAACCAGCGCCACGAAGTCGCGGGCACGCAATTCGGCTTCGCGGGTCATCTCCCAGGCCGCTGACCACACCAGAGTGCGTGGCAGCGGTTCGGCGATGTCGGCGATGCTCTGCAGCGCGGTTTGCAGCGACTGGGCATCTAGCCTCAGTGAGCAATAGGTCAGGTCGTCATCATTGACCAGAATCAACTTGCCCTGTGAAACGCCAACCAGTGCAGGTACTGCCGTTTCTGGACCCTCGATGTCGAGTTCCTCCCGATGCACCCGCACCAGTTTGTCGGCTTCCCCGCAGTCGTCGTAGATTCCGACCGCTAGCCGGTGCACCCGGGTCTCACCCGTACCCGGTGCGGCACCGCTTTGCATCACCGAGAACCGGGTGAATTTGCCGTCGGCGTCGACGTCGAAATCTGGCCGTAGAATGTTGATCCCAGTGGTTTTCAGCCACTGCTGCCCCCAGTGCGACAAGTCACGTCCGGAGGCGTTTTCCAGCGCGGCAAGCAGATCGTCAAAGGTGGCATTGGCGAATGCGTGGTTGCGGAAGTAGTTGCGCAGCCCGGCCAGAAATTGCTCTAACCCAACGTAAGCCACGAGCTGCTTCAATACGGAGGCGCCTTTAGCGTAAGTGATTCCGTCAAAGTTCACCTCGACTGCAGCCAGGTCGGGGATGTCGGCTGCGATCGGGTGCGTCGATGGCAGTTGGTCCTGGCGGTACGCCCACGACTTTTCCACGGTGGCGAACGTCGTCCAAGCCTCGGTGAACTCGGTGGCTTCACTTTGACACAGCACCGATGCAAAGGTCGCGAACGATTCATTCAGCCACAAGTCGTCCCACCAGGTCATGGTGACCAAGTCGCCGAACCACATGTGCGCCATTTCGTGTAACATTGTCTCAGCACGTCGTTCATAGGACGCTCGGGTGACTTTGCTGCGGAAGACGTAGTCTTCGAGGAATGTCACTGCGCCGGCGTTTTCCATTGCTCCGGCATTGAACTCAGGAACGAAGAGCTGATCGTATTTGCCGAACGCATACGGTAGGCCAAAGTGCTTGTGGTAGAAGCTAAATCCCTGCTTGGTCTGTGTGAATAATCGCTCGGCGTCCATGAATTGTGCCAGCGAGGCCCGGCAGTAGATGCCCAGCGGGATTTCACCGTGTTCGTCCTGGTAACTGGCGTACCAGGCGGCGTATGGTCCGGCGATCAACGCCACCAGATAGGTGCTCATCCGCGGAGTAGTGGCGAAGGTGTGTGTCCCCTCGGTGATGTTGATGCACACGCTATTGGAGATCACCTTCCAGTGCTGGGATGCGGTCACCTGCACCTTGAAGGTGGCCTTCAGGTCCGGTTGGTCGAAGCAGGCGAACATACGCTTGGCGTCAGCGGTTTCGAATTGTGAGTACAGGTAGATCTCGTCGTCTACGGGGTCGACGAAGCGATGTAGGCCCTCGCCAGTGTTGGAGTAGCGGCAGTCGGCGTCGACGACGACAACGTTGCGATCGGCCAGTCCAGGTAACGGGATACCGGTCGATTCGTCGTATCCGGAAACGTCGAGTTCGCGGCCGTTAAGTGTGGCACTGTGTACGGTATCGGCAGCAATGTCAATCACGGTGTCGGCGCCGGCTAGTGCGTCAAACACCACCGTGGTGGTGGAGTGGAACGTGCGGTCGCTGGGGGCGCCGTCGGTGAGATCGAGGTTGATTTGGTAGCTGTCGACGGTGATCAGGGCGGAGCGTTCGACAGCCTGGTCCCGGGTGAGGTTTGGAAGGGCCACGAAGTCCAACTTAAAGCCTGTCGGCACATGAGCCGGGTACCGGTTACTTCTGGGTGGGAACAGCTGCGCGGGCAACTACGGTTGTATTGAAGAGTGTTCCCATTGTCCTTGAACTTTCTGGAGAGAACTACGTCATGCCCGAGAAGGCGTCTGTCAAGTCTCAAGCCGATTTATGGTTCGACCCGCTGTGCCCATGGTGTTGGATTACTTCGCGCTGGATCCTCGAGGTGGAGAAGGTTCGCGATGTCGAGGTGCACTTTCACGTGATGAGTCTGGCTATACTCAACGAAAACCGCGAAGATCTGCCGGAAAACTATCGCGAAAACATGACGAAGGCATGGGGACCGGTGCGGGTGGTGATTGCTGCTGAGCAGGCTCATGGTGTCGGCGTACTGGACCCCTTGTACACCGCGATGGGCATCCGGATTCACGACGAGGACAACAAAAACCTCGACGAGGTCATCAAGGGATCGCTTGCTGACGTCGGTCTGCCAGCGGAGCTGGCCGCGGCAGCTCAAAGTAACGCCTACGATGACGCGCTGCGTGAGAGCCACCACGCCGGCATGGATGCGGTCGGCGACGATGTCGGCACGCCGACCGTCCACGTCAACGGTGTGGCGTTCTTCGGGCCGGTGCTGTCGAAAATCCCGCGCGGTGAGGAGGCCGGCAAGCTCTGGGATGCTTCGCTGACTTTTGCAGCTTACCCACACTTTTTTGAGCTCAAACGGACCCGCACCGAGCCGCCACAATTCGCCTAGACTAGGCGGCTTGGCGAGCGTCGTAACCGCGTCGGGCACAATGTCGGGCATGCGTGTCTACCTGGGGGCCGACCACGCCGGCTACGAGCTCAAGGAGCAGATTATCGAGCATCTGAAACAATCTGGTCACCAGCCGATCGACTGTGGCGCCTTTAGTTACGATGTAGACGATGAATATCCGGCGTTTTGCATCACTGCCGCGATGCGCACGGTGGCCGATCCGGGTAGCCTCGGCATCGTGCTTGGGGGATCGGGCAACGGCGAGCAGATTGCGGCCAATAAGGTCGTCGGCGCGCGGTGCGCGCTGGCGTGGAACGTCGAGACTGCGAGGCTAGCGCGTGAACACAACAACGCGCAGTTGATCGGTATCGGCGGCCGCATGCACACCGTAGGTGAGGCGCTGACTATTGTCGACACTTTCGTGACCACACCGTGGTCGAAAGTGCAGCGTCACCAACGGCGTATCGACATCCTTGCCGAGTTCGAACGTACGCACCAAGCGCCGCCGGTGCCCGGCGCTCAGGCCTGAGGTTTACCGGTGCTCGGAAGGCGTACCCCAGCACCGGTTGGCCTGGTTGCATCAGCATCGATTCGCCGGTGCACCCGTCGTAGTGTTCAGCTCACAACGACGATTCGCTAGTTCGGCGGCTACGGCGGACGGACGGGTGCTAGCGCAGGGCCAGCTTTTGGAGCAAGCATCTGTTTCATCACTACGCCGACGGCCCGATAGTGCATGTGCATCTTGGCCTCTATGGCACCTTACACCGAATGGGCCCGCTTTAGCGATGTATCGCTGTTTATAACCGGTCGGGCAGGTGCGGATGTGGATGTTCGGCGGTGGCTACAGCACCGACTTGCGTGGCTCGACAGTGTGTCGGGTGCTCGGCGAAGGCCAGGTCGGAGACGTCGTCGCGAGGCTTGGGCTCGATCCCCTACGTGGCGATGCCAACCCCTGGTGGGCATGGGCTCGGATCACAAAGTCCTTTAGGCTTATTAGCGCACACTCTTGATGGACCAGACCATATATCGCCGGGGTCCGGGTGGGGCATGTCTAATGCAGCGAGTTGTTGTTCCGCCACCGCATCCACCCACTCCAGCCCGGCCGGGGAGATCAGCCAGACAGCGTTCGATGCAGAGTGGACCTATCTGGTTGCGCCGGTGAAAAGTGGGTTTGGGCCGTGGCAAGATCTTCGTGGTGTACCCGAGCACGACCGCGGTCTGCTGTCCTATCGGCCAGAGCGGTCCCGCACGTACGTTTACCGGCGCGCCGGCGAGGACTCTGCCGGGTGTGTGTGGGGGGCCGTACCGTGGTGCTTAGAGGACCGCAATGTGTTTCGGTGCCTTCAGTGCCAGACGTTAATGACCAGTGACAAGGATCATACTTCGCCGAATCCGCGAGGGGGGACCGGGTTGGCCCAGCCACCGGCAATTTCAGACTACTGAGAGCTCGTCGTTGGTGACTTCAAGTGCCGCATAGACCTGGTTACTAAGGGCGAGTTTGCGAGGGGTCTGCGTTGACCTCGGTGGTGTCGAAGCGATTCATCACATACACATTAGCCGATTCGATGTTCCAGATTGGCTATGTGTATTAACCGCATGTGCCACCGTGGTCGAAGATCCTCGGATTGGGTCCGTTGCTGCTACGCTGGTTGAGCATGTAGCCCAAATCCCAATACGCGATCGGCGACCAGCGGGCCGAGCACCGGATCGGTGTAAAAGCCATCTTGGGACACCTGGACGAGGTCCGTATGGCTGCGACTGAACAGATTCTCCTGGGCGAGTGCGTTGTAGTTAAAGTTGTCGACCCCGACTTCGATGCATGTCCGTTGGTGGTGAGACATTACGATCTTTCGCCACCGCGCCGGATGCTTTGGAGCCGAGTTCGTTGTCGGGCACACAAGGCACGAACCCGATCGCGACGGATAGCCCCGCTTTCGGATGTTATGCCGGCATGACGGGCTAGTTGGATGTCTGGACGTCGGACACCACCATGCTGATTTTGGAGTGGTTCACCATATTGATCCTTGGCGGTTCGGCAGTCTCGGTGTGCAGATAGTGATCTATTGTACGGCCGGTGATCCGGCGAATCACCTTGCCGAGGAGGACACCGAAGCGGACCGTGTGGTAGCCGTGAGTGGTGGCCTAGCTGCCACCACGGTGCGGCACGGCAGCTCGCTGCACGCATGTTGCTGGTAGCACGCTTGGTGCCGGAGAGTACGACGGATAGCGTCTCCTGCTGCCACGGTCGGGTACCGGCGGTGTCGGCGGAGCTGCGCAGAGGTGGACGACGAGATCTCCGTTGACTCGCACCTCTACGCTGCGCCGACTTGGTTATGCAGCGCAAAGTTGTGCTCGAACGCATTTTGTACGCTGACTGAAGTCCGACGCGCATGAGCCTTTGATAACATCGCTTATGGCGCCTTTCCGTTGAGCAAAACAGTCAACTTGAGCGGGCGACGGGAATCGAACCCGTGTAGCTAGTTTGGAGGACTAGGGCTCTACCATTGAGCTACGCCCGCGTGCATCAGTCGAACGCGATTTTATGTGTTGGCAGACATCAAATTCTAATCCAAGTTGTTCTGCGGCCGCTTCGTGACGCAAATAGGTTGTTGCAAAAGCCGTTGCCGTCGGGCCTTAAGATTGCATGGTCAGCGCGGGGTGTAGCGCAGCTTGGTAGCGCATCCGCTTTGGGAGCGGAAGGCCGCAGGTTCAAATCCTGTCACCCCGACCAATCGCCAGGGACGACCACTGAGGAGCATACCCGTGAAAAGCAGTGTCGAACAGTTGAACCCTACTCGAGTGCGTATCAACGTGGAAGTGCCTTTTACAGAGCTCGAGCCGGATTTTCAGCGGGCCTACAAAGAGCTGGCCAGACATGTGCGGCTGCCCGGTTTCCGGCCCGGGAAGGTGCCCGCGAGGTTGCTGGAGGCCCGTTTTGGCCGGGAGACACTGCTAGATCAGGTCGTCAACGAAGCTATGCCCAGCCGGTACGGGCAGGCGCTGGCGGAGTCGGAGGTCCAACCGATCGGCCAGCCCGAAATAGAGGTGACTAGAAAGGAGTACGGTCAGGATCTGGCTTTCACCGTCGAGGTTGAGGTACGCCCCAAGATCGCACTTCCGGATTTCAGCACACTGACGGTTGTTGTGGATCCAGTCGAGGTCAGCACCGACGATGTTGAGGAAGAGTTGCAGTCGTTGCGTGCCAGGTTCGGCACCCTGACCGGTGTGGACCGGCCGGTGGCACTCGGTGACTTTGTCTCGATTGATTTGTCGACCACCATTAATGGTGAGAAGGTGCCGAACGTTGACGCGGAGGGGTTGTCTCATGAAGTCGGCTCCGGCCGGTTCATCGCAGGTCTCGACGATGCGCTCGTCGGTTTGTCCGTCGGCGAGTCGCGAGTCTTCACCACCCAGTTAGTGACCGGCGAACACGCTGGGCGAGACGCAGAGGTCATCGTCACCGTCAAGTCGGTCAAGGAACGTGAACTGCCGGAGCCGGATGACGAGTTCGCGCAACTGGCCAGCGAGTTCGACACCATGACGGAACTGCGGGCCGATCTTGGTGATCAGATCCGTCAGGCTAAGCACGCCCAGCAAGCGGAGAAAATTGGTGACGCGGCCGTGAACGCTTTGCTTGAGCGGGTGGATGTGCCATTGCCGGAAGGGATTGTGCAAGCTCAGTTTGATAGTGTCCTGCACGCCGCGCTTAGCGGCGTGGGTCATGACGAAACCAAGTTCGCCGAAGTCCTCGCTGAGCGTGGGTCGTCGCGCGAGGAGTTTGAGGCTGAGACGCGTAGCACCGCCGAGAAGGATGTAACGAGGCAATTGCTGTTGGATGTAGTGGCCGAAGAGCAGAAGATCCAGGTGGGCCAGGATGACCTGAACGAACGCTTGCTCGCCACGTCTCGGCAATACGGCGTCGATGCACAGCAGCTATTTGGCTTCTTGCGGGAAAACAGCCAGTTATCGTCCTTGGTTATTGATATGCGGCGCAGGCTGGCGGTCGCAGCTGTGGTTGAGGCAGCTACGGTCACCGATGTTGACGGAAACACGATCGACACCAGTGAATTCTTCGGCAAGCATGCCCAAAGGGATCAGGTTGACCAGAAGACCGAAGAAGCAGATCCGACAGCGGTGCCGTCGATGACGAAGGCCGTGGAATGACTTGGGTTATGACGCTGTAAACGAACGTGCTCCTTTCAGGGGGTGCGTGATCGCCAAACAGCGAGCTCGGTTCGTTACTGTCGGGTGCATACAGAACTCCAGAAAGCAGGTATCCCACTGTGGGCCACGTGACTAACATGCGTTCGAATGCGCAGGGTCTCAACCTCACGGACTCGGTCTATGAGCGTTTGCTCTCCGAGCGAATCATTTTCCTGGGGTCGGAGGTGGACGACAACATCGCCAATCGGCTTTGCGCACAGATACTGCTGCTTGCTGCCGAAGACGCCTTCAAGGACATTTCCCTGTACATCAATTCCCCTGGCGGATCGATCAGCGCTGGGATGGCGATCTACGACACCATGGTGCTGGCGCCGTGTGACATCGCCACCTACGCGATGGGCATGGCCGCGTCGATGGGGGAGTTCTTGCTGGCGGCTGGAACTAGGGGCAAGCGGTATGCGCTACCACACGCCCGAATCCTGATGCACCAGCCGTTGGGCGGGGTGACCGGCAGCGCAGCCGACATCGCCATCCAGGCTGAGCAGTTCGCCGTCATCAAAAAGGAGATGTTCCGACTCAACGCCGAGTTCACCGGCCAGCCGATCGAACGCATTGAGGCTGATTCCGACCGCGACCGCTGGTTCACGGCCTTGGAAGCCCTGGAATACGGTTTTGTTGACCACATCATCACCCGCGCCCATGTCAACGGAGAAGTGCAGTGAAACTGCAGAATTCTCAGGTCAAACCTCAGGCGCGATACATCCTGCCGTCATTCATCGAGCACTCCAGTTTTGGCGTCAAAGAGTCCAACCCGTACAACAAGCTGTTTGAGGAACGCATCATCTTTCTAGGCGTCCAAGTTGACGACGCGTCGGCAAACGACATCATGGCCCAGCTGCTGGTGTTGGAGTCGTTGGACCCGGACCGGGATATCACTATGTACATCAACTCGCCGGGCGGTGGGTTCACGTCTTTGATGGCTATCTATGATACGATGCAATATGTACGGGCCGACATCCAGACTGTGTGTCTGGGTCAGGCTGCTTCGGCGGCGGCAGTGCTGTTGGCTGCTGGAACCCCGGGTAAGCGGATGGCCTTACCTAATGCCCGCGTGCTGATCCACCAGCCGTCGTTGTCTGGTGTGATCCAAGGTCAATTCTCCGATCTGGAGATCCAGGCTGCCGAGATCGAGCGGATGCGCACCTTGATGGAGACGACGCTCGCCCGGCACACCGGCAAGGATGCCGCGGTGATCCGTAAGGACACGGACAGGGACAAGATCCTGACCGCCGAAGAAGCCAAGGACTACGGGATTATCGACACTGTGTTGGAGTACCGCAAGCTCTCCGCGCAGACCGTTTAACGGCTCGCCAGTGCCTTCGTTAGTTCGGTGATATCGGCTGGCCGCACCCGGCAGCATCCACCGACGATGTGTGCCCCGGCCGCCGTCCACTGCAGGGCGAGCTGCGCGGAAAACCTACGCGGTCCTGTCCAAGCGCGGTTGTCCCAGCGTTCTCCACTATTCGGGTAGACGATGATCGGCTTGCCGATATTCGCGATCTGGATGGCCGCCAGAACATCGTCGGGTGCGCAACAATTGACGCCGACCGCGACAATATTGGGTACGCCGGCGGCTACCTCGAACGCCTCGGCAAGCGGTTGTCCGGCGCGGGTCCGCGTTCCCTTGATGGTGTAGCTGAGCCACGCCGGCACGCCAACCGAGCGTACCAGGTCGACCAAAGCTTCGCCTTCGTTGATGTCGGGGACGGTTTCTAGGGCAAGTATGTCCGCACCAGCCTCGGCCAGTACCTCCAGCCGCGGGCGATGCCACCGTGCCAGAGCTGCGACGGACAGGCCGTAGCGTCCGCGGTATTCCGACCCGTCGGCCAGCGCCGCGCCGTACGGTCCGACCGAGGCGGCGACGTAAAGACCACCCTTGCTGACCTTATCACGCGCGGCGTTGGCGAGTGCGACGCTGCGGCGCAGTAGCCGAATGGCCTCATTGCGGTCGATCCCGTGTGCCGCCAAACCTTCAAATGATGCCTGGTAGCTCGCGGTTGTCGCGATCGTCGCACCAGCGCGAAAGTACGCGACATGCACAGCAACGATTTCTTGCGGGGCATCCGCCAGCAGTCTAGCCGACCACAACGGATCGGATAGATCGTTTCCGCGCTCTTCGAGCGCGGTGGCTAGCCCACCGTCGTTTATCAGCACGGATTCGCTGTGAACAGCCAGTACCACTTGGCCACTGTAAGGTGATTACGCGAAGGCTCGGAGGCTCAGGGGGGCGGCGGTCACGTAACGACCACGACACGCCAGAGACATGGATTGTGGGTCTCGACGGGTGGTGGGCAGAGTCGGACTATATGTTTCATGCCAGACGGAAGAGTCATAAATACCACTGACGCGATTTGGCGCTAACGGTCGCGTCGGCCCCAAACTAGCAGGTAGCGTCGCGAAATACACGCGGCACAGCAAGACGAACGGCGAACAGGAAGTAGGCCCTTACACCATGGCGCGTATCGGAGACGGTGGTGACTTGCTGAAGTGCTCGTTTTGCGGGAAGAGTCAGACGCAGGTCAAGAAACTCATTGCGGGCCCTGGGGTGTACATCTGTGATGAATGTATCGACCTGTGCAACGAGATCATCGAAGAAGAACTGGCCAATGCTGACGATTTAAAGCTTGATGAGTTGCCTAAGCCCGTTGAGATTCGGGAGTTTCTTGAGGGTTACGTCATCGGGCAGGACACCGCCAAGCGGACGTTAGCTGTCGCGGTCTACAATCACTACAAGCGGATTCAGGCCGGAGATAAGGGCCGTGACTCTAAGCGCGAACCGGTAGAGTTAGCCAAGTCCAACATCTTGATGTTGGGGCCTACTGGCTGCGGCAAGACCTACCTGGCTCAGACGTTGGCCAAGATGCTCAATGTCCCGTTTGCCATCGCCGACGCCACTGCACTGACCGAGGCCGGTTACGTCGGTGAGGATGTCGAGAACATCTTGCTTAAGCTGATTCAGGCCGCCGACTATGACGTCAAACGTGCCGAGACCGGCATTATCTACATCGACGAGGTCGACAAGATCGCTCGTAAGAGCGAGAACCCTTCGATCACCCGCGATGTCTCTGGCGAGGGCGTTCAACAGGCCCTGTTGAAAATTCTAGAAGGTACCCAGGCGTCGGTTCCCCCGCAGGGCGGCCGCAAGCATCCGCACCAAGAATTCATTCAGATCGATACCACCAACGTGTTGTTCATCGTCGCCGGTGCCTTTGCTGGGTTGGATAAGATTATCTACGAGCGTGTCGGCAAACGCGGCTTAGGCTTTGGCGCCGAAGTCCGCTCCAAAGCCGAGATCGACACCACCGATCATTTCGCCGATGTGATGCCCGAAGATCTGATCAAGTTCGGCTTGATCCCTGAGTTCATTGGCCGGCTCCCGGTGATCGCCTCGGTCATCAATCTGGACATGGAGTCGTTGGTCAAGATTCTGTCCGAGCCGAAGAATGCTTTGGTCAAGCAGTACACTTGGCTTTTCGAAATGGACGGTGTGGAGCTGGAATTCACTGATGACGCGCTAGAAGCGATTGCCGACCAAGCGATCCACCGCGGCACCGGAGCTCGTGGCCTGCGGGCTATCATGGAAGAAGTCCTGCTACCAGTGATGTATGATATTCCTAGCCGCGACGACGTCGCCAAAGTGGTGGTGACCAAGGAGACGGTGCAGGACAACGTGTTGCCAACGATCGTGCCGCGCAAGCCGTCGCGCACTGAGCGCCGCGATAAGAGTGCCTAGTCTTGCGACGACGGCGGCTGGAAAGTCGGGATCGGCAGCAGAAAACGAATGTGTTCAACGAGCGGCATTGCTCCGATGTGGTCCTGTACCCAGCGCACGTGATCTATGCCACGGTTTCACACCTTCGTCTCAGCTATCCCACGCTGACGTGAGTTTTTAATGGCGAACTCGCCGTGTGTTTTTTGGGGGTACGCTATATAGAGGCAATGCCATAACTGGGGTACCACCAGTGACATAAAGCGTGAGGGCGGGGGGAGTCATCCGACGGCGCATAACTTGAAGCTGTAGCGCGGAGTGCCTGTCCGGAGAGCAGATGGAAGGCGGGGACTTGGATCCGAATGGCAACGGCACTGGGGCAGAGGTTAATGCTGGAGCTGCTGTTCATGCCAGGTTCAACCGACGATGCTTGGAAAGGGTTACTATCTGTTTAGCGGGCGATTTCCGGCAACGGTATTCAGCTGGCCGGGGACCGACTGAACGTGCTTGTCGCGATGAATCCAGCAGCTTTAAAGGCCAACATTGCTGATTTGCAGCGTGGCGGAATGGTGATCGCGAACTCTGACGAGTTCATCAAACGCAACCTGATGAAGGTGGGTTACGTAGCCAACCTGCTGGGATCCGATGAGCTGGAGAAATACGTTGTTCACGCCGTCCCGATGACCATGCTGACCCTTGGAGCAGTCGAGGCGATCGGCGCGTCCAAGAAAGACGGCCAGCGCGTTAAGAACATGTTTACGCCGAGTTTGTTGTCATGGATGTACGGGCGGCCGATCCTGACCGGCGAAACCATCATCAAAGAGAAGGTCGCGTGTAAGCTCGATATGTCTCGGAGGCCAACATCCTAGCCTTGAAAGGCAGGCTGTCAATATGGTGAAACTACCGAGGAATTCGGCACCATGTTCGAGGTCCCGCCAGGGATGTTGCCGGCCGGCGAATACCGGAAGATCTTAGGCAACATTGCTCTGGCCTACGGCATCGTTGTGGCCAGCCAGCTTGCCAACATTTCGGTTGTGCTCGGCGGCTATCCGATTCCGCTGACAGCGGACATCTTGCACGAGTTGTCCAAGCATAAGAACTTCAACGTGATCACGTTGCAAGCGAAAGACGAGATGGGCGGCGTTTGCGCCGCTTACGTTGGTGCGCTGGGAGTTACGAGCACATTGGGTCCAGGTCTTTCGCTGAAGTCCGAGGCGCTAGGCCTCCGTGTGATGACCGAACTGCCGCTATTGTTAAATCGATGTGCAGCGGTGCGGATCTTCGACTGGTTTGCCGACTAAGATCGAGCAGGCAGCCTTTGCTGCAGGCGTTGTACGGCCGCAATGGGGGAATTGCCAGTGGCGGTATTGGTGCCGCAGTCTCCGTCGGACTGCTTTGAGACTTCCATTGAAGTGGTGCGTATCGCGGTGTCGTACCACACGCCAGTAACTTGTTGTCCGACGGCGCCATCGCCAATGGCGCGGAGCCGCGGCGAATCTCGGACGTCAGCGCGTTGGTGCGCATCGAGCACACCTTCGCCAAACTCGATGCGCCCTTCCAGCCTTATGTCCGCGACCCGGAAACGCTGGCTCCGCAATTCGCTGTCCCGGCCACTCCCGGTCTAGAACATCGCATCGGTGGGTTGGAAGCTGCGCATGGCGCCGGCAACATCTCCTACGAACCGGTCCAGCCATGACCTCATGGTCAGATTGCGCCAGGCCAAGATCGACGGAATCCGGGTTTCCGACCTAGACGGTCGATGATCCGACCGGAGATGCTGAGCTGCTGCTGATTTGGGTGGGGCAGTTCCGTACGCCCGATCCGTGAAGCCTGTCGACGTGCACGGCGCAAGGGCGTCAAGGTCACGCATACCTACCTGCGGCATTTGCGTCCGTTCCCGGCTAACCTGGGCGACGTGCTGCGGCGTTACCCTATGGTGGTGGCATCGGAGATGAAACTTGGTCAACTGGCGATTGTGCTGTGTGGCAAGTATTTGGTTTGGTTGATGTGCAGTCGGGTCACCAAAGTTCAGGGTGTTTCGTTCTTGGTCGACGAGGTGGGCCGTGTTATCCGCTCCGCTTTGGGCGGCACACTGGCCGAGATTGAACAGGATAAGACGATGTTCACTAGATTGGCGGCGGCCACGGTTGGAGCGGAAGTCGACACATGAGCTGCGCCACGACGATGCAGAGCGAAGCGATGAGGAAGAGCGGCGCTCATGACTAGTGGGATCAGCCATCTGACGGGCCCCGACCGTGGAGTGACTCCGACGTCGAAGAAACACGTTTGTGTGCCCTATTGTGTCTCCCGGGGAACAGCAGCAGAAGTCCAAGGACGTTATTAGCTACCAGGAGGTCCGCTGGTGTCCTGTGGTGACCTAAGTCATCCTCAACAACGTCCGTAACTTTCTGCCCACATTGGGACTACACCGCGAAAAAACATTGTGTTCATCAGCGGCATTGGATGCTTCTAGCCGGTTCCCGTACTACCTGGAGACCTTATGGGTTCCACTTAATCCACGGCTGCGCGCTGGCGATCGCGGCTGGTTTTGGCGTTGGTTTGCGAAGATTTGTCGATATGGGTGGTCACCGGTGACGGTGACGCGTTGTCGATTAGCGGCAACCCTCTGATACATGCGCTGCGCCGCAACATCAACATGACAATTCTGCTATTCAACAATCGGATCTACTGGTTAACCAAAGGCCAGTATTCGCCTACTCAGAGGTGGGCAAAGCCACCAAGTCGACCCCGATGAGCTCGCTGGATCACCCGTTCAACCCGGTGTTGTTGGCGCTGGGTGCTGAAACGATCTTCATCGGCCGCGCGCTCGACTGGGACTGCAGCGGACTAACCGAGGTGCTGCGTGCTGCGGCCTAGCACCGTGGCGTTACTCTAGTCGGGATTCTGCGGGATTGCCCCGTTTTCAACGACGGTTCGTTTGCCGCACTGCGTAAAGAGGGTGCCGAAGAGCGGGTGATCAATGTCTGACATGGCTAGCCGATAGTCTTCGGCGCAAGCAGCGAATACGCGAATACCGAGTAGTGAAGTCCGATTTTTCCCTCGAGGTGGCTAAGACCGCCGACGTTGCTGTTGAAGAGATCGTCGGGCATGATGCGCACGACGACGTAGCTTATGCTTTTGCGCTGTCGCGGCTATCTGATCAGAGCCTTGACCACCTCGTCCTGGGTATTGTCCGCCAGATCAGCCGGCCAACTTATGATTACGCGGCCCGTTTTCAGGTCTGCTCTGCACAGACTTCGACCGCGTCCGACAAGCGCCGCACTGCAATCGTTAGTGCGCGGGCACGACACCGGGACCGTCGACTGACGTAGCTGAGCCGATGCTTGACACGGTCCTGCTGGCTGGTTAGCGGCGTACTCGCCGGGGTCAAATCGCAACGCAAGGGTCTGACAAGGCCAGCATGGTGGTGCTTGGAGGACCCAGCACAATAGTCGAGCTTGTCCTTCGTATTTGTCGCCCAGCGCTGCAAACCGGTTTTTGTGATGGGCCATCCCAAAGACATCGTTACTTGAGCTGCAGGCCCACATCATGCGCGGCGAGGTCTGAGGACTAGGATCGCTGTCGGCGACTGGGTGCACATTGCATGCAGCCGACGGAGGCGGGTGGTTCGGTTTGCGTTCGTCTACGCTGTCAGACTATTATTTCTCTACCGTAGAATCGATCGATTGCTTCGTGTGAAGGCCCTGTGCGACGAACGCTGAGGTTGTGTTACTGCGGAACGGCCAGGATCACTACGCTCTCCGCCGTGTACTGCACGGATCTGGTTGAACGAGCTGATGTTCCGGTAGCCTGTCGGTTAGCGCAAGATATGTGCCTTTGGTCGACGCGTCGGACACTCAGCCGGATCGTGATGTCGGATTCGCGTCCGTATTGACGTTCGTCAATACGGCTACTGGCTTGCGTGCTTTCGTGTTGCCGGGATCCCAAGGTAGTTACACAACGGGAATGTTTCAATTTTCTATCAAAATTAATTGTTGAATATTTCTTATAGTTATTTTGCGAGAGCAGGCAGTATTGATTTTTATTTTTAAATATTTATAGTGGTGTGTAATATTCGTGCGAGCTTACTTTCGATAGATACGTCCGACTTACCTGAGTGCACACCAATATTATACTCTGGAGCAGCTACGATTCGGAACATTGAACACGCGGGTTTTGGTCAAGTGTAGCATTACCCGAGCCCTAGGTTTTTGTGGCAAATCGGCTTACGCAGATCACCAGCCAGGTCTGCGTCCTATAGGGTGCGGTTTAGTCCAATGGGAAGCTGTTGCGGCCATTGCTGATTCGTTAAAAATTGTTGGTGATATCTAAATCTGTTGGTAAACAATTTAATTAGGAAATATTTGGTGAACAGTGCGAAGCCTCCTGCTACGTCGGTGCCGGATAGTGTGCGATGTTGCTAGGCTACTTGTGGAATCAGCAAATACTATTGGTTTGCCTATGTTTTCAACGTAGGGTTGCTATTTATCGGCTTATTTCTGGTTCCTGAGACCTGTATCCTGCCCACCTTGCTATTTTTGACGACCCGGTGGCCGAGTCCGAGCGATTGCGTCACGTAAGAACAAAATTTTTGTTCCAGCTCACAACATTTGCATGATTCTGCTCATAAAATAGCTTTGGTGGCGACGTATTGCCGTCAGCTTAAAAGGCACTGATGACCTGCGGAAATAAAATCTAAACTTGTTCCGCTATCAGGCCAAGATAGGATCTATATATAGTCAAAATGACGCACGCAATCTGGTTTCGTAGTGTGAATACACAGCCCGATACGGGCGTCACAAAATAATCCACAGATCCGCACAGTCCCGGCCGATTCTGGCTGCCGGTACGGCATTGCCATCGACTCTGAATGAAATGGCTGCCAGGACCCGAATCGCCGTTACGGAGGTTGGGCCCTACAACCGCTACGGTTTCCTTTAGTTGCTGCATGTGTTTGGTGCTGGTACGGAGCACTTATGCTGATCTGAGCGGGGAGCCGCCGTTCGTCCGCAGCAGCGTCGACCTCTATATCACAAGCAGGCCGGACGATATCGGTGCTCGCATCGTCCACGCCCCTGTACGCACGACTAGGGAGAACACTGTTGGCGAGCTGGTTGGCACCGATTTCGTGGTGCGTGCCGTGGTCGGCGGGCTTTCCGGAAGAACCATCGCGTCGCTTCCGTGACGTGTTGCACGTCGTTTCCAGTGCTCCCGCTGTGCTTTGTCAATTCGCGGATCCACACACACTAAGCACCGACTGCGGTGCCGAGCTCGAACTCGGCTCGCAACTGGATTTGCCGTGGCGTCATGCTCGTCAGATTGCGCCAGAACTGGCTGGTTTGTATAAGGGGACCTCATAATGCCGCCGACTCACACGCGGATCGTGCGGTTCAGCAACGCGTTATGGGGGCTGGATGTATAGCACACGTTTCTATGATCGCGAAAGCATGAGTCTAAAGTCGTCGGCGGGGCAGGAAACGTTATGTCCGAGCTGGGCAGCCGCTACTTCCGGCTCCTGCCGCCTGGACTGGTGGAACGACTCGTTCCCAAACACGGCACCGACCCAAGTGTGGCGACTCGGGGGTGCGACTTTCATTGGATCGAAAAATACACTGCTACGATCAGTGGTGCCCTGTACGTGGTGCGTATTGCACAGGACGGCGACCCCGGTTACCGGGCGACGTCGGTGCGGCTCGGAGAATGTGGTATTGCGCTGACATTCGACTGTGACAAGTTCTCCGGCCTGCGGGGCATGCCTACTGCCCGCGATCGCGATGGGTCGCGATGGGTGATGTTCTATTGTTGCGATTCCCTGCCGGCGGGTGTGTCCCTGCAGGCCGAGCGGTTGAACTGAGACCTGCCGCTAGTTTACGGTAAATCGCATCGATCACGGCTGCGGATTCGGTTCTTTCCCCTCAGATCTGACTGTGCACTCGTGATTTCGGCGGTTGCCTAAGCGTTGCTGAAGGAGTATAGCCGGAAATTGGATTGGGCTAGTGTCGTAAACGATTTGGCTTTACAGAATCTGACGTATCTGCGATGCAGGTGGACACGTCGACGGCCGGTCTTGATGATCTCTATGCTCAAGACGCAGATTCCCGCGTGGGAAATCGCCGCCATGTTCGGCGTCGATAAAGACGAAGTCGACAGCGCGGTTCATACGTTGGTGTTGGTCAGCGGATTGGTGCACAACTCGAAAGATCCCGAGCAGGCCAACAGAATCGAGTTACCCGCCAGCAGTCACGACGCTGTTCGTGGGCAATGACACCGAATAGGTCGCATCGGCGCTGGCCAAGGGAGGTGCCGGCGGGCAACATGCCGCAACAACCTCTTGGCGGCATCCTCGGTGGCAAGAAGTAGCCAGCGCCAGCTGTTGGGGCTTTCGGTTCCGTCGATAAGCGTAGATACTCAGGTCGAGTCAGGATCGATTAGATGCCCGCTTATCGGGGGCTGACAACGACAGCTGACGGCAACCGGTCGGACTGGATAACGTAGAGGAAATGCCATGCCAGACAAGCTTAATGAGGGACAGAAGTGTGGTGCGGAGCGAGTGGCTCGGCTCCCACAACGGCGCCTCTACCCTCACCCTGCAAGACGATGACAACCTGGTGATTTACGCCGTTGACGGGTCGACGTGGGCGACGCATACGGAGACCGATGCCCCGACCGCCACCGGTGACTGAGCTTACTGGGATGGAGGTAACGAGCGTCGGCGAGCCCTCTGCGCAGCAAGTTGTCGGTGCTACCTGGCAGCCAGTCGCGGAAGTCGCTCCGGAGCCGTCCCTAGAATCCTCCTCCCGGGAAATATACTACATGTCTCTGGTGGCCACCCTGTGGGCATCGCGGAGCGCTTCTACGGCGATTGCGGCAATTATCGTGTGGTACGTCGATGCCGGCGGTGTGTTCCCAACCCGATATTATCTATACCTGGATAGGTTCTTACTATTCCTCGATCGTGCGCCTATCATCCGCCACTTCGGGTGCTTTCGCACGCACTAATCGGGCTCCCTAGAATTGACCGGTGACCGCCAGCTCTAGCTCCTCTGCTGACCTGCTGCCCAAGTCGTGGGACCCAGGTGCGATGGAGAGCATAATCTACCAGAAGTGGTTGGATTCTGGTTACTTCGCCGCGGATCCCGCCAGCACAAAACCCGGTTATTCGATCGTACTTCCGCCACCGAATGTGACCGGCAGTCTGCATATGGGCCACGCGCTGGAGCACACCATGATGGACGTCTTGACACGCCGCAAGCGGATGCAGGGATATGAGGTGTTGTGGCAGCCGGGCATGGACCACGCAGGCATCGCGACGCAAAGTATAGTGGAACAACAGCTTGCGATCGACGGTAAGACCAAGGAAGATTTTGGTCGGGAGCTGTTTGTCGATAAGGTGTGGAACTGGAAATATGAATCAGGCGGTGTCATAGCTGGCCAGATGCGCCGGCTCGGTGACGGGGTGGATTGGAGCCGCGATCGTTTCACTATGGATGACGGCCTGTCGCGGGCGGTCCGAGTGATATTCAAGCGGCTCTACGACGCCGGGCTGATCTACCGAGCGGAACGGCTGGTCAACTGGTCGCCTGTACTTCAGACAGCACTCTCCGACATCGAGGTTATCTACGACGAGATCGAGGGCGAGCTGATCTCGTTCCGCTACGGGTCACTCGACGACAACGAGCCACACATCGTGGTAGCCACCACTCGGGTCGAGACGATGCTCGGCGACACCGGGATTGCCGTGCATCCCGATGACAAGCGCTATCGGCATCTGGTCGGGACTACGCTGCCGCACCCGTTTATCGACCGCGAACTCCTAATCGTCGCCGATGAACAGGTCGACCCCGAATTCGGCACCGGCGCCGTCAAAGTCACACCCGCTCATGATCCCAACGACTTTGAAATCGGATTGCGGCACAACCTGCCGATGCCGAACGTCATGGACGTCAAGGCCTTTATTGCTGACACCGGAACCGAGTTCGACGGCATGAATCGATTCGAAGCCCGCATAGCTGTGCGCGAAGCGCTAGCGGTGCAGGGCCGCATTGTCGAGGAGAAACGACCCTACCTGCACAGCGTGGGACATTCGGAGCGTAGCGGCGAAGTCATCGAGCCACGCCTGTCGCTGCAATGGTGGGTTAGGGTGGAGTCGCTGGCCAAGGCCGCTGGTGACGCGGTGCGTAACGGGGACACAGTGATTCACCCTGCCAGCATGGAATCGCGCTGGTTCGCTTGGGTAGACGACATGCGTGATTGGTGCATCTCGCGACAGCTGTGGTGGGGTCATCGCATCCCGATCTGGTACGGCCCCAACGGCGAACAGGTGTGCGTCGGTCCCGATGAGACGCCCCCGGCGGGCTGGCAACAGGACCCCGACGTGCTGGATACCTGGTTCTCGTCTGGGTTGTGGCCGTTTTCCACGCTAGGCTGGCCACAAATGACTCCGGAGCTGGAAAAGTTCTATCCGACAAGTATTCTTGTTACCGGCTACGACATTCTGTTCTTCTGGGTCGCGCGGATGATGATGTTCGGTATCTTCGTCGGCGGGGACGACGCCATCACACTAGGCGGCTGCCGTGGCCCGCAGGTGCCGTTCACCGATGTCTTCCTGCATGGCCTGATCCGCGACGAATTCGGCCGCAAGATGAGTAAGTCCAGGGGTAACGTCATCGACCCGCTGGCCTGGATGGATATGTTCGGAGCTGACGCGCTGCGCTTCACGTTAGCACGTGGATCCAACCCTGGTGGTGATCTGGCTATAGGCGAGGATCATGTCCGTGCGTCGCGTAACTTCGGTACCAAGCTGTTCAACGTCACCCGGTACGCACTGCTCAATGGTGCTGCGCTGGCACCTTTGCCTGCGCTGGCGGTACTGACCGACGCCGACCGCTGGATTCTCGGAAGGCTGGAACAGGTTCGCGCCGAAGTTGATTCAGCCTTCGACAGCTACGAGTTCAGCCACGCTTGCGAGGCGCTCTACCACTTTACGTGGGACGAATTCTGCGACTGGTATGTCGAATTGGCCAAGGCGCAGCTTGCCGACGGACTCACGCACACCACAGCAGTGCTGGCCGCGGTGCTTGATACGTTGCTGCGGTTGCTGCACCCGGTGATGCCGTTTATTACCGAAACGCTTTGGCAGGCACTGACCCAACTAGAGTCACTAGTGATTGCCGACTGGCCGGAGCCTTCTGGTATCAGCCTGGATCTGGTTGCTGCGCAGAGGATCAGCGATACTCAGAAGCTGGTGACCGAGATCCGTCGGTTCCGTAGTGCTCAGGGTTTGGTCGGTCGACAGAAGGTGCCGGCTCGATTGTCTGGTGTCGAAGACTCCGACCTGGCCACTCAGGTGGGTGCCGTGACATCACTGGCTTTGCTTACCGCTGCGAGCAACGACTTTCGCCCGTCAGCGTCGCTGGAGGTTCGTCTCGGCCCTAGCAAAGACCGCACCATCGTCGTTGAACTCGATACCTCGGGCACCATCGATGTGGCTGCCGAGCGCCGTCGCATGGAAAAGGACTTGGCTGCAGCGCAAAAGGAACTGGCATCGACCGCCGCAAAGCTGGCCAATGCGGGCTTTCTAGCTAAAGCCTCGGAGGCAGTCGTTATCAAAATCCGCGATCGTCAGCGGGTGGCTAAGGAAGAAACCGACCGCATCACCACTAGGCTGGCTGAGCTGCAATGACCGCAAAGCCGTCCGACTGGGGATCCGAGCACTTTGAAACCAACGTCGCGGCTCTCACACCGGACAAGGTCACCTCCCTGTTGCAAGTTGAACACCTGCTGGACCAGCGTTGGCCAGAGACCCGCATCGAACCGAGTTTGACCCGGATCAGTGCGTTAATGGACGTGCTCGGTTCACCGCAACTCAGTTATCCGTCGATACACGTCGCTGGCACCAACGGGAAGACCTCGGTGGCGAGGATGGTTGACGCGCTGCTGACCACGCTGCACCAGCGCACCGGCCGCTTCACCAGTCCTCACCTGCAGTCGGCAGTCGAACGCATCGCGATCGACTCAAAACCGATCAGCCCGGCGCAGTATGTAGCAACGTACCGTGAGATTGAACCGTTTGTACAGATGATCGATGCGCAGTCGCAGTCCTCTGGAGGACCGGCGCTGAGCAAGTTCGAAGTAGTCACCGCGATGGCATTCGCTGCGTTCGCGGATGCGCCCGTAGACATCGCTGTGGTCGAGGCGGGCATCGGTGGGCGATGGGATGCGACCAACGTGATTAATGCATCGGTTGCCGTGATTACCCCGGTCAGCATCGACCACGTCGAGTATCTTGGCAATGACGTTGCAGCGATCGCCCGCGAGAAGGCGGGCATTATCGCGAAAGCCCCCGAGGGTGCGCCAGACACCGTTGTGGTAATCGGCCGTCAGTTACCTGCGGCGATGGAGGTGCTGTTGGCTCAATCGGTACATGCCAACGCTCTAGTCGCCCGGCAGGATTCGGAGTTCGCGGTCTTGGATCGCCAAGTCGCAATCGGTGGTCAAGTGTTGCAGCTGCAGGGGCTTGGTGGGGTTTATGATGACATTTACTTGCCGTTACATGGCGAACACCAGGCGCACAACGCGGTCTTGGTGCTTGCGGCGGTCGAGGCGTTTTTTGGCGCCGGGGTGCAACGTCAGCTAGATGTCGAGGCGGTGCGGGCCGGTTTCGCCGCCGTCATCAGCCCCGGCCGGTTGGAACGCATGCGCAGCGCCCCCACGGTGTTCATCGACGCCGCACACAATCCCGCCGGAGCGGGTGTGTTGGCGCGCACGCTGTCTGACGAATTTAATTTCCGCACCCTGGTCGGGGTGCTCAGCGTGCTGGCCGACAAGGACGTTGATGGCATCCTGGCCGAACTGGAGCTGGTCCTGGATTCCATCGTTGTGACCGACAACGGTTCGCCGCGGGCGTTGGATGTTGAGTCGCTGGCGTTGGTGGCGCGGGAGCGGTTCGGCCCCGACCGGGTAATCAGCGCGGCGAACCTGCGTGACGCCATTGACGTAGCGACTGCGCTGGTTGACGACGCTGCTGCCGATGAGGAAGCCGAAGGGCTCGGAGTCTCCGGCCGTGGGATCGTTATTACCGGCTCGGTGGTCACCGCCGGCGCCGCACGAACCTTGTTTGGCCGTGACCCGCAATGACAGACAGCACGGGTGAACAAGGCCCGCAAGGGCTTATGCTATCCGTCGACCCCTGGAAGAGCTTTGCCGGGGTGATGGCTACGATACTTTTCCTTGAGGTAATCGTCGTACTGCTGGCGTTACCGGTGGTGGGTGCGATCGGCGGCGGGTTGACGTTGCCTGCGCTGGTTTGTCTGATTGGGCTGTCCGGGCTGTTAATCGTCCTGGCCGGACTGCAACGCAGGGCTTGGGCGATCTGGATGAACCTAGGCGTACAGGTGGTGGTGGTGCTGGTCGGCGGCGCCGTGTCCCCTGAACTGGGATTCGTCGGTGTGTTGTTCACCGGACTGTGGGCGTTGATTGCATACTTCCGGACCGAAGTCAGTCGGCGCTAAGAATACTCCCGTGCTGCCGTCGAGCTGATCGGCGAGCCGTTAGGTACGCTGTGCGCCGTGACCGAACGGACTCTCGTGTTGATCAAACCGGATGCCGTCGAACGGCAATTAGTTGGAGAGATCATCAGCCGCATCGAACGGAAAGGTCTCACCATCGCGGCGTTGGAGCTCAGACAGGTCGGCGAGGAACTGGCCAGCCAGCATTACGCCGAGCACGAGAGGAAACCATTTTTTGGATCGTTACTCGAGTTTATCACCTCGGGTCCGGTGATGGCGGCGATCGTGAAGGGACCACGTGCCGTTGCGGCGGTTCGCCAACTCGCCGGGGGCACTGACCCGGTGGAGAAAGCGGCACCGGGCACAATCCGGGGCGATTTCGCGTTGGAAACGCAGTTCAACTTGGTGCACGGGTCCGATTCGCCTGCTTCGGCAAAGCGCGAAATCGCGCTGTGGTTTCCCGGCGTGTAGCGTGAGGACGAGGGGGCCTGCCGGGTTCCTGAAAAGGCCGTGGTTGTAGCCAAATCAGGGGCGAGTGGACGCGCCCGGCGGTGGTGGGATACTGGTAGCGGGTGAACGTCGTCGTACCGGCGTCAGACACCCGAATGAAGACTTAGACAAGCGCGACCATCGCGATCCCGCGACGTAGCGCGGCATGTCAAGCCGTCATTCAGCATGCCGCCGAGTGAGTTTTAGATGAACTGCTCGAGGCGAGGCCATCACAAGTCCGGGAGAAGTGACCCGGACACATAGCGAAGGCCCTCGCGTGGCCGCGTCGATCGGACGCGCCCGGGGGCTTGAGGAGAATACGTGATAGACGGTGCACCCCCTTCAGAGCCATCAAAAGAGCCGGTGCAGCATGTGGAATTGCCGGACCGCTTGAGAGTCCATTCGCTAGCACGAACGTTGGGAACCACCAGCAGGCGAGTGCTGGACGTGCTGAGTGCTCTCGATGGCCGGATCCGTAGCGCACATTCCAGTGTCGACCGCGTCGACGCGGTCCGGGTCCGTGATCTGCTGGCCAGTCAACCCGACCCGCCTCACGAGCTCGTCACCGTACCTGATAACCCTGTCGCGCTCGGAGGGCCCGAATCTCGGCTGATGCTAGAAACCGCAGTAGAGCGTCCGCACTACATGCCGTTGTTCGTTGCGCCGCAGCCGATAGAGGTCGATGATGACGCCTGCGCTGACGATGATGTGGAATCCGGTGACGACTCCGACATTGACGATGAAGAGCAACCCGATCGACTGGCAAGCCGTCGTCGGCGTCGTGGTCGTCGGGGTCGTGGCCGGGGTCGCGGTGAGCAGGGTGGATCCGACATCCAGAGCGACGGTGTCGACGGCGCGATCGACTTAACCGAGTCTGAGGACCTCGATGGCCAAGATTTCGACGACTCCGAAAACACCGAAGTCAATGACGACCATAGTGGGTCGCCGGAAGCTAGCAACCGACGCCGCCGTCGGCGCCGACGGCGTAAGTCGGAGGCAGGTGACGACGAGGGGTGCGCGCCTGACGATCCGCCGAACACGGTCGTGCACGAACGGTTACCCCGCTCGACTGATAGGTCTGCTAGCTTTGACGGTGGGGTCAACGGCACGGGCAGCGCCGAGATCAAGGGTATCGACGGTTCGACTCGACTGGAGGCCAAACGACAACGCCGCCGAGACGGGCGCGACGCCGGACGGCGCCGTCCACCGGTGTTGAGCGAGGCCGAATTCCTGGCTCGGCGCGAGGCTGTCGAGCGGGTCATGGTGGTGCGCGATCGGATCCGCACCGAGCCGCCCAACCCTGGCACCCGATACACCCAGATCGCGGTGCTCGAAGACGGCATCGTTGTCGAGCACTTCGTGACGTCGGCGGCATCTACTTCCCTGGTCGGCAACATCTACCTCGGTATCGTGCAGAACGTGCTGCCCTCGATGGAGGCCGCCTTCGTCGACATCGGTCGCGGTCGCAACGGCGTGCTTTATGCCGGAGAAGTGAACTGGGAAGCGGCCGGATTGGGTGGAGCCGATCGCAAGATCGAACAGGCCCTCAAACCCGGCGACTATATCGTTGTCCAGGTCAACAAGGACCCGGTCGGGCACAAAGGCGCGCGACTTACCACGCAGGTGTCTTTGGCCGGTCGTTACCTGGTTTACGTACCAGGGGCGTCGTCGACTGGTATCAGCCGTAAGCTGCCTGACACCGAACGCCAGCGCCTCAGGGAGATCCTGCGTGAGGTAGTGCCGCCCGACGCGGGTGTGATCATCCGCACCGCGTCAGAGGGTGTCAAAGAGGACGACATCCGCAAAGACGTCACCCGCCTGCAGGAGCACTGGGAACAAATCGAAGCCAAGACAACCCAGACCAAGGAAAAGGCCGCTGGCGCTGCGGTGGCCCTCTATGAAGAACCGGATGTATTGGTCAAAGTTATCCGCGACCTGTTCAATGACGACTTCGCCAGCCTCGTCGTCTCCGGCGACGAGGCATGGAATACCATCAATGAGTATGTGAATTCTGTTGCTCCCGAACTTATTTCGAAGTTGACGAAGTATGATCCCCCGATCGGTCCGGACGGGCAGCAAGGGCCAGATGTCTTCGCTGTACATCGCATCGACGAGCAATTGGCCAAGGCAATGGACCGGAAAGTGTGGCTACCATCGGGTGGCACACTGGTGATTGACCGGACCGAGGCGATGACGGTGATCGACGTCAATACTGGCAAGTTCACCGGTTCTGGGGGCAACCTCGAGCAGACAGTCACCAAGAATAACCTTGAGGCGGCTGAGGAGATCGTGCGCCAGCTGCGGCTGCGTGACATCGGCGGCATCGTGGTGATCGACTTCATCGATATGGTGCTCGAGTCCAACCGCGACTTGGTGTTGCGTCGACTGACCGAGGTGCTTGCTCGCGACCGCACGCGTCACCAGGTGTCCGAGGTGACGTCTTTGGGTTTGGTGCAATTGACCCGCAAACGGTTGGGCACCGGGTTGGTCGAAGCGTTCTCGACATCGTGTCCGAACTGCACAGGTCGCGGGATCCTGCTGCACACCGACCCGGCCGATTCGGTCCCGGTGGTTGGGCGCAAGTCCGAATCAGGCGGTCGGCGTAGTAAGCGATCGAAAAAGAACCGATCGGACGAGCCTGCAGTGGTCAAGGTGCCGGTGCATGCTCCGGGTGAGCATCCGATGTTTAAGGCGATGGCCGCGGGCTCGTCCTCGGTGGTTGTTGGTGGCGAGGATGAATCCAACGAGTCTGGTACAGAACTCACCGGGAAGATCGACGAGCAGGCTGTTACTGGCCTAGAGGATGTTGATCAGGAAGATTTCGACACCGACGAAGAAGACGACCTCGACGATGACGAGGAGCTTGACGACGAGGAAGACCTCGACGACGAGGAAGAACTCGATCTAGACGACGATCTTGACATTGACGAAGACGAGTCTGACGCCGAGGCCGACATCGACAACGCTGACGTGTCTGATCGCTCTAATATCCTGATCAGCGACGGATCAGGATATGCCCGTCCGCGACGGCGGCGCGCGGCGGGCCGTCCAGCCGGGCCGCCGGTCCACGTGGATTGACCTTGCACCCGATCAAGCAGCGGTCAGCGCCGGTTTGCCCTGTAGTCTTCTGGTCAAGTACCCTCAGGCAGTCGTCGACAGGCCGGCGATTAAACTAGCTCGGAGACAGCGGGACTCAGCTCAGTGATCGGGTTTAAGCCCGCACCCCAGACCTAGCTACGTGCATAGCCGGTGGTACTGCGCGCGAAGTGCCCATAAGAGGCTAGAAAGACGGAGGCAGGAGAACAATGGCGACCTATGCAATCGTCAAGGCTGGTGGCAAGCAGTACAAGGTTGCTGTGGGAGACGTGGTCAAGATCGAAAAGCTCGACTTCGAGCCTGGAGCCAAGGTATCTTTTCCCGTCACCTTGGTCGTCGATGGCGCCACCGTAACCACCAATGCCAAAGCGTTGGCCAAAATTGCTGTGACCGGTAAGGTTCTCGAGCACACCAAGGGTCCCAAGATCCGTATCCACAAATTCAAGAACAAAACTGGCTACCATAAGCGCCAAGGACACCGTCAGCAGCTGACCGTCCTCAAGGTCACTGGCATCAAGTAGGGAGCAAACAGATGGCACACAAGAAGGGAGCTTCTAGCTCGCGTAACGGTCGCGATTCCGCCGCTCAGCGGCTGGGAGTCAAACGGTTCGGGGGCCAGGTCGTCAAGGCTGGTGAGATTCTGGTCCGCCAGCGTGGCACCAAGTTCCATCCTGGCGTTAACGTCGGGCGCGGCGGCGACGATACACTATTCGCCACGTCGGCAGGAGCCGTCGAATTCGGCGTCAAACGTGGACGCAAGACCGTCAGCATTGTCACTGCAGGGGTAACCACCGACTAGAACGCCTTGAGCCCTTCGCGCGAAATCGACGTTTTGTAGGTAGTTACTCTCGCGTTTTTGCAAAACGTAGATTTCGACACACGTGTTCGTTAGCTGGTGAGAGGACCCCCGATGCCTCGGTTTGTCGATCGCGTTGTAATCCACACCTGGGCGGGTTCTGGCGGTAACGGCTGCGCTTCGATCCATCGCGCAAAGTTCAAGCCGTTAGGTGGCCCCGATGGCGGCAATGGTGGCCGTGGCGGCAGCGTGGTCTTCGTCGTCGATCCTCAGGTGCACACCTTGTTGGACTTTCATTTCCGGCCGCACATCACCGCGCCGTCCGGCAAGCAGGGGATGGGCAACAACCGTGACGGTGCGGCCGGCGCGGATCTGGAAGTCAAAGTCCCCGACGGCACCGTCGTTATGGACGAAGACGGCCGGTTGTTGGCTGATCTGGTAGGCGCCGGCACTCGTTTCCAAGCTGCTGCCGGCGGTCGCGGCGGCTTGGGCAATGCAGCGCTCGCGTCGCGTACTCGCAAAGTGCCTAGCTTCGCACTGCTCGGTGAGAAAGGCCAGTCTCGTGATCTCACCTTGGAGCTCAAGAGCGTCGCCGATGTCGGTCTGATCGGGTTTCCCTCGGCCGGAAAGTCATCGTTGGTGTCCGTGCTCTCGGCGGCCAAACCCAAGATTGCCGATTATCCGTTCACTACGCTTGTTCCCAATCTCGGCGTGGTCTCGGCCGACGAGCATGCGTTCACCGTCGCTGATGTGCCTGGTTTAATCCCGGGCGCTTCGGCGGGTCGTGGCCTGGGCCTGCACTTTCTACGGCATATCGAACGGTGCGCGGTGCTGGTGCACGTGGTGGATTGTGCGACTTTAGAACCGGGGCGTGATCCGATCTGCGACATCGACGCGCTGGAGGCCGAACTCGCAGCTTATACCCCTACACTGCAAGGAGATACGACGTTGGGTGACTTTGCTGAGCGTCCCCGGGCGGTGGTGCTCAACAAGATCGATGTGCCGGACGCCCGTGAGCGTGCGGAATTCGTTCGCGACGACATTGCTGCCGAACGCGGTTGGCCGGTGTTTAGTGTGTCAACGGTCACCCGAGAAAACCTGCAGCCGTTGATTTTGGGATTGTGGCAGATGGTCTCTGCATACCACGCCACGCGGTCGGAGCTGGTGCCGGGACGGTCAGTGATTCGTCCGGTGCCTGTCGACGACAGCGGCTTTACCGTTGAACCGGACGGACAGGGCGGATTTGCGGTTACCGGTACGCGACCTGAACGCTGGATTCACCAGACTAACTTCGATAACGACGAAGCGGTCGGCTATCTCGCCGACCGGCTGGCCCGCCTCGGTGTAGAGGACGAACTGCTGCGGATGGGTGCGCAGCCGGGGTGTACAGTGACCATTGGTGGGATGATGTTCGACTGGGAGCCACAAACGCCTGCGGGGCAACCGGTCGCAATGTCGGGTCGAGGCACCGACGCGAGGCTGGAACGTAACTACCGCGTTGGTGCCGCAGAGCGTAAGGCGGCGCGGCATCAGCGCCGGCAAACACCGTGATGAGCTGTGAGTATACATCGCGACGCCATCAGGGCTGCTCGGAGTTTGGTCGTTAAGGTTGGGACTAACGCGCTCACCACACCGTCCGGGGTATTCGATGCTAGTCGGCTGGCCGGACTGGTCGACGCGATAGAGGCGCGGATGAAAGCTGGTACCGACGTGGTCATTGTGTCTTCGGGTGCCATCGCTGCCGGCATTGAGCCGCTCGGATTATCACTTCGCCCAAAAGATTTAGCGACCAAACAGGCCGCGGCTAGCGTCGGGCAGGTTGCGCTGGTGAACTCGTGGAGTGCAGCGTTCTCCCGGTATGGTCGCACGGTAGGGCAGGTGCTGCTGACTGCGCAGGATATTGCGATACGAGCCCAACACACCAACGCTCAACGCACCCTAGATCGGTTGCGCGCGCTGCATGCGGTGGCAATTGTCAACGAGAACGACACCGTGGCTACCAACGAGATCCGGTTCGGTGACAACGATCGGCTTTCGGCGGTGGTGGCGCACCTGGTCGGTGCCGAAGCTCTGGTGCTGCTCTCCGATATCAACGGGCTCTACGATTCGGATCCGCGGAAGAATACCGGTGCGCGCTTCGTTCCCGAGGTGAACGGGCCGGCAGATCTCGATGGTGTGGTCGCCAGCCGGGGTAGTTCCTTGGGAACCGGTGGGATGGTATCGAAGATGTCGTCGGCGCTACTGGCCGCCGACGCGGGCATGCCGGTGCTGCTGGCTGCCGCGGCTGACGCCGCAACTGCTCTTACCGATGCCTCGGTCGGCACAGTATTCGCCGCGCGGCCGGACCGGATGTCCGCCCGGCGGTTTTGGTTGCGCTATGCTGCCGACTCTGTCGGCTCGTTAACTCTCGACGAGGGTGCGGTATGGGCAGTCGTACAGCAACGCCGCTCGCTGCTGGCCGCGGGTATCACCGCGGTTTCAGGCCGGTTCTACGGCGGTGATGTCGTGGAATTGCGTGGACCGGACGCGACGATGGTCGCCCGCGGTGTGGTCGCCTATGATGCGACCGAGCTGGCCGCCATGATGGGCCGGTCGACCTCGGAACTGCCCTGCGAGCTGCGCCGGCCCGCGGTGCACGCGGACGACCTCGTCTCGATGTGATGCGGGTCAGGATGTCTTCGTTGCATCGAGATACATCTGCTCTTCAGATGATCTCGGCGTGTTTGCGGGACCAATACCGCTACCTGAGGGCGCGTAGTTTGTACAGTGACACGCCGATAACTCTGGCATTATGCGGACGCTTGCGCCGCACTGCCAGCTCATTGTGTCAACCCGGCAAATGCTTGGTGACACCAGTCGGGTGACAATATAGAGGGCAATGGATTTCTACAACTCCTACAGTCAGGGTTTTGTCCGCGTCGCGGCGTGCACCCATCATGCCTCCATCGGCGATCCGACGACCAATGCCACATCGGTTTTGCGGTTGGCCCGCGAGTGTCACGACGACGGCGTTGCCGTGGCCGTCTTCCCGGAGCTGACATTGTCTGGGTACTCGATCGAGGACATCTTGCTCCAAGACCTTTTGCTCGAGGCTGTCGAGGACGCCGTGCTCGATATCGTCGTGGCCTCCGAGGATCTGTTGCCGGTTTTGGTCATCGGTGCCCCGCTGCGCTACCGGCATCGCATCTACAACACCGCAGTGATCATCCACCGCGGTGTGGTGCTCGGCGTGGCACCCAAGTCGTACCTGCCCACCTACCGGGAGTTCTACGAGCGGCGTCAACTCGCACCTGGAGACGACGAACGTGGCATCATTGGTATCGGTAACTTGCGGGCTCCGTTCGGTCCCGACCTGCTGTTCGCCGCGGCCGATCTGCTCGGCTTGGTGCTGCACGTTGAGATCTGTGAGGACATGTTCGTGCCGGTACCGCCCAGTGCCGAAGCCGCGTTGGCAGGCGCGACGGTGTTGGCGAATCTGTCGGGCAGCCCGATCACGATCGGCCGCGCCGAAGACCGCCGCCTGCTGGCCCGCTCGGCGTCGTTGCGGTGTCTAGCCGCTTACATCTATGCCGCCGCGGGGGAGGGTGAGTCCACGACCGACTTGGCCTGGGACGGCCAGACGATGATCTGGGAGAACGGGGTGCTGCTAGCGGAGTCCGAGCGTTTCCCCAAAGGGGAGCACCGCTCGGTCGCCGACGTCGACACCGAACTGCTTCGATCCGAGCGATTGCGCATGGGCACCTTCAATGACAACCGTCGCCATCACCGGACGTTAGTTGAGCCATTCCGGCGCATCGAGTTTCGGCTCGAGCCGCCGGTCGGCGACATCGGATTGCTGCGGGGGGTTGAGCGTTTTCCTTTCGTCCCAGCCGATCCGCAGCGGTTACAGCAGGATTGCTGCGAGGCCTACAACATCCAGGTTTCCGGGCTTGACCAACGGTTGCGTGCATTGGACTACCCAAAGGTTGTTATCGGAGTTTCTGGCGGGCTAGATTCGACACATGCGCTGATCGTCGCTGCGCGCGTGATGGACCGGGAAAGCCGCCCGCGCAGCGACATTCTCGCATTCACGCTGCCCGGATTCGTGACCGGCAATCGCACCAAACGCAATGCCACCGAGCTGTGTCGCGCATTGGGTGTTACTTTTACGGAAATCGACATCAGAGACACCGCAACGTTAATGCTGAAAGAGATCGGTCATCCGTTCTCACGAGGCGAGGCGGCTTACGATGTCACCTTCGAGAACGTCCAGGCGGGACTGCGCACCGATTACCTCTTCCGGCTGGCCAACCAGCATGGTGGCATCGTACTCGGCACCAGTGACCTGTCAGAGCTTGGGCTGGGTTGGTCGACCTACGGTGTGGGTGATCAAATGTCTCACTATAACATCAATGCTGGTGTTCCAAAGACTTTGGTGCAGCACCTGATCCGCTGGGTTATTGCCTCGGGTCAATTCGAGGAGCAGGTCGATGATGTACTGCAGTCGGTGCTCGATACCGAGATCACTCCGGAACTTATTCCAAGCGGTGGTGAAGGAGAACTTCAGAGCAGCGAAGCAAAGGTTGGTCCATTTGCCTTACAAGATTTTTCGTTGTTTCAGGTCTTGCGGTACGGATTTCGTCCATCGAAGATCGCTTTCCTGACCTGGCACGCCTGGAACGATCCCGATTGCGGTAAGTGGCCTCCAGAGTTCCCCGAGGATAAACGACTGTCTTACTCGCTTAAGGAAATTAAGCATTGGCTGCAGATTTTTGTGCAAAGGTTCTATTCGTTTAGTCAGTTCAAACGATCAGCCTTGCCCAATGGCCCCAAGGTGTCTCATGGAGGAGCGCTATCGCCGCGTGGTGATTGGCGAGCCCCGTCAGATATGTCCGCACGGATCTGGCTCGATGAGATCGAACGCGAGGTTCCTGAAAAGTAGCCGGTTACGGCGCGTCTTCCAGATCAGGAGGGCTTTCCTGACCGGGTTCACCGCTGGTCGCTGTCTGTCGGTGCTGTTAGCGGCGAGCCGCAGCCGTGAAACCGGTACCGTTCTGGTCATCGCACATTATGTGCGCCAAGTGTCGTTAGCTGATCAGTCTGACACCAGAGATGAACCGGCCAACGATGGTGGTCTAGCAGCGATAAGCGTCGTCTCGCGTCCGCAGCCGGCAAGGTTCTTAGACACCGGTGGACTTGTACCTTGGTCGTGGAGACAAGCACGATTGACCCTGCGATGGAATCGAAATGCTTTGTCAAAAAAGCAATCTCTAGTACAAATATGCACATGACGATGTCGATAGGATTGCGCCCAAGCCCGAATACGCCGATGTGCGCCAACATCGTGGTTTCCTGTTCGTCCACGCCAATTGGCCAGGAATCGCCCATCTACAGTTGTGCATAAACTATCGATACTAGCCTGGTAAGTGCGACGAGGGTCTCGGTGACCTGCGTCTAAGCTACCCGCAGTACACTGAAAATTTTAAAAAACCTTGTTCTGCTCTATCATTAGTTAGATCACTGGCATCTCCAGTGTGATGACAAAGCTCACCCCGACCATCGATTCCAGTGAACCAATGTAGCTGTTGGTGCTACACAATCCGGTCGATCCAGTACGCTGGCGCTGTAACCAACTATGCCAGAAAAATTCCAGCACGATAAAAACCGCAAACAGCACGAGAGCAATATCGGCTGCGGTGGTTTTCATTGGCTGGCTTCTTTCGAGCGAGTCGGCATTGGGTGTGCAGTCACCGGAGTCGGGTAGCAGTACCGTGCGGTATAGTGAGTGCGCCCTGCCCTGTAGGCGCAGGCTACACGGTGCGCAACCGGTGAGCCTTAAAGCTCGACTCAGCGGGCCCGGTTTGCGTCACCAATTCGTGGCTAGGACTCTGGTGAACACATTGCCGGCCCCGGCTGGTATCCACAGGGGCAATTGCCGGAGAGTATATTGCGAACCCATCACCCGCACCAATATATTGCGTACCCAACGTGCCTAGAGTAGTCACGAAGTAGCTTGGCGAACAAGGTCATTTGCTCTCCTCAGGTTTTTTCGATCACGGCGCCGGCGAGGGCCGACAGTTCAGTTAGCGGCCCTGGATGCGGTCCTGCCGGTGAGGCATTGGGCATGAAGACCGCTCCGGGTGACCGGACTTTTGCTGTATGGCAGCATAAACGAGTGTCAGCTGGCTGTTCACGCCCAGCGCTACCACGATGGTGTTTTCGGCACTGGCGTCAACTACGAGATAACTGCTGTGCCGCTCGGTCCGGGCACGTTGACAGTTCCCTCTAGGCCAACACCGTTGGTCAGGAGGTGTGCTCGCCAATTACCCAGTGGCAAGGTGGTTGCCGACCAGCTGTCCTTTCGCACGCGCCTGCCGCTAGAGTTTAATTTGCCGCGTTTGCCGCCGGGTGTGCAGGTTACTGACGACGTCAATACGGTCTCGCTCGGGGGAAGCCGAGCAACGTTTAACTTCAGATCCATGTTTACACTCCCTATCACGCAGTTACGTGCCCGGCCCCATATTCCAAGACTCCGCTTCAGTCGCCAGGTCTTCGAGACTAATCGTGTCAATGCTATTCTTATCATTAATTACTTGCCCCATTCCGTCAACCAAGGATCCAGATGCACTAAGAGCGCCGCGTCATAGAAACGTTTTTGTTGCTATCAATCATCTCGCAGACTAGTTCTTCGGGTGAAGATCGTCATTGTCGATTACGATGTTAAACGTGATCGCTTGCAACAGCTCCAGTTGGAACACCTCCGGATCGTGAACCCTGGATGCTGCCACATGCTAACCTTCGCAGCAGTTTTCCTAAAAAATTTTGTCTTGCTGATTTTTTCATGCTTGACTTACGGATCAAGTCCCGGTGCTTGGCAGGAGCTTTACCGATGTAGTCGTTCGCTCATTAGTTTGCTTTCATACCGGTTCATGACAATTGCCTTGCACTACGCTCGGTGAGGTTATCTTGCTAAAAGTTCTTTTGAAAGGGCTCTTCGGATCTGCTTACCCAGATCGGTGGTGTCATACACCAGCAATATGCTATGATCAGCATAGCGATAATAATACGCAGCAACGATACATGCGGGATATTTCGATCATCGTCTGATACGAGGGCATGTAATCGAAATATGTATCACAGCGATCTTCGACGTAAAGACGTCGACCAAGGGTGACTTTAACAGTACCCGCGTTTGGCTCTTTGGTCCTGAAGTCCGCGCGCTAGTCTGTTCCGTTAGTCGATGCTGAGTTTGGCCAGAAGGATGCAGGAAGGCGATTGACAGCGAGTAACCTAACATACTATAGGATCCCTAGGCAGAAACCGTTGCGGCCAATGAGGGAACGATGCGGCAGGACCGCAAGGGTAGGCGCCGGTTTTCCGGGTGGGTGTCTGTCCAAGCTGTTGGTCTGCAGTGTGCTGTAGGTGGGCATGGTTGGTGTCATCGGTGCTTTATCCGGTCGCAATGCATTACGGCAAGTCGAATCCGAGCGGTTGGTCGAATTGCATGAGTGATATAAACGATCGGTAGAGGCGCTGCGTGTTGGGGAGGATCGCTGATCATCTACGAACAATGGGTTCGGTATCCTCGACATGAGGATCGCATTCAGCGTGGGCTTCGCCCAAGTCACTAACACGACGATCAATTCTCCTCCGCAACAGGCGATTGTGAACTACTACAATAAGTAAGATGATCAGTCAAATGACTTGTGAAACAATCGATCCTAACGAGATTCTGCCAATTTTTAATTCCCAGAAATACTTTCAAGTATACTGTACGACACCGTTCACGTCGGTATTTGATTCGGTGGGTGTATGAAGCCGCCACCGCTGGCTATGCATGGTTAGCAGTTGATTCCCGCTGCAATTTTTTCTTCGCGATATTGTCGCCTGCTTTGAATAATCGGAGTGTGCTGTTGGCTGAAAATGCAGGGCAACGCTGTTTACTCGGTCGACACGGTCCTCGGCCTCGTAACCAATATCCTTACTGGCCCCTATAGCGAATCTAACCTACGAGATGTGTACCAAAAGTGTTGCGGTTCAAAGATTTCGATTTCTTCTGGATCACCGAATTCCAGCAGTATCAGCCTCAACTTGCTGCGCCCACCGTGTGGGTGGTGTCGCCAGTCGGAATGAACGGCAAGATCGAAGGTGTCATGGCTCTGCCGCTGTCGATTTCGAAGACTAATAAGATTATGACTGCCGACAAACATTCATTGGGAAGCTGCCTGCATGGTCCCATCGACCGAGACATATTTGGCTGGACTAGACAATTTGATGCGTTCGGATTCACGGCTCTTGCTAGAAGACCCGCAAGAATACCGGCTCGAGGTGGTAGCTACCGGCATTGCACTCGACGTCGTAGACACAGTGATCGAGTTGGGTGGCTCAACACTGGTGCAGCTGGTTCCAGGTGCGAGTCTTCTCGCTGCCCAACGCGGACAGACCGGAACCTTCACCGCCACCCACTATCGAGACAATAAAGAAATGGAACACCAAGCCCTTTTGACAGTACCGAACTCCGATCTGCACTGGTCGATTCTGACAACCCGAGACGATTCGGATGCTTCTGCGCCTCTGAGCAAATTCAACAAGACACCGGTTTTGACAGTCGCGGTGATTTTTGTCATCTATGTCGCTTCGATGCTGCTTGCCCAGATACTTTTGCTGTCTATCCGGAGGCTAGAGGACCGCATGCAGAAGATCAATTCCGGCGACTACGTGGTCGACATACCAGGTATTTTCACGCGACGAAATCTATTCTATCACTGCTACTTTCAACGAGATGAGTTCTGATCTAGTGATCAGGAAGAGCTGCTCACAACGGGCAGTGTACGAAAAAGACCAGCTGTTGTTGGCACTGATGCCCGAGTCGGTTGTGCAACGGTATCGTGAGGATCAGGAGACCATTGAACAAAAAACCAGGACGTTGCCATCATTTTGCCTACAGCGTTGAGATTGATGATATTTTCAAAATCTATCGGGTGATGAATTGGTCGGGATTTTGGATTGATTATTACGAAAGTTTGATGCGTTCGCTGAACCTTCGGCATCGAACGTATGCGCATGTTCCACAATGGCTAACTTGCTAGTTGGAGTTTAACAATTCCACGATTGGATAACATTCAGCGAAGCGTCGGGTGTGCGGTGGAAATGTGGTAAATCATCGATGGATTCAACAGCCAAGCTGGCCACTAGCCGTGTCTTTGAATTGATATTAACATCGGCAACGTCGTCAGCAAGCTGGTGAATCGATCCGGTCTGTCTGTGACATGTGCGATTGTGCGGTAAGTCTAGCCTATCGAATGCACAGTGGCTCACAGCAGCTCGGCATCCATGTCCGCTCGCAGGTATACAAATCGATTCGGGACGTTTGACACTTCACGCCGGTCGGTGCGATGTCGATAGATGAAACTGATGAAGTGATCTATTGGGCATCGAAGCGGTGATGAACACCTTCCATTCGTCGTGGTTCTACCGAGCCGTTGGTATCGCTGTCGGCTTGCCCGTCCGGATCATCCCTCTCACCGAAATGCAGCATGTACTGCCGTGCAGGAAAAGTCACCTGGTTAGGTAAGTAGGCTTACTGCGCAACTATCTGCTGCCGCTCGGCGTGTTGTTGCTGCTGCTTGTCACAGATTCGGAGTTTCTGGCCGGAAAAGGCTCGGTACGGATCTTCACCATACTGTTCGGCTTCCTGGTGTTGGTGCTGTTGCTCCCTGGGCTCAACATCATGGTGCTTCAGGGAACGCCGGAAGGGAAGTTGGCGCAAACGACTGCTCGGGATCTTCTCGAAGTTGCATGGTTCGTGTTGATCGGGGTTTGGCCTGGCAATGCCGAATACTGCACGACGGTCAGGCTGAATTCGCCCACCTACTACGCTGCCACGCTGGTGATGTTCTTGCGGTGGGTCGGGTATGCTGCTCGCCCAGAACAGCTTCATCTTGACGACGCGCATGACGACTTCTCGACAACTAGCGCGCGTCGTGTCGTAGGGCGCCTTGCGCACAGTGATGAACCCCGAACTGCGACTGGATCTTAGCGATCTAGTAGGCGCTGATTCCGAATGCCAAGGTGGTGCACTATGGGGCTGACGCAACCGTGCAATACACGGGTGCGGTGCTCAAGGCGATGATTGTTCTTGGGCACCAGCAGTGTCCGTTTGACCGCAATCGGCTACGATGACGCCTTCATGTCGATTGGTATGCTCATCGAGGGACGTTCCTGGGCGTGACCACACTGACACGTGAACACAATCCGGGGCATACGTGCTAGAAGAGGGGACAACGCTGGAGGCCGATCGTGACCACCTCGAACAGATTGTGATGCGTAAACCTCTGCCAATGCAGGACTTGGGCCGGCCGATCTACGAGCGGCCCAGAGCAATAGGTGAGTTGAGCGGGAATCGGTGCTTTTAGCAGTGCTCTTCCCTTTAGCAGTGTTCATTTGAGTGCGGTGCAGCGTTCGAGTAGCTCCACCGTTGGTGGCTTGGGAAATGAAAATATCATGCGCTCGCAGTCGAGTCGCTTGAATTCCGGCAACATCGCCAGGTTCTCATCGCCTTGGTCTGCCACCATCGAGGTCAGGTGCACTTGTGCGGAGTGCAGGATTTCGGAAGGGTCGCCATCGATTTCAGCGTATGCGGTGTTCGAGCTAGCGTTTGCAACGTCCTATTCTCGGGCCCGTCGTAGCTAAGAATGTTCCATTCGTCGGCATGGTGTGCAATGACCCGCAGAATCTTTGGTTCTGAGCCATCGATCACAATCGACGGGTGTGGGACCTTAAGTGGTTTGGAGTAGCACAACGCGTTATCGGAGGGTAAGGAAGCGTCCGGTAAAGGTCACTGACTCTTCGGTCCAGAGCTTGCGGATCGCGGTCAGCGCTTCATCGAGCATCGCGACCCGGCTGCCCGATACTCGGCAAATCGATTCGTAGCCGCGGTGCTAGTCTTCATGCTATCCGGCACCGGTCCGGAAATTCACATGTCCGCCGGAAATGTGGTCGACTCTGACCGTCGGTATTGCGAGAGTGGCCGGACTCCGATAAGGCATGCTAGACACCGTGAGGCTGATTTGCTCCCGTTCAACGGTCACTGCCATAGCAGCCCTTGTGGTCCAGCCTTCAAACGTCGTCTCGTAGAAATGGCCGTAACCCCAAATGCATCGAATCCAAGTCGATCGGCGATTTTCTATAAGGCCTGCAATTCTGGGAATTTGGAACATAACCTGAATTTGACGGCTATCTGTCTATGATGGTGGTAGAATCGGGACATGGCGTTGTAGGGCCGGCAGGCTTTTTGCATCGATCCCGATACTGGCACCGATGAACGGGTGATCGTGGCGGGCCAAGGAAAGCCCGATAACCTACTTGATCAGTACTAAAGCACCATCGCGTCCCGACGTGCGCCAAGAAGTAAATAACGTTGCCCGGCGAGCCCGGGCCGCTGCGCGCTCCTGCGCAGTTATGCTGACGGTGGCTAAGACCACGCACTATGGGCCGCGGCAACGGACCACACCGAGCAGGTCCTAAAGGCCAGCACTGAGGACCTGCGGGCGGCTCGGGCCGCCGACGCACTGGCCGCGATGCTCGACAGGTTAGCTTTGGACAGGCAACTCATTGACGGAATCGCGGCCAGTGTGCATCAAGTGGCGGCGTTGCCCGACCCGGTCGGGGAAGTGTTACGCGGCTCATGATACTTTATATGGGCTGCAGTTTCGCCAGCAGGGGGTTCGACTCGGCCTAGTGGGCATGATCTACAAGGGGCCGGCCTGACATCACCGTCGACGCTTTCGGGTTGGTGTTCAAGTCAGGTAATGCGGCGTTGCTACGTGGCAGTTCGTCAGCGGCGAAGTCCAACTAAGTGCTCGTCGAAGTGTTGCTCACCGCGTTGGTTAGCGAGGACTTGCCCGTCGACGCAGTCCAGCTGCTTTCAGCTGCCGACAGATCCACGGTCACCCACTTGATCCAAGCTCACGGCCTGGTGGACGTAGTGCTCCCGCGCGGGAGAGCGAACCTGATCGACATGGTGGTCCGTGACGTGCAAGTGCCTATTACCGAAACCGGTGTCGGCAACTGTCACGTCTACGTGCATCAGGCTGCCGACCTGGAGGTTGACGAATGGATCCTGCTGCACTCCAAGACCCGTCGGCCCAGTGACTGCAATGCCGCTGAGAAGCTGTTGATCGACGCAGCGATTGTCGATCACACCATGCCTAGGTTGGTGGCTGCCTTGCAAGATGTCGGAGCGGCGGTACACGGTGGTCTTTCGGGAGGCCCGGACAAGGCTGACCTGTGTCGCGAATACTTGTCGATGGACATCGCCGTGACGGTGGTCGACGCATCGACGGCATTCACGGAAGGTGAGTAGTTCGGTTTTGGCGCCGAGATCGGTACCTTCACTCAGAAATTGCATTCCCGTGGTCCAATGTTACTGTCGGAAATGACCTCGACCAAGTGGGTCGCATGGGGGTAAGGTCAGATCCGACTGGCCTGACCCTATCGCTATTTCGCCGGGCACAACCAGCTTGGAAGCATCCGATTATGACCGTGCCAGCTCGGCTCATGCCGCTGTTTGTCGATATCCTTGATGTCTCGCAGTGACTGGCCGAGACCGTCCCACCTGCTAGACACTGCCACCGCTACGGTGGTGTTTCTCACCGACCGGTTGGGCAAGTCGTTGCTGGTGGCAGGCCTCGCTGACAGTCGGCAAGACCGAGTTGGCCCGCGCAGTCGCTCAGGCCACTGAACTCTGATCTGGTCCGGCTGTAGTGTTCTGAGGGGGTCTATTAGGCGCGTGCACTGTATCTCGTACGTTGTATTGCGTGGAATTACGCTAAAACAGATTCTGCGCATCCAGGACGGCTCCGGAGACGGCAGCGATTGGGACCGTACGAAAAATGATGCGTTCAGCGAGGAGTTTCTGTTGCAGCGTCCGTTGCTGACTGCGATCCGGCACATCAAACCGACGATGCTGTTGATCGACGCAACTAACAAAGCCGACATCGAGAGTGAAGGCGTGTTGCTAAAGTCGCTGTCCGACGTCGCGGTTACGATCCCAGAACTGGTTATCCTCACCGCGGTCCGGGCGCCGTTTGTGGCGTTAACTTCCAACGCCACCCGCGAACTGTCTGATGCGTTCAAGCGCCGTGCGTGTTCTTACACATCGACTTCCCCAGCCCTGAACGGGAACGCCGGATTCGGTTGTCCCGAGTCCCCGAGCTGCCTAAGCGCTTCGCCAAGGAGCGGGTACGGATCATCGGCGTGCTGCGTGAGATGCAGCTCAAGAAAGTGTACGTCCATCGCTGAGACCATCGACTGGGGTCGTGCGATACTCGCACTGGGCCTAGACACCATCGAAGACGCGGTTGTTGCTGTCATATTTCGGCGTGGTTATCCAGCGTCAATCCGACCAGCAACGTGCCATCGGGAAGCTGGGGTTGAATTAAATAATAAAACCCATCTAATGGCTACCCATCATATCTGCACCACCCAGCAGCTCGCCCCGCACAGGCTGTCCGTCCATTTGGCTGGTTTCGTGGGAGCGACTCTCCAGCAAGGGATTTCGTTGTGCCCTTCTGAGAAGAGCGACACCGACGACATCAATATTATCTCTATGGGTTTCGGTAGCATTGGGCGCACGCCGCCGTGGTCAAAAACGAAGAAGCAGCAGGGTCCGATTACGGCAGTGTGCCGCCTGACGACGTTCGAGGCAATGCGCTAGCTGCTTCTGGACCTACTAACGGACAATGCAGATCTCGCTGGGATAGATGAGTGGTTTATGGGGATAAGCGTGCGGATCTGGAGGTGTAAGGTAAATGCAACTCCGTTCGCGGTCTGCAGGTCTCATCGTGTCAGGCGGTTAAGGCAATGGCGCTGAATGAACTGGAAGGCAAGTTGCTCGCGGGGCGGTTAACCCGTTACAGTGAAGAGCCCACACCCACCCAGTAGAAGAGCGCCAAATACCTTGCAAAATAAAGTATCATGAAGCTTCGTAGCATGACGGATCCGATACCAAGCGGCACGTTACTGAGCGACTTGGTCACTGCCATGTTCAAATGTATTGGATACAAAAGCTTTCGGCAAAGTCGAGTTTTTTGCGTGTCTCAGATGATCAGCTACACCAGATGCGCCGTGTGGTAGCCCTGCTGACTCGCACGCTTGCATCTCGGCTGGCAAGCCCGTCGGTGGCACGCCCGCGCCGAGTCGGTAGATCTGCTTAAAAAGCTGTGCAAGTCGATGTCGACTAATCGGGGTGCTAATCGAAGTAACGTTGACCAAACCTCGTCCCGCACGCTCGGAATGAGTCGTCTTGCGCTACGTGTCCGGTTCAATCGCTGGATTTAGCAACTTCACTTTGCTTGCTGGTACACGCTCTGAGATAACAGTGCTCACGCGTTCGTGTCTTCGCATTTATCGACACCACCGATGAGGTGACCCATAGATGCCAACCTGACTGTGGCGATCCAGCGGATCATCCGGGAGGTCGGTGTCTACAGCTCTCGACGAACGCTCCTACGACGGCAACGCATTCATCTCGTTCATGCGGGTTCACCCGAATGCACTGTCGTCACACAGCTCGCTGCTGGTGCTAAAGGACGGGCGCACCAACTACCGCGATCCGGCCATTAACTTCCTATCTTACATCGTGACCGACAACCAGCATGCGCACTGGCTGAACTTTGAGCCTAAACACCTATGGGGCAGCGGCGCTCAGCGGTGCCACGCTACCAAGAGGTTGATCGATATGCACGAACGTTGCTCCGCCAAGCTACTTGCCGCGGCGATAAACCAGCTGTTACCGGTTTGAGGTCGCCACGATTGCTCAGGCTAGAGTTCGATGTCCACGTCGAGAGGTGCGATAGACCTCCACTGCTCGCCGAGCACGAAGTCACTAGGGTTGAGTGAATATTCTTTTGCCGTGGCACAGACTAGGGCGTCATGAACTGGGTCACTGGTGCGTTTCGGCCGTTTCGGATTTTGCCAATATTGTTGTGATGGCAAGAGTCCCGAGAAACCTGGTCTCCGGAGAGGTTTTGTGGCCAGTACCTTGCGCAATGGTCATCACAGTCCTGCGGTCTGACGGTAGCAGTTGGGCCAGGAGAGAGAATATCTCATAATGCGGCGTGGCCGATTAGACCCAATCTCCGGCTGTGTAGAGTCCGGAAGGTGTCCTCGTGGTGGGTTGTGATCGGCAACCACCGGTATGGCGGCGATGCTAGTGTCCACAAGCGATGTAGGCTATGTTAGCATTGACTAGACATAGCGCAATGTCCGGGGGACGGTGTCGGTGATTTCCGCTTCGCCTGTCGGTAGCACAAAGCGCTCGTCGAGAGAGTAACCGGTTTAGTGACTCTATGCGGAGTCCATCCCCTTCAACGGTTGCTTCAACCTTACCCGGTCACAGCCTGAGATGGTCGTGTAGAGGCGACGGGATAACTAAACCGCCTGCTTTATCAATGGTTGCACGCATGCTTAGGGGTTACAGCTTGACTGCCGAGGCTAACTAGCGTGATCACGACCTTCGCAATCTACTCAAGTAGACTAGCAAATTGTGCAAAAACACCTCCGTCGGCTGGGAGTCATGGGTGGGACGTTCGACCCTATCCACTACGGTCATCTAGTTGCTGCAAGTGAGGTGGCGCACCTGTTCGAACTCGACGAAGTGATGTTTGTGCCCAGCGGACAGCCTTGGCAAAAAGGCCGCCACGTCTCCGCTGCTGAGGACCGATACTTGATGACGGTGATCGCGACCGCATCCAATCCGCGTTTCTCGGTGAGCAGAGTCGACATCGACCGTACCGGCCCCACCTACACCAGGGATACGGTGCACGATCTGCACGCCCTCCACCCTGACGCCGAGTTGTACTTCATCACCGGCGCCGACGCGCTGGCTTCCATTCTGTCTTGGCAAGGTTGGGATGAGCTTTTCGACTTGGCGCGGTTCGTCGGGGTCAGCCGACCCGGCTATGAGCTGGGCCATGAGCACATTACCGGGGTTCTGGGCGAGCTCCCCGCAGAAGCGTTGACATTGATCGAGATCCCAGCGTTGGCGATCTCGTCGACCGACTGTCGGCAGCGTGTCGAGCAGCGTCAACCGCTGTGGTACCTGATGCCCGACGGTGTCGTGCAGTACGTGTTTAAGCGCCGACTCTATCGTGGACCTTGCGGCGTGACTGGAACCGGGCGTTTAACGATCCCCAGCCTGGTCATCGGAAACGACACATGAGTGCCACAAAGGAGGCGATCGATATGGCGACGGTGGCAGCCGCAGCGGCCGCCGCGAAGCTAGCCAACGACGTCGTCGTCATCGATGTCTCCGAGCAACTAGTTGGCATTACGGACTGTTTCGTCATCGCCTCGGCGTCCAATGAAAGACAAGTCAATGCCATCGTCGATGAGGTCGAGGAGAAAATGCGCCGAGCAGGCTACCGGCCGGCGGGCTGTGAGGGGGCTCGTGAAGGCCGCTGGACGCTGCTAGATTACCACGACGTCGTTGTACATATTCAGCATCAGGACGATCGTGACTTCTATGCCCTGGATCGACTGTGGGGTGATTGCCTGGTGGTACCAGTGGACATATCTCAAAATTCCGGGCAGTCAGCGAGCCCGTGATGAAGACGCGTCGTTTGGTGATGTTGCGGCATGGGCAGACGGACTTCAACCTCGGTAGCCGGATGCAGGGCCAGCTAGACACCGAGCTTAGTGAACTGGGGCGCGCCCAGGCGGTCGCTGCCGCCGAGGTACTGGGTAAGTTGCAGCCGTTGCGGATCGTGTCGTCGGATCTGCGGCGCGCCTATGACACGGCGATCAAACTGGGGGAGCGGACCGGGTTGACGGTCCGGGTGGACGACCGGTTACGCGAGGCCCACCTCGGCGACTGGCAGGGCCTAACCCACAGCCAGATCGATGCCGATGCCCCGGGTGCCCGGCTGGCATGGCGCGAAGATGCAACGTGGGCACCGCATAGCGGGGAGAGCCGGGTTGACGTGGCGGCCCGCAGCTTGCCGGTGGTCACTGAGGTGGTGTCCGGTGCCCCGGAGTGGGGTGACCTTCATGAGCCGGATCGACCGGTGGTGCTGGTGGCTCACGGTGGCTTGATCGCCGCCTTGTCGGCTGCGTTGTTAAGGCTCCCGGTCGCCAATTGGTCGATTTTGGGCAGCATGGGTAATGCCAGTTGGGTGCAACTGTCCGGCCATTCTAATGAGTCAGACAGCGAACTGGATCTAATTCGGTGGCGTCTAGACGTGTGGAACGCTTCGGCGCAGGTCTCTAACGATGTGCTCTGAGGTAGTGTCAAGACCTGTATTGCTGGTCTTTGCCGACTCGCTGGCTTACTATGGGCCTACCGGAGGCTTGCCTGCTGACGATCCCCGTATTTGGCCCAATATTGTTGCTTTGCAATTAGGCTGGGATTTAGAGCTGGTGGGTCGAATCGGCTGGACGTGCCGGGATGTTTGGTGGGCGGCAATCCAGGATCCGCGGTCCTGGGCGGCGCTGCCGAGAGCAGGCGCGGTAATCTTCGCCACCGGAGGCATGGATTCGCTGCCCTCGGTGTTACCGACCGCGCTACGTGAGCTGATCCGCTACGTGCGGCCGCCCTGGCTGCGGCGTTGGATCCGCGGCGGATATGGCTGGGTGCAGCCGCGGCTGTCCCCAGTGGCTAAACCTGCGTTGCCGCCGTACTTGACCGCTAAGTACCTTGAACGGACCCGTGGTGCAATCGATTTCAACCGTCCAGGAATCCCGATTGTGGCATCACTGCCATCGGTGCACATCGCCGATACCTACGACAAGGCTCACCACGGCCGGGCGAGGACTGTGGCGGCGATCACAGAATGGGCGCAGCGCCATGCTATTCCCTTGGTGGATCTCAAAGCAGCTGTTGCTGAGTACATTTTAAGCGGACGTTGTAATCCCGACGGCATTCATTGGAATTTTGAGGCGCACCAGGCGGTCGCGGAACTGATGATCAAGGCGTTGGCCGAAGCCGGGGTGCCAAAAGAGGAATCTCGCGGCTAGAGTATGCCCCGCGCTGGCGACGGCGTAGTGGGGGAACCGCCCGCTTGCAGGAGACCAAGCGATGAGGAGGAACGGCGCCCGTGACCGTCGTGGTGGTGACTGACGTGTCGTCGCTTCTACCGCACGATATGTGCGAAAAGTGAGCGATACCCTTGGTTCCGCTGCACATTTTGCTCGACGATGTCGATCTGCCCGACGGTGTGGACGATATCCCCGACGACGTGTACGCGCACTACGCCACGACCGTGGCGGCGACTCCGGCTGAACTCTGTGCCGCCTATCAGCAGGCGTTGACTGACAGCGGGGGGTGGTGGCAGTACATATGTTCGTCGGCGCTGTCGGGAACTTGCGCCGTCGCTGAACGGGCTGCGGCCGGCTGGTGGTGACGTAGACGCCGTTGCCGGCCACCGGAAAGCTGTCGGTGGTCACTCGTTCATCGTGGTGTATCGATTAGACAACCTGCGTGGTAGCAGGCGCATCGGTAATGCCAAAGCTTGGTTGGGTACCGCACTGGCGCTTAAGCCGCTGTTGCGTATCGAGGACGGCAAACTTGTTCTGGTCCAACGGGTGCGCACCGCTGGTCAGGTTACGGCCGCGATGATCGATCGGATTTGCGAAGTGATCGGGTGAGCGCCCCGCGGCTCTGGCGGTGCACCACATCGCCAATCCAGCGGGCGCCAGCGAGGTGGCGACCGGTACTGGCGCAGCGCTTGCTAGCGTGCGAACCGGTGATCGTAACGCCCTTGGGTCCGGTGCTGGCGCTGCATGTCGGTGCCGGAGCTGTCGAGGTCTGCGGGGAGCTAACTGGGACTTAGACTCTGCCGGGCAGTGTCTCTGTGCGGATGGACAACTTTTGCGGCCACCAGAACCAGCGGCCCAGCAGTGTGGCGATCGAAGGCACTAGCAACGTGCGCACGATCAGCGGACCAATGCAGACGATGGTACCGAACTGGCTGATAACTTGCAGTTCGCTGTTGAGCATGGCAGTCATAGTGAAGGCGCACACTAGAACCGTGACCGTCACCACCCCACCGGTGCCTGCCATCGATCGGATTATCGCCATCTTGAGTCCGGTGTGGATCTCTTTTTTGAATCGGGAGAACAGAAGTAGGTTGTAGTCGGATCCGACCACCAGAAAGCTGATGACGGACAGCGCCATGACGATCTAGTGGATTTTGCGCCGACGAGGTCCTGCCATACCGGTACAGACAGCCTTAAGGATGCGGCAATTGAGTTGGCCACGGTGCCGACCGATCACCAACGCGGCCACCAGGTGTCGGGTGGGTAGCAGCATGATCATAAAGAGCATCGTGAGCGCCGAGACCACCACGATCATCAGGTCCTATTTGGCGCCGTTGTGTATGTATTTGAAGTTTGCGGCAGTACCTCCGAGGTAACAACCCCTTGGCCTCCGCCAGGGGGATTGTGTCAGTCCCTCTTGTGCGTAGGTTCGCTCCAAAGCGACACGCGAGATTCCTTACGGTGTCATCGGATCGACTTGATGGATAAATGAAAAGCGCTCCGACTTGCCGTCTGGCTACAAGAATATTCGTAGAACCGTCTATGAAGTCCGGGTTATCGAACGCCTCAGGGGGCAAGTAGAAGAAGTCGTCATTCTTGGAGTTGTCGACGCTTTGCCTTATGACGATGGCGGTATCGTTCATAACCTCCATTCGATGAATCATCGCCAAGAAAGTAGCGTAAATCCTTAGCATGAGGACTTTTGTGGTCTTCATTATGTCGATCATCGGCGGAATCAACAGCAGCATCTCGTGTGTGGCCGCGGCAGTGTGCTGGATATCAGCCGTAATGTTATGGAACTGCTTGGCAAGTTGGTCAAATTCATTCAACGAGTCGAATAGGGATAGCAACGAACAACATATGGCTATGTCGAACCAGTGCCTATACCAAAAAATTTCTGATCGGTCATCAGAAGTCGTTTAAATCAGCGATTTGTTTCCGCCAATTATCGGTAATATCTTATGTTTTCGTTGTGATTTTGCACTGTCGTCAGCGGCGTTGAACAGGTCCTGCGTGACGATATACATGCGCTGCATACTGTCGATCATGAACTGCATTTCCTCGACTGTCTCGAGAATGTGGGCCATATCTATCTTTCAGAAAGTTCATATTTTGCATGGTCGTTTGACTCTGTGCTGTTCTGAAACGGCATCAAGCTGTGTTGAACCGGAAATGCCTAGAGGCCTGCTCATGTCTTGAATCATGACGGTTCCCACCACGCGAATGATGTTTTTCACAACTTGATCAAGCACCAGAATGTCGGCCGCATGTCGTAGTTGGCATCGAACATAAGTATGCTCGGGTTCATCCTTGTCTGAGAGAAATGCCGTTCGGCAGCCTGGTAGCCAAAATTGGCCGGGGCTTTGGCGGACAGGTAGTAACCGGTCGTTGCAACTCATCACATATCCCGGTAGCGCGATCAGGGCGATAGCGGTACTGACAGCCAAAATCGGTGCCGATCCGCCGCCACAGCCGGCCTCTGGTCGCTCACTTGCGTTCGAAAAGACCGAAACAACTGCCCGCGAAAATGACAGCCGGACCCAGCGTGAGTCCGGCGAACACCACAGCCAACATTACGATTGCCACTTGAACCCAGGCTAGCTTGGCGAAGCTCGGGCAATACGCTACTTTGGCGATGGCTAAACTTGGCTCTAACACAACCGAGGTCACATTACGAAATGTGATGTGGTATATCGTTTCTTGATCGTAGCTGACTTGATGTGCTTTTGGATACCAGTCGGCGAGGAAGATCCCGTATTCCGTTGCGGCGACGATCGCCAACACATGAGGGTGTTCGCGACGAACGTGGTAAGTCCGAATACGTCGTGGTATACGCGAACCGCGATGACTCTTCGTGACGAAGCCAACGCTATACCGGTTATGAACAACCGGACGAGTGTGGTGGCGATTTAGCGGTAGCCCAGCAGCAACATCATTGCAATGGTGTGCAAGTTAACAGTGTGATTTTTTGGCCAGACTCGCGTTACCCTAATGGTCTTTATGTCATCGCTAGAGCGCGGAGGGACCGGTCACATAGGCCTTTACCTAGCTACGCCATGTTCAGCGTTATCATCGCGAACCGCTGGGCGACTTCGCTGGTTGGCGCCCGCAGATGCCGCTTACTCGATGGGCGGTAATTTTAAGACTGACGGTGTATTGCATCGACGCGGTCCCGGGCAACCACCGACATGATCATCGTCCGCGGCCAACGGCTTCTGAAAAGATGCCAGGGTATGCCTCTACCTAGGTTAGATCATTCCCGACGATCTGCTGGTGCAGTGTTTACCCGGTGCAAAAGCCGTCGACACCGGTCCATTGACGCTTGAACGGATCGTCATCGAGCTCGCCCGACTAGCTGCCGGCCACGACGTGGCGCATTTGCACTCAGGGAATCCGTCTGCTGTATAATGGGTTGATTGAGCAGTGTCGTTGGCTCGACGCACGGGGCATCAGCTATTACATGATGCCTAGTGTGCCTGCTTTCGCTACGGCAGTGGCCGTTCTAAAAAGTGACCTCATCCCCCCGGGAGGGGCAAAGACAGTGCTGTCACTTCTGGTGGCGACCCTGTTGACCTCCATGCCGACGGACGAAGCCTTGTCCAACCTGGCCTGGTCCTTTACCTAGCTTCCACTCAGATCGACGCAATAATCCCGCAGTTGCTGGCCCGAACTCTCCGCAGCTGTTGCTGCTTTCGTGAGCTGGCCGCAGCAGACCATGTTACGCGGTACGCTGGCCGATATCGCCGACCAGATGCATGAGGCCAAGATTATTATAAGCGACTTACTGGCCGCCGAAGGGTTCGCGGACCGCTACCTATATTTGACTGCGCCCTGCAAAAGAGCGCCCATTGATGCGGAAGTTGCTACTGAGCGGCACCTCTGAGGGCAGCGCGCTGGCGAAGGAATTGGACTCTGAGGTTGAGCTCATCAGCTCGCTGGCCGGGTGCCAAACCTGTCACTGCCGGGCGGTGCGGTGCGCATCGGTGGGTTCGGCAACGTCGACAGTTTACGGACTTAGCTGTGTGACGAGGCAATTGACCCCGTCGTCAACACTATTCACCCGTTTACGGCGACCATCACAGCACAAGCTGCCGAGGTGTATCGCGAATTACCCGTGCCCCCATTTGGCGCTAGTTCATTTGCCGTGGTACCCGGGTGACGCTGTCGTTATGGCATCAGACGCTGAGATGTCATAAATAATTGTAGAGCAACACATTCTAGAACTTTTCTCACAAAGGATCGCTCCCGGCGTAAAGGCGTTCACCGACAGTGAGGCATGGTTTTTTGATTTAAATAATTACCGCATCGGACGATGCGTTATTGCTGTGTAATCACCAGGCGCTGCTGTCTCGGGGGTGTATCGCTACGATGATGAATTCTAGCTGCTGCGTGCACACTGCATTGACGCGTTGGTCATCAAAACACAAATAGCGGCGGCGACATGACCTGAGCCAAGTTCAATGCTGCTGCCCTGAATATAACGGTGGGGATAGTGCGGCGGTCGCTGCTACTTGGAAGAGGGCGACAAACATCGGCACCGTCGATGAAGCCACCGAATGGATAGCCCGAATCGAGCAAGCAGAAATTCCTTGCACGGCGAGGAGTAATTAAGGCACGAAGCGATGTTTTGGGTAGTTATTGCGCCCAGCAAGGCCGTTGCCTGGGAAATTGACTTGCTGTGTGTAGCTTCTAGCCGGTCAGGTGGTCGTGCTCGGTGTCGGCCAACAGCGCGTCGCGGGCACGGGCGACGCGGGATCGAATGGTGCCCACCGGGCAACCGCACACCGCGGCGGCATCGGCGTAGGGCAGCCCGAGAAGCTGAGTTAGCAACAGGGCTTCGCGTTGTTCGGCGGCGAGGTTGGCGATCATCGTTTTCACTTCAACGAGGTCTTCGAATCCGCGGGCGTGGCGGTCGGCGTTGAGCATGCGTTCGGGGTAGGCGTCGGAGGTGGTGCGGGGCCGTGTTTGAGCGCGACGGATGTGGTCGGCGACCACCCGGCGCGCAATGGCCAGCAGCCAGGTTCGGCCGCTGGAATGTCCGGAAAATCTCTCGATGGCTCCGATGGCTCGCAGGAACGTCTCCTGAGTCAAGTCGTCGGCATTGCCCACATCCGACAAGTAGGCGACGAACCGCCACACATCTTGCTGGGTGGCTTTGATAAACGCCTCTAGCGCTCGTTTGCTCCCGCGTGCAGCTGCTAAGGCGAGGTCAGTAACGGCCTCGTCGTCGCTAGACGCGATCATAGGGATCCACCTTAAATGCGCGAGCTCAACCGGTCTACGACCAGTTGTCGTAGACCGGTTGATGGCCGCACTGGTCGATTCGTGCAGCAGGTACGTTTCGTTTCGCTTGTTGCCCCGTGGCCGGAGGGGGACGACACCAGCTCGCATCGCCGGTAGTGTGACAGCAGTGTGCGCAGCCAGCAACTATGGGCGAACCTCCGCCGAGACTGGCCATGATCTGCGGTATGCCCGAAACGATGACAGAAAATTGATGTAGTCTTGGTCGTCGAGAGCTGTTGCTGGCCGGTAGCTACGATGGTCCCGTTTATTGCTTGTGCATACGGTCAGACTGGCGGATATGCTGTGTTGACGACAGCTTCAGCGGAAGCGGACTTGGAGATCCGTTTTGCCGAACTGAAGTGTAAAGTATTAGGCTCGCCTTGACGTGTATGTGCCCAACCGGACCAGGAGCCAAGATCGCTTACCGTGCCGATGAACGGTTCGCGTTCTGCTCCACAGTCAAGGGGCCGCTGGCCGCGGTGATTCTACAGACAAATCCGCTGACCCACTTGGACAAGGTGATCAGGTACACTAGGAATGATATTCGGCCGATCTCACCGATCTACCGAGCAACACTTTCAGACTGGAATGGCCATTAGGGCAGTTGTGTGATGCGGTCGTTCGCTATGGCGACAGCACTGCTGCCAATCTTTTGTTGGCCGACCTGGGTGTGCGATTGTTTTCGCTGACTATAAACCTGCCAGCCTAGGGGACACTCTGGGCCGGTTGGGCCAATTGGAGCCGGAGTTGAACCGAGATACGCCCGGAGATGAGCGAGACAGACGACACCTCGTGGGGTGGAGCCGACATCCGGCAGCTTGTTCTCGGCGATGCCTTGTCACCGGACAAGCGCAATATTTGCCGATTGTCTGGTGCGTACCACCACTGGCGCTAAGCGGATTCGGGCGAGATTTCCCGCTAGTTGGTAAAATAGTCGATAAGACCGGGATCGGGTGGATTATGGGTGTGCCAACGACGTTACGGTCATGTGGTCGTCTAGGGGCGTGCTGCGCGTCGTGGCGATCCTGTCCGATCGTTCCTTTGGTGGATATGACACCCAACCAAGTGAAGCGCTGGTTGCCAGTGCGGCCAAAGGTTTTGCCCAGGTTCCCCGTTTAAGTGCCGCAGCTGGGCCACTAACTGGGATAGTGTTGCGAGGTGAATACTCTATCTTCGGAATCGGTTAATTAACAACAGCTTTACTAAGATCCGACGATCATTAGTCAGTGCATGTCGATGTTAGTGGTGTTTAGATCGACTAGCCGAATCATGCGGATATCTTTGTCAGGGAACGGCACAGGGCCGGATACGTCGTGGCCGATCACCACCGGTGTGCCGTGATCCCGATAGGAAAACAGCACCTTCTACATCGTACTCACTTGCCAGGTAAGCGTTTTTGAATCTGGGTTGTAGATGGCCAGCACGCAGTCAGCGGCGAGGTACTCGGTGACCACTTGCCACGGCTTGGAGCCGATCGGACAACGAAATCACCGCGTAGTCATATATCAGCGGAACACTAACCCGGCTGGCGACGGCTTGATCGGTGGTCATTGCCGGAATCACCAGGATCCGCACGCCCAGAAACTGTTTCACCTCTCTCAGAACGACGGTGGCTATCGAGAACACTCCCGGATCACCCTAGGACATCATTGCCACCGCGTGGCCTTGCTCGGTCAGCGCGCACGCGAGTAGCGCACAAGCGGATTAGTCGGTGTTGTCGCTGGATGGCTTTGCTGACCGTCTCGGACTGGGACGCGGCCCAGATAGCAACCATAACCGATTAAATCGGTCAAGGCGACTAGCGTGCGTCGACTCTGCTACGTCATCCAAGCATTGCTGCCGGGCACCAACCCCCCACTGCGGCAGCACCAACTAGCGAGGAGCGTCACTGCAGCCGGGCGCCCGGCAACATGGCCAGAGAGGAGTAAGGAACGCTGGTTTCGTCGACGTCAGCGGCTGGCAGGACGTGCTATCCTTCGGTCCTGGTCCTCTCCGCATAGAAGGCGTCTTAAAATTGCTCGGAATCCGAGAGAAATTCCGGCACAACGTGATACCAACAGACTAGTTTGAAGCACTGCGGCTACGTCGGTGTTAGATGAGTCGGTGGGACAACTCGGTCATCGGCAACGTGCCCGGTAGCACCGTGAGCACTTCGTCACCAGTTACCAGCGGGGTCGCAATGGCCGCCAAGCCGGCGCTCACTGACGTCAATTCTGGCACGACGACGGCGTCGTACCGATGCGTGAGCTGGGCGTGCAAATGCATGTACGAGCTGTAGAACAACGGGTTGCCCTCGGTTAGCAGAGTGACACTGCGACCGGTTTCGAGATACGCCGCAATTCGTCGTGTGGTATCTTTTGCAGAATCTTCTAGCCCACCGAACAGAGCGGCTGGGATGGTTGGTAGCTTCTCGGTGGTCATCGGCCACATCGAGTGATACTCGATGTGGCCTGGCTGCAGGTAAGGCTCGGCGATTGCCCGTGTGATGCTGCTGCCGTGCTGGGCGTTGTGATAGGCCACCACATCGACTGCACCGATCACTCGAGTGGCTTTGACGGTCACTAATTCCGGGTTGCCGGGCCCCAAAGTCGACGCCCTATAAATATTATAATATGCCACGAGTCGTTATTTAGTGGTTGGTCACGATTGCCTTGACGGCCGCTGCCGTAGCGGCAACAGCGGCCGTCAACAATAGGACATCCTGCGCGGGGAAGTCGATAAGCTACTGCTTGGTCGGCGCGGAGCGGACGAATCCGATAGGTTCTCTCAGCACCTTGGAATCCCGTCATCGATCAATTCGAACAGTTGGAACAGCGCGGTGGACTTGTTGTCAATAGTGAGTGCCGTGCCGGCCAGTCGATCACGCACAACTCCACACTGGCCACCGAGCGAGTGGTGTGCCAGCGGGCGGCCAGCTCGTCCGCACGCGGATCGACGATTGGCGCCACTATCTGGTTGCTGGCGGGTAGCCTCCGCGCGATAGTGATCTCTGTGGCTTAGATTGACGAATTGCACAACACTGGGACGGCATTGCGCAAGGCGGCACGGACCCGAGCTACCACGTTGTCGGTGCAGGCAACATGCTTCACGACGCTCACCTGCTCGCAGGTATCGGAACACGACGCGCACGATGTTGGCCGGGAAACGGGTTAGGTCTCATTCGGCCTGGATAACCGCGAACGATTGACGATAGATTCCAGCCGCGTAGCGTAGGTAGTTGAGCACATACTCACCCTCGGGTTTGCTCGGGTGGTGACCCATTGCATCCAGCTTCGCCACGCTGGTGATCGCCACGGATTGTGTCCGCAGCAGCCAGTATCCTTTTCGGAGAAGACCGCGCGGGTATTTTGTGCCCAAGTGGTCAATTTCCGCCGGATGCCTGCAATGCGTCGGCACAGCTACAAGGGGGGCGTTCGAAATGGCGGCGATCGTCGATTACCTGTTCGGTTGGACGCCACCACCGGGATAATTGCCGACTGGATGTATGAACAATTTGCCTAGCGCTACGTGCTGGACTCGGAGAACCGGAAGCGTATGGCGGAGTCCAACCCGTGGGCGTTGCACGGTATGGCCGAACATCTGCTGGAGGTAACCGGCCGTAGCATGTGGGTCGATTCGCAACCGAGCGCCCTCAATCAGTTGCGTAAGGTGCTGTTGGAAACCGAGGGCGATCTGGGCGGTTTGCCGCAGGTAGGTTTGGGGCTGTGACGCCCACATTTGCCGACCTGGCCAAGGCACAGTACATCCTGCTGACCACATTCACCAAGGATGGCCGACCCAAGCCGACTCCCATCTGGGCCGCCGCTGACGGCGACCGGCTGCTAGGTATATCCGCGGAAAAGGCTTGGAAGGTCAAGAGAATCCGCAATACCCCCCGGATTACGCTGGCCACTTGCAACGTACGTGGTTGCGCGACGAGCGAGGCTGTCGATGGTACCGCCACCATCCTCGACAAGTTGCACACGGGCAGCGTCTACGACGCAATCGGCAAGCAGTATGGCATCCAGGGCCGGCTGTTCAACTTCGTCAGCAAGCTGCGCGGTGGTATGCAAAACAATGTCGGTCTCGAGCTCAGAGTGTCTGGAAGTTGACCCCGGCCAGTCGGCAGCGCCGATGAGCACCGGATCGAAGTCCCGATTCCCGCTCGAGACTTCGATCCGGTTTGGGTTGTGGTTAGGTGGGGGGTGAGCGACCAACGGTCACTGGGTGGTTTTGTTACCGAAAGCGGCACGCCCGGGATGGCTGACGACAGCATGGTCACTGGCCAGGGTGCGGGTGTCTGGTCGGTGCTGTCCGGTGTCGGGTTGCCATCCCGGTTATCGGGTTTGCGCCGCGGGCGAATAAGGATGGCCGCCGTGCATATCAAGACATGTTGCGATCGGTTGAGTTACAGAATCTCGCCCGCTGGACCCAGGCCACCGTCGACGGCATCAATGCGTTGCTGCCGCCTGGCGGCCCGGTAGAGTGATCTTGTACGAACGCCGGACACAGCCGTGACGTAGGTTGTGGAGCGCACCGGCTAGCGGCTGACCTGTGTCACACGCTGCTGGGATCCCAACTACTGCCGCATCTACGTCGAGGAGGTGGTCAACCACGCGGGTACAGGTCGGTGCAGTCGGAGGTTATCCGCGCCCTCAAAGGCCCAACGGCTTTCTGTGACGTCATCCGAGAAACGTCGCACTGTTGGCTCAAGACTTCCGGCATGGTGGTGGTGTGGATACGGCGACCGATTCGTGGCCGGTGTTCGTCGTCCACGGCGGCAGTTACTTTTCGGCGCGCTGGCGAGGTGATACTTAACACACCTTCGCGAATATGTTGTTGTTGTTGCGAAGCTGGGCGCTCAACCGGGATAGGCGGCCCGTGCGGCGTCTCAGTCGGTTCGCAGGTACTTGTCGAAGAACGCGAAGACACGGTTCCACGCATCCTCGGTGGCGGCCTGGTTGTAGCCGAAGCCTGTGATACGCAGTAGTGGCTGGCCGGGAAGCTCGTTCGCGAAACTGTGCCCGGCGCCGGGGTAGACCTTGATGTCAGCGGTGATGTGCCGGGTCTGAGTCGCTTGGTGCAATCGCTTGGGTGCGCCAATACCCAGCGGGTCACGGCCGCCAAAGCTCGCCACAATCGGGCATGCTCCGTTCAGCGTCTCACCGAGGTTGCGAGGCAATGGAGTGCCGTAGAACGGCGCAGAGGCGTCAAAACCTTTAGGCGACATAACGAGTGCGAACCGACCGCCCATGCAGAAGCCCGCGATACCGACATGTCCGGAGCATTTCGGCATGGCCAACAGGTAATCGCGGGCAGCCAGAATGTCGTCAATGGCGCGGCCTCGCTTGGTCAGTAGCTCACGTATGACTCGGGTGATGCAACGGGCACGGTTACCGCGTGAGTACAAATTCGGCGTAATCGCCAGGTAGCCCGCCGTGGCGATGTGGTTGTTAGTAGACTCCTTATCGGGTTCGTAGCCGATAGCGTCGTGAATTACAACTACGCCTGGCCATGGCGCAGGACCCGATGGTACGCTCAGAAGCGCATCGATCGGTCCGTCGGGGGTGTCGATCTTAATAGCGCTCATACGTCATCTTCATAGCATCGTGCGTCAGTGTAGCGCTTAGATGTCCTTACAAGGAACTCGAGCGTGTTCTGCCCACATTGGCATCACATGGTGCGGCGGTTGTTCCGCATTTACGTGGTTGTCGAGCTGGCGGCGATCGTTGCGTTGGTGTCGATTATCGGGTTTGGCTGGGCCCTGCTGGTGCTGTGTGACTTCCGTCGTGCTTGGGATGGGGTCTTGTGGGCCTGCTTGGCGGGTCGCAGGTTCGTGCTCGACTGGTGCAACTGCGGTCGAGCCTCGCTGAACCGTGCACCGCATTAAATGACGGCGCGGGGGTTACCGTGGCCACGGTTCTGGTGCTGATTCCCGGATTGACTGCACTTTCTGTGCTTAGTTTCCAGCAACGGGTGCCACTAGTCACAGACACGATAGCACCCGGCGATAGTCACGATTTCATCGAGAGTGAGGTCATTTACGTGGTAGACGTCGAAACGCCGATTTTGCCGCAACATACAACTGTGGGCCCCATGTAGTTTTGCGGTGTGACTCGGACTTCCACCAAGCTGCTGGTGAACGGCTGTGTGTACAGCCCCAACCACACAGATGACCGATGTTGGTGCGTGGTGATGTTGTAGCCCGGCTAGGAAGCGACGACGTCGGTCGCAGCCAGTTTCCGGACGCTTACGTGGAGGATCACGATGGGGTATTCATGGAGCTGGAGTTCGTGGAGAACCGTATTCACCTGAGCGCTACCGGTCTGATACTCAGTGGACTGGATCTATGCCCGGGTGTCTCGTGAACGCACTGCATTCAGATAGTCGCCGATTACACAGTCGCCTACTGGAAGCAGCCGGTGTGGGGGCACAGGTGGTACGAATCGGCGTGACCCAATCACACTGCGCCGGGCACCAACTATCTAGATGCGGTGCTCGGTGAGCGACCCACCTAATCTAGCACGCGTGTACGCGCATTCCGCGTTGGTCTTTACTGGGCTACGGCGGCCGGTTTCGCGGCTCAGCAACCGCTGACCGGCGAACCTTCATCACCTGGTGTGGGCCCGCTGCCCGTGCCCTAACGAAACACCCCGCAGTTAGCCTACGCCCGGCCCGGGACGCTAGCGGCGGCAGCAGGCATCGTCTCGGTTCACGGATGGGCCAGCTCCAACATCGGTGGGCTCGACGGCTGGCTGCAGGTTTGTGTCCCCAATCATGGTGTCGAAGTAATCCGGTTACCTTAGAGCCTGTTGTCGGCGTTCTCACGAACAGCGCAGGTGACGGCGGAGTGTCACATCATCTGCGATGCAGCGGTCGCCGCCTTCGAAAGCGTCGTCGCTGACCTGAGGGTGGGTGCGGTGGCCCGGTGTGGGCACCGTTTGGAGCACATCGATATGGTGACCACGGATCAGGTTGCCAAACTGGGCGCATCGGGGCTGGCATCGTCGGCGTGCAAATGAATTTGATGCGCTCTGGGGGCGGCAACGGCACGCACGCCTTTCACCTTGGTGTAAAGCGGTGCAGCGAACTCAACCCGCTAGCACTGTTAGCATCCCACGGCATGCTCCTTACGCTAGGTTTCGACACCCCGGTAATACGTCTTGGTCCGTGGGTCAGCGTGCAGGCAGCGGTCAATCACTACACTCCTGGACGCGCAGTCTCGGCGCGAGCGGCATTCGCTGGCGCGACCCGAGGTGGCTGGTGGGCAGGTGGTGCCCCCGACGGCAAGATTGGCACCTTGGTTCCTCACAAGCCGGTCTCCTATGCTGTGTGGGACGTCTGGGCCATTGAAATCGGTGCGCCGCGCGACGCCGTCCAGTGCTGGTCTACTGACCGATGTTCGCGGGTGCCCGTTTACCGTGGCTGGGCTCGACCGACGCCGTACCGCATTGCCGCCAAACCGTGCCCTGGGGTGCTGTGATCATGGTTGATGAGATCATCGATATCGACCTAGTCGATGACGGCCCGGTGAACGGAGCCTTGGCTACGGTTGCCGTACCCAGCCGGGTCGTTCAGCTGCGCGCCGCAGTGCGCCACGCACTCGCGAAAATGGGTGCTGCGACGCTAGCATTGATACACGCTAACTGGGCTAAGCTGGTGCCGCGTCTGCCACGGCTGGTTGTCGCGGTGGTGGCTGGTTTGCTGCTTTGCACCAGCTTCCCGTCGCTGAACTGGTGGTGGGCCGCCGTTGTTGCCTTCGCACTGCTGGCTTGGGTCTTAACACACCCAACCACGACACCCGTGGGTGGTCTGGGCTATGGATTTCTGTTCGGGTTGGCGTTCTATCTGCCGTTGTTGTCGTGGATCAGCAGTCTTGTGGGTGCCATGCCCTGGTGGGCACTGGCGATAGCGGCCGCGCTTTTGCCCGGTTTCTTCGGCTTGCTCGCTGTCGTAGTGGGCCCGCTGCCGGGTTGGCCGATCTGGTTTGCGGTGGTGTGGGCGGCGCAGGAGTGGTTGAAGTCGGTCGTTCCCTTCGGTGGCTTTCCCTGGGGGTCGGTGGCCTTCGGCCAAGCCGATGGTCCGTTACTGCCATTGGCTCAACTTGGTGGCGCTCCGCTGCTCTCGATGGCGGTCTTGCTGGTGGGATGTAGCACTACTGCGATCGCATTGGAAGTCGTTAAATGGTGGCGAAGCAGTGGCCGGTCGAGTAAAAGCGATCCACCGCCGGCGGTGGTGCTGCCAGGTGTTTGCATGTGCCTGGTGTTGCTGGCTGCCGTCGTTGTTTGGCCCCAGGTGCGGCACGCGGGTGCGGGATCGGGCGACGAAACTGTGATTACTGTCGCGGCGGTACAGGGCAACGTGCCGCGGCTCGGTCTTGACTTCAACGCGCAACGCCGAGCTGTGTTGGACAACCACGTTCATGAGACGCTGCGACTAGCCGAGGATGTGCGTGCTGGAATCGTCCAGCAACCTCAATTCGTGATCTGGCCCGAGAATGCGTCGGATATCGATCCACTAGTTAATGGCGAAGCCGGGCAAGAGATCGCGGTGGCGGCCGCGGCGATTGGCGCGCCGATCCTGGTAGGCACCGTGCTTGATGCCCCAGGCCCCGTATCACGAGCCCCCGAGTACACCAATACGGTGCTTGTCTGGAATCCTGGCACTGGACCGGCCGATCGCCATGACAAGGAAATTGTGCAGCCGTTCGGCGAGTATTTGCCGATGCCGTGGCTGTTTAAGCGTCTTTCCAGGTATGCCGATCGGGTGAGCCACATCGTGCCCCGCCAAAGCAGTGGTGTCGTGCATATAGGGGGGGTACCTATCGGAGTGACCACCTGCTGGGAAGTGATCTTTGATCGTGCTGCGCGAAAAGCGGTCCTCAATGGAGCCCAATTGCTGGCGGCGCCCACCAACAACGCCACGTTCAACAAAACGATGAGTGAGCAACAGCTGGCCTTCGTCAAAGTCCGGGCCGTGGAACACGACCGATATGCGGTGGTTGCCGGCACTACCGGGATCAGCTCGGTGATCGCACCGAACGGCAGCGAATTGGTCCGCACCGATTTCTTTGCGCCCGCCTATCTGGACATGCAGGTGCGCCTTAAGACGAAGCTGACTCCAGCAACTTGCTGGGGGCTGACCATACAGTGGATCCTAGTCGGAGCGGCTGGAGCGGTCGTACTCGTTGCCATGCGGCACAATAATGGTTTGCGTGCCCGGATCGTTTTAGGTCTAGGGTCACCGGCGAGTATGAAGACTCGGGTGCGTCAGGCGAATGTGAGGGAGGCGTTGACACTCCGCCTGGGGGGATGTCGACCGGCAATCCACCCGAGCCGGGTGGTTACTACACTCCGCTCTATTTATAGGGACGGCCAACAGCAACGTTATTTCGGGCGACACAAAGGAGCTAAATGACCACCGGCCAGCCTGCGCGCCAAATATTGGGTAATCGTCCCAGTCAGTGCGTCCTGGTGATCATCCCCACATTCAACGAGTTGGAGAACCTGCCGGTGACCCATGGGCGACTAAAGGATGCATGCCCAGGGATACATGTGCTCATTGTGGACGACGACAGTCCCGATGGCACTGGCGAACTTGCCGACGAACTCGCACAGGTCGATCCGGGTTGTACCCACGTGATGCACCGTACCACCAAGGATGGTCTGGGCACGGCGTACCTAGCAGGGTTTGCCTGGGGCATGAGTCGGGACTACTCGGTGTTGGTGGAGATGGACGCGGACGGAAGTCATGCGCCCGAACAACTACACCGTTTACTCGATGCCGTCGACGCCGGAGCCGGCCTTGCCATCGGTTCGCGCTATGTCAATGGGGGGACGGTGCGGAACTGGCCGTGGCAGCGCCTGGCTTTGTCTAAAACGGCCAACACATATTCGCGGTTGGCGCTCGGCATCGGCGTTCACGATATCACCGCCGGCTATCGTGCCTATCGTCGCGAAGTGCTCGAGGCAATCGATCTGGACGGTGTGGCCTCAAAGGGCTATTGTTTCCAGGTCGATCTCACTTGGCGCACTGTGAACAGCGGGTTCACCATCATCGAAGTGCCTATTACTTTTACAGAACGTGAGTTTGGTGTGTCTAAAATGAGCGGATCCAACATTCGCGAGGCACTGGTCAGAGTCACTCGATGGGGCATCGATGGACGACTCCAGCGTGCTCGAATAGCGCGTGCGCATAACTCGGTCAGCCGCGGCGGCGGGACCGGATCAAGTCCAGGCGCTCCTTGAGTAGCTCTTCGAGCTCCTCGATGGAGCGGCGCTCCAACAGCATGTCCCAGTGCGTACGTGGGGGCTTGACCTTCTTCTGCTCGGTCAGGCCACCCTCGATCAGGGTGCCTTCCATACCGTTGCGACACAGCCAGGTACCGGGGATATCAGCATCGTCAGCGAAGGGGACCTCGAACTCCTCGCCGTTGTCGGTGCGGTACCGCGCTGTCTGACGTGGCGCTAAATCATGGTTGCGATCGGTCTCGTAGCTCACGGCACCGAGACGACTGCCTCTCAGCACTCGATCAGCCATCGGCGTACTCTCCTTAACCTTAACTAAGTCATAGTGTTTTATAGTGCTGTGAGTTCTTGCCCTTATAGTGCTATAGTGCTCTTGGCTTCTGTGCGGATGGTTCTCTCCGCTTGCCAAACGTTACGAGGATTCGTGTAGTTCCCGTGCTGGCACGTAAGGTCCGCGATGTGACCATCGCAAGGATACCTGGGGTCGCACAATTTAACGGACTAGCGGACTAAAGTCGACAAAGCGTGACGCATCGTTTCCGGCTCCATACCATGCCGCTGGTGTGGTCGAAATGTGACCGATGTCGGGATGGGTCGGCGCCGCCAGGTACTGTCGGCCGTCTTGCCGGCAGCGCGCATACGAGCAAGGGGCCTTGATGAACCGCGGGGAGGCTGGGGCCTTGCCAGCGGATGTCGTCGTGTTGTTGACTGACTTGTTGGACCGCGTGTATCAGGTGCGGTGCGCAGCTGAGGCTGTTACCATAGCACTCTATGAAGAAGCCGGCGCGATCGAACTGTGTGATGTGTTGATCCGGGCTGCCAGGGCCGCCGACTTGTGGATGTCTAATATACCTGGCCTCGCGATTTTGCGGCGGCGTTGGCACTGCGGCAATTTGATGCATGAAAACTGAGAGTATCCGACGTTTTGAAATCCTGCCGGAGTTGGCCATACTCACCAGCGACATTCTTGGGTCAGAGAGCAGAACGAGCTGGTCGAAAATCAATAACAGTCGAAAAAACAACGACGTCGCTTCATGCAGCACCATTTGTGACTCGGCGAGGACCGCATTCGGCGTTTAGAGACAACTAAATGTTAGGCGAGGTTTGTAATGGTTGATCAACTCCAACATGAACACATGAACATGCGACTGAAGCGTTGCGCAAAGCACTGGTCCAGGTTGAACGCTTAAAGCGCACCAACCGGGAGTTGCTGGAGCGGTCCAACGACCCGATCATGATCATCGGTATGTCGTGCCGCTTCCCAGGTAGAGTGAATCCCCCAGAGGCCCTATGGCAAATAGTCGCCAATGGCCGGGGTGTGATGTCAAAGTTTCCGACCGATTGTGGCTGGAACTTGGCCAGTCTGTATAACCCCGATCCCGACGTTCCGGGCACGTGCAACACCTGTACCGGCGGTTTTGTCGACGGTGTTGCCGACTTCGACCCTGTGTTCTTTGGCATAGGGCCTAGTGAGGTGTTGGCGATGGATCCGCGGCCGGATGCTGCTTGAGCTGAGTTGGGAAGCGTTAGAGCGGGCTAGGATTGATCCTGCCGAGTTACGGGGGCAGTGCCACCGGGGTGTTTCACTCAAGGCTACGGCCTGGGCGCCGTCGGAGTCGTAGACGGTTTCCGACTGACTGGACAGTCGACGAGCGTGGCGTCGGGGCGGGTGTCGTATGTGCTGGGGCTGGAGGGCCCGGCGGTGTCGGTGGATACAGCGTGTTCGTCGTCGTTAGTTGCGTTGCATATGGTGGTGTAGTCGCTACGCTCCGGCGAGTGCTATTTGGCGCTGGCCGGCGGTGTGACTGTCAACGCCACGCCGACAGTCTTTGTAGAGTTCAGTCGGCATCGCGAGTTGGCCCCGGATGGTCAGTGCAAGGCTTACGCTGGGGCTGCCGACGGCGTCGGATTCTCTGAAAGCGGCGGCATACTCGTAGTGGAGCGTTTGTCGAATGCGCAGCAGTTGGGGCATCCGGTGTTAGCGGTGGTGCGGGGTTCGGCGGTTAATCAGGATGGTGCGTCGAACGGGTTGACGGCGCCAAATGGCCCGTCACAGCAGCGGGTGGTGCGTGCGGCTTTGGCTCATGCGGGGTTGTCAGCGGCTGATGTTGATGTAGTGGAGGGCCACGGGAATAGAACCACGTTGGGTGATCCGATTGAGGCGCAGGCGTTGTTGTGGCGACCTATGGGCAAGACCGCGGTTCGGGTGAGCCTTTGTGGTTGGGTTCGATTAAGTCGAATATGGGTCACACGCAAGCTTTTGCGGGGGTTGCTGGTGTAACCAAGATGGTGTTGGCGATGTGCCATGAGGTGTTGCCAGCGACGTTGCATATGGATTGGTCGGCGGGGTCGGTGTCGTTGTTGACCGAGGCGCGGCCTTGGAAAGATGAGTCGGCCAATGGTCGATTGCGTCGGGCCGAGGTGTCGTCGTTCGGGACTAGCGGCACCAACGCGCATGTGATCATCGAGTCCGTACCGGCCGAGCCGCGACGGGTCGCTGAAATCCCCGTGGTGCCGTGGGTGGTGTCGGCGAAAAGCCAAGCGACGCTGACCCAACAGGCGGCGCGGTTAGTCGAGCATGTGCGTACCTATGGCGAGCTTGATGTTGCCGATGTGGGGTGGACTCTGGCGGGTCGTTCGGCCTTTTGAGCATCGGGCGTTTGTGGTTGGTGGTGATTGGGACCGGTTGCTGGCTGGGTTAGACGAGTTGGCAGCTAATGAACTCGGGTCGGTCATTCGGGGTACCTCCACACCCGGGGCCAGACCGTATTCGTCTTCCCCGGCCAAAGAGCTCAATGACTCGGCATGGGAATGGGATTGCACGCCGGATACCCGGTGTTCGCTAAAGCGTTTAACACCGTGGTGGACGAACTAGACCGGCACCTATTGCGCCCGCTGCGTGAAGTAATATGGGGCAATAACGAAAATCTTTTGATAACAACAGAATTTGCACAGCATTCACTGTTTGCGGTGGAAATGGCTTTTCCGGTTGTTGAAATCCTGGGGTTTGTATCCCGATTTCGTGATGGGTCATTCGGCGGGAGAGTTGTCCGCCGCGCATGTAGCTGGTGTGCTCTCATTGGAGCACACTGCGATACTAGTGGCCGCCCGCGGCAGGTTGATGCCGACTTTGTCGGCAAGAGGGGCGATGAGTGCCGTGTAGGCCTCCGAAGAGCAGGTGCGACCGCTACTGGGCATCGATTGGATATAGCGGCAGTCAATGGACCAGCCTCGGTGGTGCTTTCGGGCGCCCAGGATGCTGTGGCTGCGGTAACTAACGAACTCCGTGCCCGCCGGCCACCGAGTGCACCAACTGGCCGTCTCTCACGCGTTCCACTTTCCGTGTATGGACCCGATGATCGACGAATTCGGAGCGGTTGCTGCCGGACTTGCGATCGAGCGGCCCCACCATCCCCATCGTGTCGAATGTGACTGGGCAGCTAGCTGGCGAAGCCTTCGCGTCAGCGGCTTACTGGAAGCGACACTTTCGTGAAGCGGTGCGATTCGCCGACACTATACGCTTCGTGCATTCAGCTGGAGGAAATCGATTCCTCGAAGTTGAGCCGAGCAGCGGCCTGACCGCGTCGATCGAAGAGTCGTTGTCCGATGCACGGGTGCTCACGATGTCTGCACTGCTCAAGGAACGTCCTGAGCCGACAACGCTGATCAACGCCGTCGCGCAAGCGTTCGTCTCTGGCATGAATGTGGATTGGCGCGCTGTGCTGGGCCAGGATAACTTCGTCGAGTTGCCCACCTATTCCCTTGATCTTAAGCGGTTTTGGCTTGTCAGCGATGGTGTGAGGGCTAATGCTATCGGCTTGGGTCTGGGATCTAGTAAGCATCCAATGTTAGGCGCGGTGGTGAAACTGCCGGCCTCAGGCGGTGTGATGCTGACGGGACGATTGTCGCCCAATATGCAGGGGTGGTTGGCCGACCACGTCGTTGGTGGTGTGGTGCTGTTTCCTGGGGCGGGATTTGTCGAGTTGGCGATTCGTGCTGGCGACGCAGTCGGCTGTTCAGTGGTCTATGATCTGACGTTCCAGACGCCATTGATATTGTCGGCTGGGAATTCTGGGCTGGGTTCGGTTGCAATGCAAGTCGTCGTGGAGCCGCCTCAAGATTCGAACGAGTCAGGCCATCGCAGTATTTCGATCTTTTCGCGGGCCGATTCCGGTTCCGGATGGGTATGCCACGCCAAAGGCGTACTCCGTGCCGGGGCGCCAGCATTGGTTGCAGATTTGTCTGTGTGGCCACCGGTGGGTGCGGTCTAGGTGGACATCGGCGACGGCTATGATCAGTTGCCGTCTCGTGGATGCTAGTACGGCCCGCCACATCGCGGGCTGACCGCGATGTGGCGACCTGGCGATGAAGTGTTTGCTAAAGTGAAGTTGCCCGATACCGCCGGCGCTGTAAGCGGGTTCGGTGCGCACCCGGCATTATTTAGATGCGGCTTTGCTTGCGTTAATACTAGCGTCCGATAGTGCTGAGTCTGCCGAGAGTGCGGTCCTGGTGCCTTCTCCTGGCAAGGTGTTTCGTTGCATGCCCCCGGTGCGTCGGCAGTATGGGCGCGGATCGCTCCGGTGGGTCCGACCGGACTTTCATCGGTGTCGATTGATTTGGCCGATGGGTTAAGGCTGCCAGTAATCTCGGTAGCTTCGATGATGGCCCGGCTGGTAACCGGTCAGCAGTTGTTGGCCGCGGTGTCGAACTCAGGTCCGGATCGGTTGTTTGAGGTGGTTTGGTCACCGGCGACTGATTGCTTGGGGGCGGGTTCCGAGGAGGCGCCGTTGTACGAACTGTTCGAATCTGTTGAAAAAAAGAAAATCCGGTGATCTCCGCCTATGAGCGCACACACCGAGCTCTGGCCGCCATCCAGTCTTGGTTGACTAAGCGCGACTCTGGAGTGCTGGTGGTGGCGACTCGGGGAGCTGTCGGGTTGCCGGGGGAGGACGTTATCGATTTGGCGGGCACGGCGGCGTGGGGGTTGGTGCGGTCGGCACAGACCGCACATCCCAAGCGAATCATACTGGTTGACGCTGAACTGCCCATGAATGCTGAAGCGGTAGCTGTGGCCTTGGCAGCCGGAGAACCACAAATACTGCTACGCGGTGGAACGGTGCATACCGCCAGAGTGTATGGCAGCCGCGCGGTTGACAGTGTCTTGGTGCCGACGGGCAAGGAACCCTGGTGGTTGGGTATCAGCAATGCAGGAACCTTCGAAAATCTGCAGTTGGAGCCTGTTCCCAATGCCGATGTGCGGTTGGGTCCCGGCCAAGTCCGGGTAGCCATTCGTGCCATCGCCGCTAATTTTCGCGACATCATGATCACGTTGGGCATGTTTACTCATGATGCGTCGCTCGGCAGTGAAGCAGCCGGCGTGGTGGTGGAAGTCGGCCCGGGAGTGACCGATTGTGATGTTGGTGACCGAGTAATGGGCCTGTTTCCCGAGGGCACCGGCACGTTGGTCGCTGCCGACGTCCGGCTATTACTGTCAATACCCGCTGATTGGTCGAACGCAGAAGCAGCCAGTATGTCAGTGGTTTTCGCCACCACTTATTACGCGCTGATGGACTTTGCCGACGTGAAGCCAGGCCAGCGGGTGTTGGTGCACGCTGCCACCGGCAGGTGTGGGGATGGCGGCGGTGCAGTTGGCCCGGCATTTGGGGTTGGAGGTGTTCTCCCCTGCCAGCCAAGGTAAGTGGGACACCTTGCAGGCTATGGTTTTTGACTACGATCGCATCTCTGATTCACGCAGCTTGGAGTTTGAGGGCAAGTTCCGTGCGGTCACCGGCGGGCGCGGCATGGATATGGTGCTGGACTCACTAACGGGCGATTTCGTGGACGCTTCGTTGCGCCTGGTTGCCCCCGGTGGAGTGTTCTTGGAGATGGGCAAGACTGATATCCGTGATCCCGATGTCATCGCCCGGGCATACCCAGGTGTGCGTTACCGCGCCTTCGATCTCCTCGAAGTCGGGCCAGAGCGCATTGCGCAGATGCTCGCTCAATCGGTCGCACTATTTGATGTCGGGGTGCTTCGGCCATTGCCGGTAAAGACGTTTGACGTGCGACGTGCGCACGCCGCGTTGCGCTATGTGAGTCACGCACGCCATGTAGGCAAGGTCGTAATGATGATGCTGGATGCGTGGGCGGCGGGAACCGTATTGATCACTGGTGGTACCGGGATGGCGGGTTCGGTGTTAGCTCGTCACGTGGTGGCCCGCCATGGGGTACGTAATCTGCTGCTGGTGAGTCGGCGTGGCCCGGATGCCCCGGGCGCTGTGAAGTAGATGGCCGAGCTTGCTGCAACCGGTGTGGAGGTCCAGGTGGTGGCCTGTGACGTAGCGGATCGAACAGCATTGGCCAAGGTGATTGCCGATATCGAAGTGTAGCGGCCGCTGTCGGCGGTGATCCACGCAACCGGAGTGCTAGACGATGAGGCGATTTCCTAGTTGACGCCGGAGCGGGTGGATGCGGTGTTGCGGGCCAAGGTGGATGCGACCTGGAACCTGCATGGGTTGACCCGCGACTTGGATGTGTCGGCGTTTGTTATGTTCTCGTAGATGGCCGGGTTGGTGGGTTCGTCGGGTCAGGGTAATTATGCGGCGGCGAACTCGTTCCTTGATGGATTGGCTGTGCATCGGCGGGCCCAGGGATTGCCGGCGATGTCGCTGGGGTGGGGTCTGTGGGATCAGGCCAGCGCGATGATCGGGGAACTAGGCGTCGCCGGCCGGGCCCGCTTCGGTCGGGATATATTGTGGCGATGTCCTCGGATCAGGCGCTGGAACTGATGGATACCGCATTGATTGCCGACCAACCGGTCCTGCTCCCTGCCTACATCGACTTTGTTACGTTGCGGGCAAAGTTCAATGGGGGCAAGCTGTCTCCGATTTTCGTCGACTTAATCAATGGTGCCGACCCGGCGTCAGGTCGACGACTCGCTGGCCACCATGAAATCGAAATCTGCTTTGGCGCAATGGCTGCTCGGGCTTCCCGAAGACGAGCAACATGCCGTTCTGGTGGACCTGGTACGATCTCACATCGCCACCGTTCTCGGTAATACCACGTCCGAAGCAATCGACCCGGACAAGGCGTTACAGGAGTTGGGCTTCGACTCGATGACGGCGGTCGAAATGCGCAACCGAATCAAAACCACCACCGATCTATCCCTTTCGCTCACACTCATCTTCGACTACCCGAACTCGGCCGCACTGGTCGGCTACATGCGAACCGAACTTGTCGGCGTCGTGCAGCAAGGCACCCCGGCCGCGGTGCCCGAGGAAGTCGAAATCCAGCGGGTCGTGGCAGCCATTCCGGTCAAGCATCTTCGGCAGGCGGGTATGTTAGATTTGTTGCTCGGGTTGGCAAATGAAGCCGAGGGCACGACGAAGGTTGCGACCAGCGAGCAGACCACGGAAAAACATCACGGACATGGATCTCGATAATCTAGTTAACGCGGCGTTTATGAACGACGACTAGGCATGAGTAGGAGTTAGCAGTGCGAATCGTGGTTATCGGAGCAAGTGGAGTACTTGGCCACAGCCTCGCTGCCAAACTGCTCAGCCAAGGACACACTGTCGTCGGTATCGCCCGCCATCGTCCCGAAAGCTGACCGAGTGAAGCTGATTTCGTCGCAGCGGACATCCGAGACACTGCTGCCGTCCGCTGCGCTGTCATGAGCGCCGAGGTGGTCGCTCACTGTGCCTGGGCACGGCGCCCACAGAACCAGATCAATATCGAGGGTGTACGCAACGTCCTGGATGCGATGACCAAGACAGGAGCCGGACGTGTCGTTTTCGCTTCCTCGGCGCACTTGTACAGTGAGGCAACTACTCCAGCAACCGAGGACGACGCTATGACGTCGGCCAGTACTGACGGCCTTCACACAGCTCGTGTTGAGAAAATGTTGGCCAATTCTGGAATGCAGTGGGTCGCGATTCGATCCGCGTTGGTCGTCGGCCGAGGAGTCGACAATTGGGTGCGCCGGGAGTTGGCCTTGCTCGTGCTTCCCGATATTGGCGCCGATCACGCCCTGCAGGTTATCCACACCGACGACGCGCTTCGGTTGTTCATCCGCGCAATCATGGACACCGAGATAAATACTGGTCCAGTCAATCTCGCGGCACTAGGAGAGAAGACATTTCGTCAGATCGCCGCTAGACTCGGGCGGCCGATCGTGCCGCTGGGCTCGCGGTTGGCGGCGCTACGAAGCCTCGGCTTTTTAGCCGAACTAAAACTTTTGCAGAGCGCGCCATTGATAGATACCTCACGGCCACGCGATAAGTGGGAATTCGTACCGGTCTGGAACTTCGATGAATGTATCGACGACTTCACACTGGCGATCCGCGGCCGGGTTTCGTTGGTTGGGTGATTGATGGTAGCGCCCTGGCGACTGGCTAATATCCAACACTTGCCTGCCGTTGACGCGCCTTCTGAAAGACGGAGTGGTACCCAGATCGCTGGGCCAGAAGGAATTAACGGCGCATTGGACACTCCAATCGATCCGCGGTTCCCTACTTTCCTGGCCACCAATTTGCCGGAGGCGCTGCCTGGTCCGTTCTCGCCGTCGTCTTCATCGGTGACTGTGCGGGGCCTGCGTGCCGGTAGGTGTGTACATCGCCGAGCGGTTGCAGCCCAGCGGGATTATTCAGCGCGAAATCGCCATGCGTACAGTCGCGGTATTCGCCCACCGACTGTATGGGGGGCATCACGTCGGGGCATGTTATGGCAGAAACCGTGCCGTTCGTGAAACCCGTAACCATTGTCAGCAACAGTGGATTCTTTGGCCCCAGTATGGGCTCCCTACCGATCTTTGGTAAGCAACTTCCGCCGTCGGAATCCAACCGCGTACATAGGCAACTGCGCATCTTCCGCAATATTGGGGTACTCGGTATCAACCTCGTTGACCTAAGCGTCGGTTCTCTCCGAGATACCAGCGCCTACATCGACGATGTCGATCGTCTGGAACATCTTGCTGGCGTTGATGTCACCCAACGCGACGATCGCCGGCTGCTGAGTCTGCTCTTTTTGGCGCGTGATCATGTCGTGCACGACTGGGTGTTGGCGTCGGGGTCATTCATGTTGTGCGCCATGTTCAACGTGTTTGCGCGGTCTGTGTGGGCGAGCGGCCACACCTCCCGCGGGGACGGAATTGGTCAGTGCGCGATTGGTAGAGGCGGTGCAACGACTGGTCAGCGCGGCGTGGCGCGACCCGAATGTGACACGCCTGCTGGCCGAACCGGGGGAGCACCTTAATAAACTGGCAATCGAAGCGCCGGAGTTTCATGCAACCGTGCGAGCTGAACTAGCATTGACCGAGCATCGAGGTCCAGCAGAAGTGGAGATGCTGTCGTCCAGTTACGCCGACAATCCCGAGTTGCTGGTCCGGATGATCACCAAAGCGTTAAGCGCTCTTCTTGCGCCACCGGCCCCAGCATCCGCGGATTCCACGGTGGGCCATGCCTGTTGCGCTGTTAGCTGCCCGCCAACTGCGCGACCGCGAAGTTCGCCGGACAGGGTGGTGCGCGCCATTGGGGTGCTGCGTGGTCTACTGCGTGAATATGGACGCCGGCTGACCGACGCCGGTGTTTTCGACACCGCAGATGACGTGTTCTACCTGTTGGTCGACGAGCTTGACGAACTTGACCGGCTCCCGGTGGACGTTTCGGGACTGATCGCCCGACGTCGAGTCGAACACCACAGGTTGGCAGCCATCGTCCCGCCGACGGTATTCAGCGGCAGCTGGCAGCCGTTGACCACGTCGTCGAGCGCGTTGGGCGCCGGGGACATCCTGCGCGGTGTCGGAGTCTCCAGCGGGCGGGCCTGCGGCCGAGTGCTGATCTTGCGACCTGAGATCATCGACGACCTCCAGCCCGGCGAGATTCTTGTCGCGGAGGTCACTGATGTCGGCTTATACTTCGGTCTTCTGCTACGCCGCGATGTTGTAACCGAGCTCGGTAATCCAATGTCACACGCCGCCGTGGTGGCACGCGAGTTCGGGTTTCCCTGTGTGGCGGATGCACAGGGAGCAACACGGTGCTTGCCGCCGGGAGCGCTAGTCGAGGTCGACGGCAACGTAGGGGGGAAATCCACATACTAGACATAGCTCCAGAAGACATCTCGCCACCTCAAGCCAATTATCAGAACTAGAGTATCCCGTAATAGTAATAGCGATGCAGATCTCCAGGCAGGTATCTCGCGGTAGAGGCAAGCGTACTGCCGGCTGCCTCGTGTTGCGTTCGTGCTGCACAGCGTGTTTGCTGTGTCGTTCGAGAAGATCGCCAACTTGTTGAAACGATCACCGGCAGCCGTCAAGAAACTCGTCAGCTGGGGCTGGGCTTGTGGCCGGCTGCATAGCGACCCTGTAGCCCAACTCCACCGTGTGACTAACACCCGGGATCGTAGAGGCGTTTCTGGCGGCTTCCTGCGACGGTGATATCGCCACGTTACTGGATCTGTGGGTACCCGAGGCGGGGCGGACAGTCAGTCGCGTGCTGGTTCCCGCCGGGGTGCCGATCGAAATGCGTGGAGCCAAAAAAGTCACCGGGGAAACTCGTCGATTTGCACTACGCGCGCAATCCGGTGCCGTCTTGCTAATCGATGAAATCTCGGGTATTATCAGTACGCTGTGTGGTCGCATGCGTGCGTTGTTAAAGATTGACATCGGCAACAATAATCGCATCTATGAGATCGACATTACCAGCCAACCTAATTGTTTGCGTCGGGCTGTTCTTACATTGCCGCGTAGGTTGTCTCGGGCAAAACCACGTGCTGATCGGGTGCCAAGGATATTAAGAAACAACTGCGGGGTAGGTCGGCAAGGCGTCGAGGTCGAAAGCGGTATGCACGATAAGCTGTTCGGGCGGCGAAGCCTGCTGCGGGGTGCCGGTGCGCTCACCGCGGCAGCACTGGTACCCGGAGCCGTTGGTTGTAGTTCCGACGACGACGCGTTAACCTTCTTTTTCGCCGCCAATCCGGAGGAGACCAATATCCGGATGCGCATTATCGGTGAATTTCAACGCGGCCATCCCGATATCAAGATTCGGGCGGTGTTGTCCGGGCCAGGTGTGATGCAGCAGCTATCGACGTTTTGCGCTGGCGGTAAATGCCCGGATGTGCTGATGGCGTGGGATTTGACCTATGCCGAACTGGCGGACCGGGGAGTTTTGCTGGACCTTAACACGTTGTTGGGACAGGACAAGGCGTTTGCCGCGGAACTGAAGTCCGACAGTATCGGGCCGCTGTATGAGACCTTCACGTTCAACGGAGGCCAGTACGCCTTTCCCGAGCAATGGTCCGGAAACTACTTGTTCTACAACAAACAGTTGTTCACAAACGCCGGGGTGCAGCCGCCGCCCTGCACCTGGGAACAACCGTGGAGTTTCACCGAATTCCTGGATACCGCGCGCGCGCTCACCAAGCGGGATTCATCGGGTCGGGTCACGCAGTGGGGCTTTGTCAACACCTGGCTCTCGTACTACACGGCCGGACTGTTCGCCCTCAACAACGGCGTACCGTGGTCCAACCCGCGAATGAACCCGACCCATCTCAATTTCGATGACGACGCGTTTATCGAGGCGGTGCAGTTCTACTGCGATCTGACCAACAAGTACCAGGTGGCGCCAGACGCATCCGAACAACAATGGATGGCTGCGACCGATCTGTTCTCGCTGGGCAAGGCAGCGATCGCGCTGGGTGGGCACTGGCGCTACCAAACATTCATGCGAGCCGACGAGCTGGATTTTGATGTTACGTCATTGCCTATCGGGCCTTCGGTGGGCACAGTGCCCGCCACGAGATTCGGTGCCTGCTCCGATATCGGTGTCACCGGACTGGCTATCGCGGCCAGCAGCCCACGCAAGGAACAGGCATGGGAGTTCGTGAAATTCGCGACCGGCGCCGCCGGTCAAGCGTTGATCGGTGAATCCTGTCTCTTTGTCCCAGTCCTGCAATCCGCGATCCATTCGACGGGATTCGCCAAAGCTCATCACAGAGTGGCTAACCTCGCTGTACTCACTGAGGGGCCAGCCCATTCAGCGGGCCTGCCGATCACACCAGCGTGGGAAAAGATCAACGCCTTGATGAACCGTGCCTTCGGACCTGTGCTGCGAGGATTCAGGCCGGCGACATCGCTGGCCGGGCTCGCACAAGCTGTCGACGAGGTGTTGCGTAGTCCATGACATCGTTCGAGACCACAGCGGTACCCGGACCTAGTATCGCTAAAAGCCACACTAGCTTGCGGCCTTTGCACCGGCGTGCGTGGGCCGGTCGCATGTTCGTCGCACCTAATATGGCTTCGGTCGCAGTCTTTATGCTGTTTCCGCTCGGGTTCTCGCTGTATATGAGCTTTCAGAAGTGGGACGTGTTCACCCCGCCGGTGTTCGTAGGTCTGGCGAATTTTCGCAATCTCTTCACTTCGGATCCGCTGTTTTTCATCGCGCTGCGCAACACCGTGGTTTTCACTGTTGGGACGGTCATACCGACCGTCCTTATCAGTCTGGTAGTTGCCGGTGTGCTTAACCAGAAAGTCAAGGGCATCGGGATCTTTCGAACGATTATCTTCTTGCCACTGGCCATTTCCTCGGTGGTGACGGCGGTCGTTTGGCAGTTCATCTTCAATACTCATAACGGGCTACTCAACATCATGCTCGGCTGGATTGGCATCGGCCCAATCCCCTGGTTGGTGAACCCCGGATGGGCGATGGCCTCGCTTTGCATTGTCAGCGTTTGGCGGAGCGTGCCTTTTGCCACCATCGTTTTGTTGGCGGCGATGCAGGAGGTTCCGAAGACGGTTTACGAAGCGGCCAAAATTGATGGTGCAGGCGAGATACGACAATGCATGTCCATCACTGTGCCGTTGATCCGCGGGGCGATTTCGTTTGTGGTGGTCATTTCGGTCATTCACGCGTTTCAGACATTTGACCTGGTTTACGTGCTCACTGGCCCAAACGGCGGGCCAGAATCGGCGACCTATGTGTTAGGCATCATGCTGTTCCAGCACGCGTTTTCTTTCCTAGAATTCGGTTATGCGTCGGCGCTGGCGTGGGTGACGTTCGCAATCTTGTTGGTGTTAACCGTGCTGCAGTTGCGGCTGACCCGACGGTATTCGTGGGAGGCTTCTAGTGGGCTTAGCTGAGCGAACTGACCACATAGTTAAGCGCAGTGTCTTGCGCGCGGTCGTCGTGTACACCGCGCTGAGCAGTATCGCTTGGTGCGCGCTGTTTCCCATTGTCTGGGCGGTATCGGGCTCGTTGAAGAAGGGAGGCGAGGTACGCGAACCCACGCTCTTGCCAGCCCATCCGCAATGGTCGAACTACACCGAGGTGTTTGCTCTGATCCCTTTTTGGCGAATGTTTTTCAATACCGTGTTGTATGCTGGATCCGTCACGGCCGGCCAGGTTTTCTTCTGCTCAGTGGCTGGATATGCTTTTGCACGACTGCAATTTCGCGGGCGCGATGCGTTGTTCGTCCTGTACCTGGGCACGTTAATGATGCCGCTAACCGTAACGGTGATCCCACAGTTCATTCTGATGCGAGTCCTAGGATGGACCGACACACCGTGGGCCATGATCGTGCCAGGCTTGTTCGGGAGTGCGTTCGGCACCTATCTCATGCGGCAGTTCTTCCGGATGCTGCCGAACGATCTCGAGGAAGCCGCAATCCTGGACGGCTGCTCGCCGTGGCAGATCTATTGGCGGGTCTTGTTGCCTCACGCCCGGCCCGCAGCGATTGTGCTTGCGGTCCTCACCTGGATCAACGTATGGAACGACTTCTTGTGGCCGTTGCTGATGATCCAGCGCGACAGCCTAGCCACACTGACATTGGGCCTGTTCCGGATGCGGGGAGAGTACGGAGCCTGCTGGCCGGTGATAATGGCGACTTCGCTGCTAATCATGCTGCCACTAGTCATCATCTATATGATCGCACAGCGCTCCTTCGTTCGCGGTATCACTGTCACCAGGATCGGCAGGTAGTCATGGCTTCGGTGACTTTCGAGCAAGCGACACGCCAGTTCCCGGGCACAGCTCGACCGGCCCTGGCTCGCCTCGACCTCGACGTCGATGATGGCGAGTTCGTGGTTGTGGTAGGGCCATCTGGATGCGGCAAGACCACCTTGCTGCGGATGGTGGCCGGATTAGAAACGTTGGATTCCGGGTGTATTCGCATCGGGGACCGCGATGTCACCCACGTCGACCCCAGGGATCGCAACGTCGCGATGGTCTTTCAAAACTATGCCCTTTACCCGCATATGACCGTCGCGCAGAATCTGGGGTTTGCGCTAAAGATCTCTAAAGCCTCTAAGACCGAGATTCGCGATCGGATACTCGTCGCTGCGAAATTACTTGACCTGCAACCGTATCTGGATCGCAAACCCAAAGACCTTTCTGGTGGTCAACGTCAGCGGGTAGCGATGGGACGGGCAATCGTACGCCGTCCACAGGTGTTCTTGATGGATGAACCGCTGTCCAATCTCGATGCCAAACTGCGGGCGCAAACTCGCAATCACATCGCGGAACTGCAATGTCAACTAGGCGCCACCACCGTCTATGTCACCCACGACCAGGTCGAAGCTATGACCATGGGGGATCGCGTCGCGGTGCTGTGCTACGGGGTGTTACAACAGTTCGCTACTCCTCGTGAACTTTATCATAAACCCGAGAACGTCTTCGTCGCAGGATTCATTGGGTCTCCCGGAATGAACCTAGCCACCCTCTCGATCGTCGATTCCTCTGTTTTGCTGGGGGATTGGCCGATTCGCATACCACGTGAAATCGCCTGCTCCACAAGCGATGTCATCGTCGGCGTCCGTCCAGAACATTTCGAGCTGGGCAGCGTCGGTGTCGAAGTGGAGATCGACATGGTCGAGGAGCTCGGAGCCGATGCCTACCTGTATGGTCGAATCGCAGGATCCAGCAAAGTAACCGACCAACTTATCGTTGCACGCGTCGATGGCCGAAACCCGCCGGAAAAGGGCAGCCGCGTTCGTCTGCATTCAGAACCCGGGAATGTGCATTTCTTCGGCGTTGATGGGCATCGAATTTCCTGAGCATCCCGTCGATAGGACTTAGTCGGCGTACTACGCACCAGTAAACCGACATGATAGTGCTATAGTACATAGCTGTGACCGTTGTGCATGCCGACTTGGTGTGTCAAGGTGGTGGAATTCGCGGAATCGGCCTGGTTGGAGCGGTAGATGCGCTGGTCGCGGCCGGCTACCGATTTCCTCGTGTGGCGGGGACCAGCGCGGGCGCGCTTGTTGCCTCATTGATCGCCGCCTTGCAAACTGCTGGTGAGCCGCTGACCCGGCTTGCGGAAATGATGCGCACCATCGACTATCATAAGTTCCTTGATCGCAGTTTGATTGGACGGGTGCCTTTAATCGGTGGCGGGCTGTCGTTACTAGTGTCGGATGGAGTCTACCGAGGGGCCTATCTCGAGGAGTTGCTCGTCGGTTTGCTCGGTGACTTAGGCGTGCACACCTTCGGTGACTTGCGCACCGGAGAGGAGCCCGAACAGTTTGCCTGGTCGCTGGTCGTGACTGCCAGTGATTTGTCGCGGCGTCGATTGGTTCGCATCCCGTGGGACCTTGCTGCCTACGGCATCAACCCGGACGACTTTTCGGTGGCACGCGCAGTACACGCTTCGTCGGCAATTCCGTATGTGTTCGAACCGGTTCAGGTAGCCGGCGCGACCTGGGTCGACGGCGGACTGTTGTCAACTTTTCCGGTGGAGTTATTCGACCGATCCGACGGTGATGCGCGATGGCCGACATTCGGGATTCGCTTGTCGGCTCGTCCTGGCATTCCGCCTACTCACCCGGTGCGTGGACCGCTGTCGTTGGGAATGGCTGCAATAGAGACCTTGGTGAGTAACCAAGACAACGCATACATTGATGATCAATGTACCATGCTCCGTACTATCTTTGTGCCTGCAGACGAGGTGAGTCCGATAGACTTCAACATCACCGTCGAACAACGGCAAGAGCTCTACCAACGCGGACTACAAGCAGGCCAACACTTTTTGAAGAAGTGGAACTACGCTGATTATCTGACGGCTTGTGGCCGTCCGGCTACGCAGTCGGGTGGCCCGCAAAGAAGCTCTTCTGTAGATTAAGAGGCAGTTCTTGGCTGCACAACGACGCATTACTAAAGATGATGGCGCGCAACGTTTCCTAGGTATCGTCAGGTAGCTGACCGTTATGTAACAAGTGTGCTTGCCGGGGGTCGGCTTCGACTCCGCTTGACTGAGCACACCGTGGAGCTGGGTGTAGACTTGGAGGATGTCGTGCTTGGCTATGTTGGCGCTGTAGTCCGAGTCACATAGGTGTCGCGTCGACCTCGAAGAACGACACCGAGCACCCCTGTAGCTTTTCGCTGGGTGGGGGTTTCTGTCGGAGGGTTGTCTGGTGATCCTGACCGAGTCTCGCCGGTTGCGGCGGGCCGGAAAGGCATCTGGCTCGGTTGCAGTGTTGGATGCCTGTGCCTGGGTTGCCCTTGCCAGTAGAATCTATTTTGAGGGTAACCACTACACCAAACTCATTGCGCAGGTGTGGAGCGATGATCTGCGAAGTGAAGACGTCGTTGTCGAGCACCTCGGTGGCGTGAGATGACTTTGGTGAATGTCGTGGCAGAGTTCCGACCCAGTACGGCACGCTAGCTCGGCATTCTCGTTGACCACCTAGTGGCAGGGTCGAAGGAGGTGCGGTCACCGATGCGGTGCGCCGGGGACCAGGCGGTCCTGACACCTTCGTCGTCGGTCGCCGTATATCGACATCTGGCAGGTCATGAAATTGTAGCGACCGGTACTGACGGCTTGGTCCAACGTGTCGCGGCATATTGAGTGGCAGCACGGCGCGTGTCAGGCCCTAGGCTTGCCGCACCATAACCAGGCAAAACATCGTCAGCGCTTGGCGGTGGATTCGTTGGTGCGTGATTGGAACGATCCGGCGCCGACGCTGACCAACCGGGCTGAAGATCTATCGACTTCGTGATACAGTCGCCCTGACGGTCGGCTAAGAGGCTCCTCCCGTCCTCAAGTACCCGTCTTGCGGGTGATTTACTGCGAAAGGCGTTGGTCAGCAACGGGTATTGGGTGCATGATACGGGACGGAGATTGTGTTGCGGACAAACATGCAACTAGTCTGCATATATGTCTCACAAAACAAGGCCACACCACGAACTTCGAGTGATCCCAACCGGATCCAGCCGAAGGCCCTCTAGTCTGTATGGTTGAGGACCAAAGCCTCACCACGCTGAGTGTGCCGGCTTTCGTCTTTGCTTATTAGCGGAGGAGAGAAGCATGTCCCTGATTGTGGTCAACGTGGTTACCACCACCGCCTCGACTTAGCCGCCATTACCATACCCGGACTCTTTCAGGATTTGGCTGGAAGACGAAGATCGCAACATCGTGGCACACGTAGCCAAAATACCCGAAGGTGCCATGTTGGCGAAACGGAGGGCCATCGTCAAAAGTGAGGCCGTATTTTCAACTCCAACGCCGACGCTGGTCGACATGTCCAATAAGTCACAAGTGATGGTCTTCGGCTTCACTGACCAGGGTGCATTAGCCCGGGTTGTACTGGGTTCCGTTAGCCCCAGCGTGGTTTGGCACACCAATTGTGCAGTCGCCATCATCCGTAATGAAGATCTATTGATGCCGAATCTACAGCATCCTCCCGTCCGGTTGGCAGTCGAAAGCTCACCACCTTCAGATTTTACCACGGCAATCGCGTTCAACGAAGTGTCGCGTCGGGGCATCGACCTGATCGCCTTGCACTTGCACGCGTAAAGCGACTTAACAGTATTTGAACTTCCGGGCTTGGACTGACTCGGGGTAGTTTCGGCGGCGGAGCGCCATCTAACCGAATGGTTGGCCGGTTGGCGAGGGCGGTATCCCGACGTGACGACGCACCGACTACTCGTATGAGATCAGCCGGCATGATAGCTCGTCGAAAAGTCAGAATCCACATAGCTTGTGGTGGTGCGGCAATCGCAAGTGTCGGATGTCACCAAGAGAAAGCAGCTTTCGGACAAGCTATATATAGCCCCTAGCACATCGTCTCAGTTGGATTAAGCTATCTAAATAAATGGTATGATACGACATCTGCGTAAGTGTTAGCAGCACAGGATCACGGTGGTGCAAGCTCTTATAACAACGGGTTTTAGATGACAAGGGAGCGCAGTTCGACTTTGTCTAAAGTGGTTTCCGACACGGATGGGCTGGCGTGCGGGGTAGGCTATTAGCAGCTCATAAACATGCCGAGGTACCAGAGACTGATAGTTCTTGCCAAGAGAGGTATGACCGACCTCCTCACCCGAACGTTTCACCCACGTGGAACCCCTCGCAGAGCATGGGTTCCGGTAGGCGGTCGTGATTCTGCGACTCAACTCAGGGGGTAGGCGACCAAGTGGGCTTCGCCTTGATAGAATTCGAAGAGCTAAACAAATTGTAGAAGTCGCGAATTTCGATGACACCGGATCGGTATCGGATCGACGCGCGGTCATCGTTTGCTTCAACCGCGATGCGAACCGCACATACCAAAGTACTGGCTTCGCTGTTCGATGACTCGGTTGCATTGTTGACCTATACCTAATATAGCCAGGGGTGCAGGCAAACACGCCGTTTGACGAGTGGCACAAGGTGGGCGAGCTGTTGCACAACCATTTTGTCGTAGTAGTGGCATTGCGCAGATGCGGTATCACCTACATGGACAACGTGCTCATGAATGTGTCGACTTATAGAAACATCATGATCACCGAACCCTACCGAAGTCATCGGCTCGCCTGGGCGAACACCTGGGTCAAGTCGTCGGGCTACGCCAATCCCTATGAAACCATCTCACGGGATTTCACTGCGTGATCGATTTAAACACGATGGAACTACTCGAAACCGAGGAAGGTGAACCACAGGAGCTCACCGGAGGTGGTGGCCGAATAACCCTTCTCGGGACAATCTCAAACCCTTGCTCGAATCGAGCACCAGGATGCCGCTGCAGATCACCCAGCCCAAAGATCCGTCGTTTCACTATCATTAAAAATCGGTTGCAATAGCAAAACTTTTTGTTGCGAGTCGATTTCAACTATCGCGAGGGGATGATGCCGCATGCGGCCATCTGCAATGATCACGGCCCTAATACGTCCTATCGCCCACCGCATGTCATTCATCGATACGGAGATAGCGTACCGCAATCACTGCGATGACCACTACCGTTTTACAGCGTTTGATATCGGTGAGTGAGGTCTTGTACGACAGCAAGGGTGAGCCCTAAAAATCAAAACATCATTTGCATCCACGAAGAAAATCACACGGTGTTGTGGAAGCACGTCGACCTCGATACCGGTGCACAGTATCCTTTCACGCTACCGTCGCCAACTACGAATACCTGATTTACTGGCGATTCTATCAGGACGGCAACATCGAATGCGAAATTCGCGTAACAGGTTTGATGGTGACCACGCATCTTGACGACGGTGAGCAACACTAGTACGGGACGTCGGTAGACCAGCGAACCTATGCATCATATTTATAAGCATTTCTTCACTGTGCGGCTTGATTGCGATATAGACGGTACCCGAACACACGGTGTATGTGAGCGATACCGCAATAGTCCCGACGGGGTCGGATAACCTGCACCGACTATCGGTACGGCAAAAAACACACCACTGCCCGCCGAAGAAGAGGGCAAGCGACTAATGCTGGGAGGCTCAGTAGGCCTAGCGTGTGGTCCACGAGAACGGCACTAACGGGATCGGCGCCTAATCCGTCCTACATGCTCGTCCCGGGTGCGGCAATCCTGTCCCTGTTTGATCTCGATTTACCTAATATTACGGCGCGCCGAAATCATCGCCCAAATCGTAAGGGCTATCCCAAAGCATGCGGAGGAGCACTCGCCAGCTGGGTAGTTCGTGCACTAGAGCGGTCCCAGGCTGGCCCTGCCGGAATGGACCTTGGCCAACCGTTTGATCGAGAACACCAATGTGGTGGTGTGGTACACCTTCGGTATAAACCACATCACCCATCCCGAGGATTGGCCGATCATGCCCGCCGATATGGCGTTCTTTTGTTTGAAACCGGTCGGTTTCTTCAACCGTAACTCCGCTGTGGATGTCGCACCGCCATCGTCTGCGCAATGCCATCGTGACAGTAGAAGTGATTTGTGACGCTACGGTCATGGCTAAAGGCCTCGCAGCAACGGGTGGCCAGCGCCGTTAGCCGTTAACTTTAACAACTCCAGCCAGCGTTGGGGACGTCGCTGGGTATGGCGGATTTGTGCCCAAGTGGTTAGCGGCGGAAACAGTGGGCATATTTTCTGATACTATCCTTGGTATCGCTTGCATAGCAACGGGATACGCATTGACATTCAAAATCAGAATGATCGTCGCCGCGGTCGGAGTCGAATGCCGGTCGTATTTACCGGAGGGTTCATCCCGATGTTTCTTGACTGCCTCGGCCTACTGTGAACTGAACTCCGATGCTCCTGACTGTGGAGCGTCGTTTACGTGATCCACTAAGGGCTGGAACACCTTTCTCACGCTGGGCGAGGAGGGGAAAGACCTGTAAAAGTTTCCGGGCTGCGCCGGGGTGCTGTGCATGGTGGCCACCAGCCATGGCGGCCTCAACGTCCCCGACGACGCACGCATCGACGTCAACGCTGACCCAAGATTGAGCGAAAGGATACGGGTGGTCTCCGGAGAGCCGCGCATGCGCTACCTACTAAATGATTGCAGCGAGGAACAGTTTGCAGACAACGTTCCTGCCGACCACACGGCACATGCTCGCCTATTAGGCGTTTCCCAAGGTTCGCCTGAGTGAACCGGCACACCAGGGTGACTGGCTTTCCGCACCCTTCGTAGCGAACCTCGCTACTAGCACTTTCTACGTCATAGTAAAGTTACTGTCCGAGCGAACTCTGCTGGATATCATTGCCATTTTACGGCATTCCAGTGTGTCTGGCACGGTAGCAAACCATATGCATGTGCTTTCCTGTGGCATTTTCGGATAGCATATGCACAGGCTCCACGGTGCGCTGTTTAATGTCTTCTTCCGCTGCTCGACAAGGTCATTCTGGTAGCTCGTCTTCGTGATTCTCAATCTACTAGTATTGTGGACCCGTGTCACGGCAGCGGGACATCGATTGGGGTCATCGGACTGGTCTTACATTTGGGTTTCGATATTTGACACGGTTTATTCAGCCCACCACTGTGACGCCCTAGTCATTGCCCACCAAACAACCCGAGGAAAGCGATTTATATGTCGGAAAAGTAAAATTTCCACAGCATCATCGATGATGAAAAATAGGCTGTTGTTGGTGGCAGCACCGAATCCTCTTTTGATGTTCTTTCGCAACATAGGAAGGATAAGGTTGTTGTGTGTATGCTCGGTTGTCATCGGGGGTGGATGGTTATCGGTGAGCCGTTGACTACGGAATTCCAACGTGCCGACGTCTTAATCGAGGATGGGCGTATGGGTGTGATTGATGAGTATTTTTTCGGTATCGATGTCGAAGTCATCAAGTCATCGATGCTGCGAATCGATGGGTTATTACTGAGTTTGTCTATAGCCGTCGACTACCTATGGCAGACCACAATGCACGGGTCACTGACAATTGGAACCTTAACAACTATGTTGGGCGCATTCGTAGCTATTTTGCGGAAGTTGCAACAACGCCGACGCGGTCGGTAGTACCAGGGATTAAAGACAGCGAGGTTCGAACATTGTAGTGCTACGTCTTCTACTCTTCTCCGCAGCAACGCCCTGATTTCGACCACCCCAGATGGTCATTTCTTCGACGCCCGTAAAGTGCGCAAGTCCCATTTCTCGTCCCGTGACAGTCTCGGCCGTATGGGCGTCGTCCCGACTAAACTCAGCATGTACCCTATTAGTTGAAACCGTTCGCGAAATCCATGCCGTAAACGATCTCGACGTACCGATCACCATGCATACTTAAGTAATATAGATTCAAGCTTTAACTAAAAACTAAAAGGGGTGCAGTGCACAAGTTAATTATGTGTAATGACTGCGAGATTATCATGCTGATCGATGCGGGTTGCTCCATCGCTACAACTTCGGATATGGAGCTTCAGATGGGCTGCGGATATCCCGCGTTTCGGTGCGCCACCTCCCTCGGTTGGGCCACTAGCATCGGTGCCGACATTGTGTCAAACAATAACGGCGATCCGCTTTACCGCCATGCGGATATTGCGGCAGCATGAGCGTGATACCACACTGCAGCCGGTGCTCGAGCAATCGGTTTCTTAGCGTTATTGACGAGTTGCCTGTGATCACTTGCCAAGTCCTGCATGCCGCACCCCTGCCGGGTGCAAGGGCGCTAGGTCTTGAGTCATCGGTATGCGGACCGATTGAAGTGGGTAAAGCTGCTGATCTGATGTTGCTGCACAACGATTGACTGCATTTGCGACCCGTTATTACCTCGGTTGACTCAACCATCATGCAAGTGAAGTGACCACCAGGCGATATCGACTGGGGTGCCGGTCAACGGCCGAACTGTCGTCCAGGAGTGGTACACTGCCGGCTGCCACGCAGCCGCACGCTACCAGGTTGATTGATGCCGCCAATAGTCGGCTCACAGAGCGTGTCGCCCCACTCGGGGAATAGCATTTTAACCTTGCCTCTCAATTTCATGCAACGATGCATTTGGCCGTTACACGCGACCGACGATTAAGGCTGGGCATGGCGCTTGCTGACCGGGTTGATAATGGCGATACGGGCTGTGGAAAGCCTAGTTTCGTACGGTGTGTAAGGTCGCCGGCTTTCCGACTGCTGCTGGATCAAGGCTGAGCCAATGACTCAGACTCGGGGTCCGACTTCCGGCTGCCCGACGATGGGTGAATCACTAATTGGGGCTGGCAAGTACCACTACAGCGTTGTAACCGCCAATGCCCAAAGATGTCTTCAGAGTTGAGTCCCTCAACCATCGGCGTGGGGCCGCCCAACAGCTGTGGATGGCTCGGAGCGACACGCGGCGGGGATGGGACCCATACTCGTATGCAGATGCCGCGGTAGCCAGTTCAACGGCTGACGCTGCACCTTGGCAGTGACCGATCAGGGGCTTGACTGGAATAGATCTCCGGCCGCCTGTTCAGGATCGCGTCGAGGATTGCCGCCTCGGCACGGTCACACTGTTGGGTGCCAGGCCCGTGTGCATTCATGTACCGAGTTGCGCTGGAGGTCAACACCTGCTTGGTAGAGGAGCGCCTGGCGCACGCACGTTTTCTATCTGTCTGGGTGTGGACCAGGTCGATGGAGGTCACATGGTACATGTCGTGCGACATGACGCCACCTAACACATTCGCATACACCTGCCCGGAGTTGCGTGACAACAAGAACGCCACGGCAGCTTTTTCTCCCATCGGAAATCCCCGGCTGCCTTCCTGGAAGGGCCTGTACGCATTTAACAGCTCGATATTCCATAACGCCGACCCCATCCGCACGAAGTGATCGACCGTCTCGGGGTCATTAACAAGCCGGTGGGCAGAAACACCATATCGTCAACGACGCCGCAATCCAGCCGTACCTCAGCCGTGAATATCCCTGCATTGCCGGAGGCAAACATCGTTGACACAATTCATTGCGGGGCCACGGAAGTCGTATTCCTTCATCGGTAGCGACACCAATCTGAAAAGCATCAGAGCGAGGTAATCGCGGACTAGCCGCCGTCCACCGTCCTGGCATTGGAAGCAACCCCAGTACTTACTCGAGATTCGAACTCAGAAACGACAACTGCTTGTACCACGCCCACCTGTTAGCCCGGGAGTCCATCCGCGCTCCAACGTATCGTTGATTGCTTCGCGCGCTGCGAAGCTGGCTCCGTCGGCGGGATCACCGTCATCGCTAACCCGAACCAACCACACGTTCACGTTCTCGTCACGGTTCTGCCCGTATCTCCCGAGAGGGTGGCGGCTGGTTTCCCGCTCAACAAACCCTCCTATAGATACCTGGTGCCCAGCCGTACCCAGTTACTGCTCCGATCTCGGTCATCGCCATAGCCTGTTCACGCACGTTCTATTCCCTGCGCCTTACTTTTTGTCATCTCGTGGACATCCCAATGACACCCGCCTTAGGATAAGATTTTCCCTTTTTTGTGCCTCATTTCGCTCGGTTCACGCAATAAGGTCATTCCAGGAAGGAAGAACGGAGCAACCGGCGACACCACCGTCAGATTTTATGCAAAACTGTCTACGGGGTTGGTCGGTACTCCTGCTGTGATGCACTACCTTAGCCCAAGGAAACGATGCGTTGAAATTAAAATTAATCAGGAATCAAGTGTTGGAGACGGTGCGCAGCGTCATGGTTCAGAGCGGCGAGTGTTCAGCTGGGTCAACTGCCGACAACGAACACCGCCACCATGATACTGTCGCGCAGCGATACCAACGGCTTATCGACCACAGCCCCAACATGACCTGTGTGCATGAGAGTGGTCGGGTTATCTACCTCAATCCCGTTGGTGTCAAGTGGATGGCCGCACAGTCGCCCGAGCAGATCATCGGGCACCCGCTGATCGAGTTTGTCCACCCCGACTTCGTGCCGGTAATGATGTCCCGCATCGCGGGCCTGCGCGAGGTTGGCGACGCATCCCAGCCATCGGAGGCGGTGCTGCTACGCCTCGACGGCACTATGCTTGAGGTCGAAGCGGTGTCGGTGTTCACCGTATGGGAAGGAAAACCCGCCTACCAGGTCATCTTTCGTGACCTTACTACCCAGAAAGCCGCGGAAGAAATGTTGCGCTTCCAAGCGGGTTTGGTCAACCACGTCAGTGACGCCATCATAGCCACCACGTCGACCGGCATCATCACCAGTTGGAACCCGGCCGCGGAGGCCATCTACCGTCGCTCCGCATCAGACGCCCTAGGCATGCCGATCAGTGAAGCTGTCGGCGCGCCGCTGGATCCGCGCGCCATCATCACCGAGGGCGGGGTACTACACACTACCCAATACGCCTCGGATGGCGTGGCTATGGTCATGCGGGTATCTGCGGCCACGATGGAAAACGGCTTCGTGCTGGTGTGCAGTGATCACACCACACTGCTCCAAGTCGAGCGCCGCTTTCAAACTATCGTGGCATTGTTGGAGGAAGGAGTCATTGTCCTGGACGGCGACGGCTACGTCGAATCAGTGAACCCTGCCGCCCTGCGCATCCTTGGCGTCAGTGACCGAAGTGCTCTCGATGATCCTGTCCAACGGGCAGCGACGCTTCCGCTGTATGATTCCCAAGGCCGGCTGCTTGACTGCGGTCGAGGGGCTGTGCTCGAGATCTTGCAGACTGGTACCCTCAAAACTGGCTTCATCATCGGTATCGATCGTCCTAGCGACGGGACACGGGTTTGGCTGTCAGTTAACAGCCGACCGCTCAACCCCATCGATCCCAAAGACGCGGCGTTGCTGATTTCTTTCACCGACGTCACGGCCGAGCGCCAAGCCAGCCAATACCTGGCCCATCAAGCGGCGCACGACACGCTGACCGGACTGCCTAACCGCACTTCTATCCTCGCCCGTATCGATGAACAACGTTGCTGCGGCGCCTCCGACCAGCTGCTGGCAGCGGTGCTGTTCATCGACCTGGACAATTTCAAGGGCATAAACGATTCGCTGGGGCACGATGTTGGCGACGTTGTGCTGCAGACTGCAGCACAACGATTGCGGGCGGGACTGCGATCACGCGACGTGGTGGGTCGGTTCGGAGGTGACGAGTTCGTCGCTCTTATCCTGGGAAAGATCACACATACTGAATTGAGCAAAGTCGTAGACAGGATGCACGCAGCATTGTTTGAGCCGACCTACGTCGCCGACGCTGTACTACACCTTAGTGCGAGTATCGGTATCGTTGCGATCGAAGTCGACGACTCCCGCAACGTGGGTCAGATCCTGCGCGACGCCGACACCGCAATGTATCGGGCGAAACTCTCAGGCGAAGGGACCAGCTACTACACCGACACGTTCAGCCAGCGACCTAGCGGAACGAAGTCAGTAGAGATCACTTAACACGTCTGATAACACAATTTGTCACCGAGACGTATTGATGATATGCAGCCCCCATCAGCCAAAAAGAGGGGAGTGCAGGGTGGTCCACTGCATCCCGTACAGCTCACGAGGGTGGGCGGCACGGGCTTTCACCCAACACGCGAATTATTCATTAAACGGAAGAGGTGTAGTGTCGAATCCCGTGCTTAGCTGCCGAAGTGGTTTATTGCCAAGGGAGCGAGAATTCTCAGCCGGTGTAATTGGCCGAGTGAGTGGTAGCTGGTGCGTGCTCGATAGGTGCGCGTTCCTCCGTATTGGGTAGCGACGATTCGAGTGAGGAAAACCGCCCGATGGCCACCAACGTCCCGCAGGCCGCCCCGTTGACGACTTACGGGTGGTCCCAGCCAAATCTCAACGTGCTGGCGCCCCGATCAGAAGCCATCACCGGCTCCTACGTGCCCACAGGAGCCGCACCACAATCGATACTAAGCCGCCCTCCAGCGCCACCGCAAACAACCGTCCCCTCCATGAATCACACCCAGCGATCATTCATCTGCGGACCCAATAGTTGGAGTAATTTCGCGCGTTAGAAGCATAAACCATCACATTGAGCACTGTCTCGTCAGCTCGAAAGCAACGAAACGTCATTGTGGCGCCGAATAGATGGCATGCAGCCGGGTATAGTTCCCAACCCATTTTTGCCGGCAACCGCTTGGAGTTTGGCCGACTATCAACTCGACGCGTTGTAATCAATAGCCTCTTGAGTCCCGGCTTCACAAGCAGATTCGTCATAGTGACTTATCACTGATAGTACCACAAAAATATAATAAATATAATTTAAAGGAAGATAGGATGTTCGATCACCGGCCGTAAGGCCCGCCGGCAGAGACATCCTCAAGGATGTATCGAACACCCGAATTATTCATTGAATTATTGAACTGTACGGCAACCGTGCCGCATACATAAAACGATGTGAGCAGACCAGCCGGGAATGAATAGCCAACATCGGTGTCGTGACATTCGTAGATCAGCTAATAGTCACTGGAAGTTGCGACCCCTTTTATCTAATGCCACCCACGTTGGCCGTTTGCCGATAAGCAACATTATGTCAAGTAAAGGCTTTCCTTTCATGTGCTGGTGCACAAGCTGAATCGGGTTATTTAGCGCGCCGTGCCTAGCTATGCAGTGAGCAGCGGGCCCAGCGACTGAAAAGGCCGGCCAGCTGGCCGCGGTGGGCAGTTGCGTACGGTGGTGGAAGCGTTGCTGGCCAAAAAGTCAAAAAGTACAGTCCCGAACACATTGCTGGGGTGTTGGCCAACGACCTCTCCTGACCGGCCCGAAGATGCAGGTACCTCACGAAACGCTGTACAAGGCGTTCTTCGTGCAAGGACGCGGGAAACGACATCAGGTGTTGGCCGGCATGTGTGCACACTGGGTGGGCGTTAGGCACACTACGGGCACAGCGCACCAAAACCGGGCATCGCCATATTCTGGGTATGGTCACCATCGGTGAGCGTGCCGCCGAAGCTGCACGACCGTGCGGTGCTCTAAAACATTGGGCGGGCGATTTAATCATCGGCAAAAACCAGGCCCCCCCACATCAACGCCCTGGCCGAACACAGTATCGGGTTCGTGCAGCTGCGCCACCTGTCTAAGGGCCGCAGCACTGATGTGGTCGCTGCGGCCATGATCACCACACTCAACGCTTTACCGCAGAACCTCGGTAAAACCCCCGGCTTGGGATCAGGGCCTCAAGACGGCTGCTCATAGCCGCATCACCTGTCAAGCACAACCGATCTACTTTTTGCGACCTCACTCACCACCACAACGCGGCAGCAACGAGAACACCAGCGATCTTTTACACCACCTACTTCCCAAAATGCACCGCCCGATCAACTCACCAAGACCGGCACTACACCGATCACAATCACAACTCACCCACCAAAACCACCGCGACAACAAAATAGTACGAGTTCGTCGTGACTTCATTTCATTTCATTTGTGGATTGCATTTGTGGACAAAGTTTTGTGGTACGCTAGACCACTTGTGTGGCGGGGCAGACCGAGCACGTATCAACTATGTAGCCGAGTTACCTGTGATCTAACCCGTTATTTATTTGCAGGATTGCGCCGCGGCAGCGCTGCACGGTTCGGATTGTATTGACGACGATGAGTCCGTCGAACTGACCTGGCGTAACCCACATCCCCGATCGGCGTGACCACCCATAATCAGCTAGTCGAGTCGGGAGATTACCCGGATCGTCGGACTGCTGGTGACCACTTACGCAAGAACGGTGTTTGACTTAGCCATAACTGTCTACCGGCAAGGCGGTGACGCAGCTCGACACCCTGATGCGGGCAACGACGTATTCGAGCGAAGATGCTACCCGCCAAGCGATCCTCGGGTGCGCGAGGCCGGCGAAGGTTACGCGCAACGATTCTACTAACCGATCCGGGCACCACGGCGCCCAAGGAGACGTAGCTGCGCTTACTGCTCATCGAGGCCTATCTGCCCATTCCCCCACGCAAATACCTGTGCAGTCAAACTGGCGACTGATTGCCGTTGGTTGACATGGGCTGGGAAAAGTGCAAGGTGGTTATCGAGTATTGACGGGCTACCACCATCGCACCAACCGCCAGTCAGTACGCCCGCGACCAGGACCGGCTTCGCGATCTCAAAGAACTCGGCTGGATCGTCATCCAGATGGTCACTGAAGATGAGCCCGAGGACGTAGCGCAACACACTCATGCGTCAGAACTGCCGCGACACACGACACCTAAACGGTTGCAACCACCCGACCGTTAAACACCGCCACAGTTTAAGTCTCGTGGCCCAAACGCTAAACTCTTAATGACCTCCCAGTACGCTCTAGTAGCCGTTCTCTTCCCAGAACTACGCATGCAACCTGCCGGCTGGTCAGCCATGGTTCCATGACTCGGCACCGGTCCAATACGAACCACACCAATCGGCCATATCCGGGTGTCGCTTAGCCATCATCTCGAAAGTCTCGACACCGAGGTCGACCTACTCGATCATCGTTCCCAAGTAGATGATCTCCCAACCATCGACGGAAAACATCTGGCGCAAATCATCCTCGGATAACAACAGCGGGATAGCAAGCCGTTGACATCGTGTGCGCCGAACTCAAGCATATCTATAGGCGTGCACCCGGCTTCGTTGCCGAGCAGTAGCGCCTGAACTACAGAAAAATTCTGCAGTTCAGGCTCGGTGCTTAAGGTTTGGTAAAAGGTCCAGTCGATGTACAGTATCACACTGGTCATCCAATCCGTCCAGCTTCGTCACATCGGCCACCCGGAAATCCACCGACACCCCCGGCTTTGCACGCGTTGTCCCGCAAGCAGTCGGTGGCTCCTGCCGACCCGTCGACGCCGATGGCCGAGTATCCCTTAGCGGCGTAATAAATCACGCGGCGATAGGAGCCCAGTGCCCGGGTCGAGCACCTCACCTGGATCGCGCCCCCATCGCAACCCGTTGCTGGACTAGCGGTTGCGGACCACCGGCATCCCGTGGCGTGGCGGTGGGTAGGCCATGCAACAACTGAGCGTCGCGATACATCTCCCCGAAACGGGTGGGTCCGTCGAGTCGAACTGGGCCGTCATGGCAGCGAGTTCACGAGCTGTTCGACCAGTACGCGTGGCCCAGTGAAGAACGGTGTCTCTGCGCGCGTATGCCGCCGTGCTTCGGTAGCGCGCAATTCACGCATCAGGTCTACGATGCGGTCCAACCCCGGAGCCTCAAAAGCCAGGACCCATTCGTAGTCGCCGAGCGCAAACGCCGGTACCGTGTTAGCGCGGACGTCTTTGTAGCCACAAGCGGCCATCCCATGCTCGGCAAGCATGTGCCGGCGTTCATCGTCGGGTAATAGATACCAGTCGTAGGACCGTACAAACGGATACACACAGATATAGGCGCCGGGCTCCTCACCAGCCAGAAAAGCTGGGATGTGGCTCTTATTGAATTCGGCCGGTCGATGCAGCGCCACACTGCTCCATACCGGCGAACAAGCTCGTCCGAGCGTGGTAGTGCGCCGGAAATCGGCGTAAGTCGCTTGCAGCGCTTCGACACGTTCGGCGTGCGTCCAGATCATGAAATCGGCATCCGCCCGCAGTCCGGCGATATCGTAGAGGCCGCGCACCACGACACCGCGTTTCTCCTGGTGCTTGAAAAAGGCGCGGGCGTCGTCAATCACTGTGTCGCGCTGAGCACTGAGAACACCAGGCCGCACCGAGAACACCGAAAACATCAGGTAACGAAGCGTTGAGTTCAGGGCATTGTAGTCAAGTTTGGCCATGAAACTTATCGTGCCACTTCCGATTGGAGGGCCTCGATCGCGCGCCCGGCCGCGCCGATACACGCAGGCACACCAATACCGTCCATGTGGCTGCCAGTCACGACCAGCGTCGGCGGCAAGCCGGCACGCACCTCGGCGACCAGATCGGCGTGACCGGGGCCATACTGCGGCATCGCGTCGATCCACCGTTTCACGCATACATCGACGGGGTCAACGGTCACATCGAATACGGTGGCCAGGTCGCACAACGCCCAAGCCAGCAGCTCATCGTCCGAGGCAGTCGAAGCCACCTGATCACCGAACTTCCCGAACGACAACCGCACCAGCTGCGTGTCCCCTTGAAGCCCCCACTTTCGTGAGGACAACGTGATCGCCTTGGCACGCAGCCGCTCGTCGCTGGCCACCAACACACCAGAATTCTGCGGGAATGTGGTGTTTCGTGATACCGACAGCGCCACCACCGCCGACGAGGCACTCACGATCCGGCTTGCGGCGGCGACTGTGCGCGGGGCGATCTGCTGCAGCAGGCGCACGAGCTGTGGGGCCGGAATGGCCAGGATCACCGCGTCGGCGGACCAGCAAGCACCGGTGTCGTCCACCAACGTCCAACCGCGCGTCCCACGATCGAGCCCCGCCACGGTGGCAGCTACCCACTTCAGCCGGCTGCGGCGAACGAGCTCGTCTATTAGCACCTGGTAGCCGCCGTCTAGCGCTCCAAAAACCGGCCTGGCCGCGACCGGCGGCAATCCCTGTCGAACCGCCTCCATCAAACTAGTGGCACCACAGTCGAGGGCAGCAGCCACACTCGGGGCGCCCGCGCGCAGCCCGATCGTCGCTGCCGAGCCAGCATAGACCCCGCCCAAAAGCGGGTCCACCAACCGTGCCACGGCCTGCTCACCAAACCGGTCGGCCACCAATTCGGCCATCGCGGGATCGCTGCCGGATTCCCAGCTCAGCGGGCGGGCGGATTCGGCGTTGATGCGCGCGACTGTAGCGTCGTCAACCAGGCCGACCACCGACGTCGCCGAGGACGGAATGCCGGCGACGGTGTCCGGTGGCAACGAATGCAACCGTTGCTGGCTGTAGATCAATGGTCGGGCACCGGTGGTGGCGCGTTGGCGCTCTGACAAGCCCAACTCGGCCAGCAACGCCGGCACCTCGGGGCGGCGTAGCACGAATGCCTCGGCGCCCAAGTCCATCGGCTGTCCGCCTACGCGCTCGGTGCGCAACACCCCGCCGAGTCGGTCTCCGGGATCGAACAACGTGATAGCAACGTCGTCACCCGTAGCCGCCCTCAACCGGTACGCCGCCGTCAGTCCCGAGATTCCTCCGCCCACAACACAATACGAGCGGGACGTCATAGCGAGTGGATGAACGATACCAACTCGGTCAGCACGCCGGGATCGGTCTCCGGCAACACTCCATGGCCGAGATTGAAAACGTGGCCAGCCGCACCAGCATCGACGGCACGGCGCCCGTCTTCGACGACAGTCCGTGCGGCACGTTCGACAGCTGGCCAGCCCGCTAACAGCACCACCGGGTCGAGGTTGCCCTGTAGCGCGGTACAGGGTTCCACTCGGGCAGCAGCATCGGTCAACGAGGTTCGCCAGTCCACACCGACAACGGTTTGGTGCCCAGGCTTTTGGCCTGACCGCACAGCCGCTGACATCGCACCCAGCAGGTCGGCAGTGCCGATCCCAAAGTACGTCATCGGCACCCCGTGTTCGGCCACCGTTGCGAAAACCCGCGCGCTATGTGGCAACACGTACTGGCGGTAATCGGACAGCGACAGTGTTCCCGCCCACGAATCGAAGACCTGGACGGCATCGACTCCGGCGTCGATTTGACCGCGCAAGAACTCGAGAGTCAGATCGGTCAGCCTATCCATCAGCGCATGCCAGCTAGCAGGTTCGGCCAACATCATGGCCTTAGTTCGGGAATGATTACGACTAGGACCGCCTTCGACCAGGTAGGATGCCAACGTAAACGGCGCACCGGCGAAACCGATCAGCGGAACATCACCCAGCGCTGTGACCAGCAGCGAAACAGCCTGGAAAACAGGCTGGATCGCTTGTGGATCAAGAGGCTTCATAGCGTCGATATCGGCGGCGGTGCGGACCGGGTCCCCGATCACTGGACCGACATCTGGCACGATGTCCAGATCGATGCCTGCCGCGCACAGCGGCACCACGATGTCTGAGAACAAGATCGCGGCATCGACGTGGTAACGCCGTAACGGCTGCAGGGTGATTTCGCAGGTCACTTCGGGCTCGAAGCACGCCGCCAGCATGCTGTATCGTTCGCGCAGCGCCCGGTATTCAGGCAACGAGCGGCCGGCTTGCCGCATAAACCACACCGGAACCCGGCAGGGTTTGCGTCCACTGACCGCGGCCAGATACGGCGATTCGAGAAGCTCGCGACGGGTACTCATCAAGCTCAATAATGCCACGGGGCTGGTTGAGACCCGGCCGACCAGTCTCACATCTCCGACGTCGCTCTCTGTAACATCATGACCATCAGGAGCGCCCAGAAATGTCGAAACCAGGCCACTAGGAAGAGTTTCTTAATCCTTCGCTGCGAACTCGGCGACAATCCTAGGCCAAGAAAGCGAGTTGAACCTGATTCTTGACACACCTGAGCTGAATTCTACGGGACCGCAAATGCACTGAAATCTGGCCGGTGATCAAATCACGACCCCCGTCATGCGGCATCGTCTTGATCCGCAGTGGAGCTGGCCAGTCTCGACCGGCTCGATCGCCGTGTTCTGGCGGTTGGTCAGCTGTCGATCGGGCTGTATGCGGCAACGTTTGGGGTACACGTCGACTATGGTCGACACCGACCAGCAGCGGCTAACAGCCGCCGAAAGACTTGGGGGGCTCAATCTGGCCGACTTCGACAAGCTGGTGGTGTAGGCGATTCGAGGCCCAGCCGTGAGAGCGGGTCTGGTGAAGGCGCTGCTTGCCAACATATCGGTGGCAAGACGAACCGCAACAATCATCGATGGGAACACCGAACTCGGGTGGCGGCCGGTGCCTATGCCGCAATTTGCTGTCCGCTGCTGGTTGGCATGGCCAAGACTACAGATTACCTGCTCACCTACGAGGCGCTCTTCGAAGAGGAAGCCGAACGTATCGTCCTGGTCTCAACATGCGTCGAAGATAACTTGAGATACTCCCGACCACCGCCCGCCTCGCCGAGAACGGGATGCAAAGGGAGCAAAACACGATCCGCATGGACCAAATACAGCCTGAATTACTGGTACCGCATGTCCTGGCCGGCCTTCGAAACGTCGCTCGGCCTAGACTGCATCGGGTTCAGCGGCTCCGACGTCGCTGAAGGGCTCGTGGCGCACCGCGAAAGCGCCCCACGCTATTTGGTGCCAACACCGATACCTCCTGAGGCAATCCCGGTAAATATCCGGAGAGGCTCACACCAGCTCAAACAGCACAACACGGCGCGCCTGTCACGACGTGTGGGCCGATGGGGCTACCGTCAAGCTTTATGATTCGCGCCGGCTACGATGCAGAGCGAAGCGACGAAGAGGAGTGGCGCTCGTGACCGCAGCCGAACCAACTCCCTTTCGCGAAGCAGTCGCGGCAATGAACGCTTTTACCGTACGACCGGAAATTGAACTCGGCCCCATTCGACCGCCGCAGCGGCTCGCGCCATACAGCTACGCACTGGGAGCTGAGGTCAAGAATCCCGAACTTGACATCCTCCCTGAGCGATCCGAGGGAAACGCGTTTGGTCGACTGATTCTCTTATATGACCCCGACGGTTCCGACGCTTGGGACGGCACCATCCGCCTGGTCGCCTATATCCAGGCTGACCTGGACTCGCACGAAGCCATTGACCCGCTACTGCCTGAAGTGGCGTGGAGCTGGCTGATCGAGGCGCTGGAATCGCGCATCGATCACGTCACCGCGCTGGGCGGCACCGTCACCGCCACCACGTCAGTGCGTTACGGAGATATCTCTGGACCGCCACGCGCCCATCAGCTAGAGCTGCGGGCATCGTGGACAGCAACCACCCCCGCGGTCGGCGTCCACGTCAAAGCATTCTGCGAGGTGCTGGAACACGCCGCAGGACTACCGCCGGCCGGGGTCATCGATCTGAGCTCGCGCTCACGCGCCTGATATGCACGAACCGGCGGACAATCAGCCGGGCGGTACTGAACCCGACCCCACCCCGCTACACCACCCGGCCGGCGGGATACCGAACCTCTCCGTAACCCCGAGCGAGATCGCAGCGGCCGCAGAACGCCTGGACCAAGGGCACGGCCCGTTCGCGGTAGATACCGAGCGGGCGTCGGGTTTTCGCTACTCTAACAGGGCTTACCTGATTCAGATCCGACGAGCTAACGCCGGCACCGTCCTCATCGACCCGGTCAGCCACGGCAATGATCCGCTGACCGCGCTGCGACCCGTCGCCGACGTGATCAGCAAAGACGAATGGATCCTGCATTCGGCCGATCAAGATCTGCCGTGTCTGGCCGAAGTCGGCATGCGGCCGCCAGCGTTGTACGACACCGAGCTTGCCGGACGCCTGGCCGGATTTGACAGGGTGAACCTCGCAACAATGGTTCAGCGGCTGCTGGGTTTCGAGTTAACCAAAGGCCACGGTGCTGCCGATTGGTCGAAACGTCCGCTGCCTTCGGACTGGCTCAACTACGCGGCTCTGGACGTGGAGCTGCTGATCGAACTGCGCGTGGCAATCTCGAAGGTGCTGGCCGAACAAGACAAAACTGATTGGGCAACGCAGGAATTCAACTACTTGCGGACCTATGAAACTAGGGGGAACACCACCGAGACTGCCCCACCCACCCACCGGGACCGCTGGCAACGCACGTCAGGCATCCGCCGGGTGCGCGACCGGCACGCCCTGGCCGCCGTTCGCGAATTGTGGGTAACGCGCGACCGTATAGCCCAACGTCGCGATATCGCACCACGCCGCATCCTGCCCGATGCCGCCATCATCGACGCCGCCATCGCCGACCCCAAAACGATCGACGAGCTGACCGCACTGCCGGCTTTCGGCGGAGGCAATCAGCGTCGCAGCGCTGCGATGTGGTTGGCAGCGCTGGAAACAGCACGACAGAGCCAAGATCTACCGGACGAGACCGAATTATCTAATGTACCACCGCCGCCCGGGCGGTGGGCCCGGCGCAAACCAGATGCCGCCGCACGGCTGGAGGCGGCCAGAGCGGCACTGGCAGCGGTGTCGCAGCGGGTTGGGGTACCGACGGAAAATCTCGTCTCGCCTGACTTGGTGCGACGACTGTGCTGGGACTGGGAAGTCTTGCAGAAAAGCTCGATCGACCCGGTCAATGCAGTCGAGGAGTATTTGCGTGTCGGCCAAGCACGGCTATGGCAGCGAGAACTCGTGGTGACCATTCTGGCCTCGGCAGTGCAGTCGTCGGCTGTCTAACGCCCATGTGGGAGGGTCGGACGGTGACGATTCCACCACCACACATCGGTCCGCGCAACCGCGGCACAGCAAAAGGACAGGATCCCGCAAGTCCATTTGCAGGTCAGACACAGCCGTGCAGAGCGGCAATGTTGACTGCCTGGCTGACGGCCACATACCCGAAGCGGGCCGCCTTCTCCATGGCAGAAATAACAAAATCGGCTCCGGTGAAGAGACCACTTCGCCGGCAATAAAGAATTTAGGCACTTCTGTGCGAATACGAAGCGATCGATGGTACGCACCCGTTATCGATATGGCTAATGGCAAATCGATTGACCATGCGCATACCACGCGCAGGCGTCAGGGTAAGATGTGGCGGTAGATCACCCACCAACGTTTTGTAGTCGACCTTAACTTACCTGCTTTCAGCTGGTAATCGTTCTCCCAGCCCTGAATCTGCAACCGATCATCGAAATCGCATTGCGCCAAGCACTCAGTCAAGATCTCATCTAGTGTGCATTGGCTCACCGGTCGATAGACAACCCAACCAGGCCTATCCATATCACCCCAGGCTACCAATAGAACGTACTTTGGTTCCCTCCGGTAAGCGAATATTTTCCAGAAGCCCGCGCCCTAAACCACAAAAACCATGGGACTAGTCACTGTCTAAGTACACAGTGAAGACTCCGGGAAGTATAAATGAGAACATGTTGCCGGGATCTCACGTAGAAAATGGATCACACTCGATAATTCGAGTGCAATTCTATGCTGCTGCTTTAGGTTAGGAAAACGTTGCTTGACGTGATCCTATGTGGCCATATCGAGCAATGTCAGATAGGGTAAGGCGATAATGGCATCGTCACAACTAAACCGGAATCCATAGACCGATATCAATCCGGTTAGCCGGCCATCATGGAAGTCGGTATCATTAATACACAAGTCGAAATGTATATCGACACCGAGGTTATGCAAGTGGATGAGTACAGGCTCGATCATGCGCTAGCTCGTAGGTCAATCGACGATCATAACTGAGGGCAGCGTTACATAGTTTAGGTCAGGTGGTCGACTCGTAAAATTAAACAGCTCCTTAAGAACCAGGTCCGCGATCGCTGCTGATGATTCCGGACGCTCCACAACGAAAATTTTCCGGAAACTCAGAAAAAATTCTTTACCTGGGGTACTGGCAATTCAGTTGCATACAGTCCGCACATGAAGTGGTGCCCAGCTCCGCAACTAGTCACACCCGACACATCCACAACAGTAGCATATGAACGTAAAATATGGGATGATCCGTAGGAGACACCACTCCCTGGTAGGCCAGATCGACAATCAGCACTGTGCTGCGCAACGCGATCCAGCCCATATTGTTGAAGCGGTTCGAATACCTTACCCACCTTCCGCGTGCATACCGACCAATAACGAGGTTCCCGTAAAGACAAATTTGACTCACGCCAACCAGATTGTTGAGAACGGTCATACTGTTATCGGTGAGTATGCGTGAGAGCAACGTTAGCAGCGTTGGATAATAGGAACCAATACATTTGCAAACTGTGCTCGATCGGGTTACCTTACTTTACAGCGCAGACTCTCGACCTTACCTCTGGTTTCAGGTGCTGCTTCGCATAACATGATCCGTACGCCGGCTTAGGCCAGAATAATGGCTACAATTATACCGGAGATTCCACCCCCGGCAATAAAAAATTGAGTTCTGGCTGGCTTTGACGGTTTCATACGATCTCTTTCAGATGCCACAGTGCATGTCGTCATAAGGAAAGGCGAGTAGTAAATCCAGCGACAAATACATCCGACTCAAAAAATTCACGTATCTACCTCAGAAAATAATGTCCAGTTCGCAGTCAAAATTGGTCTGGCTCCAAAATTATCAATGTATAGCTCGGTCCTGCACACATCGCTGATCTCGTGTCCTCACGGTCATCGGGCATTAACACCCGTACCGATATACCGCAAACTAGGCAGAGTACGATCTTATGCGAAAGAATGAAACGACAACTCCGCACTGAAGGCAGGACGGGATTCCGCGTATCCGGTGGGCAATAGTGTACTTGGCCGTCAATAATTTTATACAAGAATGAATATGGCGATCGGCATCGTCGCCAGGCCCAAGCTACATGGTCTGGCTGCTCCGCGGACCGTACTGACATGCATTGTCACCGGAACCGCAGTGGCCGAGTGCGGCAATCCAACCAGTGATCCGACGGGCGACGTCTTGGTCGGTCAGCCCCAAATCGGCCAGCACCTCACCCCGCGAAGCGTGATCGTAGAACTCTTGTGGCAATCCAACATCGCGGCAAGGCGTGTCAATCTCCACTTGACGCAGCGCGGTAGAGACAGCTGCGCCCACACCGCCATTGACCCCGTTGTCCTCCAGCGTGACGATCAGCTTGTGCGTATGCGCCAGTTCGAGAACACCGTCACACACCGGTAACACCCAACGCGGGTCAACGACTGTTACGCCGATTCCCTGGTTGTGCAACCGCTTAGCCACCTCCAACGCCATCGACGCAAAAACGCCGATCCCCACCAGCAGCACGTCCTGGGCCAGCCCCGCAGCCGGCACCGCGAGTATGTCCACACCCGATCGGCGCTTCAAAGCCGGAATATCTTCGCACACCTCGCCTTTAGGGAATCGTATCGCCGTCGGACCGTCGTCGACGTCAAGCGCCTCACCGAGTTCTTCACGTAACCGAGTGGCGTCCCGAGGCGCGGCCACCCGCATCCCCGGTACGATGCCTAGCATCGACAAATCCCACATGCCATTATGGCTGGGGCCGTCCGAACCGGTAATGCCGGCCCGGTCAATCACCATGGTAACGGGCAACTTGTGTAGCGCCACATCCATCATGATCTGATCAAACGCCCGGTTGAGAAATGTCGAATAGATCGCCACCACTGGGTGCATCCTGCCCATCGCTAGCCCGGCCGCCGACGTCATCGCATGTTGCTCAGCGATCCCGACATCGAACAACCGATCCGGAAAACACTGACCGAACGCTGTCAGACCGGTAGGGCCCGGCATAGCCGCGGTAATAGCTACAACGTCGCGTCGCTTCATGGCATAACCGATGAGGGCATCGGAAAAGATCGCCGTCCAGCCAGGAGCGGCAATCTTCGTGGGTTGCCCGGTCGTCGGGTCCATCACGCCGCAGGTATGCATCTGCTCGGCTTGATCGGCCTCGGCCGGGGGGTAACCCATGCCCTTGCGGGTAACGACGTGCACGATCACCGGTCCACCGAAGCCGCGAGCCTTACGCAACGCGACCTCCACCGCATGTTCATCGTGACCATCAACCGGGCCAACGTACTTTAGCCCGAGGTCGGTGAACAGCAGCTGCGGCGATAGGGAATCCTTGATACCAACTTTGACGCTGTGCATGAAACGGTAAGCGACCTGGCCGACCAGCGGCAACGAGTGCAGTACATCACGACCCTTCTCAAGTAGACGTTCGTAGGCCGGCTGCAGCCGCAGCGTGGCAAGGTGATCGGCGACACCGCCAATCGTGGGCGCGTAACTGCGGCCATTGTCATTGACTACGATGACCACCGGGCGCGGTTTTGCCGCCATATTGTTCAGCGCTTCCCAGCACATGCCACCGGTAAGCGCGCCATCCCCAACCACCGCGACCACGTGTCTGTTGCGGTGTCCTGTCAGCTCGAATGCCTTAGCCAGGCCGTCAGCGTACGATAACGCGGCGCTGGCGTGGCTGGACTCCACCCAGTCGTGTTCGCTCTCGGTGCGAGACGGGTACCCCGACAGCCCGGCCTTTTTACGCAGACTGTCGAAGTCCTGACAGCGCCCCGTCAACATTTTGTGGACGTACGCCTGGTGACCGGTGTCGAAGATAATCGGATCATGGGGTGAGTCGAACACTCGGTGCAGCGCCAGCGTGAGTTCGACAACACCCAGGTTAGGCCCCAGGTGTCCCCCGGTGGCCGCCACCTTTTGAACGAGGAGCTCACGGATCTCGGCAGCCAGATCCCGTAGCTGCTGCTGAGAAAAATGCTGCAGATCAGCGGGCCTGCGGATCTGTTCCAGCATTCAGTTAGTGTACTCAGGTACCACACGGGTGGGGACCACCAGAACGGATAACTGAACCACCTCTTTGGCAGTGTCAGTCTGCGGTGAGGGAGGAATACTGGTCGACAGCGGTGTCCCTGCAATCCTAGAAATACACTGTTCGTCTCGATGTCGTCCACACTCCACGAACCACACAGACGTATCGTCACCACATGCGCGCAGAAGACATTGCCGAAGACTTTCCGGCAATCAGCATCGATTCGAGCGCACTGGATGCTGCTCGTATGCTCGCGGAGCACGGCCTTCCTGGACTCTTGGTCACCGATATGTCTGATAAGCCCTATGCAGTGCTGCCTGCATCCCAGGTGGTGCGATTCATTGTGCCCCGATATATTCAGGATGATCCCTCGCTGGCTGGCGTGCTCAACGAGTCGACGGCCGACCAGGCGGCGGAAAAGTTGAGCAGCAAAAAGGTCCGCGATGTGTTACCAGACTACCTCGTCAACGTTTCCCCAGTCAATGCTGACGACACCATCATCGAGGTGGCCGCCACTATGTCACGGCGGCGCAGCCCGCTGCTGGCCGTGGTCAAAGGCGGACAGCTGCTCGGTGTAATCACAGCATCGCGCCTGCTAAGAGCGGCGCTAAAACATTGAACCCGACCGATGCAGTGACAAGTGAACTGGGGACAACAGCGCAGGAAGCTCGATGAGTGTCATTGCGGTCACTGTGTTCATCGTCACCTATGCACTGATCGCCAGCGACCGGGTCAACAAGACGCTGGCGGCCCTGGCGGGTGCAGCGATCATGGTCACTTTGCCCATTATCAATTCCGAGGACATCTTCTACTCTCATGAGACCGGAATCGATTGGGAAGTCATCTTTTTGCTGTTTAGCATGATGATCATCGTCGGTGTGCTGCGCCAAACCGGTGTGTTCGAATACGTCGCAATCTGGACTGCCAAACGCTCACATGGCTCCCCGCTGCGCATCCTGCTCCTGCTGGTGCTAGTGATGGCGTTCGGGTCGGCCTTACTGGACAACGTCACCACAGTGCTGTTGATTGTTCCAGTCACGCTGTTGGTGTGCGACCGCCTGGCAATCAACTCGGCGCCGTTTCTGATGGCCGAAGTCTTCGCCTCCAACATCGGCGGAGCGGCGACGTTGGTCGGCGACCCGCCCAACATCATCATCGCCAGTCGGGCGGGATTCTCTTTCAACGACTTCCTGATCCACCTGACACCGATCGTGATCATCGTGACAGTAGTGCTCTGCGCATCGCTGCCACGCCTTTTTCCCGGTGCATTCAAGGTCGATCCCGAGCGGGTCGCCGATATCATGTCACTGAACGAGCGTGAAGCAATCCGCGATCGCTGGCTACTCATCAAATGCGGCGTTGTCCTGTTGCTGGTATTCGTCGCCTTCGTCGCCCATCCGGTGCTGCACACCGAGCCGTCCCTGGTAGGGATGCTGGGTGCCGGCATTCTGATCGTGATCTCCAAGGTGGAACAGTCCGATTACCTGTCCAGCGTCAAGTGGGAGACATTGCTGTTTTTTGCCGGCCTGTTCATCATGGTCGGGGCTTTGGTGAAAACCGGCGTGGTCAATCAGATGGCACGGGCGGCAACTACCTTGACCGGTGGCCACGAGTTACTCGCCGTCGTACTGACTCTCGGCGTCTCAGCTCTAGTATCCAGCATAATAGACAACATTCCTTACGTCGCCACGATGACACCCATTGTCTCGGAGTTGGTAGCATCTATGCCGGATCAAAGCCACAACGAAACTCTATGGTGGGCACTGGCGTTGGGAGCTGATTTCGGCGGCAACCTTACTGCCGTCGGCGCCAGTGCCAATGTCGTTATGTTTGGAATCGCTAGGAGCGCAGGAACTCCCATATCGTTCTGGGAATTCACCCGCAAAGGCATTGCAGTCACTGTGGTCTCGATCGCTCTCGCAGGAATCTACTTATGGCTGCGTTATCTCGTGGTGAGGTGAGCTCAGTTATTCAGATGTGCTTAGCACGAAATCACCGAAACAGTAGCCAGGCGATAGCGAGGTTGTAACCGAAAACCAGCAGCCAGATAAGGCCATCACATGCCAGTGACACAGGCCACTCAGAACACTTTGGCGGCCCAGTAAAGTGGCAAGACGCCGAAGGCGAAGTCCCAGCCGAAGTTGATTAATCATGGTAAACAAGGCAGTCCGGCGATCAGCATTGCTAAGCGCACACAACATTGCCAAACCTTGAATCTTCTTGCTGGCCAAGGCGATGGGTCAGCGGCAGAGTCACCAACGCCGACAACCCGGCCAGCAATCCGATCGGAACCAAGCCAGTTTTTGGAAGACCACTGAACGATGTCGCCGCGACGACATAGACCGTCGGCGCCACGAGCACAGCGGCTAGCCGGTAGGCACAAACACTGTCAAGTGTACCACGGTAACCCCGCAGTGCAATTAAAGCGCCAGAGTCAACTTCATCCAGCACCAGGAACGCCGCGCCGATGCTAATCAGTACTAGATCAATAACAAGAATGTGGTCAGGATCAGTGGGTATTCAGGAACAAGGTCAAACTCGTTGCGACGCGCCAGCAGCGCTGGCCAATACCGCAGCGCGCATAGTACATATTACTGGCAAGCTGGACAGCCATGACTAGCAAGGGGTCTCGATAGGAGGCGCAAAATATCCTTGCAACCAAAAACGACCAATGCGCATGCTGTCACCAGCAAAATCATCCAGACTTCGCCAGTACATAGTTACCTAACAAAAAAACTTTGCTGCACTTTAACAGGCCTCTCAAGACGTAACGCACTGGCCAGACGGATCATGTTAGCTGCCTGTCGTGGATCTCAACGAAGACATCATCGAGGCTGGCTTCCCGGCTGTGAATGGTCTCCATGCGCCGGTTACGCATCAACACGTGGAACGCCATATTATCGGACCGCGTGTCCATCGAAAAGTCGGATGCCCTCAGAGCGCCTGTTTTGCGGAGATATTAAACCTTCTGACTGCGGGCGATCCGCAACTCCACGCGAGAGTTCCAGGAGATAAGTGTCCCGTCGACAATGAAGGCAACCCGGTAGCAGAGCTCGTCGACGGTAGCCATGTCGTCGGTGGTGAAACATACGCTGTTCCCCTGCGCCCTCAAGTCCAGGATCATACTTTTGACGGTGCGGGCACTCATCGAATCCAGGCCGGAGGTGGACTCGTCCAGGAATAACAATTCAGGATGGTTGATTTAGGGACCGGGCGAACGTGAGCCGCATCTGCATGCCCTTGGAGTACCGAACCACTCGGGTGTGAACAGCTTGGACCAGGCCCGAGCGTCCGGCAGTTGCATCGGGTCGGCCGTCGAGCGACCGTACAGCGACGGGAAGAAACGCAAGTTCTCGAGGTCGATCAGTTTTTGGTAGTATTTGCCAAAGCTGGACAGTTCGAACGACACACCGATGTGCTCATAGTAGTCGAATCCCCCCAATCGAGTGAGGCGCAGGCCCACACTATGACCTGACCATCATGACCGCACAACAGCTCGGTCAGCAGCTTTTGCGCAGTCAACTTCCAGGTGTAGTCGGGACCGAAAAAACCGAAAACCTCGCCCCATCCGACAGCGAAATTCATGCCACGAATCGTCGGTGCAACGGCCTTCGAATACGTGAAAGTCGGCTCGCGGACCTCGATAACCGAAGTTACACAAACTCTGCGATGTGCCTATCAGATTCTGCATATACTCACCCGCGTAGAGCAAGGGCATGAACTTTCAAAAATTTTTGACAGTCCCGAATACGACGGTATTTTCTCATTCACACGATGACAACAAGGAGGTGCGGTGAACGAGTACGCTGATCAGCATCAAGCCAGGCAGCATCCCGGGATCGACTGACCCAGATACAATGACCTCTACGCATTTCTACTGGGCGAGATCCCCACACCTCTGCAACGCCGGCGGCAGCAGGTTAGCGGAGCAACAATGCAACGCACTCGATGTGATTGGCCCAGTGGATGCATCGAAGACCTTGGTCTTCTCGACGACGTAGCCATGGCCACGGTAGAACCTGATATCGCCAACGAAAGAGGCAGCCTCACAACCGATATGCACCACTCGCGGAACCTCGGTCGAGGACAGTAAGTCGACAACATCGCGTACGGCACCTGACCTAGGAGGCCTCCAACACCGATACGCCGGCGCCGACTTGTCGTACAGCCAGCACTCGCCTAACCGAATCAGTTATGGCATCCACGGCGTGCAGATCGACTAACACCGCTCGAGCTGCCCGTGATGCCGCGGAAGCGATATCGATGGCCAACACCCATCCGGAGTGCCCGACCGCGTCACCGCCTGGATCCCAAGCAGCCATGCCGGCACCGGGCTGTGCCCAGTGGAGGGCTAGGCTGCTGTAGCCCCCGGCATCCCGGTGCTCCTGCCAAAAGGCGATCACCGGTACTCACCAGATGCGTAGCGTGAAAGCTACCCTACACAACCTTAGTCACGTTTTTGGCCGCGTTGCGGCGGCCCGCTCGCACCACATGGCGCTATAACCATCGTCGACCGTAACGTTTCCAGTTGAGCGGTCGGCAGCCAATCGACGTCGGCCAGACCCATCCTACATTCCGGCCGGTAACAGCTCACAGTCGCCAGCTGTGCGTTGTAGTAGCGCTAAAAGCCAAGATTACGGTACAGCCCGCCGTCCAGTCGAACACGGGTTCGCCACCCGGTCTGGTGGTCTGGCTAGCAGCCGATAGCAGTTCGACTCCCGTGTCTGAGTCAGTCCAGTGATGCCCACCAGGCCGTTCCAACTCATTGACCACGACTTGCGCTCCAGTACCCGGGCCACCTTACGGGTCAGCGAATGCTAGTTCGGAACCCGGCGGCGACTTGCACCCATACCCGCGCACCAGTCAATTCATAGCGGACAAATACAACCCGGTACAACCCGGCCCTTCATGGTGCGCAACGCGGCTGCCGCTGTTAGCGAGGATACCGGTGACCAACGTCAGCGTGCCGAGAGTGGATGATACCGGCGCCTCCCGTTTCCCGTAGTCAGGAGCTGGTTCGGTGCTTACTCAAATATTCCGCGACGCGCATCGCCCGGAGCCGCGTGCGATTGCAGCGTCTTGACTCGCCCCGACGAATGCAATTGCCAGGGAACCGAAGTCACCATCACGCCAGGCATGAACAACAACCGACCGTTGAGCCGCAGTGCACTCTGGTTATGCAACAATTGCTCCCACCAGCGACCAACCACATACTCCGGAATGAATACCGTCACCACAGTGCTCTGAGACCCTTGGCTGACTCGTTTGACATATTCGTACCGGACGGGTGACCTCGCGATACGGCGACTCAATAACCTTGAGCGGCACACTAAACGTTGCTGTCCTGCAAGGCACATACCAGCACACAGGTTTCCACGTCGTCTACGCTCACCGTGATAGCCTCAAGCACATCGGGACGGGTCGCCCGTGCGTAGGCTAGTGCACGCAAGGTCGGCAAATGCAACTTCGACACCAGCACCAAGGCGTGATTGCGGCTGGGCAACACCACGTCACCTTGAGCAGCGGCTTGCTCTTCGAGCTCTCGGTTAACGGTGTCGTAGTGCTTGCGGATCAGCTTCATCAAGATGAGCAACAAACCCATCGCAACATCACGATCCACGCCCCGGCAAGGAATTTAGTGACCAGAACGACCAGCAAAACCGCACCGGTGAATAGGAAACCGATTGTGTTGACCATCCGTGAGCGCATCATCTGGCGATGCACCGTGGGATCGGTCTCGGTACGCAGCAATCGGGTCCAGTGCTGGACCATGCCGATTTGGCTTAACGTGAACGATATGAACACACCGACGATGTACAAGTGAATCAACGCGGTCGGTTCGGCACGGAACGCGATGATTGCAGAGAGAGTCGGCCGACAAAAAACAGGATTCCGTTGGAAAACGCCAGGCGGTCTCCGCGAGTGTGTAATTGGCGAGGAAGGTAACTGTGCTATGCCAGCGCCGAGCCAAGGACCGGGAAGCCGTTGAAGGCAGTGTTTGCCGCCAGCACCAAGATAAGGGCAGTCACGATGGCGATGAGCAGGAACCCTATCCGGAAGCTGTCGAATACCGTCTTTGCTAGCTGCGTTACCAGAGTCTTCTGCAGATAGTCCGCTGGGATACCACCAAGCTGCTTTTCGGGATCCTCCACCAGCTTTACCCCGATATGCTGGGCCAACACGATGATGCCCACAAGCAAACTAACCGCGATTGCGCCCAGCATCAGCAAGGTCGTTGCCGCGTTGCACGACTTGGGTATCTTAAACGCTGACACCCCATGCTGATCGCCTCAACACCGGTCAATACTGCGCAGCCCGAAGAGAACGATCGAGCCACGGGAAACACTAACGCGAAAACGACGACCTCGCCGTACGCGGCACGCATCTCGAAGCCGGCGGATTAGGCCCGCAGCGGATCACCCAACACAAAGATTCGGAACAACCCCCCAGCTGATCATGATCGAAACTCCTAGGATGAACGCGTAGGTCGGGATGGCGAACGCCACCCCGGACTCACGGACACCACGCAGGTGCAAGGCCATCACCACCAGGATCGTAGCAACACAGAACCACACCTTGTGTGCAGCCACGAATGGGAGGGCAGAACCAATGTTCGACATTGCCGACGCCGTCGACACGGCCACGGTGAGTACGTAATCCAACATCAGAGCACTCGCCACCGTGAGGCCGGCATTGTCGTCGAGGTTGGTAGTCACTACATTCTTCGTAGTCGCCACCACCCGACGGGTAGACATACACATTCTGCCAATAGCTGGCCACCACAACCAGCATCACCGCGGCCACCGCCAGGCCTATCCACAACGTCAACGAGTACGCTGCCACGCCGGCTACCGAGAGCATCAAAAATCTCCTCGGGAGCATAGGCCACCGAAGACAGCACATCGGAGGCAAAAACCGGCAATGCGATCCGCTTGGGCAGCAGCGTGTGACTAAGCCGATCACTACGAAACGGCCGACCAATAAGCAACCGACGCACGGCAGTGGAAAGTTGGGACACGAAAACCAAGAGTAAGCCCACCTAGGTTTGACGGTAGCGTTCCGTAGGCGGGAATGGCCCGGACCCCGAAATTGGCTGGCCAACGTGGGTTGCCGATTGTGTAAGACGCACAGGAATCAGCCGAAAGGACCTCGGGTGCGGGTGGTTGTGATGGGGTGCGGCCGGGTGGGCTCTTCGCTGGCTGACAATCTGTCCCGGATCGGTCACGACGTCGTGGTGATCGATCGCGAAAGTGTCGCCTTCAATCGGTTCAGCCCAGAGTTCGCCGGCGAAAAGGTACTGGGCCAGGGGTTCGACCTCGATGTGCCATTGCAGTCAGGCATCGGAGAGGCCGGCGCGTTCGCCGCAGTATCCTCGGGAGACAACTCCAACATCATCTCGGCACGGTTGGCCCGGGAGACTTTCGGTGTGCAGCGGGTGGTCGTTCGCATCTATGATGCCAAGCGCGCTGCAGTCTATGAACGCCTAGGCATCCCCACGATTGTCACCGTGCTCTGGACCACCAATCGCCTGCTCAACGCACTGACCCGGGAGACTGAGACCGCCAAATGGCGCGATCCAACCGGTACCATCGCCGTTGTCGAGGTCATGTTGCATGAAGATTGGGTAGGGCACCGAGCCACCGACCTAGAGCGGGCCACCGACACCCGCATAGCCTTCTTGATCCGATTCGGAACCGGTGTGTTGCCAGAACCCAAAACCGTCATCCAGGCTGGCGATCAAGTCTACGTCGCCTCGATAGCGGGTCGTGCCGCCGAGGCGGTAGCCATCGCCGGCCTTGCCGCCCAGTGAAGACTTCAAGGCGAGTGCAGGGCAATGAAGGCGAGGACACACATTCCAATCAGGGTCGAAGAGTAGCTCAAACGTAAAATAGTCGTTGCCGGAGCTGGGACTGTTGGCCACTCGGTCACCCGCGAACTAGTGGGGAACAGTCACGACGTGACCCTGATCGAACGCAACGCCGACCATGTCGAAGTCGACACCATTCCAGCCGCAAACTCGCAACTAGGCGACGCCTGCGAGCTGAGTCTGCTTGAGTCGATACATCTCGAGAGTTTGATGTCGTCTTCGCCACCACCGGTGATGACAAAGTTGATATGGTGCTAAGCTTGCTCGCCAAAACCGAATTCGCGGTACTCCGGGTGGTGACCCGAGTCAACGATCTCCGTAACGAATGGCTGTTTACCGATGGTTGGGGGTGTTGATGTGGCAGTGTCAACCCCGGGCATGCTGGTCTCGCTGATCGAGGAGGCCGTCGCTATCGGCGACCTCGTTCGACTGATTTCGACTGATGGAGTTCCGTAAGGGCCAAGCCAACCTGTTAGCGATCACCCTGCCCGACGACACGCCGTGGAGCGGCAATCCGGTAAGCAGACTGCAACTACCACGGGATGCTGCATTGGTCACCAGCCCACGCGGATCGCGGGCCATCGTGCCGGAGGCCGACGAGCCGTTGGAAGGGGGCAACGAGTTGGTCTGCATCACGGTTGTCGAAGTCGAAGACGATCTGCGCAAGGTGCTGCTGCCCAATAGCTCGCCTACCGGCAACTAACTAATCGTAGCCGTGTCGATATTCAGCTCGGCGATGATGAACGATATGACACACTGAACGGCCTCGATTGGCGCTAAATCACCAGTGCGGCCATCACAGTCCGCGGAGGGTCAATCCCGATCCGCACTGGCCCCAGCCAACCAGTCTAGTCAGAATCGTAGAGATTACCGTCTGGAACACCAAAGCGGTGCGGCGAATACCAACATCCGGCCAAGCATAGCGATGCTATATAGCATCATATATACATAGCATCTTGCGCCACCCATGACCACGCTTACTGGCCACCCCCCTGAGATCGGCGACCATGGACCGACGAATCAAATCTACACCGCGAAGACCACCGACCACAATAACGATATCCAGATGCCCAACAGGAAATAGGCCTTGGACCGCCCTATGTAGGCCGATCAGCGACCAGACGCGACCCCAAAATATCCGGGGTGCCGGTTGCCCGCTGCATTGATTCCCAGCGAATTAGCCGCTTAACAAGACCAGCATGGCCACGCTCAACTAACTTGCGATCGCGGGCAGACAAACCAGACACGGACGCCACCACAGACAACCACAAGTAAAAATAATACTGTGAATAGGTCACCCCGCCTACCTGCGCCAACACCCGTTCAGAGCCGGCACGATCATCCGAGACGAGATAACCAAGAATCCAGCGGCGGTGTGAATCGCGGCCGTACTCTCGAATCGCTGCCAGCCGTCATCGTTGAATTTCGTAATGCGGGTTATAAATAACCTTGCCCCCCCGTTGTCGGGCTTGCCCAGCCGACCCTCCACCCGCAACATACGCCCCGACTCGATGCCGGGTATTGTAGCCGTTGGTTTCCACGCTGCGCAGCGTACTCACCATTGTGACCTCCTGGGCACGTTGACAATCAATCACACGTTGCGCATCAGGTACCGAGTACCTCGTCAGATAAAATCTCGGAATCGCGGTGTCCAGGTTCTCCGTCAACCGACGGGTCAGCCGACGCAGATAACCTCGGGCCCGCATGGCCACTCCTGACGCTACTCATCCCGCTATAGACGCTTTGATCTATACAAACGGCCACCGTGGACTCGTTGGTTCCCCGGTATCATAAAGACTAAACCGGTGATGATATTTGGCTGATATTTGGCGCACCTGTGAACAGTCGGGCATTATCTAAGGGGTGGCTGTCGATTTACGTGATGTGACAACCGTGTTGCTACCTGGAACCGGATCCGACGACGACTACGTCTATCGGGCGTTTTCGGGCCCTCTGCACAGGGTGGGCGCGGCTGTACTGACGCCACCACCCCAGCCGGATCGGCTGATCGACGGCTATCTGTCCGCCTTGGACGACGCTGCGCGCGCAGGCCCGATCGGCGTCGGTGGTGTCTCGATCGGTGCCGCGGTGGCCGCCGCGTGGGCGCTCGCTCATCCCGGGCGCGCCGTCGCCGTCCTAGCCGCGCTGCCAGCCTGGACCGGGGCACCAGAATCAGCGCCCGCCGCTCTCGCGGCACGGTATTCGGCATCGCATCTGCGTCGCGACGGCCTGGCGGCGACCACGACACAGATGCAGGCATCAAGCCCGCCTTGGTTGGCCGACGAACTGGCCCGCTCGTGGCGCAGCCAGTGGCCACTGCTGCCCGACGCGATGGAGGAAGCGGCGATATACGTCGCACCGAGCTGCGCCGAGCTAGCCCGGTTAGCCACGCCACTGGGGGTGGCCGCCGCGGTCGATGATCCGATCCACCCGCTGCAAGTCGGCTGCGATTGGGTGACCGCCGCGCCACACGCCGCATTGCAGACGGTGACACTCAACCAGATCGGCACGAACGCCGCTGCGCTGGGTACTGCGTGCCTGGCTGCGCTCGCTCTCACCTAACCCTATGACGATGCGCGCTACTTAGCGGCCGCGTTAAAGAGCGGGGCTAACCGCCCGTAATGCTGTGCAACTGCTGCATCGCTGATCCCACAGCACCGCGACGTGAGGTCGGTTCGCGTGATTGCTGTCGCGCGTCGGCGTGTTGCGCACTCTGCTGCGCCACAGAAACCTCCCGCAGCTGCGCGGCCATCGGCTCGGGCAGCTGCACCGGCAACAGCGTCCGCACCGGTAGGGGCGTATCGCCACGGCGAACGACAGTATCCGCCAACGCTGCACGGGCCTCCTCGCTCAATACGTCGATGGTCTCCAGCGGACCGTTCACCACGCAGCGAATCATCCAGCGATAGCCGTCGACCCCGATGAAGTGGACCACGCCAGTGGTGGTGACAACCACTTCTCGCCCCCATGGGCCATCTTTGACTGTAACTTTGGCCGAGTCGTTGCGCAGCGAGTCAGCGAGTTCGCTGGCCACCTCACGCCAGAGACCACCCGTCTTAGGTGCCGCGTAGGCGGTGATGGTGAAACGACCGTTGGATGTGACGACCCAAACCGCGTTCGGCACCCCAACATCGGTCAGCTCGACCTGCAACTGACTCCCCTCCGGCAGAGGAATCAGCACGGAGCCCAGATCAAGCCGAGCTAGCACAGCGACCGCGGGATCTTCGAAATCGTCGATGTCGAACGGGCCTTCCAACTCATCCACCTCTTCGTAAGCTGGTAGCTCATTGTCTTCTGTATCTGCGGGTTCGGTCAACGTGCGGCTCGCACCGTCTTTGTCGTCTTTACCTGTGCATTTACCGAATGTGGCCATCACCGCAGCTCCTCCTCATCGCTTCGCTCTACATCGTCGTCGGCGGTCACAAACTCGCATGTCCGCCGGAAGAACCGTGACCACCATCGCCACGAGATGTCTCGGCCAGCCCAGCCTCGTCGAACGACGAGACCTCAACCAGCTCGACCAACTCGACCCGCTGCACAAGCAATTGGGCGATACGGTCGCCGCGATGAACCACGATGGGTTCCACTGGGTCCAGGTTAATTAGCGCGACCTTGATCTCGCCACGATAGCCCGCGTCGATGGTTCCCGGACTGTTGACGATGGAAAGCCCTACCCGCACAGCCAATCCCGAACGCGGGTGGACCAATCCGACCATTCCGAACGGGATGGCAACCGCAAAACCCGTCCGAACCAGGGCGCGTTGCCCGGCTGCCAGCTTGACGTCTTCGGCGCTATAGAGATCAACCCCGGCATCGCCGTCATGGGCACGGCTGGGGAGCGGAAGCCCGGGATCGAGGCGGACAATGGCCAGACTGATCGACACGGGGCCACAGACTACCCTTGACCGTGTGTCCGGTACCTCAGTCGCATCGCACAACGTGCGATATCGCGAGCGATTATGGGTGCCATGGTGGTGGTGGCCATTGGCCTTCGCGGTGGCAGGGCTCATCGCATTCGAAGTCAACTGGAGTGTTGCCGCCCTACCCAGCTGGCTAACGTTCGCGGCGGCGGCTGGGACATTGCTGTGGTTAGGTCGAGTTGAGATCCAGGTCATCGCGGACGCTGCCCTTGAAGGCAGCGTCGAACTGTGGGCGGGAGACGCGCATCTGCCCATCACTGCGATCGCCCAGTCAGCCGCAATCTCACGCTCGGCCAAGTCGGCAGCGCTAGGCCGCCAACTGGACCCGGCGGCCTACGTGCTGCATCGAGCGTGGGTTGGGCCGATGATTCTGCTAGTCCTCGATGACCCGGACGACCCGACGCCATACTGGCTGGTGAGCTGCCGTCACCCGGAGCAGGTCCTGTCGGCATTACGAAGCTGACTGATCAAGCCGTGCAGTCGGTGCAGATCATGACGCCATTCTTCTCGTTGGCTAGCCGGCTGCGGTGTTGTACCAGGAAGCAGCTTGAGCAGGTGAACTCGTCAGCCTGCTTCGGTATAACGCGGACCGACAGCTCTTCGCCAGAAAGGTCGGCTCCAGGCAGCTCGAAAGATTCAGCGGATTCGGATTCGTCCACGTCGACTACCGCCGACGCCGCCTCATTCCGTCGCGCTTTCAGCTCCTCCAGCGAGTCCTCTGAGACATCGTCGGCCTCAGTCCGCCGTGGAGCGTCATAGTCGGTAGGCATGTCCAATCCCCTCTAATGCCCTCATAACCTCAAGCAACGCTTTGTACCAGCGTCGAACGCATCCACCAAACGATTCGTGCCTTTATTCTTGCCCATTAAAGTGTGATTTGCGCCACATCGTTATATTTGCTCTTGTACTCAGTTTCGAACAGTGCGTTTTAGAGTGCAACTGTGGTAACACAAATCACTGAGGGTACCGCTTTCGACAAGCACGGTCGGCCCTTTCGGCGACGCAATGCCCGTCCTGCTATTTTTGTGGCGTTATTCTTGGTCATAGTGACAGGCGCGGCATGGACTATTGCATTCACCCGACCAGCGAAGGTTCGTGAGCCCAAAGTGTGTAACCCACCTACGCAATCAGCCGGGTCGACACCGACCCAGCTGGGCAAACGGGTGCCACGGACGGAGATGACTGACGTCACGCCCGCCAAACTCAGCGACACCAAGGTCCACGTGCTCAATGCCAGCGGCCGGGACGGTCAAGCCGCCGACATCGCCGGCGCACTACGGGATCTAGGCTTCGCCCAGCCAACCGCCGCCAACGACCCGATTTACGCCGACACCCTACTGAACTGCCAAGGTCAGGTCCGTTTCGGTACTGCCGGGCAAGCCACCGTGGCCGCCGTGTGGCTGGTGGCACCGTGTACCGAGTTACTACACGACAACCGCACTGACGACTCAGTTGACCTTGCACTAGGCACCGACTTCACCACGCTGGCGCACAACGAGGACATCGACGCCGTGCTGGCCGGCCTGCGCCCCGGCGCCACCGAGCCGTCAGATCCTGCACTGCTGCAAAAGATCCATGCCAACAGCTGCTGATCCTTAGTCCGGGATCGACGCCAGGCCATTGAATCTCTGCAAGGCAGCCAACAATGCATCGGCGACTCCAGGCGCAGCAGCTACCACCAATCCGGAGCCGCCCACGGGCCCGTTCCGCGTAGGCAACTGCACATAGGCCCCCGCTTCCGCCGCGATCAACGCGCCAGCAGCGCAGTCCCACACCTGCACCCCATGCTCGTAATAAGCATCTAACTGGCCCGCCGCAACCATACAGAGGTCTAACGCCGCCGAACCGATGCGACGTACATCACGTACCACCGGCAGCATCTGGGCCAACAGCGCCGCCTGGGCGACGCGGCGCACTACCGAATAGCCAAAGCCAGTGCCTAGCAGCGCCATCGACAAGTCATCGACAGCGCTGCATCTCAGCACGTGTACACCATACTCGTCGGTGACCTGCGCGCCGAGACCGCTCGCCGCCGAGTGCACCCGACCGGAAACAACTTCAGCAACCGCGCCGGCCACCGACACACCATCAACCTGAGCTGCGACCGAAACCGCGTAAGCCGGGATTCCGTAGACAAGATTAACCGTGCCATCGATAGGGTCAAGCACCCAATTGACCGTGCCTGCAGGCGTGGCGGTCAGATCAGCGGGGCCACCCCCCTCTTCTCCAAGAATAGAGTCACCAGGCCGTAGTTGAGCTAGCCGATCACGCAATAAGCGTTCTGTCTCGGTGTCAACGACGGTCACCGGATCAGTCGGGGTACTCTTCGCCTGTACCGCGCCGGCAGCGGCGGCCAGGTCAGTACCAAATACCTCAGTTCGGCGACGTCGCACGAACACGGCGGCCTCAGCGGCTAGTGATTCGGCTACGCACCGCAGCCGCGCGGGATCGTTGTCAGGTCCTGTCACTGGCCTATCGCATCACAATCGCCGCCAGATACCAGACAGTCAGTCCGCATAATTTATATTGCCAAGCTAAGGTGAGTGAACAACTCAAGCCTCGCCGAGGAGATTGCGATGACAAGCACCGACGCGACCGTGGATACTCCCAGAACCTCCCCGCCGAGCGGCACCGCCGGTACAACATCGTGGCGCCGTGGATTCGGCATCGATATTGGTGGCAGCAGCATCAAAGGCGGCATCGTCGACCTCGACATCGGGCAGCTGATTGGTGACCGCATCAAACTGCGCACCCCGCAACCGGCTACCCCATTAGCAGTCGCCAAGACCATCGCCGAGGTCGTCAACGCATTCGGATGGACTGCCCCCCTGGGGGTGACCTATCCCGGCGTCGTCACCCAAGGCGTGGTCCGAACGGCTGCCAACGTGGACGACTCTTGGATTGACACCAACGCCCGCGACATCATCAGCGCTGAGCTGAACAGCCAGGAAGTCGCAATTCTCAACGACGCGGATGCTGCTGGGCTTGCTGAAGGGCGATATGGAGCGGGCAAAAACAACTCTGGCCTGATTGTGCTGCTCACCTTCGGTACCGGGATAGGGTCAGCAGTCATCCACAACGGGAAGTTGATTCCTAACACCGAGTTCGGGCATCTGGAGGTCGGCGGTAAGGAGGCCGAACAACGAGCGGCGTCGTCCGTCAAAGACAAGTACGAGTGGAGCTACCAAACATGGGCCAAGCAAGTAACGAGGGTGCTGGTCGCCATCGAAAACACGATGTGGCCTGACCTGTTCATTGCTGGCGGGGGCATCAGCCGCAAGGCCAACAGATGGATACCATTGCTCGAAAACCGCACCCCGATGGTGGCCGCCGCCCTGCAGAACACGGCCGGCATAGTTGGCGCTGCCATGGCTTCCACCACAGATGTGACGCACTGAATTTGGCCCGGTAGGACAGTCCAGGCGCGTACCACCGTTACAATGGTCATCGGCGGTCGCCCGACCGGTAGCGCGAGTACTCACGCTGATATCAACGCCGACACATTCGACATAGCAGACACTTTCGGTTACCCATGCCCAAACCCGCCGGAAGTGAGTCCAACCGAAGGGGTGTACGTGGCAGCGACCAAGACAAGTCCGGCAACCGGTCAGCCGGTGAAGCGTACCGCCACCAAGACGCCCGCGACCCCCGCCAAACGATCGGCAACGAAGGCACCAAATGGCTCCGCCCCCGCAAAACGAGCCACCAATACAGCATCTCGAGCCACCAATACAGCATCTCGAGCCACCAATACAGCATCTCGAGCCACCAAATCAGCGACGCCACCCAAAAAAGCCGCCGAGGCAAGCGACGCTGCGAAGAAGACCCGCACCTCGGCCAAAAACGCCGATACAAAGGCGCCGTCCGCGCGGGACCGCACAGCTAAAGCCTCGGCAGCTAAAGACACCCTGAACGATCCCGAAGCTACCCTGGACACCCTCGACTCCGACGGCACTGCCGACGACCTCGATGCCGAACCGGACCTCGACGTTGAGCCCAGCGCAGACATCGACATCGACATCGACATCGACGCCGCCGACCTCAGTCTCGATGACCTCGAAGACGACGACGTAGTCACAGACATCGAACCAGGTGAAACCGAGGATGGCGAAGCTACCGCAGCCACCAAGACCGACGAAGCTTCCACGGATGATGACGAAGAGATCGCTGAACCGACCGAAAAAGACAAGGCTTCGGGCGATTTCGTCTGGGACGAAGATGAATCCGAGGCGTTGCGTCAGGCCCGCAAGGATGCCGAGCTCACCGCATCGGCGGACTCAGTTCGCGCGTACCTCAAACAGATCGGCAAGGTGGCCTTGCTCAACGCCGAGGAAGAGGTGGAGCTGGCGAAACGGATCGAAGCTGGCCTATACGCCACGCAGCTGATGACCGAGCTGTCTGAGCGCGGCGCCAAACTGCCAACCACCCAACGCCGCGACATGATGTGGATCTGTCGCGACGGCGATCGTGCGAAAAACCATCTGTTGGAAGCCAACCTGCGGCTGGTGGTTTCGCTTGCTAAGCGCTACACCGGCCGCGGGATGGCCTTCCTTGACCTGATCCAGGAAGGCAACCTGGGCCTGATCCGGGCAGTCGAAAAGTTCGACTACACCAAGGGGTACAAGTTCTCGACGTACGCGACGTGGTGGATCCGCCAGGCCATCACCCGCGCCATGGCCGACCAAGCCCGCACCATCCGCATCCCAGTCCACATGGTCGAGGTGATTAACAAGCTCGGCCGTATTCAGCGCGAACTACTACAGGATCTGGGCCGCGAGCCCACGCCTGAAGAGCTCGCAAAAGAGATGGACATCACGCCTGAAAAAGTACTCGAGATCCAGCAATACGCTCGTGAACCAATCTCATTGGATCAGACCATCGGCGATGAGGGCGACAGCCAGCTGGGCGATTTCATCGAGGATAGTGAAGCGGTGGTGGCCGTAGATGCGGTATCGTTTACGTTGCTGCAAGACCAGCTACAGTCGGTGCTGGAGACACTCTCAGAACGCGAGGCCGGCGTAGTGCGGCTTCGCTTCGGCCTCACTGACGGCCAGCCGCGCACCCTCGACGAAATTGGCCAGGTCTACGGCGTGACCCGCGAACGCATCCGCCAGATCGAGTCCAAGACGATGTCGAAGTTACGCCACCCCAGCCGTTCCCAGATCTTGCGCGACTACCTTGACTAGGAACACCGCGTAGAACGCGTTCCTAACGGCTGCTCGAGGCGTTGCCATAAGGGGGCCCAGAGCCAGGAACCGCCAGCTCGTGGTCCACGGCTGACTCCGCACTCACGTGTCCTCGACCGACATCGATACCTACTTTCTTGGCAGCTTAAGCCTTGATCTTCAAGACACACCGCTACCCGGATACCAGCGTCCTGTCGAACAAGCACGCCTAACAGCAGCTCGTCTTCCGTACTTCCTTTGCCAGCAGATCCGTGTAACCACAACCGCTTGGAATCGAACATATTTCGTTTCGCGAGCTGGCCGTCGTAGGCTCCACACCTCAGACTATTGTGATCGCATGCCTGTCAACCGCAACAGTGTCTCGTCCAGATAGGATTTCGAATCAGTGGTCGATTACTCACGCACAGTACAAGCAAGTGAGCCCTCACGTCGCTGTGTCCGGGAATACCAGCGCCAGAAATGCCGGTGATATGGCCGACCAAATTCGAGACGTTTTGCGTCGCATAAATAAAGTTGTTTTCGAACAGGCAGGGTCGGCACTCACCGACGTCATCACATACTCGCATCCATCCAACGAATATACCACGCTAGCGCAAGGCTAGAGAAGTGCACACAACTTTTCAGTCAAATACGTCCGGGAGCCACTATGGTTGAAGTGTCCACGCTGATCGCACCTGACCTATTGATGGAAATAACCTGTTAGTGGAGGTAGAAGTTCACACTTACTTGGGGTTCTGAAATCCCGCTATCGACGGGAAGGTGTCATCGGACCCCGGCAAGTATGGAGGCACTCCATATCACATCGCACACTGAAAACGGGCCGTACAGGTGCGGGACAGAGCGTTGACTCGGGATCCGCGGCAACTCCAAGCTCCCAACGCACCGGTGAGTCGAGCTCACCGGAATCAGTATACAGCAAAATCAGGTCATCGCGGTCGCGGTACAGCAGGCAAGCTGTACTTGCTCAAGCGTCGATAGACGGATGAACGTGGCCTTGCTCGCCGCGCCCACACGGGTCAGGATGAATCCCCCTGCGGCTGCGGGCACGCAACCATTCCTCTGCACCGCAAGAAATGTACCAATACGCCGAGAACCGAGACCAAGCGAGCAACCACGCCCCCTGGGGAAGGCGAAATGCGTGAGAAACGACACACCCAATAACCATTGGGGAACCAGGTGAAAACCGCTGACGTCTGAGGCAGTGTAGGCACGTCAGAACGGAGGAGCCATGAACACAGCTCTGAACAGGGCAGGACACTGCGGCGCAGGAGCGCATACGCGCGCCAAACCCCTTCAGGAGGCGAACTGCCCGTCATACTAGTTTCACGCGAACAAACACGCGGCGAAGCCGACAGCACGTTAGCATTCGTGATTGAAATCGACCCACTCTAGAACACTCGGGTCTAGAACACGCGAGAAGGCAGGTCCACATGGGTTAATTTTTAGCCACAGCAAATACTCATTAATCACGAGGCAACGATGTTTTAATGGCACTGGGCAATATTCTCAGACCCAAATCTGCGACAGCATGGTGTCCTTCCGCGAGGACTTAGTGTTGATTTCTAAAAGGTGTCGCTATCCAAGAAAATAGCAGCACCAAGCCGTCGCTCGTCAATGCAAATCATTAAACGGCCAGGGCACTCACGTGACGACACCGAAACCACAGGCCGATCACGAGTACTTGCTTTCCCCCTGTCGCATCGATTACTCATAAGACCATCGGGCAACTAAACTCGACGACGAACGGCAAAGCAAGGAATCGACAAAGCCCGAATTCCAGCTACATACAACACCGATAGGAGTCAGGTGAGCCGTGACCTACGACGATCCGTTGATGCAGGCGGAGTCCGCCTATTGGCCTACGTTACCTGTAGGAGCGCAACAATCACTTCAAACACGAAACACCCGATCGATTGCGGTTGGGCAGTGGCAACTGCGGATATGGCCAGCATTCTCCTGCCGAATCAGGCCACAGCGACACCGCAATGAGCAACACCCCATGCCGGCTACGCAAGCAGTTATCGGCAATTTTGTAATGGTATGAGCGACCAGGTATCCAAGCCGACTCGTCACCATATCTGGCGAATCAGTCTGAGGACTCTCTCGAAAAGTTGGAACGACTCGATCTTCTCGGAGTCAGCACAGGCAGCTTTTTGGTCGGCTTTGTCGCTGCCGCCACTGGTGCTAGGAATGCTGGGAAGCTTGGCTTATGTCGCGCCGTTGTTCGGCGAGGATACTTTACCCACCATCGAGCGGCGCGTGATCTCGATGGCGCACCGCTTCTTCTCCCCCAGCGTCGTCAACGAGATCATCGAACCCACAATCCGCGACGTCAACAACGGTTCCCGCGGCGAGGTAATATCACTGGGCTTTCTGATCTCGCTGTGGGCGGGATCGTCGGCGATCTCGGCGTTTGTCGATGCGGTCGTCGAAGCGCATGACCAGACACTGTTGCGTCATCCGGTACAGCAGCGGCTCTTCGCGCTGTTCCTTTACATCGCAACGCTGGCATTCGTGGTTGCGACCGCGCCGTTGGTAGTGGTGGGCCTACGCAAGGTGGCGAAACTCATTCCCCATAGCTGGGCCAACATGTTGCACTTGGGCTACTACCCGACGGTGATTGTGGGCCTGCTGGTCACTGTCATGATCCTTTACCGGATAGCGCTGCCGATACCGCTGCCGACGCACCGGCTGGTCTTTGGCGCGATCCTGGCCACAGCGGTGTTCGTAATCACCACACTGGGCCTTCGGATTTACCTTAAGTGGATCACCGGTACTGGCTATACCTATGGTGCGTTGGCGACGCCAATCGCGTTCTTACTGTTCGCGTTCTTCGGTGGTTTTGCGATTATGCTGGGCGCTGAACTCAATGCCGCTATCCAGGAGAAATTCCCCGCACCGAAAACACATACACACCGACTGCATAACTGGCTGACATCACGTATGCGTGCGTGCGCGGCCGAAACACCGTCACCGCCCAAACAACACAATACCGCAACGGCTGAGCCGGCGAACTGATCAATCCTTCTTGAGCATGTCGTAGACCCGCTTGCAGTCCGAACATACCGGAGAACCGGGCCTAGCCGCACGCGTCACGGGAAATACTTCACCGCACAACGCGACCACATGGCTGCCCATGACCGCACTCTCGACGATCTTATCCTTTTTGACATAGTGGAAGTATTTGGGCGTGTCGCTGCCCGTACCGTTGTCGACGCGTTCGTCGGTATAAGTGCGTTCGATTGTCTGGGTCTGCATACCTAGCATTGTGACATTGTGCCTCCGCACTCGCCCCACACCGAACCAAAAGCCGGACACGCCGGGGTTGATTTTTGTGTGGGATAGTGGGGAAAGTAAGTACGGATCCGAGTCGAGGTACAACAACACGTTCGACGATAATAGCCGACCGGTGCTCATCACCACCGCTGCCCCGTCGTACGAGGAGGAGCGTCGTACGCGGGTACGCAAATATCTGACCTTGATGGCTTTCCGGATTCCGGCACTTATCTTGACCATCGTCGCTTACGGCGCCTGGCACAACGGTCTGATCTCACTGCTGATCGCGACGGCTTCGGTGCCGTTACCGTGGGTGGCCGTGCTGATTGCTAACGACCGACCCCCTCGCCGCGCAGAAGAACCACGACGATTCGACAACCGCCGACGGCGCACCTCACTATTGCTGACTGCCGAGCGACCAGCATTCGAGTCGCTACGACGACCGCCGCCTGAACCGAAGTAATTGGCCACAGACGGCCAAAGCTAGCCGGGGAGTTTCCGACTGGCTAGCCTCCACCGCACTTCTCAGGACATTCTCAGGTCTTTGGCACATTTCCGCACGTCAAAGGGTGTGAGATGACGACCGGACGGGAACTCTCAGGGGAGACCCGTCGTTAAAACAAACGACAGAACGAGCCGATTGGGAGGGCGTCATGACCGAAGCCACCACAAGCCGGGTTGACAGCGATCTGGATGCTCAAAGCCCCGCCGCGGACCTGGTGCGTGTGTATCTGAACGGCATCGGTAAGACAGCGTTGCTTAATGCCGCCGACGAAGTCGAATTGGCCAAACGCATCGAGGCTGGGCTGTACGCGGGGCATCTGCTCAAAACCCGCAAGCGCCTCAGTGAGGGTCGCAAACGCGCATTAGCCGCTGTGGCGCGTGACGGCGAGTCAGCGCGTCGCCACCTGTTGGAAGCTAATCTACGCCTTGTTGTTTCGCTGGCCAAGCGGTACACGGGTCGGGGAATGCCATTGCTGGACCTAATCCAGGAGGGCAACCTGGGGTTGATCCGCGCGATGGAGAAGTTTGACTACACCAAGGGATTCAAGTTTTCAACGTATGCCACTTGGTGGATCCGTCAGGCCATCACCCGCGGTATGGCCGACCAAAGCCGCACCATTCGGCTGCCGGTTCACTTAGTTGAGCAAGTCAACAAGCTGGCCCGGATCAAGCGGGAAATGCACCAGAACCTGGGACGGGAAGCTACCGACGAAGAACTCGCCGCTGAATCGGGCATTCCGATCGAGAAGATCAACGACCTGCTGGAGCACAGTCGTGACCCGGTTAGCCTAGATATGCCGGTCGGCTCCGAAGAGGAGGCCCCGCTGGGCGACTTCATCGAAGACGCCGAAGCTATGTCCGCGGAGAACGCGGTCATCGCCGAGCTGCTGCACACGGATATCCGCAGTGTGCTGGCCACTCTCGACGAACGTGAACACCAGGTGATCCGGCTGCGTTTCGGTCTAGACGACGGCCAGCCGCGCACCCTGGATCAGATTGGCAAACTGTTCGGTTTGTCCCGCGAACGGGTCCGCCAGATCGAGCGAGACGTGATGTGCAAGCTCCGCAACGGTGAGCGCGCTGATCGGCTGCGCTCGTACGCGAGCTAAGACGCTACTGAGGCCACCCTAGGTCAAGCCCCCGCCAGCCGAAGCCAGGTAGCAGCAGTATGCCCGCCTACGGCGGGCATACTGCTGCTACCTGGCTTGGCGAACCATCGACACAGCTGGCCAAGTAGACTCGCCAGCAATGAGGGATGCTGAATGAACGACCTGGTTGATACCACCGAGATGTACCTGCGGACCATTTACGACCTCGAGGAAGAGGGCGTCACACCGCTGCGCGCCCGGATCGCCGAACGGCTCGAGCAGAGCGGTCCTACAGTGAGCCAAACTGTTTCCCGAATGGAACGAGACGGATTACTCCGGGTGGCTGGCAACCGTCATCTAGAGCTCACGGCCAAAGGCCGCGCGATGGCCATCGCGGTGATGCGTAAGCACCGCCTCGCGGAGCGACTGCTGGTCGATGTCATCGGGTTGCCTTGGGAAGAAGTTCACGCCGAGGCATGTCGGTGGGAGCACGTAATGAGCGAGGATGTTGAACGCCGGCTGGTTAAGGTGCTAAACAACCCGAAGACATCGCCGTTCGGCAACCCGATTCCAGGTCTACTAGACCTCGGTGCTGGCCCGGATTCCAACGCCGACGACGCCAACCTTGTCCGGTTGACTGAGTTGCCGTCCGGGTCACCGGTGGCAGTGGTCGTCCGCCAGCTCACCGAACATGTCCAGGACGATATCGATCTGATCACGCGGCTTAAAGACACCGGCGTCGTGCCCAACGCACGTGTGACGGTGGAGACAAGCCCAGCGGGCAGCGTGACCATCGTTATCCCCGGCCACGAAAATGTCACCCTGCCAAATGAGATGGCGCACGCGGTCAAAGTCGAGAAGGTCTGATTCATTTGCTCGGGCCAATACGGCTCGAACGGCCGCACCGGCTCCTAACCCGCGCGCTGGCCAAATGTCCGGCGCTGCGGTAGCCACACACCGAGTCGCTCAGCCAGCCAGGAGCCGGTGAAGGCGAATTTGCGTATGTCCTGACGGCTGCAGACCGGACTGCAACGCCGTCTCCGGCATGTCCACCATCCAGATAACCCGGATTGCAACATAACGCTAGCCCCCAGCGACATCCCCGCCAGCAGTCTGTCGCCGCTGGCGTAAACGCTAAACGCAAGCAAAACTAAAGCTTCGACCCACCATGGCTGCGGCAAGATGCGTACCAATACAGCCCCACAATGATTCGGCTTCGGCAGCGCTCTCGCCGAGAGCAAGGACACAAAGCGTGTCGCGTAGTGCGCAGCCCAACTCGGCGAGCTCAGTGTCGGCAAGCAATTCGCAGTTGGCGACCCGGACAGCAGCAACCATAGCGTTTTCCACATCGCGGCGGAAGCAAGCGAGAAGATCGGCGCGATGTAAGAGCTCACGTGTGGCCGTCTGTTAATCGACTTGATGGCCAACTCTCCGCGCAGCGCGTCAGGTCCTCGACCGCGATTGACAACCCGCAGATTAGCTAGCTCACCGCGGGTAAAGACGCCGGCCGTCCAGAACCGCCTCTACGGCCAACGACGACGCCGACGAGCCGTCAGTCAATCACACCGCTTGAGCCGGCAGCCATCCACGCCAGTGCTAGTCACCTGCCCACACCGCCACCCGATCTACCACATACGCTGCCCATAGCACGATGGCGTGCTGTGAAAACGCCGCGGCGGCAACGTCAACTAGATGTCCAAACCGGTCGACAAGCTTTCCGAACAGATCGACACGCATCACCGAACCCAGTCCGCTACCCCCAAAGACACCAGGACCAGTGACTTTTCCGGAACGGAGCCAAGGACGGCCAGTAGCGCGGCGATCGATGTGCCGAGGACGCTTCAACTCAAAGTCGAGTCGATGCTTTGTCATAAGCATCAACACTGACGGTCGCCACCGTCAATCGGTGCTCATGCAGCCTAGTGGAGCTGTCCGCTTATGGACGAAGTCCTGATTGTGAGTTCTACTGTCTATTTCATAGGGTCAATACGTGAGTAAAACTATAGTGGTTCTTGGTTCGGGTCCTTGGCGAACAGAAAAACGGCGGTCGCCTAAGCTAGGCTAGATAAATCCATCGCAAGCATCGAAATGGCCGAATAGTCGGCAGTGTGTGTGTGTCAACACCGGCACCATCCCATCAAAGACATTGCTTAAAGCCGTTACTACCTCACCGGAACGCATCAGCTTGAACTATAAGGAGCAAGCTATCGGGTAAAAGACCGGAGCACCCCCCGGCCGACCTGCTGGCTTGAACCCAACACCTGATAGGTGATAGGCAAGGAAATCGACGTAATACGCAACCAGGTGATGTACAACCTGGTCGACTTGCTGCTCAGACACGGCCGCTTCCTCGACCCACACAGTCTTCGATGAAGACCATGACCGCCGCAAGAAGACCACTGTTAGCGCGGCTATAACGTCGTCATCAGCTACCAGCACCACATCTGCGTGGCCTGCTGGGGTCGAGTGTGACGAGAAAAGAGTTCTCGACTCCGATGGGATCCTCGACCTCAAGTCATGGTCCTGTTCGGTGCCGGTGTGATCGGCATTGAGTACGCTTCGATGTTTTGCCGCGGTGGTCACTAAGGTGACCGTGGTGGAAAAACGTTAACGACATGCTGGACTTCTGCGACCTCGAAGTCCTCGAAGCGCTGACGTTCCATATACGCGACCTAGCAGTGACATTTCGCTTCGACGAGAAAGTCACCGCGGTCGATGGCGGTTCAGCAGGCACCGTAACCATTCTGGTCAGCGGCAAGCAGATCCCCGCCGATACAGTGATTTACTCCGCGGGGCAGCAGGGTCAGACCGATCACTTCGGCCTGGAAAAGGCTAGCCTACAAACCGTGGATAGCGGACAGATTTTCGTCGACGAAAAATTCTCGACCAAAGTGAGCCACATTTAACTCTATGCCGTCGGCGAAGTCATCGGCTTACCTGCACTCGCCGCGACCTTGATGGAACAAAGGTGCCTGGCCACCTATCACGCATTCGGCGAGCTGACGGATAGACATCACCGAACTACAGTCAGTCGGTCGGCATGTATTCGATCCCGGAGGTGACCTACGTCGGCAGCACCGAGGTGGAATTCATGCAAAACTCGATCCCCTACGAAGGGGGGATAGCTCGGTATCAGAAGCTGGTTCTCAGCCAGATCGCTGGCGACTTTCCTACGGCATGCGCAAGGCTGCTATCCACCGAAGATTTCAAGCTGCTCAACATGCATATCTTCGGCACCAGCGCCACCGAGTATGGTGCACATCGAGCAGGCCGTGATGGTGTGTGGGGAAGCACCGTCGAGTAGCTGGTCGACACGGTATTCAACTACTCAACATTCTCCGAGGCCTACAAGAACACAGCATTAGAGGTGATGAACAAGATGCGTGCGCTCAACCAGTTCCGCCGCTGACCATGCTGTCCCCGAACAGAAATCATCGAATTCGCACGGCGTGGAATCACCGAACCCGCCGGCTTGGGCGCGCACCAGCAGTTGCGCGGTGTGTTCATCGAACGGTGCCGAGTACAACCTGTTCTGCGCGCACCCACCACCTTGGAGACCACCAACCAATTCGATAACCGCCGAACTACTCACCCATGGAGCGCCGTTGACTAGCCCCTCGCACGCCAACGAGGGAAACCCGCTCTCGGTGATCCCGGTTCTAGCCTCACAGCCGATAGGTATGCTGCCCACGGCCAAAGGATATCCCGTCACGCAGACCCGGCTGTCCAGGGCAGGCGCTGTGCCCAGTGAAAGCGCGGAGCCGACATGCGATTCCATCGCACCACTAACTCGGGCAATAACGTAGTCGGCACGCGGATCCTTGTTGGCAATCCAACGTGGATCGAAGTAGAACTGGTCGACCTTCCACAAGTCGTTGGGCGCGGCATCATCCGGTCAACCCAGGAACGAACGTTGCCTGAGAATTCCCGGACACGCAGTTGGCTGGCCATGAACACAAAGTCGCTGCCCGTCGAGGTGCACCACCGAGTCCGCGCAAACGTGCATGGCGCCTCTGTCGACGAAGATTGCACCAACGCGGGTCGGGGCCCACCGGACCCGCCACCTGCTCGGGCTCGGGTTGGCTAACCTATGGTGTTGGCGCGCTACTCGGCTGCACTGGTGCGAGAGCGACAACTGCGCGATGAGCCGTCTGGCCACACGACGTCTGCAACGTCACTAGCCTGAAAAGCAGGCAAATCCACATCTTCCTAACCCGCATCGCTCTTACCATGCCTGACTGCGAGCCAGCAGCCAGAAATCGACGCTGGCCAACACGTCAACAGAACTTGCCGGCAAATTGGGCGCCGCCCGTTGGTCAACGATGGCTGCAGTCTCGCGCTTACGCGCTTTCGAAAAAAGTTGTCAGGTAGGCTTGATTGTTCCCAACTTATCGGGTCGCCGTCGATTTTGAGGGACACTAGTTACGGCACCCTGGACAGACGCACGAGAGAAGGCAACACCGATGTCCCACTATCAAGATCCAGATGACGAGCAGCACTACCAGCCAGGGCAGCCCGGCATGTACGAGCTTGAGTTCCCGGCACCACAGTTGTTGGCGTCCGATGGCCGCGGTCCGGTGTTGATACATGCTTTGGAAGGCTTTTCCGACGCCGGTCACGCGATCCGGCTCGCCGCTGCCCACCTGAAAGCTGCCTTAAACACCGAACTGGTCGCATCCTTCGCGATCGACGAATTACTCGATTACCGCTCGAGGCGACCGCTGATGACGTTCAAAACCGATCACTTCACCCATTACGATGATCCGGAGCTCAGCTTGTACGCGCTGCGCGACAGCGTCGGCACACCATTCCTGCTGCTGGCCGGTATGGAACCGGATCTGAAATGGGAGCGTTTCATCACGGCGGTGCGCCTGCTGGCCGAGCGCTTGGGGGTTCGACAGACCATCAGCCTAGGCACTGTCCCTATGGCGGTTCCACACACGCGGCCAATCACACTGACCGCGCACTCCAACAACGGGGAGCTAATTACCGATTTCACACCCTGGATAACCGAGATCCAAGTCCCTGGCAGTGCGTCCAACTTGCTGGAATACCGAATGGGCCAGCATGGTCATGAGGTTGTCGGGTTCACCGTGCACGTGCCGCACTATCTGACCCAGACTGACTACCCAGCAGCTGCTCAGGCACTACTGGAGCAAGTGGCCAAGACTGGGGCGCTGCAGCTTCCGCTATCGGCACTAGCCGAAGCAGCAGCAGAAATCCGAGCTAAAATCGATGAGCAGGTGCAGGCAAGCACCGAAGTCGCTCAAGTGGTGGCAGCTCTTGAGCGCCAGTATGATGCGTTCATCGATGCTCAGGAAAACAGGTCGCTTTTGAAGCGCGACGAAGACCTGCCTAGCGGCGACGAACTTGGAGCAGAGTTTGAGCGTTTCCTCGCTCAGCAGGCAGAAAAGAAGCGTGACGACGGCGAGTTAACCTAAACTCTTTGACGAAGTTTACGACATGACCGAGCGAAAACGCAAATCTTCGCGCGGTGCGAGAAGTCACTTAACTGTTGTTGCGTTTCCACATGATCCGCGATTATAAAGCAGGCCTACTGCATCGCCGGTTCTGGCCCGGCAATACTGCTGATCCACGGCATTAGCAACAATTCCACTAGCTAGACTTCATGCACGCCAAACTCGCCCAGCAGTTCACGGTCATTACCCAGAATCTATCTGGGCAACTGGTCAGTCCGATAGATACGCCACGCGCCGACTACTCCGTAGCGGGCTATACGCCAACGAGATGCGTGATCTGTTCAGCGTAATTAGCTCGATCGAGCAACCCTAGTGGGTCTATTAACCTCGGCGGCGGGGTGGCGATGCAGTTCGCCTACCACTTCCCTCAGGTGGTCAACAAGCTTATCCTGGTCTCCACCCCGCGGCGTCACCAAAGATGTCTCCTCTTTGTATTCCGGTGTGCGTCGTTACCGATGGGCAGCGGGGCTCTAGCATTTCTGCGGCTACCCCTGGTGCTGTCAGCGGCATAGTTAGTCAGCCGGTGTTAGGCATGGCGATCGGAACGACCAGCCTGAGTCGCGAGCTACCAAATGTGCTGCAGATTTTAGATGATCTACCGAAACCGACGACCTCATCGGCGTTCGGCCGCACCGTGCATGCAGTAGTGGATTGGCGCGGCCAGATCGTAACCATGCTCGATCGATGTCATTTGACCCAGGCCATCCCAGTGCAGATCATTAGTGCATAAGATATGTATGGTACCAGTCCGTCACCCTTGGATAGCACACACCGCGATCCCTGGTTCCCTACTGGAGATCTTTGAGGGCGCTAGCCATTACCCGTTTCACGACGACCCGCGTCATTTCATCGACGTCGTTCAGAGCTTCCTCTACGACACCGAACCCGCCGAATACAATCAGGCCGCTCTGCGTGAATTGCTCCACACCGGCGGCGGCGAGCTAACCGTGACCAACTCGGCCAACACCCACGTAACGATGCTAAACACCATCGTTTCCGACAAACGCAGTGCTACCTAAGCAACCCATCCGCACGCTCGTCGTGCTGCAGGACCGTACAGCCGAGCTGTTGGTATCAACGTTACGTTAGTGCAGGTTTTCACCGACGCAGACGTAACGTTCGGGAATCCACTCGGTGTGGTTGACACTAGCCAAAGCGAAACCGGAGACCGGCAACATCTGGCAACCCAATTGGACTCTACAGCGAAACAATATTTGTCGATCTGTCCAACGCCGACTCGACTACCGCGCACAGGTCTATCCACATCTCCAAAACGAACTCCAGTTCGCCAGTCGTCCAACGGTCGGAGCGTCGGTCTTGGTAGCTGCGTGCCAACGGCATGCCAATCAACACTCTGCAGATCCCGGCTGACATCGCGCAGGAAACTACATTATCGGTGTACGAAGCAACCTTACCGGAATCAGGGCACGCACGGAATGAGCTCCTGAATTCGCTATCTACAACCTCGACTCACTCGGCGCCCTTGGCTCCGCCAACCCAGGACAACCCAGCCGATTTTCTCAACAACGTCACGCAATGACACACACCACCTGTGGCCTGGGCCGACGACCCGCCAGGATACTGCCTGCGCGAGTGTTTGCCGCCCACCTGGGCGTACCAGAAGACAAAACTACGGGCTCGGCGGCGATAGCGGATTACCAGACCACCTCAGCCGCGACCTGATTCATCAACCAGGGTAAGGGGTTTATGATAGCAACCACCCGGAACCCCGAGGGCTGAGCTCAGGTAGCTGACCAAGTCGTCAAAAACGATGTGACATACTTTGGACCGATTGTGGCGAGTGCAGCGACCCCAGCCCGACCAGCGAGAGTTCATTGATTTCGGTGCAACACGGCGGCGAGGTGATCCTGTAGGGATTGCCCAGCTCCGCCCATCTGCACTGAGTATGAAAGCTCGTCGTCATAGATGCAGAAAAAACGATCAAGCGCAGTCACCTGTTTGGCGGTCAGAACCAAGCCGATCATTGTTGTGACCAACTAGACTTCGATGAGATCGCCGGTCACCAAATATGTACCCACTTCGATTTAAACTATACCGCTGGGATGGGCGAGAACCAGCTCAATGCGACCCGGCTGCAGCACGCGAAGTTAGCTTGTCTCGGCGTACAACAGCTTCCCGTCGGTTACTGTCCTGATTTTCTGCGCGTAAGTCAGGAAGATTCTATCCAGATGGGAAAACACAACTTCCTCGAGGTACTCGAACGGCTGGATCGTCGGGTACTTAGCCCGGCCCACGAACCAAGCAGCGGTGCCAGTGTCTGAAGATCAGGGCACAGATCGGAGGGCATGCAGCCATGCCTAAGTGGATACTTTGCGGTGCGCGCGAAGCGCCTCGATCTCGCGCTCGAAGTCGTCGGCCGACGAAAAGGACCGGTATACCGAAGCGAAACGCAAATAAGCCACTTCGTCGAGTTCGCGTAAAGGTCCAAGGATCGCCAGGCCAACCTCGTAACTTGGGACCTCTGGCAACCCCGCAGCACGCACGGTGTCTTCCACCTGCTGGGCCAAGAGGTTCAGCGCGTCGTCCTCTACCTGACGACCTTGGCAAGCCCGACGGACGCCGCAAATGACCTTCTCCCGGCTGAAGGGCTCCGTAACACCGCTGCGCTTAACGACGGCCACCACCGCAGTTTCTACGGTGGTGAACCGCCGCCCGCACTCTGGACACGACCGACGGCGTCGAATCGCTTGGCCTTCATCAGTTTCTCGCGAATCAATCACCCTAGAATCGGTATGCCTGCAGAACGGGCAATGCATGACCGCTCCTTTGCTGGGCTGACGTCGAGGTACCGCAGACGCTCCGAGATGTACCTGTTACTGAACCAAACAACGAATGCTGCCGCCACACATCCGCGTTCATCGTCGCAAACACCAGGCAGCTTTGCCTTTGGGCGGTTTCCACAATACACGGCGAGGCCATCAGCCGACCGGCGCGATCAGGGTCTGGCCCGCGACGAGCGTCGGCGAGTCCAGTAGGTTAAGTTCACGGATGCGCTCGCTCACTTGGCGAACCGGTGCGTCGGGTGCTACCCGAGCAGCCACGTCCTGAAGCGACTCTCCGGCTTCAACTCGCACCACGGCTAGCCTGTCTGGCATGTGAGTGACAGAACCGGTAACGTCGCCATTGATCACCTGGCTGAAATCGGCCATTAAACCGAGCCACAGGGTGATCATCCCGGCGAGCAAGGCCAGCCCGATCGTTTTCGCGAGTGAAACGGTACGCCTACGATGTGGGGCGACCGACATCGCTACTCCGCTACCGGAGTAGCGCATCGGCGCACTCGCTGGCCGCGATGGGGCCGGCCTGCGAAACCCAACCAGCTCAACGCGGTCACAACGAGGTCCAGGAATCGGTCGGCTCATCGGGCGCCGGACATTCCCGGTACGCAACGGTATTGCGTAGATGACTAGCATGTGCGTTCCTCCGATCGACAATTTCTCGCTCGTGTGTTCGACACTAGTCGATCATGTGTTCGATAGACGAACATTTGATCGAAGCGTGTCAGGCATGTGTGCACGCTAATCCAGACCACCGACATTTAGACTTGGTGCGCCCACCCCAGGCTGCAGCAGGGAATCCAGTCGTCCTATCCGCCGCAATACGGTTCTAGGCCGGCGGACGATCCCGGTCCCGCGACACATTTGTCGAACACACGTTTGGTTTTCGACTGACATCGGATTACATTCAGTGCCATGAGCGACAGCAGCGACACATCAGGCATCACCGTCGACGGCCGCTTGCATTCTATGGATCATTCTATGGATTCAGTACTCACCGAGCGGCAACGCACCATCCTGGACGTCATCCGGGCCTCAGTAACTAGCCGCGGATACCCACCCAGCATCCGGGAAATCGCCGATGCCGTCGGTCTGACGTCGACATCTTCGGTGGCTCACCAGCTGCGCACCCTTGAACGCAAGGGCTATCTGCGCCGCGACCCGAATCGCCCGCGAGCTGTTAATGTCCGCGACGCCGAAGAGACTCCGGCAGCCGGGCCCGCTGTACTTACCGAGATCGCTGGCTCGGACGTCTTACCGGAACCCACCTTTGTCCCGATCATCGGACGCATCGCGGCCGGTGGTCCGATCCTCGCCGAGGAAACTGTCGAAGACGTCTTTCCGCTGCCCCGTGAACTGGTCGGCGAGGGCACGCTCTTTCTACTCAAGGTGATCGGCGACTCGATGGTCGAAGCCGCGATCTGCGACGGTGACTGGGTGGTCGTTCGGCAACAAAACGTCGCCGATAACGGCGATATCGTCGCAGCCATGATTGACGGTGAGGCCACCGTGAAGACGTTCAAACGCGCAGGCGGTCAGGTGTGGCTGATACCGCACAATCCGGCGTTCGATCCCATTCCCGGCAACTACGCGACGGTGCTTGGCAAAGTCGTCACGGTAATCCGCAAGATATAACCGCCGAAAAGTCCCGTACGTAGCCGACCGGACCGCCGCTAGTCGGCCTTAATGAAGCCGTTGAACTGGGCGATTTCTTCATTGGCTAGCCAGATTTCGGCGAGTGTGTCGTGGTAAAGTTCGCTCTCCGGAGTGTAATACAGACCGAAGCGCGGACTAGCTTTGATAGGATAACCGTCAGGCACCTGATAAGGGTCATCCAACGGCAGGTGGATTGTCGGCCGGAGAGTCGGGCCTGGCCGAAATGGCATCCTCAGCACACTGACCCCCGGGAAGGACGCATCTAGCGCATCCGCCATATCAACGGCCGCGTGTCGCCCCGTACTCACCTCAGTGTCAGCGGCAAAAGTTTCCAACAAACTACTATCAGTGGCGACAACCTCCACGGCATCAGCATCCCAGTGCGCTGCATTCGACCAAGCAGCATGTAGAGAGTCGACATCATACAGAACCGACATAGAATCCGTATCCACCGCGGCGGGATCGTCCTCTTCAAGGCCTAAAGGCTCTTCGGGCCCGGACGGCAATTCGCTGCCGAACGCCGTGTCAAGCGTAGCATCCTGGACCTGGCCGGTAGCGTCCTGTGCTCCACGCAACCAGCTTACCGTCGGTCCGCGTTCGATATCGCGTGCCGGATGCTCGGTACCGGATTCGGCATCGTAGGTACACTGCCCATCAACTGCGGCATCGTAGCCAACGTCCATATCGTGGTCATGAACGTCAGCAACGATGTCGTGAGCGGTGCGACGCCGACGCCATCCGAGTGCTAGCAAGACGAACATCACGATCACTAACAGCACCGCAATCGCAGCCACCAACCACCACCAATTCCAAGTGGCCTTCTTGGCGTGGAGTGGCATCGCCGACACACTCGGTTGGCTCTGCCCGAACACCCGCAGACCGGACAACAGCGACGCCAGGTTAGTCGGATCGGTAGTGAAGGTGTTATTAGCGCGGTTCCATGAAATTTTGCCGCCGACAAACTTCTGCGAAATCACATCACCATCCACCGCTTGGTCTGCGACCGGGACACCGAGGACGCCGACTGAACCGCCGAGTTTGTCCCACGCCGCCTTCATCGCTCCGCGCACAACAAACGCACCGTGGTCGGGTGTCCAAAAAATCACCGGCTTATCGGCTGCGGAGAATATGGCGATCCGGCTGGAGGGAACGATGCCACCGTCACCCTCGTTGGCGGCGGGGAAACCCAAGTCGCTGCCGACCGGACCGCCTAGAGACTCGTACTTAGCCAGAATGTCGCTTTCGACCGCATTAGCACCGGTGGCTTTGCTGAAAAACACCTTGCCACCCGCGAAGTCCTGGATAATTCCGTCGTCGCCGATGGGATGCTGCCCGCCCTGCTTGGGACCTAACGGACCCGAAACGCCGCCAGCCGCGCGCCAGGCCATGCTGATGGCCGCGGTGGGATCGGTCGCTACCAACAGGCCGGTTAGCTGTTCGGCCAGTGCCGTCGGCTCGGTGGTGAACTCGTTGCTTTTCTTGTTCCACGAGACTGCACCACGACTGAACTTCTGGGAGATAACCTCACCGTCGAAGCTTTCATCCGCGACCGGGACGCCGAGGACGCCGGCTGAACTGCCGAGTTTGTCCCACGCCGCGTTGAGCGCACCACGCACGACAAACGCACCGTGGTCGGGTGTCCAAAAAATCACCGGCTTGTCGCTGGCAGCGAATATACTAACTCGGCTATCGGGCCCAGCTAGACCGGGAACTTCGTCGATGGTTGGGAACCCCAAATCGCTGTTGACCGGACCGCCGAGTGACTCGTATTTACCCAGAACTGGCCCGTACATCAACTTCGCGCCGGTAGCCGTGGTGAAGAATAGTTTACCTGACGCAAAGTTCTGGGCGAAACCGTCACCGACAGAATACACTTCGCTCTTCTTGGCGCCAAGCACCGAATTATCGCCACCGGCTTTGTTCCATGCGGCCGTAATAGCATCGTCGGCGTCATCGGTGGGAGACGCAGTCACAACAGGCGCCAACAACACGGCGACCACCGCTGTGGTCGCCGTGTTGGCCAGCGCCTTCCTTACCCGCTTGCCCACTTGACCTCTCTGCTCGTTCACTAAAGTGTCTTCCAGCTAACAGACACGCCCGACTCTGTGGTCATGCCCGTACCCTGCCCACCCAACGAGCGGGTTCTCCCAGTAAGACTCGTATTATCGCCGAGCACAGATGACTTTGCTCCGGCGAACGACAATTGCGAAGGTAAATCAAAAATACTACGAGAACAGATACTGAGTCGATGTCGAAATGGTGCTGTCCCATACCGGTGGAGCGACCGATGACGCAGCAACCCACACCATATTAAGATTAGCGAGATTAAGATTAGCGAGCTCGAGTTTACCGCCCTGCGGATGCGGCACAAAAACACAAAAACCGTAGTTAACGTGAGTGTTTCCAGAGTTACCTGGGCACTCACCAACGTTCCAACGTTGTGGGCACCGGCTTGTTGCCCAGTTCTGCTTTCCACACAACTTTCCCCGTACACGATAAGGACTTTAACGTTAGCCATGATGGTTCGACTATCGAGCTCGACGTCGCCGTCCCCGGCTGCTCAGCGGTCGGGGACGGCAGCCCAACCATGTCACCGTGCGTACGCATTGGCTATCTCGCCGGCCATCCCTCAGTAGACGTCGATATCGTCTTCGTCGACAACACCTCCACCTACTGGGAGGTCGGCGTGCCCAACAAACTGGCCGCGCTCGACCTTCCCGAACCCATCAAATACCTAGACCCCTAGACTTCACACCCAGCATCGACGTCACCGCCGCCAACGACCCCATGAACCGGGCCCGGTTCCAAACTCCGCTACTCGGTACCCACGCGCCTAATCGGCACTACATGTGGCGGTCGTGGTCAACACAGCACTGTGACGATCCTAGAACCTGCCACTGGGGTGGTCGTGACTGAGCATGAACTGCGCAGCCTCGGGGAGGCCGCCACTGTCGATGAGCCCTACGACAGGCCCAGGACCAAAAATAATATTGCAGATACAGAGAGACAATTCTACTGTCTCGAGGGAAGAAGCCGGGCAGTTCCTAGTAGGTACCGCTGTCATCGACAACACCCTTTTGGCGTCTAAACTTGACATGCTGCTTGGGTTTAGGGGCCTTCCCGCGGTGATGAAGTGTTGGTTGAGACCCTGAGCCAGGAGGTTCGACTTCGGCTTTACTTGTTTTTCAATCTCACAGTGAGACAAGCTTTGATCAGTTGCAACTCTGCCTCCGACATGGTGCCTTGCGCCCCGGCACCAGTCGGTCGTTGACATCGGCCGGATGATAGACTCTGCCGGTGATTAGCGTATCGGTGATCGCGCACAAGTCCAGCAGGTTATATACTAATCGGCGTTGTTGCGGACCAGTCGCGATACCTCGATGCCCAACGCAATCCTAGCCTTGCTCAGCTCAACCTAAAAGCACGTTTGCGTGATTCATATTTGGCGGAGAAGGTATTCAGTGTGCTGAACTATCTGAGTCGGAGTTGATTGACGCACATATCCTTATCAACTAGCCACACAACGCGTGACTCGAAAAACCTCTGCGACGGGGAGTGCAGCTCCAACAAAACCTTCATGCCCAACACCGACACCGCGTTCTCCGGCACCAAAAATACATCCGTCGCAGCCGCAAGTATAATTCCTAGCGAACTCTAGGTCAGCTCCACCACTAGCCGCAACGCCCTGTTCCAGCGCTGAAACAACCGCGCCGCCCGCACAAGCCCAAACAACGGATGTGTCTCCGCTACAACCCGCGCTTCACGCGGTAGCACCGCATGCAACTGTTGCGGTTTACCACCATCACTCCCGACACAAGCAAGAATCGACTACTGATCAGCTACGGACACACCACTATGTCAATTAGGGTCACGGTTCGCTACTTCACCACCGTTAACCCCATTGAAGCTCTTTACCGCAGGGCTGGCCGACAAAATCATCGACACCCTGCTTCGCTCCGACATCGTGATCCTCAATGAAATTAGCTTCACCCTATTCGATGACACCGGGCACCTAACTACTTTTTCGCTTGGTAGCCGCCAGCTCCATGTATCGCTCATTGGCGATCGCCTCACATCGGCCCTTCGAGCAATGGGAACGGTTCCTGCCTGAACACACCAGCAGCATCCTCGACCACCTACTGCACCACGCCACCATCGTAGTCACCTCCGGTGAGTCCTACCGGATGTGCCACACCGGCCACGAGAAAAGAGCTGCCAAACCGAGTTAGCCAATCACCCGGGTCCGTGGTAGAGACCTTTCCTGGCCGCCAGCGGTGACATTTACATGGCCACTGGCACTACTACCGTTCGTTCATTACTCCCACAGCGACTCACTCCACTAAACTCATCAATGCACTCTAAGAATTACGTACCAGCCGGTTTATAGAGTCAGGTCCTAGCGGAAACTGACAAGGCGATCAGTGTCAGCCATTGAGGAGCTGGCACCTTGCACCTTTTGGCCGTGGATGTTGGCCTGCTCATCAATCATCTGGAAGTTGCGGCCCAAATCACTGACGAACTGCTCGCCTGCTGCCGAGCCTCGTCCATCCCGAAAGGCAGCGGCGTTTTACACACTTGCCAGGATGACCTGACGCGTGGCTTCCAGCGACGCCGCTAGAGCACGGCTGGTCGCGTCATGCACGTTGATATCCCCCAACTGGTAGTTCAAACTCGCCCCTCCACGGTCGGTCTGGGTGGTGATAAAAAGGTACAGTTGTTGTGGTCGTTGTGGAACCATTGGTGATAGCCTGCAGCAAACTCGGTGTCGGTGGCACAGGCGGGGTGAACTGGTAGATCTCCCACAACGGACTCGGTGCCGCATGCGAGTGCACCAGCAGCACTGGCACAGTCGGCGTTTCTCCCCCATTACCGTGAAGAGCTCAAGCTTGTAGGTCGTCATCACGTCCGCGTTACTGACCCACATCTCTTGGGCGGCATTCCTCCTACGCAATCACGGTGGTGAAAGCCCCGAGCAGGTCGGCTTCCTTACGCGCTGTGCCCTTCAGGCAGTTCGCCAACACCCACCGATACCATCGAGTTGACCGTCTTGTCGTAGGCCACCCCACTTCAACGAGTTAATCGGCGGCCCTAGTGGCCGCCGCAGCGTGTTTCACTAGCCAGCTCCTTTACCCGGTTTGCCACGTCTGAAATCGGATCCGCCGTATCACCGCGCAAAAACTCATTCACTGGTGGTGATTTTGGCTTCCCGCTCCTTCCGCCAACTGGGCTAGTCTTCCGGAAAACCACGCCATGCCGCTTGAACGGCCCGTAGCGGGCCCAAATTCTGGCCACGAAACTATATCGCTAGCATATCTATTCGCCGTTAGCAATCCGTGACCAGCCATAGCTAAGATGGCTTGGAGGTCGTTGTCAGTTTCTTCAAAACCCCCAGTAATCAGATTCTTGAAAGCCCTTATCAGGGTGTTCATAAGTCTTTTGCGGCAGCCATCACATCCTGACCGATCCGCCTTGCCCGCCATCCGCACCCCTACCTGTATGCATTTGGTACAACTGCCCACGGGCATTAAAAATCTAGCTAACAGAGCTGACAGGCTCTCGACGGAGGCACCTTGGTGGTCACCCGTGACCTTATAGGTCTTGGCTGTCGAAACACAGTTAGCAAACTCCACCATCTTGATTTTTACTACAGTGATGGTATCTAAACTTTATCATCACCTCACTAGATTCATCTGACCGACGAATATCCGTCACCAAGTTCTTTGATTCTGCGCCCAAACTCAATCACTAGCCCTGCAACGGATCGGAGGGTGGACCATCAGGTGAACACTGAAGAACTCCAGAACCTGGCCTACACGATGACGGTGACGCCAAAGGACACAGGTGCTAACTCACGATGGCCCAGTCCCGTCTATGACGTCGGCGACGATGAGTCGTTCTGATCGATGATTGTCTTGCTGCGCGGGCTGTTGGGAAGATGCGGCAGTTCAAACTAGGCACCCACGCCTTCCAGAACCGCTGCTACACTTTGGTGGCCAAGAGGTGACAAGCAAGCGTGTTGACGATGCAGCAGACTTCTTGTAGATAGTGGAAAGCACTTTCGCTGGGAGTGCGATCGCTGGACAGCCAGCGATCGCATCTTTGTGCCGATGAATATTCGGTGAGTGGCTGTACCGCATTCGTCATCAACGCCTACACCGTGTGTTGATCCGACGACTGGGAATGCTCGTGGACCAAAAACACCGCGTTCGTGGAGCGTGCATTGCGCCATGCAACCACCTACCCTGCCCGACAGAGCCGCGCTTTCAACAACGCAATTCACTGATAGGATGACGGAAGCCAATATTTTGCAATACATTTCGTCGATACACTGATAACTACTGGTCCGATTCCGTCGCTCGGGTAACGTCGGCGACGTCTACCACAACGCGCTGCGCGCGACCACGCTAGAGCTCTACAAGACCGAGTACGTCCTCCACGAAAACCCATTTCGTAGCGTACCAATCCAAACCCTGGCCAACCTGACAGATACCACCTCCGCATGGGCCAGTTGGTACCATCAAAGTAGGCTTATGCACCGTTTGAGCCAACTGCCGCCCATTGGATCCGAGCCCGGTACTACGATCAACTCCGGTCCGGAAAACATACTGAATCACAACGTAACGAAGCGTGCATCAAAAGCAGTTAGCTTCACCAAACCCGCCCAAATCACCGAGCCATACAATAACGCGACCCAAATCTTCTTATCCCACATCTACACTGACCAAGACAGAAATTCTTTTGGTCTATGTTCCAACTATCTGTGGAAGTCGGGACTAACGACAAGAAATATTGCGCAATAATTTATTTCATGATTAATAGCAACGGAAGGCTGATCACCTAGTTGAAATTACAACTGGCTTACGCTAGACACCGAGGCTCCGGTCGATAATCTCCTTCATCATCTCGATGATCCTTCTATAGTTCGTCTGAACCAGGACATCGAAAATCGAAATAGGCACGGGAGACTAGGCGATTCGCGCATGTAGCCGTACCTGCCGTGCAGTTGAAGGCAAAGGCCGACCAGTGGTAGCTGCTGCTCGCCAACGTACCACTTCACCATTGTGACCTATTCCTCGGTTAGCGCCTTCTCGAAGTGCAGATGGATGAATTCGTCAACCATCATGCACATCACGATGGCCTCGATCGCCAACTCGGCCAGTGGGCAATTGCTGTTCTGGAAGCGGCCACTTGTCTTGCCAAAAGCTTTGCGCTCTTTGGTGTAATGCAATGTCTTTTCCAGCATCCCATCCATCGCCAAGGCTGCTATGATGGCGATCGAGATCCTCTCCTGCGGCAGGTTCTGCATCAGATAGATGCACCTCCATCCCCTCCTGGCCAAGCAGATTGTCCGTCGAAACTTGCACGTTGGTGAATGACAACTCCGCGACGTCCCACGCAATCAGTCCAATTTTGTTTAAATGGCGGCCGAGTTCAAAGCCCTCCATGCCGCCAAGAAGCTAAAAGCCCTGCACACCCTTGTCCGAGTCGGTTTGCACTACCACGACCATCAGATCCGAATTGATTCCGTTGGTGATGAACATCTTTACTCCATTAAGTATGGAGTGATCCCCCTGCTTGACCGCGCGGGTCGCGATACCCTGCAATCACTGCCAGTCCCCGGTTCGGTCATCGCCATCGCGCTGATCAGTTTCCCGGTGCAGAATTTAGACAACCAGCGCTGCTTTTTCTCCTCAGTGGCCAAGAACAACAGGTACGGGGACACGATGTCGTTGTGTAAGCCGAACACGATACCGCTGTAGCCCCCGACGTTGGTTTTCTTGGTGATGATCGTGTTGTATCGAAAATCGAGTTACCGCCACCATCGTACTCTTCGGACGCCGCCATCCCGATAAAGCCCTGTTTGCCAGCCTCGAGCCACACCCTCCTTATCGACGATCTTCACTTTCCTCCATGCGCCGTAGTACGGCGCAACGTAGCGATCGAAAAAACCCCAGTAGGATTCACGAAACAATTCATGCTCAAGGTGGAAAAGTACGCTGGTAGTTGATGGCACCACTCATGACACGACCTCCGGCGAACAGGAACTTCGCCGCCCAAAATGCATCAACCGGATGGTTGGTCAACAGCTTGCCGCCCGACCCACCAACTAACCAATCAAGCGATGCGCCGCACACCGGCGGTGACTACAACCTCAGTGACATCTGACCGGCCAAAACTATCGGTCGGCCGAGAACTCCTGCAAGCGGGCGGCCAATGCCACGGGAACCCGGGCCTTGATCCGGGTGCCGTTCGAGTTGTGCTCTGCGTGCTGAACTCGCCCGTTGGCGTGCAGGCTAGCCACTAGATCACCGCGGTCATACGGGATGACCACGTCTACAGCGGTATCGGTGGCCACAACGAGCTCGGCTATCCGTCGCCGCAACACGTCGATACCGTCTCCGGTGCGAGCTGAAATGAACACGGCGCCTGGCAACCTGTGACGAAGCTTGGCCAGCATCAGAGCGCTTGCGGCGTCGATCTTGTTGACCACCAGCAGCTCATGCGGCGCCTCCACACCACCGCCCTGGTGATCGGAAATAACCTCAAAGATCACCTGACGGACAGCATTAATCTGGGCCAACGGGTTGGCATCTGAGCCGTCGACGACATGCAACAACAGGTCGGCGTCAACGACCTCTTCAAGTGTGGAAAGAAATGCTTCGACCAGCTGAGTAGGCAGATGGCGAACGAACCCCACAGTGTCGGTGAGCACGAACGACTGACCGTTATCGAATTCTGCGTGCCGGGTGGTGGGTTCTAGTGTGGCGAACAACGCGTCCTGCACTAGCACCCACGCCCCGGTCAGCGCGTTCAGCACACTGGACTTGCCGGCGTTGGTGTAGCCGACGATGGCGATCGAAGGAATGTCGCTGTGCAACCGGCGGCTTCGCTGGGTGTCGCGGGCCTGCTTCATAGCGCCGATCTCCCGACGCAGCTTGGCCATCCGTTTCCGGATGCGGCGCCGATCGGTCTCAATTTTGGTCTCACCAGGACCGCGCAGGCCCACTCCTCCGCCGCTGCCGCCGACTCGACCACCAGCCTGCCGTGACATCGACTCACCCCAGCCGCGTAACCGCGGCAGCATATACTCCATTTGAGCCAACAACACCTGCGCTTTGCCCTCTCGGCTTGTCGCGTGCTGAGAGAAAATGTCAAGAATCAGCGCGGTGCGGTCTATGACCTTCGCCTTGACCGCCTTCTCCAGCGCGGTCAGCTGCGCGGGAGACAGTTCACCGTCGCAAATGACGGTGTCAGCGCCGGTGGCCAACACCACCTCACGCAATTCAGACACTTTGCCAGAGCCGATGTAGGTCGACGGATCGGGCCGATCGCGGCGCTGGATGAGGCCTTCGAGAACCTGCGAACCAGCGGTCTCGGCCAGGGTTGCAAGTTCGACCATACTGGCCTGATTGTCGGCCGCACTGCCCTCAGTCCACACACCAACCAATACCACCCGTTCCAGCCGCAGTTGGCGGTACTCGACCTCGGAAACATCAGCGAGTTCGGTGGACAGCCCGACAACCCGGCGTAGCGCTGATCGGTCATGAAAGGCAAGCTCACCGGTGCTAGGCACCGAGTCCAGCAAGTCCCAGCGATCCGGAAAGTCTGCAGAATCCCTATTGGACGAATCTGGATATGTCATAGCCAGTATCCGATGGCGGCACTTCGTAGCTGGGCGCGCATCCGAATAAATTCTAATATCTGCGCGCCAACGAGCACCACCAGGCGTCCGCGAGTTCGCCGTGCGCCACTAACACCGATGGTCCACGCAAGTAGCTGGTCAAGTCGGTGATGGTGATGACAACGTCGCCACCCGGCACCCTGACGGTAAGCGTCCCAGTGTCGGCGCCGGCACTTGCCAACGCAGCGACCGCAGCCGCGACAGTTCCGGTACCGCACGACCGGGTTTCACCCACCCCGCGCTCGTGGACTCGCATCTGGACCACTCCGTCGACCGGTGCGGTGAGCACTTCGATATTGACCCCGTCTGGGAACTGCACGCAGTCGAGGTGCACCGGCGCACCCACGTCCAGAGCTGCGAGCTCTTCCAAACTCAGCTGCGGATCCATGCACGCCAGGTGTGGGTTACCCACGTCTACCGCTACACCGGAAAATCGCCTCCCGCCGACAGTAACCGCAAAGGCCGGCCCCCCACTGCCCAGCAAGTTAGCCTTACCCATGTCTACGGTGACGTCAGCGTTGAGCTGGTCGACATGGTGTACGTTAACCGATCGCGGGCCAGCCAATGACCCAACGACGAATTCATCGCGGGACTCCAAGCCGCTGGCACGCAGGTAATGCGCGAACACCCGCACACCATTGCCGCACATCTGCGCCGCCGACCCGTCGGCGTTGCGGTAATCCATGTACCAGTCGGAGCCGCTGACACCGTCAGGCAGGCGCTCGATCACACCGGCCGTCACTGCTGCCCCCGCGGTAGTAACCCGGAGCACGCCGTCGGCACCCAGTCCTTGGCGCCGGTCGCATAATGCAGCCACCTGGGCGGCGGTGAACGTCACATCAGCCTCGACGTCAGGCAGCAGCACAAAGTCATTTTGGGTGCCGTGCCCCTTGGCGAAGATCATGTGCGCCGCTCTCCTACTCATCGCTGCGCTCTGTATCGTTGCCAGCGGGGATAACCCAGGTCAAGATGCGTTCCGCCACAACCGCAAAGCGTCGTCGACGACTCCGACGCGATCGACTGTACCAACGTCGAGCCAGTGCACTCGGTGGTCTCGATGAAACCACGACTGCTGTCGTTTCGCGTAACGTCGATGGCCCAAGTAGGTTTGATGGCGCGCCTCATCCAGATGGCCGGCGTCCCCTCCAGCGTCAAGTGCCGTGAGCACTTGAGCGTATCCCAGCGCTCGTGAAGCGGTGACCCCGTCGCGCAGACCCCAGCGTAACAGCATGCGTACCTCATCGACCAGACCTTGCCCGAACATTAAGTCAGTGCGCCGCACCAACCTCTCACTGAGAATCTTTCTGTCACAATCTAATCCGACTATCACGGTGTCCCACCGCGGGGCACCGATGCGCGGCGCGGACGCGGCGAAGGGCTTTCCAGTGAGCTCGACTACCTCGAGTGCCCGCACGGTGCGCCGGCTGTCGGTAGGCAGGATTGCCGCGGCTGCTTCCAGGTCACGACGGGCCAGTTCCGCGTGCAGCCTACCCACCCCGACCTCGGCAAGTTGCTGCTCCCACCGCGCGCGCACGGCCGGATCGGTCCCCGGAAACGACCAGTCGTCGAGCAGCGACTGTACATAAAGCATCGAACCACCCACCACGACCGGCACCACTCCACGGGCCACGATCGTCTCAATATCGGCGGCGGCAGCCCGCTGATAGTTGACAACCGTCGCAGTTTCGGTGACGTCCAGGACGTCAAGTTGATAGTGCGGGACCCCTCGACGCGCCGCAACAGGCAACTTCGCTGTGCCAATGTCCATACCGCGATAGAGCTGCATAGCATCAGCATTGACGATCTCCGCGCTAACCTGGCCGCCAAGTCGCTCGATGACGTCGAGTGCCAGTTCCGACTTACCGACACCCGTCGGACCGACAATCGCGAGTGGCCTCATAGCTGCCAGACACCAACGAAATATCCCACACCGTAGGGTGCTCCCCGATACAATTCCTTCGCCGACCGCGGCCCTGTCTCGATCAGCCCGGCCAACACCTGGAATGCCACTCGCCCCGAGATCTGACGAGACAGCCGGGTCAAGGCCGCGACGTCGCCACTTGCCAGGGCGTCATCGAGAGTTAGCTCGGCATCGGCGGCAGCAGGGTCATAGCCGCCGGGGGAACTCGACGTCAAGGTGGTAGCGCCGTCAGCAACGACCAATACTCCAATCGGCTCGGGCGCCTGCTCAATCTCTACGCGCAATTGCCTGCCGCAGGCCAACGCCACGTCGGGATCGTAGTCGCCGCAATACACCCTCACCTGCGCACTGGCGTCCAGCTGGGACTGGCCCCGCACCCAGGCGGCGATCAGTGCACACACCGGGAAGTCAACCGGCAACTCAGCCTCGTCACCGACCTGTGGTGACAGTCGAACCTGCACGTCAGCACCGAAACCCGCGAAGGTGCCTGGGCGGCCTCCGGGGCCCACGACGTCGTCTGCACGACCCGTTCCGACAACAATCCAGCACGGGGGCAGGCAAGCGGCCACCGCCAGCACCGCGGACCTTAGGTCGGCCACTTCGGCAGCCGCTGCCCCGGTAAGCTCAGGAACAAGCACCGGGGCAGACGGAACGATAGCGATAGCGCTCAGCACGCAACCAAACTAACTTCTCGGCGATACAACGAATCGACGCCACTGGTACCGCGGATTTCGAACACCATAAACGAGGTCGACTGCCCTGCGATACCCGCAATGGGATCTTAGCCCAAACCGAAAATCAAGTGCGCTACGCAGGTCGATGGCTTTCCCCTCGCCCCATCCCACAATACACTATCCCCCAAACACTATCCCCCAACGTTTTTCTGGAGAGTTTCTCTGCAACCTTCCTCGATATAGATGCACCCTCGCCATGGGCCACGCCACGGTCGCGATGATAACCAGCAAAATTCCCGCAACAAGCACAAACGTGTGTGTGTGTGTTTCATCGACTCGCCGAGCACGACAATGCTCAGCATCGATCCGACCAACGATTTGGCCACGACCGATATCGGCAATGAGGCGGTCAACAAACCGGCCCAGAATGACGACCGCTCAAAGATCATCACTGCCAGCAGCCTCCCGACCCCGGCACTAGTGTTGCTGCCTGCAACGCGTAATTGCCGATAGCCCTGCAACTACCGGCCGTCGCGCACTGACAAGCGGAAGAGCTCAAATTGACCAATCTGTTTCTCGGTGATCTCCTACGCGGACTGCTGACGGACCACGTCACCGATGTCCGATAGCAGCGCAGCAGCCAGGGCGAGCAACGCCGACATATCCCTTCGCTGTGGGGCTCCCTCTCCGTCCGCCCCCCAGGACATCGAAAAACCGAGTAACACGATGTTCTCGGACACGGTACCGGGCTCAGCGAAGTCGTCGTACTAACCGTGAGACGGTCAGAATCGATTTGTTATTAACTCAGTCAAGCCATGAGATCAGCGTCCGTCGGGCTCCTAGGAGACAGCGAGCTAGCCGGCGGCCCCATTCCGCTGGTTTCGGCGTCGATCATGGCAGCTTCGTCGCGGGCCAGGGCCACATTCACGACAACCACCACTAGAAGTAGCGGAAGATAGACTAGCACGAGGTAGCCGACCTCTTTGTCGGTAACCTGCCGGAGAATCACATACCCGACACCGACGATCAGCGCAGCCACCAAGGCGAGCAACGCTGCAATGTGCACGTTGGCTATCGGCGACCTCACACTGACATCCGTCCCGAAGCCGCCAGATAACGCTTCGGTTAAGCAACCGTCCAATAATGACTCCTGCGCGCTGGATAAGGGACACAACGGAACTTTCCTTCCAAATTGGACTGCTTTGCCACCGGCGTAAGATTTACGGCCCGCAAACCGCTGATTGACATGACGGCGACCACTAGGGTGCTCAACCAGTCCTGCTTTCCTGACCCTTGGCAATGCCCCTACAACGCAAATGATCCCGGCTAATGCAAGCGGTGCTCGTCTCGGCCAGATACACCATGTAATGCATAGCGGGATCCGACAGCTTCAGGTCAATCGCGTTTAGCCACTGCAGGAACCGGCTGGGGGCGTTGGTGCCGGCCACTCAGATCAATCTGAAAAAAATTTGCGCTACAACGCGTGAATGCCTTAATTGAAGAAATCTTGTCGCGACAAGAGAATCCGACAGGTCAACTCCTTGGATCACCGCACCGGCTTTGACCGAGCATGGTTTCACTTGACACAGCTAACGAAACTTTTTCGGATAAGAAATTTTCGTGTGCCCAGATTAATGAAAAATTACCATTATGTTACTAGGCCAGGATATTGCGGTCGGTAGGTCGGCCGGCAAGGGTGCCTTATTGGTGCGATTGCCTATTAGTTAAGTAGGAAGCGATGAGCGCCACCGTGCGTGGTTCGCGAATGGGGGCCCGATTGGGCCCTACTATCTCAAGCGGCGAATGAGTCAAGACGGCATAGGCGAGATCTATTAGGCCATTCGGCGCCGTCCGACAGTGGGTGGTGGAGCTATAGCTGATGTCGGAGACGCTCAGCCGCAAGCCAGCATTTCGCATGCAACACGAAGCCCCGCAACGCCGGCAAGTTGCTGGACATACACCTGGTCGAAAGAACTGCTAGAGTTTTATGCAATAAGAACGCGTGCATGCCGGCAGCCAGTCTAGAGCAATCTACACGGTGTTTGGGGCTACCTACACATCGCGCCACTTCTTCGATGAGATCCTGCGCACCGAACATCATGGTGAACTGTCCCGGAAAACCTAGGTCACCAACCAGTTGGCACTGCCCCGGCAACCCCATAACTAGGCTGCATGGTCTTTTGCGTGGCCCAAGATAGTAGCCCGGCGCTGGTATGGACCAACGCGGACGAACCTGATGACCGTTCTGGCCAAGGAGATCCAGCAGGACCCAACCTCAACCAGCTCTACGGCTGGTCGGAAAAGCCTGAGCTATTCGCAACTCGAACCTTTCGCGAAAGCCGCCGACCCAGGAACCCGGACCAACACCGAAAACAGGTGACGACTTATAGTCCGCCAAGCTGCTTCAATACTGTTGGGAATGGTATAAGAGTCGAGATGACAGCTACCAAGCCACACCAGGCGTCCCCGACCGTGCCAAGGTGCCGCCACACGCAGCAGGAGCGCGAAACAACGATCGCGCAAAGGGGTGGTCAAAAGGGTTAGGTTGACCAACACATGACGACCGACGAATCCCGGACAACGATTCGCCCAAGCCGGTGCCACGTCCATGACCACATCCTAGTCCCCGCCCCACCACCCACCCGATGGCAACATTCCCGCCCAGCGACCCACACCGATTCGGACGCGTGGATAACGACGGCACAGTGTAGCTTATCAACGCGGGCGGTGATTCCCTCGTATTCGGTGGCCGATTCGACGATCTGAGCACCGAGGTCACGCTGATGAAGGAGCAGCTGGCATAGAATACCGACGATGCCCACAAGATCAAGGCCAATGCAGCAGCGCTGGCCGAAACGTTGCCTACGGCATGCGTATTGGGCGACATCGACGCGCCCGCCACCCGGTTGGCGAAACTGCTGGCAAACGTCGACGTTATCGTCGTCGCGGATCGCTCCCGACGAGACGAGCGTCGGGTCACGTAGACCGCGTGCAAGGAGGCGTTGGCCGCCGAGGCCGAAGATCTGGCCGCCAACTCAACCCACTGGAAAGTCGCCGGCTAACGGTTACACGCGATCCTCGAAGAATGGAAGACAATCAGAGGCCTTAGACCGAAAGGTCAACGACACGCTGGGGAAGCGCTATTCGGCGGCCCGAGAAACCTCCAACCGGCGACGGGGATCACATTTCTCCAAGCTCGACCGGGAGCGTTCTGGCATCAGGCAATCCAAAGAACGGCTCTGCGAACGCGCCGAAGAGCTGTCTAACTCCACCGAGTGGACTACCAAGAGCGCAGAATTCCGAAAGCTGCTCGCCGAATGGAAGACTGCTGGACAAACAACCCAAGAAATCGACGTCCCTGTGGCGCCGCTTCAAAACGGCCCAGGACTGCTTATTCACGGCTCGCAATGCCGCGTCAGCGGAAAAAGACGCCGAGTTGCGGGCCAATGCCACCGCCAAAAAGGCCGTTGCTGGCTGAGGCAGAAAAACTCGACACCGCCAACCACGAAGCCGCGAGAACAACGCCGCACTCGATCACCAAAAAATGGAACGCGATCGATCGGGTCCTCCTAGATAAGGTCCGCTAAGTTGGAGCAACGGCTGCACGCCGTTAAGAAAAGGTATGCAAAGCCGGTGAATCGGATTGGTGCGATCCCCAGACTCAGGCGCGCGCCGAGCAATTCCGAACCCGGGCTGAGCAGTTAGAACGGCAGGCCCGCAAGGCAGCGGCGGCCGCCCGAATCAAAAAACCTAAGAGACCAAGGCCGAACAGTGCGGCGGTGGACTGAAGCCGCAGCTGAAGCGTCGACCCGTAGACCCTAGCGACCGACTTGGGGATCCGATGGTGTCCTGGTGTCCGGGTTACTAGCGCTGTACAAGCCGTCCAGTAGTGTCTTTGACTGCTGCTGCGCAACAACCCGACGCTGCTACTCCTCGATAGCGAGTTGCACGACCGTACTCGACCACACCACGCGGGCCCAGTGAAACGTCAACAAGATCAGCGTTATCCACCCCACGATGAGCCCCACCCCAGGACCCGGCTGACCCGCAACCACGGTCTGGCGCGACCACACAGCCAGCAGCCCAACGATGCTGGCTATCGCCACACCCACCAGCGCAACCCAGGCCAGCACCCAACGCCGGGTCATCAACGCCAGCATCGAGAAACCGATACCGAATACCAGCGACAGCCAGGCGAATATCCGCGAAGGCAATGCCATCGCGGCCACTCCGGTGCCGTGGCTATCGAACAGCACATCCCAACCCCGCACCTGACCGGTGTGTGGCAAGATGAACGATCCCAGCAGCACCAACACCAGGACCGCTACTACGACGAAAACCTTTGCTCCAGGATCGATCTCACGTGCGACCCGGCGCTTCTCTGCCTCAAGCGCAGCCCAGAGGGCATGCGAATCCGGGAAGTCCACGATATTGTGTTCTTCGTTCATCGGGCACATCCGGCAGACCACATCGAAGCCGAATGCTGCCCGATACTCGGCATGCCCAAAGGAATTTGGCCAAGCCCAATGCTACGTGAGCACTGCCTGGCTGCGTGTGCGTCCCCGGCACGGGTACGGCGGTGAGTTAATATGCCCGCATCGGCGATCAGATGGTGCGGTGCTGCTTCAGTAATCACCACGGTGATGATATCACCGGGCCGCACCTGCGCGTCCCACGGCTTGTCCAAGGCGAAATGCACCAACCGGCCGTCGCGTGCGCGCCCAGTCCTGCGCGCGGTGCGGGCGTCTTTGCGTCCTTCGCCGGTGGTGACTAACAATTCGACAGTCCGCCCGATCAGCACACGATTTTCCTCCATACAGATCTGTTCCTGCAGCTCAACTAGCCGTTCGTAGCGTTCCTGCACAACGGACTTCGGCAGCTGCTCGCCAAGTTCAGCAGCCGGGGTGCCGGGGCGGCTGGAGTACTGGAAGGTAAACGCCGTCGCAAACCGAACCTGGCGCACCACGTCAAGCGTGGCCGCAAAGTCCTCCTCGGTCTCACCGGGAAATCCCACAATGAGATCGGTGGTGATGGCGGCGTGTGGCATGGCCGCCCGAACCCGGCCGACGATGCCAAGATAACGCTCGACACGGTAGGACCGCCGCATCGCACGTAGCACCAGGTCGGACCCGGACTGCAACGGCATATGCAAGGCGGGACACACATTGGGCGTCTGCGCCATTGCCTCGATGACATCGTCGGTGAACTCGGCAGGATGCGGAGAGGTGAACCGCACGCGTTCGAGTCCATCGATACGCCCGCAGGCCCGCAGCAACGCGGCGAAGGAACCACGATTGCGGGGAAGCGCCGGGTCAGCGAAAGAGCCCCTGTAAGCATTTACATTCTGCCCCAACAAGGTTACTTCTATCACGCCGTCAGCAACCAGTGCTCCCACCTCAGTCAGGATGTCCTCCGGACTGCGATCGACCTCCCTACCTCGTAGCGACGGAACAATACAGAAGGTGCAGCTGTTATTGCATCCAACAGAGATGGACACCCAAGCAGCATAATCGCATTCGCGGGCACTCGGCAGCGCTGACGGAAACTGTTGCAGCGCGTCGACGATTTCCACCTGGGCGACCTTGTTGTGGCGAGCCCGTTCGAGGAGCGTGGGCAGTGATCCCAGGTTGTGAGTGCCGAAAACAATATCGACCCACGGCGCCTTGCTCAACACCGCGTGTCGGTCTTTCTGAGCCAGGCAGCCACCTACCGCGATTTGCATGTCGGGATTTTGCCGCTTGCGCAGCGCCAGGTGGCTGAGGTTACCGTAGAGCCTGTTGTCGGCGTTCTCACGAACAGCGCAGGTGTTGAAGACCACCACATCAGCGTCTCCAACATCTGCGTCGTCAGCCGCCCGCTGGTAACCGGAGGCCTCGAGCAAACCCGCCAACCGCTCGGAATCATGAACGTTCATCTGACAGCCGTAGGTACGGACCTGATAAGTGCGTGTCGATCGAGTCACAGCATTATCCGCCATGCCCGCGTCACGCGTCACCACCGAAGTCACGGGGTAATAGTAAGGCGACCGGAGCCCACCGGATTAACCAGCAGCTTATTAAACCCGACGCCGTTTCTGTTCGGCAACAAGCTCGGCTACAACCACTTCGCATGCGGTGGTCTGGCTGTATCCACGGCGGGCCAGCATCGCCATCAGTCGGCGACTCACCCGTGCGTCATCCGCGCCAAGGACCTCTCGCCGCAGTCTGATACGCACCAGCTGCTCAGCTCGCTCCCGCTCGGCAGCGGGGTCGATCCCAGTCAGCACCGTGGCAATAACGTCATTGTCTACACCCTTGGCGTGCAAGTCAGCAGCCAACGCACGCCTGCTCTTTCCCGCGTTCACCCGACGAGACCGCACCCACTGTTCAGCAAAGTCAGTGTCATCCACCAAACCAACAGCAGCCAGCCGATCTAATACCCGGTCGCTAACGTCATCGGCGTATCCGCGTTTCGTCAGCTGGCCGAATAGCTCAGCTCGCGTTCGCGATCTCGCAGTGAGTAGGCGCAGGCACAATATCCGTGCCTGCTCTTCGCGATCAGAAATCGACGGGGGTGGGCAGGATGTCATCATCGGTCACGATCGCGCCAATGCCAAGTCTCTCCTTAATCTTCTTCTCGATTTCATTGGCCACATCGGCGTTCTCCAACAAGAAGTTGCGCGCATTCTCCTTGCCTTGTCCAAGCTGTTCGCCCTCATAAGTGAACCAAGACCCGGACTTGCGGACAAAGCCCTGGTCCACGCCCATATCAATCAGCGAGCCCTCCCTGCTAATGCCCTTGCCGTACAGAATGTCGAACTCAGCCTGCTTGAAAGGTGGCGACACCTTGTTTTTGACGATCTTGACCCGGGTTCGGCTGCCGACCGCATCGGTACCGTCCTTAAGGGTCTCAATCCGACGCACGTCCATGCGCACCGACGCATAGAATTTCAACGCCTTTCCACCCGTGGTGGTTTCGGGAGAATTGTGCACCATAACTCCGTCAACGAAGTAGTTGTGATTGCCCTCAACCTCGATATCGAACCGATTCATTGATCGGGTAGACAGTTTGACATAAGCATCGAGAACGCGGGCCGGCACCAACTGCTGCATGGGTTCGACGAACTGCGGCGTCACGCTCCCTCGACCACGGAACCGCGGCAACAACTTGTACTCCATGGAAGGCGCCACGTATGGAGCGACCAATGCCTGGAACTTCGCAGTGGCCGCAGTGGCAAACACCAGCACAGCCTTACCGGCCGCACCAACGTCTCGCAAGCGCACATCGAAGCCGTGTGTGTCGCACAGATAATCGCGCAACCGTGCACGTGTGCCTTCGGTCATGGCATCGACACAGATCTCAATCCGCCCGCTGCCAGTGGCGGTACATTCCTTCACCCCCTTGGAACGCACTGTGCGTGAACCGTCGTCCATATACCAAATAGCCAGAGCCAACGGCGTCAGCGCCTTGAGATACTCTTCGGAGAAGAACTTCTTGCCGTCCCCGAGATAGACCGCGCGCTGTAGCTCAACGAGCTCTGGCAATGGGGTGAAGTCGACAAAGCTCGCACCCATGGCGTTCTCCCGCACCGTATGCCGAATGTTGCCCATTAGTGCCGTCTTCCACTGCAGATATTCCAACTGCTTGCAACTGTGTCCAAACCGGAACCGGGCACCGTTGCGATCGCAAAAATTGGGCGAGAGGTGCCCGTCACCCATAAGTGAGCCCAACACCACTTGGAACTGCTGATCGCTCAGCATGTGTGGTTCGACGGCAAGCACCCGATCACCGGCAGTAATGTTACCAGCTTCTGTCCAGCCGCCAGGTGTGCGAATGAGGTGATTGGGCGTCACAGCAAACTGTGACCTGCCTTTACTACCAGACTTCTCAACAATAAACTGGAGGAACTGTTCAGCTGGCCCGTTATTGAACCAGTTCACTACCTTGCGCGGCACAATCCGGTCGGTTACCGGGTCGTAAGACAGCACTTCGACGTCCATTTTGTTGTTGACGATCTTCCCGATCTTTTCGGTGGAACCGTCCGCAAGAGTCACCCGGGCCGAGTAATTCATGCACCCGAACATCACCCCAATCTTCTCGCGTAACTGGTTGATGAAGATCGCTGTAGTTCCCGAATTACTCAGCGCACCAGTCATTTTCCGCAGTGCCTGACTCATCAGCCGAGCTTGCAGTCCGACATGGCTGTCCCCCATCTCACCTTCGAGTTCCGCGCGCGGCACTAGCGCAGCAACCGAGTCGATGACCACAATGTCGAGCGCGCCAGAACGGATCAGCATGTCAGCGATCTCGAGGGCTTGTTCACCGGTGTCAGGTTGACTGACCAGCAGGGAATCGGTGTCAACGCCGAGCTTCTTGGCGTACTCCGGTTCCAGCGCGTGCTCGGCGTCGATGAACGCTGCGACACCGCCGGCCGCCTGGGCATTGGCCACCGCGTGTAGTGCAACAGTAGTTTTACCCGAGGACTCCGGGCCGTAGATTTCCACGATCCGACCACGTGGCAGACCGCCGATACCCAGAGCCACATCCAGTGCGATGGAGCCGGTCGGAATTACCGAGATTGGCTGACACATCTCGTCACCGAGACGCATCACTGAACCTTTACCGTAGTTTTTCTCGATCTGGGCCATTGCCAGCTCGAGAGCTTTCTCACGGTCGAGTACTTGTGCCATGTTACTTCTCCTGTAGTCGGTGACCGGATACCGGTCGGTTAGCCGTGACACTAGAGAGGGCCACCGACAAGCCGACATCGCCGAATAAACACCACAGTATCCGAACGATTGTTCGATTGAAGTTTCGACACGCCGTCCCAGCAATCCACGAAATCACCACTGATCGCTGGGCACGTCGAAGTCGACACACAATGCCCGCCAGACATCGCGAGGCTCAACACCGTCTTCGATCGCCTGGGCAGCGGTACAACCGCCGAAGCCAGTCAGCACGTGATCGACCAACACAGACGCGCCGTATGCAGCGCCGAATCGCAGTACGACTCGCTCGTGGAATTCCGTCAACCGCACAGCGGCCAACTTACCCAAACAGTTACCCAGCGAGCGCTAGCGCTTCGTGGCATACTCGAACCGGATCTGCGACCCCAGCGATGCTGACAGCGGCTCGTTGTGCGGCCTCGCGATAGTCCGGCGACGACAGCACCTTATTAACCGCAGCTAACAATGCCGCAGCGGTCAACGGCCGAATCAACTGCGCACTGCCCTGCCGCACCACCCGATTGGCTATCTCCCATTGATCCCCGCCACCAGGAACCACCACCAACGGCACCCCGGCCAATAGCGTTTTGGCGACCATCCCGTGACCGCCACCGCAGATCACCACGTCGGCATGCGTCAACAGCTTCGCCTGGTGTACCAACCCAGCTATCGCCCAGGGCGGCACCGTCAAATCGGCACCGTTCAGCCGAGACACCACTACGCGCGACCCCGATGGCAACGTGTCACCGGGCACTAGCGCGTCCAAGGCAGTCTGCGCCACGCCCGAAGCCCCAGTCAACGCCGTAGACGGTGCCACGACCACCACAGGTCCGGAGCCGGAAGGGATCTGCAACACCCGATCGGTCGGCTCGAAGTGCAACGGACCCACTACCACGGCCTCAACCGGCCAGTCTGGACGAGGGACCTCCAACGCGGGCAGCGTGGCGATCAGCCGTCGTAGCGGCCCTGGATCGCAGGCCGACAATCCGATCTGCACCCGGACCGTCGCCCGCTCTCGCAGGCCGGCACGCCAAGACCGTGCGGTAAGTGCCCGCATGGTGGCATCTCGCATCCGGCCGCGAATGCCGACACCGGACGCCAATCCGCTGCCTATCGGCGGCAAACCCTTGGACGGCAGGTACAACGGATGCGGGTTGAGTTCAATCCATGGGATCCCCAGCAGCTCAGCAGCCATACCACCGGCCGCGGTGATGACGTCGGATATTATCAGGTCAGGTGCCAAGTCACGCAGCGCTGGCACGTTAAGCACAGCCATCTGCGCTGCACGCCGGTGGATCCTGGCCCCGGCATCGTCATCGTCATCAGCGGCCACGAGCCCATCTAACAGGACTGTCTCAATGCCGGCGGCCCGAGCAATGTCGACGCACTCCACTCCGGTGAACAAAGTGGGCGTGTCCCCCGCTTCGGCGAAACGTTGACACAGTGCGATCGCGGGAAAAGAGTGCCCCGGATCTGGCCCGGCAACCACGGCTATACGCATTTAGCCTACCATGCCACAGCACCGTTACTGCCATGTTTCTCCTCAGCTGGCAGGCATGTCTGAGCTTGACCGAGGTATCTGTCCAAAGTGTTAAGGTTGAGAACATGCGCACGGTCGAGGTTTTCTTGGCCGCCCTGCAGGACGAGGATTACGAAACCGCGTACACAACGTTGGACGACAACCCCATCTATCAGAACGTCGGACTGCCAACAATCCATGGCCGTAGCAGAACGATCACACTGTGGCGTAAGATGGAGGGCCGTATCGGATTCGAGATAAAGATTCACCAAATTGCCGCCGGTGGCGACGCGGTGCTCTGTGAACGCGCCGACACGGTGATCGTCGGCCCGCTACGGATTCAATTCTGGGTTTGTGGTGCTTTCGAAGTGCGCAGTGGACGAATCACGTTGTGGCGTCACTCCTTTGATTTCTTCGACTTGTTCAAGGCAACCGTGCGAGGCCTGGTTGCGCTGGGGATCCCGTCGCTAAAAGCAGCGTTCTAACAATTGAGCGACAAGCCCACCCACACGAAGCCCAACGCGCTGTAATACGTTCACTATCACTGTTTATGGGGATTGCCCGACTCGATGCGAGACTAGGTATGCAACGATCCGGCCGGCAAGGGTGCTGCCGCCTAAATGATGGTCCGCGTCACGGTCCTGGCTGCGCTGACACTCACACCGTTCTAGTTGCTCCAAAAGACGCTCGACGTCCACTTAAGCATGCCGTTGCCGATCCTCATCCCGTTCGTTTACTTCTCGCATGCACTCAGAACAACACATGGCGACATTACATGCTGAACGTGCAAAACCTGGACCCCAAGTCCGTCGACGAACTCACGCACAAGTGCGACGTCCATATCCACCAGGCCATACATCGAGCGCTACAACCCGCGCCCCAAGGACTAAACCTGTCTAACGTTGCGGCATTCCGCCGAATTCGTCGAACGCCTGCGCCCAACCGGCCAGACAATCAGCAGCGCCGGCCAGCTTCTCACGGTAGAGCCGCTGCGAACCCGATGCCGACCCTGCCCCGGAACCACCGGCACTGCTCGCCGAAGAAACAAATTTGGCTGCGAAGGTGACCATTTCATTGTACTTACGGAAACCGGCGCTCAACTGTGCAGTAAACGCAGTAATTATTTAGTAATTTATTATTTATTTTTGGTGGGGATCAGAGAAAACACCGATAACTCAAGAATAGCGCACCACCCGCTCTATCGACACCACCTGGGAACAGTGGCCTCCATTGCCACTAAGGTTTTGTTAGCTGCGGGGATCGAATCAAGCATTTCGACCGCAGGCAATATCCCGCCCCGCTCCATCACACCCAACAACGAAAAAAACCAGATTCAGGAGACGCCCAGCTCCGACATCGAAGGTCGAGCAACCTAGCCGGGTGGCAGTAACCGACGAACTCCGGTGGGCCGCCGTGCCGGCAACGGCTCCAACCGCAGCCAGCGGTAGCGAAGCAGCAGCAACGTCGCAGGAACGGCCTGCAAAACCGCGATGAAACCGGTGATCTGCAGCAGCAACGCGAACCAACCCCAGGCTGCCAGGAACACAGTCACCACGCCCCAAAACAGGCATCCGAAACCGAAGATCAAGCCCCACCGCAGCGCGCGGCGGCGACGACGAAGCAAGCGAGCACGCGGATCCAACACGACACTAGTCTTTTGGGCGACCAATTCGAACAAATCGGTGGCGATGTCCAGTCCACGCCGCACCAACAACGCGCGCCATTGCGCACGTTGGCCTCCGTTCACGGGTCACCTCGGCACAATCTCAAACCGCCTGCGTTGCCTACCGACCGAGAGGTTTGTCGGCAACGTGCACGTCGCTAGCGTGGTTGGCCACGATACTAGCCGGTGTACCTCCGGGAAACGCAACTGTACCGCCTGTCAGCAAAGCTTGGTTGCGCATCGACGCGCGGATCTGCTCTAGCCGCAAATGGCCGGCCATCTGCACACCGGCCTGTTCGATCTCGATCATGCAACCCGGCACGGAACCTTGTGCCAACTCAGCCGCACCGAGTGCGTTGACGTACCGACGTTCGATCTTTTCCCGAACCTCGTCGAGCGTCGGGGTATCGCCGGGCACCGCGATCTCACCCATCGACCGCAGCGAAGCGCTAACCTGCTCCTGCATCTTCGCCTGCTCGAGTTGGCTTAGCAGTTTTGTGCGCTCCGCGATTTTTTGCTGCAGCACTATCGCGTTCTGTTCGACAGCCTTTTTGGCTTGAGCCGCCGCTCGAAGCGCCTGGTCGTGCAACGTCTTGAGGTCCTCGACGCTCTGTTCGGCGGCCACCAGTTGAGCCGCGAACACCTCGGCGGCGTTATTGTACTCAGCAGCCTTAGATGCGTCCCCGGTAGCAGTGGCCTGGTCCACTAACGTCAGCGCCTGGCGCACGTTTACCTGAAGCTTTTCGATGTCCGCCAGCTGCCTGTTGAGCCGCATCTCTAGTTGCCGCTGGTTGCCGATCACCTGCGCAGCCTGTTGGGTCAGCGCCTGGTAGGTGCGCTGTGCTTCCTCAATGGCCTGCTGAATCTGCACCTTGGGGTCTGCATGCTCGTCGAGCTTGGCATTGAACAGCGCCATAATGTACTTCCACGCTTTCACGAACGGATTGGCCATGACTTAGCTCCGCCTTCGTTTCTTTTGTGCCGGATGGACCCCGCGCTTCTCCTGACGATCAATTTATCGGTTCAGCGCGGATCTCCCCACCCTGGGCAACTCCGATCCTACGGACCGGCACATTGGCCGCATTCGCGCCACCGTAACAACCCCACCTGGGGAATAACGACCTTGGTTCTGACGCCGATGGTGACGCCGCTTGGCACAGCTACCTAGTGCGGTCCAGGCTGTTGGTGCGGTCTAAGCTGCACGTACCGTATGCGCCATTCGTTCGCCGACGTCGATAAGCAGCTCTGACAACAGCATCTCCAAAGCGTCGCAAATCGCGTTGAGCAACTTACTGAAAAGCTCCTTGCGGGCGCGCTCAACCTCCAATATCACTCAACCTTCCGATATAGATGACCGAGGCTTCGCGCACGCGGAATCCAAACATCTCACGCAGCGTGCGACCCTGTGCGGTCCTGACCCGGCACAAAACGTCACCCAATAATCTCATGCAATAATGACGCCATCACTCTCTCGTCCGGGCAGTCACTAGATGAACGCAGATGGCCATGCTACGGCTCCCGCGATCAGCTGGCTGTCTGGTGAACTCCCCGAACAGCCCGGATTGCCCCAGCCACGTAGTCGACACCCGTGACCACCGTAAGCACGATCGCGGCGGCCATCACCACCGATGCTGCCAGGTGGAACGGCCCCGACAGCTGCGTCAAAGGCAGCAAGAACAGATCGATCGCTACTGCTTGAATCACGGTCTTGAGTTTGCCACCCCAACTTGCCGGAATGACCCCGCGGTGAATAACAGCCAACCGCAACAAAGTCACCCCAAGCTCGCGAGTCATTATCAGCACCGTGATCCACCACGGCAGGTCACTAAGCAGCGACAGTCCGATCAGCGCTGCCCCGATCAAAGTCTTGTCCGCTATCGGATCGACGAACGCGCCGAATTCGGTCGCCATGCCGTAACGGCGGGCCAGCAAGCCGTCCAACCGATCGGTAACGCAGGCAACCGTGAAGATCACAAAAGCCGCTACCCGCCCGACGATTTCGTGGCCATTCCCAGCGAACAAGGCGACCAAAAAAATGGGGACCAACACCAGCCGCAAGCCAGTCAGGATATTGGCGAGGTTGGTTAGACGGGTCCAGTATACCATCGAACCCGCTTTAGGCTGCCCCAACACAGCAAACAGAATAACGGTTGACAAGCTCGTGCGTCCCTGAAGTCGATACTGTTAACCGTGACTAAAAATTCACATAATTGCCTGCCGGTGGTCCGGCGCGCACGAACCTCCGATATCCCGGCGATCAAACAACTCGTCGACACCTATGCAGGAAAAATCCTGCTGGAAAAAAACCTCGTGACGCTCTATGAAGCCGTGCAGGAATTCTGGGTGGCCGAACACCCCGACATGCCGGGCAAAGTGGTCGGCTGCGGCGCGCTGCACGTGTTGTGGTCCGACCTCGGCGAAATCCGTACCGTCGCCGTCGACCCCACCATGACCGGCCACGGTGTCGGCAGCACAATCGTGAATCAACTACTCGAAGTCGCTCGCGAGCTGCAATTGGAGCGGTTATTCGTGTTGACCTTCGAAACCGAGTTCTTCAGCCAACACGGGTTCACTGAGATAGAGGGCACCCCGGTAACGGCCGAGGTGTTCGAAGAGATGTGCCGATCATACGACATCGGGGTCGCCGAATTCCTGGACCTAAGCTATGTAAAACCGAATACACTGGGCAATTCCCGCATGTTGCTGGTGCTGTGATCTTGTAAACTATTATTTATCAAACCCATCGGCGTCGGCACCGCCTCAAATCAGCGTCGAATCAGCGCCAACGTGGCTGCCAGCTCGTCTGGCTTCACCAACACCTCACGGGCCTTGGATCCTTCGCTGGGTCCCACGATGCTTCGGGTCTCCATCAAATCCATCAACCGGCCGGCTTTGGCGAAACCCACCCGCAGTTTGCGCTGCAGCATCGAAGTGGACCCGAACTGGCTAGATACCACCAACTCCACGGCTTGCAAGAACACATCCATGTCATCGCCGATATCGGAGTCGACGTCAGTGCGTTCACCGGCGATCTTAGCGGTGGTGACCCCTTCGGTGTATTCGGGTTCAGCCTGGTCTTTGCAGGCCATGACGACGGCGTGGATCTCCTCGTCGGTGACGAACGCACCCTGCAACCGGACCGGCTTGTTCGCACCCATCGGCAGGAACAGACCGTCACCCATGCCGATCAGCTTTTCCGCACCCGCTTGATCCAGAATCACCCGGCTGTCGGTGAGAGACGAGGTCGCAAACGCCAGCCGGGACGGCACGTTAGTCTTGATGAGCCCGGTGACCACGTCGACCGACGGGCGCTGGGTGGCCAACACCAGGTGGATCCCCGCGGCGCGGGCCTTCTGCGTGATCCGCACGATGGCGTCCTCGATGTCACGTGGCGCAGTCATCATCAAGTCGGCCAGCTCATCGACAATAGCCAAAATGTAGGGATAAGGACGGTAGACCCGCTGGCTACCCAGTGGAGCCGTGACCTCTCCGGACCGCACCTTCTCGTTGAACACGTCGATGTGGCGTACCCTCGACGCCTGCATATCCTGGTAACGCTGCTCCATTTCTTCGACCAGCCACACCAGTGCGGCTGCCGCCTTCTTCGGCTGCGTGATGATCGGGGTGATCAAGTGCGGAATGCCTTCATACGGCGTCAGTTCCACCATCTTCGGGTCGATCAGGATCATCTTGACCTCTTCCGGAGTGGACCGGGTCAGCAGCGACACCAACATGGAGTTGACGAAGCTCGACTTACCCGATCCGGTGGAGCCCGCGACCAACAGGTGCGGCATTTTGGCCAGGTTGGCCGAGATGAAGTTCCCTTCAATGTCCTTGCCCAACCCGATTACCAGCGCATGGTGGTCACGACGCGTCGAGGGTGCGGTGAGCACATCGGCCAACCGCACCGCTTCGCGATCGGTGTTAGGTACCTCGATGCCGACAGCGGACTTACCGGGGATCGGGGCCAACATGCGGACGCTTTCAGTGGCTACCGCATAGGCGATGTTCTTCTGCAGCGCGGTAATCTTCTCCACCTTGACACCAGGACCTAGCTCCACCTCGTAGCGGGTGACAGTCGGTCCTCGGGTGCAGCCGGTGACGGCCGCATCGACCTTGAACTGGGTGAGAACCGCATCGATCGCACTGGCCATGTGGTTATTGGCAGCGCTACGTTTCTTGGGCGGATCGCCGGCCACCAGCAAGCTCATGGACGGCAACGTATAGGAACCTGCGATGACTCGATCCAGCGCCTGGGTCTGGTGTTCCTCCGCGGATCGGGGGTTACGACGGTGACCCTTGGCGGTGCCAGCTTGCACGGCAGACTCCGTAGTGGTGGGAACGTCGTCCTGCAACGAAACCTCGGCGAGTTCGGTCGCCGGCCACCCCTGCGCCTCCTGTTCAGCGTCGAAATCCCTGGCTAAAGAGCCGTCGTAGTAATCGGAAACGTCTTCTGGCGGGGCGCCCGGAATGTCGTCGTATCGATACTCGGCATCGTATTGATTGTCATAGTCACGTTGGAAAAGCCCGGTACCGAACATGCCGCGCAGCATTTCGGGCACCTCGCGGATCGTGGTTCCGGTCAGAAGCAACAGGCCGAATAGCGCTCCAATAAACAACAATGGCGCAGCGATCCAGGCTGTCAACCCGTCCGACAGCGGTCCCCCGATGGCAAACCCCAGGAAACCTGCGGCACCCCTCCGCACCTCGGGGGTTTCCGGAGAACCCGACCACAGGTGCCGTAAGCCGAGAAACGAGAGAGCAATCAAGGTCACGCCTAAGATCAGCCTGGGCCGCGTGTCAGGATGGGGTTGAGTTCGCATCAACACCACTGCCACGGCAGCGATGACCAGCGGGAGCACGACGACAGCCGAGCCGATGAACATCCGCAACACGGCGTCCACCCACGCACCGATCGGCCGGGCAGCGTCGAACCATGAGCTGGCGGCGACGACGACAGCAAGACCCAGCAGAGCTAGTGCGATTCCATCGCGGCGATGTCCAGGCTCGATATCGCGAGCCCGCCCGATTGAGCGTGCCGCACTACCGACGCCCTTGGCCGCCATCAGCCAGGTCGCGCGCATGGCCCGGCCGCAGGTCAACCCCGTAGCCAGGAGCAGCGACTGATTACGTCGTTCGGCGGACCTGTTCCCTCTGGGGCGAAGCGGTACTGACCGTCGGCTTTGGGATACACCACGCGAGGTGGCCTTTAACCTGCTCGTTCGGTTGCCGGAGCGGACAACGGTCTTACTAGCCATAACAACGAGCCTAGTCGCAACTCCATCATCTGTACTACCCGCCACACTGGCAACACTCTGCTGCTTCCCGAGCATCCAAGTCGATTGTCAGCATGCGTGGGTAAAATGACGAACGGATGACAGACAAAAGTCACTCCGCCGTCCGCAGAGTGTCAGGAGACCACAAAATGCCCGTTGTCGTCGCCAGCCTCACGTTTAAGCCTGAGTCGATAGACACCGTCCGCGACTACCCTCACCCCGTGCCCGCAAAGATGTGCACGGCGAACAAGGCTGCCAGCTCTATGGACTGCACCACACTGACGAAACCTTACATGTTTGTCAAACACTGGGCCAATGCTGGAGCGCTCCAGACACATAGCAACGTTCCCGCGATAACCACGATGGTTACCGCGGCTTGCAAACACCTGGCCAGAGCAACAGATATCAAAATGCCGCAGGCCATTTTCGCGGGGAATCCGAGCAAAGGACAGCTACGCCGGTGAGCGACCGGCTCTTGGACGGCCCATGACGGGTCCGCTCGACAGGCAGTCGTACTCATTACCAGGGCGGCGCGTGGCCAAGGCCGTGCGCACGCGGTTCGAATCGAACTCGGCGGGGCGCACATTGCCGCCACCGTGTGCGATCAGATCGCCAACGCACTCTACCCGTTGGGCATCGCTGAAGATCTCGCGGCCACGATCAAGTTCGTCAAGGACGCCGGCGCACGCATCGTGGCCAAACAAAGCGACGCCCGCGATCGCGTGTCGCTGTCTGCCGCAGTGCAAGCAGGTCTAAATGAGTTCGTCCAGCTTGACATCGTCGTCACCAATGCCTGCGTCACTCCCCTGCAGACAGGTGCTGAGGTTGGCGCAATGTCATCGACGTCAACCTCACCGGCGTCTTCCAAACCGTATAAGTCGCGATACCGACCATGATCGAACAGGGCACACCAGCGGATCGATCGTGTTGATCAGTTTGTCCGCAAGACTGTGGCGGATAGGCAGCGCCGATGCCGGCGCTATCGCTACACCACCGCCAAGCACGGGATGGTCAGGTTGATTCGACTGTAAGCCAATCAGCTTGCACAGCAAACATGTGGGTTAACTCGGCGTATCCTTCCGGTGTCTACACCCCGATGATCAGCAATGAGTCCACGACAGTGGCTTGCCACCATAGCCACCGAGTTTGGTTCGTTGTCAGATATGAGCAACGCGCTTCCCATGCAAATCCTGCAGCCCGACAACATCGCCAATGCAGCAGCATAGCTGATGTTCGATCAGACTCACTATGTCACCGGCGTCACCCTGTTGGTCAATGCGGGCTTTGCAAATAGGCGGTAGGACCCCCGGAAGGGGGGGTGAAACTCGCGACACAGAAGGTTCTTGGCAGGCTCTTGGCCCGATGATATAGGTAGCCGTCGAACATAATAAACCACCTGGTTGACGACGACCTCGCGGACCTGTTTGTGCCGAAGCCACTGCGATGGCTCTCCGATGCTGCTACCCGATCGGACGTGTTCCATAACCTATTGATCAGCTCATCGGAAGGGTCGGGTCCCAGGCTGTGGGCCAATCTGAATCTGGCCTGCTGTAAACGTCTCATCGGCAACAAGCTCCAACATGGAGATACAGATATCGACGCGGTTGCCAGCCTCGGCGCCGGCTTGGACACCCGCGCTTACCGGTTGACGCGGCATGTCCGCATCCCGGGCTTCGTGGTAAACCTGCCGGTCAACGTCGCCAGGACAGCCAAGACGGTCCACCGCGTGCTGGGCACGCTACTGCTGTCAGTTCGTTTGATCGCATTGGACTTCGAACATGACGACTTGCTAACCTCGTTGGCCGAGCACAGCTATCTATCTCCCTGAGTACCGAGCGTTTTTCATCTCTGAAGACGTGACCCGAGTACCCTACCGAAGACGGTGTCCGGCGGGCATGGAAAAGTTTACGCGTGACCACACCGGGCAACCGATTAAAGTTTACCTATGTTCGCCGGGACTTCATCGATGAGACAAATCGGTTGGCAGCCGCACGCTGTATCGCACTGTCCTTCAGTGGCAGCAATTATGGCACTTTAGCTTACAGCTTGACGAGGTCGCGGGGTCTATCGTCGATTACGGCTGGCAGTTAGGTAGAACAGACCGGACCCGGTGAGCTTGCCCAGCACTATGTTGAGCCCACCGTGACAACAAATATAGTAATAGTAAGAGTTCGTCGTGACTTCATTTCATTTGTGGATTTCATTTGTGGACAAAGTTTTGTGGGCCTAAGAAGCTCCGGCCAAGGAGGCGTCGAGCACACTGACAAGGTATTTGCAGTAGGACCAACCGACGAGCACAGCCGGACCCCCTACTCTCCCTCGCTAATCTTTACATTGCGTATGACGGATTGATCAACCTGAGTCACGTCACAAAGTGTCCTGGTAGCAATCCAGGTCAGACTTGACGGAACCGTGATGCCCACTGGTACTTCCCTTTCGTATTTGGGAAGCGTAGAAGTCCGGTGTACTTACTGACGTGTTACCGGTAATTGAGACCGCGTTCCTTAGTAACGGGTACTCGCCACTATCAAATAATTTATCACCCTTGGGTTAAGCTCCGCTTAAGCCTGTCGCCTAGGAAACCGGTAGCTCTAGTATCAACTCATCCAAGCAGTAGTCTGATTCTACGGCACCGACCATGGATGACACATCCGGCGAGCGTGATGCTTGTCAAGCCCAAGGTACTGTGCATGTCCTAGGGAATCGCTTCTGACGTTTTGTCAGCCATGCGATTAACGCAGATTTGGTGCTCCATCACGATGATTTGGGGTCGTCGGCCAAAGGCCAAGCAAAGTCAAGGTTGTGCATCTGGTCGATGCATGTGTCCATCAGTGCTTTTTGTCCAGCAACCACAATCGCCCACAATCGCCGTAGCTCATCGTGAGGGCAGCGCTTGGCCCCCACACGGGGCTAGGTCAGTAAAGCCAGCGCGGTGAAGGCATCTGCGCTTCCCTTTTTCTTTGCGGTGACGGTGCCGTCGGTATGAAGTATTCAAAGCGCGCAAACACAAAGAACAGATGAAGCTGGGAAAAGGCTTGTGAAGAGCTGTATACCAACTTGGGTAGCCTGGACTCCCGCGTACGCGGTTTAGAACTTCATAGCCGCGCTCGACGAATCGAGGAAGTCCAGCTTGTGGAGCTACTCTGGCAAGTATGGCCATCGAGTCCACCATGCCCGCCCTCGGCACTCCAGCGCCGTCGTTCATACTGCTCGAACCAGCCTCCGGCGCCATGATCAGTCTCGACGAGCTCAAGGGTCAGGCGCTTGTCGTCACGTTTATCTGTAACCACTGTCCATACGTTCAGCACGTCGCTGCTGGGCTTGCTACTCTCGGTCGGGACCTTGCCGATCAAGACGTCGCGATCGTCGGTATCTCCAGCAATGACGTGATCACTTACCCGCAGGACGGACCCGATCAGATGGTCACCGAGGCCCGTCGCCACGGCTGGACCTTTCCGTACCTCTACGACGAGACCCAGGATGTGGCCCGCGCCTTCGCCGCGGCCTGTACGCCCGATACATTCGTCTTCGATAGCGAGCGTCGACTTGTTTACCGGGGCCAGCTCGACGACTCCCGCCCTAGCAATAACCTCCCAGTGACGGCGGCTGACGTCCGAGCGGCAGTCGACGCAGTGCTCGCAAGACGGCCGGTAGACCCCGACCAGAGGCCGTCGATCGGGTGTGGCATCAAGTGGCGTTGAGCCGAGCTGGCCGCGACGACGCGAGCTCCTCGAACTATACGCCCCGTTAAGTCTTGCGCGAAAGAAGACTCCTCTGGGCAGGTCCGATAAACTTCGCAGCATGGGGTGGCAGGATGTTCGAGGGTAGATGAATCGGGTCAATAGGCTTGTGGGGCAATATCTTCCGCTCTTTCTTATCTCCTCCTGCCTTGTCATGATCGGCCGAATGCTAAAAGGTGCCTGGATCCTGGTGCATGCTTAGGCGGCTGACTTAGTTCAGGTGGTGGTTCTCGGGAGCTGGTTTATCAACAAACCGGTAATGCTTTTCGTCCTCAGGCCATATGTTTTGTACTATGCAAAACGGACGGCGCGTACTCTACCCTCGGCCCTCCATGTCTAACTGTCCTGTCTAACGATGGAGCAGTTGTGGTCCTGGAGCTCTTCGGCTGCGATAGGCTGGTCTTCTGTTCCCTCGGCCACGAGCAGCAAGAATTGGTCCGGTGCGATGTTTGCAACCGCAACCGACGCGTGATCCATCGTATTGCCGTCAGCAGTTACCTTCTTGTGGACGTCCCGGAACAGGCTCTTGGACTCGAACGTGTTCCTGTTAACCGCTAGTGCTTGGTAAGTGTGAGCATGTAGAGTAAAAGAGAGTGGCCTCCAGTCAACGTAGTCATCCGAATTAACTTGCTTAAGGACCTCCGCTGTCGCCGGTGACACACATGATATGTGGATATGTAGCTGATCCTGTGTACGTGCGTTCTTCGGGTTGATTGCGAGGAATATGTCAGGCTCTGGCAGTGAGTTATCTAGGCGCGAACTGACGAAGGCTCGAGCGGCCCACGCGTTGTAAAGGTAGTTGGGGCTCGCGAACTCCTGCAAGGCAGGATCCTCAATTCCCGTGACACGATCAAGCGGGAGTAGGAGGTATTGGTTCGGATCATAGCTTGCTTTAAACAAAGCCGTTCCGCTCCGTTTATCGACCAATGTGCAAGGAGCGTAAGTGCCGGTACGTTGATAGCCGAGTTCGCAATGGTCGTGCACAATTTTCCACAGTGCATCGCGACTGGCTGCAAACGGGTTATTCGGCGGCATCGGCTCGGCCTCAGCAGTTGACGCACAGGTCAGCATCGCGATGGCCGCACACAGTAAGATACTTCGACGCAATAGCCGACCGTTGCTCGCTAGCTTGGTTCCGGCCGCCCTTATCGGTAACCAACGGGGGCCCCGAACGTAGTGCGGATCGTTCGTGTCATTACGTATTGTGTCGCTCCATTCCGATGTAAAGCTGCCAAACCGCCTAGGCAAAGTGACTAGCCCACCTTCGTCATCTTGTAGCGCGACACTACACTACATACCTATCCGGACGAGTGCGTGGTGACTCGCACACCGAAGGAAAGGAAGAGCCGCATCCTCCATGGCGCCAGCTCAATCCTTGATGGCAGTGTACATAGTGTGTTGAGATGTCACCGTTTTGTGTGACATCTCAACCACGTGTGAAGTGCGCAAGCGGCGGGTGGTTGTCAACGCTTGCTCATTATGTCGCCGTGACGTGTGTGGCGGAAGCCCAGTTCCAGAATCACATGCGTATTCGTGCCGCTAATACAAAACGACGACACCTCAGGCTGCCGCGGCCGACCTTCAAACGGCCACGATCGAGATTTAGTCAGCACCGACACCGCCCCCGACAGTCAATCCACATGCCGTCTCGCCTACATAGTCTTAATAAACCCCGGCCACCGCTTCCGCCACCGACGTATGACCGATATTGATTTGATCGACTCCAACCAGAACGGCCGATCTCGCCCAGAAGGAGCTCAACGAGCTTGCTCCTCAAATGGATCTTCTAACGTAGGTAGTAGCCTATTCCCATATCCCTCCATAACATCCGCATTCGCTGCACTCAAACCCCGCAACTAGCCAACGCCACCCGAATACCTCGCTGCTGCGACGAACCATTCGGTATCACCAATTCGTTGGAGGCACCATCACCTGATTAACCGCCGAGCCCCGCACCACCGGATGCCCCAACCGTGCGGTCCCGCCGGCGGCGCGATGAATGCCGCGGGGGCATCACCGAATCACACTCCCTCGACCGCAACAACTGCACCGCCAAATGTAACGCCACCAACGACGACGAACATGCCGTATCCGCCTACACCGCCGGGCCTTCTAAACCCAATACATACGCCACCCGCCCCGGACGCCATACTCAACGTTGAACTACGCAGTCGGTAGCACTCCAATTCTCCGGGCGCCCTGTTCTGCTCTCCGTAGGAACCAGGAAACACACCGGTTAACACTTCCGTCGCTGACCCCTGCAAGAAATTAAAGTCAATTTCCTTGTGCTCCAAAGGTTTCCAACGATCCCTCCAGCATCAACCGCTGCTGAGAATCCAGCATTTCGCTCGGCGCAACGCCAAAAAACGTGTTGTCGAAATCAGCAACATCCGTCCAGAACTCGCCGCAGTGAGTATATGACTTAATCCTATAGTGCCGGGATCCGCGCTAATTAGTTACATCAAAGCCCAGCTGTGATCGACCGGGAAGTCGGACACGACGTCGCGACTCGCAGTGACCACCTCCCACAACCTGTCGGGTGAGTCCACCACACTCGGATACGGGCAACCCATCCCACTATTGCCACCGGCTCAGCGTTCTAGATAGCTAGGTACTCGCGGGTTCTCTACGTTTGAGCCGCTCGTTTTCCTTGAATGCTCTTAGACGGTTCTGACGAGCTCTTCTTGATTGCTGTTCATCGGAACTGACCTTTCGTGCCGTTCAAGCTAACAGCTAAGCTAATCTAGTTCAAGACGGAGGTCGAATAACCTCGACTCCGCCACTCGCCACCAAAACTTTCGTCGTCCCATGCCGCCATTTCCTTAGAAAATGCGCTACAGAACAAAACAGAATCCGGGACCCGTCACCATAATCAACCTCCAGGCTATAGCTGGTGCGAAGCAACAATGTCCGACCTGCCGGCGCCAATCTGTTCTGGGCGGCGCTCTCCGACCGTGACTACCTCCGTTAGCAAAGAACGCACTGCCGACTAGACCTGCCAGAGATGACTTGTACCCCCGAGTAGGTGAGTGAACAAAACTCGATCGCGATGAGGACCGCGACGGCATCCGACGCCCTTTGCATCCAAGAACGGGACCGCGAGACCGGTAACCGTTGCCTTCACTATCACGTTGGTGTTCTGTGGTTGCAGACTCACATCGTCAAGCGTGCCAGCAAGTAGCTTCTCTCAGGCAAGATCCACGGCATGCCCGACGATAATCTGTTTTGCCGCGCCGAAATCGGTCAGCCTCGGATACCTCTCTAGCGGCACGGGCAGGTGACGACTATTCACCTCCGTGCTGGCGTGTAGTAGCTGCCGAACTATATCTTTGTAACCCGCGAAATCCGTTATGTTGAGGAACAATGCTGTGCACTCTCGCTGCGAATAGCGGTATGGGGACAACGCACCGAAAACACCTGAGATGACGCTCATGGTCCCACCTCTTCGGTCACAAAAACCCAGGAAGAACGGTTTGACCCGATCGCTTAGAGCTGAAACTCGCAGCCTGCCTAGACCTACTCGGCAAACAGTGGCAGATCAGCTGCTCACGCAGAATAGTGATCTCACGATGCCGAAACCTCACACTTTAACCGGCAACAGTCGGCCGGCGTGTCACTCAAGCCTAGCTGGACGCCCCCTTGCGCGCCGGGCTTTCCAAACACCTGCTCGGCAATGTCGCCGAAGCCATTCGTACCGTCGTTTCCCGCCATCGCCGATGAGTGAACGACTTAACAGCTCCTAGGTTGGCACGTTAACTAGGTTGGGCGCTTCCTACAACGGCAAGGCATTGGCGGCCTTCGTGGGCCGCATACCGCGCCCCCTCCACTGGCAGCTAATAGCGCACACGAACTGGTTATGAAACGTCGCTGCCTGCACACTCACCGCTTGATGTATCAAGGCGGATTCGGCAAACAGCGACGCTGTTGTTGCCGACATCTCGTCAGCAGCAAGCGCCAACATCCCCGTTATGGCAGTAACCGTCGCCAGGCTAGCAGCGTTTATTACTGATCCGATACTCGCCCAATCGTCAGTTGCTACTGCCAGCCTGTACAGTGCCACGATACAAGCAACATCGCCGTCTTCCCGACAACTCACCAGAAACTTTGCCGATCATCACCGCTGAACCACCACAATGAGCCGGATTATATTTGCGATCGCAATAGCACGTCTGTCGGTTTCCTTGATAAACATGCGCTGGCCATTATTTTCCTGGCCGAGGATGCAGCTCTAGCGCATTAAGAGCTGGCGCAACCGGTTTGCGCTCGCGCGGACCACAGTCAGTTGCTTGGCTGCTTGACTAGGTGCGGTGCCACCACGGGCCGCTCGCGACGACACCGAGCCCTCGATCGTTAGCACCTCGCGAACCTGCGGCGTCAGATTGGCGCTGATAGCAGCCAGTTCGTCGTCAGTCAGCTCTTCAAGTCCGACGCCGCGATCCTCAGCCACCCGCACCGCGGTACCCGCGACCTGATGTGCGGACCGGAAGGGAACACCTTGGCGCACAAGCCATTCAGCGATGTCGGTGGCCAGTGTATAGCCAGCAGGAGCTAAGGCAGCCATCCGCTCGACATTGAAAGTCAAACTGGCTACCAGACCAGCCATCGCCGGCAACACCAGCTCCAGCTGGGCCACCGAATCGAACACTGGCTCCTTGTCTTCTTGCAGGTCGCGGTTGTAGGCGAGCGGTTGAGCTTTCAGTGTCGCCAGCAACCCAGCCAAGTTTCCGATCAGTCGCCCAGACTTGCCGCGAGCTAGTTCAGCGATGTCCGGATTCTTTTTCTGCGGCATGATCGAGCTGCCAGTAGACCACGAATCATGTAACGTGGCATAGCCGAATTCGATCGAACTCCACAAAATAATGTCTTCGGCGAGCCGCGACAAGTCGACGGCGATCATGGCGAAGACGAACGCTGCCTCGGCTGCAAAATCGCGGGCGGCGGTCGCGTCGACGGAATTGTCGGCTGCGGCCGCGAACCCCAGGTCCTGGGCCATCGCATCCGGATCCAAGCCTAACGACGAGCCAGCCAGTGCTCCCGAACCGTATGGGGACACCGCGGCCCGCTTGTCGAAATCGACAATCCGGCCCACATCACGCAGCAACGGATGCGCATGCGCTAACAAATGGTGTGCCAACAGGATCGGCTGGGCAGACTGCAGGTGGGTCTTACCAGGCATGATGGCGCTCGGGTGCTCGGCTGCCTGGTGGGCCAGCGCATCGACGACCTCGAGCGCGCCGGCAGCGACTCGCCGCACCGCGTCGCGTAGCCACATCCGGAACAGCGTGGCCACCTGATCGTTGCGCGACCGGCCGGCTCGCAGCCGGCCGCCTAAGTCGGGGCCGACCCGATCGATCAGCCCGCGTTCCAACACGGCGTGCACGTCCTCATCGGTGACCAGAGGCAGGAAACTGCCGTCGGCAACGTCCTCAGCGAGGTTGTCCAACCCCGCTAACAACCCGTCGCGCTGCTCTTCATTGAGCAATCCGGCTCGGAATAACATTTTCGCGTGCGCCCGGGACGCGATGATGTCATAGGGAGCCAGCACCCAGTCGAAGTGGGTCGACTTGCTCAGAGCGACCAGAGCTTCCGAAGGGCCGGCGGCGAACCGCCCGCCCCACAATGAACCCTGCTTGGTACTCATTGGCCTGTCGCTCCACCCCAAATGTGGATCTGGCGACGCCCTGTCGGGGTGCTCAATTCACACTCGTACCTCACCGCAAGTCCCTACTTGCTGCGAGCTTCGACGGTAACCCGTACACGTAGACGAAGCCACGAGCAGAAGACTGATCGAAGGTATCCCCTTCGTCGTAGGTGGCCAAATTAAAATTGTATAGGGATTCGGCACTGCGCCGTCCATTCACCGCAATATGGCCGCCATGCAACACCATTCGGACTTCACCGGTAACGTGTTGTTGCGTAGCTGCGACAAAACTTTCCAGTGCGGCTTTCAGCGGCGAATACCACAATCCATCATACACCAGTTCGGCCCAGCGTCGATCGGTCTGACGCTTGAAGCGTCCCAACTCGCGCTCGAGCGTGACGTGCTCGAGCTCGGCGTGCGCGGTGATGAGAACCATCGCTCCGGGCGCCTCGTAGATCTCACGGCTCTTGATGCCTACCAGCCGGTCTTCGACAACGTCGAGACGCCCGACGCCCTGCGCACCAGCGCGTCGGTTAAGTGCCTCGATGGCGCCCAGCATTGACACCGGATTGCCGTCAATAGACACCGGCACTCCGTGCTCGAACCCGACGATCACCTCGTCGGGCGTGTTCCAATTGACGGTGGGGTCGTCAGTGTAGGAGTAGACGTCTTTGGTAGGCGCGTTCCACAGGTGTTCCAGGAAGCCGGTTTCCACTGCGCGGCCCCACACATTCTGGTCAATCGAGAACGGTGAACGTTTGGTGACATTGATGGGGATGGCGTTCTCTTCGGCGAACGCGATCGCCTTCTCTCGTGTCCATGCGTAGTCGCGTACCGGCGCCAATACTTCGAGATCCGGTGCCAGCGAGGCGAATCCGACTTCGAATCGGACTTGGTCGTTACCCTTGCCGGTGCAACCGTGAGCGACGATGCCGCCACCGTGCGCACGCGCGGCAGCGACCACGTGCTTGACGATCAGCGGCCTGCTGATCGCAGACACCAACGGGTACCGATCCATGTACAGTGCGTTGTTCAAGACAGTGGGCAAGCAATAGCCCTCAGCGAACTCGTCACGGGCATCCACAACTATAGCCTCAACGGCGCCACAGTCCAACGCCCGTTGACGTACGACCTCCATGTCCTCGCCGCCCTGGCCGAGATCAATCAACACTGCCACGACCTCACGGCTGGTCTCTTTACCGATCCAGTGGATCGCCACCGAGGTATCCAGCCCCCCCGAATACGCCAAGATAATGCGGTCTGGCATCAACCAACTCCCTTATCTATTTCAGGCTTTCGAGAACAGTGGCCAACTCGGAGCCAGTCATCGGCTCACGGGCGGCCACGAAGACGGTGTCGTCACCAGCGACGGTACCGACCACGTACGGTAGTGCTGCACGGTCAATCGCGCTGGCCAGGTAGTCTGCGGCGCCAGGTGGAGTGCGCAGCACGGCGAGGTTCGCACTGGAGTCGGCGGATACCAGCAGCTCGCTTAGCAGCCGGGACAGTCGCCCGGTACCTCCGGACACGCCACGCACCGGGCTGCCATCTTCGGGAACAACATAGACCCCAACGCCACCATCTGCACCGCGCAGTTTCACAGCGCCGAGCTCCTCGAGATCTCGTGACAGCGTGGCCTGGGTGACATCGATGCCGTCATCGGCGAGTAGCGTCGCCAATTCGCTTTGACTGCGCACCGATGCCGACGACAAGATCGCCACAATGCGAGCCTGTCGCCCCGCCCGAGTGGTCTCGTGTGTGGTCTTCGAAGCGCCGTGGGTCATCGTTACCGTTCCAGCAGCCACACCAACAGTGCTTTCTGCGCGTGCAGCCGGTTTTCGGCCTCATCCCAGACCGCGCTGGTCGGTCCGTCCATCACCTCGTCGGTGATCTCGTCACCGCGGTGAGCCGGAAGGCAGTGCAGCACAATAGCTTCAGAGTCTGCCAATCCCATGAGTCGAGCATTGATCTGGAACGGCCAAAACGACTTGACTCGGTCCAACCCGTCGTTCTCCTGTCCCATCGACGTCCAGGTGTCGGTGACCAAAACATCGGCGCCCGCAGCGGCCGCGTCCGCGTCGACAGTAACGGTCACCGACGCGCCAGTCGTCTCCGCACGCTTCCTAGCCGCAGCCAGTACCGACGGATCTGGTGTAAAACCTACTGGGGCCGCGACGGTGACGTGGATACCTGCGGTGACCGCACCGAGCATCAACGAATGAGCCATGTTGTTGGCCCCATCGCCGAAGTAGGACAGTCGTAAGCCGTTCAATGAGCCCTTGCGCTCGGCGATAGTCTGCAGATCGGCCAGCACTTGGCACGGATGGAACTCGTCGGAAAGCGCGTTGACCACCGGTACCGCCGCGGTCGCGGCCACAGTATCAAGCCGGTCTTGCCCGAAGGTCCGCCAGACGATGGCATCGACGTAGCTGGACAACGCCCTTGCCGTGTCCTGCAAGGTCTCGTCACGACCCAGTTGAGTGCTGAGCCCGTCAACAACAACGGCATGCCCACCGAGCTGCGCAATACCTATATCGAATGAGAACCGAGTTCGCGTGGAGTTCTTGTCGAAGATGACCGCAACCCCACGCGGGCCCTCAAGAGGACGGCGGCTGAACGGGGCCTTCTTCAGGTCTGCAGCGAGCGCCAGAACGTCGGCTTGTTCAGTCGGCGACAGATCGTCATCACGCAAAAAATGCCTAGTCAACTGCGCCGCTCCTCTCCCCCGCAAGCGGGAAGCGCCTTCCACATCGCTTCTTTCTGCATCGTCACCGGCGCTGCCCTGCCCTTTTCCCCAGCTCAGCTACGGTGACATCCAAAATGCCTGGCAAAGCAGTGATGAAGCTGTCAATCTGGGATTCGGTGATGATCAGCGGCGGGGTCAACCGGATGACCCCTGGTGCTGTGGCGTTGACCAAAAACCCAGCGTCGCGCGCGGCTGTTTCGATCTCTTTGGCCCGGGGCACAGTCAACACAATGCCCAATAGCAAGCCGCGGCCACGTACCTGGTCAATCAGCGGGTTCCTGAGAGATTCGATGCCGCTGCGTAGTGAATCGCCCAACACCTCGGCACGCCGGACCAGGTCCTGGGTCGCCAGTACTCGCAGCACTGCAAGTGCCGCCGCGGTGCAGACTGGGTTGCCGCCGAAGGTGCTGCCGTGCAGCCCCAGCGTCAACAAATCCGCCGCCGGCCCGGTGGCCAGGAACGCCCCGATCGGCAGTCCGCCGCCGAGGCCCTTGGCCAGTGTCACCACGTCCGGGGTGATGCCGTCGTGTTGGTGAGCGAAAAAGGCACCAGTACGACCCATTCCGGTCTGCACCTCGTCGATTACCAGCAAGGCGCCGTGCCGTGTCGTTATATCCCGGGCAGCAGCGAGGTAGCCCTCAGGAGGGACGATGACACCGCTCTCCCCCATGATCGGCTCCAGGAACACGGCAGCGGTGTCATCGTCGACCACAGCGGCCAGGGCATCGACCTGACCGTAGGGTACATGCGTGACATGGCCGGGCAATGGCTCAAACGCCGCCTGCTTGGCGGGTTGCCCGGTCAACGCCAGCGAGCCCATCGTCCGGCCGTGGAAAGCTGCTTGCGCAGCAACCAGTTTTGTGCGGCCCGTGAGCCGAGACAGTTTGAACGCCAGCTCGTTGGCTTCAGTACCAGAGTTACAGAAGAACACCCGCGTTCGTGTGTCAGCACCCAGTAGGGCGACCAATTCTTCAGCTAGCGTGATACCCGGTTCAGTGGCATACAGGTTGGACGTGTGGCCCAGGGTGGCCATCTGATGTGTGACGGCTTCGATAACCGCGGGGTGGCAATGGCCGAGCACATTGACCGCGATGCCGCTAAGCAGATCCAGGTAGGTATTGTCGTCCACATCGGTGACTACGGCGCCGTTACCTCTGGCCAGCACGATCGGTGGGGTGCCATAGTTGTTTGTCATCACGGTTTCCCAGCGCTGCCGCATAGTCGCAGTGTTGGTCTGTGTCTGGGTCATGGGCGCCGTTCCTCCCCCATCACCTTTCTCTGCATCGTCACCGGCGCGCGTCATACGCTCACCACCTTGGTGCCGGTGCCCTCGTCGGTGAACAACTCCACCAACACGCAGTGTTTGACTCGCCCGTCGATGACGTGCGCGCTGGGCACGCCGCCGGTGACGGCCCGCAGACACGCTTCAACCTTGGGAACCATGCCCGCTTCCAGCGTAGGTAGCAGTTGCGCGAGTGCGGCAGAGTCGATTTCGTTGACCAGCGAATCTCGTTCTGGCCAGCGGGTGTACAAACCTTCGACATCGGTGAGCATCAACAATTTTTCGGCTCCTAACGTTTCGGCTAGAGCCGCTGCAGCGGTGTCGGCATTGATGTTGTGCACCACGCCGTCGCGATCCGGCGCAAGCGTCGACACCACTGGAATACGGCGGGCAGAAATCAGATCGAGCACCGCGGCAATGTTGACCTGATCGATGTCTCCAACCAGGCCGATGTCGGTCGCCATACCTTCGACAGTGACACTGCGCCGACCAGCGGTGAAAAGTTGTGCGTCCTCGCCGGTGATGCCTACCGCGTAAGGACCGTGCGCGTTGATCAGGTTGACCAGTTCACGGCCCACCTGCCCGAACAACACCATCCGCGCGACATCGAGCACTTCCGGTGTGGTGACCCGGAAGCCACCCTTGAAGTCACCTTCAATGCCAAGCCGACGTAGCATGGCGGTGATCTGTGGTCCGCCGCCATGCACAACGACCGGATGGATACCGCAGTTGCGCAGAAACGCCATGTCAGCGGCGAACGCGCGCCGCAGCGTGTCGTCGGTCATGGCATTGCCGCTGTATTTAACCACAACCACCTTGCCGTGCAACTGCTTCAGCCACGGCAGGGCTTCGGCCAAGACCTCCGCCTTAACTTGAGTCGACAATGCTTCGACGTCGCCGGTGCGGTTCATCAGACAGTCACGAACTGTAAACCGAATTTTCTTCGACATAGGTGTGCGACAGGTCGGTGGTCCGGATAGTGGCAGAGGCGTTGCCGACGCGGAGGTCGACAGTGATATCGATATCAGCCGTTGAGAGGTCCACGTCGCGTGCGCGCGGAGTACCGACTCCATCTATACACACCGCAGCGCCGTTGAACAACACACAGATTCGATCAGGGTCAAGTGTGACCGGTGCCATGCCAACGGCAGCAAGCACCCGCCCCCAGTTGGGGTCTGAACCGAATACCGCGATCTTGACCAGGCTATCGCGGGCTATCATCCGAGCGGCGACCAGCGCGTCGTTGTCGCTAGCGGCACCGATGACGGTCACGGCGACGCGCTTGGTAACGCCCTCAGCGTCGGCTTGTAACTGTGCGCACAAGTCGTCACAGGCATGCCGTACAGCGTCGTCGAGATCTGCCTGCGGCGGAGTGATCCCGCTGGCGCCGGATGCCAGCAGCAGCACAGTGTCGTTGGTGGAACAGCAGCCATCAATGTCGAGTCGATCAAATGTATGGGCAGTGGCGCGGCGCAACGCCTGATCAAGTGCCCCTGGCTCGACGACCGCATCGGTGGTGAGCACACACAACATGGTGGCCAGGGACGGCGCCAGCATACCCGCGCCTTTGGCCATTCCGCCAACCGTCCACTTGTTACAATGGTACACAGCAACCTGCTTAGGCACAGTGTCGGTGGTCATGATGGCGTGGGCGGCATCGTCACCTCCGGTCAGCCCAGCAGCCATCTTGCGCACGATCGTACGAACACCGGAGAGTACTTTGTCCATCGGCAGCCGGTCACCGATCAGCCCAGTGGAGCAGACGGCAACTTCGATCGCCCCGGTTTCGGTTCCCCAATCCGACAATGCTGCGGCGACCGCCTCTGCGGTGGTGTGGGCGTCCTGGAAGCCCGCGGGTCCAGTGCAGGCGTTAGCGCCACCGGAATTTAGAATTACTGCACGCAGTTGACCGGTGCTCAGCACCCGCTGTGTCCACAGCACCGGGGCAGCCTTGACCTTGTTGCGGGTGAATACTCCAGCGGCTGCATAGTCGGGCCCTTCGTTGAAAACCAAGGCAAGGTCCGGGGCTCCCGATACCTTGATCCCGGCAGTGATACCAGCGGCCTGAAAGCCCGCAGGGGCGATGACGCCCTGTGCGCGCAGCAGCTGCGTCTCATTGACTATTTCGGTCACGGTGCCATCCCAACCACTGAAAGACCCTCTGCTTCCGGCCAGCCCAGCGCTAGGTTCATCGACTGAACAGCAGCGCCAGCGGTGCCCTTGACGAGATTGTCGATCGCCGAGATCGCGATGAACGTGTCAGCAGCTTCGTCCACCGCAACAGCGATATGTGCCGCGTTGCTGCCGATCACCGCGCCGGTGCGAGGCAACTGCCCCTCCGGCATCAGGTAGACGAAAGGCTCTACGTGATATACTTTCTCGTAGGCAGCGCGCAGCTGCGATAGCGACGAAGCAGTGCGCGCAGTGCAAGTGGCCAGGATGCCGCGGGAAGTAGGGATGACCACTGGGGTGAAGCACACAGTGATGGAACGATCGGTCACCGTCTGCAGCCCCTGTGTGATCTCAGGGATGTGTCGGTGGGTGCCACCAATGTTGTAGGCTTGCGCCGACCCGATGACTTCCGAGCCGAGCAACTCGGACTTGGTCGCTCGACCGGCTCCGGAAGTGCCGCTCACCGCGACCACCGTCACGGCGGGTTCTATAAGGTCCTCCGCCATTGCGGGTAGCAACGCCAGTAGGACGGCAGTCGGGTAGCAGCCGGGAATAGCTATCCGGCGTGCCCTTCGTAACCGTTCTCGACCGCCAGGCAGCTCTGGTAACCCGTACGGCCAGCTGCCGGCATATGGAGATCCGTAGAACCGCTTCCAGGCACCGGCGTCAGTGAGTCGGAAGTCCGCACTGCAGTCGATGATCAGGGTTTTTGGACCCAGTCTTTCGGCCAGCGCTGCCGAATGTCCGTGCGGCAAGCTAAGAAAAACAACGTCGTGGCCAGCCAGAACGGTCAACTCAGTAGATTCGAGTACTCGATGAGCCAGCGGCGTCAGGTGCGGATGGTGCTCGCCGAGCGTGTCACCCGAACTGGCCGCGGCGGTCAGCGTGCCGATCGTCAGCCGATCGTCGGCGTACGCCGGATGCCCAAGTAGCAGCCGAAGGATCTCGCCGCCCGCGTAACCACTGGCACCGACAACCGCCACTCTTATCGCGTAGGCCACCTTGTAGATGATGCATGATTATGCATCATCTTGCAAATCCACTCCGCACCAGTTCAACTAAGCTCCGCCTTACTGGATGAGTGAGCATGATATCGGATCACAATGATCGAAAGCTGTTGATGGTTGGAAGAGAATACCTTCCCAGGTGATCCGTAAGCAGGTTTTGATCAAGTCCAGCGGAGCCAACGCTGGCGATAAAGCAATCCCCCATGCTCACGGTAGTTCAGGACGTCGCCGTATCCAATACGGGCTGTGCGTTTGCGGCTGGGTCGCTGTTGGATGAGATTGTGCGCCAGATGCTGGCGGCAGCGTTGACCGTCTTAGGTTGAGGCTTATATCGATGCCTACGCCGAAGACGGACATAGAATAGATTTTATTAGTGGTGCGGAACAGCTACCACAACGAGCACACCGTATTGACTGCTGCTGGTGCAGTGGTCATGACCGCGCCAGTGGGTCGGCGACAAACATGTTGACCCTGAAAACGTTGAACATCAACGATTTTCCTAGACGATCCTGCCGGCATGGGGCTGTAAGTCACCGCAGACCAGGGAAGTGCTGCCACTGTGGTCTTGCATGGGTTTGTCCACGGACGATTTCGTCCCAGTGCTAAAGCAGTTCCTGGGTACGGGAGCGGGAGTGTCGGTTGTCCCGATCACTCGGCTCACCAGCTATTGGCCTATTGGCAGGCCGAAGACCACCCATTCTCCGACAGCGATCTCTCCAGGGCTGACTATCTCTAGCTTTCAATCGATGAAATCCACCTCAAAGTCCGCTTGAAACAGGACAACTCTAGCCTGTTGGTTATGCATGGAGTGCGTACTGGTGGCCGCAAGAAACCGGTTGCTCTGGCCGATGAGTTGCGGGAATCAGTGGAATCATGGGCTGATCTGCTGCGCGATTACCGCCTCCGTGGGATAACCGCACCGGTACTGGCGGTCGGCGACAGGGCGTTAGGGTTCTGGAAAGTGATGCGCGAAGTGTTCCCAGCCACCCGTGAGCAGCGGTGCTGGCTTCACAAACAGGCCAACGTCCTTGCTGCCCTATCCAAGTCAGCGCATACGACAACGTCGGCGGCGTTCAAAAATATCTACAACGCCGAAAGACATCGACAAAACCGCACATCGCGATCAAGACCTTCGCCATAGATTACGACGGTAAGTATCCCAAAGCGGTAGCCGAGGACGCGACGTGTTCTTGGAATTCTGCAGATACCTTGTCAAGCACTGGATCCATCTACGAACCACCAACCCCCTTGAAAACACCTTCGCCACTGTCCGTGTATGGACCAAGGTCACCAAAGCGCTTGGCTCCCGCGCCGCGGGAATCGCCATGGCCTACAAGCTACAAGTTCACCAGGCCACCCTGGCCCGCACCAACGCTGTCCTTCCGCAGAGCAAAGCTACTCGAATGGCCCCACAACATCACATTAGTCGCCAAAACCATACAACACCGGATCAGGAGTTTCCTAGCTAATAACAAGTCTACCCGATTAACAGTCTTTTGGCTGAAAACCAGCGGTGTGAGATACCCCCAGAATGGAGTGTTTCCGGTCCGTGCTGTTGCCGCACCTAGCCCGAGTTCAAGACGACATGGCTTGGCCGGATTTGCGTTCTCGTTCTGCATGCTGCCGTCATCACTGTGGTTACTGCCACCCGGTCCACGTCATGGAAAGCCAAGACCGTGGGTGCTGTGATAGTCCGGTTCGGGAAGCCCACCAAATTACAATAATTCGAGTACACACAGTTATACGAGAAGAAGCCATTCTTCGACTCGGTGCTGCTGTATTACGACAACGGAATGTATGCCATATTGTCCGAAAGTGAACACTACTACGGGACGTATGTGATGCAAGGGAACTGAACTGACCCAACTGACACAGTTAATTTCATATCGCTACTATCGCAAGATTGGTCAGATATTTAGTGTCCTTCACACTCAGGCAATCGGACGGCTTCACCACATTTGACAACATAGTTAATGACCCAACCCAGTTGGCCTGGTAATCAACGCAAAAACTCGAGTAACGATTAACACTGGTGGCTAACCTCACTCCTGCACAACCTCAGCCACGTCTGGTGCCTCAATAAGCCAATTCTACTCGCGTTAACAGCCACCCGCCAAGACTTCCCACAACGTTCAATGACCCATCAATATCAATCGGCTGCACATAAGCATTAACATCCAACCGACAGGATTTCACAATTCCCCTCGTATCGGATGGTCCCGGAGAAGCGGTATTGCGTCATTTCGCCGTTCGAGCCGCCAAGCACAATCCGGTACGCGTGCCACACGCGGACAATTGCCGACCTATAACCCTAATCGCTGCACCAGTATCATCTGCGGCGATCTTGACGTCGCGGACAGCCGGAACAAACAGCAAACCCCATAATAACAGCCGACGCAACCAAACATCAGATGGTTAACACCAGGCACGAACTCAACACCGGTGGTCCCAAGCAGACCAGGCCCTCCTAGGGCATTCTGTCTAGCCGACGCAAACGACAGGCGAAAAAGCTGCACAACTGCACTACCCGGCAGACCAGGTCCAGACAACGCACTTCCTGAGTCAGTATAATGACTACAGTACCTTGAACGAGGTGGACAGCGTCACTCTACTGCACAGCGATTTCAGCTGCAGCGTTGACCGCTTCGGAGCTGAGATACGCTGTCCATATCGGCCATAGCAAGGTGACAAACTCGTCATGAAACACGGTCACTTGGGCGTTGAAAACTTGCAAACTCCAGCCGAAGTCACCGAACAGCGTCGAGCGAATACCCGCCAAACCCTGAACCACAGATTCAATCTGCTCCGACAGCACACTCAGGAACGACATATCTAGTTCCCCTCGACTTACTACGACAATTAAGGCAGACCGACAATATGAAATATTTCACTTCTCGCAGGAAAACCTGCATTTAGGCTGCGATTTAGCCCGAGCACATCATGCCGATGTACGAGCGACGCGAACCCGCAATTGGGGTGATTTAAGTGCGCAATGTCGCACCGACCTGCTCGGCGGCGTGTCGTACCGCAGCATCGCGAGCCGCGCTGGCGTCGTCTTCAGTTAGCGTGCGATCAGGTGCGCGAAACCGCAGCGCAAATGTCAGCGACTTGCGGTCCTCGCCAACCTGCGAACCGGTGAAGACGTCGAATAATTGAATTTCCTCGAGCAATTCCCCGGCCCCATCACGAATGGCATCCTGCACTTCTTGAGCAGGAACCTGCGTGGACACCACCAGGCTGACGTCCTGCAGCACAGCCGGAAACGGCGACACCTGAGGTGAGGGCAACTCCTCGACGATAGGAATGGCAGCAAGGTCCAACTCGAGAGCACAGGTACCCTTCGGCAGACCGGCACGTTCGATCACGGCCGGATGCAGCTGCCCTGCATGGCCGACAGGCATTTCACCAACAAACACCTCAGCGCACCGACCCGGATGCCAAGGCAAATATTGGACAGCCCGGAAAACCACGTCGACTCCACTGACTCGGGCGATGATACGCACTGCCTCAAAAGCGTCGGATGCCTCGGCTAGACGGCCAGGACCCCACGGACCCCGCGGTTCCCGCAACCCAGCCAACACCGCGGCGACATGCTGTGGCTGCCGAGGCAAGGATGCGTCCAGTAAGGCGATTTCAGCATCGGTCAGTCGACGGTCGACGGGGATGGACCCTACACCGCCAGTTCGCTCGGTCGGTTCGACAACCTGCGCGATGGCAAACAAAGCGATATCGATGAGACCTCGAGATACATTTCTTCCCAAGACTTCCAGCAGCGCCGGCAGCAGTGTGGTGGCGAGTTGTGGACGGTTGGACTCCAACGGGTTGAGCACTCGCGTCGTCGTCCGTCGCGGGTCATCGGCCGGCAAGCCCCAAAGGTCGAACACATCGGCCGGCAAAAACGGTGTTGGCAAGATCTCGACGTAACCGGACTGTGCCAGCGCCTTGCCAATTGCACGGTAGCGCTTCTGTACTGCGGTGAGTCCCCGACCCGCGGGTGCGAGCGGCTGCACCGATCTAATGACCTCTAGCCCTTCGAGGCGCAGCACCTCCTCGACAAGATCGGAAGGCTGCAGTAAATCGGGGCGCCAACTCGGTGGCGTGACGGTGAGCGTGTGACCTTCTGAGGACACCGTGTCGACCACTACAGCACCGATTTGGGTCAGCCGTTTGGTGGTTGCGCCTTGGTTATAGGCCACCCCAGCGATCCGGTCCGGCAGGTCGACGGCGATCTGGATCGGCGGCAACGACCAGTCAGCTCGCGGCGAGCTGCCCCGCCAATCGGTCAGAGTCTCTGAAACCGTTCCCCCGGCGATATCGGCAAGCAGCATCGCACACCGATCTAAAGCAGCTACCGAGACAGCCGGATCCACTGCCCGTTCATAACGGCGGGCTGCTTCGCTAGGCAGGTGCAGCCGCCGCTGGGTGCGTGATACCTTGGCGGGGTCCCATACCGCGGCCTCGAGTAGCACATCGGTGGAATCGGAGCGCACTTCGGTGCTTGCGGCACCCATCACGCCGCCGATCGCGGCGGTAGCGACGTGATCGGCGATGAGGACATCGACGGGATCGAGCTGACGCTCGATCCCGTCGATGGTAACGACGGTCTCGCCGGGCCGAGCGAATCGTACTGTGAAGCCTCCGGTAATGCGATTGCGGTCGTGGGCGTGCAGCGGGTGGCCGAGTTCCAGCATCACGTAGTTGGTGACATCCACTGCCGGTGAGGTCGTACGAATTCCGGATAACAGCAGCCGGCGCTGCAACCACCACGGCGACACGGCGGCAAAGTCGATCCCAGTGACCGAACGCAGGGCGCACCGACGAACTCCCGTTTCGGGCTGCACCGTCAACGGCCACGCCTGCCCCTCAACCGGCAACGGCGGCACCACTTGGTCGCTGGCCGGGTCAACGAAGGCTAGGTCGTAGGCGCATGCGATCTCACGGGCCAAGCCCCGCACCGACATGCAGTACCCGCGGTCGGGAGTGGTCGCCAAACGAAAAACCACATCGCCCAACCCAAGCACGTCGGCGCCGTCGGCACCTGGTAGGGCGGTTCCAGGTGGCAATACTAAAATCCCCGAATGATCTGTACTCAAACGGAGCTCGGCCGCTGAGCAAATCATTCCAGCAGAATAACGACCGTAGGTCTCGCACGCCGTGATGGCGAACCCGCCAGGCAGAGTGGTTCCTGGAAATGCCACCACGACCAGATCGTCAACAGCGAAATTTGTTGCACCACAAATAATTTCGTGCTGCTGACCGTCGCCGACATCGACCACACAGGCCCGAATCGGCTTTTTGAATCCGGCGAGTTCCTCGATATCGGTGACTCGCCCCACAGTCAGCGGGCCATCGACCGGGCCAACCGTGATCATCTCCTCGATCTCGTGGCCGATGCGTACCAACGTCTGCTCGAGATCGCCCGCGGCGACATCCCAATCCGGCGCACCAACCGTGACCACTTCGCGCAGCCAGCTATACGGAACGCGCATCAGACCCCCACCCCGAACGGCAATGAAAACCGAACATCCCCTTCGACCATGTCGCGCATGTTAGGAATGCTGTTGCGGAACTGGAGGGTGCGTTCCAGGCCCATCCCGAATGCGAAACCGGAGTAGATATCCGGGTCAATTCCTGTTGTCCGCAACACGTTTGGATGCACCATTCCGCAACCGCCCCATTCCACCCAGTCAGCGCCGTCCTTTTTGCTCGCAAACCATACATCGACCTCGGCCGACGGTTCGGTGAATGGGAAAAAGTGTGGCCGGATCCGGGTGCGCGCCGACGGCCCGAACTCGGCGCGTGCGAAGACGTCCAACGTTCCCCGCAGATGCGCCATGGACAGACCGCGGTCCACTGCCAGGCCTTCGACTTGATGAAAGACAGGCGTGTGGGTGGCATCGAGTTCGTCGGTGCGGAAGACCCGGCCGATCGAAATGACGTAGACCGGCAACTCACGCTCGAGCAAAGTCCGCACCTGCACTGGTGAGGTATGGGTTCGCAGCAGCTGCCGTGAACCGTCCGGCGCAACATAGAAGGTGTCCTGTTCACTGCGCGCGGGGTGGTCTGCAGGAAAGTTGAGAGCGTCAAAGTTAAACTGCTCAGTCTCGACTTCGGGTCCGTCGACCAGTTCCCATCCCATCGCGATGAAGGTATCGGCGATGTGCTCGGCCAATATCGTGATCGGGTGCCGTGCGCCGGTCGGCTGCCGTGTTGACGGCAGGGTGACGTCGATACGTTCGGTGACCAGCACGGCCGCGTCGCGCTCGGCCTGCAACGTCGCCAGTCGTTCGTCGTAGCCGCGCTGGACCTCACTGCGGGCAGAGTTGACCTGCTTGCCGATGTCAGCTCGGTCAACCGTGGGCAGGCTAGCAAGCGCTTGTCGTGCGAGCGCCAGCGGCGAGCGGTCACCGAGGTGCTCGGCCTTGGTGCGCGCCAACGCATCGAGATCGACGGCGAGCGCGATGGCTTGGCGGGCAGCGTTAACTGCCTTGGCCAGTGCTTCCGACGATAACATCGACAGATCAACGGGTTGATCACCCACGCGGCGACACTCTCCTTGCTGACGAGGCTGGTCGGACTGGCCCATATCGGCGCTGGGTTGGGCTGGACTTGCGCGGCTTCTCTTCGGTCCGCTGCATCGGCCTGACGCAAGTGCCGATCATAACGGCGAGACCGACAAACGCCGACCGCAAGGTCAGACAGTGACCACCGGCTGAAGACCGGTCAGCGTGTCCGCCGGCAATGAAGTTACGCGCTGCGATCAGCCAGACTAACCAGTAGGCCAGTACGGAGCCCAGCACACTGAATACCAGCTCAGCAGCCATTGACCCCAATGGGGGGCTAGCCTCAGGAATCCGAACCGCAACGATGCCGTCAACATCAGACACCGCACCGGTGTCAAGCGGATCAGCCGACGGAACCGGACCGTCACCAGCACCCCCCAGAATCATAGCTACGGCGTGCCCTGCATATGGTCAGATGAACACACATGACCCCAGTGACAACGGCCGCAGATATCCACCAGTTGATCCAAGCTGCTCGGCCACCACCGCGAAATCACTGCTGCTAGCGCACCGAGGGCATCATAACACACCCCGATGGCACTGGCCTGGGTAGATCGACACGGGCAGCTAACCTAACTTGACCGCAGTCGCAAGAGCAGCGACCACCCCTAAATGTCGTGTAGACAAGGCTGGCTAAAAGGGGCCCCCAGGTGTCCGTGGGACAGGGTTGTGCAGATTGGTGCTGGAGCGCACAATGACCAATTGCCTGCGCGTGCTGACCCGGTGTCAAGATTGCGAAGCTGACTGTGGCCAAAATGGTCGCCTACCCAACAGTGAACCGGCCCGGAGCACCAAGACTACAATAGTGTAAATTATAGACATCCACTACGGCAGGGAATTTGTTTGAGCTGTTTCATCTGAAGTTGTCATGCCCTACGAGTCTTGATGCGATAAATTGCCATATCCGGGGGAAGACCAGTGAGTTTGCTGGTGAACATGGGTCTTCGGACGCGCCTAGTAATATGCCCAGCTCTTTCAGCTCACTTTGCGGTATCAGTTCCAGAGTAGGGCCAGATATCCTGATACCCCCCTTTTGTCGCGCGCTCCATAACGCGCGCGGCGATATTGACATCAACACCAAGCCAGTCCGCGGCCAGTCGTTGTGGCCGGCCAGTGTGTATTCCGATACGGATTCGCGGTGTGTAGCCTTCGACCTCGACTGAGTTCATCGCTTCCGTGGCAGCCAGTACGGCCTGTACGGCGATTGGAGGATTGCTAAACACGGCCATGATCCCGTCCCCCATCCGCTTGACGATCTGCCCACCGGCATCGAGCAACGGCGACTCAACAGCGCGCGCCACCTGGCGCAGCAGTGCCAGGATCGCTTCGTCACCAACTTGCAATGACCAACCGGAGAAGCCGACTAGGTCGGTGAATACCAGCGTCACCTCATGGATTTGCCGGCCGTCGGGAAATGGCCTCATTCAATGCCTGCCACACCTGTAGCACACTCAGGCTCACCTCCACGCGACGCCGCACCGCGATCCCCTAGCAACCGGTCGGCAGCTCGCGCCGCGACACGTGGGCCACCCGCGTGTCGCGGTGGACAGAGGATCGCCGAAGTCAGGATCGCCGGGCAACAGTCGTCGTGTCCGCCGGACCATCACCACTAGCCTGGGGCTACGGTTTGTGGTGTGTAGCCACTGCGCGGCGCTGTGCATCGACACCGAATAACGTCGTATCAAGGCCGGCACGGTGACCGTGTCCTCGTCTGGTTCCCTAGCCGCGGAAGGGATTCCATCGGGAGGCGCGCCCTCCACTTGGCCAGTGGTAGGTAGATTTTGCGGACGGGGGCAATGACTTTTATGTCACAACGCACAATAAACGAGTTGATCATACCGTTGCGCCACCAATGTGAACAATCGATACCCCCCCATATCATTAGGTGCCGAAAATGTAGACAACGTGTGTTGTCAACATTGCTTTTGGGCACAATCATTGCGTAGGAAGCCGTGATGACTGCCACTTCGAAGACATCCGCTGAGTCGCTCGGGCCTGATGCGCTCACCTGGAAGTATTTCGATGATTTGCGTATCGGAATGATGAGTGTGTGGATCAGTGCGATCCAGAACATGTATCCAGAGCTCGGCGCTGGGGTCGGAAGAGCATTCGATCTTACTGCGCGAGCCGTTGCAGCAGGTGGCTCGGTCAGTGGATCCCATTATGGGCGTGGTCTACGACGACGATCGAGCGGCTCAGACCGGTGAAAAATACCACAACGCGATCAAGGGCGTTGATACCTCTGAGCGTCGTTATCACGCGCTGAATCTGAAGACGTTTTACTGGGCGCACACAACGTTTTTCATGCTGGTCGTTAAGTTAAGGTGGCCGAATATTGTTGTGGCGGCTTGACAGAAGGCCGAGGAGCGGCAGTTGTTCGACAAGAACGTCCGGTGGTACCCGATGTATGGGATGAGCATGCGGCCGGTGCCCGAATCATGGAAGGAGTTTCAAACAGTACTGAGTACCGGGTCGTGAGAAGCTAGAGACTGACCAGGCCACCCTGGGCATTCTCCAGATGCGGATTCCCAAACCGAAGTTTGTGCTCATGCCAACACCGATCTGGGATGAACTGTTCAAGCCGTTGATGTCGGGTCAATGCTGGATCGCGGCTGGACTATTTGACCCGGTCGTTAACGAAAAAGTGGGAATGCACTGGAAGCCAAGCGACGAGATGTTGCTGCGGCTATCGGCAAGTTTGTCGAAGTGGCGTTCTTAGCGGTTCCCGACGAAATCCGACTGCACCCGCGCGCTGGCTGGCTTACCGCCGGGGCACAAGGGCGACTTACCCGTCGACGCTCCGTTGATCGAAGCACCGGGCTTCATGACGCCACCACATGACCGCCGCGGGCTACCGATGCATTATTTTCTTCCTCAGTACCACCTCTGTCGCCACACCTTTGGCCATCCCTTGCGCAGCCCCGCTCGGACCCTGATGGAGCGGTGTGGGTCGCTGCGTGCGGACCACCTTTTCGCTGGCCAGCTTACGGCTGGGGCGAAGCCCTAGAAAGAGCTGCCTAAGGCCGAGAATCGGCGCGCTAATGGTGATTCGCCAGCGTGGCGAAGCCGGGAGCGGCGAGGTCACCGCCAGATGGCTAAAGACGCAATGCACGCGAGCTCTGATAGAGGCAAATCGCTGCGGCCGCAGCCACGTTCAGGCTTTCCGCACCGCCGACCATCGGAATACGGACCCGATAGTCCGCCGCTTCTGCGATTGCGGTTGACAAACCGTGTGGTTCGGACCCAAAAAGCCAAGCTGTCGGCTTGCCAAGCAGCGGCTCGGCTTCGTCGAGGGATGTCTCACCGTCGACCGTGGTGGCTAGCACTTGCAGCCCGCCGGCGCGCAATTCGGTCACGGCGGCGTAGGCATCAGACGCCACGACAACCGTTATCGAAAAGATACTGCCGGCAGAGGAGCGCAGACATTTACCGTTGTACGGGTCCACGGTGTACCCGCCGAAGAGCACAGCCGCAGCACCCATGGCATCGGCGATGCGGATTACAGTACCCGCATTGCCCGGTTCGCTGATCTCGACAGCGGCCACCACCAGCTGGGGTGAGCCAGCCAGCACAGTCGCTAGCCGGGTCGTCGGCATTTCGCACACCGCGATCAAACCTGTCGGAGTGATCGTGTCGGAAAGCGCTTTTGCGGCACGTTCGCTTACGGGATGGACCGGACACTTCAGCGTAGCTAGCACTGCGGCATGCCGTTGGGCCGCGACTTCTGTGACGAATACGTCTCGAACCAGCCCGCGTACTGTGGCGGCTTCGACGAGGTTAGGGCCTTCAGCGAGAAATCGTCTGACACGCCGCCGCGTGACTTGGCGATGCAACTTGACTGCCGCGACCACCCGGGCGGAACGTTCAGTGAGCACGGCAGGCCCCGGCAAGGTTCGACTTACCCGCTCATCGATACGCATCTTGGTGGGCTAAGCAGCTTCTCCGGATTGTGCGTTGACATCTTCGGGTAGCCCCGACCGGGCTACCTCAACGAGCGTAGTGAACGCCGCCGGATCGTTGATCGCAATATCGGCGAGATTCTTGCGATCCACATCGACATCCGCAGCCTTCAAGCCCTGGATAAACCGGTTGTAAGTGATGTCATTGGCGCGCGCAGCCGCGTTAATTCGCGAAATCCACAACTTGCGGAACTCGCCCTTACGCGCGCGACGGTCGCGGTAAGCATAGCCCAACGAATGCAGCTGCTGTTCTTTGGCTTTGCGATAGAGCCGGGAACGCTGGCCGCGATAGCCTTCCGAAGCTTTTAGGATAGTGCGCCGCTTCTTATGGGCATTGACTGCCCGCTTTACGCGTGCCATGGTGTTTCCTACTCTCGTTCGTTACGTATCTAGTCATGGGCCTGGCGCAATCTGGTCAGCCGTTCAGCAGCGAATTGACGCGTTGGGTGTCGCTTGCGGCAACCCGCGTGCGGCCATCCAGTCGCCGGGTACGAGTGCTCGGCTTGTGCTCGAACAGATGCCGACGATTGGCTTTCTGGCGGACGATCTTCCCGGTACTGGTGCGCCGGAACCGCTTCGACGCCCCACTGTGAGTCTTGGCCTTGGGCATGTTTCCTCAATTCTGCTGTTTCTACTGTTCTAGCTGCGCCGGCTAGCGCGCTAGTACGGTAAACCGTCTGTGTCGCCGGTTCCCTCGAGATCCTGCTCTGCCCCAGCCCCCGGTGCTCCTGGATGCCGCGCGCTGACGCGAGTCTTCGCGCCGCGATGCGGTGCCAGCACCATCGTCATGTTGCGCCCATCCTGTTTGGCTGATGTTTCGACGAATCCGTAATCGGCGACGTCCGCACCCAGCCGCTGCAATAATCGGTAACCTAGCTCGGGTCGCGATTGCTCGCGTCCGCGAAACATGATGGTGACTTTGACCTTGGATCCAGCCTCCAGGAAACGGACCACGTGGCCCTTTTTGGTCTCGTAATCATGATCATCGATCTTTGGTCGCAACTTTTGTTCTTTGACGACGGTCTGCTGCTGGTTGCGGCGGGATTCGCGCGCCTTCTGTGCCGCTTCGTATTTGTACTTGCCGTAGTCCATGATCTTGCAGACCGGTGGTCTGGCATTTGGGGCAACTTCGACAAGGTCGAGATCGGCGTCCGCAGCCACGCGAAGTGCATCCTCAATCCGCACGATGCCTACCTGCTCCCCCCCTGGACCAATCAACCGGACTTCAGGTACGCGTATGCGCTCGTTGACACGGGTCTCAGTGCTGATGGGGCCTCCCTCGTTGGGCCATGGTGGGCGTACTAGCCATCTACTTAGCCATCCTCCAGGTTGTCTTCCAGCCGCGACCAGGTCCTGGCTGATCAGGGAGTCAGCAGTAGAAGCCACAACATCGGCAAAAAGCCCTGCCACACAAGCAGGGCCCAATGCCGACCGATCACGGCTTGAAACAATGCAAGCCGTCCGCGTCACGTGCGGAGCAGGCATTACGATATGCCTGTGACCGGACCGCTCAGCCTTGAAATAACCTCGTGGCTAGCGGTGGGAGTGGGACTCCACTTAACTGTTCCCGACCTTCGCCGGTATGATCGCAGAAATTAGTCTAGCAGCCACGAAGCGTCGCCCGACACTTCGAAGCGAGGGCCAGGTCAACCGGCCTCTGGCGCGTGAGTTACACTAAGCCCGGCAGGTAGATAATCACTCTTGACCACTGTGGACGATTCACCAGGCATTTCACGGTTTGAAGGAATATCCTCGCGGTCTGTGACAGCGGCTACACTTCGTTCGGGCCCTTATTCAGGCAGCCGGTCGCACTCCCGGTATCATTGGGTACCAGCAGCAGCTGGCTGGACTGTCGGTGTGATCGCCACACTGTCACTGATAGCAAGTGTGTCACCCCTGATCAGGTGGCTCATCAGGATCCCGCGTGAATTCATCAATGACTACCTTTTTAACTTTCCAGACACCAGCATCGCCTGGTCGTTCGTGCTGGCGCTGTTAGCTGCCGCGCTAACCACGCGCAAACGCATCGCCTGGCTGCTGTTGCTCGGCAATATGGTGATCGCCGCCGTGTTAAACGCGGTGGATATGGCAGCGGATGGCAACACTCCAGCCGAGACGTTCGGCGAAAATCTCGGGTTCGCAATGCACGTTATCGCGATCGTGCTGCTGATTTTGAGCTATCGGGAATTCTGGGCCAAAGTCCGCCGAGGCGCGCTGTTCAAAGCGGCTGCTGTGCTGATTGCCGGAGACGTGATCGGGATCCTGTTGTCTTTGGGACTGGTCGAGCTGTTCCCCGGATCGCTAGCGCGGCAGGACCGCCTGCCGTATGTGGCCAATCGGGTGGTCGGATTCGCACTTGCCGATCCCGACCTGTTCAGCGGCAAACCGCACGTCTTGCTCAACGCAATCTTCGGCTTGTTCGGCGCCCTCGCGTTGATCATGACCACTATCGTACTGTTTCAGTCCCAGCGTGCGGATAACGCCCTGACCGGCGAGGATGAGTCCGCCATCCGCGGACTACTCGAGCTGTATGGCAAGAACGACTCGCTGGGCTACTTCGCCACCCGGCGCGATAAGTCGGTGGTTTTCGCGCACAATGGCCGCGCGGCCATAACTTATCGAGTTGAGATCGGAGTCTGCCTAGCCAGCGGCGACCCAGTAGGCGATCCCAGGGCGTGGCCGCAGGCCGTCGACGCGTGGTTAGGGCTTTGCCAGACTTATGGTTGGGCGCCCGGTGTGATGGGGGCCAGTTCGCAGGGCGCACAGGTATTTCGTAGGGCCGGGCTCAACGCCATAGAACTCGGCGACGAGGCGATCTTGCGGACTTCTGGTTACAAACTTTCCGGCCCCGACATGCGCGGAGTGCGCCAGGCGGTGACACGGGCGCGCCGGGCAGGACTAACCGTACGCATTAGACGGCACAGCGACATCTCCGCCAACGAGATGACAGACATCATCGCGCGCGCTGACGCCTGGCGCGACACCGAATCCGAACGCGGCTTTTCGATGGCGCTGGGCCGGCTCGGCGATCCGGCTGATTCAGATTGCCTGTTGGTCGAAGCAGTGAACCGCGACGACAATGTCGTTGCGATGCTGTCACTAGTCCCGTGGGGAACCACCGGCGTCTCGTTGGACGTGATGCGCCGTTCTCCGCAATCACCCAACGGCACCATCGAACTCATGGTCAGCGAGCTAGCTTTCAACGGCAAGACTCTGGGGATCACCCGTATTTCGTTGAATTTTACGATGTTTCGTGCTGCGTTCGAACAAGGTGCTCAACTCGGCGCTGGCCCAATTGCCCGGTTGTGGCGGGGGCTGTTATTGTTCTTCTCACGGTGGTGGCAGTTGGAAACGCTGTACCGCTCGAACATGAAATACCTCCCTGACTGGATCCCTCGCTACGCCTGCTACGAGGATGCCCGTTTGATTCCGCGGGTGGGGGTTGCCTCGGTGATCGCCGAGGGTTTCCTGGTGTTACCGTTCAGCCGACGCGACCGGGTGCACACCGGCCATCATCCGGCTGTACCAGCGCGCCTAGCAGAATCCTGCCTGCTGCAACACGATGGGTCAACTCCAGATGTCAGCAGACTGCAACCGGCGAACGTCGATTTGGAAGTAGCGAATTCCCGTATTCCCGAACAGGTACGGGTACGTCTGGCAAAACTTAAGACATTGCAAAGCAACGGTATTGACCCCTATCCGGTGGGATACCCGCCTAGCCACACGGTCGCTCAGGCTCTGGACGCCGACGACAAAAGCACCGTCTCGATATCTGGACGCATATTGCGGATACGTGACTATGGCGGCGTGTTGTTTGCTAACGTGCGTGACTGGTCGGGAGAATTACAAGTGCTGCTGGATAATTCAGTGCTCGAGTGCTGCTGCATCGCAGATTTCACCGCAGCCATTGATCTGGGCGATATAGTCGAAATGACCGGAAACATGGGCTTCAGCAAAAACGGGGCTCGCTCGTTGATAGTACGCAACTGGCGGATGATCGGTAAATGCCTGCGGCCACTACCGAACAAATGGAAGGGGTTGACCGACCCAGAAGCCCGGGTGAGAACTCGCTATGTCGATCTGGCAATCAATACCGAGTCCCGTAACTTAATCATGGCTCGTAGCTGCGTGTTGCGCTCGATCAGGGAGATGCTGTTCGCTAAAGGATTTATCGAAGTCGAAACCCCGATCCTGCAGCAAATTCACGGCGGCGCCGCCGCCCGGCCATTCGCTACTCGCATCAACACCTATGACATGAATCTGTTCCTGCGCATCGCCCCAGAGCTCTACCTTAAGAGGCTGTGCATCGGGGGTGTGGAGAAGGTCTTCGAGCTGGGCCGGGCCTTCCGTAACGAGGGGGCGGACTTTAGTCACAATCCGGAATTCACCTTGCTGGAAGCCTACCAGGCGCACGCAGACTACCTAATGTGGATCGACGGCTGCCGGGAATTGATTCAGAATGCCGTCGAAGCCGCGAACGGTACAAAGACCCTAATGCGGCCGCGGATCGAGGGAACCAGCGGAACTGCAAACCACCCCGAGCAGATCGACATCTCCGGCGTCTGGCCGGTGAAGACCGTGTACGAAGCAGTATCCGAAGCGCTCGGAGAATGTGTCGACACCAGCACTGAGCTAGCCACTCTGCGTAAACTATCCGACGCCGCACACATCCCTTATTGGGCACACTGGGATACTGGTGCGGTGGTGCTGAAGCTCTATGAACACCTGGTTGAGAATCGAACCGATAGACCAACATTCTACATCGACTTTCCGACGTCCGTGTCGCCGTTAACCCGGCCACATAGAATTAAGCCCGGCGTTGCCGAACGCTGGGATCTGGTGGCGTGGGGTATGGAACTAGGTACTGCCTACAGCGAACTCACCGACCCGGTAGAGCAGCGGCGTCGTCTTCACGAGCAGTCCTTGTTGGCTGTCGGAGGAGACCTCGAAGGGATGGAGCTCGACGAAGACTTCCTGCAAGCCATGGAATACGCAATGCCACCCACCGGCGGCCTGGGAATGGGTATAGACCGCCTCGTAATGCTAATCACCGGCCGCAGCATCCGCGAAACGCTACCGTTCCCAATGGCCAAGCCGCACTAGCTCGGCGTCAGCCTCAGGTTTAGCAACAAAATTCGCCGCGGTCGTTGCTAACCGCTTAACCATTACTGATCCGGCTCCTTCAGCACGCGATATGTGCGAGACACTGCAATCCGTGGAGCGCATAGACCCGCTGGGCAAGCAACCCCTCGTTTTCGGCAAGCCAAGACATAAAACACGCTTAGTCGACTCGGACAATGCTGGGGGAAGCATTGTGGATAACAAGTCCACCCCGCGATCGGCCATGTCAGTCAGCACATGGACTTTGGCGGTTGCGATGGTCACTATCATCACAACTCACTACCAGCAGCTATGTCTGGCGGCGATCCCAACCACCGTGCAAATAGCACTGAAACTGATCTGCTGAGAGCAGAGGGTCGCTATGTCGATCGGCAGTGGTAATCGATAGGCAACCGCCCGCAGTAGTGCGACGGTATGCTCGACGAACAAACACCCGCCCATCCCGCAAAATGTAGTAAGGCCATGGCGTCGACGCCAGAGCCAGCGAAGCCGTCTGCCTCAGCCCGACCCCGAGATACGATAGAGCAGACTTGCCGACCTTCGCATCCGTCTGCGAGAAGAACGAATCCCGGTCCGCGGCGACCTTAGGTGCCACGGAATTCGACGCCGAGACATTCCACGACTGAACCGTCGAGGAGCAAGTACCATAGAGTGCCGACGTACGGAGGCGGAACGTCTCGAAGGAAGCCGCAAGTCGATGAGTTCCAACAAGTAAGACGGCAACTGAGCGAATCGGAGCCCAAAGTCTGGAATCTCGCGCAACCGTGCCCCTGAGAGCAAACTCGACACCATCACTCCAGACTCGGTACTGGCGTGGACTTAGGCGGTGACTGTGCGTCGCCGCCGTGGTGTGCGTGCAGGAGCACACCCGGCGCCAATGACTTCCGCGAGAAATTTGCCGGTGTAACTTTCCGGAATCGCGGCGACATCCTCCGGAGTGCCTTCGGCGACAACGGTTCCACCTTGAACGCCACCCTCGGGACCCATATCGACGATCCAGTCCGATGTCTTGATCACGTCCAGGTTGTGTTCGATCACGATGACCGTATTGTCTTTGTCAACAAGACCGTTGATGACGTTAAGTAGTTTGCGGATGTCGTCGAAATGCAGTCCTGTGGTGGGTTCGTCGAGAATGTATATGGTACGCCCTGTCGAACGCTTCTGTAACTCGGACGCCAGTTTGACCCGCTGCGCTTCACCACCTGACAATGTCGGCGCGGGCTGGCCCAGTCGGACATAGCCCAGACCGACATCGACCAGCGTGCGCAGATACCGGTGAATGCCGCTGATCGGCTCAAAGAACTCCGCTGCTTCCTCGATCGACATGTCCAACACTTCGGATATGGCCTTGCCTTTGTAGTGCACCTCAAGGGTTTCTCGGTTGTACCGGGCGCCCTGGCACACTTCACACGGCACATACACGTCCGGCAAAAAGTTCATCTCGATCTTGATGGTGCCGTCACCGGTGCACGCCTCGCAGCGGCCGCCCTTGACGTTGAACGAGAATCTGCCGGGTTGGTAGCCACGGACTTTCGCCTCGGTGGTAGCCGCGAACAAGATCCGGATCTTGTCAAATACTCCGGTGTAGGTAGCAGGGTTGGATCGCGGCGTGCGGCCTATCGGCGACTGGTCCACCCGCACCAGCTTGTCCAGATGTTCCAGGCCGGTGACTCGGGTATGGCGCCCCGGAACTTGCCGGGCGCCGTTGAGCCGGTTGGCCAGCACCGCCGCCAGGATGTCATTGACCAAAGTCGACTTGCCGGAGCCCGACACACCGGTTACCGATGTCAACACGCCAAGAGGAAACGACACGTCTATACAACGCAGATTGTGCTCGCGGGCCCCGACGACAGTGAGCTCACGTCTCCGGTCGACGGAACGTCGACGTGTGGGGGTGGCAATGCTTTCCCGGCCCGACAGGTAAGCACCGGTAAGCGAATCCCTATTTGCCAGCAGTTCACGGTAGGTCCCGCTGTGCACGATTTGGCCGCCATGCTCACCGGCGCCTGGACCGATGTCGACAACCCAGTCAGCGTGTGCGATGGTGTCTTCGTCATGCTCGACGACGATCAGCGTGTTCCCCAACGCCCTTAACCGCGTGAGAGTTTCGATGAGGCGGCGGTTGTCGCGCTGGTGCAGCCCGATGGATGGTTCGTCAAGGACGTAGAGTACGCCCACCAGGCCGGAACCGATTTGGGTAGCTAGCCGAATACGTTGGGCCTCACCACCAGACAGCGTGGCTGCCGCCCGAGACAGCGAGAGGTACTCCAGCCCAACGTCGAGCAAAAAGCCGAGTCGCGACCGGATTTCTTTGAGCACCTGCCCTGCGATCGCCTGCTCGCGCACACCAAGGGTAAGCGCGTTCAGGAAATCCGAGCAGTCCGCGATGGACAGCTCGCAGACCTCGGCGATGGACTTCGCGCCCCGCTCCCCTGCCACCAACGTCACCGCCAGAATCTCTGGCTTTAGTCGGGTCCCCTCGCACACCGGGCAGGGGATATCACGCATGAAACCCTCGTAGCGTTCCTTCATCTGCTCGGACTCGGTCTGTTTAATCTTGCGCTGCAAAAATGTCAGCACGCCTTCAAAATCAGCGTAGTACGAACGGGGTCGACCGTACCGATTGCGGTACCGCACATGCACCTGATGATCGGAACCCTCAAGAATCGCCTTGCGGGCCTTGGCCGGAAGTTTGCGCCATGGCGTGTCAACGTCGAATCCCAGCTCCTCGCCGAGCCCGGCCATCATCCGGGTGAAGTACTCCGCGGTGTGCCCCACCGACCACGGCGCCACCGCACCCTGGGCCAGGGTGCGATCCGGGTCGGGCACCACTAGATCCGAGTCGACTTCTTTGCGGATTCCCAAGCCCGAACATTCGGGACAGGCGCCGTAGGGCGAGTTGAACGAGAACGAGCGCGGTTCCAGGTCGTCAACAGCCAGGGGGTGCCCATTGGGACAAGCTAACTTCTCGGAGAAGCACTGCTCGCGCGGGTGGCCGTGTTCGTCGTGATCGTCGGGAAATTCCAGCACTATGATGCCATCAGCCAGATCCAGGGCGGTTTCCACCGAGTCGGTGAGCCGCTGCTTGGCGGCAGCTTTGACGGTGAGTCGGTCCACCACTACCTCGATGTCGTGCTTCTCTTGTTTTTTCAGCTTCGGTGGGTCGGCTAGCGGATGTACCACACCGTCGACTCGAACCCGGCTGTAGCCCTGCGCGTTGAGCTTGTCGAACAGGTCCGCGAACTCGCCCTTGCGGGTACGCACCACCGGAGCGAGCACCAAAAATCGGGTGGCTTCCGGCAGCACCAGCACCTGATCGACAATTTGCTGCGGGGTCTGGCGGGAGATCCGCTCGCCACAAATCGGGCAGTGCGGTGTGCCCGCACGAGCATATAACAATCGCAGGTAATCGTACACCTCGGTGATCGTTCCTACGGTCGACCTCGGGTTGCGGTTCGTCGACTTCTGGTCGATGGACACCGCCGGGGAAAGACCTTCGATGAAGTCGACGTCCGGCTTGTCCATCTGCCCCAGGAATTGGCGCGCGTAGGCCGACAGTGACTCCACGTAGCGGCGCTGACCCTCGGCGAAGATGGTGTCGAATGCCAGTGACGACTTGCCTGATCCGGACAGCCCGGTGAAGACGATCAATGAATCGCGCGGCAGGTCGAGATCGACGTTTCGCAGGTTGTGCTCACGAGCACCCTTAACGATTAGGCGGTCAGCCACGCTGCCCCTCTCATTGAAAACTCTATACTGTTCTTGTCTAAAAGCGGTCCTAACAGTGGCCACTGCGCACGGCGCATTCCATGCTATGTGCTCACACCGACAAGCAGCGGACCTAGTCCCAGAAGCAGTACCCTGGCCGCTATGACAGCCTCAATCGATCCCGTCGACAACTACACCGGGCACGTCGACCCGGGTGCCGCGGCCCGCCGGACCCTACCTGGCGCTACGATCCTGAAGGTGTCGGTGGGCCCGATGGACAATAACGCCTACCTGGTTACGTGTTCGGCTACCGGAGAAACACTTCTGATTGACGCGGCCAACGACGCCGAGGTGCTTATCGATCTGGTCCAACGCTACGTCCCGAAGCTGTCGTTGATTGTGACTAGCCATCGGCACTTTGATCACTGGCAGGCACTGGAAGCGGTGGTCGCGGCTACCGGTGCGCCAACCGCCGTGCATGAGATCGACGCCGAACCACTGCCGGTCAGGCCGAACCGTTTGCTGACCAACGGTGACTGCGTGCAGATTGGGGAGCTGAAATTCGACGTTATTCACCTGCGCGGGCACACGCCCGGATCAATCGCACTGGCGCTGGACGGAACCACCCACGGCCCTAACACTGGGGGAGTCACACAATTGTTCACTGGCGACTGCCTGTTTCCCGGGGGTGTTGGCAAGACGTGGCAGCCCGGTGACTTCACCCAACTGCTTGATGACGTCACCACCCGAGTGTTCGATGTATACGCGGACACTACAGTCATCTACCCTGGCCACGGCGACGACACGGTACTAGGCACCGAGCGTCCCAACCTAGCAGAATGGCGCGAGCGTGGCTGGTAAAGGTGGTTTCAGTGCGTGGTGTGCACGATCAAGACGTCGATCTTGGCCCGACGCGAGACGTTGGCCGGCACCGATCCCAACAGCCTACCTGCGATCGTGCTCAGACCGACATTGCCCACCACCAGCAAATCGGCATTTGTTTCCTCGGCAAGGTTAACCAGCGCGTCAACCGGAGCGCCGACAATCGGTCGCTCTTCGACGTTCTTAGCACCGGCTGCGCGCGCTCGCTCTTTCGCATCATGTAGAATCTCGTAGATCGGGGCAGTGCCCGTCACTTTGTAGCTTTCGTCCTTCAAGATGTCGACCGCCCGGGCATTGTCATGCTGGGGCAAGTAGGCCGACGCGATGATCAGCTTGGCATCTGACCCGGCAATTTTTCCTGCTCGGTCCACCGCACGCAACGACGAATCCGAACCATCGGTCCCCACCACCACGGTCTGATAGGAGCTCATTTATCCTCCCAGTGTCGGTTGCTCAGCCCAAGACAGTATCCGCGTTGCCCGATGCCGATAGGTCAAATTACCGACTCAGCAGCAACGTGGCGCGACCGGTCATTTACCCAGCCAGGGCAACTCGACAGACAACACCCGCGATCGCACGTCGCACGACTACGCATATCCCACGTAAAAGCTCTACTGTGCAGAACTATGAAGAACTATTCATGACCTACAAGGAATCGAGCGGGGGCAATCTGGGCCGAAGCCGTGCTGGCAACGTCCCGCCAGTGACCAGGTTAATTGCACGCACTTTACAGTGACAAGCATCATGTCTGTATCGGTACTTGAGCAGAGCGTAGCGGACGTCGATGACAATTCAGCATGCGAACATGCGTGCAGTGCGCTACCCGACCCATGGGCAATTGCGGTGCTGGCTACCGTTATCAGCGGGGCCTGGGTCAGTAGGCCTTCGCTCTGGTTCGATGAGGCCGCGACAATATCGGCTTCAGCGAGCCGCACTGTGCCAGAGCTATGGAAGTTGCTGAACCACGTCGATGCTGTGCACGGCTTGTACTACCTGCTGATGCACGGCTGGTTCGCGATATTTCCCTCGACTGAATTCTGGTCAAGGTTTCCAAGTTGTCTGGCAATTGGGGCTGCTGCTGCCGGCGTCACGGTTTTCACCAGGAAGTTTGCCACACGAACCACTGCAATATACGCAGGCATCATCTTCGCCATTCTGCCGCGCATCACTTGGGCCGGTATCGAGGCACGCTCGTCTGCCTTGTCAGTGGCCGCGGCCATGTGGCTGACCGTGTTGCTCGTGGCCGCGACACGGCATAACAAGCCACAGCTATGGCTGTGCTATGCGCTGGCATTGATGCTGTCAATTTTGCTGAGTCTCACTCTGGCCACGCTGGTGCTGGTTTACGCCGTGGTCCTGCCATGGCTCGCACCGAACAAAATTCGCAATTCTTCGTTCATCTGGTGGGCGGTTACCTCGGCCGTCGCACTCGGGACTATAACCCCGTTCATATTGTTCGCTCACGAACAAATACGACAGGTCGGCTGGATCTTCCGGGTCAGCTGGCACTACGCCTTCGACATCACACAACGACAGTATTTCGACCACAGCGTTTCGTTCGCGATTGCCACGGCCATGATCATCGTCGCCGCGATCGCGGCTCGACTGTCTGGCTTGCGGGCCCAGGGGGGCGACCTTCGCAGCTTGGTTATCATCTGCGCTGCGTGGATCGTCATTCCCACCACTCTCCTGGTCGGCTATTCGGCGGTCTTTGAGCCAGTTTACTACCCACGTTACCTGATTCTCACCGCTCCGGCGGCAGCTATCGTCATAGCGGTCTGCATCGTCACAGTCGCCCGTAAACCGTGGCCTATTACCGGTGTCTTAGTGCTGTTCGCTGTTGCTGCCTTTCCGAATTATCTCCTTACACAACGCGGTCGATATGCCAAAGAAGGCTGGGATTACAGTCAAGTAGCCGATGTGATCAGTTCCCAGGCTGCGCCAGGGGACTGTCTGATCGTGGACAACACTGTGCCCTGGCGGCCCGGGCCGATCCGCGCACTGCTGGCCGCTCGGCCGATGGCTTTTCGATCGCTGATCGACGTTGAGCGTGGTTTTTACGGACCGAAAGTCGGTGCCCTGTGGGACGGTCATGTCGCCGTGTGGCTGGTAACAGCCAAGATCAGCAAATGCTCCACGGTCTGGACAATCTCCGACCGAGACACGTCACTACCCGACCATCAAACGGGACAATTACTGTCACCAGGGCTCACATTGCGATGCGCGCCAGCGTATCAATTCCCTAGTTATCTGGGATTCCGTATTGTCGAGCGGTGGCAATTCAACTATTCACAGGTCATCAAGTCAACACGGTGAACGACGGTCGCGATGGATTGCCCGGTAGGGAGCCACGACACCGACCATGGCCAGTACAGTGAAGACCGTGTCAAGTCCGCGAGCCGCCGCCACTTCGCCGCCTTTAGCCGTGTTGACCACCACACCGACCAACCTTGCGCCGAAAGAGGCCGCTGCTATCAGCCGGGTCGTCGACGGAAGTAATCGCATGTACAGCCAAGAGGTCCCAATACCGGCGCCGGTTACCAATAACGCTAGCGCCCAGATCGCAACAATTCCGATCGACGCGTTAGCGTGTTGGGTGGTTGGTGCCAGCCCAGAGCAGACGCTATCACCAGCGGCCTCGGCCATGTGCCCGATCACGCGAGGATTGCGCAGCGACACGCTAACGGGCTCGCCCATCGTCCAGCCGAACAGCCAGCACCGCGCCTAGAAACCGGCGGCAACCGACGCAGATGCCCCATTCACTGACCAAACAGCTGGCACATATGTAGGTGACTATTACCACGACCATCGACACCGGCCATGGTTAAGTAGATCCATTTCCAACGGTCCAGAAGCCAAATCCTCTGGACAACAACACCGTTGCGTGGTTGCGTGCATTCACCAATCGACGACCATGAATATCCCGACTAGCAACGTACCGACGGCAAGCAGACCGGCGGTCGCCATCAAGTAATGCGGGAGCTCGGCAACGCTGACCGCAAGCGCGGCCGCCCTAGTCAGCAGCACTGACCTACTCCAGCACTTGTGTGTCGGGGTCCGGCAGAGTCGCCCCGCTCGGTTAAGCCTGATCTTGCGGGGAAGAATACGACCGGTACCAATAGGGCCATCAAAACGATCATCGTCACCACAAACCGAGCTACGCCAAAACACCCCCACCGCGGGCCCGATCAAAGTCGCGACACCCCAACATCGGCCGATACCAGCGCTGAACCGCAAGTACACAACCACAGGGGCAAGGCAGAGATAATGAGCCATACCCCCAAGCCTGCTAGCAGTCCGCCACCTACCCCTTGCAGGGTGCGTACCCCCACCAGAACCTCCCGACCGGCGCAACCTTGCACACCAGGCTGGCTACATCGAATACCGCCAGTACCATCAGGAACGACGTGCGTGCCCCGACCCGAAGCAACGTCAAGCTGACCGCGGTCTCTGCGATGACCGACCCGACCAGCTACAGGATGGTTACCCAGGCATACACTCGGCTGCCGCCGATTTCGGCGATCGCGTTGGAGAGCATCATGACGGTCAAGAACTCGTTAGTAGCATGCAACCCCACAGCACCGGCCAGCAAATATGGACGTCCCGAGATACTTGCCAAGCAGCTCATGCTGGCTGCCAGTATCGCTTTCCGTATCCCTCAAACCATACACCGTAGGGATGCGCACGCGGCTGACATTCACTCGAGGCCCGCCGCGTCCATCCCACGCAGTTCCTTTTTGAGGTCTGCGATCTCGTCACGGAAACGTGCGGCCAGCTCGAATTGCAAGTCGCGTGCGGCGGCCATCATTTGGGCGGTGAGATCTTTGATCAGATCAGCCAGTTCTGCTCGCGGCATACTAGCGGTGTCGCGACCCTCGAACACGCCGGCGCTGACCGGGCGACCAGGTTCACCCTGGGCGCGCCGACCGCGGGACACGTTACGTCCAGATCCACCCACCTCAACGGTGTCAGTGTCGTCGGCCTCGCGATAGACCTGATCGAGGATGTCGGCAATCTTTTTGCGCAGCGGCTGTGGGTCGATACCATTGGCATTGTTGTAGGCGATCTGCTTTGCTCGCCGCCGTTCGGTCTCATCGATGGCTTCGGTCATCGAATCAGTGATCTTGTCGGCATACATGTGCACTTCACCGGAGACGTTACGGGCTGCCCGGCCGATGGTCTGAATAAGGCTGCGCGCCGACCGCAGAAAGCCTTCCTTATCGGCGTCAAGGATCGCCACCAGAGACACCTCGGGCAGGTCGAGGCCCTCGCGCAACAGGTTAATGCCGACCAGCACGTCGAAGTCACCAAGCCGGAGTTGACGCAGCAATTCTACCCGCCGCAGGGTGTCGACTTCGGAGTGTAGGTAGCGTACCCGGATGCCCATCTCTAGCAAGTAGTCGGTGAGGTCTTCGGCCATTTTCTTTGTCAGCGTCGTCACCAAGACCCGTTGGTCGGCGTCGGCACGTTTGTGGATTTCGCCAATCAGGTCGTCGATTTGCCCCTTGGTTGGCTTGACCACAACTTTCGGGTCGACCAGACCGGTCGGCCGGATCACCTGTTCGACGAACTCGCCACCGGACTGGCTGAGCTCATACGGTCCCGGGGTAGCCGATAGATACACCGTCTGCCCGATCCGGTCGGCGAATTCCTCCCAGGTAAGCGGGCGGTTGTCGCACGCTGACGGCAACCGAAACCCATATTCGACGAGGTTACGCTTCCGTGACATGTCACCTTCATACATGCCGCCGATCTGCGGGACGGTGACATGCGACTCGTCGATGACAAGCAAGAAGTCCTCCGGGAAGTAATCGAGCAACGTTGCCGGCGGCGTGCCCGGCCCCCTACTGTCGATGTGGCGGGAGTAATTCTCTATACCCGAGCAGAACCCGACCTGCCGCATCATTTCGATGTCGTAGTTGGTCCGCATCCGCAGCCGCTGCGCCTCCAGCAGCTTGCCCTGGCGTTCGAATTCAGTGAGTCGCTCGGCGAGTTCTTCCTCGATGGTGGAGATTGCCTGAGCCATTCGCTCGGGACCGGCCACATAGTGGGTGGCGGGGAAGATCCGTAGCGAGTCGACCTGACGAATCACCTCGCCGGTGAGAGGGTGGAGATAGTATAGCGCCTCGATCTCGTCGCCGAAGAATTCGATACGAACCGCCAACTCCTCGTAGGACGGGATGATCTCCACAGTGTCGCCGCGCACCCGGAAGGAGCCGCGGGTGAAGGACAAATCGTTGCGGGTGTATTGCACGTCGACCAACAGCCGCAATAGGTCGTCGCGAGGCACCTCGTTGCCAACCGCCAGCTCGACGGAGCGGTCCAGGTAAGACTGTGGAGTACCTAGGCCATAAATGCACGACACCGAAGCCACCACCACCACGTCGCGTCGCGACAGCAACGACGACGTAGCGGAGTGCCGCAGCCGCTCCACGTCGTCGTTGATGGAGCTGTCCTTTTCGATATAGGTGTCGGTCTGTGCGATGTACGCTTCCGGCTGGTAGTAATCGTAGTATGATACGAAGTACTCGACTGCGTTGTGCGGCAACATCTCTCGCAGTTCGTTCGCCAGCTGGGCAGCCAGCGTCTTATTCGGCGCCATCACCAGAGTAGGCCGCTGCAACCGTTCGATGAGCCAAGCGGTGGTTGCTGACTTCCCGGTACCGGTGGCACCGAGTAACACCACGTCACGCTCCCCTGTAAGAATCCGTCGCTGCAGCTCATCGATGGCGGCTGGCTGGTCACCAGCCGGTGCGTGCGGGCTGATCACCTCGAATCGGCCACCGACGCGCACGATCTCCTTGACAGCCCGGTATTCCGAATGCGCTACTATTGGATGCTCGGTGGCGAAGGCCATGCCTCCAGCGTAAGATCAGGCACAAAGAAGGTGACTGCAATCCAGCCGGGTCTATCCCGCGGAACGGGTCCACACCCGAGCGGCCGGATCGCATTGAAGCCGGTGGCTATCGCTGGAGGTGGGCTATGGCAAACACCGAGATACCCTGCCGGTCGCACAAACTATCGAAGGCGTGAACTCTGGTCGTAACGGGGGGCTTTAGCCTCGCTGTTGTCTTCGCAGATGATCTACCCATTGTTGGTCCGGTCGTAGGCGAATCTGGCTACGACCGGACCACCTCGCCAAGGACAAACGACGACGGGGATAGCAAACGCGATAAAGTGTTGGCCACAACTGCGGGATCGACCAAGCCAATGCCTGCAAAAACTTTACCGATCCAAGTGACCACCGCAAGTAGTCGCACCACCGCTCTCTACCCACCGCACCCAATGTTGCTAAAACGGTTTCGGGCTCCGGCCCGCGCATCGTGCCGTTGGCCTAGGATGCCACTGACCGCACCACCCTCTCCAGCATTAAGTAAATCTGAACTGTGTTCGGCTGGACACAGTTCATCCCACTCCTGCCGTGTTAGCATAAGCCCACAAAGCACAAAAAGTGAGTTTATCCTACATCGGCTCTGTTGATCAGGGTTGCGATGCCGACGCGCTCATGTCTACTTAGGGCCTATCTAGAGCCGCCACCCCGTAGAGTCGGCCCACTCCCACGCTCGCCGGTAGGCGTCGAGGAGCCATGGTTCCTTGGCGTCGGCGTAGCGGCGCATGTCTCCGTCCGCTAGCCGGTCCGCTGTGCGTTTGACGTCCAAGTAGTCGGCGCGCACACTCGGGTTGGCCTTCAACCAATCGACGAACAGCAAGCCGAATTGCTGATTCGGCCAGCCAGCCACCCGGATATGCACGTATGTCGGTCGACCGGGGTCTGCCGAGGCATGAAACCTCTTGTGCCATAACTCTGGATCGTTACTGTGTTCGTAGCGATCTACGGTGCTGCGGGCATCGGTCTTGGCGACATCACCGGTGACGTGCTGTAGGCGCGGGTACCCGGCAGACAACAGAGGTTCGGCGAGTTCATCCGCCATCGCGAGTGACTCGACGGTGATTTGAATGTCGATGATGTCTTTGGCCTGAAAATCAGGACAATCCGGGTAACGTGGCACCGCAGTCGAGCCGATATGGTCAACGCGCAACGCTTTATGGCCGCACGTGGTCTTCAACCGAGCAACAATGCGCTTCGCCTGGCCCGGCCAAATCGGATCAGACGTGACCAACCTTGCCGGTTCATAGACCGGCTGACGCTGACTCAGGTTGTAGGCGAATGGCAATATTCGATGATGCCATACGTCGCAAGCCCGTTGGACCAAAACTTCTGGTGTACTTGAATTGTCTAACCAGACATCGGCAACAGCACGACGCTCCTCGTCTCTGGCCTGTGCAGCGATCCTGGCGCGTGCATCCGCTTCGACCACACCACGTTGCTCGACCAGCCTGCGCACTCGCAGTTCGACGTCGGCATGCACCACAACGACCAGCGGGAACAGTTGGGCCAGCCCGGATTCCACCAGCAGTGGAATGTCTTCGACCACAACCGCGTCCTCGGATACCGCCGCAATGATCTCCGCGCGGCGGTTGGCCACCAGTGGGTGCACAATCTCGTTAAGCACACCGCGCACCGCGTCGTCTCGAAAAGCCTTGACAGCCAAAGCCCGCCGATCCAACGCACCGTCAGGAAGCAGGATGTCCTCACCAAATGCATCAACCAGCGACGACAATCCGTTGGTTCCGGGCTGCACCACTTCGCGTGCCAGCACATCGCCGTCGATAACAATCCCACCACACTGTGAGAACGTGCTAGACAGCAACGACTTCCCGGCGCCGATGCCACCGGTGAGCCCGATGCGCAGCATTACGCGAACACGACCCAGAACAAGATGATATTACGCGCCGCCGGCGAGCTTTTCCCGTAGAGCGGCTAGTTGGGCATCGCTAGCCAGTGACCCACCTGTGGCCGTCGCCGGCGGTGTACTGCCGGCCAGGGCCTGCTCGCTACTACGTCCGGCATCCTCGGTGGCAGCGAACTTTTCCATCTGGGTGGTGTGCATCTTGTATCGACGTTCGGCTTCAGCATAACGAGCCTCCCATTCGGCGCGCTGGGTGTCGAAGCCCTCCAGCCACTCGTTGGAGTCGGGATCAAAGCCCTCAGGGAAGATATAGTTGCCCTGCTCGTCGTAGCTGTCGGCCATACCGTACTTCGCCGGGTCGAACTCCTCGATGTAGTCCTCGTTGGCCTGCTTCAACGACAGTGAAATCCGGCGCCGCTCCAAGTCGATGTCGATGACCTTGACCATCGCATCGTCGCCGACAGCAACCACCTGGTCAGGCACCTCGACGTGCTGCTCGGCCAGCTCCGAGATGTGAATCAGACCTTCGATGCCCTCCTCAACACGAACGAAGGCGCCAAACGGAACCAGCTTGGTGACCTTACCTGGCACGATTTGCCCGATGGCGTGGGTACGGGCGAAGTGCCTCCACGGATCTTCCTGAGTTGCTTTGAGCGACAACGAAACCCGCTCACGGTCCATATCGACGTCAAGCACCTCGACGGTAACCTCGTTACCTACCTGGACAACCTCGGACGGGTGGTCGATATGCTTCCAGGACAGCTCGGAGACGTGCACCAGACCGTCCACACCACCCAGATCGACGAAAGCGCCGAAGTTGACGATGGACGACACTACACCCTTGCGTATATTACCCTTCTGCAGCCGATTGAGAAACTCGCTGCGCACTTCAGATTGGGTTTGTTCCAGCCACGCCCGTCGCGATAATACCACGTTGTTGCGGTTTTTGTCTAGCTCGATGATCTTGGCCTCGATCTCCTTGCCGATGTATGGTTGCAGATCGCGAACACGACGCATCTCCACCAACGAGGCGGGCAGGAAGCCACGCAACCCGATGTCGAGGATCAGGCCACCCTTGACCACTTCGATGACGACGCCCTTGACGGCCTCATCCTTCTCCTTGAGCACCTCGATGGTGCCCCACGCGCGCTCGTACTGCGCGCGCTTCTTGGACAGGATCAGCCGCCCCTCTTTGTCCTCTTTGGTAAGTACCAGGGCCTCGACCTCGTCTCCCACGGAAACGACCTCATTGGGGTCAACGTCGTGTTTGATGGAGAGTTCGCGGGAGGGAATTACCCCTTCGGTTTTGTAGCCGATGTCGAGGAGCACCTCGTCTCGGTCCACTTTAACGATGGTGCCTTCGACGATGTCACCATCGTTAAAGTACTTGATCGTTTTGTCTATTGCGGCAAGAAAGTCCTCGCCGGAGCCTACGTCATTGACGGCTACTTGGGGCGAGGTTACGGCGGGACTCGACATGTTGTTGATTTGCTCCGGACATGCTCAGTCGTAGGGACAATTGGCATTACTCCCCCGCTATCCTGTGCGGGCGATTACCTACCGAGGTTACTCGACTGTGCACATGCTGGACAAACTCGCGCCTTGACTCACCGAAAATGCGCATTTAGCCACCACCGGGTCACCTGGGGATGGTGACATCGTCAGAATGGCATGAAGCTGCTCATTCGCTGAGCCATATCCGCCACCTGTTTGAAAGACAATGCTAACAAAAATGGCTTGACTCATCCGACATACCCCGGTCATGCAATATCTGGTCAACGCGCTGCCGGCCTTCCTGCTGGCCTGCGTCATCCTTGCCGTTCTTCCCAGTCCCGCCATCGCGTTGTTGTTGCGCCATTCGGTTCGGGGCGGTCGTGCGGCAGGTCTGGCGGTCGTGTGTCGGCAACGAAATCGGGTTGTTCGGCTGGACCATAACCCGGCAGCGCCGGATTGTCGGTGTTACTGATGGACAACCGTACACTGTCGGTGATGCTGCACGTCATCAAGGCGGCAATCCTGGTCTGACTCGGCACCAACGCGTAGCGTCATGCTAAGCGCCCAAGCCTATATCGAGGTCCCCGTCGCGCTAGTTACCTAGCCGGCTTCGCCACGAGTAGGTCGATCGCCATCAACCCCTAAAGCGGCCATCTTCGGGATCGCGGTGCTGCCGCAGTTCCTGCTGGACAGCGCGGTGGCGCTTACGACGCTCTTGGTGCTGCCGGTCATTCAGTGCGTGATTGACACCGTGTGATGTTCGGGGTCTAGGGTCGATGCGACCGTTCTTACCCAGGCTGACTATGACTTCATCGGCCAGGCGCGAGTGCGGTCTAAGCGGTTACCGAATCACTGCTCAGTGAGTTGTTTTGGCCATGGGGCGTGAAGTATCGGGTTGGCGGTCGCCTGCTGCTATGGGGCAAGCCGCGGCCTGATTGGGCTCATCCATCAGTGTGTGAGGCGCTGGTGGATGAGCTAGTTCGCACTGCCTGGGTTGTGTTGGTGGTTTAGGGTTGGTCGCGGCGTAGGTGGGCTGCTTGCAAGGGCCGCTGAGTAGTTGGTGTTGGTCGCCGGCCGCGACATCGAAGCTGGCGATGCTGGGGGTGCGTATGGTGTGGCGGGTGGCCGGGGATCAGTTGCGCTTTTCTGGTGATGTGTTAGCCCGCCACGCGCACAAGTCACCAGATCACGCCGTGGATGGCTTTTATCTTCCTTCCGCGGTCGATCCCCACAAAAAGTCAAGTACTGCCCTAGGCTAGAGCACCGCCGTACGCGTCATCACCGGCTGCGAGGTCATCGACGAACTGTGAAACCAACACGGCACCAACACAGCCGGGGGCACACCGGCTGGCCGAGGGCCGGTGAACAAACAGACACCCCACAGCCATAGCATGCACCCGAAAGCGCCCCCAACACCCAGCGCCAACAAGATCTAGGCTAGCCCACCAAACTCCCGACCGTATCGGCCAGCGATGGCACACCAGAACACTACTTCACCTGCCACCTATGAAACCGACCAACAATTCCTGCCACAAACACCAACACCCCCGGCCACCACACAACAACAACACAATAACAAGGTGAGATCTTAGAGTATGAGTCGTGAGTGCAGCGACCACCGCTAAAGTTTGCCAAAACCAAGCCAAGCCAGTGCTGATGCTGCTGGACGGCAATTCGCTGGCATTTCGCGCGTTCTACGCACTGCCAACGGAGAATTTCAAGACCCGCGGTGGCCTCACCACCAACGCGGTGTACGGCTTTACCGCCATGCTAATCAACTTGCTGCGTGAAGAGGCTCCGACTCACATTGCTGCGGCGTTTGACGTGTCGCGGAAGACGTTTCGCTCTGAGTGCTATCCGGAGTACAAGGCTAATCGGCCATCGATCCCCGATGAGTTCCACGGCCAGATTGACATCACCAAAGAAATCCTAGGCGCGCTGGGTATCACGGTGTGCGCGGAGGCTGGATTCGAGGCTGACGACCTAATCGCGACGTTGGCTACTCAAGCCGAAAACGAGGGTTACCGCGTGTTAGTGGTCACTGGTGACCGCGACGCGCTTCAATTGGTCAGCGACGACGTGACGGTGTTGTATCCTCGTAAAGGCGTCAGCGAACTCACCCGCTTCACTCCAGAGGCTGTCCTCGAGAAGTACGGGCTGATGCCGGAGCAATACCCCGACTTCGCGGCACTACGTGGCGATCCCAGCGACAATCTGCCCGGTATTCCCGGCGTGGGGGAAAAGACCGCCGCCAAGTGGATCGTCGAGTACGGCTCGCTACAGGGGCTGGTCGACAATGTTGATTCGGTCCGCGGCAAAGTAGGCGACGCGTTACGGGCGCATCTAGCCAGGGTGGTGCGCAACCGAGAGCTCACACAGCTTGTCAAAGATGTGCCGTTGGTGCAAAATCTGGACATGCTGCGGCTGCAGCCGTGGGATCGCGACCAAATTCACCAGCTCTTTGACTACCTAGAGTTCCGGGTGTTACGTGACCGGTTGTTTGAGGCTTTGGCCGTCGCTAGGGAGCGTGTACCCGAAGTCGACGAGGGGTTTGACGTCCGCGGCGGCGTACTGGAGTCCGGCACGATCGGGCGGTGGCTGGCTAAGCACGCCTATGACGGGCGCAGGTCCGGGCTAGTGATCGTCGGTACACATCTGCCGCACGGAGGAGACGCCACTGCGCTAGCTATAGCCGCCGCCGACGGCGACGGTGGCTACATCGACACCGCGGCGTTGACTCCCGACGACGACGACGCGCTGGCGGCTTGGTTGGCCGATCCCGACAACCCCAAAGCGCTGCATGAGGCGAAGCTGGCCATGCACGATCTCGCGGGTCGCGGTTGGACACTGGGCGGCATCACGTCCGATACTGCGTTGGCGGCCTACTTGGTGCGGCCGGGGCAACGCAGCTTCACCCTGGACGATCTCTCGCTCCGCTACTTGCGTCGCGAGCTGCGCGTAGAAACACCTGAGCAAGAACAGTTTTCGTTGCTTGACAACGTCGACGAGGTGGACAAGCAAACCGTCCAAACCCTAATACTGCGGGCTCGGGCGGTGGCAGACCTCGCCGCTGCGTTGGACGCTGAGCTGGATCGTATCGAATCTACCGCGCTACTAGGTGAGATGGAGCTGCCGGTCCAACAGGTGCTGGCTGACATGGAGAAAGCTGGTATCGCGGCCGATTTGCGGTTGCTCACCGAGTTGCAGAGCCAATTCGGCGATCAGATCCGAGACGCTGCTGAGGCCGCTTACGCTGTAATCGGCAAGAAGATCAATCTGGGCTCACCCAAGCAACTACAGGTCGTGTTGTTCGACGAACTGGGCATGCCGAAGACCAAGCGAACCAAGACCGGCTACACCACTGACGCCGATGCTTTGCAGTACCTGTTCTGCAAAACGGAACACCCATTTCTGCAGCATCTGCTCACTCACCGCGACGTCACCCGGCTCAAAGTTACCGTTGACGGGTTGCTGAACGCGATCGCCGCAGATGGCCGGATTCATACCACGTTCAACCAGACGATCGCGACGACCGGCCGGCTGTCTTCGACAGAACCAAACCTGCAGAACATTCCAATCCGCACCAACGTCGGCCGGCAGATCCGGGACGCGTTCGTCGTCGGCTCGGGAAATAGCGGCTACACCGAACTGATGACCGCCGATTACAGCCAAATCGAGATGCGGATCATGGCGCACCTATCCCGAGATAAGGGCCTCATCGAGGCTTTCCACACGGGGGAAGACCTGCACTCGTTTGTGGCCTCGCGGGCATTCGGCGTGCCGACCGGGGATATTACCGCCGAATTGCGGCGCCGAGTCAAGGCAATGTCCTACGGGCTGGCCTACGGGCTAAGCGCATACGGGTTGGCTGCACAGTTGAAAATCTCCACCGAGGAGGCGAAGCTTCAGATGGAGCAATACTTCGCCCGGTTCGGCGGGGTGCGTGACTACCTGATGGATGTCGTCGAACAGGCACGCAAGGACGGTTACACCTCGACGGTATTGGGCCGTCGACGTTATCTGCCCGAGCTGGACAGCAGTAATCGCCAGGTACGGGAGGCGGCCGAGCGGGCGGCGCTCAACGCGCCGATCCAGGGCAGTGCGGCCGACATCATTAAGGTGGCGATGATCGCGGTTGACAAGGCGCTCAAAAAGGCGAAACTCGCTTCGCGAATGCTGCTACAGGTACACGACGAGCTGCTGTTCGAAGTCGCGACCGGAGAACGCGAACAGATCGAGGCCATAGTGCGCGAGCAGATGGGCAGTGCCTACCCTTTGGACGTGCCGCTGGAGGTGAGTGTTGGCTTTGGTCGCTCGTGGGATGCCGCTGCGCACTAGGGTGTTGGTGTTTGTGGCAGGAATTGTTGGTCGGTTTCATAGGTGGCAGGTGAAGTAGTGTTCTGGTGTGCCATCGCTGGCCGATACGGTCGGGAGTTTGGTGGGCTAGCCTAGATCTTGTTGGCGCTGGGTGTTGGGGGCGCTTTCGGGTGCATGCTATGGCTGTGGGGTGTCTGTTTGTTCACCGGCCCTCGGCCAGCCGGTGTGCCCCCGGCTGTGTTGGTGCCGTGTTGGTTTCACAGTTCGTCGATGACCTCGCAGCCGGTGATGACGCGTACGGCGGTGCTCTAGCCTAGGGCAGTACTTGACTTTTTGTGGGGATCGACCGCGGAAGGAAGATAAAAGCCATCCACGGCGTGATCTGGTGACTTGTGCGCGTGGCGGGCTAACACATCACCAGAAAAGCGCAACTGATCCCCGGCCACCCGCCACACCAGACGCACCCCCAGCATCGCCAGCTTCGATGTCGCGGCCGGTGACCAACACCAACTACTCGGCGGCCCTTGCAAGCAGCCCACCTACGCCGCGACCAACCCTAAACCACCAACACAACCCACACCACCGATCCCCACCACATAACCCACCACACCCCTCAACCACACAAAAATCAACAACACCCTAGGGCCGTAGGCAAGGGGCCATAACTGCCTGCTTGCAAAGTCGGAGTCGTTGCACCAGTCACCCACTGGTATCACCCCGCGAACCGACACCGGATGGCTGGCTTTGCCAGCCATCTTGAACTGTGCAGGTTCAAATCGTGAATTGCATTCTAGCACAAAGTCTTGGCTACCTGGTACAACAACATCTATCTCTACAATAGCTCCGAACGAGTTAGCCTGGCAGCTCACTGCCCAATCCTTGACCCCTCCTGATCTGCTGGCGTTTTTAGCCGGCACCACGAACCAGCTGGGGTTGGCCACTGGAGTGTTGGCACTACCCAACCACCATCCCGTCATACTCGCTAAACGCGCCGCCACGGTTGATGCGCTCTCAAGCAGCAGACTCTAACTAGGCCAGATTCCAGTTACGCATGGGCGTGGGCTGACTTAAGGAAGAGCTCAAGATCTGTGGTACAGAGTTGGATAGTCGGCGCCGACGCAGTTGGCTGTTTTGCGGCTGGTGTGGGCCACACCAGCCGCAAGGAGATCATACCATGGAGAATTCTTCAGCTTCGAGAGGGCCATGTGCTACCTAAAACCAATTGCTGGCGAATATCTTCTGGTTGATATCGGTGTACACGCCCCGGCTGCTACGCGTTGCGCCTGACGGTTGGGCAACAGCTGCCAACCGCTAGGCGTCACCGGTCCGCAGTTCGCATAACTGGTCGGGTGGATGCGCGAGGGGGCATCGGTTTACGAGCTGCGATCCAGCGCAGCTTGAAGTGTCACTAAAGATACAATATCACCACGATCAATGCCGAGCACGCCGGCATCCTGGTTGATCAGGGTGCAGGCCGAATCGTGTTTGCAATGCCGCCGAATACCGATATATAACGGCGTTCGGTCGGTCTGCATACAACGGTTGTCGTTGGTCTCTGCTGAGCCTATGTAAGCAGTACGGACTTTCACATACCGAACCGAGCGGTTCTCGGCGATTCGTTGAACCGGTATGCCAACAATAACGACAACCATCAATTCTATTCTGCAGCAAAGATTTTAACCGTCACAGCCGAGTGGACGATCCTTGATCCACCAACTGAACAACTTCAACCATATGTTCGCAGACCGCGACGACAGCTAGACGGCTTTCTGGATTTTCGCTGCGACGATGTTAGTGACGGCGATCATCCGAGTTTGTACCACTCCGTTCACCATGTGCTATCCTCGTGTAGTCCAGCGGGGTGGATATGCACTAGTCGTTCTGTTCCAACAGCCGCTGGAACACGACGATCCGAAATCCAGTGCCTTAACTGAAAAGAAGTTTTACCGCACCACTGGCTCAATAGAATTCTACCGAAGACCGGCGAGTGCAAGGATTTGGAGAAAATGACTTTCGTGATTTGGTAGCTGAAATTCTATGCTGCTCGGCGAGCACGCGAAGGATTTCTCGCTCGCCACCTTGAAGACGCTACCCTGCCACAGATCAGCAAGCACTTCCGCATCCAGTCTTAGTCTGCCATCGCCAAACAGTTTGATGTGCAAATAAATACTATAAAGGAAATTATCAAACCGCCGCCCTAGGCGAAGTGGGTACTGTTCTATTCGATGGTCCTTGGAGCGATCGGGGGCATTTACTGCAACACGCAACACATCGGTCAAATAGACCGCCTTATGATGATGCCGGCCTACAGCATAGACGACCAGCATCTCGCCCCTAGTTACACGGCAAGCTGCTACGACTGCGTAATGAGTTGCGGCACGACTTCAAACTAGTGAAGTAGATCAATGAGACCGAGTTCGTCGCCGACTATTCCTATGTCAGTAGCGGTTAAGCTGACTAAAGCAAAGGCCACAAATATTTCGAGGGACACCAGGACTCTAGCGACCAACGAGTGTCAATGCCACACTGCTTTTTCGACAGTGTAGTCGGCCTTGCGTACGCTTGGCTCCTAGAGGCCTGCCCAGTTGGCTTCCAATTGGTGGGCTACATCGATAACTTGTGCAGCTTTGGATTGAGGAGAGTCGATTTCGGCAGCGACGTACTCCGCGAGAAATCGCCGTATCTCACCGTCAACACCCGCAAGAATACGTAACACCTCGCCACGGATGGATTCAGACGACACGTTGACAGTGATATCGGACGGCAACGGTTTCGCGACGTTGACGATGAGGAGCAGCGGCTTGGCCGCACGTACAGTTGCTCGCAATGCGATGTCACCGGCGACAACAAAGCGCTGCTTATCGAGCCGAAGGTCAACGAGGAGATCGATCGAGAGCGGAATGCGAATGACAAACGTGATGCTGTCTCCTAGGTGCCGCGTGACCCGAGGCTCTCTGATCTGGACCTTGGCGCTGACCTTGGCGATCTTGCCAGGCCCCTGAGCAATCGGCTCCATTGAGAACTCTTTGCCCGCAATGTCGGCGAATGCAGCGGCGAACCGGTCTGGTGTGACTGCGGCCTCGAAGAACTTCCGACCGAACTCTTCATAGGTGAGATAGTCGTAATTTTGCATAGGAAAATACCGTACGTCAACTGCCAAAACAACCGTTGATCTGCTCGCGTCGCAGAAAATCTGGTCTCAACCGTGCCTTAATATGTCGGGCGCCCACCGGCCAAGCGTAGCCAGGACTAAGAGGTATTTACAGTCTCATGTAAGTGCACAAAACCACTGAGCCGCGCGCCGCCGTGCCCCACACCAGGGGGCTGTCTGCCTAACTCGGCGAGGAGCATATCCCGTTGATCCAAGATATCGCCAGGGAACAACATTAACTGCGTTCACCCACCGTCCTATGCCAGCTGCAGCCCATAGAATAACGGTTGCGCCGTGACGATCTTTCGAAGATTTGCAGATCAACATGGATCTTGAAACTGCGCGCCCGGTGACAATGGCCGGTGTCAGCTATCCACGCAGAGACCAATAAGGCTACGAAAAAGCGTAGTTTACGATCACGTTCAGCTCTTGCATGCTGTGCCATGATTTGTGCATCGCCTTAGTTGATCCAGAGCAGCGTCCGCATCGTTATAGGTTTGTAATCGTGTTGACATAGATGTCGAAGCCGAACACGAGTTAGTGATCGAAAGTTACAGAGTGTTTTAGAAGTTTAGGTTGTCAGGCGACATCAGGGGCCCAGCAAGTGCCGGGTGTAGTAGTTAATAAGGACGCAGTCAGGATAGAGGCGGTCACCGGATGGGGAAAGTGGTGTTGGCCGGGATACTGCTCGCCCAACGTACCGGAGGTCTGATCGTAACGCTCGCCCCAAGGTGGTTATTCGGCATAATCATCCATGATTGCCTCAATGGAACGAAAATAGGTCTCGAGTTCCATCATGGTGTACTGATGGACGGCGACGTAGCCAGCTGTCACGCCCGTTCTCAGTAGTATAGTAAAGGCATCGTCAGACGCCGCAAAGCGCACCTCGAGCAGGAACATGATCGGCAAGTTGCGATGGCACACAAGGTCGACGATCCGCTGGATCGTCACGCGTCCGTGCTCATGCGGGATCGTATACTCCAATCTCGATCTCGGTGAACTTGACCTTGCGCTCGGTCTCCTACCCTTTGTAGGCGTAGTCCTGGACGGTGGAATTCGAGATCACCTTATTCATTAGGCGATTGAAGGTCGGTGCAGCATGGGGAAAGTGGTGACCCAGTAAGGAAAATCATACCCAGTCCCCCGTTTTCCACCTGTTCGTAGGGGTGGGTGACTCATCGCTGCGTCGGGTAATTTCTCGTCAAAGACATTTCAAAATAAGGAAATGCGGAATTTAGAGTGGTCGTGGCGATAGACATATTCGTCGAGATTTTCCAAGATCTCAGTCAGTGCGCGTCTTTCATCAAGGCGATTTAGCATGTAGAGCAACACCACTTGGACGGCAACCTACGAGATCATCCCTAACGCACCCAGCGACACTTGTGCCGCTAGGTAGACACCACCGTTTAACCCTTCCGTCAAAGTTAGTACGTCACCGGTTACTGTGACGTACCGCACCGCAATGATCCGCACCGACAAGTTCGGAAGACGTATTCCGCTCCATGCGTCGCGGTCGCAGTAGCGCTGGTGATCGACTGGGCATCCATATAACTCTGGTTCTCCACCACGCCTCCGCGCTCAGCCAGCTGCGGACCGCAGACTATGCAACTACGCGCCGCACTTGCTATCGCCACCAAAACGATCGCGGAGTCTGCCGCTAATGACCCGCTGTAAGATGGTCATGTCGGCCATCACTCCGTCGGTGTAGGCACAGTCGGTGAACCAATGCCCACCGCCCGTACTGATTCACCACGCTGCTCTGGACGAGCAACCACCTCAACCAGTTCAGTGTACGAAGTCGACCGTACCATCGCCGATGGTGCACAGAATTGTTCATCGGCCTAGTGTCCCCACACTGACGCTCACCGCACCAACCACCGCTTCAGTAAGAGTGAACTCGTAATTATCGTCTAGTAGAACAAGTTCTCAGACGTGTAGGGCATCTGGTGATAGTTCGAAAATGCTTTATAGCGATAGATGGATGAGAAGCACGCCGTTGAACAACCTGCACAACTCATAAGCACGACGTCTGCACTGTTGCACGCCCGCATGCCTCTGCGTAGCAGCACGTCGGCCTGTACCACCGGATCACGGAACGGTCGGTGATATGTAGTCTTCCAAATCGTGGTGCTCTCGCCCTCGAGCATGACCAGCCCCAGCAAACCGATCGAGTCGAAATTCAGAAAGTACGTTTCGTTCGCGGTCAAGCTCAGATTTGTGACGCGCCATGAAGCCGTAGATGCCGCCTTGCAACTGTTCCTCTGCGCCAAACGAAACCAGCAGTACTCACACACCGTACATCGGTTGATCGCACAACCGCTCGACCAAAGCGACTAGCAGAACAACGGCAGAGTAGTTATTCTTTTGCTCTCGAGTCAATCGAGCTGCGAGCGATGTAGGATAACAACGTGGCAGTGATTGCACTCATTACGGCCCCGGTGACCACCATTTTGCTATTACCCCGCAGCGCACCGAAAGTGGCAGGCCACCAGTTGATCAGCGAAGTGTGGATGCGCTCAACGATCTCGGGCAATCGATTGACTATGAGTACCTATTGAAAGTAGGCCACCAAGAACTCGCCACTACGCACCGCGTCGTGATGAGCACACACCACAACCGTCTGTGTGCCAGCGAGATCACCGACTTCGGCCACTACGTTCCACGTCGTCCGAGTTTTCTGCAGTGTCCTGCTTACCACTCACGCCCCGTTAGAACAGTCATCGGCGATCGCCAGTCCTGCACTCAGGCCCGCCAAGGATTCCTGGCCTGCAAACGGCAACTAAGCAAGCTGCTACGCTGATCGCCAGCGCTGAGGACCTGATCGCTGTCAGTTTTGCGTGCAGGCGAGAGTAGCTACCGTAGAATTGTGCTTCCTCGACGTATGAATTGTGTGCACCCGCAGCACCTAAGCGCTTGACCACCCGCCTGGCAGGCTGCGGCTGACTAGCGGAGCGTTCGATTCGCACGAGCGCTTCCACAACTTTGCGCATCGTGTCCAGCTATGTTAATAATGCGGTGATCGTGGTCATGGCCGCTCCTCTTGCTCGACTTAAATTATGCCGCGGGACCGCGCCGTATCTGTCCGATAGGCATCCGGATGAGAACCGGCTCCACTACTGTCGGCGGGACAGTTAGCATAAGAAAACACGTTCCGCATCAGAGAACTATGCAGCCCTCATCGCGATACGTCGGCACGGTGTCAACGGTCTACGTGCCCCGAATCAGCCGCAGACGATCGAACCGCTCAAAAATTCGCCGGCCTTCGTGTGGCGGAAATAGACCTTGTCATCAATCGTTAGCCGACGGGCCGTGTTGCCGTGCAACGACGTTTGACCCTCGCCAGCGCCCTGCATCGAGGCGAGTCGTAGCCCCGCCGGCAGGTAAGGCGTAGGCATGCGGTCCTTCGCACCGACTCCGCTGGCTAAGTAGCCACAGCTGGGCGCAGTTACGGTCCTCGCGCCGGGCCACCACGATGGAAGTAAGGCGAACATTACCGACAGCTGCAAAGATAAAATAATAGAATACGAGTAAAATGATAGAATACGAGTCGAACAGCACCGGCGGATATTTGGCCGCGCACGTCGGGCACCTGGACCTCGCGGGTATTGCCAGGCCCCTGGGCTATGAGAGTTGTAGATCGCCAGTGCCGTCGGCGTTGACGATTGTGAGGTCGGCAACCTCACAGAGGAGCTCAACAGTGCGCGCACGACGTTCGCCCCGTTACTCCGCGATCGACTGACGCTGCATCCATCTAACGACGGCGTTTTGATACGCTTGCTGATTCACCGGTCATCTCCGGGTGAAACGCCGGCCTCGGAAGCCATCACCTGCACACCAGTGCCGGCCCGCGTACATCGATCGGGACTCGTAGCAACTCTTCCCAGGCGGAGGTCGTCGCCCCGGACATCGATGAGCCCATCCCGGGCCGGCAGCGCGGCGAGGACCCTCTCGTACCGCATCGCCAGAGGTCTGCACCGATTCGCGGGCGACCCGCCGGTGGGATCGATGGCGCTCCAGGCAGTGATGAAAGGCGACGAGATTCTGGACGAGCCCGGTGGGGTCAGTCAGTCGGCTGGGTTCTTCTCCTTTGACCCAGCGTACGACTGAACAGGGCTATCCGAAGCACTCAGCCGGGATGGGGCTGGGCACCGGGAAGTGCGGGGCGATCCGCAGCAACCAGTGCTTTTCGGTCTGCCAGCTCTCGACGGCCCGGTGGATTCCGGAGATCTGGACAACAAGGTTGTCGCCGAGCCGGCACATGGCGTTGTCCGTCCTTGCGAAGCGGACCGGGGTGAGGGACAGGTCGGCTCAATGAGGGAACCAGGCACCAGAGGCGGTTGTGGAGCAGGTGTTCGTCGATGTCCACTTCGTAATCGTGCATATTGCCAATAACCGTTGTTGCACAGCGCTTTTCAAAGCGGACTGCTACCGTCTAGCAGACCTCCCGTTGCTGTCCAGCCTAGCTTGCCGGAGATACCGAGAACACGGCTGGACGCGTCGATGGTCAAACAGATCGTCACGTGCCGTTCGAAGAGGAACACTTCCACGCGCCGCATCAGCAGCCGCCCCCAGACCGCGCCACGCGTAATAGGATCGAACTTAACAGGCGAAGACACTGCCTTGCCATCACAAAACCGGCTATCATCGGGCCCATAGACCTAAGCGATCCACCAACAAAGGAACACCCGCAGTGCGTCGTACACTCTCTTGAGTGATCTCAAGCTCAGCCTCTTAGGCCACCCTGACTACCTGCCCCTCGACGAGGGCTCGCTCGTCGAGTCTGAAGGTTTTGTCGTTCTGTTCTCGGAGTCGACCAGCGTAGGTGAAGCCGGTCCGTAACGCGACCCGGGCCGACGCCGTGTTCTCCGGCTCCAACTTCACCACTGCTGTACCCACCACCGTGCTCTGCCGCATACTGACACGCCAGGTCGACAGCAAGGATCGCCAACCCAAGTGCACACTGGGGAGGTGTAAAGTCCGTAGACGACGCTGACCTGCCCAGCCACCAATCCCTCACCCTGCTAACCGCAGGTCGACGGTCTCAGCCAGTACCTCCTCGGCGCCTACGGCGGATAACGAAGGCCCGCAGCGGACCGCTGGTTGCTCACTGATGCTGGCCAGTGGCACAGGTAAGCTTAACTACCTTGGCGGGACATGGGCCCGACCGATTATCAACGGACCAGCTAGCTTGTCCTCCCCCGCCAGATGTGACACTGCATCATCCACGCGCAGCGGGGACAGAGTGAGAGTGCCGTCGGACAAGCTCTGATCGCGCATCCTGTAATTGTCACGATCGAAATTCCTCCCGACAGTCGGATATTTCATGGACGTTCCGGTCACCAAGGCACGGTCGGCATCGTTCCTGGAGCCGAATCCAGCTTATCCCCAACGATGTTCATTCCTCCTGAAAGACCCCAACAAAGCCGGTGAACACGCGGATGTCCTCAACACTGAGCCGAATCAGCTCAAGCGCGCCAGGCAGCCAATTCATCAGGAAAACATTCGCAGTGGCCAACAACCAGCCTAACAAATCCTGGCCCGCTTCGGATTTAATGTCGATTGCGATACTGCGTTATCCACAGTTGCCTAACTTCCAGGATGAAGTCGACGTCCACGCGAGCCGCCTCACAGGTAAACACGCCAACGATCAACGCCCTTCCGGGAGCACCGGAGCTAACACCCTTAACTTTGATCGCCGAGGCACCCCAGTCCGACAACCCGAACACCGCTGAACACGCCTGACATTGCCAACTCGCTCAGTCATCAGCGTTTCTTAGCTATTTTATATATTCTAGTTACTGCAAGGGATGTGAACGAATTCGTTGATGCCACGGGCTTGGTATCGGGGCGTCTTCAGATCGACCACAAGTCGTATTCTCCGAGCAGCACTTTACGGGTGTGTCGCTCATCCAGATGTTTCGACATCGATGCTGGCGGAAGCTATGCACTGTGACCAGAGATCGCGTGCCGGTTAACTTCTGGAACACCTCATATTGTTCATCTTAACTGAACCATGGAAGTCGGTACCGGGAATTCCGGCAAGCATGGATTCACCAACAACACCTTGGCAAATGGACATACTCGGCTTTCTCGTTTCTCAAGGAGTCAGTTGAGATCGCTGAAACAGTACCGCTGCTCGGTAACAATTTCTGGCAGCACAAAAGGCCTTGCTGAAAACACAAAGGCCTCGATAATTCCCATTATTGGCAAGGCTCGCTTGACTATTGGTACCCTGATTGCGCAAAGCCATGGTCCTAAATCGGTATAAGCGGAACAGTGCGTTCGCGAAACGACGAGAGAGTAACAGCAGCTCAACACCTATTTCTTTCGGTCGGGCTGACAGGATTTGAACCTGCGACCACTTGACCCCCAGTCAAGTGCGCTACCAAACTGCGCCACAGCCCGTCGTGCTAAGTGTCGCCGGTTGACCGGCAGCAGATCGATATCCTACCGCAGCCGAACTCCAAACCCGGCTACCATCTACCGCCCAGGAAGCCACAACAACAACTATGAACACATACAGCAAATGCCAACCGGATCGTGCCTCTGCTGGACACCAGTCGCCGGGGTTTGGGCCAACCCGGTGGCCCTTTACAGCTCCATCATCGATACTAACCAACTCAATGTTGTATACCAAATATCCTTTAGTCCTGCAGCCGTAGATCGTGGTCATTGGTGCTGGCGTCGTTTGTAATGGGTATACATGGAGTCGGTATTGGTGTTATCGTCGCCATCGTAACCCGGCCCCAGCAAGGGCGTGGTTGGTAGAGCAAGGGATGAAGAACAGAGCATCAAAGAGAGGTGGTGAAACTCGTTAACGGTCCGCTCGTCTGGGCCGATTGGTGTGGGTTGGTAGTCGCGTTCAGTAGCTGTCGCAACGGCCAGGAATGCATGAGCGAGCATAGCCAGGGTGGTCTAGCAATGCCAGGCAATCCAGCGGCGGAACTGGTGTTGGTCAATACCAACTGAGTCTTTTGGTGGCTTGAAAGGAGTCCTGGATACGTCAGCATTGACCGGCTACAGACCCCAGCTTACTCAACAGTACCGGGTATACGCTATAGCAGCGCAGTTAGGCCAATTCGCCGGTCGCATCGTTGCGGCGTATCAGCCCATGACGTCCCCCAGTGTCAGTGTCGTCTTCCAGGTTACAGCGCGCTCCAAGTTCAGCAGCAGTAGTAGTGCTGGTGCCCGTGACTGGCCGGTGCCGGCGGAGTGTTTCTGCCAAGCCCAGGTAGGCAACCGGGATGAGAGTCGATCCACGCAAATCGGACCTGCTGCGCTGGGCACACGCCGATTGGCTACCATGGCCAGTACATAGCCCAGGCCGTGACCGCGGACGGTAGGTCGCAGCTTGGGTCGGCTCCACAGACTTCGTCGCCGGCCACTCAAGCTACGGGCACCTTGGTCTGCACAGCGCAAGCAACCAAGGCTGCTGCCAGCAGTAGGTCTGGTCACGAAACCCCTTTTTTGGCGGGGATTACGGCATTGTTGCAGCGACTGGGACCTTCGGTCCATACTCGTCAGAGCAGGGTCGATTAGGGTATGTCCACACGGAGCGGCATAGATCAGACACGCCACGACTTGGCCGTTTGCGATGCACCCAGCAGTGCCGGTGTACTGGTGTTGCACCCTGACCGAATGCATACCCTTTTCACGTCGCCGATTTAGTCAACGACCAGAATCACCGAAGGCGCTAACAACGTAATTGTGGAAATAATATTGGGCCACTCCAGCGGCCCACTTCACTCGTAACAGTAGGTGCCGCAACCAGTCAAGATTGGCATAGCCTCGGTGCGCGGCGATCGTCCAGCAATTCTTGCGGTGGAGCAACTATACCATACCCAACATGAGTCCGCCGGCATGTCGCAACGGCGCATAACGAGCGAAACGTAGTGCGATCCAATCGATCATCGCCGACACTCGGCCCACCACCAATCAAGGTCTACGCCATGAACCGCATCGTATTCAGATGTACTCACCAACTCCGAACAATGCCCAGGTTAACGCCACCACCAGCACAAAAACAACAGAGTTCACGATCCCGATCTATACGGCTGCAATACCAGCAATCAATCATACTGCGGTGTAATGCTTTTGGAAAAAATTACACATACTCGTTGCAGGAGTTGACTTTTCGACCCAGGCTAGCAGGGCCTGTGAGCAAGTTCGGATTCTCACCCGTAGAATCGTTGCGTCGAAACCGGCACGCTGACTGCCACCATTTGCCCAGTTGCCTTTTGCGGCGCCACACCCATTGCGCAGATTCCTTCACTTTGTACCTCGCGACCATAGGCGACACCTTCGACCCGAATGCGATCGCGCTCCTTGTGCAACACCACCCAGGTCGTGCTGGTGTTCGTGGTGAACCGAATGAATAGACTGGGCAGCACTTGCGTCTGTTGGACAGGCGGCAGGCTGGTCAGAATCGCTTTGCCATTGGCGCAGTAGTACAGCGAAAACGATTCTTCTAACGCACTGATGGCCCGCAGGCGGTACGGCCTAGTGACTTGATCGACGAGTTGGCACGATCTCCCTCGAGCATTGACAGGTCCATCGTTTCTTGCAGCTCGCAACACAGCTCCTCCAGAAACGAATGCAGATCCATCACCAGGCGCAGTCGCACCCTGCGGACCGCAGCTGCTACCACCAAGCCCTCGTCGGACAGGGCGTTGAAAATCCGGCTCACAGTGGAACGCGCCATGCCCAGCCGTTCGCCGATCACAGCCTGGTTGAGGCCACCGAAATGAGCCTGTGACAAACACAATATCTCGGCCGGTCGGTTAATCACCTGGATACCGCCACACGCGCACGACGTTGACGCTCATTGACGATACTCCGGCGGGGTCCAGCAAGACTTCCGCAAAACAGATCGTATGCGATACCAGCCGCGCGTGTTCCGCGCTGACTTGCCAGCTCGTGTCGGAGGAAAGCTAGCGCACCATCGTGAGCACATAATCGACTGTGGCAACCATTCTTCCAGGAACATGGATCTGCAACCTTCGGGGTGCCTTCGTGATAGACCTCGGCCGCGGTGGAGCCGGTGCGTATACAACGGTCCTGACAACGCTCACACCAGCGTGGGTTGGCCCCGCGGTTCTGCAGTCGCGCGATGCATCAGTCGCCGCCAACCCAGCACCATGGGAACGCCACGAAGGTGACGCAGCTGTCGGTGACTCTTTTTCCAGCTCGCCACCAACTTTCTCGACACCGCAGATGCCCTTCGACAAAATCGCCCGATGGCCCAGCTCCCATTCCGGGAAGTCATCGAGCACCTTATGGCCGACCTCATTACTCGTATTCGTGCAGCATCCACGGAAACAAGCCATCCCAGTGTTCGCCGAGGCCGTGTGGATCGAATGAAGTAGGCCATCGGGTGATAAAATGGTGAGGTGTCAATGCCGAGCACTTTGACGCCCTTGGCTACTAACCACTTTCCCTTCCAGAATCCTGATACAATTTAGGGTGGAAGCCATGTAATATACGGCACTGTCAGCATGTTTGTGGTGTCTGCCGGTGTTGACAATGACGATGTCGGCCGGGCTGGATGGCAGGTGCGACCTTCTCCAAATCCTCAATAACGTAGTGATTTTTTGGGTCAAAAATCGTCCCCCGGCCATGTTCTGCAATCGCTCAATCTTGGCGTCTTTGCTGTACGGCGATGTTAGCACACCGTGACACCACGGGTGCGACAGGTTGTAGAATTGTAATTTTGCTTCGGCTGTTGCCGACAGTCCAGGTGAAACTCATGGGCTATTTTTTCCTTTCGTTTTTGTCTCTTTCGACGGCGTTACACGGGTGGACTGGCTCGGCCAGCAGCGAGCCGGTCTGCTGTGTAGGTGGGCAATTGAACCTCAAGAGCACTGTTTGGTCGCCAGCCAGGTGGACACAAGCGATGGCGTCAACGACGTCTAGGGGATCTAGCTCGGTCGCCCAAGACAACCGGCAGCACCCATGATCGATATCGGGCTTCCCTATAAACTGAACCGCGCCATCGAAGTCACGCTATCCCACAAATCCCGCTATACGGTCTTTAACATTTACGACGTGCAACGATAGAGCAGTATTAAACATAAAAACAATAACTAAGATGTAGCGGATCTACAAGCCGAAAGGCAACCGTACATTCGGCACGCTTGACAACTAATCATCGGGTTGTCAACTAATGAAATTACCCGCTTGTGAATGCTTTTTGCTGCCTACAGATAATGCCCGCTTCAGGTCACGCCGTCTCGATGATATTCGCACATGCGTTCCATCTGTACAGCCACGCCGGCAGAGGTGATTGCCGCCTGCCACGCACTCGATGTAGCGGCCACAGCGATCCGCGAGTTGACCGTTAACAACCGGGCACCTGCACTTTAGCTGCGGGTGTTCGAGCACCTGGAGAAGGCGCAACGTTAACAGGCAATAGCCAGTCGCGACATTGTCCAAAGCCTGGCCAGAAACGATCCCACCGCCGTCGGCGAACTGGTTCTCAAAGTGGTCACCGACTGCTTACGGATCAGCTACGCTTAAGCTCAGCGCAGGCGACATGACGCTGAGCAGCTCGTCGCAATATAACTATATACTGTGATGGGGGAAAATCTGCCAGCGACGGCACAGGCGTGGCGGGCTGGCGTGTTGTATAAGCAGCACCTGCAGGTAACTAAGATATTTATGCGTAACCTGCCGAAATGGTCCCGGTCTACTAGTCGACCGGATCAGGCGTTTCCTTGCCGAGCAAGCGTCGAAACTGCGCGCCGATCAAGCAGAAAAAGTCGCTCAACCTATGCGCGCTGCTGATCAATCTCTACGGCAGGTTCTCGAACAGCACCCAAGCCCGACAGCACGGCGTCATATAGTCAGCTCGGCACCGCAACAGGATGAGCATAGGCAAGCTGATCGTAAGCCCCGGACTACGCGCCAACCTCGACGCCTGACTGACTCGATTCGCCGCTTCGGATATTGCAACCCTGACGATCAAACCGCCTACTTTGACAGCGAACCCCGCCAAGGAAAACCGCGAAAGGGGCTCTGCGTAGCCATGCCCAGCGTCAGCACGAAGCACTCAATATCCTAAGTCCGAGGCCAGCTAAGTGACCCGAAGCTCGTTGCACACACCAGTTTGCCAATGACCGTGATCGTGTCAACCACCCTTACGGAATTGACCTCAACTGCTAGCCACGCAGTAGGCGGCAACGGTACGCTACTATCCACATGCGACGTCATCCGGATGACTATCACTACCCGGCCGTGTTTGACGACCATCAAAGCCACCCACTGTATCTCGGGCGTTCACGACGAATCGCTTCACCGGATCAACTCGTGGTGATCTACGCTCAAGATCGCTGCTGCACGTTTCCGGGTTATGCAGAGCCCTATTACGTATCTGAGAAATGCACCATATGGACGAGTAGGTCGTCAGCGGGCTGACTAACGTTGACAAGTTGACATTGGGTTGTACACCACATCATAAGTTGCACGAGATAGTTTGGAGTACAAGGAAATTAGTAGAAGAAATGGACGAGTGAATTTCTCCTCCCTAGTCGCCAATAGCACTTGATAACAATGACATTCACCATCCGGAGCGCTACCTGCCGGATAACAACGCAGCCTAGCTACGGCGCAACCAGCTAGCGTCGCTTGTTTCACCGTTTTTCGCGCACTCGCACGTTGATCCGGATCGGACTGCCCTCAAACCCAAACGTCTCGCGCAGCCGACGCTCTAGGAAGCGTCGGTAGCCGGCTTCCAGCAAACCGGTCGTGAAAAGCACGAACGTCGGCGGTCGAGCAGTCGCCTGGGTAGCAAATAGTATGCGTGGCTGCTTGCCGCCGCGCACCGGGGGTGGTGTCGCCGCCACTACTTCCTTAATCCATATGTTCAGCGGGCCGGTCGCAATTCTGGTATCCCACGAAGCCAGCGAACTTTCCATCGCAGGCACTAGTTTCTGCACCGCCCGGCCCGTCTTGGCGGAGATGTTGACCCGTTGCGCCCAACGCACCTTCACCAGGTCACGATCAATCTCGCGCTCCAGCAAATCACGCCGGTCTTCGTCAACTAAATCCCACTTATTGAAGGCCAGCACCAGCGCGCGACCAGCCTCGATGACCACAGAGAGCACCCGCTGATCTTGTCCCGTTAGCGGCTCCGATGCGTCGATCAGCATGATCACCACTTCGGCCGAATCGATGGCCCCATGAGTGCGCACCGAAGCGTAAAACTCGTACCCTCTTGCCTGACCGACTTTTCGACGCAAACCCGCGGTGTCGATGAACCGCCAGACCCTGCCGCCCATTTCAATAAGCGAGTCTACAGGGTCCACTGTCGTACCTGTGGCTTCGTGGACTACCGAACGCTGGTCGCCTGCCAACTTGTTTAGCAGTGAACTCTTGCCCACATTGGGCTTGCCAACGAGCGCCACGCGCCGAAGACCGCCGTCAAGCGACGTTGATTCAACCACGTCGGGCAACGCGGCCAGCACCTTGTCAAGCAGGTCGGCTACACCGCGACCATGCATCGCACTGATTGGGTGCGGCTCACCCAGTCCCAGCGACCACAATGCCGACGCGTCCGATTCGCCCTTTTCGCCGTCCACCTTGTTGGCTGCCAAGAAGATTAGCTTACCCGAGCGGAGCAAGATCCGAGCTGCGGCTTCGTCGGCGTCGGTGATCCCGACGCCGACATCAACCACAAGGATCACCGCGTCGGCGGTTCGCATGGCCACCGACGCCTGCTCCGTAACCAGCTGTCGCAGGCCTTTGGCTTCGGGTTCCCATCCTCCGGTGTCCTGTACGACGAACCGACGTCCGGTCCACAGTGCATCATAGGAAACTCGGTCGCGGGTCACCCCGGGAACATCCTGCACCACCGCTTCACGCCGGCCCAGGATTCGGTTGACCAACGTCGATTTGCCGACATTAGGACGGCCCACTACCGCCACCACCGGCCCGCACTGAACTAGGCTGGAATCGTCAAACTCCCAGTCGCTTTCGTCGCTCCAGGGGCCATTCTGGCTCACCGCACCATCTCACTGCGCTGCTTCACCAAGTCCATTAGGTGGGCGATCACCTCGGCTTCAGTCATCTCGCTAGTGTCAATGATCGCGGCGTCTTCAGCCGCACGCAACGGCGACACCGCCCGGGTAGAGTCGAGATGGTCGCGGAGACATACGTCAGTCAATATTTTAGCATAATCATCAGCCAAACCTGACGCGACATTCTGGTCGTTGCGACGCCGCGCGCGGGTTTCGGGCGATGCCGTCAGGAAGATCTTCACCGGAGCGTCGGGTAATACGACGGTTCCAATGTCGCGGCCCTCTACAACGACACTGCCTCGCCCTTCGGCCATCTGTCGCTGCAGACCAACAAGCCGGAAACGCACGGCAGGAACCGCCGACACCGCCGACACCGCCTGAGTGACCTCCTCAGACCGTATCTCAGATGAAACATCCTCTTCACCAAGGAAATAACGATCATGATCAGAGCGCATCTGCACTTTCCAAACACTCGCCCCAATCGCTGCAGCATCTTTCGGATCAATTCCGGCGTGTAGCACCGCCAGTGTCACCATCCGATACATTGCCCCGGTATCTAAGTAACGCGCTCCCAGCTCACGTGCTAGTCCCCTTGACACGGAAGATTTTCCGGTCCCCGTCGGGCCGTCGATGGCGACAACAATATCGGTCACAGGCCCACCGCTTTATACAGTTGTCCGATCTCATCATGGAGCAAAGCCCGGAGGCGGCCTGAACGCTGATCTCCCAGCGACACCGCACCGATATCGGTGCGGACCAGCACCTCCACAGGAAAACCCGCGGCTGTCAACAGCCGACGCACAATGCGCTTACGTCCTTCGTGCAACGTCAACCGCACCAACGTCTTACCTGGGATCGCATCCACCACCGCGAAATCGTTGACATGCGCTGGGCCGTCGTCCAACTCAAACCCAGCGCATAGCTTCTTGCCTAACCCACGAGGAACCGACCCTTTCACCGTCGCTAGATACGTCTTGGACACCTCATAGGACGGATGCATCAACCGATGTGCTAATTCGCCATCGTTAGTCAGCAAGAGCAGCCCTGCGGTATCGGCGTCTAGCCTCCCCACGTGAAACAGCTTCTTCTTTCCCAGCACCCGGCGTTCGATCAAATCGCCGACACAGGGCCGGCCGCGGTCGTCCGACATGGTTGAGTGCATGCCACGCGGCTTGTTCAGCGCCAGATACACCAACGAATCGTCGACCACTACCCTGGCCCCGTCGACCCGAACTACCGAGATCTCCGGGTCGACCCGGGTACCCAACTCCGTCACTAGCTGACCGTCCACTTCGACACGGCCTTCGATGACTAGCTTCTCGGCAGCCCTCCGCGACGCAATCCCAGCCTGGGACAACACCTTTTGCAGACGGACCGCCCCAGCACACCGGTCCATCCTAGAATCGTGGACCTCGACCATCAATCCTGGCCCAAATCGAACGACCGTGGCTGCTCAGAAGCTTTGGCGCCGGTAAGTTTGATGAAACGTGGCTCCTTGTCCAGAAACTCGCCCAGGTCTTCGATAGTGTCGACGTCGGGAAGCAGCGGTGCGATGTCGGGAAGATCGGCAAGTGAGGTCAACCCCAAGCGTTCCAGAAACAGTTCAGTAGTCGCGAACATCACCGCGCCAGAGTCGGGCTCGGGACCAACCTCGGTGATCAAGCCGCGCGCCAACAAGGTGCGCATGACAGCGTCCACATTGACACCACGAACCGCGCTCACCTGTGCCCGCGTCACGGGCTGACGGTAGGCAACCACGGCCAGCGTCTCGAGCGCGGCGCGGGTCAGCTTGGTGCGCGGCATCCGCAACAGCCTCTCGACGTAGGGTGCATATCGGGCGCGGGTGTACAACCTCCAGCCCTCAGCTGAGTGACGCAGATCGATGCCGCTGTCGCGTCCGGCGAGTTCGTCAGCCATTAGCCGCAGCTTCGTAGCGATCCGGTCAACAGGCTGCACGGCAGCTGCAGCCAATGCCTCGGCAGTTACTGGGGTGTCCACCACCAACAACAACGCCTCCAAGACACAGCCGAGTTCGTCGGCATCCAGCTCCGACGCCTCAGCTACGCCAGGGATTCCAGAGTCCAGATCGAGATCAGGCATTTCTTGGGTCAAGCACTGCTCCTTCTCATTACTGCTCACTGCATCATCGCCGATGCCGGTTATGATTCTCCTCGTACTTCTACCAAGGCTTCACTGGCCAGCCGTTCCGCGGCCCACGAAACTTGGAGCACGCCAAGCGGCTCGGCCTGCTCGAATGTTACCGCCCGGGTCCGATACAGTTCGAGCAGCGCCAGGAAGCACCCGACCACCTCGATCGGCTCCTGGCAGTCGGCGACCAATTCAGAAAATGAGGTCCATTGGCCGCTGCCCCGTGCTTCAAGCATCGTCAGCAATCGTTTGGCTTGCTCGGGAACCGAGACTGTCAGCTCGTGCAAGTGCCCGGTGGCCACAATCGGCACCGGCTGAGGGGTGAACGCGACCGCGGCGATCTCGGCGAACCGATCGGCGTTGACGCCGATCATCACCTCAGGAAGCAAGCTGGCAAACCGCTCTTCCAGCAATACCGCACGTGGATAGCTACGCAGCGCGGTGGCTTCCAGCTCGGCGAAGATCTGCGCAACGCGCTTGAACGCGCGATATTGCAGCAGTCGGGCGAACAGCAGGTCGCGAACTTCCAGAAGCACCAGGTCCTCTTCGTCCTCGACCCGCCCGGCTGGCAGCAGCCGGGCGGCCTTGAGGTCGAGCAGGGTCGCGGCGATCACCAGGAATGCTGTGGTTTCCTCGAGACCCAGTTGAGAGCCAATCTGACGGGCGTACGCAATGAAGTCGTCGGTGACCTGGTGCAACGCAACCTCGGTAACATCGAGGCGGTGGGCGCAAATCAACTGTAGCAGCAGATCGAACGGCCCCTCAAAGTTGGTGAGTCGAACCTGGAAGCCGTTCTGGTGTGGAGCTTCACTGTTCACGCGCCGAAGCGGTCGATGAATTCACAGGCCAACGCGCGATAGGCCCTGGCGCCGCCCGATTTCGGTGCCCATGTGGTGATAGGTTCACCTGCGACACTAGTCTCGGGAAACCGGACCGTACGAGTGATCACGGTGTCAAAGACCAGTTCGCCGAACCGTTCCACGACCCGCGCCATAACCTCGCGTGCGTTGATAGTGCGCGGGTCATATCGAGTAATCAGGATGCCGCTGATTTCCAGCTTCGGGTTGAGCCGATCGCGCACCTTGTCTACGGTATCGGTAAGCAACGCTAGCCCACGCAGCGAGAAGAATTCGCATTCAGTCGGGATAACTACGCCCTCTGCGCAGGCCAACCCGTTAACGGTGAGCAGTCCCAGCGAAGGCTGGCAGTCGATCAGCACATAATCGTAGCGGTCCAGCACTGGGTGCAATGCCCGCGCCAAGGTTTGCTCTCGCCCCACCTCGTTAACCAACTGGATCTCGGCGGCCGACAGGTCGATATTGCTGGGTATCAGATCCAAGTATCTGACCCGAGTGTGGATCAGCACGTCGTCGATCGATACCAGTGGCTCCACCAGTAGGTTGTGGATTGTCCGGTCTAGCTCGTAATGCGGTACGCCAAGGCCCGCCGACAGTGCGCCCTGCGGGTCTATGTCCACCAGCAACACCCTCCGGCCGAATTCGGTGAGGGCGGCACCCAGGTTGATCGTCGATGTGGTTTTCCCGACGCCACCCTTCTGGTTGCACATCGCGACAACTTTGGCCGGACCGTGCAAGCTACGCGGCCTAGGCTCGCGGATGGCCCGTGGCGGCCGTCCGGTTAGCCCAATCTCTACAACGCTGTCGGGGAGGTCGGTCATTGCCGGTAACGATTCGTAGGGACAGGCATCACGGTGAGCATCGCAGGAAAGTCTAACGTCTGTACGCTCCCGAGCTTGGAGACCCGCAGTGGTGGCGGGCGGCAATTACGATAACGGCAGCACTGCCGACCACGGGCAGCCGCCGCACAAAGCAGAGACTACGCAAGACACTGTGGTGCCGTGTCGCACAGTAGTATCAAACCTCACTCTACTCATTTCATTTTACTCATTGCCTTTCGCAAGTAGTAAGGAGATGCCCAGTGAACCACGAATTCTCCACTAAAACTGTCGATCTCGGGTTCCTCGACCAAGACAAGACGGTCTACTTCGACGATCTACAAAGCTATTGTCGACCGGGACTGGTTACATCGAGGCTCGATCGTGGTTCCCGGCAAGGTCATGGTTCCTGGCACACTGAAGTGACCAAAAATACATGCGCGGACAGCAAGGTGCGCTATGGAACACCATCGAGTACAAAGCGCACCTCAAATAGCAGACGCTGGTGCCCGATCTGGTGCTGGAACAAATACCTGGGTTGAAACGCAGAGCTATTTGGCCCTAGGGTGCGCTTCGGCCCACACTTCACGTAACGCATGGACAGTGACCAACGTGTAGATCTGTGTTGTCGTGACCGAGGCATGACCCAGTAACTCCTGCACAACCCGGACGTCGGCGCCACCTTCGAGTAGGTGGGTGGCAAAGGAATGCCGCAGTATGTGCGGCGACACACCCGAAGTGATACCGGCATGTTCGGCGGCATCCTGCAAAACTTGCCACGCACTTTGACGCGACAATCGACCGCCGCGCGCATTGAGGAAAATGGCTGGCGTCATGAACATTCCCGGGCCCCGGCGAGCCAGGTCGGAGCGTCCACGCACTAGATAGGCATCCAGCGCTTGCACAGCTGGACGCCCCACCGGTACTAGCCGCTGCTTGCCGCCCTTCCCCTGCAACAACACCGTTCTGGCCTGAGTGTCGACATCGTCGACATCAAGCCCAACAGCTTCAGAAATCCGGGATCCAGTAGAGTACAACAACTCCAGCAACGCCCGATTGCGCAGTACCAGCGGTCCGTTGGCAGGACTTTCGCCGCCCACACTCTCCAGCAAAGCCAGCACCTCGCCAACTGTCAAGCTCTTAGGCAACCGACGGCTTGGCGTAGGCGGACGGACAGTTCGCGCAACATCCAGTTCGGCCAGCCCTTCAGCGACAGCGAACCGATGCAAACCGCGCACTGCAATCAACGCCCGCGCTGCTGACACTGCAGACAGCGCCGCCACACCGGAATCGGGATCCCCACGGCGCAGTGCCACCAGGAACTCGCTAACGTCGTCCTCACCGACCTTGGCCAGATCCTCAATTCCCCTATTTAACAAGTGCTTAGAGTAGCGGATCAGGTCACGGCGATAGGAGCTCAGCGTGTTTGCCGCTACACTACGCTCGATGGTCAGATGGTCGAGGTAGCCTTGCAGCTGTGCCTGAAGCGCGGCTGTTGTCACTGGGCCACCTTTCGTGCCGCGAACGCCGTTGGCTTGTCAATCCACCGACTCTCTAACGGGCACGATTGCGCGAACTCGGTGGTCACCGCATGGGCTGATAAAATCCCTTCAATAACAATGGATTTGATAATGTCACCACTGAACACCCAGCGGGCTGTCTCATCGATAGGCGGCCAGCGCATGGTCATGTCGGCCTTTTCATCATGCGCTTCGAGTCGAGCCACTTCACTTAATCCGGTGACCAGATAGATTCGCACCGATTCGTCGCTGAAGCCCGGTACAGTGTTGAGGTCGGGCTGGCGTTCCTGTGTCAGCAGCTCCCACAGCCGCGAATTGTACGTGTTGCGATACTGATAGACCATCGGGATGTTGTTGCCATCCATCGCTACGATGGCGGCCACACCGCAGTGCTCAATAAGCTCACGTACCATGGTGCGGTCACCGGGCATCCGTACCTGGTCGCGACGCAACACGGAACTGTTGCCGCGATCAGCCGTTTCGAACGAGGTCGTCTTGAAGACGCGCTCAGCCACGGGCGGCAGGCGCCTGGAGCGACCGTTCGACGCCATCTCGATGCTGGTTGCTGTTGGGCAAGTGCTCAGAAATTTCCGGGACCGAAGGGATCTCCACAGGGAGCAACTCCGCCGACTTGTAGTCGATTGCTGCCCCGACGAAAGCGACGAACAGCGGATGTGGCCGGGTGGGTCGGCTCTTCAGTTCAGGGTGAGCCTGGGTGCCGACCACGAATGGATGCATGTTGGCCGGGTATTCGACGAACTCCACCAGATAACCGTCGGGCGAAGTTCCGGAAATCCGCAGCCCGCTTTCGGCGATCCGATCGCGGTAGGCGTTGTTGACTTCGTAACGGTGTCGGTGTCGCTCGGACACCTGCGTTGCGCCATACGCTTGGGCTACGATCGAATCCGGCTGCAAAACTGCGGGATAGGACCCCAGCCGCATCGTGCCGCCGAGATCCGCTTCGCCGGCCACGATCTCTTCTTGATCAGCCATCGTTGAGATCACCGGATCTGGCGTGGCCGGTTCGAATTCGGCGGAGTTCGCTCGTACGAGACCGACTGAGCGAGTGGCCTCGATCACGATACACTGCAAGCCTAAGCATAGGCCAAGCACCGGCAGGCCCCGCGCCCGAGCGTACCGGATAGCGCCGATTTTGCCTTCGATTCCGCGGATACCAAAACCACCAGGGATCAGCACACCGTGCACGTCGGCCAGCGCCGCCGCAGCGCCCGTGGCGGTCTCGCAGTCGTCAGAAGCTACCCAAACTACCTCAACCTTGGCGTAGTGTTTGAACCCGCCAGCATGTAGCGCTTCGGAGACCGACAGATAAGCGTCGGAAAGGTCAACGTACTTGCCTACAAGAGCAATTCGCACAGTCCCGCGCGGCTCGTGAACACGGCACAGCAAGTCGTCCCACTCGGTCCAGTCCACGTCGCGAAACGGTAGATTGAGCCGGCGCACCACAAAGGCGTCGAGTGCTTCACGATGCAACATTTTGGGTATGTCATAGATCGATGGTGCATCCGGGGTGGAGATGACTCCATCGATATCAACGTCGCACATCAGCGCAATCTTGCTCTTCAACGCTTCGGGAACATCTCGGTCGCAGCGCAGGATCAGCGCATCCGGGGTAATGCCGATGCTACGCAACGCGGCCACTGAGTGCTGGGTGGGTTTGGTTTTGAGTTCGCCCGAAGGCGCCAGGTGGGGCACTAACGACACATGTAGAAAGAAGACGTTCTCTCGTCCAAGGTCGTGACGGACCTGCCGAGCCGCCTCCAAAAAGGGTTGCGACTCTATATCACCCACGGTGCCACCGATTTCTGTAATGACGACATCTGGGCGGTTGCCGTCGCCGTAGAGCTGGGCCATCGTCATAATGCGCTGCTTGATTTCGTCGGTGATGTGCGGGATCACCTGGACTGTATCACCGAGGTATTCGCCACGCCGTTCCTTGGCGATCACTGTCGAATAAACCTGCCCGGTAGTGACATTCGCCGAGCCGGAAAGATCGCGATCCAGGAATCGCTCGTAGTGACCGACGTCGAGGTCGGTCTCGGCGCCATCCTCGGTCACAAAGACCTCCCCGTGCTGGAACGGGTTCATGGTGCCCGGGTCAACATTGAGGTACGGGTCGAGTTTCTGCATTGTCACGTGCAACCCGCGAGCGGTCAGCAGTTGCCCGAGGCTGCTCGCGGTGAGTCCTTTGCCGAGCGAAGAAGCGACGCCACCGCTGACAAAGAGGTGCTTGGTAGCGAATTGCGGGTGCTTACGCACTAAGACGACCTCCGTGATGACGGACAGCTCATGTTTTCCAGGACTCTGCCCAGATGTTTCTGGCCGTTGCCAGCTGCGCCTGCCAACCTACGGAACCTCACCTTAACACCCAGCCTGTTGTGGCGCGGCAAACACGCTCTACACTGCAGCTACTGGGGTTCGAACCTACTGGGGCACGGTGATCGAGGTAGCCCCGTGGCCGATGCCGTACTGCCCGGTATGACCGCCACTGAGCAAGTCGTGCAGGCCCAGGATCGCGGTGATCCGCCCAGGCTCGGCATCGACATTATCGACGGTGCTGATCGCAGCGGCCATGCCAGCATCGGCGCGTGCCACCGCCACGGCGGCGATTCCCGTCGCTGAACCGTCCCGGCCAGCGAGCAAGGTGCCAGAACCATGCGGGGCTAGCGCGGCGGCAAACCGGGCCACGCTGACCCCTTGATTGCCGGCATCTTGGGGTAGTGAACCGCCGGTAATGACTAGCGCGGCGTTCGCCGCTCCCAGGTGATCATTTGGATGGTAGGTCTGGTAGGTGATGAAGCCTGTGTCACGCAGTGCCACCAGGACGGTACCGCGCTGAGCTTCTCCGACATCGGGGATGGCCGGGTTAGCGTTAATCAGCAACGCGATCCCCAGCAGGTCGCCAGCCTGCGAACCTTGATCGATGAGCTTGGTGCTCAACTGCGCACCGGCGGGTAGGATTGACGAATTAACCACGGTGCGAAGTTTTTCCGCAGAGTTGGCATCGACAAATTCCTGAGTCAGCGACACCGTTCCGATGACCGTCCCTCCGGCCTGGACCACGATTTTCGACACCGCAACGACATCGTCATCTTTTGCATCTGGCGTGCGGAAGAGCACCACCGACGTGCCCCCAAGCGCATCGTGCACAATCCTACCTAGCAGCTGGTTATCGAAATTATTTGCTGCACTCACTTTCTCGTTCAGTATGTTCTTCTGGTCGTTGAGCCCGCTGATTTGCGTGTATAAGTTCCGTTTCTCGTCACGCAGGCTGGACAACAAAGTGTCTGACAAAAAGCCGGAACCCAGTACAACTCCCACAGCCAACGCCAAGAAGACTGCAGCAAGCGAGAACGCATGTTGGCGTAACGAGATCATGGGTGTACATCCCTCGGGAAATTAGGTGACCAGGCGCTGTATCCAAAGGGAAAAGCGGTTCCAGTAGTCGATAACCCCTTGCAGCACCACACCATCAGTGCGTGATGCCCACAGCGCGGCAATGACCGCGATCAACATGATCAACGCCAGCAAAGCAACGGCGCCAACCGAAATATGGTTGCGGTAGAGGGTGGCGACTGCTTTGGCGTCCACTAGTTTCTCCCCCACCCGCAGCCTAGTAAGGAAGGTCGATGGGTTACTCTGCGTACGTGTTCGGTCGAAGAACGTCTCGATATTGGCAGTGTGTCCGGCCGTGACCAGCAGCGCCGCGCCATGATGATCGGCCAGCAGTAGTGCCAAATCGGTGGCCGAGCCAGCGGCTGGAAACGTCATTGCCCCGACCCCGAGATCCTGAATTCGTTCCAGACCAGGCGCGTAACCGTCAGCGTCAGCGGGTAACACCACGTGAGCACCGCACCTAAGTGCTTCGGTGCTGATCCGCTCAGGGTCACCGACGATGAGTTGGGGACGATAACCGGCCTTTCGCAACACATCCGCACCGCCGCTGACGCCAACCAGTACCGGACGATACTCCTTGATGAATGGCTTGAGGGACTTCAGATCATCGGCGGCACTAGGCTCGTCAGCAACTATTACCACATGCCGACGGTGCAGGTCGACGTCGACGTCGGGGATGCCGATGCCGTCAATCAACAAAGGGCTTTCGCTTTTGATAAATTCAATGGTGTTGCCGGCGAAGGCTTCCAAGTGGGTGGCTAGCCCGCTTTTGGCCTCCCGCATCAGATCGGCAATGTCATGGTCGGTGCGCTCAGTGCCGCAGATCAGCCGGCGGTCGCCAGAGTACACGCCGCCTTCGTGAAGGCGAACCTTGGCACCGTCCCTGATTTTTTTGAAGACTTCCGGTCCAGTTTCATCGATAAGCTTGACCCCGTTATTGACCAAAACCTCCGGACCCAGATTCGGGTAACGGCCCGAGACTGACGACGATGCGTTAACGACGGCCGCGATATCGGCCTCCACCAACGCATCAGCTGTGATCCGATCCAGATCCAAGACGTCGAGAACCGCAATGTCGCCGGGGCAGACTCTACGTAGCAATCGGTCGATATTCCGGTCAACTCGAGCGGTCCCAACCAGCCCCGGCCGGGAGGTATTGCGGGAAAGCAACGCTGACATCCTCATAGGGCAATTTTGGCTGTCAAATGCGGCTGGACCTAGGAGACGCGCCGTAACTCTAATATCATTAGTTTCTGCAGTCACATCTGTAACAGATTGTACCGACTTGATCGCACGAACCTCTGCAGATGTACAGGTTTTGCGGAGCGTCGACTTGCGGACACGATCGCTCGCAGCAGCATGCACAGGTTAGTTCTTATCGTTCTGCGCGGCATCGAGCAATTCACGGGCGTGTGCGCGGCCACTATCGGACTCACCAAGCCCCGCCAGCATCCGCGCCAACTCGGCCACCCTATCGTCGCTAGCCAGACGACGTACGTCGCTGGCGCCGTCGGGCCCGGCACTGTGCACCACCAGATGCACATCAGCGTAGGCGGCGACCTGTGGCAAATGTGTCACCACAATAACCTGGTGGGTGCGGGCCAGCCGCGCTAACCGACGTCCGATCTGCACCGCGGCCCAGCCGCCAACGCCGGAATCAACCTCATCGAACACCATCGTGGTGCCCGCCGCCGAAGTAGCTAACACTACCTCTAGAGCGAGCATCACTCGAGAAAGCTCGCCGCCAGAGGCGCTCTTCGCCAGCGGCAGCACCGTCATACCGCGATGCGCAGCAAAGCCAAACTCGACCTGGTCGACACCGTCGGCGCCGGCCCGAGCCACTCCGCCCGAGGGCAGCGTGACGGTGGCGGAACTATTATAGTCAGCAAACGGTATGAGATCGGTAGTCACGCTAATGGTGAATTCCGCATCGACCATAGCCAAGGCAGACAGCTCCGCGGTCACTTCTTTGGCCAGTCTAAAGGCTGCATCACGTCGAAGCTTGCCGAGATCGACTGCGGCTTGCGATAATTCACTTTCCAACTCATCGACACGAGATTGGATACCGGCCAACTTGTCAGAGGAAACGTCAAGTTGCTCCAGCCGTTCGCGTGACTCGCTTGCCCACTGCAACACCCCGTCGATATTCGCGGCATACTTGCGGGTCAGTGTGCGCAGTTGGGCTTGACGGACCAGCTTGGACTCCAGTGCACTAGCATCGACCGGCAGTTCCTCCAGATAGTCGCCGAGCTGACGACCCACGTCGACAGCCACCGTCAGTGCCTCGCCGATTTGGTCGGCGAACGCCCGCAACGTTGCGTCATCGGTCGATTCCAGCGCAGCTTTCGCCTGCCCCAGACGGTCAACAGCATTCGAGCCTGACACGTCCACATCGTCAAGCGCCCCGAACAGCGCCGCGCGCGCATTAACCGCGACTTCGCGCAGCATATCTAATTCGGAAAGCCGAACGATGTCAGCGACCAACGCGTTGTCCTCGCCTGGCTGCGGATCGACACTATCGATCTCGCTCAGCGCGAATTTCAGCCGATCCGCCTCTTGGGCAAGTTCCCGAATCCGATTGCGGCGATCGATCAGGTCGCGCCGCGCCAACAACCAGGCATCACGCAGCTCACGGTAGCGCTCACGACTGGGGCCTGCAGCCGCGTAACGGTCTAGCGCGGCGCGTTGCTCCTCGGGCCGCATCAACCGCAGTTGATCGTTTTGCCCGTGCAGGGCAAGCAGCTCAGTGGTAAAACCGCTCAGTGACTTGGCCGGCACGTTGCGACCACCGAGATAGGCGCGAGAAGGCCCGTCTCGGCTGACCGAGCGCAGCGCGATCACGCTGCCATCCTCATCGCGCTCTGCTCCCAACGCGTCAAGCATCCCATCAAGCTGCGCGACCACAACATCGTCTAGGTCAGTCGTCGTGAACCGGCCTTCAACAACCGCACGGTTAGCTCCTGATCGGACACGGCTTGCGTCGGCGCGAGCCCCGCCAAGTAGATGCAACCCGGTCACCACCATGGTCTTGCCAGTACCGGTCTCGCCGGTCAGCACAGTAAGGCCCCGATCGAACTCAGCGGTCGCAACGCTGATAGCGCCCAATGACTCGATTCGTATTTCCGTCAGCATTCAGTGCGCACCAGGTAACGCCATCACTTCCCGCGCCAACCAGTCACAGGCAACCGGAATTTGCGGACCAAGCGGTCAGTGAACGGCGCGCTATCCAGGAGCGCCCATTTCACTGGTGTGGTACAGCGAGTCACCTCGAGCCGTCCACCGGCCGGTATCAGCATTTCGCGGCGACCGTCGCAGAACACCAGTGCGTCATTGCCGTTAGCCTCTAGCTCAATTGCCACGGCAGCATCGGGGCTGGTAACCATCGGCCTGCCGAACAGCGCATGAGCGTTGTTGGGTACTACCAGGATCGCTTCGAGATCTGGCCACAGCACCGGACCACCTGCCGAGAAAGCATAGGCGGTGGATCCCGTGGGGGTCGATACCAACACCCCGTCGCAGCCGAACGTCGACACCGGCCGGCCTTCGATTTCGACGACCACCCCGAGCACGCCCAGCCGCGGACCCTTTTCCAAACTGGCTTCGTTAAGTGCCCACCCCTGATCGATGATGCTCCCACCTTGGCGTACCACGATGTCGAGCGTCAAGCGCTCCTCCACGCGGTAGCCCCTCGCGATGACGTGCTCCAGCACAATATCAATAGCCTCCGCTTCGGCCTCCGCCAAAAAGCCGATCCGGCCCAGGTTGACACCCAGCACGGGGATGCGGGCGGTGCGAGCCAGCTCAGCGGCACGTAAAAAGGTGCCATCACCACCGAGCACCAGCACCAGTTCGCAGCCCTGGGCAACGTGCGGGTCAGCATCGACCACCTCGATATCAACACCCATTGCACGCATATCGTCGAAAGCAAGATGCAGCGATCCCCTATCGACCGCCTCAGCAGATAACACCCGAAGTGCAATTCCATTGTCACCCAAAACTTTTTTTACACGCCGAGCCGTCTCGGTTGCTTCGTCACGTCCGGTGTGGACGACCAGCAGCACAGTCCGTTGCGCCGCTTTGTGACGAGTCACTGCGGGCCTTCTGCGATGGCACGTTGCACGGCTTCCTCCAGCCTATCAGTTGAAAGCCCCCGATCGGTCTGAGCGCGTAGCCACAGGAAATATTCAACGTTGCCCGACAGACCCGGAAGCTGGCTGGCAGTTACATCCATGGTGCGCCATCCGCACTCTGTAGCGCGATGCGCGACGGCCAACACTGAATCGGCACGAAGCCGCAGGTCGCGAACCACCCCACCGGGACCCACCTGGCCCTTGCCCACCTCAAACTGAGGTTTCACCATAGGCACGATATCCGCGCTCGGTAATGCGCAGCCAGCCAACGTCGGCAAGACAGTGGCTAATGAAATGAACGACAGGTCGGCCACCACCAAATCAACCGGCCCGCCAATCAGTTCGGGTGACAAGTCGTGCACGTTGGTCCGTTCGATAACGATCACGCGCGGATCGCAGCGCACCGACCAGGCCAGCTGACCGTACCCCACATCCACAGCTACCACCTCGGCGGCCCCGCGATCCAGCAGAACTTCAGTAAATCCACCCGTAGACGCGCCAGCGTCAAGGCAGCAACGCCCCGCGACCGGGATCCCGAAAGTGTCCAGCGCACCCATAAGTTTGTGCGCTCCGCGCGACACCCAACTACGCTCACCATCGTCCGCGACGGTCAGGACCGCGGTCATGGTCACGACGGTGCTAGGCTTGACTACCGGCAAACCGTCGATGCTCACCTTGCCGGCGCTTATCAATTTCGCGGCCTGCTGACGGGACCGCGCGAGACCACGTCGAACCAACTCGACGTCAACGCGGACACGCCGGACCACGACGCACTCAACCTTTCTCCACCGACTCCAGGGCCTGCAACAGCACGGAATGCACCTCGGAAAAACGGAGCGCTATCTCTTCGAGCTGGGCAAGAGATAGCCCGCTTACCGAAGCTTCTAAGTCGGCGAAGTCAGGCAGCTGGGCAAGCAGGACATCGATTTCGGCGCGAATCTGATCAGGATCGATAGTCATTGCGTTCCTACGCTAGTAACCGGCTAATCGTGCTGCACAGGGGACCAGCGATGCAGCGCGTCGCGGGCCCGGTCGTTACCGACTGCGATGCGCAACGGCCATCATCTTCAACTGCGCATCCCGTAACGCGCTGACGGTGACGTGAACCGTGAAGTACCTGTCCATATCCCCGACGGTTGCCATTGCTGCTGACCGTTACCGGCCCATCGTCGATATCGGTCGACACGGCATGCCGAGCACGGCCTCACCGCGAGGCAATTCGCAAAACTCGCACAGCGAACGTAAGTCGTGGCCTATGAAGCCTTTGAACCAACTTAGCGTATATTACGTCGCCGAGTGGTTCACTCCGGTGAGCACTATCAGACCGGGAAGCTCCGCGGCGTTAACGCCCTCGATGTCGGTATCCAACTTGTCGCCGACCACCAAGGGGGCACGGAAATCGCTTCGGTGCCAACGCATCCGTCAGCAGCCTGGGTGCCGGCTTGCTTGTCACCCGGGACTGTACACCGGTGGCCGTTCTCAGGACGGCCACCATGGAGCCGCTACCGGGCAGCAAGCTTCGCTAGGTGGGCAGAGGAGGGTAGCCGATGTTTGCTGCCACGTATCAGGCCTGCCACACATCGGGCATCGACCCGGATGGCCAACGCTGCCTCAGCAAGATCGGGCCAACCGGTGGTAGGGCGAGTTCCGTGGACAACGATGACAGGCTTGTCCTTCCCACGGTCGGAGAGCACGCAGCCCGACGGCGACAAATTTCATTGGCCAGCGACTCGATGCCCACGATTAGCACCGGCGAACCCGACAGCAACTCCTAGGCTAGCAGGTGGGCCACAATCTGGTCATTGGCCACTGCGGCTTCACCGATGGTGGTGCAGTCGAGTTCGCGCAAGTGCGCCGCAACATCATCAGGGCTAAGGTATGAATTGTTAGTGACAAACAGCGTGCGACTCGAGGCTCCACCTAACGACTACACCGCACCGGCGGGGGGAGTTGACAGCCGAGAAAAATCGTGCTGTCCAAGCCTCATCTATCAGCAAAGAGCCATTTTCCTGCGTAATACTTCATCATTATTTATCATGTCCACCAGCTGGTCGCTTTAACCCAGCTCGCTTACCCGATCTTCGACTTCGGTGACATCTTCCACAGCCATTACTGCGGACAACAGGAACCAGTACATCGCTTCGTCGCTGCGACCGAGCTCTAACAGCGTGTCGGCGTAAGCGTAGAACGACCGCGCAGCCATGGTGACGACACGGCTTGGGTCCAGCTGCAAAATGCACCACACCGTCGGCGCTTGCTCAAGCTACCCAAGACCGGCTCACGCACCAGCGACGACGATATGCAACTCGTCAGCGCCATCCTCACTAAACTGGGCGGTGTCGGGTCCCGAGCTAACTCGATCGCCTACTGCGGACGGCCAAGTCCACGTTTCACCATCAGCGATCAACGCAAGCAACAGCAGACTTGCTGCCCATTCTGCGGGCAGTGTGCAACTCAGGCCAATACCTGGGCCCAACCGCCACATTGGTAGGAGGCTATTGCGACGGCCTCGCAACTAGCGGCGATCCTGCTGGCGCGGGCTCGAGCAGCGGGCGTGGCTTAGGGCGCCTTCCTGATCACCGCCGGGGGGCAGTGCCTTGCGGCTGGACTGAACACGTACGATTCGGGTCTGACCAGGAAGCCTCCCACTCGGCGGCGGCCTGCCCCGCTGCGCGTCGCCGGATTCCGAGCACGGTCGTCGCGCACCGCTGCGACCATGCCTGTCGGCGACCATTCGTATAGTCCACCTCAAAACCCTTCTGAGATTTCGCTCTAGAGATTATGTGCAAGGGCTCCACGATTACGCATGTTGCCACCACTGTGCACACGCCTCGGGCCGGACTTTCGGCTGAGCACCGGCAGTTCCGCTGTGGTTAATCTGATTTCGTTAGAATCATTTACATTTGCATCCTATAAAGGATTAGCGGTTTACCTATGTAACGCAAAAGCACATAAAATCAGTGATTGACATGGGCTCCACTATACAACACAGCAAGATTAAATTATTGCACACTAGTGCGCTTTGGTACCGCACTACGCTTGTTAACACTGAACCATTATGGAGCCGACAATATTATCGGTTCACACTAAAAGACAGTACAGTCACCAATTGCAGGACGGACGTCCGTGGGCGTATGCGGGAACCCGGGCAGGGTTTTCATCAATCGGATGATAATGTGATCCCCTCGATGAGGAACTCGCATTTCCTCCCGTACCCCAACAATTCGTGGGCCGGCAAACCAGAGTAAACCCTGAAAACTATGCCTTGAGAAAGAAATCGGCAGGATCTTTATCCCGCTTATGTGTCGCGGGATAGGGATTGGAGGCATCGACCACATTCTATAATGCGAGTTCGATACTGCGAACACCTCATTAGTTGATATATAGACCCCAGCGGGGGTCCCATAGCCTTTTACCCCAATTCCAGATGCCCCCGCTGAAGCACCTCTCCACGACCAAAGATTAAGCGCCGGGAGCAACTCCGTAATCCTCTAACGCGCCAACGCCAACTCGGTTTAGTTTAAGTTACTAGGTCAAAATTCTACCGACTCGACACCACGAAGCCAATGAGGCCAAATTGGTCAAACTGGCCAGCAGGTGTATTGGGCAATAGCGACTTCCACGATACTTGGCCACTGATCGGACACAGCATAACCTCCCCAAGCAGACCGGGCTGGCCGTTCAACCTCTGCTGAAAACGGCTGGCGTCACCAGAGTCGCCAACTTAACCTAACTCGACGATCTCGGAATTCCCGCCATGCAAACCGGGCGACCCACCTCCACCAACCTTGTTGGTCAGTCAAGGAAAAGTAACCATCTACCGCGCGGCCCAAGTCTCCGCTGCCATGGAATCCATAGATAATCGGCATTGCGAGAACGTCACACCCGATTTATTAACCACGACCAAAACGGATATCGAGTCCACCCTACCTTAGGGTATCGCAACATAACTTCACCCGGCGGAAAGCGCTTTCCACCTGAGCGCCAAGATCGACCGCATAAGCGCCATCACGTTACCAATCGGCTGCCAAAACCTGGGTGCCATAAACCACCTTCCGGGTCAATATCGCAGTCAGCAATGGTTGATGACCACAGATGCTTTCGATAGACACCACAGGATTGACCTCAGGCACCATGCTACCACGCAGATGTCCGCGCACCCTATAAGAGATCATGAAGCGTCACACCGTGACCACCGATGCGCGGGGGTCAACGTTGTTCGAAGTGCCGATCAGTGGTGTCGCCAACTCGGATAGTGTCAACTTGATCGAGATGACTCACCGGGCCGGAAGCCACCTGCAGATCGCCCGGGTCGATACCTGAGATGGCTTCTACTGATCCGCGGCCACGCTTACCTCACCAACAATTGATGTGTCCTTTACCAGCAGCAGACCACACCACGAACCCAACGTGACGTTGTCGCACACGATCAGCGAAGCCGCCCCATCACGCCTGACGGCTATTAGCGTAGCCCGCGAAGATCTGCCGTTCACGATTTACCATCGGCTCGCCTGGGCACATAGCACATACTTACTCCGCGGCGCAGCGAACAATACGCCAGCTGCCCTCCGCTCAGCCAATATCCTGAAAAGCCCCGGCCGCCAGCTAGCTTAAACGATCTTGTGGCGGCTGCAGCAACGTCGATGGCGACTCAAGCTGTTGACAGTTGTATGCGACTTCGCCGACGGCTGCGTTCCAGTCATGTAAAATCATCGGCACCGACCCTACTTATCCTCGCTCTTATGGCCGATGCAAGTCCTGCTCGAAAAGTCGAGCATAATCACCCAGCTACGGATCATCGTCACAGAGAATCCCACTGTTAGTGTCACCGAGATCGGAACTATTATTACCTATGACGAAGTGGTGACACACATTGCGTTCGGACGACCATTGCCGTACGGCCTGCGCTCAGTCAACAATGCTTGTTGTCGAACAGCTCTTATCTCAGTACCCTTCAGTGCGGCACAAGGAAGTGCGCCGCCCCGGCTGCGTTGGACCCCAACCACTCTCGTTGCGATAGCAACCACCGACGGTGGCGAGTTCCCCAGCGATGTCGTCAACGAAGCTGTCTTGTCAATGCTGAACGTATGTACTACTGACTGGTGGGCGTGCTCGCCTGTGTTCGAGCAGGCTACTGCCTGGTACTGAACGCTGAAGTACCCCGACAAGCCCAGCATAGCTCACCAACGCACCTACCGAGCCGTCACCAAGATAATCGCCAACCGCTGCCGGCGCGCGCTGCAAATCGTTGCTCACCACTATGTGCTGGCCACCGGCATTATCGGCGAATACCAGCTTTCCCGAAACCGTCAGGGTGCAGTGGCTCACGGCCGAGAAAACAAGAGCCTGCCCGACGACCCCGTTGTGATCTCGACATTACTTAACTTACCACTCGTACCCTCGTGTTCACCCGGTCGCTTCCGACATCCAGCACTTCCTCGACCTGTTGTGCGACGCGCACCTGAAGCTGCTCGAATCGCGCGCCATGACCGCCCAGGCACCGACGTTGCGCGACCGCCTAGCTCGCCATAAACCGCATCTCAACGTGTGACATACCGACGCCATTCACCTCAAGCACCTGTTCAGGTCGCGATGGGTCCCCAGAGAACCACATAGAGATGGCTAAACGTGACCCTGATGACCAAACAAACTCGTTCTACGATTTGGCCCCACCGCCCCCGCTCGCTCCGGCAGCCGTGACCGCAGTTCGGGCCCATCGAAGTCAGCTATCCGGGTCCTAGTAACTAGTGATCACCCCAACCCGCTCTATACTCTTTCTACCCCAGCGATGTTCCGCTTGCCGCGGCGCAACACCAGCCAGCGGCCGTGCAGGAAATCCGATGTCCGGGGGGTCCATTCCTCGCTCTGAATGCGAATGTTGTTGACCAACACCCCACCTTCACCGATCGTGCGCCGCGCCGCGCCTCTGCTAGGGGACAGACCGCTGGCCACCAACAGATCGACAATCCCATCGGGATTGCCAGGTTTCAGCTGAGCAACCACTGTCTCGCGCAATGCCGCCGCCAACGTCACTTCATCAAGGCGAGTGAGTTCGCCCTGACCGAACAATGCCCTGCTGGCATGTTCAACAGCCTGGGTTGCCGCTGCGCCATGCACCAAAACCGTGAGTTCGGTGGCGAGTCGACGTTGTGCAGCACGTTCCTGTGGGCGTGAGACCATCGTCTGCTCCAGCTCGACTAGTTCGTCGGGCAACAAAAAAGTGAACCAACGCAGGTACCGAATGACATCAGCGTCGGCGGTGTTGACGAAGTATTGGTACCAAGCGTACGGGCTGGTCATCTCTGGATCCAACCATAAACTGCCGCCTCCGGTCGATTTGCCGAACTTGGCGCCATCGGCAGCGGTCACCAGCGGGACTGTGAGCGCATGCACTGTGGCGCCCAGCTTTTGGCGCACCAGGCGAACTCCAGCGATGATGTTACCCCACTGATCCGAACCGCCGATCTGCAGCGTACAACCATGGCGCTGATGCAACTCTACGTAGTCGTTGGCTTGCAAAAGCATGTAGCTAAACTCCGTGTAAGAAATCCCTTGGCCGTCCAACCGTCGCCGGATGGTGTCCCGATCTAGCATCACGTTGATCGAAAAATGCTTGCCGACATCGCGCAAGAACTCGATCGCCGACATCGGGCTCGTCCATTCCAGGTTGTTGACAACGATGGCGCCGGTCCTAGACTTGGCAGCATCATCGAATTCGACGAAACGTTCCAGCTGTCTGCGGATTCGCTCGGACCATTCCGCGACGGTGTACGTCTCGTTTAGTGTGCGCTCACCGATGTCGCGCGGATCACCAATCATGCCCGTAGCGCCACCCGCGAGCACGATTGGGCGGTGGCCGGCGCGTTGAAAGCGCCGCAATACTAGCAGCGGTACCAGATGCCCGGCATGCAGGCTAGGCGCAGTAGGGTCGAAGCCAGCGTAAACCGTCATCGGTCCACGCCGCAACTCGGCGGCTAGCACATCGAGGTCGGTGGACTGTGCGACCAACCCACGCCAGCCCAGCTCGTCGAGGATGCTGGAAGACATCCAAAAGAGGCTAGTCGCTAGCACCGGGAACCGGTGCTCGGGGACTTCGACGATAGATCGAGACCTCAGGTCGGCCGGGCAGCCACAATCGCCAGGGTCGGTCGGCGGCGTGACTGATTCCAACGCGTGGACCCGACATCGCTTCCTGAGCCTCATTGAGGACCAATGTCACCGGGCTGTCAGCATCAAATACATCAACACCGTTGTCATCCATAGTAATTCCTAAGGCAGAGCACAGATTTCCGGGTCCACGCGCCAACGCAACAGTACGGACTGACGCGCCACGCCGAGACCGGGCGACGTCGGCACCGTTCTCGAGAGCGCCGGCACGAATAAGGACTGCGGCAGCCGTCCCATCAGGTCCGCACGAGACATTGGCGCATACATGGATGCCGTAGCTGCAGTAGGTATAGAGTCGGCCGGGCGGCCCAAACATCACGGCGTTACGATCGTTGCGGCCGCGGTAGGAGTGGGCAGCGGCGTCAGGCCAGGGGCCGTCGGGAACCCCACCGTACGCCTCCACCTCAACGACGATGGCGCACACTCCCCGGCTGGTGATAGTGGCACCGAGTAGCCGATGCGCGGCAGCGACCGGGTCAACAACCAATTGGTCAGCACTCACGGCACAGATTGTGCACCGCCGTGGTGATAGCAAGCGCAGCGGAGTTGCGCGCAACGGGTCACCACCACAACAACGCTGTAGCACTTGACAACCCCTTGTTAGGAGACGGAATTCATCACATGATGAGTTCATCACACGATGAATTAATGTCAGATGGCGCGACGGCAGTCGTAAACAGCAAGCACCTGCTGGCGATTTCGCTGCAAATGTCCAGCCCCGCACAATTTCTCGGTGGATATAGCCCAGGGCCGTAGTCTAATCAGTCTGCTTGATCCATCACCCTGCGGTAAGACCACACTGATGTGTTGCATCGCTGGCACCCAGATCGTTACCGGACACCCCAAAAAACCATCACGGTGCTGAGTAAAAGGGATGACCGAGTGGGATTATGCCGTCAAGTCGGATATATGTTGCAGGACCCCACGATCTACGCATCATCGATAATGTACGCTACCTCACCGCGCTGTCTGGCTTCGATAGCCACGCCGCTGATGTCACTATCGAGCGGGTTGGGTTAACGAATCATCGAACTGCGTTCTGCGGCAACTACTCCGACAGTTGAGAGCACCGGAGTGTCATTGGCGTACACCCTAGTTTGTCGGCCCGCACTGCTTGTGCTCGATGAACCGACGGTGGTCCTGGATCCCCGTACTGCGAGTGGATATCTAAGAGTAGTTCACCGACTTGACATACGCTGCTGGTATCCAGCCATGTGATGGATGAATCCGACTACTGTGGTGACCTGTTGCTGATGCGTGACGACCACCTGATCGACCGCACCAACCCAGCCCGACTCAGAGAGGACGCCGGATGCACGTCACTGAAGGAAACGTTTCTGTCCGTCATCAGACACAGCACCGCGCCCCAAACCGGATAGGATCCGTCCAGACTTACGCTGCTACCACGACGCGGATTCTGCGGCAGCTCGCCGCCGACCACCGCAGCGTCACGATGATCATGTTTGGTGCCGATATTGGTTATCACGCTGATGTATTTCATGTTCGACAATCCCCCGCAGCGTCCAGGAACCCCTTAGCTGTTTAACAAAGCCTGTCTGATCCTGCTGGACCTTTTCCCGTTTTCCGTGATGTTCATCATCACCTCGGCCACAATGCAACGGAAACGGTGGAGCGCAGCCATGACCACTCCGCTGCGCCAGTTCAATCTGCTGCTCACCTACGGGACCGTATTCTCGATTGCCGCGGCTAACCAAGCTGTCGTGGCGTGCATCGTGTCGTTTTGGTTCTTCGGTGTTGATACCGCAGGAAGCCCGATATGGGTATTGGTGATCGCAGTCGTCAACGCGATGCTTATAGGGTTTCTTTTAGCACTTTTGCCTACAAGGAGTTTAAGGCCGTGCAGTCATCTCGTTGGTGATGGTTCCCCAATTGCTGTTGGCCAGCATCATTGTGCGACGAACGTTGATGGTGCTCTGGCTGCAATAGACCAGCAACATGATGCCGGCCAACTATGCATTGGAGGCCTTGCAGCGAGTAAGCGCACATTCCGAACTGGCCCACATCGCAGTGCACGACATCTCATAGTCATGATGGTTTTGGCGCTATCATCGTTGTTCCTAGCTGCAGCAACAGTGAAACGATCGATAGCTTAGCACGTTGGCCACCAAACCAAAACACAGGAGAGCTTCCGGAGGTTCCGATACCCGTAAACGCATCTTGGCTAGAGCTCGAGAGCTGTTTACGCACAACGGTATTGATAGAACATCCATATGGTAGGTGGACGCGACCGTCGGAGTCGATACCACCCTGATGCATCACTATTTCGGTGCTGAGCAGCAGCTGTTAGCTGGTGCGATCCACTTTCCGATCGATCCCATAGCGGTGATCATGCCAATGCGGGAACCCCGTCGAGGAACCCGGATACAAGTTGTCATCTTTATTGCTGCCAATCTGGGATTCCGACCCGGGTGCGGGGCTGATCGGTCACGTTACGGTCGTTGGTCTAGGGCCCCAAGGGGAATTTGGCACACTCAATTTTTCTACAGGAAGTGGTCAACCGTGGAAGTGGGTACGCAGGTCAACAACCCTACAGTGACTGGAAAATCCGCACCCAATTCGTCGCTTCGCAATTGATGGGCGTCATTGATGATTCGCTACATTGCTATAATCAAGCCATGTGCGTTGCTGTCGACCCTGCCAGCCGCTACCTCACTGAGGATCTGTCGGAGGTGCTTGTGCCATAAGCCGGGCGTGCTCGTCGTCGTCTACGTCGCGGGCTTCGTCGACCAACAGCACCGGAATGCCATCGTCGATGCGATAGGCACGCCGCAGTCGCGGGTTGTAAAGCAACTGGCCACCTGCTCCATAGTCTTGGTCAACCAACAACAAGGGCCCCCGATCAGCTGGGCACACCAGAATGCTCAGCAGTAAATCGTCAAGCATGGGTGTGCTTATGTTTACCGGCTAGCTCCGCCCGCACCTCCGGAGTCATCCGCCTGAATTGATTACTTGCGGAATCGAAATACCATATCTGGTGTCCGACTTTAGGAATCCCGGCCGCGCGCAGGGCACCAACGATTGGACGATAGGTCGCGCTGAGCGTCAGCTCTGGCACCACGTGCACAATGTCGGGCCCCAGTCCGACAGGCATGTTGGCAACGGCTTCGGTCAAGTCGGCCGCCGTGATGGTCGCTCCGGGCAACAGTGTCACCGCCGACACCGCCAAGGCACGGTCACCCATCGCCACACTGTAGGTCGCAACAAGATCGACCCCAGTGATGAAGCCAAGCGCGTCGGTCACTAGTTCGGCATAAACCAATCCGCGTGCGGTACGAACCACCGAACTACGCCGCCCAGCAAGCCAGTAGTCCCCATCGTCGTCGCGGCGGAACAAGTACTCGGTTGATATCCAGGTGTCTGCCGGAGCAAAGACGCCGCGTTTGACAGACGCAGTCGGATCGATCGGCCCGCGGGACGCAGCGAGTAGAACACCGATCTGGTTGACGTCGGCGACCTGTACGAAGCCGCGGTCGTTTTCTAGGATCAAGTCCTGTTCGGCATCGTAGGCGCCCAACTCGACACGCCCAGCGCCGGGCAGCGGACGACCTTTGCTGCCAATCTTAGCACCCGATACGTTAGCCAGTACAGCTTGTCCGTCGACCGTAGCGAAGAATTCGACAACATGAGCTGGCGCGAACGCTTCAATGACCCGCTCCCATAAGCCAGTCGGCATGCCCGAGCCGATGAACAGCCGCACCGGATGATTACCGTGCAATACAAACGCCGGGTCGTCGACAAGTTCGCGCAGCATAGCCCAGGTGTAGGATACGACGGTGACGCCGTATTGACGCACCTCGTGCACGAACCGGTTCGAGCACAAACCGCGCGACAGCGCGATGCGGGCACCACCAACGACCGCACCACCCAGGCTGACCAGCAGCGCGGACTCGTGATGCAGCGGCGTCAAGCAATACACTGTGGCCCTGCGATCGAGAGCGGCTGTTGAGGCAGTTCCGAAGGCTGAGACCGCCCACCGGTAGTTAGTGATCTGCTTGGCGACCAACTCGCCACCGACTGTGCTGTACGCAATGAACGCCAGATCCCGAGCCAATCCCGGGTTGGGCCAATACCAGGCCGGCAGCTCAACGGCATCCGGGTCGATCTTTTCCATGTCAATGACTTGGTTTTGCTGCAAGGCGTCCTCCGACAGGTGCAGATCACGCGACTCACCGCCACCCAGCACCAGTACCTGACCCGTCAACTGACGACCATAAGCAAGTACTACGCCAAGATTGGCGGGGTCAGTCAAGATCTCGGTTGCTCGTCCGAGTCGGACCGCCGCGGCCAAATCGGCATCTGGCCGCATCATCACGGCAACCGCACCCAGCCGAGACAGTGCTGCAATGGCTACCAGTGCGCTGGGACGAGTTTCCATCAGCACACCTAAACGGTCACCCTGCCGCACCCCGACCGCGATCAGAACTCGGACGACGTTGTTGACTCGCCGGTCGACAGCCTCGTAGGTATGCACACGTCCGTCGAACAACAGGAATTCGCCCCGTGGGGCATCGTGGGCTTGTTCGCCGATAATACGGCCTAGCGAGATCCGAGTGTGGTCATTGAGCTGTCCGAGCCGGGCCAAACGTGGCAGCGTTCGGACTGTCTCCACAGCCAGCGTGCGCACGGATCTGTTGGCAGCCACAACCGCATCGGCCACGCCGCGAGCCAGCGCCAACACCGCTTCGGAAACCTCCTCCAGTCCGTGCGCGAACCGAGAGCTAATCGCAACGCCACTGGCGGTGTGTTCGACCGGCTGATCCGGCATCGTATGGATATTCGCCGGCTTGTTAGCATCAGCGGCTAGCCAGCACACCCATTCGGCGACGATCGGCCAACTTTGCTGCGCCGCCCTGGATCCCACGACCAGGCCGAAATGTCCTGTCAGGATCAGAGATTCGTAGACCTCGGCGTTGGGTGCTGCCCGCCGAATGCCGCGCACTGATGCTGGCTGACCGATGTCGTCAACCTCACCGACGAAAGCCAGCACCGGGCAGGTGATATCGGTTAACGTCACCATCTTCCCGTTAACAGCGAAACCGCCCGTCATCATTCGATTGTGCGCAATGAACTGCTTAAGCAGCTCGGAAATTGCCGGACCCGACCACGCGATCCACCCGTCGGATTCAAGAAATCGGCGCTGCTGTTCGCGCGACAGCAAAGCTTCACGATCGTGCAGCTGACGCACGAAGTCGACCCGAGCTTTGACCGTCTTGAGCGGATCTAACATCTGAAAACCGGTACGCGCCAACCAGCTTGGAATATCCAAGCGGTTGAAGATATGATCAGCCATGAAATTGGCAAGTGCCACGCCAAAGTTTGGTGGAATACCCATGGGCAGCGCGGCCAGAGTGTCAACTGGTGAGCCGAAAGCCACGATGCTAGCGATGTTCTTCGAACGCCGGTATGCAGCAGCCTGGTAGCAGAACATGCCGCCCTGTGAATACCCAACTAAATGTACATCGTTACCGGTGGCGTACTTGACAGTGTCGACCGCGTCGCTGAGGGCTACGACGTGGTCGGCCAGATTCCGACGCATTCCACCCTCGACTTTGTCGGGTGAGCCGAAGTCAATGACCCAGGGATCAAGCCCCCTAACGTGCAAGATGCCTACCGCGCCCTCCTCCCGAGTGACGTCCCACATATCCGCCGACATCATCATCGGGTGCACCATCAGCACCGGCACTCCCACCGGCGGTTGCCCGGTCTGGTTACTGGGCGGAAAGTACCGTCGAAGCTTGTACATCGGCGTGCTCTCGACGATCTGCGACGGCGACGGAAGGCTGCCTGTTTCTAACCCCCCCAACCTCAAGACCTCCAGGCCATTTTGTACCGTAGCGACCAGACGCTCGACCGGTCGTGTGACAATTGAAAAATTGAGATCCACTGCTGCTCCCTGACTCTTGACAGCTTGGACATCATGGCACATCGCTAGGATCGGCAGTTTTTAGTCGGCTTCAGTACGGGCCTGCTGTGACCAAGAAAAGATCGAATCGGTTAGATGTGGCACATCGCTTCTTGTGCAAGTTAGACAAGCGAACCCTAGTCGTGAGTCTGGCGCGGAACTGGGCCATGAACGGCCAAACGAACAGCCGCTTAACAAAGTCTACATTGCCCTGTCCTTCACCCGCAAGCTGCACCTAACGGTTGAAATCGGCAGAGGTTAATCAACCCCAGCCACTGCTCCAAACGTTTGTGTTTTCCACGCTTGCAGTGTGCTTAGTGGATCGCCTCGTCGATGGGCATAGCGGCACCGTAGGCTCAGGCGAAAGCGAAATTGTCGTTTACCCATCGACGTCACAAAGCGCTGCCATCTAGGCTTCGTAGTCGGCCTCCCCGACCTTGAAGAAGACCTCCGCTGTCCGCCCGTCGAAGTTCGGCCGCCGCGCCATAAAGACACGCTACGGCATATAATTGCCGGATTCACTGTTCAGTGCAACGAGAAGCGGCATCTGGCACGTCTACGCGCTCCCACGTTATCGACGACACCATACGATGTCATCTCACTCATCGACGTCAACAGCGTCGTCGACGTAATTAATTGTATACTACCTCACATCACAGCGCACCGGTCCTCGTTGCCAGCAAGCTGCTGAACATCACTTTGTCCACGAGCGCACGCACTCAAACATTGGCTGATACCGTAAGCTAGCTGGCATTACCGTTGTCCAAAATCGAATCAAGCCAAACCACGCCCGAGCCCAATCGGCTGCAGACAGGAAGTGATCTGCAATGCACCTACACCAAAGTCTTTGTGGTTGCGGTTCCAGATGAAGCATGTACGCAGGCTGCCGATCACCAGCTCAACCGGCTCCACCAGATCGAGATGGTCGCACTGCTCTAGTGCATCCAGCCTAGAAGTCAATGTCTTCTTGTAGTAATCACATTGCCGGATCGAAGGTCGGTTTCGCCGGATTCGTCCAGCGTTCTAACGCGTATTCACGCACCGTTTTCCCACAGCCAGTACCATGTGCGACCCTGGCCATCTTTGACGACTACCAACGATTTGTCGACGAGCAGCGTCAGTTGATCGAGAACTTTATAGATCTCCAAGTCACTGTTGGTCCCAGCTCGCGCTGCGGTCAGTTCGAACGTACCCGTGAAGACCACTTAGCCGGTGAAACAAGATCCGCTCGCTCTCGGTCAACAACGTATTGCGACCAATCCATCGATGGGGCAGAGTGTCTGTTGGCAGCGCACTGCGCTGCGCGGACTACCCATCAGCAGTCAGAATCCATAGTTTACACTCTAGGCGATATCGACCGGCGACAACGACCGCACCTGCGCAGCAACAAGTTCGGTGGCCGGGAGTATGCTATATAGCCACTTACAGATCTTGCCCACCGCCTCGGCATTAGCGCTGACAACTTGGAAGACGAAGCTAAATCAGTGTGGGCGCGATCAGCGTAACAATTCGATTGCCGCCTCGGCTGGCCACAACGACGGTACCCGCCAAGTGATCTTGCCGACAACGCCGATCGATTGACAACTGGCCGCCAAAATCGTCCATGCCGGTCCGGCCCCCCAAAAGCGCAACGGTCAGCTTGACACAGATATCGAGAACATATTTCACAGTTGTCCAACACCATGAGTTAGTGGCGGCCGACGATAAAATGTTTAATTGCACCAATCTTCAAGCGGCCCGGCTGATCGGTCAAAGCCAGCGCACGAACGACAGCAATCTGCAAGATCGCGGAATCGATCAGCAGGGCCAGATCAAAATACGATTAAGTCGTCAAGAAATCCCGATGCTGCCACAACCTGAATCACCAGCCTACTCTTGCCCACACCGCCCTCACCGGTCAGCATCAGCATTCGGTCGTCCGTCAAGAGTCTTTGCACCACTTTTCTCGGTGCATCGCGGCCGACAAAAATCTTTACCTGCACGGGAAGTGTTAATGCGGGAACGAGTTTCGGTGTACGCACTGCCGGAAAGCTATTATGAAGGTCGGGGGTGACACAGCTGCATGACCCGTTCAGGATGCCATAGATCGCCGAACACGTGACTACCGAGATCAACCCGGCCAAGCATCGGCCGAAAGAGGTTGTCAATGACTAAGTCGACTAAGTCAGCTATCATAGCCTAGCCTCATAGAAGCCAAGTCCCGCAAATTTGCAGTCCGATTAATCGTTAGAACAGCATAAGTGCCTTAATCGCGTAATCGCACCTCACCGGTGTAAGGATCGATGCACAGCTCGATCGATGCGAACGGGGCGCGCTGCAGATCCAGCACGCAACCCGCGGCATCGCTGGCACGATCAAACTCGACGACGAAGCTGTTACCCTTGCTTTGTTCGTCCGACCTGCACCCCACTGTGGGGTTGCGACAGCTTCCGATACCGCACGACCCAGACCCGCGATGGCAGCCTCCATTTGCTCGGGTCGCTTCTGCCATAGCTTCGTCGACTCTTCAACATCGGCTAACAACAGCGTCACCGTGCCTGACGGCCTCGGTACGTTCACGCCCAGGTCACTGCGCTATCTCCCAGGGCGTCCTAGCACATCGTCAACTAGTATCCGACCCATACCCATCGCACTGATGTACAATATTCAGCAGAAATATGCCACGCACTATATCTGACGGTGTTCCCAATTGAATTGCTGCAGTTCGACCTAACTTTAGTCGAATGTTGTGCCGTCGCCAGCCATGGAACCAACTAAATGTCTTAATTCCGTTAGTGTTATGACTTCGTCGCACAAGAGTCTGTGGCCCCATATCTTGACGTCATATGCACACTCTTCGGGGCGCATATCGGCCACGAATGCGTTCAACCGCAGCGCGTCGTGGCTGTTAAGCCAGCCTCACATACTACGGTGTGTCGCTACAGCCGAAGAGCAGTACGTAATAATGGAGTGACAGCAATGTCTCCGGTTGCGCCACCCGCCTGTTTAGTAAGGCGGCTGGTTTCAACAACGTTTGCACTGTTCACAGGTGGTATATACTAGCTTGACGGCTCCCACTATCTTTACTGTCTATCATTATCAAAGCCTTTGGCGGCTGCCACCGCTGAGGCGAGCTTAACTCCAATCAACCGAAAGGCAATCTTGGACGCAATGTTGAACTGTTCTGGTGTTGTCGGAGATTATCGGTTCATGTCATTTCGGTCGGGGTGACTGTCTGATGGTAGCGCTGTTCGTATGCGACTGGTGGTCGGTATTGGGATTGATGAGGTGGAGTCTGATCGTGTTGTGCCAGTGCACTCAGGAGGCGGTGTCCCGTTCTAGTTCGACGCGACCGGTGAAGGTTGGACGCTAGTCGATTAACTCAGATTTGTACCGTCCTACAGCCCGAACCCCACAACCGATGCACAAAAAGTCGCGGTCACTGCTGATGGACCCGACGATACCGGCCTCGTGCAGCGCCTCGGTGAACGCTGATCGACGTATACCGACTTCCCGCTTTCCCCTTGTGTCTACGTGGTGAATCAAACCCGTTATAGGGACACGGAGCTATGTGCAATAGCGGGTGAGCAGTGCCTGATCAAGCACCGATGTGACCAAGCACCGCGATCTTGCTGGTCATCACCGGCCGGCCCAGGATGCTGGGGGAGAACACGTCCACACAAAACGCGGTATAGTAAACCCTTTGCAGCGTCCACACATACGTGCAATCCGCTACCCATCACTCATCCGGGTGGGTCGGCGTTGACCAGCCATGATCGAGCAGGTCGGGATGCTGCTGCGGCGAAGGCTTGTCGTGCTCAATCGTGCGAGTGTTGCACTTAAATTACTGTGCCCTACGTCGTCAATACCGGCGATGCACATCAGCTGTGCCGCCTTGTCTGGACCCCAACTGTGACCTGTGTGTTTAGCAGCACACCAAAGCCTGTGCACACCGTCAGATCAGTAGGTTAGCCCATCTGCAGATCAAACAGGGTTTTGCCGTCATACGTGTCGGTAAAATCGGTTGCCCGCACAAAATCTGCCGCCTGACGGTGTCGTAGGTAGACGGAGTGAACTGCACGTCAGCCTGTTCAGACAGCACACGACAGATCGGATCGACCCAAATTCTTCGCGGTGGATATTGATGTACTCCACGATCACTGCAGTCAGCGATCGACTTCCACCGCGGCGAAAAACGCGCTCACTATTCGCACAATCTCGTTGACAAGCTTCAATTCTTGCACTTGACATTCACGCTCGGCCTAATCGCTCCTCTGGCTACCACCGTATCCCGCCCCGACGGTTGGCTTCAACAATCGATCCACAGCGGGCTGGTCGCCGACACAGCTGTCAATATCATCTGTTCCGTGTCAGCTGTGCAATCCCCTGCCGTCGTGCGGGAAGCTTACTGGCAACTCATTTCCGACAAGCAACTCACTCAGGCAACGAACGGAAGTCTGATCCACAAAGAATAACTCCGGACCTTGAGCAAACCAGCCGATAACGACGTCGATAGATTAGCCTGACGATACCGATCCGACTCCCCCTAAAAAACCGATGAACTTAAGGTTGCCGAGCCAGCGGGATCGCGACCGCGTTCTTTATTGCCCGCACTTCCGACGACTGGCTGAAGTCACACAGATGGCCGGAAGCCACGAAATCGAAATTTCCCATAATCGGCTCACACACCCTTGAGAAGGTAGCGCAGGTAGCGCGACAACTCGTCAAAAGGCGTGTCGCTGACGACCCGCTCAGATCGACTTTGATGTGGCGGAGGCTGTGGCACCAGCCCATTACATTAGGTTCAACCACCATTTGGGCACATAATCAAAAAAACTAGACTACCTGGTAACTCAGCACAAGACGAAACTGGCCCCTGCGAGGTTCAAAGGCAAAACCGCAGTCCTTTCGGATCGTCACCAGCGTGACGCGCCGATCGGACAATCATCTTTTGGATAAGCAAGGCAAGGAATAAAATAAGAAATTTACTAAATCACTGCGGAGACTCTAAATTTTTCATAATTACCTTGAGATCCATAGGAGGGATAAACCGCTCGGGGTAAAGTAAAAATCCTCATGCCCAGAAGTATCAATCGTATCTAACAGGTTTCACTCTTAGGATAAATTTTCCTTCAAGATGATCTATACATGAAACAAGAGCTCAACCTTACTCTAGAGCTTTGCTTGGACATGTGTAATAGAATCTTCCGCGCATAACATGCATGGGCAGAGAACTATGATTATTAAAACATCTTCCAGTATTACTATTACCAAGCGGCCAAAAAACCCACGCGCTACCATCTTGGGTTAGGTCGTATCGCCAAGACAACGAACCGTATATACCAGTAAGAATCACCCTAAGATACATAGTCTGACTCGCCTACAACATCATTACAAGCTTTTCGAAGAAACAGGATTTCACAATCTACTCGCAGGTAGCTAGATATCACTCCAGCTCGGTGTTGGAAGCGACATTCCGGTAGATTGATCGGGCGTGCTGTAGCGCGCTATACCTTGATGCTGTAACGGCTCAGAATATCCCGAGAATTAGGATGCTTTTGTATCCTTCGTAAGCGGCAAGCGCCCTGTCTACCGGCAACCAAGTGAGTAAGGAGCAGGTCCACAATACTCAGCTCTGTTGGCACTGCCACAACATGGGATCGAATACCTCAGCAAATAACCCGACGATACTGGCATCGGCTGCCGTAATAATAGCCGAATGCGTGGTGAAGTTTACATCTGGAACGGATCACTTTCAAGGCCACCGAACCGTCGACACGCTCATGGTACATACGATCACCACAAAAAATCAGGATAGTCATCCTCCTGTATGACGAATCGCCTTGCAATTAGTTGTCGCGAGAAGTGACTCTCAACACAGATTTAGATGATGAGGGGATTGAAGACTGCATATCGAGCCGCGCTTTGGCTCGTGACCTATCGCAAAGATAGATCACGAGCCGATCCAGCAATGGGTGAACGTCATGTCGCTATCGGGCCTGAGCCCTCGAACGGTGAGATGGACGCATTCGATCCTCAAGATGTACCTTCACCGGCGCAGTTGCGGAAGGTCAACTCGTTAGCAAGAACCCGGCATCCCGCACGAAGTTTCCACCAGTACGACCCACAACCCACCTATACCTGACCAGCTCCGAAGTCGCGGCCCACGCCTAGACCTGTGGGCGCCAGAATGACGTCGTTCTGATCCTCGCCTACACAAGTTCTGCGATTCGGCGCAAGCATCGGGCTTATGTTTACTTGAAGGCTCGCCGACTTCGCGTGCGTCGGTAAATGCCACAGGTCGGGGGCAAACTGATCGAAGTCAATACGAAATCGCAGTCTGGCCGTCGTTAAGTACCAATCCCCAAACGCCTGATCCCAATACTTTAAGGCGCGGCTTGACGCACGGCCTCGCTGCGCACCGGCAATCACATATCCCAAAGTGCACGCTTAATCCTGGAGAACTGGAAGCATACTGTCAACTGGCGTAAGGTCAGTCACCGAGATTGGTCGCGATAACCTTCAGGTGCACGATCTGTGCCATAATTACACATCGTTGTCATCCAAAGGCCGGGGCAGGCCTGATACTCTTGCAGAAGGCCCTGGGTCACGTGTCGATAATCGTGACAGCGTATATCTACGCGGATCTCCTTGACGACATCACTACAGCGCTCAACGATGTTCATGAAAGGGGGGAGCCGAGGCCAGCTTGACCTAATGTCACCAAGCGCCAAGGGGGTCCGCGTGCCGCAGAAAGACATTTTTAACCAACTGAACTCGATAATCACTCCAGGTGGTCCCGGCTGGGATCGAACCAGCGACCTTCCGCGTGTGAAGCGGACGCTCTTCCACTGAGCCACGGGACCTGCGCCGAGAGGCGAATGACGTCGCGAAGACTAGCATGAGCCGCGGATCCGCAGCATTCCCCACATGCTTATGACCTGGTCGCGCAATCGCTCTAGCCACGAGTCTTACCAAGAAGAGTTGTGTGCGCCCACTCACGTGGACTATCGTCGTCCTTCGCACCGAGCGACGATCTCGTCGGTTGCGCGCGGATGTAGCGCAGTTGGTAGCGCATCACCTTGCCAAGGTGAGGGTCGCGGGTTCGAATCCCGTCATCCGCTCGAAGGTGCAAGTGGCATCAATCCCTTTGGTGGAGTGGCCGAGTGGTGAGGCAACGGCCTGCAAAGCCGTGCACACGGGTTCGATTCCCGTCTCCACCTCTAGATTCAATCCCTAGCGCGATTAGCTCAGTGGGAGAGCGCTTCCCTGACACGGAAGAGGTCACTGGTTCAATCCCAGTATCGCGCACCAGCGTTTACGCATTCAGGCTAGTAGTTAGGGCTACAAACGTAGGTCCGTGATCTAATATAGAACCTGAGCCTGTTCGGTCGGCAAACTGGCTACCTCTACGCAAGGAGCCAACCCCATGACCGACTAATGCTCATTCGAAATCTTGTTTGTTGCTGCCCAGAGCTCACAGTTGGCCGACGCGACGACGTATACCACCGACCCGACCATAACGATAAGCGGGTTGGTATCCTGATACAGCACGGCCGGCGTTAATTTCCTGGCCGTCTGCTTTCAGTGGGCTGATGGCTAAGTTGTGACCACCGAGGAGTCGACCCCCGTGTGCTCATCGGCAACACGAGGCAATAGACCCAAGTCAAAGCGCGGCAATTTGCCCTGGCAATCATCAGCGCGGCCAAGTTGGCCCAAGTGCGGTAGGACCAGGAATGACTCGACGACATGTTAGCCGGTTGGATCAGGTTATGATGACTGCACCGGAACCGGTTGACCAGATTCCTCCCCTTACCTGCGCGCTATGGTGCACCGACGGTGCAGGGCAGTGTCCGCGAGTTGATCAACGACGACCAACTATGGCTTGGGTTCGCTGTGCCAGTCGCGTTGTCCACCGAGGATGTCAAAGCTGCCGCGTGTGACGGATCTCTGGGTGGTTGGATCCTTGAACGCTCCCGGGTCTACCCTCACGACTACCGCGGGTTCAACCAGAATCCGGTTGTCTAGTCCCCAGGCCACAGCAGCGGTGTGCTGGACTTTTCCTGACAACTCGATGTACCCGAGGCACACCAACTCGCTGCGGCACTAAACCCCAGCCAATTAGATCAACGACGAGCTGGTAGGGTCATGACGACTCCTTAGGATTTCACGACGATTATGCTTTCGGTTTCCAGCTTGGTAATGTCGATGCGAAGAAATTGAGGACCGTTACCGTAAAACTCATGCAGCAGAGCAATTTTCGCGCATTCAAGTCACCATTGGCAACCAACAACTACTTAAGCAGGAACTCACCGATGCCGAGCATGGCGCAGGTGGTTTCCTTGTCCACCGTGACAGGTTCGACGAAGACGGGTCATGTTGACGTTGATTCCCTATAGCACCATACGGGGCGGAGATCAGGTTTAGTTATCTAACTGCGGATGTTCAACGGCTTCGCGTAGGCAATCCATGTTGCGGATCTGCCGTTTAGATTTAAATCGAACGTCGACGGTAGGCATGTCATTTGTCTGCTTGCCACTTCCATTGGCGTTGTGCTAGCCACCTTATGGTGCAGGAGGGCTTGGTTTAACAGCTGACTTCTGACGGCCAACGTGTCAAGACGTTCGAAGACCTGGCACCCTTACGTCCTAGCGGACACCAAAATCGGAATCCTTTCATCTCAACACGACACTAAAGTTATGCAGTCGTCACGAACGTTGGTGATACGAAAGCTACTGCCACTACCCACAATTGTGCTCAAGCACAACATATTAACACTCATCCGAACGGCCACAATGTACGGAACGAAATGCATCACTCTCGTCCGTCAGGCCAAGTGTAATTTCCTGCGCTCATAGCCCAAGCGAAATAGCAAGAGAAACAGCGCACCCCAGGATGCGATTAAAAGGAATTGTCAAGACCGTGGCAACTATCGCCGGCGTTGGCTGAAATACACAATCATGAATTACCGTTAATATGAATGCCCCTTCCCGAACAGCGCGCCAACACCGTTCCCAAAAGCGAAAATTCATGGAAGCCTGCAATCTTCTGATTACAGACTTGAACAATGAAGTGGACAAGTTCCTGGAAAAATACATCGAAAAACTGGATGAACAAGGCGTGGATCTTTTGCACAAACTAGCAGAGAAGCAAAAACCAAAATCACCCGTTCGCAACAGTAAGGTTCCTTGTAAGAGAAAAAGATCAACGGGAACGACTCATGTGTAAATAGTACCGGCACGGCCGGTTCCTGCTGGTAGGCATCATCGCGAGTTAAGTTAAGTTAATGAAATTCGTTCTGGAGAACTATGGCAGTCACGACAATGGTGAGCCTGTCGACGCTGTCGGCCGGGAGCTGTTGCACGGAGGTCACACAGCCTAATATAACAGTACCACCCACATGGCTTAGCGTCGTGAAGTCGGCGAAACTTGTCGCGTTCTCCTTCGAGCCATACCCACAGGCGCTACTCGATGAGGACCTGAGGATGATCCAGAATCCGATCGCCGCGATGGATGAAATCGTGGGAGCCTATCACCCAGATCTGAAACCCCCTGAGGCACGACACCGATAACGCTAACCAAGGGAGCCGACCTGCTATTGACGGACAAAGACGAACAGTTTTGCCGCCAATGTCGTTCCAGAATAAGATATTCCGCACACTGCGTTCCACTTCTTCCCGGCGGGCGATACACGCATGGATGGCATGATCGGGCAAGTAACGAAGGAAGCTGAAGACATTCAACGCCGCACACTGGGCTTGCCATAAGCGGTCGCACTGGATCACGAGCAGGGCTTCGTGCGCTTCATATCGCGGGCCCTCAATGTCGTCGTCACAATGCGCATAGCCCTCAAGCCGCCGAATCGTCGAAATCACACACGACTATAACTATTGCTCGGTATGCTCAGTGACCCGGCTGCGCTGTCTACCGTGTTACTGCAGCGCCAGCACGTCAACACTGACGCGTTGCTCGGTTCTGTCACACTGCCTGCCCATGGACGCCGAGTCGCCCGAGCTAATCCCATCGAGCGGCGCAGCGGCGCAAGGTACGTGAGCTGACTTTCCACGAAGCACCTCGACTGGGCCACAACTCCGTCGGCACCGAACACCTGCTGCTGGCGCTGGTCGAACTCGAAAACGGTGCCAGACCGCTACACCAATCCGGCGTAGACGAGACACACATCGATGCCGACTTGATCGCTGCGCTTGCATCACGCACCAGCAGAACGAACGCGGCGTCGTTCGATCCCGGTCTCGCTGGCCTGATCGTCTTTACCACCCTCCCGGTCATAGCCGCCGGCGTTACTGCGCCTCGTGCGTGGGCCGGCGGACGCGCCGATCGGCCGGATAGGTGACACCTTGCCGGGTGGACATCGGCATCTATAACCGCAGATGTCACCGTCAGCAGGATTACATCGTGCAATCCGCCGCTAGGATACCGGCTACACACGTAGCGGCGTCCAGGTCAAAAGCTTTTCGGCAGCACCGTGGACCGTACCTATGTAACGTTGCGCGCGATTAGGGCGCCCAATCCGTTCATCGTGGCAACCAATTTCGGCTTCGACGAGGCGACCCGTTCACCAACGTCTACAAGCCGCATACCTCCGATGCACCCGAAGCGCCGGTGAATGCGCCCAACGGTGCCACTGTGCAGAAGCGCAGTGTATCGGGACAGCCTATCGTGATCCGATGTCCAACGTAATACTGCTGGACAAGAAGACGGGTGGCACCTTGCGCAATGGAACCTCTGACCCTGAACGCACACCTGGCGACGATGAACTCCATCGATACCGAAAACTTGATCGCTGAGAACGTCGAATCATTCATCCACGCCAACCCTGTTCCGATTCTCGTGTCCTTCCCCCGACTATCACGACGTCGAGGTATCTACGCGCTGATGAATCTCGCGGCAGCCACAGCCACCGACTGGGACGTGCGGTGCGTATGGCTGGGGTGAAGCAAAGAAATCACGTGCACAACGCTTCTACCTCAAGAGCGAATTGAAGATCAATGGCATCGGGACTTTTCAAATCGACGCTCGTAGTTAAAACGACTACGTTATTAGTTCGCGAGCTTCGTTGACCCCGCCGGGGCTTAGCGCCAACAGCCGTGATGTGGCCCGCTGATATTTCTTCCGGTAACTACCTGTCAGCATCTTCTCGCTGAAGATACCGTCGAGCTTCTCCCCGGAAGCCGCCAACTTAATACCGGCCTCATACAGCCGATCGATCAACGACACCAGCCGCAGCGCAACATTCTGGTCATCGATACCGTGTACGCCGGTCAAGAACACCGTAGTCACGCCCTCAATCAATGCCAGATAACGCGACGGATGGATGGTGGCCAGGTGCGCACACAAAGCGTCGAAGTCGTCGACGGTGGCCCCCGGGACGCGTGCGGCACGCGCAACCACTTGCTCATCCGACAGCGGCTGAGACGCAGGCGGCAGGTCACGATGCCGATAGTCCGGCCCCTCGATCCGCACTGTAGTAAAAATCTTTGCCAGCGTATTGATTTCGCGCAGAAAATCCTGTGCGACAAAACGGTCCTCACCGAACTGCTCCGGCGCAGTATTAGAAGTGGCAACCACTGACACACCGCGCTCAACTAATACCGAGAGCATACGCGAGATCAGCGTGATGTTACCCGGGTCGTCCAACTCAAACTCATCAATGCACACCGCCGTGTAATTGGCTAGCAGATCGATACATTCGACGAAACCAAACACCCCGGCCAGCTGGGTCAGCTCCCCAAATGTTGCAAATGCCTTGAAATTTCCTGTAGCGCCCGCCGCACCAGCTGGCCCAGAGCCGGGCAATTGGTAGTAGGACGATGCCAGCAGATGAGTCTTGCCCACACCGAACCCTCCGTCCAAGTACAACCCAACACCAGGCAGAACCCCCCGTTTTCCCAGCAATTTCTTGCGGTCCGCCCAACGTGCTACGACCTGCCGGCAGAACTCCTGACAGGCTCCGATCGCTGCGGCCTGAGTCGGTTCTGTCGGGTCGGGACGATAAGTCGCGAAACTCACCTCAGCGAACTTTGGCGGTGGCGTTAGCTTGGCGATCAGCCGCTCCGGCGACACCGTCGGCTGCCGATCCACCAGATGCCCCACCCGGAATGACGCGTCGGGTGGATTCGCAGAGATGGACCTGGACACACAGGAAGTGTAGCAACGTGCTGCAATCAAACAGATGTCCGACTTTGAAACCGGTACAGCAGCCAGCACCACCGCTGGCCGAGCCGCCCAGACGCCGCTGTTAATGCTCACCTCTGGGCGCCACCTCGACGAAGATGAACTCCCCCAGCTCTACGGCTATCCGTCGGAACGCGACGGCGTGTGGGTACGGGCAAACTTCATCACCAGTATGGACGGCAGTGCTACCGCCGACGGTAGGACCGGCGCCATGGCAGGGCCAGGCGACCGATTTGTGTTCAACATGCTGCGCGAACTCGCCGATGTGGTCGTCGTCGGCGCGGGCACCGTACGGATCGAGAGCTATTCCGGTGTACACCTGCCGGTAACCAAGCGCCAGCAGCGGCAGGCCCGCGGCCAAAGTGAAGTCCCCCAACTAGCGATCGTCACAAAGTCGGGGCGGCTGGATCGAAATATGGCGGTATTTACCCAGAACGAAGTAGCACCACTGGTGCTCACCTGCACGAAGACTGCCAGGGCGCTAGGCCCGCAGTTCGCTGATCTTGCCAACGTGGTCAGCTGCTCTGGCGACGATCCCAGCAAGGTCGACGAGACTGCCATATTAGCGGCCCTAAAGGCTCGTGGTCTGTGCCGGGTGCTGACCGAAGGAGGGCCGATGCTGCTCGGCTCGTTTATCCAGCGCGGCATGCTCGACGAGCTGTGTCTGACCATAGCACCCTTGATAGTGGGCGGCCGGGCACAACGTATTGCGACGTGCCCGGACCAGCTACTCGCCCGAATGCGCTGTGCCCACGTTCTCACTGACGATGCCGGCTATCTTTACACTCGCTACGTCAAGGCCTGACCAGGCGGCGAGAGTGGCTACTGTGGTCGGCATGCGTCGGCACACCACGTCCGCCACGATTTTGGTTGCTGTGACCGCATTGCTGGTCGGTTGTGTCCCGGGTCTAGCCGCTAACCCGCGGTTTGTCACCAATTCCGGTGCTCGACCGCAAGGCGCAGATGCCACCATCCCACCGGTCACCGGGCCGCCGCTGATCGCTGCACCCAAAAAGGACTTGTCGTGGCAAGATTGCACGTCACGGCTATTCGGAGATGCCGGGATCGCGGCAGCACCCGGCATACAGTTGGAATGTGCGAACTACGACTCCGACCTCGACCCGGTCAACGGTAGCCCTGGGACCGTGACCATTGGCGCAGTCCGCGCCCGCTCCAGGCAAACACCACGCGACGCAGGCCCACTGGTGTTCACCACCGGTTCTGACCTGCCGTCGTCGGCGCAGCTACCGGTCTGGCTGTCACGCTCGGGCGCTGAAGTGGTCCGCGCTCATCCCATCGTCGCGGTCGACCGACGCGGCATGGGCATGTCGAGCCCGATCGACTGCCGCGACCACTACGATCGACAAGAGATGCGCGACCAGGCACAGTTCGAGTCCGGCGACGATCCCGTGGCTAACCTTTCCGACATTTCAAACACCGCCACCACCAACTGCACCGACGCCATCGCGCCAGGAGTCTCCGCCTACGACAACTCACACGCCGCCTCCGATATTGAGCGACTGCGCGTCCTCTGGGACGTACCCGCGCTCGCGCTGGTCGGGATCGGCAACGGGGCCGAGGTAACATTGGCCTACGCTGCGTCGCGTCCCGACCGAGTCGCGAGGTTGATTCTCGACTCACCGATTGCATTGGGGATCAAGACCGAAGCTGCCGCCGAGCAACAAGTCAAAGGCCAGCAGGCCGCGCTCGATACGTTCGCCGCACAATGCGTTGCGGTGAAATGTACGCTAGGACCTGATCCGAAGGGCGCCGTCACCGCGCTGCTGGCTACCGCCCGCACCGGTAAAGGGCCTGGGGGCGCATCGGTGGCCGCAGTAACCAACGCTATTACCGTCTCTTTGGGTTTTCCTTCAGACGACCGGGTCGGCACGACCATGAACCTGGCTAACGCCCTCGCGGCCGCCCGCAGCGGCGACGCCAACCCGTTAACCAACTTGATCCACCGCTCCGATGCCACGCAGGATTCAGACGGCCAATTTGTCAGCGAATGCAGCGACGCACTCAACCGCCCGACACCCAACCGCATTCGTGAACTGGTCGTCGCGTGGGGGAAGCTGTATCCCGAGTTCGGCACGGTCGGCGCACTCAACTTGGTCAAATGTGTGCACTGGCCCACAGGTACAACGCCACAACCGCCAAAGGACCTCAAGATCGACGTCATGGTACTGGATGTACAAAACGACCCGATCGTGGGCTTTGAAGGGGTCACCGCAACGGCGGCCACCATTATTAACGCCAACGCCGCCAGCAAACGGGTAATGTGGCAGGGCATCGGCCATGGCGCAAGCATCTATTCGGCCTGTGCAGTCCAGCCCATCATGGGCTATCTAACAAGCGGCAAGCTGCCCGCAACCGACACCTACTGTCCCGCCTGATACTTGTGTCCCAGCTCCGGTGTACGGTGCGCTGATGACAGCAGCTGACTCGACCCAATCCGGCTTGCGCGCTTGGTTGCTGGCCATATTCCGTCCCCGCACCCACGCACCGAGCACAGCGACGATCGTGCGGTCAGCATTGTGGCCAACGGCCATTCTTTCGGTGCTCCACCGCAGCACCGTCATCACGACCAACGGCAACATTACCGACGATTTCAAACCGGTCTACCGTGCGGTGTTGAACTTTCGGCACGGCTGGGATATATACAATGAGCACTTCGACTACGTCGACCCGCACTACCTTTACCCACCCGGCGGCACACTGCTGATGGCGCCGTTCGGATATCTGCCATTTGCACTGTCACGCTATCTGTTCATACTGATCAACACCGTAGCCATCCTGATCGCCTGGTATCTGATGCTGCGGTTGTTCAAGTACACACTGTCCTCGGTGGCCGCACCCGCCCTGCTGCTGGCCATGTTCTGCACCGAAACCGTGACCAACACACTGGTGTTCACCAACATCAACGGCTGCATACTTCTGCTAGAGGTGCTGTTTTTGTGGTGGCTGATCAACGGTTCCGAAACCAAGACGGTTAGCCATCAGTGGTGGGCCGGCGGCGCGATCGGGTTGACGCTGGTGCTCAAACCGCTGCTCGGCCCCCTGCTATGGCTGCCACTGCTGAATCGTCAGTGGCAGGCACTAGTGCCTGCAATCGCACTTCCCGTGGCCATCAACCTCGCTGCGCTACCGTTGGTGAGCCACCCGATGGATTTCTTCACACGCACAGTGCCCTACATCTTGGGTACCCGCGACTACTTCAACAGCTCAATCGAGGGCAACGGCGTCTACTTCGGCCTGCCCACTTGGCTGATCGTGTTCCTGAGGCTATTGTTCACAGCGTTAGCCATTTCTAGCTTGTGGCTGCTAAACCGATACTATCGCACCCGCGATCCACTGTTCTGGTTCACTTGCTCGGCGGGGGTGTTGTTGCTGTGGTCGTGGTTAGTGCTGTCGCTAGCGCAGGGCTACTATTCGATGATGTTGTTCCCGTTCCTAATGACGGTGGTGCTGCCAAACTCCCTGATCCGCAGCTGGCCAGCTTGGCTGGGAATCTACGGCTTTTTGACGCTGGACCGCTGGCTGCTGTTCAACTGGATGCGCTATGGCCGGGCGCTGGAATATCTGAAGATCACCTACGGCTGGTCACTGCTACTGATCGTGGTGTCCACGGTGCTGTGCTTCCGCTATCTAGACGCCAAAGCCGAAAATAGGCTGGATCAAGGCATTGATCCAGCGTGGCTGACGGCAGAGCGGGAGCGCCGTAGCGTGAATGCATAGCGTGTCAGCAACAATGCAATGAAGATACCACCCACCTACGGGAGACGGAACGACAAGGAGTCGTGACGCAAATTATCTAGTCCGAAGCTTGAATTCTCCGACCACGAGTGGCGTAAGAATTCCAGCTCGCAGGAGTTCGATTTGCTTCGACGCGCCTGTGCCAAGCCACCATATCACCGGCGAGTACACCGACACCAAGCCTCAGATCTTCTACCAATGCCGAGCCTACTACTCTGAATTTTTCTGCAACCCAAAGAAATTCAACTCAAGCTGCAGCTTGTCATCGGTCTTCGACCCGTCGCGCTCGGATATCGTACCCCCGCGTTCCGATAGCTCACTGGAAATTACCCGCACCGAAGTGCTACGAGCAAATTGCCAAAGCAACCTTGGCAACGTGTTCGCTGGCTTGGTCACTGCCGCATTTGGTGCACCTGAACTGCTCGCCCGAGCCGTTGTTGTTGTGTGGTGGCCGGGGGTGTTGGTGTTTGTGGCAGGAATTGTTGGTCGGTTTCATAGGTGGCAGGTGAAGTAGTGTTCTGGTGTGCCATCGCTGGCCGATACGGTCGGGAGTTTGGTGGGCTAGCCTAGATCTTGTTGGCGCTGGGTGTTGGGGGCGCTTTCGGGTGCATGCTATGGCTGTGGGGTGTCTGTTTGTTCACCGGCCCTCGGCCAGCCGGTGTGCCCCCGGCTGTGTTGGTGCCGTGTTGGTTTCACAGTTCGTCGATGACCTCGCAGCCGGTGATGACGCGTACGGCGGTGCTCTAGCCTAGGGCAGTACTTGACTTTTTGTGGGGATCGACCGCGGAAGGAAGATAAAAGCCATCCACGGCGTGATCTGGTGACTTGTGCGCGTGGCGGGCTAACACATCACCAGAAAAGCGCAACTGATCCCCGGCCACCCGCCACACCAGACGCACCCCCAGCATCGCCAGCTTCGATGTCGCGGCCGGTGACCAACACCAACTACTCGGCGGCCCTTGCAAGCAGCCCACCTACGCCGCGACCAACCCTAAACCACCAACACAACCCACACCACCGATCCCCACCACATAACCCACCACACCCCTCAACCACACAAAACCAAACCAGCAAGGCAACTATGATGATTCACGGATTCACGCACCAAGTATCCGTAGCACTCAGCCAGGATTGCATCTGGCGTAAATGCGCTTACCAGCCGATGGAAAACCGGACTGGGCTTATCCATATCACTCCAAGTTATCGAAAGAACTATTTGGTTTCCTTCCAGCAGGTTAACTTTTCTAGAAGCCTTCTCCCTTAAGAATGGAGATTCATAACCCACTCGCTTTCAAAATACGTACCGATAACTTCCGGGCGGATAAATAAAGGCCATTTCGGGAATGTCGTGCAAGAAACATTGCATTCCGTTCGACCACTCAAGCGCAATGGTATGCTTACTGCGAGAAATGCGAAAGGCGTTGTTTGACACGACCTACTTTGGCCATTTCGCGCAACGTCGGATAAGGCGAGGAGTAATAACATAGTTGCAAGCTAATCTGCGGCCCTCAGTTGATATCAATGCGGCTATCCGACCATCCTCGAACTCGAGATCAGAAATGCGCATGTTGAACTGTATATCGATGAAGCATCCAGGGAGTAACCATCCGCTCGCTCGTCGGTCCATTCCTCACCGTTGAGGTCAACGATTACTTCCACCCCTGGTACCGGCTGATGAAGATGCGCGAACCGGCACCTAAACTTACCTAGAAAATATTTATGGCGAATTGCTTCTCGTGACCCCAGGTGATACAGGCCCAAAACCACCGCCTACAATCACTTCTCGTTCAACGCCTATCCTGCCTAACTGTGGTCGGCGTTGGACGCTCAGGCCATCTCCTTCTAAAAGGATGCGGCCACCACCCTGAGCAACGGTCCGCGCTACTGGCCTGATGAATAGCATCAAAAGGGAGTCGAAAGGGCCTACTGGCCGCGAAAGACTTTCGGGGGGATCGAGCTGATCCAGCAGTCTATGTATCTTGCTGTCCTCGATGACCCCACCCCCGCCGCACTCTACACCGTTAATCAGGTGAGCTGCACCACCGTCTTCGTCTTCAGTGCCGGCGAAGAAATCTACGAACTGATCGATCCTGAGGGACAACGCTGGGTGATAAAGACCTTCAGTCAGGGCTGTCTGCCCTAACCTCTCAATAGAGCTGACCGACCCGGGCTGGGCGGCAGGATCAACCTGTCAGCCAGATGGACCTACCAGTCGCGTGTGCTTAACGGACCCGTTGAACGTGGACACGGGAACCCCGTCAGCCCACGTCTTGCAGGACAATCTGTCCAACTGCTACGCGCGAAAGACCGACGGACCTCAACGCCCATGCCTACAGGTACTGACCGAGGTTGGATTCGGTATCAATTGCCCGGCTGGCGCTCGAACTCTTACCAGTCACCAAAGTGCGAATGTAGACGATCCGCTCACCCTTCTTGCCCGAAATCCGCGCCCAGTCATCGGGATTGGTGGTGTTGGGCAGATCTTCATTTTCAGCGAACTCGTCAACGATCGAGTCGAGCAGATGTTGAATTCGCAGCCCGGGTTGACCAGTCTCCAGCACCGACTTGATGGCGTTCTTCTTGGCGCGGTCTACGACGTTTTGAATCATCGCCCCAGAATTGAAGTCCTTGAAGTACATGACTTCCTTATCCCCGTTGGCGTAGGTGACTTCCAGGAACCGATTGTCATCGATCTCAGCATACATCCGGTCGACAACCTTTTCGATCATAGCCTTGATGCAAGCCGCACGATCACCATCGAACTCGGTGAGGTCGTCGGCATGCACCGGCAGCGCCTCGGTCAGGTACTTCGAGTAGATGTCTTGCGCCGCCTCGGCATCGGGCCGCTCAATCTTGATCTTCACGTCGAGACGCCCGGGCCGCAGGATCGCGGGGTCGATCATGTCTTCGCGGTTGGAGGCGCCGATCACGATGACGTTCTCGAGGCCTTCTACCCCGTCGATCTCGCTGAGTAGCTGCGGCACCACGGTTGTTTCGACATCCGAGGAGACACCGGTGCCGCGGGTGCGAAAAATCGAGTCCATCTCGTCGAAAAACACGATCACCGGCGTTCCTTCCGACGCCTTCTCTCTCGCGCGCTGGAAGATCAGCCGGATGTGTCGCTCAGTCTCGCCGACGAACTTGTTCAGTAGTTCGGGACCTTTGATGTTGAGGAAGTATGACTTGGCCTCGCGTGCGTCGTCGCCGCGAACCTCAGCCATCTTCTTGGCCAGCGAGTTGGCCACCGCCTTGGCGATCAGTGTCTTGCCACAGCCAGGCGGGCCATAAAGTAACACCCCTTTGGGTGGGCGAAGTGCGTACTCCCGGTACAACTCCTTGTGCAGGAACGGCAGCTCCACGGCATCGCGGATCTGTTCGATCTGGCGAGTCAGACCGCCGATGTCCTGATAGCTAACATCGGGCACTTCTTCCAACACCAAGTCTTCAACCTCGGCCTTGGGTATACGTTCGAAAGCATAGCCGGCCTTGGGGTCGACCAACAGTGAGTCGCCAGGACGCAATTTGTGCGGCCTGCTATCGTCGTTGAGGGCGCCAGGAACGCCGTCCAGCAAATCCTCGGCAACCAGCGGTTCAGCCAGCCAAACGATGCGCTCCTCGTCAGCGTGGCCGACGACCAGGGCGCGGTGACCGTCCGCTAAGATTTCCCGCAAGATGGATACCTCACCAACCGCCTCGAAGGTGCCAGCTTCGACAACGGTCAGGGCCTCGCTGAGCCGGACGGTCTGGCCTTTCCTCAACGATGCGACTTCAATATTGGGTGAGCACGTGAGCCGCATCTTGCGACCCGACGTGAAAACATCGACCGTTTCATCGTCGTGAGCTGCCAGCAGCACGCCGTAACCGCTGGGCGGCTGTCCTAGCCGGTCGACTTCTTCACGCAGCGCCAACAGTTGTTGGCGGGCTTCTTTAAGAGTTTCCATTAATTTAGAATTACGGGCCGCAAGCGAGTCGATTCGAGCTTCGAGTTGATGCACATCGCGAGCAGAGCGGACACTCCCATGCGGTTCAACCGTATGCTCGAGTTGCTCGCGCAACACCGCTACCTCGCGTCGTAGTTGTTCCAATTCAGCAGCATCGCCGCTGGACATGCCCGTTTCACGAGGGGGGCTGAATGCTTCAGAACGCTCTGAGTCATCCACCTTGCGCTCCTTTCCCGCACCGAAATAGCACGGCGAATACTTCAACGCTACCGGCGATTGCCTCTTCGTGCGCAGAAATGAAATGCCGCCATTAAAATTAAACCGCCATTAAAATTAAAGTCGTGCCTCCGTTAGCGTTGGTAATGTCTGCGCTGAGTAAGCCGAATCGAAAGGGCAGCCGTGACTACACAATACCTCGCCACACGCATAGCGGCACATGCTGTCATCCGGGGCACGTGTGCCGGCCATGTGATTTCTCTTGCACCCGCCAGCCTGATGCCGGAGTCCGTCGGCGTAGGCGCGTAGTCCAACGTGTTGCGCTGGACGCGCCGAACCTTTTTCATCGCCCTGAGCGCTATCGCAACCGTAGCAGTGCTCGGATGCTCGGGATGTGCACATAGCAAATCCAGCACATCATTGTCGGCTATTCCATCCGCTTGCCCGAGCATTTCGAGTTCAATTGTTGCTCCGCCAGCTACCGCCCTGCCGGCTCCGGAAGTCCTTACCGATGTACTTAGCCGGCTCGCCGACCCCAACATTCCGGGCATCGACAAGGTACCTCTCATCGAAAGCGCAACCCCTGACAGCGCTGTCACCCTGGACAAGTTCAGCAACGCATTGCGGGACAACGGCTACTTGCCGATGACCTTCGCGGCAAACAACATCGCATGGTCAAACAAGAATCCGTCCGATGTGCTGGCCACTATCAGTATCAACATCGCCCAAACGAACAACAGCGTATTCTCGTTCCCGATGGAGTTCACACCCTTCTCGCCCCCGCAACAGAGCTGGCAGTTATCCAAGCGAACCGCGGACATGCTGCTAGCGTTCGGAAACGCATCGGGCGTAACTAGCCCGGCACCAATCCAGGCGCCGACTCCGGCCCCACCACCTCCGCATTGACCCGCGGTATGTGGATCGGCTGGCTCGAGTTCGATGTGCTGCTGGGCGACGTCCATTCACTCAAACAAAAGCGGTCGCTAATCCGGCCAATTGTCGCCGAGCTGCAGCGCAAGTTCGGCGTGTCGGCCGCTGAGACCAGTTCACACGACCTGCATCGCCGAGCTGGCGTCGGTGTGGCTATGGTGTCGGGCGACCGCAGTCACACCGTTGATGTGCTCGATGCCGCCGAACGCTTAGTAGCCGCACACCCTGAGTTCGAGCTGCTCCACATTCGCCGCGGTCTGCAACGCAGCGACGATTAAGCTCAGGCGGTTTTCCGATATAGTAGTATACGCTAATCAAATGATGATAACTCGCTACGCCCGGCTTCGCCGCACTCGCGATCATCACTAGCCGTCATGCTCCTCACCGTTTGCGACCTAACGGCGCCAGCGCGACAGCGCCGGGCGCCAGCCGGCGGGCCAAAATCAGGAACGCGGTGTGCCCACGCATCGAATGCTGTGGCCGAACCGCCAGACCGACCACGTTCCAACCCCGCTGAAGCGTTTCCCACACCCGCGGTTCAACCCAACATTGCTGAACCCGCAGAGCCTCCACGGTCCGCGACAACTGGGTGACGGTGGCCACGTAGATCACCAATACGCCGCCGGCGATCACCAGCCGCGAGACCGTGTCAAGCACCTCCCACGGCGCTAGCATGTCCAACACCACCCGGTCGACGGAACCGTCGGGCAACTCTGAGTTCGCAACATCGCTAACGATGAGCTGCCAATTGTCCGGTAGGTGGCCTTCGGCACCGGAGACACAAAAGAAGTTAGACACATTGCGACGAGCGTGTTCGGCGTGGTCGGCACGCAGTTCGTAGGAGATCACCTGCCCCTGCGGCCCGACCGCGCGTAGCAGCGAGCACGTCAGCGCACCGGATCCAGCCCCGGCCTCCAGCACCCGGGCACCGGGAAAGATGTCACCTTCGTGCACGATCTGAGCGACATCCTTGGGGTAAATCACCTGTGGCCCGCGCGGCATCGACATCACGTAATCGATCAGCAACGGGCGCAAGACCAAGAACAGGGCACCGGTGCTGGATTTCACCACACTGCCTTGTTCCAAGCCGATAACCCCATCGTGGGCAATCGAGCCGCGATGAGTGTGGAACTCGCCACCAGGAGTGAGCGACATCGTGTAGCGGCGGCCTTTAGCGTCAGTGAGCTGGACGCGCTCGCCAACAGTGAACGGGCCAGTTGCGGACACGCCGTCTAGCGTGCCAGCCGACTCGCCCTCGCTGGTGCTTGGGGTTGTCGGTGTCCCACCCTAGGCTGCCGTCATGATCGACCAGCCGGAGCCACTCCGACCGAATGTATGTTCGCCACGGCCTGCACTATCACCCTCGCGTGTGGCGGACTTCAAGCAGTGCCCACTATTGTATCGGTTCCGGGCGATCGACCGGTTGCCCGAAACGCCGTCTGTCGCGCAGCTCCGCGGCTCACTGGTTCACGCCACGCTGCAACGGCTCTATAGCCTGCCCGCGCCGCGGCGCTGCTCAGACACTGCACGAGCGCTCGTGGAACCTGTGTGGGAACAGATGATCACTGCAGAGCAAAACCTGGTCGGCGAGCTGGATGCTAAGCAGCGAACCCAATTGCTGGACGAAGCCCGCACGTTGCTCTCCAGCTATTACCGGCTCGAAGACCCCACCCGCTTCAACCCGCAAAGCTGCGAACAACGTGTGGAAGTCGAATTGCACGACGGCATCTTGCTGCGCGGCTTTATCGACCGGATCGACGTCGCCGCCACCGGCGAGCTACGGGTGGTGGACTACAAGACCAGCAAGGCCCCGCCAGCTGCGCAAGCTCTAGCCGAGTTCAAGGCGATGTTTCAAATGAAGTTTTACGCAGTGATGCTACTGCATTCACGCGGTGTGCTGCCCACCCGACTGCGGCTTATCTACCTGGCTGACAGCCAGCTGCTGGACTACGCGCCGGACCGTGACGAGCTGTTGCGCTTCGAAAAGACGTTGATGGCAATCTGGCACACGATCCAATGCGTTCGTGAAACAGGCGATTTCCGTCCCAATCCGTCGCGGTTATGCGAGTGGTGCCCACACCAGGATCATTGTCCGGCTTTCGGAGGTACGCCGCCGCCCTACCCTGGATGGCCGGATCATGCGCACACGGAAGCCGTTGCCCGTCTAACGGAACCGGCGGCTTAGTCGCGACGAGTTTTCGTCAAGGTTTGAGCTGGAGCGAGGAAGTGCGAATGGCCTGCACGCTGCTGTCGATCTCACCGTCGGAAACACCCAATTGGCACCCAGGTACTACTCGAGTAGCCGCACCTCCTGCAGCATCCTGGAAATGAGATCGCTGACGGTGGGATGGTGGGGCACCGTGCGCGATAGCGTGGTATTGGGCGCTTTGGCTGACATGACGTTCAGAATGGTGTGAATCGCTTCGGTCACCGCTTACTCCAAAGATGGCTGCTCCCAGGGACCTAATGAGCATTGGCTGTCGATCACTATAAAACTTAATGTAGCCTTAAAACTTAATGTAGCCTTGCATCTCACCTTGTCCACTTCTCTACCCAACCCTAGTCACTGACGCTTACCAATCAGCGTCTTGCTGCCGTGAGATCCGGTCATGCCGCCACGCCCCAGCAGGGAGTCGATACACAGTGCATAGGTGGTGAGGTCACTCACACAAGGCGGGTCATCGTCAAGCAGGTTGGCAGCAACGATCTCGTAATCGTTGTACGGACGTGTGGATGAAATCACCCTCGCCGTTACGATCTCCCATCGCCCAAATATAGTCGACATTGATCTTGAGTTGGTTGTCGACTACCTTGCAGCCGCAAGCTTCAGTATGCACAACGACGATCTCAGGAACCAGATCGTCGTTGTTAGACTGCCGTCCCACGGCCAACAATAGATTGGTTGCCCTGAAGCGGAACAACACCAGCACTGGGTGTGAGCTTAAATCCTCCGGAACCACTGTAGCGCCTACTAACCCACACATCGTTAACTCCGACGGCAATGTTGATACCTCCAACTTCCAGGATCTCTCTGATGGCGGCTGAGACAGCCTGGTCTTCGCGGAAGGCCAGTCCGTAGGCACCTCTCGATGATGACCCCACCCGGACTTCTAAGCGACGATATATCTACGCACACTCCAACGCGATGTAACTGCCACCGAGGATGACGAGGTGGAATAACAAAGTATCGAGCTCGAGAATCTATACAACATAAGTAAGGAATTCGGTATCGGTAAAGGATTCGATATCGTAGAGCCCCGGGATGTCCGGCACCACCACAAGACCATCAACATTGAGGAAGATCCGGTCAGCCCGCAGCAAGTCCGCACTGACGCAGTAGGTACGCGTATCCTCGAAACAAACGTAGCCACGAAAGACGTTGCAGCTGTCCAGGTTGTCTAAACAGATTTAAACAACCTGGCGGTCTTTGCGCCCCTTGACTTTCGCCATGTCCACACTAATTAGCCCAGCGCTTACTGCTGTATCATACTCCACGGCAGTCCAATTGCGCTATTATGCGTGCTAGCTACCAACTTCTTGGTTGGGATACATCCGATGTTGACACGGGTGCCACCACTGAGTTTGCGCTTCTACTATCACCACGGGCTGTTCGGCAGTCATCAGCCTGCCCGTCGCCACCGACGACCGCATTGACATGCTTACCCACAGAGAACCCGTGAGCGCAACGATTGCGGAACCAGCCCAAGACCGTGATTGCATCCTCCAGCAGCACGATCCGGCAGGTCGACGGCGATCTGGATCGGCGGCAACGACCAGTCAGTTGCGCGCCTGCTAATCACCCAGGGTCCCGAGCACCACACCAACGAAGCCGGCTACCAAGTGCGGTCACAAATAGCACCTGACGGTACTTATTACAGCGCCGGAAAACGCGCCTGTCACGCTCCGCACAGTAAACGCTGGAGACTCGATCCAAGTCGGTGTTTTAGGAAGCTTGTCGTTGACCAGTTCTGCGACCACAATAACGGTGAGGATCACAACAGTGATGAAATTACCTACCCCAATTTACTATGTACCAAGGAAGTTGATCCAGGCGAGTAAAGTTGCTCAGGAAACCACAGCTGGGAGCTGTCAGATAATAAGATTCGGCAGTAACACCAATCAAGTAGAGTCAGCAAAAGAACAAGGTAATGCGTCACGGAGACCCTCCTGTCAAGATGAACAGCTCAGCGACAAATACCGATATAACCCAAAGAGGGTGTCATTAGTCCGATGGAAATCGGCCGTAGCCGAACGGCTAACACAACGAAGCCTCAAAATCGGCAGAACCTAATGTCAGAAGCCAGAATCGCTTTGGCTCCGATGGAGGCAAGCTCGTCCATGATCCCGTTGATATCTCGGCGGGGCACCAACGCACGAATTGCAACCCAGCCCGGCTCGGCCAGTGGAGCTATGGTCGGTGACTCCAGTCCCGACGTGATCGACGTGGCTTTGTCCAGTACCGAGCGCGGGCAGTCGTAGTCCAGCATCAAATACTGTTGACCAAACACCACCCCTTGGATCCGAGCGACCAGTTGGTCGCGCGCCGCGACTGTCTCATGGTGATCGTGGCTGCCTCGATCCCCGCGCTCGATCAACACCGCCTCCGAATCACACAATGGCTCGCCAAAGGCCACGAGATCATGCAAGCTCAGAGTGCGTCCGGACCCGACCACGTCGGCGATGGCGTCGGCCACTCCAAGTTGCACCGAGATCTCGACAGCGCCGTCAAGTCTTATAACTTTTGCTTCAATACCCTTGGCAGCCAAGTCCTTTCGTACCAAGTTCGGATAGGCAGTGGCGATCCTTTTTTCGGCTAGATCCGAAGTCGTCCAATCACGTCCAGCAGGGCCGGCATAACGAAAGCTGGACGATCCGAAACCTAGCGCCAGGCGTTCACACACCGACGCATCAGAATCGTGCACCAGGTCTCTTCCGGTAATGCCGAAGTCGAGATCTCCGGAACCTACATAGATGGCAATGTCCTTGGGCCGCAGAAAGAAAAACTCAACGCGGTTGACGGGGTCGACAACAGTAAGGTCCTTGGGATCAGTGCGTCGCCGATAGCCAGCCTCCGCAAGGATCTCGGTAGCCGGCTCGCTTAGCGCACCTTTGTTAGGAACAGCAACCCGCAGCATGCTCATAGTTTCCGATAGACGTCATCGAGCGACAGCCCGCGCGAGATCATAAGCACCTGGGTCCAATACAGCAACTGGCTAACCTCTTCGGCCAACGCTTCCTTGGGTTCGTGTTCGGCAGCCAACCACACCTCGCCGGCCTCCTCCAGGATCTTTTTGCCCAGCGCATGTATTCCACCGTCCAGGGATACCACTGTGGCACTGCCGGTAAGCCGGGTAGAAACACGATCGCTGAGTTCGGCGAACAGATCCTCGAAGGTCTTCACGGCCAGCGATTGTTTCACATGCCAGCTAGCAAAGTCACGGCGGTTTCACCGAGCGACTCGAGACGCCTCCAGTCACGCAGCGGCAACAGTGCAGGCAAAGCCCCGTCGGGCATGGCCAGCACCTTCCTGAGGTGGGACTACCCCGCACACCGAAGATGAACTGCCTACCCCCGAGGCTTGGGGCACAACCATCCAAGGCCACCACGTTGCCCTAGAACGCCTTGATGTAAGCTTTAATTTAATCGTATATGTATATGTTTACATGTTGTGGCTGAAGGACGGTCAACCCCGAACGTGACTTCTACGGTGTAGCTTGTACTGCCAGCAAGGTGCATTCAGTGCTGCTGTCCACTGGCACCGGTCCCGGTCCATTTCTGGCAGTCCAAATATACATATTGACGCTACAACCGAACTCGCGACAATTACTCGTATCCTCGCATGCAACCAGGTGAGATGGAGCCGAGCACAGAGCGGTTCGTCACGGCCCATCAACCGTTCTTTTGTTGGCTACGTGCCGGCCGCCGCCGGTTACACCTCCGCATTGGGCGGCATATCGACCTCTCACCGACCTCGCAGCCAACCATGCTCAGTATGCAGCAATGAGCACGACCAATTTCTTTGGCATCAACACCATATCCCTGGCGCTCAACACAGCCGACTATATGCACGGAGTGCACGGAGATGTGGGGTTCAGGCAGCAAACACAATGAGCGTCTATCAAGTGGTCTCAAACGAAAGCCTGGAAGCAGCGGCAGCGACGTCACCCGCGCTGTACATCGTCGGCCACCAGCGGCTCCGGTGGTAGCTTCCCCGACCCAACCAACAAATTAATTGTTTAGCTAATCAAGGAGTTCCCGGAGTTTCTCTGGAACCTAGCCGCCGAATTCCTGTCCGGACCTCTCAGCATGCTCATCACCCAGCTACTGAACGCGTTCACCTACTTGGGGTCCAGCCAGGTCATCACAATCACCACTTACTCAATGTTAGACACCATGATCTATTTCGGCCCGTTCGCTCCGCTGCTGTTGCTTATCGATGCGGTCGGCTTGACCGGGCTTGCCGTCGGTTGCGTGCTGGGCGAAGATGCGAGACCGTTGATCGACGTAGCACATTCCAACTGCCCTGGCCGGGCAGAGCTTGCCCGCGATTAGCGGAGTCACGTTTATCGGCACCAGCCCCGCTGCGCCCGTCGCCACTGCTACATCCGTCACGGCCACGACACCGACGTCTCCCCGCATCCAAGGGTAGGTGCTGCTCAGGGCGATTCCGTTATCGACAGTACCGGTTCGCACTCCTCGTAGACAACGGAAGCATGACCGTATCAGACTCGGGAATAGCCGAGCAGATCCTCGGCACCGACCACGGTATCGAACTGTTCGGGTTTGCCGAACCTCTCACGAGTTCTACTGCCAACCAAGCCAAACGACTCGTTTTGTTGGGCAGCTTCTATATCGGCGAAGCTTCTCAGGAGCCGATGCGGCAGCACACCTGGAGGGCTGACGGGCCAAGGTAGCCCTCAGACGTTGAAGTACTTAGCCGCCGGGTGGTGCAGCACAAACGCATCAGTCGATTGCTCGGGATGTAGCTGCAACTCTTCAGATAACATCACACCGATGCGGTCGGGTTGTAGCAGCTCCATCATCTTGGCCCGGTCCTCCAGGTCAGGGCATGCTCCATACCCGAACGCGAAGCGGGCGCCCCGATAGCCGAGCTTGAAATAGTCTTCGACGGCCTCGGGGTCGTCGACCGACATCGTCCGGTCTCCGGAGAATTTCAGCTCTTCACGAATGCGCCGGTGCCAGTACTCGGCCAGCGCCTCGGTGAGTTGCACACCGATGCCATGCACTTCGAGATAATCCCGATAGGAATTGGACGCGAACAACTCATCAACGAAGTCAGCAATGGGTTGGCCCATGGTCACCAACTGGAACGGCAACACGTCCACTTCACTCCGCTCGGTTGCCAGATCCCGGGATCGAATAAAATCGGCGATGCACAGGAACCGACCGCGTTGCTGACGCGGGAAGGTAAACCGATACCGCTGCTCGGCGTCCGGTCTCGGCTCAGCAAGCACAACGATATCGTTGCCCTCGGAAACCGCCGGGAAGTAACCGTACACCACGGCGGCGTACCCCAAGACTCCGTAGGTGGACAATCTGTCTAGCCAGTACCGCAACCGCGGCCGGCCCTCGGTCTGCACCAAATCCTCGTACGCGGGTCCCGCACCGCTGCGCACACCACGTAATCCCCATTGGCCCAAAAACAACGCGCGCTCGTCGAGTAACCTGGTGTAGTCGGCCACCGCCAGACCCTTGACGATCCGCGAACCCCAGAACGGCGGCGCCGGAACTTGGACATCAGTAGCGACATCGGAGCGTTCGGGCACCTCACCTGGCTCTTCAACGGCCTTACGCCGCGCTGCAATGCGCTTAGACCGCTCATGGCGTGCCTTGCGCTCAGCTTCCTTATCGCGAACTGTTTCTGCCGCTAAGGCCTCCGGACTCCCCGGCGCAAGCACCTCGCCGCGCTTGGCGCTCATGATGGTGTCCATCAACTTCAGACCCTCGAAAGCGTCTCGTGCGTAATGCACTTCGCCCTCGTAGACTTCGGCCAGGTCGTTTTCCACATAGCTGCGGGTCAACGCCGCGCCGCCAAGTAGCACTGGGAACTTCTCAGCGACTCCGAGAGTGTTCATCTCCTCGAGATTTTCCTTCATGACCACGGTCGATTTCACCAGCAAGCCCGACATCCCGACCACGTCGGCGCTTTTATCCTTGGCTACCTCGAGAATGTTGGCAATCGACTGCTTGATGCCGAGGTTTACCACTTCGTAGCCGTTGTTGCTCAGAATGATGTCGACGAGGTTCTTGCCAATATCGTGCACATCTCCTTTGACAGTAGCCAGCACAATCCGTCCTTTGGCTGACCCCTTGCCTAAGTCGCCGTCGTACTTCTCCATGTGCGGTTCTAGGTAAGCCACAGCGGCTTTCATCACCTCGGCCGACTGCAACACGAACGGCAGCTGCATCTGCCCAGAGCCGAACAATTCACCGACTGTCTTCATGCCGTCCAGCAGGTTCTCGTTGATGATCGCCAACGGCGGCTTTTGGGTCATTGCCTCGTTGAGATCGACATCTAAACCATTGCGCTCACCATCGACTATCCGCTGCGCTAGCCGGTCGAACAACGGCAGCTTAGCGAGTTCTGCCAACCGTGTTTCCTTCGACGACGCCGACGACACACCTTTGAACAACAACATCAGCTTCTGCAGCGGGTCGTAGTTTTCGCGACGGCGGTCATACACCAAATCTAACGCAGCCTGGCGCTGTTCTTCGGGTATCCGGTTGATGGGCAGTATCTTTGAGGCGTGCACGATCGCGGAATCCAGTCCTGCTTCTTGACATTCATACAGAAAAACCGAGTTAAGAACTTGGCGCGCAGCAGGATTGAGACCAAAGGAGATGTTGGACAACCCAAGAATGGTCTGTACCGAGGGGTGCCGCTTCTTCAGTTCACGAATCGCTTCGATAGTCTCGATGCCGTCTTTGCGTGACTCCTCCTGACCGGTGGCGATAGTGAACGTCAAGCAGTCGATGAGAATCGCCGATTTATCAACGCCCCAGTTACTCGTAATGTCATTGATAAGCCGCTCCGCGATTTCGACCTTCTTCTCAACGGTGCGGGCCTGACCCTGTTCGTCGATGGTCAGCGCAACCACCGCGGCGCCGTGCTCAGCGACCAGCTCCATGGTCTTGACAAACCGTGACTCGGGACCGTCGCCGTCCTCGTAGTTGACGGAGTTGATCACACAGCGGCCGCCCAGGTGCTCCAAACCTGCTTGCAAAACAGGTATTTCGGTAGAGTCCAGCATGATCGGCAATGTCGACACCGTTGCTAGCCGACCGGCTAACGCCTTCATATCGGCAACGCCGTCGCGGCCGACGTAATCGACACACAGATCCAACAGGTGTGCGCCGGCGCGGGTTTGGTCTTTGGCGATATCCAGACACTTTTGATAGTCTTCGGCGATCATTGCCTCACGAAAAGCCTTGGAGCCGTTGGCATTCGTACGCTCGCCGATCATCAGGACCGAGGTATTCTGGGCGAATGGAACGGCTGTATACAGCGACGAAACCGACGGCTCGTAGGTCACATGACGCTCGCCGCGTCGCACTGTCCCGTCGTTGCATCTGGCTACAGCTGCGGCCACTTCCCGGATGTGCTCCGGGGTGGTACCACAGCAGCCACCTACCAGCGAAAGCCCAAATTCAGCGATGAAACCAACCAACGCTTCAGCCAATTCATTCGGCTGCAGCGGGTATTCAGTGCCCCTGGCGCCCAACACCGGCAACCCGGCGTTGGGCATCACAGACACCGGGATGCGGGCATGCCTGGACAGGTGCCGCAGATGCTCATTCATCTCGGCAGGGCCCGTTGCGCAGTTCAAACCGATCATGTCGACACCGAGCGACTCTACGGCAGCCAGCGCAGCGCCGATCTCACTTCCCAGCAGCATCGTTCCGGTCGTCTCGACGGTCACGTGGGCGAAGACCGGAATGTGCCGACCGGCCTGTATCATAGCGCGCCGCGAGCCCAGCACTGCAGCCTTGAGCTGCAGCAAGTCCTGGCAGGTTTCGACCAGGATGGCGTCGGCGCCACCGTCCAGCATGCCCAACGCCGACTCGATGTAGGCGTCTCGAACGACCCGATACTCGGTGTGGCCCAGGGTGGGCAACTTGGTGCCCGGCCCCATCGACCCCAGCACATATCGCTTGTGGTCGGGGGTGGTCAGCTCGTCGGCGACCCGTCGCGCAATCACGGTGCCCCGTTGCGACAGGTCCCTGATCTTGTCGGCGATGTCGTAGTCACCAAGGTTGGACAGGTTGCAGCCGAAAGTGTTGGTTTCGACGACGTCCGCGCCTGCCTCGAAGTAGCAGCGATGGATGGTTTCCAGTACGTCAGGACGCGTCTCGTTGAGAATCTCGTTGCAGCCCTCCAGGCCGCAGAAATCGTCTAATGCGAGGTCCGCTGCCTGTAGCTGAGTGCCCATTGCACCGTCGCCCACCACCACGCGCTGCGCCAAAGTCTCCAGGAGATCAGTGTCGTACAAGTGTCGGCTAGCGGCAGTCACACGCACAAGGATAATGAACCTAATACAAATCGCTTAGTTCTTGTACAGCCCAGCGGTACCTCGGTACGTGCAGTTAGGTGCCTCCTCATCGAGCCGTTACACAACACGCATCGTCGTCGGCCTCAAAGCCGTACGCTGATTCTGTGACTTTGCGAGATGGTGGGCCGGATCGCGGCGCGCTGCCCGAACTGCACAACACCGTCGTCGTGGCGGCGTTTGAGGGTTGGAACGATGCCAGCGATGCGGCCAGCGGAGCCTTAGAGCATCTGGATGCCGTCTGGGAAGCCGATCCGATTGTGGAGATCGACGACGAGGCCTACTATGACTACCAGGTGAATCGCCCGGTCATCCGCCAGGTAGATGGAGTTACCCGGGAGCTGGTTTGGCCAGCAATGCGGATATCACACTGTCGCCCACCGGGCAGTGACCGCAATGTGGTGTTGATGCACGGAGTAGAGCCAAACATGCGCTGGCGCACCTTCTGTGCCGAGTTGCTGACCATCGCGGATAAGCTCAACGTCGACACTGTCGTGATCCTCGGAGCGTTGCTGGCCGACACCCCGCATACTCGGCCGGTGCCGGTCTCAGGTGCGGCCTACTCACCGGAGTCGGCGCGGCGCTTCGGTCTAGAGGAAACCCGTTACGAGGGCCCGACAGGGATCGCCGGGGTGTTCCAAGACGCCTGCTTAGCAGCCAAGATACCGGCGGTGATGTTCTGGGCAGCGGTGCCCCATTATGTGTCACACCCACCCAACCCGAAAGCTACGGTCGCACTGCTGCGCCGTGTAGAAGACGTGCTTGACGTCGAGGTCCCGTTGGCTGACCTGCCGACGCAAGCCGAGGAGTGGGAACAGGCAATCACCGAAATAGCCGCCGAGGACGATGAGCTGGCAGAATACGTGCAATCACTGGAGAAGCGCGGCGACGCCGAGGTCGATGTAAATGATGCGTTGGGCAAGATCGACGGCGATGCGCTAGCCGCCGAGTTCGAACGCTATTTGCGCCGTCGGCGCCCGGGATTCGGGCGCTAGGCACTAGCTGAGGCCATGGTGTCCGAACAATTTGCCGTCATCCGTTTGAGTAGGAAAAGATCGCTAGTTAACCCTGTCTTCACGATTCGCGGAAAGCCCACCGAACCCTGGTAGGACAACGATTAGGACCCCATAGTATGGCCATGCTGGTTGAGAGCCCCGAACCAAAATCCGGTGCGTCGAGGACTGATGTCCTCGGCGAGGAGGCTGGTTACCACAAGGGGCTCAAACCCCGACAACTGCAGATGATCGGGATTGGCGGCGCGATTGGTACCGGGTTGTTCCTCGGCGCCGGCGGCAGGCTGGCCAAGGCCGGGCCCGGATTGTTCCTGGTGTATGCCGTCTGCGGGGTGTTCGTCTTCCTGATACTGCGCGCCCTGGGCGAGCTGGTGCTGCATCGTCCTTCATCGGGATCCTTCGTGTCTTACGCACGTGAGTTCTTCGGCGAGAAAGCCGCCTACGTTGTCGGCTGGTTGTACTTCCTGCACTGGGCAATGACAGCGATCGTGGACACCACCGCCATCGCCACCTACCTGCATCGCTGGACAATCTTCACGACGTTGCCACAATGGACTCTTGCGCTGCTCGCCCTGGCGGTGGTGTTGGCGATGAACCTGATCTCTGTGGAATGGTTCGGCGAGCTCGAGTTTTGGGCCTCGCTGATCAAGGTTTGCGCGCTGATAGCATTCCTGGTCGTAGGAACTATCTTCCTCGGCGGGCATTATTCGGTCGACGGCCACAACACTGGGTTGAGCCTCTGGACTAGCTACGGCGGATTGTTCCCCACCGGCGTAGCGCCGCTACTAGTGGTTAGCTCCGGAGTGATGTTCGCCTACGCTGCCGTTGAACTGGTTGGCACCGCAGCAGGCGAAACCGTCGAGCCGAAAAAAATCATGCCGCGAGCGATCAACTCGGTGATCGCTCGCATCGCGATCTTCTACGTCGGGTCGGTGATCTTGCTGGCACTGTTGCTGCCCTACAGTGCATTCAAGGCCAGCGAAAGCCCGTTCGTCACGTTCTTCTCCAAGGTCGGTTTCCACGGCGCCGGCGATCTGATGAACATCGTGGTGCTCACCGCCGCGCTGTCCAGCCTCAACGCCGGACTGTATGCAACCGGCCGCGTCATGCATTCGATCGCAATAAATGGTAGCGGACCGAAGTTCACCGCGCGGATGTCGAAAAACGGTGTGCCATATGGCGGAATCCTTTTAGCCGCCGTCATCTGCCTGTGCGGTGTCGCACTAAACGCATTCAACCCCGGTCAAGCCTTTGAGATCGTGCTCAGTGTGGCCTCGCTGGGCATCATCGCCGGCTGGGGTGCTATCGTACTGTGTCAACTTCGATTACACAAGATGGCCAAAGCCGGGATCATGCACCGACCCCGCTTCCGCATGCCGCTAGCTCCGTACAGTGGCTACCTTACTTTGGCTTTCTTGTGCACGGTACTGATTATAATGGCGTTCGACAAACCGATCGGCACCTGGACAGTGGCGTCACTGGTCGTCATCATCCCAGCCTTGATTGCAGGCTGGTACTCAATACGCAAGCGCGTGATGACTATCGCCCGTGAAAGAATGGGCTATACCGGACCTTTCCCAGCAATCGCCAACCCACCAGTGAAATCCTCAGACTGATCCCATAGCCAGAGACCATGGCCCAGCAAAGATACTAGGCCCATTGCGGTCGAGTTGCCCTAACCTAAGAAATCGGTACAACCGCACGACCAAATTGCACACTAACCTCATCTTCACGATTCGCGGAAAGCCCACCGAACCCTGGTAGGACAACGATTAGGACCCCATAGTATGGCCATGCTGGTTGAGAGCCCCGAACCAAAATCCGGTGCGTCGAGGACTGATGTCCTCGGCGAGGAGGCTGGTTACCACAAGGGGCTCAAACCCCGACAACTGCAGATGATCGGGATTGGCGGCGCGATTGGTACCGGGTTGTTCCTCGGCGCCGGCGGCAGGCTGGCCAAGGCCGGGCCCGGATTGTTCCTGGTGTATGCCGTCTGCGGGGTGTTCGTCTTCCTGATACTGCGCGCCCTGGGCGAGCTGGTGCTGCATCGTCCTTCATCGGGATCCTTCGTGTCTTACGCACGTGAGTTCTTCGGCGAGAAAGCCGCCTACGTTGTCGGCTGGTTGTACTTCCTGCACTGGGCAATGACAGCGATCGTGGACACCACCGCCATCGCCACCTACCTGCATCGCTGGACAATCTTCACGACGTTGCCACAATGGACTCTTGCGCTGCTCGCCCTGGCGGTGGTGTTGGCGATGAACCTGATCTCTGTGGAATGGTTCGGCGAGCTCGAGTTTTGGGCCTCGCTGATCAAGGTTTGCGCGCTGATAGCATTCCTGGTCGTAGGAACTATCTTCCTCGGCGGGCATTATTCGGTCGACGGCCACAACACTGGGTTGAGCCTCTGGACTAGCTACGGCGGATTGTTCCCCACCGGCGTAGCGCCGCTACTAGTGGTTAGCTCCGGAGTGATGTTCGCCTACGCTGCCGTTGAACTGGTTGGCACCGCAGCAGGCGAAACCGTCGAGCCGAAAAAAATCATGCCGCGAGCGATCAACTCGGTGATCGCTCGCATCGCGATCTTCTACGTCGGGTCGGTGATCTTGCTGGCACTGTTGCTGCCCTACAGTGCATTCAAGGCCAGCGAAAGCCCGTTCGTCACGTTCTTCTCCAAGGTCGGTTTCCACGGCGCCGGCGATCTGATGAACATCGTGGTGCTCACCGCCGCGCTGTCCAGCCTCAACGCCGGACTGTATGCAACCGGCCGCGTCATGCATTCGATCGCAATAAATGGTAGCGGACCGAAGTTCACCGCGCGGATGTCGAAAAACGGTGTGCCATATGGCGGAATCCTTTTAGCCGCCGTCATCTGCCTGTGCGGTGTCGCACTAAACGCATTCAACCCCGGTCAAGCCTTTGAGATCGTGCTCAGTGTGGCCTCGCTGGGCATCATCGCCGGCTGGGGTGCTATCGTACTGTGTCAACTTCGATTACACAAGATGGCCAAAGCCGGGATCATGCACCGACCCCGCTTCCGCATGCCGCTAGCTCCGTACAGTGGCTACCTTACTTTGGCTTTCTTGTGCACGGTACTGATTATAATGGCGTTCGACAAACCGATCGGCACCTGGACAGTGGCGTCACTGGTCGTCATCATCCCAGCCTTGATTGCAGGCTGGTACTCAATACGCAAGCGCGTGATGACTATCGCCCGTGAAAGAATGGGCTATACCGGACCTTTCCCAGCAATCGCCAACCCACCAGTGAAATCCTCAGACTGATCCCATAGCCAGAGACCATGGCCCAGCAAAGATACTAGGCCCATTGCGGTCGAGTTGCCCTAACCTAAGAAATCGGTACAACCGCACGACCAAATTGCACAGAATGGCCATGATCTTCATGGCCATCACTACCGTCGTGGCTAACAGCATACTGGCACGCCGGTTGGTGGTCACTGACTGGTTATGTTTGGCTATGCCGCAGCTGCGTTCATCACGGTTATCGGGTTCGCACTCACTTTCCACGACTCTCCGTGACAACCGCTCGAGTTTCCGGAATGGCACTTTAGACTTTGGCTGAGTCCTTAGTTGTACGAGCTTAGTGGAGCGACCGAGCGTGACAACCTCTGCATACGTGTACAATATCAGTTAATAGAGATTTTTTGGGCTGGCAGTTCGCCTATCCGAGTGGACAACGCCAGTTGGATCTAGCCGAACAAACCCTCAATTCGGAGAATACATGTGGTCCTTGGAGCCTTCGAAACCCTATAACAAACTCCGTAGCGCACCGATTCACCGCGCTGGTCTTGTGGGATGGCCAGAGCAGCACTGAAAGCAGTTTGCCAAATGGCGAGTAGTTCGGCCTTAGTGTCACGAAGCAGTGCGGTATCGATCGACGACATGTGGGCCCGTACCGACGCCGACACCGAGCGGACCGACTCCATTCGCACGAAATTAGCGAAATGTCATTGCCTTCCTGTCAACACGTTGTAAGGCATCATCCCCGATGGCGTTCGTGAAGGCGGCTAGCGACGAGATGATCAGCAGATAAACTCAACGGTCGATCAACACCGACAACGTGGCACGCACCACTATAAGTATAAAGACACCAAACAAGTTGACGTCCAACACCCGCTTGAACGCCGCCGGGTCGACCCGAAGCACAGAACCGTAACTGGCGATGCCGGCTTTGGCTATGACCACGTCCATACCGCCGGAGCGTTTGTGACTTGCTCAGGTACGGCCTGCAAAGCGGACGGATCGCGCACGTCGGCGGCCGCGGTAAACGCCTGCTTGGCTTTACCAGATCGATCAGTGCAAGTTTGGCATCTCATATCATATCGCGTAACCGACAAGCCAGCTGCGCTCCAATGCCCCTGGCAGCACCCGTGATGAACACGACTTTGCCGTGCAGCGATGTCATGGCCGAAAACCGCACCTTGTCTCTGCGACGATTACAGATCCACCCCCAGCAACGCGTCGATCGCGGTTGCCAGCAACTTTGGCGCCGCCACATCGTGGCCTCCGTACTCCAGCGCATCGGTGACCCAACCATCCAATGCGGCAATCGCTTTAGGAGTATCAAGATCGTCGGCCAAATACCCGCGCACCCGGGCAATAACGTCGGCGACGTCCGGACCGGCGGGCATCGAGGCAGCGGTGCGCCAGCGATGCAATCGGGCGATAGCCTCGTCCAGCAGCTGCGAACTCCAAAACCGGTCGGCCCGATAATGCCCGGCTAGCAGACCCAGCCGGATAGCCGAGGGCGGGGCGCCTTGAGCGCGCAACGTCGACACCAGCACCAGGTTGCCGCGGCTCTTAGACATCTTGTGTTCGCCCCAGCCGATCATCCCAGCGTGCACGTAGTGCCGGGCAAATCGCCGTTCACCTCTGGCACATTCAGCATGCGCCGCGGTGAACTCGTGATGCGGGAAGATCAGGTCGCTGCCCCCGCCCTGAATGTCCAGTCCGATGCCGATACGGCTGAGCGCAATTGCCGCGCATTCGACGTGCCAGCCCGGCCGGCCCGGACCGAACGGTGACGACCAACTGGGCTCGCCAGGTCGTGCAGCCCGCCACAGCAATGCGTCGAGCTCGCCGTTTTTTCCAGGCCGGTGCGGATCGCCGCCGCGTTGCGCGTACAGTCGCAGCATGGTGTCTCGGTCATAGCCCGACTCGTAGCCGAACTGCAGCGTTGCATCGGCTCGGAAATAAATGTCCGGGTACTCGTCCTCGATGACGTACGCAGCCCCCGAAGCCAGCATCGCGTCGACGAGTTCGACGATCTCGACAATCGTTTCAGTCGCCGCCACGTAGTCATGCGGCGGCAGTATCCGCAGCGACGCCATATCGTCGCGGAACAGCGCGACCTCGCGTTCGGCGAGGTCGCGCCAATCGACGCCGTCACGATCAGCGCGTTCAAACAACGGATCGTCGACATCGGTGACGTTCTGTACATAATGCACGTCGTGACCCAAGTCCAGCCATAGTCGGTGGATCAGGTCGAACGCCAGATAGGTCGCGGCGTGGCCCAAATGGGTGGCGTCATAAGGAGTGATCCCACAGACGTACATGGTCGCCTTGCAGGTGGGCGCAGCAGCAGCAGACACCGGACGCACCTGTCGATCAGAGGTATCGTACAGCCTGAGCTCCGGGCCGCGGCCCGGCAACGCCGGAACCTTTGCAAAAGACCACGACAGCATGTCGTTGACTTTAAGCCAAGCATCCAGTGAAATTGCCGCGATCGATGATCGTGGTCCCCACCCAAACCACAGCCCTCATGGCAGCCTTAGTGCCCGCGAAGGCGGTTCATTACCACGACTCACGGATGGCGCCGAGCAGGATCGGCGCGATTTCGGCGCGACACATCACAAAGTCGGGTAGATACGGATCGAGTTGGTTGTAACGCAACGGCGAGCCGTCTAGGCGCGATGCGTACATACCAGCCGCCAACACCACCCCGGCTGGCGCTGCCGAATCCCATTCCCATTGGCCCCCGACATGCAGGTAGGCGTCCACATCGCCGTCGACAACCGCCATCGCTTTAACCCCCGCAGACCCGATAGCCACCGGTTCGATGGCCAACGTCTGCTGTAGCCGGTGCAGGATTGTGGGCGGTCGGGTGGCACTGACGGCAATCCGGAGAAGGTTGGGAACACCGCCAGTCGAAGCGCCGGCGGTCACGGTGTCACTGCGATACACTCTATTCCCGCGGGCCGGCAGCGCCACCGCCGCATCAGTGATCCCGCACCGGCCGTCTGCTAAGCCCCCGGTGGGACGTTGCCACAGCGCGACATGTACCGCCCAGTCATCGCGCCCCGCCGTGGAGAATTCGCGGGTACCATCCAGTGGGTCGATAATCCACACCCGGTCAGCCTTCAGCCGAACACGATCATCATGTGCTTCCTCGCTGAGTACCTCGTCACACGGCCGCTCGGCCCGCAGCCGGCTCAGTAGAAGCGAATTTGCCTGCCTGTCACCAGCGTCGCCGAGCACCCACGGCTGGTCGAAACCGATCTCCTCGCGAATTTCGAGGAGCAACTCCCCCGCTGCCGCGGCTAGATCGGCAGCGAGTGCCGCATCTGTTAGCTCTGCTTGGTAATCCCCTTTGTCATGGGCGGCCATGTTCACCGTTTTAGTATCGCCGAGGGCATAGCTGGTCATTAAAATACCGGCCATGGAATGGCACGATGCCGGTTCGGTCCGGGCATCACCGGGTTGTCTAACACCGCGTGCGCGCGCCTACGCAGGGCGATGATTTCTGCCCAGGTGATCTGCCCGGCAAGCGCATCAGCCAACGGGCCGCTAAGGATGTCAACCAGCCCAGCGACCTCCTCTAGGGTTTGGTCGTCGATTGGCTTACCGGCCCAACCCCATAACACTGTGCGCAGTTTGTCTTCCACATGCAGACACACACCATGGTCGACCCCGTAAACATGGCCGTCGAGACCGTAAAGGATGTGGCCACCTTTCCGATCGGCGTTGTTGATCAACACATCGAACACCGCCAGTCGCCGCAACTGGGTGTCGTCTGCGTGCATCAGGATGACCTCGTCGCCAGCATAGTTGTAGGACCGCAACACCGGAAGATAACCCGGTTGCAGCTTGTCGGCAGGAAATAGGTCAACCATGTCGGGCCCGGACCTGGAATCGGAGTCGGCCGCGTTACCTGGCTGTTGCACCCACAGCTGCAGCATGCCAGGACCTGCCGGCCCGTCACGAATGACCGTGTAGGGAACAATGTTCCACCCCAAGCCAGTCGAAACCAAGTATGCACTCAATTCGCGGCCAGCTAAAGTCCCGTCCGGAAAATCCCACAGCGGCTGCTCACCGGATACCGGCTTGTAGACGCAATGCACGCTGTGCTGGTCCAGCGTCGATTCGCACAAAAAAGTGGCATTGCTGGCCGAACGGATACGTCCAAGGACCGTCAGTTCGCCGTCCCGCAACACCTCATGCTCATCACCATTCGATGTTGTCATCGTTAGGCCCGAGCAGTGCGCTGCGCTTGTAACCGTTGGTGCGCGCACAGATGTGCCCCTCAGGGTCCAACGGTTCGTCGCACAGAGGGCACGGCGGACGGCCCGCCGAGATGACACGGTTGGAGCGAGTGGCGAACTGTCGTGCCGACTCCGGCGTCAGGAACACCCGCACCGCGTCGGGACCCTCGTCGGTGTCGTCGAGCACCACGGAGGCGTCGAACTCGGCGTCAGTAACGGCCAGCAACTCCACCACCACGGTCTGCGCTTCCGAATCCCAGCCTAGGCCCATTGTGCCGACTCGGAACTCGGCGTCCACCGGCATGATCAGTGGGTTAAGATCATTGATCTCAGCGGGCTCCGGGGGCACCGGGGTGCCGAACCTGCGATGAACCTCGAGCAGCAACGCACCGATGCGTTCTGCCAGCACCGCAACCTGCTGCTTTTCCAAAACCACTGACACCACCCGAGAATCGTGCACCGCTTGGATGTAGAAGGTGCGATTCCCGGGCTGGCCAACAGTCCCGGCCACGAAGCGGTCGGGTGTGCGGAAGACGTGAATTGCGCGGGCCATTGCATCTCTAAAATACCGGCAGTTGGGCCCAAGGTGTGACCCGGACGCGGGAGCGAAACGGATCCGAAAGAATTATATTGACAAAGCCGCAGAATTAATCGACAGAGCCGCCGACCACCGCATCACCAGACGGCAGCGCAGCACCCGGTTCGTTCCGCATCTCTCCTGAGCGCTCGCCATAAGAATCACCGTCGGATTCACCTGAAGGCTTCATCACGGCCTGCAATGTCGACGACAACTGCTCACCAGTGTGGTTAACGTGCAGCACGAACGGCCGCAGCTGAGTGTAGCGGATCACACTCACTGATCCCGGGTCGGCGATGACGCGCTGAAAGCTGTCCAGATGCATGCCGAACGCATCGGCAATCACCGCCTTAATGACGTCACCGTGAGTACAGGCGACCCATAGGGTATCCTCACCGTGTTCTGAAGCGAGTTGCCGGTCGTATTCACGGAGCGCGGCCACCGCGCGCACTTGCACCTGCGCCAAACCCTCACCGCCGGGAAACACCGCGGCGCTGGGATGTGCCTGCACTACCTGCCATAACGGCTCTTTCGCCAAGTCACCAATGCTGCGGCCTGTCCATTCCCCGTAGTCCACTTCGGACAGCCGGTCATCGATGAACGGCTCAAGGCACAGCGTTTCGGCGAGCGGTTTGATGGTACGCCGGCACCGCAATAGTGGCGAGCATACCACCGCCCGGATCGGCAACTCAGCGATCCGGCCTATCAGACCGACGGCTTGCTCGCGACCCCTGTCATCGAGGTCGACACCGTCGGACCTACCAGCCAAAACGCCTGCGGTATTCGACGTGGACCGTCCGTGCCGTAACAGGATGACCGTCATGTCGCAGCTACTGTCTTGATCGCCAGCAGGATGAGCACACCCACGCCGACGACTATCCGGTAGCTGACGAACCAGTACAGGTTGTGCTGCACCAGAAACCGCAGAAACCAGGACACCGCAGCTAAACCGACGACTAACGCGATCACGGTGGCCACCAGCAGCTGCGCACCGGTGGCACTCATCCCCTCAGTGACAGGATGGAAGGCGTCCGGTATCGAGAACAACCCGGACGCGAACACAGCGGGTATGGCCAGCAGAAAGCCGAATCGGGCGGCCAATTCACGATCTAGTCCGAGAAACAGCCCGGCGCTGATAGTCGAGCCGGATCGCGATACACCAGGAATCAACGCAAGCGTTTGGGCAAATCCTACCACCAGAGCATCACGCCAGTTCAGCTGTTCGATACAACGATTCCGACGCCCGACATACTCAGCGAAGGCGATCACTCCCGAAAACGCCACCAACGCGGTCGCCACGACCCACAGAGAACGAACTCCCGAGCGGATCTCGTCTTTGAACACCAGGCCCAGGATGCCGATCGGGATAGTCCCGATTAGCATGTACCAGCCCAACCAATAGTCCGGGGTGCGATACGACGTGACGGTCAGGCCTCTACACCAGTCAGTGAGAATGCGTGCGATATCGCGTCTGAAGTACACCAGTACCGCGGCCTCGGTGCCCAGTTGGCTGACCGCGGTGAATGATGCGCCGGCATCGCCGGTGAACAAGATGCGCGACACGATTGCCAGGTGACCCGAGGATGAAACCGGCAAGAACTCCGTGAGACCTTGCACTACGGCCAAACCTATGACTTGCCACCATGACATCGCCGAAACCGCAGTCACGACGACGACCGTACCTGCTAGCAGCCGGTACCGAATGCGACTAACGTGACACCGGTAACGCGCGTGCGACCGAATCCCGTACCGCCGCAGCCAGGCTGCGTTCGTCGGTGAGGTCGATGTCGACCAGCTCGCGAATCGCTCTCGCGACTACTTCTTCGGCCTGCGAAACAGACCCGGCCCATCGTATCCGGTAAATTTCGACAACTAACGACCGGTGCTCAATGTGGAATGAAAAACTGCGTCCATCACCGACTTGTCCGTACCCGCTGGCGAAAATTCCCGTCGAAATTTCCTCGACAGTAAACTCGTTTTTTACCATATTCCGGTCAACGGTTACAGTCATGCTGTCATGATACCTCTCCAGAACCAGTACATGTTGCAAGATGGCAGATTGGATGCAACAATTGTTCCCCAGAATTCGAGTTTGATGTACCATATTCTAGGGTTAACCGTTGCTGTCGCCAGGTAAACGAACATTTCAACGCTGTTTAGCTGGCGTGTTGCTAGCACTCATGACCGGCTGTTCGTCGAATCCGCTTGATAGCTCTCCACCCACCATCGAACCCGCGCAGCCAGCCGGTTCACCACCGGTGTCACAGAAGCCGGTGGGTGCAGTGCGACCACTGGGTGGCCACCCGCAAGGTGCGGTATTCGACAGCGGCATTCGCCGGTTGGCGGTCCTGTGCCCAGGCACCGATCCCACTGCGCCCGCCAACATTACTGTGTTCGATGACACGCACACTCGGCCACGCGTGATCGTTCTACCGGGGCCTGCAACCGCGTTGACCAGCGACGACCATGGCACCGCCTATCTTGCCACGCACGGTGGCTACTTCGTGGTCGATCTCGTAGGCGGTCACACCTCACAGGTGAACGTCACCGTCGCTGGGCGCGCCAAATTCACCGCAATCGCACGCCGAGCGGACGCCAAGTTGGTGCTGGGCAGCGACGACGGCGCTGTCTACACCCTTGCCGCGACGGCACCTGGCACCGACACCGCTACCGCTAGCAACCGAAAAAAGATCTTTGCGCGTATCGATTCCCTTGTAACGCAAGGAAATAACACAGTAGTGTTAGATGGTAAACAGACGTCGGTAACTACGATCGGCGCCGACGGTCATGTCCAGCAAGCGCTGCGAGCCGGCGAAGGCGCAACCACGCTGGCCGCTGATCCACTGGGCCGGATCTTAGTCGCCGACACCCGCAGTGGCCAGCTGTTAGTCTACAGTGTAGACCCACTAATATTGCGTCAGACTTATCCCGTGCGCCACGCCCCGTACGGGCTAGCCGGATCCCGCAAGTTGGCCTGGGTATCCCAAACCGCCTCTAACATCGTTATTGGTTACGATCTGAACACCGGAATCCCCGTCGAAAAGGTACGTTACCCAACCGTGCAGCAACCCAACTCGCTGGCTTTTGACGAAGCGTCAGACACCTTGTACGTGGTATCGGAGTCAGGCGCGGGAGTGCAGATCATCGAGCACGCGGCAGGTACACATTGAGCAACCGATCGGCACCACCGTGGAGCCGGCTATCTGCCGGTTGAGATGCTGAGATGTCTAACGAGTACGAATGGGTGCCGTTGCGCCTACCTCCAGAAGTGGCCACAGCTTAGCGCATCTACCTGGCCGCCCATTGACGCTGAATATCACGGTTGGGAGCTGACCAAGGTGCGGATCTACACCGACAGCAGTAGGAGGATGTTATTGCGCCGCAATAATTCTCATCTGGAAAACACAGGATCCAACCGGTGACCCGGCCAGCCGGAACTGTGATGGACCGGGTCGTACGCCGGCTGCTGTTCCTGATCCCACCCGAGCGAATACACACACTCGTTTTTGCCGTGCTGCGCGGCGTAACCTCCATTGCTGTGCTGCGCCAGTTGTTGCGCCGGGTACTGGGACCGACGGATCCGGTGCTGGCCAGCACGGTTTTTGGGGTGCACTTCCCAGGACCGCTGGGGCTGGCTGCAGGCTTCGACAAGGACGGGATGGGGCTGCTTACCTGGGGTGCATTAGGTTTCGGTTATGCTGAAGTCGGAACTGTCACCGCGTATCCACAGCCAGGCAACCCGGCTCCGCGCATGTTCCGACTGCCCGCCGACCGGGCTCTGCTGAACAGGATGGGATTCAACAATCACGGCGCTGGAGCGCTGGCCATTCAGCTCGCCCACCACCGCCCCGAAGTACCTATCGGGGTGAGCATCGGCAAGACCAAGACAACGCCGGCCGCCCAGACTGTCGATGACTACCGGACCAGCGCCCGGCTGGTCGGCCCGCTGGCCTCGTATCTGGTTGTCAATATCAGCTCCCCGAATACGCCGGGGCTCCGCGATCTACAAGCAGTCGAGTCGCTGCGCCCCATCCTGTCAGCCGTCCTGGCTGAGGCCTCAGTACCAGTGCTGGTCAAGATTGCACCCGATGTCTCCGATTCCGACATCGATGACATCACAGACCTGGCCGTCGAACTGAGACTAGCAGGCATCGTGGCAACCAATACTACGGTGTCACGTGACTGCTTGGTGACACCGGGAATCGATGCGCTAGGGGCAGGTGGCATCTCGGGGCCGCCGGTGGCACACCGCGCTATCGAGGTGTTGCGCCGGCTCTACGGACGGGTCGGTGACCGTCTGGTGCTCATCAGCGTGGGAGGCATCGAGACCGCCGACGACGCATGGGATCGCATTACAGCGGGCGCCTCGCTGCTCCAGGGCTATACCGGATTCGTTTACGGCGGGGGCTTGTGGCCCAAACACATTCACGACGGCATCGCACGCCGGCTTCATGACGGTGGGTTCGCCTCACTGCGCGACGCGGTCGGGTCAGCGGCCGACAAATCGAAACAACCGCCAGGATAGGTCATGCGCCGTATCCTGGTCATCTGTAGCGTCGTCGCGTAGCAGTTTCTCGGAACGGTGAAATCTGCAAGCCAAGGTCAGCTGGTCGATGTCGGTGTGGCGCGTGGTCGCCCAATCCTGGACGTCTGTACTCGCATCACTGCCGAGAACAATCGCAGTCTGGGATTGTGCAACCACGACCCTTAGCAAAAAGATTGAGATAATGCACTAACTAACCCAGGAGGAAAGTAACAGCATAACATCCGCCACTCGTCACCTTCCGTCGGGGATCATTGCCAGCGTAAACGTGATGCTATCGCCGTTGGCTATACCGCCGCCTATCACATCCGATTTGCCAACGTTCCGGCGTTCGTCAGCTGGAGTCCCCTATTCGTAGTGGCGTGCTATGACCTCGCCGCTGCGTTAACGTTCTACCTGTTGAATACACGAATCTCGCTAAGACAAGATCGGCGCAATATCTATCGAAATTTTGTTCCTCTAGTGGGTATTGTTGTCACGCAAGGTAGTCAACTGATAACAGCACTCAAAAATATAAAACTGCGACAATCGAGTCGAACAATCGCAAAAAATTTTGAGAAAAAATCAAATATATGCGCAAAATATTGACCCAAATATCTAAGTCTAGAGCCTGTTCATCAGCACAAAAAGCATAGACCAACGCACAATTTCCACTTTGATTGTGGACAACATGAATCCCATCCGCTCCTGAATAGAGCGAATCTTCAGTTTTTCGAGTTCTTGCGCAACCAATCTGATTGACTTTATATCAACTTTCTAGCCCCATGACCACTTCCGAGCCTCCAGGTGAAATGCCCCGATAGTCCAGAGCGCGAAAATATCTATTGGGAACAAAGAAATGTATCTTAGGATATATACCCGATATTCAACTACACTATGCTGATTTCTTGATATTGAGAGCTACCGGAACAAGTACCTGCTGGTAACCTGCGAAGTATAGACCGAGAGAACGCGTATCGCAGATGATTACGCTGTGCCGCAGCGAAATTAAGCGATTTTCCCTCAATATTATATAGCACAGACCCCCAACGAGCACAAGTGCATTGGAAAATCTGTCAATTTGCTGGGAAGTTTTACCTAGGACACTGAATACCGCTGGTAATCAACAGTATTCGGTCTGTAGCGCACATGCAATTATTCAGGGACAGGTGTGACCAAGCGACCAACCCCACCAACGCATGTATCAAAGCCACCTCTCATAGTTGCGGCCAGCGGGCTTGCTGCTCTGGCTGGTCACGTCATGGCTTCTGCGCGATTCGCATCTCCGGAACGCCTCTGTGCATCTATCCCTGTCTGCATCGCGTGCACTTTCGGATCCTCCTTCGTCATGGGATTTTCCTTACTTTACTCATCGCTTGCGCTAACCTAGCATAAGCGTAAAAATTGGCGGCCAAATTATCTGGCATAGAATATCGTCACCATCAGAATATCGTTCTCTTTCATGCACAACTTGACGGTCTTGCGCCATTGTACTGTCCATGACCGGCTCCAAAAATTCCTCGGCAACCCGGCGCTGCATGTGGCGGGTGCAATCATTATGGTTGGCTTCTGTGCACGGTGAAAAAACTATTCCTGCACAACAACAAATCCGAACTTTCTCGTGTCCGTAAGCAAGCCGCCTCCAGCAATGACCTGCGTTGTTAGCAATACCTCAAACACAACAAAGGCTTTTGTCCTCATTGTTTGCTCTATTCTATTTTAGATGAGCTATACATTAATAATTGACTTTTGTGTCGACTCAGCGCCAACCAGGTAAAGAGGAGTTACTACACACAGATCTACTCTGCCCGAGCTGCCCCACTTCACGGCTACGCAATAGAATCCTCGACATCTTCAGGGAGCATTGGTGGTTCCCTCAACAACGGTGTGCATTAAAATTCTTGACGTACTGAGAAATACATGCAGACACCCTGCGGTATCTGGTCCTACGGTCGGCTCCACCTTTTCGAAGTTAACCACCTGACGCACGATTTCCTGTAATGCGTACTGGGTGAATTCTTGCATTGTCTTGGGTTCGCTGGAGGCTTTCTGTACACGGAGAGGATGTGGTATGGATGGTATCACAGTGGGCGTACTCGCAGGAGTTGCGGGAGCGGCAATAAGGGCAAGAAGGATGGCGGGAGAAGTCGGGGCGGGATACGGTGGTAGCCAGAGGAGCGATTAGGCCGAGCGTGAATGTCAAGTGCAAGAATTGAAGCTTGTCAACGAGATTGTGCGAATAGTGAGCGCGTTTTTCGCCGCGGTGGAAGTCGATCGCTGACTGCAGTGATCGTGGAGTACATCAATATCCACCGCGAAGAATTTGGGTCGATCCGATCTGTCGTGTGCTGTCTGAACAGGCTGACGTGCAGTTCACTCCGTCTACCTACGACACCGTCAGGCGGCAGATTTTGTGCGGGCAACCGATTTTACCGACACGTATGACGGCAAAACCCTGTTTGATCTGCAGATGGGCTAACCTACTGATCTGACGGTGTGCACAGGCTTTGGTGTGCTGCTAAACACACAGGTCACAGTTGGGGTCCAGACAAGGCGGCACAGCTGATGTGCATCGCCGGTATTGACGACGTAGGGCACAGTAATTTAAGTGCAACACTCGCACGATTGAGCACGACAAGCCTTCGCCGCAGCAGCATCCCGACCTGCTCGATCATGGCTGGTCAACGCCGACCCACCCGGATGAGTGATGGGTAGCGGATTGCACGTATGTGTGGACGCTGCAAAGGGTTTACTATACCGCGTTTTGTGTGGACGTGTTCTCCCCCAGCATCCTGGGCCGGCCGGTGATGACCAGCAAGATCGCGGTGCTTGGTCACATCGGTGCTTGATCAGGCACTGCTCACCCGCTATTGCACATAGCTCCGTGTCCCTATAACGGGTTTGATTCACCACGTAGACACAAGGGGAAAGCGGGAAGTCGGTATACGTCGATCAGCGTTCACCGAGGCGCTGCACGAGGCCGGTATCGTCGGGTCCATCAGCAGTGACCGCGACTTTTTGTGCATCGGTTGTGGGGTTCGGGCTGTAGGACGGTACAAATCTGAGTTAATCGACTAGCGTCCAACCTTCACCGGTCGCGTCGAACTAGAACGGGACACCGCCTCCTGAGTGCACTGGCACAACACGATCAGACTCCACCTCATCAATCCCAATACCGACCACCAGTCGCATACGAACAGCGCTACCATCAGACAGTCACCCCGACCGAAATGACATGAACCGATAATCTCCGACAACACCAGAACAGTTCAACATGCTCCAGTCGTTATTCACCTCCCAGGACAGTGCCTTGTGGGCCGTGATCTTCTACCGAGTCCGCCACCTCCGACTCGGTCGCACACACACCAGCTCAGGCTTGACGGCACCCTCTTCACCACGATAGCCGGCATGCCAGTTGTTAATCTGGTGTACGAGAATGTCCAGGCTGGGTACCTCGATCCCTTCCACTGACAGCCGATCCGACAGTCGGTGCTATCAGAATGATGATGGGTGATTGTCGGTTTAGGGTGGGCCGGTCGGGCGTAGCTCGAACACTCAGCCCGCCGGACATAAGCAATGTGGTGGTTGTGTTGCTGTTCGGGGGCTATGTGATAGGCCCGGTCTTGAGAGCGAGCGCGGCGGCGTTTGGGCACCAACGCGCTCCGGTCGGCTTTAGTGCAGGGGTAGCGGCCACGCTAGGGTTGTCTTCCGGTGCCAGTATACCGGCCGGTGGACAAGCACAAACTCGGAAACGGCAGTGCGCTGCTCGACGCGGTTATATAGGTTCGCCCTGATAGCGAAAACAAAATTAGCCTTCCGTCAGACACCTAACTAACCACCACCAGCCCCAGAACGTCTTCACCCCATGGTTAAGTACGGCAATAGAGCACTTCAAGTTGGACGCATGTCAAGTTGGCCCGCCATCGGCGTATGCAATGGTGTAGTCGAGATCGCAGTTCATGACAGGCTGGCAGCAGTCGTGCCAGCGACACGTCCATTCCTGGCAGAGGGCCGCGCGACACCTACGGCTAGCCGGGGCGCTGCAGCATCGACGACCAACACGACGCCTTGCAACCGATGATCCGATAAACACGACACACCATCGTCCGAAAAATGTCGGAAAGTCAATGTCACCAGCTGTGAAGATTTCCGCCCGCTTCGGCAACCACTCTCGCATTGCCCGGACATACCGCAGTCAACTCGAGGTCAACTCCTGGCTGATTCGCAACGCCGCGACCCACTCAACAGTCAATACCTCCACGACGTCGACCACCTACGCTTCGGTGTCCGAGCAGCACAAAAGCCGATAGACAAACAATCGCCAATCGCGACCAAGCCGCGCTGCGGTCGCCCGATTTTCCGCCCGAGACAAAGATAAAGATCGGACCTACCAGCGCCGCAGAATCCGGCGTGGTTGTCGCTTGAACAGCTCCTCAAACCAGGCCGCCACATCCAGCGGCGATCCAAATCCAAGCCTAGGGCTGTCATAACGTATATACGATTACGTCACAGCCGTCCAACATTGTATCCCTAAAACGCGACCGGCGGCGCTTGCTAAGGTGTTCAGTGTGACCTAGCTAGTGCTTTTCGCAAGTGCCGTGGATGACGGCGCGACCGATTGCGTGCTGGAACAGATTGAATCCCAGGAAAGCCGGACTTGCGTCCTCGCTGAGATTGAGCTTTTCTACCTGCACAGCATGCACCGCCACGTAATAGCGGTGCACACCGTGGCCAGGCGGCGGAGCAGCACCCACGTAACGGCGCATGCCCGCATCATTTATCAACGTCAACGCTCCGGCCGGAAGTTCACCGTCACCGCCCACACCTGCTGGCAACTCGGTGACGTCTACGGGCAGGTTGGCCACTGCCCAGTGCCAGAATCCCGATAGGGTCGGTGCGTCGGGGTCATAGACGGTGACCGCAAAGCTACAGGTCTCGGTCGGAAATCCCGACCAGCTCAGCTGAGGGCTGACATCTGCTCCCCCCGCACCCATGATGCCGCTGATCTGCGGTGTAGCCAACGGCTGGCCGTCGGTAATCGAGTCCGACGTCAGGTAAAACGATGGCAGCTTGGGCAACGCGGCGTATGGGTCAGGCAGCAAACTCATGGACGATCCTCTCGTGATTAATACTTTGCGATTAGCAGTGTGTCAGGAAGTGCGCCAGCACATCGATGCCAAACTTGAGCGCGTCGATGGACACCCGCTCGTCGACACCGTGAAACAGCGCGGTGAAATCCAATTCTGGTGGCAACCGCAGCGGACTAAAACCAAAGCAGCGAATACCCAAGCGTGCGAAAGCTTTCGCATCGGTGCCGCCGGAAGCCATGTAAGGCACCGTTCGACCATCGGGGTCGACCGCCAGCACGGCAGCGTTCATGGCATCAACCAGATCCCCGTCGAAGGCAGTTTCGTATGGCGGCAAATCCTTGATCCACTCCCTAGTCACATCAGGACCGATCAATTCATCAATCTCAGCCTCGAATGCCGCCTGCCGGCCGGGTAGTATGCGGCAATCAACCACAGCTTCCGCAGTCGCCGGCACCACGTTGACCTTATATCCGGCCTTGAGTACCGTCGGGTTAGCAGTATCGTACAACACGGCTTTCAACATGCGAGCCATCGGTCCAAGCTTTTCGATTGCTCCTTCCAAGTCGGGCGACCCAATGTCGAATTCGAGGCCGGTCTCCTCGCTGATCGCGGCCAGAAATTGGACTACGGTGTCGGTCGGCACGAGCGGAAACTGGTGACGCCCCAGACGCGCAACCGCCTCGGCGACCGCGGTGACCGCGTTCTGATCGTGCACCATCGAGCCGTGCCCCGCTCTGCCCCGTGCAGTCAGCCGCATCCACTGCATACCTTTCTCGGCCGTTTCAATCAGGTAGAGTCGACGCTTACCACCGTTGCGGCACGGCACAGTTAGCGAAAAGCCGCCGACTTCGCCGATAGCTTCGGTAACGCCGTCGAACAAATCGGGCCGGTTATCGACTAGCCATTGCGATCCATAACTGCCACCATGCTCTTCGTCGGCAACAAATGCGAAAACGAGATCTCGCGACGGCGCGATGCCGGCCTGCTTTAGCTGCCGGGCGACCACGATCATCATGCCCACCATGTCTTTCATGTCGATCGCACCACGGCCCCAGACCTGACCTCCTTCGACTGCACCGGAAAACGGGTGCACGCTCCATTCGGCGGCTTCCGCGGGCACCACGTCGAGATGCCCATGGATAAGCAGGGCGCCGCGCGAACGATCCACACCCGCAAGACGGGCAAACACATTGCCTCGACCGGGTGCCCCGGATTCCACGTATTCAGGCTGGTAGCCAACCTCGGCGAGCTGGGCGGCTACCCACTGCGCGCACTCAGCCTCACCCCGCGTGGTCTCGGGGTCGCCGGTGTTGGTGGTGTCGAACCGAATCAACCTGCTGACAACCTCAACCACATCATTGCTCGGGTTGACTGGGACGTCGGTCTCAAATGTCACAGTCACCTTTCCTACCACCACTACAGTGAGCGGGTGTGACATCTTCGTCTTTTGCACGACTTACAGCAGCCGCTTGTCGATTCGTTCGACAAGTCCGGAGCGCTGAGCTGGATTGGTCCGGCGCAGACCAATCCGATAGCCTTAGCTACCCAACTGTGGTTGAGGTCTCGTCCGAGTGGCGGAATGGCAGACGCGCTAGCTTGAGGTGCTAGTGCCCTAATTAATGGGCGTGGGGGTTCAAGTCCCCCCTCGGACACACTGTGTGATTAGTCAGGTTACCGCCCGGAACACCGTTTTGGTAGCGAGCTTCTGGTGGTTAGCCTCACCCAGTCGCCAACTACTACAGTCAAGATGACGGCCTAGACAACCGCGCAAACGATGCTGTAATGACATGTTGCTAAAAGCGCGCCGTCTAATATCGTGAATCCTCTCAATCATGCCTGCCCGGAACGTCGATATTCGGCAACTAACCAAAAACGGTTCAAAGCCGAACATGTCTTCCAGCAACGCCACCAGCTCGTCGCCGTAGCGATGCCACTAGTTGCGCAGATAACCACGACAGCACCCGCTGCGCATCATCTGTGTTCACAGCAAGGAGCCAAACGGGAAAGCTACGGTATTCTCAACCGTAATGCACCCTCTTTGGCGATAACCTCCAACTCCCCAACAACTGCCGCAAGTTTGGCCTCGCCGTCCGCTGTTAATCGGCAGGGTTGGCGCGGCTCGTTCCGTACCAGCGGCTCAATGAGGACGCGTTCCTCTAAGCTAGCGATCGCACCGTGTAATGTTCTACTCCCCCGGATCACCCCAAAAAACTCCTTGATATCGCGGGCCAACGCATATCCGTACTTGAGACCAGAGGCTAAACTCGCTATAATTTTTCGCCTTGCCTACTTTGCCCGACCGAAGCGACGAACAGCACAAGCCAGGCTAGTAAATCCAAAGTCCTAACGCCGCGGTTTTTCATCGATCCAGTACCATCGTCAATTCCGTTTCTACATAATGGTATCCAGGTTTCTAAGCCGATCCAGACAACAATTCGATCGACATGGCACAGTCACATGTTGCAAACAGCAGTTCGCGATAAGGGCGTCGCGTTTGTCTAGTCGGTGTCCGGCCTCGCGAGCTTACTTGGAATTGGTAAGGGGTCCGTAGCCCAGATTGCGACCATGACCCCACCGAGTGACTTCCTCCGGCAGACACCGACGTGCAACTTCCGCGACCGACGTGAACTGGGAGCGTGTTCGCAGGACAGCTGATGTCCTACTGCAGTAAGCAGGATTTGCTCGTCCTGAGGTTGACTCACGGCGGTGTTCCGGTGGGCTGGGCAATCGCTTCGGCGCTGGATGCTGAGCTCGACGTGTTCTTGGTGAGCAAGTTCGGCGTGCTGTGGTGAAGCGCGCACTACGAGCTCGCAAGTTCGACAGCGCTGACTAAAGCGTTGTTGTTGTGTGGTGGCCGGGGGTGTTGGTGTTTGTGGCAGGAATTGTTGGTCGGTTTCATAGGTGGCAGGTGAAGTAGTGTTCTGGTGTGCCATCGCTGGCCGATACGGTCGGGAGTTTGGTGGGCTAGCCTAGATCTTGTTGGCGCTGGGTGTTGGGGGCGCTTTCGGGTGCATGCTATGGCTGTGGGGTGTCTGTTTGTTCACCGGCCCTCGGCCAGCCGGTGTGCCCCCGGCTGTGTTGGTGCCGTGTTGGTTTCACAGTTCGTCGATGACCTCGCAGCCGGTGATGACGCGTACGGCGGTGCTCTAGCCTAGGGCAGTACTTGACTTTTTGTGGGGATCGACCGCGGAAGGAAGATAAAAGCCATCCACGGCGTGATCTGGTGACTTGTGCGCGTGGCGGGCTAACACATCACCAGAAAAGCGCAACTGATCCCCGGCCACCCGCCACACCAGACGCACCCCCAGCATCGCCAGCTTCGATGTCGCGGCCGGTGACCAACACCAACTACTCGGCGGCCCTTGCAAGCAGCCCACCTACGCCGCGACCAACCCTAAACCACCAACACAACCCACACCACCGATCCCCACCACATAACCCACCACACCCCTCAACCACACAAAACCAACAACACCCTAGGCTTCAATTACCCCAGCGATGCACCGTTCAATACTGGCTCGCACAGGTAGCTGCGGTGCAAGTTGTAATACGTTTCAGTTTTTGTAGTTTGGCTCGGTACGCTGGCTCGATGCCAGAGGTCACCCACCGAGCGTAGGCGACCAAGGATTTGGCTAGCCACCGACGATGCCGATAAAGAAACCGGCAACCCCTATTTGCTCTACAGCAAGTTCCCCCAATGCAGCACCTGCGTCTTCTCGCCCCGGGGGAACAACTGTCTCAACTCCACCCTACACCAGCGACACACTTGACTCCGCTGGGTTGTCGACGCGGTCGCGCTGGCCCGCAAGAGGCTAATCGTTTATGGGGCAAGGCGGTCGAGACGGCAACACTTGCCACTGATCTGAAGGCCTGCGTCGATATAGAGCGGACCACCATGCCGCTGTTCACCTACGACGTGATCGAACACATGATACACGGGTGGATAATCCCATGAACATAATTACGCCGACACCAGTGTAGATCCTCCGCACCGGCATGTACCCGTGGGGCAAGCCTGGCAACGACTTCACCGAATACGAGGGAATCACCGCCCGCTACACACTCACTGAATTCAGTTTAAACTGAAGGCCGATTCAGCCGGTAACCAGTGCAGACACGATCCACAGCGGGTATCCGGGTTTCGTTGCCATCGCTACGTTCGCACAGAAACGCGGCTCGAACTGCGTACCAGTCAGCTCGAGCTATACCACGTGCGTCAGCGGTCCGCAGATGCCGCAAAGTGCGCAGGCTCAGATCTTGGCTGCTTTCTGCAACGTCGCACTAAATCATCACGCCGAAGGGGCTTTTGGCACCGATGGAAGGCCAACACTGCAACGATCCAAACTGACGGCAGTGCCATCTCATTGGGGCTACCCACCCGGTGCATTTCGCACTGCCCATGCGGCGGCGGATGGAAGGGATCTCTACGGGGCCATACTCGAAGATTTCGCCCAGGTGAAGGTCAAGAATTCCCAGTATAGCCTACAGAATCCCAATATCCAATTCCGCAAAGAGACATCAGTCTCTACGATGTACTGGCCAGCTGGGTGGCGGCCGATCCGTTGCAACTTCTGGATATATGCACCACCTCTGACGGCGCGGCAGCACTGATCGATCGTGGCCAGCACAAATTTAGCCCGCCAATACCTCGGCTCGCTGTACGAAAGATACCATCGGTGCGCGCAATCACTATCACCCCACACTACCCGCAACTCCTGAACGAATTACCTTACATCACAACAGATTTCATAGCCGTTGCGCCAACATCGGACCGAGCGTTCAAGGATCAAATTCTCGACACCGCCTATACCTAGGTCGGCCTCGGGCCCAACGACCTGAGCCTGGCCGCAGGTTACAACCTTTCACCGCCTTGGCACTCTACTGGTATGAACCACCTGGGGCGGTGCGCCAAGGATGAAGCCGAGGCGCTGCTGCACAGTGAAGCAGCCACTCTAGAAGAGAAGATCCCGGTCAACCTGTCGGGAGGGGTGGCGTACTTCGGCGAGACCATCCCCACCCAGGCGATCGCCCAGGCCTGTGAACTAACCTGGCAACTCCGTGGACAAGCCACCGGCCGTTAGGTCGAGCAGACCAAGGTCAGCATCACCGCCAATCAGGGCTTGTACGGTCATGGCTCGTCGGCAATCGTGGAGTGCTCAAGAGTTTTCTCACGCAATTTGCTGGGCAAGCATGCTGCCGACCGGCTAGGTGTCTTTGGAAATGTCGAGGGTTTCCAGGACGACTTCAGCCACCCGTTTCATCGTGGTCCGCCGATCCATGGCTGCACGTTGAATCCATTTGAACGCCTCGGGTTCAGTCATGCCCTGTTTGACCTGCAGTAGGCCTTTGGCTCGCTCGACGAGCTTACGGGTCTCCAGCCGGTCAGCCAGCGTCGCCACTTCGCGTTCCAGTGCGGTGAGCTCACTAAACCGGCTCATCGCCAATGCGATCGCCGGAATCAAATCGCTGATGGTGAAAGGCTTAACCAAGTAGGCCATAGCCCCCGCATCGCGTGCACGTTCAACCAAGTCACGCTGACTGAACGCGGTCAGCACCACGATCGGCGCGATGCGTTTGCTGGCTATCTCCGATGCTGCGTCAATCCCATCACGGCGCGGCATCTTCACATCCATGATCACCAGGTCGGGTTTATGGCGTTCTGCCAGTTCGACCGCTTCCTGGCCATCAGCGGCCTCTCCAACGATGTCGTACCCTTCATCTCGCAGCATCTCGGCCAGGTCGAGTCGGATGAGTGCTTCGTCTTCAGCAATCAGAACCCGGTGCGGCGTGGCGGCGTCGGCGTCGGTCGTGGGTTCGGTCATAAGGCCATTCTGACGTGGCCGCCAACGGCTAGCGATCTCGGGGGCAGAGTGAACTCTTGGGAGGCTCCTCTCTAAGGTAGTTAAGCCGGATAAAGCCCTCGTATCCCAACTGGCAGAGGAAACGGACTCAAAACCCGTCCAGTGTGGGTTCGAATCCCACCGAGGGCACTATCGGAAGCCGCCGGCAATTCACCGCCTAAGCTCGGTAAACATTGAGCTCAACGGCTAGGCTTTGGGTGCAGCCGCTGAGAAGCATAGTACCCCATCGGAAGGACCAAACAGCTTCGGCGCACCACCCAGACTGTGTCGCAACCGTGCGGCCACAATCAACATTACACCGAAACTGTGGCTGGTGACAACGCGTGCCTAACCTAACCACCTGGCTGGCTGAGATGGTGAGCGCGAGTTTCTTGATTGTGCAGACTGTAGCCGAAACATAGTCCTGGTAGATCAGCTCGATCAACGTTGGCATCACGATAATCTTCACAATTGTCCCGCTGCTGCACCGTTTCGCAGATCTAGTCCCGCTGTTGAAATATATCGGCATAGCCGATATATTTCGGTCTTCCCAAGCTGCTGGGGACGAGGGCACCGCGGTCGGGCTCTACAGTTCTTCTTCGCAGGTGCCTGTTTTGTGGTGCTGTTGGATATTGAGAACATCGTGTTGGCGTCGGCCCACTAGAGGCCCACTCGGCACCGAGCTTGTCATCGCGCTGGAACGTCTGGTTTCGCGTACCACCAGGTTAAAGCCAGGACTAGGACCAGTCGATCGGTTTGTCCTAACCACAGCCTCGGCGTGCGTTATGGCGGTCGTTACAGTGCGGTTCACCTTGCGAGACACCGCGCGCCGAGGTGATGATGTCAGCCTGTTACGACCGCTCCGAAGCCTTGTTAGCCAACATGTTGCCAGCCAGTATCACCAAGCGGCTCAAAGAGCCCGACCAAACCGTCATCGCCGATAAATACGACGATGCTTCGGTCCTGTGCGCCAACATCGTTGGCGTCACTAAGCACAGCACCCAAAGCACACCGCACCGGCCGATCTAGGGCGGTTGCCGGACCAACCATACAGCGCTTTCGATGCGCCGGTGGACAAGCACTGCCTGAAGAAGATCAAAGTCAGCGGTGACTTCTAACATGTACATGGCAGTCCACGGAGTTCCAGGGCCAGGTCCTGACCATGTACAGGCGCTTGCGGACTTTGCCCTCGATATGGCCGATGTTGCAGCCGGACTGGAGAATCCGCACGACCTCGCAATGCCAGTGCGGGTCGGGCTGACCGACGGCACGGTCATCACCGAGGTAGCGGAGTCTCGGTAGTTTTCTACGATGTTGTGGGGCGACGCGGTTAACATCGCGTCCGGGATGGAATCCACCAACTCGGTGAGAATACATTCAAGTGCCGGAGACAGCTTACCAGCTCCTCAGTGAGGAAAAGCGCGGTCGCATTGAGGTCATAAAAAATAAAGCACCATGCGCACGTGGTATCTCCTCGGACGCAAGGTCATTGATGATTCCAGCCACCTGTTTGTCGAGGAATCACGCACGGCCCACGTTTGAGCCGTCGAATCCACGGGAAATTGCCAGTAGCGCCGACTAAGGCCATCTACTACACTGCATCATAGCAAACTAATTAGGCCCATAGGCTCGGGAGATGACCGGCGAACGCCGTCGATATTTCACGGTGGCAGTTCGGTACCACCACCGTCTACTACTTCATCTTCGTTCTCCTCACCATTGGTCTGGCTCCCTTGGTAGTCGTTATGTAAACAGTGTGGGTAACAACTCGGTAACACCGCGTGGTATCGACTAACCAAATTCCTCGACAAGCTGTTCCTGATCAACTTCAACATCGGCATGGCAACCGGAATAGTCCAAAAATCTCAGTTGGGGATGAATTGGAGCGAGTACTCACGGTTCGTCGGTGACGTCTTCAGCACCCCGGTAACACTGGAGGGCCTGGCCACCTTATTTCTTCGAGTCTACCTTCCTAGGGCTGTGGATCTTATCTTCGGATGGGGCAGGCTACCTCAGCTGGGTCTTACCTGGCGTGCATCTGGATTGTCGCGATTTCGGTCAACGCGCCCGCATTCTTCATGCTTATAGCGAACTCGTTCATGCAGCATCCGGTGGGCGGGCACTACAACCCAACGACCCGGAGGGCCGAATTGACCAGCATTTCCGTGTTGCTCAGCAATAACACTGCGCAAAAAGCTTTTTCGCACGCTGTCGCCGTCTCATTGCTGACCGCGAGGACATTTGTCGTCACAGTCAGCGCCTGGTGACTAGTTAGTTCCCACCAAACCAGGGCCGAATCAGATGCCCACACCATGTATCGCCCGAGCAACCATCCTGGGTAGCGGGATCGCTGGTTGCCAGCGTAGGCGTGTTCTTCAGCGGTGACCACCAAAGCAAATGGATGTTCCAACAGCAACCGATGAAAATGGCTTCGGCCGAATAGCTATGCGACACTGAAACCGATCCGGCCTTCTCGATCCTCACGGTCGGCACCCATAACAACTGCGAAAGCATTACCCGTGTGATCGAGGTCCTCTACGTTCTGCCGTTCCGTGCTAATAGGCAATTCAGCAATGTGACACTGCACAGTGTACGCGACATCCAGCAGAGGTACCAACAAAGATGCGGACCAAATGACTACCGACCCAACCTATTCGTCACCCACTGGTCCTTTCGTGCGACGATCGGGCTACTTGCGATTCTAGCGTTGTTTGCACTGACGGTGTTGTGACGCACCCACGGCGGTCGGCTTCCCAATCAGCGATGATTCGCTCGGCGGGCGCTGCTGACCATTCCCACACCGTTCCTGGCCAACGGCGCCGGCTGGGTGTTCACCGAAATGAGGCCAACCCTGGATAGCCACCCCAACCCGACCGGCGATCAACTGGTCCGGCTCACCGTCTACGAAGGTGTCTCGCACCACACTTCCAGCATGGTCATAACCTCACTGGTGACATTCACCCTAGTCCACACGGTGCTCGCGGTCATCTGATGCTAGCTACTCAAACGCTACGTCACCTAAGGACCGCAGGAGCACGACGCCGAACCGGCAGCGACCACCGCGCCCGGCAGTGACGAAGTAGCCCCGTTGTCTTTCGCTTACTAACGCTTACGAACTCCCGAAAGGAGTTGACCAGTGGGACTCCAGGATATTGTGGTTCGCTGTTATAACAGCACTGTTCCTTGGCTTCTTCATCCTGGATGTTCATCCTGGAGAGCGTCGACTTCAACGTGAGTATGTTAATGAAGCCGTTCGCTCACGTGCGAACAGGAAGCCCACCAGCGCGCTGCGCTGAACACCATCGCCCCGGTATGGGACAGCAACGAGATCTGGCTGATCGTTGCGGGCGCTGCGATGTTCGCCGCTTTTCCCGGTTGGTACGCCACCGTATTCTCCACATTGTACCTGCCGCTGCTGACCATCCTTTTCGACATGATCGTGCGTGCCGTCGCCATCGAATGGCGTGGCAAGATTGACGGCACAACATGGCGCTACTGGGCCGATTTCGGCATTGTTGCCGGATCATAGTTGCCTGCGGCATTGTGGAGCGTAACGTTCGCCATTTTGGTTCGCGGACTCCCCGTGGACACCAATACTCACGTCAACCTGTCAATCACTGAAGTGCTCAATGGCTACACACGTTGGGTGGCTTAGCCACAGTCAGGCTGTTTTTGATCTACAGCGCGGTGTTTGCCACATTGAAGATCTCCGGTCCGATCCACGACGATGCCTACCGACTCTCTGCCTGGTTGTCGCTTCTGGTGACAGGACTGGTTGCGGGCTTCGAACTTCGGATGCAACTGGCGCATAGTAAGAACTGAACCTGGCTGGTGTTAGCTGTCGCGGTGGTCACGCAGGTGGTAACAGTAATGATTGGTATAGCGGCACGCATCCGAAGGCTGGGTGTTCACGTGCACCGACGTGGTAGTGGCAGCCGTGGTAATCTTTTTGTTCCGCAATACTATATCCAAACTTGGTGCCCTCGATGCTGAACACACACACACTGGAGCATGAACATCTACAACACCTCGTCGACTCTCTACACTCTCAAGATCATGACGGGAGTGACTGCGATGTTTGTACCACTAAAACTAGTGTATCACGAGTGGATATATTTGATTCTCCAACAACGAATCTCGAACCTCCACCGATCGGCCTGACGAAGCGTACGTCCTGAACGCAAAAAACTCAACCAGCGGAGCTCCCCTGGATCCGCGACTGTGGGGAGACATCCAGCGCGTTACGCCGCCTCCTGGCCACCACCGTGGATTGCGGCGCGGTGATCTCGAGCTGCGTGATCAGCTCAGCGATTCTGCTGGCCAGCATCGTCGCGCGGGTAATCACCGATCCCTCAGCACGCGACTTGCACGACTGGCTGGGTCCACTGTCAATCCTGTTTGTGCTGTCAATCATACGCACAACTACACATTGGCTTCAGGCACACCTGGGCCACCGTGGCGCTAGCGCGGTTATCGCCGATCTCAACGGTCAGGTACTGGCATCCGTGACAGCCCAGCAACCCGGTGGGCTAGTAGCACAGCTCGATGCCACCGCGGTAGTGGTCAGTCGTGGCCTCAACGGCTTGCTCCCCTACTTCACCGAGTACCCCCTCCCGAGTTTGCTGCTGGCCACAATCCTCCCCCCCCGGGGCGGTCACCGTGATCACGCTCTACAACATGAAATCGACTGCGATAGAACTGATAACACTGCCGTTGATACCAAATTTCATAGTGCTGATCGGGTTGACAACGACCGAACGATCGGCGGAGGCGCTAGTCGCTACAACAATCCTACAAGCGCGACTGTTGGATCTGATCTCTGGTATCCGCGCACAATGCGGGCACTGGTCCGTGACCAGTTTCCAAAACATCGAATAGCCGAACTCGTTGCTGACCAACGATACTCGACGATGGCAACACTAAGGATTGCGTTCTTATCGGCATTGGTGTATGAATTGCTGGCCACGCTGGGTGCAGCATTGATCGCTGTCGGTATCGGCCTTAACCTGGTGTTCGGCGAGATCGGTCTGAGCTTCGGCTTAACCGTCCTGTTGCTGGTGCCGGACGTGTACTGACCGCTGCTGCGCGTCAGCGTGGAATTCCATGCGGCACAGAACTGCAGGGCTGTTTCCGACAAGGCACTCTCGCGCATCGAAACGGCCGCACCGGCTGGCCCACCTTCGCAACAAACAGTCACCGCGCGTGGCACCGCGAGATCAGCCTCGAAAAGCTCAGCGTGACCAGCCGCGAAGACCGCGCCCCTAATGATTTCACCGCAGTGATCGAACCGAGTCAATTAACTGTGTTGACCGGGCGAAAAGGTGCAGGCCAAGCACTACACTGCAAGCAATCTCCAGAATAACCACGCCATCGTCAGGCCGCGTCGCCGTTGCTGTCGTCGACGTCACCGACCTGAGCCCCGCCTCTTGGTGGCGGCAATTATCCTGGCTGCCGCAGCGACCGATACTAATACCGGGAACCGTCGGTGACAACCTGCTTCTTCTGGGTGGTCTGAACAACTCTGAAAACTTGAAACTTCCTTCGTTACACCTAGATTCGACACCATTCTGGACAATCTGCTGTACGGGAAAGAAACCATTGTAGATAGTAGAGGAGTCAGACTGTCATTGGGACAGCAGCGGCTGGGCTTGGCCCGAGCCTTCGGATCAGACGCATCCGTGCCGCTGCTCGACGAGCCAACCGCACACCTGGATACCCACACCGAAAACAAGATGGTACACGCCATCGTACAACGTGCACAAGCTGGTGCGACCATGGTAATCGTCGGCAACCGCAAGCACGTTGTCGCCATTGGTGACTGGGTTTACTGATGTAACCGCGAATCTATAAGATAGCGAGGTACATTGTGTGCCAATTTGATCCCGCAAAGATCACAAGTATAGAGAAACGGGTGCAACGGGTCAGTCTGCAGAAGACTTTGCTAGACGCGTTGATCCTGATGCTAGCCGGGGTTTCAGCATGGTTGATCACCCGGGCCTGGCAAATACCTACCGTGTTGGATCTATCCGTTGCGGTGGTCACGATAAGAACTTTCGCGATTTCTCGGGGCTTACTACACTACTGCGAGCGACTGGCCACACACGACACCGTGCTACGCGCGACCAACACCGCTTCGCGTGCAGATCTATCATAGGCTAACCAACGGACCGGTGGCAGCCTCTATCCGACTACCGAGTGGTGGACTAGTGGCACGAGTCGGTGCCTACGTAGACGAAATTGGCCACCGCGCTGGTTCGAGAGGTAGTTATCATGGACGTCTTAATGGTCTTGTCACTGGCGGCAACTGCTGTTTTCTCAGCTATTTCTCGGCCGGCCGCTGCGGTACTGGAGATCTGCCTACTAATCACAGGTGTTGTGGCGCCTTAGTGTGCTGACAGTGCCACTGCGGCGCAGGAAATATTTCCCGGGAACATCATTCCGAACGCGATACGTCTGCCATGATTGCGCTTGAACATGCGCCAGAACTGCGCTTCACAGGTACACTGCCAATTGTCATCGCTGAATCACAACGCCAGCAATATGCTTGGGGTAACCTCCTCGAGGGCGAGACCAGGCCAGAAACAGTCGCTGAGGCAGTGCCAACCGCGGCGATCGGGACCAGTTTGCTCATCGCTGTGGTGGCCGGGATCGCAATAACCCCAAACTTCTTGCCAAACCACACTGGCCGTTCTGATGTTGTTGCCGCTTTAGGCATTTTAATCGATGACTCCATTACCTGCTGCCGCCGTCCAGTTGATACGGTCGCGAACAGCGGCGTATCGCCTCCTCGACCTAGCTCCGTCAAGCTGCCTTTGGCGTGCGTAATCTACGACAACGACACTGCTAACTACCTGAACTAGAAGGTTATTCGACGAAATCAGTTTGGGACATGCCGAAGCAATGCGGCCATTCCGGATAACCCTCGACCTACCACCCGGCGTCCAACTGACCGTCACCAGAGCTAGTGGCGCTGGTAAAAACGATACTACTGATGACAGTCGCGGACCTGCTACCTCCGCTGTGTGGACAGGTCCTGCTGAACGGAGTCGACATCAGACAATTCAATGAAACTCAATTTCTCAGCACTGAAATATTTTTCGCCAAGGAAACGCACATTTTCGCCACCACGATTTGAAACAACCTTCTGGTCGCGTGCAGTGATTACCGAGACGAAGAACTGGCAACGGTATTAGCGGCAGTCGGCCTCAACAGCTGGATCACCAGTTTGCCAGAGAGTCTATCGACCGTGTTGATCTTTGGCGCACAGTCAGTCTCGGCGGACCAGCGCAAGAAGTTGCCGCTAGTTCGTGCTGTACTCTAACCTGCCCGAATCGTGCTGCTCGACGAACCTAACGAACACCTCGATGCGATCGACACCGAACGGTGCGCTAGGTGATCTGTTGGCGCCCAACTTCGCTCTGATGTCCAACGATAGAACCGTCGTGATAGCCATTCACCACCTTCCCAAAGACCCTCGCTGCGAAGAACTATGCATCGAAGCAGCGAGGTCGTAACTTCACATCCCTCCGCCAACCGGCGCAACCAACGACAGCTAAGTAGGGGGAATATTCAAGTTGACTCTTCATCCATCGAAGAACCTAATCGCACGTCGTCGTAGGAAGCCACGCCATCAGCGTTTCGGCAACAACCTTATCCGGCGGACATCGACGCCACTGCCCGCAACGACATGATCGAGGTATCCAAGCCCGTAAAATGGCCTTCGTACAGTCCGCGGCGCTCCGCCGCCGCGCCATCCAACATGTCGTACGTATCCATCCCAATACATGTCAGTGTCCGTCGCTCCTACCTCGATAAGCACAACAGCGCTGTTCCACCGCTTCAACTCTATACGCAGCACGTCGCCCACGGCCTGAAGTGCAAATTTCGAGGCGGAGTATGCATAGATCAGCAGAAACGCTACTTTGCCAACGAGACTCGAAACGAGAACGATCCGGCCTTGTGCAAACCATAACTGCAGTAGTACCGCCTGGGTCACCGCAACCTGACCGAGAAGTTTAACTCGAATTGCGGCTGCAGCTCCGCTAGCAGGAGTGCTTCAAGGCAATCCGCTGGCAATGATGACGGCCTCCAGGCTGTCGAGAAACAAACCGTCTAGTGCAGCAACACGATCAGCGTCCGTGATATCGAGGATGACCAGCGTAATCGGATGGTCTGTCGTGATCGGCAGCCGCATCGCCATCGGTGCGGACCCCGGCGAACATCGCCCAGACATTCTCCGCCAGGTGGATGGCGATCGAGCCTCCGATTCCGCAAACAGCGCTGGTGATACGGGCCGATGACATGCCCGCGAATTTAGAACCCAGCCCGGCGTACGATCAAACTGTTTCAAAACCAACAGAGCGGGCGGGCCGATTGGTCGCAAATATCTTTTTAGAGATGCCTGCGATGCGACATGAACTCCAGCGATAACAACACGAACATCAAGGGAATGATTTGCGTTATCGAGATCAGCGCTTAGCATTACTCGCCCAACGCGTGAAACTTGCGTGTAATAATGGTCATAGTGACTCAAGTGCAATCAACAGATCTAAGACATGAAGAAGCCGGCAGAGAATACACTACAATAGACCGGATTGCATGTATTCGAAGATTGTCGGGAATGGTCGAACACAATAGCGATAGCCACTAATCCTCCCAGCCTTTTAAGCGGCTGTCATAATGTCAATGCTACACTGTACATCGATACCGTTCGGGGCTTCGTTTACGACGCCAAAGCGCAAGCAAGGATGATATCGGCGTCCTGCTGGCAGAAATCGCAGACCAGTGAAAGCCCTGCACACGGCCTGAGGAAGCTCTGGCGACAATCTAGCTGTATTACGGAAACTGCCTCTCCAGCACTCCATCGAGGTTCATGTAAAATCGGCTATCCATGTGCGCCCTGATGTGCGATGCCCACGTTACTTCGGTAAATTCAGTCAACCGCCTATCGTCAAGTTCCTGTTCTGCCATAATCTCAGTCGTGATGCCGCAATTGTGGGTGCGCTGCACTTGCCTGACACAGGTTGCCGGAACTTCCGTCCCACCGTGTCGAAGCTAGACACATCGATGACAATATCGCGGCGATAGGTATTGCCCGCAGCGATTGCCCGAGCGCGACAAGATCACTCCATAGCTTGAGCCGCCACTCGCTGCAATCCACCACCGCGATCTGCCAGACATAGGTATGGCGCAAGGCGGCGAAGTCAGTGACTAACTCGGAGAATTGCTCCTCGGCGTCAAGAGGGTCCCTGGTGGTGGCATTGCTCAATTTCCAGTTACGTGGCAGATCCACGGACTGTAGACCTGACGATATCGGCTACATCAAGCACCATCCCCGAACTGGCTACCAGCACGTCACTGAGCAAATCGAAGGGCAGCCACTTGCACCCCCGGCCCATACCCGCCAATACCATCAGAGGCGCAGCTGTCGCGTGCATGGTCGTCACTCGAGACTCCAGTATGATGCCACGAGCGATTAATGCCATCGCAGCCAGGACCGTCAGTTACCAGCCGGCGGCGGTAAACTTTACCCCGGGTGATGGTGACAGCGAGCGATCAGCACGATCAGCCAGAGTACGGCGCAAAACAGAACCATAGCACCGATCCAGCGAGCAGCGAGCGAATCGACGTAAACCACGACGCGTTCACGCACGTGGAACCTCGGTCCGACCATCGATCGGCGGTTCGTTCACAATCACCTCCCGATGTCGCTACTTTTTAGCTAAGCAACTCACCCATCGCTTCCCACCGCGCAAGTACCACCTACCGAAACGGTACGTTTAACCAGGACGGTGCTGAGCCTAAATAGGACAGTCTTTTTGCGCATCGAGCTATGGTCTATCGACGGGAGGCAGGAAAGTATTTCAGTACCCCTTCTTGGACCACCGTGGCAATTAGTTGCCCCGAGCGATCAAACAAATGCCCAGTGCCCAGCCCGCGCGAATCTGCAGCTACCGGCGACGAAGTCGAATACAATACCCAGTCATCGAAGTTCACCTGTCGGTGAAACCACACCGAATGGTTAGCGGAAACAGCGAAAATACGGTCGAAACCCCACGACAGCCCATGGGTAGTGATGACCGAATCCAACACGGTGGTGTCGGTGGAATACAACATTGCCGCGGTATGTATCACAGGATCATTGGGCAATACTCCCAACGCCTTAACCCAGACCCGATTGTAGGCAAGCCGTTGGCCTTTGTCACGCATAACCCAAGACGGGTCATTGATATAGCGCCATTCGATCGGTTGCAACGCATTGACGAAGTGCTGCACAGTCTGCTCGTAGCCGCGTAACAACTCGCCTATCGGCGGTCGGGTATGAGGTTCGGCCGCCTCCGGCGGCTCGACAGCATGCTCGAGCCCACGCCCGCCAGACATGTACGAAACCATCGCTGAGGACAACAACATGCCGTCCTGCACCGCGTCGACACGACGATTGGCGAAACGCCGCTCGTCACGCAGCCTTACAACGTGAAACTCGATTTCCTTAGTTGTATCACCACCATTGATGAAGTGCACTGAAAATGCGCTGGGCGGCAGGTCGTCTCGGGTCAGTGTGCGGCTACTAGCCACAAAGGACTGCGCCACGAGCTGCCCGCCGAATGTCCGCAGCGGGTTCTTGCTGGGATGGTATCCGATGAATAGATCGTCGGCGACGCGGTTGAGATTCAATACCGCAAGCAGTTCCTCGAAGTCAGACATGGCCTTTTTCCCAGGGTCTTCTCGCGCATTCGGCTCATCGCCAGGCCGACACAGGCTCTCCTCAGACTGATTGCCTAGCTCCTCGTCGAACCGCTACTTGGCCCGCATCGCCGTCGGGCGGGGCGGACTATACGTCGTCCTCTCCGATCCGGTGTACATGGATCAGGTTGGTCGAGCCTACTGTGCCAGGTGGCGTGCCAGCGACGATCACCACCAAATCACCACGCTTGTAACGACCAAGTTCGAGCAGTGACCTGTCCACCTGTCGGATCATGCCGTCAGTGGACAGCATCTTTGGTACAAGAAATGTCTCGGTGCCCCAAGTCATAGCGAGTTGGCTGCGCACCTCTGGCCACGCGGTGAAGGCAAGCAGCGGCAGCGGGGTATGTAGACGCGCCAGTCGTCGCACCGTGTCACCGGATTGAGTGAACGCGACCAAGGCCTTAGCGTCAAGTCTTTCACCGATGTCGCGAGCAGCGTACGAGATTACCCCCCGCTTCGTACGAGGTACGTGCGTCAACGGCGGCGCGGCCGTGGAATTCTCCTCAACCGCGCACACAATGCGCGACATCGTCTTCACAGCCGCCAACGGGTATTTCCCCACCGACGTTTCCTCGGACAACATGAGCGCGTCGGCGCCGTCGAGCACCGCATTAGCGACGTCGGAAGCCTCAGCTCGGGTCGGCCGGGAGTTCTCGATCATCGAGTCGAGCATCTGGGTTGCCACGATGACGGGTTTCGCATTCTCCCTGGCCATCTGAATTGCCCGCTTCTGCACCAGTGGGACCTCTTCAAGTGGCAGCTCGACACCCAGGTCGCCGCGGGCCACCATGATGGCATCGAATGCCAGCACGATAGCTTCGAGGTTATCGACGGCTTCCGGCTTCTCCAGCTTGGCGATTACCGGTACTCGCCGCCCGATGCGATCCATCGCTCTGTGGACGAGCTCAACGTCAGACGGCGAGCGCACGAACGAAAGCGCAACCAGGTCGGCGCCTAGATTCAGTGCGAACGTGAGGTCCTCAATGTCCTTGTCCGACAAGGCCGGAGCGGACACGTGCATCCCGGGCAACGACATGCCCTTGTTGTTGCTAACCGGGCCGCCTTCAGTGACAGTACAGACTACGTCGTCACCATCGATGGCCGAGACCACCAGTCCGACCTTGCCGTCATCGACCAGAACCCGATCACCGACCACCGCATCCCTAGCCAAATTCTTGTAGGTGGTTGATACCCGGCTGTGGCTACCATGGCAGTCGGCCACAGTGATCCGTACCGTTTCACCGTCAGCCCAGTAGGTGGACCCCGCGGCAAAGCGTCCCAGCCTGATCTTCGGGCCCTGCAGGTCGGCGAGCACGCCGACCGCGCGTCCGGTTGCATCAGACGCTACGCGCACCCGATCGTAAACGGCCTTGTGATCGGAGTAATCGCCGTGACTGAAGTTCATACGGGCGACGTCCATTCCGGCTTCGACCAGCGCCCGGATTAACTCGTCCGATTGTGTTGCAGGGCCAAGGGTACAGACGATCTTCCCGCGTCTCGTCACGGCGACCCAGCATAGTCTCGCCAATAACCAGTGCGGATTTCAGGTACGTAAGGACGACTAATTTGTCCGGCGTGCCGCGCGGTTACCCGCTGTAAACAGTCGGAACCAACGGGAACCCAGGCACGTTGCGCAGCACCGTCCACACGATCGACGCGACCATGACCGTCAGCAACGCGGCTGTCGGCAGTACTGACTGGCCAAAGCAGCGACGCGGCACAACCCAGCCAACCAAGACTGGGATTCCGACCAACAGAAAAACATTGTCGTTGACGCTGGCCGCCAGATCGCCGTGCAATAGGTCATGCATCAACCTAAGGCCACCACAAAGCGGGCAGTTCCAGCCCGTGAGCAGCCTAAACGGACACAGCGGATAAACCAAATCCGCGTTGTGCGGGTCGAAGAACCCGACATAGCCGAATGCGCCGGCCAATAGCATCCCCGAACCGGCCACACCGTAAAGACGACGATTGGGGTCCTGCTGACGACGCTGCTGTACAGCTCGCAAGACCTGGTTAGGTTCCATAGCGCAACAGGCGATCCGACAGGTCCCTTACTTTGTAGGTCAATATCAACAGCGCGTCGACAATACCCCAGATGACCGCACCAAGGCCGAACGTGAAGATGTCTAACAGCACCTGCACAATACCCAGCCCGATGTAGCCAAGGTAGATGCTCCCGATGGCCAAGATGCCGATTAAGTCAAGCAGCGAGACCAGACCCGCGACAGTCTTCGATTTGTCGGAAAATAGCTGCCCGGTGACCGGATACCGACCCCAGAGTGCGGCCGGATCAAGGTAGCTCCCAGACTCCGGGTATTGCGGATACGACGGCAAATACCCAGATGAATAACCTGGCGGTGGCGATCCAGAGCTTGCCGGATCAGACCACAACTGATCAATCACATTTTCAGCATGCCAGATCCACCGGGCTACAAACCCAACCACCGCAACGTGCGTTCGGCAACGACCGGACCGACGCAGCAGCCGGTTCCTCAGCCGGACAGTCCAGCGCTGCCACGTTGCCCCACAATCGCTCGCCAGAGGTCCCCGCCCTGCTCAACTACGGATTCTTATTCTTCTGGCTCGACATCGACCGGTACCATTATTTCTGACTCGGCGTCAGTGACGACGACCATGGTCTCCTCAACCAATTCCCTAACCGCCTCCGCGTCGAACCGGTGTTCCCGATCTTCGGTGTCGGATTCGGCACCGATAGTCAACTCTTTCTCCTCGGTAAATTGCTCAACCTTGTCTTCAACGGGCTCACACTTCGCGCTCTGCATCAGACTCAACGACTTCGGCAGATTCTATCGTTTCTGCCAACTCTTCGTCGGTAAAAACTAGCATCGCCGTGGTTGCAGCTGAGGCTGAAGCCACAGTCGCGTGCTGAGTCGCTGACTCGGGTTCTGGAATTTCTCTGGTGACATATTCAGCACCACAAAGGGTCTCAGGCTCCTCGCGCCCTGTTGGCGCCAGGATGATATAAACCACAGCCCCAATGAACACGAAAGTCGATGTGAACGAATTGATCCGGATTCCAGCGATGTGTGTGGCCGTGTCGTCGCGCAACAGCTCGATCCAAAACCGTCCGAAGCAATAGGCAGCGACATAGGTTGCAAACAGTCGGCCGTGGCCCAAGGTGAACCATCGGTCTACATAGATCAACGCGAAGAATACCAAAACGTCCCAGATCAATTCGTAAAGAAATGTCGGCTGTACGACGAACGCCAATTGTCCAGTCGAAACACCATCGAGCGAATGTGGGTCCAGGTATCCCGCGGGATTTCGACGGTAGAAGATTTCTAAGCCCCACGGCATCGTGGTTTCTCGGCCGTAAAGCTCCTGATTGAAATAGTTTCCTAACCGGCCGATCGCCTGTGCCAAAATGATTCCCGGAGCTAGCGCGTCACCGAATGCCGGCAACGGAATTCGGTGACATCGACAACCAAGCCACGCGCCCACGCAGCCGAGAGCCACGGCGCCCCATATGCCCAAGCCGCCGTCCCAGATTCGCAACGCCGCACCGAGCCCGGCACCGTTTTGCCCGAAGTAGGTTCGCCAATCAGTAGCCAGGTGATAGAGCCTGCCACCAACCAATCCGAAAGGCACAGCCCACAGCACTATGTCATAGGTCACGCCGCGCTCACCACCTCGAGCCTCCCAGCACCGGTCGCCGACCACTAGCGCAGCGACGATGCCGAGTATGATGAACAGCGCGTACGCCCGAATCGGCAGCGGACCAAGGTGCCACACCCCACGCGGTGGGCTGGGAAAATAGCCGGGCAACATCCTCGTCACATGGACGTCCTTTGGCGCACACCAGCAGCGAGTTCCTCAGTGAGAGCACGCAATCGAGGCAAACCGTCGCCCAGCGCCGAAACCAACGCGGAGCCAACGATGACACCGTCAGCGTAGCCTCCAATCTGCGCAGCCTGCTCCCGTGATCGCACCCCCAGGCCTACGCCGACCGCAATGTCAGATACTGCCTTCACCCTGGCCACCAGTTCTGGCACAACCGGCGACACCGCGTCACGCTCCCCGGTCACACCCATCGCAGACACCGCATAGACAAATCCGCGCGACACCCCGACCGTGGTCACCAACCGGCGAGGCGTCGATGACGGCGCCACCAGAAAAATACGATCCAACCGATGCTTCTCGGATGCCGCGATCCATTGGTGTGCTTCGTCGGGAATAAGATCGGGGATGACCAGACCATACCCTCCAGCCGACTCCAGATCCCGCGCAAACGCACAAACCCCATAGCGCAAAACAGGATTCCAATACGTCATCACCACAGCGCGTCCACCAGCTTGGCTGATCTCCTCGACCGCGGCTAGCGTATCGCGGACTCGCACTCCCCCACGAAGCGCAACCTCAGTGGCCCTAGCGATGGTTGGACCGTCCATGCCGGGATCCGAATACGGCACGCCGACTTCAATGATGTCGCAACCAGATTCGACGAGTTCGATCATACCGTCCACCGAAGTAGGCACATCGGGGTAACCGGTGGGCAGGTAACCAATCAGTGCCGCGCGATTGTCCGCACGACACGAATCGAAAACCGTACCAAGCCTACTTGTTTCGCTCTGATCCACAACCATCATCTGTTACCCAGCAGGCCGAACCACTTTGCAGCTGTCTCGACATCTTTGTCGCCGCGACCCGAGAGGTTCACCACTATGACCGCACCCTTGCCCATTTCAGAACCCAACTTGAGGGCACCGGCGACAGCATGCGCGGACTCGAGGGCGGGTAGAATACCTTCGGTGCGACACAGTAAACGAAACCCCTCTATCGCCTCAGAATCGGTAATTGGTTGGTATTCGGCGCGTCCGGTTTCCCTTAGCCACGCATGCTCGGGACCAACCCCCGGATAGTCCAGACCTGCTGAGATCGAATGTGATTCGATGGTCTGACCGTCATCGTCCTGGAGCAGGTAGGAGAACGTTCCCTGGAACGTTCCGGGCGAACCACCGGTGAATGTCGCAGCATGCCTACCGGTCTCGACGCCATCGCCGGCCGCCTCGAACCCGACCAGCCGTACACCCAGATCATCGAGGAACGCATGGAAGATTCCGATGGCGTTGGATCCTCCGCCGATGCACGCCGTGACCGCATCCGGTAACCGGCCGGCCTGATCCTGGATTTGCCCACGTGTCTCGAGGCCGATTACGCGCTGCAAATCACGCACCATGGTCGGAAAAGGATGGGGTCCCGAAGCGGTCCCGAAGCAGTAGTAAGTGTTCTCTGCATGAGTAACCCAATCCCGGAACGCGTCGTTGATAGCGTCCTTAAGCGTTTGCGAGCCACTCTCGACCGAGACGACCTCGGCACCCAGCAGCCGCATCCGCGCCACGTTGAGTGCCTGCCGAGCAGTGTCAACCGCACCCATGTAGATCACACAATCCAGGCCAAGCAGCGCACACGCCGTCGCCGTGGCTACCCCGTGCTGACCGGCACCCGTCTCAGCGATCACTCGCGTCTTGCCCATTCGTTGGGCCAGCAATGTCTGACCAAGAACATTGTTGATCTTGTGAGAACCAGTGTGGTTCAGGTCTTCTCGCTTGAGGAAGATGCGCGCCGAGCCAGCGTACTCGCTAAGCCGAGTAGCTTCATATAGCAGCGACGGCCGGCCAGCATAGTGTGTCTGCAACTTGTTCAACAGGTCCAGAAAGTCCTGATTGACGCGTTCCTTCTCGTAGGCGGCGGTGACCTCCTCGATCACCGCCATCAGCGCTTCGGGGACATAGCGACCGCCATAACCATCGGGGCCACCAAAATGCCCGCCCGAATCGGGGTCGTGGCGAGTGGGTTCGGAGATGGCCACGCTAAAACGGGATAGATTTGGCATCACCAAAACTCAACAGACAGCCGGCGGATAAGGCTCAATGTTTCACCACTGGATCTCAGCAAATGACTAGCGAGCCGGTTTTGGGCATGATGGGTGGGTGCCTGCGGTGACCAGATCGGCAACCGCTGCACGTGGGTCACCACTTTTCACCAGGCCTTCGCCGACCAATACGGCGTCAGCTCCCGCACCAGCGTAAGCCAACAGATCTGCGGTGCCACGTACACCGGATTCGGCGATCCTGATCACGTTACTTGGCAGACCGGGCGCAATTCGCGAGAAACAATCCCGGTCCACTTCTAACGTCATTAAATTGCGAGCGTTTACACCTATCACCTTGGCCCCCGCCTTTAGGGCCCGGTCCGCTTCTTGTTCCGTGCGAACTTCGACGAGAGCAATCATACCAAGTGATTCGGTGCGGTCCAGCATCGACATCAGCGCCGATTGGTCCAACGCAGCAACGATCAGCAACAACATATCAGCACCGTGCGCACGCGCCTCATGGATCTGATAAGGCTGCACCACAAAGTCTTTGCGCAATACTGGTACTGAGACCGCGGCACGTACCGCATCGAGGTCGTCGAGTGAACCATTAAAGCGACGTTTCTCAGTCAAAACGCTGATGATCCGAGCACCGCCGTCCTCGTAAGCCTGGGCCAGCTTTGCCGGGTCAGCGATGGTGGCTAATGGACCCACCGATGGACTGGCGCGCTTGACCTCGGCGATAACACCAATACCGGGCTCACGTAAAGCAGCCATAACGTCTAGCGGTGCTGGTGCGGCCGCAGCGGCTGCTTTGATTTCGGACAGGCTGATACAGGCTTCGCGTGCGGCAACATCGGCCCGGACCCCCTTTAGGATGGAGTCAAGCACAGTTGCCGGACACATGAGTGTCGTTTCCTTTCCCACTTGTCACCCACCGACCGGACACCGAACACGGTCCCCCGCCGATTTTGACGACGTTCATGAAGGGTAGCGACCGTCGGTACGCGGTCCACCACCGCCCCTCGGTGTCCGGCTCGCGGGGTCGGCCCGTCAGGTCTCGACCTTCGTCAAGCGCATCCCAGATCATCCGCTCTGATATCTGCGGGATCGCCGTCGTGGCACCGTCACGCCGCGCAATCGAACGGCGTTGGGCTAGAGTCACGTATTTGGATGTGCCCTGGCGGGCGGGTCCGATGACGGAAGCCGACCACATCAATAAAACAGCAGCAATTAGAGCGCACCCAGAAGCTGCCAACACAACCCCTGCGCCCAGATAGTGCCGTTGGCTGTCTACCAGCGACAGCAACGAGACGTGCACCAGGATAGCTCCGCGCACCGTTACATCCGGCAGCACCCACAGGCTGACACCCAAATAGCCGGCCAGGAAGCTAGCCACTGCCAGCAGACCTGCCAACACCCGCAACGGCCAACCGCGCACTGCGATTGCTGCGACAGTCGCGGCCAGCATGAGAAGCGCTAACGGCAGCAGCGCCGTCGACCATGACGCTCCGGAGAGAACCACCTCCTTTGGCGGACCCAACCCGTCGAACGATCGAATAACGACCCAGGGCAGCCGGGCCGCCGTCCACAGCGCGCCGGCGCCAACCACCAGCAACAACTGCGCTATTCGGATCGTCAGCCGGCCAGCCCGGGCGCTCTTGGTATCAGGAGCCATCACAGCCTCCCTGGATTGCCAGCCCCGTCCCTGGCGGCATAGCTGCCAGGGACGGGGCTACACCCGAAGTCCAAGGCAGTTAACGTCTCGGCAGCGGCGATAGCGTTCAATACCGCTCGAGCCTTGTTACTCGCCTCGATATATTCGTAGGACCCGTTGGAGTCGGCTACTATCCCACCGCCAGCTTGTACATACGCGATGCCGTCGCGCATTAGCGCCGTACGGATTGCTATCGCGAAGTCGGCGTTACCAGCAAAGTCGAGGTAACCGACCACCCCACCATAAAGGCCACGACGCGTCTTCTCCACTTCCTCGATCAGCTCCATGGACCGCACCTTTGGCGCACCCGACAGCGTGCCGGCGGGGAAGCAGGCGGTCACCGCGTCCAGGGCGGTGCGACCCTCACCGAGCAGCCCAGTCACCTTGGACACCATGTGCATTACGTGACTGTAACGTTCAATGTGGCTGTAATCCTCTACACGTATAGTGCCTGGCGTACAAACCCGACCAAGATCGTTGCGACCTAGATCGACAAGCATTAAGTGCTCTGCTCGTTCCTTCTCGTCGGCGAGCAGCTCTTTTTCCAGTAGCTGATCCTCTTCTTCGGTCTGACCTCGCCAGCGGGTTCCAGCGATCGGATGCGTCGTCGCCCAACCGTCCTTGACGGTCACCAATGCCTCCGGACTAGATCCGACGATCGAAAAGCCAGTTGCACCATCGTTATTCGGCACATGCAGCAGATACATGTAAGGGCTAGGGTTGGTGACCCGCAGCATGCGATAAACATCGATCGGATCGACATCGGTATCCACCTCGAAGCGCTGCGAAGGCACCACTTGAAAGACCTCACCGGCCGCGATCTGGTCGACGAGGTGGTCGACGATCGCACCATATTCCTCGATGGTGTACTGCGCTCGGCGCCGAGGGTCAGGCCGGCTGAACGTGGCAACGGTCGACGGCAGCGGCTGACCCAGTGCTGCGGTCATTACGTCCAAGCGCCCGATCGCATCGTCGTATGCCTGATCTACCCGATCATCGGTGCCGTTCCAGTTCACAGCGTTAGCGATCAGGGTGATCGTGCCCTCGTGATGGTCAACGGCCGCTACATCGGTGGCTAAAAGCAACAGCATATCGGGCAACTGCAGATCATTTAGGGCCAGTTCAGGCAGGCGTTCCAGGCTCCGCACCATGTCGTAGGCGAAGAAACCCACCATGCCACTCGATAGCGGTGGCAACCCGGGTATTGCCGCGGTGGCCAGTAACTCGAGCGTGGCCTGCAAGACATGCAGGGGTTCACCGCCAGTGGGCGCGTCCTGCGGCACAGTACCCAGCCACACCGCTTCGCCGTCACGAATTGTCAAAGCCGATGGCGCACCCACACCAATGAACGACCACTGCGACCAGGATCTGCCGTTCTCGGCCGACTCCAGTAGGAAGGTGCTCGGACGATTAGCAGCAAGCTTGCGGTATGCCGATAGTGGCGTCTCGCTATCAGCCAAGACCTTGCGGGTCACTGGAACCACCCGGTGATCGGCAGCTAGCTGGCGAAAGTCCTCACGTGACGTGGTGGAGGCGAGGTGGGTATGCACCGGTTCATCCTTGCAGATAGGCTGATCACGTCCGAACGTTCCTAAAACTACCGCCTTATATGGCGTGTCGCTGTGTAGACGCGCGTGCGGGCCATTGCACTATATGCAGTGTAGCCGCCATGAAAATCCGGTGACACCACCATTGATTTCGCACTTCTCCAGTCAAGCAAATAAAGTCAAACCGAAACGCTGCGTCAACTCAACGCGCTGCTTGCCGACGAGTCCGTAGTTCTGTTCTTTCATCCAGTGGCGATGGCACCTGGCTACACCAAGGAAGCATGCCCTTTCCGCGACTTTGCGAAAGAATTCGCCACGGCCAGGGTTGGCCAGGTCGGCATCAGCACCAAATACTGTTTCACAAACAAGCCGAGTTCGCCAACACCCAGAATTTCAACTACCCTCTGTTGTCGGACACCAACGGCAGAGTGGCCATCCGATTCGGCGTTAAGCGCGGTTTGCTTGGCAAACTTAATTCCGGCTAAACGCGCAACCTTATGTCATAGACAACGACCGCAAGGTGTCCAATGTGATCTCTAGCGAATTAAGCGTAGACACCCATGCCGACAAAGGCGCTAGAGACTCTGCTGGCCAGATCGACCGATTAATTCTTCAAGCCGCCGATGCTACCCGCTTTTTACGGGATGATCGCCAAAAATACGAAAGCGGCGAGCAGTACTAGATGCACCTCGCCCTGGAGTCGGGTAGCTCGCCCAGGCACCACGGTCAGCACGCTTATTACGACGGTCAGAGCCAACAACACCAACTGGGTCGGGCCCAGGCCGAGTATCAACGGTCCGGTAAGCCAGATGGAAGCCAGTGTGATGGCCGGAATGGTCAGCCCAATGCTGGCCATAGCCGAGCCGTAAGCCAGGTTCAGGCTGGTCTGGATGCGACCTCGACGTGCCGCACGCACCGCAGCAAGCGTTTCTGGTAACAGCACCAGCATGGCGATCACTACACCAACGAATGGCTGGGGGAAGCCAATTGCTGTCACCAAGTGTTCGATTACTGACGACTGCAGTTCGGCCAGACCCACCACCGCGATCAGCGCAACAAGCAGCAGTGCGAGGCTGATCAGCGCAGACCGGGCGCTGGGTGGATCGGCATGGCTTTCATCCTCTTCGAACAGGACTTTTTGGCCCTTCTGTGCGACAGGAAGAAAAAAGTCGCGATGCCGGATAGTTTGTGTGAATACAAACAGCAGGTAAAGCCCTAACGAAGCGACGGCAGCGAAGACCAGCTGGCCAGGTGAGAACTCATTGCCACGGTGACTAGTAGTGAAAGTGGGCAGAACCAGGCTTAACGTCGCCAACGTCGTGAGCGTGGCCAGCGCAGCCCCGCTGCCGTGGGCGTTGAACAACGTCACACCGTAGCGCCGGGACCCCAGCAACAGCGAAAAACCCGCAATCCCGTTAGTGGTGATCATTAGCGCAGCGAACGCGGTGTCCCTGGCCAGCGTCCATGATTCGTTTTCACCAGAGGCCATGAGCGTGACGATGAGAGCCACTTCGATGACCGTCACCGCTGCAGCGAGCACCAACGACCCAAACGGTTCACCAACCCGGTGCGCGACCACCTCCGCATGATGAACCGCAGCAAGCACAGCGCCGGTCAGCAATGCCGCCTGTAAAGCAGTCACGAACGGACCGATCTCCCTGCCCCAGGTCGATGCCAGCATGGCCAGAGCAAACAGCGGTACCAGCGCAGTCCAGGATATCCGTTTCAACATCGCCCGCCATTCTCACCGAAGTCACCTACCGACTCCCCAGCGGGGCAAACACGGAACCACTGTGACCGGCGCCACTCTCCTGTGATTACTGAAGTGCCGACGCAACACCCTCAGTAGGATGTTCACAGGTTGCAAAACGATGGCCAAATAGGACTGCGCCGGATACACCCATCGTGCGGTGTCTGAGGAGCTGGTGAGATGGGTCCGGTGTATCTGGCGCAGGATTTCGAGGCTACCGCGCCACGATGCTGTCAAAATCTTGCCCAGCGACCTGCCAGGAATCTCGAATTTAGTAAACGCTTAAACCAGGAAGCCGACATGACCGCGAGCGTGTACCATGAGCATATCGTTGGGATCCACGACCACGGCAACTACCAGGAACAATTGTAGATCTTAATGGACTAAGTGGAAGGACCCGATGCCGCGAGCAAACGTCGTGGAGATAATTTCAGCCGTTGCTCAACGCTCTATGCTCACACCCATGCACGGGGACTTTTGCATTGTAACGTTACGCCGGCCAACTATTATCGCCCTGAGCGATGGCAGGGACCTGATCACCGATTTCGGTATCACCAGCGAGCTGGGGTAAGACAAGAATTTAACGGCTCAACCTCGACAAACATGTTGGTAGTGACCACCACCTACTGCGCGCCCGAACAAATATAGGATGAAGATCTCGACATGCGAGACACAGAGTAGACTAAATCTAAAGTATTATTATATACTTGACTGCACCGCATTTAACCTACTGACTGAGTCGGCCGCTTTCCAGCGCTCCAACCCGGCGGTGGTGATGAGCCAACACCTGTTGGCACCACCTCCACTAGATCTAGTGAGCGGCGACCTGAATGAGCAGAACTTGACGCCGTCACTACACAAACAAAGCGCTGACGAAAAAACCCGATACACATTGTCCGAAATGTGCGGACTTCGTGTCCTCACTGGCCGACCAATTTTTAACCACCCCGGCCGGCGAGGTAGACACCACCAAAATCATCGTCGGACCGACACCGATCATAGCGAAGCCTACTGCAGCAACCTACGAAAAATGCGCGCTAGCCGGCTGGGACCGGCTATACTCATTGTGGTGGCCATTGTTGCATAAGTTTGCGTTAGCCGTGGTCGTGGGTACCTGGATACGCGGCGCCCGCGCTCATCAACAGGCCATCGCGACGCACCTCATCAACGCCGGCGATTAAGTTAACCAGCCAAGTCGCCAATCAATCAGGCCGTACTCAACCCGGCCGAACACCTCACCGTGAACAGAGCAATCACCAAACTCTACATATAGACGCAACACCCGCTTATGGATAGAGTATGCCAAGAACTTTAGGAGGCTTCAAGCCAGTCAAATGGATCTAGGACACTAGGCGCGCAAACAGCTTGACCGATACCAACCCCATTCTTGCTATCGCCACAGACGAACCAGCCTTCTCCTTTCCGAGTACCTGCGGCCGTAACCCTTGGAAAAGAAATGTAGTGGATGTCGAGGTTATTCTCCGCCATCATATTCACCCAGCCGTTTTCTGACACGAATGGACCCACGCAGCGATAGCCGCGGCCAACAGATTGGATACCGCACCTCACTAAAGGCATAGATGAGGCGCCGGCTAATCCTGAGGGGCTAACAGCATTGCAGCATCGAAACAACTGTGAGCGCCGGTATGGCAAGCTCCGCCGACCTGGTCGACCGTCAACAACACTGTGTCGCCGTCGCAATCCAGGCGCACCGAGTGGACATGCTGTGTGTTGCCGGAGGTCGCTCCCTTGATCCACTGCTCGGCACGAGATCGCGAATAGTAGTTCGCCTCACGGGTTTCCAGGGTGCGGGCCAATGCTTGGTCGTCCATCCAGGCGACCATTAGCACGTCACCGCTGGAGCGCTCCTGTACGACGGCAGTGAATAAACCTTCGGCGTTGCGCTTGAGGCGCGCGGCAATGTCTGGGTCGAGTGTCATCGCACCGCGATCCCTGCTGCGGCCATAGCGTCTTTGACCTGCCCGATCGTCAGCTCTCGGAAATGAAAGACACTGGCCGCCAAAACCGCATCAGCACCGGCCGTAACCGCTGGCACGAAATGTTCGGTTGCCCCGGCGCCGCCACTGGCTATGATTGGCACCGTAACCGCGGCGCGAACGGCCCGCAGCATCGCCAAGTCGAACCCAGTTTTAGTGCCGTCAGCGTCCATCGAGTTCAGCAGGATTTCCCCCACTCCGAGGTCGACCCCACGAGCCGCCCACTCAACAGCGTCGATACCGGTGCCGCGACGACCGCCATGAGTAGTGACCTCCCACCCGGAAGGTGTTGGGGCTGATCCAGTGGGTACCGTGCGCGCATCGACAGACAACACGATGCATTGGGAACCGAATTGCCTTGCCATGTCAGCCAATAGTTCAGGATGAGCGATTGCGGAGGTGTTGACCGCCACCTTGTCAGCTCCCGCACGCAGCAACACGTCGACGTCTGCGACCGTACGCACCCCACCTCCGACCGTCAGAGGGATGAACACCTGTTCAGCGGTGCAGCGCACTACCTCCAGCATGTTGCACCTGCCCGACGAGGACGCAGTCACGTCAAGAAAAGCCAGCTCGTCGGCACCTTCAGCGTCGTAGGTAGCAGCCAACTCCACGATATCACCCGCATCTCGGAGGTTCTTGAAATTGACCCCTTTAACCACCCGCCCGCAATCGACGTCCAGACAGGGAATCACTCGTACCGCAAGACCGTTACCCGAATACATCTCGGTAATCCTCCGGTGCGCCCATGCCACAAAGGATATCGAGGATCTGGCTATGCAAGCTGGGTGCCGCAACTACCACACACGGCGCCGCAGGCGTCCACAGTTCACCGGCCAGATCGGTGACGACGTCGCCAGCAGCCTGCACCAACACAACGACAGCAGCGTGATACCAAAAGTAGCAACCGATAATTACTGCTTCACAAAGAATTCCGTTGGCAACATAGACAAGATCAGTGCCAGTGGAGCCATGCGTGCGCAACCGTAAACAGGCTCGGCTGAGATTTTCCACCACAGCCAACCGATAGCGTCTGGGGACCCAGCCGCGTGAATCCCCTTTGAGCTTACCGGCACCGACCAGCACCTTGCTCCACTCTCCGGGAGCTGGTGATGATTGTGGGACAAGATTTTTCATCATCGGCCGACCCACAACGGCTGTGTAGCACTCGCCGATGAACGGCATCCAGGTCAAACCCACCATTGAGTCGTCGTGATACAGCAGAGCTAACAACATAGCGGCCATCGGCGATCCCACCACATAGTTAAATGTGCCGTCGATCGGGTCCAATACCCACGCCCAAGGTGGGTCCAGGGCCGAACCCTCGAACTCCTCACCGTGCACGCCGATCCCCGTGATCTCAATCAACACAGCGACGACCTGCCGGTCGATGGCAATGTTGACTTCGATAGCGAAGTTGTCGCATCTCTTGCGGACCGCCGAATCGGTGTGCGATGGCTGGCCAGGAACAAACTCGCCGCAGCATCAAGGATTGCCGACGCCTCGGCCATCAACATGTACAGATCCATTGTGGGGTTACATCCGAACCACGGCCAGTGCTTGCGGCAAGGTGAACCGTTCAGCGTAGAGGGCCGTGCCCACGATGACACCCTCGATCCCGCGGTCGGTGAGCGTAGCGATGGCACGCAGGTCGTCCAGGCTGGAAACGCCACCGGAAGCGATCACCGGGACGTTGGTGCGATCGGCGACACTTGCCAGCAGGTCGAAGTTGGGACCGCCCAACGCACCGTCCTTAGTGACATCGGTGACAACGAACCGTGAACATCCTTGGCGATCAAAGCGTTCCAACACGTCCCACAGGTCTCCGCCGTCGGTTTCCCAGCCACGCCCGCGCAGCCGATGCTGGCCGTCGACGATCTGGACATCCAAACCGACGGCAACCTTGTCACCGTGCTCGGCGATCACCCGTGCGCACCAGTGCGGGTTCTCGCATGCGGCCGTACCTAGGTTGACCCGTGCGCAGCCGGTAGCCAACGCAGCAGTCAGAGAGTCGTCATCGCGGATACCGCCGGATAACTCGACCTGCACATCAAGTCTGCTCACCACCTTAGCAAGCAGGTCGCGGTTGGAACCGCGACCAAACGCGGCGTCCAGATCCACTAGATGGATCCAGTCGGCGCCGTCACGTTGCCAGCCCAACGCGACGTCCAGTGCTGAACCGTACTCGGTTGCGCTACCGGCCTTTCCCTGAACCAGGCGCACGGCGCGACCCTTGACCACGTCGACAGCGGGTAAAAGTATCAGCGACATCACCAGTATCCTTTAAAGTCCCCCAACCCAATTGCTCAGCACGGTTGCCCCAGCTTCCCCACTCTTTTCCGGATGGAACTGGGTGGCAACCAGTGGTCCTTCTTCCACTGCGGCCAAAAACGGTACTCGATGAGTAGCCCATGTCAACAGCGCCTCGGATGAGCCTTCCCAACGCTGCGCGGCGTAAGAATGCACGAAATAAAAACGAACTCCAACATCTAGGCCCTTGAACAACGCACTGCCAGGCGCGAAATTGACGACATTCCAGCCCATATGCGGAACCACCGGGGCGTCGAGTCGAGTCACAACGCCCGGCCACTGACCACAGCCTGTTGTTTCCACGCCGAATTCGACACCGCGGGAGAACAAAATCTGCATGCCGACACAGACCCCTAACACCGGTCGTCCCGTGACGATCCGCTCGGCGATGGTCCGCTCCGCCGCGATTTTCCGCAGACCTGCCATGCACGCCCCGAACGCGCCGACACCGGGCACCAGCAACCCATCAGCGGCGGCGCCTGCAGCTAAGTCAGCCGTAACTTCGACCGCGGCACCAACCCGCTGCAGCGCGCGCTGCGCCGACCACAAGTTACCCGAACCGTAATCCAGAACTACAACCGATTTACTTCTCACAAGACACCTTTGGTGGACGGCACACCCGACAACCGAGGGTCGGGTTTGACCGCCTGACTTAGCGCGCGCGCGACGGCCTTGTATTGCGCTTCAGTGATGTGGTGCGGGTCGCGCCCGTACAAGACGCGCACATGCAGCGCGATGCGCGCATTGGCCGCCAGCGACTCGAATACGTGCCGGTTGATGACAGTGTAGTAGGGTACCGAACTTCCGGCAATAGTATTGTGCTGCAGGTGATCAGGCTCCCCAGTGTGTACACAATAGGGCCGACCTGATACATCGACTACCGCGTGGGCCAGGGTCTCGTCCATCGGGATGAAGGCGTCTCCGAACCTTCGGATGCCCTTCTTGTTGCCCAGCGCCTGCTCAAGCGCCTGACCCAGCGCAATCGCGGTGTCCTCGATGGTGTGATGGGCTTCGATCTCCACGTCACCTTTGGTACACACGGTCAGATCAAAGTTAGCATGGCTGCCCAGCGCAGTCAGCATGTGGTCATAGAACGAGACACCGGTATCGATGTGAACCTGCCCCGTGCCGTCCAGGTCGAGTTCAACGATGATATCAGATTCGCGGGTGCGGCGTTCAATACGCGCACGACGCGTTGTTTGCCCTACTTCAGTGTTAGTCACGAGGTTCCTACCGCGGTGGCTGGGGCCAATTCGGTAGCAGCGATCTCGGCGCTAGCTGTAAGGAACGCGTCGTTCTCTTCAGCTAAACCCGTAGTAGCGCGCAGGTAGCCTGGAATACCGACATCGCGGATCAGCACACCGGTGTCCAAGTAATGCTGCCAAGCACCAGCCGCGTCGGCGAATTGTCCGAACAGCACGAAGTTTGCTTCGCTAGGGATTACCCGAAATCCCATGCTGGCCAGAGATTTTGTCACCCGTTCTCGTTCGGCGATCAACACTGCGACACTACCTAGGGTGTCATCAGCGTGCCGTAGTGCCGCTCGAGCCGCCGCTTGAGTGATCGATGATAGATGATACGGCAGCCGCACCAGCAGCATCGCTTCCACCAGGGCCGGCGTCGCGATTAAATATCCAAGTCTGCCACCGGCGAAGGCGAACGCCTTACTCGTTGTGCGGGTGACAACGATTTTAGTCGGATACTCGCCTACCAGCACCACTGCGCTAGGCCGCGAGGAAAATTCACCATAGGCCTCGTCGACGATCAAGATCCCCGGAACCACATCGAGCAGCCTCCGTAGATCAGCTAGCGAAACACTCTGCCCGGAAGGGTTATTGGGGCTGGCGATAAACACCACATCGGGCTTGCGGTCCGCGACGGCGGTGACAGCAGCCTCGACATCAAGGCTGAAATCATCAGCGCGAACGGTTTCTAACCACTCGGTGTGGGTGCCATCGGCGATTATAGGGTGCATCGAGTAGGACGGAACAAAGCCGATCGCGTTGCGCCCCGGACCACCGAACGCCTGCAGAAGCTGTTGCAGAATCTCATTGGAACCGTTGGCAACCCAAATATTTTCGACACCAAGCCGGATCCCGGTCTGCGCAGTGAGATAGGCGGCCAGGTCTTGGCGCAGTGCCACCGCATCGCGATCAGGGTAGCGATGTAAGTCGACTGCCACCTTTTGCACCGACCGCACCACGTCGTCGACCAACGCCTTGGTGGGTGGGTGCGGGTTCTCGTTGGTGTTCAGCAGCACTGGAACCACCAACTGCGTTGCACCATAAGGTGATTTTACGCGAAGATTAGCGCGCAAAGGCAGATCATCGAGTGTGGGCTCAGGTACGCTCATCGCGCGAATCTCCGCCGTACCGCTTCCCCATGCGCCGGCAAATCTTCGGCGTTGGCCAACGTGATAACGTGCCCGGATATGTCTTTGAGGGCCATTTCAGTGTAGTCGACAACATGGATGCCACGCAGAAAGGTCTGCACTGACAGGCCGCCGGAATGCCGGGCACAACCTGCAGTCGGCAATACGTGATTAGACCCAGCGCAGTAGTCGCCAAGGCTGACCGGTGTCCACGGACCAACGAAAATAGCTCCGGCACAACGTATTCTGCTAGCGACTCGTGGCGCGTCAGCGGTTTGGATCTCCAGATGCTCAGCAGCGTAGACATTGACCACTTTAACGCCAGCCTCCAAGTCGTCTACCAAAATGATAGCTGACTGGCTTCCTCCCAATGCTGTCGCCACCCGTTTCCGATGCACCGTGGTCGGCAGCTGGGCAGCCAATTCGGCGTCGGTAGCATCAGCCAGATCCGTACTTGGGGTCACCAATACACTGGCAGCCATCTCGTCATGCTCGGCCTGGCTGATCATGTCGGCAGCTACATGCGCTGGATCGGCGGTATGGTCGGCGAGGATCACAATCTCGGTCGGACCGGCCTCAGCATCGATACCCACCTGGGAGCGACATAGCCGCTTGGCGGCGGTGACGTAGATATTGCCTGGACCGGTGATCATGTCGACCGGTGCCAGCTCGCAATCGTCACTATCGATGCCTCCGTAAGCAAGCAACGCCACTGCCTGTGCCCCGCCTACGGCCCAGACCTCGTCAACTTCCAGTAGCCGGGCCACAGCCAGAATCGTTGGATGCGGTAGTCCGTGAAACCGGCCACCGGAAGTGACCTGCGGAGGGCTGGCCACCACCAGGGAGTCGACACCCGCGGTCTGTGCTGGCACCACGTTCATCACCACGCTGGACGGGTACACCGCATTGCCGCCGGGTACATACAGGCCCACCCGCTCAACGGGAACCCATCGTTCGGTGACCGTCGCACCCAGGCCGAGCGCGGTGGTGACGTCGGTGCGGCGCTGATCGGCATGCACAATGCGGGTCCGCTCGATCATCACCTGCAACGCGTCGCAGACATCGGGGTCCAATCCGGCCAGCGCGGCGTCCAACGCGGCGTCGGGCACCCGGACAGTCGAGGGCCGCACACCGTCGAATAACGCTCCGAATTCCAAAGCCGCATCCGCCCCGCACTCGGCAACAGCCTGCACGATCGGCAACACTGTAGGCAGCACAGCCTCTACGTCGGCGCCACCGCGCGGCAGCGCGGCCCGCAACTGGGTAGCCGTCAACTCAGCGCCCCGCAGGTCAATGCAGGCTAGCAGGAGTGGTGGCGTGGTGCTCACAACGACCATTGTCCCAGAGCAGCTCGGGTCTATATCCGGCCGGTACCGTGCCACTACCGTGTTTGTCTCCGCATGGCGGAAAGTCCGCTCAAGAAGCGGCCATGTCGGCCAAGGATCACCGCAAATAACGCCCCAGGCGTCCCGATGGTGTTCCTGCCCTGGCTCGAGCGTGTTCAGATCAAATCCATTAACCTGGCGCTCACACCCATAGCACCTTACCTGCCAGGAACCACGAACCATTACGCACCACAGTCGCAAATTCGGCAAGCCCCATACCAAATCATCGTGACCGCCTAACGCGAAGACGATGTGTTGGCAATCGCGCAAGGTCAGGGAAAACTGATTAGATCAAAAACGTGCTGGCCGCCAGCGAAGTCAACGTGCACTTCACCTGTCGTGACATGCATATCAACAAACCCCCAGATTCTGCCCACCAGCTCCGAAGGCTCAGACAGTCAGCAGTTGCCATGGATTATGCGCGTGCAGCTACGCCAGATCGGGGTCTTCGTCGGCGACATTGCCTGAGCCGGTGCAAACCGGCATCCTGGGAAAGACGGTCTTGCCAGTCATCGTTGGCCAAGCTCATGGGAGGATGTCCTATGAAACCACGCGCTCGACGGCCGGCACTAGAGCGCATCCGTCGGCAAGCAGGTCCAAAATGCGCGGGATGACGGTGCGCGCGTTGACGCGCCCAGGAACAAACTGCACCCCATAGGGGTATAATCGAGAACACCGGTATCTCTACCATGGGGTGGCAGTAGATCCCGGTATTAGTACAGATGCCTTCTGGCCGCATAGCACGTAACGTCGCCGAATCCGCGGCAGGTGTGCACAGTGGCGAGATACCGAGCCCGGGACTTGCCCGACTTTATCCTTTATCCAATCGTGGACCACAACCCCAAGTCTTTCGGCGGCTGTCAGCCGCTGTTGGTCGGTGTCGACATAGTCGACGTGCACTCCAAACGCTGCCGCATACAGCCCGATCGACAACCGACCAACCACCAGGACACGGCGCTCAAGCCGCAGCAGCACGGCCACAGTCCGACGTTAAGGATAAGGCGTTTACTACGGTGGTCGAGGATGACACCCTGGCTAACGCCGCAGGCCGGGCGATAATCGCGGGCATCGTCGCACCAGGACAAGGTGAGCTACTCAAGCCGTTCACCGCGCGCTACTTCGCTGCGATACCCGGTGTCTGGACACGGCGATCTAGCGAAGTGGCGCAAACGGTGGTGATCGGCCTGTATCCTCACTGGGACATCAGCGACGCCGGGATCGCCGCTGCTGAAGAGTTCCTAGCAGCCCCGGAGTCCGGGGTACCACCGGCCTTGCGCCGACTGGTGCTGGAGGGCCAGGCTACGGTGAAACGCGCACTACGAGCTCGCAAGTTCGACAGCGCTGACTAAAGCGTTGTTGTTGTGTGGTGGCCGGGGGTGTTGGTGTTTGTGGCAGGAATTGTTGGTCGGTTTCATAGGTGGCAGGTGAAGTAGTGTTCTGGTGTGCCATCGCTGGCCGATACGGTCGGGAGTTTGGTGGGCTAGCCTAGATCTTGTTGGCGCTGGGTGTTGGGGGCGCTTTCGGGTGCATGCTATGGCTGTGGGGTGTCTGTTTGTTCACCGGCCCTCGGCCAGCCGGTGTGCCCCCGGCTGTGTTGGTGCCGTGTTGGTTTCACAGTTCGTCGATGACCTCGCAGCCGGTGATGACGCGTACGGCGGTGCTCTAGCCTAGGGCAGTACTTGACTTTTTGTGGGGATCGACCGCGGAAGGAAGATAAAAGCCATCCACGGCGTGATCTGGTGACTTGTGCGCGTGGCGGGCTAACACATCACCAGAAAAGCGCAACTGATCCCCGGCCACCCGCCACACCAGACGCACCCCCAGCATCGCCAGCTTCGATGTCGCGGCCGGTGACCAACACCAACTACTCGGCGGCCCTTGCAAGCAGCCCACCTACGCCGCGACCAACCCTAAACCACCAACACAACCCACACCACCGATCCCCACCACATAACCCACCACACCCCTCAACCACACAAAAATCAACAACACCCTAGGCTTCAATTACCCCAGCGATGCACCGTTCAATACTGGCTCGCACGGAAGCCGGGCGCAACACCACCACCGACTTGGTCCGCGGGCCCTCGTCGCGCAGCAATGCAATTACTCGACCGTCTGCGTCGCTGGCAGCATAGATACCGTCGATACCGGCCGACGAAAGCGGTCGCCCGTTACTGGTTGCCTCGACCTCGCTTACCGTGAGGTCACGACGGGGAAACATCAGCAAACAGGTCTCGTCTAGCGTCCGACTCAATCGCGGTAGCTCCGCCAGGTCTTCGAGTGACCGCGCCTGGTCCAGCTCGAAACAGCCTACCCGGGTGCGCCGCAACGACCTCAGATGCCCACCTACCCCAAACGTATCGCCGAGGTCGCGAGCCAGTGCACGAATGTAGGTTCCCGATGAGCAGTCGACTTCGACATCAAGATCGATGACATCCGCTAATCCGACTTCGGGACCGGGTCGAATAGCCAGCACCTCTAACCGGTCAATGCGTACCGGCCGGGCTTGCAGCTCGACAACATGGCCCTCGCGAACCAGCCGATAAGCGCGACGACCATCAACCTTGATAGCGCTGACCGCCGACGGCACCTGCTTGATATCACCGCGCAGCCTGCTGATCGCAGTGGCGATCGCCTCGTCTGTCAAGTGCTGAGCCGAGACACACTGAAGCAATTCACCCTCGGCATCCTCAGTAGATGTAGTCTGGCCGAGGCGGATGGTCGCTACGTACCCCTTCGAGGCCCCGGTCAGCAGACCCAGGATCTTGGTGGCACGGTCGATCCCAAGCACCAGCACACCGGTGGCCATCGGATCCAGTGTTCCCGCGTGCCCCACCCTGCGAGTGCAAAATATTCGACGGCAGCGCGCCACCACATCGTGACTGGTAATCCCGACCGGCTTGTCAATGACCACTACTCCCGGACCGACTCCTGCGCCTATGGGGCTTTCGCTCATAGCACGATTGCGGTCAGAACCAGTCCGCGGTCGACTGACCACATACCGGTCAGCGCCGTTAACGGTGGGCCCGACAGCGCTGATCCGTCGACCAGGATCCGCGACACAAAACTACCCGACGAACCAAGACTGTCCACGGCAAACGTGATGTGGGCGTCCTCAAAACCCAGCCATTTTTTGGTCAGCGGAAACCACGCCTTGTACGTTGCCTCCTTAGCGCAGAACAAGATTCGGTCCCAATGCAGTACCGATGGCAACTTCCGACGCATTTCGCTGCGCTCCTCCGGCAAGCTGATAGCATCCAGCACGCCGTTCGGCAAAACCTCATGCGGTTCGGCGTCAATGCCCACTGAACGCACCGCGACACTGCGCCCCACTACGGCGCCGCGATAGCCAGCGCAGTGGGTAAGACTCCCTACCACACCGTCGGGCCAGCACGGTTCACCCTTGTCTCCCTTGAGGATGGGCACCGGGGGTACTCTGAGCCGACCCAGAGCAATCCGGGCACAATAACGAGCGGTGATGAATTCGTTGCGCCGTTTAGACACCGACTTGGCAATCAACGGTTCCTCTTCAGGCAACGGAGTAAGACCAGGTGGATCGGAGTACAGCTCCGCGTATTCCAAATCCTGCGACGCGTAGTCGGGCAGCACCGATGACACCAACATGCTTACCGTCATCATGACTGCGGCTGCCGCAATCGTTCCCGGAATTGCGCGGCCTGTGCCCGCATCTCAGAAGTAATCACGAAGTGACCACCGAAGTCGTTGAGGTAGCCGGGCGCGTACTGAGGATCAGGCAATACCTGGCGCAGCCAGGTATACGGCTTGCGACGCCGCCACTCCCGCGGGTAACCCACCGATACCTCTTCGAAACGCACCTCGTCGTACCAGGTGGTACGAGGAATGTGAAGATGGCCGTAAACTGAACAAATTGCGTTGTAGCGAATATGCCAGTTAGCTGTTTTGGTGGTTCCACACCACAGCGAAAATTCTGGATAAAACAACGCGTCGCAGGGTTCTCGTACCAACGGAAAATGGTTTACCAGCACGGTCGGTGTCATCCAGTCAAGTTGCTCGAGACGGGGCCGGGTGACATCGAGCCGCTCGCGACACCACGCCTCGCGAGTAGCGTACGGCTCCGATGAGAGCAGGTATTCATCGGTAGCCACCACGTTGCAATCCCGCGCGATGGCCAAACCCTTGGCTTTGCTGTCAGCGCCAGTGGGTAGAAAACTATAGTCATAGAGCAAAAACATCGGCACGATCGTGGCCGGACCTCCGCGTTCTGTCCACAGCGGAAACGGATGTTCGGACGTAACCACGCCCATCTCGTCGCACATATTAATCAGGTACTCGTAGCGTGCTCGGCCAAAGATCTGCATCGGATCCCGGTTGGTCGTCCACAGTTCGTGGTTGCCAGGCACCCAAATCACCTTGGCGAAACGCCGCCGTAGCAGATCAAGTGTCCAACGAATCTCGTCAGTGCATTCAGCGACGTCGCCGGCAACGATCAGCCAATCATCTGGCGACAACGGGTACAGCGATTCGGCTACCGGCTTATTACCGACGTGACCGGTGTGCAAGTCGGAGATCGCCCACAACGTCGGCTCTCCACCGCACATCGATTCCTGTTTCGCCACGGTTGCTCAGCCTAGCGCCACGACCTCGTTGATCTGCACACGTAACCACCGGTTATCATTTTCCCACTGACGACACGAACGCAACTTGTACACTCTCGACAAAGGACCGCAGTAGGTGAAAAGCACCCTGCTCACCCGGGTCCGTCTGATCGGAGCGCTCGGTGCGTTAGTCACAACGGTCATCAGGAGGCGCAGTGGGCGCACAGAGCGCCCCGCTGCCAACCTCAGCTGGGACCGTCCTAGCTGCCGGTCGACCAGCGAGCCGATAGAAACCACCATGACGAGCCCGATCATGGCGACCAGCAGCCCATGCCCGTTAGACATATGTTAAGGACATCCCGTTCGATGCGGTACAGCGACTCGGACTGGCGTTCACACCCCCAAACGCGAAAACGCACTGTACTGCCACTACGACGCCGATAACTATCAGATGGCCGTCGAGGCTATCATCTGACGTGCTTAAGCACAGACGCCCTCGATACCACGATCCATGGCCACCGCGCCGCACAGTATTGGATTATTAAACCGACCTACCACAACAGCCTCTAGAATTACTCCTGTATGGTGACGTTCAAGATCCGCAAGACGTAATCCAGCAGATGCCATTACTATTCCAGCCCAGACGTCGACTGCCCGTCCACCAACCTACAACGGGCGAACAATCTCTCTATTACAAGCTCTACCTGCCAGTCTTACCCTAAGGTCGTGCGCCCCTAACCACGCAATGAGGTGAAAACCCTGCCGGAAGACTGTGAGGACTGCCATGGTCGACCGCCCGTTACACCGTGAGCCGAGTACAAGTCCCGATACGCGGACAACATGCACCTGGTCGCCGACCACTACGCACCAATCACATCAAGCCCCGCAAGCACCTTGCTAGTCCGCGCGGACTTTATGGGCATCTACTGTCCAATTATCGTTGACGTCCGTTCTCGTTGATATTTGGTAGGCTGTACGCCGCCCACGGCCGCCACGTCGTGCTGCAAAGCGTGCATAGGACTTTCGAAGCAGGCGGTATGTTCCAGCCAATGATCAACAAAGCTGCCGACGGCGCCGACACCGTGACCTGGCCTCCGTTAGCAGCCCTGATTCACCGGACGGTTCGGCACCGTCGGGTTATCCTACCTACGGTTCACCCAAGGGCGTTGTTGCACGATCCGCCAACGGAACTGGCCCGGCTCCACACGATTTCCACGCCTAAGTGGAAGGTACCGGCTCGTTCACCGTCAACAATTTTCTGAGCTGGAGCAATCTGATTCCGCACCAGTAGGATCCGCAACGCATCCGAAGCGGCATCGCCAGTTGCAAGCATGGGGGAAGGCGGGCACACAGCGCCGGTGACGTTCCGCTGGGTACTGCCTCCAGAACACTGCTTGGCGCGGGTGCTCCGTGGGTCGCACATTCCGACCACAACGATCCGTTTTGGACAAAGACACAACCTCAGCACCGCGCTGGACCGCATTCAGGTTCCTATATTACTGGTGAAGTCTAGCAAGACATATTCCTCTAGCAAACGCTGCACCAGTACCGGCATCTACGCGGCCGAGGCGTCGACGTCAGGCTGACGATCGGGCCGTAGGCACACAACTCAAATGCTCACCAAAGGTCTGGCCGCTAATGCTCAGGAATCGTTGACTTAGTTGGACACTTACCTGGGCGAGGCTTCGGCGCTGCGCAGGCGCAGCAAGCAAGAACCGATGCTGGCGGCCCAACAGCTGACACCGACCATACCTATAGTGTAGTTCGACCCCTTCCGGCTGTTGCTTACCGTCGGCCGACCGCGTCGTGGACCTGAGCCGCGACGCGGGTTAGCACGACGTAATCATGCACCAACATCTCCGAACGTCGGGCACACCGCCAGCTGCCACCCAGCTCGTGCAAACGGCGTAATCAAGTGTACAGGTGAATGACACCAGCTCGATCAACGGAATCACGGATACCACGAGCACCGCTAGTTTGTGCTTGAGTCGAAAACCGACCCGGTCAGCACGCACCGACTCGGTGGTCCAATATGCAAATCCTTTATTACACTAAGGCTTTCTGGGCATTGCACCACTAATGCGACAACAACCTTCACCGCGACTCGCACCACAAGGTGTGCATCGGCGCTGTCGGCGGCCGCAGCTGCCAGTAAATCTTGATACTCGGGTAGCACTCGCTCCGCGTGTCTATGGGCGACCGCCGGAAACAGCCAGAACTCCTGGGTCACCACCTAAATAATTACTTTTCTCCGATGCCGCCCTCACGCAGCAACACACGCTTATTACCATTAAGCATTGAGTTGCACGACCACGCGCCATTCCTTCAAATAAGGTGTCACTGCGATCTCGCTCAACGTGTCACAACGTCTAGCCGGCGCTAGGGCAGCACAATCTTCGGCGACTGGCACCGTGGCGGCAACTCACCTAGCAATCGCGTCGTCATCACGGCGACTTCGGTAACTGCCGCATCGGCATTCTCCGCTGACCTTGCTCATATACTTTCGCGCTACCCACCGCGATACTTTTCCTCACCGTGGCCACGGACAGCGCAGTTCGACTTTGCTCTACCAAAAGCATACCACGATAGATGCGGGATCGGTGCGGTAAAGCCCGCCAGATATAAACCACAGCGAGACTCCTCAGCGGGTCGTCACCGCCAGGTATGTGTCACGAAAAGCCGGCTACGATTGAGGTCATGGCGACGATATTCTGCTGATCAAAACCAACGAGCAGATGTGCGCCCTGACCTTCAACCGGGTGCAGGAGCGCAATGTGTTGTCTGAGGTGCTACGCGATCGGTTCTTCAGGGCCCTGATCGATACCGAGACCGACGATGGCTGACATCGTCCACCACCGCCGATCCGGTATTTGCACTGAGCTGGATCTCAAAGAGCAGGGTGAACATTCGACGCTGTCCGATACCTCGCCACGGTGGCCATCGATGACCAAGCTGATGATCGACTCGATAATGGCGCCGCAGTCACCGATGGACTGAAGATGGTTCTGTACTGCGACAGGCATCGCTTCAAAGCACACACGCTTCGTCGACAGCCATGCCCAAGTTAGCCGGCTATCCACCTGAGAGGTTGAGCATGCGGCTGCCGCCGAAAGTGGTGTAGGCATGACCCGGCGCGGATGAACTTCACCGGCACCTACCTGTTGGCCGACGCCAAGCTGCGGACCGACCTGGTCACCGAAGTGGTGCCGAACCACCGGATGCTGGACAACACTCACCAAGTGTCGGCAACCATCATCGGCAACAATCAAACGCAGTATGGGCATTACTGGCATCCCACCACCAGACCGAAGAGCCGCAGAACGCCGGGGAATATGGTTGGAAGCGATGGCGGCCAAGCAATTCCGGGCCAGCAACGACGGCATCGCCGTCAACCGCGAGGCCGTTCTCCAACGTGGACGTCCACAGGTGCGTTAGGGTAGGCGATAAGTAACAGCCATCCAGCGAATGCGGATTGGTGCACGCCTTTGACGCTGTTGGGGGTTCCAGATGTGCAGTGCGAACGGAATGTCGAACCACGTTGGCTGACGAAATAGACCATTAATTGCGTTTAATACATTGCTGTCAGGAGGCAACGTCGACATCGTCATGATTATGTGCGCAACCATCACGACCCGGGTGAAACCGTCCATAGACCGCCACGTTCCGGCAACGAGGTCGGCAGGTAGACTGCGCGATCCATGGGACGCAGCAAGCGAGGCATGACTAGCCAGGAAGACGACTTCTCCGCCTGGTACAACGAGGTCGTCACCAAGGCAGGACTGGTCGATCGAGGCCCCACCAAGGGAACCATGGTGATTCGCCCGTACGGCTACCGCATTTGGGAGCTGTTGCAGGCCGAGCTCGATAGAAGGATCAAGGAACTCGGTCACGAAAATGCCTACTTCCCGATGCTGATCCCAGAGAACTACTTCAACCGGGAAGCCGAGCATGTCGAAGGGTTCCACCCGGAACTGGCGGTCGTCACCCATGCCGGCAACAAGGAGCTGTCCGAGCCACTCGTGATCCGTCCAACCTCCGAGACCGTCATCGGCGACATGATGGCCAAATGGATCACCTCCCACCGTGACCTACCGCTGCGGTTGAACCAGTGGTCGAATGTAGTCCGTTGGGAACTTCGGCCCCGAATGCTGCTGCGCACGATCGAGTTTCTGTGGCAAGAAGGTCACTCGGCTCACATCGAGAAATCCGATGCTCTCCGCGAAACTTTGTTCGCTCTGGAAATATACACCACATTGGCTCGTGACATGGCCGCCATTCCGATTGTTTCCGGAGAGAAAACCGCCGGTGAGCGGTTCGCCGGTGCACTCAACACCTACACTATCGAAGCGATGATGCGCGATGGGAAAGCGTTGCAATCCGGGACCACTCATTACTTGGGCGACAACTTCGCTCGGGCTTTCAACATCCGCTACACCACAGCCGAAGAACAACAAGCTTTCGTGCACACGACATCTTTTGGGCTAAGTACGCGGATAGTCGGGGCTATCGTGATGGTCCACGGCGATGACCAGGGCCTCGTTCTCCCACCCCAGGTGGCCCCCTACCAAGTAGTCATCGTGCCAATCACTAACGGCAACAAGGAATCCGAGGTCGAACATGCTGCAGCAGACTTGGCGCGACGCCTGCAAGCTGCTGGAGTGCGCACACATGTGGATGCGCGTCCACAGCTGACACCCGGCTGGAAATACAACGACTGGGAGCTCCGCGGGGTACCGATCCGCCTCGAACTCGGCCCACGCGACCTCGAAGCCGGAACCACAGTCATGGTCAAGCGTATCGGTGCGAAAGTCAAACAGTCCATTGCCATCGCAGCTGCCCCGACCGAAATCCCCTGCGTTCTCGCAGATTTCCAACGCACCTTGCTGAGGCGCGCCACCCAATTCCGGGACGATCACACCACATTGGTCGACAACTGGGACGCTTTCGCAACGACCGTAGCCACAGGATGGGCACTTGCCCTTCATTGCGGCAACCCGGATTGCGAAGAGGACATCAAAGCCGAAACAGCGGCCACTCCCCGATGCATACCTCGGCAAGGCGCCCTCGCTACCGGACGGTGCATACGCTGCGATGCGCCATCTGCTTACGACAAGCGAGTCATCTTCGCGAGAGCCTACTGAGCGGCGGCCCTGGCCGGCACGTCGTAGTCAAACGCTGTGGACAGTGCAGTCACCATATCATAGATCAGGCCTGTGGCCGAATAGTCGGCGGCCACCGCCACCTCGGCCCGCTGGGTGGTCGACGATGCTCTCACCCTCCTCTGAGCGTGAACTCACCCAGTCCTGATTGTCAACGACCGACCTAGTCCAGTCTGCTAGCGTCGACCGCGTCGGGCAGCAACTGCGCAGAGCCCAGCAAGCGCGACAACATCGGCAGCTAAGCAAACGAATAACTGTCGATCAGCACTCGACGCACCGCAGCGTTAGTCACGCCGATATAAATCAGCCAGGCCGCCAGTCGCAGGGCGAGCGGCTGGCCCAGCGGAATGACCCGGTGTCCGTCGTCAACCCAGCATAGATACACTATGCCACTTCGGGCTCGACTGGCTTTCCCCATGCATCGAAAATTCATCAACCAAAATTGTGGTGGACTCCGCCAACGAATCGACGAAATGCGCGGTGCCGAAAATGTCGTTGGACGCGTGATGGTCGATAACCAGCAGCTGCTGACCCAGGGTGGCGAAGTCACTCAACCTGTCGAACCGATTCACGCTCGGAACATCAACGGTCATAACCAAATCAACATCACGGCGAATCATGTCGAGGATCACCAGTAGGTGGAAGCCAGGCAGGGACCTCAACGCCTTCGGTGTAGCGAAACTGACCTCGACCTGCTTGCCTGTACCTGTCCCACACCAGGGCCATTGCCAGACTGGCGCCTACGGTATCTGGATCGGGATGAATGTGACCGGCCAGCCCGATCGTCGTCGCGGCCGACAACAACTCGGCTGCGCCAACAGCCTCCACAGGAGCCCGCGTTAGCGAAGCACCGACCGGCTCAGTCGTCGGTTCGATCGTCGTCATCAGTGTCCGCGATATCGACCCCACCCAATCCCGCTGCGGCCCCCTTGTCACGGTATGGATTAGCCTCCCCCGCCGGCTTGGCACGCAGGCGGACCTGCGCCACATCGGCATCCACGGCGCGGGCGCGGGCCAGCAACTCTTCCATCCGCGCCACACTGTCAGACGTCATGTCCCGCGTGAATGTCAGAGTCGGAGTGAAACGCACACCGGTACCCGCCCCGACCTTGCTGCGCAACGTGCCCTTGGCCCGGTTCAACGCAGCGGAAGCGGCAGCGTAGTCGGGCGCATCCTCCAGAGTGCGACCCATCACTGTGTAAAACACCGTCGCGTCATGCAAATCAGCGGTCACCTTCACATCGACGATGGTCACCCCGTCCAGCCCCGGATCCTTGATCTCGAACTCGATGGCCGAGGCAACGATCATGCAGATCCGCTTGGCCAACCGACGTGCACGAGCCTGATCAGCCATTAAGAACTTTCCTCCTACGCACGTTGTTTCTCTACCAACTCGTAGGATTGAATGACATCACCCTCCTTGATATCGGAGTAGCCCAACGTCATACCACACTCGAAGCCCTCGCGCACCTCGGTCACGTCATCTTTTTCCCGACGCAGCGAGATCACCGTGAGGTTGTCAGTGACCACGATGTTGTCTCGCAACAGCCTGGCCTTCGCGTTACGCCGCACCACACCCGAACTGATTATGCAGCCGGCAATGATGCCTACTTTTGAGGAACGGAACAGCGCCCGGATCTCGGCACGCCCCAGCTGATTCTCTTCGTAAACCGGTTTGAGCATGCCACGCAGGGCCTTTTCGATATCATCGATCGCTTGGTAGATCACCAAGTAGTAGCGAATCTCCACACCCTCGCGGATGGCCAACTCGGTGGCTTTACCTTCAGCGCGCACATTGAAGCCGATAATGATCGCATCCGAGGCCGACGCAAGATTGACATTGGTCTCGGTGATGCCACCGACGCCTCGATCAATAACGCGCAACGCGACTTCGTCGTCGACCTGTATGCCCATCAGCGCCTCTTCCAGCGCCTCGACCGTACCAGCGTTGTCGCCTTTGAGGATCAGGTTCAACTGGCTGGTTTCCTTCAACACCGAGTCAAGGTCCTCCAGGCTGATTCGCTTGCGCGAACGCGCCGCCAAGGCGTTGCGCTTACGGGCGCTGCGCCGGTCGGCGATCTGGCGGGCGATACGATCCTCGTCGACGACCAGGAAGTTGTCACCAGCGCCGGGTACCGACGTGAACCCGATGACCTGCACCGGACTCGACGGCAGCGCCGCTTCGACGTCCTCGCCGTGTTCGTCGACCATGCGACGGACACGGCCATACGCGTCGCCGGCGACGACCGAGTCGCCGACGCGCAATGTACCGCGCTGTACCAACACCGTGGCGACCGGACCTCGACCGCGGTCCAGGTGCGCCTCGATCGCCACACCCTGGGCCTCCATGCCGGAGTTAGCCCGCAAGTCCAGAGCGGCATCAGCGGTCAGCAGCACCGCCTCGAGCAGGGCCTCGATGTTGGTGCCCGCCTTTGCCGAGATGTCGACGAACATGGTGTCACCACCGAAATCCTCGGCCACCAAACCATATTCGGTGAGCTGGCCACGGATCTTAGCTGGGTCAGCACCCTCCTTGTCGATCTTGTTGACCGCAACCACGATCGGCACGCCGGCGGCCTGCGCATGATTGATGGCCTCCACCGTCTGCGGCATCACGCCGTCGTCGGCGGCAACTACCAGGATGGCGATGTCGGTGGCCTTGGCACCCCGAGCACGCATGGCGGTGAACGCCTCGTGGCCCGGGGTGTCGATGAAGGTGATCAGCCGCTCGCTGCCGTCGAGGTCGACTCCGACTTGGTAGGCACCGATGTGCTGGGTGATGCCGCCAGCCTCAGCCTCGCGGACGTTGGCCTTTCGGATAGTGTCCAGCAGGCGGGTCTTGCCGTGGTCGACGTGGCCCATCACGGTCACGACCGGCGGACGGGTCTGCAGCTCGTTTTCGTCCCCTTGGTCCTCACCGTAGGTGAGGTCGAAGGGTTCTAGCAGCTCACGGTCTTCGTCCTCGGGGCTGATGACCTGGACGTTGTAATTCATCTCGCTGCCCAACAACTCGAGTGTCTCGTCACCGACCGATTGGGTTGCCGTCACCATCTCCCCGAGGTTAAACAGCGCCTGCACCAGTGCAGCCGGATTGGCGTCAATTTTCTCGGCGAAGTCCGAGAGGGATGCTCCGCGCGCCAATCGAATCGTCTCGCCGTCGCCGTGCGGTAACCGCACGCCGCCAACGACAGGAGCTTGCATCGAATCGTATTCCTGACGCTTCTGCCGCTTGGACTTACGACCGCGCCGGGGGGCACCGCCAGGACGGCCAAACGCACCGGCCGCACCGCCGCGCTGTCCGGGCCGGCCACCACCACCGGGGCCACCACCACCGGAACGACCACGAAAACCTCCCGAACCGCCGCCCGGTACGGCGCCGAAACTCCCGCCGCGGTAGTTACCGCTACCCCCATCGGAGCGACCGCCACCGCGAGCGCCCGACCGACCCTCACCGGGTCGGGGCACGCCAGTGCGCGGTGGACGGGGTCCTCCAACTGCACCTCCGAGACGCGGCGACATGCTGCTTGGCGAAGCGCTCGGTCGGGATGCCGGCGGACGCGGGGTGGGCCGGTCGACAGATGGCGCCGACGAAAACGGGTTGTTACCAACGCGCGGGGGACGACCCCCTGGCTTAGGTGCCGGCCCGGGGCGCGGTCCGGTCGGCATCTCCGGATGGGGCGCCGCTGGAGTACCCTGTTCGCCAGGAATCGGCACTCCCGGCTGCCCCGAAGGCTGTCCTGCAGGCGGAGCCAGTGGCTCACGATGCGCGGTTGAGGGGCCCTCGCCAGCCCCAGTAGGTGCCATTGCAGCGGAGTTAGCGACCTGTACTGACGCAGCAGTCGTCCCACCATTGCCTGCAACCGCCTTGTCGAGAGCCCGGTCAAGGGTTTGGTCGAGCGACTCGCTGAGGCGTTTGGTCGGGGCTTTTGCGGCTACCTTCTCAGCACATTTATCCGCAGCCGGCTTGCTGCCACCGAACGATTCACGGAGCCGGCGAGCGACTGGTGCCTCGACCGTCGACGATGCAGACTTAACGAATTCGCCTTGCTCATTTAGCCGGGCGAGGACTTCTTTGCTGGTAACACCGAGTTCCTTAGCCAACTCGTGTACGCGGGCCTTACCTGCCACTACGATCTCCTGTCTATGAGGCGACAGTGGTGGGCCGCGCCTCCGGGTTTAGCTATGACGCATTATCATCGGGACTTCACGGTGTGCTCATGTTCTTTGCTACCTGTTCTGTTGCCGGGACGATCTGGTGCACTGAGAAAATCTATGTGCTCGACCACCGCGGATGTGTCCGGTGAACCGGCGATGCGCAGCGCCCTGGTGAAAGTCCGCCGTCGAATCGCTTGTTGCACGCACTGCATGTCAGGATGCAACCACGCACCCCGTCCCGAAAGGCTACTCGCTGTGTCAACGATCACTGCATAATTGCCATTCACGGTTGACGGCGCAACCACTCGAAGCAGTTCGACGGCCAACTCTCGCTTTCGGCACCCGACACACGTCCGCACCGGTCCATCAGTGTGGTGACGGGCCGAGGCCGAAGGCTCACGCTGGATCACGGCTAAGTGTAGCGTTACCGCACTGCTGGTCGGAACCACCCGGTGAGCTGCGCTCTAACCAAACTGCCCAGCTCGCCCCCCTGGGGGCTGCGCTAGGTTGATGGTGATGGCTCGCCGCGCTTGCGCGCAATCATTAGCGCTCGTGCGCCATCCCATGGCTGGCATTCTGTTCCGACTGGCCAGCCGAGCATGGCGGCGAATCACCGCGAATGTCGATACGCCACCCGGTAAGCCGAGCGGCTAGCCGCGCGTTCTGGCCCTCCTTGCCAATGGCCAACGACAACTGAAAGTCGGGAACCACTACGCGGGCTGCCCGGGCAGTCTTATCGATAACCGACACCGAGACCACCTTTGCGGGCGACAATGCGTTGGCGACGAAACGGGCCGGGTCCTCGTCATAATCGATGATGTCGATCTTTTCTCCGGAAAGTTCGCTCATCACATTTCGGACCCGTTGTCCCATCGGACCGATACAGGCCCCTTTGGCATTCAGACCGGGAACGCGGGAGACTACCGCAATCTTGGAGCGATGGCCGGCCTCCCGAGCCACCGACACGATCTCCACCGACCCGTCGGCGATCTCCGGGACTTCCAACGAGAAAAGCTTGCGTACCAGGTTGGGGTGGGTACGAGACAAGGTGATCAGCGGCTCACGCGCCCCACGAGTCACGCCGACCACGTAGCACCGCAAACGGTTGCCATGTTCGTAGCTCTCGCCAAGGACCTGTTCAGCTGCCGGAATCACTCCTTCGGAGGCCTTGGTCTCACTACCCATCCGGACGACGACTAGTCCACGGGCGTTGGCCCGACTGTCACGCTGGATCACACCCGCGACGATCTCGCCCTCGCGGGTGGAGAACTCACCGTAAGTGCGCTCATTTTCGGCATCGCGAAATCGTTGCAGCATCACCTGCCGCGCGGTAGTAGCCGCGATCCGGCCAAAACCCTCCGGGGTGTCATCCCATTCACTGATGACGTTGCCGTCGTCATCGACCTCGCGGGCAATCACTCTCACAACGCCGGTTTTGCGGTCGATGTCGATACGCGCGTCTATCTGATGCCCCTGGGTATGCCGGTAAGCGGTCAGCAGGGCGGACCTAATCGTGTCGAGCAACTCATTGACCGAGATACCCCGATCCATCTCGATCGCATGTAGCGCAGCCATGTCGATGTTCACCCTCCGGCCTCCGTTCCGCTGGCTTGCCCTCTGATCACCCCAGTCGCCAGTTCCAACTACGCTTGTAGTGAAAATTCCACCTGGACAACAGGTTTCATGATTTCAATAAGCGGGATCGCGCATACCCCTACGGTGGCGGTCTTCGCGGATCACCGACGTCACCGTGTCGTCGCACGTCTCCCCAATTCGATCGGTCAGCTGGGATACGTCCGACGACAGCCAGTTCAACCTCGAGGCCACGGTCGCGACGAAAGTGTTTTTCGCTGGCCAACGGTTGCGCCATATCGGGCGAACTGAGCTCTAGGACGTAGCGTTCCGCGATGTTATCCAGGCTGTCTAGTAAAGCCGATGCCGAACGTGACAGAATGGCTATTGTGTCCCGACCGAGGACTGTGTCACTATCGGCACGCACAGTAATCCAGAGCAGTTGGGACCGGGGGTGGATGATCACATATCCGACCTCGTAGCTTGCACGCGCGAACTCTCCACCGAGCAGCTCGATGACCTGTAACTGCGAAGGTAGCTCGGTGTTCACGGCGAGTTCCTCATCTTGAGTTGTCGGCGGAATCCAATGGCCAACGATACGTCAGGAATCGTGAATCAGGATATGATCGTATCGTCAAGATCAGCTCATCACGCCTCATCGTGCCTCAATCGGTCCGAATGGCAGGATGTTGCTGTGCCCAGCGCAGTACCCGTTATCAACAGGCGCGGTGTACTCGCCGGTGGTGGCGCCCTCGCTGTGCTCGGGGTGTGTTTCTCCGCCTGCAGTGCGTCCCCCGCCAAGACCCCGGAGATCGAAGAGCTACTAGGTCCGTTGGACCAGGCAAGACACGATAGTGCGTTGGCTTCCGCCGCCGCGACTGCCATCGGTAACCTGCCGCAGATCACTGCCGCGCTGGCTGTGGTCGCCATCCAACGCGCCGCGCATGCCCGAGCGCTGGCCACCGAGATCTCCCAGGGCACCGGCAAGCTCTCCTCCTACGCAAACGACACAACCAGCCCCGGCCCCAGCCCAGCTAGTCCGCCGCCGAAGCCACCGCCACCGATATCCGACGTGATCGATGCACTGCGCACATCAGCGGAGGGTGCCAGTCGCCTAGTCTCCACCTCATCGGGGTACCGGGCCGGCCTACTCGCCTCTATAGCCGCTTCCTGCACAGCGTCCTACACGGTTGCGCTCGTGCCTGGAGGTCCATCAATATGACGTCCATTGAGCCCAGCGCACCCGCCCCGGTCGCCACACCTAAGCGAACCCCGGTTAGTAAGGACTCCGACAACGCTGCGCTGAGCGAGGCGCTTGCCGTCGAGCACTCGACCATTTATGGCTACGGCATCGTGTCGGCGTTGTCGCCCCCGAGTGCCAACAGCCTGGTGGTGGACGCCCTGACCCAGCATCGCCAACGGCGCGACGATGTCATCGCAATGCTGACCGCCCGCCGAGTCACTCCTCCAGTCGCCGCATCCGGCTACCAGCTGCCCATGCTGGTCGGCAGCGCGGCCGATGTGGCGCGCCTGGCCGCGCGGATGGAAAACAACGGAGCGACAGCCTGGCGGGCCGTCGCCGAACACGCCAAGACGACCGATGACAGCGCGTTCGCCGCGATAGCCCTAGCCCAAAGCGCGGTCATGGCCGCCCGATGGAACAAAGTGCTGGGCGCCTGGCCCATCACCACCGCCTTCCCGGGCGGCAACGAATAGCTAGCGCGAGAGCAACCCGACGACGGACTATAGTTCGCCGGCGTCGATCGCTTCCTTGACCTCCTGCGCGTAGGCCACCTGCTCGGGGGCGTACCCAATGAACAGCGCCGCCCCGCCCACGACGACGACCGCTCCGGCCACCCAAAGCAGGCCATAGGTGTAGCCTTGATCAAGTGCATGCAACTGCGCGTCGTTCATAAACTTCACTGGGCCGGTGGTACCGCCCAGGTACAGCGTGCGCGAGGTGATGACCGCCTGGATGACGGCCAGCACGAGTGGCCCGCCAAGGCTCTGCAGCATTAGCGCTATCGCCGACACCGGGCCGATCCGATCGAAACCTACCCCGGCAATAGCAGACAGCGTCAGCGGGACGACGGCCATGCCGATGCCGATTCCACCAACAACGATGGGCGCTAACAGGTTGGGACAATAGGGAACGCCGCGGTTCATGAACGCCCAGCCATACAGCATCGCGACCACGAGCAGCCATCCACCACCTATTGTCAATACCCTTGGCGAAAACCGAGACACCAACTGTGAGGACACGCCCAGACCGATTCCCATCGCGATGACGAACGGGATAAAGCCGATGCCCGCGCGCAGCGCGCTGTAGCCCAAGATGTCCTGTATGTATAGGCCGATGGATATGGTCAAGCTGAACATGACGCCACCGGCCAGGAAAATCGCGATGAAGGTGAACAGCCGATTACGGTCCCGGAACAGGTCAAACGGTATGACAGGATTTTCGGCAGTACGTTCCACGACGGCAAATGCTATAGCGGCTACCAATGCCACCAAGCCCGAACCGATCGTAGTCAGCGAAACCCAACCCTTCTCCGGTCCCATCGAGAAGGCGAAAACGGCGGCGGTGCAAGCCAGCGTGGCCAGAATGGCCCCAGCCGCATCCAGCTTCATCCACTCCTTGTGGGTTTCATGCAAAACGGTGCGGGCCAGGTAAATCATCACCAACCCAATCGGCATATTCACTAAAAACGCCAGTCGCCACGACACCTCGGTAAGCGCCCCGCCAACCACGAGACCCATCACCGAGCCGATTGCCGTCATGGCGGCAAACACAGCCGTAGCGGTATTGCGCGCTGCACCCTTCGAGAAGGTGGTCGCAACCAGCGCGAGACCGGTCGGTGATGCAATAGCCGACCCGATGCCCTGCAATAGCCTAGCAATGACCAAGGCCACTTCGTCCCAAGCCACAGCACAAAGCACCGAGGAAATGGTAAACAGCGCGACGCCGACGATGAACGTGCGCTTGCGCCCAATAGTGTCGCCAAGGCGGCCACCAAGCAACATCAGCCCGCCGAATGTCAGCACGTAAGCAGTAATCCCCCAACTACGACCGGCGTCGGACAGGCTCAGCTCGTTTTGAATCTTGGGAAGCGCGACGATGGCGACAGTGCTGTCCATGGTCGCCAATAGCTGCATGCCACCGATCACGATGACCGCTGCAATGAAACGACCAGAAGGCAGCCACGTCGGATATTTGCTTGTGCGTTCTGAGGCGGGCTCCGCTTGCCGCGTCAGTCGCGACGGGGCCGGAAAACCCGGTCGTGCAGCTGTCCAGTTGTGGACTACCCGCTCATGGTCGTGGAGAGTGGCCATGGCAGGTTACCCTACAGTAATCTTAAAAAGAATTTAAACGACCAAACGCTGCGGCAGCCCCGATAACGGTGATCGACGAAAAGTGCGATCCGTTTGACCGGTATCAGCAAAGCTCAAAACTATAGTGCCCGACAATGCAGCCAGTGCATTCCAATTTTCACTAGCCGATTTCGGGATGACCGGGAGCGAGATGCCCGCTGACTACTACGAACTCGTGATGTATCGCCCGGTGAGTGACAAAAACGCCGACCAACCACAGGCGGCGCTATGGCAATTGTCATAACTCGCACCACAGTCACCGGGATGCCGACACCAGCGCACACCGGGACTTCCTCATAACCATAACCGCGAACGAAGACAGAGGGCCTTTGAGACGGACCACACAACGCACGGATCGGACCCGTTCGATCATTTCGATCATCACGTCATTGATTGCGTCCTGGGCCATGGCTCGGCCGTATGAGATCTTTGGTGGCATCGACGACTTACACGTACACCCGTACGGGTGGCAGTTCGGGCGGAGCAAGTCGATCAGTTAACACACCATCGGCCTAGGTCAACAAACGGCGGCCAAGCACGATGATCACCTCAGGATCAACAGGACCACTGCGATCAGTGCTGTCCCAACTCGTACGACGTCAGCGGAGCCTGCAAAGTCTTCGAGGGGAATCAGACTTCGTTTGTGCACTCTCAGCGAATTGCCGACCACGGCGCTGCCGACCGACGGTGCTCGCCACCGACCGGAACGCCTACCGACAATCTCACGTAACTGAACGACACCGACGTCCCTTCATCAGCAATATCGGCGCAGACGCAAAAAATTCGACAACGACCCAGCCTCAGCGACCACCGCCTCATTCACCTGCGCTTCACCGAGTGGCCGCGATCGCGTACCAGACGTCGTCGAAGGAGCCAGAGCAGTATTCCCGCGCCGACAAAGTAATTCCGTTTATCGCCTTGACGACGCGGCGGCGGTACGGGAAACTACGTGCACGTCGGCGCCGTTGGTGGTGATTAGAGGGAACCGGCGCTGAGCAATCGTGCCTCCACCGATCACCACCCGCTTACCTGCCAGCCGCAACTGGCCCAGGTAAGTGTTTCCAATCACCTACCAAGCTTAGGATCCGGGGTTGATCGCCAGTCTTTTGCAATTACGTTACCTTCGATAAGCGACAGCGTGCGAACGTAACAACCCGGATAGGCGCGTAGGGCGAGGCGTACTTGCCAGCGTCCACGACGCCGGCATGCATGGTGCCATGCTCACCGCCTACATCGCGAGTCCAGAACATCTAACACTAGCCTAGCTATAGGGCACACTTGACCACATTTCGGTGGAACTCATCTCCGACCAACCGCTGGCGGACCTAACATACACCGCCGACTCGGCCACGGCCACGGCATGACCGTATACCAATTGCAGGTACGGAGTGAACCACGCCGATCCGGCGGCTACACCCACATCGGGTGTCCGTCAAGTTCGAAGACCATGTAGATAGGCCCGCGCATTCGGCATGCACCGGAGCGCCGACGGTCGCCAGTGCCTTTATTTGGCGACGACCGACATCGTTGGCGACAAGCTACGCAGTGAACTACTCGGGGAACCCACCGGGCAGCAGCACCGCGTCCATGCTGTCCGGCAACGGATCACCGAACGGGTTGAATTCGACCACTTCAGTGCCAGCGGCCCACAGCAATACGGCGTGCTTTGGGTATCCGAAACTGAATGCCTTTCCCATTGCCACGGTGGCACACCCGCCGGTTGTTGCGCCCACTGCTGCTGCCGGGTCCCAGGGCCGATCAGAAGCCCAGCACCTGGCAGCGGTAAACAGAGCGACCAGATCGACATGGCGGGCGACCAGGACCGTCATTGCCTCGACCGCGACGTACGCACGACGCTCGTACTCTACGGCAGTTCCAAGATCTAGATGTCTTGTCGGCAAATCCTATTCAGCAACGCGCAGGGTGGCGCCCAGTACCGCGACACCGACCCACTCACATGCCTGCCGTAGTACCTGCTCATGCCCGGCCAAACCAACCCAATTTAGGATCACACCGGCAACCCTGGTTAGCAGTATCGAACGTTAGAACAGCCGTGCAGGGAAGTAGCAATGCTGTGGCTCTGACCGCATGCATCGATCAACAGGATAACCGGAGCGCCTAGCAGGCCGATAACGTGTGCGGTGGACCCTCGGACGCATTGTGTTAGCCGCGGCTAACACAATGCGTCCGTCGAACAAACCCATCACATCTTCGATCACGACGTTGCCCGCGCCAACGGCGACTTACGCAGACCACGGGACAATGAAATGCTCCCCCCACCAATAACGAGTCCAGATTGCGGCCGGGGCGTGACGCAGCCACGGTGTGGTAGCCAAGGCCGATAAAGTTCAAACCCACCTCAAACGGTGCGACAATATGACCTACCTTCCGCAGCGTTCCGATCAAACCCTTGCAAAAGTGGTATTTCCACTGCGTGATGCGGGGATGCGGCAACCACCTTCGGTACTGGCTTCGCTTTGTGACCCAATGCCACAAACGTCCAGCGTCCATCGGGTGTCTCACTGTGGTCGTCTAGTTCGCTAAAATCAGCTGACTCGACAAGCAGTGACGAAACATCACGTCCGATGATCACCACATGTTGCTAACCAGGCCGGGCCACCAACACGTCCACCACACCGTCTAAATCAACCCAGCCCCAGTTCGGCAGGTACAGGTGGGTGCACGCATCCAGCCCATAGAAGCCATTGCGTTGCCCAGTCATCCGTCGTGGCCTCCGCGTGATCGCGGTCGCTTACCGCCTTGCACGACGTACGCGTCCATAACCAGTCTGCATCCATATTATGCCATTCGACGGTCCCACCGATCCCATGCTGGTCGTGCAACTGACCAAAATGGCGAAAAACCATCTCCTCGAAGACTTTCCACTTGGCGTTCTTAACGAACTGGAAGACGACGACGTCCAGACCACACATTCCAGGACCGCAACGCCATTCCGAACACCGCCGTCGATTTGCTCTTGCTCGCACCGATATGGACTGCTAGTACTAAACGTATTATATCTGGCACGAATGCTGATATCATCGTCGGTTACTCGAAACGAACGACCCTATGGCGTAAGCGCTTACCGAGTTAGGTCACGCTACGCACGGCGCATATTAATTTATAGTGGACGCGTAGTTATTCGAGCCGCACCGTAGGTGCCTCGAGCTGGCGGGCCAGTTGGCCAGCCGCATATACGACGTCTCGCAGTTCACCACCACGGACGCGCTCTCGGCTTCCAGTTGTTACGCCATGATTCGACTGCGGACCAACGTGTCTGGTCCTGCGACAGCTCAGCCGTAGGCGAGTACCACCATCAAGGGACGTTGCCCCCGGTCGCACACCTTTTCCCAGATAACCAATTCGCGCACCACCAACAGACCGTCGGCGAGGGAAATTTTGCCGCCGGTGTCCAGTCCGGGCCAGCCTGCGTGCTGAGAAACGGAACTGATACACGCAAATCAGCGGAAACAGCAATTTTCGCTTAGCGCTGACGGAAGGTGATCACCGCGACCGTGTCCCACCATTTGTAGACGTCGCGCAGCAGCTACAGGGTGGCTCCCCTGACCATGGCCATGCGATCCCGGGCAGCTATCGAGCATAAAGCATACACAACGAAGATCACCCAGGTTGCCCTCGCGACCCTGACGTATGGCAAGGTGCACGTCGCCTGGCTCCGGCCGCAACGGCCCGCTCGGTGGCGAAAAGCAAAGTGGCGAAAATGCAAGCCCGCGAGCGTCGGCGTCACTGCTGTCAGCGGCCACCACCACACTGCCATAGACGTTGCGAGCGGTGAGCGCCGTTCGGATGCGCTCTTGCCTACGCCTGAGACGATCAACGCACGGGCGCGAAATACCTTGGGGATAGCGGTGCAGTCAGTTTGGCCGCTTGTTATAGCTTCGATTTCAAACTCAATTGCTAAATAACATAATATACCACAGCGAACTGACTTCCGCCGAAAAGATAGGGATCGACTTCTGGGTCAATACCGACCCACATACTATCCATATCGAATGCTGAAAACAACACCGCTTTACACAGTAATTCGTTGTCCAGAAACATTACGTCGTCAACGAGGGCTCGTGCGGCAACGATCCGATGGACAATTCGACACCAGCTTCGGCATAACACGCAACGAATCCGGGCAGGTCGGCTTCATACGTCATCCGCTGGCGAATCACCTACACCCGCACGTCAACGTCACGCAACGCGTTCACGTCCAAGGCAAGGACGAACCGGTTCAACAGTTTCTGACGCAGGTCAGCCTAATCCGGATTCATCGTGCCGATCAACACGAACCGGTCCTCATGCGAGTAGGATATGCTGTCACGCTCGATGTGTATTCGTCCCACCGCCGCAGCGTCGAGAAGTACATCGACCAGATGATCGTGAAACAGTTTGACCTCATCGGGACCGATCACGCTATCGTGAGCACAGGCCAACAACCCGGAAGAAAACACGTACTCACCGCTGCGCGGCAGCAGCGTGGTGTGTCTCCGAACATGTACGTTGCGTTTGGTGCACACAGGACAATCCGCCACACCTTCTCGCCTCCGGAGTGCTCCTCCACCAGCCACAGCGTGCAGATCCACCTCGGCGTCCGGCCGTTACCAACCAGAAGTGCCAAGTTTAGGCCAGCCAGTCAAGACTGGTGCAGCTCCGGATACTAACACGCCTGTTCTACGACGAAAAAACTCCACCTGCAACTTGCTAGTAGTTCGTAAAGAATCTGAGCGTCAAAGGTCTTTAGCCAGATGCTACACAACGCTTCAGCCAGTCGCACATAATCTGTGACCACGCTCTAAGCTCACCTCGTGACCGGCTGGGTTCCCGATGTTCTGCCCAGCTATTAGCAGTAGTAAACAATCCCGACAGGTAAAGGGGACATCATCATAACCCTGATCCGTTGGGAGGAAGCCGAAGCGGCGCATGCGGTCTTGGTGGTGCACGGATACACTTATTACTTCTTCCACGCCGAGCTGGCCTATCACTTCACCAACCGTGGCTCACGTTCTAATACGCTAGAACGCATACAAGTGCGGCCAGTCACGATAGCTTAACCAAACTCCGCACTTCATCACCAACATGTCGCAAAACTACGACGCTGAACTCGAACACACCCTCTGTCAGTCATCAGCAAGCAGAACGTTCCAACTAAAGTGCTAGTGTACAGCCATTCCCACCGGCAGACTCGTCGTGGCGCTCCGGGCGGACCAGTTGCGCCGGCGCGTCGTACCCGCACACGAGCGTTAGCATCCTAGTCCTTAATAGCCCGTAACTGAATTTCCAGGTCCCGGAGGTTTTGCATCTGGGCATGGCCTCGGCAGCGATCACGCCGCTATCTCGACTGCGCACCAAAGGTGTAGTCCGTTGCAAGGTAATGGTGGTTACAGGTATAGCCCGCACTCGTACTACGACGGGGAGTTCGACTCCAATCTGCAATGGAAGCCGCTGGACGGCTTACCGATTACCGCCCGCTGGCTCAAACATCATGCGCCGCGGACAGGAACAGCTGCATCGCGGTCTCCAGACGTCAAGGTAACCAATTTGATTCTTAGCTCGGGTCATAGCGTGAGCAAAAGCAGCTGTCCTACGGCCCTGCAACACGGCTACGCGGTTTTCGACACTGCCCAAATCGCCCAGTGGATCTGTTGTATAAGCAACCGCAGTAACGTCTTTCCTGTAGTGGATGTCAATACAACATGTTCGTGTTGCTGCCACAGCCGCGCCAAATGACCTATCACCAAAAGGATTTTTATCTCAAACTATGGGACAACACCGACACCAGTAATGCTAAAAAGCGCAAAGAAGCTGAGTGTAGAGTTTCATCACCATCGATCTCGGCATCGTTAGGGAAAGGGTAAGCAGCACAATAAAATAAAAATATACAATATCGCTATAATCCGAACATTTTTGGAAAACAGCATTCTCGCAGATCGCTATGCCAGCAAGCGGAAAGCGATCTGCAAGCAGGATACCTTCGTGGGGACCTGCCTCAACTCCGGATACCTACCTACGAAGATGGTCGTCTATATTACTAAGGCCACCAATTTAATCCAGATTTCGGTACGAGATGGCACCGACGTACGCATCTACCGGGTGCGCTGGGATGATATCGTCTCACGCGGATCGATCCAATCGGGCTCAGCGGCGAGTACTACCGGTATCGACGGTAAGCGCATAATATCGACGCGTACCACCTACACAACAGGTTTGGACCCGTTCAAGCCGACGGGTGTTATCTTCTGAGCACCGATGCTGGTGAAGAATTTACTACCGAACAAGTGGTTATAGTGACGGGACCGCGGCCAGTGGTTCCGCCTGTCATCCTTGCGTCCGACGCTAGAGTATCACACCAGCGATAACGTCATGCAGATATCTGAACTGCCCGAACATACCGTGATCGCCGGAAGAGGATTTTTGCAGCAGAATTCGCGCACATCTTCTCCATTCCTGGGGTAAAGGTCATCCCGGTGATCCGGGGCAGCGCATTGCTTCGGCACTACGATGACATTATCTGCGAACGGTTCACCCGCATCACGTCGATGCATATGGGAACTGCGCACCCACCGTAACGTCTTTGAGGCACAGAACCTTAGCTCTGGCGTTATCGTGGCTCTCGACGATGGTTACGAGTTGCACGCCAACCAGCTGCTGGTGGCGACCAGCCAGGTGTCCAATGCCGATCGTCCCGGCTCCTAGCAGAACGGTATCGAAGTCGAGGACAGTCGGGTGGTAGTCGAAGAATATTAAGTACTGCCGCGCTTCGCGTTTGCCCTCTCGCTAATGTATCGTCTCCGCATCTTCCTAAACATGGTGCCAACCACAAAGCCCACATCGTGGCGCATAATCTCTTCTGCGATTGGTACGACACTTGGTCGATGGCCGTGACCAACCTCCGGCGCGTACCGTAGGCGGTATTTGCCGGTACCCGCTGGATGCTGTCGTATTGACCCGAAAATCACGCTTTTGCAAATGGACTCGACTCTCCATCACGGTGCAGGACTACGGCAACGTGGCGTACGACTAGGCCATGGAAGACGCCACCAGAATTGTACGCTCATCACCGAGCACGGCAGCGAGTGCCTGCTGGGTGCACACATCGTGAGCTACCAGGAACCTCCGAATCAAGTTGACGGCCTACACCTTGGGCTTGCGGTACACGTTCGACACCGACCATATAACGGCGATCGACAACACCACCCGCACGCTGGTGAACGATGGAAAACATCCCCTGGGTGTCGGGTCGGTGTCACTGGAGCACGCCACAGTGGTTTTCGGGCTGGCGGTGCCGCTAGCAACCGGGATGCAAACCATCGTCGGACCGGTTAAAGATAACTCCTCGGCACTGCACCATCGCACAGCGCTGATTGGCACCAACGCCCCAAAGACGTTCCTTACCGCATCGCGATGCTAAACGTCGTCATCCGGATCAGCATGCTGGCGGGTATTAGCACAGTTGTCCCGCAAGCAGCTACGACGAAGCTGGGCTGGAACAACAGTTAGACAACCGCGTACTGATCAACCGTTTTGTCGGCCGCTGGACCACATTAATCAGCAAGTCCTGGCACCGCTGTACCCGATCGAGTTGTTGTTTGAGCTGTGTTCGACACAGCCACCGAGATCACGCGCTAGCCCTGACACACGCCACCGCAGCCGAAGTACTGCCGTGGCACGCATATTCTATGCGTGCCCGTGCCGTTCGCCGCCGGCATGTGTCTGCAGGATAGCATCGGTGGGTTCGTTCATGAACTTTTGCCTAGGGCTGGGATTTTTGCCAATCTTCGATGCATAAGACTTATTACAACATCACCATCACCGGACTGTTGGCGGCCGTCGCCCTGCGGATCGTCAACGTCGAACTATTCAGCCTGTTCGCCGACCCGTTCGCGGCTAGCAGGGCGGGTTTTGTAACTGTGGAAATGATCTTGACCTCAAGAAGGTCGGCTACTAGGCGGTCGGCATTGTTTGTCATCACCTGGGCTATAACGCTAATGATCTTGCGCTACGGCCGTATCGAAGAGCAGTGGGCCTCACCCGAAAGCGCGACCTGATTCCTTGGCCGTCCGCACCAGATATGCAATCACCCGTGCGGCACTCCGACCTGTGGATGTGGTGTCTGGGCCAACGGCTGATCCACGTCGAGATACATGCGATCTGCTGCCAGGCTGGGCCCATGCCTGGTCCAGTGCCCGAATCGATATGCGACGTACTGGCCCACTGCGGCTGCGCTGCTCAGGGTTCCGGGTGCGCTCGACAAACTGGCGTTGACGAATTGGTTGTGCCGTATAAATCAGGTCAACCAAGTTGATCGCGTCACGGTGATGCTCGTCGACTCAACGAGCCAACACCTGTTACCGAAGTGTTGACCGATGATGCACCGCTGCTCGCCACCGGCCCGACCCGGATAGCATCGGACGTCTCGACTAACTCCCCTGCATGCTTCCGTCAACCACACCGACTAGCCTGGTGTCCCTTGGCACCGGAGCACAAGGCGGTCAGTACAGCATCCTGGGCTTTGCCCGCAACATTCCCGGCACTGGCCAGGCGCTCAACCACATGCGGTTACGCGACGACCCGCTGCACCACTAATGGTCGCCTACTGCCTACCTGGTCCGAACGGCTGACGCAGGCCAGGATCAGTGCACTCACGGTGCTGCTGGAGAGGTTTTCTCGGCAACGAATTAACCGATGCGGCATATCGCGGCGTGCGGCTTGTTCCCACGAACGCGACCAAGGACTTACGCCCAACAGTTGACCGACGAGTTTTCGCGCGGGGCCGGGTCTGGTCTATGGCTATATCACCGAACTAGACACCGGCAGGCCCATGCGTTCGGTATCGGTTCGCCCCACTGGCACGACGCAGAGACCCAGGTCAGTGGGTTGCTGACCCGGTCACCTACAGCACTGCCCTGGAATGCAGTGCTGTAGGTGACCTCCAACCATGGCGTCCTCAACGTCCCTAACGACACACACATCCACGTCAAAGCAGACCCACGACTGTGCCGCAAGGGGTACGGGGGTGGTCGCCGGAGAGCCGCGAATGCGCTACCTGCACACTCACCCCAGCGCCGCAGTCGACGTAGCTGACGCCTGGCGCGAACTACTGAACGACCAGGAGCAAGTCTAGAGCCGCGATCAGGCCGTATCCACCGGACTGTTCGGGCCGCTATAATCCACGGTACTATCCCGCATCGGCGATGTCGTCGTCTAGACTGGAGACACGGCGGTACAGACTACCGGGCATAAGCTGTCGGGAATCGGCGTCAATCATCAATTTTCACGACGCGGCCGTCCCCAGCCGAAATGGTGATCTCGATACTTGTTTTCACACCTCTTTCCCGCTGCTGAGATTTCGGCGTGCTCAAAAACCTCGACAAATCTTACATCTTTGCCCAACCTCAGCGAACGGCTCCCGCAACACAACCACTACCCGACCTCGGCAGCGATGTAGGAGATGTAGGCTTCGGGTAACATTGACCCCGCTAGACCCTCCCTCTCAGATCGCAATGAACACATTTTGGTCAGCTGCACTCTGCGCCCCTGCTATTAGCGTAGCGACACGCAGCATCGACGATCGCGGTGAACAGCCGCAGGTCGCCCAGGGCCTTCTCCGGATGCCATTGCACACCAAGCACAAACGCGTCCCCCGGTAGCTCTACCGCCTCGACCACGCCATCGGCGTCCCATGCGCTGACCACCAGGCCGTCACCGAGCTTGTCGATGGATTGATGGTGGTAGCACCGCGCTTCGACAGACTCTCCCAGCACAGCAGCCAACCGAGTACCCGGCACAGTACGAACTAGCAAGTTGTTAAACACCGCGTTGCCCACCCAATGCTCGCTATGACCGATCACTTCAGGCAGGTGCTGATGCAACGTGCCGCCCAGCGCAATATTAAGCAGCTGCGCGCCACGGCAAATACCTAGCACCGGCAGCCCGCGCTGCAGCGCAGCACCAAACAGTGCGAATTCCCAGGAGTCTCGGGGAGTACGGGGCTCGTCGGTGCTCGGATGCGGTCGCTGGCCGTAAGTAGCGGGATCGATATCATAACCACCGGTGATCACCAGACCGTCCAGGCCATCGAGTGCGCGACCGGCGATCTCGGGGTCGACCGGCTGCGGCGGCAATAGCACCGCGATACCGCCGGCCATGGCGACACATTGAAAGTAATCGGCCGGGAGATAACCCGCAGGTACGTCCCAGATCCCCGTGTGCACCTGCTCCAGGTAGGCCGTCAAACCCACTCTTGGCTTTGAGCCGTTCAAATCCACGTACTCTTCTCCTAATCTATGACCACCGCGTTGGACTTGTTCAGGTAGGTGGCTACAACCTCAGCTAGCGAAGCTGGCAGCTGTTCCGCGCCGGAAACGTCATCGACATGGCTAGCGCCAGCCTCGGGTGGCTGCCAGCTTTCGCTCTATGTCTAGATAACTCTGCCGCGATCAAGACTGCCACCGCGTAGTACGGGTCGACATAGCCACCAACAACTAGCTTGGTGCAACTACGGTTCCTAGCCCCATGTACGCTGTTCAGCGAGCAGCTACGGTCGTCAAATAGCTTGTAAATTTTTATTTGTTCGGCGCGTATCGCGCGAAGACCGCAAAGCCATCCTGTGGCACGCGGCCAGAGATAGATGTGGTGGCGCTACTAGGTGTAGGTGCTGGTGCGCAACATGACCGCGGCAGTCAACTGGTGCAGTCAACTCCTAGACGTTGTTTCATCTCAGCAGACTCAACATACGGTAATCGGTGTAGACTAGCCACCGGCTTGTCCACTTACCATCGCCCAAGCGTTCGGGAAAACTGACCAGCATGGTGGTGGCGATCTCCAACGGCGGACAGCCTCCACAGCGAACCACACCTTGAGGTCAGCCATCCGCGGATGTCCGCGGTGGATGGCGACAAAACCAACGAACCGACCTAACCTAGTCGCAGCCAATCCTTCCCCAGGCGAGTTCACCGCCAACGCGGTCCCTGGTCACCACCGACTTGGCCGGTCAGTCGCGGTGTCGGGGCCAATAACAGCAGGTGCGCAGCGAAGCTGTATGTAGGCGTTCGCACACCGCTTCGCAGGGGAGTGAGCCAGCGCTGCCAAGCGCCGGGTACCACGACCATGACGGCCGTCTCCGGACCGGCTATAATAAAAACCGCGACCGGAATATTTCGTCGGGCACGCGGTCATGGTACGCATGTTGTAGGCGACAACGTGTTTACACACCATTTCCGCGAGTTGTCTCAAACCACTGCGAGTCCCGAATGCCCCTAAGTTACCTATGTGATTAGTAAGGCAGTATTTACCAAACTGTTGCGCTACTACGCATCGCCGAGTTACACGCACACCAACGGTCGCCGCGACGATAGGCCATCATGCATACCTATGACCAATATCCACGTCGAGGTGCAATGCCACCAGCTTACCCGGCCAGATCACTGCACGGTGAGAATATCGACGCCGGTGTCGGTCACCAACAGCGTGTGCTCAAACTGCGCTGTCCATTTACGGTCCTTGGTAACCACCGTCCAGCCGTCATCCCAGACATCATAATCTAGCGTTCCCAGGTTGATCATCGGCTCGACGGTGAATGTCATACCCGGCTGCATGATTGTCGTGACAATGGGCTGGTCGTAATGCAAAACAACCAACCCATTGTGAAACGTGGTACCGATGCCATGACCAGTGAAGTCACGGACCACATTGTACCCGAAACGGTTTGCATAAGACTCGATGACCCGACCAACGATGGACAACGCACGCCCAGGCTTAACGGCGTTGATCGCACGCATTGTCGCTTCACGCGTTCGCTCAACAAGTAGCCGGTGAGATTCGCAGACATCGCCAGACAGAAAAGTCGCATTGGTATCGCCGTGCACGCCATCGATATAGGCCGTGACATCGATGTTGACGATGTCACCGTCAGCGATCACCGTCGAGTCTGGAATGCCGTGACAGATAACTTCGTTGAGCGACGTACAACACGACTTCGGGTAGCCCTTGTAGCCCAGGGTTGACGGGTAGGCACCGTGGTCGACCATATATTCATGGACAATCCGGTCCAGCTCGTCGGTCGTCACTCCAGGCGCGACTGCCTTACCTGCCTCAGTCAAGGCGCCGGCCGCAATCCGGCCGGCGACGCGCATCTTCTCGACCACCTCCGGTGTCTGCACCCACGACTCGCTGCCCTCCTGCACGGTCGACTTGCCGACGTATTCGGGGCGCGGAATCCATGCGGGCACCGGCAACATCGGGGACAGCACACCAGGAGAAAGCGCGGTGCGAGCAGGCATGCTGCAAGCTTAATCACGCGATTCTTTCAGCGACGCTACGTGCCACACCGGTGGCGTAAGGTGAGGGCCACCTGCCAGTCCCGCCGTGGCCGGGAGCAAATCGGGCAAGCGGGCCTTGCGCCGTATGTCTGCACACCGACTTGGCCACCACAGGCTGGATGCCGAGTCCCGCCGAAAGCGCCGCTGATCGCGCTAGGTCAGGTAATCCGGCGGCAACGATTCGAACATGACTTTGGTCATCCGCACCGCGTATTCCGAGCTTCCACCCCCCACGATCAGAGCTGCGAACGCCAGATCGCCGCGATACCCGACGAACCAGGAATGCGATCCGCCAGCGAACTCGGCTTCACCGGTCTTCCCAAAGACCGCACCGCAACAGCCGGCGATCTCTTTAGCGGTCCCGTTGGTCACCACCAACCGCATCATCGGTCGCAGCGAATCGATCACCTTCGGGGGGATCGGCGTGCTGGCTCCTTCGACTCTTGTTAGCCGCCCGACGATCAGTTGCGGGACCGGGGTTTTGCCGGCAGCTACGGTGGCCGCCACCAAGGACATCCCGAACGGACTGACCAGCACCCTGCCTTGACCGAAGCCGTCCTCGGTGCGCTCAGCCAGGTCCACCGTTGGCGGCACCGACCCGGTTACCGTGGCGATGCCGTCCACCTGATAGTCAAGCCCGATCCCGTACTGGCTGGCGGTCTGTGTCAGACCGTGGGGCGACATCCTGCTGCTTAATTCGGCGAACGTGGTGTTGCAGGAACTGGCGAATGCACGTGACATCGGCACCGCGCCAAGATCAAAGCCCCCATAGTTGAGGATAGTACGTTGCCCGATGTCAATGCGGCCAGGGCAACCTAGCATCGTGTTGGGGGTAGCCATATCGTGGTCGATGGCCGCACCGGCGGTGACCACCTTGAAGGTCGACCCAGGTGGGAACAGGCCGGTGGTAGCGAGCGGGCCGTCAGCATTGGCCCCCGCGTTCTGCGCGATCGCAAGGATCTGCCCAGTCGACGGTTTGAGCACGACTATCATCGCCTTACCGCCGCGGCTGTCTACTGCATGCTGGGCGGCATTCTGCACGGCCCGATCTAGCGTGATCGAGACCGACGATGCCGGCGACGATTCGACCTCGTGCAACACCGCGACGTCGACGCCATTATGGTTGACACTGACCACTCGCCAACCCGGCTGGCCATCGAGTTGATCGATCACGGCTTTCTTCACCTCGGCCATGACCGACGGGGCGAAATGCGAGTCAGTCGGCAGCAAGTCGGCCTGGAGCGTGACCACAACGCCAGGAAGCCTGCCAATCGCCGGAGCGACACGGTCGTTGTCATCAGGGCTCAGCGTGACCAAGCTCAGTGGCTCCGTCACCGAACTAGCTTTTTCGGCGAGCAGCTGCGGATCGTTGAGGGTGTCATCAAAAGGGTGTAAGGCATCGACCACCGCACGTGCCGTTCCGATCAGGCCGGGCCCGGCCAAGGTGGCATCCAGCGCGTAGTGATGGAGGTAGCCCGGCACCAACACATCGCTGCCCCCGAGTTCGTTCACCGAGGCGCGCCGCGGTGAATCCGCGCGCAACGCAAACGTCTGATGTTCACCCAATCTGGGATGCAGCCCGGTGGCAGTCCACCGAACCTGCCAGCGCCCCTCGTAGCGCACCATCTTCAACTGGCCATTGTAGCTCCACGTCCGGTTCTTCGGCAGGTACCAGGTGAAGCGGTAAGCAATGGTGCCAGTGTCCTCGGCATACCTTGCACTGAGGAGCTGCGCGTCCAGGTGGCCAGCTTGTAGTCCGGCCCAGGCTGCGTTGAGCGCTTCGCGAGCTTCGTTGGGACTGTCGCTGAGTTGGGCAGCAGTCACGGTATCACCGATGGCCAGTGCGCCAAAGAATTTCGCAGCGGCCGGGCCCGGGCCGTTGGGCCGTGGGGTGCAGCCAGACACGGCAATAACCGCGACCAACCACAGACCCGCCGCTACCGAAACAAATGATAATAGTGAGGTTTTCGTGGCCATACATTGCTGATGTTAAGAACTCAAGCCTGAACTGCAACACCGACACACCGAGACCCATCAGTTATCGTACGTAGAGCCGATATGCTACCCGCGCGCGTATATTAGCTAGCTAACAGTCTTTGTAATAAAGCCACACTCGCGATATGTAAATTATTGCTAATTTCTAAGGTCAAAGACAAGCTCAATGGAGCCATCAATGCAGTCGCCCTGACGCAGGACCAAATCACCATTAGAAGGATATATAGTGCGCCGGTAGCCGTTATTGTTCGGCGCCGACGAAGGGGAACCGTTGCATGAGAGACCGTACTAGCTGTAACAATCCGGAATCAACAGAGTTGATTATCCAAGCCGAAGTCAACATTGCGGCCGACCACACCTACGACGAAAGCGAGATCCGTGTGGAATTCGGCGTCCCGCAACGCCCTCGCTAAACAGCGCCCTACACCGTTTAGTTCACCGCAACCGTGCGTCGAGATCCCCGCAAACTGCAGCCGCGAGTCCTGTCTGCAGTAGTTGAGTTTACTTTCCCTTGAGACCTTGGGTTATCTATCTCATGACCTCCATCGGGTCGGCAAGCCCCTTCGGCTCAAGTTTAGTCGGCACGTTCAGCGTGCGCCGCCGACCCTACCGCATCGACGACCAGCGGACGATGGCAACGATTGTGCGCATCCGATCACCACGCAGACATCTACCAGCAGTGAGTTCAGGCTAACTCCTGGCGGATCAGTGGCTATGGAATAATTCGGATACAACAATTCTATCATCACACCGTCCCGCGACTGCCACCGGGAGGCATTTCGCACTCACGCGTCACGCCGACTCGCCGAAAGCCTGCAGATTCGTAACACTGATATGGCCCCGGCATTGTCCAAAGCTGGGTAAATCGTGATGCGATGGTCAGTCTGGTTCGATGAACAGCCAGCTGATCAGCATCCGCAGAGCGTCGCTACCATACCCGCGGCGGTGGTAGGGGTGCATAAATATGTCAATACCCGCGAACCGAACCAACCAGCTCAGTATGCATAGGCACAAGACCATACAACCATCCTTCCCGACCAGAACTGGCAAGTCATGGCTAATTGGTCCGATCCGCAACTTCGTCTAGCGTCGAAGCCTACGTTATTATCGGGGTCCTTAGGCCGTTCTCGGAACTTTCCGCGCTGCGGTCGATCTCAGGAGCTACGGGTTAGCCCAGCAGCACCGTCACGAAGGTGCCGACCTCGATGCAGCCACTATAGGCGTACACAACACGGTGTTGAAATTGTTTACATAACAGGCTGGCGACGCGTACACTGCCTGCGATACACAGCAGCCAGCGTTGTGGTGACGCTGAAGCCCAAGTCCAGCTCACACCATTCCGGATGCACCCAGACACCTTGGATCTGCCCAAGTGCCGAAGACTGCGATCCCACACCAGCCTTGAAGACGACCTGCCCTTGCGCGAAACGGGTCCAAGCACGTCCGGCCGCAATGAGATTGGCCACCCGGCGACGATAACCGTGATAACCGTCGGCCCAGCCGCGGGTCCACGCCCATTTCGCCGACGAACATGTCCGATGGCGACACTAGGTAGGCATCCGACTCCTCTGGCCTAACCTGACCCACTGCGGGGTCAATCTCGCAGCTCGGGTGCACTTGAGGGCCGCCAGTGGTTGGTGCTAACGCACATCACGCTCCGGACCCCAGGCCAACTCGAGTCGATGCCACATCGGCATCACCAACTCTGCTCTTACTGACCAGGGACGAACAACGCCTTGACGGGTCCGCAGTTTTCCCACTAAAGTCGACTAGGGATCGATATCGTATTCTGACAATCTGGGCCATGATCATGCATGATCCTACCGTGTCGTCGTCGAATACCCGCTACACGGCGGCGTCGCGCACTACCTACATCCGTCACTCACCGACAAAACGAATAAAGATGGGTGATGGGTACAGATGGGTGGAGCCGACATCTGGCGAACTCTCTGTAAGGCCAACTCGGAGCCAAGGTAAACAGGCTAGCCTCACTCAGTTTACGGTCCTCACTCAGTTTACGGTCACAACCGGTGAACCGCTCCTTGTCGTTTCTAGACCGTGATCACTGCTTTTCTCGACCCCCATCTTGGAGACAAGCCGCACGGCCTCCTCGATCAACGTATCGACAATCTGGGCTTCGGGTACAGTCTTGATCACTTCACCCTTGACAAAGATCTGGCCCTTGCCGTTTCCGGACGCGACGCCCAGGTCGGCGTCGCGGGCCTCACCGGGCCCGTTGACGACGCACCCCATCACGGCGACCCGCAGCGGCACCTTGAGGCCGTCCAAACCAGCGCTGACTTCATTGGCCAGCTTGTAGACGTCTACCTGCGCACGGCCGCACGATGGGCAGGAAACGATCTCGCGTGAACGCGGCCGAAGTTTGAGCGATTCGAGAATCTGGTTGCCAACCTTGATCTCCTCGACCGGCGGCGCCGATAGCGAAACTCGGATGGTGTCACCGATACCCTTCGACAACAGTGCTCCAAAGGCGACCGCGGACTTGACGGTGCCTTGGAAGGCAGGACCGGCTTCGGTGACACCGAGGTGCAATGGGTAGTCGCACTGGGCGGCCAGTTGCTCGTAGGCGGCGACCATAACGACGGGATCGTGGTGCTTGACGCTGATCTTGATGTTGCCGAAGCCGTGCTCTTCGAATAGTGAAGCCTCCCACAGTGCGGACTCCACCAGTGCTTCGGGTGTGGCCTTGCCGTACTTGTCCATAAACCGCTTATCCAGCGAGCCGGCGTTGACGCCGATGCGGATCGGGATACCAGCCGCGGCCGCGGCTTTGGCGACCTCACCGACCCGGCCGTCGAATTCTTTGATATTGCCGGGGTTGACCCGCACCGCGGCACACCCGGCGTCAATGGCGGCAAAGATGTATTTCGGCTGGAAGTGGATGTCGACAATCACCGGAATCTTGCTGTGCCGGACGATTTCAGCAAGTGCGTCAGCATCCTCTTGACGCGGGCAAGCCACCCGAACGATGTCACAACCGGCAGTGGTCAACTCCGCAATCTGCTGCAACGTCGAGTTGACGTCATGGGTCTTGGTGATGCACATCGACTGCACGGAGATCTGGTAGTCACTACCGACCCCAACGCTGCCGACCATTACTTGACGCGTGCTACGCCGGGGGGCAAGCCCGGGAGCCGGAGCCTCGGGCATGCCCAGACGCATGGTCACTGTTCCTCCATTTCTCGTTTTTTCACTATTGGCTATTGAAAAAGCCTGATTGGGTTTACCAAATCGGCGGTCACGGTCAACAGCACGTACCCGACTACAAAGGCCAAGACCACATAGGTCGCAGGCATAAGCTTGAGATAGTTCACCGGCGCGGCCGCGACCACGCCACGGGCGGACCGGATGAGGTTACGGATCCTCTCGAATACAGCAATGGCGATGTGGCCGCCATCGAAAGGCAGCAACGGCACCAGGTTAATGGCACCCAGAATAAGGTTCAGCTGCGCCAAGAAAAACCAGAACACCACCCACAAACCATGATCGACGGTGTCGCCACCGATGATACTGGCGCCGACCACACTCATCGGCGTCTGCGGGTCGCGCTGCCCACCACCGATAGCGTGCACCAAGGCACCCAGCTTGGTCGGTATGGTTACCAGCGCCTTGCCCACCTCGACGGTCAAATCCCCAGCGAAAGCGGCGGTGGCGGGCACAGCAGACAACACGCCATAGTGCGTGAGCAGCAGATGGCTTGCGCCAACCCCGATGGCACCGACCGTGGCCAGCTCGAGTTGACTGCCCTGTCCATTGGAAATATAACGCTGGGTGGGCGTGATGTCGACATAGCTGGTGATCGCGGTGCCGTCCCGTTCGAAGATAATCGGCACTTTACCATGCAACTTACGTACCGCAGCAGCCATGTCATCGAAGGTCGACACTGGGGTATCGTCGACCTTGACTACGACATCGCCAGCGCGAAGCCCGGCCAGCGCCGCCGGACCTGGGCCAGTGCAGTTTCCGAACTTACCTTGATCCAGTTCCGATGCTACACAAGCAGTTTCGCCGATTACAGCCCGAGTGGGCGGGTGCAGTTCGGGTAGCCCCCAGACCAACGCGATGCCATAGATCAGCACCAGGCAGATCACGAAGTTCATAGCAGGTCCGGCGAACAGCACCGCCACCCGCTTCCAGGTCACTTGTTTGTACATTGCCCGGTCAGATTCGTCAGGCGCTAGCTCCTCGACCGAGGTCATACCGGCAATATCACAGAAACCGCCTAGCGGAACGGCCTTGATGCCATATTCGGTTTCACCGCGCCGGATCGACCAGAGGGTGGGGCCGAAGCCAACAAAGTAACGACGCACCTTCATGCCAGTGGCGGAAGCCACCCACAAGTGGCCACATTCGTGCAGGGCCGCCGAAATAAGGATGGCGATAGCAAACAGCACAATGCCGAGGGCGAACATCATCGAGCTCTTAGTGCCTTATCTAAAACCATGCTAGAGACCTTTCCAGAACTCGCTGTTGCTACCGCACACAGCGCTCGCTCACGGGCCCAGCGCTGCGCGTCGAGTACGTCATCCACGGTAGCGGGTCCCTCGCCCCATTGAGGAACCCATTGGTCAGCGCGCTGCAACACATCCGCGATTGTTGCAACGATAGCGGGGAAGGCGATCCGACCTTGGAGGAAGGCCTCTGCAGCCTCCTCATTAGCAGCATCGTAAATGGCAGTCATACAGCCGCCAACCTGTCCAGCGTGCCGGGCCAGCTCGACTGCGGGAAAAACATCGGTGTCCAGCGGCTCGAATTCCCAGTTCGATGCGGTAGTGAAAGCGCAGGCTCGAGCAGCGCCACCCACCCGCTGTGGCCAGCCCAACGCCAAAGAAATGGGCAGCTTCATGTCCGGAGGGCTGGCTTGGGCTATCGTCGAGCCGTCGATGAATGTGACCATCGAATGAACAATTGACTGAGGGTGCACAACCACCTCAATGCGGTCGTAGGGAATGCCGAACAACAGGTTGGTTTCAATGAGCTCGAGCCCCTTGTTAACCAGAGATGCTGAGTTAAGCGTGTTCATCAGCCCCATGGACCAGGTCGGATGGACACCCGCTTGCTCGGGCGTAACGCGCTCTAGGTCACCGGCGGCCCAGCCACGAAACGGCCCGCCGGAGGCGGTGAGCACCAACTTAGCAACTTCGTCGGGGGTACCACCGCGCAGGCATTGTGCCAGCGCGGAGTGTTCCGAGTCGACGGGCACAATCTGGCCTGGCTGCGCCGCGGCCAACACCAACGAACCGCCAGCAACCAGCGATTCCTTGTTGGCCAACGCCAATCGCGCGCCCGTTTGCAGTGCAGCCAATGTGGGGCGCAGCCCCAATGCCCCTACCAGCGCATTGAGGACGACGTCAGCCTCAGTATCCTCGACCAGCCGGGTGACCGCATCAGTCCCGTGATAAGGGATGTCGCCGGCCAGCTGAGCCGCGCGATCGTTAGCGATGGCGATATTGGTGACGCCGGTCTCGGCGCGCTGCCGCAGCAACGTGTCCAGCTGCGCGCCCCCGGCGGCCAGCCCGACTACCTCGAAGCGGTCCGGATTGGCGGCGATGACTTCCAGCGCCTGGGTGCCAATTGAGCCAGTACTTCCCAACACCAGCACGCGGAGGCGGCCGCCAGAGTTCCCCTCGGTCGAATTGGTCACCCCCACATTGTGCCCGTTCGCCGACTACACAGGCTAGGAAGCGGGCCACGGTCGACACTAACACCATAGTAAAATAAATTATTTTATTTAAATTATTTTGAGTGGCACACTGAAACCAGTATGCCGGAATGCTCGGGATAGTTATCACCAAACACCCAATCCGATTCGGGAGGAATCACTGTGGCCAGCACTGAGGTGGAACACGATGCCGGCGTCGACCCTGCTGAGGTACCGTCCGTGGCGTGGGGGTGGAGCAGAACCAATTACCGCACTTGGCACATCGTCGGTTTGTTCGCCATTGGGTTGCTGCTGGCGATGCTGCGCGGCAACCACGTTGGCCATGTCGAGGACTGGTATCTTATCGGATTTACCGCCCTGGTGCTCTTCGTTTTGATCCGTGACCTGCTGGGCCGCCGACGCGGTTGGATTAGATAGCTAGGGCCGATTGCCCGACTACGGTGTCATGCGCCGGGCTCCCCCGATGAACGCTGACATCTCCGGAATCGTTGCATACCTCTAGAGCGCGAGTTTCGCTGCCGGCTGGGGGCCATCCGATAGCTGCAGCTTGTCGGTAACGACGCACGATCCAGTGGCGATGTCCAGCCTGAGCAGACAGTATCCTCAGCAACCCCTCCGCTGTTGGTATGCGATGACAGGGGGTCACAAACGGCCACCGCGATGGCCACCGATCCCGACGCGGTACACGACTTCACAGTGACACGCAGCCTCTAAACGACCAGCTAACCACTGGCGACCGTGGACTTCAGCTCACCACCGAGGTCCCTGATCGTCACCTTGCCAGACATAGTTGCCACTACCGCGTTGCCCTGCACGGTGCGCACGGTAAGCGACCCAGATGCGTTGACGGCCTTAGTTTTTTCCTGTGACCACCTCGACTTCGATGTCGCCACAGGCTGCCACGAATCTAGAGTCGGCGAATTTACCTTCAGCACACATATCGGCAGATGCCACCGACGCATGCATCCGCGACCGTGACGGCAGCACAATTTCGAGGTCGATGACCCCGCCTCGAAAGAGTGGCAAGCCACGTTTTGACGTTCAGTCGCCAAAAACAAACAGCTTGCCGTCGCGTACATCCACCCGGGTGGTAGTCTCTGTCGCCTATACATCGAAACTTCGTGAGATTGGTCATGAGGGCGCACTTCGATGATCGTATCGGCACGCTCAATCCCAACGAGCCGGATCAACCCACCGTCGGCTTCGATGCGCACGGTGATCGGTTCAGAGATTTCAAACGTCGGCACATTGTCGTCTCCTTCGGGAGGGTTGCTAGTGGCTCTCATCGGATGTGTCGAGATGGTGTCAGCGCACCCAGCCGATCTACGTGATGGCTGGTTCTGGGCGAGCAGCCGGCGTCGGATCGACTAGTCCCTGCACTAGCTGCGGCGGCAGCGCGGACCAACCAGGTATTCAGCGATGCTCCCTCATGAAGAGCGGCCGCCTCGACGGCAGGCCGCAGCCCCTCCGGCAGCCGAAAGCTAACTAGCCAGGTGCCGATGGTCATACTTGGCGACGAACATCTCGTCCATGCTGCCCACGCTGTGGACGAGCACCACCTTGTCGAGCGAAACGCTGATGATGAACTCCGGGTCCCGGCCACGCAGCCGAACGTCAACGGATCGTGGTACCAGCTAGGCAATGATTTTTTCGGTGGCCGCCGATAGAGCTTCTAACAGCGCCAGCCGGACAATTGATTCCAGTGGAGAGCTCAGCTGACCGGTCAAGCCCTACGCAGCGGTTTCGCGGACAGCCGTGACTACGTTCAACTCGTGCTAAACGAGTCAACATAGAGCTATAAATTCATGACATCACAGTGTCACTACTTTTTGATCCCACATACAAGTACCATAACGGCGCTTTTGATGTCCGGGGTAGTGCGATCCCCGTCGATACAGTCGCCGGCAAATGCATCGATCTGCCAGTACACTTTCAGGTAACCGGTCACGACAATCAGCCAAGGCATGAGAATGCGCTTGGACAACCGTGGTCACACTGAACAGACACAGCTAGTAAAGACCATAGTAGCCTACATACACCATACACCCCGACTAGCAGCAACATTACACCAATGATCCGGTTGACTAACTGCCAGATTAGCCGCAACCGGCTCGACCAATGGCGCACTTGCCGTCACGACCGCGATGGCGAGGACCTCGACAACCAAGGTCAGGCCCGCGACGTAGGCGAGGTAGAGCACCACCCTCCCGATGATTGAACCGCCTCGAAGGCCGGCCGAGGTGACCGCCAGAAAGGGCCTGATGGTGCACTACAGCGAGGCGATTGCATAGCTGACCCCCTAGCCGTATATCTCGACACCATCCGGGGCGGGCTTGGAGCGCATCGCACCGAACGAGCAAGGCGTAAGCGCAGTTAGCTTTCAACCCGACAGCAACCTACACACCGAGAGCGACCAGCACAACACCGATCGCCACCGTGGCGTATGGCAAGTAGCAGTTTGCACCGGCGAGACCGCCGCTATGGTCAGCGCCCCGAACAATCCGCATACCGGTAAAAAGCCGAGTACCGCACGACCCAGGACGTTGACACGAGCACACGGCTAGGATGGTCGCCGCCGATCGTTAACTGGACGGACTGCCCGCGCACCACAAAAGTTAAGCAGGCAGCATGGCAAATCCACACGGGTTTGCGTGGTGCCACCAGTTCAGCGGCAAACGCCAAACCGGCCAGACCCGGATCCACGAACTTAGAACCTCAACGTCGCCACCCGCTCAGACAAGTTCTGCTGCAACCTCGCCAAAGTGGGATTGCTCACGCAAATCGAGCTGCCGTCTGCACGATAGAACACCCACGCCAGCTGCGAGGGCATATTATAGCGGACACAGATCAAGCTGTCCGTCCAATTTAGGTTGGTGGACAACTCAGGCTGTTACTTAGAACGCAACCCTGCCATCGCACCGACAGTCGAGTGCGCCGCGATGACCAACGAAGGTGGCCGCCAATCCGGCGGCCACCACCTGGCCTGAACCAGGTGCTTAGACATGACAAAAACGGATACCACAGCATCCAGAATCAACAGCACCGCCGGCTTACCCTACAGGCAAGCGCCATATCATTCTCTCATTCTCCTAGAGACGTGACAACAACAACAGCTTGGGTCCACTACTGCTCGGCGACCAGCTGACCACACGCCGCGTTGATCTCCCGATCCCAAGTATCTCGCACGGTACAAGTAGAGCCGGTGCAAACAAACCCGACGGACGAATTTTCGCTCCACCACCTTGGGGCTGGCGTCCCAGTAACTGCCCAGGGTCGGGGTGAACGAGATTAAGTTAACATACGCTAGGAGCCAAAGAAGCTGATGCAGCCGCTTGTCCAGCATGTGGGTCCCCCACGCTTGATCGTTGACATCGCTAATAAAGGCGTATTCAACCGATACCCGCCGACCCGTCACTTCAGTATACCACTTCACGGCATCAAATACTTTGCTGATCTTCCATCAGTCTGGCTTCGCGCACCGCCAGAGTCACCCCGAGCCGTTCGTCGGCCAACTTGCGGATCACCGGTGCTAGCCCCACGGCCGACACCGTCACCGATCGGGCCGAAATTCCGAAGCGGACCGGTTCGGTGATGCGCCGCACCGCAGCCAGCATCCTCACGTAGTTAGCCAGCGGCTCTCCCATATACAGAAAGACCACGTTCGACAGCCAGTCACCGAAGTCATCTCACAACGCCGCGGACTAGCACACTTACTCGAGGATCTCCGCTGACGACAAGTTGCGACCCAATCCGCCCTGGCCAGTTACACAAAAACAGGCAGGCCATGCCTCAGCCTGTCTATGACAAAATATAGAGCGTATTGGGCAGTGAATAACGCATCGGCACCGATTCGAAGGTGCGGCCATCGAAGCCCCGCCACAACATCTTTCGATGTCTAGCCGGCATCACAGGTGACTTTGGCCATCGCAGTGAGTAGCTTCAAAAACTATAGTCTCGGTAATCAAGTCGCGAACGGCCGTCGGGAGATCGGTCATCTGGCACGAATCGGCTAGCAGCCGGCCATAGTCCTGGTGGGGCAAGCTGCTTGGTCCGGAAAGCCAGCAGGCCCAGTTCCGCAATGGCCGATGTGAGGCCGGCCGCGTCGAGGTCGGCCAAGTGCCACGGCAGTCGGCCGGCACACAGCTCAGAGAACACCACCTCTTGGGCCGTATCGTCCAATATCAGCCTTCTCAGGGCAGCAACGTAAACATGGTCCAAGCCACAACCGCCGACGGCAGCACACCATCGAGCCGGTCCATCAGACCACCGTGGCCTGGTAGCAGCCGGCCCATGTCTTTGATGCCGAGGTCGCGCTTAACTTGGGACTCCACCAAATCCCCCAGCGTGCAAGTGAGCACCAGTACAAAACTCAGTAAAGCCCCAAACCACGGTGTTTTGCCGGCCAAGAAGGTGGCAGTCAGGATGGCTGCAGTGGTCCCGCAGACCAGCGAACCGATGAATCCCTCCCAGGACTTGTTCGGGCTAATCCTTGGAACTAGTGGATGTTTGCCGAAAAGCACCCCTACCGTGTAGCCACCCACATCGGAAGCTACCACCGCAATCATCAGGCAGAACACCCGCTCCGCACCGTCCTTAGGATAAACCAACAATGCCGCGAACGAAGCAAACAACGGGACCCAAGCAGCCAAAAAAATGGTGACCGACGCGTCTCGCAGGTAATTTGACGCCGGCGGACCTGTCAAGACTTCCTGAGATTCGTGCTGCTTGCTGTTGTCGCGCATGACAAGCCGCCAAATCATGCAGACCATCACCGTCGCGCCGAAGCCGGCCAAAGCACCGACGACGCGATACGGCCAGGTCAACCAGACGGTGAGCTGCCCACCGATGAGCAGCGGGATAGCCGGAACCACATATCCGGCTTCCCGTAGCCGCCGCACCACCTCATGGCTGGCAACGAAAATGGCGCCGGCGCACAAGACAACCCAGATTCGCGGAGCAAACACCAGCGCTGCGACGAGAACACCGCCAATACTTAGGCCCACCGCGATCGCGGCGGGCAGATTACGTCCCGCCCGGGGCGTCTTCTTAGTCGGCTGCTGCATAGCACTCTTGACCCCAGGCACCGACTCGTCAAGCGGGGCACCTGTGCCGGGATCGGTGGAAGTCACGGACCTGAATGAATTCGCTGCTGAGCGGCCGCTAGACCTCCAGCAGCTCACCTTCTTTGTGCTTGACCAGATCGTCAATCTGGGTGACGTACTGGTGGGTGGTCTTATCTAGGTCCTTTTCCGCCCGGCTGACCTCATCTTCGCCTGCCTCACCATCCTTACGAATGCGATGCAGTTCCTCCATCACTTTGCGACGAATGTTACGGACCGAGACTTTGGCTTCCTCCCCCTTGCATTTGGCCTGTTTAACCAGTTCCCGCCGACGTTCCTCGGTAAGCTGCGGTACGGCCACCCGGATCAAGGTACCGTCGTTACTGGGGTTCACCCCGAGTGCGGAATTACGAATAGCAGTTTCAATGGCAGGGAGCTGAATGGCTTCATACGGCTTGATGACAACAAGCCTCGCCTCGGGGACATTGATGCTGGCCAGCTGGGTTATCGGGGTGGTGGAACCGTAATAGTCAATGACGATTCGGGAAAACATGCCCGGATTGGCGCGGCCGGTCCGAATCACCGACAATTCGTCACGCGCCACCGAAACAGCCTTCTCCATTTTCTCTTCTGCATCGAAAAGGACCTCATCGATCATTCGCGCCGTTCCTCCTCATCGCTGCGCTCTGCATCGTCACCGGCGCGGCGTCTTTGCCTCAAGTGGTAACAAGCGTTCCGATCTTCTCACCAGCGACCGCACGGGCAATATTGCCATTGGTCAGCAGATTGAACACCAGAATCGGCATGCCATTGTCCATACAAAGACTGAACGCTGTGGCATCGGCTACCTGAAGCCCACGGTCGATTACTTCGCGGTGACTGATCGCGGTTAGCAGCTTAGCCTCCGGGTTGACCCGCGGATCCTCGACGAACACACCATCGACCGCCTTGGCCATCAACACAACGTCCGCACCGATCTCCAGCGCCCGTTGCGCTGCCGTGGTATCAGTGGAGAAGTACGGAAGCCCCATGCCTGCACCGAAAATTACCACCCGGCCCTTCTCCAAGTGGCGGACAGCCCGCAACGGAAGATAAGGCTCAGCCACCTGGCCCATGGTGATCGCGGTTTGAACTCGGGTAGCGATGCCTTCCTTTTCCAGGAAGTCCTGCAGCGCAAGACTGTTCATTACAGTGCCGAGCATGCCCATGTAATCCGAACGCGTACGCTCCATCCCGCGCTGTTGCAACTGTGCGCCGCGGAAAAAGTTGCCACCGCCGATCACGACAGCGACCTGCACGCCGCCGCGAATCACCTCAGCGATCTGGCGAGCTACCTGCGCCACAACATCGAGATCCAACCCTACCTGGCCTCCACCGAACATTTCGCCGCCAAGCTTGAGCAGCACCCTCGAATACTTGGATCGATCCCCCGGGTGACCAGCATAGCTGAGCCGTTCCTCACGGCACGCGGCAGCAGCCGGCACACCATTGGCCCTCATCAGCTGTGGCTTGGGAACCGCCGAGCCGGCGACTTGAGACTCCCAGGACTCCGTCATCAGACTCCTCGCATGACAGTTGCCGCACCGGCCACCACCCGGAACGGCATTTGACATCCTGCCCCATCACCACACTCAAGCGTGAGCGGGGTGCATCATCTGCACAATTGCCAACCTAAACCAACGTAGCTCGTCTAGCGGCAGGCCAGCCCACAACAACCAGCCTTCGCCAACTTTGTGGTTAACATCAAATGTTGGGGTTTTGCCCGGTATTGGAACCCGCTGCAACGCGGCGCAGAGATCCGTGGTCTTAAGAATTGAGAGCCGTGAAGTGTCGTATAACTTGAGGCGAGCGACCCATCGATAGAGATAGAATGACTCGCCCGAACCGCACGTCGGCTGAGGAGAAAAACCGTGGCGGATGCCACCAACACGGAAGCTACTGAAGCGGTCTAAGGATATTGACTAGGATGCCAAAGGCAAGGTCAAGAAGGCCGTCAGGGCTATGGCGGGTCGCGACGACATCACTCGCGAAGGCCAGGCTCAGCAGGACAAGGACCAGGCACAGGGCAACGCGGTGAAAAAGGAAGCCGAAGTAGCGGCCGCCTGTAGCAGCGCCAAAGCAACCGAGCCGCGCCCGAAGTCCCACCAATAGCTTGCTGGAAGGATGGGTCCGGCCCACAAACGGGCCGGACCCATCGACTTTCTACCAGCTTGAGCAAACGTCCGAGGACGGGAGTTCAGCTCACCGCGCTAGGCGCCGAAAACGTTAGACGAAACTTGGAGTAATTCTGCCGCGACAGGGTAACCTACGCTGCATTAGCAGACACCTCCCCAGAGGTACCTACGGGTCGAGGCCTGGTAGCACACTCTACGAGGTTTGGATATTCCTACGGAATATCTTACTATTTTCGGGCAATAACGATTTCGAATCGATCGAATCGACACTGAACTTGTTCGCGCAAACCATCCGCCAAACATCCCTGACAGAACGCGTCACCGGGGACGATCACGGTGACGGCGTCGCGGTCATATACACCCGCACCAAGTTGGCGGCGGCTCGCCGGGTGTACCGGCAGACTGATGGCTAATGCGTTAACCTTGGCGGTGGTAGTCACCGTAACTCCGGCCAACTTCGTGACCGTTGACGTTGATTGACATTTCGACTATGTGCTACTACCTGCGGCCAGTGCGACCGAATTGCAGGCACTTCTGTGGCTCGCTATCACGCATCATCTCAGTGCCCTGCACTGTACGCTGAAGTCTGGTGACTTTGTCCTTCACCCAACCAGTTACAGCGGAACGATATAAGGCAAGGATCCGATCCTGGTATTCACCGAGGTCAATTATTGAATCTCCTTGTGCAGCATCTCGGTCGAGCATTCACTCGTAACCGGCTGATGCATGAAATATGGTGCTAGAATTGCAAGAGCCTTATTCGTACCACCGACGTTCATGTACACGACGACTGCACGCTAAGCTTGGAGTCGAGCACGAATCGATAGTCACCACCGTTCGCGGTGTGGGCTATATATGTAATGATACCACCGCAACCGCGAGGGATTATCCCCAAACCGATGCAGAGTCCCGTCTAGACATCGACGCCGCCCTGGGGCTTGATCGTTCGATCGATTTGTTAGATTTGTTCCAGCAAACACTTTGACGGACCCGGCCGCGGCGCCGACAGCGCATAGCCGGTCTAGCTGTGCACAAAGAGTTGGGCTCTGGGCTCAGCAGCTGACCGGCCGCTAGGCTGTTAGGCGACCCGTTCGTTGTCCAGACGAGTACGTCCTGCGTGCCGTCGTTGTATACGACGTTGTTCAGGGGCGCATCCGTAACGTCGAATAAATCTTCCCGTTCGCCTGGCCACCCTGGTTAATCGGCGCGGGGCTAAGACCGTCGAGCGCAGACGAGGCGCTGATCGCTCAGGGTCCGACTGTCATTGGTCCGCACATTGAAGTCGGAAACAACGAAAGTGACTATGGACATTGGTTGCTCGCGCATTCATGTCGTCCTGCCCAAGCTGTCCTTACGGTGTGTAGTCGAGGAGCGGTGACGTTGCTGGGCAGCAGGTTGCTGACGGTATAGACGGTTACGAGCAGGCCGTCAACCAGTGTTTCGGTGGTGCCAAAACTCTGAAATTATGAAATTTGCGAAAGCAGTCGCCGCAGCGAAACCACCGACAGTTGCCATCCCGGCCCCTCCGACCACCAATTTTATGGCCGCCTTCGTATTAGAGCGATCATGAACTTCACGTACACACCTCTCAGGTGAATCGTTCGAGCAATTCTCTCCAACGATGATTGCCCTTCGCACAAGTGACCACCGAACTAGAACTTCCATTACCATCTCCGGTAGAACTCAAACATTAATCCGCTGATGCAATGAATTGAGTGGAGGGCATCGGCTCCTTGTGCCTCGTTCCGGGCGCGCATGCTCGGGGTTGGCTCGCCCGCGTTCATTGGGACACGAGCAAGACTAATGCGCAAGCGTTAGCATTTAGCACGTCGGTTTCTTCGACAAACACACCGTCAGGCTGATTATGGACCCGACCAGCATGGCCACCAGCACAAACACCGTCATGTACACCTGTGAAAGATTGTGCAGCACGTTGCTAATGAAGTCGAGTGGCAAAAGGTTGGCCACAGCAGGATAGACAGGGTGACTGGCACGAGACGATTAGCAGCGTTATCTTGCAAGGCTGCCAATTTATATGCAACGGATTATATGCAGCGGAGATATTTTCACCGCGGTTGAACTGGTTGGTGAGAAGCATAGACATCAGTGTGTTACCCAGTAGCCTGCCGGCTTATGCTAACTAGTGTCGAACCCCACGTGATCTGATGTGGGGCACAGGTCTGCACTTCTGCCCCAGCGAGAAGCGTAATACTGTAACCTCTGACCATACCCATGAACGTGCGCCCCGCTAGCAAGGTCGGTAAGTAATCGGCTTGCCCGGCGGATCCGTAAGCGACAATGGCCAGGTTCTCACCAATCAACTCAACATTATACTGTGCCAGCACGACCTTACGGGGCCGTATTTGTCCATGACGGCTCCGGCTAGGGGCATGGCCACTAACTCCGCGCCCCTGCCGAGTCAAGTGCAAACCGGACTGTGCAGGTGTTTGGCGTTGCACCTGTTGCAATAAGTAGATAGAGATGGGCAACAGGATGTTGAAAAGAGCTACACCGAGCAATAACATCTCCGAGTTGGCAAGTATGACCACACGGTTTTTGAACAACCGAACGTCGATCAGCGGGTGATCGGCCCGATCATACAGCGTTGAAAACGAGTCCGGTGATCGACACGAGACTGATGCCCTACTATATCCACACGCGGGGATCAGTCGCTGTGCCACAACTCAGAATGGATGACACTCTGTAAAGGAACATCGCCAAGCTGGGCGATAGCAGCATCATGCCTAAAAAGTCGAACAGTACCTATGGCATCGAGTGATCCCTGGAATAACAACGCCGCCCAGAAAAACACGGTCGAGTCAATCTGCAGATTGATCCAGAAGATCCACTGCCAGCCCTGCAGGTGTCAATCAACCAGCCGCCCAGTATCGGGACGCTAATCGAACCGATCAACACCAGGATGCCCATCGCCCCATTAGGCGGACCAGTCGATGAGGACCGGTGTTTCTGGCCAACATGGCTAGGGACAACAGCATCAAAATGCCACTGAAGATTCCCTGAAATATTTGAAATATGATTAATTGCAAAGATATTTGACCAATTAGCGCACAGCAATAAGCCCAATGCAAGTACATGAATAGAGCCCATGATATAGTTACTAGTCTAGTACCTAATCGGTCATCAACTCAACCTAACAATGGTATCACGGCGGCCCGTGCGAGGGTATAACCGGTCATCGTCCAGGAGACGACGGCCTGCGTGGACTCGAACACGCAGATGAAAGTACGCTGTAAGACAGCTGACAACCGTGGTGTCGAGGTTCGACGTGAATGAAATCAACACACACCGACGATCCAGAGCAGTTCGGCGTCCAACTTGCCCGAATAGCTATGTTCTCCGACATCTGACTTTTGATGCCGGTGGCAGGTAGCGAGCGTCCGGTCACTGCAGGATGCGCCTTATTCATAGTCCTGCTGAGGATATCGACCCCACGACCGGCGTGCACCCAAGGACGCAGTCTCGCCTCAAATTTTCAGTAACGCAAAAGAATGCATCAACACACCGGATATATGTCAACGTTGTTGACATATATCCGGTGTGTTGATGTGCCACCTCGTTATCTACCCTCCCGGGAGGGGAGCCGCTCTGCGACCAGAATTTCCACCGTACTGCGTTCGTCTCAGCCTTACGCTCCCGAATTAGTTTGCCTACGTATGCTTTCGACGTCTCCTGACCTGTCGAAAGCCAAACTGTCACGGAACACAGGCGTCACATCGCAGGAGATGAATATCATAATGCACAAACTGGAAGACACTAAAATGGTGGCACGACCCGCATCGGCGTCCTCTGAGCGTACGCTACCAGCCACGCTGACCGCGTCTTGTCCATGCCTTGTTGAAAACGCACGGATAGTGCGCTCCGCATCGCTGATGGCCGCATCCTGGACAAACTGGAATGTACACCGCAGCAGCGTGAGTTTAAATGAATGCTCGACCAGCTCGGATCCGAGTGACGGCTAATTGGCAATTTGAATCCGCGCCCACGGCCGAGCCTCTTCGAGTTCAAAAGCCAGTTCCAACAGTTGCGCTTCCTGGCCAAAGTCGGCGGTGAACATCATGCCCACCGGCATACCATCAGCGGATTGGGCCAATGGTAGCGAAATCGCCGGCTCCCCAGTAACGTTTTGCAACGGAGTGAACGCGACCCAGCCCATCAGCCGGTCCATCACCTGCTGATAATCGGTGGGAGTGAGGTACCCGATCCGCGGCGTCTCGTCAGCGACTGTTGGAGTGAGTAATATATCGTAGGTAGCGAAAAATTCAGCGGTGCGACGCCGCAACCTACGCAGCCGCATGATTGCTTTGGGAAGCCGGTGCATGTTGCGGCTAGCATGACGATCCAGGCCCAGCGTCAAACTGTCCAGCTTGGTGCGATCAAATGTGTTGCCGAACGCGAGCCGGCCTGTTCGCACCTGCATCGCCGCCAACAGCCCCCAATACAGCACGAAATCGTCCGGGAAATCAGGCGGCATCGGGGGCTCGGCAACGCGTTCGACGCGATGGCCCAGTTCTTCGAGCAACCTAGCCGACTTCAGCGTGAGCTCACGTAGTTCGGGGCTACACTCGCGCTGAACCGAACGCGTCACCACAGCAATCCGAAGCCGTTGCCGACCGGGCTGCGTGACGTCCCCGACCGGCGGAAGCTTGGGGTTGTACCAGATGCGCTCGGCCTCCCGATAGAAGGCCGCGGTATCCCGCACCGAGCGAGTCAGCACGCCGTTGACTACGATGCCCACCGGAAGCCGGCGCAGCTCGGGATCCAGCGGCAACCGGCCACGTGACGGCTTGAGCCCGACGAGCCCGTTGCAGGAGGCCGGAATACGAATCGACCCGCCGCCATCGTTGGCGTGCGCCATGGGGACTACACCGGCGGCGACGAACGCACCCGATCCCGAAGACGAGGCGCCGGCGGTGTAGTCGGTGTCCCATGGGTTGCGAACCGGCCCTAGCCGCAGATGTTCGGCGGAGGCGCTGAACCCGAATTCTGACAGCTGCGTCTTGCCCAAAGATATAGGTCCGGTGGCCAAATACAGCCGGGTGAACTCACCGTCGTCGAACGCATTTCGGGGCACCCATGCGTCGCTGCCCCGCATCGTCGGCTGTCCAGCGACATCGATGTTGTCCTTAATGAAAGTCGGAACACCGCTAAAGAAGCCACTGCCTGCGTTCGAAGCAGTTTGCCGGGCCCATTGAAACGCCTCATACGCCAAGCCGCCCAGGACCGGATTGACGGCCTCGGTCCGCACAATGGCCGCCTCGATGACATCGGCTCTGCTGACCCAACCAGCTCGGATAGCGTCGGCGAGACCGACCGCGTCGAGATCGCCGAGGGCGTCGTCACCGAAAGCGTGCACACGTTGCATAGCAACAACGCTAGCCGCTCGCCAACACGCTAGGCCTGACCCACCTCGAACCGAACGAATCGCGTCACCGTCACGCCGGCCTCGTCAAGCAGGGCTTTGACGGTCTTCTTGTTGTCAGATACCGACAGCTGCTCAAGCAGTACAGAATCCTTGAAGAAGCCGTTTAGCCGGCCTTCGACAATCTTGGGCAGCGCCCGCTCCGGCTTGCCCGCCGCCTTAGCAGTCTCTTCGGCAATGCGGCGTTCACTAGCCACGACGTCTTCGGGAACATCGTCGCGGGACAGGAAACGCGCCTTGAGCGCGGCGATCTGCAGCGCGACCGCGTGTGCCGCCCCTTTACTAGTAGCCGCGTCGGTGCCGGGACTGTACTCAACTAGTACGCCCACCGCTGGCGGCAAGTCAGCCGAGCGCTTGTGTAGATAGGTTTCCACGGTGCCGGTGAAGATCGCGGCGCGGCGCAGTTTCAGCTTCTCGCCAATCTTGACCGCCAGTTCGGCGATCGCTTGCTCGACCGTCTTATCACCGACGCTAGCCCCTTTGAGCACGTCGACGTCAACGGTTTTGGCTGCCGCCACTACCCCGACGATTTGGTCGGCCAGCTGTTGGAACTCGGCGTTTTTAGCAACAAAGTCTGTTTCGCAGTTCACCTCGATAAGCGCGCCCTCTTTGGCCGCGACCAAACCCTCGGCAGTGGCCCGTTCGGCACGCTTTCCCACGTCCTTGGCGCCCTTGATCCGCAGAGCCTCGACAGCCTTGTCGAAGTTGCCGTCGGTTTCAACCAGCGCATTCTTGCAGTCGAGCATGCCGGCACCAGTTAGCGCGCGAAGCCGCTTGACGTTAGCGGCAGTGAAGTTCACCATATCAGGCTTCCGTAGGGGTGGCTTCGGATACACTTGCGCCCGAATCGTTGAGGGCGCTGGCACCAGCACCGGCCAACAACTCCTGCTCCCATTCCGGGAGCGGCTCAACGGCCTCCGCTTCGGGCTTGCCATCGCCGCACCTAAGGCCGGCACGGACCTGTAAACCTTCGGCAACCGCCGAGGCGATCACCGTGGTCAACAGTGCCGCCGATCGGATCGCGTCGTCGTTGCCCGGGATCGGGTAGTCGACCTCGTCAGGGTCGCAGTTAGTGTCCAGAATCGCAATCACCGGGATGCCCAGTTTGCGGGCCTCGCCAACGGCGATGTGCTCTTTGTTCGTGTCGACGACCCAGATTGCCGACGGCACCTTCGCCATATCCCGGATACCACCCAGGCTGCGCTCCAGCTTGTTCTTTTCCCGGGTCAAGCCCAAGATCTCCTTCTTGGTACGACCCTCGAAACCACCAGTCTGCTCCATCGCCTCCAGCTCCTTGAGACGCTGCAGCCGCTTATGCACAGTGGAAAAGTTAGTGAGCATGCCACCCAGCCAGCGCTGGTTCACATACGGCATGCCGACGCGCGTCGCTTCGGCCGCGACGGACTCCTGCGCCTGCTTCTTGGTGCCAACGAACAAAACTAAACCACCGCGGGCGACGGTCTCTTTGACGAACTCGTAGGCCTTGTCGATGAAAGTCAACGTCTGCTGCAAGTCAATAATGTAGATGCCGTTGCGATCAGTGAAAATGAACCGCTTCATCTTGGGATTCCAACGACGGGTCTGATGCCCGAAGTGAGTGCCGCTGTCAAGCAGCTGCTTCATGGTCACAACAGCCATGGTGAGCCAATGTCCTTTTCGTGTCGGTTATTCGCCTGGTTTCAGCTGAAGCCGGGCCCTGGCGTCTGCTGCAATGCCGGACCCAGTCGAGGAAGACCCCGGCCGGGACCGCCCGGCATGCGGTGCGCACTCTCTAGTGGAACCCGAAAGACGCAGTACAGGCGCGCGAAATCAGCCCGCTAACGAGCTGTGACGAGCAGTCTACACCGATCCAGCAGCCTTGACCCGTCCACAGCGACATCCACTTCCAGAAAACCATGAAGTGGCGGCTGAATAGAGTCAACTCGACGCTGAACTAGTAAGGTGCGGTGGGTGACGCTGATCGTGAGCATGACACTGGTCAGCACGGCATAAAAAGTTGCCGACAGCACTCGGCTGGATTGACCTTTGCGTCCCTCGCCGGCTGTCGTGCGGGACTTGACGCCCCCACACTAACCCAGACAGCTCTCGTGGACACCGAGGTGTGGACTTACCCGTCATTCCTGGCCAACCGGTATACGCGCCAAGGTCGTGCGACCATCGTGTTCGCCGGGCAGCTTGCCGCCCGGCGGTGTCGCGGGCGCACCCCGACGGTCTGTGCACCAGCTATGAGCCGGTCCGGGCGACCGTTCAAGCCGGTCAGCAAGTGACGTGTAAGACTGCGGTCGGCGAATTGGTCGCCGGGCACCTCGGCTGCCCAGTCGCGGCGTGTCTGCCGTGTCTGCATTGAGACGCCACGGGGGTCCCGGTGCCCGACATTGACTATGTCGATCTGCTGGGCCTGCTTAAATCGACTGCGACCCAGCTCAAACCGCTGAACCCTTGACGGCATCACGCTCGCGGGTGGGCCTGATCGTGCACCGCGCGCAACCGTGAGACCGCCACGTGGGTGTACAGTTGGGTGGTCGCCAGACTGGAATGCCCCAGCAATTCCTGAACGACGCGCAGATCAGCGCCGCCTTCGAGCAGATGAGTGGCGGCGCTGTGCCGCAGCCCATGCGGCCCCATGTCGGGTGCACCAGCTACCACGGCCACGGTTTGGTGCACCACCGTGCGGGCCTGGCGCACATCGAGCCGTCTTCCCCGTAATCCCAGGAGTAGTGCTGGCCCGGACTCGACGGTAACCAACGCCGGACGTCCGTCGTCCAGCCAGACGCGCAGCGCGTCAGCGGCCGGTACCCCAAACGGCGCGGTACGCTGTTTATTGCCCTTACCCAGGACACGCACCAGCCGATACTGGGTGTCCACATCGTCGATGTCCAAGCCGCACAACTCACTCACCCGGATGCCGGTGGCGTACAACATTTCGACGATCAACCGGTTCCGAATAGCCAGCGGATCACCATGCTCGGCACCGGATTTTGCGGCCGCCATGGCCTGCAACGCCTGATCCTGACGCAGCACCGCCGGCAGGGTACGATGCGCCCTGGGCACTTGTAACCGCGCGGCGGGGTCGGCCGCAAGCTGGCCACGCCCCTTCGCCCACGCGGTGAATGCCTTGACCGCCGAGATGCGACGGGCCAGCGTGGTGCGAGCCGCACCGGCACCGGCCGCTGTAGCCAGCCATGACCGCAGCGCCGGCAGGCTCAGTTGGTCTAACCTGGATCCACGTCCCTCGAGATGGGCCAACAACGACCGCAAGTCGCCCAGATATGCGCGACGGGTATGCGCCGAGCGACCGCACCGCAACGCTAGATACTCATCGAACTCGTCGAGGATCGCCACGCTGTGGTCCGGCACTCCTCCCACGTTTGCAGACTCAGCACAGCCTTTCGTGGTCGACGCGCCGAACTGTTGTCGTGACGTTACCGTCTGACGTTTTTGTTCTCGACGAGGTGGTTTTCAATGATCAGAGCATCGAGCGGCATCCTGGCAAACGCACGTCGTGCATCCGCCGAGTTGCAGACCGATGGGTTCGCCGGGGCCGTTGAACGAGGTGTTTAGGACGACTCCGTGCCTATGCTGCTCGCTTAGCTCACCCAGCAGGTCGGCGTAGCGACCGGTGCTGGGTCACGCGGTCTGCGAACGGATCTTTCCATTAACATATATACTTCCCGGACTCTCGGTGCCGGTTTGGTCGGTGAAGATGAAACTTTGCTGAATGTGCGAAGAATCGATGTCACAGCCGAACAGCTACCGCGACTCGCCGTGTGGCAGAGCGAGAGCAAACAGGGGCCATTTTTCGCGCCGTTTGCTGTTGTTGACGTGGTCGCAATGCCCGGCGATTGCAGGCAACACGAAGATGCTGCGCTGACCCAACGCTCGTGGGCCGGGCTCTATCCGGCCCTGGAACCAACCCAACACCTGTCCCCGCCCACACACTCGACCGCCACTTCGGTAGGGTCATCAATCTGAACAACGGCGAAGTCCTAATGCACCAGGTGATTGTAGATGGCATCCGAGGAATACCCGGGACCAAGTTCGGTGATGCCATCATGCCTAATCAACAAACCATGCGGGCGCCGACGTGCAGCGTAGCGCCCAGCGCCACATCGGCATCGTGTGGTGCCGGCATGGGGTTGCACAGTGTCACTAACAGTCGACTTCGTCGACTGTTAGTGACACTGTGCAACCCCATGCCGTTGGCGACACATAAATTGTGTTCGCCAATCATCTTTAGCGCGTAACACGCCAGCGGAAACATCAGATCATCCACAGCCGCTTGAGCACAAGCCATCACGCCTGGTTTTAAGTTCACCACGTCAACGTTGCACCTACCTGGGCGGGAACGTAGCTTGCCAAAGCCCATCGCAATCCGCGCCGGCGTCCCGTGCCAGCCGTCTAGGAGGGCATCTCAGGACCAATGGACCACACTGGCACGGTCACACGGCGGTACGGGAAGTAACGAAATCGTCGTCGCGCCATGATAAGAGCGAACTGTGCCCGGACGTCCGCAGCAGGCCAGTCCCATGGCCTTGCCAACATTGTAACGCCCGAATCCTCAATGTTCGCCGAACGACTAGTAGAACAATATCAAAAGGATATTTTAACAGCTAGGAGCGGAGGGGCTCAAGTTCGTTTCCGCGAGCCCGGTAGATCGATATGATCGATTAAGTAGGTATCCTAACCACGCCCGTCGGCAATAAGGACTGCCGCCGAGGCCAGTCCGGATCACAGGAACGCCGAAGAAACATGAGCATTGTGGTGTGCCACTCAGTGCACTCAAGGTATACGGAGGTATATGGCGCGGCGGCTGATCAGTAACGGACCGGACGAACTGCACATCGCCCAGATCCCACGAACTTCCACGAATGTTGTTGATCTGTAGCAAATCTCATCGGTACATCGATACATCGACATCATCGAGTTCGATACCCTCTTCTCGTAGTACTGTAGTCCACCGCTAGCACAAGCAGCATTTATCACGAATGCCGAACCCAATTAAGCCATTCCTTTTTCAACGAAGGTCACCAGCTACCCATCAACCATTGAGTGCGGCGGCGGGATTGTCGTGGCCAGCACCGCGGCCTTCGCCCCATCCATCGACACCGAACAAAATCTCTCAGCACACCTCTTCGTCACGTGCCGGTTGTAACAGCTGCACGGCGCCGTTGAGCACGCCGATTGCCCGATTATCCCACAACGTGTTTCGTTCTTAACACTGCTCGATCTGGCGCAGCTGGGCTCGCACATCGGAGGTGGGCAGGGTAAGGACAGGTCATCCTCGCAACGGTCGGTCCGAGGCTTGCTGTGCCACGGTAGATGCAAACAGCACCCGCCGGATACACTGAGCACCTCAAAATGTTGAGTCGCGGGCAGTGGCCAAGGAAGCGGCGCAGCACACCGGCGTCTGGGGGAAAGCGGGCAAAACTTTACAACGGCTTCTTAGCCGCATAGTAGGATCGCTGCCAGCATCCGACCTGGCCGAGCAGGCTGGCACCATGCAGACTCACTCCGAACGCTACCTCATGGATATCGACCACGACAGCGAGGCGGCGGCTCGATAAACGATTTCACACAACACCAGCCTGTCATCAGGCGTGTAAAAGATTTCGGCGTAGAAGGCCACGGTCGGCAACGCACCCAAGACCTGCGGGTCGCCACCCGAATATGGTCAGTCATCGGGTTCGATCCCGAGAGCATGGCGACCAGATAGGGCACATTGAAGCGAACTGAGAACCGGTCGGAGTGGGGTTGTCAGCTAGGTACTGGACCCATACGATGACATTATCGTCCATTAGGCCGTTGGTGTGGTAGAAGTCGCCGTCTATCAACACTTCGGCAATCATCGGCTCACGCTAAATTGCGTCGCTTCGTCCACCGAGGACCCTCTTCAGGCCGTCAGCATCTCCGAGCACGTGGATTCGCGCCGAACCAACACGACCGACCAGTTTGACAAGCACGGAATAACCGACCTCAGCGACAAACTCCCGCACCGCCACAGCACTCTGCACGCGACTTCATTGGCGCCACCGAAACCCCGGAAGCGGCGAGAATCAATTGCATCACAAACTTGTCCCGGAGGGCGGTCGCTGCCGGGGGCATCACCGCAGTAGTGCATGTACAACGGACGCAACAACAAGAAGCAGAGATTAACGCACCTTTGGTTGGCGCCAAAATACCAATGGACCACTCAGCAGTACCAGATCGGCCATGAACTCCCGAAGATCGATTTCGCAGCCAGTGAATCGGTCCGAGACGAACGACAGCACCCCATCGGGGGTTACCCTGTCATGGGCACCGAAGCGGGTTAACACGGCGCGATATTGGTCGACCGAACGTCGACCGGTGACAGCTGCACTCGGACCGAACCGGGCCAGCAACATGGGGACCACAAATAGACGGCGCCGTAGATTCGAGCGGCGAGCGCGGGATCTGACGGTTCGTCACGCAATCCGGCAAGATTCAGCGCGAGTGAGCCGGTCCTGCGAGTCACCACACCACCGGCGCGGCGTAGCAACTCATTCAGCACCCGAGTCTCTTCGATCTCAGGGGCAATTGGTTATCGTCACCTGCGTCCACCAGATCACGGCAGACTCGATCACGGTAACTAGAGCATATTTGAATCACCCGCCCGCACATTACCGTGTACCGGCAGCGGCCGAACACCTTCGATAAGCAGGAAGTCGACGACAGCCGAATTGTTACAGTCCAGGCGGAGGCGGTAGCCGTCATGATCATGCAAGTTCGGACAGGGTGAAAAAATAACTGCGTCACCGCGGATGGATCGTAGCAGTGGCTGAGCCGGAAAAGCCAGGGTAACATCGTCACGTCCCCCCGGGGACGGTTTCGTCGGCACGCGCATCGCTGGCCCGCACCCGCACGACCAGCGGGCGAGTCGACATTTCGGCAACCACTCTACCGTCGCGCCACCGATAGGTGTAGAAGTGTAAACTCTCACCTCGGCGCAGCACCTCCGGCACAGTATCTGACCAACGAGAAATACGTACGAAATGTCATCGCGCTCGACCTCGATCGTGGCACCGGTCACAGACTGACGAACAAGTGTCCGAACGTGCGCGTTCTATTCACCGGAACCTTGCACGCAGAGATAAAACGCCACCTTGGCGGGTTAAGCGCAGCGAATAAGTGCTCGGGCGTGTTGGTGAAATACACGCACAGTAGTGCCTCCGGTGACCGCGAGGAGCGCAGCAAGGTCGACTGCGTTGCGCCTGGTCCCCGTTGAGCAGCGCCTGATCAATCCGATGAGTCTGCTTAGGCCAGTCGGGTACACCGAGCCATTATGTGTCATAATAGTTGACGAAGAAGAACGTTCGGACTCGGATGATGCGCGGCTGTGTGGCCTGGTCAGCGTCTATGCCACGAACCACGATAACAACAGCTGTTACCGTCGCACCCTCCTGGACTAAGCGGATCTACGCCGTTCCCATCGGGCCGTAACCGCATCCACGACCCGTCGAGTTCATCCTGGATGCCGTGGGTTCTGTTGAATTCCTCGATTGCGGCTTGCACCCAATTCACCCACCACTGCAAGGAATTGGTCGATGACACCATCCTCGTCTTTCAGACCAGCTTATCCGACATCCGCCGGCGAGGTACCTCAAAATTCGGCCACGACATCGGCAGCCTTTCACGTCGTGTATCCGAGTTTATGCAGCTGCACTATGTGGTGAGTCCCGAAGCCCGGGTCGGAGACAGCGACCGCCATTGACCCGGAGAGCCGCAAATTAGACACGGCGCTCTTCAAAACCGTAATTCTGTCCATCCACACGAATGTATCCTTATGGGCGGCGCTCGGATCAGAAGCAGTGTTCTTCAAAACTGGCATCCTGTTCATCCTAAAGAAGAGTTCAGTGTGAATTGCCAAAATATACCATCGATCGCGTCACAAATTAGGCGATCAGGATTTGTCATACCTAGGCCATAATTTGATGATGGACGATCATCATCCGCACCTAGAGCCAATTCTACCAAAAATGATATCGGTCCTGCCCGGAATGGAATTTCCATCTCCAGCAGAGTAATCCGTCAATAAGCGAAAGACGTTTCGCTGTGCAATTCCATCCATAATTGGCATACTGTTTAGTCGCGCAGGCAACGGTGCAAATAATTGAGCGGTAATGTCACAACGCAAGCACCACACGATACTGATTTGTCGCGCACTACCAGCCCCGTTTCGTCGCAATCTCACGGCGATAGCTGCACCTCCACGATGCTGCGGAATAGCCTGTCAACATAAGACTAAAAACCACGCCAATACCTAAGTACCGTGCTTAACCAGATAAAAATTTAAACACCAAAAGTCAAAACGAGAAGCGCCATTGGCTTGCCGGATTGTCGAAACTCGCCGGTTAAGCCGATCCAGGCTAACAGTCCATAATGGACGACACGTATCGTATCGTCAGCACTCGCTTCGAGATAGCAACATATTTCTTATTTGGCTTGACTCTAGCTAGATTTGGTGGCGACAATGAGCCTTTGTTGGCTCAAAGATTTCCTTGCTAGATCGCTTAAATATTTGCTACTCTGTATCTGCAAAATTGTCTAGCAGTCCAATGTGCTAGATTACACTAATCCTCAACCGCAGAGAAGGAAGTGGCTTTACTTAATTAGTCAGATTATCTTATTGTAATCTACGTTAGCAAAAATAATTTCCCATCTAAATGGAACTGCCCATAACCCGGGACAATTTATGTGCACAAAACTCGGTATACCCGTATAATAATGTGGGCAATCTCGGTGGCGCACCGAACGGCACGTCCTTCCTCGATATCAATACCCCAACACGAATTCTTTACTATGTTGAACGCACCCACCTTCTCGACTTCGTACCAAAAAACAGCCACGTCGCGTTCCGACTATTGCTCAAGCTGGCCAGCATAGGATATGAAATCTAATTCGTGAGTTTGATGAAGAACTCACGAACTTAAGCGGCTGCGACTTCTTATAGGCTTCCAAAGAATAGATGGAGAAGCAACTATTCATGCAGTTATAGTAACGAATTCAGGCTCTAAATTAATAATCATAAGCTATACTCCTTATGCAAAGACCTTTGGGTAGCAGTGTAGATCCATATCGAGAGATATGCAAAATATAAGATATGAAGTGTTGATCAGTATTCCTCTATTAGCAAATTTGCCAACTTGCATAGATAGAGGATTGTTATAGACACCCCAGGGTCGATACTGGCCAAGTTCTGGCTATGATAAGGACTCTATAAAATGAAGCATACGTTAGTTTATTGAAAATTATAAACCATCTTCTGTATTGACGTCCGCAGGATGGAAACCTTTCCCACCAGAGAAGTCAAATTTTTATTTTGTCAAAATATTTTCAGTCCAGACATGCCTATAGATCTTTTAATTATGTAAACAACCACTTGACAAAAGCGCAGAGGGCATTGAGACCGGGAAATGGTCCGCTGGTGCGCTTTCATGCCTGGCTACGCATCTACCTTAATCCACGCTCTTGGTATCCAAATCCGCGCACAGCAACCGAGAATGGGGAGCCCCAGTGCCATCCAGCCGATACCCTGCAAGTGCGTGATCTCCGAGGTACAGCTGCGGTAATTCGGCCGGATCCGCACCCCGATCGCATCGATCCAGATTGCGGCCCAAAATTCGTCTTGATTCGCCGGCCATAAACCAGTCAACCGACACAGCCGAGGAACCCTATGCTCAAGCGCTGCCTGCGCGAGCCCTCCATAACCGCCGCCACTACGAAATCTTATCCTCGACAAACACTACCGTTCGATGAGCCGTCTCGGAAACGATCACTTCGAACTCGCCATAGCGGTAACGCCAGTTGCGGTGCAAAATCCACAGTCCTATCCTCGTCAGGATATCCACCGCAAGCACCTAGCCCATCGGCTCCCACATGGATTCGAGTCATAGACTTGTGGGTCGTCATGGGAGACAGTCTGCGCGGTGGCACCGACACGGACATACCCAACCCAACGGCTCATGCCGGCGCAAACACAGGTTTATCCCCACTGGGGTGTCTATCTCCATAACCCTTGGCAGTGACAGAGCTTAAGCAAGCGTCGATCAGCTAATTCGGTCTGGCCTGGTGTAGACATTCATCAAATTCTCCCGAAAAAACGCCACCAGCGTAACCACGGACTCGTCGGCCAACAAAACCACTAGCGAAGACGGCGCCGACAAAGCCAGCAAGCACCGGGATACCGGCCGTCACAGCCTTCTACGTCAACTCAAATTATGCCCGTCCGCTGGACCAACAGCACCAACCCACCCAGCGGTATCCGGTCGTGATCAGTCGCTCAACCTATGGCCTTATCGACCGCGTTGTTACTGCCGATGTCCTCACGTACCACAAGCATTGCGCCGACCAAATTGCTAACAGACAGCACGTCTTCACGGCACGGGATTAACTCTTCAATGAGCAGACATCCTTGCGTGAGTTCGATATCGAAGCCCAGCGTGCCTATAATAGCAGTAACCGGCATTTCGTTGACGCCGATTTCCAGCAATTCCTCAACGATCAAGGTTTCCGGCCGGGTGATTTCCTGCTCAGAGGCAAGATTCCTTACCCGCCAACGCTGCGTTACCTGCCCCACTAGTTATTTCACTGTTGCTTTGACCCCGAGAACAACTGCACCAGATGATGATCGCTTTCGACACCAGATATTCGACTTAGCCGCGGTGCGATCAAGCGGCACAAGCGGATTGGCCTCCTGATAGTAAGCCGCTGTATTGCCAATAGGAGTAAAATAAATCGCCATTAAGAAAGCCTTTGCACGCCGCTCCTGCAGGAAGTCTTCGGCGTAGGTACAATATGTCACACCAGGTCGACGTGATAGTACGCTGTCAAGCTCAACGCCTCGATATCAGCGGAGTTGATAAACACCACTCGGTGGCTATCCTTTACCCCACGATAACGATCGTCTAACCCGTAAAGCACACATATTCGGATCGTGGCTGCACAATTTTGCAGCACCAGCCAGTTCGACGGCACCGGGACCCAGTGCAGAGGATTTATTGCGAAATTGGCTTTGCCGATGCTGGTAAGAATTCACGCGCATCACACGGCAGGTGGGGTAGCCAAAGAATCCTTCGGGTGCGCGCACCTTACGATCGCAATCAGCACAGACGGGGACCACCGCGGCGATCGGGTCACTAAAGGTATCGTAGTCATCGGCGAACCTTTCTCACAGTACCACATGTTGTTCGCCGGACTAGAAGTGCGGGCCAACTAGCAAACGATCTAGACCTCACTACGCAGCTGATCGCTGTGCGGATGCAAGCTACCGCACAACAAATGCACCAGCGAAATCGAATCCTCAACCGAAACAACCTGTTTGCGCTCACCACAGATATCACGATCGGTGCGACCCAACGTCAGCAGGATCAGCTCCATGGTCTAGTGGACGAGATGGCTGCGGTTTAGCGCAGTCGAAATCTGCACGGTCAACGCACAAATGCACAAGACCACTTCAGTGACGACGGTGTCCGGAGTAGCCGATGCGAAGTGACCCCCATACCAATGAATACTATTGCGCTGATTCAGCCGAGCCAGCGCTGCCGCGGTGCACAGCGCACCCATCTGTTGCAACCCACGCTGCAGCGATACCGTCGCCACCCGCATGCCCACCACCTCATGCTTACTCGAAGTAACCGCTACCGCGTGCTCTTCATAGCTGACCTAGATGTCGCGAACTTCAGCTGGGTGCTGGCACCTAACACAGCCAACGTACATTGGTAACCGTGCTAGCACCGCATGGCGCTAGACTCGGCGGATACTCGGGCGCCGCAATTTCGCGATGCGGACTGCTCAGCGACCGCTAAATCGGTAAGGCCATTGGGATATTGATGCTGCCTCAACACCATTGCCGAACCAACCGCAACAAACTCATGTTGGCCAGCGGGGATCAGCGTCTGTCCGAGGTATAACCGGATCAAGTCGGCCTATTCCGGCAGCCGTAGCTCAGGCTTCTCGACTTCTTCGATATTGACGTCCTTGAAAGTGACCACCCGCACCTGCTTCACGAACCGCGCTGGTCGGTACATGTCCCACACCCAGGCATCAGCGAGTCGCAGCTCGAAGTACACCTCGCCGTCGACATTGCGCGGCATCATCTCCACACTGTTCGCCAGATAGAAACGCCGCTCGGTTTCCACGACATAGCTGAACTGGCCGACAATATCCTTGTATTCGCGGTACAGTGAGAGCTCCATCTCGGTTTCATACTTTTCGAGATCCTCAGCACTCATCTGTCACTCATCTGCTCAGACGTCCTTCTCTCTGGCCCTTTCCCGACGACCCTCTTGGGCCCTTTGGACTTCTTTGAGTCACACGCGACTGGTCCACCAAGTGGGAAATCCGGTCCCATCTTTCCTCACCGGCATTCGTCGTGCTCGGCCGGAGGGGCCAGTGTGAATCCAGCCACCGCCCGGGTATTAGACCTAGTCGCCATGCGCCGAACGTTGATGAACGAATAGCGGTGTTCGGGGCAGGGCCCCAGCTGGGTGAGCGCCAGGCTATGCGCGCGCGTGCAGTACCCCTTGTGTTCAGCGAAGCCGTAGCCAGGATGGTCAGCATCCATCGCGACCATCAACCGGTCACGACTGACTTTGGCCAACACACTAGCCGCGGCAATGCAGGCGACCACCGCGTCTCCACCAACTACCGGCAGCGACGGCATCGACAGGCCGGGTACGCGAAAACCGTCGCTTAACACATAGCCAGGCCGCACCGACAGACCGGCCACCGCACGCCGCATGCCTTCAATATTGGCTACCTGCACACCATGCCGGTCAACCTCGACCGACGGGATGCACACAAGGTGGTAAGCCAGCGCATACCGGCAGATCAAGGGAAACAACTTCTCCCGCGCTTTCGCGCTGAGCTTCTTGGAATCATCAAGGCTTTCCAGTCGCCCCGGCCCGAGCACGCAAGCTGCCACCACCAGCGGGCCCGCACAGGCGCCGCGGCCCACCTCGTCCACCCCCGCCACCGGCCCCAACCCGCTGCGCTGCAGCGCGTACTCTAGAGTCCACATCCTCCGCAAACCCCCAGACTTACGGATCATCCTGCGCGGCGGCCAGGTGGTGGCCATGGTTACTGCACCTGCTGGGAATTCACCGAACCCACACCACCCCATCGCGACGGCGGCCACACAACGAACCTGGCCTTACCGATGACATTGGACACCGGCACAGTCCCCGAATTCGGATCACCGGTGCACGGAAGCCGATTCACCACGTCGGTGGAATTGCAGTGGTAGCGCGAGTCCGCGGAATGTATCCGGTTGTCACCCATCACCCACAGACGTCCCTGCGGAACCGTAACCGGCCCAAACTCACTACCCAGGCACGGGTAGAATGACAAGTCATCATTCATGGTGACCGGCCTGAGATATGGCTCTTTGAGTGGCTTCCCATCGACCGTCAAGCCCGTGTCGGACCGACACTGCACCGTCTGTCCTCCGACTGCGATAACTCGCTTGACCAAGTCGTTCTCGTCGGGAGGCACGAAACCGATGAAGGACAGCGCGTTTTGCACCGAGCGCAGCACGATGTTGTTTGACCGGATCGATTTGTACATCATGTTCCACGACGGCGGGCCCTTGAAGACGATGACGTCACCAGGCTGTGGTGAACTGAAGCGATAAGTGATCTTGTCCACCATTATGCGGTCGCCCACACATCCTGAGCATCCGTGCAGCGTGGGCTCCATGGATTCCGACGGAATCAGGTAGGGGCGCGCTACAAACGTCAACATTACATAGTACAGGCCTATAGCGATCACCGCCAAAATCGCAAATTCCCACAACGCCGACCGCTTCTTGTGCTCAGACACACCTATTGTGGCTTCCTCGGCGGGCGTATCAAGATCTCGGATAAACATTTTCGGCTCCGACTGACCAGCGTCGGACGAAGGTTCAGGTGCGGAGTCCGTGGTTTCGGTCACGAGATCAGCGTAGCCAGCGCAGTGTGTGCCCTAATGCGACACGACCGGCCGCCAGAGTGCACCCGGTCAGCGCTTCTCCTTGATCTTGGCTTTCTTGCCGCGAAGTTCGCGCAGGTAGTATAGCTTGGCACGACGGACATCGCCACGAATCACCATCTCGATGTGGTCGATATTCGGCGAATGCACCGGAAAGGTCCGTTCGACGCCAACGCCATAGCTTTCCTTACGCACGGTGAACGTTTCGCGGATGCCTCCGCCCTGCCGGCGGATTACCACACCCTTGAACACCTGGATACGCTCTTTAACACCCTCGATCACCTTGACGTGCACATTGATCGTGTCACCCGGGCTGAAGGCCGGGATGTCGTCGCGCAACGACGCCTGGTCGACGAAGTCCAGCCTATTCATCTTAAGAAAACACTTCCTCGGGTTCGCGGCTTTCGGAGGCAGCCCACGCGTAAGCGTCAGGCGGTCACCAAGCCGATGGATTCGGGCCTCTGAGTTTATCCTGCAGTTGCACCGAGCGGCTCGGCCAACCGGCAACCGCTGGAGACAACTGACCAATTGTGCCAAACAATAGGCACATAGTGAAAATCACAGGAAATCCTGATCCGTCTTAACCTCCAAAGGTGCTGGTGAATAGTAGATAATGACGGCTATTAATTTAATGTTAACGAAGCCTCAACGTGACACCCCGGGCGGATAGCGATACGGCCTTGCCTAACCACGTACGTGTCCGGGACCGCCGTTAAGAAGCCAGAGGAGAGGAAATACGCAGTCGGCTGCTCTACGCCGCTAGCCTCGATCGCAGCAGTGACGTTGGTAATTTAGTCGGCAGGAGCGAAGCAAAGATGGAGGCGGCGGTCTACAGCCCGGCGGAATACAGCCCAGTCGACCTCCATTGATCCCAGCATCAACCACAGCTTGCTTGAACTGATGCTACACCCCCACCCGGGGTGCCGGATACGCTGACCAATCTCGGGTTCGACGTACTGCAAGCCCATCGTCAGCAAGCCACCCGCCAACTGACACCCAAAATAAACACCCAGATCATCGCTATCGAATCGGTGACCAAGCTCTTCATCGCTAAAGATCCGATGTTGCGGGAATTCGGGGGAACAAGTAACACTGTCCACTGACGACCGTCAAATACTAAAACATCATGTTACCGTCGTTTGACAACGGTGGAGCCGAAAAATTCTGGGATCAGGATGGCTGGATAGGCCATCATCACCCGAATCGCAAACCAGTGTGGACTGGCCGCCACGACGTCGGCGGGCGACGGTTGAACACGATCAGCTCGTTGACCGATTTGATTCGCTACTACGACATGCTGCTCAACGGGTCCGGAAGACCCATTCCCGGAGCAGGCCAGGATTGTCGTAACGATCTTGCCCAGTCCACCCCCACCAGAATCGGTGGCTATCCGCAGCGTTTCGACATCCAGAACGGTCTGTATACCGAACCGGTGGCGGTTACGCAGGGCAGGATATGCTGCATCGACAACGAATGGATGCATCCGCCGACCGAGGTAGAGTGACGCCAACTGCCGGTACATTATGGTCATCCAGGTGTTGCAACCCTCCGATGATTCCACCGGGGGGCCGACAATAACCCAGGCTGTGAAGACGACACTTCTCAACCGCCGGATCTGAAGGCTAGTCTACTTCACGATCAACCCAGCTCCGACGCTTGGTTTCTGGCCGCCCGACAAATCGGGGCGGTGTTTACGAGTTCGCTGGAGCGAAACCTCTCGGCGCCAGGCAGCGATTCGAGCATGGTCACCGGACAACAAAACCGCCGGAACGTCGAGGCCACGCCAGCTGGGTGGACGAGTATAGTTCGGCCCCTCCAGGAGTCGACCCAGGTCCGGCGAGTGTGAATCATCACGGTGCGACGCAGGATTGCCGAGCACCCCAGCCACCAAGCGCAGAACGGCCTCGATCATTACCACGGCAGCTGACTCGCCACCCAGCAACACATAGTCACCGATTGAAACCTCTTCGACCCGCATTCGTCGTACTGCATCATCAACAACGCGCTGATCGATGCCCTCGTAGCGACCGCAAGCGAACACCAAGTGCATCTCGGTGCTCCAACGCTGCGCGGTGGCCTGGGTGAACAGCGCACCAGCGGGAGTGGGAATCACCAGCAGTGTCTCATCGAAACAGATTTCATCTAACGCTTCGCCCCATACCGGCGCCTTCATCACCATCCCCGGGCCACCACCGTAGGGCACGTCGTCCACCGAGTGGTGTACGTCATGGGTCCACCGCCGCAGGTCGTGCACCTGCACATCGACCAGGCCCGACTCAATCGCCTTGCCCGACAACGATTGCCGCAGCGGGTCTAGGTAGGCCGGAAAAATCGTAACAATGTCGATTTTCATAGATCCAGCAGGCCCTTAGGCGGGTCGATTTCGACGATGCCGTCGTCCAGGGACACCGACTTGACGATCGCGCCGACAAACGGCACCAGTATTTCGCCGGAATCACATCGCACCGCCAACAACTCACCGGCCGCAGTGTGAAGCACTTCGGCAACGACACCAACACCTCGTCCCGTCGTGGTCCGAACCTGCAGACTTTCAAGCTGGTGGTCGTAATAAGTATCCGGCTCATCGATCGGCGGCAAGTCGGCGGAGTCGATGACGAACAAACTGCCCCGCAACGCGTCAGCGGTGTCACGGTCGCTCACTCCGGCCAAGCGCACGAGCAACCGAGTACCGTGCTCACGCGCGTAGACGACGGTGTATCTTTGGCCTGGGTCACCACGTCGAAAATCCTTGGCGAGCAGTGTATTACCCGCACTGAACCGGGCAGTGGGATCGTCGGTACGAATCTCAACAACCACTTCACCGCTGATACCGTGCGCTTTAACCACCCGCCCGATTGTCAACTCCAACAGAGCACCATAAGCATGCACTCCGCTACTGGTCGGTGTCTACCACATCGACGCGTATACCGCGGCCACCGATGCCGGCGACCAACGTGCGCAACGCGGTCGCGGTACGTCCTCCACGACCAATCACCTTACCCAGATCGTCGGGATGAACATGCACTTCGACAGTCCGTCCACGCCGACTGGTGACCAGGTCGACCCGTACATCGTCAGGGTTATCGACGATCCCGCGGACCACATGCTCAACAGCGTCGACGACGACCTTACTCATTACATTTAGTCAGCTTTCACTCGTTTACTCGGACTGCTCGCCGCCCTCGGCCAGCGCGTCCGCTTTCGTAGCTTCGGCGCCCTCAGCATCGGATTCTACGGCTTTAGCGACTTTCTTGGCCGGAGCCTTCTTCTTTGGCCGTGCGGCCTCGGCGGTGGGACCGTCGTCAGCGACAGCTAACGCGGCGTTGAATAACTCCAGCTTGCTGGGCTTGGGTGGGGCGACCTTCAGCCGGCCTTCAGCGCCGGGCAGGCCTTTGAACTTTTGCCAATCGCCGGTGATCTTCAGCAGCTTAAGAACGGGTTCGGTAGGTTGCGCACCCACCGAAAGCCAATATTGAGTGCGTTCGGAGTTGATGTCGATCAGGCTTGGCTCTTCTTTCGGGTGATACCGACCAATGACCTCGATGAAACGGCCGTCGCGTCGCGTCCGCGCGTCGGCGACGACGACGCGGTACTGTGGATTGCGGATCTTGCCAAGCCGAGTGAGTTTGATTTTCACAGCCATGGTTACGCGATATCTCCTGTACCTGTCACGCTGCAATTCAGCGACCCGAGCAGGTTGCCCGATCCGGTTTTGCCACGAGTATGTGACCGCTGCGCAGCTAGCCCAAACCGACCCCGCTGCGCGGCAGACAACTGCTTATTGTGCCAGAACGAGGGTCTTGACGAGAAATTCGCCCGGTTGGCGCCTACATTACTTTTCTGGAAGATTTTCGTACTTTCTGATACAGAGTTTTCGAGTTGACCTCGGCGGATCGTACGCCAACTCTCAGCGGTACATATGAATCAGCGCATACCACAATCCGCAAAACAACATTTCGTTCTTGTCGCTGTGAAGCAGCATAGAGTTGAAGCAGATCACACCCACCGACGCGGTGTCCCCCGTCGATGCGGACCGAGAAGTTGCCGAGCAGATGGGCGCATACACCGGGAAGTTCGGCAACACCTCCGAAAGCCACCACTTGACTTCCGAGTAGCGTCCTTCGATCCCGCTCAGCACCGTGGAGTCGATGTAAACGTCGTTGGTGAACACTCTGTCCAGACCGTCGCATCAACGCTAGTCAAGGGCGGTGGATATAGTCCAAACAGCTACTGGATCTTCTGGTGGTTGGAATTTTCAGTCATGCGCAGTATACATCGATTCTCGCCGCGAACGCGCGCATTGCACACCGTTGCGCGACGTATCGTGTGCAGACACGCGCACTCGCGGTTAAACCGAACCACACTGATACGACAGCACGACACCTGCTCGATGTTCTGCCACTGGTATCGGACAACGATGCCGTCAATACATTGACACATATGCTTAGGCGACAACGACATCGCCGGCCAAGATGAACACCAAAGCCGCGGCCCTACTAGGGGCAACCACCCACGCATCAACCCCGTCTGACTTGGACGAAGCCCGGGGGCTCCGGCTGGTCCACGACTTACGACTTGGCCGTGATCTTCCGCAGCGCGATGGCCAATCCGGTGTTCGCGCAGATCATTGTCGAGCTGTCGGCGATGTTCCACAGCGATGGTGACGACCACTCAATCGTCAACTAGACGAACTGCTGCAGCGCTATCCAAGCGTGATCGGCGGCAAAACGGGGTTCACTAACACCTCCCCCCGCAAGACATTCGGCGGCACCTCCCCACTCCAGGGAGCCGCCGCAAGGATCCGAATTACCGACGATCAGTGGCCACACTCATTGCTTTCCATGGTAACGCCCGTTTCACCCGCCAGGTTGCCCCTGACGCTGCGTCCGCAACGAGAGCACCTGCGTCTGTGCTACCCCGTTTGGTCGGACGCATGGGAATCTCAACTGTTTCCGGTCGCGACTGCCATTGGCCGTCCGTGCACTCCATGACGATCGGACGACCATCGCCCGACGAGCTCGGCGACGTGTGGTCGTTGTCGTCGAACTGCGTTCCCACGACGGTACATGACATTGGTGCGCACAACGAGCAACCTGCCCACCAGGTACTCATGTTCGGTGGTTGCGGATCGGTTGCGTAATCAAATGTCTGCTTTGCGCGTTGGACTTCGATGCGATAAGCGCCTTCGCCTGGAACAGACGAGTGAATAATGTGCTGATCGGTGATACCGCGGCTGCGGATGATAGGCTGGGAACGAGGATGGGGATGCTCACCGGTGAGCAGGTGAAAATCAGGTGGCCGCCAGCACGTATGGATCAGCGGCCCCGTCGGCGTAGGCACCCATCAACACCTCGGGAGCATCGTAGGCGACCGCGCCAACCGATACAACATTGGTCCCGCTGGTCCGAACGCCCCGGTGGCATCACCGAACTGCCAGAATCTCCGAAAGTCGGCCAAGAGAATCCTCTGTTCACCATCCCCGGGACTGGTCAGCATGATGTTGACGGTTTTGACATCGCGATGTAGCAGTCCACGCTGATGGGCATCGGTCGAGAGCTCGGGCCACAGCGGTAACGATCGTGAGCACCTCACCGATCGGTGAAACAGCCGGAAATCGATCGGCCATCAGCCCGCGCAGCGTTATCTGCCTTTGACGTAGTCCAAAGCGGTCCTTCGAATTCATCGCGGTCGTGCACCTCCAGGATGTGCGGAGGATAGAGATAGCAATGGCGATATCGGTCTCCTGATGGAATCGCCGAAGGAACCCCCATCCGCTTACGGCACCACCGAAAAACTTTCAATGCATCCAGATACGCCGATTAATAATCCTGAGCCAGGTTCAACCTCACCAGTCACCCTGGAACCCAGCCTCCGCACGATGGTTTAACCGGCCAAGAGCGCGCCGCTGGCCAACGCCATGGGGCTAGCTTAACCGCGATCGAGCCGCCACGCGCGTTCAAACGCCTGGCTAACACCGGCTTACCTGTGCGGCCGAAACGTCTTGCCGCGCGTTATTACCAGATCAGGTTGGCTCAACACACCGGGCCTCTGCCGCAGTTCCGCGGAGTAGCACAACAAATCAGCTGATGCCCCATGCTATTAGGCTGAGACAGCCCAACCAGCGGCGGGCATCCCAACATGCAGCGCCTAAAACCTCGATCGGGGATCATCTCGATATCTTGAATCTTGAGGGCCTTGACCTCGTCGGCGATTTGGCCATTTTTGATCATGGTGCGGGCGTACAGCGACACCCCCCGCATCACGCGCCGCGGCCAGCCGAACACGGCGGCACGCATAAAGGTCGCGCATGTAAGCATGCGTAGCTAGTGTAACGCAAGGCCACGGCGGCGATTCCTGGAAAATTCTCCAGGTCGATCAGCGTGGGGACCAATGCAGTGCTGTGCTCGAGCATAAGGGTGATGGTGTCATCGGTGAACCCGGTGCCGTGCTCGATGCAGTCGATGTTGGCGCTGATCAAACCAGGCAGCGTATCCTCACTCAACGCATGTGCGGTGACCCGTGCACTGTTGGCGCGCGACATCGATCGTAGCTTTGAGGACGTCGTACCGACGACAACGGGACAAGATCACCGGTCTGGCGGTCTATCTAGTTGCCAATGAACTTAATCCAGCCGTCACCGCGCCAGGATTCCTCGGCCACCGCTGCAGGAAGCTGCGATTTGTCCTCGAGCTCAAACGCAAAGCCAGCTTGATAGCGCTTGGACCGAGCAATACACTTTACCGAACCGTACAAGGAGAAGGTGAGGAAGATCGGCGCGGTCATCGAATCCACGGATATCAGTCGATAAGCCGCAATCACGTAGCAGCACCACGCCGGGGCACGTTGGGTCTCGGCCTGGAAGATGCCGTGTTGAGTTCGATCTCCCCGTGTTGACCCTGACTGACGTGACAGTGTGTATCCACCAATCCGGCCATAATCCAACCGCCATCAAAAACGGTATCCGCATGCACGACCAGCTCAGTGTTGATGCAATCATCGACGACCAACAGTTCGGTCGCCGCCTCGTCGGGCAGCACCAAACCCCGCACGTGCATGCGCATAGTTCGGCTATTTCTTGCCTGGGAACTTCAGTTTGGACAAGTCGAAAGCGGCCAACCCAGGCGGCAACTCGTTGAGACCGTCTGGCATTTGCGACATATCCGGGAAGCCTGGTGGCATGTCCGGCATTCCGGGTCTGGCGGGACCGAAGGGCCTCCTGACCTTCGGCGGCGTCGGACCGCGTGCCCTTTTCTTGCCTTTGCCTCCCTTTGACTTTCGTGTGGCAGACTTGCGTCCCATGCTGGGTATACCAGTGCCGCCGAGCATGGAGGACATCACCTTGCGGGCTTCGAAGAACCGGCCGACCAGTTGGTTGACTTCAGACACCGTTACCCCAGAGCCGTTGGCGATACGCAGTCGCCGGGACGCGTTGATGATCTTGGGGTCGGCCCGCTCCTGTGGCGTCATTCCGCGGATGATGGCCTGCAGCCGGTCGAGCTGTTTGTCGTCGACTTGGGCCAGTACTTCCTTCATCTGACCCACGCCGGGCAGCATGCTCAACAGGTTGCCGATTAAGCCCATCTTGCGAACCGCAAGAATCTGCTCGAGGAAATCCTCTAGAGTCAATTCACCGGTGACGATCTTGGCAGCGGCCGCCTCGGCTTGTTCTGCATCAAAGACCTGCTCGGCTTGTTCGATCAGGCTCAGCACATCCCCCATTCCCAGGATGCGGCTGGCCATCCGATCAGGGTGAAAGACGTCCAAGTCGTCCAGCTTCTCACCAGTAGAGGCAAAAAGGATTGGCACACCCGTCACCTCGCGGACCGATAACGCGGCTCCACCGCGGGCATCACCGTCGAGCTTGGTCAGGACCACACCGGTGAAGCCGACTCCCGCACCGAATGCCGCAGCGGTGGTGACAGCGTCCTGGCCAATCATCGCGTCGAGGACGAACAACACCTCGTCGGGATTGACGGCTTCCCGGATTGCCCCGGCCTGGGCCATCAACTCGTCGTCGATGCCCAGCCGCCCAGCGGTGTCGACGATCACGACGTCGAAGTGTTTGGCCCGGGCCTCGGCCAGCCCTGCCGACGCGACAGCGACCGGATCACCGGGACCTGAGTCGGGTGAGGCCCCGGGATGCGGAGCGAATACCGGCACCCCGGCACGCTCGCCGACAACTTGCAGCTGGTTGACTGCCGCCGGCCGCTGAAGGTCACAGGCCACCAGAAGCGGTGTGTGTCCTTGCCCGCTAAGGCGTACTGCCAATTTGCCAGCCAGCGTTGTCTTGCCGGATCCTTGCAGGCCGGCCAGCATCACTACCGTCGGTGGTTTCTTAGCGAACGCCAGCTGGCGGGTCTCGCCGCCGAGGATGCCGATCAGTTCTTCGTTGACGATCTTGACAACCTGGTGGGCCGGGTTGAGAGCAGCAGATACTTCGGTACCCCGAGCGCGTTCTTTGATCCGGTGCACAAACGCCCGCACCACAGGCAGCGAAACGTCGGCTTCAAACAGCGCCAACCGGATTTCGCGGGTGGTGGCCTCGATATCAGCGTCAGTCAGCCGGCCTTTGCCGCGCAACCTCTGTAGGACGCCAGTCAACTGGTCAGAGAGTGATTCAAACACCCCACCAGCCTAGTGGCAGCACTGTGGAAGCGGGGCGCAGCGACGTCAGCCATACCCGAACCAGGCGCAGCGGATCGATCATCGTCTGGGTATAACTGGTCCTGTGGATTTGCAGGTTACCTCGTCGGACGGATTAGCATGAACGCACAAGTGGAACAGCTGGAGTTTCAGGCGGAGGCACGCCAACTTCTGGACTTGATGATCCATTCGGTCTACTCCAATAAAGATGCATTTTTGCGAGAGCTGATCTCGAATGCTTCAGACGCTCTGGACAAGCTGCGGCTTGAAGCGTTTCGGAACAAAGACTTGGATCCAAGTATAGTTGACACATCCGATCTGCACATCGAGATCGAAGTGGACAAGAATGCGCACACCCTAACCGTTCGCGACAACGGCATAGGTATGACACGCGCGGAGGTGGTGGACCTGATAGGCACACTGGCCAAGTCAGGGACCGCCAAGCTGCGTCAGAAATTATGTGCAGCCAACAACCTGAAGGACACTGCTGCCTCTGAAGGACTCATCGGTCAGTTCGGTATCGGTTTTTACTCGAGTTTCATGGTGGCCAACAAAGTCGAACTGCTCACCCGTAAAGCCGGCGACACTGCGGCCACGAAATGGTCGTCGGACGGTGAGGCCACCTACACCATCGAATCCGTCGACGAAGCTCCGCAGGGAACATCAGTGACGTTGCACCTCAAACCCGAAGACGTCGAGGACGAGCTGCACGACTACACCTCGGAATGGAAGATCAGGGAGCTGGTCAAGAAGTACTCCGACTTCATCGCCTGGCCTATTCGGATGGAAGTCGAACGACGTGCGCCGGCCACCTCGGACGAAGAAGGGGCGGGTAGTGAAGAGCAAGTCACCATCGAAACCCAGACCATCAACTCCATGAAGGCGTTGTGGACTAAGTCAAAAGACGAGGTCTCCGAGGACGAATACAAGGAGTTCTACAAGCACATCGCCCACGCTTGGGATGACCCACTCGAGGTTATCGCGATGAAGGGCGAGGGCACCTTCGAGTACCAGGCGCTGCTTTTTATTCCGTCGCACGCCCCGTTCGACCTGTTCAACTCCGACGCCAAAATCGGCATGCAGCTGTATGTCAAACGTGTCTTCATCATGTGCGACTGCGATCAGCTCATGCCGATGTACTTGCGTTTCGTCAAAGGGGTCGTCGACGCAGAGAACATGTCGCTCAATGTTTCTCGCGAAATCCTGCAACAGAATCGGCAAATCAATGCGATCCGTCGCCGGCTGACTAAGAAAGTCCTCTCGGCAATCAAAGATCTGCAGGAAGAACGGCCGCAGGACTACCGAACGTTCTGGACACAGTTCGGCAAGGTCCTCAAAGAAGGCCTCATGTCAGACTCCGACAATCGGGATACGCTGCTTCACATTTCCTCGTTCGCCTCGACACACAACGAGGAAGAACTCACCACCCTGGCCAAATACGTGGAACGCATGAAAGACGGTCAAGATCAAATCTTCTACGCCACAGGCGAGTCGCGTCAGCAAGTCCTAAATTCGCCACATCTCGAAGCATTCAAGGTGAAAGGCTATGAGGTGCTGTTGCTGACCGACCCGGTCGACGAGGTTTGGGTAGGAATGGCAACCGAGTTCGACGGCAAGCCGTTACAATCGGTAGCTAGGGGTGAGGTGGACCTCGACTCCGAGGAGGAAAAAACAGCGCACGAAGCCGAACGCAAGGAGCAAGAGCAGAATTTTGCTGGCCTGCTGAACTGGTTGAAAGAGACCTTGAGTGATCACGTCAAAGAGGTGCGGTTATCCACACGCCTCACCGAGTCGCCGGCCTGCCTGATCACTGACGCCTTCGGTATCACGCCGGCGCTAGCGCGCATTTACCAGGCTTCCGGGCAAGATGTTCCGTTTGGAAAACGAATTTTGGAACTCAATCCAAATCATCCACTCATCACCGTCCTGCAACAGGCGCACGAGAACCATGGTGACGATGCTCACCGTCGTCGACTCTCCGAAACTGCCGAATTATTATACGGTACTGCCCTTCTCGCTGAAGGCGGTGCACTAGAGAATCCGGCAAAGTTTGCCGGATTGCTCGCGGATCGTCTGGCCCAGTCGATGTAGAAAACACCCAAAGATAATGATTATTCTGAAAAGTGTTGTTATGCTGCATTTTACACCCATTAATTGGCCGCGCTGGCGTGGATGGCGGTTCCATCATACGTTCTGTTGTAACAGAACTAATGCAGCATAATGCGGTGGCCCGTACTGCAAACATGAGAAACGGCCCAATCGGAGAACCGCAACACGCGGCCAAGCAGCTACGGGGGGAACTATGTTGAAGCAACGGGTCAGCCCAGCCACTGCCGAAGGAAGCCGATCATTGCGAGGTTGGCAACGTCGCGCAATGGTGAAGTACTTTGCCAGCCAACCGCGCGACTTCCTAGCCGTTGCCACGCCTGGATCTGGGAAAACAACGTTCGCTCTACGGGTGATGGCCGAGCTGCTGAGCAGTCACACCGTCGAGCAGGTTAACGTCGTCGTTCCCACCGAGCACCTCAAGACCCAGTGGGCCCAGGCCGCGGCAACCCACGGTCTGGCCCTGGACCCGAAATTCTCCAACACCAACCCGCAAACCTCGCCGGAGTATCACGGCGTGACGATGACCTACGCCCAAGTCGCCGCACATCCGACACTGCACCGGGTGCGCACCGAAGGCCGCAAAACCTTAGTGATATTTGATGAGATCCACCATGGCGGTGACACCAAAGCTTGGGGCGACGCTATCCGAGAAGCCTTCAGCGACGCGACGCGCCGACTTGCGCTGACGGGCACGCCATTTCGCAGCGACGACAATCCAATTCCGTTCGTCACCTATGCACCCGACGCGGACGGGCTTATGCATTCACAGGCAGACCACACCTATGGTTACGCCGAAGGCCTTGCCGACGGTGTAGTCCGGCCGGTGGTGTTCCTTGCCTATTCCGGGCAGGCGCGCTGGCGAGATAGTGCGGGTGAAGAGCACGCGGCTCGACTAGGCGAGCCGCTGTCTGCGGAACAGGCCGCGCGGGCGTGGCGGACCGCGTTGGACCCCTCCGGGGAATGGATACCGGCGGTCATCTCCGCGGCCGATCAGCGACTGCGGCAGCTTCGTACGCATATACCCGACGCCGGTGGCATGATCATTGCATCCGATCAGACCGCAGCCCACGCGTACGCCGACCTGCTGGCGCAAATGACCTCAGAAACGCCGACGTTGGTGTTGTCCGACGACCCGGGATCCTCTTCCCGCATAACCGAATTCGCCGAAAACACCAGTCAGTGGCTAATCGCAGTCCGGATGGTCTCTGAGGGCGTCGACATACCTCGGCTATCGGTGGGGATCTATGCCACCAGTGCCTCGACGCCGTTGTTCTTCGCACAGGCTATCGGCCGGTTCGTGCGGTCTCGTCGGCCGGGAGAAACCGCAAGCATATTCGTCCCGTCGGTGCCTAATCTGCTGCAGCTGGCCAGTGAGTTGGAGGCCCAGCGCAACCATGTGCTGGGCAAACCGCACCGCGAATCAATCGACGATCCCCTCAGGGGTGATCCCGCCACGAGGACACGAACCGAGCAAGACGACACCGAGAAGCATTTCACCGCACTAGGAGCCGACGCCGAACTGGATCAGGTCATTTTTGATGGATCATCGTTCGACACCGTCACCCCTGCCGGAAGCGAGGAAGAAGCCTATTACCTCGGTATCCCAGGGTTGCTGGATGCCGACCAGATGCGAGCGCTGCTGCACCGCCGCCAAAACGAGCAGCTCCAAAAGCGGAGCGCTGCACAACAAGCATCGTCAACACCGGATGGAACCTTCGGGGGGCCGGCGTCTGTGCATGGCCAACTCCGCGAGCTGCGCCGCGAACTCAACTCGCTAGTCTCAATAGCCCATCACCACACCGGCAAGCCGCACGGCTGGATCCACAACGAACTCCGACGACGCTGCGGAGGACCGCCGATCGCCGCTGCTACCCGCGATCAACTTAAAGCACGCATCGATGCGGTACGGCAGCTCAATGCCGAACTGTCTCGAGCACGGATTTAGCTCACCGCTCGTCGACCGGGGCGCCCTGCGCAGGTGCTGTTCGACCACCGCTCGCAGTGCTGCATCGCCACCCCCCGGTCGGCTCGACCGACAGCACCACACAAAATACATCAGCCGCGGTCGAGCCGAACATGTTGACCTTCGCCCAGACGATGTCTGCTCCGGCTCGCTTCAATGCCCGGGTGAGCAACGCGAGCAGACCCACCCTAGTCCATGGCACGGACCTTGAGAATCGGCTGGCCTTGGGCAGCATTGTCAAGCCACAGGATGCTTGGCGGGGCGAACGAACGCGTAACGGGCACCCCCGCCAGCATCTCCTCCACCCTAGAGGACGACGAGCTAGCGGCCTTGCAATCCCGCTTCTCCACACATATCGAGGACACGTCGATGCCGTTCATGCCGGGCAAAGGCGCCGAAGAACTGCAAGCATGGTAGTTCGGCTGCGGCCGAGGAACCGAAAAGGCGGTGACACCACGAATTCGGTGACCGCGGCGCTTTGGCGGCTGTTGACCGAAGCCGAATAAACTCGCGGCGAATTCAACGCCAGCCTTCGACGCCAATCCCCGCGCATCCGAGGCAACCATCTGCGCAGCCACCCAACCTAATCTCCACGTGGAACCTGTGGCCGGCCGAAAGTGCAAGATTGTGTAGCGCAGTCGGATCCGCCTGCGGCAACCCTCTTACCCACCATCACCATCCGGCAGCGATTGACCAAACCCCTGATCAGGGACACCGTCCAGTGCAGTCCACACCTTGGAGTCGGTGGCCTTAGAATCCGCCTCCTTCAGCGCGTGCAGCACCTCAAGTAATAGCAGATAACCCACTTAGCGTCTCCAATACGTTCTAGGATCGTTCAGATCACCTCGAGTGGCCGCGATGGGAAACAGTAATCAGCGTGGCGAGCATCTTGACGTCTACAGGCGAGGTTCCCAACCGGCAGCCAATCTTTTTGATCAGTTCCCTGCCGATCACACTATGATCATGACCAGTGCCCCGGCCCTTGCCTATGTCATGCAGCAGCGCGCCAAGCTCAAGCAGATCGAGTCGCGCCACCTGGTTAGACATCAGTGCTGCTTGGAAAGTGGTCTCAACGAGGTTAACAGTCCACCACCCACGCGTGTACGACGTCGCGGGACGGGAGGTCGTGGATTGCACCCATTCCGACAACAACCGGTCCCATAGCCCGGCGCATTCGAACACTTCGATTGTCGCGACGACGATAAGGCCAGCGCTTAACACTACCAAAAGATCATCTAATGCCTCACGCGACCACGGAGTTTGCATATCGGCGGCATTGGTAGTCAAGCCGAAAATCAACGTTCCACAACAGATACCACAGCTGATCGGCGACCCGCTACAGCATGTCAGCAGACATACTGTCGTGCAACAGCATTAGGTCCAGATCGGAATAGAGTAGCAACTCGCGGCGGCCCAGTCCGCCAATTCCCCACGATCGCGAAACCACTAGTATCGGTGATTCCGATCTCGGCCAACTTGGCAATCAGCCAGGACGCGTGCAAATCCAGCCACGCGTGGCGCAGCTGCGCTGCGTCGTAGTTGACGATTCCCGTCGGACAGCAACTATTGGGCACTCAGCAGCCAAATCGCCCGCTAAGAAAGCTGATACAGAAACCCCGGACGACGGTCGCTACCGCGATTACTCAGACTTTGCCGTCACCAATCTTGCCAACACGCTGCCAGGACGATGCTGTCCACCACCTTCGCGGATATGGAATCGTCGATGACAACCTCGATTCGAACCGTCGGCACGAAATCGACCGAGTATTCGGCACCCCGGTCGACCCCGGTGTGGCCCTTCTGCCGCCCACAGCCTTTCTACTGCGCTGACCGTAATCCGCCAAGACCCCCCACCTTTGCGAGACTTGCCTTGACGTCGTCGAACGTAAACGGCCTAACGATCGCGGTAATCAACTTTCTTTCCTCTGTGCCGCCACTCGGTCGCCTAACAGCTGCTCCTGACCGTTACAGGTGTCCTCCACGTTGATACAGGGAGGCCAGAACCGACCCGCTGACTACCGCGAAAACGCAACCGGACTCGGCGTACTCAGCTTCGTCAATACCGGCAACTTCTTCGTCAGCGCCTAGCCGCAACGCGATGGTGAATTTTTGGATCAACGCCAATATACGGGTAAAAACACCACAGTAGAGCAGAACGCTGAAGGCGCCGATCGACTGCTGTTCCAGCTGGGCGAAGCCGCCACCATAGAACAACCCCATTCGATACCTCCACCATGCCCTTACGTGCCGGGCGGCTCCGGGGCGGCTAGCAAAACCACCAACAACGTGCCTGCCAGACCACCAACCATTTGCACCCTGACCCTGTCGAGGGAATCATCAAAGCCGAGCCGGAACTTCAGCCCACATGCCAGTGCACACACCACACCGGCTACCGATGCACCCAGCACGTTGACCGACGCGCAGGATAGCGTGATGATAGCCTAGTTCGACGACAATTCTCGAGGCCTAGCCCAACGTGGTTGCCTTGCCGCCGCGGATGCACTTGGCAAATATCACTGCTGCTGTGGCGATCGGGAAGTAGACGAACGGCCCCATGGTCCAAGGAACAAATTCCAGGCACCGAACCGCATTCAGTCGGCCACAGCCCCTAGATCAGCGTGACCATGATGATCGCGAACACAAGATGAAATGCCACAAATACGGTGGACGGCATGGTACCAACCAACGGTATATTCGCCACCGCGGTCTGTGTGGCTCGGATCAGCCGCAGCGGCATTGACACCGATGAGACCCTTCAGGCCCCAGTATTAGGTCGGGTTGCCGGTGAAGTTTCCGACATCATTGCCAAAAGCGAGCGAGTAGCCGTAAAGCACCCACAGCACGATCACCACACCCATCCGCGCTTTGGGGCTCATCATGATCATGTTGAGCATCCCCTGGAACGCACCATATCACCATAAAAACGCTAAACCTGGAGTCACCAACAGTACAAAACGCGGCATTCTTCAACATTCCAGGCGGTGTCACCGATATTGGACTGCCCCAGGGCAAGGAATTAGCCCACCTCGCTAGCACCTTCATTAGCGTTGACTCCCCAAGCGTCCGTCATTCCCTACCTAACAACTTGATCCAGAACCATGCGCAATGGTTGTTGCGGCGATGAGGCCACCATGTTGCGACGGGATTAACGTCGAGAATTAACGCCGCCTGCGGCTGAGGAGTTTCACTTCAGCAGGGCGTCGACGAAAACGGCGGGTTCGAATGGCGCCAAGTCGTCGGGCCCTTCACCCAGCCCAACCAACTTCAATGGCACCCCAAACTCGCGTTGTACACGGAAAACAATGCCGCCCTTGGCCGTTCCATCTAGCTTGGTCAACACGACACCAGTGATGTCGACAACCTCGGCGAAGACTCGGACTTGCGTCAGCCCATTCTGCCCAATAGTAGCGTCGAGTACCAGTAACACCTCGTCGACTGCCGCGCGCCGGGTCACCACACGCTTGATTTTGTGGAGCTCGTCCATCAGCCCCACCTTGGTATGCAACCGCCCGGCGGTGTCGATGACCACAACATCAGCGCCCGCGCCGATGCCCTTGTCAACGGCGTCGAACGCCACCGATGCTGGGTCGGCACCTTCGACACCACGCACCAGCTCTGCGCCCACTCGGGAAGCCCAGGTTTGCAGTTGGTCGGCGGCCGCGGCCCGGAAAGTGTCCGCCGCGCCGAGGACAACGCGCCGGCCGTCAGCTACCAAGACCCGCGCCAACTTGCCGACGGTGGTGGTCTTGCCGGTGCCGTTGACACCGACGATCAGCAGCACTGCCGGATGGTCAGCGTGCGGTAGAGCTCGAATCGAGCGGTCCATATCGGGTTGCAGCTCACTGATCAATACGTCACGCAGTACGGCACGAGCTTCAGCCTCAGTACGCACGTTGCTATTAAGCAGCCGGCTGCGCAGCGCAAACATCACCGATTCAGTGGCAACGGGGCCCAGATCGGCGACCAACAGGGTGTCCTCGAGCTCCTGCCAAGAGTCCTCATCCAGGTCGCCGCCGACGATCAAGCCGAGTATGCTGCGTCCGAACGCATTCTGTGTCCTGGCGAGTCGCCCACGCAGCCGATACAATCGGCCTTCGGGTGGCGCAACAATATCAATGTGCGAGACCGCTGGAGGCTGCGCCGCCTCCGGTGCGTCAGGTGACTTGATGAGATCAGGTTCGGGAAGCAATACGTCCGAGATCGTGTGTTGCGGCGCGTCACGAGGCACAGTCGCGTCATCGCCCACCGCCGGCAGTCCGCCGGTGTCAATCCGGTCCGCAGGCTGAGCGGGCAGTGCGGTTTGGCTGAATGTGATATCCGACGACGTGGCGTAGACGCCGGAACGGCCGCTTACGCTTGGACCAGAGCCCAGCGAGGAAAGGGTCCAGCTGATCCGCCGCCGATGGTAACGCACCAAGCCTAGAATCAAGGTTGCGATGACAACCAGGACGGCGGCGGCCGCGATGACGATCCACAAACCTTCAGACACGTTGCCATTGTTTCAGGGGGTGACACCCGGCGGACAGCGCGGGCTGACCGGGCTAAAACTGAACTACCCAGCTTGCCCCCTCACCACTGTAGATACCCCCTAACGTCGCAGCGTTAGGAGGAACTGGTTACTAGCGACTCCAACTGCTGACCGCGCATACGCTGGGAGATCACCGCAGTGATACCATCGTCCTGCATGGTGACGCCGTACAGTGCGTCAGCGACTTCCATCGTCGGTTTCTGGTGAGTAATGATGATCAGCTGCGACTGGCCGCGCAGTTGCTCGAACAAAGCAATTAAGCGGCGCAGATTGACATCGTCGAGCGCAGCCTCCACCTCGTCCATGATGTAGAACGGCGACGGGCGAGCCTTAAAAATCGCCACCAACATAGCCACCGCAGTCAACGACTTCTCACCACCGGACAGCAACGACAGCCGGCTGACCTTCTTGCCTGGCGGACGTGCTTCTACCTCTATGCCGGTGGTTAGCATGTCATCCGGATCGGTCAGCCGTAACCGGCCCTCGCCACCGGGGAACAGCAAGGTAAAGACACCGCGGAATTCACGCTCCACATCCACAAAGGCGTCGCTGAACAACTGCAGGATGCGGGCATCGACTTCAGCGACGACGTCGAGCAAATCCTTGCGGGCACCCTTAACATCCTCAAGTTGGGTAGACAAGAAGTTATAGCGTTCCTCTAGGGCAGCGAACTCCTCCAGCGCCAGCGGATTGACCCTGCCCAGCTCAGCCAGCTCACGTTCCGCACGTTTGGCCCGACGCTCCTGGGTAGCGCGGTCGTACGGCATCGGAGCAGGCGCTGTCACCTGTTCACCACGCTCCCGAGCCTGTTCGAATTCAGCTATCTCGAGCGCGGTCGGCAGTAGCGCAACCTGCGGACCGTACTCGGCGATCAAATCTACCGGCGCTATTCCGAACTGCTCCAGCACCAGCTGCTCGAGCTGCTCAATACGCAGCGCCGCCTGAGCATTGGCCAGCTCGTCGCGGTGCAGCGAATCGGTAAGAGTGGCCACCCGAACCCTCAGAGTGTTTGCCTCGTCGCGCACCGCCGCTATTGCAACCGATCGCTGCTGACGCTCGGTGGCCAGTGCATCGCGGTGTCGCGCCGCCAGGTCGACGACCCGGGTCAACCGGGACGCCAGCAGCTGGCCGCAGTCGGTAACCGCAGCAGCTACCGCAGCCGCGTGTATTCGTGCGGCGTGCGCTTGCTGAGCCCGCAACCGCACTTCGCGCTCGGCAACGGCCGCACGACGCAATGAATCCGCCCGCCCGCGCACCGCATTGGCGCGTTCTTCGGCAGTCCGAACCGCAAGTCGGGCTTCCACTTCAACGCCACGAGCCTCCTCGGCCGCGGCGACAACCAGCTGCCGGGCCACTGCAAAATCCTCATCGAGAGCATGCACATGCTGGGTCTGCTCGACGTTGCGCAGCCGGGTTTCAAGTTCGACGACCTCTTCGAGAATCGAAACACGCCCGGCTTCTAATTCCTCGCGCTGAGCGAGCAGCTTTTCCCATTCTGCTTCTGCCGTGCCAACCTCCTGGCCGAGCCGCCCTAGCTGGTCGTACATCGACAATATTGCGGTGTCGGATTCGTTGAGTGCGGCCAATGCCTGCTCAACGGCATCGGAACAAGCAACCTGCTCGGACAGTGCGCCGGACAACGCGGCACTCAGTTGCGCCACGTGTGTCTCGGCGGCGGCTAGATCAGCACCAGCCTTATCGATCTCCGAAGTAACCTCCAGTGTCGACAGCTTGCGGCCAGAACCGCCGCTCACCCAGCCAGCTCCCACCAGATCGCCGTCAACGGTGACCACCCGAACCTGCGGGCAGATAGCGATCACGCCCAACGCTTCGGCGAGATCCTTGACCACCGCGACACCATAAAGCATAGCGATCAACGCACCTTGCAACCGCGGCGGTGCCTCAATCAAATCGAGCGCTCGTTGAGCACCATAGGGCAGCCCAGCAACGCAGGCCGGTCCCGCATCCGCCGGCCAGTCACCCAAGACGAGGGCCGCGCGGCCTGCGTCGGCTTCCTTGAGTGCGGTGAGTGCGCTACGGGCCGCGTCCAAACTATCGGCGGCCAGCGCGTCCGCCGCTGGCCCGAGCACTGCAGCCAGCGCTGCCTCGTAGCCGGGGCGCACCTTCACCAACTTGGCGATCGGACCTAAGAGCCCGGTGTCATTACTATGATTGCTCGCCAGCCAAGCCGCGCCGTCCTTACGCTCGAGTCCCACCGCCAGCGCGTCGATACGAGCTCGCAGCGAAGCCACCTGGCGTTCGGCGTCTCGCTCGGCGGACTGCAGTTCAGCCACGCGTTCGTTGGCGAACCGCAATGCTGCCACGGCCCGTTCATGTTGCTCGTCAAGGCGAACCTCGCCCTGATCCAGTTCACCGACGCGGCTCTGCACGGTTTCAAACTCTGCGCGAGTCTGCTGGGCGCGCGCAGTAGCCTCCTCTATGCGCTCGGACAACTGCGCGACGCTGTCATCGATCGATTCGATACGCGCTTGCATAGTCTCCATCTGGCCGGTCAACCGCGCTAAACCCTCGCGCCGGTCCGCCTCCGCGCGGACCGCCTCCAGATGCGCCTTGTCGGCCTCAAAGGCGCGGCGATCGCGGTCGGCTAATTCGGCACGGGCGGCCTCCAACCGAGTACGTGCTGCGGCCAGCTCCACCAGCAGCTGCTGCTCGGCGACCTCCACCTGCTGGGCCTCAGCCTCTAACGCGTCGGGGTCGGTGTCACTTGGTGTCGCCGGCTCGACATCAAGATGATAGGCGCGTTCACCGGCGATCCGAATCGTTGCACTTACCCGCTCGAGCAGGGTGGACAGCCCGAACCAGGTCTGCTGGACCGACTCAGCCCGTCCCGAAAGCTCGGTCAGCGCGGTTTCATGCGCCGCCAGCTCTTCGGACGCCACCGCCAGCCGAGCAGCCGCCTCATCATGATCACGACGCATAATCGTCTCAGCCTCGACGATCATGTCTCGCTGCCCTTGTCGACTCACCAAATCGTCTGCAGCCAGTCGCAACCGAGCGTCACGTAGATCGGCCTGAATAGTCGCGGCCCGTCGGGCCACTTCGGCTTGACGGCCCAACGGCTTGAGCTGACGTCGTAGTTCGGTGGTCAAATCGGTGAGCCGGGCCATATTCACCGACATGGCATCGAGCTTTCGCAACGCTTTTTCCTTGCGCCGACGATGTTTGAGTACGCCCGCAGCTTCTTCGATGAAGGCCCGACGGTCCTCGGGCCTTGACCGCAGGATCTCATCAAGCTTGCCCTGCCCGACAATCACATGCATCTCGCGGCCAATACCGGAGTCGCTCAGCAACTCCTGGACATCCATCAAACGGCAACTGCTGCCATTGATTTCGTATTCACTGGCACCGTCGCGAAACATCCTCCGCGTGATCGACACCTCGGAGTACTCGACCGGCAGCGCGTCGTCGGAGTTGTCGATGATCACGGTGACTTCGGCGCGACCCAACGGAGCGCGCGATGACGTGCCGGCGAAAATGACATCTTCCATCTTACTCCCACGCAGCGTCTTGGCTCCCTGCTCCCCCATCACCCAGGCCAGAGCATCGACGACGTTGGACTTACCGGAGCCGTTAGGTCCAACGACGGCGGTAATGCCCGGCTCAAAACGTAGAGTCGTCGGCGACGCGAAGGACTTAAAGCCCTTCAACGTCAGACTCTTGAGGTACACGACCAGCAAGATTACCCAAGATGACCCACGCGGCAGATCGGCGTTACCCAACTCTCCCCAGCATACGGATGGGACCGAACTAGCGTTCGCTGAAGCCACTGTCTCCTCGGATTGCTGGGACCAAATCACGATCACCTTGCCGGACGTAGTCCAGCTCTACAACACGCACAGCAACGTCTCGCACACATCTGCACGGCCCCTGAACTGAACAAGCACCAGCACGCAACCGTCGGCATGGCTAGCCGCGTGCTGATGAAGCCCAGCTCCAGCACTCGTCAACGAGTACACTAATCGATCCTCGCCGCATAGCCCACCAAACCCCTCAACCACACCAAAACCAACAACACCCTAGGGTCGGGAAATCCCCGCACTGAGCACGCGGATCGCGCTGATCAGCCCATAGATCAGGTGCCCTTGCTCGAAAGCCGAAGAAGCCGCGACAACAGCCAGTGATGCCGCCGACTCGGCGCCACGACCCCGGACCTGCGAACCGTAAACCACCTCGATGGCGCACTGGTTCGGTGAAACGGCGACCAACACCGCGTTGTCCGGCGTCGGCACCTGGGCCAGGATCTCGCGAGCCAGTGCTGCGGTATCATTGCCCAGGTCGCCGAGGTAAACAGCGAACCGTGTATGAGAAGCCCGAGAGCCATATGTTAGCGCGTCGTCCAAGGCGACGAGGTCTTTGATTGGAAACGGGTAGTGCACCGACCGGTCCCCGGGCTCAGTAACACCGGAGACCCGTCCGCTGGTGGTGATCGCCCACCCCTTGGGCAGCTCAGTTGCAACATCACCACGTACCACTGGCTCCACCTCCGACTGTGCACTCTGATGCTCTATGGCCTCCGTGCCCGTCGCTGACAACTTCGTCGATGGCAGCCCATAGGATGGGCGGATGCGTCCACCGCTCGCCCAATCTATAGATCGCGGGATCGGGCCCTTTACGAGACAGGATCAACACTGCCAACATGACCACCAGCAACAACGGGATACCGACGAAACAAAGGTGGATTTGCAGCATGCTCACGACGCAAACCTATCCTACCGCTAGCGCGACCAGCGCACATGAACGCAAGTTTTAGACCCAGCCCGGCAGCAATGTGGGTCCGAGCGGTGGTTACTTAATTGCGGAAGCCGCTGGCTACCTCGGGCATAGATTGGGCCAGCGGGGTGAATGTAAAACTCAACGCGTTTAAGGGCTTATAGCTGCACGCACGCGACAGGGCCGAGGCGGGTCACTGCGGAGCCGAGAAATCCAGCCTAAGCTGCACCCCCACCAAGGTATCGAGCCCACGCCGGATCCAGTTCTTTGACAGTCGACAGTAACCGCCAGTGTTGACCCGTCGGCGGCACCGGCGTCCGGAGCAGTACCCAGCCAAGTTCGGTGAGCAGCTTGTCGCCCTTACGGTGATTACATGTCGAACAACACGCAACACAGTTCTCCCAGGAGTGGTCACCACCTCGGCTGCGTGGCACCACGTGGTCGACGGTGTCGGCCTTGGCCCCGCAATAGGCACAACACAAGCGGTCGCGATGCATCAGCGCAGCGCGGGTCATCGGAACACGGGCTCGATACGGAACCCGAACATAGGACCGCAGGCGGATCACCGACGGCACCGTTATCGACCTGGTCGCCGAATGGACGACTGGCCCGGCCGGATCCACGTGCACGACGTCGGCCTTGCCGCAGATCACCATGATGACCGCCCGCCGCGTCGGCAATGCGGTGAGCGGCTCGTAGGTAGAGTTCAGCAGCAACACCCGCCAACGATGCCAAATCGATCCGCTCTCGTAGCAGGGGGGCGGGTGGATATCAACATTGTGCAGGGATGAGGGAATAGCAGGCCCGGTCAGGTTTGCCGCGGCCCCGGAACTGCGATGGCTGCGGCGATTCTTGCGCTGAACCATAATAAATCCTCCGCGGAACAGTCCACCATGATTCGCCGCTGACCGCACGCCAATCGCCGGGTGTATGCCATGTCAATCTAGTGAACACCAAGAACCACCTATCGGCTCAAGCCCGCCTCCAGGTGTCACTCAGGCTATACACCACAATGTAAGAGATGGATCAGGTGCAGCAATCTTTCTACGACGCTATCGGCGGGGCCGAGACCTTCAAAGCGATTGTGTCACGCTTTTATGCGCAGGTGCCCGAAGATGAGATACTGCGCGAGCTGTATCCCGCAGACGACTTGGCCGGCGCCGAAGAACGATTGCGCATGTTCCTCGAGCAATACTGGGGTGGTCCGCGAACATACTCCAGCCAACGCGGTCATCCGCGGTTGCGTATGCGTCACGCTCCCTTCCGGATCACTGCCATCGAGCGTGACGCCTGGCTGAGGTGCATGTACACCGCCGTCGCCTCCATCGACTCGCATACCCTCGACAACGAGCACCGACGGGAGTTTCTCGACTACTTGGAGATGGCCGCACACTCCCTCGTGAATTCCACGTTTTGATGTTACACCACGAGACCCAACCGTGGTGGTCAGCCACGGTGCTCTATCAGATCTACCCGCGGTCGTTCATTGCCAGCAACGGCGACGAGGTGGGCAGCCTGGACGGTTTCACAACCCGGAAGGGGAACCTGGAATTGCTCGGTATCAAAGCGATTTGGATCCACCCTCACCGCTTCGCCGATAGCCGACCGTAACTACGACGTCGCCGATCCGCGTGACATCGACCCGTTGTTCGGCGGGCCGTCCTGGACGCGGGTGGACGAACCGGGCGGCACTCCCGGCCAGTGGTATCTGCACCTCTTCGACACAGAGCAGCCCGATTTGAACTAGGACCACCCGGGATGTCTTCGACGACGTCGAGAAAACGCTGCGCTTCTGACTGGAACACGGCGTGGACGGCTTCCGCATCGATGTGGCGCACGGGATGGCCAAGCCATCCGGCCTGCCGGATGCACAGGTAAACGAGACCAGGGGGTTTTGCACCATACCTACGACGACTCCCGCTTCAACCACCCAAGTGTGTACGCGATTCACCGCAATATCCGCACGGTCGTCCACGATTATCCCGGCATGGCAATCATTAGCGAGGTAATAGATCACCAACAATGCCCGGGAGCCGAATTCTGCGGTCCGACGAACTACATCTCAACTTCAATTTCCCCTGGCACAGGTCGACTTCGACGCTGCCACCATTCACGACGCAGTGCAAAACTCACAGACGGCCACGTCGATCGAAAACGCGATCCAAACCTGGACACTGGCCATCAATGACGTAGGTCGGGAAGTCAGAAGTCACCTACTATGGGGGCGGTGATAAAGTAAAGGACTACTCCAGGGGCGGACCATCGCGATGGCGATGCTTACTTTACCAAGCGCGGTGTTCATCTACAATGACCAGAAGCTGGGGTGCCCCGACATGGACCTGCTTGACGCGACTCGGCAGGACCCGACGTGGGAACGCTCAGAACATATCGACCGTGGCTGTGCCCGATGTTGGGTTCCAATTCCCTTGTCGGGCGTCGCTCCCCCATTCGGGTTATGCGCGTCTTGCTGACACCTGGTTGCCAATGCCTACGGACTGGGTGGCACTAACCGTCGAAAACAACGCACCGACGCCGCCTCGGCGTTATCGTTCTTTCGCCAAACGTTCAAGTCACACAGGGAGTGAGCCGAATGCGATGATAGCAGGATCGAGAGCCTGACCGCGCCACGGGATTAGCGGATATTCTGGCGATGTGACGGAAAGCTAGTATACGCATTTAACGCCAACGACCACACGCTGGCGCTGCCAGCAGGAGAACACATACTTGCCAACGCACCGCTGGCGGGTGACCAATTACCGCCAGATCCCACTGCCTGGTTGGTTTCAGCACACTGACGCAGTGCCCGAGCCGGATGGCCATGGCGTCGATCGCATCCGATGACTACGGCGGAAAACCATTGCGATCAAAGCGAACACAGCGCATAGGTAGCCCCACACTGCAGTCTCCAGAGCTGACCCGATATGATCTCCTGACCGAACAGGGAAACCGGCGAACCACGGTAACTGCTATGCTCCTTAGCAAGCTGCGCGCCACGCTACGCCAGGTCCAGCATCATGCTGGCCGGTATGTGATCGACGTTGGCGAAGCCGGATTCCGGAGACAACACACCTCGCCAAGCTGAATCCATCGGGAGGCCCGGATCAACATAGCACTAGGCATCCATCGCAGACAGGCTGTGCGCTCATTCGTTTGCGCCGACTGACAAATCGCTGGGCCGCACATTAGCGACCACCACTAGGCACTAGGCGTTGCTAACATGTCGAAACCGGTTGCCACCCATAACGTCCACAATCGGACAGATCGTGCCCGAAGTTTGATAACCGCCGCCTGTTAAAGCCGCATCACATGATCATCGCTGCCACTGTTGCAGACACGCATACTCCCGACGGTGCGACAAGAGCCGCACTAACCGCCGCTCGTCGACGGGGATACGCGGCCAGCTGCGACTCGCACGCTAACAGCAGGTTTGAACTCGGGATCAGCGTTGAACCACCACACTTCATAACCTAGTGTGAAATCCACCATCTGCAACCGCTACACCGATATCGTTACCTACAATGGCGAATTAGTCAGTCGCAGCTGACCTTGTAAGTGACCCGGACATCAGAAATCAGCGAACCAATTAAAGTGCTGTCGGCGCCAAAAGCCTGTGAGAAAAGAAACACACGCCTCTTTGAGAATCGTAACCATAGTCGCGTAGTTGATGTGCATGATACATGCCGATGCCCGACCACCGTACCGGCACGGCCGCAACCAACCCTGCACTCACCCTGACACCCCACGTCCACTGGTGCGGGTCATGCGGCGGATCTGCCGCGCCGCAACCGACAACGTCGCGAGATCCTTCTCGCCGCTAGCATAGATCTCGGCAAGCATCCAGCGTGCCCGTTCCACCCGGGAAGCGCTAATGTGCTCCCACTCGGCGATCTTCTCTTCACCGCTTTCGTCAGGCTCCCCAACAGCAAGCACATCGAAACACAACGATCGCAGGGAAGCATAGATGTCATCACGAATCGCCAAACACGCCAACGAATGCCAGCGGTCATTTCGGGGTAGCTTGGACACCGCCGTGAGCAATCCGTCGATGCCCAGCCGGTCCATCAAGGCGAAATAGGTTTCTGCGACCTCAGCAGGGTCGAGCTCGATGATGTCGGCGATGTCGATGATGTCAAACAAACTATAACGATATAGCCCAACCGCGACCCGGTAGGCCAAGTCTTCGGGCGCACCCTGTGACGCGAATTCTGTGGCTTGCTGTTCGACGATGGCCTGGTCGTCACCGCGCAACCACTCTGACATCCGCGGCGTCAGCGCCTTAACCTTCGCGGCAAATCGGTTGATCTCGGCGCCGACGGCCAACGGTTGCGGACGATAGTTAAGTAGCCACCGTCCAGCGCGGGCAATCAGCCGACGGGTATCCAACGTCATCCGATTCGACAGCGCGACCGACAAATTTGCCTCGCGAATACTCCGTAATACATCTCCCACACCAAAAATGGCATCGGTGGCAACATAGGTGCGTATCGCATCTACCGGCCCGACCCCGATATCCTCGGAAATCCGAAAAGCGTAGCTGATGCCGGCGGTGTCTACCAAATCGTTGACCAGCATGGTGGTGACGATTTCTCGGCGCAGCTGGTGGGAGCGGATTTCCGGAGTGAAACGCTCGCGCAGCGGCTTGGGGAAGTATTGCGGCAACCTCGACGCGAAGACATCCTGGTCCGGCAGTTCAGTGGCCAACATCTGCTCTTTAAGTGCCAGCTTGACGTGCGCCATTAGCGTCGAGAGCTCGGGCGAGGTAAGGCCGATACCGGACTCGGACCGCCGTTGAATCTCCTTTTCTGATGGCAACGCTTCCAATTCGCGGTTGACTCCGCGTTCGTCCACCAGGTATTTGATCTGCATCGCATGCACTGGAAGCATGCTAGCTGCGTCCGCGCGACTGGTGCCGATCAAGTCATTCTGGTCCTCGTTGTCGGTAAGCACCAATCGTGCGACATCGTCGGTCATCGACTCCAAAAGGCGTTTACGCTCCTCGACCTTCACCTTGCCAGCGGTGACCAGTGAGTCGATCAGGATCTTGATATTAACCTCATGGTCGGAACAGTCCACGCCGGCAGAGTTGTCCATCGCGTCGGTATTAATCCTTCCACCGGACAGATCGAACTCGACGCGGCCCAAAGCGGTAACCCCGAGGTTACCGCCTTCGCCGATGACCTTGGCGCGCACCTGGTTTGCGTTGACTCGTACCGGATCGTTCGCGCGATCGCCGACGTCGGCAGCGGACTCAGTTTCAGCCTTGATGTAGGTGCCAATGCCACCGTTGAACAGCAAATCCACCGGTGCCTGCAGAATCGCCCGGATCAAGTTGGGTGGGGCCATTTCGGTGACCTGGCCATCGATGCCCAAGGCAGTGCGGACCTGCGGACTGATCGGGATGGCTTTCTGCTCGCGACCGTACACACCGCCACCCTCGCTGATCAACGACTTGTTGTAGTCGTCCCAGCTGGACCGTGGCAGATCAAACATCCGCTGCCGTTCAGCCCAGGAAACCGCGACATCGGGGTCCGGGTCGAGGAAAACATGCCGATGATCGAAAGCAGCAATCAGCCTGATGTGCTTGCTCAGCAGCATACCGTTACCGAACACGTCGCCACTCATGTCGCCGATACCCACAACGGTGAAGTCCTCGTTTTGGGGGTCCACTCCCATCTCCCGGAAGTGTCGTTTGACGGCTTCCCACGCGCCTCTGGCAGTAATGCCCATGGCCTTGTGGTCATAACCCACCGATCCACCGGAGGCGAAAGCGTCGCCCAGCCAGAACCCGTAGGACTTGGCGACATCGTTGGCGATGTCGGAAAACGTGGCAGTGCCTTTGTCCGCGGCTACCACCAAGTAAGCGTCGTCGCCGTCACGTCGCACCACCTGTGGCGGCGCGCTAATTTTTCCGGTCGCGTGGTCGACGTTGTCAGTAATGTCGAGTAGTCCAGAAATAAACAACTGGTAGCAGGCGATACCTTCGGCCCTTGTCGCGTCGCGGTCAGCGGCGGCGTCGCCGATGGGCAGCGGCGGCCGCTTGAGCACGAACCCGCCCTTGGCACCGACCGGCACGATAACAGCGTTCTTGACCGCCTGTGCCTTAACCAGACCCAAAATTTCGGTGCGGAAATCATCCCGCCGATCAGACCAGCGCAGTCCACCACGCGCCACCGCACCGAACCTCAGGTGCACGCCCTCGACACGGGGAGAATACACGAAAATCTCGAACTTGGGCCGCGGCAGCGGCAACTCGTTGATCAGCTGTGCATCGAGTTTGAGAGCAAGTACATCTTTGCTGCGAGCCGAATTTTTTTGTGTTACAAAATAGTTGGTTCGCAGAGTGGCCTGAACCAGGGATGCAAAAGCACGAAGAATGCGGTCGGTATCCAGACTCACCAAGGCATCGATATCCGCAGCGACAGCTGCAGCGGCCGTTTGCGCATCCCAGCTCGTTGACGAACCCAACGGGCTGGGATCGAATAGCGCTTCGAACAATGCGACCAGTGATCGAACGGTGGAAGGGTGCTCATTGAGCACCGATTCGATGTAGGACTGACTATAGTTGAAACCCGCCTGTCGTAAGTACTTCGCGTAGGCACGCAGTAGCACTACCTGCTGCCAGGTCAGCCTTGCACGCATCACTAGCTCGTTGAACCGGTCGATCTCGACACGGCCCTGCCAGATCGCGGTAACTGCATCGGCGAATCGTTTTGCGGTAAACTCCCGCTCGTTCTCTGTCGACGCCAGCGGAATTGTCGGATGCGGCGAGATCTTGAACTGATAGATCCATACCGGCAAGCCGTCGGTCCGGGCGACGGTAAACGGTCGCTCCTCAAGCACGACAACGCCCATGCTTTGCAACATGGGGAGCAACTGGCTCAGCGAGGCACTGCGCCCACCCAAGAACCAAGTCAGCTGGGCGAACCCATCCGCGTTCCGCTCGAAGAACACCAACTTAACTGAATCATCGGCTAACTCTTTTATGATGGCTATGTGGTCAATCGCGTCGGACGGAGTTACAGCTTGTTTGTAGGCCTCTGAGAAGGTCGCCGCGTAATGCTCGGCTTCAGCGTACGAGACGGAACCCTCAGAGAATGAGGCCGCGGCTGCGATTAGCCGATCGGACCATGTCCTTGCAGCTTCACTCAACATCGCCTGGATCCTTATCCGGTTGTCTTCCGAAACGTCGACCGAGCCGGTCGCAGCACCTTCGGACAGAAGGACCATGAAATGCATTAATGCCCAAGGTGATTCACTAACTCGTGCAGTAAATTCCACTTGTGTACCATCGAACTCGCGAACGAGAATATCCTCGATCTGCAACCGCACACCTGTGGTGTAGCGATCGCGAGGAACATAAACCAAACAGGAGACGAAGTACTGCAGCCGATCAGCGCGCAGGAACAACAACGCGCGCCGCCCAGATCCTAGATCCAACACCTCTTTGGCCATCGTTAAAAGCCGTTCAGCGCTCAGAATGAAAAGCTCCGAACGCGGGACGGTCTGGATGACGTCGAGCAAGAGCTGGCCCGGATAAATGGGGTCGCTGTTGACCATCGCAAGCGCCGCACGAACCCTGCGTGAGATCAACGGGATCTCCAGGACATCTGCGTTCATGGCAGCAACCATGAAAAGCCCGACGAAGCAGTGCTCAATCACACCTCCTTCCCCATCATCGTCGTATTCGCGGACCGCGATGGCATACGGGTACGCGCCGTAGCGCAGATAATTGCCGACGGCGGCTTGCGCTAAGACGAGCAGTTCGTCATCGTTGGTCAGCCGGGGGCGGGAACCTGTGCATGCGCGGAGCACGCCGAGGCTGCTCGACCCGTCGCCAGAGACCAAACCATAATGCACCCGGCAGCGCTGGTAACCCACAAGCAGAAAATTCCCGTTACCCAACCAGCGCAACAACGCCGCGACATCATCGCGGTCAGAAGCCGAAAAGCGGCCTTCTTTGTTAGTTTTGACGTCCGCGGCCAGGCTGCTCAAGGTGGCGTTCAACGCTGCTGCGTCAGCGGCAACTCGCTGAACATCAACCAGGACCCGGGGCAACAGCTGTTCAACCTCGGCTAGGGATTTACTATCAACAGCAGGCAAGAGCTGGATGTATATCCAAATCTCGCCATGCCAAGCCCCTTCGATGGAATGCGGCTTACTAGAGGCTTGAGATTCAACGCCGAGCAACTCCCCCGTCGGGCTGCGACGCACCATGAACACTGGGGTCATCATGGCCGTGTAAGTGACCCCCAGCCGGTGCAGCAGCACGGTAATGGAATCCATCAGCATGCCGCCATGGTCGGTGACGACCTGCAGCGCGGGACCGAACCCTGCGGGGTCGTCTGCCGGATAGACGCAGACACAGTTCCTACCGATCGGTCGGCACTGGCCGAGACGATAGTGTGCGCTGAGCATGGCCGGCGTCACCAAGGCTTTAGGATTAATTCGACTAGTTTCCGAGGCCTCGCGTACGTCGCCGTGCGAGCCGCGATAACTGTCTATGTACGCCTTCGAGATCCAGTCGGGTACGTCCGCACCCTGCGTGAATGTGGTCCACGGCTCGGCAACATGCGTAGCTCCGGGATCGAGAGTCATGCCTTTTGCCCCCAACCCACTCCGAAGCGCCGGAATACCAGCGCTGGGGAAGCTGACATTAGTCGCGCATCAACTTACGGTGAGTCACTCTGTGCGGACGTGCGGCTTCAGCACCGAGCCGTTCCACCTTGTTTTCCTCATAGGCACCAAAGTTGCCCTCGAACCAGAACCACTTCGCCTCGTCGTCGTCGCCTTCCCACGCCAAGATGTGCGTGCACGTGCGATCGAGAAACCAGCGATCGTGCGAAATCACCACCGCACAACCTGGGAAATTCACCAGTGCATTCTCCAGCGAACCCAAGGTCTCGACATCGAGGTCGTTGGTCGGCTCATCTAGCAGGATTAGATTGCCGCCCTGCTTAAGCGTCAGCGCCAGATTCAGCCGGTTTCGCTCACCACCGGAGAGCACCCCGGCCAGCTTCTGCTGATCGGGGCCCTTGAAGCCGAACGCCGAAACATAGGCCCGCGAGGCGAACTCGTTCTGGCCGACCTGAATGTGGTCCAACCCCTCTGAGACCACTTCCCACACGCTCTTCTGCGGGTCGATACCCGCACGGGTCTGATCCACGTAACTCAGCTTGACGGTCTCACCAACCTTGACAGTACCGCTTTCCGGCTGCTCGAGCCCCACGATGATTTTAAAAAGTGTGGTCTTGCCAACCCCGTTGGGGCCGATGACGCCGACGATACCGTTACGGGGCAAGGTGAATGACAAGTCCTTAATTAGGGTGCGTCTGCCGTAACCTTTGTCGAGGTGTTCGACCTCGACTACCCTGTTACCCAGGCGTGGTCCGACTGGGATTTGAATTTCTTCGAAATCGAATTTGCGAGTCTTTTCAGCTTCGGCAACCATCTCCTCGTAGCGCTGCAAACGCGCCTTACTTTTGGCTTGACGTGCTTTAGCCCCGGACCTCACCCAGACCAGCTCGTCAGTCAATCGCTTCTGTAGCTTGGCGTCCTTGCGACCCTGTATAGTCAGTCGCTCAGCCTTTTTCTCAAGGTAAGTAGAGTAGTTACCTTCATAGGGATATGCGCGGCCGCGATCCAGCTCCAGGATCCATTCGGCAACGTTGTCCAGGAAGTAGCGGTCGTGGGTGACCGCTAAAACAGCGCCAGCGTAGCCGGCAAGATGCTGTTCGAGCCACTGCACGCTTTCGGCGTCCAGATGGTTGGTCGGCTCGTCGAGCAGCAATAAGTCAGGTTTGGACAGCAATAGCTTGCACAGCGCCACGCGACGCCGCTCACCACCGGACAGATTTGTCACCGGTTCGTCGGGCGGCGGGCAGCGCAGCACGTCCATGGCCCGCTCCAGTTGCGAATCGAGGTCCCACGCGTCGGCGTGGTCCAGTTCCTCTTGCAGCCGACCCATCTCTTCCATCAACTCGCCGGAGGAGTCAGTGGCCATCAATTCGGCAACCTCACTGAAGCGGTCAAGCTTGATCTTGATATCGCCCACGCCCTCTTCCACATTGCCACGAACCGTCTTCTCCTCGTTCAACGGCGGTTCCTGCTGCAGAATGCCAACACTAGCGCCGGTAGCCAGGAACACGTCACCGTTGTTCGGCTTGTCCATACCGGCCATGATCCGTAAGACGCTCGACTTACCGGCACCATTCGGGCCGACGACACCTATCTTGGCTCCAGGGAAGAAGCTCAGCGTAACATCGTCAAGGATGACCTTGTCGCCGTGCGTCTTACGGACCTTTTTCATCGTGTAGATGAACTCAGCCATGCCGCCGTATTACCTCTCTGATCTGCAAAGTTACTCGCACTCATCCTAGACATCGGGCCACAGCCACAATTTGACCCCTAAACCAACATGGTTTACATGGGTAATGCATCGAGCCTAATAGCGGCGTCACCAGCCGGGTTTGGCGGCTGGATCGTAAGGGAGTTCGGGTAACAGCGCCGGAGGCTGTGGGACTCGAATACACGTGCAGACCGGTGTATCCAGGCATTTTCAATGCGTACAGTCACCCGCGACAAATCCGGACCGACCGAGGTTGCCTGCATCTCCAACGACGAACGGCGTAAGCCGTTCCGGTTCCCGTACTCGCTGGTATAGACGTGACCGACCACGATCACCGGTGCTACGGCGAGCATTGCTAGCCACCCGGCACGTGACCACCTCCTGACAACCTGTTTTCCGGCGTTGCAGGTCGTTAACGATGTGACCGACTATGGTTAACGGCGTTTCGAACACTGACCACGTTCCTTCGCTGCTTGGTCTGTTGTCGTCTTTGGGCCGTGATGCGTCGGCTTCTTTCTGATAGCCATTCAGCATGGCGCTACCAACAAATTAGGAACAAAGCGGGCCCGCGCCCGCTGACCCCCGTGGAAAGAACCGTGACTGGGGATCAGGCCGCGGGTAACGAGTGATCCCGACGGTTGGCGCTAGTCGCCGGACGACCCTGTTAAGGCTACGACTCCGGTCAGCTGCGGACACACCCGAGCTTGCCAGCAAAGCGAGCAACCGTCCGCTACCCGGGGGTATGAGCTGATAGCTCGGCCACCAAACGGTCCAAGCGTCACTAACGCGATTTGAACTCACGGACGATGAACCGGCCGCGCGCGATTTGTTCGACATAATCGAAATCTCGCCGAATATCCCGCAACTCCCGCCGGAAAACCATCCGACGTTCAGCGAGATCCGGAGCGGGCGCTATCAGATTTTGATCGACAACAACCTGATACGCGGTGGCGAACAGTAGTGTAGACACCGATTCGCTGCTACGGACCCGGCCCTGTGCCACGTACTGGCGTCCAACTCCGAGTGCCAACTCAGTCAGTTCCTTCTGGCCAATATCCGCCGGAGCATCGCGCAACACGTCAGCGACAATATCGTACGCTTCAAAAAACACCCGCAACATCGCATCCGAAATCAACGGTCGCTTAGTAAGCAGCATCGCGTCGATATCATCACCATCACCGGAGACACGAGCCTCCCAATTCTGTTGCCACGCTATCTCTTCGGCGATATTAGCGCGAAACGCCGCCGAATCCGCGAAATAGAAATCGAATTTCAACAGATCACGCAGCCGCATCGCCTGCGCCCAAAAAACCGTCATACGGTCGCCTTCGACATGCCTGGCGTGCGCCAACGCGAGTTCGACTATCGAGGTCTCCAGGAAAGCATGTATCACCGAGTTCCGGTAAAATGCCGCAGCATGTTCATTGCCAGGGGCAATATACCACACCGGTTCCCGACCGCTGTCAACCCGAGTGATCGGGTGCCCGCTGGACAATGCGTCGACCGCAGCGCGCACGCCTTCGCGCGAACGTAGCCGCAACGCACTCGTCGATACAGGAGTTTGCTTGCGTTCCAGGTAATCCAGTGATTCTTGCAACGTGTGGTGCAGTTGATCAAGCGTCAAGGCCACCCCACGAGTGGTCAACAGCAACGCGGACACCAACGCTGTCGCCGTCACTGGCGTCGCACACAGAATCCGCCATGCAACTTCGAACGACATCTTTTGTAGCGCAAGCCGTTTAGCGTCTTGGTCTTGGACCAATGCACCGTGCGGCGCACCGAGATACTGCCGCATCGAGACCGCTTCCGGGAAACGGACGTAGATCTTACCGTAGTTACGTTCACCTTGTGCCTTGATAAAATTATATAGCCAAGCGGCACCTTCGGGTGTTTTTTCGCCGCCACGAGCATAAGCAGCGTACTCGGCGGTTTCGTGCAACTGATCGAAGCTGATCGACACCGGCTGCAGCAGGATATCTTCACTGCGGCCGTCCAGGTACGCATCGGCCACATAGGCCAGCAAACCGAGCTTGGGCGGCAGCATCTTGCCAGTACGCGAGCGAGTGCCTTCAATAGACCAGCTCAGGTTGAAACGCTGCTCGACGATGTAGCCGACGTATTCGCGCAATACGTACTTGTAGAGCGGATTGTCACCGATGTTACGACGGATGAAAATGACGCCAGAGCGGCGCAACAGCGGCCCCATTAACCCGAACGACAGGTTGATGCCGGCGAACACATGCACCGGTGGTAGCCGATTCTCCTGCATCGCCACCGGCACCACCGCACCGTCAATGTAGGACCGGTGCGAGAACAGCAGCACCGCTGGATGAGCTTCCAACGCCGCGCGCATCACCGCGACTTGATACTCGTCGTAGTCGATCTCAGGTTCGAAGCCGCGGCTGAGCAGCCTGCCGAGCACGGAAACGAGGTCGATGGACGCCCTGCTCCACCCGGTGGCGAGTTCGTCGAGCATCTTCCCAGCTTCCTCCACGGTTGCTCCCGAGATTTTTTCCAGGCCAGCACGAAATCGCGTTGACGCCAAGATTTCTGGCTTCACCAGCCGAGGAGACCTATACTGTGGTCCGAGGATTCGGGACTCGGCACGTTCCATCGCTAAGATGGCGCGGCGAATAACGAACTGAGCGAAATCGCGCCGGTGCTCTCCAACGGTGGTATCACGCCAGTACTGGCGGAGTTCGGACACCTTAGCAGACTCGCCAGCAATCACCAGGGCGCGCCGTGCGTCAGTTCTTAAGATGCGACGCTGCTGGCGTCGATTGGGGTGGTAGGGATCCCGGCCGAGCAACAACCCGGCCACCTTGGCCACTTTACTGCGTTCCGCGGACGGCACCCAAAAAACACGCACCGGCACGACCGACCGGTCTTCGCCGGATTCAAGCTGTTCAACAAGTGCTGTCAACGGCGCAGGCGCTACCTTGCGCGAAGGAAGCTTCAACACGTCGAACTTGGTATCCGGATTGCGGGCACGCTGCTGACACAGCCAATCCATGACCAGCTCAATTTCCGCCGGAGTATCCATGGATGCTAGCACCAGCGTGTCTTCACCGGTAAGGACTGAGCTGATTTCTACATCCGGTTCAGTCACGACCGCTCTCTGGGCTGTTTAACGACGAGGTCTTGGGAAACGACCTCGGCACTTTCGGGTTCTCCTTGGCCGGTATCTTCGCAGTGGTCATCAACGTGCTTTTGGTACCAGCTGCGGTAGTAGTCTTTTTCGCAGTCTTAGCTGCTGTGGCCTTGGTCGTTGTCTTCTTAGCGATGGTCTTGGCGACCGAGGTGCGACCATCTTTTTTTGGCACCGCCTTTTTCGACACCGCCTTTGTTGCCCGGGTGTACAGAGCAGCCTTGGGCAACTCATCAACCGGCCAATCAGCCAGAATGTCCAGATACAGCTGACGCACCTCGGCAATGTGCTCCGACAACGCATCAAAAGTCCAGTCATCAACCGAAATCGCCGGCAACACCGCGACATCGACCATGCCCGGATTGATCGTGTTGGAGTTTCGAGCGGCGACGATCTCCGCATTGCGGAACACAATCGGAACGATGGGGATCCCGACCGCCATCGCGATGCGGAAAGGCCCCTTCTTGAATGGCCCGACTTCTGTGGTATCTAATCGGGTACCTTCTGGGGCCATCAGAATCGAGAGTCCCTTCCTGGCCCGGTCTTCGACCGCGTGCAGCGTCTCTACCGCGCCGACCGGATCGTCCCGGTCAATAAACACACCATCGGTTAATTTGCCGAGCGCGCGGATGATCGGATTCTTTGCCAACTCTTTCTTGGCCACAGCAATCCAATTGCCGCGAACCAACGCACCGGCGATGAGCGGGTCAATCTGGTTGCGATGGTTATAGATGAACACGGCGGGACGCTGCATAGTCAGGTTCTCGTTCCCGATCACATTGAGATGCACCCCCGCGACCGCGAGCACCAACGGAGGAAAGACGCAGGTGAAGAAATTGGCACCCCGCCGACGGCTACCAGTCAACACACCGATTCCCACCGCGCCGGCCACTAACGGGAACACCGAACTCAAGCCGACCAGTGTTCGCAACTGCGCTCCGATGCCGACGCCGCCACGGCTGTTGAACTTCAAGATCGGCCAGCCACGGCGTTTGGCGACGGCAGCCATTTTTCCTTCAGGGTTAGTCGGCCGTGGATTGCCGACTAGATACATCAGCGCGACGTCCTCGTCACCGTCAGCGTAGAAGTAGCTGTCTTTGAGGTCGATGTCATGCTCGGCCGCAAATCGTTGTACCGCAGCAGCTTTACCAGGACCCCACAAGATCGGCTTGACCACGCCACCAGTGAGCATTCCTTCTTCGTTGATCTCGAATTTGTTGGTGAGCATATGGGCAATGCCCAGAAAACGTGCTACCGGCCCCACTTGAATCGTCAGGGCCGACGAGCTGAGCACCACGGTGTGGCCACGAGCCACGTGAGCTTGCACCAGCTTACGCATTTCAGGGTAGATCCGAGATTCGATCCGCTGAGCAAACAACCGCTCGCCGATCTCCTCCAAGTCAGTCAATAACCGTCCGCGCAACGCCGAGGAAACCTTACCGATAAGGTCCTCGAATTCGATACGCCCGAGCGTGTGGTTCAGAGCAGCCTGAATCATTGAAAGCAGCTCTCCCACACCCATATCGCGGCGTCGCAGACGCTCTTGCGTAAGGATGACTGCGGTAAAACCGGCGACCAGCGTCCCATCCAAGTCGAAAAACGCCCCGACCTGGGGCCCAGCAGGACTGGCAAGTATCTCGGTGACCGAACCGGGCAAGCGCATTTCCGGCGCGGCCTTGGGTGTCCCGCTCTCGTCGAAGGCACTCATGAGCTCGACAACCATCCCGCCGGCGAACCGGAGGACCGCGCAGCAAACGATGCCGGAACCGCGTGCGGTATCGGGTCACCGGCCAACGCCAGGACCTCGTCGAAACCCTCCAGCAGGCACCGGGCGAACAATGCCTCGCTTTTCACCGAAGCCCGATCGTAGCGCACAGTGACCGTGCAGAACCCACCTCGAGACATCAGCACCGCCATCATCGCTACACCAGGCCGAGGTCCTATACCGTACTGCCGCAAAACTTTTGCACCCGCGAAGTAGGTGTCCCAGGGGTAGGCCGGAATATTACTGGCATTCACATCGGAGCCGACCACCGAATCAACGATCAAACCCAGCACCGGTGCCGGTAACACCGTCATCAACGGCGCGAGGGAACCAATGATGTTCATTGCAGGCTCGTCGCGCCGCTGCGTCATCTGCGCACGAATCTTCTGCATCCGGACCACCGGATCATTGGTACCGAGCGGTGCCGCCAGGTTAACGCCAACAAATCGGTTGCTTCCAACCACATCGGCTTCAGTCCGTATGTTCACCGGAACCGCCATCGGCAGCGTGCTGATCGACACACCAAGTGCCTCATGGTAGCGCCGCAAGGCACCAACCAAGCCAGCCAGATAAGCGTCATTAATCGATCCACCGCCCGCTTTCGCAGCCTTGTGCAGGTCGGAGAGCCGGATCTCGATTGCCTCAGTGCGGGTGGCCAGGCTACGCTGGCGCAGTAATGGGGACGGTTCGGCAGCCTGGCTCAGCACGCGGATCCCCGACAGGACGTAGCCGACGACTCCTGATACACTGGACGCAGGTCGCAAAACTGCCCGCCCAGCCGCCGATACCACCCCAGACAGTGCACTCACGACACCTCCTGCCAGAGCGACCGGCAAGTGGTTGATGCCTTGTAGCATTAAATCATTGCGTGACAAATCCTGCGGAATAGGTTGCGGGGACCTAGGTCTAGACGGCGGATCCCGTTCTAAGTCATACATTTCGGCGAACATCTCGACACTACCGACACCATCAGTGATCGCATGGCTAATCTGCAGTAGCATCGCAGCCCTGTCAGCAACCAGACCCTCGACCAAGGTAGCCGTCCACAGTGGCCGCGACACGTCCATCGGTGACTGCTGAATCACCTCAGCGAGATCGAATACCTCGCGCAACGTACCCGGTTCAGGCACGCGCAACCGACGCACATGGAAATCTAGGTCGAAGTCGGGATCCACCACCCAACGTGGTGCGGCGGTCGGCAGTGTCGGCACCACAACCTTCTGCCGCAGCCGCAACACTCGTTGGGAGACGTCCTCAATCCGGGTCCGGAACCGATTCCAGTCCGGTGTGGTGTCCAGAAGTTCCACCGCCATGATCCCGGCGCGGGTCCGTGGATTTGCCTCCCCCCGATGCAACAAATAGTCGAGCGGTGCCAGTTCGTCGAACAGTCCAACGTCCTTGACGGAGTCAGCCATCAAAACGACCCCACGTCCACCAGTGCGCTGTCACCGCCAACCACGCCTCCTGCACTCAGTCCCCCATCTAATTGCCTACCCAACGCTAGTCGGGTTCACCCGCTGGTGAAAGCCAATTGCGGGTAAAGATCGCTCATTGCGGAGATGTTGGAAGCTGGCATACGAAACTTCATAATGGACAGCCGGGTTGGCGGATTATGCGGAATTGCGGCCACACGGTTCAGTTTCGCCAGGGATGCCGACAAGGGGCCCGTGCGGACTCCAGCCGCGCGCAGTGCCGCGCAAAAGGTGTGAGCCTCCGCAGCTCGGAGCCAACGGATCTTTCTCGCCGTGCAGAATCAAGCATGACGAAGCCTCGCTGTGCATGTACGAAATCGGCGAAGCCGCGTCGAACCGCTCGGGGTCGTCGGGGCAGTCAGCTATGTTCTCGCACACCCACGCGATCGTCCTTCTCTCATCGAAGATGTGCACCGGCCAAACAAAGCACGGACTCCTACTGTCCGTTGACCGAGATACAAATCCAGCCAAGTTCCATCCCCCTGCTCGGCAACGAATAGACTTACCCCGTTTGCCGTTGATAGCCCATACCACACGAAGAAGCTGTACCAACACCGACGCCTGACAGCCAGGCCTCTGAGGTCCTCCCACTTGCGGGAGAGTCGTGACGCCACGAAATGTCGAACAGATTTTCACTACCGGCCCGAACCGCAGAAGATGTCGGTGCTGTGTGCCGCGTACCAGCAGTGCGGCCCAACCATCTGCAACAGCCGCTGCAGCACGGACACGCCGACGGATCGCTAATCAGCGCTACACACCAGATACGCAGAAGTTCGGCCCGAAGGACTCCTCAAGTACAGCAGTTAGGGCGTGACCCACGAGCTGCGCAGCTCACGTTGTCGCGACAGGCGTACAACCGTAACAGCACATGCCCGATGACGCACTGCAAGAAACTCATTGCCAGCCAGCGCACCGCTACGGGCGAAGGGCCATACAGCATAGATACATAGTATAGCAGAAACCGGCCGCCAGCTGAGCCCCGTGTCGCAGCACCTGGGCCGCAGCCGACGAGCATTGCGAATTCATGTTCATCGCTACGCTCAATACAACACCACAATTATTAGATAGACATCAGGCAAACGCATTGTTGCGGTTATCGACGAATACCAGCAGTTGTTGTACGTGTATCCAAGCACACGCTATCACCGGTAACCGTGGCGAAGAGAGACAATTCGTGTGCGTTAAGCAGGCGAAACCGATCAACGATCCCCATTGGATAAACTGACCTGCGCACTGCCTCCGTAGCTCAGGTGGATAGAGCAAGGGCCTTCTAATCCCTAGGTCGCACGTTCGAGTCGTGCCGGGGGCACTGGTCAGAGTGGACTTTTCCTGTCTGCTGTAGTACAGCGTGTAGCAATATGGTAACAACAAGCCTTTTGTCTCATGATGCATAGAGTGCTACCTTGCTTATTCCACGACTGCAGGTTCTTCAATCCTGCCAAGCACAATCGCTCCGTCGCAGTTCAGGAGCTGTTTTTGCAATCAGCGGATGCCCGCATGCATTTTCTGCGCATTGTTGTGGCCACAGGTCAAGCCGGTGCAGCCTCCGGGACAAGGTTGTTGACGACGTGTCCGAGCTTGACGCGCCAACATGCTGGAAAGGCACAGCTAATGAGTTGTCACAGCTGTGGTGGACAATATACAAATAACAGGCCAACTACGACCACAACGGACTAGCGATGGCTGCCACCGCTGAGGCGAGCTTAACTCCAATCAACCGAAAGGCAATCTTGGACGCAATGTTGAACTGTTCTGGTGTTGTCGGAGATTATCGGTTCATGTCATTTCGGTCGGGGTGACTGTCTGATGGTAGCGCTGTTCGTATGCGACTGGTGGTCGGTATTGGGATTGATGAGGTGGAGTCTGATCGTGTTGTGCCAGTGCACTCAGGAGGCGGTGTCCCGTTCTAGTTCGACGCGACCGGTGAAGGTTGGACGCTAGTCGATTAACTCAGATTTGTACCGTCCTACAGCCCGAACCCCACAACCGATGCACAAAAAGTCGCGGTCACTGCTGATGGACCCGACGATACCGGCCTCGTGCAGCGCCTCGGTGAACGCTGATCGACGTATACCGACTTCCCGCTTTCCCCTTGTGTCTACGTGGTGAATCAAACCCGTTATAGGGACACGGAGCTATGTGCAATAGCGGGTGAGCAGTGCCTGATCAAGCACCGATGTGACCAAGCACCGCGATCTTGCTGGTCATCACCGGCCGGCCCAGGATGCTGGGGGAGAACACGTCCACACAAAACGCGGTATAGTAAACCCTTTGCAGCGTCCACACATACGTGCAATCCGCTACCCATCACTCATCCGGGTGGGTCGGCGTTGACCAGCCATGATCGAGCAGGTCGGGATGCTGCTGCGGCGAAGGCTTGTCGTGCTCAATCGTGCGAGTGTTGCACTTAAATTACTGTGCCCTACGTCGTCAATACCGGCGATGCACATCAGCTGTGCCGCCTTGTCTGGACCCCAACTGTGACCTGTGTGTTTAGCAGCACACCAAAGCCTGTGCACACCGTCAGATCAGTAGGTTAGCCCATCTGCAGATCAAACAGGGTTTTGCCGTCATACGTGTCGGTAAAATCGGTTGCCCGCACAAAATCTGCCGCCTGACGGTGTCGTAGGTAGACGGAGTGAACTGCACGTCAGCCTGTTCAGACAGCACACGACAGATCGGATCGACCCAAATTCTTCGCGGTGGATATTGATGTACTCCACGATCACTGCAGTCAGCGATCGACTTCCACCGCGGCGAAAAACGCGCTCACTATTCGCACAATCTCGTTGACAAGCTTCAATTCTTGCACTTGACATTCACGCTCGGCCTAATCGCTCCTCTGGCTACCACCGTATCCCGCCCCGACTTCTCCCGCCATCCTTCTTGCCCTTATTGCCGCTCCCGCAACTCCTGCGAGTACGCCCACTGTGATACCATCCATCCACATCCTCTCCGTGTACAGGCTGTGATATCCCAAGCCCCGTCATGGGGGTGCTCAATGTTTTCCCTCTGTTGTCCCAACTGCGAGTCGGTGGTCGGAGTCGGAGCTAGAGTCGATATGCCACTCGCCCTTAACATTAAGTCATCCACCATTTGAGCGACTATCTGTGACACAAACCGTTTTTTGCTGACTCTGTCGGCGGCCGATTAGTGTCACAAAGCAGTTGTCAGCCAATAGCCACGACACATAGTTCGCCTCGATGTCAAGACCATCAAAACTCGTAGCGTGGCCTGGAAGACATGAGATGACCACGGTTGTTGGCGGGCAATCAGCGTGAAAGAAAATGGTTCTTAGAAAGCGTTACCCCGGGCTTGTGGAGCAGCTTGCGGCATCGGCGAACACCGGTGGCCGCTTTTCGGCGCATGCGGTAGCGGCTTCTTCGACATTGCTGGTATGCAATGCTATAAAGAGCTGCGCCAGACTCTCGCTTTGCATGTGCGTATCCAAGCTGGCGGCATCCAAGCCACCCCACAAAGCTCGCTTCGTCAACTCAATTCCAGACGGCGAGAACGCCGTCATCCGCGCGGCGATGGCGTAGCAAGTGTCCAGCAGCCGATCGTCCGACACCCGATATGACACCAGCCCCATCTGCTCGGCTTCCTCTGCACTGACATCCCGACCGCTAAGCATGATTTCAAAAGCCCGCGACGATCCGACGGCCCGAGGCAAAAAATAGCTCAGCCCCAGCTCGCTGGCACTAAGCCCGTTGTTGATGCCCGCAGCTCGAAAGTAGGCCCTGGTTGAAGCCACCCGGACATCTGCAGCCAACGCCAGACACAACCCACCGCCGATGGCCGGACCATTGACCGCAGCGATTACAGGTTGGTGCAATCGCCGCAGCGCCAGGATGACATCTTCAAGAAGCTCCATGGCACGCAACGCGCGAACCGGCTGTGTCAACCCCTCGACCTGTGGCACAGGTGCCGTGAACTTTTGATCTGCACCCGAGCAAAACCCTCTACCCGCGCCGGTGAGCACGACCACCCGCACTGAGTTGTCGTAGGTAACCCTTTTGAGAACCTGCTTGAGCGACTTCATAAGGTCGAGAGCCATGGAATTCATCCGGCCGGGCCGATTAAGAGTGACCAACGCTACCTCAGGTCGCGGAAAATCAAGCACAACCAAGTCCGTGACGGATCGGTAGGGTAACTCTGCAATGGTGCACGATGCATCGGTCTTACTCACAGTAGCAGTGTGCAGCCACTATGGTCGGAAAACATCGGCTGAAACACGTACAAATGCGAAAAACAACACGTATATTATACGTGTAAGCAAAGCACTACAGAAAGTCACTACAAGAGGCAGCGCGTGCACACTTTGTCCCGATGAGTGAAATAATGAGGTCCGAAACGCGAAGTGCCAGCGGGTGTGCGACCGTATTGGCGACCAATCTACCCGCTGACACCTGGTGCTCAATGCGCCCCCATGTCGCACAACATTGTATCGAATTGTCAACGGGCGAACGCGCTAACTAGACAGGTTGCAGACCGTCCCGAGGCTATGCGCGGACCGCTAGCCCACAATGCCAAGCGCTGATAAGCGTTGTCAAAGTTATGATTAGGTGCACTCGTGGTGAACGACCAACTTGTCGCCGACTGCACGTTGCGACCGTGCTGTAGCAGTGAAGTGTTGGCCAGCTTGGCTGAACAGTAACGACAACATCGTTACCCGGGCTCACGCTGAATTGCCCGACCTCTCCTCCCGCCGCCCTACGGCGGGCATCGTTGGCAAGCTCAGGACGGCCCGGTACCGGGCCTATTAGGAACCTGGGTCGCGCATCTAGAATATCCGACAAAATGTGTTCGAGTCCGTCACACTCGACGTGAGCGATGGCGCGCGTATCGGCATCATCGAGCCAACGGCACCGGAAAATTGACGCTACTGGAATTGATCACCGGCACCGTTGCCCCCGACGCCGGATGCGTGAAGCGCGGCAAGACCGTTCGGCTAACGGCGCTCGATCAGCAGAGCGATCAGTTGGCACCGTTGACACACAACCGGATCGCCGAGGTGTTGGTTGGACAGATTACGCAGCGGCGACGAGATCGAGGACGTGCGATCCCCGGCCCAGCTGTTGGAGCGACTCGGCTTCGCCCGGGAGCAGTTGTCCGAACCGAACGTGCTGTTTCTCGACGAGTCCACCAACGACGTCGATACCAACATGCTGACCAAAACCGAGGACTTCCTAACCTCCTGGGCAGGCACCTTGTCTCGCATAACTGGCACCTGACTAAAATGTACTGTCGAGAAGGAGCTGGCATCGATCGACCAGGTAGTGACCGCATCGCTAAACCATATCGCGGCTTAAACACTCCGAACTCGCCGAGCCTGACCAATACGATCACGTCGCCGTAACGCGGCTAACCCGGGAGTTACGTGCTCTTGAAAACGAGGTCGCCAGGAGGGAAAACCGCTGGTTGAGCTTTGTCTAGAACTTTCTAGAAATGGTCAAGTAGCGGCAGCGTCCACATAGGCGAGTGGCACAGGTGTATTTCGCAGCAGTCGTGACCACCACTTCGACGACCGTGATGCTCGCCCGACTAGCTGCCAGGATCAGGGTGCATTTGCTCGCTCAGTACACTCACCGCGTTCGAGCACGTACCTTCGCCACGATAATCCCCTGACCGAGCTTGACCGTTGAGGTCATCAACTCAATGCCAACGCAGCAGCGCAAGTTCTGCGCAGAATCCGAAACCCATCCCGACCATCAGCCCTGGGCTCCCGCTGGATGGCGGTTTGGCGACAGTGTCGCGCAATATATGCAACACCGACGTCAACCAGGGGTTGAAGATCTCGCATCAATGAACACCAAGTCAACTCAAGCGCCTCAGGGGGCGATTCAAGGCTCTATAGTAGTCGCATAGATGACCTTGGCCATAGGAATAGGCTAACCCGCGCACCGATAATGTCGTTCTTGCTAAACCCATACGCGACGAGGAAGCCAATGACGTCATCGGCTAGGTGCCGTTCGACAAGAGTCGTCAGCTCCAGGTTGACATCGGACCACCTGATTTGCTTTAGATCCAGCCCGAAACAGTCTAAACGCCCTACACACGCTCGCACCCTAACCTAAATACCTTTTGGGCCGGGCTTAGTGGTCTCAATTTATTGACGGCGGGCCAGCTCCATGGGGTGCGATCAACTTCATCGTGGATATTTTTAGAGAAAATTTTGAGTTCCGCTATGCTACGACACGCTGCCCCGCGGCCGCAAACAAGACACCCAAAAAGGGTAATGATTAAGCATTAAAGACGCCGCCACCAACGCCCCGGCCAGACCATCGCCAGTTACCACGTCGTCAATACCAGGTATTTCATAAACAACATCATCCACGCCGCAACGTTCGTCCAAGCCGGTAACGTAGACCTGTCCATCGACCGCTCCGACCAAACCAGCCCGCACCAGCAAAGCATCCGATCTCCCTTGGTTGCCCTAAACACGCCTATGCCATCGCATACTTAACATCTCGCCTGTACCCGATCGCAACTGGTCACGTGACATCAGTGACGAAAAGCGCAACTGCCTTAATTATCCCTGGCGCCCGACGCCTAGCTGTCAACCCGCATCAGATGAGGTTGACGGGCAATTTTGGCTTAGTCGCAATGCGGCGCACAACCGCCTTTCATCTTTCCGTTTCACCCGCTCCACACCAGGCGTCCAGCCGACCCCGACTGAGACGGTAACCTAACGCCCATGCAAAACTCGTCCGTCCTTTCTTTCCTGCGCGAACGTGCTGGTCTGCAGCCCGACGATGAAGCATTCAGTTTCACCGACTACGAGCAGGATTGGGCGGGCGTCCGCGAAACACTGACGTGGGCGCAGCTGTATCAACGAACCTTGAACGTTGCGCACGAGCTCAGACGGCACGGTTCTATGAGAGACCGAGCGGTGATATTGGCTCCCCAGGGCCTGGACTACATCATCGCATTCCTGGGAGCGATGCAGGCTGGCTTTATCGCTGTTCCACTGTCGTTACCTCAGGCCGGCTCCCATGACGAACGTGTAAGAGCTGTGCTTGCCGACACATCGCCCTCGGTCGTCCTTACAACGTCTGCGGTTGCCGATACGGTCACGAAATACGTTCACCACCCAGACACCGACACCGCCCTGGCGATCCTCGAAGTCGATTCACCAAATCTGGACGCCGATAATCAATCGAATAATATTAGACTCACCGACGCGCCGAGCATAGCATACCTGCAGTACACCTCGGGCTCAACCCGCCTTCCAGCCGGGGTCATGGTCACGCACCGGAACCTTATGGTAAATTTCCACCAGTTGATGGCGGACTACTTTGCGCCCACCAATGGTGTGGCGCCACCCGATCTCACTATCGTGTCGTGGCTACCATTCTACCACGATATGGGCTTGGTTCTCGGCGTCGTCGCACCAATTCTGGGCGGCTGGCGCGGCGCGCTTACAAGTCCGATATCGTTTTTGCAACGTCCAGCGAGGTGGATCCAAGCGATGGCCACCAGCAGCCACCCATTTTCCGCAGGACCGAACTTTGCCTTCGAATTGACTGCACGCCGGACATCAGACGCGGATATAGCCGGGCTCGATCTCGGCGCTTGCCAGGGCATCATCAGCGGCAGTGAACGAATCCACCCCGCCACGCTAAATCGGTTCTCCGATCGGTTTGCCCAAATCAATTTCCGCGACGACATGATATTACCCTCCTACGGGTTAGCCGAAGGAACTGTCTATGCCGCCAGCCGCCCTAAGGGGAGCTCGCCGGAGGTCGTGTATTTCGAACCCGCGACGCTGGCGGAAGGCATCGTGAAACGGTGCAAAGCACGGACCGGCGCGCCGCTGCTGAGCTACGGAACGCCGAAGTCACCAATAGTGCGAATCGTGGATTCCGGAACATGCATCGAGTGCCCGACAGGAAAGGTAGGCGAAATCTGGCTACATGGCGACAACGTCGCCGAAGGCTACTGGCACAAACCGGAGGAGACGCAGCGTACCTTCGGCGGAAAGCTGGCTAACCCCTCGCCGGGCACACCCGAGGGACCGTGGTTGAGAACCGGAGACCTCGGGTTCATCTCCGAGAATGAGCTGTTCATCGTCGGCCGTATGAAAGATCTGCTGATCGTGTATGGACGCAACCACTACCCTGAGGACATCGAATCAACGATCCAGGAAATCACCGGTGGTCGGGTCGCGGCGATATCCGTCCCGGTTGACGAGACCGAAAAGTTGGTCACCATTATCGAAGTCAAAAAGCGCGGCGACTCCAACGAGGAAGCGATGCAGAAGCTCGCCGCCATCAAAAACAACATCACCACGGCGATATCCAAGTCACATGGTCTGAACGTAGCCGACCTCGTTCTGGTACCACCGGGGTCGATTCCTACCACAACCAGCGGTAAGATCAGACGATCCGCCTGTGTCGAGCAGTATCGGCGGCAGCAGTTCGTCCGGTTAGACAGCTAAGCACACCGCCTAGCTGGCAACTAAGAATTGCCATGTGGATCACCGTCCTAGCGATGGCCATCGCAGTGAGCCTCGAACCGTTCCGAATCGGCATGACGGTACTGATGTTGAACAGACCTAGACCGACGTTGCAACTGCTTGTATTCCTGTGCAGCGGATTCACGATGGCGATGACCGTGGGTTTCATTGTGTTGTTCGTCTTTCGGCGCAGACTCATGGCTTCAACGCAATTCGCGTTACCCAAGGTGCAAATTCTGATCGGTGTGCTAGCTCTGCTGGTCGCCGTCGTGCTGGCTGCACAGGTCTGCGTCAGCAGCAAACGGCCAACGGAATCTCCCGTCGATAGTGCTTCTGGCCCACCGAAGCCGTCAAAGTGGGCGCCAAGACCTTTAGCAAGACTACTGAACGGGGATTCACTCTGGGTCGCAGGCATGGCCGGCCTGGGGATCGCGCTGCCCTCTGTGGACTATTTGGCCGCACTTGCCGTCATTTTGGCCTCCGACGCTGCAGCCACAGCGCAAGTCGGTGCACTACTGATGTTCAACGCCGTAGCTTTCGCGCTGATAGAGATACCGCTCGCCGCCTACCTTTTGGCACCCGACACGACACGGGCGTGGATGACGGCGTTGAACAACTGGATCCGGTCACGCCACCGTCTCGAAGTTGCCACTCTACTAGCCGGAGTCAGCTGCCTCCTGCTCGCAGTCGGCATAGCTGGTCTGTGAGCGGATGTCCAACTTGCTGTATGGCAACTGGCAGCCATGCGGCAGGTACCATGGTCCTAGCGAAGACGTCCTTGCATCGCGGCTCGGCGCCCACTGCGGCGCGAAAATCGCTACCATAACTCAATATATGTACATCCCCCAACGGGTTATTCGGAGAATAAGAAAACGAGATGAAACGACTACTGGCTGTGACCTTTGCTGCCTTGACCGCCTTGACCGTGGGCACGGTTGGTGGCTTTGGATCCAGCGTCGCATCAAGCGAACCCGGGACGCCATGGGAGCCATGGTTGCCACCCAGCCCGGTTCCGGTGCGTGAGCACTCACCCGCCAAAGTCGTCTATGCGCTAGGCGGCGCGAGACCGCCAGCCTTTGACTGGGACTACTACACCATCCGGGCCGGCAACGGTTTTTTCCCGGACGTCAATCGCAAACTCATCGACTACCCCGCCCGCGCCCCTTTTCGCTATGTTCCAACGTTTCTAGTACCAGGTCCTCGAGACGAGGTGACTATCGGCGAGGCGATTGCCCTAGCAACCAAAAACCTAAACCAAGCTATTCACCGGGGAACCGAGCCGGGCGCTGTCGTCGGTTTATCCCAGGGGAGCCTTGCGCTCGACACAGAACAGGCACAGCTCGCCGGTGACCCGACGGCACCATCACCAAGCCAGTTGACTTTCAACACCTTTGGTGATCCCTCGGGATACAACGAATTCGGCAAGGGCGTGCTTGCCAGCATCTTCCGGCCCGGCGACCATATCCCGCTGATCGACTACACGATGCCCCAGCGTGTGGACAGCCAGTACGACAGCAACAGAATTGTCGCTGCATATGATGGGCTGTCCGACTTTCCTGACCGGGCAGACAACCTGTTAGCCCAGTTGAATTGCTTCGCCGGGGGAGCAATCTCGCACACTCCATCCGGATTCTTCAATCCTGATGATGTGCCCCCGCAGAACATCAGGACCACTGTTAACTCGCGGGGCGCCAAGACGACGACGTACTTCATTCCAGTGAATCATCTTCCCCTGACGTTGCCGCTGCGCTACCTTGGCTGGTCCGACGCTTTAGTGGATCAAATCGATATGGTGCTACAGCCGAAAATCGATGCTGCGTATGCGTACAACGATAATCCTTTCGACAAGCCAATTTCCGTAGATCCGGTGAACGGTATGGACCCGATCGCCAGCATCGACGCAGGACTTCGAGACAGCATCCTCAATGTTTTCGCCCAACTCCGCTCGATCCTCCCACCGCCTCCGGGCTGACCTGACTGTTGTCAGGCAACCACGCACCACAGCATCGTCAAGTTGTTACGCTGACCCCTGGACGATGTTGAGGAACGGATGCTGGTCTATGTCTAATGGTGTCCGTGGTTAGCTACGAGACGATCGGCTCTCGGTGTACCAAGGTTCAAACCGAACTACGCCAAAGCGACCAAGCTATTTTTCCCGTCAGTAGACCAGGACCCAAAGAACTGTTGATGAAACGTTCCTCATCAAGTCAATTGGCCAGAGCTTCGGCAAGGCCAAGTGGTGGAGGCTGCGATGGCAGTCAGAGTGTGTTTGCATGGCTTGGATTAGTTTTGGTTTCCTCAGACCATGCTTCTGCTCGGGCCACCCAGCGTGCCGAAGGCAAGTAGGGGCCCCAATCTAACTAATTCGGCTTTCCGGTGATGGACTGAACACAGCTTTACTTCTTTGTGTCAAGTCGTCATCGGCTACGCGTTGTTGCCACGGTCGCGCGGGCCACCAACTCGCCCGCTTCAGCAAAGCAGCGACCGCGGGGACGGTAATAGTACGGACAATGAAAGTGTCAAGCAAGATGCCGGACCCGAGCACAAAGCCTGCCTGCACGACAGTTCCGATGCTGGCGAACAGCAGACCAAACATCGATGCAGCGAAGATGAAACCGGCCGCGGTGATGACTCCACCGGTGGAACGTACGGTGCGAATGACGCTGGCACGCACGCCGTGTGACGACTCTTCACGCAGCCGTGATGCGAGCAACATGTTGTAGTCCGCACCCACGGCTACCAACACCACGAACGCCAATCCCGGCACGCTCCAATGCAATTGCTGCCGTAATAGTACCTGGAACACCAAGACACCGAGCCCGAGCGCGGATAAATACGAGACAATCACCGACCCGACGAGGTACATTGGCGCGACTATCGAGCGCAACAGTACCATAAGGATCAAAAGCACCACAATCATCGTGACGATGACTATAAGCTGCAGATCTCGGTCGTAGTACTCTCGGGTGTCTCGAAGCGCCAGAGTATAGCCCGAGAGATAAATCGACGCGTCCGATAGCGTGGTGTTTGGTTGAGCGCCCATGGCGACGTTGAGGATCGTGTTGGCCTGATCCATGGCCGCACTGCTGAACGGGTTGAGATCGGTTTGAATGAAGTACCGCACCGAATGGCCGTCCGGCGAGATGAATACCTGGGCGAGTTTCTTAAAATCTTCCGTATGGAGTAATTGCGGCGGCACATTGAAGCCGGCCATGGACGGTTGTGACGCGTCTTGACCCATCTCCGTCAAAAAGGCCGATGCCCGGCCAAGACTGGTGCCCATAGTCCTGGTCTGATCGACGAGCACCGCCACACCGTCGGCGATCCGACGGCCGGCGCTCGCAAGGTCGTTGATACCGTTTTGCAAACCGATCATTTTCGAGCGCATAGCATTCGGATTATCCAGCCCCAAGGAGCGTAGCGACGTATTAGCGGCGATCAGTGTTTTCTCCAGACTACTGACCGTGGCGCCTACGGTTTGCGCGGACTGCGTCGACCCCAACTGCTTCCAAAGATTAGCGATATTATCCAGGGTTCCGTCTTCGGATGCGGTGAGCAGTTTGTGAAACTGGGCGCGCGCATCGGCGCAGATGGGGTTGGTGTCGCAAAGCATACTGGCATCCAGGGCAATGACCACGGCGCCAACCCAGTTGATGTTGTTCATCATGGTTGAGAAGTTGATCCCAAACATGTTGCCAAGATCACGCATGCTCGAGACAAGCTTGCCGGCGGTGTCGATTTCTCCCAAGGTCTTGCTATCACCAAACATCTTCTGCACGAAAGCCAAACTGTCTAGTAGCCCACTGGTGCCTGCGACGGCCTGGCCGACTTGAGTACGTACGTCACCAAGCTTATCTGCCAAGAAATCAGCACCCGAGGCCAATCGGTTCAAGTCGCCGGTGCTTTCGCCAATCATATGGGACGCACGGCCTAGCTGTTTACCAACCATGCCCGCCTGATACGTCGCACTGGTCTCTTCAAGCGGCTTTCCGGTGGGTCGGGTAACTCCGCGAACCAAAGCGATGCCCGGAATCTGGCTCACCCGTTGCGCCAGTTCAGCCATATCGGCAAGGGCACGAGGCGTGCGCAGGTCGCGCGGCGATTGGATCAGCAGGTACTCCGGAATCACCTGGTTGACCGGGAAATGGCGTTCCAGGGCAGCGTACCCGACAGAGCTCCCATCGGAGGCCGGTACCTGCTTGCGGTCATCGTAGTTGAAGCGAACGAGGCTAGCGCACAGGGCCAAAACAATCAGAATGACCATGCTCGCACTCAAGTAGGCCACTGGCCGACGCACTATCCGCACCCCGGTTCGCCGCCAGAATGCGCCGACGCGGTCGCGGCGCGGCGCGACCCAGCCACGCGGCCCGGCGAGCACCAGGAGGGCCGGCAGCAGGGTCACCGCAGCCAAGAACGCTACCGCGATCCCAATCGCCAATGCCGGACCGACCGTGGAAAACATTCCAATTTTGGTAAAGCTCATCCCGAGGAAAGCGATGCCTACCGTCGCCGCCGACGCGGCGATCACCTTGCCTAAGGAAATCAGTGCTTGTCGCACGGCGCAACTCGCATCCCGCGCCGAACCAGAACCCATCCGGATGTAGTCGTGATAGCGGCTGATAAGGAACACCGCATAATCAGTTCCCGCACCGGCAATCATCGCACTGAGCAACACGATCATCTGGTTGGAAACAGCCAAACCAGTCAGCACTGAGACGCCAGATACCACGGCCTGCGCAGTCATCAACGATGCGCCGATAGTGATCAACGGCAACAACATAGTGATCGGGTTACGATAGATAATGATCAAGATAACCAGCAACAAGACGGCGATCACCAGCTCGATCAATGTGCGATCTCGCGCCCCGGCGTCGGTCAAGTCGGCTACGGTAGACGCCGGCCCCGTTAAGTTGACCTTGAGAGACGATCCGGCTGTGCTTTCCAAGGTCTGTTTCACGATGCCCGCTACATCTGTGTAGGCATGATAGGACGCGGGCGTACCGAGCTCACCGGCCAGGCCGATCGGCAGGATCCACGCCTTGCCGTCCTCGCTAACCAGTAGCTCATGCAACAGCGGTGTACTGAGAAAATCCTGCAACAGCACAACGTCTTTGGTATCGCGGTGCAGCCGATCCACCAGCGTGCGGTAAACGGTTTCGTCGGCCGGTCCCAACCCCTTGTCGTCGGTTAGCAGCACGATCAATACGTTTTCCGAGCCGAACTCGTGGAATGCCTGGGAGATCTTTTTGGCTGCGACGCGCGACGGCGCATCGACAGGCAGAATCCCGACGGAATGACGCTGAGTTAACTCCGTCAACGACGGCACCGTCATCGGGAGCATCAACGCAAGTAGAGCCCAACAACTGATCACCACCCACGGCCACCGTGTGGCGATATCGCCTAACCGACTGAAGATGAGTTCACCCCCAATAGCGCCGCCCGAGTGCGGCAGAGATCATGCGACATTACGCCAGTACCCACGTTCGGCGACGCACTCGAACACGGACTTCAACGTCTCCAGATAGCGAGCGACCGACACCTGGGCCTCCGGATTATCCGGAAACATCATCGCCACCGCGGTCTCCTGCTCAACCCGGATCACGTAAATCGACATCTGATACGAATAACGACCATCGCTATAGACGCCGATATTGAGGCCGTCCAATCCCACGGTAAGCAATACCGAAAGCGGTGGTGTGCTCGCATCAAGGAAGTTGATCACTGGGAAGTTCGGCCGCGGCTTGTGCACTGTCGGCGCCAACTCCACCACCCGGTCGTAGGGAACTTCAGCTAAGTGCACGTCAGTGTCGAAGGAACTCTGCGCGGCGCGCGCGGCGTCGCCGAACGATGAGCCAGCGATAGGGACCGTGATCGGAACCAGCCCGGTGAACCAGCCTTGAGTCAAGACATCAGTCGGAGTGCGGCGGGTGTCGCGTGGTGTGAGCCCGTAATAGGTTTCAGCGCCGGTCAATTCATACTCAGCCAGGCCACAGCAAGCCAGCACACCACCGACAAAACGAGCGCCAGCGACTGTACATGCCGCTTCGAATCGATCCGTCTGCTGCTCATCGAGCATAGTCCTGGTGACAATGTCGGCCTGAGTGGGCTGCAGTGGATCACCGAGTGGCAGCGGGAAATCAGGAAAACTGCCTTCGTTCGGCTCAGCGAATTGGGTCCACGAACGAATCTGTGGAGACTCCGCAGTGAGCATGGAGGTGAATCGGTGCTGGCGCCTACAGAAGTCGTCGTAGCTACCTGCCTCCGGCAGCTCGAGGGGACCAGCACCACTGACGAGTGCGCTGTACATCATGTGGAATTCCATGAGCGTCACACCAACGATCATCGCGTCCACATGGACGTGGTCGATGCTGGCATAGAACGTGAAATGTTCCTCGGCTTGGATCACACCGAACTGGAAACAGCCCCACTCCAGCGGATCTGGTGTACTCACCGCAAGTTCGCGTATTTGGGCCAGCGAGAGCTTGCCATGTTCGACGGGAACGAATTCGATGTCTGCGGGATCGCATAGCGTACGACGAATGATTTCACCGTCGTCGGTGTACTCAAACCAGCTACGGTAGGTATCATGGCGGCGTAAGTGCGCGTTGACGATGTAGTTGACCGCACGGATATCACATTGGCCGGGCTGGTCGCAGCTGACAATCATCAGCCGTGAGTAGTCGAGCCCCTTTGCTTTCTGCTCGACATAACCACGGATGTGCTGTGCTTGCATGTAGGCAACCGGTACCGGGCTCACCGGCGCCTGCGACACCTTCTCGCAGGTAGCAGGTGTCGGTTGCCACGAGATGGTCTTACCCGCTCGGGGTGCCCAATCCAGCAGTGTTCCTAGTGTCAACGGCCCTACCTGCAACGCGTTCTCCTTGACTCGAACTCCCTGCTATGCCCCGGTTGAGGCGGCTATCATCCCCTCGACGATGTAGACGCCCGCCATCAAGTGGCAGTGGCTGCTGATTCAGCTTCCGTAGCTGCCAGCTCTTCGCACAAATGCTCGGCTAGACCTCGAACTGTGGTGATTTTCGTAGGACTTATGCGTATCCCCGTCTCCGTCTCGATGCGGGTTCGTAATTCCAAATTCCCGAGCGAATCCAAACCATAGTCAGATAGCGGCCGATCGGGATCAATGGTGCGTCGAAGCAGCAAGCTGATCTGCTCGGATACCAGCCGTCGAATCATGCTGGGCCATTCGTCTCGAGGCAACACTTTCAATTCGGCCAGGAACTTGCTTTTATCTTTTCGGCCTTGGGAAACGGATCGGAACGCCTCGGCGAAGCGACTGTGTTGCGCAAAAGACTTCAACCACGGCGTTTCCATGATCGGCGCATAGCAGGAGTAGGGACGACTGTAGCGCAGCAGCGTCTGAAATACCTGAGCGCCCTCAGCGGGTGCGATCGCTGCACCGGCCATTTCTGCCAAAGCGGTGGCGAGACCAAGCTCACCCCAAGCCCCCCAAGCGATCGCAGTGCTGGCAAGGCCCTGTGCTCGGCGCCAAGACGAGAAACCATCCAACCAACTGTTGGCCGCCGCATATGCGCCCTGCCCTGGCGAACCGACCAGAGCGGCGGCCGTTGAGAACGAACAGAACCAATCCAGCAGCTGCGCGGTTTTTCCTTCTTGCAAGGCCTGGTGTAAATTCCACGCGCCGTAGACCTTAGGCGCCCAACAACGATCGATGAGGTCATCGGTGACATTGGTCAACGTAGCGTCCTCGACCACTCCCGCTGCGTGTAGCACACCACGAACCGGAAGCCCCGATTGAGTCGCCACCGCCACCAGGCGGTCAGCGACTCCCGGCTCAGCGATATCACCACACTCCACCTGGATGTCAGCTCCCCCGGCACGCAGCCGCTCGATGGCCTCTTGCGCTTGGGTATTCGGCGCCGAGCGGGAATTGAGCACTATCCGTCCGCAGCCCGCTGCGGCCATCTCGGTGCCGAGGAACAGCCCCAGGCCGGTCAGCCCGCCAGTAACGATATAGGCACCGTCAGCGCGAAACACACGCACCTGCTCCGGGGGCACCACGGCTACACTGGATCCGGTATGCGGCACGTCCAGCAACACCTTGCCGGTATGCCCGGCACCAGCAACCAGGCGGACGGCATCAGCCGTGTCATGAATTGGATAGTGCGTGGTCTGCGGCACAGGCAGCACACCCTCGGCAGTGCGTTGGTACACGGTGGTCAGCAAGCGCCGAACAGTTTCTGGATGGGTATGCGTCAACAATGCAAAGTCTACCGCGTACAGCGAAAGGTTGCGGCGGAACGGGAACAATCCAAGTCGGGTGTCGCCGTAGATATCGCGTTTGCCGATCTCGACAAACCGCCCACCGAAAGCCAACAATTCGATTCCGGCACGTTGCGCAGCGCCGGGCAGTGAGTTGAGCACGACGTCAACGCCGTACCCCTTGGTGTCACGATGGATCTGTTCGGCGAACTCGAGGCTGCGCGAGTCGTATACATGTTCAATACCCTTGTCGCGCAGCAGCTGTCGCCGGCGCGGACTACCCGCCGTCGCGAAGATCTCGCACCCCGCGGCGCGTGCGATCGCGATCGCCGCCTGTCCGACACCACCGGTCCCCGAATGAATCAGCACCTTATCGGCCGGTGAGATCCGGGCCAGATCGTGCAGACCATACCAAGCGGTCGCGGCGACGGTAGGAACAGCCGCGGCCTCTTCCAGAGGCACCTCGGGCGACAGCGTGACCGCGTGGCGGGCGTCGCAAATCACAAATGTGGCCCAACAACCGTTGCGGGACACACCGCCGACTCGGTCGCCAACCTTGTGATCGGTGACATTTGGCCCGACGGCTGACACCACTCCAGCGAAGTCGATACCCAACAGTTGGCAGTAGCCCTCGAAAGTGGGGTACCGGCCGAACGCGACCAGAACGTCGGCGAAGTTAATGCTGGACATGCTGACCGCGACCTCAATCTCCCCCGGTCCCGGCGGTACCCGATCGAAAGCAACGAATTCCAACGATTCCAGGTCACCCGGGGTCCGGATCTCTAGGCGCATGCCATCGTGTTCGTGCTGCACGACAACAGTTCGCCGTTCGGCCTGGCCCACCGGACCGGGCCGCAGTCGGGCTGTATACCACTCGCCGTCTCGCCAGCCGGTCTCGTCCTCATCCGAACCGCTGTGCAGCTGCCGGGCCACTTGCGTGGCGATCGTCGCTTGGTCAGTTTCGTCAACGTCGATCTGGGTGGCACTCAAGTACGGGTGTTCGGAGTCAATCACCCGCATCAGCCCGCGCAGCCCGACCTGCTCCAGGTTGGCCAGATCACCCGTCTTTATGCTCGCGGCATTTCTGGTCACTACAAAGAGGCGGGGCCGCTCGCCGGGGAGTTCGGAGATCTCGCGGGCGATAGTAACTAGGTGGGACACATAGTCCCTACCGCGCTGCGGTGCTGGCAATTGCGCCGCAGTGGCGGGTGGGGTGGTCACCACGACGACGCCGGTGAGTCCCTTGAGGGAACCGTGAACAGCGGAAGGGCTCACGCCGTCGCTAGACAGCAGCGAACACAGCCGCGCGGTACCTATTTGTCCGAGCGGCAACGGCACCACGGTGCAATGCCCGCCATCGGCATTTAGTGCATCGCCAAGTTGCTTGGCCAACGGATCCTCGGCGGACGCGCCGAGCACTAACCAGGATCCACGCTCGCGCTGTTTCACTTCCGGCAATTCGCGCGGTTCCCACTCGACGGTAAACAGCCGCTCGTCGAGCACTCGATTGGCATATTCGTGTTCCGAGGCGGCCCCGGCCAGGCGCAGCCCCTCGACCAGCAACAGTACCGTTCCGGACTGGTCCAGAACTTCCAGATCGACTTCGCACTCACCGGCTCGCGATGTCTTAATCCGGGTGAGGCAATATTGCGCGTTGCGCATCGAGTGGTAGTTACGCAGTCTGCGCACCTCTACGGGCAGCAGCAGACCGCCAGCTCCCGCTTTTTGCACCTCAGGCGCAACGATGACCGACTGAAAGCACGCATCGAGCAACGCAGGGTGGCTTATATATGCCGCTTGCTGCGAGCGAATGGCCCCAGGCAGCGCAACCTCGGCGAGCACCGTGGAGACGTCCATATTGGTCCCGTCAGCGGTGTGTACTGCAGTGAGGCCCGAAAAAGCCAGGCCGTACTGGATGCCGACGGCATCGAAGGCAGCCCGCAAATCGGCACCCTCCGTGCGCGACGGATGACTAACGATTAACGCGTCGATGTTGTGTGCGGGCGGTTGCTGATCCGCTCGGCCTTCCAGGGCGTGCAGGACGGCGCTTGCCCGTCGAACACGTTCGCCTTCCTCATAGGTTTCCACCGCGAACTCGAGGACGCCAGGCGCCGAAACTGTCGCCGCCGACGATGCCATCGTTTCACGATCCAAGAGCAGCGTCTGCTCGAACTTAATGTCGCGGACCTCTGATGCTTCGCCAAGAGTCACACGCGCGGCGGTCAATGCCATCTCACAGTAAGCAGCACCGGGAAGCGCGGCCACGTTGTGGATCTGGTGGTCGCCGAGCCATAGATGTGCCTCGGTGCCGACCCAGCCCTGCCACACATGACGCTCCGGCTCCTCGAACAGATGCACATGTGCCCCAAGAAGTGGATGAACGGTCTGAACCGCGGCGCCGTGCGCAGGGTGGTCAACCGACTCGCGGCTCAGCATCAGCTTCCGGTGGGTCCAGGTAGGCAATGGTGCATCCACCAGGCACCCATCGGGGTACTGAATGGAGAAATCAACCAAGGCACCGGCGCTATGCACATCGGCGACGAAACCACGTAATCCGAACGGCAATTCCTGTTCACGCCGCATGGCGGCCAGCGCGCTGATCGGCATGTCGAGACTGGCAGCGTTTTGCTCGATCGCATAGGTCAACAGGGGGTGTGGCGCCAGCTCCCCGAAGACTCGAAAACCATCCTTGAGTGCCGCCTGCACGGCCGCCGCGAATCGCACCGTGTAGCGTAGGTTTTCCGCCCAATACTCACCGGTGAACGACGGCCGCTCACGAGGGTCCCACAGGGTCGCGGAGTAGTACGGAATTTTCGGCTCAGTTGGTTTGAGATCGGCAAGGGCTTCAACCAAGTCGTCAAGTATCGGCTCGACCTGCGGCGTATGCGAAGCGACGTCTACAGCCACCTCACGCACCATCACGTCCTGTTCCTGCCAGGTGGCCAACAGGTCGCGAATCGCCTGGGTGTCACCACCGACAACAGTCGATGTTGGTGAGGCTACGACGGCCAGTACAACATCTGACAGCCCGCGAATAGAGAGCTCGGAAAGCACTTGTTGGCCAGGCAGCTCCACCGACGCCATAGCGCCGCTGCCTGCAACACGCGACATCAGCCGCGAGCGACGACAGATGACGTGCAAACCGTCTTCGCAAGACAGTGCGCCCGCGACAACGGCTGCCGCGGCCTCACCGAGCGAATGTCCGATGACGGCACCCGGACACACCCCGTAAGACCTCATCGCGGCGGCCAACGCCACCTGGATTGCGAAAATCGTCGGCTGAACCCGGTCAATACCCGTTACCTTCTCTGCCGCCGTCAGCGCCTCAGTTACCGAAAACCCTGATTCCTCGGCAATCACCGGTTCCATCGCCGCGACAACCGCGGCGAACACCGGCTCCTTCGCGAACAACTCAGCGCCCATCCCGGCCCACTGTGACCCCTGCCCAGAGAATACCCACACCGGTCCGCGGTCGTCTTGCCCCACAGCGGGCTGATACGGAATCTCGCTGCCGGCAATTTCACGCAATCCCCGGCTTAATTCAGCAAAGCTGCTCGCCAGGACCATCGTCCGCACCGGACGGTACCCACGGCGGCGCGATAGAGTATAACCCAAATCCCACAGCCCAGTGCGTTTAGTTCCGCTGCCATGCTCGTCGACCCAATCCGCCACTCGGGCAGCCGTCGCACGCAGTTGCTCGGCCGACGTGGCCGATACAGGAAACAACAGCGGGCCATCGCCTTTAGATGCTGCCGGGGATTCTTTAGCTGAATTCTCTGGCGCTTGCTCAAGGATCGCGTGCACGTTGGTGCCAGACATTCCATACGACGACACTGCGGCACGTCGTGGCTGCTGGCCATCGACGGGCCAGGGCGTATTAACCTGCGGCACAAAAAGCGCAGTGGTAATCTCGGCCAGATGATCAGGCAGCCGGCTGAAGTGCAGGTTTTTCGGAACCACGCCATGCTGCAAAGCCAGGATTGCCTTCATCATCCCCAGTGGCCCAGATGTCGACTGCATGTGGCCAAAATTTGTCTTAATCGATGCCAGCGCACAACGTCCCGCAGTCCCGTACACCGCGGCCAGGCTCGCATATTCGATCGGATCTCCGACCGGGGTGCCGGTACCGTGCGCTTCGATCAGACCTACCGTGGTGGGGTCAACGCCGCCCGCAGCCAACGCTTTATGATATACCGCAATTTGCGCTTGCTCCGACGGCGCCGCTATATGCAAAGTGCGGCCATCATGATTGGCCGCGGTGCCGCGTAGCACCGCCAGGATTCGGTCACCGTCACGCTCAGCGTCGGGCAGCTGCTTGAGTAACATCACGACACAACCCTCGCCGGACACGAATCCGTCGGCTGCAACATCGAAGGCATGGCAACGTCCGGTGGGCGACAGCATGCCCTGCAGCGAACCCGAAACCGACTTCCGTGGCTCCAGCGTCACGACAACGCCACCGGCAAGGGCCAAACTGCTTTCGCCGCAATCTAAACTGCCGCAGGCCTGGTGCACGGCCATCAAGCCCGACGAGCACGCCGTGTCCACCGTGACTGCCGGACCGTGCAACCCAAGTGTGTAGGCCACTCGCCCGGACGCGAAGCTGTTACTGGTGCCGGTGAAGCCGTATGGTCCCTCCGTGGCACCACAATCGGCGGACAACAGTTCATAGTCCCCGTGCGTCAGTCCCACAAAGACGCCAGTCGCAGACCCCGAAAGTGTCGCTGGGTCAAGACCCGCATGCTCGATAGCATCCCACGAAGTTTCTAGCAACAGACGGTGTTGCGGGTCGATGGCGGTGGCCTCACGCTCAGTCATACCGAAGAAATCGCAGTCAAAGCCACCAACATCATCCAGGAAGGCGCCCCATCGCGATACCGACCTGCCAGGCACCCCTGGTTCGGGATCGTAATACAAATCCGCGTCCCAGCGCTCCTTGGGAATCTCGGTCACCAGGTCGTCGCCACGCAACAAAACCTCCCACAGGCGCTGCGGAGAATCGATCCCGCCGGGAAGCCGACAAGCCATACCAATGACAGCCACCGGCGTAACGTTTGCGGTTAGCAATGTGCAGTCCCCCCATAAATAGATAGCTCAACGGCGCTCAGCATTCTCAACACGTAAACGCAGGAAAACCCCGACACAACGGCGTACCACTATGTACGACGCATTCAGGCTAAGGATCGTTCGGGCTTAGGATCGCCAGATATTGCAGATAGTAGTTTACCGGCAAATAGCGACAAGTCCGATATTGACGTGGCAGATCCCACAGCGGAAGAGCTTCCAACGGCGACCGCACCTAGCTACGTGATGACCTGACGCAAGGCATATATCTCGGCAAGGAACTGCTCGACGACCACCGCGACGTATGCCGCCCAGGCCGACACGAGGATGTCGAAAGCATTTTGCGTGTAAAGCAATTCAACTTAGACCACGGGCTGGCGACTAACCTCGCGGAATCGCGATGTGCAGTTGCGCGCCTATATCAACCGGGACCAGCGAGTGGTTGCGGCCATGTAACATAAAACGCCAGTACGTCTTGATCTATGTGCGTGATCGGCAACGCGACACGAAAATCGTGCGGGCGGTCGCTGCACTTCAGCTTGAACACGTACTTATGCGCTATCAGCAGCATAATCGGATGCATCGAGTTGATCGGACCAGTCAAGTCATAAACACCGTAGAACGGAACAGCCGCTTGTACCTGGATGGCAGCCTTCTCGACGCCCCGAGGAAACTGTGGACCGTTGAGGATTCTCACGGCAAGAGAAGTAAAAAGATGCCCGCCGGCCGAGCCACCTGTGAGCGCAATCCAGTCCGGGTCACCATCGTACTCGGCGATGCGCTCCTTTGTTCACGCGATCGCACACTTGACGTCGACGATCTGATCGGGCCAGGTGGAACGCGGGCTAGGCCGATAGTTGATCGCCACGCAGACACAACCCAGCTCGGCCCAGAGGCCCATCAGCGGGTGTGCCTGTCCACATTTGTTTCCAACCATCAAGGCACCCCCGGGAACCTACAGCAACACTGGAACCTGTCCACCGCGGTCCAAGTCGGGACGTCGCCAAATGTCGAGATGGTTCCCGGAACCTCACTGCCCGTAACTGACGTCGGCGTCATGCGCATAACCGCAGTAGGTCCTCAGCATCCGCGCAACTCCGGGATTCTTCGCAGTGGCAACACCGGGCCGCTTCCACAAGTCGCCCAGTTCAGTGCGACGACCGGGGCCCAAGCCCAGCGCCCAATACCGCGGTCAACGGCTTGTTGGCCCTGCACCCGATGCGGTGCAGACCCCACAACCCCAGTCATGACAGTGCCGAACCAGCTAGCGGTATTTACGGTGTATCCGCGTTGGCTGCCAACGCGGATACACCGTAAATACCGCTAGCTGAACACCAAAAACCCGAGCGATAAGCATCGAGGCGAGCAAATCGTAGCCGAACACGTACACCGAACAGTAACCATGCCTCGTCAACGGCCGGCAACCATTGGCGGTGCACACGAAACCCAGCGTTGAACACCGACACTACTGTCAGTTGCTTTCACCGCAGTCCCTGCCGTCTCACCAAGTCCGTCGTTACTGAATCTAACGGGATGCCTGATGAAGGCTACCCGGATCAGTCTCTGTGGGTTCGTCAATCACACCAAATACGCCAGGTCGATCATCAACATGAGGCCGGTCACCGCTCTAGCGGGCTTTGCCGGTGATCCGCAACAACGGATCGGGCTGGATGTCGGCGCCCCCACGCCCGGAATGAAACATCGCGCTGATCTCGCCGTTGCTGTCGCCGACGACGATCCGACGAAGTGTATGTGTGTCCACGTTGACTAATGTCCTTGACTAGGCTGACCGGCCTTTCGAAGGTAGCGCACTATCCAGGCACCAGGCCAGCCATATTAACCATTGACGACGGGCGATCCGGGTTTGCTGGGTGCTCATAGACGTCAACGTCCTGACTCTTGCCTTACAACACCCGGACGTCGACCTTGTCGAGTTAGCTTACGACCTGTTCCTCAAACCGTTCGGGGTAGGCTTCCGGGATCCGGGCACTGCACGTCATAAGGCACGATCGCAGCTTCGGCGTCCGGGAGCAGGTTGGCGGCCCGAGCGGTTTTGTCGACGGTGAGGATACTGTAGCAACCGCCACAGCAGCGGCGCATAAGTTCGACCGAGCGACAACACCATCCACGTTGGTATAGGGATGTTCTTCGCACGCCTCGACGACCACCATCTGCGCGGCCCCATTAATCCGCCAGTCTGGACAATCCACCACCCATAGCTAAATGTCAAGTTAGTCATGATCCTAACGTTTTCGCAACTACGAAGCGTAGGCCGTGTTGACCATGAAATGCACCGCGATGAGATCGTCGGCTCGCATCTTTTGCCGTGCCGCAGCGCTTCGATCACCCCAAGGTCAACCGAGTTCACGAGAACAAGCACCCGATTCCGAACATACGTCACCAACTCGGAGCAGTCAGTACGGAACGCCTCGAAAATGGCGGCTTAGGTTCGATATTCCCGGGTGAGTCGCATCAACACAAACGACCAGTAACACGCCTTCAGCGAACTTCGCCACCGCGAAAATCGTAGACAGGATCACCGTGGAACAGTTAATCGCCAGCCGAATTCCGCTGAACCGGCCCCGACGGCCAGCTGTTGCTTGAAGACGTGTTCGCTGGCTTGGTCACTGCCGCATTTGGTGCACCTGAACTGCTCGCCCGAGCCGTTGTTGTTGTGTGGTGGCCGGGGGTGTTGGTGTTTGTGGCAGGAATTGTTGGTCGGTTTCATAGGTGGCAGGTGAAGTAGTGTTCTGGTGTGCCATCGCTGGCCGATACGGTCGGGAGTTTGGTGGGCTAGCCTAGATCTTGTTGGCGCTGGGTGTTGGGGGCGCTTTCGGGTGCATGCTATGGCTGTGGGGTGTCTGTTTGTTCACCGGCCCTCGGCCAGCCGGTGTGCCCCCGGCTGTGTTGGTGCCGTGTTGGTTTCACAGTTCGTCGATGACCTCGCAGCCGGTGATGACGCGTACGGCGGTGCTCTAGCCTAGGGCAGTACTTGACTTTTTGTGGGGATCGACCGCGGAAGGAAGATAAAAGCCATCCACGGCGTGATCTGGTGACTTATGCGCGTGGCGGGCTAACACATCACCAGAAAAGCGCAACTGATCCCCGGCCACCCGCCACACCATACGCACCCCCAGCATCGCCAGCTTCGATGTCGCGGCCGGCGACCAACACCAACTACTCAGCGGCCCTTGCAAGCAGCCCACCTACGCCGCGACCAACCCTAAACCACCAACACAACCCAGGCAGTGCGAACTAGCTCATCCACCAGCGCCTCACACACTGATGGATGAGCCCAATCAGGCCGCGGCTTGCCCCATAGCAGCAGGCGACCGCCAACCCGATACTTCACGCCCCATGGCCAAAACAACTCACTGAGCAGTGATTCGGTAACCGCTTAGACCGCACTCGCGCCTGGCCGATGAAGTCATAGTCAGCCTGGGTAAGAACGGTCGCATCGACCCTAGACCCCGAACATCACACGGTGTCAATCACGCACTGAATGACCGGCAGCACCAAGAGCGTCGTAAGCGCCACCGCGCTGTCCAGCAGGAACTGCGGCAGCACCGCGATCCCGAAGATGGCCGCTTTAGGGGTTGATGGCGATCGACCTACTCGTGGCGAAGCCGGCTAGGTAACTAGCGCGACGGCTGCCCCATAGAGCCGATCGCCACCGAGTGGGTAAACGCGAGTGCCCTAATACACACAGCGTATGCACGTGGATTCATAGGTTGGCATGCGGCGCTCGAGAATCGACGACGCACGGAAAACTGACCAACGACACACGCGGAACAAATTGGGCTCACACTGATCTAGTTAATTTAAGGAGTGTTGATCCTCTCCCGAATCACCAGCTATTCGGGAGAGGATCAACACTGCCAAACCCACTACCCGCGCCTTGCTGCTCGGGTAAACCTACAAATCCAAGCCGATGTCGAGGATGCGCACCGAATGAGTCAACGCACCGACGGCGAGGTAATCTACGCCGGTCTCCGCGTAAGCCGCCGCGTTCTCGAGGCTCAGCCCACCAGACGATTCGAGCAGGACGGTAGGTGCTCGGATGTCTCGACATTGCACCGCCGCTTGTGTCTGCCACACTGGGAAATTGTCCAGCAGGATCAGCTCAGGATGCTCAGCCAGCATGGCATCAAGCTGCTCGAGTGAGTCCACCTCGACTTCGCACGGCAGCCCAGGAGCAGCTGCCCGCACTGCCCGCAGCGCGTCGACCGCCGATCCCACAAGGGCAACATGGTTGTCCTTAATCAATGCGGCATCACCGAGTCCCAGTCGATGGTTGACACCGCCGCCGACACGCACCGCGTACTTCTGTAGCGTACGCAGGCCAGGAAGCGTCTTGCGGGTATCTCGGATCTTGGTTTTGGTGCCACGTACGGCGTCAACCCAGGCCACCGTCACGGTGGCGATCCCGGACATATGGCAGACCAGGTTCAACATGGTCCGCTCAGCCGTCAACAGCCCTCGGGCCGCTGCCTGCACGGTCAGCAGCGGCTGACCTGATTGCAACCGGGCACCGTCCTCGACGCGATCGAGAACCCGGTAGCCGTTGGCGCCGAGCACTTCATCGAGGACCAGCAACGCCACATCCACCCCAGCGATCACGCCCGACTGGCGGGGCACCATCGACGCTGTGACAACCGTACCGGCCGATACGGTGGCCTGCGTAGTTATGTCGATCCCGTACTGTAGATCTTCATGCAGAGCGCGCTGAATGCTGTCTCGCGCCGCATTTAATTCGCAGTCGGACAGCATCATCAACCCGCCACCGCCAATGCCTCCGCACGCACCGAGTTTTGGTCGTCAGCCAGTCGAATCACGGTGCTGCGAGCGTGTTCTAGTGCGGCGTCCGGATACTCTGTGCAGTGATGACAACCCCGACTTTCATTGCGGGCCAAGGCCGCAGCGGCTACTGCCCGAGCAGTCAGCGTTAACGAGACGTCTTCGAAATCGCGGCGACCGGTCACGTGGCGGACCGGCGCCTCGGCCAGCGTTTCGGACAACCGCTGCAGACCGACAACGTCGCGCATCACCGCGGCGTCTTGACTCATCACGCGCTGGAGTTCACGGCGCTTCAGCGCGGTATGGGTGACAGGCTCGAGCACCGATGCACACGAACGCCCAGCCGCCGCTGCATGTGCGGCTGCAGCCTTTCCGGCTCGGCCACCGACCACCAAGCCTTCCAGCAAGCTGTTGGACGCTAAACGGTTAGCACCGTGCATCCCGGTGCGAGCCACCTCGCCAGCGGCGAACAGCCCAGCCAGCTCAGTTTGACCGTACGCATCAGTGACGATGCCACCGCAGCTGTAGTGTGCCCCCGGAACAACCGGGATCGGTTCACGGTCCGGGTCGATGCCAACGGTCCGGCATGCGGCGGTGACGGTGGGGAACCGAGAAGCGAAGCCGTCGATGCCGCGGGCATCGAGGTAAACGCACGAATCACCAGTGGCCTTCAGCCGTGCGTCAATAGCAGTCGCGACAACATCGCGCGGCGCCAGATCACCCAGTGGATGGACCCCTGCTGTTACCGAATTGCCTTTGCGATCAAGCAAAATTGCACCCTCACCACGGATGGCTTCGGTGACCAGCGACCGCCGACCACCGGTTCCAATACCCGCCGCGAAAAGCATGGTCGGGTGGAACTGGATGAACTCGAGATCGCTGACCGCCACACCAGCCCACAGCGCCAGAGCGATTCCATCGCCAGTGGACCCTTCAGGATTGGTAGTCGCGCCGTAGAGGTGCCCAAGCCCACCGGAGGCTAGGATCACCGAAGGTGCGCTGACTATGCCCCATCCATTTGGGTTGAGCACCGCCACTCCGTTCACCACGGTACCGTCGTGTAGCACTCGCAGGGCCAGGTGGCTAGTGCGAATGTCCAACACGTCAGCAGCGTGGTCGAGCGCCCGCTGCACCTCGGCGCCGGTGGCATCGCCACCGGCGTGCACGATACGTCGCCGCGAGTGCCCGCCCTCGCACGTCACCGCCCATCGTCCGGGAACTGATTCGTCGAAACACGCTCCGTAACCGACTAATTCGGTAATCGCGTGGTAGCCTTCGGCTACAATCGAATATACGGCGTCGAAATTGCACATGCCCGCCCCTGCCGCCAGGGTATCAGCAACATGGGCGTCGATAGAATCGTCGGAGTCCGGTAACACAACTGCGATGCCGCCCTGCGCATAGCGTGTCGCTGTCTCGCCGCGCCGCTGGTCGGCCTTGCTAAGTACGACGACGTTGCGGCCGGCGCGGTGGGCGGCAAGCGCGGCAGCCAGGCCTGCCACGCCGGCGCCTATTACCACCACGTCGGCCGTATGCTTCCAGTCGGGAGCTACCATCATTCGCCACCGCCAGGCAGCCCGATTTCGATCATCCGCTGCACACTGCGCCGGCCTGCCGCTGCAATTTCCGAGTCGACGTGAACCTCGTCGATACCTTCGACCAGACAGCGCAACAGTGCACCGGGAGTGATCATCTTCATGTACTTGCACGACGCGCGGTCGTTGACCGCGCGGAAGTCGATTTCCGGTGCTGCCCGGCGCAGCTGATACAACATGCCGACCTCAGTGGCGACCAAAATTTTGCGGTACTGCGTCTGGCTAGCAGCAGCTAGCATACCGCCAGTGGACAAGATCTTCACTCGGTCTGGCGGGAACGCGCCTTCACCAGCGAGGTACAACGCCGAGGTAGCACAACCACATTCCGGGTGTACAAACAGCTCGGCGTCGGGATTTGCGCGAGCCTGATCAGTGAGCTCGTCGCCGTTGATCCCGGCGTGCACATGGCATTCCCCCATCCACACATACACGTTCTTGCGGCCGGTCACGCGACGAACGTGGGCGCCCAGAAATTGGTCTGGGCAGAACAGCACCTCGCGACTGGGGTCGATGGACGCGACCACGTCCACGGCATTTGACGAGGTGCAGCAGATATCGGTGAGCGCCTTTACTGCCGCCGTGGTGTTGACATAAGACACTACGGCGGCGCCGGGATGCTCATCCTTCCAGGCACGGAGCTCGTCAGGGGTGATCGAATCGGCCAGTGAACAGCCTGCCCGCTGGTCCGGGATGAGCACGGTCTTGTTTGGGCTTAGGAGCTTAGCGGTTTCGGCCATAAAGTGCACGCCGCAGAACACGATGGTCTCCTCGGGCACCTCGGCAGCGATCCGCGACAGCGCCAGCGAGTCCCCCACGTGATCAGCGACGTTCTGGATGACGGGCAACTGATAGTTGTGCGCAAGCACGGTGGCGCCACGTAATCGCGTCAGCCGACGAACTTCAGCAGCCCATTGCTCGTCACCGTCCATGTCGGCGTAGCCAGCGGGTGGATCGGCGACGCCAGCAATCACGACAGTCATGTCGCCGGCGAGCGGCTCCATGCCATTCAGCACCGTCACAGCAGTTCCTTTCGGCACAGGAGGTTTTCGACTTATAATCGAAAACATGGCCTATGCTAGCACCGCGCACGAAGTGCTCGCAGTCGTGTTCCAGATTCGCCGAATTACCGCGCAGGTGCAGGAAGTCCCGCAAAAGGCAAAACCACAGCTTAGCGTACTGTTATGGGAACGTTCCCGGGATCCGCAACGGGGCGCATGGTCGCTGCCGGGCGGACGGCTACGCAATGACGAGGACATGACCAACTCGGTTAGACGCCAATTGGCCGAAAAAGTCGATCTTCGGGAGCTCGCACATCTGGAGCAACTCGCCGTGTTCTCCGAACCTGACCGACTACCGGGCACTCGGATGATCGCATCCACCTTTCTGGGATTAGTGCCCTCCCCCGCCACCCCCGAGTTGCCGCCAGACACCCGCTGGCACCCGTTGAGCACGCTGCCATCGATGGCCTTCGATCACGGTCCGATGGTGACGCATGCACGCGCCAGACTGGTCGCCAAAATGTCCTACACAAACATCGGATTCGCTCTGGCTCCAAAGGAATTCGCGTTATCAACACTGCGTGACATCTACAGTGCAACGCTAGGCTATCAGGTCGACGCGACAAATTTGCAACGGGTACTGGCCCGTCGCAGAGTCATCATCCAGACCGGAACCGTCGCGCAGTCAGGCCGTAGCGGGGGACGCCCGGCCGCGCTGTACCAATTCACTGACTCGCAGTTGAGGGTTACTGACGAATTTGCCGCGCTGCGGCCACCCGGGAATTAACTACGCGATTATAACTGGGGCACCACCTGTACTGACGGAAACAACACGGCGTTGTTAGGGTTGTTAGGGCAGTGGATATCGGCATGAACACGCTAACCACACAACCCGATGGCGTGGTAGCCGGCCGTTCATGCACACGAATAACGACTGACCGCGAAGAGAGCCTCTTAATGGAGCGCGCCAATCTGGCGGCGACGAGCGGAACTGACCGGACGACCGCTGCACGAGAAGTTGCAACACAAATGTACATCCACCGCTGCTGTCTAAAAACTTACTTTACCAGGCCACCCGCCTAGCTATACTCCCCAGGGCCGTGCTGCGCTCCCGCAACGTCGAGATGGCGTTCCTAGACTTGATCCCGCAACCCTTCACCACGAGCCAGCTGCTCTGCCGGACGATGGACATGAACGTCAAGCCAGAGGCGATGGTGACCATGGTGATCCTCCCTGGCCAGACCGGCCCGCTGTCGTCGTATCAGTGCGCGATCGAATACTATTACCCCACCGTTTGTCGTCCTATGCGCTGCAAAGACAAGGCCAAGGCTTTTGGGTCACTGACCCAGTTCAAGCTTTGATTATCATCGCTGCCCTCGCCGAGGGATGAGCCATCTCGGTACCCGACCACGAGGGCCCCCCGGATTATGGGGGTGCGCTCTATGAGGCCTGGCCTATTACGTGCTGGACGGCATCCGGGCTGCCCTGGGTTTCTGAGCTTCATCAGATTTGTCCCCAGTAGCGCCCATCAAGCTGTAGGGGATATTCCAGCGACGAACTGACCAACCCCACGCGGGCTGCTGAAGTATGTGCCGAGTATGCACCCAAGCTGGACATCGTCGGAGCGGTGCCGGGATCAACCGGTCCACGACCCGTGGTCATACCTTCCGCCAACTCAACGGCGGCTTCCTTGCAAGTTTGCCAGCACTGTTGGTGGTCGCCCTCCACACCACCTACCCCACCCTGAACAAGGTCATCAAAGAGCACGCTAACGACGAAGGACACGCTCTGCTATCATAGCTGAAAAAGATGAATACGGTGGGCGCGGTCACCAAGATCAAGATGGCGGGAAAAACATCAGCGACTATATCGACAAACCGCTCGCGGAAACTCTGTCCAGACCGACGGTTGCTCTGGTCTTCGACAACATCAGGCTAGGCTCCGAGGCGCCAACCCACCCGTCTTGATCTTGCAAGCCATCCACGACTAAACCTAATCGACGTGCTAGCCGACGCCTAATTAGATATTAGGTAGATATTAGGCCGGCAGTGCCCGGGTCACCTATAACCGGGACCCGTTCAGCGAACACATGGCGCTGAACCCGCTGTCGCTGTCTGCCCCCTCAAAACCTTGAGCTGGCTCGCGGACCGGTTCGCCAGTCGATCCGCTCATCAGGACTAGTTGGCTAAAGATGCCCACTCTCTCAATCGTACATCAACCTAGCACGACTTACGATAATCGCACCAAGGTCATCATCGGCGGGAAAGTGCGTCCATCAACAGCCCGGACAACCATTACGGCACGGAAGCTTCGGGCTCCATGGATAGCGCCTTCGCAGTTTATCGACTACTAGTCGGCCGCCCAGATCGTCGCGTCCGTTCGCGGCCGCAAGCACCGCATACACCAGTGCGGCGATTCCCGCCGGCCATAGCACGGTAGCCGCTACTTGCAGCAGTCCGTGCGCGAAGAACACCGGCGGTGCCTGAATGACATGCTCCACTGTTTGGTCATCTAACAACGGTACTGCGTCGAAATTCAAGGCGCCATAGCGCATCCAAACCAATAGCGCCCCCACCGCTGCCGCAGTTGCAGCGCAGGTCATCAAGCCAATCGAGAGCCCGATAACCATCCCCGGCCCACGGTACTCGCGCCACTGCCACGCCAGCACTGACGCCATCGCCGCCACCACAGTCAATAAACCTAACATCAGGCATGGCGCGACAAAGAAGTGCTCGGACTCGTTGCCCAGGTAGTCGTGCCCTCGTTCGCCTGTCCGCGTGAGCCCCACTACCGCATGGATCGGTGGAGCAATCCAAGCCCACAGCCCGCCGATCAACGCGCCAGTCACCGCAAGGCCCAGCACCACCCCAACGATCATACGCCCCCGCGGCGGGCAGGAGACATCGGAAATGTCCGACGTGCAATGTTCGGTCACCGCTCTGCCTCCATGTCGACCGAGTCCACCTCTCCGTGCCGCGAACATTTGGCCCGCCAGCCGTCGGGACGAACCTGCACAACCATGCGCCGTCCGCATTCCGCGCAAAACCGAGGAGGCTCCAGGCCCAACTGGGCCACTGCGGGCATCGGAGCGCCCGCGAGTTCATCCCGTCGTTTGACACCGGTATAGATGTTGTAGATGCTCGCACCGATCGGAGCAGGAAGATCTCGAACCACAATCCTTCGTTTTCTATAGACTGGCATTAAGTGCCTTGATAGGCATTTGCAGATCGTCGAGCAACTCCAGGTCAGCTTCAACGGGCCGACCCAACGTGGTCAAGTAATTCCCCACGATCACTGCGTTGATGCCGCCCAACATGCCCTGCTTGGCACCCAGGTCACCCAGGGTGACTTCGCGGCCGCCAGCGAAGCGCAGGATTGTGCGCGGCAACGCCAATCGGAACGCAGCCACCGACTTCAATGCTTCGCTGGCCGACATCACCTCAAGGTCACCAAAGGGGGTACCGGGCCGCGGGTTGAGAAAGTTCAACGGAACCTCATCGGGGCCGAGTTCGGCTATTTCAACAGCAAATTCTGCGCGCTGCTCGACTGTCTCCCCCATGCCGAGAATACCACCACAGCATACCTCCATGCCGGCGTCCCGAACCAGCGATAACGTTTGCCAGCGCTCTTCCCAGGTGTGCGTGGTGACAACGTTGGTGAAAAACGAGCGGGCCGTCTCGAGGTTGTGGTTATAGCGGTGCACGCCGATGCCCGAGAGCTGCTTCACCTGCTCGGCGGTTAGTATCCCCAGCGAGCATGCGATATTGATCTCGACTTCGTTCCGAATCGCCTCAATACCAGCCGCTACCTGGGACATCAATCGCTCGTCGGGTCCCCGCACCGCCGCCACTATGCAGAATTCAGTGGCACCTGACTTGGCAGTCTGCTTGGCTGCCTCGACCAGGCTGGGGATATCCAGCCAGGTACTGCGCACCGGCGACCTGAACACCCCAGACTGCGAGCAGAAATGGCAATCCTCCGGACAGCCACCGGTTTTCAGACTGATGATACCTTCGACCTCGACCTCTGGGCCACACCAGCGCATCCGCACGTCGTGGGCTAACGCCAGCAGTTCCTCGAGTCGGTCGTCGGGGAGCCGCAGCATCTGCAGCACCTGGTCCCGGCTCAAGCCCTCACCGCGCTCTAGCACCTGATGGCGAGCCTGAGCCAAGATGTCAGGGTTTTCGGTATCACCATTAGTTGACCGAGTCGCCGCCTGAATCACGCAGTACTCCTTCACGTTCAAGTCTTAACTAGGGTCCCGAGCTTGCGGACACCGAGGCGGTTCACCAGGCTCTTCGCGGCCTGACATGAACGGTGTTCACGTTAGGGCAGCCGTCTAGGACTGAACAAACCCGTTGCCGTCAGCCAGAGCGACAGCTTGGCCGTCGTGCCGCGGGGTTGGGCCCACCGAGTCAATGCTTTGCTGGTGACCACCCGGCGCCGCGCGGTAAGCTAATCTAGTACTCGATGCGCTTGTTGCCGTCCCAGCGCCGCAGGCCAGCAAAGCAGCCGTCAATCTGTGATTGTCGGCCCGCTATGCGCAAAGCCCACCCCAGTTGAGCACCATAGACCCAACGGGCCAGCGTGACATGTGCAACAGTCCACTGATCGGGCAAGATGTTGGGCAGCAGGGCAACCACCGCTGGCAGCCGGCCCAGAAAGCCCTGGAAAGCACAATCGATGCACCTCGGCGTGCAGGGCTAAAAGATCGCTGGTTGATACCACGAGTCGTGCGAACACTACGTTGACTCGGCCGAACAGCACCGGCACACCGATCGTGGGATCCAGCGGCAGCCGCTGGCTCACCGGACCTAGCAGTTGGTCGACCTCGGCGCCTATATGTTCAGCAACGGCCAACGTCACGTGCGAACGGCTAGCTGGCTCCTGGCTGAGTATTCCGGCGCTGGCCAGCTGGTCCCAAATGCGACAGGTCACCGACTTGGTGTCGGGGTCGAAGACCAGCTCCAGCGAATGAACCATCAGTAGACCAACGTAGTTACCCAGTCCCGATCGAAGGCCGCCGCGCTCATCGCCGCAAAGTCCGCGGCGTCCATCGATCCGGCCCCGGCGGGCAGCGTAGCCCGCATTGGAGCCAGCCGGGCCAGTGCATACCGATTGGATGCCTGCACCGCACCAGGCCGCCCCGTCCAGCTGCCGATCACCAAGCCGGCACACGAAACCCCTCGTGTGGTCAACGCCTCCAGAGTCAACGCGGTGTGGTTGAGGGTGCCCAATTCCACACCGACCGTAACCAGTGCTAGTGCACCTAGCTCGACGGCGAGATCACGCAAGGTGACGCTCGCATCAGCGAGTTCGACCAGTAGACCGCCGGCGCCTTCGACCAAAGTCAAACGTCCCGGGCGATCCAGGCCGGCGATGAGCTCCAGCAGTTGCTCGCGGGTGGGTAATGCCATCCCGGCGTATTCAGCGGCGGCGGCTGGCGCCAGTGGTTGCGGGTATCTCGCCAAGCCGGCGAGTTCGGTCACCCCAGATAGTCGGGCCACCTCGACGAGGTCATCGTCTCCGATCTGAGTTCCGGTCTGAACCGGTTTGCACACCGCCACTTCGAGACCAGCCTGACGTGCGTGACACGCCAGCGCTGCACAAGCGACCGTCTTGCCGACTCTCGTGTCAGTGCCGGTAACGACCACGACGGTCAACGGCGCGCCACAGAACGGCTACCAAGAACGTCCGTCAACACTTGCCGCGCCACCTCCAGATCAGTGCTATCGAGAGACGCGTGCGCGGTTAACCGCAGCCGTGACGTCCCAGCCGGCACAGTCGGAGGCCGGAAGCAGCCCACCCGTACACCGGCGTCCAGGCAGGCGGTCGCAGCGGCCAACGCTACCTCGGAATCGCCCAACACCACCGAAACAACCGCCGACTGCGGAAGCTCGGACAAATCGCAGATCGTGGCCAGGGTTCGGGCGTGCTGCAGCACCGCCTCCGGACGCCACGTCTCAGCCTTCAGGATTCGCAGCGCGGCCCGCGCAGCACCTACCGCCGCGGGCGCCAAACCAGTGTCGAAGATAAACGGACGGGCGGTATTGATCAGGTGAGCACGCACCGTCGCCGACCCGAGAACCGCACCACCCTGACTGCCGAGCGCCTTAGACATGGTCGTCGTAATCACCACGTCGGGTTCACCCGCCAGCCCGACTTCGTATACCAGCCCGCGCCCACCACCTCGCACACCGAGGCCGTGCGCCTCGTCTACGAGGAGCAACGCACCGTGCCGACGGCACACATCATGCAACTCCGAAACAGCGGCCAGCACACCGTCAGCGCTGAACACCGACTCAGTGACGACAACCGCACGCTCCTCGTGGCAGAACCTCAGCGCGGTATCCACGGCGTCGACATCGCGGTGCGGTGTCACCACCACTCGCGCCCGCGAAAGCCGACAAGCATCCACCAGGGACGCGTGCGAATAAGCATCGGAGATGATCAGCGAACCCGGGCCGGACAAACCGACCACAGCCCCGAGGTTGGCAGCGTACCCGGAAGAAAACAGCAGGCCGGCACAGGCGCCGACAAATTCGGCCAACTCGGATTCCAATTCGTGGTGCAGTATGGTATCGCCGGTTACTAGACGGGATCCGGTGGCACCTGCACCCCAAACCCGCAACGCTGCAACGCCGCCGTCGATGACGTCGGGGTGTCGAGAGAGACCGAGATAGTCGTTGGAGGCCAGATCCAGCTCGGTGGCAACGGCTGGGCGCGGCCGCAGCGAACGGCGCAGCCCGGCCCCGCAAAGCTGTTGTTCCACTGCCTCCAGCCAGGCTAGCGGTGACGTCTCGATCGGGGCCTTCATGGGCCTTCAGCCTACGAGTCCCGCGACCTCGACCATCGCGGAGGTGATCTGGGCGATCTCGACAGGCGGGCAGATGTATGGCGGCATTGCATAAACCAGGTTGTGGAACGGGCGCAGCCAGACACGTCGATCCAGCGCCGCCGGGGTGGCAACGGCCAGGTCGACCGACCGGTCGCATTCTATAACACCGATAGCACCGCACACACGCACATCGATCACACCGGGTAAGCCCCGGGCAGCTTCGAGCCCAGCCGTTAGGCCAGCCGATATTTCGGCAACGCGGGACCGCCAGTCCTGGCCTAGCAGCACCTCGACACTGGCCACCGACACGGCACAGGCCAACGGATTGGCCATGAACGTAGGCCCATGCATCAACGAGCCGACCGCACCGACGCTTATGGTGTGTGCGATATCGGTTGTGCACAAGGTGGCGGCCAGGCTCAGGTATCCGCCAGTGAGGGCTTTGCCGACGCACATGATGTCCGGGCTCACCCCGCAGTGGTCGGCGGCGAAAAGCTCACCGGTACGCCCGAAGCCGGTCGCGATCTCGTCGAAAATCAGCAATACGTCGTGCCGTCGGCATATATCGCGCACATCACACAAATACCGTGGGTCGTGGAAGCGCATCCCGCCGGCGCCCTGCACCACCGGCTCGACGACCACAGCCGCAAGTTCGGCGGTGTGCTGCGCCAGCTGCGTCTCAAACGCCGTACTGTAAGCAGGGTCGTAGTCGCGGGGCACCTGTGGGGCAAACACCTGCCGAGCCAAAATGTCGGTCCACAGCGAGTGCATGCCACCATCGGGGTCGCAGATGCTCATCGGTATGAAGGTGTCCCCATGGTAGCCACCACGCCAGGTCATCAGCCGCCGCTTGGCCGGTTGGCCACGGCTGCGCCAGTACTGCAACGCCATCTTCACCGCGACCTGCACTGAAACCGACCCGGAGTCGCTGAAGAAGACCGTCTCCAAACCCGCCGGGGTGATGTCCACCAGGAGCTGCGCCAACCGGGCCGCAGGTTCGTGAGTCAATCCGCCAAACATGACGTGATTCATCGCGCCCAGTTGGGTAGTCAGTGCCGCGTCCAACACTGAGTGACCGTGACCATGGATCGCGGTCCACCAGGAGCTCATCGCGTCGAGCGCCTCGATCGGCTTGCCGTCGCGGATCAGCGTCAGCCATGCGCCGTGGGCGGCGACCGCGACCACGGGCGGTAGAACGCCAGTCGCCGCACCAATGGTGCTATAGGGATGCCACAGATGGGCGGCGTCGATCGCGCCGATCTGCTCGGGCGTCAACCCGGAAGTCACCCTAGACATAGAGATCGAGGGTAAAGCAAGAGTGCGGATTAGCCGGGGGTCACACTCGATCGTCTCGAGCCGTACTGCTGTGGGTCACACAACCCCCGACAATCCGGGGGGCATTGGATGTCATTGATCCGCTGTATCGGCTCCAAGGACCCATTTCCTACCGACGAAATCGACCACCGGTCAGGCGCCAACGCGGGCCACAACTGCGATGACGTCGATGCCTCCAGCGATCAGCCAGCACGGACACTCCGGTTGCGGTTAGCCGTCTAGGACCTAGGATTTGCACAGTCACGCCATGGGCGCTGCTATTCATTCTGGCCATGGCCACAGATTGGGCAACACGGCTATATCGGTTTCGTCACAACGGCCTATCCGGCAGGTACTTGCGGACCGGTGCCATACGGAATCGATATGTGGATCCTGCCAGTGGCGTGGGGCGATATTGGTGCGGCATCGGGTCATTCGTGCCCCTCCTGAAGGGCTGGTATATGTTCTTCTGGCCGATCCGGTCGTTCGCCATCCTGCTAGTCAGCGCTGTGGCCGGTTCCCTGATGACCAACTCCAGCGAACGTTATCGGTTCTGACGGCGCCACTGTGTTGGGTCACCACACGGTGCGACCACACATGTGAGTATTATGGTTAGCCAAATTTACAGCTTTGCAAGCAAAAGTGAGTATATCAGTCACCGTCCAGTCACGTTACGACAAAAAATCCTTGGTGAACTAGGTAAGCTATGGGCCACCGCCAAGTTCTGCTGTAAAAGTTACGGTAGTGACTGATGTGACTCAGTGGTGATTCACGTTCCCATGCGGCATGCGGCGCTCAACCCCAGCGGGTAAACCTCGCGTGAGTCATGAATATAGCAGGCCGATGCGCGAAAGCACTACGCTGAGGCCCAAAACGCCCGTGAAGGCCCAGAAGATTGGTATCCAATGAATCGTATATACACCTTCGTGATCGGCCTGACACTGCTGGTAACCTCGATACTCACTTGCAGTCTCGCATCCGCCGATTCCGGCACCAGGCCGACGGACTACCAGCAAACCACCGACATCGTCGTCAGACGCGCTCTCTCGCAGTGCGGCATGCCGTTCTCCTGGGCCGGCGGCGGTGTTAGCGGCCCCACTCGCGGCACCGGTACCAGTAGCAAAACTGTCGGCTTCGACGCCTCGGGCCTGATCCAATACGCCTACGCCGGCGCCGGACTTAAGCTTCCACGCTCGTCCGGCGAAATGTACCACGTCGGACAGAAGGTGCTACCGCAGCAAGCACGCAAAGGCGACCTGATCTTCTTCGGCCCCGAAGGCACCGAAAGCGTCGCGCTGTATTTGGGCGACGGGCGGATGGTGGAGGTCGGCGAAGTCGTCCAAGTGTCGCCAGTACGCAGCAACGACATGGCACCCTACCTGGTCCGGCTTCTCGGGGCCCAACCGACAGCAGTGCCACAAGCACCCCTGCAGTCGCACGCACCTCCGCAGCAAGTGCCAACCCTGCCGGCACCGCAGCAAACGCCAACGCACCGTGCACCCTTGCAGCACATACCTTTGCAGGTGCCATTGCGACCCGCTCCGGTCAGTACCGAGCGGTAGCCCCTCCAACGGAGGCTTGCTAAGTTCCTGAAAACAGCCACCTGCTCCCTCGCTGACAGCATCGATGCTCAACGAATCCGCTGAGCCTACTTGCCGCAGAGCGCACTCCGAAACAGGTGGCGGTCTTCGGTAAATTGGCGGTCAATCATGCAGACCCTGTCACCGCCTTCTCTACCGGTCGCTACCGCAAAGCCCGTTCCTCCGCGAGCGCGCGCCGCGGTGCTCACGAAGTTCTATCGTCACGATCTCGACGGCTTGCGCGGCATCGCGATCGCGTTGGTGGCCATATTCCACGTCTGGTTCGGTCGGCCGTCCGGCGGTGTGGATGTGTTGCTGGCACTGTCCGGCTTCTTCTTCGGCGGCAAAATCCTTCGCGCCGTGCTTAACCCGGTCTCCTCGTTGTCGCCGATAGCCGAAGTAATCCGGCTAGTTCGTCGACTGCTTCCGGCTCTGGTCGTGGTGCTCACCGGCTGTGCGCTGCTCACCGTCGTGGTGCAACCACAGACTCGCTGGGAGATATTCGCCGACCAAAGTCTGGCCAGTCTGGGCTATTATCAGAATTGGGAGTTGATCGGTACCGAATCCAGCTATCTGCGGGCGGGCGAAGCTGTCAGCCCGTTACAGCATATATGGTCAATGTCCGTGCAGGGGCAGTTCGACATCGCCTTCCTGCTGCTGGTTGCCGGATGCGCCTACCTATTTAGGCGCCCGCTGGGTGCCCAGCTGCGGATAATGTTCGTGGTGCTGCTAGGCGTATTAATGACCGCGTCATTCATTTACGCAACCTTTGCCCATCAAGCTAACCAAACTACGGCCTACTACAACAGCTTCGCGCGTGCGTGGGAATTGCTGCTAGGAGCGCTTGTCGGCGCAGCAGTTCCCTATATTCGCTGGCCAGCCTGGCTACGCACTGCAGTAGCCACAGTCGCGCTGGCAGCGATCCTGTCATGCGGAGTCTTGATCAATGGTGTCAAGGAATTCCCCGGCCCATGGGCCCTAGTGCCCGTGGGGGCGGCAATGCTGATGATCCTTGCCGGGGCCAACCGGCAAAGCCGGCCCGGTCCTAGTGCCAGCATGCCACTACCCAATCGATTGCTGGCGACCGCACCGCTGATGGCGCTGGGCGCAATGGCGTACACGCTTTACCTATGGCACTGGCCGCTGCTGATCTTCTGGCTATCCTATACTGGCCACCACCACGCCAATTTCGTCGAAGGTGCCGCGCTGCTGTTGGTGTCCGGATTGTTAGCTTATCTAACCACCCGGCTCATCGAGAACCCGCTAAGGTACCGCACACTCGCCAACACCGAATATTCGTCGCCCACCCGGACTGCCTCTTGGCAATTGCGCCTGCGCCGGCCGACGATAGCGTTAGGATCAATAGTGGTGTTGCTAGGCTTCGCGCTGACCGCAACCTCATTCACCTGGCGCCAGCACGTCATCGTTTTGCGCGCCACCGGCAAAGAGCTCAGCACCCTTAATGCCCAGGACTATCCGGGTGCGCGTGCCCTGACCGCCCACGCGCGAGTACCCACCCTGCCGATGCGGCCCACTGTCCTGGAAATCAAGGACGACTTGCCAGCCTCCACTCGAGACGGCTGCATCAGTGACTTCGTCACCCCGGCCGTAGTCAACTGCACCTATGGCGATGCCAGTGCCAACCGAACCATAGCGCTAGCGGGCGGGTCGCACGCAGAACACTGGCTCCCTGCGCTGGACCTGCTTGGGCAGCTGCACCACTTCAAAGTGGTGACCTATCTCAAAATGGGTTGCCCGTTGTCCACTGAACATGTCCCACTGATCATGGGCAACAACGCGCCGTACCCGCAGTGCCGGGAGTGGGTGCAAGCGACGATGACCAAGTTATTATCCGACCGTCCCGACTATGTGTTCACTACATCGACCCGTCCATGGAATATCAAACCCGGCGACGTTATGCCAGCAACCTACCTTGGGATCTGGCAAGCGTTGTCCAACAACAACATTCCCGTCCTCGCCATGCGGGACACCCCGTGGCTAGTCAAAAATGGTCAACCATCCAATCCAGCGGACTGCCTGGCCAAAGGCGGCAACGCGGTGTCGTGCGGAATCAAGCGTTCCGACGTGTTGGCCGATCGCAATCCCACTCTGAATTTCGTTGTACAATTCTCGCTACTGAAACCACTTGATATGTCCGACGCGATCTGCCGACCGGACATCTGCCGCGCGGTCGAAGGGAATGTGCTGATCTACCATGGCACTCACCACTTATCGCCCACCTATGTGCGCACCCTGGCCGACGAGCTCGGCCGACAGATCGCAGAAAACACGGGTTGGTGGTAGCTAGCGCACCCAGAACCGGACCCCAACATGGATAAGATCGAGTAATATCGTGGAGCAATCCAGCCATGGCTTTGGCGCTTTCGGATGCAGCGCGCGAGCCGACCATAGACCTACCTGTAGCCGTGCACAGGCTATACGCTTAGGGAGAACTATGACGGCGCTGACATCAACTTTTCGCTGTTTCTCCGAAACCGCCGACAAAGTTTACTTGCGCCTGATCACCGACGACAACAGTAATTAGCGGATCCCTGTTAAACGAGGTGAACAGCTGCATCTGACATGCCTATCTGCCGAACATCGCCCACTGGGCCAGCACTACAGATTTCGTTTCACGGACCATTCAATCCGAGGGCCGGCCACCGATGTGACCCCAAAAAACTACTGCTCGACCCGTGTAGGAAATCACTCCACGGTGATTTAACGTTAGGCCAGGCGCTTGTTTCCCTATGATGTAGATATTGTTGACCTGCAAAGCAACTCAGCAGACCACAGCTACTCCCCAAATGGTCGACTCACTCAACCACAACATAACCAGCGTGGTGATCAACCCGTTCTTCGACTGGACGTTCAACCGAACACTGCTCATCCTCTACCACGGGACCACCATCTACGAAGCCATGTCAAGGGCATTACACAGAACCATCCGAACACCCCCGAAGAACTCTGTGGTACCTACGCCGGGCTAGCACACCCGGCGATCATCGATCACCTCAAGTCGCTCAACGTCACGACCCTTGCGCTGACACCAGTACACCAATTCCTGCACGACCAGCTGCTGCACCTAGGCTTGTGAACCTATTGGTTCTTTCTACAACACAATTCGGGTTCCTCGCCCCGCACTGCCTGTACACGTCTAATCTGCAAGACCGCAGTACGGTAGCCGAGTTCAAGACTATGGTGCGCAGCTTGCATGAAGTCAACATCGCGGTCATCCTCAACGGAGTCTAGAACCACACAACTGAAGAAAATCATCTAGGCCCGACAATCAACTTCGCAGTATCGACAACACCGCCTATTACCGGCTTGTTGACGAGGAGGTGCAATTTTACAAGGAATTCACTGGAATCGACAACAGCCTCACTATCCGTCACCCGCACACCCGATAGCTGATTATGAACTCACTGCACTACTGGGTACTCGAAATGCACGTCGACGAGCTCTGGTTCGACTTGGCGTCTACACTGGTCCGTGAGTTCTACGATGTCAACCGGCTGTCGGCGTTCTTCGATCTGGTACAACAGGATACTGTGGTCAACCAGGTTCAAGCTGATCGCCGAGCTGTGGGATGTCGACGAAGGTGATTACCAAGCAGGACATTTCCCGGGGCGATGGGCCGAATGGAACAGCAAGTACCGCTACAACGTGCAGCGGCTACTGGCGAGGTGAGCCGGCCACCCGCGGTGAGTTCGCCTCCCGGCTGACCGGGTCGTAGGACCTCTACGAGGTTACCGGCCAGCACCCCAGCACCAGTACCAACTTCGTCACCGCAAACAATGGCTTCACGCTCAACAACTTGGTCGTCATACAACGAGAAAAACAACAACGCCAGCGGCTAAGACAACAGCAACAAAAAAATCATAACAGCTCGTGGCATTACAGTGTCGCAAGACCTAGCAACGACCCCGAAATCCTACCGCTGCGCGCTTGCCAAATGCGTAACATTTTGGTCATTTTGATGGTTAGCCGGGGAACACCCGTGATGGCACATGGCGACGATATCGAAAGTAACCAACTGAGCACCAGCAACTTGTATTGCCAAGAATTCGAATTGTCTTGGATAGATTGAGTCTTGCTTTACGCGAATGCCGACTTGCTTGCTTTTGCGCGCAAAGCGACATGCTTACGCAAGTAGCATCCGTTGTTCCGTCGCCACCGTTTCTTCGAGAAGCAACCAATCGGCAGTGGTGACAAAGTCCACGATATCGCGCTATGAAACAAAAGGATTGGGGTAGGGGCTTCGATAAGTACGTGGCGCAGCTGCTCAATGGTTACGCCATTACCGCACCCAACGCCCACGGTTAGCTGAAGGTCGAAAATTCACTTATCTTGTGCTTCAACGCTCGTGACCATGACATGGAGTTCGTCACACTGAACGACGACTACTAGCAAGAGTGGACCATGAAGCTGGACACCAACGACTCTTCGGTGATACCGACCTGGCGGTGACGGCCGAACAAAAAATCTCAGTTCCGGCACGATCGCTATTGGTCCTCCGTAAGAAGGACTGAAACATAGCTTTTCCGGTTCTATCCATCTATCGGTTGCAGCCGCACAGTTCGTCCCGCGGACTCGGGTTCACCTTCGCCGCTACCGAAGACCTGCTGTACTATTTCGACGAGCTTAGAGTGACTTATCTGTACCCACCCCATTACGACCGCGGGCCACAAGTCCAGCCACGGATACAACGTCACCGACCCGACAACAACTTCCGTAAAACTTGACGATATCTATGGCCTGGCGCGGATGTCGGCCTCGGCGCGGAAGCGTGGTAAGAGCCTGGTCGTCGACATCGTGCCCAACCACGTGGGAAGCAAAAAGCCCGAGAAGAACCCATTGTAGTGGGACGTCTTACGGCACGATCGGTGTTCATCCTGAGCAACTTTCTTCTATATCGATCTGGTCTTGACTAAGATCGCAGCCGAATCGTGCTGTCCTGTTGGTATCTGACGATAATGTCGATGACCTGAAAGTCAACGGGGTCTACTGCTGGGCGATTTAACGTTGCCCGTCACCCCCAGCACCGACATTGACAGTGCTGCCGCATGTTCAAGACCGCCCACGCTGCCGGCTTATAGGGTGGTGAAGCGAGGTCTGTGGTTCTCGTCGTTTCTAGTTCGATCACCTCACTGGCTGGGATGAGGTCAGGGGACACACGGTGTTCGACGCAAACCACACCTAAGTCACACACTGGTTCCCCGAAGGACTTGTCGACGGCGTGCGCATCGACCACCCCCGACAGTCTGTCAAATCCCTACCAGTATTTGCATTGGTTGCGAGGCGCTGCTCGGCCCGAACGCGTGGATCGTTATCGAGAAGATTTAGGCCGTTGACGACGCGCTGGAGCACCTCGTCGTTTACTACGACGAAGGCCAACGCGGGATCATGTTGCACTGCAACAGGCTTGTGATCGCCCCCAATCTGGGCGCCGATGCAAGACGTGCGCCGGTCAATGTGATCCTGATACTGGCTTGAGATTCACCGAGCGTCGGCGTCAAAGCCACTGAAAGAACGACATATTCGTTCGTGATTGTGCGCTACTAGGTCCACTCGGTGGTATAACATCGCGACGTCCTGGGGCCACCTCTATCCCACCGAATGACGGTCAATCGGTGTTCTTTGGCCCCGGACCCTACCCCACGCATCGCCGCTGGCTCGCTTAAGTGAAATGCTGGGCTGCCCGTTGGTGTGCAATTGCGTCGTCGCCGACAGCTCGATCTCGTCGGCCGTCAGGTCAGATATGGTGATACACATGCTCAGACTGACGCAAATCCGGAAGTGTGTTCCCGGCGGCGCGACCCAACCGCTGTCAAGCAGCCGGGCGATCGAAACCGCCTTATATAGAGTACCGGTATTATCCAAACATTGATCCCGGATAAGCCGTGAGCAGTAACGTTACGCTCGTCCAGCGCGGTAAGCAGTCGGATTCGACTACTAGCATAGCGCTCCTAGACTGTGCAGATGAGGCGCGTCACCGCGCCTGATCAGACCACAACTACGGCCAGTTCTTACAATCCTGAGGTGGCTCACCGAACCCAATCCAAGCCACAGTCGTCCGTGTGTTCGTTCGATGTGCGGTGGTCTCCGGCCAGGACAGCAACCCGTAGTTCCGGTCCGTCAGCCCTAGACACTGACAGCACAAAATCCCAGTTCTTGGTGGATCCGGTGAACGTGTACAGCGGCGCCCCGGAAATACCCGCGGAGTGGTTGTCCCCTATAGTCCAGCAAGTCGTCAAACCGGGCCGGCCAACAGGTTAAGTAGCGTGCCGGCCAGATCTGCGGATGAGGCATCCTGCTGGTCAGGTTTTTCCGCACAACTAGAGACGACCAAAGCACGCACATTGCGGCCCAGCGCACGAACCATGCCGGCAACTAGCTAACCGTCGTCATCCACCTGCACCGAATGCAACAAAAAAGCCGGCTTCGCAAGAAGACCTAAAAAGTTTAGACAGCTCGAATCCTTGACGGCTACCCATTCACCGGGACACCGATGTGTGCCAAGGTCCCACTCTACGCCATCCAGCACTCCACTGGTTACCGCGAGATGACAGGACAGGGACGCTGGCTGCAGCGAGGACAACGGGAGTGTAGTCCGTCCAAATCCGACGACAAAGTTAGTCCATTGTAGACTATATGACCGTGCGAACTGTCCTGTAATCGGGCGACCGCAATAGGCAGCAGCGGCGGGGATCGGGGTTGCCGGTCGACAAGTCTCGCGCACTACGCTCACCCGCTATCAAGACCACGTTCACTACAACCACGACACCGTCCATCGCATTCTGGATAAGGCATTGATCTGCCACTGACTATACCAACGCGGGTGAGCCAATGGTTCTGCCGACGAAGCATGCCCGCTAGAGGACCCCTGTGTTTGCATGGCTCGACCGACAGCGGGCCGATGCTCAACGCTAAAGCGGCCAGGGCATCGAGCCTACCGGTGTGCGTCACCGCCACACTCGTCTACGGGTTGGTGCTGGCCCGCTTAGGCGCTACACCATTCCTTGGTGTACCGACTCAGTAGTCGTGGCGGGCGCCGCACGCGTGGTCGAAGACTCAGTGGAAAAATTTGCGGGCACTGCACTCCCTGCTCGATTACATCGCCTTGGGGCGGGGCACCTAACGCGTGTGAGCTCGCCACAACCGGAGTGGCTCACGCTCAACCTGGTCGAAATCTCGGCCAAGGTGCACACCGGCAGCCCGATTGATAATCCAAAAGACTGCACGTTGCCGCATTGGGCAAGAGGGCTGCCGATGGTTGAACTTGACGGCCGGAATAGTGATACCGATTGGCGATCTCGACTCTAACGACCCCGATGCCACGATACTGAATACCTGACCGCAGAACTGAACTCACCACTCGCCTGCCGTGAGCGCGCGTATTTGCACGGTGACACACCGCAAACGTGTACAATTGAGGACATCCACCGTCTAAAGCAAAAGGTAGCGGTAGGCCGGTGAACCTGGCTGCAGAGTTTCGACGTGCATTTCGGTCCCCTGCATCCGGTCCAGAAGGCCGTCTAATTCTACAGCCGACCCCAGCTGGATACCCACCAGCGCCTCGCCGGTCTCTCGGTTGTTGCGCTTGACGTACTCGAACAAGGTGATATCGTCGTTGGGTCCAAGCACTTCGTCGAGAAAACGGCGCAACGCGCCAGGCTCCTGGGGAAAGTCCACCAAGAAGTAGTGTTTGAGACCTAGGTGGATCAGCGAACGCTCCAACACCTCGCCGTAGCGCAATACGTCGTTGTTGCCGCCCGAGATCAGGCAAACCACGGTGGACCCGGGCTCAATGTCAGTTTCCAGCAGCCCAGCTACCGACAGTGCCCCCGCAGGCTCAGCGATGATGCCCTCGTTCTGGTAAAGGTCGAGCATCGCGGTGCACACCGCCCCCTCGTCGACGGTGGTGATGGAAACCATGTCACCTGCGGCAGTCAACGCGGCATAGGGCAATGTTCCCACCCGGTTCACCGCAGCGCCATCCACAAACTGATCAACGTAGTCCAGCGTCACCGGCTCACCCGCGGCCAGCGCAGCCATCATAGACGCGGCACCAGCCGGCTCAACACCAAGAACAGTAGTGTTCGCCGTCCGTTCGGCCAAGTAAGTGGTCATGCCGGCGATGCAGCCACCGCCGCCCACCGGGACCACCACTAGGTCAGGCTCGGTGTTGAGTTGCTCTAGCATCTCGACAGCAATGGTGCCCTGACCGGCGATGATGCGGACATCGTCATACGGCGGCACCAACGTCGCGCCGGTACGTTCGATGTCATCGATCGCCGCGGCAGCGGCAAGATCGTAGGTCGATCTCCCGACGATTAGCTCGATGAATGCCCCGCCATGATAGTGGATCCGGTCCCACTTTTGTTTGGGTGTCTTGGCGGGTACGTAGACACGGCCTTGCACGCCCAGTGACCTACACGCATAAGCAACACCCTGTGCATGATTACCTGCTGAAGAGCACACAACGCCGCCGGCGATCTCCTTGTCAGTCAGCTGCACCAACAGATTGTAGGCGCCGCGCAGTTTGTAAGAGCGCACTGTCTGCAGGTCTTCACGCTTGAGGTACACTGTCGCACCAGTGATCGCTGACAACCGATCGCTAAGCTGCAACGGGGTAGGCGTGATCACCGGCGCGATCCGCTTCGCCGCACCGTCAATGTCAACCGCGGACAACGGTGGAGTACCAAGGTGTCTACTAGGTTCGGCGGACATCGGTTCGTGGTGCCATGTCGTCCGACAAGCAGTCAGCTCACCGGGGTTAGCACAAAGACCGGAATCTGACGCTCAGTTTTGGCCTGGTACTTGGCGTAGTCCGGCCAGACCTCGACAGCGCGCTGCCACCAGGTGTCTTTCTCTTCGCGGAATACCTCACGCGCGTTGTAATCGCGGCTGACGAGACCATCCTGCAGCTCGACCTGCGGATTTTGCACGACGTTATAGTACCAGACTGGATTTTTCGCAGCTCCTCCGGATGAGGCGACGATCGCGTACTCGCTATTGTGCTCAACGCGCATCAGTGGAGTTTTGCGAAGTTTGCCGGTCTTGGCGCCGACAGTGGTCAGCAACACCAAGGGAATTCCCTGCAAGTCCGTGCCCTCGGTTCCGCCGGAGGCTATGTATCTCTCAACTTGTTCGCGCACCCAGCCGACTGGGCTAGGTACATATTCTCCCGAAAGTGCCACAGGGCCCATCCTAGAACATCAATAATATCCGTCCCCGAAATTCGTCGAGTTCGAGTTAAGTATAAGTCTATATGGACTATAACTTTTAATCTGTGACTGGCCTGGCTAAAACTTCAGAGGCGCTGGTTATGGATGTGCCCTGGTCGCGACAAAAATCTGATCGCGGTGGGCATGGGCAGCAGGGTTCGCTACACTACTGCTGATCAGGGTGTCGACTACTAGTGCGGCCCCGGCCAGGGCTTGGTGGCACGTACCGTTGCCATTGTAGTCAGTTTAGTTTCAAGGCGCTATCAAAGCCCTCTAGTCGCTAGAGCAATCGCTCGGCTACTCCAGCGACTAACCACCACCGCGAGTTCTGACCAATTCGCCGATGAGGTTAACGCGCCGGGTGTCGCGCCAATCGCATCGGCAAACTATCTCCGCTCGAGAAGCCGACGGTACTGACGCAATACACCCAATACACCTGAGTGCCAGCACCCGCCTGACCAGCAATTTGCCGTTTAGATTTCATGGTGTGGTTGTGCTGGTTGTTGGTGGTTATTTCTTGCTGGTTTGGTTTTGTGTGGTTGAGGGGTGTGGTGGGTTATGTGGTGGGGATCGGTGGTGTGGGTTGTGTTGGTGGTTTAGGGTTGGTCGCGGCGTAGGTGGGCTGCTTGCAAGGGCCGCCGAGTAGTTGGTGTTGGTCACCGGCCGCGACATCGAAGCTGGCGATGCTGGGGGTGCGTCTGGTGTGGCGGGTGGCCGGGGATCAGTTGCGCTTTTCTGGTGATGTGTTAGCCCGCCACGCGCACAAGTCACCAGATCACGCCGTGGATGGCTTTTATCTTCCTTCCGCGGTCGATCCCCACAAAAAGTCAAGTACTGCCCTAGGCTAGAGCACCGCCGTACGCGTCATCACCGGCTGCGAGGTCATCGACGAACTGTGAAACCAACACGGCACCAACACAGCCGGGGGCACACCGGCTGGCCGAGGGCCGGTGAACAAACAGACACCCCACAGCCATAGCATGCACCCGAAAGCGCCCCCAACACCCAGCGCCAACAAGATCTAGGCTAGCCCACCAAACTCCCGACCGTATCGGCCAGCGATGGCACACCAGAACACTACTTCACCTGCCACCTATGAAACCGACCAACAATTCCTGCCACAAACACCAACACCCTAGTGCGCAGCGGCAGTACTGCAGTCTACTAATCACCCAAACACCCAGGACCGAGCAGCGCCTTAAGGTCTCCCATCAGCGCCGGCGACAGTGTCACCCGTAGCGACGGGTCTAGCTCAAGCATAGTGATTCGATCCCCGCTGATAAGCCGCAGATGCACTTGCGATGTCCCGGGGTGACGCGCCAGCACTTGCTTGAGTGCACTTACCTTGTTGAAGGTGCACTGCCAAGTCGGCAAGCTAACTGCCAGCGGCCGATCCGCTTGCACGTTGGAAAAGTCAGGCACAACAAGCTCATTGGCGATCAGCGCAATCCGGTCATCACGGACCACCACCTTGGCGTTAACCAACACAACAGCATCATCGATGATATCGGCACTGTAGCTAGAGTACGTGTGCGGAAAAAACATCACCTCGATCCCTCCGGTCAAATCATCCAATTGCGCTGACGCCCAAGGCACTCCGTTTTTGTTGACGCGCCGGTTCACCGCGGCCAGAATGCCACCCACCCGCACCTGAGTGTCATTGGAGACATCGCCATCGAGGATCGTCGGAATGGTGGTGTCCACCTGAGCAGCCAACAGATGTGCCACTCCTTTGAGCGGATGCCCGGACACGTACAAGCCCAGCATCTCCCGTTCCAGAGCTAGCTTGTGTTTGTCCTCCCATTCGTCGTCAGGCACCTTGATGGTAAATACCGCGTCGGTGCCGCTATCGGTTCCACCAAACAGATCGAACTGCCCGATCGCTTCCGCTTTCTTGGTGCCTAGCACCGAATCCACAGCGTCAGCATGGATCAGGAAAAGACCTTTGCGCGAATGCCCTAACGAATCGAAAGCTCCTGCCTTGATCAGCGATTCAGTGACTTTCTTGTTGCAGGAAGCAATGTCGATCTTGTTCAGATAGTCCGAAAAGTCAGCAAACTTGCCCTTGTCATTGCGGGTCTTGATCAACGAACCAACCACGTTGGCACCGACATTGCGCACCGCACCCAACCCGTAGCGAATGTCAGCGCCTACCGACGCGAAGTTGAGGACGGACTCGTTGACATCCGGCGGCAGCACCGTTATGCCAAGCTTGCGGCAGTCGGCCAGATAGACAGCCGCCTTGTCTTTATCGTCGCCGACCGAGGTCAACAGGCCCGCCATGTATTCACCAGCGAAGTTGGCCTTGAGGTAGGCGGTCCAATATGATATTAGGCCGTAGCCGGCGGCGTGCGACTTGTTGAATGCGTAGTCGGCGAACGGTAAAATAATGTCCCACAACGCCTTGATCGCGTCGACTGAGAACCCTTTGGCCTGCATACCGTCCGAAAAGCCTTCGAACTCCTTTTCCAGCACTTCGCGCTTCTTCTTGCCCATCGCCTTACGCAGAATGTCCGCTCGGGCCAAAGAGTAGCCGGCCACCTTCTGCGCGATGCGCATGATCTGCTCTTGGTAAACGATGAGTCCGTAGGTTTCGGCGAGGATCTCACGCAGCGGTTCCTCGAGTTCGGGATGAATGGGTTTGATCACCTGCCGGTTGTTCTTGCGGTCGGCGTAGTCGTTGTGCGCGTTCATGCCCATCGGACCGGGCCGATATAACGCCAGTATCGCGACGATATCCTCGAATCCGGTCGGTTGCATGCGGCGCAACAGGTCGCGTATGGGCCCGCTGTCAAGCTGGAACACACCCAGGGTGTCACCGCGGCCCAGCAGCTCGTAAGTGGCCTGGTCGTCCAGTGGCACGGAGTCCAGATCGAGGTCAATTCCCCTGTTGGCCTTAATGTTTTCGATCGCGTCGCCGATGATCGTCAGGTTGCGCAGACCCAGGAAGTCCATCTTCAACAGGCCGATGGCCTCGCACGCGGGATAGTCCCAGCCGGTAATGATGGCCCCGTCCTGCGGTCGCTTCCACAGCGGGATAGCCTCGGTCAGCGGCTCACTACTCATGATCACCGCGCATGCGTGCACGCCGGCGTTGCGGATCAGACCTTCCAGCCCGCGTGCGGTCTGGTAGATTATGCGCACATCCGAATCAGTTTCGATCAGGCTGCGGACCTCGGCAGCTTCCTTGAACCGTTCGTGGGTCGGATCGGTGATCCCCGACAACGGTATATCTTTGGCCATTATGGCCGGCGGTAAAGCCTTGGTGATCCGGTCGGCCATAGCAAACCCGGGTTGTCCATAGTGGATACGCGCAGAATCCTTCAACGCAGCTTTGGTTTTAATGGTGCCGAAAGTGATGACCTGAGCGACTTTGTCATGCCCCCACTTGTCAGCGGCGTAGCGCACCATCTCGCCGCGGCGACGGTCGTCGAAGTCGATATCGATGTCAGGCATCGAGGTGCGTTCCGGGTTGAGGAACCGCTCGAACAGCAGACCGTGCGGTATCGGGTCGATGTCGGTGATGCCCAAAGCATAGGCGGCAAGCGACCCAGCGGCCGAGCCACGGCCCGGGCCCACGCGGATCCCAACCGACCGGGCGTAGTTGATCAGGTCTGCAACGATCAGAAAGTAGGCAGGAAAACCCTTGCCACAAATGACGTCGATCTCGTAGGCGGCCCGCTCGACGTATCCGTTGGGTGGGCCATCGGGGAACCGGCGCTTGAGGCCGGCATCCACCTCTTGGCGTAGCCAAGAGGCCTGGTCGTGTCCCGCGGGAACGGGGAAGAAAGGCATACGATTACGCGGTTCCCACACGTCGGCGTAGGATTGCACCCGCTCGGTGATCAGCAACGTGGAGTCGCAGGCCCCGGGAACTTCGTCGTCCCACAGCTGGCGCATCTCGGCGGCCGACTTGAGATAATAGCCGTCGCCGTCGAATTTGAACCGATTCGGATCCGACAAGGTCTTGCCGGTCTGCACACACAACAACGCCTCGTGGTTGTGCACAGCGTCGCGGGTTACGTAGTGGCAGTCGTTGGTGGCCAGCGGCGGAATGTTGAGCTTGCGGCCGATATTAAGAAGTCCTTCGCGGACACGTTGCTCGATAAATAAACCGTGGTCCATTAGCTCGAGGAAGTAATTATCGGGGCCAACGATCTCGCGCCACTTGGCGGCCGAGTGTAGCGCCTCCCGGTCGTGCCCGAGGCGAAGCCGGGTCTGCACCTCACCGGAGGGACAACCAGTGGTGATGATGATGCCCTCGGCATATTCGGCGATAAGCTCGGCATCCATTCGCGACCACTTGCTCAACTGCCCTTCGAACGAGGCCAGCGAAGACAACTTGAACAGGTTGCGCAGGCCGGCCGCATTCTCGGCTACCATCGTCAGGTGCGTGTAAGCACCGCCTGCCGAGACATCGTCGGCCTTCTGGCTGGGGTCACCCCAGGTAATGCGCCGGGTGTCAAAGCGGGATCCAGGAGCGATGTAGGCTTCCACACCGATAATCGGCTTGATCCCGACTTTGGTGGCCGTATTGTAAAACTCGCTCGCACCGAACATGTTTCCGTGATCGGTCATGCCGACCGCGGGCATCTGTAGACGCTCCACCTCGGCGAACATGGGCGTGATCTTCGCGGCACCGTCCAGCATCGAGTACTCGGTGTGGTTATGCAGGTGAACGAAGGAGGAGGAGGACTGGTTCATAGGGACGCCAGTCTATGACCGACGGCTGACGGTACCTCGGCATGTCGCCGCGTGTGTTATACTCTCGTCAAGAGTACAGCTTCACGAACTGCTTGCGCGATTTCTCCACGCCCCTTTTGACTACGCGTTCCGCCGCGGACCGAACAGTGCAGGACCGGCGAACTCGAGGCGCAAGCCAAGCATGGATCCGCCATTTTTTGGACCGCACAGTGAGCGTGATACCATACTTGCTTGGTGCCGCCCCTCCCAGATTCTTGAGAATGCCAACTTATTGGGCGGGTCCCATGTTGTGATCGCTTAAGATCACCCGGTTGCGCATTCCCTTGGCACGCGCCACACCCTCACATTTGAGTGCCTACGATCAGTTCTTCACGAAGCTCGCTACGCTATCCCTTCATGGATGATGAGCCAATCGCCCGGTTCCAACAGATCCGAAACATGGTCCCAGGCGTCCTGAGGAGTCATCAGCACATCGGTGATCATGTCAATTAGCAGCCACCACCTCAGCCTAGCCGCGGTGACACGACACATAAAATTACGCACAAGCCACGCCGAATCATCCTAACCTAAATATCCCACGCGAAATCACGCGGAATCGAATCCACGCCCGTTAGTGGCCTGCCTCGCCGCGCAATCGGTTACCGATACGGACCGTGGGTAACAACAGGCTGAGTGATACGTATCTGTCGCTAGTGCTAACAAACTTGGGCGCCACCCTGCTGTAACCGACCAACATACCGCAGCTCACGACTTCCTATAATGTTGTGTGCTTGTACCTGGACAATGGGATACGAATAGTTCGGTATTGGCGATCTTGTCCCACTCGGTCGGAACCGGAGCCGAGAACAAGACATTGACCAACACCCCGCATAATGCCGTGCAACTCCTCGTGAACCACCTACACGAATATCTGGACAAAGGCCTTGGTGGGTGCATAAACGACCGTGTATGGAATTGTCTGGCACCCGGCCATAGATGGCAATGTGCATGACCGCACCGGTGCCGCGCTCAACCATGTCTGACCACACCACATGCATCAGTTCCATCAACACGAGCGAGTTATAGAGTCACCTCTTCACTCTCGCGTTCAAGTGGCAACTTGTAAAATATCCCGCTGGCACCAAAGCCCGCACTCTAAAAGAATAATATGATCCGCACAAACCGCCGACCGGTCCGTGGCAGAGGTGGTCCGCCAACTTTGCGCAAATCGCAGGGTAACCGACCGCGAGAAGCATAACCTCGAGCGGAAATGTATTATTCCTAGTCTACTTCGTTGGCAAGCTCTCAGAGGCAGTCACGGCGCCACGCGATGATCAGCAGAAGAAAACCGCTGCGGGCCAAGCCGCTAGCCAGTTCGGCCTTGATGTCTCAGGAGGCATCGGGGATCACGACGGTTATCCCATTGTTCGGCTCTGGAAGAGTCATGACGTCAATACACTTACCCCACGGGTCGCTTTGAACGAATGTTTCGCTTCGCTTATCGAACTCCTAGACCTTCGTTGTGCTAGCGGCAGATTAAGTGCACGTACCGAAATCGCCGTTACGTAACCGGTACATCACCGCAAGGTTAACCGCATCGGCGACGGCAGCAAACTGACCTAAATCTATAAGGTGAGTTGACCCACCGAGGCCGGTGCAAGATCGCGTCAGGCTACTTGCTCTGGAGTTAACTAACATCGGGAGCTCAATCGTACAGAGTGGTTGGGCTGATAAGCAGCTTACGCACCAGCGTGATGTGCACGGTAGTGAACCGAACGTTGTCGTTCATTGTCTCGGCTTGCAGCGCATCACACAGGTTGCCCAGCGCAGCCTTACTAGCGAGGTAGGCACCAAAACTCAGCACACGGGTACTTTACCTTACACCAACTGACGAAACGCAGACCATCTGCCTGACACCAGGCTCCCGCATACCGGGGATGAACTTGAACCGCCTCCAGGTGATTCTAGCTGCATCGTGCACTGGCAGCGATAGATCCGACCATAAGACAGCGTCAATGACCGCCGAATCGAGCACCCAGCACTCTATAAGTATTATTATCGATATAAGTATTATTATCGATCAGAATGTCGACGACGCCTAGATCAGCGAGCACCTGGTTAACCATAACTACGGTAGCATCTACGTCGGAAAAGTTGCGTGGGTACACATAGATTAGAGAAGGTCCCGCCGTGACTAAACTCGGATCTCCGAGGTGACTTTTTCGAGGTTGTCCTCGGTACGCGCGACCAGCATCACCGTGCTACTTGCAGCTGTGATTTTTGGCCGCCACAGCACCGATACTCGACCACCTTCCGGTGGTGAGGACCGGTCTCGCCACCGACCGCTTCGCCGAATTTGCGGCACTGCATCGTATCAAGCCGGTTCCACAGATAGAACGGGCTATCGCCCCGCGGAATTAGGGGTGTTGACGATATGGAACACTGCCGCTGAAGGCTTTTCGACGAGGCTCGTAAAGTCGCCAAGATTCATCGATCGTCGCACCTAGCGATGTTCGCACCCGGACTGCAACTACCCCGGCTGCCGACCAGGGCCGCCTCACCGGGCGACGTGGGTTATATAATACGGGTAACCATGCCTATCCCAGAACATTACTGGATGATTCGATGGGGATTGTCGTCATATTGCCCAGCCCAGGCGCAGCGTCGACGACGGAATTTGTGGTTGATAACGAGCAAAGAGGTTATTACACAACACATAATACGGACATGATCAGATGCTGATGTACGCATAAAGGCGGAGTGCTTGGCTGTCCCCATGGTAATTAATTTCGTCACAATTCCGCAGGTGCGAGCCCATCGGTATCTACAATAAGATTGGCAGGTACGAGGCGACCGAAATCCTCATCGAGGATTTCTGCGCCCGAGTTCTCGCCGATGGACAAACTGTCCAATCTTTTCGCTGAAACGAATTAATTGAGCCATCTTAATGGATAAACAGTTTAAGGTCATAGCAGCAATTCTCGGCAGGCGTGGATTTTACACCAATGCGTCGATGAAAACGGGTGAATAAAGGACGAGAAGTCACTATGCATTACGTCACTCTCGTGGCAAGACACTCGAACGACCGCACTCACAGCCGCCGGAATCCCCGCTAAGACTGTAACTGAGACACTCGGGTTCGTCGCCCCAGTGCTCCCCCGACCTATAGAGCGAAACCACCACAGCACAGGCTCGACCGCAAAAGAAGTTCCACGCCAGCGCAGCGTGTCGCGGCTGCGGGGCAACCGGCAGCCGAGTAATCAGTTCGTATGCGACTGATCACTATTTCGTGACAGCTCTGATGTTGAGCGCTTGCGGATCGAAAACAAGCCATCCGGCAACAAATTCGTCCGGCCCGCCCGCCAGTGGCTCGACATCATCCGCGGTAGCGGCACCAAGACAGTCACAGCATCACCCGACTGCACAACAACCACAACCAACGCGCAACGACTGGTATGTAGTTGACCCTCAACCGACCGACTTCGACCACCGACCGCTTATTAGCCAGGCACTGGCCCGTACTGACATTGACCAAACCACCCTGATAACCGCACAAAACCGTTGGTCCACGGTCCGCCGATGGCTGCGCAACAAAACGCCGATGTACGCACCTGCGTGGTAGAAACCCATCAAACCTAGCTAGCAATCGCTGACCCAGCTACCTTGGTACCACCGGTTATCACGTACCACTGCCCCCTCGGATCCGAGCCGTTGACCTCACAGCTCTACAACCAGCTCGACTCGCCAACCGCCGCGCTCGACTGAAAAGGCAACCAGCCGATCCTGTTCCTCCCACCATCCGGCAGTGAAGCCCGGTGGACACCAAGCCGTTAAAGATTACACATACATAGCATAGAGCACCAAGGGCGAGGTCAGGCTTGATTTCAACGGCAACAAGTTTGTCTGTCCAACGCCGCAACGCCCGGTCAACGGGTTTCGGGTTCGCCAAATTGTGCGCATCTAGGCGACGCTCAATCGAGATCTGGACTTACCGGCAACGGTCCGGCCCATTTCGATGAGAATGTCTGTCATTCGGCGCACATGCGAAGATCTGGCGGCAGAAGCTGATTCGGTATCCGTCGACGGCTGGGATTTTTCTTAGGTGTACAGCCGTACGACGTAGGAAAGACCGTCTGGGGCTATCAACGGGCTTTTAATCAGAGTTTGGCCAGGTGTCTAGGCTACGCTAGACTTCCACACCGGCAGCGTCGAGGTGTTAGCCGGCGCGACGCCGTTCCAGTATACGATAGCAGCGATAAAGACGTGGCCTCCAAATGCGGCGTTGGCTACCAAGCTGTTGTATCCGCTCGGGGTGGTGGTCGTGACAACTCGGGATGAGCCCTCGTTGCCGTTCGCCGACGGGGCGTTTTACCTGATGACCGCCCGTCATCCGATCTCTGTGTGGTGGACCGAGACCGTTCAGCTTCTCCGATCGGAAAGCACCTATTGTGCTTAGCAAGTCATACCCGAAACGATGTCCAAGCTAATCGAGTACTTCGGCGGACCGCAACCCGAGAAATGGGCCGAGTATCGTCCCAGCGTCGTAAATACGCAAGCCACAAGCCGCTGGCTTAAAGCATCGTGAATCTACGCAGGAACGGCTACGGGCCAAGTGCTTAGATATCGGCGCCATCATTTACTTCCTCCGTAAGATTATTTGGACGGTGTCGGACTTTACTGTGGACCGCTATCGCAACCGGCTGCGGGAACTTAATGAACACATCGAGGCCGACGGGCCGTCCGCCGCGCACTCGACACGGGTCCTCGTCGATACCCGCAAACCTGACGGAACGTTGGTGCCGGTCAGCCTTCAGCGCGCAGCACATCCAGTGCGTGCTGCAGATCGGGTGGGTAAGGGCTAACGATCTCGACCCGCCTGCCGTCGGCAGGATGGGCGAATGACAACGACCGAGCGTGCAGCCATTGACGTTCTAGACCAAGTCTTCTCGCCAGCTTTGGGTTGGCTCCATAAACGAGGTCACCGCAGCATGGATGACGCAGCTCGGCAAAGTGCACTCGGATCTGGTGAGTGCGCCCGGTTTCCAGATGCACGTCGAGCAGGCTCGCGGCGACGAAGGCTTCCAGGGTATCATAGTGAGTGATACTGTGCCGACCGTCTTTGGTGACCGCGAACTTCCAGGCGTGGCCACGGTGTCGACCGATCGGGGCGTCGATCGTTCCGCTGGACGGGTCCGGGTGGCCCTGCACCAGCGCGTGGTAGCGCTTGTCGACCGTTCGGTATTTAAACGCCCGCTTGAGCACTGTGTAGGCGCGCTCGGAGATCGCCACCAACATCACACCCGAGGTGCCGACGTCGAGACGATGCACAATGCCTTGGCGCTCGGGTACACCCGATGTGGTGATCCGGTAGCCGGCAGCGGCCAGGCCACCGAGTACCGTCGGCCCGGTCCAGCCGACCGACGCATGCGCCGCCACTGCTGCCGGCTTGTCGACCGTGACAATGTCGTCGTCGGAATACAGGATCGTCATGCCTTCGATGTCGACCGGGGTGTTCTCCAGCGGCGTCGGCGCCTCGGGTAAGCGTACCTGCAGCCAGGAACCCGACGTCAACCGATCGGACTTTCTCGCCTGCACGCCATCCAATTTGACACCGCCATCTTCGGTGAGAGCAGCTGTGGCGGTTCTAGACAGCCCCAGTAAGCGCGCCAGCCCGGCATCAACACGCATGCCCGCGAGTCCCTCCGGGACGGGCATAGAACGGTCCATCACAAGTGTGACTCTTCCCCGCAAGTACAAGTAATTGGGGGCACGCCCCCAGAGTGAGCTGCCCACACCCACCTATGGAGAGAACCTCCCACCGCATCTCTGCCCTCTGCATCGTCACTGACGGCCATCAGCGCTGTCCAGCCTTCCGCTGACCTGCAGTGTCGAACTCGGCTTTACGCCGACCTACAGTGTCGAAGTCAAAACCAAAGATTGACAGGACGACCAGCAAGATAGCGCCGCCCACCACCGACGAATCGGCAAAATTGAACACTGGCCACCAGCCGATCGACAAAAAGTCGACGACATGTCCTCGAAGCGGCGCGGGCGCCCGGAAGAAGCGATCGACCAGGTTGCCCACCGCACCACCGAGGATCATCCCAAGACCCAACGCCCACCAGGACGACACCAGTCGCCGCCCCATCCAGAAGATCCCGACCACCACACCCGTCGCGATCAGCGTCAACACCCAAGTGTATCCGGTCGCCATCGAGAAGGCTGCTCCCGAATTGCGCACCAAAGTCCAGTTCACCGTGTCACCGATGATCGACACCGGCTGCCCAGGAAGCAACAACTTGACGGCGAGCACTTTTGTGACGATGTCCAGCGTCAGCACAACCGCCGCAACCGACAACAGCAGCCGCAGCCGCCGCGAAGGCAGGGTAGCTTGAGCTTCCCCAACTGAAGTCACCGACTCAGCCAATCCTGTTGGTTCGTCAGGCACTCTCCCATCATCCCCCAAGGGCAATGGCAATACAGCCCTACCGACTCTCGCGATCGGTCCGGACCTACCAAGCGTGCAGGATAATCCCACCATGAGCCGCCTCACCGTCATAGCCACTGGAGGGACCATATCGGCCAGTACCGACCACGATGGGGTGTGTCGCCCCGCCTACAGCGGAACGGAACTGACCGCACACGTGGCCGTCGATGTCGACGTGGTGGACCTGATGGCTGTCGACAGCTCACAGCTGATACCGACCGATTGGGATCGGATTCGCGCTGCAGTGCACACAGCGACCGGAAACGGCGCCGAGGGGGTGGTAGTCACCCACGGGACCGACACCATGGAAGAGACCGCACTGTGGCTGGACCTCACCTACGCGGGGAACGTCCCAGTCGTCCTGACCGGCGCCATGCGCAGCGCCGACGCCCCCGATGCGGACGGCCCGACCAATCTGCGCGAAGCACTTGCGGTGGCGGCTAGTCCGGCCGCTCGCAGCGTGGGCGTACTGGTGTCTTTCGCCGGCCGGGTATTACAACCGTTAGGCCTGCGCAAAGCCGCTACACAGGATCTGAGCGGCTTCGCCGGCGAGTTGCTCGGCACCAGCTCCAGCGGTGTGGTGCTGACAGCCACCAAGACCCGCCCGTATCTCGGTGATCTGTGCGCCGCCGACGCACCACGAGTCGATATTGTCGCGACATACTTGGGCAGTGACTCGGTGGCGTTGGACGCTTATGTGGCCACCGGAGCGCGCGGTATCGTCCTGGAGGCGCTGGGCTCGGGCAACGCTGGGGCCGCGGTGGTCGACGGAGTACGCCGCCATTGCCGCAATGGGATCGTGATCGCGGTGTCCACCCGCGTGCCCGGCGGCCATGTCAACGCAAGCTACGGTCCCGGCCACGACCTGGTAGAAGCCGGCGCGGTGCTGGTGCCGTGGCTGCGACCGTCTCAGGCCCGGGTGCTGCTGATGGCCGCGCTGGCCGCAAAACTACCGCTCGCCGACGTAATCGAACGCTGGGGCTAACGTACTCGCCGAATCCTCGGCCCACCAAATGGTGTGACGTAGTCCGGTCAATCGAGGCTGTCAAGCGGGTTGACTTTGGTGACATAACAGGGTGTCGACGGTAAATGTCTGGACTTGCCCCAGAACCGAGCCGCAGGTCTCAAACCCCGCACGGTGACAACGCTGTGGCCCACGCCCTAAACCCAGCCATGCCCGAGCGCACGGTGCTTGATATCACTGATAATCTCCCACGCCACGCGGCAGTGCACAGGATGGCCTGCTAGCCGGCAGGGATGCCGACTAGAATTAAACAGCCTCCGGAAGCTTAGCTGACAATCTCACGTCTGAGAACAGCACTCTCTGGAGCGGCATCGTTCAATCCCGAAAACCCCATGCCGAGAAGGAAATGTAGTCCCGCTCGGACGTGGATCCAGCAATAACGGGCGAGCCACCGCAATTAACGCACCGGTCTCGGTCGTCGTGTAGAGCGACATCGCCAACCGAATCAATGTGCCCATGTCTGCTTTCTTGCGCTTCACCGTGACGGTATGCGCACCCCCACGGCCGTCGCACAGTAGTTGTGTATGGCGCATGCTAGGCAATCGGCTCGACCGCCTCACACAACTGCTACAGGCTGGTCAGATTGATCGCAAAAGTGGACTCGGAGCTGATCTGTTCTGCTTCGGCACGCTCGGTGACCAGTCGGTCGTTGGTACCACACGCCAGCCGGTACAGCACAAGCCCAATTGTCGCACCTAGAATTTTGGCCGCCTCGGAGTCGATCAGCGCAGCGAGCTGCCCGATCGTCGCGATGCCCAGTCGATTCAGCCTAATCTTCTGCGACCAGGCTGATGCCCCACAGCCGAGGTACCGGCAACTCCCCAAATAGCTGCTGCTCATCTACGCGACGAACCAAACCTAATGCCGTCGAGGTTTAGCCGGACCAGACGCAATCTTGACAATCTGCCCTCCCGGTCCGACGCCGAACAAGGCGATCAAGCCAGTCTCGTCTCGCACCCGTTGCCGCAAAACCCGCACAGAGCACCTCGACATCAGTGGCTGACGCCCCAACAAGTTGGGGCGGCTAGAAGAACACCTCAGTCAAACGACAGTTGCTCGACCCACGAAACAAACTGCGGAGCACACCGATGACCCGACAGCTGGCTACCGCATACATCACGCCACGCGACGGCAACACCACCGCGGTCACGCCGATCAACCAGCGGGCCTGGTACATCGGCATGGCCAGCGAACGCCGAACATCCGCACTTCATAACTTGCGCCAGCGACCACCTACCAGCACCAACCGCCCCAGCAGGGTCGGTCGGTTAAGTTTTTCTACAGGGACTATGGGTGATTGGTCTACGTCCCTGGGTATGCCCATGAACCTCCATACATAGGTTGTGCTGCACTTTCGGACCACTGGACCAAGGAATCGAAGGCCGGCTGTTGCCCTGGGTGCTCGCCGAGATGGAGCTCGACGATAACACCACCAAGATCGGGCCGAGATATGGCGCATTATCTTTCGGGTTCTAGTTGACAAAACACCAAAACCCACTGCCGTCGAGATCGATCCGCCGATGGCCCAACGGTTGCAGGACCTCGACGGCAACTGGGCGAACATTATCAACGCAAACGGCACCGCTACCGGAGTGCCAGACGACGAGTTCAACGAGGTGGTGTCCGTTCACCATGCTACATCACGTACCGAACCGCAGAGCAGCAAAATAGGCTGTTCGCAGAAGCCTTCCGGGTGCTTCGCCCCGGCGACGTCTTCGCAGGTAACGACAACCTGACCTCTCTACTCTGCCGTATCCTGCACTTCCGCGATACGTGCAATCATGTCTCGCCAAAAGCGCTGCCGGATCGATTGCACGCAGCAGGATTGCATGACATTGACGTCCGACACGACACGCAGCGCTGGCACGCGATTATTTCTGAGCTTCTCGGGTCGAGATCGACTTTTTGCCAAGAAAGTTCGAGAACAACACTGCAAAACGTCGATCTCGACTCAGACCTTGAAAAGGCTGACGCGAACGCCGTCTCCGATACCCACCGAATCAGCCGTCTCGCCGAACTCGAAGCTGGTGGCTAAAATTTCGCGGGCGATGAGGTCGCGGTGGATGCGCGCCCAGTCGGCCCGCTCGGCCGGCACCGACATCAACACCCGGATGCGATCAGAAACGTCCAACCCGGTCAACTTACGCAACTCCTGCAGTTCGCGGATCCGGTCCTTGGCCCAGCCCTCAGCCTCCAGCTCGGGAGTCACCGTATCGTCCAACACAACAAGACCGGCCCCATCGGGCAGCTCCGCGGTGACTTCCGGGTCAGCGGCCACCAACCGCGAACTGTACTCGTCAGGTTGCAGCACAACCGGCCCAGCAGTCAGGGTGCCATCTGGGTTGACGACAGCTTCTCCCGCCTTGACCACCTTGATGGCGGCCTGCACATCCCTGCCCAACCGCGGCCCGGCCACTCGAGCGTTGACGGTGAGTTCAAATCGGCCGTAGGTGTCAATAGCATCGGTCAATTCTACCTGCTTGACGTTAAGCTCATCGCCGATTAAGTCGATGTAAGGCTTTAGTCTCTGTGTGTTATACACCGCCACAATAAGTTTCGGTAGAGGAAGACGTACCCGAAGCTTCTTGGCCTTGCGCAACGATGACGCTGCTGAACACACGTTTCGGACCTGATCCATCACGGCAACCAAGTCAGGGTCGGCAGGTAGATCGTTGGCTTGCGGCCAATCGGTCAGGTGTACCGAACGCCCACCGGTGACATTGCGCCAAATAATTTCGGTTATCAACGGCAGCAGTGGTGCAGCCAACCTAGCGGTCACTTCCAGCACGGTGTGCAGGGTATCGATAGCATCAACATCTTCGTCCCAGAACCGCGAACGCGACCGTCGCAAATACCAATTCGTTAGCGGCTCGGTGAACTGGCGAAGCTGTTCGCAGGCCCCAGGTATATCACAGACCTCCATCGCCTGACTGAGATCATCACGCAGTACCGCCAGCTTTGCCAGAATATAACGGTCCAACACATGTGACACATCCGTGCGCCAGTTACCAACTTTCGATGCATAAAGGGCCAAAAAACTGTAAGCGTTCCACAACGGCAGCAGCACCTGTCGCATGCCTTCGCGGATTCCGGGTTCAGTTATGATCAGGTTGCCGCCACGCAGGATCGGCGAAGCCATCAAAAACCACCGCATGGCATCGGAACCGTCGCGGTCAAACACCTCGGTGACATCCGGGTAGTTGCGCACCGACTTGCTCATTTTCTGACCGTCGGAACCCAGCACGACCCCATGCACCATACAGGTTTTGAATGCCGGACGATCAAATAGTGCAGTGGCCAACACATGCAGCGTATAGAACCAGCCACGGGTCTGACCAATGTACTCGACGATGAAATCAGCTGGGTAATGCGCGTCGACCTTTCTGTCAAGGTCAACGCAATCGACTCCGTCGAGCCAGGCATCGTTTTCAAATGGGTAGTGCACCTGAGCATAAGGCATGGAACCCGAATCGAACCACACATCGAAAACATCCGGGATCCGTCGCATGGTGCTAACGCCGGTGGGGTCGTCAGGGTTGGGCCGGGTGAGCTCGTCGATGTAGGGGCGATGCAGATTCGTGGGACGCACCCCGAAATCGCGCTCTAGCTCATCCAAGCTGCCGTATACATCGATTCTCGGGTAATCGGGATCATCCGACTTCCACACCGGGATTGGGGTGCCCCAGTAGCGATTTCGTGAGATGGACCAATCGCGGGCACCCTGCAACCACTTACCAAACTGACCGTCCTTGACGTGCTCAGGATACCAGTTGATCTGTTGGTTCAATTCCACCATGCGGTCCCGAAATTCCATCACGGCGACAAACCATGACGACACCGCGCGGTAGATCAGCGGATTGCGACATCGCCAGCAATGCGGGTATGGGTGTTCATACGTTTCGTGACGAAGCAACACCGTGCCGTGCACCGCCGCTGGACCACTCTGATTCTTCAGATCGCGGATGATCTGGGCGTTGGCCTCAAAGACATGTTGCCCCTGGTAATCGGGCACGGTGGCGTCGAAACGACCGTTAGCGTCAACCGGCGTGACAGGAACGATGCCAACCTTATCGGCGGTCGCCATGTCGTCTTCGCCGTAGGCAGGCGCCATGTGGACGATGCCAGTACCGTCATCCGTGGTCACGAAGTCGCCTGGGAGCACCTGAAATGCGTTCCTAGCAGACTCGTAGAAATACTGGAACGGCGGCAGATAGTGCCTACCCAACAGGTCGACGCCACGATAGATGCCAAGCACCTCGGGTTCGTCACCCAACTCTCGAGCATAGGCGGCCAACCGTGCTTGTGCCAAAACAAAACGGTGATCGCCTGCCCTGACCTCGACGTAGATGACATCCGGATGGACGGCAACGGCCAAGTTCGACGGTAACGTCCAGGGCGTCGTCGTCCACACCAAAAAGTAAGCACCAACCAGGTCCTCATCGTCACCCCCCACCACCTTGAAACCCACCGTGACCGCCGGGTCCTGACGGCTTTGATAAATTTCGTCGTCCATCCGCAGTTCGTGGTTAGATAGCGGGGTTTCGTCGCGCCAACAGTAAGGCAACACCCGATAGCCTTCATAAACAAAACCCTTGTCCCACAGCTGTTTAAACGCCCAGATCACCGACTCCATGTAGGACAGATCGAGTGTCTTGTAATCGTTATCGAAGTCGACCCAGCGCGCCTGGCGGGTCACATATTCCTGCCATTCGTCCGTGTAGCGCAACACCGATTTGCGACATGCTTCGTTGAACGCGGCAATGCCCATAGCGTCGATCTGGGATTTGTCGGTGATACCCAGCTGCCGCTCGACTTCGAGTTCAGCAGGCAGCCCGTGCGTGTCCCAACCAAAGCGGCGCTCCACTTTATAGCCACACATAGTGCGGTAGCGCGGAACGATGTCCTTCACATAGCCGGTAAGCAGGTGCCCATAATGTGGCAGACCATTAGCGAAGGGAGGCCCGTCATAGAACACGTATTCGGGAGCGTCGTCACAACGGGCTATGCTGGCCCGAAAAGTGTCGTCGTTGGACCAATAATCGAGAACCTGGGCTTCCAGCGCAGGAAAATCTGGGGACCTGCCGCGCTGGTCGGCGCCCAGATCAGTGCGCGGGTAGGCGCTGTCAATCATCCGTCTCCTGGACCATTTACACAAGTAGGCACGGGGACGACGACGCGCTAGGTGCGCGAGCGCCGCGGTACCACCCCGCTTGCCGCACGCGGACGCACGGCCACTCATTCAAGGCTGTGACGGGCCCACCCGTTCGGTTCTACTGGGCTTCTACTAGGACGTAGTGCTATTCCTCCGAAGGCTAACCGGTGATGGCCGGATCGATGCCGTTAGCGATGATTCTACTGGTCCACGCGGGTTGTGGCACCGCCGCCGTGAGGAGGTGAGACCGGGAAAAATTAAATGCTGCCGAAACGGCGAAATCCAACCACCACGACTCGCCTAAGCTCAGCTCAGTCATACCTAGCGAAGGTCAATCACTGGAGAAACCGCACATACAGCGACAGCACGAAAGCCCTGCATCGACCGAGTGGGTCCCGCTTTTTGCGCACGACCACTAAATCACACTAACAGGTAAGGAGGATATGGTACACACCATAGTACCAACCACACGGTCACGATCGATGTTTGTCATCAACTGGCCGCTGGCACCGACTCGTCTCAATCGCTATCGACAGAACTGTCGGCGTGATGAAGACATCATCACGACAATTATTTTGGGCAGAGATAAAATTTTAAAATTGTTTTCTGTGCGCATCGTTGCAACCATTGAAGTTGCGATGACTTAGCGGCTTTCTAGCGAAATTACATCGCTGAGCGACTTGGAGAACTTAAAGTGATCAAAACAGCTTAGGGGGGAGTGACGGTTGCTTCACTCCAGGAATACTTGGCACAACTAGGCAACTAGGCTCGCTCGTGTCCTGGCAACAGTCCCCCCGCAACGATCGATAAAAGCAACCAAGCACCGGCGAGGCACCGTCCCGGCCAGTTATATGAATTATTATGTCAAGCCCACTACTTTCTTAATTATCACCTATATGCCATCCGCAGTCTAGAAATGTAACGGATGCTTATTTTCCCCTGGGACATGCCCGGTCATTACAATAATTCTTACCATAACGCACGTCATCAATGCACACCTGCGTCGCCATGACCATGACATCTACCGCAGTTGATTCAAGCATACTGCCACTAACCATTTCATGCGGCGGATGATCATCAATCCCGGAAATCTCCATTTCGTCCCAATTCAACATGACGAGCTAACCGAGTCAAGCGAATGGCGAAACCACTTGTTGGCTACCCTAAACCCGCATGCAGTGGGATTGACTCCAGTTCTCGATCACTCCGCACGACGATCACTTCACCTGCCTCTTTGTGACTGACCATCTACACTGCCACGCCATGTTCATCGGCGTAGCGCGCAGAAGTTCATATGCTGTACGGATTGTACATCGCCCTGATCAGAGACGGAGGGCCACATTCGTCTGGCAGAGGTGGGCAGCTATCATGGTTACTGCGTCCGGCAGCCCCAATACACATCCACCCGTACCGTAGATCCCTCCGCGGTACGCAAATGGGCCAAATTTTCCGAGGCTACCGAGAGATCCCTTCTCGAATTCCATCTGCCACTGTCTGACACCTCGGCGCCCTGCGAAATCATGGGCATGCAGTTGATGGACGAACAGCAAACAGTTGCGTTCGAATCTTCTTGCTTATTGGCGAACGCACAGTTCTGTAGCAGTATGTTCACGACCTCCGCCGTGGTCAAACAAAAACCCCACCGGAACCAAAACGTATTACACGATAACCCCAATCGATACTCCCCGCAGTTTAGCTTGACTGCATAACAGCGGGTTAGTGCACCAGCTTTGCTCCGATTACGGTCCCAGCCGCTGGATCGTCTTTCCGTAAGATCGCCTAGGACGTTCAGACATCGTTCAACTCCGGCCGAGACGTCGCGGACGTGCCGCTGGACGGCGCATTGGAGCTGGTGCCGTGGTTGCAGCAAGGACCATTTGGAGTGCCCTCCTAGCTATTTATTCGGCATTCCCCCGATTTCTGCTCTTGCCAACTACCAAGTGGAAAATTTGCACTTCAAAGTCTGCAACGACGGTGTGATGATAAGGTAAATCGTGTACAGGTGAATCGACTTAAGCACGAAATTCAATTGACAGTTCTGTTTCCGAATAACCCTACAGTACGCGAATCAATTACCTCTCTATGTAGAAGCGATGAAACTCGCGTTTATCTGCGTAGCCGAGGACGCGACGTGTTCTTGGAATTCTGCGGCACACTGACGCACGGACGCATCCTTCGTGTGGTTGCTACGCAAATTGCTTAGCAACCACACCAGTACCCACTCTGAGCCAACGGCGCACCGGATCATACAACGCGTGGTACCCAAGCGGTTGCCGACCACGCCAATGACCTCGACACACGAGCCACAGCACCGCAGCTACCTGTGCGAGCCAGTATTGAACGGTGCATCGCTGGGGTAATTGAAGCCTAGGGTGTTGTTGATTTTTGTGTGGTTGAGGGGTGTGGTGGGTTATGTGGTGGGGATCGGTGGTGTGGGTTGTGTTGGTGGTTTAGGGTTGGTCGCGGCGTAGGTGGGCTGCTTGCAAGGGCCGCCGAGTAGTTGGTGTTGGTCACCGGCCGCGACATCGAAGCTGGCGATGCTGGGGGTGCGTCTGGTGTGGCGGGTGGCCGGGGATCAGTTGCGCTTTTCTGGTGATGTGTTAGCCCGCCACGCGCACAAGTCACCAGATCACGCCGTGGATGGCTTTTATCTTCCTTCCGCGGTCGATCCCCACAAAAAGTCAAGTACTGCCCTAGGCTAGAGCACCGCCGTACGCGTCATCACCGGCTGCGAGGTCATCGACGAACTGTGAAACCAACACGGCACCAACACAGCCGGGGGCACACCGGCTGGCCGAGGGCCGGTGAACAAACAGACACCCCACAGCCATAGCATGCACCCGAAAGCGCCCCCAACACCCAGCGCCAACAAGATCTAGGCTAGCCCACCAAACTCCCGACCGTATCGGCCAGCGATGGCACACCAGAACACTACTTCACCTGCCACCTATGAAACCGACCAACAATTCCTGCCACAAACACCAACACCCCCGGCCACCACACAACAACAACGGTGATCACCTAAAACACCCAGTGCCGTGCGAGTGTTGGCGCCACTCAGCCAAGTTAGCCAACAACAGCGCTTCAGCGACTGCCGCGCGTTCCAGCACACCCAGATGCACGCTCTCGTTAACGCTGTGAGCTTGTGTTGCAGGGTCTCCGACGCCGGTTACCAGGATCTTCGCTTGCGGAAACGCAGTGGCGAACTCGGCGATGAACGGAATCGAGCCACCCATCCCCATATCGATCGGATCAGCACCCCACGCCTGTTGGAACGCTGCTCGCGCGGCGTCATAAACTCCGCCGTTGGCTTCGATGGCGTACGGTTGGCCGACCTCGCCGCGGATAACGCTGACTTGGGCACCCCACGGGGCATACTGCCGCAGATGCGCGGTTAACGCATCCAGGTGCACCGCGGCATCACCGCCCGGCGCGATCCGCATGCTGATCTTGGCTCGGGCCCGCGGGATCAGCGTGTTCGAGGCTGCAGCAACGGATGTGGTGTCGATACCAATCACAGTTATCGCCGGTTTGGCCCATAGCCGCTGCGGCACTGAACCCGAGCCTATTTCAGACACCCCGTCCAACAAGCCAGAGTCAGCCCGTACCCGCTCGGGCGGATAGTTCACGTCTGCGGCAGTAGTACTTTCATGCAGACCTGCCACGGCAACGTTGCCGTCGTCGTCGTGCAGGCTGGCCAGCAACCGCAATAGCACACTCAGCGCGTCAGGAACCACACCACCCCACAAGCCGGAATGCAGCCCGTGGTCAAGTGTGGCGACCTCAACGACGCAGTCGACTAAACCGCGCAGTGACACCGTCAGCGCGGGAACATCGGTGCTCCAGTTGTCCGAGTCAGCGATTATGATTACGTCGGCAGCCAGCGCATCGCTATAGGCGGCCAGCAACCTTCCCAACGACGGCGATCCGGATTCTTCTTCGCCCTCCACGAAAACCGTCACACCCACCGGCGGTCGACCACCATGCGCCCGGAACGCCGCTAAATGCGTTGCGATGCCCACTGGTCGCGGTCACCTTCCGGCTGAACGTCATGGTGGGCATACAGCAACACGGTGGGCGCTCCCGGTGGTGCCGGATACCGGGCAATGACGGCCGGCGCACCACCCTCACTGAGGATAAGTACAAAGTTAAAACCCTTCTGTGACAACAGATCTAAGACCACCTGAGCGCTGCGATCCACCTCATTCCGCCGGGCAGGATCGGCCCACACCGATTCGATCCGCACCAAGTCCTCAAGGTCGCGTTGCACCAACGGTAGCACTTCACGAACACGCTCAATCAGATTACTCATGGCTTGAGGCTAGTTCAGCGTCTACTACGCGCCAGCATGCGCCGCAAGCGGATGGGGTACCTTCTGCAAACGGGAGGTACCCTAGCTTACAGAATCTCCAAGACCACCACTGCCGCCGCGGTATCCCCTTCGTGCGTCAGTGATACATGGATCGTCACATCCGCCAGGTGCTTAGCAATGGCTCCGGTGAGCCGGACCCGCGGACGGCCCCACATGTCGGTGACCACCTCGATATCGCGATGGATGTCCTCGGGCAGCATCGGCTGCTGAGCGAACCGCGATCCTGACCACGCCTTGATCACCGCTTCCTTCACGGCCCAACGCGCCGCCAGGTGACACACCACTGAAGAACTCTTGTCCGAGGCATCGCGACGCTCACCAGGAGTGAAGGTAGCCATGAACATCGTTCCCGGTTGGTTAACCTGCTCAGCGAAATCAGGGATAGCAACGAGGTCGATCCCCACGCCGACAATGCCCACGAAGTGCTACGTTAACCGATTGACCGAAGTTAACCGATATAAGCCTCGCCGTCACCAAGCCGAGCAGCCGGATTCAGCAACATCGCCGCCTCCTGCAGCTTCTCCGGCACGTGGTGGCCGAAGCGACGGTCCGATGGCCGCTCGTACATCGGCGCACCGCCAGCGATCGCCGAAGCCAGACGCCGCTGACCGGCTAGCAGGCGCGCATTTGCACGCCGCTGGTAGTCGTCCCGCTGACCTGGGTCCAGCGCGGCGATAAACGCCTGCGGATGCACCAACGCCACCAAACCCGACACGTGCCCGAACCCGAGGCTGGTCAGTATGCCGGCCCTAAGCGGGAATTTCTCGCCGAGCCGCAGCGTGTCACGTGGCCAGACAAAGTGCGCCGCGCCGGCCAGCTCCTCGTCGACGCAATCCAGGCTGCGGTTGGGCGGGATTACCCCATCCCGCAGCATCTGGCACAAGCCCATCATCTGGAAGACCGCCGCGCCTCCCTTGGCGTGGCCTGTGAGGCTCTTCTGCGACACCACGAACAGTGGAGCGCCCGCGGAGCGGCCCATCGCGTCAGCGAGCCGCTCATGCAGCTCGGTCTCGTTGGGATCATTGGCCAGCGTCGAAGTGTCGTGCTTGGAGATCACTGCAATGTCGTCAGCAGACACGCCGAGCTTGGCCAGCGACCGGGCCAAAATCGAATCCTTACCACCGCGGCCTGCGCCAAGCGCGCCTAGGCCCGGAGCTGGGATCGAAGTGTGCAGACCGTCACCGAACGACTGGGCGAACGCCACTACCGCAAGCACAGGAAGGCCCATCTTGAGCGCCAAGTCACCACGCGCCAGCAGGATGGTGCCACCACCCTGGGCTTCGACGAAACCCAGCCGACGCCGATCGTTGGGCCGGGAGAACTTGGAGTCATGGATGCCTCGCCCACGCATCATGGCGGTGTCGGCGGTGGCCGCCATATCACCAAAGCCGATAATGCCTTCCAGCGTCAGGTCATCTATGCCGCCGGCTACCACCAGCTCGGCCTTACCCAGCCGGATCTTGTCAACACCCTCCTCAACCGACACCGCGGCCGTTGCGCATGCAGCGACCGGGTGAATCATTGAGCCATAGCTGCCGATATAGGACTGAACCACGTGCGCGGCAACGATATTTGGCAAAACTTCCTGGAAGATGTCGTTGGGTTTGCTAAGGCCCAACAAGTTGCTATGGTACAATTTTTGTATCGAAGTGCCACCACCCATGCCGGTGCCCATGGTATTGGCGACCAAGCTCGGGTGCACATAACTCATCACCTCGGTGGGGCTGAAACCAGCGCTCAGGAACGCATCGACAGTCGCCACGATGCTCCACACCGCTACCCGGTCGATGGAATTGACCATGTCGGGGCTGATGCCCCACACCGTCGGATCGAATCCGGTTGGGATCTGGCCACCAACGACCCGTGACAGCTTGATCTTTCGCGGCACCCGAATTTCGGTGCCCGCCTTGCGGATGACCTGCCAGTCACTCGAGTCGGGCAACGGCCGGATAACCGTGTGCTCCGGATCGAACTCGAAAAAGGCACGAGCGTCGGCCTCCGAGGAGACGACGAACGCGAAGTCCTTGTCCAAGAACACCGAGGCCAGGAGCGGGTACGCATGATCAGGATCGATCGTGCCATCATCAACGAACTCACGGATGCCACAACGCTGTACCACGGTGTCGTGGTAGCGTTCGACTAGTTCAGACTCGTCGACCAACTCGCCGGATTCGGTGTCATACCAACCGGGTTGCGGGTCTTCTTCCCACCGAATCAATCCGGTGGTCCAGACCAACTCCAGGACACCGGCAGCCGACAGTTCGCCCGCAACCTCCATTTCGAACCGGGTACGCGACGAACCGTAAGGGCCTATTTCGGCGCCGCCGACGATTACTACCAGGTCGGCGGGGTCGACATCAAGGTCGTCCCAGTGCGGCGACGCCGGAGTGTAGCCACGAGGCGGGGAAGGCAACGCAGCAATGGTGCCCGCTACCTCGGAGGCTTCAGCGGTCTCGTCTTCTGCGGCCTGCGCCGCATGATCCTCACGCGCTTTGGCGACTAGTTCGGCCATGTCGAGGTGGACCTCACCCAGGCCGCCGGTCAAGTCCACCTTGATCGGCACGCCGGCCGCGGCCACCTTGGACTCCGCATTACACAAGTCCAACAGCATTGCGGCCATCTCGTCGGTGGAGTACGTAGTGACGCCCGCCTCCTCGACAGCACTGACGATAGCGTCGTTGTGCCCTATCAGCCCCGTGCCGCGAGTCCAGCCGATCAGCGCGTATGCCAGGCTAACCCGCGCTGCCCACGAAGACTCAGCGTGCCAACGACTCACCACGGCGTCCAACGCTGACTTAGCTTCACCGTAAGCTCCATCACCACCGAACATTCCACGGTTGGGCGAGCCGGGCAACACCACGTGCAGCCGCGACGTGACATCGCGCTCAGCGCCGATCTTCGACAAACCTGCAATTAATCGCTGCACTGCCCACAGCAGCACTTTCATCTCCATCTCGGAGCGCGCACCGGCCTCCGACAAATCACCGACCACACGCGGTGCCGCAAACGGGAACAGCAGCGTCGGTGTCTGCGCATCCTTGATATGAATCGATTCTGGCCCAAGGCGTTCCGTCTGTTCGTTGCCGACCCATTCAACCAGTGCATCGATATCGGAATAGGATGCCATGTTGGCCGCGACCACCCACAACGCGGCGCCGTACCGAGCATGGTCGCGGTACAACGCACGGTAGAACGTTATCCGTTCCTCGTCGAGCTTCGACGTTGTCGCGATCACGGTGGCACCGCCGTCGAGCAGTCGTGCGACAACGGAGGCGGCGATCGACCCCTTTGAAGCGCCTGTAACGACGGCGATTTCACTGCTATAGAGACCTTGATCCGGGTTCTGAGCACCGGAGGCGATCCGTCCGTACAACGACGCGTGGATCTGGCGACCCGCGGCTAACGACTTGCCCTGCCACCAGGTTGCCTGGGTCGCAACAACGTGGCCAACGCCCTCGAACCTTTCCGACAGATGCGACCACTGGGCGTCAATCTCACCCTCGCTAGTCAGCCACAACCTGACCAAATCCTCACGGGCACTAGCCCAGCGGTCGTCGAAGACAACGGCCTTCTTGACGTCGAACACCGGAGCCACCAAACGCGGCCAGTCCATACCCAGCTCAGCAGTAACCAAATCGATGAGCTCGGTATCAGTGGTAGCTGGAGCCGCAGTAACCGGGCCCTCCAAACCCAGCTGACCCAGTACCAAACGGGCCGCCGAGGCGAGCACGCCGTCGCGACCGGTGATCTGATCAGTGAATTCGCTCAGTGCTGCAGCGTCGACGGTCGCGCTTCCTCCACTGCCTGCGGACGGCAGGGTCACCGCAACGCCATGTCGCGCAGCGACCGAAGCGACCGCCGCGTCAACGGCCTTGTCAACGGAGCCGGCATCGGCCAACGCACCCTCGTGCAGGTTGCCCAGGGGGCCTCCGCGAGCACTGGTGCCCTCACGAGTTCCCAGCGCGACCTCGACCGTTACGTGCTTAACCCAACCCTCGCCGAGCTCCCAGATCTTCTTAACCCGTTCGGCGATGACGCCGGGGCGCTTGCCCGAGGGCCCCAGAGCAGTGCGCAGCTGATCATTAATCAAGTCGGATAGCACTGGACCGTAAGGCTTATAAGTGCGTGCCAACTTGCTCACCTGCGACCGCAGCCCGGCTAGATCCGCCTCGGCGGCACCATCGATAGCGCCCAGGCTCAACTCAGAACCTAAGTCTACTAGCAGCTGGTTACGCCGCGACGACGCGCCGTCAGTGATGGACTCGATCGAGTCCATCTCCTCAATCTGGTCGATGCGCATCTTGGCCGACAGCGCGATCAGCGCCAACGTGGCGTCGGCGGCGCCGAACGAAATGTCCTCCGGCCGAGGACCAGAAGGCACCATCGGCGCAGGCGCAGCAGCTACCAGCGCCACCGGGCTTTCTGCCGGTACAGCGGCGTAATCGTCCGATACGTCTTCTGGCTCCGACTCTACCTCGGGATCGGTGTCAGTGGCGAACAGCACCGCGGCGTCACGCTCGACGTTGAGCACTTCAACTGTGTTGTGGGAATATTCAGGCAGCTTAAGGGTGTCGGTAGCTAACCCAGCAACGGTCGGTGCCGACTTCACACCGATCTCGACGAACCGTTCCACGCCCAGGCCGCCAGCGGCCTCTTCGGTGAACAACAGATCCTGTGTTTCTATCCAGCGCACGGGGCTGGCGAATTGCCACGCCAACAGCTCGATTAACACCCGCCGCGCCATCTCACTCGGGCGCTCACGGCGCCAGGTTTCATAGTCGGCGAGGATATCGTCGAGTGGCTCGGCAGGTACCAAATCCCGGATCTCCTGGATGAAGTCTCGAGCCAGCGTGAACGGCCGTGGCACCAGGTTGGGGATGTAGCGTCCAATGATCCAGTCGGGATCTTGATCGTGTGACAGGACGCGGTCCAGCGAACGGCGGAATTCTGCCACGCCGACCCGGAGCACCCGCGAGTGGAATGGCACGTCGATGCCGGGTACTAAGATAAATGAGCGCCGACCGCCGGTGAGCTCACGGCGCCGTTCTACCTCAGCTTCCAGCGCTTCCAGGCCACGGACCGTGCCGGCAATCGCGTACTGCGAGCCACGCAGGTTGAAGTTCACGATCTCCAGGAATTCACCAGTGCTTTCGGCGATTCCTCCAACAAACGCGGAAACCTCATCATCGGGCAGGCCGATCTGCGAGGGTCGGATAGCCGCCAACCGGTAGTTAGAGCGGCCCAGCTCGTCACGCAAAACGATGTCGTGCATCTTCGATCCGCGGTGAAACACCATCTCTAGCAAGGCTTCTAGCTCATAGACTCCCGTGACACAGGCCAGCGCCGTGTACTCGCCGACGGAGTGGCCGCAGGCGATAGCACCTTCGACAAAAGCACCCTGTTCGCGCATCTCGGCAACCTGCGCGACTGCCACCGTGGCCATCGCAACTTGGGTGAACTGTGTGAGGTACAACACCCCCTCGGGATGGTGGTAATGCACACCGCTGGCGGTGATGCTGGTCGGGTTGTCACGCACCACGTGCAGCACTGAAAACCCAAGCGCGCTACGAGTAAATTTGTCGGCATGGTCCCACACCTGGCGGGCCGCTTTGGAACGAGCCCGAACATCCATGCCCATACCCTTGTGCTGGATACCCTGTCCGGGGAACGCGTAGACAGTTTTGGGCGCGGCCAGCCGTGCGGTCGCCGACATCACCAGATCCGAACCGATGCGCACACTAACCTCTAAAACCTCTGCTCCCTGGTCGATTCCAATGCGGTCGACACGAAAATCGACCTTGTCGCCAGGATGCACCATGCCCAGGAATCGTGCGGTCCACCCGATCAACCGCGCCGACGGTCGGGCTTGTCCGTCGGTGGCCATTACCACGTGCTGAGCTGCAGCCGACAACCACATGCCGTGCACGATCGGCGATTCCAAGCCTGCCAGCAGCGCAGCGGCACGGTCGGTGTGAATGGGATTGTGGTCACCGGAAACCACTGCAAACGGGCGCATATCAATCGGTGCGTTAAGGGTAACGTCACGACGCCGTCGGCGCGGAGTGTCGATCGCGTTCTCAGATATTGCTCCACCGGCCCGAACCGGGTCGGTGAGTTCGGCTGTGCCAGTACGTCCGAGGATCACAAACCGCTCCTCGAGGGTGGCAAGTACAGCGCCGTCGGCTCCAGCTGTATCTCTAATAGTCACTGAGACGGGCACGATACGACCCATGTCTGTATCGATGGCCAGAGAAACCGTTGCGGTGACTGTCAATTGGGCTGGAACTGTTGGCAGCTTACCGACCACACAGGCAGCGTGGTCCAGATGCACCAAACTCAACAGGCCCTCCACCACCAAAACACCTGCGTCGGTAACTGCGGAGCCGATGACTGAGAAAACCGCAGGCCAGCACGCACCGACCAATGCATCGGGCACAGTGGCGAGACTGGGCGCCAGCGGCTCCCCGAAGGTGGCTGTGACCCCGGTGTGATCAGCAACCCGCTCAGGATCCCAGGCCACGGTGACGATGGCGGTTCCGTCTTTAACCGGGGGCAGCAACTCCGGCCCATCCACACCAGCAACGATTGCCAGCACTGCGCGCATGGCACTGGTGGCGTCCTCGGTGGATACCAGCAGGGTACCGCCGTCAACGGTGTTGGTAGGCAGAGTAAAGGGGATGTCGATCCAACCTTTCGACACCGGGACTGTGAGAACTACCTGCTGGTCTTCGGGCTCTACCTGCAACCGGGCACCAGTGGATGAATCTGTCGCACTGAGGTTTCCACTAATCTGCCACTCATTCGGATCGGCTATCCGATGAACCGGGTTGGTAGTGATGCGCCCGGCCCACAGCACATCGGGTGCGTCAAGCACCACGGCCAACGGTCCGGTCACATCGGCGCGGCCCAACCGGCGGGACGTAACCACCACCGGCTCCGCTCCACCGGCAAGCACCTCGTCTATGGCGGCCTGTTCGAAGCGGTCCAGCAACTCACCGATGGGTTCGTCCATCCGGGTAATGCCGGACACCGCTGCAATGCCGGGGATGATGCACACTTGGTCGGCGTCATAGCGGGCATCGTGCGCCTGCCACAGCGAGTCACTGCGCCACCAACGCCGCACATCCTTGTCGATAACCGGTACGAAGTTTACCGGCTTGCCCAGCGTCTTGCACAGCGTGAGGAAGAAAGGCGCATCCGCCGGATGCAGCTGGACGGTTTCGGCGTCTGGGTAGTGTTCCAGCAGGCTAGCGATAGCCTGGTCGGGCTTCTCCAGTAGCACCGGATCGGTAAATACTGTCTCAATTATCCCGAAATCCTTTGGATGCAAACGTGATTCAGTACGTTGCAGCATCTGCTGGAACCGGTCACGCCAGGTATCGGCCAGCCACGGGCTGCCCGGTGACGCGGTGTCGGCGGTCGAGTTACCCTCGCCGATCGTTAGCTCAACGTAGCGCTGCAGCCACTGCAGGTAGGTCATCTCTGAAACGTCGCCAAAATAAGGCTTGGCGGTGTTGGCCATCGCCGCGATGATTTCGTCACGACGCTCTGCGACCGCCTCAGCGTCGCCAGCGACCTCGTCGAGTAGCCGGCCACAACGCGAGGCAGCGTTGTCAATCTCGTGGATGTCGGCACCGAGCTGGCTACGGCTAGAAGCCATGCCTCCCTGGGCCTTTCCGGAGCCGATCCACTGGTCGGTACCTTGAGTTTCGACTAGCATCCGCTTAACCGATGGTGAGGTCGTGGCCTCCTTGGTCGCCATCGCCGCGGTGCCGACTAAAATGCCGTCGATCGGCATCAATGGGAAGCCGTACGCTTGCGCCCAACGTCCGGACAAGTATTCCGCCGCCTTTTCGGGAGTGCCAATGCCACCACCGACGCAAACGGTGATGTTGGCATGTGAGCGCAACTCCGAGTAGGTGGCCAGTAGCAGGTCATCGAGGTCTTCCCAGGAATGATGACCGCCTGCACGCCCGCCCTCGACATGCATGATCATCGGTTTGGTGGGCACCTCGGTCGCGATGCGAATCACCGAGTGTATCTGCGCAACGGTGCCGGGTTTGAACACGACATAGCTGATGCCAACGCCACCCAGTTCCTCGATCAACTCGACGGCATCTTCGACATCTAAAATACCGCCGCTTATCACCACACCGTCGATCGCTGCGCCGGACTGCCGGGCTTTCTGCACCAATCGCTTGCCGCCAACTTGCAGCTTCCACAGGTACGGGTCAAGAAATAACGCGTTGAACTGATAGGTGCGTCCCGGCTCGAGAAGTCCGGACAGTTGCTCGACGCGGTTGGCGAAAATTTCTTCCGTTACCTGCCCACCTCCGGCCAGTTCAGCCCAGTGCCCAGCGTTGGCCGCAGCAGCCACGATGTTGGCATCGACGGTGGTCGGGGTCATGCCCGCGAGCAGAATCGGCGAGCGTCCAGTCAGCCGGGTAAACTTCGTCGAGAGCTTGATCCTGCCGTCGGGAAGTTGGACCACGGTTGGGGCGTAGCTCAACCAAGCGTGAACCACCTCGGGAACAGCCCCGACGGTGAAAAGGGTGCGCTGACCAACTCGATTTGCAGCGGGCACAATGCCCACACCGAGGCCACGAATGACCGGCGCAGTCAACCGGGTCAGAATATCGCCGGGACCCAGATCGAGAATCCACCGAACGCCAGCACCGTGTACCCGGGTGATCTCGTGCAACCAGTCAACGCCGCGTACCAGGATGGCCTCGGTCAGTTCCCGAGCCAAGGTGACATCAAGACCGACTTTCTCAGCCCAGCCTCCGACGATGCCGATACCGTCGGCCAGACGTGGCGTGTGGAAGCCCACCTCCACCTGCACCGGATCGAAGACCGGCGCAAAGATATCGCCGCCACGGATCTTGTTCCTGCGATCTTCTTCCTCCCTGTCGGAGATCTGCCGGCAGTAACGCTCGAATCGCGACAACTGTTCGGGAGTGCCGGTAATAACAACCGAACGCCACCCGTTGCGAATGGACAGCACCGGGGGTAGCACAGTGCGAACATCCTGTGCGAACTCATCGAGCAACCAGCGAATCCGCTCGGGGTCCGCGTTGGTGACCGACATCATCGGCGGACGGTCGCCGAGGATGGAAATGCCGCGGCGGCGGGCTACCAACGTTCCGGCGGCACCAATCAGCTGGGCCATTGCCAATAGCTCGGCGTCGCGTGCCCCCCCGGCCTTCAACGCCTCGACAGCGAGCACACCCTGGGAGTGCCCCAAGACCCCCACCGGGGGTGTCGCGATAAGGTCCATACCCTGCCGTGCTAGGGCGCGCCCGGCCGCGATCTGGGTGAGCAGCACGCCGGGCACCGACACCGCAGCCGACGTCAGGTACTTTTCGGACGGTACCAAGTCTTCGGCTGACAGCGCGCGTACCCACTGCAGCGGCTCGAAACCGATCGGACGTACCACAACCAGCTCTTTGGTGACCGGTTCGAGTAACAATTCGACCTCACCGACCAACGCTGCTAAGTCGGTTTCGAGCCCGGCCGAGGACACGAGTTCTTCCAGGGCCTTTAGCCAGGGGCTGCCTTGGCCACCGAACGCAACAACGTACGGTTCGCCGGCCGTTAGCCGATCCACCAGAGCACGGGCGCTATGCAGGCTATTTCTGTTGCGATCAGCGGACACTCGGTCGTGCTCGTGGATTGTCACGCTCTATATCTCCCTGTGTACGTCTTTAATAAGGTATCTGTTTGCCAGGCCACCTGGACTGCCATGCGAGACCCAGTCAGTTCCGGTCGATTCCACGTTAAACCGCAGACCGAAAGTCAACTGACCGGTATGCTTGGCGCACCGGCCGTGGGTCGAGCCGCGCGGCAGACTGCATTGGCTGCAACAAGGGTGTCATTAAAGACAGATATAATCATAGGAGCGTGCCCTTCTTGCATGTCTAGCGGTTACTAGCGAGTTCTACACACGGGTAACCATGTTGTGAGTAACGCCGAGTCAAACCGCGAGCACGGACGCCGCGGACAAACATCCTGCGTGCAGGTGGTTGCGGTCGAGTAGCTATAATTGAATTGATCAAAGTAATATGGTTATGGAATATTTCATATCTGTCATATAATCGTTATATAACAGATATGCTACAGTGTTGAGGTGCGTGCCACTAAGCATCCTCTGCAAGTTTAAAGCCTTGTGCACCGAGCGAAAACAAGTATTTTGCCGGAGTGCACGGACACCAGCGTCAGGCAAGGCCGGTAAAGGCGCCAATGGCCCCAGACCGCCTAAGCCCACTGGCCGAATTGGGGCTTGAGGATTGTGTTGATGTCAACCCCAACCCCTCCAACGGTGCGCTTGTCAATCTCAACCTGGTGCAAATTCGCAGCCGGATGAGTATAGCCCTTGGGAGAGCCCCAGTTATGCTGCCAGAAATACGAAGCCAAGCCGTCTTGTAGGGCCCAGGTGATCGTCCTTGAATTAGCGTAGACGCCTGTGCGCTGGTGTCCGATCACCGACTCCCAGGACCGCAGGTACGGAGCAACCTGCTGTTTGTACTGCTCATACGTGGGATTGGAGTCGATCGAGGCGTAAATAGGTGCGGTGACAGGACCACCAGCGGCGGTGTGTAACTGCACTCCGCGCTGGGCGTGCTGGAGGCCGGCAATGGCACCGCCCAGCCAGTCTGCGGTAGTGCCTTTGCCGTATTGATAGCAGGAAACGATTTTAAGTCCGTTATTGATAAGGTCACGCGCCTCGGTGACCTGAATCGGTTTGCCAACCGCCCAGGTTCCCCTGGGATCAGACACGTATCGGATTACCCCCACCGCACCGGCAGCCCTGATCTGGCTGGCGGGGATGACTCCGGCCGCGTAGTCCAACAAGGTACCAAGTGAACCTGCCGTTGATGCTGGTGCGGCGCACAACGCCGCGGCAGCGGCGCCTAGACCTAACAGGCCTGGTGACAAGACAGCGAATTGGAGGACGTCACGCCGAGAAACTGACACACGCCACAGGATATGTCAGAAACAACAAGAACCACGTCAAACCCACCAGTCACATATTGGTCATATTGACATATCCTACCTGAACGTCACAGTGCTACCGGTAATTTCGGCCGGGCGACCCATCCTCCGGTAGTATGGTAGAGCCGATTGTGGAGAATCTTTGCTATCTAGTGTTTTTGGTTGGGACCTACCTGAACCAACCCCTCACGCACCGCATAGCGACGACCTGAAACTGACAACGACACAACCTGATCCACCGGCAGGCCATGCACTGGAGCAGCCACCAGAGACTCTCCAAGGACGTCCACAGCTGCAGTGCGGAACAAGTGATCCGTGATGGTCGAGGCATATATCGAGCCGGTGCAATTGGGTGCACCAAGGGCCGCACAGCATCGGGCTATCGAACGTAGCTGCCACCATGACCTCGACGTCTTAGGCATACTTAGGCGGCTTACTGATAGCATGCGCCGGGTCCGGATAGCTCGGCACCACGCCGGAGAATGGTTTCAGCGCATTACTTTTGGTACGGTAGAACTGCTGTCAAATACTGGGGTCGATGCCGTTATCTAAATTGATCGCACGCCATTCGTGAGACCGCGAGTCTCCACCGGTGCCCACGCCACCCACACATTTCGGAACTCACTACCGGTCTACATGCCCATCGGTGCTGCTGAACTACTCGATCATTTCACCCGAGCGCAACGTCTCGATCATCGTTCATCCGGTCTGGAAAATATGGAGTAGGTGTAGTTTTGGCCGAAGCAGAAGACCTTCCCGTAGTAAATAGACACACCCAATGCTGTCGATGCGCGCGTTTATATTACGGCCAGGTTTAATTGTACGGATCACCCAGCCTGGTCAATACCAACCAGTTCAATCTATTAGAAACAGATGAAGTAACGTTCGTCACCGTCGCAACGGAAGGCCTACGATGCACCTCCGGCCCAGTTTTGATATTCAAGGCCGAGGCGGCCTACAATCATAGCCAACCTGCGCCGTACATCTGATTTCAGGTTGGCTTGCGGTATACCTTAATCCATTATAGGTGGTCATCACCGGTCTGCAGGTCGAATAGCGCCATCGTATAGAAATCGGCAACTATCGTGCTACCGGGCCGGTTCTTACCGAATATCGCCAGAAAGGCAAATGGCCGACCGATCTCGGCGGCGTCTAGGTGGCCCATCATAAACCAAGTACCATACTCTTGGCCGGGGTGGGACACCCTCAGCGACCTGAAACTCCAGCTTCCAATACCTGGGCACTAGCTAAAACGGATAACAGCGCCAATCCTTGTTCATGTCATGCCACGTAGCGGTACTGCGCACATGAAGCGCGGATGACGGCTTGGTACCGCATCTTAGGCAAGATTGCAGGAAGAGAAATACGAGCCATCGCGCTCGTAAATCAGTTCATTCGAAAATACCCCGGTGGTATTCAGAGTAGTATCGCCATATGCAGTAGCTAAAAGCGCCGCGACACAAGCACAGTACCGTGTGGACTTCTTCGACAGTGATTTCGTGATCGACAGTCACCAATCGCTATCCATCGTCGCCGTTAAAGGACGCGCGCAGATCGATAACCAGCTCGCCATTTCCGGGTGCAGCTAGCATCGCAATAACGGAAGGTGGCGAGCCAGAGTTCGCGATCGCCGTCGGAGTAGACACCATTTTGTCGGGTGGTCAAATCCAGAATGGCCGCACGAACAGTCACCGCATCAAACATTCGCTATTCCTGATAAGTCATCGCCATCTTTGCTGGCCCTCCTCTCCTGGCAATCGAGTCGGAGGAAAATTCGACGATGAACCAACCCGCCGAGAACCGGTTGGAGCGATAACGCAATACCGGTCAATCCAAAACTCCTTTCTGAAGAATCTTGGCCCGGCTCAAAATTATAGTCCGAAACAGTATGCATCCACGTGCACTCCGTATATCACATAACTGAACGCAAACGAGGCAACCTCACTTACCGCGGTTCGACGACTAGATTCTATTTCTAGTATTGCAAATATTGACAGCTACGCCGTGGTGGTGGTGTGACACCCGAACAAAGCGGGGTCGGCAATTACAACTGTCGCAATGTTTTTCCCGATGATTTTTTGCCGATCCGTGACGTAACAGACCGCCATTCCGGCACGACCTCACGACCGGTTTCGCTCAGCTTACTGCAAAGACCGTCCAGCACCACTTCTGGGTGACGGCTAAACATCGGCATGCATTGTGCCTGCACCGTGATGCCGACTCGTTCAACGTGGTGGACAGACCGCTCATACAGCAGGCCAGCATGTTCAGTTCACGTCGGAACCGCGACTCACACAGACTCACACAGCTATTTACAATCTTACTGCTAAACTAACTACAGTGAGTGCCACGGGTGGTCACGTAATTAAATTAAGCGAGTTGCGAGGATCGGATGACCACCTTGGAAATTGGCGACGACGTCCGTTGCCGGTTGTCGACGCTGAGGATGGGCGCAATCGTAGCTTGACGAGTTGTGCTACAAGGTCATCGACGGCGACCTGTTGCCGCGCCAGGAAGTGCTCGTCGAACAGTTCAACGTCAACTTGATCCCGCTTCGGGAAGCGCTGCAGATCTTGGAGACTGAGGGGCTAGTCTAGGTACGGCGAGGCAACCGTGACGGCGCCGTTGTGCACATACCAACTAAGACCAGCACTGCCTACATGCTTGGTTTACTGCTGTAGAGCAAGGCAGTCGCGCTCGCCGACCTCGGCGCGGCATTGCAGGAATTCGAGCCTACTTGCGCCGCACTAGCGACCCAACGGCACGACCATGCGGATGTTTTAGTGCCAAAACTCAAGTAAAGTCAACAATTCCATGGCTATGCACATCGCATGACAACCTGCCCTTGACTAAATATGTTGTCGATTCCACGATCTCGTCGTCCACGGCTGCAGCATCCACACCATCATCGCAGTAGTAGGCAGCTTGGAAAACGCTGTGGACCAGCCATGAGCGGCAGTGGTCGGACGAGAAATCAGCGCGGGGCACTGACCCATCGCTGGCGAAGTGCCGTGCAGGTTTTAACACGCATATCAAGTTCGCTGAGACGATCACCGAGGATGACGTCGACTGGGCACGCCGGACCGCTGGCCGACACCCAGACCTAATGTGTTGTCAGACCGGACCGAACAATCGATCCATGCACTTTCACCGCAGGCATTGTCGCATCCGAGAGATATTCGGCACCCCTTGAACACCAGAACCGCACTGGTCACCGACAGCAACGACAGGATCGGGAAAGCACGTGTTCGCAGGCTGTGTGAACTAGAATACTGATGTGGTGTTGGCGGAACGACGCCAAGGTCTGCTCCGCTCCGCGGGGATCGTGAACCGCCACATCGTGACCGATGCATCCGATACAGCAGAATCTTCTGCTGCCATAAACACACTTGAATCAGTCGACCTTGTCGTTCACAAGGCCGGTTCGCTAGACAGAACATACGTGCACAAGCAAAAAGTCGAGCAATGGCAGGCAATCATCTCGATCAATCTGGATTCATGTTTCGTAGTGACCGTTGCCGTGCTGCCGTGAATACGTGCGGATTCGCAGCTGGTGTTCATCTCATCGTCGGCGGCACACGAGCTGATACCAGCACACAGACTGCCTAATCGGCATCCACAACCAGCATGAATGCTTTCGCCCGGGCATTGGCGCGAAATCGATCGGGATAGCACCGGCGTCCACATCGCGACGCCAGAACAAGTGTAAACCGAGATGCTAACCAACTTCCGCGTCAAGGTGTACGCAATCCAGGTGTCGAACGTCACTAAAGCTGTTGCCTAGTTTAGGTTAAACGCCGTCAACCCATTCCATTCATCAGTGGAACTTCCGGAGGTCCGGCTGAGCGCGGTACAGCGCGGTCTTTTCGCTCGGCCGCAGATCGTGCCCGACCAAAACTCGACGCCGCTCCACTCAGCCGAATGCTTTAATCACCAAAACGAAGCCCGCTATCTGTTGTACCGAGATCCAGGACGCATTGCCGCCTGAGTCAGTCGGGGCAACCGATCAGTATGATTATGCTGGAGATTCCACCAAATACGATTACTTTACAACGAATTACATCATTCGAGGACCGCTTCCACCAAGAACCAGCGTTATCCAATGAGCCGGTCTGGAACGCTGACTCTTGTCGCCGGCCGTCCAGGACTGCGTGGTCAGTGCCAGGTGGCTTCCGAAACTGCTCGAACCGATCTACCGGATTTTACTGGACAACATCGAATCTAGCGAACTCCGCTGGCCACAAACATGATCCGAAACCGAAATTGAATTTGTCGTCGTACGTACCCGACAGGTTGATAGCGTACTTAGCGAAGTTCGCAGGATGCCGAAACACGTCGCATAGCATGCGATGACCGCTCTTCAGCCGCCGAGTCCTGACCGCCACTAGGATGGTAATTCCCGTAAAATCCCAGATGCTTTCATCTTAGCGCCGGGGAGCCTCGAGATGATCGATGAACGTTATTCCGTTAAAGCCACTGTCCTCTGCGTAGCACGACCGCTCGGTGATGTATGCCACCGATAACCGCACCCTGCGACAGGAACAGAAACCATTCGATCATGCACCCACCTATACGTATTCTCAGCTGCAAGTCCGAGAGCCCAATTCCCGCAGCAATTTCCCGATAGAAAAAGAAATTTTCAGCAGAAAATCAACCGGCGCACCCAAGGTGATTCTTAATTTGGCGCCGTCGCTTTGGATCCCTCAACACAGCGAGCCGTTCTTATCGTCCTGGACACCAGTGGTTCAGCTGCAAACCACTGGTACCCGTACCGATGCATCACACCAACGGCTTCTCCACCCTCCTCATCTCTGACAGGGAGCGACTATCTCGTAGTGCTCGAAAAGTTCTACTCAGCAATAGTTTTGGATTTAATCGAGCGGTATCAGATTACCAACTTCACAGCCACACCGACCATGCTGGCGCGCATCGAAGCCCTACCCGAGATCGACTAAACAAGGCTTGCCCAGCGTCATCTTTATCCTGCAGTACGCTGCCGTGATGCCAGCCGATTATTGTATACCTAGTTCGAGCGACTCGGTCTCGAACAGATTGTGACCTCCTGCGACAGGAACTAAGAACCCGGGGCCCACGGCATTGCGCAGCGACAAGCGGCTCACTCACCCAGGGAGCGTAAGCCGCGGCTTCTCGGATAACGAGATCCGGATTCTGGATGCCGAACAAAGACCGCTGTGTTCCGGTGAAGATGGCGACGTGTATGTGCGCGCACCGATGAGCAGTGACTACCGCTATCTGGGTGGGGCGCGGCCGCTACCGTCAACTGACGATGGATTCCGTTAATCTGGCGACATCGGCCACCTGTACTCGGATAGCCACTTCTACATCGTAGACCCTCGTGCTGACATGATCATCACCGGCGGCATCAATGTCTTTCCAGCCGGAGTCAAGCCTGCCCTTGCCGCACTCCGAGCATCGCCGGACATGTGTGTCGTCGAAATCGCCGATTCGCGCCGGGAACGCAGGGTACACGCGGTGATGCAAACTACTCCGCTAGCGACGGGGCTACGTCGTTGACCGAGCAACAGGTGATCGACTACACAAAGAATAATGCTTGACAGATACAAAGTTCCGAAAACGGTGGAATGCATCGACCAGATTCGACACATTTAGCAACAAAGGCGAACCGTGCGGCAATGACAGCAGCCCGAAGGCGCTAAGTCATCGCACCGCAGGCCGCAACACTTAGTGCCGGTCCAGCTCGGCAGCGCAGAAAGATGCCGCAGCTTTGAGAATGCCGTTGGATGCAGCTTTGAGAATGCCGTTGGATCTTGTGAGTTCGGCGTTCTCGCGCATGAGATCCTCCAGTGGAAGGACCGCCTCATTAGACAATTCCACACTGGCGTGGTTGACCGTGCTCGTGCGCATTCACTCACACACCGTCTCAGCTATCCTGTTACCAAGTATGTCAGTCACCACCCGAATCGCCGTCCGCTCCATCCGGTGCCGACCATGTACTGCGCTTACTGTCCGCCCACTCTCGCGGAATGAAGCAACCCATAGGCAACGACGTGCTGTAGATGTGGCGCGATGCATCGAGGCGCAAGCTGGGGGACTGCGTCATGCGGTACAGGTCGGGGGAAGGCAACCATGAAGTGTAGTCCGTACCCAATTTCGTGGCCACGAAGGCGGTCGTGTTTACCTACCGGCCCCACTACCACATAACATTCACATACATTTTCGCTGGGCCAACGTAACCGACTAGCCGTCGCAGCCCGATGCCGCCACTAGCGTCAGTAACGATAATCGTTTTAGGTATCACGTAGCACATAGCGAGGATCCACTGCGTGTGGTGTACCCATCGCTCCCGAACGGAGAAGCATACCTAGCAATTACACCGGTGACAGGGCAGGAATAATATTGCCCATTTTACAAATCTTTCGAATGCTGTTTACCTAGTGTTTATTTGTTTAGATGGAATTAACCTTTTACCGGGACGATGGGTGCACTTTGCACCGTAAGCTACGGCAATTCGGGTGGTTTTAACCTGTTGCCGACGTTGCATAACGGTGATCATTGAGGCCAGTTCGCACCACCAAGCAGTCGAGAGGGAGAGCGCAGGTGAGCAGGTCGCTTGATCTTTCCTCGTGCAGTAGTCGAATTGTTTGAGTTTCGAGGAGGAACCGCATGCCTTTCTTCGTGAGTGCAGAGCCACAGGCCCTGAGCGCAGCAGCTAGCACCCTGCAGAGCCTCGGTGCTGCCACAACGGCAAGTAATGCCGCGGCGGCCACGACGACCACTGAAATTGCCCCCCCGGCTGCCGATGAGGTGTCATTAATGCTAGCAGCGTTTTTCAGTAGCCACGGGCAACAGTACCAGGCGCACGCCTCTCAGGGTGCGGCCGGTCATCAGGAGTTAGTCCAGAGCCTGTTGACGAGCTCGTCGGCGTATGCGAGCACCGAGGCCGTCAATCGCGAAAGTTTGTAGCGGACGTCGCTAGCTGCACACGAGTGGCTACCAGCGAGTACAAGGGAGCGATGAGATGTTCGATTTCGCAGCGCTGCCGCCCGAAACCAACTCCACCCGGATGTATTTAGGCGCGGGCTCCGGCCCGATATTGGCCGCCGCCGCAGCCTGGACTGTTTTAGCCAAGGAGCTGACTGCGGCGGCGCAGGGGTTGCAGTCAGTGGTCGAAGCATTGCTGATGACATTTGTAGGTGAGTCGGCAGCGGCGCTGGCAGAGCGGGTCATACCATATGGGGGGTGGCTGGGCCAGAACGCCGCAGGCGCCGAGCTGACCGCAACCCAGCTCATGGCAGCGGCGAGCGCCTACGAAACGGCTTTTACGACGACGGTGCCGCCGCTGCTGGTGTTCGCGAACCGCGCGCAGGTGTGCCTACTGATGATGACTAACATTTTCGGGCAAAACTCCCCCGCGATCGCGGCGAACGAGGCTGAATACGCCGAGATGTGGATCCAAGACGCGACAGCGATGGTGAGCTATCAGGCCTGCGCGATGGAGGCAGTGGGGGCGATGAAGGCATTTACGGCGGCGCCACAGATGGTCAGTGAGATCGCGCTAGCCCAAGAGGTTTCTGCGGCCGAGCAGGCAGTTGCCCAAGTCGCACTCGATCAGATGGCCGATGAGGAGGTGAACGCTATTTTATCCAGGACGGAGACGCTGCAACCGCAACTGGGCCAGCAGGTACAGGTAGGAGCCTCCATGCCACACGCTGTTCCTGACCCTTCGTCGGCTACCTCGGCGTCGTTGTGGGGTGGCTTTGCACAGCACTTGTCGCCCGTGAACGACCTCTGCTCGATGATCAACAACAATGCGGGAATGGTTAACACGAGCTTTTCACTGGTCAACGGCATGGGTTCGGTGATGAAGAGCTTCGCGCCGACGGCGACCAAGGCGGCAGAAAGCGCGGTTCAGACGATGGGAAGTGCTGCTGTACAGTCGGTAAGCCGCGGCTTGCTGAGTTCGAGCCCGGGTGGTCAGGTGACTGCTCGCTTGGGCCGTGCCGCGTCGATCGGCTTGTTGCGGGTGCCGGAATCTTGGACCGCGGCCAGCCAGCCGGTCACGCCGGCGGCGCGGGTATTGCCGCTAGCCAGTATGGCCGCCGGAGCCGAAAGCGAACCGGCTTCGCTGATGGGGGGGTTACCGATGGCACCTATGGCCCCTATTGGAGGCGGCGGTACGGGCAGCGTCAACACTACGCTGCGCATTCAACCAAAAACCTTCGTGATGCCCCGCAACCCCGCAGGAGGATGAGGAGAGAAGCTGCGGTTGTGACTGTTTCATCCACAACACCATGAAATCAACTGGAGGAGATAAAAGCATGACAATTGCACGTTTTATGACCGACCCACAGGCGATGCGGGACATGGCGCACAAATTTGACATGCACGCCCAGAACGTGCGAGACGAGTCCCACAAGATGTTCATGTCCTCGATGGACATCGCTGGTGCGGGCTGGAGTGGGACCGCCCAGTTGACCTCCCACGACACCATGGAGCAGATGAATCAAGCGTTTCGCAACATTGTGACCCGGCTGGAGGACGTGCGTGACCAGCTGGGTACCGCCGCCGATCGCTACGAGCACCAAGAAGAGACCTCGAAGCAGATCCTTTCTGGCAGCTAGTTTCGAAAACTGCTGCTAATCAATAATTTCAATGCAGGAGGAGACAAAATAATGGGAAACATTAACTACCAGTTTGGGGAGATCGACGCGCATGGTGCCACCATCCGCGCTCAAGCGGTTGCGTTGGAGGCCACCTCGGCTATATAGCTGACCTGAATGCATCATGATTTACAGATGCCCTGAATGTCGCTGCCCAGCAAGTCTTGCAGCACTAGAAACTATGGTGAAACTCTAGTGTTTTGTTGCATCCAGGGGTGGTGTTGGTGGCCAGGAAAACTATAAGAGCAGTTGTGCGCGCCAATGGTCAACATCTTCGATCAGTTAATCAGCCAGCTACCAACATCACGTACCGCGCAGGTCTCGCAGATGGCAACATCCGCGCTGCCTTCGGGCTCAGTATAGCCGAGGCACATCCGGTTCTGGCCGCTGAAAACTCCAGGTAACACCTCGGCATGAAGCTCGACCGAGCAGAACTTCACCACCAACAGCGCCACCATGACGGTAGTCTCCCAAGTCACCCACGACACGTGGGCCCGAGCACTATCTCTAACTCCCAAATACGTTGCCGAATCTGGCTGAATCCGCTGTCCGATGCCGGCTGCCATTCCGCGGCCAGGTACTCCGCAGTGCCGAACGCCAGATTCAGACCCTTCATCGAAGTTGTCTCCTGTCTCGTGATCTTGACGCCTGACTTCTTTGATCACGTATGCGACGATAAATCTTCGCGTTTCGTCGTGGAAGGCGGTGTCTTCGTCGGACAGCTGGATCTGGGAAAAATCCATAGCGAAGCTCCTTCCCGAAACCAGTACGGTAAGTAACGCGCTCTCACGGGCGGGGCCACAATCTCGGCAATCCGCTGGGCGCTGAAAACCCTGGATCACTGCCCGCTAACGGCTCTCTCCGGGGCGCACCAGGTCGGTATGTAGGCCGTTCCACAGCGGCTTCCGCCAAAAATTCCAAGCCGCCTTGGATATGGACCACCATCGTCGCCGCCCTAGCGGCCTCCTCGACCATGAGCGCGAACGCCGACAACGGCCCCCCAAACTCTGGTCATTCGTCAGGTTGGTTGTCTAAGGACCAAGAGGCATTCCGGGCCAGATTACGGCTGCTTTGGACGGTAATTGTTTATATCCGCTCATGGATACGAAATGGCTTGCAGCGTGGCGATAGGAACCCCCGGCGGGTAGCAATTTCTTAGTGAATTCCGTCGCGATGGTCATCCATCTCCTCGACCAAACCCATCAGCGCAGCGGCGGTCAGCAGTCACCATTCATCGAACGCTCGTTCGTAATTTACCGACTCATCGGTACCGCGGGCTAAAACCGTCCGAAGGTCGGCAGCTTAGGAGTCCACCCACGCCATGGGCAGCCGGCCGATATTATCGACCTTCACCAGTCGGGTGGCGGACGTCAGGCCCACAATCTGATCACCATCGCAGAAAGTGAAATAATAGGCAATAAATCACTTTAGAAGCAAGCAGATTCTGTGGGGATCATGCGATCCGCATATCGAGGGGGGCGAGCCGTGCTCCGTTGACAACACCGCTCCTGTCGACGCTCAGGCGTGCCATCAGCCGCGCGGTGTACACATGATCGATCCACGGAACCTGCGTAAGCGACCGGCCGATTCTCTCAGCCACCAAGATAAGATAAGCTAGGTTCACGCCGTCGTCGCTACAAGACTCGGGTAGTGCTATCGTCGTGACACCTATCATGCATAACTTCTCCCACACAAGTTTTTGTATAAGAAGAATAATTCTGCGGCACAAACCTTTTCGATCGAGCAACAGGTATTGAAAAATCTCTTGTAGAAGTTTTGCCGGTCTACGTGGTCGTTGGACAGTGTGTGCAACTCGAAGTGATCCATAATCAATGCTCTTGTCCAAAGAAAAATTCCTGCGCATTGTTGTAGAGATAGTTATCGGGAACCTCTACGGGTAGATTCAGTACGCACGCTTCGGGTAGCACGCGTATCTTGTTCAATACTGGACAATCCGACACGAAGATCACCTTGTTCAGCCTGAGTATTAGCGTCATGTAGTGAAAAACTTTATCCAACAATCATTTTGATGTACCTAAGCGCTAATCGGATAGCGATGTCCCATCAGGGATCGGCTACTTTCTATCATGTACAGCCACATTTAGGACAACCGTATGCACATCCGGTCGAGATGCATGGAACGATGCACTTTTCCGGGGGATCGGCTTGGGGATATACGGTGTTGAATCAACCGGTCAACACGGGCGAGCCAAGGAGACCGCGGCTCGTTAATACACATTAAAACCCTCAAATCACCTTATTGCGCCGACGCTGCCGAGATGGCGGACAGTTCGCTTCAGCAAGCACAGCACACGCGACAAGGTGGTCAATCGACGGAATAGCCTCGGCAGCAAGATTTCGCCATTGCAGCCCGGAAGACCTTGTCGTCATGTTTTCTTGAGTGCAGACAAGACCAGCTGATGGTACCTAGTTCGACTGGTCAGGCCAGCTCCCGATCGTAGGGAACACCGACTCAGGCCCGTAGCGGGTAATCTGTGACATCAGCTGAGCGAAAACTTTGGCGAGTCCATCGCAACATTGATGTCCCGATGAAAATCGTTCTTGAGAAGAACCTTTCGCTCGTCGCCGGTGCCAGTAGAAGCGTCTTCCAGTTGTTCCTGGATATGTTTAAGTTCCAGCAGTTGGCTGTCGGTGACGTTAGCCGCGGCGCCGCTGCTAAGCAAGCAAACCATGCGCTTTTAGAATAAACAGCATTTCACAACCGGTTTGACGTGTATCCCTCAATCCGCTGGTCAATTGGTCCGGACTAATAGATTGTTCTGCGAATTAGGTACAACCGAAGATCCTCTTGCGGACAAACCGCGAAACGTCCTCGGACAGTTGAGGTCAAGGACCTGAGTCAAGAACAGGAACCGGTAACACACGATTCTCTCCGATAATCCGCTTGCTGACTATGGACTTCTGGATTTCGCTGGTTCCTTGACCGATGAGCAGGAACGAAGCGTCGCGCATCAGCGAATCGATCTCGTAGTCCTTGGAGTAAGCGTAAACACCGTGCATCCGGACGCTCTGCTGGGTGACTTCGAAACAGAATTCGCTGGCAAGGTATTTAGCCACACCAGCAGCTAAGTCGTTGCTCAAACAAATCTTTCAACTGTGCCACGTTGACCATCATCAGATTGTACGGCTTTGACTTTGATCGCCATTTAGGCGAGCGGTAACACGATGTTCTGGTGCTCTGCGACCGGCTTGCCGAAGGTATGACGCTACTAAGTAGTAATAGCAATGCACCACGAGTTCGAAGGCACGAATGCTGACGCCACACGCTCTTGTCGACACGTTGACGCGGCCGACTTCGATACTGCCCATCTTCTGGAAGAATCCCCACCCCGGGGAGCCGCCACGGATGTCATCGATGCTTGCTAGGTAGCTATCGAAGATGGGTTCCGTGGTGTCCATGCCCTTATAGCCCAGCTCGCCGATCTTGCCGGAGATAGTTAGCACAGACATCACTTCAACCGAAACGGTTGGCTTTTCTACAAGAAACGCAGTGAGGTTGCGGTGCTGCCTCTCGGCGTTTTCGTCAGGGCACACTAATACGGCAACCAGCGTGGAATTAGCGCCGTTAGTCAACCACATACTCTGGCCGTTATATGGTGTAGGTGCCATCCGGGTTACCCCCGCCCAGGTTCGGATCGAAGCTACATCAGAAGCCGGCTCCGGCTCTGACATTGAAAACGCACCTCGGTACTCGCCGGTCGCCATGCACGCGGCTGGAAAAGCTGCTTCTGAGCCTTGGGTGCCGTGCTGGCGCAACAGGTACACCGCAATAAATGAGTTTAAGCACCCTGGAAGACATGCATCCTGCCGCACGCCAGCTCCTCAACGGACACAACGCGTAAGTCAATAATGGCTCCCCCAGGAAGACGTAGGTCGGCGTAATCATCAATCCGAACAAGACCCATATCCCTCATCCGATCGATGATGTCCTGGAGATAGGTGTCACTGCATTCCAGTTACAGCGCGTTGAGAATGACTTCCTCGCCGACGAATTTTCTTACCGTAAGTATAACCTAACCTCGGCTTGACATTCACCCAGCCCGAGCGTCTGAGGGGTTTGGGTCGTCTGCGCTCTCGTTCCCTATCCCGCGGCCCAGCCAACGATCGTTTTAGTGTTTATTAAGCGCGTGATGTCGGCGGTAGTTAAGCCAAACAGTTGGTGGGTACATCAGCGGTATATTATCCGGGAACGGACACGCTAACAGGATGAGTACCGTCGAACGCGGTCGACGTCTCTGGGACGAAAATACTCTCCAACACCGGGCTGACGTAACCGAGAGAACAACAGATTGAAAGTTACCTGTCGTCATTGGCAACCTTTACGAACGTGCAGTATCGCTCAAACAAAACGTGTGGTTGCAACAACACGACCTAATGATATCGTAGGCAATCTGACTAGCGTGACGAGGTGGCGAACAATCGAAAGAGCATTTCACGATACCGATACCTTCGTCGTCGAAGTCAACACGGAGCATCGCGACAAGCGCAGCCACCGCTAGCCCGGTTCCCGTTACCTCAACTAAGTCGCGAAAACGCCACCCGGTCAACGCGACAATTATGAACGCTGTCCCATCACGACTGATGCAATCATGACCTTACTAGCCATAGATAGCGTTACCGAAACGCGGGCGTTGCGTCCTCAGTCAACAACCCGAAGTGTCTCGCCGTGGCCAGTGCGACGTCCTCCAGTGCCACGCTGATGCGTGACCACTCACCCCAGACTGGTCACGGCGGCGGACAGTGACCACGACTGCCAGCACAGCGCAGATGCCACAACAGATATCCCCAGGCCGGAAACACATAGCCGATGACGAGCGGGAATCCGACACGCGCGTTCACGGTGTAATCCACGCCGGTGGCACCGCCGCCGCACCTAAGCAGCTGAACATGAACAACATCGGCAAACCTGGCAGCCAAGCGATCATGGCTTAGCCAGGACAAACCGACGGCATTGGTCACGACGACACCGTACTCTCGACAACCAGCCGCTGGACCAGCTTACCCTTCGGCCGAACGAGATCGATCATGTCCGAACGCTTTCCTTTTGTCCAGACCAGCAGATAGACGTACCGTCCGCCGTCATCGGCCAGCGATGTACATAGGAGGTATCGCTGATCCGATCGATACAGATCACCTGCACGCCAAGCTAACTCGGTATTAGAGCACACAGCGGTGCGAAGACAAAAACTTGACACCCCAACAACACTGACACCGACCAGCGACAACCCAGAGCCACTCATGTCGACACAACCCGTTCGAAAACCGCGACAAGCCCCTGGTTGCCGCCGATACACATCACCTCCAACCCAGAACATTCCTGGCTGCGATCGAGTTAGTGCATCAAGGTAGGTAGCACCTTGCCACCGGTCGCACCCACGGGGTGACCTAGTGAGATTTCCGAACCGTGCACATTGGTTCGGTCCCGTTCGACAGCAACGAAATTCCACTGTCGCATCACCGCAACTGCTTACTCGAGCTCACCAATAACAGCTTGGCCCATAACCACTCTCTGGCGTCAGATGCTTAGACCGCCAGTGACTTCCATAACGGTTCCGGTCATGTACAACGACAGATCGAAAATAAAAAAACAGAGCGGAGTTGGCCACTTCGCGAAGCCCCCAGCGCACCTCACCGTAACCTCCGCCACCTTAGCGTCCCCAACACGTTGCGGCATTGCTTCGGTCATAATTGAACGGATCGACCCAGGAGCGATCGCGTTCACCCGAACACCTAAGATCAGGCAAGCTGTTTAGCCGCCGCCTTAGTCATCACCACGACCCCAGCCTTGGTCGCCGAATAATTGGCCTAACCAACCATGCCAGACACCAACGACATATTCACAATTATGCCAAGTGTTGTCCCGCATGATCGTTGCCGCCATCCTGGGACCGTTTCAAGTCCACCTTCAGGGTGCACCACAATGACCGCGTCGAACTGCTCTTTGGTCATCTTGCATATCTTCGCATCGCGAATGATCCCGACGGTATCAGCCACGATGTCCACTCCACCTAACCACTATATGCTCTTCAGGGAGCGCTCAACCAAATAGCATGTAAGATTCCGGCAGAACTGAGGATTCAAAGCCGGGCTGACGTCAACGAGAAGCGTCGGCCAATAACCACCGCCGAAGTCTTCAGAATCAATTTCTGGCGAGGATTTCCAGCAGATCCGCTCCCCAGGCACACAGCGCTTTGTGCGCACCGCTGACTTACGTCGAAAACGACGGTCCCATCAGGGACACCACGACCAAAGTTCTGGCGGATTCGAGAAAAATCGTCTTCGCCTAACGCCTCGTCAGCTGATAGGTCATCCCAGCCGTGCACATCCGGCCGACTATCCTGCTCAAGAACCCGTTCTTCACCCTAGTTTCCGCGCGCTCAGTCCAGGAAAGCGGCCAACTGCCCCTACACGTTCGTAACCAGCCGCACTTCGCCCGTCGCATGCAGCGACGTCGTCACCACGGTAGCTGTGTGTACCCCACGAATCATCTTGGCGTGGTCTATGAATTGACTGGCCGGCGACGCTGGACATAGATTGAACTGGCCGAACAATACACACAAGCCCTGGGCCTACCCATCAGCACCGTTTAGCCATCCGACAACTAGCGGCTAGCGGTTCTTGATAAGCTAAGGTTGGCCTCGATGTCGGACAACACATCGCCACTATGGCCAGACTGCCCCGTGAAGGCCGCTATCACCGCTCAACCTACGATGTCGAAAACACCACCGGCCATCCTGCATAGACGGTGCAGCTCTACGTGGAACAACACCACGAACTGTTCTTCATCTGATAGAGTGCGGGCGGAGGGAGTCGAACCCTCACGCTCTTTCGAGCACCGGCACCTAAAGCCGGCATGTCTGCCATTCCATCACGCCCGCGAGCCTGCCGATAGTACCGCTCCGCTCGCCGACGGACCCGTAGACGGTCCCTCTTATCTTGGGTCCATCAAGGCGATGCGAGGAACGCACAGATACGATCAGCACAATAATTCGAAGCCGTTCTGCTACTCGTCGCCGACGGCCTCAACAGCTGCGCGATAACCAGAAAGACCAACATACTCCGAAAGACCGTGTGGCCCTGGCAGTACCTCAGACCAATTCAAATAACGCGCCCGAGCACATCATCACCCTGCGATATTGACCATTACTTCAACACCCTCCCACTAACTACGTACTGCTATCTCCTCAGTACCCAATCTCAGCGATGGCTGCATTTCACGGAGCGGCCGTGTACTAGCGTCTAAGGATCACTCTTGACGAAAATGCCCGGTGATCACCGACCGCTGCCGCCAGGCGATCAACCTCCTGATACCGAGGCAATGACTGACGATGCTACGTCATTCCGACGATTGTATCGAGGTTTCAGTACACTAAAACTATTAAAGTGCTAGCCATGTCTGCTGCCCCGGCATAGTATCGGCAAGAAATACTTGAGATCGATTTGGTTGGAGCCGTGGCAGGAGCTGCTCGTCACTCAAGCAACGGAAGAATTAATTCGTGACTAATCGATAACTACGGGTGCCGTGTTGTCGTCAATAACCATAGCATCCGACGCGGGTAATACCACGTCTCGAGCCGATCGTACGGCGGCAGTGGAGTGCTCTGCGCAAGCGCTCGACAACCTCAGAATTCCGTGGACTCGTCCGGATAAATTATGCCGTCGCCATCTAACGCGAGACCGCAGTAGCTCGCCGCGATCAATTCGTCGGGCTCGAGTCGTAAATGTACCCTCAAGGGGTGTCCACTACACGTCGTCGGAGGCCCGCAGTGGTCGCTTTGGTGATCATTGCGGCCTGTAGCTTCCTGGCCCTGGGCTGGTGGCAGTGGACCAGGTTTCAGTCAGCCTCGGGTACCTTCCAGAACCTAGGATACGCATTCCAGTGGCCGCTGTTCGCCGGGTTCTGCTTCTACGCGTACCACAACTTCGTGCGCTACGAAGAGTCGTCCCCACAGCCACGGGATGTGGACTGCATAGCCGAAATTCCACCCGAACTGCTGCCCGCTCGCCCCAAGCCTGCGCAGCAGCCATATGACGACCCCACCCTTCGGGAGTACAACGCCTACCTGGCCGAGCTGGCGAAGCAAGACGCTGAAAAACAGAACAGGACCACAACATGATCAGACCCGAGACACCCCAAGCACCCGCTTTTCATGTTGATGAGAAAAGCCGCACCGCACTACTCGGCTACCGAATCATGGCGTGGACAACGGGTATCTGGCTCATCGCACTATGCTACGAGATCGTCTCACACCTCGCCTTCCACCACGAAATCCTGTGGATCGAAGTGGTGCACGGCTGGGTGTATTTCGTCTACGTGTTAACCGCGTTCAATCTCGCCGTCAAGGTTAGATGGCCGATCGGCAAAACGGTCAGTGTGCTGCTGGCCGGAACCGTCCCGCTGCTGGGCATCATCGTCGAGCATTTCCAAACCAAGGACATCAAAACGCGCTTCGAGCTTAGACACAGCCGAACGTGAAGCTGGCCCCCACACTCGGGCTCGCATCGCGGCCAGCTTCACGTTCGCGTGGCAAGAACACGCAGCGCAGGCATCAGCAACGTCAACGCACGGACGCGATGCGAGTCCGCATCCTTTTCCGCCGGGCTTAATTGAGCCACTGTGCGGCCTCCCAGGCCAGAACCATCAGGAATGAAGATCGAATCGTAGCCAAACCCACCGTAACCGCGCGGCTCCCTAGCGATCGTGCCCGGCCACACCCCTCTGACGACGACTTCGTCGGACTCCGAGACCAGCGCGCAGGCCGATACGAATGCCGCGCTGCGCCGCTCGTCAGGCACATCACACAATTGAGCCAGCAATAGCGCTGTATTCCCGGCGTCGTCGCCGTGACTACCCGACCAACGCGCTGACAACACCCCTGGCATGCCACCCAGCGCAACCGCCTCCAAACCCGAGTCGTCGGCCACACTCACCAAACCCGTTGCCGTAAAAGCATCGCGCGCCTTGGCCAGCGCGTTGTCCTCGAAAGTCGCGCCGACTTCCGGCGCCTCATCGAACGGCACCACGTCATTCAGCGATACCAGCGTCAACGTCGACAACCCGGCAATGTCGAGCACACGACGCAATTCTGCCAGTTTCTTCCAGTTGCGGCTAGCAACCAATAACTTGGTCACAAGCACCACCCTCTCGCCGCTTCACGTCTGGAAGACACCCCCACCTAATCACTCCGATCTGAATCGTCGCCGGCGCGCTCAGCTGCCGAACGCTTTAGGCGGTGGAGGTCGGTCCCTCAGGCAACACACCCTGATACGGCAGCGCCAACGCACCCCGCTGTGCGGCGAATAACTTGTCACAAGCACCCAGTGCCATATCAAGCAGCTTGTCCAGCGTCGAACGCGGGAACGTGGCGCTTTCACCGGTCCCTTGAATCTCCACCAACGTCCCGGTGTCGGTCGCGATGACGTTCATGTCAACTTCGGCCCGCGAGTCTTCCTCATAGGGCAGATCCACCCGAATCCTGCCATCGACCACGCCGACGCTAACCGCGGCGATAGCACACGATAACGGCCTGGGATCTAATAGCCTGCCTGCCACCGACAGGTAAGTCACTGCGTCGGCCAATGCCACGTAAGCGCCGGTAACAGCGGCGGTGCGAGTGCCACCGTCGGCTTGCAACACGTCGCAGTCGACGGCAATGGTGTTTTCCCCGAGCGCCGCCAGATCGATGCACGCCCGCAATGACCGCCCGATCAACCGGCTAATCTCTTGCGTACGCCCGCTAAGCCGACCTTTCACCGATTCGCGTTCCGAACGAGTATGGGTGGCTGACGGCAGCATCGCGTACTCAGCGGTGAGCCACCCCTTACCCGATCCCTTACGCCAGCGTGGCACTCCCTCGGTGACGCTGGCGGTGCACATGACTTTTGTGTGACCGAATTCGATGAGCACCGAACCTGCCGGATGTTCGGTGAACCCGCGGGTGATGACCACTGCGCGAAGTTCATCATCAAGGCGACCGTCTGCTCGTGTGGACACGCAGCAACCCTAGCCCGCCGAAGATGCGAACCGTCACGGGTACGCACAAGAAGCAGGCAAGCAACCTGTGACAAGCCCGTAAGCCAGATCAGACTCGTTCGGGAGCTTGGACATCGAAGGTCTCACCGGACACCACCGCGTGCACCGGACCATCGAACTCCGCTTTGGCCTCACTGATAACATCCTCACGTGACGTCCACGGCGGGATATGCGTCAGCAGCAGCTCGCGAACACCCGCGTGTGCCGCCGCCCTGCCAGCCTCGGTGCCCGACAGATGCAGATTCGGCGGCCTGTCCGGCGAGTGCGTCCACGACGCTTCGCAGAGGAAGACATCCGCGTCCCGAGCCAATTCGACAAGCTGGTCGCAGCTACCGGTGTCGCCGCTGTAGACCAAAGACGCGCCGCTGGGATCGATGATACGCAAGCCGTAGGACTCCGTCGGATGAGCCACCAGCCGCGGTATTATCGTAAGCGCTCCCAGGGTCACCGGTTCGCCGTCGACCCAATGACGGATGTCGAAGATATCAGAGCAATCGTCGATCTCGCCAGCGTACGGCGATGACGCCGCCCCCAACCGCAACCAGGTATCGCCCGGGCCGTATAACAACGCCTTGCCCACCGGGCGCATCGGGTGATAGCGACGCCACACGAACAGTCCTGGCATGTCCAAGCAATGATCAGCGTGCAGATGTGACAACAGCACATACACCGAGCCGGGATCCGCGTGCCGTTGCAGCTCACCGAGCACTCCCCCGCCAAAGTCAAGAACCAGCGGCGGGGTGTCCGAGGCTCGTAGCAGATAACCCGACGCAGGCGAATCCGGCCCCACGACACTGCCGGAGCAGCCTAGCACGGTTATGCGCACGGTCACTACTGTGCCATGCCCAATACCGGAATGAGGAAAACATTGCCCATTAAGGTGATCAGAATCTCTTACACCCATTTAATGGACACGAGAATGAAGTCGCACCGGTTGAACGCCGCTCACCGCGGGACCGAGAAATCGCGCAGCCAGCTGAATGAACACTTCGGGGTCACCGGTAGCTTCGAAAACCCGGTTAGCGGGCGGCGCGTCATGTCGACGCAACAGGTCCCTTTCGGTGAGCACCCGCAGCACTTCCTTGGCGGTCTCCTCGGCGCTGGAGACCAGCGTGACGTTTTCACCCATCGCCAGTTGAATCAGTCCGGACAGCAGTGGGTAGTGCGTGCAACCCAACACCAGTGTGTCGACCCCGGCACGCTGCAGCGGCTCCAGATAGCCTTCAGCCAGTCCGAGCACCTGACGACCGCTGGTCACACCGCACTCGACGAAGTCGACAAAGCGCGGGCACGCCACCGCGGTGATCTCGGTGTCGCGGGCAGCAGCGAACGCGTCTTGGTACGCGCGCGAGGCTATGGTGGCCCGAGTGCCGATGACCCCAATGCGGCCGTTGCGGGTGGCGGCAACTGCGCGGCGTACTGCAGGCAAAATGACCTCGACTACGGGCACATCGTAGCGCTCACGAGCGTCGCGCAGGCACGCCGCAGACGCCGTGTTGCATGCAATCACCAGGACTTTTACGCCTCGGCCGACCAGGTCGTCACTGATAGCCAGCGCGTGCGCACGAATCTCAGGGATGGAGAGCGGTCCGTACGGGCCGTTGCCAGTGTCGCCCACATACACAATATCTTCGTCAGGCAGCTGGTCGATGATCGCCCGCGCGACCGTCAATCCACCGACGCCGGAGTCAAAGACCCCGACGGGCAACAGCGACGAGCTCATGTCTTCAGGCGCGGCGAACCGGTGCCGGCTTTTTTGAGCGCGCGAGTCTTACGTTCCGGCGCAGACAACAAATATGCGGCCACGACACCTGCGATCGAGCCGCACAAATGACCCTGCCACGAAACACCACCGCATCTGCCGAGCACCGGCATGGCACCCAACAGCACACCGCCGTATGCGAATAAGACCACGAGCCCGATGATGATGTCCCACCTCCTGCGGACGAACAGCCCGAACACCAGTAGGAAGGCCAGCCAGCCGAAGATCAGACCAGAGAACCCGATGTGATCGGTCGGGCCGCAACTGCTGCCCACATTGCCGATAAGCCAGGTGGCGGAGCCTCCAAAGAGCCATACCATCGCGGTGACCCAAATGAACCGGGACAATCCGGCTAGTGTCATCAGAAAACCAAGTACCAGAAGCGGGATTGTATTGGCCACGAGGTGTTGCCAGCTGGCATGCAGCACAGGCGCGAAGATGATCCCCCACAGGCCGTCAGTTTTCAACGGCCTAATCCCATTAGCATCCAGGGAATGCCGCGTCAACTGATCAATCAACTCGACAAGGTAAAGAAACGCGATGACAGGGAGGATCGTCGCTCCGCCCGCCATCCACCGCGAACGCCTGTTTGTCTCGGTCGCCGGTTTATGGACCAGATTTTTCGCTGGCTGGGTCATGAGCGTCGATCCTCTCCCACAGGCGGATGGTGCGCCCACCTCATCGCCTCCTTGTACCAGTCGCCGTTTGGGGTCATGGAGCGTCGCTCTTCTCATCGCTTCGCTCTGCATCGTCGCCGGCACGGGGGGTCATGCCCACAACTGCAACTGCCAGTCCAGGGCATTCTCAGCCTCATCCCCAGGCTACTGGTGTAGGCGCCGGTGGACCGATACTTCCAGCCGACGTCGGCAACCACCAACGCGATGTCAGCGTATTCACCAACCGCTAGCACCACGGATTCCATCGCGAAAGGGGCACACAGCACCGGGTCGGTTGAAAAGTCAGCAAAGATGCCTTCGAAATCCAACAGTTCTCAGGTACGACACACAGCGTCGGCGGCGCGCACCGCGTATAAGATAGTCAGCACATCCGGGTCACATCGCTCGGGAACAAATCCTTCATCAATGTTTCTCAGCGCATATACTCCTTCACCGTAGCAGGGTTCGGCGGCCACGATCTTGACGCCGGGCACATACTCATGCAAAGATCGAATAATACCCATCGTTTGCCTGTGTCGCCTAAGGCCGGCGACGTAATCCGTGATCTCGGGCAGGTCGAGAAGCAGCTCGGATCGGTGCCGCAGTAGTGCGAGTCGATGTTGGCCGGGTTGCCGTACTAATCCAGCATCCTCCAAGATGAATTGGCGGCGGCCAGCCTCTCTGGCGGTGTCTACTGCAATGTGAATCTGCCCCTCTGCTGGCGAGAAAACGATCTACAGCAACCGTAGGGCTCTAGCCAATCGTATGGCGCTCGATCGACGTGTTATCGGGCATCACACCGATCAGCTGGTCACCCTTGAGGCGAGCTGCCGTCGCCAGTGATATATCGATGTTACCACTAGTAGGCTCAAAGATAGTCGCACCCGACGCCAGCAGCCCGTCGACCCCAGCCTGCCAGATCATCCGCAGCGCCGGCAGGTACTTAGCCGACCCGGTAAAGTTGCTCTCTTAAAGCTTCGCCCACAGCCACACATTCGGCTCGTGCGCCCCACCCCGGACTCATGGTGACGGCAGCCGTGGCGACCCAACCGGTGGTGTATTGCCCAAAGCTTGCAACAACGAAATCGTATAGCGTCGTATGCTCCGCTCACCCACCTGCCACTACGAGCAAGACCAAGACGGTGACCGAATCGCCGTCGGCTACCACAGTGTACAAGCCGCCGAAAAACCGCACGTTCTCGTCGTTGACATCAAGATACGCACTTCTGGACACCGGTGTGGGGCTGCAGGGTAGTCGAGATAAAATACAGTGACGCTCATTACAGGCCTTTCTCGGACTCTTGGAGAACCTTTTTGGAGTCTATTCAGTACTTTCTGTACGCATAATGACGGCCCCGTCGGCGACAGCGGCACCGGAGCTTGGCAGCTCGCAACGGTCTGGGGGCAGGTGGACTACTAGTTACGTAGTGTACGTCCGGGTTCAGCGGCGAGGTTCACATCCGTACGGCTGGGATACCCCTAGATCTCAATATGCGAGTGATAGATAGCCATAGAGACGACGGCAACCTCACCTGCGTCCTCCATCGACCTCCACACGTGGAGCCGCTATTGCGCGTAAAATCAGTAGAGTGTTGGCGACCGTCCAGCGTTTACCATTGAGATGTGGCGCTTGGGGCAATCGAAACCCTCGAGACCGGCCAGCACACCACACACTTCCTTCGTCAGGATGGTCGCGACGCCCGTAGATTCACCATCGCCTCCACAGTTCAACACGAATCACCACCACGTCAACGATTGCTCCCTGCGCTTGTGGTCCCGAACGCTCCGGGAAACATGTCGCAGTAAGTCGGTATTCCAGCGACCGACTCGGCGGCCAGCACCGCAACCAGCACCGCACGAGCCAAACAGTCGTCCGCAGCCGCGCCGACCGCAGTGATCAGGCCCGCCTCCGGCGACATCGCGATGGGTACATCAGCTGTCGCTGCGGCATCGACCGCTCCGGTGGCGAGTGCGAACACCGTGTCGCCGTCCAGCGCAGTGTGCGCCGGACGGATAGTTCGGGCCAGACCGTCCTGAGCGGCTATTGCGACACGCCGACACGCCGCCGGACTCAGCGTGGCATCAGTCGCTACCACTCCGATCGTCGTGTTCAGCGCGCTCAACGGGGAGTTTAGCTGCGCAAACCCGGCGACCTGCTCAGGCGAAGGTGGCCGTAGATCGAACTCGTCGATCAGGTCCGTCATCCAGGGCAGACCAGTAGCGCGGTCGACGACATTGCCCACGGAGTTCACCACGACCACCGCGCCCACCGTCGGCCCCGACTCCAGTGTGATCGACGCGGTGCCGACGCCGCCCTTGAGCACGCCAGCGCACGCCCCCACTCCAGCACCCACCGTCCCGACAGCCACGGCGGCACCTTGGCCACCAACAGCGGCATCGCAGGCGGCTTGACAGGCCAAATAGCCAAATTCTGCCGTCGGTCGGCAGTGAAAGCCGCCAACTGACAAATCGAAAATCACCGCACCCGGCACGATGGGCACCACTCCGCCGTGCATCACCACGCCGCGCTCGTGTTCCTCCAGCCAGCGCATGACGCCGTCGGCAGCCGCCAGACCGTAGGCACTACCGCCGGCTAGCAGCACCGCATCAACGAACCGTACACTGTTAGCCGGATCAAGCAGATCGGTCTCCCGGGTGCCCGGCGCCCCACCCCGGCAATCGACCGCGCCAACCGTCCCGGGCGGTGTTAGCACGACAGTCACACCGCACGCCCAGCCCGCACCAAGGGACGCGTCAGGATCACGCCTGTGGTAGTGGCCAACCTGGATACCCGAAATGTCGGTGATGGAGTTCATCGGCGCTGCCATCAAGATCATCAGGTCGCCATCAGCGCCAAGACCAGGTATTCCTGCAACATCGTCAGCCACTGGTAGACTTCGAAGTGCACGGATAGAGGATGACCGGCCGGCACCCGTTCGGGTGCCGGCCGGTCAATCTTAAGCAGGACACCCAGTGCCAGTCGAAGGTCGTTAAAAGCAGCAATCCAGGCGTTCGCACTTTCTTCAGTTAGTTCCAGCCGACCACCACTTTCCGGAAGCGTATCCAACAACTGCTGTGCAGCAGAGCGTTTGGCATCGACGATCTCCGGTTCGTGCAGACTGCGCAACGCGGCGTTCAGGCTATTGACAGCATCGAGAGCTGCGGGATCTAACTGATCCTTGCCGTCCGGCATGTAGAAGTCTGGCAGCAGCCGACGCAGCGTCGGATCCCCCGGTCGCTGCGTATTCCCGGTTTTAATACCGGTTATTAACTCGAGTTCGTCTGGAGGCGAGGAAGATTCGCGCTCGTTGAGCAAACCGAGCATCGCGCCGACCAGGTGCTTAAGCAGGGCAGCCTCGTGCGGCGCCACGGCGGACCGAAAACGGGGACCGTTGTCAGTCTCAACACGCTTCCATTTGCGCACGGACGATCCTGAATATACCTTCGGCCCTCACCGGTCCTGCTGCATCGTCGCCCACAAACCGGCGGCATGCAGCTTGGACACGTCAACTTCCATGGACTCCCGACTGCCCACCGACACCACTGCCTTACCTTCATTATGAACCTGCAACATAAGCTTGGTGGCATGAGGCTCGCTGTAGCCGAACAATTTCTGAAACACATACGTCACGTACGTCATCAAGTTGACGGGGTCATCCCACACAATCGTGACCCATAGACAGGCCGATATGTCTACTGGAGCGGACTCGTGTTGCCAGGTTGTGTTCGGCTTCACCTTCGGCTCTATCGGAGCTAACGTAACAACCATGACCTACACGATACCGAGCCTGCGCTGACAGCCGTTACCGTTACGGGATGAACGACTTCGGTCTTAGACGGGCTGCTGACCGACAAATACAAGATGGACTACCTTGACCAGGCGGCATTACACGACGGCACCACTCACCAGCCGGACCACATCCGAAGCGTTCGCCTAGCTGACTCCCAGATAGTCGCCGTTAAAGGGTGACTACTGAAACCGGTCGATTGCTAGAAGCCTTGCCACAGTCGAGGTTCAACGAAGCCTGCCAGTGGCTGGCCTTATTCCTCGACCCCGACACATTGAACTATCTACGCGATTCCCGGTTCATCAGCGACATCAACGGGTACGCCAAGGGCGAACTCTAACTTTCCCGGGTCACCCATACCTATCGGTGCTCGGAACCTGCGCCGAGTGCGTGATGATCGAAACACCGGTGTTATCAATCTTCAACCACAACAGCGCGATCGCATTTGCGGCTGTCACATGGTCAGTACCTCCGGAGAACGCCCGCTGATTGAGATGGGATCGCGACATACCCACGAGCACGCCGCGGTCGCGGCGGCCCGCGCTGCCGATATCGTCGGCTTTATCCGCGACATTGAACCTCGAGTCCCAGCGACGCTACGGGCTACCGACAGACAACATCGCCGCCAACGCATTCACGATGTCGCACAGTCACAAAGACGCTCCACCCGAATTGACGGAACTCGCCACATTTCACGCCCAGGTCGACGCGTTGGGCATTGACACCGCGCTACTGGTGGACACCTACTACGTAACGACCGGCATGGCCAATGCAGTGGTCGCTGCTGGTCCCGACGGTGGGCGTGATCCACATCGATTCCGACACGCTGGCGGTGCTGACCTGTCAAGTGCGCAGACATAATATACAAAGCGGTCGAAATGGACGCAGCATGCCGGTACAGAAATGCAGTAGCCACAAGGAATCCCACAGGGGCCGCACTCGAGGCGCTACGTGTCCCGTGCCAGCGGAACCATAACCGCGGAAGTCGTCTATCCAGCGGGACGCGCACCCACCAGCACCGAACCGTGCCGGATGTCGACCATTCCATCTGGCCCGAGCCAAGCACGTCGTCGCTGACACCAATGGCGGCGCATCTGGCCGCGGCGCGCAAGCTTATGGTACCCAGGCTGCACAGCCTGCTGTGGGAGGGGCTGAAATTGGCGTACGGCGATCCCGACGCGGCAGATCTCAGCCTAAGCCAGTGTCAAACCTTTCGGTACCCGAGCTGCTGGCCAGCTTGGTGGTCGCAATCGCTGGCAGACACCGAAACGGCCAACTCGATCTGGCCATCGCAATCGCGTAAACCTTAGAAAACAGCGAGCACCTCTCGTCGTGCAGGCCGGCACCGGCAAGTCGTTGGCCTACTGAATTCCTGCGATAATTCGCACCGTCAGCGATGACACCGCGGTCGTCGTCTCGACAGTGACGATCTCATTGCAGCGTCGACTCGTCGATCGTGACCTGGCGCAACTGGCCGATTCGCTCGCTGACGCGCTACCCCACCGGCCGCAGTTCGCATTATTCACAGTCCTACGGGATACTTGCGCCTGAACCAAATCCATGGGAGTGTCGCAGGTCAGCCAGACATCGAGGAGTAACGGTCACAGGAAGAACTGTTCAAACCGACGGTAGCCACCGCTTTGCGCCGGGACATACAGCGGCTGACCGCATGGATGTCGACAACCGCCCGTGGTAACAAGTCAACGTTTTAGCACGAGAATGCCTGGGTGTGGCCCACTGACCGTTGAACTTGGAGTGCTTCTCCGAACGAGTACGTGACCGTACCGCTGTCGATATCGGGGTCATCAACCACGCGCTAATGGCGATCGACGAAGCACACGAAACCCATTGGCGGACCAGGTAGGTATCGGCTGCTCTCGGCGTTTACCACGCGGCGAACCACCCGATTGGTCTATCCCGAACTGACCCAACAGTTAGAGACGACAACAGCCGTCTTGGCCGACGTGATCCATGACACCCAAGTAACCACATCGACCACAACCTACCTGACCACCCTGCGCGACGCGGCCAATGAGGCACAGTCAGTCATCCACACCAGCCCCGCTGCGGCCGTGTCAGTGTGCGCCGAAACGCCGAAACAGTTGCGGCACCAAACGAAAGCCACGATACCGCATCACAAATCCTGACGTCTTTTGCACCCGCTATCCCCGATCGCACCGACGGAATCTGGCTGGATCACGAGAACAATCGGGGTGTGCAGCGTCCGGTGCTGCAGGGTGGCGCCGCTGTGGGTAGCCAGCTCGCTGCGCAACCAGGTGTTCGCCTGGCCAACAACCTCTGTAGTTCACATCGGCGACGCCGACAGTGGGGGTCCTTTGACGCAATAGCCACGGCATGAGTTCTGGCCGGATCAGAAGAAAGCGCCGACGACCCACCTAGCCCGGCGACGATACCAACCGCGCAGCGATGCGGCGAAGGCGCACAACCTGAAGTGGCACGGTCTCGACGTCGGATCGCCGTACCCACCACACCAAAGCGGGCATCCTCTACGTCGCTCCCCATCTCGCACTTCCGGGACGCGACGGCACCGACTCGGCCGAGTAGTTGACTGAAATCGCCGAACGCATCACCACTGCCGGCGGGGCGTACTCTAAGGCTATTTTCGTCGATGCGGACCGCCCGGTTTGCCGCCGAGGTCAGGCGCAAGCAGGCTACCCCAACAAGGGCTGTGTTTAGGGCTACAACGACGCCGATTCCAACATGGTCAAGAGTTCACTGCCAATGCGGCAACCTCCCTGTTCGGCACACTGTCGCTATAGCAAGATATCGGACGTGCCGGGGGCGTCGCTGGTGTTCACCGAACGTATTCCGTCACAATTCGCGCCCACCCAACATCGATCGACCGCTTCCCACGAGCTCGATCTGCTGGCAGCTCTGCCGCTCTTTGCCGGGTTGGATGCAGTTTCCCCTGGCCAAACTGCAGGACCGCGCCGAGCAAGTTGAGCTCGAGGTAGACGCGTACCTGTTCCACCAGGTGGGGATACCTGACTGTCTGCACGTGCTGCGTCACAGCCGTCTGCAAGTGGTCCAGAACGACGTCATCGTCCAGGAGCTGGGCCGAGGCGAGGTCGTCGGCGAGCGTGGATTGCTGATCGACACGCCCCGATCCGCATCAATTCGCGCTGTGCGCGACTACACCCTGATGCGCCTGGGCGATGGCGGAAAAAATCGCCGACTCGAGCGTGTTCGAAGCGCTAGTCAGGATGATGACCACCCGGCTGCATCCGGCACCACCACAGGAGGTGCCGTCTTTGTCTGCACCGGAAGTGGTCGTCGCGGTTGTAAGTAGCTACACTCAAGCAGCCGAGTCGATAGTAGCCATCGATTGGTAGCCGCGCTGTCGCGGGCGGCTACGCGCGATGAACCCCGGCTGCGTCGACCGCGACGGGCTGGAAAACGCTGAGTTTGCTGCGGACAAAATGGCACTGAAGGCTAACATCCGGCGACGCAGGCTTTTGCCGATTTGTGCTTGCGCATAGCCGACCGCGTCGTGCTTATGGTTGCCGGCCCGGCACCACCGTTAACTCTGCTACCAACGCGTGCGGGTTGGCACCTAACCTTATGTTGGCAGGCCCACACGCCTAAACGTGAACACCGCCGCAGTTGGGAGGAGGTGATCACGCTGTAGTTGATGCATGCGGTTCGCCCTGAAAACGCGACCGGCCAACCTTCACCCACTCGCCGCACACATCGTGAGTCGCTTAATTGGACTGGCTCTCAGCTGTGGTGGGGCACGCGGATTCGCCCACCTGGGAATGTTGGAGGAGCTGGAGGCAGCTGGGCTGCCGGTTGACCCGGCTCAGTCGATATCAGCATGGGAGCGATGATCACAGCCCTTGTCACCACGGGCATAGACACGACTGCGATAGAAGTCCATATCTACGAGTACTTCCTGCCTAACAGATTGATCTCCCACTACACCGTGCCCGTACTAGAAAGCCTGCCGTTAGCCGCGTTGGTGGGCGAGGAAAGCCGGGTAAATCGGCCGGACAGCGCTGACGACCTCGCTTCCAGCACACTGCAAATGCCAAACACCGGCGACACCCTGATGCGCATGATGACGATTAGCAGCAGGATGGTATCGGCGGCTGCGCCTACCTCGCGACCCGGCTGGAGGGTAGTGTAGTAAGATTTCTGGAATTCCACCAGAGGACAGCACCTGCTAGGCTGGCCGGATCACGCAGCATAACGGTGAGGCACTTATACGTATGAACTCGGCGGGCGAAATCAACGGTCAGCACACTCGGATCAAATGCCGCCCCGATCCAGCCCAGTTCGGCTTCCGACGCACCGCGTTCTCACCAGGAGCGACGCAGGCGCGCCCGGATGTCATTAATCAGTTGCGAGCGGATTCACCACAAATGGCCCGGATCGACCTGTTGCAATCGTAGCCAAACGCCGGAGTCACTAAACGAATCCGACCTGGCCAGTTCACTCCCCAGCTGCAACCATTGTGGCGTAGCGCGGGCGCGTGCATGCACGCCATTGGTGATCGACCCGATAGGGCCACCTCATCGTGGTCAAATCCGCACCACAACTCGCTGAACATGGCCCGGCTCACCCGGCCCCATGCAGCAAGCAAGATGCCGTTGGCCCGTTGCGCCAGCCGCAGACCCATGTGGGCCATGGTTGAATGTCGCGAATAGACCTTGCGTCGGCTTGTCCTACGACCACCGCATGTTGGTTGATAGCCGTTCTAGCGTCGCGAGGCAGTCCGAAAGTAAGCACAAACGGTAAAGTAGCGAGGAGCGTTCACAATCCACTACATTTTTACTTAGGAATTACTTAGGATTCTGGTGGACGCATGGCTACTTAGCAACCGTTCATCCGCAAGAGTGTGACTAGTAACTAAGGTGAATATCGGCTAGCTAATAGGGTATTCCGCGAAAGAATTATAGTGGGTCGCCCTCGTGCGGGGCAAGCCGCAAAGCAGAAGGAGTGGTAATGCGCAGGTCGGGTCGAGCTCGATAACGTCGCACCGGTCCGGTCATCTCCCTGCAGCATACACCCCGCCAAAGCCGTAGTCGGCGAAATGGTCGCAGTTAGCGCCACGGTATGGCGAGAAGGCCACGAAGCCGTTCGCCACCCTGGTTACCCGCAATCTTGGGTTACGCTATCCGCTCGCGACGAAAACTCACCGGATCAATGTGGTCGAGGCCCCAAGCCAGTCCTGCAGCCACACCCGCCCAGACCCGATGAGTCGAGCCGCTGCTAATTCACATGACAATGGATTAAAAAAACCCTGCATTTTTCACGGTCAGTTTACCCTCGACCGCGTCGGATTTTGGACCTTCCGAGTCGATGGCTAAGGCGATCCGATGCACACCTGACAGCATGCGCTGATTGTCAAGTTGAATGCCGGCCAGGGTGAGACAGAATTGCCCAACGATCTTTTGGCCGGAGCAGCGCAGTCTAGATTGGTTACAACTCGACGAAAACGGCTTCTCCAAAGGGATTCTGCGCCTCGTTGTACGACCTCAACGGCCTCTACCGCAGCCACCCGGCTCTGTGGATTCAAGAACCACCGCCGAGAGTTATTCCCTGGATCGACGCCAACGATTCCGCCAACAACGCACTGAGTTTTCTGCGATATTCCCACGACGGCTCGGTACTGGCTTGTGTGTTCAATTTCGCTGGTTCATAACACAAGGGCTACTGACTGGGTCTGCCGTCGGCCGGATGCTGGCACGAAGTATTGAACGCCGATGCTATCGCGTACAACGGCTCCGAGGTCGGTAACCTCAGTGACGTAGACGCTACAGACAACCCGTGGCACAGCCACGCTACATCAGCGGTTTCAGTGCCGCCGATGTCAGCATTGTAGCTAGAATACAGTAACACAAGACCCAACTCTTCAGTATAAAGCGTTGGCAAGGTTGCGTCGACCGACGATGACATTGGGATCAGCAGGATCGAAGAGTTCAAACAGCTCGATCAGCCGAGTACGTACAGAACTGCGCTCATCTCCAGATGTGCTGCACACTAACGTAATCAGGCGCTCGAACGCCGCGGTCACATCTTGGTTGAGGATTTGCACGTCGGCAGCCGCGAACGCCGCCGCAATGTCACCCGGCGCAGCATCGGCTACCGCAACCGCGTCGGGGTGTTGCGCAGTTGCGCGCTTAAGGAAGTCGATCTGCCGGATCGCGGCCTTCGCTTCGACACTGGCCGGATTGGCATCCAAAATCGCTTGATATGACTGCTTCGCAGCGAGGAAGTCACCGGCCTCCAATTGCTGACGAGCTTGAGCAATAGCAGGATCAATTTCCGCAGAATCCTCAGCACCAGTTGGGCCTCTCAATTTACCGGCTGTCGCCGACAGCAACGAGTCTAGCCAGGAACGCAGCTTATCGACGGGCTGCACACCCTGAAAGCTGGACAGCGGCTGCCCAGCAGCTAACGCGACCACAGTCGGGATCGCATCAACACCAAAGATCTGCGCCACCCTGGACACCGCGTCGACGTTGACTGTCGCCAATGACCAGGTGCCGTCGTCGGCGGCCGCCAAGCCGGACAGTGTCTCAAGCAGCTTTACGCACGCATCACTGCGCGGTGACAACACCAGCACAACGACCGGTATTTCGTGGGACCGGACCAGCACGTCATCTTCGAAATTGGCCTCGGTGATCTCAGTGACCGAGGTGTTTTCGGAGCCACCGGCGCCGCGCGCTGCCGATGTTGCTCGATTGGCGGGGCCACTTGTTGAAGCTTTCTGCCGAGCTCGCTGCTTCAGACCGGAAAGGTCGACAGCACCGGCCATGGCAGGCCCGATGGGGGATCGCGGACGCGTCACGTTGTCAAGTCTGTCACGTCGCATAAGGTACCCATCCACCCGGTGGCACCTACACTTACGTGGTCGCAAAACCGGCTCGAAAATCGGATTCAGGCACCCCAAACCATTTTTGTGACAAAAATCATTTACCCTAGGTGGGTCGCAAGTCGGAGCTAACCAGACCGCAGAATCAGCGCATCACCCTGGCCACCGGCACCGCACAAAGCCGCAACACCGTAACCCGAACCGCGACGCGCTAATTCCAGCGCGATATGCAACGTTATTCTGGCTCCCGACATCCCGAGGGGGTGACCAACAGCGATCGCTCCACCGTTGACGTTGACAAGTTCGGGAGCGATGCCAAGTTCACGGGTCGAGGCCAGCGCCACCGCCGCGAACGCCTCGTTAATCTCTACGACATCGAACTGTTCGGCAGAGATACCTTCGCGGTAGACTGCCCTCTTGATTGCGTTGGCCGGCTGGGATTGCAGCGTAGAATCTGGTCCGGCTACAACGCCGTGAGCACCGATCTCGACCAGCCAAGATAACCCCAGCTGCTGCGCCTTGTCCTTGTTCATCACCACGACAGCGGCTGCGCCATCGGAGATCTGCGACGCAGAGCCTGGGGTAATAGTACCGTCGCAGCGAAACGCCGGCTTCAGACCGGCCAACGACTCGGCCGTGGTGTTGGCGCGAATCCCCTCATCCTCAGTGAACTGCAGCGAATCACCTTTGCGCTGTGGAATATTCACCGGAACCACTTCGTCGGCGAAGACGCCGTCCTTCCATGCCGCTGCCGCCTTTTGGTGCGACCGGGCAGCAAACTCGTCCTGTTCTTGGCGCGTGAATTTTTCGACATCGTTGCGCTGTTCGGTGAGCGCGCCCATTGGTTGATTGGTGAACACGTCGTGCAGGCCATCATAGGCTAAGTGGTCCACAATCGTGACGTCACCGTACTTGTAGCCCGACCGGCTGTCCATCAGCAGATGTGGCGCCTTCGTCATGGACTCTTGTCCGCCAGCCACCACCACATCGAATTCTCCGGCGCGAACGAGCTGGTCAGCGAGCGCGATGGCGTCAAGACCGGACAGACACATCTTATTAATCGTCAGCGCCGGCACATCCCAACCGATACCAGCCGCTACTGCCGCCTGCCGGGCCGGCATCTGACCGACCCCTGCGGTCAAAACCTGGCCTATGATCACGTACTCCACCAAGGAAGGTGCTACATTCGCCTTCTCCAGCGCGGCGGCAATAGCGATTGCGCCCAAATCGCTGGCAGAAAAGTCCTTCAACGACCCCATCAACTTACCAATGGGTGTCCGTGCCCCTGCAACGATCACCGATGTCGTCATGACTACCCCCTGGTCCTGCTCCCGGGTCCTCTTTGCAGGCCGATTCGACCTGATGGAGAAGCGCAATCTTGTCCGCCAGGTTACCGTTGTCTGATGACGACCGATCAAGTCGACACTCATAAGCTGCGGGCTACCGCTCTGGTGACAACGATCGATCACGTAGGCATCGCGGTAGCCGATCTGGATGCGGCCATCGCCTGGTATCACGACCACCTGGGGATGATCCTGGTCCACGAGGAAGTTAACGACGACCAGGGGATCCGTGAGGCCATGCTATCGGCACAAGGCGCCCCGATCGGCACAGCCCAGATTCAGTTGATGGCCCCGACCGACGAGTCATCACCGATCGCGAAGTTCTTGGATAAACACGGACCGGGTATCCAGCAGCTGGCTTGTCGCGTCAGCGATCTCGACAGCCTTACCGAACAACTCCGCGCGCAGGGAGTCCGGCTGGTCTACGATGCACCCAGGCAGGGCACGTCGAACGCGCGAATCAACTTCATCCACCCGAAAGATACTGGCGGCGTTCTGATCGAGTTGGTCGAGCCGGCTACCTGATGATGAGAAACTCAAAACCTTTTTCGGATCGGACCGCGGGTAGCGCAATGAGCCCAACACGGGGGGGTGTGCCAATTTCGCCGACCGTCGACACCGACTTGCCGTGAATCAGCCAACCATGCCACCACATGCGCAGTACCAGAACGGATTGTGTGCTCACACCCAGGACAACGATAGGTTTTTCCGGCTCGGGCTGCAACGATCAGGCGCACTTCGTACTCGCAGCCGTCAGGCCCTGTTTCCTACCCGGCGCAGAAAAGATGTTATAGCGATACTGGTCGCTGCCCATGCGGCGATGTACGGTGCCGAGTCATGGCGTCAATCTAAGTCGGGCGACTTTAGAACAGCCGGTACTCATCGCTGTCCATGCCCCGCATCTTGTCGTAATCCAATGTTAAGCAACGGATGCCGCGGTCGGTAGCCAAAGTGCGCGCCTGCAGCTTGATGTGTTGCGCGGCAAACACCCCCTTTACCGGCGCGAGGACACTGTCCCGATTGAGTAACTCTAGATAGCGGGTGAGCTGCTCAACGCCGTCGATTTCGCCACGCCGTTTGATTTCTACCGCGACCAAGCCACCCTGTTCATCGCGGCATAGCAGGTCGACAGGACCGATCGCGGTCATGTACTCACAGCGGACCAACGTGTATCCTTCGCCCAACAGTTGAACGTGCTCCGCGAGCAACGCCTGTAGGTGGGCTTCGACACCGTCTTTGACCAGCCCGGGGTCCACGCCCAAATCGTGACAGGAATCGTGCTCTATCTCCTCAACGGTGATCCGCAGTTGTTCGCCGGCCTTGTTCTCGACCACCCAGGCCGGCGAGGCGCCAACGACGTCTTCGGTCAACCAGCATGGAGGACTCATCCAGTTCAACGGTTTGTAGGCGCGGTCGTCGGCGTGCACACTGACCGAACCGTCCGCCTTAAACAGCAACAACCTGCGCGCGGACGGCAGATGAGCGGTGAGCCGGCCAAGATAGTCTACGGTGCACTGGGCAATCACTAGACGCACCCAACTCACCTTAGAGCGTAGCCAACAAATTAGGCTGTCATCACCAGTTTTACCCCTAAAACCTCACGAAAACATGGGCCGCAACAGTTGGGTCGGGTGTTCGAGCACGATGACTCGTCAGAGTGGCCAGTTGGAAAAATCCCCGCGTATAGCTTCTGGATGTTTAGCTGGGTGTCGGAAAGCCTACGACATGGTGACCGTGAACCTGATCGGGATCGGTGGTACATTATCCAGGGCTGCGGCTACCCTACAGGCACCACGTGTGTTCACATACACCCCGATGTGGGTCACGTTCGTTATAAGCTACGACTACTTCGTGGTTTCCTTATCCCTGGGCACATACATCATCGTTAGCCGATGAGCCCGTACCGGTCCCGCTGGGCAATCGATGGAGCGCAAATCCAGCCGCAACGACTAGCGCAACACGTGCCGGATGCCATGGCGAGTTGCGATCGCCAACTTCATCCTGTGCAGAGTCGTTGCGGTGCTGTTGACGACACTCTATGGCCTTGGGAAACACCAGGTTGGTCATCCCGCGCTTCCTGTTCGCAGTGAGCTTGTGCAACCTGTTGGTCAGCATCGGCAGCTCTACCTGTTCACCAGATTGACGCTGCACCCAGTAGGCGCTCAGGCACTTCAAGACCGGACCGCCGCCACGACGGTTCGCGCTGAGAAGCATTGTGAGACCATGACAATTTCTGCGGATGTGAATCCTGGCCTGGCTGACTGCGACCGCACGCAAGCGGACCGAGTAGGGTGATTTGCAGGACAACAGCATCGGAATCGGTGAGCTACAGCGTAGGCCCAATTCCACGGTCGATGGATTGCGAGAACGCGAACGCATGCAGGATCTTTTCAGCCAACATGTGGGGCGCGAAGTCGCCGGAACCACGGAAAGCGAGCGACCAAAGCTGGGCGGGGAAGAGCACCATGTCGCTATCGTATTCCCCGATATCGTCGGCTAAACCCATTTGGTGACCAGCCGGCCTGCGACCGATGTGGTTGCCTTGCCTCAACCGGTTTTTCACGATCGTCTTCCAAGAAGTGAACGGCTACCATGGACTGGTCAATAAATTCGAGAGTGACACGTCGCTGGCAATCTTCGAGGCCCCGAATCACCTCGACCATCCCGAGGGCGAAGTGTTGGCCGCCGCTCGCACCATTGCCGACCGTCTTGGCCAATGAAATGCCTGGGTATCAGACCGGCATCGGCGTGGCGGCAGGGCCAGATCATAGCCAGTAATGTCGGCGTCAAAGAATGATTTGAGCACGCCGTGATCGGCGAGTCAGTCAACGAGGCTGACCGACTGTGCGAGCTAGCCAAGTCACACCCGGTCCCGGTATTAGCAACAGCGATAGCGCTGCAAGGTGCAAGCGAAATGATTGCGCCCAATGGTGTTTAAATTAGACCGTGACGCTTCACAGGCACAATAATCCCATCCAACTGGGCGTGGTAAGTTTGAGCAGCCACGCCTGGCTTACACGCGGCGAGGCCATCAAAAACCAGTCCGGAGAACATGGCTGGACCTAAATCACACTTCTGCCGTACAGTACTCAGCCGGGATGGATTCGTGCCAAAGTACCGCAACGTCAGCTGGTCACTGTTGACGAGTCCCCGGATGTTTCCGCATACCACAACACCAGCGCAGATTGCCGGCACCACGGAAAACGGTGGCCCCCGGCACAACACCAGCGAGCACGCCATCTAGGGCGTGCATGAGCACCAATGCACGGCACACGCCGTGCGGAAATGCGTCGACAACCAAGGCAATCGCTTAGGCGATCACCGCGTTGACGGTGAGAAAGACATCGGAAGGCTACCCTCTCACAAAGGTGAAGGGTTGAAGTCCCGACGGCCAGCTACTTGACCAGGTCCAAATAATTATCAAGGTGTGTTTTTCAGCCGCTGTATGTTACACCCCAATGGCTGAAATGATGGTGCCCGCTACGCTGACTGCCACCCGACCAGCCAGGTCGCAAAGATACAGTCGCACAGATACAACAATGCGGTACCCGGCAGGTCGATGGTGGCGTTCGCCAGTGACCGGTTGCTTCGGTCGGCGATACGTAACCGATTTTGCCAACCGAACAAGAGCTGGGGCGAACGCCTGCGGCGGGAAATTGAGGTTCACCACGTCGAGCTCCTTGGTAGGAAAAGCGGCAAAGATCAACGAAATTGTCACCCCGACGTAGCCGTCACCACTGCCGCGCAACGCCCCCAAAGCAAGTCGGGATTGTGGGTGGCGGAAACGGTGACCAGCTGGCCGCTGAACAGCACCACCGACACCAACGTCAATTAGTCACAGAGCAGGACCACATGTCGGGTAATTGACACCCAGCCCGCCCAGGGCGTGCGGCACCTTGAGCTGGTGGGCAGCGGCGAACACCATCGCTTTTTGCACGTCCGCTGTCGATGTCGAGATGACGATCACCGCCAACATGAACCATTGTAGCTAATATTGAAAACCTGCTTGGCCGCTACGAATTTGGGGACCATCATCGGATCGCAACGCTTTTCGCAGAGGGCGGCAGAAATAGCCTCTCAACCGGAACTTTTCGGAGCGGCTAGAACCCAGCCTGAACCGATTCAATTCGATCCAAAACTGCGCCGGAGGCTGTGGTGCTCCGGCGACACTCCGCAAAAACGTCTGACGCGAAATCTCACGCCCCAACGTCGAGCTCCGACGATTGCGTCATGTCCCGCGTTGTCCACCACACGAACCACGCATGATGCCGCATGACGCGTCGGGGACAACGTCGTTTTTCCGCCAGTTTTGCCGGTGATTAGGTGTAAGTGTGGAAGCGTGCATGACGATTTCGAACGGCTGATATCGTGTTGTTCAATCCAGAGACACCCGGTTCGACGACTGGTTCGTCACCGCGGTGTTGACGACCCGGATCTACTACCAACCCAGTTGCCCGGTCAGGTCCCCGTTCGCCCATAGCATGAGGGGTTCTATCCGACTGCGACGGTTGCCCAGCGAGCAGGCTGCCACGCGTGCAAGCGGTACCGGCCCCGACACGTCTCCGAGCCTCCCCGGAATGGAACGCACGTAGTGACGTTGGTAGCAGAGGAGAATCGCGGACGGCACGAAGGACCGTGAGGACGGCAGCGGCCTAACTAGCCGCGTCAAATTACACCACCCGTCAGCTGCATCAGCTTTTGCAAACCGAAGGTCGGCCCGCCAGGCCTGCTCACGCTAGCTCGCGCACAACGAACCCCGGCCGCCCGAATGCTCATCGAAACCACAGACCGGTCGTTTGGTGATGTCGCATTCGCTGCCAAGTTTTCCGGTATCCGACAGTTCAACGACACCGTACACCTGCTGTTCGAAAGTACCCCGACGATGTTGCACCAGTGCGCAGCAGTCCAGTTCGAAGATTTGAAAGCTACAGCCACTTCACCGGGAACCGTGTCACTACCGATCCCCGTCAGCACATCGCTTGCCTACCAGGATGCTTTCGGCCATCTGAACACCTGCGCCATACCCATATACGAAGAGGTCGGCGACGGTGCGTACCGACCGCTACTGGCGGCTTACCTCTGGCAGGGCGCTTATCATCTTACCATTGGTTGTCGATCATGTCCGATGCCTGTCGTGCTCGACCTCGATACCAACCCCGACGAGTAGTCGAAGCGCTCGCCGACGACCCAACACTGCGGCCAGTGGTAGAGCCAAGGCTCCCGGAAAACTTATCCCTTCACACCGTCAATGAAGTCGAGCTTGCTGTACGTGCGATATTAAACTAACAAGTATCGACCAAGGTCGCGCGAACTCACCTAAGCGGGATGGTTGCTGCTTAGGGGCGCCCGTCCAGGATGTCGACGACGCATTGACCCATACCTTCCCGTCGATCGAGCTATTCGTGAAAAACTTGAAAAACGGGACCATCGATACGATCCACCTGGCGGTCCCCAGGAGCCGACAACGGACGCCAAGCACCCTTGTCCACCCACATAACCTACGGAAAGGTCGTCCCGCTCAACAGCTAGGCCTGCCTCTGGACGAAAAGACCACCCATCGAGCACAGCGCACGTTGGCGTCTCGAGCGTTCCTAGGCCACCCAACACCTCTGGACCACCCTTCAACCATCCAGTAAACCAATGGTCATTAAAGAACATCCCGAAGGGGGTTGCATGATTCATTGCCGTATCGTCGACAGCCCGATCGGACCGTTGGCCCTAGCCGGGTACAGTTCGGTCCTGACGAATCTACGGATGGTCGACCATACCTACGAACCCAGTCGCGTCGGCTGGTTACCCGAGGACGATGCATTTGCTGAGGCCGTCAGCCAACTTGACGCCTACTTCTCCGGTGAACTTAACGAATTCGCTATTGAGCTCGATTTACGGGGAACGGAATTCCAACAGCGAGTTTGGCGGGCCCTGAAGACAATTCCGTACGGGGAAACCCGGTCGTACGGAGAGATAGCAAAACAAGTCGGGGCTCCTGGCGCCGCACGTGCCGTGGGATTGGCCAACAGCCGAAATCCCATCCCCGTCATTGTGCCCTGCCATCGCGTGATTGGTGCAAGCGGACAGCTCACCGGCTACAGCGGCGGACTCGAACGGAAACTTACATTGCTCGAATTGGAGAAAGACCAGGCGCCGGCAAACCTGACATTACTCGACTAGGCATGTGCGCAAAATGCTAGGGAATGACAAAACCGCCTTTGGCAGAAGTGTTTTTGTTTATGTTCGGCAGTGTCCTACTTTTCCACCCGAATGGGCAGTATCATCGGCGCTGACAGGCTTAGCTTCCGGGTTCGGGATGGGGCCGGGCGTTTCCCTATCGCTGTGACCACCGTAACTCTAGTTTAAATTTGTTCTGATGGGAGGTGTGGTGTTCCACGACAAAGTGGATCTGCATTATGTGGTCGCGATGTGTGTTTGTAAGCTTTCGGCCAGTTAGTATCAGTTCCCTACACTCATTACTGAGCTTCTAGGCCTGACCTATCAATCCCGTGTTCTGCGGGGGGCCTTATCCCACCAAGTGGGTGAGAAACCTGATCTTGGAGAAGGTTTCCCGCTTAGATGCTTTCAGCGGTTATCCTGTCCGAACGTGGCTATCCAGCGGTGCCCCTGGTGGGACAACTGGTATACCAGAGGTTCGTCCGTCCCGGTCCTCTCGTACTAGGGACAGCTTTCCTCAAGTTTCTGACGCGCGCGGCGGATAGAGACCGAACTGTCTCACGACGTTCTAAACCCAGCTCGCGTGCCGCTTTAATGGGCGAACAGCCCAACCCTTGGGACCTGCTTCAGCCCCAGGATGCGACGAGCCGACATCGAGGTGCCAAACCATCCCGTCGATATGGACTCTTGGGGAAGATAAGCCTGTTATCCCCGGGGTACCTTTTATCCGTTGAGCGACACCCCTTCCACTCAGAGGTGCCGGATCACTAATCCCGACTTTCGTCCCTGCTTGACGTGTAAGTCTCGCAGTCAAGCTCCCTTGTGCATTTACACTCGCCACCTGATTGCCGACCAGGTTGAGGGAACCTTTGGGCGCCTCCGTTACATTTTAGGAGGCAACCGCCCCAGTTAAACTACCCACCAGGCACTGTCCCTGAACCGGATACACGGTTCGAGGTTAGATGTCCAATACGATCAGAGTGGTATTTCAACAACGACTCCACCCCAACTAGCGTCGAGGTTTCACAGTCTCCCACTTATCCTACACAAACCGTACCGAACATCAATACCAAGTTGTAGTGAAGGTCCCGGGGTCTTTTCGTCCTGCCGCACGTAACGAGCATCTTTACTCGTAATGCAATTTCGCCGAGTCTATGGTTGAGACAGTTGAGAAGTCGTTACGCCATTCGTGCAGGTCGGAACTTACCCGACAAGGAATTTCGCTACCTTAGGATGGTTATAGTTACCACCGCCGTTTACTGGGGCTTAAATTCTCCGCTTCACCCTTTCGGGTTAACAGGTCCTCTTAACCTTCCAGCACCGGGCAGGCGTCAGTCCGTATACATCGTCTTACGACTTCGCACGGACCTGTGTTTTTAGTAAACAGTCGCTTCTCACTGATTTCTGCGACCGGATCCCGCTCCCACCGCAAGGGTGTTCACGATATTCCGGCCCCCCTTCTCCCGAAGTTACGGAGGCATTTTGCCGAGTTCCTTAACCATAGTTATCTCGTACGCCTTGGTATGCTCTACCTGACCACCTGTGTCGGTTTGGGGTACGGGCCGTATATGTGCTCGCTAGAGGCTTTTCTTGGCAGCAGAGGCTCACCGAATTTGCCTCAATCGGCTATGTATCACCTCTCAGGATTCACGAACGACGGATTTGCCTATCGCTCTCCCTACAGGCTTACCCCAGTATTACCACTGACTGGTACGGCTACCTTCCTGCGTCACCCCATCGCTTGACTACTACCAACGAAGTTCCCACGCAGTCCCGAACCTCCACGGCCCCCGAAGGGGAATGGATCGATCCGGTTTTGGGTGGTGAGTACCGCTGATTCATCACGGGCGCACACACACGGGTACGGGAATATCAACCCGTTGTCCATCGACTACGCCTGTCGGCCTCGCCTTAGGTCCCGACTCACCCTGGGCGGACTGGCCTGGCCCAGGAACCCTTGGTCTTACGGCGGGCAAGGTTCTCACTTGCCTTATCGCTACTCATGCCTGCATTCTCACTCCCTCACCCTCCACCACCGGTTACCCGGAGACTTCGCTGAATGAGGAACGCTCCCCTACCCACGCCCACCCTACTAGGGTGGGCGTGCCGCGGCTTCGGCGGTGTGCTTGAGCCCCGTTACATTATCGGCGCACAATCACTTGACCAGTGAGCTATTACGCACTCTTTCAAGGGTGGCTGCTTCTAAGCCAACCTCCTGGTTGTCTTTGCGACTGCACATCCTTTTCCACTTAGCACACGCTTAGGGGCCTTAGCCGGCGATCTGGGCTGTTTCCCTCTCGACGTACGGAGCTTATCCCCCGCCGTCTCACTGCCACGCTCTAAACCACGGCATTCGGAGTTTGGCTGACGTCAGTAACCTAGTAGGGCCCATCAGTCATCCAGTAGCTCTACCTCCGTGGTAAACCACGCAACGCTGCACCTAAATGCATTTCGGGGAGAACCAGCTATCACGGAGTTTGATTGGCCTTTCACCCCTACCCACAACTCATCCCCTCAATCTTCAACTTAAGTGGGTTCGGGCCTCCACGCGGTCTTACCCGCGCTTCACCCTGGCCATGGGTAGATCACTCCGCTTCGGGTCCAGAACATGCCACTACACACGCTCACACGTGATACGCCCTATTCAGACTCGCTTTCGCTGCGGCTACCCCACACGGGTTAACCTCGCGACATATCCCTGACTCGCAGGCTCATTCTTCAAAAGGCACGCCATCACCCCACAAGGAGGCTCTGACGGATTGTAGGCACACGGTTTCAGGTACTATTTCACTCCCCTCCCGGGGTACTTTTCACCATTCCCTCACGGTACTAATCCGCTATCGGTCATCGAGAAGTATTTAGGCTTACCGGGTGGTCCCGGCAGATTCACAGCAGATTCCACGGGCCCGCTGCTACTCGGGAATTGATACAAGGTAGGTGCCAAGTTTTCGCGTACTGGGCTCTCACCGTCTACGGCAGGCCATCCCAGGCCATTTCCGCTAACTACGACACTTTCTGACTACCCCTCAGCCAGGTAGAGCTGAGACTTACCACTCCCACAACACCGCACACACAACCCCTACCTAGTTAGACATGTATACGGTTTAGCCCTATTCCACGTTCGCTCGCCACTACTTGCGGAATCACAATTGTTTTCTTCTCCTACGGGTACTGAGATGTTTCACTTCCCCGCGTTCCCTCCCGCACCCTATATATTCAGATACGGGTAACACGACATCACTCGTGCTAGGTTTCCCCATTCGGAAATCCTCGGATCTACGCTCGGTTGACAGCTCCCCGAGGCATATCGCAGCCTCCCACGTCCTTCATCGGCTCTCGATGCCAAGGCATCCACCATGCGCCCTTAAACACTTACTTACACACAAAACCAAAGAAGAAAAATACACATTCTCAATGAATACGTCACCACTACATGCTGGCAACACATCCATCTAGATGCTCGCAACCACTATCCAATACTCAAACACCACACCTCACCATCAAGATGAGGCACAACACTCAAATCAAGACGAGTGTTGTCTCAGGACCCAACAGTGTGTCTGGATACCCATTTGCTGTTGCGCACCCGGCTCTCGTCCACTACAGATGAGAACCCCTAACGGCTTACACCCTAAACCATTGGAGTGTTTTTCGTGGTGCTCCTTAGAAAGGAGGTGATCCAGCCGCACCTTCCGGTACGGCTACCTTGTTACGACTTCGTCCCAATCGCCGATCCCACCTTCGACAGCTCCCTCCCGAGGGTTAGGCCACTGGCTTCGGGTGTTACCGACTTTCATGACGTGACGGGCGGTGTGTACAAGGCCCGGGAACGTATTCACCGCAGCGTTGCTGATCTGCGATTACTAGCGACTCCGGCTTCACGGGGTCGAGTTGCAGACCCCGATCCGAACTGAGACCGGCTTTAATAAGGATTCGCTTAACCTTGCGGCATCGCAGCCCTTTGTACCGGCCATTGTAGCATGTGTGAAGCCCTGGACATAAGGGGCATGATGACTTGACGTCATCCCCACCTTCCTCCGAGTTGACCGCGGCAGTCTCTCACGAGTCCCCACCATTACGTGCTGGCAACATGAGACAAGGGTTGCGCTCGTTGCGGGACTTAACCCAACATCTCACGACACGAGCTGACGACAGCCATGCACCACCTGCACACAGGCCAAAAAGGAACGCCTATCTCTAGACGCGTCCTGTGCATGTCAAACCCAGGTAAGGTTCTTCGCGTTGCATCGAATTAATCCACATGCTCCGCCGCTTGTGCGGGCCCCCGTCAATTCCTTTGAGTTTTAGCCTTGCGGCCGTACTCCCCAGGCGGGGTACTTAATGCGTTAGCTACGGCACGGATCCCAAGGAAGGAAACCCACACCTAGTACCCACCGTTTACGGCGTGGACTACCAGGGTATCTAATCCTGTTCGCTCCCCACGCTTTCGCTCCTCAGCGTCAGTTACTGCCCAGAGACCCGCCTTCGCCACCGGTGTTCCTCCTGATATCTGCGCATTCCACCGCTACACCAGGAATTCCAGTCTCCCCTGCAGTACTCCAGTCTGCCCGTATCGCCCGCACGCTCACAGTTAAGCCGTGAGATTTCACGAACAACGCGACAAACCACCTACGAGCTCTTTACGCCCAGTAATTCCGGACAACGCTCGCACCCTACGTATTACCGCGGCTGCTGGCACGTAGTTGGCCGGTGCTTCTTCTCCACCTACCGTCAATCCGAGAAAACCCAGATCTTCGTCAATGGTGAAAGAGGTTTACAACCCGAAAGCCGTCATCCCCCACGCGGCGTCGCTGCATCAGGCTTGCGCCCATTGTGCAATATTCCCCACTGCTGCCTCCCGTAGGAGTCTGGGCCGTATCTCAGTCCCAGTGTGGCCGGACACCCTCTCAGGCCGGCTACCCGTCGTCGCCTTGGTAGGCCGTCACCCCACCAACAAGCTGATAGGCCGCGGGCCCATCCCGCACCGCAAAAGCTTTCCACCACAAGACATGCGCCTTGAAGTCCTATCCGGTATTAGACCCGGTTTCCCAGGCTTATCCCTGAAGTGCAGGGTAGATTACCCACGTGTTACTCACCCGTTCGCCACTCGAGTATCTTTAATAGGTTTAAGTATTAAGAGACCTTTCCGTTCGACTTGCATGTGTTAAGCACGCCGCCAGCGTTCGTCCTGAGCCAGGATCAAACTCTCCAAACAAAAAATTCCATCAACTAAACTAAATGAGGAAAATCTTCTGTACTTTGATTAGAGATGCCTGACAAAATGCCAAAATTGGCTTCTAAAACATTTAAAAATAAACTACACCTAATACACACGAGGAATGTTTTAGATGTAGTCACATACAACAACAAACACCAAACACACTATTGAGTTCTCAAACAACACTTCACACTATAACTTTGCCCATCTTGGAGCAACGTGGCAAGGCTAATACAGATCCAGCAGAGGAGTCAAGCCCCGGCGTTCCATCACCTTAAAATGTCTGATAATCTTATGGTTGATGGCAGTGTCAGTCGGGGCCAGACGAGGAGTGCCTCATACGCATACTCGTTCAATCTCTGCTCCCAAATTCGCCAGGTTCTCCACGAACAATGGGTACCCGCGATCGATGTGGAAAATGTCGTAGACCTCGGTGTCTCCATCAGCGACAAGTCCCGCGAGCACCAAACCGGCGCCAGCACGGATGTCCGAACACCAGACCGGCGCGCTTGAGAGTTGTGGAAGACCCCGTACAACGGCATGGTGCCCATCCGTGCGGGCATCAGCGCCCAGACGGATCATCTCTTCGACAAATCGAAATCGTGCCTCAAACACATTCTCCGTAATCATCGACGTGCCATCAGCGATCGAAGTCAAAGCGATCGCCATTGGCTGCAAATCGGTCGGAAAACCGGGAAATGGCAGGGTTGCAACATTGACGGCCTTCGGGCGCTCGTACTGGGCCACGCGAAAACTGTTGTCCGTCTGGGTTACGGTAGCACCCGCATCATGCAATTTATGCAACACCAGCTGGAGGTGAGCAGGATCAACGCCAGTCACCGCTATGTCGCCGCGGGTCATGGCAGCAGCAATGCCCCACGTAGCGGCCACAATCCGGTCTCCGATTACGCGATGCGCAGTCGGGTAGAGCCGCGGGACGCCGGTGATCGTCATGGTCGGCGAACCCACGCCTTCGACCTGTGCGCCCATCTGGTTTAACATCGTGCACAGGTCGACTACGTCGGGTTCCCGCGCCGCATTGTGAATTGTGGTCACACCCTCAGCAACGACAGCGGCCATCAGGATGTTCTCGGTAGCGCCCACTGAGGGAAACTCCAACTGAATCTCAGCGCCACGCAATGTTTCTGCGGAAGCAACCACGCATCCGTGCTCGATATTGCAGCGTGCTCCCAGCTGCCTTAAGCCGGCCTGATGCATATCTAGCGGACGCGATCCGATCGCGTCACCACCCGGAAGCGCGACCCGGGCTTGTTTGCACCGGCCGACCAGCGGCCCCAGCACACAGACCGAAGCCCGGAACTGCCGCACGGCAGCAAAGTCAGCATCGTACTTCGGTTCGTCAGGCGAGGTGATTTGGGCGACGTCGCCATAGAGTTCGACAGTGGCGCCTAGGCCCCGCAGCACCTCCGCCATCAGCGGCACATCGAGGATATCGGGGCAATTGCTGATCGTGCTGGTGCCTTCGGCCAACAACGTCGCGGCCATAAGCTTGAGGACGCTGTTTTTGGCACCTCCGACGGTGACTTCGCCTGACAACCGGTTGCCCCCGGTCACCACGAATCGCTCTGCCACCCGGGTTAGTCTAGTGAAGCGGTATCTGCTAGTCAGCCGAGTACCGTTTGGTCATGGCAGTACATCTTACCCGCATCTACACACGAACCGGCGACGACGGGACGACGGGGTTGAGCGATTTCTCACGGGTCGCGAAAACCGATCTTCGTCTCGTGGCGTACGCGGATTGCGACGAAACCAACTCCGCGATCGGCGTCGCACTTGCCCTGGGGGATCCCGACCAAGAAATCACTTGTGTACTGAAACAGATCCAAAATGACTTGTTCGACGCCGGCGCAGACCTATCCACCCCCACGCAAGACTCGGCGGGAAATCCCAAACATCCCCAGCTACGAATCACCCAAGCATACATTGATCGGATTGAAGAGTGGTGCGACGCATATAACAAACCGTTATCAACACTGAACTCTTTTGTGTTACCAGGTGGTTCGTCGTTGTCAGCGCTATTGCACGTCGCTCGCACCGTGGCGCGTCGAGCCGAACGGTCGGCGTGGGCCGCTGTCGACGCTCACCCGGGAGTGGTCAGTGTTTTACCCGCGAAATACCTGAACCGACTGTCGGATCTGCTCTTTATCTTGTCACGGGTGGCCAATACAGGCAATGATGTGTTGTGGCGACCGGGCGGTTGATTGGCAAAAGCTGTAGCAACACAGAAGGATTACCTTGAAAAACAATCGGCCGATTCTTCCGGCGACCGTTATCCCGCACTCGTCTAGCCGGGCATATGCGCAGCGATCTAGTAACTCACCATGGCCTTCGGCTTCGTTTGAGAAGACGTGGATCAACGAGAACCACCGGTCACAGCTGTATATCGTCGCAGACGGCGCAATGACCGTAGCCGATATGCGGAGCGAACAACAACCATCCAAAGCTAACACGGTGACACACGTCACCAAGGTCCGGGTCGATGACGTGGACACCCAGTTTGAGCGGACCGTGGCTGCCGGAGCCAGGGTGTTAAAGCCTTCCACCGACCACGTGTACGACGAACGAGAATGCACTGTCGCGGATCCTCAACGGCCATCGCTGACAATTCGGCGAAACAGTGCGAGATGTGCAGCCCGAAGAGTACGAATACCAAACCGTCACGCCTTGGGCAGGCCCGTTCGAGTACTTAAATGTCCCGGACAGGCTGCTTCAGACGCTGCGACGCCGTGTGCGCAGTGAAGGTCGGGACTCCAGCCACGACAGGAACGCAGCCAGTGCGCCCTGATCGAGAGCGATCTCGTATCCTGACCTGCGACCTTGCGTCGTATCGCGCAGTTCCAACACGACGATCTTGTCGGTCATAATATCGAACTCATCGCCGCGCGGGCCACGCCGAGCCACAATCTCAACACCCCGTCGGCTCAGCCGGCGATCTGGCCACAACCGGAGACTGGACAACCGGTAAAAGGTGGCTTCCTCACCCCTATAACGGATTACGCCATGGCGCCAGCCATGGCCTCCGACCGCCGGGATGTCTCGCATGATCCCAGCCGTGCCGCCCTGACGCAGTTTCCATAATCGATAGCTCAGAGCAAGGACCGATGCACCCAACGTGACGACGAGCACGACCATGCCGACCATGGACGCGCTCATCGATGGCTAGTCGATCGCGCCGACGGCACGCAATCGGGCACGACCCCTGGCGGCGATACATGGGTCGTCAGACTCAGCATCCTGCTTGGCAGCATTCCCGTCGATCTCCGACTCGAATTCGGCGGATTCGGCGAGAATGCTGACCCTTGCCTCAGTCACCGACAAAAAGCCGCCGTACACTGCGACACGCAGATCTTTTTCGCCTTCCCGTTCGATGCGCACTATGTTGTCGTCGACCAATTGAGCCACCACGGGGATATGGCGAGGCAGGATGCCTATCTCGCCGGCGGTGGTGCGGGCAAACAAAAATGTGCCCTTGCCCGACCAAATCTTTCGGTCAACAGCAACGATCTCAATGTTCAGTTCGGCCATGCATAACACCTTTCGCTGTTAGCTGGACCGGGTCACAGCTTGGCGCCGAAGCTCTCGGCCTTCCTGGTCAAGTCGTCGAGACCACCAATCAAGAAGAAGGACTGCTCAGGCACGTGGTCGAACTCCCCCTTGCACAAACGGTCAAACGCGTCGATGGTCTCCTTCACCGGCACCGTCGAACCCGGCTGCCCGGTGAATTGTTCAGCCGCCATCATGTTCTGAGAGAGAAACCGCTCGATGCGCCGAGCTCGGTTAACCAATTGCTTGTCTTCTTCAGATAGTTCATCGATACCGAGAATCGCAATGATATCCTGGAGGTCTTTGTATCGCTGCAAAATCCGGATGACTTCCTGCGCCACACGGTAGTGCTCCTCACCAACGATACCGGGGTCGAGAATGGTAGAGCTCGACGCCAGCGGGTCCACTGCAGGGAAAATGCCCTTGGCGAACACCGAACGCGACAGCTCAGTAGTGGCGTCCAAGTGCGCGAACGTCGTTGCCGGCGCCGGGTCGGTGTAGTCATCGGCAGGCACATAGACGGCCTGCATCGAAGTGATCGACCGGCCTCGTGTCGAGGTGATGCGTTCCTGCAGCTCACCCATCTCGTCAGCCAGTGTGGGCTGGTACCCTACCGCCGACGGCATACGACCGAGCAGTGTCGACACTTCGGATCCGGCCTGGGTGAACCGGAAAATGTTGTCGATGAACAGCAGAACATCCTGGCTCGCCTCGTCGCGAAACCACTCCGCCATCGTCAGCGCGGACAGTGCCACCCGCATACGGGTGCCGGGAGGCTCATCCATCTGGCCGAACACTAGTGCGGTGTCCTTGAGTACGTTAACTTCCTGAAGTTCGACCCACAGGTCGTTGCCCTCACGGGTACGCTCTCCCACTCCGGCGAACACCGACGTACCACCGAAGTTACGGGCGATGCGGTTGATCATCTCCTGGATGAGCACCGTCTTACCCACACCAGCACCGCCGAACAAAGCGATCTTGCCGCCACGCACATACGGAGTCAGCAAATCCACGACCTTCAGGCCGGTCTCGAGCATCTCAGTGCGAGGCTCAAGCGCCTCGAAGGAAGGCGGCTTGCGGTGAATCGACCAGTGCTCGAGCTCTTCTCCGTAACCGGGCTCATCCAGGCAGTGCCCCAGCACGTTGAAGATATGACCCTTGACGCCCTCGCCAACCGGCACCGAGATCGAGTTACCGGTGTCGGTGACCTCAATTCCGCGCACCAGCCCGTCGGTAGGCTGCAATGAGATGGTGCGCACCAAGTTGTCACCGAGATGCTGCGCAACCTCAAGCGTGAGGGTCTTAGCAAGCGAGGAAAAGGCGATCTTCGCATTCAGCGCGTTGAACAACTCCGGGACAAAACCGTGCGGGAATTCGACGTCGACCACAGGACCGGTGACCCGTACCACGCGACCGCTGGTTTCCGTGCTTCCAGTCTGTACGGTCGTTTTCGACGTCTTAGTAGTAGGCATATTTCTTCGCTTCCTGGTGGACTACCTAGCGGGCATCGGCAAGTGCATTTGCGCCGCCTACGATTTCGCTTATTTCTTGGGTAATCTGGGCTTGTCGCTCACGATTTGCCTCCAACGTCAGAGCCTTGATCAGATCGTCCGCGTTGTCGGTTGCCGATTTCATCGCCCGCTGGCGCGAAGCCAGCTCCGATGCCGCAGATTCAAGCATCGCGGCGTACACGCGGGTAGTCAGGTAGCGCGGTAGCAACGCTTCGAACAGCGTCGTGGCATCTGGCTCAAACGAGTACAAAGTGTGCGGAAGCTTGGACTTCTCGACATATTCCACGACCATCGGAGCCATCCGGCGTGCCTCGGTCGACTGCGACAGCATCGATTTGAATTCAGTGAAGACGATGTGCAGCTCATCTACACCTGCACCGCTCTCGCTGCTTCCTAACATGAATACATCGACCAACCCTGAAGCGATTTTGGCGGCGTTCTCATATTTGGGTTGTTCAGAAAAGCCAGTCCACGCCTCAGCGATGCCCCAGTTACGGAAAGTGTAGTAATTCAACGCTTTACGGCCGACCACGTACAGTATCGGCGTCTTGCCTTCCGCCCGCAGCAGCGAAAATAACTCCTCGGAGCGGCGGAAGATGTTAGCGTTGTAAGCGCCACACAGACCACGGTCGGAGGACACCACCAACACGCCGGCACGCTTGGGTGCGGCGCGCTCGACGAGCAATGGATGGTCAAGAACGGCCTCGGAAGCCAGAATAGTGAGCATCCGGGTGATATCGACAGCGTAAGGTCGGGCGGACTCCAGGCGAACTTGCGCTCTGGCGATGCGCGACGTCGCGATCAGCTCCTGGGCCTTGGTGATTTTCTTGATCGAGCCCGCTGAACGGATCCGTCCGCGCACTTCGCGAAGTGTGGCAGCCATATCTCTATTACCTGTTATATACCTGGGCGTGCTATTTTTGCTTTTTCTTCGGAGTCTTTGCCGGAATAGCCTTGTACACTTGCACCGATTCCTTGCCCAACTTCTCCTCATCGAGGGCTTCGACGTGCTCGTCGGACACCACCGGTGCACCACCGGTTGCCGAGAAACCCTTCTTGAAGCTTTTGATGAGTTCAGTGAGCGAATCGGCGGCTTCGTCGGTGAGCTTCTGACTCTCCCGGATCTCGGTCAAGGTTTCCTCTTGTGTGACCCGAATGTGCTCCAGCAGCTCGGTTTCGAACCGCCTGACGTCCTCGACCGGCACTGAGTCCAGATGGCCGCCGGTGCCCAAAAAGATGGAGATCACTTGCTCCTCGACAGGCATGGGCTGGTACTGCGGTTGTTTGAGCAGTTCGACCAGCCGTGCACCGCGCTCCAGCTGTGCCTTGGAGGTGGCATCCAGGTCCGAGGCAAAAGCAGCGAAAGCTTCCAGCTCACTATACTGCGACAAGTCCAGACGCAGCGAGCCAGCCACTTCCTTCATGGCCTTGATCTGCGCCGCACCGCCGACCCGGGACACCGAGACACCGACGTTAATGGCCGGCCGGATCCCTTGGTTGAACAGGTCGGTCTCCAGGAAGCACTGCCCGTCGGTGATTGAGATGACGTTGGTCGGGATGTAGGCCGAGATGTCATTGGCTTTGGTTTCGATGATCGGTAAACCCGTCAGAGAGCCGCCACCGAGGTCGTCGGCAAGCTTTGCGCACCGCTCCAACAGCCGCGAGTGTAAGTAGAATACATCGCCAGGATAGGCTTCACGACCCGGCGGACGACGCAATAGCAAGGAGATAGCACGGTATGCTTCAGCCTGCTTGGTGAGGTCGTCGAAGACGATTAGCACATGCTTGCCGTCGTACATCCAGTGCTGAGCGATCGCCGAACCCGTATACGGCGCAAGCCACTTGAAGCCAGCGGAATCTGATGCCGGCGCCGCAACGATAGTAGTATACTCCATCGCTCCGCCCTCCTCCAGAGTGCGGCGAACGGAAGCGATCGTGGTACCTTTCTGCCCGATGGCCACGTACACGCAACGCACCTGCCTCTTGGGATCGCCGCTCTCCCAGTTTTGACGCTGGTTAAGGATGGTGTCAACACACACCGCAGTCTTGCCGGTCTTGCGGTCGCCGATGATCAGCTGACGCTGTCCGCGACCGATCGGAGTCATCGCGTCGATGGCCTTGATCCCGGTTTGCAGTGGTTCTTTCACACTTTGCCGCTGGACCACCGAGGGCGCCTGAAGTTCCAGCGCACGCCGAGTCTCGGCCTCGATAGCTCCGCGTCCGTCGATCGGCTGGCCAAGCGGATTGACCACCCGCCCCATGAACGCGTCTCCCACGGGGACCGAGAGAACGTCGCCGGTGCGCTTGACCTGTTGGCCTTCTTCGATGTTCTCGAAGTCACCGAGTATCACCACGCCAACGTTGTGTTCGTTGAGGTTCAGCGCGACACCCAGGATCCCACCCGGGAACTCGAGCAGCTCCTGGGTCATCACGGAAGGCAAACCCTCGACGTGCGCGATGCTGTCCCCGACATCGACGACTGTACCGACTTCCTCACGGAACGTGTCAACGGTGAAAGAGCTTACGTACTCTTCGATCGCGTTCTGGATGTCGTCAGCGGAGATTGTCAACTCGGTCATGACTTTTCGTCTTCCTACTTGATTTTCGTCTTTCGCACGGATTAGTGACTAGGTTGTGTTCAGTCGGGTAACGTAGCCTCGGCGGCGACCAGACGAGACGAGAGAGTACCGTCGATCACCTCGTCGCCCACCACAATTGAGAGCCCACCCAGCAATGCAGCATCGATTTGCAGCTGCACGGTCACGGGATGGCCATAGATGCGGCTGAGCACTTCGGTAAGACGCGTGCGCTGAGCATCGCTGATCTCGGCCGCCGCACCGACGTGCGCTACAACTTCGCCACGCCGAACCACGGCAACTTCGGCCAAAAACAGTATGGCTTCCTCGGCAGGTTCACCTCTTAATAGCTCGACTGTCTGGGACAACAGGGCGACCGCGATCGGGTTGACCACGCTGCTCGCGCTCTGCAGCACATTGTGCAGCAACCGAACCCGACCGTCGGCTGGCACCGCGTAGTCATCCAATAAGCTGGCAAGTCGCGGCACAACGTCGAGAATGCGGGAAAACTGGAACAGCTGGTCTTTGACCTCGTCAATTTGGTCGTCACGTTCGGCGACTTCCAATAGCGCTTGGCGCGAGATGTGTTCGAGGGCATCGATCAGGTCGGCGTTGGCCGACCAATGCTTCGATACGGCTGCTCGCAGTACCTCCATCGTCGGGTCGCCGACATGGGCGGATACCAATCGCTCGATCAACTTGACCCGGGGCGACGCATCCTCGACGGGTACGGTGAGATATCGAGTCACCATGATTTCGCGGTACACCATTTTGGCAACCGACACCAGTTCGCCGGCCAAGGTAAATAGCGCTTGATTGTCCAGACTCTTGGCGATGGCGCCGAACCGATCCGCCACGTTGACCAGCGCCCGCCGACTGGCCGAACGCATCTTCGCCAACAACGGATACTCAACGTCGGCGACCTTAGGAGTCATGGCATCGAGGTCATCGAGGAAGCGATCAACAGTGGCTGACTGCTGCGCCACATCGGCAACGTGATTGCGCACCAATTCTGCTGCCTGGCGCACAGATTCGTGGCCAAACTTCAGGCGAAGCTGACAGGTCAACTGTGTCTGTAGCATTTCGACTTGGCGGGCTCCCTGTACCTTGATGCGTTCCGCCTCGACATCAGCCTGGGCTTGCAATTGTTCAACAATGCGCTTGGCGTCTTCGACAGCCTCTTCGACGACACGCTGGGCCTCGAGCTTAGCGTCTTCGGTGGCCTTGGTGTGGGCCTGGCTGGCTTCAACCAGCCGATCTGCGGCTTCGGCCGCCTCGGTCAACTGTTGGCGCACCACGTCCCGCTGAACTCTCATCAAACGGCACATCGGCGGCACTACATACCGCCACACCAGATAGACGATGGCAGCGAAACCCACCAACTGGCCGATGAATGTTGACATTGGCGCTATCTCGTCACAGAGGAGGAGGTGATGTCAACGCCCAGGATTCGACTGGCCAGGATCGCCGACATGACGCCTGCGTTGGCGCGCAGATCCAGTTCCACCGCGTCTCGCTCCCGCTTTAGTTGCTCGCCTGCAATTTGCAACGTCGACATTACGTGCTGCTCCGCGCTGGCACGCGCTTCTTCGATGGACTTACGTCCCTCTGCTCGGGCATTGTCTCGCAAAAACGACGCCTGGACTCGCGCTTCCTTCATGGCTGCTTCGTAGTCAGCCTGGGCGGCAGCGAATTGCTCGGCCGACATCTTTTTGTCGGCAAGGGTTTTGGCAATCATAGCGTCGCGTTCCCGCAGTACCTTCAGTATCGGCGGCACAACAAAAGTGCCGATCACGCCAAGTACCACTAGGAAAATGGCCAGCACGAAAAAGAAGGTGCCGTTCGGGAGGAGGAAGTTGCTACTCTTGCCTTCCTCTGCTGTCTGACTGACGGCAAGAAAGATCGTGCTCACTTCACACATTGACAACCCGTCACAACCAAATTATTTGACGGGTGTGGCGAAGACGAACAATGCCATAAACGCCAGGTTGATAAAGTAGGCCGCCTCAACCAAGCCAACGGTGATGAAGAACGGTGTGAACAAGCGGCCTTGCGCCTCAGGTTGCCGGGCGATCCCCGAAACCAGCGCATTACCTGCCATACCGTCACCGATACCGGCGCCGATTGCACCACCGGCCATGATCAGGCCACCACCGATAAGTGCACCCTGAGCGATCATAGGATCCATACTTTGTCCTCCTTACATCTGGTAGCGGTCTACCTGGCTTGAAGTAGTGGCTTGTGGGCCAGGATAATTCGTGGTGTTTTTAGTCATGATGGTCATCAACCTCCATGGCTTGACTGAAATACAAGATGGTCAGAATTGAGAAAATGAATGCTTGAATGGCGCCGACGAACAGGTCGAACGACTTCCAGATCGCGTTCGGCGCCCACATAATGTAAGGAGGGAACAGTGCGATCAGGGCAACCAGGATCCCTCCGGCGAAGATATTGCCGAAAAGTCGAAGCGACAACGAAATCGGCTTTGCGATTTCTTCGACCAGGTTAATCGGCGCCAGGAACGCCACGTGACCTTTAAGCACCGCCACTGGGTGTCCGACAATGCCGCGACGCCAAATGCCCGCCAAGTGGTAGCAGACAAAGACGAAAAGCGCCAGCGCCAGAACGTAATTGATATCGGCCGCCGCCGAGTTGAGCACCTCGGTGGTGTGCCCATCTGCGTTGGTGTATTGCAGCGGCAGCACCGAGAGCCAGTTGGAAATCAGGATGAACACGAAGATCGTGACCACCAACGGAAGTACGAACGGGGCAATACGCATGCCGATAGCGCTCTCGATCTGGGTGCGCATCTGTACCGTGATCGCCTCCCAGAACAACTGCACACCACCAGGAACGCCTGTTGAGGTGACCTTGGTACGCAAAAAGAAAGCCAGTGCGATTACGATCGCCGCCGTGATCGCAGTGGAGAGCACCGTATCGGTGTTGACGGCCATCCCAAACCAGGTGGTGGTGTGGTGCTCGCCGACCTCGATTTGACCTCCGGCCAGGATCGTCTCAGTCATTGCAGCTGCTCCTCACCTACTGATCCTTTGAGTACACCGCTATCCGCTTCCCCGAGACGGGGCTTCTTCATCCAGAACGGCAGCATGGTCGATAACACCAGTAGCACCTGAAACAGCGCCAACCCGAACACCACGCCTAAGCCAGCCGGGCGAAAAGCGTATGCGATGATCAACCCGAGGACAGTGATGATCGCTAACCGTGACGCAGAATTAAGCGCCATTGATCTTTTCAGCGGATGGTCTTGAGCCGTGATCGACTCGACTGAACACCGCACCAAGAGAGCGTTGAACAAACCTAGTAACAGCCCGATGCCAAAGAAGACGGCGACCATTAGATGACCGGACAAACCGGCAGCGAACATCGCTAACCCGGTGAAGACAATGCTGATGATAAAAAGTCGAACCGGACGGAAAACAACAGCGGGAAATACCAACGGCGCGTTCTGCGCTGATGTCGTCACTGAGCTACCTCAATCCCGGGTTGATAGAACCATAACCACTCAACCGACCGATCAGTGGCCCGCAGAGCGTATCGCAACCGTCGCTCTGGAATTACCCAAGGGGCAGCTCTCCCTGTGTCGGTCGTGAAGCAGCGCACTCGAACAAGCATCCAATACGCAGGGGCGGCAACCCACAAGATTTGTTTCGAGGTTCTGACTGCAGCGTACCACACGATAGGCGTCACTACTACCTGTAGTAGAATTCCCTATTCGTTGTCCTAATATGTTGTCGCCCTAAATACTAATAATTGTCGCGGCGGCGCAGCAGCGGGATCACCGTCGCCATGCCAGCGATCACAAGTGCGCCCAACATGACCGCGCCGGTGTGACGCGGGTTGAAGAAAATCGTGCTCGCCACACCGAATGCGACGATACCCACCCAGAGGTAGATCAGTAGCACCACACGCCGATGCGAGTGTCCGATCTGCAGCAGCCGATGGTGCAAATGCATCTTGTCGGGGCTAAAGGCGCTACGACCCGCGCGAGTACGACGCACGATCGCCAACAGCAAGTCGAGCATAGGCACAAACATAACCGCCACCACCAACAGGAACGGCGACAGCAGAGCAAACACATCGCGAGCGCCGTAAGCGTTCTGCGAGATCGGTCCAGCAGCGGTCGTAGAAGCCGCCGCGAGCATCAGACCAACCAACATAGACCCGGAATCACCCATAAAAATCTTGGCCCGGTGAAAATTGTGCGGCAGGAAACCCAGACAGGAGCCCGCAAGCACCACCGAAATCACCGCCGGCGGATAAAACAACACGTCACCGCCGTGGTCACGGAGCAAGCCAACTGAGAATATGCAAATTGCCATCGCGGTAATGAGCCCCAACCCGGCGGCCAGTCCGTCGAGTCCGTCGACGAAGTTAATCGCATTAACGATCGACACGGTCAGCGCCAAGGTGAGCAAAATCGAGGATGTCTGATCCAACACGATAGTGCCGACGCCACCCAGCGGGATATAGAGGACGCTCCAAACAACGCCCATGGTGACCAGCACGCTGGCCGCGGTGATCTGACCCGCAAACTTCGTCAGTGCGTCCAGACCCCAACGGTCGTCGATCAGCCCGATACCCGTGATCACCGCACCAGCCACCAGTACCGCGGGCATACCCGAGGAATAGACGAACCCGCGGGTAAGCGCCGGAAGCTGAGACGCCAGAAAGACAGCAGCCAAAACGCCGAGATACATGGCCAACCCACCCATCCGTGGGGTTGGTGTCACATGAACATCGCGTTCACGCGGATAGGCGACCGCTTCCAAGCGGGTGGCTAACACCCTTACCAGCCCAGTTGCGAAATAAGTGATGATCGCGGCGGTCAGGCCGACCAATGCAAGCTCACGCAGCGGAACACCAGCGCCACGATCCAAGGCGAGCAAACCACTGGCAAAGCTGGCTAGGTCGCTGGACATCTCGCGAACGTACTGTACCAATCTGAGACCCGACTAACCGCGCCGACCAGTTAGGCGATCAGACTCGCGGGAGCCACCCCCAGCACCTCCGCGATCCGCGCAACGCTCACTGGACCGGGCCGCAGGATCCGCGGGGTTGCTTCAGTCAGGTCGACGATAGTCGAGGCGGCCTGCTGCGCGGACGGACCGGCATCGAGGTAGACTCCGACCAGCTTTCCAAGTTGACTCCGCGCTTCGTCGGCGTCGGCCGCTGCCGGCTGACCGGAGATGTTGGCACTAGAAACCGCCATCGGCCCGACCTTACACAATAATTCGATGGCAACCGGATGCAACGGCATTCGCAGCATCACGGTGCCGCGCGCATCGCCGAGATCCCAGTTCAACGATGGCGCTTGCACCACCACCAGGCTCAGCGCGCCCGGCCAGAATGCACGGATCAGCTCACGGGCCCCGTTAGGCATCGTATAGACCAGACCTTCAATGGTGTGCCAGGAGCCCACTAGGACACCCACCGGCATGTCACGTCCTCGTCCCTTAGCCGACAGCAGTGCGGCCACTGCAGCGCGGTCGAAGGCGTCGGCGCCGATGCCGTAGACGGTGTCCGTCGGCATGACAACCAGTCGGCCACCCTTGAGTGCCGCGACGGCCGAAGCGATCCCGCGCGCACGCTGGTCCGGGTCAGCACAATTGAAAACCTCATTCATGCGCGCCACTGCTCCTCAGCAGCTACGCTCTGCATCGTCGCGACGCAATTCATGCGCTCCGCTTGCCCGCCTGCGGGCCGTCACAAACCTCGGTCGACCAGTCAGATCTTGGCGGGCTAGAACGTCGTCGAAAAGATCCGTTCGGTAGACCAAGTCAAGCGTTGGCACCGACGTGCTGTCGTCATGCTCGACGGCGAATAAGCCACCAGGGCGCAGCCAACGCCCGGCAAGACCGACAATGTCAGCCGTCAGCGCCATTCCATCCGGCCCGCCAAATACCGCGTGACGCGGATCATATTGGTTCACTTCAGGTTCCAAAAGGCATTGCGCGACTGGGTCGTCAGGAACGTAGGGCGGGTTGGCCACAAAGAGGTCAACGCGCCCATCAAGTTCAGGCAAAAGGGCCGGGGTGGTGACATCGGCATGCACAAGTTCTACTGCGGTGCCCTCGGCGTTGCAGCGTGCGTAGTCCAGAGCCGCATCAGAGTCGTCGATGCCAATCACCCGTGCCGCAGGCCGATGCTGAGCCAGCGCGACCGCTAAAGCGCCAGATCCAGTACACGCATCCACAATCACTGGCCGCGCCGGAAGCCGCTGTGCCATCACCCAGGCCAATATGGCCTCGGTCTCTGGGCGCGGTATGAACACATCCGGGCCGACATGTAGCACTACTGGCCCGAACGACACCGTCCCGATGAGATGCTGCAACGGCACCCGCCGTGACCGCGCAGCAACGGCGTCGCGGTAACGCCCGAAAAACTCGTCGCCGGGCGTGTCAAGTAAGGCCAGCCGACCGCGGTCGGTGCCAGCCAGGTGAGCGGCCAACTGCTCGGCATCGCAACGCGCGGAACCGATCCCAGCTTCCGCGAGCTGCGTCGCAGCAGAATCAATCGCACGCCGCAGCCGAGTGGTCATGCCTGTTGCAGCCTTGACTGCTTGTCAGCAGCATTTAACGCGTCAAAAAGCGCATCCAGGTCACCGTTTAGGACCTGATCGAGATTGTGTGCCTTGTAACCGATGCGGTGATCCGTGATACGGTTCTCTGGGAAGTTGTAGGTGCGAATGCGTTCACTACGGTCCACCGTGCGAATCTGGCTGGCCCGATCCGCCGACGCGTCGGCTAGTACTTGCTCCTCAGCCATTGCCTGCAGGCGGGCGGCCAACACCTGCAACGCACGTGTCTTGTTCTGCAGCTGCGACCGTTCGTTTTGACAGGTGACAACAATCCCTGTGGGTAGATGAGTGATCCGCACCGCGGAATCGGTTGTATTAACGCCTTGGCCGCCTTTGCCTGAGGACCGGTAGACATCGATACGCAGATCCGACTCGTCGATCTGCACTTCACCGACTTCCTCAGGTTCTGGATAGACCAGCACGCCCGCCGCTGAAGTATGCACACGACCCTGGGATTCGGTTACTGGTACCCGTTGCACCCGGTGCACCCCGCCTTCGAACTTCATTCGTGACCACACCCCGTCAACAGCGCCGCCATCATTGGCACCTTTATGAGAAATCGCTAACGTCGCGTCCTTATAACCGCCCAGATCCGAGGTGGTTTCGTCCAGCACCGTCACCGTCCAACCGTGCCGTTCTGCATAGCGGATGTACATCCTCGCAAGATCAGCAGCAAACAAGGCCGACTCTTCACCGCCCTCGCCGGATTTCACTTCAAGCACTATATCGTCAGGACCATGCGGGTCATGTGGCGCCAACATGTCAGTGAGTTGGGTATCTAGTTCGGCTATCCGTGATTCCAGTTCGGCGACCTCATCAGCGAACGACTCATCGTCGGCAGCGAGTTCACGTGCGGTCTGCAGATCATCGCGCGCCGATATCAGCTTACGGTGCATGGCCACGATCGGGGCCAGTCGGGCGAACCGACGTCTGGCTCTGCGCGCCTCGGCGGGATTGCTATGCAGTTCCGGGTCTGCCAATGCAAGCTCAAGTTCGGCGTGTTCGACAAGCAACACGTCGATCGACTGCACGGGTTGCGTCATATCAACTCCTACCGCAAACTGCTACCACCAAACACAAACCGACGCCCGACCTGTGCAGGTTCAGGCACAGCTCGGACGGCAGTGAGCCAGCTATTTGTTGTTCTGCTCCGGGTAAGCAGCCACCTGGTCCACCCCAACCTTGCGCTTGCCGTAGCGCTTTTCGAAGCGGGCAACCCGGCCGCCGCTGTCCAGAATCTTTTGCTTGCCCGTGTAAAACGGGTGGCACTGCGAGCAAACCTCGACCACAATGCGTCCTCCCGGCTTGGTGCTGCGCGTTTGGAAGATGTTGCCGCATCCGCAGACCACGGTGGTCTCCTCGTAAGCGGGATGAATGTCAGCTTTCATGATGTCCTATTTGGTCGTCTACCGCCCGGGTCCCCGTGTTGATCCGGCGGCCAGGCAGGAACTCCGAAAACCTGAGGTGGTTCGGTGGTGGCCGACCGCCAATTATGCCAGGTCAACCGCTACCACCCCAAAAACCCAGATGCGCCCGTGCATTATTCCCGACCAATTGACCAAGACGAAACCGGCTGTACTACTGACCCTACAACAATCCCGATTTCGCCAAATAGCAGCTACGCCGACGTACGTCGGCGTGTCACGTGCGTGGTAGCTGTGTCGAGCCATTGCTCGCCGTACTTCACCACCGGCGTGGGCCGCTAATCGTCGTCCATGGAACCTGGCGTCGTCTTGGATACCTGCACCAGGAATTCGTAATTTGTCTTGGTCTTGCGTAGCTGCGACATCAGCAAGTCGATGGCCTGGTGGGAATCCAGACCCGACAACACACGACGTAGCTTGTGCACGATGCCGAACTCGTCAGGCGACAGCAACAACTCGTCTTTGCGAGTACCGGAAGGGTTGACGTCCACAGCGGGGAAAACCCGTCGCTCGGCAATCTTGCGGTCCAGCTTGAGTTCGGCATTACCGGTGCCTTTGAACTCCTCAAAGATAACCATGTCTCCGGTGGACCCAGTCTCGACCATCGCTGTGGCGATGATGGTCAACGACCCACCTTCCTCGATGTTGCGAGCGGCGCCAAGGAATCGCTTAGGCGGGTAAAGCGCGGTGGAATCGACACCACCGGAGAGGATGCGACCCGAGGCCGGCGACGCGTTGTTATAGGCGCGCCCCAGGCGGGTGATCGAGTCGAGCAACACGACAACGTCTTTGCCCTGCTCAACGAGCCGCTTGGCGCGTTCAATAGCCAGCTCGGCGACCGAAGTATGATCCGACGGCGGCCGATCGAATGTCGAAGCGATGACCTCACCCTTGACTGAACGCTGCATGTCGGTGACCTCTTCAGGTCGCTCGTCGACCAGCACAACCATCAGGTGACATTCCAAATTGTTCCTGGTAATCGCGTTGGCAATGTCCTGCAGGATCGTGGTCTTACCGGCTTTGGGCGGCGACACGATCAACGCGCGTTGACCCTTGCCGATCGGCATGATGAGGTCTATAACCCTGGTGGTCAACCGATCGGGCGTGGTTTCCAGACGAAGCCGCTGATTGGGGTACAACGGTGTCAGTTTGCCGAACTCGGGCCGCTTCTTAGCGTCTTCGACCGATCCACCGTTAATGCTGTTCAAACGCACCAGCGGGTTGAACTTCTGGCGCTGGTGGGACTGCTCACCTTCTCGGGACACCCGAACCGCTCCGGTCACTGCGTCACCCCGACGCAAGCCGTTCCTGCGCACCGTATTCATAGACACATAGACATCGTGCGGACCAGCTAGATAACCAGAGGTACGAACGAACGCATAATTGTCGAGAACGTCAAGGATACCGGCGACAGGCTGGACGACGTCGTCCTCACGCAATTCGGCCTCGGCACCGTCGCCGGACCGCTCACCGCGCCGCCTGCGATCGCGAAACCGGCGTCCGCGCCTGCCCTGGCGGCCCTCGCCGTCATCGTCACCGCGCGGCTGCAAACCCGAATTCTGCTGGTCAACACCCTGATCGCTATCCACATCTGGTCCGCGCTCTTGGGTCTTGGTGTCCGATTGGCTCCCTTGGAGGGGGGTGCCAGTCTCATCACCAGCAGTGCCCTGACGATCCGATTCCGTGGCCTCTACTGTGCCAGTGCCGACCGTGGCACCCGCTTCACGGGAAGCACCGCGTCGTTCCCGGCGGGACGCCTCGACGATCGCATAGTTCTGTTCCTCCTGGGCGGGCAGTGCTTCGGTGCTGATCGCCGTTTCGGATCCGCCGTGATCTCGCGATGGGTCATCGTTGACCGACATGCCGTTGGCTTGCCCCCTGCTTTCCTCAATTGCGGCGATTAGTTCGCTCTTACGCATACCCGACGTGCCCTTAACACCGACTTGATTGGCCAGCGCCCGCAGTTCAGGAAGTACCATCGCGGACAGCGATCCCAGTGACGTGGTGGCCGCAGTGGCTTTGACGTCTGGAGTGTCTGTACTCACGGCGTTCGACAACTCTGTGCTATCAGTGTTTTCGCCAACCGTGATGAGGTCCGTTTCAGTCACGGATTTCCTTTCTTCCCTCGCTGATCACGTCATACGAGGAGTCGTTGCATTCAGCCAAAGTGCTGAACGCGCCCAAATCATCGACTCTAATTAACGGTGATCGCCAAGATCGGCGGCCCAAACGGCGAACCTCGTCCACGAAAAGAATTTAGTGTTGTCCTAGCGTCAACACAGTATGGATACACATGCAGATTCTGCAATTGCTGGACAGGTCCAAGAATAGCCCGCTTCCTTGCCGGAAGCAAGCAAACCCGCCGACAACGGTGTGGATTAACCGGGAACTGTGACCCCTGGCCGCCAGCGCACTTCCTCGCCGGCGGTCATCTTAGTGATGATAAATCCGTTTGCGGCGCCGTACTCTGCCGCTTCCTGGGGCAACTCCGACTGTGTGCTTAAGGCAATTAGGGATGGACCCGCTCCAGAAAGCGTCGCTGCCACATCATGATGCCGCAACAGTCGCAGATATTCTGCCGAGACTGACATCGCCGAGGCGCGGTGCGGCTGATGAAGCACGTCTTCTGTAGCGGCCATTAGCAGATCCGGCCGTTCGGTGAGCGCTACCACCAACAACGCGGCACGACTCACATTGAATCTCGCGTCGTCGTGGCTGACCCGGGCAGGCAACAGCACCCGAGTTTCCGCGGTTGAAGAGCGCTCCTCGGGAATAGCGGCGAAGAGATGGATATCGGGATGAAGCCGCAGCGGTACCGCGCAGTAGTCAGGTCGATCACAACTGCGGTCAATCCACGAAACCACCGCACCGCCCAATACTGCAGCCGCCGCGTTGTCGGGATGACCCTCGAACTCCGACGCAAGCTGGATTAGCTGAGCGTCGCTTAGCAGTGTCGAATCAATCTGGGCAACAAAGCCGTTCACTGCTGCTAGGCCACCGACCACAGCCGCTGCGGAGGAGCCGAGACCACGGGAGTGCGGGATAGCGTTACGGCAGCGCACTACCAGGCCAGCCGCGCTCACACCGACGGCCTGTAGACCGCGTCGGACGGCACGCACCACCAGATGTTCAGGGCCCATCGGCACCTGATCGGATCCCTCGCCGTCGACGACAACAACCAAGCCAGAATCTGTTGTCTCTACCACGATTTCGTCACAAAGACTCAAGGCCAGACCGATGCTATCAAAACCCGGACCAAGGTTAGCGCTAGATGCCGCCACTACGGCGCTCGCCACCAGACCAGCAGGCAGCAGCATCCAGGTCACCAACAACCTTTCACTGAGCCTAAAGAGTGACGACCCACCGCACCCGACTGCGTCGCACTTGCAATCACCACTAGACCAACCCTAACTGCTCGACAACGGCGGCAGCATCGACAGGCACTGGAGACACGCTCGGCATATCCTTCAACGCCGTGTCGGGATCCTTCAGGCCGTTGCCAGTTACCGTACACACCACAGTTGACCCACGAGCCACCCAGCCGCCATCGATGGCTTTGAGGAGGCCGGCGATGCTGGCCGCCGATGCGGGTTCGACGAAGACGCCTTCAGCACGTGCCACCAGATGATATGCAGCCAGAATCTCCTCATCCGTCGCGGCAAGGAATCGCCCCTTGGATTGCTGCTGGGCTTCGACGGCCGACGTCCATGACGCCGGCGAGCCGATGCGAATCGCAGTAGCGATGGTCTCGGGGTGGCTCACCGGCTCGCCGAGTACCAGGGGAGCCGCGCCCGCGGCCTGAGTACCTAACATTCTGGGCAGCCTGTCGATCAGACCATCGGCGTGATATTCGGTGTATCCTTTCCAGTACGCAGTGATATTCCCGGCGTTGCCGACCGGAAGGGCATGTACGTGTGGTGCAGCGCCTAGCGCGTCAACGATCTCGAACACCGCGGTCTTTTGACCTTCGATTCGCACTGGGTTGACCGAGTTGACCAACGAGATCATCGGAAAATCAGCGGCCATTTTGCGAGCCAGTTCCAGGCAATCGTCGAAGTTACCATCAATCTGGATGATCTTGGCGCCATGCATGACCGCCTGCGCGAGCTTGCCCATCGCAATCTTGCCCTGCGGAATTAACACCGCACAGGTGATACCGGCACGGGCAGCGTATGCCGCCGCCGACGCCGAGGTGTTTCCCGTCGACGCGCATAACACGGCCCGCTGCCCGCGGGCCAGTGCATCGGTCACCGCCATCGTCATGCCCCGGTCTTTGAATGAGCCGGTGGGGTTTAGGCCCTCCACCTTGAGGTGAATCGTGCAACCAGTCTGTTCGGACAGTCTGGGGGCGGCAATGAGCGGCGTGCCGCCTTCTAGCAAGGTAACCGGGGTCCAATCGTCACCCACTGGTAGTCGGTCTCGGTACGCCGCGATCACACCCGGCCAGGGCTGGTGGGTGGTCGTCTGCTGGCCGCTCACAGGCTGATTCCTTCCAGTCGCAACACACTTGTGACACCCTGCACGACGTCTAAGTCAGCCAACGCATCGACAGTGTCGGAGAGCGCGGCATCGGTGGCGCCATGGGTGACCACTACAATACGGGCTCCCACCCGTCGTCCACCGTCATCCACCACACCTTCTTGACGAACCTCAGCGATGCTTACCTCGCGCTTTGCGAATTCTGCTGCTACCGAAGACAATACGCCAGACTTGTCGGCTACATTCATACTCACATAATACCGAGTAGAAATGAAACCCATTGGTGCCATAGGTAATTGAGCATACTTGGATTCTTTTGGACCGCGGCTGCCGAGCACTCGGTTGCGCGCCGCCATTACCAAGTCACCAGTCACCGCCGAGGCAGTAGGAGCGCCACCGGCGCCCTGGCCGTAGAACATCAGCCGCCCGGCAGCCTCGGCCTCCACCACCACGGCGTTGAACGCTCCGCTGACCGTGGCAAGCGGATGTGACATAGGAACCAGCGCCGGATACACACGGGCCGAAACTCGTTGCTGGCCGTCGTCGGCGGTGATACGCTCGCAGATAGATAATAGCTTGATAGTGCAACCTAACGCCCGCGCCGACACGAAGTCGGCCGGAGTGATCTTGGTGATGCCCTCGCGATAGACATCATTGACAGTTACCCGGGTGTGAAAGGCGATCGATGCCAGGATCGCGGCCTTAGCCGCAGCGTCATGGCCTTCGACATCCGCCGTGGGATCGGCCTCGGCGTAGCCCAACGCGCTTGCACCGGCCAGCGCGCTGTCATAATCGGCACCGGTGCTGTCCATCGCGGACAAGATGTAGTTGGTGGTGCCGTTCACGATACCGGCCACCCGCAACACGGTGTCACCGGCCAGCGACTGAGTCAATGGGCGGATTACCGGGATGGCACCTGCTACTGCCGCTTCGAAATACAAGTCGACATGAGCTCTTTCGGCTGCCTGAGCCAATTCACCAGTGGAGGCGGCCAGCAACGCCTTGTTCGCCGTGACAACGGACTTGCCATGTTCGAGCGCTGACAGGATAGCCTTGCGAGACAGCGCAACTGGCCCCATCACTTCAACAACAATGTCGACGTCCGCACGGGAGACGAGTTCTTCAATGTTGTTGGTCAACAAGCCGACCGGAACATCGCGGTCGACGGCGACACGGCGCACCCCAATGCCACGCAGCATTAGTGGAGCGCCGATGCGAGCCGCGAGGTCGTCAGCGCTGCCCTCGATAATGCGAACAACTTCGCTACCGACATTGCCCAACCCGAGTACCGCTACACCGACCGTCCTTTCATCACCGAACACAGGTCACCTCACTTCCAGACTCAGCAGATCGTCGACCGTCTCCCGGCGCAGGATCAGACGAGCCTGCCCCGTGCACACCGCAACCACAGCGGGACGGCCGATCATGTTGTAACGGCTTGACAACGAATAGCAGTAGGCCCCGGTTGCGGCCACCCCAACCAGGTCTCCAGGCTGCAAATCATCGGGAACCCAGGTGTCACGTACAACGATATCGCCACTTTCGCAATGCTTTCCGACGATGCTGGCCGGTACCGCTGGCGCATCGCTAGTTCTCGAAACAAGTCGGACGTCATATTGCGCGTCGTAGAGCGCGGTGCGGATGTTGTCGCTCATTCCCCCGTCGATGCTGACGTAGCGCCGGTGAGCGGTGGCACTCACATCAACGTCCTTAATAGTGCCGACCTCATACAGCGTGATGGTGCCCGGTCCGGCGATGGCCCGTCCAGGCTCGACCACCAATTTGGGCACCGACAGCCCCACGGCTGCTGACTCGTTGCTCACGATAGCACCCAGCTTGGCCGCCAGCTCGATTATCGGCGGTGGGTTGTCGTCCGGCAAGTACGAGATCCCCAGGCCACCACCGAGGTCAACGATCGATAGCTGGGCTGTCTTCTCCGGATCAAACTCGCCAAGAATATCACACAATAGGCCGATGACACGGTGTGCAGCAAGTTCGAAGCCGGCAACATTGAAGATCTGCGAACCGATGTGGCTATGCAGTCCAACCAGTCGCAGATGATCGGTCGCGAGTACCCGGCGGACTGCAGCCATCGCCGCACCGCTGGCCACCGACAGTCCGAATTTTTGGTCTTCGTGTGCAGTGGCGATGAACTCATGAGTGTGCGCCTCTACACCGACAGTCAAGCGCACCAGGACATCTTGGACGATGCCCGCTTCGCCCGCGATGGCGTCGAGGCGCTCGATTTCAGTCGTCGAGTCTAAAACGATATATTTCACTCCGGCTTTGACTGCATCGCTCAACTCTGTGACCGATTTGTTGTTGCCGTGAAAGGTAATCCGCTCTGAAGGAAAGGAAGCGTGCAGCGCAACAGCCAACTCGCCGCCGCTGCACACGTCGAGCGAAAGACCTTCCTCGTCGATCCACCGAGCTATCTCGGTACACAGGAAGGCCTTGGCGGCATAGTGCACATTTTCTCCGCCACCGAATGCCGCCGCAATCTCCCGGCAACGGGAACGAAAGTCATCTTCGTCGATAACGAACAGCGGAGTCCCGTACTCCTCGGCAAGGTCGGTCAGCTTACTTCCAGCAATGCAAACCACTCCGTTTTCGTCTCGAGTAATGTTGCGCGGCCAAACATTTGATGCCAATCGCAACAGACTATCTGAAGGTTGCGGCCGCTGTGAAGTCGCGGTGTGACGGGTTTCTTCAGCGTGCCGGGGACCGGCGGGACGGACGTTCACATCCGCTCCGGAGCACTGACTCCGAGGATCGCCAGCCCGTTGGCAATAACCTGACGATTGGCCTGACACAGGGCCAGACGCGCAGTGTGCAGGTCGGTGGGCTGTTCGTCACCTTGGGGCAATACCCGGCAGGAGTCGTAGAACCGATGGTAGTCGCCGGCGAGGTCTTCCAGGTAACGGCATAACCGGTGTGGTTCACGCAGTGCAGCAGCGGTTTTGAGCACCCGCGGAAATTCACCGACGGTGCGCAATAGTGCACCTTCCTTGTCGTGGCTGAGCAGCTCGAGGTGTCCAGTGTCGGGAATCAGGCCGAGTTCGGCCGCGTTGCGGGCCAGTGCCGATAGTCGAGCATGAGCGTATTGCACATAATAGACAGGGTTTTCGTTCGAGGCTGAAGACCACAATGCCAAGTCAATGTCGATCGGAGTGTCCACCGACGAGCGGATCATGCTGTAGCGTGCGGCGTCGACGCCAATCGCCTCGATCAGGTCGTCGAGCGTAATCACGGTGCCTGCGCGCTTGCTCATCCGGACCAGCTGTCCGTCGCAAACCAGATTCACCATCTGTCCGATGAGCACCTCGACGGTGGCCGGGTCATCACCGAATGCGGCGGCAGCAGCCTTGAGTCGGGCGATATACCCGTGGTGGTCGGCACCAAGCATGTAGATGCACAAGTCGAAACCGCGTTGCCGCTTGTCCAGGTAGTAGGCAAGATCACCAGCGATATAGGCCGGCTTACCGTCGTTCTTGATCACGACACGGTCCTTGTCGTCACCAAAAGCGCTGGTGCGTAACCAGAGTGCACCATCCTTTTCGTAGATATTACCGGTCTCGCGAAGTCTGGCGATGGCCTCAGCGACCCGACCGCTGGTATGCATCGAGTCTTCGTGGGTGTAGACATCGAAATCGGTGCCGAACTCGTGCAACGACTTTTTGATATGGGTGAACATCAAGTCGACGCCAATTTCGCGTACGGTTTCGCGCATCTCGGATTCGGGTAGACTAAGCGCATAGGGCGCCTGCTGCATCACCTGCGCAGCGATGTCGGTGACGTAAGTGCCTGCGTAGCCGTCGGCCGGGGTGAACTCGCCTTTGGCCGCGGCGATCAAAGAGTTGGTGAACCGGTCGATCTGGGCGCCGTGGTCGTTGAAATAGTATTCACGCACCACGGCGGCACCCTGCGTCGACAACAATCGACCCAGTGCATCCCCGACAGCTGCCCACCGGGTGCCGCCGATGTGAATCGGTCCAGTCGGGTTGGCGGAGACGAATTCTAGGTTGATCTGATAGCCGGCCAGGTCATCGGAGTGGCCGAAGCTTTTATCGGCGTTGATGACGGTGTTGACAATCATGGCCTGCGCCGACGCCTCAAGACGCATGTTGATGAAGCCGGGCCCCGCCACCTCTACGTCCGCGATGCCGTCAGCCTGCGCCAGCACCTCGGCAAGCCATCCGGCCAGCTCAGGCGGGTTTGCGCCGACTTTTTTTCCCAGCTGCATGGCCAGGTTGCTGGCGTAATCGCCGTGCTCAGGATTTCGCGGCCGCTCCACGGTGACCGTCTGCGGCAACGCGTCGGCATCGAGCCCGCGCTTGGCCAGCACGAAAATAGCAGTTGTTTTTAGCAGCTCGGACAAATCGGCAGGGGTCACGAACTTCCATCCTATGAGCTGTGGCCATCACACCCGAATCCGTCGCGGTAGCTGCCAGCCCTGCAATGATGCAGACGGTGTAGCCGTCTGCAGTGGAGACACCTCCCGCTTGCGGGGACGAACTGGATAATACCGCCCAGCTATCCCGATGAGCTAATCTACTGGAGCCCATTGGCGCAACATGTTATCTGTGCGCCCCCGTAGCTCAGGGGATAGAGCGTCTGCCTCCGGAGCAGAAGGCCGCAGGTTCAAATCCTGCCGGGGGCACCAGCGTTACTGCATTTCAAAGGAAATTTTTCTGCCAAACCGGCGCGGCCCATGCCCCAGGTATGCCTTTATTACGGTGCTTCCTTCCATTGTTTGCTCACAATGGAAGGAAGCACCGATGCCAACCTAACCCCCGAACTCACTTCCGCGGACGCGGAATGTTCGAGACAGACCGCGCCAAGCCGGTGTTCAGTAAGCTGGTTTTCGCCAACAGTGAAGTTCGTCTCGAATGTGATCCGGGGAATCTTGTCAATCGGCAGTACGACTACTTCGTCCCCCCGACCGCATCACCCCCGCTGACCACCGTGCCGACGTAGTTGCGTGTTCTCGATGCTCATGGATGAGTGACCGAATAACGTATTGATATGGGGAACCACACATCTACCAGCTTGCGTTCACCGGCGACTTAAACCTCCTCGAAGTGCGATAACGCCGCTGGCCTGGTATACCACAACGTTTGGTCTAATTGGGTCACCATGCTGCGCAACAATCGTGATGAAGATCATGGTCCTGGAAGTCAAGGCTGGCCGCCAAGGCATGGAATTAGTCTCAAATCGACTCGCATCTCTCGCGATCCCAATTGATCAGATACATCTTGTTGACCGCGAACACCGAACACCAGGTTGCGGATGCCTAGCAACGAAACCAGGCAAAGCGTGTCGATAAGATTGCTCCTACAGACCGTGTCGTGCATCGACGATACACGATCACTACCCGTGCGGTGGACGCCCCAGTCACCGTATCGTGGAGGCATTTGGCTGTGGCCGGGGGTGATGAATTTTTGCTTGGCAGTATGCAGTAATCGACGTCTATGGTTACGCTCTGCGCCCGCAAGGCATTGGTGGTGGTGCCAGGTCGGTGTGCTCGTGTTCGCGTTCCTGAGACGTTTGCTCCACCGACGCCCACTGGTCTTCCACCACAGCCTTGGAATCGCAGAGCAGGCTCCCGATCAGTGCGGAATTACCGTCAGCGACGGAGGCGAACCACAGCAGCGTAGTCATCAGATCAGAAGTAATCTTGCCGTTTACGGTCTTCCCTACCAACCTCAGAGATCCGGTCGTCAGCCCTGGTCTAACCTGCGCTCGGTCCAGCCGAAACATCGCAATCTCGACGACAACCTCAGCTACGGTTGATACCGTCGACTCGACGCATCCGGTGCAAGCTACGTTCCCGATGGTGCGGAATCGCACCATCGCCTTGATATACCGGCTCATCGGCGTGTGGTTACATGTGCCGATGTACGGCCGGCAAAATGCCGTCGCGGGTGAACACCTTGCGCCGGTGTGTGCAACAGATTGACAGCAACGTAACCTTCCCAGTTCTGGTGTATGACCAAGTGTCGAACTAGGTCCAATTGAACAACGGGAAGACTCGGATGTACTCGCCCTGGTGGTGTCGATCATTGTAGAGATTCCACAGTTCGTGCCGCGGAGCTTTGAGGGGCCCACTGGTCGAATTCGTCACTGAAACCGAACACCCGCTTCTTGTCACGCACCTTCTCCTCTTTACGCTGCGCTCCTCCGAATGCCGCGTCGAACTTGTTTTCCCGGATGGCACGCAACAACGTCACGGTTTGAATCGGATTTCTCGACGAGATCATTTCAACGACCCGCCCGATGTCGATATCGTCTTGAAACGACGACACGAGTAAGCACACACACGGACTCCGCTACGGGTTCATCGCGGATCGCGATGAACCCGTCGTATTGACATGCAGCACCGGGAACAGGAACCCCTAGGCCGGAAAGCCTTGAGCACCAAGGGCGGCATAACAATGGAATCTTTGCCACCCGCGAACAACGGCACCGACCGCTCGAACTCGGCGGCCAACTCACGAATAATTAATATAGACCTCAGCAGCCTCGAGCGAACGCAAGTAGCTCAATTCTTATTGACCAACCGTGGGGCCAGACTTTACATCGCTAATAATAAGATTCCTGCTAAAATTCCCGATAAATTTGGCAGAAATAACCATCTTTACTTTATGTTGTCCTCAACAGAACCAGCCTACCCCCAGCCCTGCCCGCGAAAAGGGATTAACAAGACCAGGCTCCTCAGACTCCTCTTTCGGCGACTCCTGGTGGTGCGACAACATGGATAAATAACCGGCTCCTTACGATGCTACGGGACCACGCAATGGCCGCGACGTCATCGCGCAATTCCTGTCCCAGTAGCCGCGTGTCGCCACGCTGGGAATCATCACCGCCCAGCTCTCCAACGGCGAAGTGCGGCTGCCTTGGGACCTGTCCAAGGTCACCGTCGGGGACAAGGTGCATGGCGGCGTCATCGCCGCCCTAGCCAAGTCTGCTAATCTGACCGTCATTGTGGCGGCCTGGTGTGGGCGCAGCAGCGCCCCCGAACTCCGAGGCGTGGGACGGTGTCGATGACGCTGGACTTTATGGCGCCGGCACGAGCCAACGATGTAATCGGAGTGGGCTGAGTATTGCGGCGTGGTCGGTCACTGTTCAACTACAAGACCGAGATCATCGATCCACAAGACCGACTGCTCGCTAAGGCGTTTGCCATCTATACGGTCGGCTGACGCATGGGCCAGCTTGGTGATCCGCGCCTGCCAGGCGTAATCAATTGGCACAGTTGCCGCACTACAGATCAGGAGGATTCAAACAATCGCCAAGATTGCTTTTTGGATTATGGTACCCTAGGGATAACGTAGTCCCTGACGGCAATCTCGAAGAATTTTTCCTAGCTTGCTCCACCCCGCTATGCGGGCTGCATTGTTGCGGACTAAAGCGTGACCTCATTAAGCTTGCCGCTGGCGACGTCGAAGACAAACCTACGCAAGAACACATGTTTGGTTACAAGTGGACTGTTCCAGATGCGGCACAACGACTGGCAGATGTCTGCCTTGACATCGGGGAAGGCCTCGGCCGCCCATGACGGTTTCACACCGGTCTCGTCCTGGATAACGCGCTTGAAGTCTTCGGTTAAGGTAAGCATCCCGCAGTCGGTGTGGTGAATCAGTATGATCTACCGAGTTCTAAGTAACCGCTGGCTGATAGCCGGCGAGCTGATGGCGTTGTCAGTGACGACGCCATCCGACGTTCCGGATGACGTGGGCCTCCTCTCGTTGAGGCCCAGCAGACGGTAAACGTCGAGCCGCGCATCCATACATACGACCACTGCGACATGTTTGCTCAACAGCATAGAAAGCAGCCCCACGAAGATGGTCGCACATTTAGCATTGTTAGCCAAATAATCATCGGTAATCACCATGCAAACCTCCTTTAGTATCGCAATATGGAATTTGCTACACAGATCAATTTCGCGGTCAATTTTATACAGTTGATCACTCGGATTTCACGCATGAGCATCAGCTCGATTAAAACAGTCCAGCCCGGCGCACCGTCGTGCTACGCGACGCCGATCACTGCGTCAGTACTGTGCAATGTCACTATATTCCTGTCAGCTCGCTAATCTGTCCCAATGCGACACGAGCGGGATGGTCAGCCATGATTCGCTTTTTGGCACGCCGATTACTCAACTACGTCGTGCTGCTAGCGCTGGCATCGTTTCTGACCTATTGTCTAACTTCAATGGCTTTCGCGCCGCTGGACAGCTTGCTGCAGCGCAGTCCCCACCCGCCGCAAGCCATGGTTGACACCAAAGCCCATGAACTCGGCTTGGACAAGCCCATACCAATTCGCTACGCAAACTGGGCCTCGCACGCCATACGCGGCGATTTTGGCATCACCATCACCGGGCAACCGGTAGGCGCCACCTTGGGCCGCCGTGTTGGAGTCAGCCTGCGGTTGCTGACCATTGGCTCCGTGACAGGAACGGTACTGGGCGTGGCAGCCGGGGCATGGGGTGCTATACGCCAGTACCAACTCAGCGACCGCATGGTCACCCTGCTGGCGTTGCTGGTGCTTAGCACACCGACATTCGTGATCGCCAACCTGTTGATCTTAAGCGCGCTGCGGGTGAACTGGGCCGTTGGCATCCAGCTCTTCGACTACACCGGAGAGACGTCGCCGAGCATCTACGGTGGGGTGTGGGCTCACATAATCGACCGGTTGCGGCATTTGATCCTGCCCACGCTGACGCTGGCGCTGATTGGTGCCGCTGGATACAGCCGATATCAGCGCAACGCGATGCTCGACGTCCTCAGCCAAGATTTCATTCGGACGGCCCGCGCCAAAGGGCTCACCCGTCGACGCGCGCTGCTGAAACACGGATTGCGTACCGCACTAATCCCGATGGCTACCCTGTTCGCCTATGGGGTCGCCGGGCTGGTCACCGGAGCCTTGTTCGTCGAGAAGATTTTCGGCTGGCACGGCATGGGTGAATGGATGGTGCAGGGTGTCGCTAATCAGGACACCAATATTATCGCGGCCATCACGGTCTTCTTCGGCACGGTCATACTGTTAGCCGGCTTACTCTCCGATGTCATTTATGCAGCACTTGACCCGCGGGTCCGAGTGTCGTGATCCTCACCGAAGACCTATCCAGTTTGGAAGAAGCAAATTTCGCTTCTCGGCGCACCTTAGTGCTGCGCCGGTTTGCGCACAACCGAACCGCGTCGGCATCTCTAGTACTGCTAGTACTGCTGTTCGTCGCCTGCTATTTGCTGCCGTCGCTGCTGCCCTATTCCTACGACGATCTTGATTTCAACGCACTGCTGCAGCCACCGAACACCCGGCACTGGCTGGGCACTAACGCGCTGGGACAGGACTTGTTGGCACAAACGCTGCGGGGAATGCAGAAATCTATGTTGATCGGTGTCTGTGTGGCGTTTATATCCACTAGCATCGCCGCCACCGTCGGGTCGATCGCGGGTTATTTCGGGCGCTGGCGGGATCGAGTACTGATGTGGATGGTCGACCTATTGCTGGTGGTGCCCAGTTTCGTCCTCATCGCCATCATGTCACCACGAACCAAGAGTTCGGACAACATTATGCTGCTCGTTCTGCTGCTGGCCGGCTTTGGCTGGATGGTCAGCTCTCGCATGGTGCGCGGCATGACCATGAGCTTGCGCAAACGCGAATTCATCAGGGCCGGAAGGTATATGGGCGTTTCCAGTCGTCGCATCATCGTTGGCCACGTGGTACCCAACGTGGCGTCAATCTTGATTATCGACGCCACACTCAACGTGGGCTCCGCCATCCTGGCCGAAACTGGTTTGAGCTTTCTCGGTTTCGGCATTAAGCCACCGGATGTATCGTTAGGCACTTTGATCGCCAACGGCACTCAGTCCGCAACCACGTTCCCTTGGGTTTTCTTGTGTCCAGCCGGCGTGTTGGTGGTAATTCTGGTTTGCGCCAACCTGACCGGCGATGGTTTGCGCGATGCGTTCGACCCGGTCAGCAAGATCCTACGGTGATGAGCCCGCTACTGGAGGTAACCGACCTAGCCGTCACGTTCAGAACAAATGGTGAACCGGTGGCCGCGGTGCGCGGCATCAGCTATCGCATCGACGCCGGAGAAGTTGTAGCCATGGTCGGTGAATCGGGTTCGGGTAAGTCCGCAGCAGCGATGGCAATAGTGGGCTTGCTTCCGGAATACGCTCAGGTGCACGGCTCGATCCGGCTACACGACACCGAACTCGTGGGGCTTGCCGACAAGACAATGTCGCGGTTTCGCGGCAAAGCGATTGGCACCGTCTTCCAAAATCCTATGTCTGCACTAACCCCAGTCTACACCGTTGGTGACCAGATCACCGAGGCAATTAAGGTGCACCAGCCGCGGGTGGGAAAGAAGGCTGCTCACCGACGCGCCGTGGAACTACTTGAGCTAGTTGGAATTGCCCAGCCAGAACGTCGCGCTCGCGCCTTTCCGCACGAGCTGTCCGGTGGTGAACGGCAACGGGTGGTCATCGCTACCGCGATCGCCAACGATCCCGACCTGCTGATCTGCGACGAGCCCACCACCGCACTAGACGTCACCGTGCAAGCGCAGATCCTAGAAGTGCTCAAGACGGCGCGCGACGTCACTGGCGCCGGTGTGCTCATCATCACCCATGATCTCGGTGTGGTAGCCGAGTTCGCCGACCAGGCGCTGGTCATGTACGCTGGCCGGGTCGTCGAGTCAACCCGAGTGCACAACCTCTACCGGGAGCGCCAGATGCCCTACACCGTAGGGCTGTTGGGATCGGTACCTCGATTGGACGCCACACAGGGAACCCGGCTAGTTCCAATACCCGGTGGTCCCCCTTCGTTGGCCGGCCTCCAACAAGAATGCCCGTTCGCACCGCGTTGCCCGCTGGTAGTCGACGAATGCAGGTTGCGAGAACCAGACTTGGTCGAAGTCAGGACTGGTCACCGCGCAGCCTGCATCCGCACCAACCAGGTCGACGGGCGCAGTGCCGCCGACATCTACGGCATCAACATCGACACCCGCACATCAGCAACCAGCGATTCATCGGTCGTGGTGCGGGTACGGGATCTGGTGAAAACATATCGGTTAACCAAGGGTGCGGTGCTGCGCCGCGCTATCGGTGAAATCCGCGCGGTCAACGGTGTCAATTTCGAGTTGCAGCAGGGTCGCACCCTTGGGATCGTCGGTGAATCCGGATCAGGTAAATCGACCACTCTGCACGAAATCCTAAGACTCGCTGCGCCACAATCAGGATCGATCGAAGTGCTTGGCATCGATGTCGCCACGCTCAACCGGGCAAGCCGACGATCGCTGCGACGCAACATTCAAATTGTGTTCCAAGACCCAGCAGCGTCGCTGGACCCCCGACTACCAGTCTTCGAACTAATCGCCGAGCCGTTGCACGCCAATGGCTTCAGCAAGAATTATACTCACATGCGGGTCGCTGAACTGCTCGACATCGTGGGATTGTGCCGTGCCGACGCAACTCGTTATCCGGCCGAGTTCTCCGGCGGACAAAAGCAGCGCATCGGTATCGCGCGAGCACTGGCATTGCGACCCAAAATTCTGGCACTAGACGAACCAGTGTCCGCACTCGATGTATCCATCCAAGCTGGCATCATTAACCTGTTACTTGACCTCCAAGACCGGTTCGGGCTGTCGTACCTGTTTGTGTCCCACGACCTTTCGGTGATCAAACATCTCGCGCATCAAGTCGCCGTGATGCTCGCCGGCACCATTGTCGAGCAAGGCAACAGCCACGATGTCTTCCGCAATCCGCAGCATGATTACACGCGAAGGTTGCTGGGCGCGGTACCACGGCCGGAGGTCGGATGATCATGCCTAGTCGGGTCGTCGCGGCATTGCTGGTGGTCGGCCTGATCCTGACCGGATGCTCCGCAAGCAACCGTCTTGTACCGTCCGCAGCAAGAAACACTACGCTCGGCAAAACCAACGATATCAACCCCCAGGATCCGGCCACGCTAAAAGACGGCGGAAACTTGCGGCTGGCATTGACCGACTTTCCGGCAAACTTCAACATTCTGCACCTCGATGGCAACAACGCCGAGGTCGCCTCAATGATGAAAGCCACCATGCCGCGAGCGTTCATCATCGGTACAGACGGCTCGACGACTGTCGACATCAACTACTTCACCAGCATCAAACTCACTAGCACTTCCCCGCAAGTGGTCACCTACACCATCAATCCAAAAGCGGTCTGGTCCGACGGCACGCCGATCACTTGGCGAGACATCGACCGCCAAATCCACGCCAATAGCGGCAAGAATAAAGCATTCGAGATCGCCGGAACCAGCGGCTGCGAGCGCGTAGCATCAGTACGCCCTGGGGTCAACGATCGGCAGGCCGTTGTGACCTTCTCCCAGCCGTACGCCGAGTGGCGCGGCATGTTCGCCGGCAATAGCATGCTGCTGCCTGCCACGATGACCGCCACACCCGAGACGTTCAACAAGGGCCAGCTCGACGGACCGGGACCGTCAGCCGGTCCGTTTATTGTGTCGTCACTGGATCGAACCACACAGCGGATCGTGTTGACCCGCAACCCGAAATGGTGGGGGACAACACCCCGCCTGAAAAGCATTACCTACTTGGTCCTCGATGACGCCGCAAGGCTACCAGCATTGCAAAACAACACGATCGATGCGACCGGAGTCGCCACGCTAGACCAGCTGATCACCGCACAGCGCACCAACGGCATCTCTATCCGGCGCACCCCAGCCCCCCGCTGGTCTCACTTCACGTTCAACGGAGCCACTGGGGCCATCCTAGCCGACAAGGGGTTGCGCCTCGCGGTGTCCAAAGGCATCGACCGGCGGACCATCGCCAAGGTAGTTCAGTACGGCTTAGCCAATAATCCCGAGCCGTTGAACAACCACGTCTACATAGACGGGCAGGAGGGCTACCAGGACAACAGCGGCGTTGTCAGCTACGATCCGAAGCAGGCGCAACATGAGCTCGATGCCCTGGGCTGGAAGCTCAACGGTCAGTTCCGGGAGAAGGACGGCCGTCAACTAGTCATCCGCTATCTGTTCTACGACGCGCAGGGAAGCCGAGAGTTTGCTCAGATCGCCCAGCACAATCTAGCACAAATCGGCGTCAAACTTGAACTTCAAGCCAAAGCCGGCAGCGGCTTCTTCACCAACTACGTCAACGTGGGGGCTTTCGATATCGTGCAGTTCGGCTGGGTCGGCGACGCATTCCCACTGTCAGCGCTCACCCAGATTTATCAATCCGACGGAGAGAGCAATTTCGGCAAGATCAGTAGCCCGGCAGTAGACGCCGCGATCGAACAAACGCTGGCCGAACTAGATCCCGCTAAGGCGCGCGCGTTGGCCAACGAAGTCGACAAGCTGATCTGGGCCGAAGGGTTCAGCTTGCCGCTAACCCAATCTCCGGGCGACGTCGCCGTCCGCAACACGCTGGCCAACTTTGGCGCGACCGGCTTCAGCGACTTGAACTACACCGCCATCGGATTCATGCAGAACTGAGACAGCGCCGCAGCGGCAGTATAGCCGACAGGGCACCTTCGGCTGCGGCGGCCAGGTCGATCACCTTCCACAGCAACCGCACGACCGAACACGTCGGGCGTATCAATAGCACCGCATTCGGCACCAACGACACGAGACACTTGGCCATCGCATATGGTGTGACGAGATCGCAGTCACCGGAAAACACCATCGCTGGTCAACCGACTTTCGGCAACTCGGTCACCAAGTTGTACGGCTCGTCCTCGAAAGCAACCACATTGGTGGCTGTGGCACGTATCGCCGTGGCCGGTTCTAGCGGAACGCTATCGGGTTCAACGGCGCAATCGAGGTCGCGGAATGCGATGTGGTTCACCAAGTCGATTTCATAACGGTATGGCACTGTGCGACTAGCCACCGTGACGAACCCGGACAGTACCTGCCACGATTAATTAGATTAATTCGACCACTGAGCAACAGGTCGAACTGGCAATCGAGTAGCAAGGCCCTAACGTAGCCGTGAACTGTCGCGGCAATCCGGCCCGCCGACGCGATGCCATCTAGTCATGCGTCGACAAGTTAGCGAACCTTGAGCGCCAGCGCGGCAGTTTCTGGATTATCGCCCGGCAGGAGCCGCCCCTAATGGCATCGCGCACCACCACGATGTCACCCCACGACAATAACAGCGAATCAAGGATCATCGCCGGCGCCTTGACAAAGTAACGGACACCAAATCCCGCCGCGATATCGGTGCTGTAGATGACGGCCGAGTTCAGTTCATCTGGGCGTCATCAAGCGCCGCTGCAACATAGTCGACGACCTGATTGACGGTGAGCATTGGGCCAACACCTCAAACTAGTCGTGGGGTGACATTCCGACCCCACGGTGTTCGATCATTATGACATAAATACCGGCAGCAGCGTCGCGACACCACTGTTCTTTGTATACGCCACTCCCGGGCCTCCCGGGATAGATTACCGCGGGTACGCAAACTTGTGTCCGGTGCTCACGTAGTACAAATCATACCCTTCTTCGGCATTGCCCGGCGAGATCGGCCGACGCGCCGATCGCACACCAGGCAGTCCTGCCAGCTTCTCGCGCATCCGGCGCTTGGCATTCATCCTCATCGATGTCGGACCACCATTGGTTCTATTCTGCAGAAATCGCCCACCACCTTCTGAGTAGCGGTAGGCCGAGCCGGCCTGCGCAGAACAGTTAAACGTTGAGATCGATGCGGTGTGCGCCCGTGAAGCTATCGTATCGGTCGGGACTACATGTCAGCACGATCACCTGTCCGTGCGCACCCACGGTGTCAAACACTTCCCCCATCTTGGCCAGCCGTTCCGGATCGGTGAATCCCAGCGCATCGTCGACCACCACCGGAACGGTATCTTCCTTGGCGACTAAGGTGGCGCCGGCAAACCGTGCCAGAATGCCAAGTTGCTCTTTGGCTCCGCCTGACAGGGACTCGAAAGGCACTGTAATGCCCTCCAGGGTGCGGCTGCGGATCCGCAAGTCACTGTCGATGTCGACCTCGAAAGTGGGACCAAACACCGGTCGGCCCAGCCGTTGTAATTCTGTGCGGTAAGGCTCGACGTAACGCAGCCGTGTGGTGTCGCGATGGCGTGCCATTACCGAACGCAGAAGTTGCACGGCCCGCGCTCGACGGCCGATCTGCGTGTGCTGGCTGACCGCGTGTTCACGCTCCGCCTCAGCGGTGTCGAGCTTGCCTTGCCGCCCCTCAGTGCCGAAAACCGAGAGTTCGATGCTGATCTCACGCAATGCGCTGACAGCATCTTCGTGTTGATCACGCAACGATTCAGCCGCCTCAGTCGCAGCTACCAATTCTGCGGTCACCGCTTCCGGTGCCGCGATGACCAACTCTTCAGCCAGCTCGGCGGCCCGTTGCTCCGCCGTTTGCACCGCCCGCAAACCGGTTTCCGCAGCTGAAGCCAGGTCGTCATCGCTGACCGACGCCCGCTGCTGGGCCAACTGATTGGTGTCCTGATCGAGCTCAGCGCGTTGATTTTCCGCTTTTTTCAATAAAAAATTTGCCCGAGCTGATGTTTCGGCAAGACGGAAGCTTGCAGCCGCTGAGGCACGACGACGAACCTCGCGTTCGAAGTCGGCGACCGCGCGAGCCGTTTCGGCAGCTTCGAGTTCAGCACGGGCAGAACCGATGTCCACCGCTAAGAGATCAGTTTCACCAGGGTGACCGTCGCGTAACTGCTCCAGCCGTGTCCGCAGTTGGTCGATCTGATCATCACCACATACGCCGGCCAGAGCGGCATTCAACTGGTCGAGGCTACTTTGCAATTCACGGCGCCGCTGGTCGGCACATCGTGCTTCCGCAAGATCAACGACATCACCGGCAGCCAGCGCTACGGATAATTCTTGTTGTGCTGCAGCGTATTTAGAATGAGCATCCAGTGCGGTAGCGCCAGGTATCAGGCAGGCAGTCAGGACACCGAGAACCTCAACTTCGGTGGGTCCGGTAACTGTTGTCGACCAGCTTTGTCCTGCCGCCAACGATACTCGTTGTTGACCAACGATGAGTTCAATGTCAGCGGCGGCGGTAAATTCCACCGCCGCCGAGATCAACTTCAGCTGGTCACCAGTGCGATCCACTGCGGCTGCGGCATTTTCGATGCGCTGCAATAGCTGCTCGGTCAACGTGACCTCGGATAGCTCGGTACAGATTAGGTCGCGCTCACCTTGGAGGGCGTCGATCTTGGCCAGCCGAGTGCTCAACCGGTCCGCCTCCTGACGGTCGGCGAGCTGGTCGACGGTGCGCCGGGCGATATCGGCACGCTGTTGGGCAGCCATCAGGGCCTCGGTAGCCTCCTCGACTGCCACATCAGACGCCTCAGCATCAGCACGCATCGTCGACACCACGTCGACGGCTTCTTGGGCTTCGTCCTGGACGGCAGCAAGAACGACAGCACGAGTGTCGATTTCGGCGAGCAGTTGCAGCCGCGAAGTATGGGCTGCGACTGCTGCAGCGTTCGTCGCGGCTGCAGCTGCTGCAACTAGCTCAGCTTCACGTGCTTGGCGAGTGAGGACTGCGACCTTGTCGGCAGCGGCCTGAGCAACGGCCAACCGAGGTCCAGCAGCGAGCCGTTGTTGCGCCAGTCCGGCGACGCGTTCAGTTAGAACGGCATGACGACGCACCCGGTCGTCAACCTCGGCGACCGCTGCGGCACATTCCCCCACCGCAACCTCGGCATCGGATAGCCGGGAGATCGCGGCGGCCCACTCCCCGGTGGGACGTCCGGTCGAAGTGAAGTAGCGTCGATACTCGGCTTCGATCCGCTCGATAAGCAATGGCTCGGTTCCAGACAACTCAGCGTGGTCACCTGCGGCGAAGTCGAGCGCACGTGACAGCGCATCACAGCCAGACAGATCCACCGCGACAGTCGACGCCGCCTGCAGCACCCGTTGAGCATGCCACAAATCGTTGTCGACCGTCTCAGCCAACATCGCCCGAACCCGCTCGTGTGCTTCGTCGCCGGTTAGTTGTTCGCGATGTGGTGTCAATACCGTCAGTGCCGTCTCGCATTTTTTGTTAAAGCGCTTTCGATAGACGAATCGATAAGGTCCGCTGCTGATTTCGGCACAGACTTCGGAGCCAATATCGGCGTTAACCGGCTTGATTTGCTTGACTTCTTTTTTCGTCGACCGGTCTCGGGATTCCAGCAGCAAGTCTAACGCCTCGATCATCGACGACTTGCCAATTTCGTTGGCTCCGCATACCACAATCACACCGCGGTCCGGAAACTCAATCTCCCGGCGCGCGGTGCCACGGTAATTCATCAACGTCAGCCGGTGCAGCTTCATGCCGCTCCCCGATCAGCGAGCCGCAACAGTAGTGCCAGTGCCGCTTGAGCATCGACGGCCGATTCCATGTCACCTTCGCGTGCGATGGCGACCAGCTCGTCGACGGCGGCAGCCGCGAACCCACCGATGCCGAGATCAGTAAATTCGCCGTCGGCGGGTAGCACCGCTAAGTCGCTGTGGCGTTCCCAGAGGCCTATCCACGCGAATAGCCGTGCATATTTGTCCAGGCAAGCATCCAGCACGGCGCGGTCGGTTACCGTGAGTGAACCGGTCAGGGCGAGCCGCACCACACTGCGGTCCTTGTCCGTCATCTGATCCAGATTCATGTCAAGATCCGCGATGTCCCGGCCAGTATCCACCTGCCGATGCAATGTGAAAAACCTCCAATGACCGACATGTCGGGCCGTCACGGTGACGGGGCGGCGCGGGTCATTTTCATCGATCTCGACGACCAGGACATGGCCGGGGTTGGATTCGATGTCGTCAAAGTTAGTGACTTCCGGGGAGCCGGAGTACCATACACGACCACTGCTGCCGACCTGAGTAAGCGAATGTCTGTCCCCTAGGGCCACGTAGTGCACCACGCCGCTGGCCAGCGCATCGTCGATCCCAGCGAGTCGGATCAGGGAGGGTTTGTCGCGATCCGGGTCAAGCGCGTCGACACCGCCGTGAGCAACGAGCACGCGCGTGACGATGTTCGCCGTCAATCCCCCCAACACCTCGGCAACCAGGTCCGTGGTCGGGGCCTTGGACCGCCATGGCGCGGCGACGATCTCGAGTCCGGGCCGAACCTGGTGGACACCGGCTCGGTCAAGCACAGTGATGTTATCCGGGCATTCGGCGGTAAACAGCGCGCTAGTGTACACTGACGACGCGTCTAGCGGATCGTGGTTGCCTGGCAGAAGGTAAACCGGGATATCGATGGCACGTATGGCTTCCAAGGACTGGCTGATCACCTGCGGTGCGAGCTGGTTGTGCTCGAAGACGTCACCAGCCACCACAACGAACTCGGCGCCTACCTCCACAGCCAACGCGCCGAGCCCGGCCACCGCGTCGCGGCGGGCCGCCGAGTACCGCGGCTGAGCATCGCCGGCAAGGAAGTGCCGGGTCATGCCGAGCTGCCAGTCGGCGGTGTGCAGAAATCGCATTCCGTCTCCCCTGAGCAATTTGCGTGGCTGTCGAAACAACGTGAGTCTAGGGCGCCACCCCGGCAAGTCGCGAGACCTCACCCGGAAGGTTGGGTGTGCGCTGCGTGGCGAGCGGCTGCGTTTCACCGCAACAAGCCACTGCAGTCACCGAAACCACTTGTTTCAATTTCATGTCAGTAGTTTTCTGTGGGCATTTTCTGTCGGCGCGTTCTACTAGTTTTGCACCTGTGAGGTCGGTTGCAGTTGTTGATTGGAAGGCGATCACAGCTGCGTTTGATGCGTTGGCAGGGCGGCTACGCTGGACGTCGACGCATTAACTAGCCCGGAACGATTGGTGTTGTTGGAGCGTGGTTAGCGCATGCGCCGTCGGTTGCCCGCAATGAAGCATACACTGATCAATTCCATTGCCCACCAAGCCACTCCCGAAGAGCCTGAGGCAAGCTTTCGCGCGCGATCGACGAGGTAAACACTTGATCAACCGTGCCGAAGCGCCCCGACGTATCCGGGAGGACGCCGATTTCGGTGAACGGCACGTCAATCACCGGCGAAGCGCTAACACCCGCACTGGCCACCACAGCGCAGCGCGCCGGACACTCGGCAGCGTCCCAGTCGCGGTGATCCACCCGTTGTGCCACCAACTGCCTGGCTGAGTCGGCGCCTCGACTAGAAAACATAACGAAATCAATAAAACCCAGGCGAAGAAACCAATTTCGTCACGAACACCTGACCAGGCTAGCCGATCGACTCGCCGACTACCCCAACCCAGATAGCACCTATAGCAACAACGACCGCGCACGACGACGCGAACTAACGTTGGGCAATCAAGAAGCCAACGGCATGTCGGCGCTGCGCGGCGTGATCACCCTCGAGTTGCACGCCACTTTAGAAGCTGCGTTAGCCAAATTGGCCACCATCGGCATGTGCAACCCCGCCATGGACGGCCCACCTTCTAAACAGGACATCGACAAAGACACCGAGACCCCGCGTAGCGCAATTATGATGGGATCGATACCGCGTTGCACACCCTGCTGGATTCGGAAAAATATTCCAACATAACATGTTACCGGAATCCATTATCGTCACCACGACACTTAGTGAGCTGGAGGACGCCGCCGACAACGACAAGATACTCACCGGCTGCTGCACCATCGTACCCATGAGCAACGTGATCCGCCTGACACCGCAAACCCGCCATTATTCAATAAAGACAAAGCCGGATATCCACCACACCAAGCGACTCACCCTCCCACACAGCGAATAGCTATTGTACGCCAAAGACCGCAACTGCGCCGCACCGGGATGCACCGTACCCGACTACTACTACTGCGAAGTTCGCCATACCACTGCTTACACCACCTACCGCACCACCAACATCAACAACCTGACCTTTGGCTGCGGCCTCCAACACCGCCTCCTCAAACCCGACGTCTGGACCACCCGAAAACACGCCAACGGCAACACTCAATGGATCCCACCACCCCCTTAGACCACAGCCAGCCCAAAAACCAACACCTTCATGACACCCCGAAAAACTCCTGCAAGCCAGAAACAATAATAGCCCGAGTGCGGTGTAACGAATCCCACTTTCGTGATGAGTAACGTGAGCTGGATGAGGGACGAATACCGCCTTCTGGTGTTGATGCGGCATGCGAAGTCATCATACCCACGGGGCGTCCCAGACCACATAGCCGACCATGACCGACCGCTAGCGCCTCGCGGGGTCAGGGAAGCTGGCCTGGCAGGTGATTGGCTGCGCGCCAACGTGCCTGCTATCGAAGAAGTGCTGTGTTCAACTGCTATGCGCGCCCGGGAGACCTTGGCACACAGCGGCATCGAGGCTCCAGTCCGATACACCGCGCGACTCTACGGAGCCGCACCAGGCACAGTGATCGAGGAGATCAAGGCGGTTAGCGACGAGGTCACCACGTCACTCATCGTCAGCCATGAACCGGCGATATCTGCCGTAACGCTCGCCCTGGCCGGCTCGGGAACTAAAAATGAAGCCATCCAACATATCTCGACGAAATTCCCGACGTCGGGGATCGCAGTGCTCAAGGTAACTGGTCGCTGGCAACACCTCGAATTAGAGAGTGCCGCGCTGGTCGCCTTCCACGTGCCGCACTGAATCTAGTTTAGGAATTGGTGGCCAGCGTTAACTCCATAAGCTTGATGGCCTGTCCACAGGCATCGATACCAGATGCCTGAGGATTGATCCACCAACCGACCACTCCCGCCGCATCGCTGGCGACACCGCACGCACCATTCGGGTCATCCGGGCGCATCACAATCGAATCCACACCCGCGATCGAACGGTTCTCAACCTTGTACTTCAAGAAATCAGCCACCTTGCGCTCGTTGGCGAGGCTGCCCTGTTCGAACCAAAACCGGGTGATGTCGATCAGACTCGCCGGATTGGCTGCCTGCCATCGGCAGATCGCGCCGACAAACGTACTCTGAATGTCAAGCGGATCCGCACCCACCGTCTTAGCCAGGATGTCGGTGGTCAGCACCTCGCACTCCTTGAGTAGGTTCGGGTATTGCTGCTGGGAATTATTGTTGCGTGGGACGCTACTCAAGCCCGCTTTGACCGCCGTACCTCCGATTGACCTTGAGCAACCGGTCACAATCAGCGCTACACTAACCATGACAGTGATACCGGCAAAAACGCTTCGTCTATTCCGCACACTGAGACGCATCCGCTCCATCATTTCGAGTTCGCAATCGACTGGCGAGTCAGCTCCTTAGCGATGCCGCATGGCGGGGGGAATGGCTTTTGGCTGAAACTAACCGACCATTCGATGAAGTCATCCTGGAACTGGATTCCAACTTCGCAAAGTGAATCGCCCAAGCTGGGCTCGTTTCCAACCGCGATGAAACCACTGTGGCCGTTGATATTGATATCGTCAACGCTCGCCCGTGACAGCTCCTCGGTCTTGCGTTCACGCCCGATCGGGCTACCTCGGTACCACGAAAACGAGAAGTGTGGGCCGAGGATACCGCCACCGGCCAGCCACTGACAGCCCACCGAATTCCGAGCGGTGTTCGTCAACCCGGCAACTTTCGTTAGCTGCGACATCGTCTGATCGCTGATACCGCCGCACCGCGGGAACAATGGGCCGTGATGGCCCTCCGCATTCCCAGGCGTCGACGACATCGTCCCGCCCGACTTGTTAGAGCCTGCATTGGAGCACCCCGCAACCATCGGGATCACGATCATCAGCGCTATCAACCCCCGAGCCGCCAGGGCCAACGCCCTCACGTCACATCGCACTGTGGCTAACCTCTTGCTGAGCCTGCTGCTGGTCCACAGGATGCACTGTAGCGTCAGCCCAGCGAGTCAACCACCGACACACCCCCTGATCAGGTATTTTCATCTCCTTAGCAACGGCGTCGTCCGCACCGAACCATCCGGCGGCGGTGGCGACTCGGGCATCTGTCCTGTGCGACAGTTACCAAATGCTCCTGGCACTGCTGCGTCAGTACATCCGGCCGTACCGGCGACCAGTCGCGGCACTTATGGTGCTGCAGTTGATCGGCACCCTGGCATCGCTGTATCTTCCGACGGTCAACGCGGCGATCATCGACGACGGCGTCTCCAAAGGCAACACCGCGATCATCGTCAGGCTCGGCATGGTTATGCTGGCTGTCACCGGATTGCAGGCGTTGTGCTCAGTCGGAGCGGTCTATTTTGGCTCGCGGACTGGAATGGGTTTTGGTCGTGACCTGCGCTCGGCGATGTTCGATCACATCACCACGTTCTCCGAGCGAGAAACCGCGCGATTTGGAACGCAGACGTTGTTGACTCGAACCACCAACGATGTCCGGCAGATCCAGTACTTGGTCCAGATATCCGGCACCGTGCTGGTGACCGCACCAATCATGTGCATCGGCGGCATCGTCATGGCTATCTACCAGGAGGCCGCGCTTACCTGGCTGTTGCTGGTCAGCATCCCGATCTTAGCGATAACGAACTACTGGATCATTTCGCATATGCTGCCACTCTTCCGCAACATGCAAAGTTTGATCGACGACATCAATCGCGTAATGCGCGACCAATTGTCTGGCATCAGAGTGATCCGTGCGTTCACCCGTGAATCCTTTGAACGTACCAGGTTTGAGCAAGCCAACATCGCGCTCTCGAACGCCGCACTCAACGCGGGTAACTGGCAAGCGCTGATGCTACCAACCACTGCGCTGACTATCAGTGTGTCCAATGTTGCGCTGATTTGGTTCGGCGGGCTGTGTATCGACAGTGGCCAGATGCAGGTCGGTTCGCTGACCGCATTCCTGGCCTACTTCACCCAAATCCTGATGGCGGTGCTGACGGCTACCATGACATTGGTGGCGTTGCCCCGCGCATCGGTGTGTGCAGAACGGATCACCGAAATATTGTCAACCCGCCCCGCCATTGGCAACCCACCATGCCCTCGCTTCCCGCGCGGTGGAGTTACCGGCATGGTGCGCTTAGACGGCGTGACGTTCACCTACCCGGGCACCGATCGCCCAGTGCTGCATGATATCTCGTTCACCGCGCTGCCCGGTACCACGACGGCAGTGATCGGTAGTACCGGTTCGGGCAAATCGACGCTGGTAGCACTAATCTGCCGGCTGTACGACGTGACCGCCGGCGCGGTCCTGGTCGACGACGTTGATGTCCGCAACTACCACACCGAGTGGCTCTGGTCGGCAATCGGGCTGGTGCCGCAACGTTGCTACCTGTTCTCCGGCACTATCGCTGACAACCTACGCTACGGCGCGACCCCCGGGCAGGTTATCACCGACAATCAGATGTGGGAAGCACTGCACGTGGCCGCTGCCGACGAATTCATCCGGGAACACAACGACGGGCTACACATGCGGGTCGCCCAAGGCGGAATCAACTTCTCTGGTGGGCAACGGCAGCGGTTGGCAATTGCGCGGGCCATCATTCGCCGACCGACTATCTATCTATTCGACGACGCGTTCTCCGCACTCGACGTACACACCGAATCACGAGTCAACAAGTCGCTGCGCGATATGTGCCGTGACGTCACAATTATCGTTGTCACAAAGCGAATTTCTACTACGGCACAGGCTGACCAAGTGATCGTTGTCGACGACGGGAAGCTGGCAGGTTCGGGCACCCATGATTCGCTGTTGGCTGATTGCAATACCTATGCGGAGTTTGCCGACTCGCAATCAGCCGGTGCCGACATCAGAGATGCGCAGTGACCGTGGCTGCTGCCCCCGCCCTTCGGTCCCGCGACTTCTGGGGTACAGCGGGATGTTTGCTGAAACAGCTGATGCCACAACGTCGGTTAATCCTCACGGTGATAACACTCGGCATCACCGGCACAGTGATCGGGATCATCGTTCCGTGGGTCCTCGGTCACGCCACCGACCTACTTTTCAACGGCGTCATCGGGCGACAGCTCCCTACGGGAATCAGCAAAACGCAGGCGGTCGCTGCAGCCCGGACTCGTGGTGACAATGCCTTCGCCGACCTACTGTCGGGGATGAACGTGGTCCCGGGCCAAGGTGTGGACTTCGTCGCGGTGGGGAGAACGCTAGAACTGGCGCTGGCTCTGTATTTGGTTTCCGCACTGTTGACTTGGGCACAAGCTCGGTTACTCAACGTCACCGTACAGCGCATCATATTCGCGCTACGTTCCGACGTCGAAGACAAAGTGCACCGGCTGCCGCTATCCTACTGCGATACACAGCAGCGCGGTGAGCTACTGAGCCGGGTCACCAACGATATCGACAACCTTCAATCATCACTGTCGATGACGCTCAGCCAATTGTTGACGTCGCTTTTGACAGTGGTGGCGGTGATGGCGGTGATGGTGTCGGTCTCGCCGTTGCTGGCGCTAGTTGCGTTGCTGACGGTGCCTATGTCGCTGCTAGCCACACGAGTGATCGCGCAACGTTCGCGGCAGCTGTTCGTGGCTCAGTGGACGAGCACCGGACGTCTCAACGCCCATATCGAAGAAACCTACAGCGGGTTCACAGTGGTCAAGACGTTCGGCCACCAGACCGCAGCGCGAGAACAATTCCACAACTTCAACAATGACGTCTACCAGGCGAGTTTCGGCGCCCAGTTCTTCTCGGGTCTGGTATCACCGGCTACGACGTTCATTGGCAATTTGGGATATGTTGTGGTCGCTGTGCTAGGAGTCCTAAAGGTAGCCGCCGGACACATCACGCTTGGCAACATCCAGGCATTCATCCAATACGTCCGGCAGTTCAACGCGCCGCTGAGCCAAGTGACGGGAATATACAATACCTTGCAATCCGGGTTGGCTAGTGTCGAGCGGGTTTTCGACCTGCTCGACGCGCCTGAGGACCTGCCAGACCCTGTGCTGCCGCTGCCCCACGGTCAAGAGCCACGCATTAACGGGCGCGTGGAGTTTCAGCAGGTGAGCTTCGCGTATAGCACGGGCACCCCAGTGATCCACGACCTATCGATGGTGGTCGAACCGGGCAGCACGGTAGCGATCGTCGGACCGACCGGAGCGGGCAAAACCACCCTAGTGAACCTGCTCATGCGGTTCTACGATGTGGATTCTGGTCAAATCCTGATCGACGGGGTCGATATCACCACGGTGAGCAGACATGCGCTGCGATCACGAATCGGCATGGTGCTGCAAGACGCCTGGCTGTTCGACGGGACGATCGCTGAAAACATTGCCTATGGACGGCCGCAGGCCAGCGAAGACGAGGTGGTGGAAGCCGCCAAGGCGGCCTATGTCGACCGGTTTGTACACACCCTGTCGGCCGGCTACCAGACCCGGGTTAGCGGAGACAGTGGCAACATCAGCACTGGCGAGAAGCAACTCATCACCATCGCACGCGCATTCCTGGCCCGACCACAGCTATTGATCCTGGACGAAGCAACCAGCTCAGTCGATACCCGCACCGAGGCCCTCATTGCGCGCGCCACCCACAAGCTTCTCCAGAATCGAACAAGTTTCATTATCGCACACCATCTTCCAACTATCCGCGATGCGGACCACATTCTGGTAGTAGCAGCTGGCAAGATCGTTGAGCAAGGCAGCCACACCAAGCTACTGGCCCGGCGGGGGGCGTATTACCGGATGACCCAAGCCTACGTGGGGCCTTAGCCGGCTAAAGCGAGGTGGCCTACGAGACCAACCCGGATTCGGTGACGGCCGGTGTCTACGAACTCCACTCAGTCATCGAATTCACTGCTTCAGACAACATCAGCTAATAGGCTCGCATCACCACGGCGTCCTCTGCCCGGTAGTCCTCGTATTCGACGTCAAGCTCTGCGACCCGCGGAGCGTATTGCCCGAACACATTGTCCTGCTTGCTCTATCAAATACTCCTTCTCAACGCAGTCAGCAGTGATCTAGTTGGTGGATGCACCATCTCCTTCCACGCAGTGGATATAGGCGTCGCTCCTGCGCTTCATCGGTGATCCTCATCCGTTCCGACCAGGTCTCTCCGCGGAATCACGAGACCCAACCTTCTTATGCGCTTATGCGCGAGCCTCGCTTTCTTCCTTTCCAGGGCTCTCGGGTTCAGGGCGCTTGCCGATGACTGTGATCTCTTAGCGGTCGACGATCATCATAGGATCGCCGTCTAAACTAGTCATCGGGAAGGCGGCCAGCGAACCATTCCACTACACCACTGGATCGGGTTGTGTAGCCTGCTGCTAGCCCCAGGGCGACCATATCTGCGCCCATGCGTGTGATATTGCTTCATGATTACGTCATTACACTGTTATGTCTGTTACACTAATCAGTTAACCGACACCGAATATAAAACCGTTGCCAATACCAATGGCTCGGCACCGGTGAAACTGCCGCCCGAAACCAGTCGCAGTAACAGAATGACCCTTCGGTCGGCCAGCTAGCCGACTAACACGCCGCCGAGCAACCCGGTTGCTCGGCGGCCAGCACAAACGAGTACGCTCGGCACGGAAAACTTTGCTATCTGGGGAGCTATTGTTGCTATTGCTCGGTAGCGGAACAGAGAACCCATAAGCAACCCATCCAAAGTGCCGGAAACGGGGGATAACCAGCCGCGTGGGACTAGTGCAGGATGCTGCCAGACGTCCCCCAGAGGCGCTCCTTCCTGGCCTACTTGTGCGCCGAATCGACCAGCTAAATCGTTTGCCACAGCAACTTTTGTCGAGTCAAGCTCAGCAAGTCAGCGACATGTAAAGCGTTTGAGGAGGTGCTGGGAACGGATCTGAGGCAGGTCCGACTTGTCAGATCCATCGCCCTCGCCGGACCCGAAAGAGTTTTACCTCACTCTGGATGCCCATGAGCCGACGTAGACCGACGTATGACCAGTGGAATGCCGCGGCTCTGCAACCAGCACGCTGCCCGGCCGTGCCGCCCCCGTGACCCGGCTTGTCATATTCACCGGACTACCAAACCAATCGCCGGCCCTGCTCACCACCATCCCGGAGGCCACTCCCGCGCGCAACCGAGAAAAATAGTATCGGTGTCGATAGATAACTTCGACACGCTTCAGCACCACATCCAGTAACGGCGCCAGATCGAGTTAGACGAACATCACCGCGTCGCCGATCGTTTTGATGTAGCGCACCGGCAGGACTGTCAGATCACGGGCGAGTTCACCCAGTCGACCGGCGAGTTGCCCCAGCTCCTTTGCCGTAACCACCTCATACAGCCGGGTAAATCCGGCGAGATCAGCAAAAGAGACAGTCACCCAACGCGCACCCGGCAGTGGCGTTCCAGCGACTCACTCGCAGCACTGACTGCTTCAGTCTCCATCATGTTCCATAACTGCATGAATATACATGCCCTAAATCATCATACGGGGCAGCGGCACGGTCCAGCTGACCAGCTTCCGCAACCTCGCGACAATCTCTACCTCAGTGATTCCTAGGTACATGATCGACCGCCAAGACAGTAGAACTCATAATTCCGGCAGCACGTGACAGGCCCTCGGGAAGATCCACACCGATGAACACAACGTGATCGGGAGCCAACCCACGCTCAGTGAACCGCTTTCCATATGCGGCCACCTAACCGTCCGCGTACATGTGCACGGCTGCTTCGAGATTCATGCATACTGGCGCGTCTGGTAGCACGCTGCACGCGCTACAGCAGCACCAAGTCAACGTTGTGCCACTCGCTGATCTCGCGTGCCGAAACTTAGTTGCCGTCATCTCCAACAAGGTAGCCGGGTAGCTATTTGGCAACGGAGGGCTGGTGGCCAAATCGTGTTCACACTACTGATCTATTGTTACCACACACTCGACGAGCTCGGCCCGGAGCCTGTCAAACAGCCGAGCAGATCCTCGATGTTCTGGTCAACTCAACCGTGTCGTCCACCCCAGTCAACGTATAACGTCAACGCACAATCGTGCGACTTGATCAGCGCGACGCGCTGGTGCTGAGACCACCCTCGAAGGGTGCAACGGCACTTAGTTTCCACTGCGCCAGACAGCTTTGACGTCGCACAGTCCAGCAAGGTCGTGGTCGCTTTACACCGGAGGAAACCGCCAGCAGATCAACGTCATAACCGGGTGCGTTACGGCCCTTGCGGTAATCCAGCCCACAGCTGGCAGCGGCAGCAACTCAAGTCAGCACCTCTGTTCCGGTGACGCCAGGTCGGGACAGATCCGCCAGATCTTGAGGCAACACGTTATGGGGTTTTCAGGGCTGACACCAACATCGGCAGACAAGACAACACGCGCCACGGGAATCTATGAGCTGAAAGGTTTCTCGCCAGATAGCCCATCCAATCGACACTATATTCTCTGCTATCCCCAGGTGCACACCAGCAAGCGTCACACTACACCACGCCTCCTGAGCAAGGATAATTGCAATTACATCAGGCTAGCGAAGACATCATTTTCGCTGCGAAACGTGCAGTGTTCGATCCCATCCACACACGCGGTGAGCACTTCGGCGACCCCAGTGGTGGCGTGTGCAGTCACCGATAATCCGACCCGATGAGCCACCTCAGCCGGGTAGCTGGCTAAAGCTTGAGGGTAGACCGGTGGGGATCCCAGCACGGATGCGCATCCACATAAACCCGGCAACATAGTCAACTCACCCAGATCCAACAGAGGTACATCCGACGGACAGACCAGGCCAGCAAAATCGACTGCCCGGATTTGACCATCCTCAACCAGGATCACGGCAGGTCCGCTATGACATCGGCCCCGTCGAATACATGATCAGCGCAAATCGTGATGCGTCCTACCGGCACGGCTATCACGGCGGAACCGCTGTGAGAGCTCGGCGACGAAGCCTTGCGGACCGCATACGACGGGGTCTTTCGACATGTATGCGAACTGTCACCGGTAAACATACAGCGATGTTAAAGGCCAGCAAGCAGTCAGTATTCTCCTGCACGCTCCGCGCCAGTAGTGGAATTGATTGGCGCTAGCACGGGTTCCTGCCGTGCCCGCAAGGTTGGGACAAAGGAATTGATATGCACTTCCCAGTCGGCCTCTACACCAACTCTTTTAGACGTCACATGACCTCACCACTGTTGCAGAGATGCCCGCCGATCATCGGCACCGGCGCCAGGATATTAATCCTGGGCGCATGCCCGAACGCCCACCTACCAGCGAAACAGCAATACTATAGCCAATCCGCAAAATGCGTTCTGGTCAATTACCAATGAACTTTTCGTCCTCGAATCAAACGCTCAATATGACGCCCGACTGGCGGCCTTGCTAGCCTACGGTGTCGCTCTTTGGGCTGTGCTGTACAGCCGTCGTTGCGTCGGCAGCACTAACTCCGCGACCGAACCGAAAAGATTGACGGTCAAAAATTTTTCCGCACTGTTTACCGACTACCCCACATCACGTTCGTTTACTTCAACAGTGCCAAAGCGGCCAAACTGTACTGCAGACTTGCGACACCGCCGAGCCAAGCTGGCCGATCCAGTACCAGCGGCTGCCATCACCAACACAGATCACATCATGCCGCCAGGGACCAAACTGGCCGCCTGACGGGCAATCACATCTATTGTGAGCACCATGCAGCCGGGCGCGACGGGTTAGCGCTAGCAAATTCGCACCCCTTATGACACCGGCGGTCACCGGTGGGATCACGTTTATGCGGCCTCGATCTGGGCGGTAACGACAACAGCTTAGCTTCAACGTACGGCCGCCGAAAAACTGCACTGACATCGGTTAGACTTCACCGTCCAAATCCCACGGGGACGGCCGCGGCAGGTTGACCGGTCAAATTCCAGATCGGGTAGTATGGAGTCCGTTACGCTACCGGCAGCAATATAGACAGCGCCCCACGGCGCTGGTTGGCGCGGGCATGGAACGGGCCGTTGACAGTACCAGGGGGTGACGGCAACATCGACGTGGTCGAAGATCGACTGGATCAGGCACCACAACACCCCTTCTCCAGCGCAAATGGCCGCCATTCGCCGGTCTGAAAAATAATCCCAAGCGAATCAGCATCCGGGTGCGTGCTTCGAGCCGGTCGGGGTGAGCCTGCGCATCCACGTCATCGCTAATGCCACGCAAGCAGTTACCGGGGCAAATAGTTCGCATAGAACGCGGGTCGCGGATATTCGGAGGCGCGTGTAATAATATCGATATCGGTCAACGGATCACGCAGGCCGCCCGCGCGACCGAACTGGCCGACGTGATAAACATCGCGCTCAACGATGGCTGAGCTGCCTTCCAAACGATTTTCATATTCATCTGCACGTGCTTCCGCGCCGCAACGACGACAAACTGTCGGTCCCCAAAGGGATGGTGTTGCTCCGGGCCCCGGACCGGGAAACGACGGGTCAAATCTTGCGGGAAGCCCTAGCCCAAATCGATGCTAGCCAGTCAGACTGAGCTCACTATATGAGCTCTTTCGCTAACGGCTCCAAGGGTGCCAAGCGGTTCGGTGCGGTGGTCTGCAACGGCCAGGTAGGTAATCAGCACGGCGGGCTGGTGGCACCAACAGACAACATGTTGCGGTCTTCGACGACCCGGCAGCGAGTGAAAATCTACTGGTTTAGTGGTCTGCTTCGGCTGCACGGCGACCACCAGGCGCATACCTAGCCTACTGATCTGTGCGCACCGGAACGAGATCAGGACGGAAAGACGCACGTTGGCGTCAACGCCCCCAGCCATAAGAATGTTCCCTGCGGGCACACTTCACTCTTCGCTCCGACGCTCGGCGTATAAGTGAATAACCCTGCTGCCCAAGCTAATATGCGACAGCCGTACCGACGGTACTGACTCCGGAAACCAAAACCGTCTCCCGCCTTGTCACTAAACGGCAGTTAAGCCGTCCTGTAACGTTGATTTACGGCTTGAGCTGGTACGATGGGTGATCGTTGCAGGTTTTTGTAGGCAGAAATGCAGCGTGCCGCTGCCATTAGCCTGCGGATCCGGCTGTGAGCGTCGCATATGCGACCGAGTCCAAGCGGGAACGCGCAGCACAAATATCGAAACACGCACGTGAACAACACTAACGACTAGTCGTAGGGTATGCAGATCGACGACCGTGACACGTACACTTCTGCGACGACACGCCGAGAAATTAGCACAGCTTGCAGTTCTGATTCCTGGCCATCGTTATGGTCTCAGTAAGCTTATCGAGCAACCATAATTTCAGCCGTGTCACTAAATCCCGGCCAATTTCTTGGCGTCACGGAAAAGCTCGTCGAGCATTGCCGGCGTCAACCTACCGGTGAACATATTCTGCTGACTCGGATGGTAACAGCCGAGCAAACGCACACCGGCGGACAGCTGCGCCACAACACCGTGGCTGAACCGCGGCTTGCGCATTGCGGATGCGCCCGGTAGTCGAAGCGCGACCTGCCAGGCAAATCTACCCAGGGCGACGATTGCCCGAACGTGCTCAGACACCAACCGCCATTCGGCATCCAGCCAGGGTGAGCAGGTAACCCACTCCGCCGGCGTCGGAGAGTTTCCGGGCGGCGCGCACCGTACCGGTGCAGTGATCCGAGTCTGGTTGGCCTGCAACCCGTCTGCTGCGTCCATGCTGGTCGGTGAGTTCACCAACCCAGCCCGGTGCAGAGCCGCATACAACTGGTCCCCAGAACGATCTCCGGTGAATATTCGCCCGGTCCGGTTGGCGCCGTGCGCAGCGGGCGCCAGCCCCACGATCAACAGCCGCGGCTGCTGCGATCCCCAACTCGGCACCGGCCGCCCCCAATACGGCTGGTCGGCGAAAGCTCGGCGCTTGACGATCGCGACCTTTTCACGCCAGTCGACTAACCTTGGGCAGGCTCGGCATACGCTGATCTGTGCGTTGAGTTCGGGAATCGAGCCGGCTCCACCCGCCAACACCAAAACCTGTTCGGCGTTGGCGGCAACTGGAGTCCGCGGTGTGGCCAGATCGCCCGGCCAGCCGGTTCCAGGCCCGACAGGAGAACCGAACGCCTGGCCAGTACTTGGATGGATGAGCACAAGAACATCGAACCATTCCGCCGTGTGCAGTAACGAACAAGCCCTAAATTATCTAGGGGGCCTGAAATTCGATTGCTCCGCGTGTGGCCTTGACGTTAAATGCAGCCCGGCATGCGAAACAACAGCCGCAGCCCGGCGTTCCTTATCCTGTCCGCCGAGTGAGTGGCGTGCGCTGATTAGTGATGACATTTCCATCATTGCCCTTCCCCTGGCTGGTGCTTACAGCGCGGACACAGCGCACAGGACGCATCGATCGTAGTCGGCTCGACCACACTGCCCTTACTCATCTCGACGCTGACCGCCGGCACCGTGGTCGACTACTTTTGGACCCCGCCGGGTGTCAATTGGTCTCCGATGCGTTGTCTGGCGCAGCAATGACCGACGTCCCGCTAGTGGCGTGAGGGTTGGGCAACCAACGCAGTAAAAGTCGCGGTGATAGTCGCGCTCTCAGTGTTATTCAATCACACAGAGGTTACGGCTCGCCAGTCGATGCTACCCAAGGTCGCCGCACGAGCGGGCTGTTCATTGGACCGAGCCGACTACATTTACGAAGGCGATCCTCAACCTGGCGTTTGTGGTCGAACCAGGCGTCGGCGGTCTGATGATCACCACGGTCAGCAAAATCACCACGGTGTAGATCACCGTGGGCACCTTAAGAGTTGTCGATCTTCGCGATTGCCGCGTTGCGGCTCGAAGACGCCGTTAAGCTGCCACACTATCCGGCCGCAGGGGGGCGAGTATCCGGAATCGCCGACAGGCCGCGCTGCGTGTGGAGTCTGCGGATCTTGCGCACACTGGCAATAATCCACCTGGCGGTCACCGCACTGTACCGGCCGATGGCAAGCGTACTGTATTCCAAAATACTTCACCGACCAGCATCAGCAGCTTCGCTAGGCATTGATAGCACTCGCGACGGGTAGGTCTGGTGAACACTTTCGGCTACGCCGTACTGTAACCACACGTGCGCCGGCGCACGATCATGCTTACCGCAGTCCGGACCTTCAGTTCGGCGACGGTGTTAATCGCGTTCCTGCCACCGTTGCCTATCAAGTCCCGCTGATTGGCCTGCTTGATGAGCTGATGGCGGCAATTTACAACTTAAGAGGTGCAAACTCGAGCGCCACACTAAATTATTTTTAATTTTTTCTATTTGCGTGGCCGAATGGTCGGGGTGATGACGTCCACTCGCGTTCACCGCCGGCCCGTTGAACCTGCTGCTAGCCGGTTAATTGACCGACACCGCCGGATTGCGGGTAGCGTTTTGGCATTGGCGCTACCCATCGTGTTGACCGGGCTTGTCTGTGTCAGGTGGCCGTCGCTGCGCGAGCTAGACCACGCACCAGAGTTGGTCGTCGACCCCGACCCGTAGTATCGAGGCGTGGGTGTTCTGACCAGCCTCATGGCCGGTCTGCCCGACGGGATGGTAGTCACCGATCCGGTCTGTCACCGACGGCTACCGGCAGGACCGCGGCTTGGACCCGTCCGGCAGGCAAACCGCTGGCCGTGGTTCAGCCACGCCACACTGACGAGGTCAGGACGTTATTACGCTGAGCCAGCGCAAACCGGGTGCCGGTGGTGGCCCGGGGAGCCGGCAGCGGCTTGTCGGGCGGCGCTAACGCACTGGATGACGGGATCGTACTGTCGACGGAAAAGATGCGTGACATCACCGTAGACCCCGTCACCCGCACCGCGGTTTGTCAGCCCGGTCTGTTCAACGCGGAGTTAAAGAAGCCCGCCGCCCAACACGGGCTGTGGTATCCACCCGATCCGTCGTCGTTCGAGATATGCAGCATTGGTGGCAACTTCGCCACCAATGGTGGCGGACTGTGCTGTGTGAAGTACGGCGTCACAGGCGACTATGTGCTGGGCATCCAGGTGGTGTTGGCCGACGGCACCGCAGTTCCGGTTGGGTGGTCCGCGACTAAAGGACGTCGCCGGGCTGAGCCTGACAACACTCTTCGTTGGCAGCGAAGGCACGCTGGGAATCATCACGGAAGTGACACGGCGGCTGTTGCCCACCCAAAACGCGTCGAACATCGTGTTAGCCACCTTCGCCTCTGTCCAGGCGGCTGTCGATGCGGTGTTGGGAATCGCCGCTCGGCTACGTCCCACAATGCTCGAATTTATGGATTCAGTAGCAATCAATGCCGTCGAGGACACCTTCCGGATGGACCTGGACCGCGGGGCAGCCACTATGCTAGGGGCCGGCTCCGACGAATTTGGGTGCACAGGCCGCCGACGAAGTCAAACTGATCGCGGCTGTGTTTGCTGAAAACGGTGCAACACAAGTATCTTCCACGAACGACCCAGACGAGGGTGAGGCGTTTGTTGCCGCCCGAAGGTGTTTGCATCCCGGCGGTCGAAATCAAGGGCTCACTGTTGCTCGAAAACGTCAGGGTGCTGCTGCCGGCGCTAGGCAAGCTAGTTACTAGGATCGCCCACATCGTCACCGAGTGCAACTTGATGATTTCGGTGATCGCGCACACCGGCGACGGCAACACCCACCCGCTGATCGTGTACAATTTCCCCGATGCCGCGATAACGGAACGCGCCCATCATGCGTTCGGAGAAATCATGGACATGGCCGTCATCCTCGGCGGCACCATAGCCGGTGAGCACGGCGTCGGCCGGTTGCAACGACCCATGGCTGGACGGCTATCTCGGGCCCCACGTGATGGAGCTCAACCAGCGCATCAGGCACGAATTGGACCCCTATGGCTTACCTGAATCCCGGCGCGGCGATCTGATCTGCGCCCAGCATCCTGGGCGTGAAGCTGACTTCACACTTACAGCTTGCCATGCTTGACACATTTAGCAAGACGTCTTAGATATGAGACATATAGTGCTTGATGTCTCACAGGCTCCGGCTCCCCACTGCCGACATTTGGCCCAATCCCTGGTCGATGCACCAAACCCTTCGAGACCACGATCCGGTGCACCACTTCATCCCCGCAAACCAGCCCGAGGACGACTACTACGTCCTGTCCCGGCACGCCGACGTCTGGTCGACGACTCGTGACCATACGACATTCTCCTCTGCGCAGGGATGCACCATCAACTACAGCGACACAGAATTAATTGGGCTGCAAGATAACTCGCCGATGGTGATGAAAGATGAGGGAATATACACCAGGTTCCGCAAACTGGTGTCGCACGGTTTCACCCCACGACAGGTCAACGCAGTCGAGCCAAAAGTGCGTGACTTCGTCGTCGAGCGTATCGAGCAGCTGCGCGCCAAGAGCAGCTTGGATATCATCACCGAGTTTTTCAAACCATTGCCGTCTATAGTGATGGCGCACTATGTCGGTTTCCCCGAAAAAACCGGTCACAATTCGATTGCTGGCTCCAGGCCATCGTGGAGGCCAACACAGCCAACGCCGGCGGCATCACCAACGCGTTGGACACTGCCGGCTATGCGATCGAGTCGATGCTGACCTAGTTCACCAGGCTGATCGAGCGGCGCCGAAGCGAACCCAAAGACGGACACCATCTCGCACTTGGTAAAGGCCAGGGCCAACACACTGTCGGTGCTGGCGTTTACATGCACGATGTTCACCGGCGGAAACGACGCCGTCATCGGCCTGCTCGGTAGCTCGATGCCGTTGAGGAACTGCTGCGACTGACCTAATCCTTCCAGAAATTAGTGCGCATCACCACGCGAGATATCACGGTCGGCGACCACCACTGTCTCGGCCGGTCGCAGGGTTTTACTGCGCTATACGGGTAGGCCAAGTGGGATGAACGCTAATACTATAACTATGTATAGCCTCCCGGGGGCAAACTGGACGTGACCTGGTGCCCACGCAACATCCTGACCTGCAGCCACGGCGCACATACCTGGGCGCTGCGGTGACCCGGATGCAACCCCGGGTTGCGCTGACCGAGCTACTGGCCCGTTGCCCGACTTCGAGGTCGACGAGTTCAGCATAACGTGAGCTGGCGGCAGTTACATACGACGCCGCTGAGAACCTGTACCCCAGAGTGATCCGACTTCGATTGGTATGAATGAAATCGACAGGGCAGCAAGCTGTTCGCGCGCGACGCTGTACCGGTATGTCGAAAATCGTGAGGCGTTGCGGACCGCATACGTGAACCGCAGAGACCTACCGGCTTAGTAGCGAAACCAAGCGGCAGATCAACGACATCGATGACCCGTGTGAAGTTTAGTCACGAGCATCACCAGTCACATTGCGGATGGTACGCGATAGCCCGGCGTTGGCATCGTGGTTTGTTCTGACCCACCCACCGATCGGCGGCGAAATAGCCAGACAGTCTGAAGTGATCATCGCCTTGGCCGCCGCGTTCATCAACTCACCGGGTCCCAACGACACCTCCACCGTCTTACACCGGGATCGTTGATGTTACGGATGATCACCTTGTTGTTGACGCTTCCGAACCAAGGCAAAGCCGACGAGCGAGCAATGATTGAGGAGTTCGTCGTCCCGATCGTGGCGTAGGTCCCCGCCCAATAGCTGTTCATTCAGCCTGCCAAAGCGTGCACCGTAACACATAGCGCCAATACCCGATCATGTCTATAGCAAATTTTTGTCGATATTGCTAACTTCGGCACCGGGCCAGAGTTATGTTAGGACTCATCGAGTATCGCCGGTTAATCGGTGGACGCGAATTTCATGGAATTGATGCCAAGAATGTTTGTTGTTATCCAACACCCTCTTAACTGTGCGGCGTCCACTGCGGGGAAGCAATTGAATTGATTGTATCATCAGGACGTCCACGAAAGCCGCTGAGTTAACCCCCTCAGGAAGGAATGGTAATGAATTACCCAATTTTGCCTCCTGAGGTCAATTCGGCGCTGATGGAGACCGGAACCGGATCGGGATCGATGCTCACGACTGCAACGGCCTGAACTGGATTAGCCAGCTAGCTACGCTCGGCAGTAAGCTCTTTTGCGTCGGCTAGCCATGCAGAGCAGGCTGCCTCGCAAATCGCGGCAATGATAAAGGCTGTCGAATTGGTGTTGGCCGCCACGATGCAACCCCTACTGGTGGCAACTAAGCGGGCTCTGCTGTCATTTTTGGCGCATACCAACATCTTCGGGGCAGAATCGTCCAGGCGCTGATGGGCATCGAACCCGAGTACGAACAGATATGGTTCCAGGATGTGAGTGCAATGCACTGCTACCACGCCGGCGCCTCGCAGGCCTGGTCGAAACTGTAACCACTGCACTACACTGATGGAGTGCCTGCCTAGTATGCCCGGGGACAGAGAGCGGGCCACCACCGGAGCGACCTGCCGGAAGGCTGAACACGAGGCCAACCTCGCCGCCAAAGGCGGGGCGTCGGTACGCTCGCCCTCCGAAAGTCGGGGACGATGTCCACTCCAATAAAGATGCGCCTCACATCCGAATAGGGGGCGTAGCAGCCCGAAGTAGCGATGTATCAAGGCTCGATGTCGTAGCACATCCCTCCTAGCAACTCGACCCGGGGGTGCATACATCGATACCAGGGGTGTTTTCCGGCACGACATCGGCCGAACTGTAGGTCTCACTAGTGCGTCCCGCAAGATCCGATCAGGCCACCCAGCCAAGGTAATCGTTCGCGTCGAACGTCGCCGACCGTACGACCTCGAGCAACTCGCCGCCATCGTTCTTGAGGGTCCACCCAGATAACATCGGCACTGCGCACTACCGTCAGGCATTTATCATCATCGCAGAAAATCTCGAAAAACACGGATGCAGGGGGGCGTCCCCGAGGGGGTCTAACAGAGAGTGGATCGCGGGCAATGACTCGGTATCGACCAAAATGACGTACACAGCCAGGAGGGCTCAGGTAGGGAAACTGGCTACCCCCGTCGCCCCCGATGGTGTAGCCGGGCTTGCAGCTCATAGCCCAATCCGATGAACAATCGTCGTGCAGCGCAAACTAGATATCCATGTGGTACCAGCCACCGGATTGGGATTAACCAGCGTGTAACAGAGCTGATGCCCGTCGGCGAACCACATCCGGATATCCACATCGTGGGCTACACGGCATGCTCGGCGAGCATCCTGCCGTCATCGAAACTCAACCGCAGGTAACGCGGGCTAATCTCACAGCCAGTCTAGTCACGGTGAGTTGGTAGCCGCCAACACGCAATAGCTTCAGCACCGAGCCCTGCCAGCCCGGCGACGGTCTAAGTGCGGTCATAGTCCCTAAATATCTTTACATCGCCAACTGCTAACTTAGAGCAAGGCAGCCTCTCTAGATCTAATTTCGCATCCGCGTGCAGCGGTGCAGCATCCAAGCCAAGGGGATCGTCAGCACGAGCGTTGCAACGAGGAGGTTCAGCATCGACCCGGTGTAGACGTGATCTCGGACAACATAGACCATTGCGAACTCCATCGTCACCAGATGGATCAGAAAAATTTCGTAAGAAATCTCGCCCAGCCACACCATCGGCCGGCTGGCCAGTAGCGACGAATACCATCCCAGATCACCTAGCACTAGCGGAGCCACTGCCAACGTGGCGATTACGGCGTAGAAGCCCACTTTAACCAGCGCCTCCCCCAACGAGGCCGGCGATGTGGTTGGCGCCCCCGCGATAGGCATCGACACGATAAAATAGCAGATGATCGCCAGCGGTATGGCCCCGAATGCGTAGCAGCGCACGCCCATCACCTGCAGCACAGACAGCATCATTCCCCCGAGGAACCAGGCCAGGTAGGTCGGCAACCATAACCGAGCGCCGTCTGGAAACCAGTGATCGGGGTACACCAGGATCAACCATCCTGGGCTAATCAACAACATCCCAGCAAGAACAGCCAACACCAACCTCGGCTGCCAGCGTCGCTGACAGAGCAGCACCAACAACAGATATGCCAGCAGCGGTAGCGCCACATAGAAAGCGACCTCCACCGCAAGACTCCACATCTGGGTGAGGCCCTGGTGCAGATACGAACCCAGGTAGCCGTCGGTATAAATCTGCGTCAGCGTGAGGTTGCGGATCAATCCCATCCAGCTGTGTCCAGGATTCGGCCCTGCTGCACGGAAGTGATACAGAGCGTAGGAGAAAAACACGGTGATCATATAAGCAGGCATGATGCGCCTAACCCGGTGCCATGCATAGCGGCTCACCGAAGGTGGCGGACTTCCAGTGGCGGCCGACTTTACCCACGGGCTGAATAACAGGAAACCGGATAGCGCAAAGAAGATCGGGACGCCGACCTCCAATCGGGCACCGACCAGGCCCCAATAGCCGTGAGTGTACTTGCCGGTGGTGTACGCCGCGTGGGTGCCAACGACCAGGAGGGCGGCAACCGCGCGGATGCCGGTCAGTGACGCAATCCGATCCACCTGCGGCATCTGCTCTAGTCCACCTTGGGCGTCCCTTTCCTCAGCCAGCGTCATCCGGTGTGTTTTCTGCGCGGTTTGCCGCCATCACGCCCGCAGGCTTTCTCTGGTAGCTGGTCGGGCTGAAAGTCGAGCAACACACCCGAAATGTATTTTTTATCAAAATTTTTCAGTATGGCTCGGGGTAATTTAGCCAGCATCCCCACCAGAGAAAAGTTCGACCCAGTGGTTATGTGGCCAAAATCGCTACGATGCAAACCTCCATTGTTGGCAATGACCCCCACGATCGCCCCGGAACCAATCTTGTACCGTTTGTCCACGGCACCGCGATATGACGCTAAGTACCTTCCTCTCCCTGGCTTTTCGTAACGATCCCAACGTTCTTTGCCACGTTGGTTTTTGGACCTTTCAGGACCCTTCAGCCGCTGAAGTGGCGATTCGGGGATCATCAGGAACACTTCGCTGTCACGGAACACAGGCGCACACCGCGGCGATGTCAACCATCGGGACATTGCACTCACGTTCGTCATCCTCGACCAACCTATGAAATAGCTCGATTCCCGGGCCGCCGAGTGCGTCGGTGATGTAATCGCTGAATTTAGCTATTCGCTGTGCATGGGCATGTTCAACGGTAGGCAATTCAACCTCGGTAAGTGCTTGCCTCGTAGCCTTTTCGATCGATTTGAATAGGTAGAGCTCCCGTAGGGAAACGAACAACAGCGTCTTTCCCAAGTGGCCGGCCCGACCCGTAAGTCTGATCCGGTGCACATAGAACTCGGTGTCGCACGGAATGTCGTAGCTGAGCACATGCGATATCCTTTCCACGTCCAGCCTGCACGCGAAGACATCAGCGCGTGTCAGGATATCAATAGCACCTTCTCGCAGGGCGATGGTGGTCCACTCGTACTGTCCCTGCGGAGTGTCGCCATTGATAGCTGTGGCAGAGCATCCTCGAGTACACAGTTTTTTGGCGGCCTCCTCAGTCGCCTGTTTGGTGCGGACAAAGACGGTCATCGCCTCGAAAGGCTCGCTTCTAGAATACGGGTCAGTGGGCCCATCTTACGTGGACCGAAAACGCGAATATAGCGTTGCGAAATATTCTCGGCTGTAGCAGTTTTCGCTTTAAAATTGATTTCGAGCAGATCGTGTAAGTACTTTTAAGTGGTGAGTTTGCGGATCGCCGCTGGCATGTTCGTCGACCATAAAGCTACTTGTTTGTATCCCGGGGTTTCGAAAAGGGTGAGCTCAACATCTTCAGCGAAACTCATAATGAGCATCTCGTCGTCTTCATCAAACACCAGGTAGTACAATTGTGACAGGTCCAGCGTGTCGCGTTCAAGGTGGTTGATGACGTGGTCGGGGTGCCGACCACTACTTGCGCATCGCGTCTTAACCCGGCCAGTTGCACGCCCTAACAATGACCTGCCATAGATGGGTAGCCGACATCGGCAACCGCCCGCAAGACGTACGGATGGATCTGCAGATCAGCAAACGTGTCAAAGGACGCTATGGAGGTTGTCTGGGATAGCCATCGCACGTGAAGTTTAGTGGTGATCGCCAGCCCAGCGGAGTTGGACGCAGCTAATACCCGGGTCGCTAGCGGTCGTGTCTGTACCGTGACACGCCGCATAAGCCGTACAACTGCGAACGTTTACGACGGCAGGCGGTACCGTGCGCGATGTGTGGTCGCCGCCCTGTTTCGAGTCACTGCTGGGCGTGGTCGCTGTCGTGTTAGTCGCCGGGACGTTAACCTGCTGTAGTTCCGGGGACTCCACGGTCGCAAAGACTCCAGTGCCCCCCTCGACCCCCGGGACCATTTCAACCACCATCTCCAGTGCACCGAGCCCGCCATTCGTGACGGCTGCCCCGCCCACCAGCAGCACACCACCGGCTGATCCGTGCGCGGTCAATCTTGCCTCACCCACAATCGCCAGAGTGGTCTCTGAGCTGCCCCACGATCCGCGCAGTGCGCAGCCGTGGAATCCAGAACCATTGGCCGGTAACTACAACGAGTGCGCTCAGCTATCGGCGGTGATCATTAAGGCCAACACGAACGCGGTCAACCCCACCACCCGGGCAGTGTTGTTTCATCTTGGCCGGTTCATCCCACAAGGTGTACCCGACACCTACGGGTTCAACGGCATTGACCCAGCGCAGACCACCGGCGACACGGTGGCGTTGACATACCCTAGCGGCATTGACGGCTTGACCACCGTGGTGAGGTTTCATTGGAACGGCAACGCGGTCGAGCTCATAAGTAACACCGCCGGCGGCTAGCTAAGCAGCATCCCGTTACCGTCGAACCTCTCACCTACAGTTGTTGCTGTGTTCGTCACCAACGAGACCATCGTCTACAGTGCGTCGGATCTTGCCGCCGCGTTTCGGTGCGAATACACCCTACTGCTGGATTTCGACGCGAAATTGGGTCGCGGCCCCGTAGTCACCACCACCGAAGACGAACTGTTCGCACGAACCAGCGCTCTGGGCGCCGACCATGAGCGGCGTCACCTTGACCAACTACGCCACGAGTTCGGGGATGCGGTTGCGGTCATTAGCCGTCCGGAATACACGTACGCCGGGTTTGCCGCTGCCGCCGAGGCAACCCAGCGCGCCATCGCCAGCCGTGCTCCGGCGGTGTATCAGGCGGCAATGTTCGACGGTCGCTTTGTCGGGTTCATTGACTTCCTGGTACGAGACGGCGAGCAATATCGGGTCGTTGATACCAAGCTTGCACACTCGCCGAAAGTCACCGCATTGTTACAACTGGCCGCTTACGCTGATGCGCTGGCCCACTCGGGCGTCCCGGTGGCACCTGAAGCAGAGTTACGACTGGGCGACGGAATGACTGTATCCTACCGGCTCTGCGACCTTATCCCGGTCTACCGGTCCCAACGCTCGCTACTGCAGCGGCTGCTCGACCGCCACTATGCCACAGGAATGGCGGTGCGCTGGGAAGACGACGAAGTACGGTCCTGTTTGCGCTGTCCACAGTGCACCGAACAGATGCGTGCGACCGACGATCTGCTGCTAATCACAGGTATGCGAATAAGCCAGCGCACCAAGCTACTTGAAGTCGGCATAACTACCATCGCCGAACTAGCCAATTATTCCGGCCCGGTACCCGACTTGTCTTCTAGCGTATTCGGCACGTTAACCGCACAGGCCCAACTGCAAGTCCGCCAACGTGACACCGGTACTCCGCAATTCGAGATCGTTGACCCGCAAACGCTGGAGCTATTACCCTATCCAGATCCCGGTGATCTGTTCTTCGACTTCGAAGGTGATCCGCTGTGGACAGTCGACGGCCAAGAATGGGGTCTAGAATACCTGTTCGGAGTCTTGGACTCCGAACCCTCCGGGATCTTTCGCCCCTTGTGGGCGCACAACCGGGTGGAAGAACGCAAGGCACTTACTGAATTTCTGACGATGGTGACAAAACGCCGTAAGCGTCGACCGCATATGCACGTCTACCATTACGCACCCTACGAAAAGACTGCGCTGTTGCGGCTTGCCGGACGATACGGTGTCTGCGAGGACGAAGTCGACGAGCTACTGCGTAGCGGAACGCTGGTTGACCTTTATCCTCTGGTAAGAAAGAGCATTCGCTTAGGTGCCGAATCCTTTAGCCTGAAGGCGCTCGAGCCGTTGTATATGGGGGAACAACTGCGCTCCGGCGATGTAACTACCGCAGCAGATTCGATCACCTGCTATGGGAGGTACTGCGAATTACTTTCCGCCGGAAGAGTTGACGAGGCAGCAATCGTGCTCCAAGAAATCGAAAACTACAACCACTACGACTGCAGGTCCACTCGTGAATTGCGTAACTGGCTGTTGCTGCGCGCATATGAAGCCGGTGTCGTACCAGTTGGCGCCCAACCAGTTCCCGAGGGGAACACTGTCAAGGACGATGACAAACTTACGGCAACTTTGTCAGCCTTGTCGGGTTTCATCGGCGATGTAACCGTCAGCGACCGTACACCCGAGCAGACAGCGGTCGCCTTGGTGGCTGCAGCGCGCGGCTACCATCGACGCGAAGACAAGCCGTTCTGGTGGGGGCACTTTGACCGGCTGAACTTCCCTGTTGACGAATGGGCAGACAACACAGATGTCTTCGTTGCCGACGACGCGTCGGTCATCATCGACTGGCATACACCTCCTCGTGCTCGCAAGCCACAACGTCGGGTGCGGCTGCGCGGCAGATTGGCACGTGGCAACCTCAGCTCGACGGTCTTCGCACTCTATGAGCCTCCCGCCCCTCCAGCTATGGACGTCCACCCCGGCCGGCGGGCCGCCGGCCGGGCCGAGGTTATCGAGGCCGACGACCTGTCGATACCCACCGAGGTGGTCATTGTCGAACGAGTAGAAAATGACAGCAAAACATTCCGCCAGTTGCCGTTCGCACTGACCCCAGGGCCACCGATAGCAACAACGGCCCTGCGAGATTCGATCGAGTCAACGGCCACTGCACTAGCCGCCAGTTTGCCGCAACTACCCCACACCGCGCTGGTTGACATTCTGCTGCGCCGCGCTCCCCGAACCCACAGTGGCGCTCCGCTACCGCGCAGCACCGATACGGTCGCCGACATTACCGCTGCGGTGATGGACCTGGATTCATCGTACCTGGCCGTGCACGGACCACCCGGGACCGGCAAGACGCACACTGCTGCACACGTCATCACGCAATTGGTCAGCAACCACGCCTGGCGTATTGGCGTTGTCGCGCAATCGCACGCCGCGGTCGAGAACCTCTTGGACGGCGTGATCGCCGCCGGCCTCGATGCGCGACAAGTCGCAAAAAAACGGCATGACCGCAGTGCTCCGCGCTGGAAGGAGATCGACGGGAACGATTACCCCAGCTTCATTGCCGACCCCACCGGATGCGTGATCGGTGGTACAGCATGGGATTTTGCCAATCGCAATCGGGTTCCTCCGGGCAGTCTCGATTTGCTGGTCATCGACGAAGCCGGCCAGTTCTGCTTGGCCAACACCATCGCCGTGGCACCCGCGGCGGCGAATCTCATACTGTTCGGCGACCCGCAACAGCTACCACAGGTCAGTCAAGGCAATCATCCCGAACCAGTCGATACGTCCGCGTTGGATTGGCTATTTGAGGGTCAACGAACCCTGCCCGATGAACGCGGCTACTTTCTGGACCGCTCCTACCGGATGCATCCGGCGGTCTGTGCCGCAGTATCGACACTGTCCTACGAAGGCAGACTGCATGCCCACACCGAATACACTGCAGCACGGCGCCTCAACGAGTATCAACCCGGCGTGCACGTGCTGCCCGTTCACCACCAAGGCAACTCGACAGAGAGCCCCGAAGAGGCCGGCGCAATCACCGCCGAGATCGAGCGGCTGCTCGGCACGCCGTGGACCGACGAACACGGCACCCGACCGTTGGCCGTCTCTGACGTCTTGGTACTGGCACCATATAACGCCCAGGTGGCGTTGGTGCGACAAAAATTAATGTCGGCCGGGATCAGTGGGGTCCGGGTCGGAACAGTGGACAAATTCCAAGGCGGGCAAGCTCCAGTAGTCTTCATCTCGATGACAGCCTCATCTACTGAAATGGTGCCACGTGGAATTTCATTCTTGCTCAACAGGAATCGGCTCAACGTTGCCGTCAGTCGGGCACAATATGCAGCAGTGATCGTGCGCTCAGAGACGCTGACAGAGTATCTGCCCGCTACGCCTGTTGGCCTGATTGACTTGGGCGCGTTTTTGACGCTGGCGGCATTCAATAGAACCTGCGGATTGGGATCTAGATGAGGCGTAAATTTGGCAGTGTCTCATCTTCGGTGAGTCGATAACGACAGGAACCAACCGTGCGCGGCATCACTTCGGCGATACGGTGGAATCGCTGCTCGCCGTCGACGTGAACACCGTTGTGAATCAAGATAATCGGTTCAGTTAGCATCGGTACCGAATCGAAATCGGCGAGCAAACTGTACCACGATTCCACGTAATCATTGTGCCATGCGTCGGCGGTGCCCGGCTGCAGACGTCGGAACTGCATCATTGTAGATTCGATATCACACACCGATTCGCGCTCGACATCCGGCCTCGCTTCGATGTCTGGCGCGCAGCGAAGGATCAACTCGACATAGTCATCATCGTCATAACCACCATCGCCGTCGGGGAAAGGGCCGAGTCGTCTGCAGGCCGAACGGCTCATCGCCGAAGCCGTGCCGTCGACCACGAACAGCGCGGCAATAATTCCGAACCAGGCGATGAACGCGAGAAGAAGCTTAAACTCCGAAATCACAGCCGAGAACGATTAGCGCAGCCACTCGAGCAACGTTAAAGCCTTGGAGCCGCCGAGTGCATGTCCGCCTCCCGGGATCGACGGTATCTCGGCACTGATCCGCGAGGTCATCAATGCGACCATGCCCACGCCGGCTAGCTGCGGCGCCAGGCTACCTGTCGACGATAATGCCGGCAACTGGCACCAACACACCATTGGCGATCACCGGCGGTGCGATCAGCAGCGCCACGTGGATCAACAATAGCCCGCACACCACCTGCGTATAAGAACATCAGCGGCAGCAGCGCTATCGTCGCGAACGCCACAATCGCCGCCCCGACGTTACACAGGCTCTGAAGTCCGAGTCGCCGAAGATATCTGGTGGCATCAGGCGACTCGCGAGTGTTGCCTGCCTGCCAGTAGACGAATGTCGGCAGAAACCCGACGCCTGCAACGAGCGTCGCCCAGACCGACGGCACCCAATGAACGGATTGCCCGCTGCTATAGTCGGAAAACGATTAGAAAGGTACCCGACCCGGATAGCCCGACGCCGATCAGGTCGAACCGATGCCCCTGGGTGGACAGCACCAGCACCAAACCTCCATGGCCGAGCCGAGGGGGACATTAATGAAAAAATCCACTACCAGACTGCCAGCCCAGCACGTCGACCAGCGTGCCGCCGCCCGGCCACCAGCAACACCACCGCGTATCCCAACCAGTAGGCATTAGTCACCCGGACCACGGCACCATACCCGACATGCAAATCGGCCATGATGAGCAAATCACGCGATAGCGACGATGTTCGAATCGAGCACGATCATGACGAAACCGGTCACCATCGTCCACAGCGAATACCATGAGTTGGTGGAGTCGACCCGGGCCGGGGTTATTTCCTCACCTCGTTCAACTCCTGACAAGGTGCCGCGCTATGCAGCTGTGGCATGCGTCCGGCCACGGTCGTTGTTTAGCCCCGGTATCGGGGGATGCAGCTGACCGGAAACGACGTCAAGCTGATAGGTCATCAATAATCCCTAACATAATCCTCGTAATCCTTACTTGTTTTTGTTTCGGAATATCCCTTCCCGTCTGGTCGACGACTCACATCGTCGCCAACCTAAGTAATATGCAGCCCGCATTATTGCGGCTGGGCAACCCAACACGACGCCAACGAACTTAGTGCCACAGCGCGGCCCGGCATGATTTCGACTCTACACAGCTAAGAACCGAACCGACGTTAGCCTAAAGGCACGCCATTCACAGGAGAGGCAACATGTGTACCCGACGGAACGGCCCTAGGAATAGGTTTTGGAATAAGTCCGAGCCGGAGCAAATTCCAGCCACTCCAGACGGCCAGCCCAAAGCGTCTACCCGGGCATTGGCTCAGGTCATCGAGCGTAGTGTGCGAATACAGGGCCCGGCGGCGGAAGCTTACGTGGCCCGGCTGCGACGCACACACCCAGGTGCCAATCCGACCGAGATCGTCGCCACGCTGGAAAAGCGCTATCTGGCCGCGTTGACCGCGAGCGGTGCGACAGTGGGCTCGGTAGCCACGTTGCCCGGGATCGGAACGTTGGCCGCAGTGTCGGCAAGCGCAGGCGAAACGGTGTTCTTCCTGGAGGCGACCGCGGTCTTCGTACTGACGATCGCATCGGTGTATGGCATCCCCGCCAACCATCGGGAACGACGCCGCGCGCTGGTGTTGGCCGTGCTGACCGGAGACGACACCAGACGTACCATAGGCGAACTGATCGGTCCTGGCCGCACCAACGGGAGTTGGCTGGTAGGGGGCATGGCCTCACGGCCGCTGTCAACGTGGGCCCAGTTGCACACATGGATACTCAGGTATGCCGTCAAACGGTACACAGTGCGTCGCGGAGCGCTGATGTTCGGCAAAATGCTGCCGATCGGCATCGGCGCCGCGGTAGGCGGCGCTGGTAACCGGATAGTAGGTAAGAAGATTGTTAACAATACCCGCAACGCGTTCGGCGCCGCGCCGTCACGCTGGCCAGCCACTCTGATCCTGCTACCGGCGGTTCATAACGCTGGCTAGACGTCAAACGAGGTACGAAACCCCCTCTGTCTGGCTAATCGCAGCCGAAACGATAGTCTTTAGGAGGGGGCTGAGACCGTTCAAAACCGCGACGGGTGTGACAGGATACCCCGCCAACCAAGGTGCAAAAAGTTGCAAGCGTCGCACAATGAGCTTGCAGGACAGAAGAATTGAGGCGAATAGCGGCTGTGGCCAACATAAGTTCACCATTCGGGCAAAACGAATGGTTGGTCGAAGAGATGTACCGCAAGTTCCGCGACGACCCCTCCTCGGTCGATCCGAGCTGGCACGAATTCCTGGTTGACTACAACCCCGAATCAACCACCGAACCGGTACTTACGGACCCTACCTCCACTGATAAACAACCCTCAGCCGCACCACAAGTAAAGCTAGCTGCGGTCGCTGAGCCGGCAGCGAGCAGAGCCAAGCCCGCGGCCAGCCCAACAGTAACCAAAGGCACGACAGCCGGCCCTACCGCAGCTCCAGCCGAAATCGGCACTACCCCGACTGCCGAAGGTGACGAGTTGCAGGTGCTGCGCGGCGCCGCCGCAACTGTCGTCAAAAATATGTCCGCGTCGCTGGACGTGCCGACAGCGACCAGTGTACGAGCCATTCCGGCCAAGCTGATGATCGACAACCGGACCGTCATCAACAACCAGCTCAAGCGCAACCGCGGCGGGAAAATCTCTTTCACGCATTTGCTGGGCTACGCGTTAGTGCAAGCGGTCAAGAAATTCCCGAACATCAACCGACACTACGCGGAGATCGGCGGCAAACCCGCCGCAGTGACACCAGCCCACACCAATCTTGGCCTAGCGATCGACCTGCAAGGTAAAGACAGCAGGCGGTCCTTGGTGGTGGCCGGCGTCAAGCGCTGCGAAGAATTGCGATTCGCACAATTCGTCACCGCCTGCGAAGATATCGTCCGCCGGGCCCGCGACGGCAAGCTGACCGCCGAAGACTTTGCCGACGTCACGATTTCACTTACCAACCCCGGCACTATCGGCACCGTGCACTCGGTGCCGAGGCTGATGACTGGCCAGGGCGCCATCATCGGGGTAGGCGCCATGGAATACCCCGCCGAGTTTCAAGGCGCCAGCGCGGAGCGCGTCGCCGAATTGGGTATCGGCAAATTGATCACCTTAACTTCGACCTACGACCACCGCATCATCCAGGGTGCGGAATCGGGTGACTTCCTGCGCACGATCCACGAAATGATGCTCTCGGACAACTTCTGGGACGAGATCTTCCGCGAGCTGAGCATCCCATACCTGCCGGTACGCTGGCGCACCGACAACCCGGACTCGATCGTCGACAAGAACGCTCGCGTCATGGAGTTGATCGCGGCCTACCGTAACCGCGGCCATCTGATGGCCGATATCGATCCGCTGCGGTTGGACAACACCCGCTTCCGCAGTCACCCAGACCTCGACGTGCTGACCCACGGCCTGACGCTGTGGGATCTGGATCGAGTATTCAAGGTCAACGGCTTTGGCGGGTGGGAATACAAGAAACTGCGTGACGTGCTGGGCTTGCTTCGCGACGTTTACTGCCGCCACATCGGCGTGGAGTACACCCACATCCTCGACCCCGAACAACAGGAATGGCTGCAACAGCGAGTCGAGACTAAGCACGTCAAACCAACTGTAGCCGAACAGAAATACATACTGAGCAAGCTCAACGCGGCCGAAGCCTTTGAAACGTTCCTGCATACCAAGTACGTCGGACAGAAGCGTTTCTCACTGGAAGGCGCCGAAAGCGTCATCCCGATGATGGATGCGGCGATCGACCAGTGCGCCAAGCATGGCCTGGACGAAGTGGTCATCGGGATGCCGCACCGCGGCCGGCTAAACGTATTGGCCAACATCGTCGGCAAGCCGTACTCACAGATCTTCACCGAGTTCGAGGGCAATCTGAACCCAGCCATGGCACACAACTCCGGCGACGTCAAATACCACCTCGGTGCTACCGGTTTGTATCTGCAAATGTTTGGCGACAACGACATTCAGGTGTCGCTGACCGCCAACCCGTCACACTTGGAAGCCGTGGACCCCGTCCTCGAAGGTCTCGTCCGGGCCAAGCAGGACCTGCTCAACAAGGATGCCGACGGCAACCAAGATGAAGCGTTTTCGGTGGTGCCAATGATGCTGCACGGGGATGCCGCCTTCGCCGGCCAGGGAGTCGTGGCCGAAACGCTAAACCTGGCGAATCTGCCTGGTTACCGTGTCGGCGGCACCATCCACATCATTGTCAACAACCAGATCGGCTTCACTACCGCGCCGGAGCACTCTCGGTCCAGCGAGTACTGCACGGATGTCGCCAAGATGATCGGCGCGCCGATCTTCCACGTCAACGGTGACGACCCGGAAGCCTGCGTGTGGGTAGCCAAGCTGGCGGTCGACTTTCGGCAGCGTTTTAAGAAGGACGTCGTTATCGACATGCTGTGTTACCGCCGGCGCGGGCACAATGAGGGCGACGATCCGTCGATGACGAACCCGTACATGTATGACGTTGTCGACACCAAGCGCGGCGCCCGTAAGAGCTACACCGAAGCCTTGATCGGACGCGGAGACATTTCCTTGAAAGAAGCCGAGGACGCGCTACGCGACTATCAAGGTCAGCTGGAGCGAGTGTTCAACGAGGTACGCGACCTGGAAAAGCACGGCGTACAGCCCAGCGAGTCAGTGGAGTCCGACCAGATGATCCCCGCGGGGTTGTCCACAGCGGTGGACAAAGCTCTGCTGGCCCGCATCGGCGACGCATTCCTGGCGATACCAGAAGGTTTCACCGTGCACCCGCGGGTGCAGCCGGTGCTCGAGAAACGCCGGGAGATGGCTTATGAAGGCAAGATCGACTGGGCTTTCGCCGAGTTGCTGGCCTTAGGGTCGCTGGTGGCGGAAGGCAAGTTGGTGCGGCTATCAGGCCAAGACACCAAACGGGGCACTTTCTCGCAGCGGCATTCGGTGATCATCGACCGCCACACCGGCGAGGAATTCACTCCGTTGCAGCTGCTGGCCAATAACCCCGACGGCAGTCCCACCGGCGGCAAGTTTCTGGTCTATAACTCGCCGTTGTCGGAGTACGCTGCTGTCGGTTTCGAGTACGGCTATACGGTAGGCAACCCGGATGCCGTGGTGCTGTGGGAGGCACAGTTCGGCGACTTCGTCAACGGCGCACAGTCAATCATCGACGAATTCATCAACTCCGGTGAGGCCAAGTGGGGACAATTGTCGACAGTGGTACTGCTACTGCCGCACGGGCACGAAGGGCAGGGCCCCGACCACACCTCTGGCCGCATCGAACGCTTCCTGCAGCTGTGGGCGGAGGGGTCGATGACCTTTGCGATGCCGTCGACTCCATCGAACTACTTCCACTTGCTGCGCCGGCACGCTCTCGACGGCATTAAACGTCCACTGATCGTGTTCACACCTAAGTCGATGTTGCGCAACAAAGCCGCAGTCAGTGACATCAAAGACTTCACCGAGATCAAGTTCCGCTCAGTGCTGGAGGAACCTACCTACGAGGACAGCATCGACGACCGCAGCAAAGTCACCAGAGTTCTGTTAACCTGCGGCAAGCTCTACTACGAGCTGGCCGCCCGCAAGATCAAGGACAACCGCGACGACGTCGCGATCGTGCGGATCGAACAGCTGGCCCCGCTGCCGCGGCGCCGACTTAGCGAAACGCTAGACCGCTACGAAAACGCCAAGGAGTTCTTCTGGGTGCAGGAGGAGCCAGCCAACCAGGGTGCCTGGCCGCGGTTCGGCCTGGAGCTACCCGAGCTACTTCCCCGACTCACCGGGATCAAGAGGATTTCGCGGCGGGCCATGTCGGCGCCGTCGTCGGGTTCGCCGAAGGTGCATGCCGTCGAGCAACAAGAGATCCTCGACACAGCGTTCAGCTAAGCTCAAAACACCGGCACTGGTGTTAACCTCAAGACAAGCAAGCCGACAAAAGGGAGGCTGCTAGTGGAGGGGTTCGCCGGCAAGGTTGCTGTGGTCACCGGCGCTGGTTCGGGTATCGGGCAAGCCTTGTCTATCGAACTGGCCCGTTCAGGTGCCAAGCTGGCAATTAGCGATGTCGACACTACAGGGCTCGCACAGACCGAGGAACAGCTGAAAGCGATCGGCGCGTCGGTCAGAACCGACCAACTCGACGTGACTGAACGCGAAGCCTTCCTGACCTATGCCGACGTGGTCCACGAGAACTTCGGTAAGGTGAACCAGATCTACAACAACGCCGGAATCGCGTTCGCCGGCGACGTCGAGATAAGCCACTTCAAGGACATAGAGCGAGTGATGGACGTCGATTATTGGGGTGTCGTGAACGGCACTAAGGCGTTCCTTCCGTATTTGATCTCCTCTGGAGATGGCCATATCATCAACGTCTCGAGTGTGTTAGGCTTGTTTTCGGTGCCTGGGCAGGCAGCGTACAACTCGGCCAAATTCGCTGTACGCGGCTTCACCGAGGCGCTGCGAGAAGAGATGATGCTGGCCCGCCGGCCGGTCAAGGTGACGGTAGTGTACCCAGGCGGCATCAAGACCGCAATTGCGCGCAACGCCACGGCCGCTGAGGGGCTCGATGTGAGCAAGATGGCCAGTCGGTTCGACACGTGGGTGGCCCATACCAGCCCGCAGCACGCCGCCCGAATCATCCTCAAAGCGGTGCACAAAAAGAAGGCACGGGTACTGGTCGGCACGGACGCCAAAGTCGCGGACGTGGTGGCGCGTTTTTTGGGAGGGGCTGGCTATCAGCGGCTGTTCGCGCAAGTGGCGAGCCGGCTGATCCCCAGTCAACGCTAAAGCTTATGCTGCCACCAGTACCACCGATGCCGAACAACATCCCGCCGCGCCGGGTTTACGGGTAAGCTAACGAAACCGGACCGAATCGCCGATTGTGGGCCCTATAATCGCTGCACACAGCAACCTGGACACCGTAAAGTAGAGTGCGGCGCCTGGCTAGCCGGTTTAGCCGGTATGCGAAGCTGGCTACTTGTGTTCTAGCTGTGGTGCAAGCCGGCACAGGGGGGCGGCTCCAGCGAACCGACAACGGGGCAGCTTCCGACGCAGCCGGTTAACCGGCGCTAAGTGTATGACCCCAAGACCGAGCGCCCGTGCTTTATCGCCTCCAACGATGGCCACGTCATCAATATTTCCAAGCGTGTTCGGCTTGTTTTCGTGTTCCGGGCAGGCGACCGAAACCTACAACGCAGCGAAGTTAGCGGTGCGCAGGCTCACCAAAACGCGTCGGCAAAAGATGATGCTGACCGGCCATTCTCGCAGAGCTCGCAAAGGCTCGCAGTTGTACTGCACACGGCGTGTCGTTGGTACGGACAACGGGACCACGTGTCCTCGCAGCAACTAACGGCCCAGCGGGTGTTCTGCCAACCACCTATCGGCGATCGCCTGCGAGTCCGCGCCACGTGCCACCTGGCGGCGCATCTCGATCAGAGCCGCGGTGTCCAGCACGCCAGCCACTTCGTTGATGGCCAGCATTTGCCGATCCGTCAGCACGTTGCGCCGATAAAGCGGCACCACATTCTCGGCCTGGATCAGCGTGACTTTACCGTCAGCAAGCACAATCAGGTCGGCGAGGAGGTCGGGGTTGGCGGTTGTGGTCCAGCCCGCGGTCAGCTGGCCGGCTCGCAACGCGGCGAACATAGTTGAATAATCAGGAAATTCACGCGCGGCGGGCAGTCGGCACGAGCCAACCGCCGAAGGGGTGTGAGTGCCGGCAACGATCCCGACGACCAGCCCGTTGCAGTGACTGGGCACCAGGCTTAAGTCACTACCACTCCAGGCCTTCGCGGTGCCCGAAGTCACGACCAGCGTGGGCTTGTCTTCGGCGGCGGTGGTATAGTCGCCGGCGGCGATGCCCTCGGGCAGTGCGGAGACCATAGCGCGGTAGACCCGAACGGCTGAAAGTACCGCTGCGCCGGGCTGCAAGATCTGCAATACCTTGCCGGTGAATCCAGGGACGATGGTGAATCCACCCGAATCCAGCATCGCCATCGGGTCGGCGCCAGTTTCACCTCGCGCCCCAAAGCCGTACGATCGCAAAGCCGCGACATAGATGGCGGCCAGCAGCGTGGACTCCGAATCAGGCCTGGACCCGACGACCAACTCCGGATGACGATCACCAGTGTTATTCGCGCAGCCGCCCGCAACAAACACTCCGGCGAGCAGCAGCGCCGCCAGCCTGCCGACCCTCATCTCACGACTTCTGACGCTTCTTTTACCAAGGAGCCCGCTTCCCCAACGCGGAAGTTCAATAGGCTCGAGGCAATCCGGTCAAGAGCGAAGTCATCACTGGCAACACAGAAGATCGCCTCGGCCGCGGCCGACATCATCTTTTCAGCGAGCCGACGCGCTCCGGCGTTCAACGCGCCGCGAAAGACACCGGGAAACACAAGCACGTTGTTGATCTGGCAGCAGAAGTCACTACGCCCAATAATCACCACTGCCACGTCTTTGGCAGCAACGCCGGGGTGTATCTCCGGGTCCGGATTGGACAGCACGAACACGATTCCGTCAGGTGCCATCACGGTAAGCAATTCTCCTAGGGACCAGGACCGCCGACACCCCGAAGAACACAGCCGCGCCGGCAAGCACCTCGGCCCTGTCGCCGGTGAAACCGCCGGAGTTGGTACATTGCGTCAAATCGAACTTGACGCAGTTCATGTCATCGCACCTGTTATGCAGAATGCCACGCAAATCGCGCACAGTAGTATCTGAAACACCGATGATGTCAAGAAGGAGATTCGTGCACACGACCCCTGCGGTACCGGCGCCAGGCACCACCAGATTCAACGAGGATCTGCCGCGGCCGAGTAGCATGTTGGCGCCCATTGGTGCAGCCAGCACGACGATCGCCGTGCCGTTCTGGTCGTCATGCATAACCGGGCAATCCAACGCCTCGACAACCCGCTGTGCGATCTCGAAGCAGCGCGGCGCGAAGAATGTCCTCGCGGTTGACGGCGCCGAACGTTGAGCACAGCCGCATCAGAAGTTTCTACGACCTTGTCGAGATCCCTGGTGTCCAGCACGATCGAGATCGCGTTAAGCCCGTGGCATGCCTTGAACAGCACGCACTTACCATCCATCACCGGCAACAACGCCGCGGGTCCGATACCACCGAGCCCGAGTACATCGCTTCCATCGCTGACGACGGCCACCAACCGGTTGACCCAGGTATAACTGGCAACCAGGGTGCGATCCGCGGCGATCTTGTGACTTACCTGCGCCACACCCGTGGTACAGGCCGAGGTGTAGGCGATCGACAACGCGCGTTGGGTATCCAACGGAGTCTTCAGCGCTACGGAAAGCTTCCCACCTACGCGGGCCCGAAAGATATCGTCGTCGATAACAATCTGTAGCGGAAGTTCGATTTTTGGCACGGGATCGAGGGTACTGCAAGGCTAAGCGAACGAAACGTCGAATGTGCTGTCGGATCATCACGATACCCCTTAGACCTGCCCTATTGTTCGATTTAGCCGGCTGAGAGGTTCGCCGTGGTGTATCTGATTGCGGAACAAGACCTGTTGACGACGGCAGCAACGGATTTGGAAACCGCCGGAACGACACTGGCTGTGACTAGACTAATTGGGGCGGCCAGTGGCCGCGCCCACGAAGCTGTTGGCCGCGGACGCTGATGAGGTGTCGGCGACGTTCGCGTCGCTGTTTTCTTCGAACGCCCAGGCCCATCAAGCGTTTAGCACGCCAGGGAGGCGTTTCAGCAGCAGTTTATGCGGACGTTGAGCTGCCTGGAGCGTCGCATGCTGATACAGTAGGCGCTGGACCTGGTTTAATGCACCCACCCAACTGCTGGGATTCCTGCTGACCGCCAACGGCGCCAATGGCCGTCCCCGGGGTAAAACGGTGGAAACAGCGTCGGTGGCAACGCAGGCACTGCTTGACATGAGCGGAAATGGTGAAGCTAGCGAAGCAGGCGCTGCCTGGCCTGACGTCGGCGGTGTAATCCAAACCCCGATGCTACCAGCCAAGCCGACCAGTCGTTACTACCGGTACCGCCCGTTACGTGGACCTGCTGAAACATCTGGCGTCATAGGGCGTCGTGACCTGCCCTTCCCCGACACCCAACGAAACCGCACGCCCTCAGTGCTCAATCTGGCTTTCAATCCTCGGTTCAGCTCCTTGTTTATCAGCAACGACGACCTAAGAGACGGAACCGGAACACCGGGAACCTTCGGTAGTCTCGCCCACAACGGGTAACGGACGTCTAGCGCGGAACCGCCCCTAGATCAGACCGAGCTGCCTGACCGCCTTGCGCTCGTCGACTAGCTCTGCGGTCGACTTATCGATCCGCCCGCGAGAGAAGTCATCGATCCCCAAGCCCCTGACAATCGTCCAATCGCCGTCCTTAGTGGTTACCGGGAACGAAGAAATCAGGCCTTCCGGTACACCGTACGAACCATCAGATACCACCGCCATCGAAACCCAGTTGTCCTCAGGGGTGCCCAGCAGCCAGTCCCGGGCGGCATCGATGGTCGCCGATGCGGCCGAAGCGGCTGACGAGGCTCCACGTGCATCAATGATCGCGGCACCGCGCTTGGCGACGGTCGGGATAAAGTAGTCCTCGATCCAAGGCTGGTCGCCAACGACTTCGGCCGCGTTCTTGCCGCCGATCTCAGCGTGGAAAACGTCGGGGTATTGGGTGGCCGAGTGGTTGCCCCAAATCGTCATTTTTCTGATGTCGGTTACTGCGGCGCCGGTCTTGGTGGCTAGTTGCGAAATAGCCCGGTTGTGGTCCAGACGGGTGAGTGCCGAGAACCGCTCGCGAGGGATGTCGGGCGCGTTAGTCATCGCGATCAGCGCATTGGTGTTAGCTGGATTGCCGGTCACACCGACGCGTATGTCAGCGGCAGCGACCGCGTTGAGGGCCTTGCCCTGCTCGGTGAATATCGCGCCGTTGGCCTCCAATAGATCGCTGCGCTCCATGCCCGGCCCGCGCGGCCGGGCACCGACAAGCAGGGCCAGGTTGACACCGTCGAAGACCTTGTTCGGATCCGCGCCCATCTCGACGCCCGCCAACAGTAAGAACGCACAGTCATCAAGTTCCATCACGACACCCTCGAGCGCCTTGAGTGCGGGCTCAATCTCAAGCAGACGCAGCTCGATCGGGCGGTCGGGCCCCAACAGTGAGCCACTCGCCAAGCGGAACAACAAGCTATAACCGATCTGGCCGGCAGCGCCGGTAACGGCGACCTTGAGGGGACGTGGGCTCACTTCGGTTACTCCTTATCGGAGAAAGGTTCGGCTGGAGGTATCTGGAGGTATTCGGTATGAGTTTCAAGCTTGGATGAAACTAGCGCATCCCTACCAGGCCGAAAATTTCGGTCCAGCAATACTAAAAAGTTCTCTCTAGGACCCATCCAGCAATCACTAAGATCCTCCACTGTTCTGCCAGGACGCGTACCATAAAACACCATCTAATAACAACACCTGTGCCGCGATGGGAGGTTATGATGTTTCCGCGATTTGATGCGTTACCTGAAGCGCTGAGACCGGTCACAAAGCCCCGGCTGTATGCGCCCCACATACATCCCATTTTCCCCCCAATCACCGAACCCTTGGTCGACTGCGGCGTATATGTCGGAGGCCATCGGCTGCCCGACAAGTACACAACGTACACCGCCGCGCTAAGCAAGGTGCGCGAAATCGAATTGATGGGACACGAAGGATTCGTCTGGATCGGGTTACACGAGCCTGAAGCGAGCCACATGCATAACGTCGCCGACGTTTTCGGGCTACACCCATTGGCAGTCGAGGACGCCGTGCAAGCCCATCAGCGGCCCAAGTTGGAGCGCTACGACGACACGTTGTTTCTGGTCCTAAAGACCGTCAATTATGTCCCGCACGAATCGGTGGTGTTGGCCCGCCAGATCGTCGAAACCGGCGAGGTGATGATTTTCGTCGGCAAGAATTTCGTGGTCACGGTCCGCCACGGCGAGCATGGTGCGCTGTCCGAGGTGCGTAAGCGGATGGATACCGACCCCGAGCATCTGCGGCTGGGCTCGTACGCAGTGATGCATGCCATCTCGGATTACGTGGTAGACCACTACTTAGCGGTGACCAATCTGATAGAAGACGATATCGACGCCATCGAAGAAGTGGCGTTTGCTCCCGGCCGCAAGCTTAACATCGAGCCGATTTACCTAATCAAGCGCGAGGTCGTCGAACTTCGCCGCTGTGTTGCTCCGCTCTCCACCGCACTCCAGCGAATGCAAACGGATAACAAAGACTTAATCTCCAAAGAATTGCGCCGCTACCTGCGTGACGTCGCTGACCACCAGACCGAGGCAGCGGATCAAATCGCCAGCTACGACGACATGCTCAATTCACTAGTACAGGCCGCATTGGCCCGCGTCGGTATGCAGCAGAACAACGATATGCGCAAGATGGCGGCCTGGGCCGGTATCGTAGCTATGCCCACCATGGTCGCCGCCATCTACGGTATGAACTTCCGTTTCATGCCAGAACTGAACTGGACGTGGAGTTACCCGTTGGTAATGGCCGGAATGACCATTGTCTGTCTGGTCCTTTACTGGCAATTCCGAAACAAGAACTGGCTGTAGCCCGGCAGCAATGCGCGCCGCAGCTGCCTGCCGCAGTGAGGTTGTGCGGTAGGGCGATTCGGATCCAGCATGTCGTCTGTCATGCTTGCCGCATAGCTTGAGCACCCAGAGTTCCCTTTAGCCACGCCCAGACTTCCTCGGTCTTGGTGATAGGAGTCATCGACAGAAAGCGCACCAGACCCCGATGGGGCTGTATCGGCAAGTAAAGAATACTACTGCGACCCAACAACACCACGATGAACAACAAACGCCCCGATGGTGTTGCCCACAGCGGCTATCCGAGGTTGATCAGCGCGTCCTTGACCAGGACTTACACCGTCGACCACCGGCACCACCAGGCTACGCGCCAACCCCGGTGACCAGCCCGAGATCACGCAGACACAGCACAACTTAAGCACTTGGGCTGTGCATTGGTCAGCTAGAATCTCGCTCGAATCAGTCATCGAATAACGCCAGCACCTCGATGAAACTTAGCATATCAATCCGTCTGCCCCGGAAAGAAATCGCAACATCTTGATAAGTTCGGTACCCAGAAACGTCACGCTCCCGGAACGGGAATCAGTTAAGTATACTTGAAACACCTACCTCAGCGAACATGTTGCACAGGTATGCACGTATTTGTGCCAGATTCTGTGTCACCACGCATCAGTCATTGCAGAAGTGGTCAGATTCACCCCAGAATCGGCGTCGAATACGGCTATTTTTGTTGTGTCAAAAGCCAACTCAATCGACTCTCCGATGGCTACTTTTGATTCAGCAGGAACTCTTGCCACGAAATTGTTTTCACGTGCTTCCGACCCGGCCGCTAACTCGTCCAACTGGGCTGAATGCACATCACAACCAGTGGTGGTGGTGAAATAGACATATTTGTCGGCTCCCAGTGATTCGATCAAGTCAATCTTCGCCTTGAAAGTTAACGCCGTGCCGCGTTGGTGTGCGTCGATCAGCTTGGCATCGGCCAGATGCTCGGGTCGCACCCCGACAATAACCTTGTTCGGCACCGGGTGTTGTCCGATCACCGCCTGGACTTCCCGCGACAAGGTCAGTTCCCCCAAGGGCAGGGTCAGTCCATTCAGCCCCAACGTGGCAGGGAAGAAATTCATCGCCGGCGAACCGATAAACCCCGCGACAAAGAGATTGGCCGGACGTTCATAAAGCTCATCGGACGTACCGATCTGCTGAACAACACCAGAGTGCATGACCACCACGCGATCTCCCAGCGTCATGGCCTCAGTTTGGTCGTGGGTAACATAGACGGTGGTGATACCCAACTTGCGCTGCAGACGAGCGATCTCGCCACGCGTCCGCACCCGCAGTTTGGCATCCAGGTTGGACAACGGCTCGTCCATCAAGAATGCCTTGGGGTGACGAACGATTGCCCGGCCCATCGCAACCCGTTGTCGCTGCCCGCCAGACAACTGCGAGGGCTTACGATCCAGAAGATCGGTCAAGTCGAGGATTCTAGCAGTCTCAAAAACCTTCTGCGCGATCTCCGCCTTCTTCACCTTGGCCAACATCAGCGGGAACGCGATATTCTGCCGCACGGTCATATGCGGGTAAAGCGCGTAAGACTGGAACACCATCGCGATATCACGGTCCTTGGGCGCCTTCTCGTTCATCCGTTCGCCGTCGATGCGTAGCTCACCCGACGAGATATCTTCAAGTCCAGCAATCATATTCAGAGTTGTGGTCTTGCCGCAGCCGGAAGGCCCTATAAAGATGAGGAATTCCCCGTCGGCGACGGTGATGGACAGGTCGCGCACCGCCGTCGCACCGTCCGGGTAATTCTTGTTGACGTGCTCCAGCACAATCTCGGCCATCGAGCTATCCCTTCACAGCACCAGAGGTTAACCCAGCAACAATTCGTCGCTGGAAAATCCAAACAAAGACGATGATCGGGACTGTAATCACAATCGCCCCAGCCGCAATCGAACCGGTCGGCTCCTCGAACTGTGAACTGCCAGTGAAGCTTGTGATTGCAACCGGGGCGGTTATCGCCGCCTTAGTGGCGGTCAGCGACAGCGCGAGCAGCAGATCGTTCCAAGCGAAGATAAAGACCAGAATCGCCGCAGTCACCAAGCCCGGTGCCGCCAGCGGGACAATCACCTTACGGAAAGCCTGACCCGACGTGGCGCCATCCATCTTGGCGGCCTTCTCTAAATCCCACGGGATCTCAGCGAAGAACGCAGACAAGGTATAGATAGCAAGCGGCAACGCGAAAGTGATATAGGGCAGGATCAGCCCAACCCACGTATCGAACAGACCGATCCGGCGTTCGATATTGAACAACGGCGTCACCAACGAGATCGCCGGGAACATAGTGATCAGCAGAGTGGTACCAACAAGTAACCGCTTGCCGGGGAAAGCCAGCCGGGCAATCGCGTAGGCCGCCATCGCACCGAACATCACCGCTATCACTGTGGTAGTCAATCCGATCCCGATGGAGTTGATCAGCGCCGAGCTGAAAAGATCACCACGAAAGATGCCGCGGTAGTTGTCGAAAGTCACTAACGACGGAATCAGTTTTCCGTCCTTGACCGTTGACGCCGGTTTGAGTGACAGACTGAGAATCCACAGTACTGGCAATAACGCATACCCCACCACGAAGGTGTCGATGATTACCCAAATCGTGGCACGCCGAGCACCCACCCACGCCCCTACCGGCACTCTTCCTTTTTCAATGCTCATTGCTGTCACCTCCGGGAGCTACGACGCCGAACACCTTGATAAAAATCACCGCTATTAGGGCTACACAGCCGAAGATCAGCACACTGATTGCCGAGCCAAGCCCCACGTTGAATCCCTTAAACAGGTTGTCATAGCCCAGGATCGACACCGAATCGGTGTTGTTGGCGCCTTGGGTCAACACATAGATATTGTCGAAAATACGGAACGCGTCCAACGTCCGGAATAACAGCGCCACCACGACCGCCGGCTTAATGATCGGCAAGATGATCTTGGTCAGCCGTCGCCACGCACCAGCGCCATCCATCTGCGCAGCTTTGAGCAAATCCTCAGGAACCAGTGCCAACCCAACCAGCAACAGCAACGACATGAACGGGGTAGTCTTCCAGACCTCCGCGATGATGACGATGCTCAAAGAAGGGATCTGTTCGGTCAACGGCGCACTACCTTCCGGTAGCAGGCTCGCCAAATATCCGGTGCCCGGCGTCCAGGCGTAATACCAACTGTACGACGCGACCACCGTGACGATGCCGTAAGGGATGAGCACCGCGATGCGCACCAGGTCTTTGCCGAGGAGGGTGCGGTGCATCACCAGCGCCAGCATCAGACCCAGAATAAATTCGATCGACACTGAAACCACAGTGATCGCCAATGTCACCGCGACCGCCGTCCACCAATACAGGTCAGTCAAGATTGTTTGGTAGTTACCTAGACCGATAAAAGCGGTCTCGTTCGGGGTCGCCAGGCTGTAACGTTGCAGACTCAGCCAGACCGCGTATCCGATCGGATAAGCCGTCACCACCAGCATCAACATCGCCGCAGGCGTAACAAGAAGGAACGCCAGTCGCTGTTCTGGTTGCACACTGCTGGCGCGCACGTGCCACGACTTGCCGACCACCGCTGTCATGGCCGCTGCTCTCCCCCGCAAGCAGGCGGTCACGGCAACAAGCCCTTCCCGTTTATGGCCTTTTGCACTTCCGAAGCGAGCTGGTCGGCCATGGGCTCCGGGTCAATGTCGGTGATGGGATTCAGGGCGGCCGACATCCGGATCGACACCGCCTGATAAGCCGGCGTCGCCGGCCGCACCGCGGCATCGGTCAGCTGTTGCCGAATGATGTTATACATCGGGTACTTTTCCTGGAATGTCGGGTCGGAGTACAGCGAAGCCCGTACTGCCGGGAGACCCCCGTCGATCGAGAGGTACTGCTGGTTTTGCTCACTGCGCAGACACCTTAAGGCTTCAAACGCTTCGGCTTTATGACGGCTGGTGCTGGCCACCGCCAAGTTCAGCCCGCCGATCGTCACCTTGGCCGACTCGCTACGCGACACACCGGGATACGGCGCGAAACCAAACACGTTCCGGGTAGCCTGATAAGCAATGCGAAATTGTTCGTCATTGGGCACGAATGTCCCGACGTTGTTGATGCTGCCGGCCAACTCGGATATCCGATCGAGTGGCAGGAAAACCACCCCGCCCTTCACCGCGTTTTCCAGCATCGACGCCAGCACGAATGGCCAGTTGATCTCCAGCGCGGCCTTTCCCTGCTCAACCGCTAACCGCGCGGTGCCTTCGTCGGTCCGAGTAATAGACGGGTCGGCTCCGGGTACGGTAGCCACCGCTTTAAGGATCCGCAGCGCACGGACGGTGGCGGCCCGGTGCTCCGGTGTGTCGGTCAAGGTAACGTTGTGACCATCCTCGGACAGCACCTGACCGCCCGCACTCACTAACAGCGTGTTGAACCACACCACGAGTCCCTCGCCCTGGTTGGCCTGCACGGCAATCCAGCTTGGCTCGCCGGCCGCATGCAACCGAGCCGCCTCAGCTACCATGCCATTCCAGTCACCTGGCGGTTGGTCCACCAAATCTGCTCGGTACCAAAGTAATTGGGTATTAGTAGTGACAGGAGCCGCATACAATTTGCGCTTCCAAGTGGCCGTCGCAAGTGGGCCCGGAAGAGTGTCGACAATCGCATCGGGCTCAGCCAGCCCCGCCGGGTCTTCAGAGAGCGGCAGTGTCCATCCCGCCTCAGCGAACTCCGCGGTCCACACCACATCCATCGCCATCACGTCCAGGGTGCGGTCGTTGCCAGTCAGTCGCCGGGCCAATTGCAATCGCTGCTCGTCTGGCGACCTTGGCAGACTGACATGCTGAATGGCGAACCGGCCGTCGAATTGCTCAGTGCAGCGCCGGGCAACCTCGGTAAATGTCGCATCCTCGTTCGCAGGCGTATAGAAACTAATCACTAGCTGGTTACCACCTGCCCCGCAGGCCAACACCATCGACGTGAGAGTCAAAGCTACGAGCACGACCGTGCCCGCTCGATGGACGCGCCGACTCACCACCACCGAACCCCTCCCGTCAAGGTGCCAGATCGCCAGGTGCGCCAACAGATCGCGCGCCTTCTCCGCATTTTGCGGATAGCAGAGTACGTCGTAGCAGCCAGCCACTAAATTGTAAAGTCGAGCTGAATTTTGTGTAAAGTCAAACTGAAATTCCTTGTACCACGGACCATTGCGTAGATAACACCGGAGGTTATCAACCCCAAAAAACACGCTGGTAACCAAACCAGTGGCCTACGCCCCCCACGGATTAGGACTACCAGAAGCCCAACACCAACCCGATAAACAGACCAGGCCAAACGTCGCTAAGTACGCCTTCACCCAGCACTTTCGCCCATGTCAACTGATCTAGTGACCCATTCCACCTGCATGCGGTCGACGCCAACAATGGTCACCTGCTGAACCGGGACTTGCTGTTCGGATGACTTCAATAGTTAATGGCCTACTGTGCTTCGGCGCAGATCAGGTACAACCCGATCGGTCAGTCTTTGGGCGAAATCGGTAATCCGGGCGTGTCAAGGAGACCAGCAGCCGTCGCTCCAGGAACCTTTCCAGACGGAAAAGGTCTAATAACCGATACTCACCATCCTCTCTGCCCTCTCATTCCTGGACCATCGTTTCATCCGAGCGCTTCCACACTATCCAGAGAAACCTGCAGATAATCTTCAAGCAAACATGACATCCCTGGGCTTTCAGTGTCAGGCCCTACGGCACACAAAGTGCACCCGTAGTGGTGGATTCAGTGCCGGCCCGACACCACGCTGTCTCGCCAACCAGTTGAATCATCGGCTGCCGCCTCCGATTTGCGACCATAGCCGCCCACAACGCATAGGCTAAGTTTAACAACATGACAGCTCCCGGCAACGCCTTCGGCGAGAGTGCCCACGACGATGAGGCGAACCCGCCAGCCGGTACAGGGCCCCCAGGACAGCCGGCTTGGGGTGGCCCCTGGAATCCGACCGCACCAACACACGCAGCCGATTACCCGCCCGCGGCGTATCCGCCACCTGATGCTCTTCCAGGCTATCCATCGGACCTTCCGACCGACTATCCAGAACCCATGGCGCCCACCCCACCGGGATACGGACAACCGCCAGGCTATGGTGGGCCGCCCTACCCACAGCCGCAATTTTGCACACCTGCGACTGGCCATAGTCCTAGATCACTTTGGCACCCGGGTGAGTATTCAAACAACTATCCGGGGGGCTACTACCCATACCCACCGAATTACCTGAGGAGTTACGGAGCCACACAACCAGGAATGAACGTGATAGCGATCGCCTCGCTGATATCCTCGTTCACCGGGTTGGTGTGCTGCATCGGCTCAATCGTGGCCATCGTGCTCGGGGCCATCGCCCTCGAGCAGGTCAAGCGGACTCGCCAAGAAGGCTTTGGCCTAGCAGTCGCCGGTATAGTGATCGGGATCGCGACCCTGCTGGTGAGTTTGATTGTCGCAGTATTCGCGCTGCATTCGCATTAGGCCTGTGGTGCGACCACACCGATGCCGGGCCGCAGCTGCCTATCTGGGGCGCGGCTGCTTACGCTTTACCGGTATGGAATCGGTCGATAAGGTTCATGTGGCGCGAAGGTGAATGTGGCGCGGCTCGCGCGGATGTTGGTTTTGGGCCTACTTGGCGAATCTGTGATATCATGATCAGCATCGTTCACCAGCAACTACGCATCCTGGGCTTGGCCGTCAATTAGGCGAGCGGTCGCAGTATTTTCATCCTGATGCTGCGTGTCGCAACAATCTAGCTAGACATGATGACACTCGCCACCAGCACCATGTAGCTGCACCACCTCGAGCAGCGGCCGGGCAAGATGCTGGCATTCGGTCAGTGCTCGACACCCCGATGATCTTCCACTGCCCGAATTGGCCGACGTTGACGTCGTGATCACCGACTTGGGTATCGAACAAACCAGAATACGCGACTGAATGGTCACCAAAATAGCCATCCGGGCCCAGCGACGGCTGGGACGACACGTCCCCGTGCATATTGTGGACTGGCAGTACATGCCGAGCTTGATGTCCTCGACGTTTTGGCGATGCCGGGTAAAGAGATTGCGCAGTTGCGGGAGCAGTTTTACAAAGGCAAGGCAATCTATGTGGCCGACGTCATTCACAGACTTCCGCGCACGACAATACTGAAGTGCTCAAAGCGCTCCAAGAGAACGACGCCGACATTCTGCAGGAGCTGCCCGAGCTGTATCAGGCCGATGTGTTGTCGCAACTGGGCACCAAACGAGCCGACGATGTGCTTGAGACGATGGATCCCGATGATGCCTCCGACCTGCCCAGCGCGTTGAGGCTGACCGATACCGAGTTCCTGCTGACCTGGATGGATCCTGAGGATTCCGGCATGGTGCGAAGGTTGAGGTACCCGCCAGATACCGCGCGCGATTTGATGACCTCTCAACCTCTAATCCGGTGGTGCTGGCACCGGATGCAGCGATCGCTAAGGCACTGGCCCGGGTCCACGATTCCGACCTCTCCCCCGCGCTGTCGTCAATGGTATTCGTGGGCCCGGCCACGACCAGCCGGTACAACGAGCTAGTCGAGCGTGGCGCGGCCACCCTGAAGCGGTTACGCAACCAGCCGGTCTCCGAGGACGCGTCGACACGTGTAGAAGGTTACGTGGACCAGGCTGTCGAGTTGACCCAGGAGGCGCTGGGTACTGTCGCATCGCAGACCCGCGCGGTTGGTGGACGCGCAGCCAAGCTGGTCGGTGGCATTATCGACACCGAGCTCTACCTACGCCGATACTGGAGACTTCCTTGGCCGCAGTGACCCCGGTACCTGGCTGCCTACAACCTGGTATGTAGGCCGATGCTAGACAACCAAAACCACCTTTTGGGAGGGGTAAGCGTGGACGACCTGCTCTACCGTCTTCTGCCGCACAATTGGCGCGTGGATATGCCAGAGCTCTCGGAGTATGCAAATAGCAGGAAGGATCCTTATGCGGAAGTCCCCGCGCCGCGACGGCGCTACACCACACGAACATCGCTCAGGTTGACACCAAGTTGGGACACCGAGACCGTCCGAGTACATCATCGAGTCGATTGGGCGTTTCTTTAGCACCGGCCGCTATCTGCTGCTGCAGACGATCGTGGTGTTGGTGTGGGTCGCGCTGAATCTGTTCGCACTCAAGTGGCGCTGGGATCCATACCCCTTCATCCTGTTCAACCTGGCTTTCTCCACACAATCCGCCTACCCGGCACCACATCATTCTGCTGGCCCAGAATCGTCAAGAGAACCGAGACCGAGGTCGCACTCGAAGAAGATCGTCGTCACGCTGCGCCAACAAGGCCGACACCGAGTATTTGACCCGCAAACTGGCTACTGTACGGTTAGCATCGGCAAGGTCACAACGCGTGAATACCTACATCACGAACTGAAAGACTCGCGCATCGAACCGGCCCAGCCTGGTGACGGCGTCTATCGGCACACGAAGAAATCCAGGCGAGAACCTCGCCCCCCCATCGCGCCACTCAAGGTCACAAGAATTATGTTCTGTACAGTGAATTAGTTCATGAGGCTAAGTAATAAGTTGGAAAACGGCTGACCGCGCCACACTGAAGTTATAGTAAGTTATAGTTGAGTGCGGATAAGGGGACGCTGGGGGATGCAAATCCGGCCGTCGCAGCGGTGCAGGAGCAGGCGCGTCGAGCAAAGCCGGTGCCCACGTTTAATGCCACCGTGGTCACTTCCCTGGTATTCGCCGGAGTAGCCAGGGGCGCAGCCCCCCGCATTTCCCAGAAAGATCCCCGCGCTGCACACTGGTAGCTGCGGTTTCCCTGTCGGGCAGTGGTCAATCCGGCGATCTGTCCGGTCAGAACATTATAACCGTCCAGTGCCCGCCGAGCAGCTTCCACGTCGCCGCGGGCTGCTGTATCCGCGCCTCCACCATCCATAATCTTGAACACACATGGCGAGCTTGGCATTCCAACTATCGCGTTGTCGGCCTATTGCACTGCCAAACAGAAGATGGCCATCGCCTCCCAGGGCTGCGGGGTCAGCTGAAACGTACTGGCTGGGATTGGACACATCGAATTCAGCCATGCGAGCGGTGGCCGGCGTTGATGCACGCAGCACCACGATTCACCCGAACTTACGGGCCTGCCCTGAACGGCACGCTGTCTAGCAACGAGATCATCATCCAGAGCCACGTTGGCAATCGCATCATCTACGCCTGGGCAGATAGAACCAATGAAGTTCCTGCCCGGCCCCTGGAGCGCGATACGCTTCCGGCGTCAAATGCCACGACATCGACCATCCACAGAATCTGTTCAGACTCCACGCTGACCACTGCCCGGTACCTATTCAGTAACGGAACCAACCTGCGCTACCTGTCATAGGTTATTCCTCGGGAGCTTACGCTACAACCACTGAACTCGGCGACATATGCGCAGAACATGTTGGCTGGGTCGCGGCCTTATGCCACCGGCGTCATCTGGTGGATCTGCCGCCAATCACCTGGGTCGGTGTCACCGCTCGGCGACGCACACCTCGAACGTCCGGAGGGACTCGGTCCTGGGCTGCCGTTGAACGTCAACGACATGCCTATTAACGATCGGACGGCGCAGCTGCCGCTGATCGACTTCAACCCGTCAGGCAGCCGCCAACATGGTCGTGGCTGGCGCCCGCCACACCGCAGCCCGTGGCGTCACTGCCTGGCTTCCACACTGATCTATATCGACCCACCGAGCTCAGCGCCCGCTCCAACCAACTGGACCACTCGGCAGGCTGAGCGGGCGTCGAGTCACCTACACTCGGCGGTGATGTCTAGAACTGATCGTGACGCTGCCGACCTGAAAGCGGCGGTGAACACAGCGCTGGCAAAGGTGATCGACCCCGAACTACAGCGCCCCATAACTGAACTCGGGATGGTCAAAAGTATCGACATCGAGCCGGGTGGCAACGTACAAGTAGGGATCTACCTCACCATCGCTAGCTGCCCGAAAAAGTCCGAAATCAGTAAGCGCGTCACCAAGGCGATTGCTGACGTTCCCGGCACCGCGGCGGTGGAGGTCAGTCTGGACGTGATGAGCGACGAACAGCGCACCAAGCTACGCAAACAGTTGCGCGGTGATGCCCGTGAACCGGTGATCCCGTTCACCCAACCCGGCTCGCTAACCCGAGTGTATACAGTCGCATCCGGCAAGGGCGGAGTCGGAAAATCCACCATCACCGTCAACCTGACCACGGCGATGGCCACCCGCGGCCTGTCGGTGGGCTTGCTCGACGCCGACATCCACGGCCATTCCATCCCAAGGATGATAGGTAACAACCAGAAACCTATCCAACTTGAGTCAATGATTATACCGCCCCTTGTCCACCAGGTCAAGGTCATCTCGATCGGCCAGTTCACTGAGGGCAACACGCCGATAGTATGGCGCGGGCCAATGCTGCACCGGGCATTGCAGCAGTTTCTGACCGATGTGTATTGGGGCGATCTGGACGTGCTGCTGCTCGATCTGCCGCCTGGCACCGGCGACATCGCCATCTCGGTAGCTCAGTTGATCCCGAACGCCGAGATTCTCGTGGTGACCACGCCACAGCTGGCTGCGGCCGAGGTAGCCGAACGAGCCGGCAGCATCGCCCTGCAAACCCGCCAACGTATTGTTGGTGTCGTGGAGAACATGTCGGGGCTTATGTTGCCGGACGGCTCAAGACTGCAGGTATTTGGCGAGGGCGGAGGTCAACAAGTAGCCGAGCGGCTCTCACGTGCGGTCGGCGCCGACGTGCCGCTGCTGGGTCAGATCCCGCTGGATCCCGCGCTGGTGGCCGCCGGTGATTCAGGTGTACCAATCGTGTTGAGCGCGTCCGACTCGCCGGTCGGTAAAGAACTGCTCCGCATCGCCGACGGATTGTCATCTCGACGGCGCGGACTGGCAGGGGTGTCACTGGGGCTCGACCCGTCACGACGCTAAGGGGTCGCGCACTGGCAAGTTCGTCGGCGGTTAACTATTCGCCGAGGTGTAATTTGTTGTCGCGGTGGTTTTGGTGGGTGAGTTGTGATTGTGATCGGTGTAGTGCCGGTCTTGGTGAGTTGATCGGGCGGTGCATTTTGGGAAGTAGGTGGTGTAAAAGATCGCTGGTGTTCTCGTTGCTGCCGCGTTGTGGTGGTGAGTGAGGTCGCAAAAAGTAGATCGGTTGTGCTTGACAGGTGATGCGGCTATGAGCAGCCGTCTTGAGGCCCTGATCCCAAGCCGGGGGTTTTACCGAGGTTCTGCGGTAAAGCGTTGAGTGTGGTGATCATGGCCGCAGCGACCACATCAGTGCTGCGGCCCTTAGACAGGTGGCGCAGCTGCACGAACCCGATACTGTGTTCGGCCAGGGCGTTGATGTGGGGGGGCCTGGTTTTTGCCGATGATTAAATCGCCCGCCCAATGTTTTAGAGCACCGCACGGTCGTGCAGCTTCGGCGGCACGCTCACCGATGGTGACCATACCCAGAATATGGCGATGCCCGGTTTTGGTGCGCTGTGCCCGTAGTGTGCCTAACGCCCACCCAGTGTGCACACATGCCGGCCAACACCTGATGTCGTTTCCCGCGTCCTTGCACGAAGAACGCCTTGTACAGCGTTTCGTGAGGTACCTGCATCTTCGGGCCGGTCAGGAGAGGTCGTTGGCCAACACCCCAGCAATGTGTTCGGGACTGTACTTTTTGACTTTTTGGCCAGCAACGCTTCCACCACCGTACGCAACTGCCCACCGCGGCCAGCTGGCCGGCCTTTTCAGTCGCTGGGCCCGCTGCTCACTGCATAGCTAGGCACGGCGCGCTAAATAACCCGATTCAGCTTGTGCACCAGCACAGTTGGCGTCGAATCGGTGCAACACCCAGCAAAGCGATCCGTAACCGCACGAGCCGCCCCTCGTTGGTGACCTCACGCATCATAGTCAACGGCACCCAACCCAAACAGTTAGCAATCGATCACATCAACTCACAACGCTGCGACACACCCGACACCACCTACTTCCCAAAATGCACCGCCCGATCAACTCACCAAGACCGGCACTACACCGATCACAATCACAACTCACCCACCAAAACCACCGCGACACCCACCACCTCGCAACCCACCCACAACAGGACGCACACATAAACTACACTTCGGCAATCTTGCAGCAAATACAGCTAAATCAGGTCGCATCAGTGTCGAATGGCGTGTCGTGGTGGTCGCGGTCCTGTTGTTTAGCCGCAGCTGGTCGGTCGAAGTTCCCCGTAAACAGGGAGTCATCGCCGTCGAGGAGGTGCTTAGTAAGCGCCGCACGCGGTGTCATACCCCGCAACTTCTGTAGCTCCCCGAGTTGGCCACGCAGATCGTCGAACTCAGGGCCAATGTCTTCGCGCAGCTGGCTGGTCACACCGCTGAGGTAATCGCGCGTCTGCCGCAGTGCACCCAACGTCCAGCGGATGGCTCCGGGAAACCGTTCCGGGCCAAGCACCACTAGCCCGACGACCACAAGGACGAGCATTTCCCCCCAGCCAATGTTGGCGAACACCTAGCTAGTATCAGAGTCGGGTTTGACCGTCAGTGTGGCGTGCCGACCGTCGCGGACCACCTCTACTGAGGCGTCCTGTCCAATGGTCAGCTGCCGCACGGCAACGATGAACTCATCCGCGTCGGCGACTTTCCGGTTGCCGACCTTGACTATGACGTCGTTTTCCAAGATTCCGCCCTTTTGCGCGGGGCTTCCTACCTTAACATTGGCCACCTGTGCGCCGGACGCGATCGCGTTGCTCACCGACCGGGTGCTGATCCCCAGCGTCGGGTGCACGATTTTGCCGTCCTTGATCAGTGTTTGCGCAACCGATTTCATCTCGTTGACCGGGATCGCAAAGCTCAGCCCACTGGCGCTGTCCGACAGTGACTTGCCAGCAGTATTGATGCCGATCACATGAGAATCCATGTCGATCAGTGGCCCACCAGAGTTGCCGTGGTTGATTGAGGCGTCGGTCTGGATGGCGTCTATGACGGTGTCCGTGTCAGATCCCTCTCCCGATAACGGGACAGGGCGATGGAGTGCGCTAACGATGCCGTGAGTCACCGTGCTGCGCAGCCCAAGCGGCGCACCCGCCGCGATAACCTCATCACCAACTCGCACCTTACCGGAATCACCAAGCCGCGCCATCGTCAGGTGGTCGACGTTGTCGACCTTGAGTACGGCCAGGTCGGTCCTGGGGTCGCGGCCCACCAGGTTGACGGGCACGTCCTTGCCGTCGTTAAACACCACGGTCGTCCTGAACTGGCTGGGATTGTTGGCCGCCTCAGAAATCACGTGGTTGTTGGTGACGATGTAACCTCGGCCGTCGATGATGACACCGGAGCCTTGCATTTCCTCCTGGTCACTCTTCGACTCAATCGTCACCACGGAGTCAGCTACCGCCGCAGCCACCTTGGCGAACCGACCAGCCGGCTCTTCAGTATTGTTAGTGGTTGCCAACGTCACTTTCGACGTGGTGAACGCGTCGACGATTTCAGCCGTCTTACGACCGATCACACCTCCGATAGCACCCAGCACCAACGCAATAAAGACCAAGATGACCAGGGCGAGGTAGGACACCCTGCCGCCAAATAGCACGTCGCGCACGCCGAGTTTGTCGCGCTGACCCAGCGTGGTAGACGGCACCGGTGAGGCCACCGCAGGACTCGCCAGGGTAGCCGCAGCCGCAGGATCTCGCCACGGATCATCGGGTTCATCCGGCTGGGTGCCATCTTTCTCAGCAGCCAGCGCACCCACATCGATAGGGTGTCGCTGCAGCGAATCGACGCTCCCGAATGGTCGGCTGAATGCCTCGGCCAGAACGGGGTCGGTTGGTTGATAATTAGGCCTAAATTCGCTGCGCTCTCGATACTTCTGTGGGCGCACATATTCAGCTACAAAGGATCCTGCAAACCCGCAGGGGCGGCCGAACGCCTCACGCGATGCGGCGTCGACAGGCGGCCGGGCGACGGAATGCTTCACCAGGCGATAGCCGGGATTTTGGTCGCTGTTGGTGCCTTGGTTGGAGGTCACATTATATCCTCTTCTGAACGCTCGAGACATGGCCTGTTACGGCGCCGATATCGGATACCGAGTTGTCGGTGTCCACCCTAGTATCCACGGTCCCCACTTGGTTGGCACGCAATCACACGCCAGCAGCTATAACCTGATCTCGGCAAGTAGCCGTCAAGCTATCAGGGCTTACCCTGGTCACGGGCCACGCCATCAACGAAATGGTCGGATACTGATCCGTCCGAAAAAGGCTCAGAGACCGGCGATGTATCGCCGGGCGAACAGCCCGGAATTTCAGCCAGTAATCCGAGCAACCTGCTCGGGATCCGAATCGGGTGAGAGTCACGCAGCGCTGCACGCGCTCGGCTTTGATCATCTACTTCGGCCGCGCATTGGGCGCACAGCGAAATGTGATGCGCGGCGCGCAAGTGCGCGTTCATGCGCAACTCACCATCGACGAACGCCGCGATCGCCTCGACGGACAGATGCTCGGTGGAGCCGAACCGCCGCGGCGCGCCAACTAGCGCATCGCTCTGGGACGCAAATTGACCGGGGAGCCAGGAGAACACGCGCCGGAACACCTGCCCTCGGTCGGCCATCAACGGCCCCTTTCGCTGCCGCCCATACCTCGAATGTAGCGCGGCGTCGTGCCCCATACCTTATTAATAGCGCCGGCAAAACCTCAGTATTATGGGAGTATTAATGAGGATCATTTAGGTAGGCCCGGCCGGTGCTTTCTGGGCACCACCGAACGACGTCTTCGGGGGGTGGGGGGATAAAGCCGACTTAACTTGTGTGGCGTTGGTGGCAGCACCGTTTCCGGGATGCGCGGTTAAGTAGTCGCGTAGCGCTTGCCGGCCGCGGTGTATGCGGCTACGTACAGTGCCCAGCTTCACACCCAAGGTTGCACCGATCTCCTCGTAGGACAGGCCTTCGATGTCACACAGCACGACAGCGGCACGAAATTCCGGCGGCAATGAATCCAGAGCAGCCTGTAGATCAGGTCCCAGCCTCGAATCGTGATAGATCTGCTCGGGATTTGACTCGTCGGCAGGTACCCGTTCGTAATCGTCGGGCAAGGCGTCCATGCGGATACGGGCACGCCGGCGGACCATATCAAGGAATAGGTTCGTCGTGATGCGATGCAGCCAACCTTCAAAGGTTCCTGGCCGGTAGTTCTGGACCGATCGGAACACTCGAATGAAAGTCTCCTGCGTCAAGTCCTCAGCGTCATACTGGTTGCCCGAGAGCCGATACGCTAGCCAATATACCCGAGCCGCGTGTTGACGCACCAACTCCTCCCACGACGGCATCGTTGCTTTGTCTCCAGTCGCATCGAATACCGCGGTGCCCTGTAACGCGTCAAATGATTCTACCCAGTCGTCGTCTCGGCTGGGTGGGGGATGATGCATAATAGTCGGGCTCGACAGGTTGGTGATAATCAGATCCTCCGGAGTTGCCCTTCCGTCAAGGATAAACGATTCGTCACCAGGCACAACACGCAGCTGGCACTGTGTATTCCCGGTCCAACGCTCTTCACGTTCCATACCGATACCGTCACCCATCGGCGTATGCGCGATATAGGAGCAAACTGAGGTTTGCCTGAGAAACCATAGCGTGAACAGCGCTGCACAACAGAATTCGCGGTGCACACCGCGAATGTGATATTCATCTCTTCGAGATTTCGGTGTGTCGCGATGGTCGCCAGGTCACGACCGCAGGTCGTTGCGTTGGGGCGAATTACGCAGCTCCTTAACTCGCGCCGGTACCAACCGCTCACCGTTGCCACACTAAGCGCGCCTGCCCGACCACGCTGCGAATTCGACATACGCTGCGGGCATGGACGGTACCGGTAACAGCGCGGTCACTCCCGGCCAAGCGGCCACCAGTCGAGCCGATTCACTCTTCGCGCACGCGGAGGGATCGATATCAGAAAATGCCATCCTAGCCAGCGCGCGCGAACGCTCCGAGGAGATCGGCGCCTGGGCGGTAACACCCGCGGTCGGGGCACTATTGAGCCTGCTGACCAAGCTCAGTGGCGGCAAGGCCGTCGCTGAGGTGGGTACCGGTGCCGGAGTCAGCGGACTCTGGTTGTTGTCTGGCATGAGCGACGATGGTGTCTTGACCACTATCGATATCGAGCCCGAGTATCTGCGGCTGGCCAAGCAGGCATTCTCCGAAGCGGGTATTGGACCGTCGCACACCCGGTTAATCAGCGGACGCGGCCAAGATGTACTGACCCGGCTCGCCGACGAATCCTATGACCTGGTGTTCATCGACGCCGACCCGATCGACCAGCCGGCTTACGTCGTCGAGGGCGTGCGACTGCTGCGATCTGGCGGGATCATCGTGGTGCACCGAGCGGCATTAGGCGGACGGGCCGGTGATCCCTCGGCACGCGATGCCGAGGTAACCGCGGTTCGCGAGGCAGCCCGACTCATCGCCGAAAACGAGCAGCTCACCCCTGCGCTGGTGCCACTCGGCGACGGGCTGCTGGCCGCAGTCCGCGAATAACCAACTTTTACGGACTCCTAACGCACCACATCCTTGACCGAGGACTGAATTCATGTTGTTTACAATCTTAACATCCAGCACATAATGTTCAGTCGGTCTGACCGCTGCCGCTCGGATCCGAGATCCAGCCATTGCACTGTTCGGCGAGCACAGCCTTGAAGCCAGTTTGCGCGCCATCGCTGAAGCAACGGGGATAAGAGCGTCCTGGTCAGCCACCAATTCGGTTCCAAAGACAGCCGGCACAAAACATACAATGCCTACATCGCCAAAGAGGTCTGCAGCGGCAAGTCGGTCAGCTATGTAGTATGGGATCCGGCGACATGGTTTGCGCAAGTAGCCGAGGGTAGTGTCCTACACACCGCTGATAACCTACTTGGTGCACAAGCATGCAATCAGGAAGCGAATTAGCAACCACATTGTTGCGCAAGATAATCAACGATGAAGTATACCTTGGCGAAGAGGTACGCACCGGAACGTGTAAGTCGAGTCGCGATCCTCGAAACAAGGCAAAGTATCTGATGATAACGGGTGGCATTAACTTCCTGCTATATCTACTAGAGAAACAAAACTCCAACAGACCTGCATGCAGGTATACGCGACTATGCGCGCGAAATGCTAATGCTCTCAATAAAAATCTATTACGACGGATTGATGTCGGACAGCACCATGTGCGATAGCTTTCTGGCGGCAGAAGTCGAAGAAAAACAAGGAGAATCGAATATCAGTTCTTAGGAAACCACCAAAATCTTAATCTGACAAAGCATTTCGGTTCAATGAGCGCATTGGATGAACTTGACCTAACGGTGCGCGCAGGAGAAGTGCACGGCTTCCTCAAAGCTAATAGCACCGGGAAGTCCACCACCAGTCGCATCCTGCTGGACTTGGCTAAGGCTGACAGCGGAAACGCTGCTGCTCAGCAGCGAACCGTGGACCGACCCAGTCGAATTGCACTGCAAGATCGATTATTTTCCAGTAAATTTCATGCTGTTGCTAAACCGGCTTCAAAAATATCGATTTGCTAGACCGCATGCGTGGCGGCATCGACGAAAGTCATCGCGCCGAGCTCATCAAACACTTTGACCTTGATCCACATCAAGAAAGCACGCACCTAATCGAAAAGCAACTGGCAAAAGGCTTTACTGATTTAAACCCTTTTCTTCACGAGTCCGACTATTGCTTTTGGACAAGCCAGGAAACGATTTGGAATCGTTGATGGATAACATGTTTCAACAGTATCTTGCCGAAGCACGCGACCGTGGCGTGACGATGCTGTTGTCTGGCCACATCCTGGCCTAACCAGAGGCGTTGTGTCGACGAGTGACATCGTCCCCAAACCGACAAGACTGTCAAGAGTGGTTAGCTGACCTCTCTGCGGCACCTGAGCCGAACTTCGATCAAAACCGAAATGATCAGCGATCCTGGCAATATAGCCAGATCCCGGATATCGAGAAAGACAGTGTCGACGGCAACACGCAGCGTTTCCAGTTCAACAGTGAACGCCTCGAGGAACTCGATCCGGTATTCGGTGAAGCCGTTGTGCGCAGCTTGATCCGCTAACCACCGATTCTTGAAGAGCCCTTTTGCGCTACTAAAACATTTCAGAAAATTGAAGACACCGGCCAGCACGAACACAGCGGCAATAGGGAGTCGGCGTTATAAGCACCCCAATCCTGGATCGAATCACACCATCCGGCGCACGCGACGCCGTTGGTAGGCTCAAATTTCTCTGGCTCGCTTGGGAGGTTACGGCTTTACCTGCGGCGTGATCGAGTCGTGTTGCCTCTTGTGGATTTTGCTGCTGTCTCTACTGCTGGTTAGCGTGTACCTGAGGAAACATCTCGAAAGTCTACCCAACTGAGGCCGCCCGTGCCGAGTGCGCGACTTCCATCATGGCCAGCCCCACCCGGCACACCCTGCTACGGGCAGATCTACAACAACAGCCTTGGAGCGAAAGACATCTGGAAGGCAGGAATGTTCCACTTGCTCATCGCGGTAGCAGTGCCCCCTCACGCGATCCATCACATCCGTGCCAACGAAGAGACCGGCTACACCGAGCTGATCGACTCGACCGCCGTCGGCCGGTATAGCCAGCCTAGCCGCGACGCTGGTGTTGTTGGTCGAAGCGACGATTACCACCGGCACGATCAGGAGGACGGGATTGCTCACCCGACATTCCGGCCGATGAGTCGCTGGCCCTCGAGACGACGCTGGCCAGCTCCAGTCTGGTCTTCATCACCGTGGCCTAGCAGTTCTCGCCAAGCGCCCGATTCGTTCGCGGCGCCGTGTTAGCTACGGCATTCACGATGCGCAACATCGGTGATGCCGACTCGGGAACGTTGTCGTTGCTCTATCCACTGGGGTGATCATTGCAAGTGAAGCCGCATGCGGGCGATCACTGGTAGGTACTGCTGCCCCTGGCGACGACAGTCGTGCCCACTGTGCCAGCCTGCCGGCTACTCGTCGGCCGCGATGTCAACGCGGGACTGATCGCCGAACGCGCCAGTCCTGCCACCGCCGCAGCGGTATTGCGCGGCGGTGGTAGGCTGACATGGCGATTGGCCCGCAGAGCGGATCCGGCTATAGACCGTCGTCCTGTGCCTATACGGTGGTGCACAGCATCGTCGCCCGCATGGGCTGCAACAAGTCTGATGAGTGGCAACCCGCCGCGCTTGCGATCGTCAACGGCGCTTTGGAGGAAGCCTGCATCGCGGTGACGTTCAAGATGATGGACATGGTTTCTGCCGAGTTCGCCATCTCACTTACTCTGCGACTGTACCAAAAAGAATCCAGTCAACATGCCAAGATAGTGTAGCTAATTCTTTTTTTCTGAACACTTTGTCTGGCAAGTTATTTGAAAGATGTGCTGGTTGTACCTGCGGCAGCAATGCTGATTGCGAGACCAGCATCCGGTCTGGTCTACTGTGCCACAGCGGGTGACGTTGACGGTAAGGTGGCCATAATGGTAGGTACTGCGACCGCGCAGCTGCCTGCCATCTGGTTGTTGGCCGCAGTAACGATCGAATTGCTCAATTTCGCAACGTGGTTCACTCCGATTCCCTGGGTCGTGCTGATCGCATTCTTCGCGTTGTATTTGATCGATTCATGGGCTGGATCCCCACAGTGGGTGCTCGACCTGGAGCCATTCACACACGTTCCTTGGGTCGACGGCTACTCTACCATCGTGCCGTTGCTTTAGCTGCTGACGATCGATGCCGTACTAATAAAATTGGGAAACATGGCTTTCCGAGAATGCGATCGACGCAATGAGGTTAGCTCACTCAGCAGACCGGCAACAGGTAGGTGCACGGCATCATCAAGACTCTATTTGACCCGAATGAATCTTGTTACGTTAGCGACATATACACGCCGGCCCGCAAGCGGAAAGCAGAATCGTGCAAAAGATCGTCATCACCGGTGCCGGTTATGGACCTGCTAGCTATGATGATTGTGAACTCATTAGACCGATCGGATGGGATGGTCGTCAGTACCTACCTGGGTGTCATTGCAGGGTGATGTGTTGTTAGCAGCCGGGCTAGGTATCGCCATGTTGGTAGTCATCCAGAACGGCTACACGGCAACCACCGTCACCGTGGAAGCCGGCTAGACGTTGGTTGTTGGCGGTGTCTACAAATTCATCCGGCACCCGATGTACGTCGGCAACGTGATTCATGGTACTGGGCATACCGCTGGCACTCAGGTCCTACTGGGGCTGCTGGTCATCCCCGTTGTAGCGGCGCTCGTCTTCCGCATCCTCGACGAAGAGAAGATGCTTACCCAAGAATTGAGCCGATACCGCGACTATACCCAGCAGGTGCAATAAGGGCTGGCGCCTTACGTATCTTATGTATGGTGAGCGGTCAGCTGCCGTAAATGCTGGCCAGCCAGATATGCACGAGCGTGTCAATAACTTTCTTATCGGGAATCAACGGCTTTTCGTCGGCGAATGTCGCGGCCATCACGCGTTCGGTCATCAAGTGCAGAGCCACAGCCAGGTCTTCGGCGGGAATGGTGTCGGGGGCTACGCCACGCTTGCGCTCGGCCTTAATCGCAGCTGTGTTGTAGTCGATCCACTGCTGCATGACCTTGGACCACAGTTGGCGTACCTCAGGGCTCGTGGCTTTGGCCGCGGCACCAGCAACGGCCACCGCTCGATGAGTCCCGCACACCTCGAAGAACGCCGCAATTACGGACCGCCAGACCGCAGCGGGGTCCGCGGGCAGCTGCTCAGCGAGTGCTTCAACCGCCGAGCGTGACTTAATATTCAGATGATCAAGCAGCGACAATAACACCGCGTTTTTTGACGGGAAGTAGAAATAGAAGGTGGGGCGCGAGATTCCAGCGCCTTTCGCTAGTTCATCGACGGAAAAGTCACCCAACGGCCGCTCCGCCAGGAGCCGTTCAGCAACAGCCAGAATTGCCTGTTCTCGGTCGTCGCCGGAGAGCTGCGACGACCGGCGACCTCGTGACGCAGGCACGTAACTGCTCTGCGTAAAATAACCAACCACGACGATAGTGTACCCATGTGTTGATCGGGTTCGACAGCCATGTCGACGTAACTCAACGGCTGGCTTAGCCAGCGCCGGGCTAAATCCACACACCCTTGCCGACCGCGACTACCCCGCCAGCACTAATCGAGAAACGTTCCCGATCCTTCTCGAGATCCACGCCAACCATCTCGCCAGGCCCGACGACAACGTTCTTGTCCAAGATCGCGTGGCGTACCACTGCGCCGCGGCCAACCCGAGCACCCGGCATGATAACACTGCCCTCCACGATCGCGCCATCGTCTACCACGACATTCGACGACAGCACCGAGTTGCGTACCGAGGCAGCTGAAATGATGCTCCCCGCACCCACCACCGATTCTTGAGCGGAGCCACCGTTGACAAATTTCGCCGGCGCCAAGTTCTCCGATTCGCCACGAATCGGCCAACGCTTGTTGTACAGATTAAACACCGGATGCACCGACACCAAATCCATGTGAGCGTCATAGAACGCGTCCAGGGTACCAACGTCACGCCAATAAGCGCGGTCACGGTCGGTAGCGCCAGGCACTTCATTTTCGGAAAAGTCATACACCGCGGCCAGCCCGTCGTCCACCAGCCGCGGGATGATGTCGCCGCCCATGTCGTGATACGAGTGATCGTCATCGGCGTCAGTGCGAATCGCGTCGACGAGCACCCTGGTGGTGAAGATGTAGTTGCCCATCGAGACAAACGTCGTATCGGGGTCGTTCGGTATCCCGGGCGGCTTGAGCGGCTTCTCAGTAAAAAGGCGAATACGGCCGGAGTCGTCGGCGTCAATGCAACCAAACGCGGTAGCATCGCTGCGCGGAATCCGAATGCCAGCCACCGTGGCGCCGGCCCCGCTGCCGATGTGGAACCGGACCATCTGCTCGGGGTCCATCCGGTATACGTGGTCGGCACCGAAAACCATTAGGTAGTCAGGGTCTTCGTCATAAATGAGGTTGAGCGATTGATAGATCGCGTCCGCCGAGCCGGTGTACCAGTGTGGGCCGAGCCGCTGCTGTGCTGGCACCGGGGTGATATACTCACCGGCAAGGCCCGACAATCGCCAATTTTGCGAAATGTGGCGGTCTAGGGAATGCGACTTGTATTGAGTGAGAACACAAATCCTCAGGTAACGGGCGTTGACTAGATTAGAAAGCACGAAATCAACCAGCCGATAGGCGCCCCCGAAGGGAACAGCGGGTTTGGCCCGGTCCGCGGTCAGTGGATATAACCGTTTGCCCTCACCGCCGGCCAAGACAATGCCCAGCACGTATGGCACTTCCCTCATGGCTCCAAACCTAATCGGCCGCCGCCCACCGCTGCCAGGTGCATCCCTCGACGGCGCCGCCCTGAGGTGCCTGTTCGTCAAGGTATCTGGCTCGGTTCGACGGGCTGCTGTTCAAATTCTCCCCAGCCCGACTCGCGAACCACTCTCAAATTCGGAGTCACCGCATTACGGTGCCGATATACGGGTGGCCATGATGAATCGAGAGTACCCGCCAGAGGTTTACGGTGGGGCCGGGGTACATGTCACCGAACTTGTCGCACAACTGCGCCAACTATGCGCGGTCGATGTGCATTGCATGGGCGCACCTCGCACCGGCGCCCAGAGAGTACAGGACCATCAGCCTGACCTATGGTTCCACGATGCTAACGCGGCAGTGTCTATCTTGTCGTCGGATCTGATGATGGCCAATACCGCATCAGCGGCCACCGTCGTGCATCCGCATACCTGGTACACCGGTCTGGCCAGGCATAACGCTCTGCTCACCGTTTAAGCATTGGAATGCTAAGCCGAGCACACGGCTTGCAATCGCACCGGGGTGTTTTGGATCCGAAAAATGCTTCCCATCGGGGATATACGCGAAGTACTTTCGGCAGCAACAGTCTTCGTGTGTCCGTTGGTGTACGAGCCGTTAGGAATCGTGAACCTGGAGGCAATGGTGTGCGCAACGGCAGTAGCGGCCTCCGACGTTAACGGGATACCTGAAGTAGTCGTCGACAGGATCACCAGATCACTACGACCCCGACGACCCCACTGGTTACCAGGGCAAGTCGGCCACGACAGTCAATGAATTGGTCGCCGACCCAGGAAAAGCCGAACGCTACGGTCACGCCGGACGCCGGCGCTGCATCGAAGAATTTTCCTGGGCCCGCGTCGCCGAACAGACGCTAGACATCTACCGAAAAGTCTGTGCATAACCAAGACTACCTGCCAAACAGCCGATTTAACTGGTGACGCCCTTAAGTTCGTCACTCAGAGCGGCGGCTTCGTCCGGTGTCAGCTCGACGACGAGCCGGCCGCCACCCTCTAGTGGTACGCGCATCACGATGCCGCGCCCCTCCTTCGTCGCTTCCAGAGGACCGTCTCCGGTCCGAGGCTTCATCGCCGCCACCGTGTGCTCCCTCCAAACTCGAGCTGGCCCGCCCTCGCGGACCTATTCGGCGCCAAGCATGCCCCCTCGGTGGATTTCCAGTAATACCCGACATTGAACTGCCAAATCACCCCTCTATTCTTCCCTATTCAGGTCGGCGAGTGCACAAAGACCCGGTTCTCGGGCTTAACCCAGGGTGCTGTGCCTAGTTGCCCGTCTCACCCCCTCGGCTGCTGCGCGGCTGGGGGTGCCCCCACAACCAGGCCCGTCGGTGGCCCACTGGGGAAGTTAGGGTCACCGCGTTGGAGGCACCCAGCAAGTACAGATGTGATCGTCGACCATCCCCGTCGCCTGCATCAGTGCATAGGCCGTAGTAGGCCCGACGAAGCGGAACCCGCGCCGTTTCAATTCACGTGCCATCGCCTTCGCTTCCGCACTGGTCGAGGGGATTTCGGATCTGTCAGCGGGCCTGGGCCGCGGCTGTGGGGCGAATGACCACAACAACTCGGACCAGTCTGCTGCAGACCCCAGTTCAGCGGCCGTCCGCGCGTTGGCTATCGTCGCCTCGATCTTGGCGCGGTTGCGCACGATTCCATCATCGAACAACAACCGTTGCACATCGGCATGGGTGTAGCGGGCTACCTCTTCGATATCGAACCCGGAGAAGGCACGCCGGAAATTTTCCCGCTTGCGCAGAATGATCAGCCACGACAGACCACTCTGAAAGGTCTCCAGGCTCATCCGCTCGAACAAAGCCACTCCGCCGTGTATTGGGCGGCCCCACTCTTGGTCGTGATAGTTGCGATACAGTTGCCAGTGGAGCCCGGAGCGAGCGTCCGCCCAGCCACAGCGAACCAGCCCATCGTCGCTCACGTCACATCCCGGCCGTCGTCCCTGTTGGGAACATTCGAGACATCGGCATCTGCTTCGGTGTCGGCGATCGCTGCGAGCTGAGCACGCAACACCTCGAGCTCGCGGCCGAGCCGGTCCAGCACCCAGTCCACCTCGCTGGGCTTGTACCCGCGCAACACCTGGGTGAACTTGACAGCGTCGACGTCAGCGCCGGTAACTCCGTGCGCGGGCAGCACCGTAGCCGTCGTCCCGCGAGGCAAAGGCGGTAGCCGCTCGCCGCGACCGAACAGTAGGCTGGCTGCGCCAAAAAGCACGATCGCGACGAGGACCAGCACCATAAGGTACAACAAAACCAACGCCACAGGAACGATATTGCCCTAACGCGGCCGCAACCTGTTCATCGGTGGCCGATCGGCCAGCGACACCGACCAGGTATGCCGGATGTAGCCATCCCCGTCGGACTCGTCGACGAAGAATTGGGTCAGCCCAACCCCAGAGTCAAGAATACCGCAACGCGACAACAAGGTCGCAATCACCTGACGGCTCATGACACCCAACTCAGCCAGCGGCCGGTTGCGGTGCGCTCGAACGCCCAAGTTGACTTGCGCGATCGCGTCAAGGCCCAACCGGTCAAAGGTGTCCACCAGCAGGCCGATCTCCACGCCATAGCCCGGCGCGAAGGGCAACGCTGCCAGCAGTTCGCGGGTAGCTGCGTACTCGCCGCTCAGAGGCTGCAGCACGTAGCCCAACTCCGGCCGCAGCGACGCCAACAAAGGCCGGGCCACCAACTCGGTAACCCGGCCACCACCGGTGGCACAGGCACTGCCACCCGCATCGTTGCTGTGTAGCGGCCGCCGGTAAAAACCTTTGACCAGTTGAATGCCGTCACCGGTGAGCAGCGGACCGACCAGCCACGGCACAAACATGGGATGCGGATTGATCAGGTCAGAATCGACGAACACCACAATGTCGCCGCTGGTAACAGCAAGCGAGCGCCACAATGCCTCACCCTTGCCGGGCCGAGTTGGAACCTCAGGCACAGCTTGTTCACAGCTGACCACTCGGGCGCCGGCAGCGATGGCCCGGATCTCAGTCTCGTCCGTTGAACCAGAGTCCAGAACGATCAGTTCGTCGACCAGTCCCGCACGGTCGGAGACCAGCGGTGAGATGCTGTCGATCACCGATTCGATGGTTTGTTCCTCATTGAGGGCCGGCAGTACCACCGAGATCGCTCGCCCGGCCTTGGCTGCCACCAATTCGTCGATCTTCCAGGCTGGACGGCTCCAGCTGCGATCCGCGAGCCACGCGTCCCCGGGCCGGGCCGCTAGCGCGCTGGCGATCAGCTCAGATGCCGTCACGCGAGTCCCCTCACCGTGCGCGTCGGGGGGCGCGTCCCCTGGATCGAGGCCACCATCTCAAGGACCCGCCTGGTCGCTCCGACCTCGTGCACCCGAAACATGCGGACGCCAGCTGCCGCCGCTAACGCGGTAGCCGCCAACGTACCCTCCAGCCGTTCCGTCAAACCCACGCCCAGAGTCTCCCCGACGAAGTCCTTATTGCTCAACGACATGAGCACGGGCCACCCGGTCTTAACAAGTTCGTCCACATGACGCAACAACAGCAGCCCGTGGAAGGTGTTCTTGCCGAAATCGTGGGTCGGGTCGACCAACACCGAATCGCGGGTTACCCCGGCCGCGACCGCCCGCTCGGCAGCGGCGGTGACCTGGCGAATCACATCGTCCACCACACCGCGGGTCGTCGTACCGTAACTCACCCGGAAGGGACGCGTTCGGGGCGGCGTGCCACCGGTGTGCGAACACACCAAGCCCGCGCCAAGCTCGGCGGCGACCTCGTGCATGGCCGGGTCGACTCCACCCCAGCTGTCGTTGATCAGGTCTGCGCCCGCAATGCAGGCCAAGCTTGCTACCTCTGCTCGCCAGGTGTCTACGCTGATCAGCAAGTCTGTATAGGCGCTGCGTAGCCATTCAATGAACGGCACCAACCGGGCAATCTCGGTTTCTACGTCAACGCCCTGGCCAGGCCCTGCTTTAACGCCACCGACGTCGATGACATCGGCGCCCTCCGCAACGGCCCGGTGCGCGGCAGCCCGAGCGGCCTCGTCGCTAAAGGTCGAGCCCCGGTCATAGAACGAATCCGGGGTACGGTTAACGATCGCCATGATCAGCGGGCGATCCACTGCGACCGGCCGGCCGCACAGCATTGACTGCACCAGTCAATAGTGCCTGGTGACGACCAGCCGCACTGTTGCGGGATCATTCGTCACGCCGAGTGCGCCGCCTAGTCGCACATTTCGGCGTCAGGCGAGGACGTCAGATTTGCAGCGGCGTACCAGACGACACTTCAAGCAGCTGAGTCTATCGTAATAGGGCACGTAGCCGTCAGCACGGCCGACCAACACGTCCAACGGGTCCACTACATTAGGGCCATAGGCCTGCTTGCGCATCTCCACCTTGCGGCTCTTGCACGTGGTGTGCATGATCGACTCGACCACTCGCATGAACAGAGACAGCGCTTAGGCAGATAACTGGTCATACATCGCACGGGGCCAGAGATCGGCCTTCGAATTCGGCGCCTTCGCGCAAGCTTGATCGCGGCCATCCCGGCGCAACGGCCGGTGCATGGAACCTCAATACCAAAAACCATGCACTTCTCGACGGACTTGTCGGACACCAGCGCCACTTCGACTTCGACCTGTGCGGTGGCGCTTTTTTTATTACCCTTCCAGCGGAACGTGTCATCGAGCTGGTCGACAGACGCGATCATGTCACATATCCTGCGGCCTCATCACGTCGCCCGAATCGAATCAGCAGTGACCAGGCCCGGAAAGCGTCGGCACCACTTCGTTTCGCTTGACGCTTTGTCGGTGTAGCCGCCGAACAGCTGCAGCCAGTTGACGAGCCCAAGTAACAAGCCGAGTTCACCCGAAGGCATCCGCGGACCCACCCGTTCCCGTCGTGCAGCGAAGCACCAGTATCAGAATTGTACTCCACATAAGCCAGCGGCAGCGGCGAGAACTCGGTAGTTCCGGGCACATTGAAGATCGTGCTATGAAGCAGTGTTGCCCTAGCTAGAGGGAGCGATACTCAACACACCCGCGCAATGCTGAAAAGTGTGTTGAACCCGCTCCAAATATCCGGCAGGAGCCCCTTGCCGGTGATCAAACGTACCCGCCTGCTGGCGGCCCGGTAAGCTTGGCCAGCTGGTTGAACAGATAACGGCAGATTCGCCGATGTATGTGGATGAACACCGTGGTCCGGCTGACAATCGTCTCCTCCCAGAACGACTACACCGAAAACAGCTTAACCTGGGTCAACGTCAAGCATGAATAGACCACAGAGGCCACCGTGGCCGTCAGAACGTTGTTTGTGGTTTTGTAGTAATAATCATAGAGAAAATATGGTGTACCACGTGTCAGAGTTCTTGAGACGCACGCTCAGCCTGTCGAATGCCTCCAGCGCGCAGCCACCAAGGGTAGGTCATCACACCCATCTTGGGTAATCCTGCGGTGCGTGAGGTAAAAATGTACGAAGACGGTGTCTTTTCGCCACAATGTAGACGCTGTGGCGACGCATCGCTCTAGACCTTAACTTAGGTGGTCAGCGACTCGCTGCCGACGAACCACCGCATTCAGTGACGGCACTAACCAGGTCGGTCTCCGCGATTGACACCTTGGCGTCGAGCAAGCCCAGGCCGGGTGGCAACACCTTGTCGCATTGGTTGCAGTTGCGCATGCCCGCCGCATGGCACTACACGTAACCACAGCCAGCACCGCGTTAAGCGAGTTGCGCAGCATAATCGCAACGACGTCGTGAAGGCCGACACCGCATGCAACCAATCACCGCCACGTACTGGTTGGCAGGCACGTTGCCGTCGCGGTAGCTCAATGGCTGATCACCGAATCTGAGGAATATCCAGTTACCGGAGTGAACGGCCCGCTACTGGATAAGACAATGCCGATCGACTTCTTCGAGTTCGGCCAAGCTGAAAGCCCGGCCAGCACCCCCTAGTATGATCACCAGCATATCGACCAAAACGCCAGCGACCCAGATGCGATATCGCTCAGACTGACCCACTGTGTGCGCAGCACAGTGGAGTCACACCTACATCCCAGATTTCCGCTGTCAAGCAAACTCAGATAGATATACAAGCCTCGAGCGCGGCATCCACCTGATCGACCACCACCAGCCGCTCCATCGCTACCGACGAGACATAACCACCATCGAGCAATCCGTGCAGCCAAGCCCAAAGGCCATCGTAGTGCCCCCAAGGGTCCAGCATTACGATGGGTTTATGGTGCATACCCAAATAGCCTGCGGTCCATGTTTCGAACAACTCATCGAGTGTCCCCAGACCACCCGGCAGCACGATGAACGCATCAGCGTGATCTTCCAAGACCTGTTTACGTTCGGCCATCGTTTCGGTGACAATCAGCTCACCGACATAGGTGTCGGCAATCTCGAGGCGTTGCAACATTTCCGGGATCACGCCGACTATCCGTCCGCCGCGTGTCCACGCCGCGGACGCCACCGCACCCATCGCTGAAACGCAGCCACCGCCCCAAACCAGGGTCCAGCCGCGTTCAGCAATCGCCGCACCGAGTTCAGCGGCCAGGTCGAGCAGCTCCGGATGCATCGGTCCTGCCGCACAGAAGACACAAATCACCCGCGCATTGAGTTTACCGCGATCCGGACGCATAGTCGTTCAAAAGTAGACCCAACGCCATTAGAACCATTACACTACCCACCCACCCAGACGGCCTGCACGCATAAAATCCGGCAGTGCCGATTCGATGGAATGTCCCTCAACGTGAGGCCTCCTTAGAGCAGTTGTATGTTGCTCTCGGTGAGGTTGTCGCAGTTCGGGATCAAATCGCCCCGCTCCGCCACCTCGAGCCGCACCACCCGGCATCATCTCTAGGCGGGGCTGTTGTACTGGAAGCCGATGGCGTCGCAAATCCACCTTGGCCGCTGAACACTTCTCAGTCACCACTCGAGTACCGTCATCCGCTAGGTTATCAGCACCCCGACCGAGCGCGATCCCGTCCGGCGCCTTTAGCCACCCGGCGGACATCACTTAATATCAGAAAACAGACTGCTTTATGGCTAGCGGCCCGGGCATCGTTGAGGCGAAACAAATCGGCGACACGATATGCTGCTTGTTGTCGACGATGCCCCCGAGCTAGACGTCCTGTCGACTATACTGGTGTACCAGTTAGTGCTGGCCGGCACGGCCCGGATGATTGTGACTACCCGCGCCGACGCTGCCCCGAGGCCAGCGCGACGCTGTGTGCCGGCGGTCTGCTGAAGCGGATCGATTCAACGCCCCCAGGGACGCGACTACAGTCCTCCGAGCTAGCTGAGGTCGACGAATCAATCGCCGATCTACTATGCCGACGCTAACGATACTAAACTAAACGGCCTCGCCGTCGAGGCGCCGCTGACGCTCGCCGAGCGAGCTACCCTCGCTGGCGACGGCACGGTAGGGCAGACCGAAAACTGGGGGCGCGACCGAAACCTGAATACGAAACGAACGCGCGGACAACCCGATCGTTTACAGAGCACATCCGCAGTTCGGTGAGCGGGCACGTGCCGCGCTTGAAGACAACGGTGCGCGATAGCGCCGCACCGATCTGGTCGTGCTGCATTTGCGGCATCCGTCGGATGATCTCAGTAACCAACTGCTACTCGGCAAACTTCACCCTGGGGGCGAACGACTGACCCGCTCGATGCTGCAACGCTCCCCAAGCTCCCAGGTCCTGGCGGCACGGCTGTCGCTGACCAACGCCCTGGCAGGTCCGAGACCGGGAAGCCGATGCGTTGCTAGCCACGACCGACCCCGCAACACTGTCGCTAACAGAGCTGACGGACTGGACACTGCTGCGGGCCGCCAATACAATTTTCATGTCTTTAATGCTAGGTGAGGCGGAACAAATTACCGCATTCCTGCAGGCCATCAGCACTCAGGTCACGGATACGGGCCCACACGCGACGCGCTTAACGCCGCCTTACGCCATGAATGCGAGCAATGTCGGAAAGGCCGTCGAAATCACCGGCAATGTGCTGAACTCACCGTCGACCAACGACCTGGCGGCGGCCTGGGAGGCCAGCACGGCACACCGTGCACGGAGTGGCCAGGCTGCTTCTACAGTGTCGAGCCAATGGCACAACGCGTGTTGGACGCCGAACATCCCGGACTGCTGCGCTGCACGATCGGACTGGGCCGGACAACCGCTCTGTTGATGACGGGTCACTCAACATAGCGGCCAACCTCGCCCAGCAATGCACCGACTTCGCCTAACTGCTACAGCCAGGACGCGCGACCGGCAGGGTACTACTGGCGCATGTGCTGATCGCTAACGGCGAATTTCGGTCACGATCGTCAGTATTCTGCTGACGCTGGCTATGGCGCTGGCACAGTAGGACAACATGCCAGATTCGAAAAAGCTTTGCAGCACAAAGGAATACAACTTTTATGAAGTGTTGTTATGCGCACCTGAGCTTGAAGTCGCTCGCGCCTGGACCAAAGCCACCGCCCAAGACGTTACCGGGGCTATCCGCGGCGACCCGAGAGGCCACCCGCACGGCAGAGCGCTCTGGCCAATCGGCAGTGACACTGCGTGCCCGGCATGACACCGTAAAGTTCGGCGACATCCGCTCTGTCGATGCGGTTACCCGTCCGGCTACCGAAATCGACTGTGCCGTAGTCAACATCGTCGTCAATCATGCCCACGAATTGGCCACACGTGATCCTGCCGCCCGGACGGCTATGTCCGCGAAGCTGGCTGCTATCGGCCGATTATCTCAGTAGCTGCTGTCGCAGTATCCGAACGGTTACCAGATGCCGGTGACGGACGGCCAGACGTCAGCCGCCGAGGTATCGACGCAACATATCCACAGCGGCGATGATTTGGACGACCGGCACGTGTTCATCGTACCGGTGCGCCAGGTTGGGATCACCAGGGCCGTAGTTGACCGCCGGGACACCTAGCGCGGCGAATCGCGACACATCCGTCCAACCGTATTTCGCGCGGACCTTACCGTTAGCGGCTTCGACCAAGGCCTTGACGGCCGGCTGCGACAGGCCAGGCAGCGCGCCCGCCGCCGCGTCGATCTGCTCGATCTGCACGTCGAGCCCATCGAACACGTCGTGCACATGGTGCAGTGCCGCGGCTACCGAACGGTCGGGGGCAAAGCGGTAATTGACTGTCACCGAGGCCGCATCGGGAATCACATTTCCGGCCACACCACCTTCGACGCGCACAGCAGATAGACTTTCCCGGTAGACACATCCATCGATGTCGACGGTACGCGCCCGATATGCGGACAACCGGTCCAGCACGGCACCCAGTTTGTGGATTGCGTTGTCGCCCAACCAAGAACGTGCGGCATGCGCACGAGTTCCAGCCGCACTAATCACGACGCGCAGCGTCCCCTGGCAGCCGGCCTCGATATAGCCGCCGGTGGGCTCACCCAGGACGGCCACATCGGCGGCGAGCCACTCCGGCAGCTCCTGCTCGATACGGACCAAACCATTTGCTGAAGAATCGATTTCTTCACAGTCGTAGAACATCAACGTCAAGTCATGCACCGGCTCGGCCATGGTGGCCGCCAAGTGCAGGAAAACCGCATCACCGGATTTCATGTCCACAGTGCCACAGCCATGCAGCACGTCCTTCTCGCAGCGGCTGGGCAGGTTTCCGGCCACCGGAACGGTATCTAGGTGCCCGGCTAGCAGCACCCGTGCCGGCCGGTGCAACGAGGTGCGCGCCAGCACGGCGTTGCCGTTACGAACAATCTCAAAGCCGGCGGTCTGGGACCGCAGCGCAATCTCCACAGCATCAGCGATGCGTGCTTCGGCCCGCGACTCACTGGGGATGTCGACCAGCGCCGCGGTAAGCTCGACCGGGTCACCGCACAAATTCAGCACGCATCCCAGGATACTGATGACGTCTTCCAAGCCGAGCAAGTAACCTGACCACCATGACAGAAACTGCAGGTGGGGTTGGCATCGGGCTAGCGACGCTGGCCGCCGACGGATCGATCCTCGACACCTGGTTTCCCGCACCGAAACTGACCGAATCGGGCACCAGCGCCACTTCGCGACTGGCAATGTCCGACGTTCCCCACGAGCTGGCCGTACTGATCGGCCGCGATGACGACCGTGGCACCGAGACAATCGCGGTCCGTACGGTCATCGGCTCATTAGACGAAGTCGCCGTCGACGCTTACGACGCCTACCTGCGGTTACATTTGCTGTCACACCGGTTGGTGACACCGCACGAACTGAATGCCGACGGCTTGTTCGGGGTATTGACCAATGTGATTTGGACTAGTAGAGGACCCTGCGCAATCGACGGTTTCGACACCGTCCGGGCACGGCTGCGTCGCCATGGACCGGTCACCATCTATGGCGTCGACAAATTCCCCCGGATGGTTGACTATATCGTCCCCACCGGAGTGCGCATCGCCAACGCCGACCGAGTGCGACTAGGCGCCCACTTAGCGCCTGGCACCACCGTGATGCACGAGGGCTTTGTCAACTACAACGCCGGGACCCTGGGCGCATCGATGGTAGAGGGTCGCATCTCAGCGGGTGTGGTGGTGGGCGACGGCTCCGACGTCGGAGGTGGAGCATCGATCATGGGTACCCTGTCCGGCGGTGGCACACAGGTCATTTCCATAGGCAAGCGGTGTCTGCTCGGAGCCAACTCAGGCCTGGGTATCTCACTGGGCGACGACTGCGTCGTTGAAGCCGGATTATATGTCACTGCCGGCACCAAGGTCAATACTCCGGACAGCAAATCGGTTAAGGCTCGTGAGCTCTCCGGCGTTAGCAACCTTCTGTTCCGGCGCAATTCGGTAACGGGGGCGGTCGAAGTGGTAGCCCGTGACGGTAAGGGCAGCACGCTCAACGAGGCTTTGCACACTAACTAACCGCCGAACTCCACCGCTGACACCGACGAAGTGTACAGCCAGCGCTTAGCGCAGTAACGGTAGCGAATGGCCAACCGTTCGGCGATGAATGCTACTGTAGTACAGTCAGAGGTCGAAAAATGTTGCGCTCCTATGGCTTTAGCCTAAGTAGAACAATCCGACGGCCTGAGGTTGGGTATTACGAAAGCGCGCAGCGGGGTCCGCAGCGCACTACTGGCCCCGCCGCCGACCGCACAGTAGGCCATCTGCCCGACCGGCAGACCCTCGACCCCCACCGGCTGGACTGGCCCGCTTTTGGCCGCGCCGGCCACATCAGCCATCTGGCCCAGTACCTGCTCCAACGCGGCGGCCTCATCTACCAACTAGCACCGTATCTTTGACAACCCTCCTCAGCCGCGGGAAAGACATCCGCCAACATCGAGCTTGCCGTATCAGCCATAGGAAACACTGAGTCAACCGTGCCAAAGTTGTCGCTAAGCATCGGTAGCGTGTTCCTTATCCCCTGAGACAGATTGGACCTCCGCCCGTCTGCCGCGGCGGCGCCGAATAGCCCTTGCTCGCCCAATCCAGTCTTAGTTGACGATCTCCGACCGCTCTATCAAACGGCATCACCACGGCCGTCACGGCATCCACGTAGCTATTACATCGTGGCAAGCGGTCCTCTCGTCCCATATCTCGCTGTAGACCGCGTGGGCGTCGGCTATCAATTGGCATTTTCCCGGCGATGTTGGTCTCGATCAACACCCGAAACAAAGTTGGCTGCGCACATCATACGGTGGCATCATCATAAGCGTTCGCCGCAGTCGCGATCTGGATACCAGTTCATTTAGCCCGCACAGCGGTAAGACTTAGCCAGGCAACATACCACATGGCTGCGGCCAACATTAAGCCCACACTCGGGCCGGAATACATCTTCGCCGAGTTGATCTATGGTATCTATGGTGTAGTAACGCCCCGAAAATCCATCTAGTTCTCTTCATGAACTTGTTCCTACCGGACAAGCCGACAGGCCTTACCGCAGCAGACCCCCTATAAGTACAACTTGATCGGGCTATAGGCCAGAGTAGCGCTCTCACAGCTGAGAAGTCCTGTTCCAGTCCCGAAACAAAAGCCGCCCGGTGTCGACGTTGACAACGAGCAGCTCATAGTTAATCCTATGTTTTAGGACCAAACAGAACCGACAGAGCGGTCAGTGTCGGCCATGGAGGAGCTGGCGCGTTGCACCTTTTGGCCGTGGGCGTTGGCCTGCTCGTAAATCATCTGGAAGTTACGACCTAGGTCGGCGATGAACATTTCGTGGGCAACCGAACCGCTTCCGCCCCAAAACTCAGCGGCGTCCCGCACAGTGGCTAGAATGGCTTGGTGGGTGGCCTCCAACGCAACCGCTTGAGCGCGGATGGTGGCACCATGCGCGTCGATCTCCCCAAACTGGTAGTTAATGTTTCCCATTATTTTGTCTCCTCCTGCATTGAAATTATTGATTAGCAGCAGTTTTCGAAACTAGCTGCCAGAAAGGATCTGCTTCGAGGTCTCTTCTTGGTGCTCGTAGCGATCGGCGGCGGTACCCAGCTGGTCACGCACGTCCTCCAGCCGGGTCACAATGTTGCGAAACGCTTGATTCATCTGCTCCATGGTGTCGTGGGAGGTCAACTGGGCGGTCCCACTCCAGCCCGCACCAGCGATGTCCATCGAGGACATGAACATCTTGTGGGACTCGTCTCGCACGTTCTGGGCGTGCATGTCAAATTTGTGCGCCATGTCCCGCATCGCCTGTGGGTCGGTCATAAAACGTGCAATTGTCATGCTTTTATCTCCTCCAGTTGATTTCATGGTGTTGTGGATGAAACAGTCACAACCGCAGCTTCTCTCCTCATCCTCCTGCGGGGTTGCGGGGCATCACGAAGGTTTTTGGTTGAATGCGCAGCGTAGTGTTGACGCTGCCCGTACCGCCGCCTCCAATAGGGGCCATAGGTGCCATCGGTAACCCCCCCATCAGCGAAGCCGGTTCGCTTTCGGCTCCGGCGGCCATACTGGCTAGCGGCAATACCCGCGCCGCCGGCGTGACCGGCTGGCTGGCCGCGGTCCAAGATTCCGGCACCCGCAACAAGCCGATCGACGCGGCACGGCCCAAGCGAGCAGTCACCTGACCACCCGGGCTCGAACTCAGCAAGCCGCGGCTTACCGACTGTACAGCAGCACTTCCCATCGTCTGAACCGCGCTTTCTGCCGCCTTGGTCGCCGTCGGCGCGAAGCTCTTCATCACCGAACCCATGCCGTTGACCAGTGAAAAGCTCGTGTTAACCATTCCCGCATTGTTGTTGATCATCGAGCAGAGGTCGTTCACGGGCGACAAGTGCTGTGCAAAGCCACCCCACAACGACGCCGAGGTAGCCGACGAAGGGTCAGGAACAGCGTGTGGCATGGAGGCTCCTACCTGTACCTGCTGGCCCAGTTGCGGTTGCAGCGTCTCCGTCCTGGATAAAATAGCGTTCACCTCCTCATCGGCCATCTGATCGAGTGCGACTTGGGCAACTGCCTGCTCGGCCGCAGAAACCTCTTGGGCTAGCGCGATCTCACTGACCATCTGTGGCGCCGCCGTAAATGCCTTCATCGCCCCCACTGCCTCCATCGCGCAGGCCTGATAGCTCACCATCGCTGTCGCGTCTTGGATCCACATCTCGGCGTATTCAGCCTCGTTCGCCGCGATCGCGGGGGAGTTTTGCCCGAAAATGTTAGTCATCATCAGTAGGCACACCTGCGCGCGGTTCGCGAACACCAGCAGCGGCGGCACCGTCGTCGTAAAAGCCGTTTCGTAGGCGCTCGCCGCTGCCATGAGCTGGGTTGCGGTCAGCTCGGCGCCTGCGGCGTTCTGGCCCAGCCACCCCCCATATGGTATGACCCGCTCTGCCAGCGCCGCTGCCGACTCACCTACAAATGTCATCAGCAATGCTTCGACCACTGACTGCAACCCCTGCGCCGCCGCAGTCAGCTCCTTGGCTAAAACAGTCCAGGCTGCGGCGGCGGCCAATATCGGGCCGGAGCCCGCGCCTAAATACATCCGGGTGGAGTTGGTTTCGGGCGGCAGCGCTGCGAAATCGAACATCTCATCGCTCCCTTGTACTCGCTGGTAGCCACTCGTGTGCAGCTAGCGACGTCCGCTACAAACTTTCGCGATTGACGGCCTCGGTGCTCGCATACGCCGACGAGCTCGTCAACAGGCTCTGGACTAACTCCTGATGACCGGCCGCACCCTGAGAGGCGTGCGCCTGGTACTGTTGCCCGTGGCTACTGAAAAACGCTGCTAGCATTAATGACACCTCATCGGCAGCCGGGGGGGCAATTTCAGTGGTCGTCGTGGCCGCCGCGGCATTACTTGCCGTTGTGGCAGCACCGAGGCTCTGCAGGGTGCTAGCTGCTGCGCTCAGGGCCTGTGGCTCTGCACTCACGAAGAAAGGCATGCGGTTCCTCCTCGAAACTCAAACAATTCGACTACTGCACGAGGAAAGATCAAGCGACCTGCTCACCTGCGCTCTCCCTCTCGACTGCTTGGTGGTGCGAACTGGCCTCAATGATCACCGTTATGCAACGTCGGCAACAGGTTAAAACCACCCGAACAAGAAGGCTCTAGGGTGCAAAGTGCACCCATCGTCCCGGCCGGTGGTGAAATCTTCCCAATTATTCCCACACGAAGGTGCAAAATGCACACTAAACCAGCAATCGGTCGGGCTTAAACTCAACACAATTCTGGTGTCCCAGACCACTTGCTCTGGCTATCCACCATCGACGCTCTTGAGGGCACAAAGATATTTACGCCGACAACAACAGTTACGCTGCGATGGTTCAGGGGCGAAATATTCCCATTTGGCTCGCTCCAAAAGGTGTCAATCTGCACACATCGGCCCTACAGTGAGCCCATGGCCAGGCAACGCCCGTCGCCACGAGTGCGTGAGTTGATCCGTGAAGGGGCACGGATCGCACTCAACCCTAGCCAGGAGTGGATTGACCAACTTGATCGCGCTACCTTCGCAGCCAACCCCGCCATCGCCAATGACCCGGTCCTAGCCAAGGTCGTTCGGCGCGCCAGCCGTGCCCATCTGGTGCACTGGGCTACCGCCAATTTACGTGACCCTGGCGCCCCGGTACCGGCTCATCTCGGCCCTGAGCCCCTGACCATGGCGCGGGATCTGGTACGGCGCGGACGTGACGTTCTTGCGCTCGACATTTATAGGGTCGGGGAGTACACAGCCTGGCGACGGTGGATGGAGATCGCGTTCGCGCTCACCTCCGACCCTCAAGAACTACGCGAAATGCTCAACGTGTCCGCGCAATCGATCAACGAGTACGTAGCGGCCACGCTAGAGGCCATCGCCACACACATGCAACTGGAACGCGACGAACTGAACCGCAGCACCCACGCCGAACGACTGGAAGTTGTCGATCTGATTCTCGAGGGTGCACCAGTCACCCAGGAGCGTGCCGAAACGCGCTTGGGCTATCGTCTCGACCTAACACATACCGCCGCCGTGATTTGGAGCGACGACCTTGATGGCGACCATGGCTACCTCGACCAGGCCGCTGAAGCATTTAGCCACATCGTCAGGTCAACGCAGCAACTGATCATGGTAGCAAGCGCCGCCGCCCGATGGGTATGGTTGGCCGACGCGGTCGCACTGGATGTCCCTGAGGTGCAAAAGGCGCTGCTCAACCTGTCTAAGGCGCGTGTCGCCATCGGGACTAGCGCAGCTGGAATCGAAGGCTTCCGGCGCAGCCACCTGGAAGCTCTCACCGCACAACGCACCTTGGCCCGGCTGAAATCTCACCAGCAGGTCGCGTTCTTTGCTGATGTGCGACTGGTCTCGTTGATCACCCAAAATCCAGAAGCTGCAAAAGAATTCATCACTAGCACGCTCGGAGATTTCGAATCAGCCAGTCCGGCATTGCAGCAAACGTTATTAACATTCATCAATGAACAGTGCAACGCCTCTCGTGCCGCGAAACGTTTGTTTACTCACCGTAACACCTTGCTGCGCAGGATTGAGTCCGCTGAAAAACTCCTACCGCGGCCTCTCGACCACACTAGCGTCCACATTGCCGTCGCTCTTGAAGCTCTGCAGTGGCGCGGCGAGCAAACCAACACATCCAACCCCCGTGCCGGTCGCAACGATGGCGTGCCAGCATAACCGCTCCTTGCCATAGGGCCGGTCAACCCTCGGAGAGCAACTGCTTCTTGAGGACCTTGCCCATCGCGTTGCGCGGCAGCGCATCCACGAAGCGGACTTCACGTGGCCGCTTATGTATCGAAAGCTGTTGAGCAACATAGTTAATCAGCTCATCGGCACCCAGTACCGCCGAGCCTACAACGAATGCAACGATCCGTTGGCCCAAGTCCTCATCAGGCAGCCCGACAACTGCCGCTTCCTGCACATCCGGATGTCCGAGCAGCGCCGTCTCGATTTCTCCTGCGCCTATCCGATATCCGCCCAATTTGATTAGGTCAACCGACTCGCGGCCCACAATGCGATGCATCCCACCACTGTCCACGACCGCAATATCACCTGTACGATACCATCCGTCCTCGTCGAACGCCGCGGCTGTCGCTTCCGGTCGATTCAGGTAGCCGTCAAACATCGTCGGACTACGAACTTGAAGTCTACCAACGGTTTCCCCATCATAAGGCACTGGACCGCCGGCCTCATCGACCAGCCTGGTCTGCACGCCTGCCAGCGGCAAACCCACCCAGCCCGCACGGCGCTCGCCATACTCCAACGTCGACAGGGTGATCAGTGATTCCGTGCTGCCATACCGTTCGATGGGCCGATGACCTGTGAGGTGCGCTAACCGATCAAACACCGGCACCGGCAATGAGTCACTCCCAGACACTAGTAGCCGCGCGGGTCTTAACGCCCGGGCAACTGCCTCGTCTGCCACCAGTCGCGACCATACCGTGGGAACCCCGAAATACAGCGATCCCCCGGCTTCCGAGCAAGCCTGAGCATAGGCGGTCGGGGTGGGTTTGCCTGTGTGCACAAAGCGATTTCCAATCCGAAGCGATCCAAGCAAACCGAGTACAAGGCCGTGCACGTGAAACAGCGGCAATCCATGTACCAAAACGTCATCGGCCGTCCACTGCCAGGCCTGGGCAAGCGCGTCCAAATCAACGGCGATCGCTCGCCGGCTCAGCAGTACCCCCTTAGGCAGCCCAGTAGTGCCCGAGGTGTAGATAACCATAGCGGCAGCATCAGGTGACGGCTCAGGGTAGCGGTTCCAAGAGCGAGCATCTAGTCGAACCGGGATACGCGGCAACCCGTCCGGCCCCGAGTCCGCACTGGGCCCTGCACCTAGCCAGGCCTGCGCCCCAGAATCGGCAAGTATATGCCGGCGTTCGACCACACCGATATCCGCGGGCACCGGGACCACCGGCACACCGGCAATCAAGCAACCGGTGATCGCTAACACAGTCGATGCCGTCGGCGTGGCCAGCACCGCAACCAAGCGTGCTCCTCCGACACGCTCAGCCACCGACGTTGCGGCACCAACCAAGCCGCTGCGGCTCAGCACAACGCCGTCAATACATACCGCGTCAGCGATGTCGGTGGCGGTAGCGACGGACGGATTCAGCGATGCCAACAACACGTGAGCAGGTTACCCGGGGGGTGGTGCAAGCGAGTTGCGAGACCGAGTCACGCTCGCTAGTCGCGATCCCAAATCGCCATCAAGGTGGACAGGATTTCCTCGCCGCGGCCAAACCAAGCAAACTGACTTTCGCCCGGCGGGTGAAACTTACTTGGCATCAGACAGCCAAGAAACGACATGCTCCCCATGGGAAAAACGGAATGACGTGGTCGTGGTCACCGTTCCACCAGCGGACTAGGACTTTCACCTCATCCAACCCGAAGCCCCAATGGCAGACGAACGCGATGGCGTCAACGAATGGCACGGCTAGCCGCTTGTGGCTCCCGGTCTCAACAAGTCGTCGAAAACATCACATTGAACTCAGGGCGAGCCAAGATAAGCCAGTCTGCTTGCGGCGAGAGCAGACCATACGAGTCGAGGGCGGGCGACGTTACCGGCCGAGCCGCCTGGACCAGCCAACTAACGCACACCCGCAGCGGACTATCTCCCATTGTCAGCAGCGGCGCGACTAGCAAAACGAAATCCATCACACCGCCGCTGATTGCTTCCGGGCCGGTCGTCGGAGAACGCAGCTATCGCTGGGTATTGATGAGCGTGTCGACGCGTCAATCCCAAACCGGTTAAATTCGATCAGACGTATATCATGGTCTTCCATGTAAAACCCATGCCTAGGTTGGCATCTGCGGACAAGCACCCGGATCTTCGTGCAGCCAGAAGACCGACCCCCTGCGGAGCACCGAACTCAGCAAAGCCCATCTAACGTATGATCGCCGACGGCGATGTTTCCCGCAAGGAGGGAGCGAGTTATAGCAAGGACCATGCCGATAGCTTTGCATGTGACAAGCCGATTATAAAGTCGCACTACGGCTGTGTGGTCGCACGGCGGTGTATGCCCGGAGGTCTTCAGCGGATCAGAAAGCTGATCTGGATCGACAAGTCGGCCAGGTGACCACATAGACCACGACCCCGCAGATCCCAGTCGATAAGGTCATTACCGAGGTTGGATTCGCGCTGAACGGTGACCGTCGACAGTTTCTTGCGCTGCCGCGTGATCCGACTGTGGGCCGGATCGTGTAGACATCGGGACCGGTTCTGCTGGTTCGGATCGTACTACGTCCAGGCAACGCTGGCCGCACAGTATCACGAGCTTATTGTGGTGGGTTCATCCAAGGTTGGCGACGATCGGGTGCAGGACACGACCGAGATACTCAATCAGTATGTGTGCTCGGTTGTACGACAACCGTGTTATCCAGAACCACGCTAAGCGTGCCATCGCTGCGGCAGCTGGCGCCGAAGAACGCAAGGTAACATGATGGCAGAGTTCGATATTCCTGAGCACTGGACCGTGCAAGTGTGTTGATCCCCCCCCCTGCCGCCGACCGACTATCAAGCGCGGATGTTGGCATGACATTTCAGTGATCGGAGTAAGGCATAAACCTGGACCGTCACGACCCTAAAAGCCGACATCGAGGCGTGGCACGCCACCGGCGGTAGAGACCGCGACACTGACGCTTTGGATACTGCGTAAGCGTGGCAACACCGTCAAGAACGAGGTGTGCGTCACTGTCGACACCGACACGGTGTAATAGAACAAGTGCTCCGAAGAGCACCTACATCGACGTCATGGTCGACGCGTACTGAAAGTAGCAGAACTTCCGATCCGGCAAACGTGACGGCAAAAGATGGGGCTTCCCCTGGTTGAAGAAGATAGGGACGCAACCATAGGCCGCGTGTCGTTCACGAACTAAGCGATGCGCGTCGAGCTTAGGCACACGCCACCTCGCACTTCCGGTCATCAGGACCATCCGTATGCACTAGAAACACGCGCCGGATTAAACGGCTCACCGCGAAAGGCCGGGCTCAGATGCTGGCGATCACGGTACGTCGTAACGGCATCAGGGTGGAAGCGAGTGCGCGGGTCCTCGTGCAGCGCCTGCAGCAACCCAAGGTAGCGCACCCCGGTTCACGGGTTGACATTGACGTCGGGACGGCACCTAGCCGCGGTAACCAACGAGGAGGGCACAGTGCTCGAACAAGTGCCGAACTCAACGCCACTCAATGAGCTGCGGCACGCCAGCCGCGGCCGGATCGATGCCAGCTACCTGCTCGATCACTAACTCGTGTTCGGCGTCAGGAATCTCCCTCCCCCGGACCCGACACCACCGCAAGCTTCTGGCTTGTTCCTGCGTTGTGCTGCCACTTGGCTTGCCTTCCAATTGAATCCCTCCCACTACATCGGGGTAGATCGTCCGAAAGCCTCATTCAAGAGAAACGAAATTCTGATCGTTGTGCTGCAACGGCTGCGTTTGTTGTTTCGGCCGGGCGGACAGCTGCTCTATCTAGAGCCGGTGGCCGCTGCCGATGCCTGGGGTTGGTTGCAACAGTTTGCCGATGTGGCGTTCGGGCTGAGGTTGCTGGGTAACTGTCATGCCCAGTGTGACACAGAGCAGCTCGGTTGTTAACGCCGGATTCGAGGTGGACACTTAGCGGCGGAAGTAGACGTTGCCGGTCTGGGCGCCACTGTCGGTGTTGAAGTTTAGTGCCGAGTCGGGCGCATAGGCCCTAGCGACGCTGTCGTGGGTGTACTGCCGGTTGTGTCGAGATCAACGTTAGTGTGTTTTGGTGGGTGAGTTGTGATTGTGATCGGTGTAGTGCCGGTCTTGGTGAGTTGATCGGGCGGTGCATTTTGGGAAGTAGGTGGTGTCGGGTGTGTCGCAGCGTTGTGAGTTGATGTGATCGATTGCTAACTGTTTGGGTTGGGTGCCGTTGACTATGATGCGTGAGGTCACCAACGAGGGGCGGCTCGTGCGGTTACGGATCGCTTTGCTGGGTGTTGCACCGATTCGACGCCAACTGTGCTGGTGCACAAGCTGAATCGGGTTATTTAGCGCGCCGTGCCTAGCTATGCAGTGAGCAGCGGGCCCAGCGACTGAAAAGGCCGGCCAGCTGGCCGCGGTGGGCAGTTGCGTACGGTGGTGGAAGCGTTGCTGGCCAAAAAGTCAAAAAGTACAGTCCCGAACACATTGCTGGGGTGTTGGCCAACGACCTCTCCTGACCGGCCCGAAGATGCAGGTACCTCACGAAACGCTGTACAAGGCGTTCTTCGTGCAAGGACGCGGGAAACGACATCAGGTGTTGGCCGGCATGTGTGCACACTGGGTGGGCGTTAGGCACACTACGGGCACAGCGCACCAAAACCGGGCATCGCCATATTCTGGGTATGGTCACCATCGGTGAGCGTGCCGCCGAAGCTGCACGACCGTGCGGTGCTCTAAAACATTGGGCGGGCGATTTAATCATCGGCAAAAACCAGGCCCCCCCACATCAACGCCCTGGCCGAACACAGTATCGGGTTCGTGCAGCTGCGCCACCTGTCTAAGGGCCGCAGCACTGATGTGGTCGCTGCGGCCATGATCACCACACTCAACGCTTTACCGCAGAACCTCGGTAAAACCCCCGGCTTGGGATCAGGGCCTCAAGACGGCTGCTCATAGCCGCATCACCTGTCAAGCACAACCGATCTACTTTTTGCGACCTCACTCACCACCACAACGCGGCAGCAACGAGAACACCAGCGATCTTTTACACCACCTACTTCCCAAAATGCACCGCCCGATCAACTCACCAAGACCGGCACTACACCGATCACAATCACAACTCACCCACCAAAACACACTAACGTTGATCTCGACACAACCGGCAGTACACCCACGACAGCGTCGCTAGGGCCTATGCGCCCGACTCGGCACTAAACTTCAACACCGACAGTGGCGCCCAGACCGGCAACGTCTACTTCCGCCGCTAAGTGTCCACCTCGAATCCGGCGTTAACAACCGAGCTGCTCTGTGTCACACTGGGCATGACAGTTACCCAGCAACCTCAGCCCGAACGCCACATCGGCAAACTGTTGCAACCAACCCCAGGCATCGGCAGCGGCCACCGGCTCTAGATAGAGCAGCTGTCCGCCCGGCCGAAACAACAAACGCAGCCGTTGCAGCACAACGATCAGGGTCGCGGAACCGCGCAGCAAACGAGCAAGCAAACGGCTGCTCGCCGCTGCATTCCTCCTCCACCTCGCCGATCACGACAACCCCGAACAGGCACACCAACGATCGCCGAACGTGTGCGGGTAACCAAGTACAGCTCGAGCTCGAGGGCAACGACCCGTTCAACGGCTCCCTGGTAATTACTCTTAAATAAACTATACCCGCACCGACTTCTAGCACCCGGCCCAACAAGCCAGTCAGGCTCCCCCGGCGAAGAACCCGTACCGCGGGCTGCGTAGGCCGCAGCGATGGGCTAGACGTGGGCGAAGAATGGGTTGTCGACTTTTGCTGACGGAGCCGCTGCAGCTGACGGCATGCCCGAGACTCTTCCAGCAGTCGATGCGCCATCACTTAATCCACTGGCTGCTGAAAGCTAACGTCGGCGCCAAACAACGCCGCCAGCATACGGCAGCAAAGGACTACACCCAACACCCGGTCGGCGAACGCATCGACATCACCGAACGGTAGGTGCGGCTTGACGATCAACAGATCTGCCACTCCGTGGGCAGCGCTCCACAGTTCCAAGGCAATGATGGTCGGATCGTCGATCCGGTAGACATCCTCATCCATTAGCTGCTGCACCGAGGCACACATAATGCTTGAACGCTGAGCTGTCCAGAGCGGTATCGACGTTACTTACCTGATCGTCACCGACCCATGGTGACAAGACAGTATATAATTCTAGGGTCCAGATCGCGAACCGTACATAACCCAGTCCCTGGGCGCGCAACACGTCCACAGTGGATGGCTATCCGATCGTCACCTGCCCCATTTCCTGGTCAACTCTGGCCAAGTAGCGTGCACATACCACGTCCATGAGCGCGTCTTTGTCTTCGAAGTGCCAGTAGATCGATGGCAGTGTGACATCGACGCACTACGCAACCGATCAGATCGAAACCAACCTGACGTGTCCAGGTTCCAGCAGTAGTTCCGGTTGCCACATACCATAGGATTGCGTGACAGAGCCGATCACCTAGCACAGGGAAGCATGGGCGCGGCGCAGGCCCTCCATCGACACGCTAACGAATGTGTGTCACCGACTCTCGGACTCGGATGCTCGTTATGCTGCACCGCCGGCGCGACGGATGGGCTCGGAAATTCTGCCTGTCCCCTCACCGATGCCGAACCGATCATGCAATCACGCTAAGGTCCTGGACGCCCACCAATTCCACCGGCCTATCACATGCATAAACGCTGAAACCAGGACTATCCCGCACCAGGGGATACACAATCACGAACAGGCTGAAACCGAACATCCGCATAAAAACACGTGGGCAGCGAACGACATCGACATCACCAACTCAGCCGCGGTGATCACCCGACCGGTACAGGCCACGCCTAGTGCCACACTCTCATCGTTAGCGGCCGGGGCCTGGGCTGTGCTAGGTCTCGCCGATCGAGCAGCCCAAGAAATCAACCGGTACTCTCGAAGCCGAGCTATTAAGAACACTGAAATAATCTGTGGACAATCCAAACGCGATGCAGAACAACAACACCGGCATGTTGGTCACCAGCGTCCCTCTCGGGGTTGCTCCCAACGCGCCGAGATGACCGTCCTGGAAGATCCACACCGGCGCGCCAAACGCTGTAGTCAGTAACAGAACATTGCACATCAGCGACTTCACCGACAGCACCACGCTTCCGGTGAAGGCCGAACAGCAACTCAAACGTAATGGCCACTAGCAGCCCCAACACCCAAGGAAGTCGGTTAGTCACCGCGTCAACGCTGTCGCGACCGACCGACGTGACACCGGCCATCTCAACGCACCTGTCGGCTGGCCCGGCCACCTCGTGCAGCCGCTTGAGCTAAGTATCGAAAGTTTGCGCAAGCAGCGGTGCCGAGCTGTCTACGGTCACGTCGGCCAAACCGGTAGGTCCCACCCGGTTTCCAGCCACGAACGATCCTACCCGAGGCGTTTACCACCGACAAGTTCGGAACCCTAGACAAGGCGGCGGCATAGGTGTCAAGATCCGCCGAGGTTCAGGCCTCGGACATCGGGCACGACTACGAACACCGCCTCACAGTATTGTTGCTCGAAACCGGTGCACAATCGGTCACCGACTTGATGCAAAAACACCAAACAGGGCAACACCTGGTAGTCCGGGAAATCTCTCCCCCCTGCACCAGTTAACGTAAAACCAAGCAGTGCCTGCAGCACACTAACAGCCAAACCGATCGGCGCTCAGCGGCGCATCACAAGTTTGCTTGATCGATACCAGAACATCTGCTCGACCGGTTTATGCACCGACTCGAGACGACCCTGATACCACAGCAGTACCCGACATACCAGCCAACGCACGTCCAATGCGTCTCCAATGCGTCCAGCCTTGGGCCCAGCAGCACAATCGCGGCCGATGGACAAGGTGGCTACGAAGGCCCCACCAGAGTAAGCGAACGACTTTAGGAAGTACATCGGTAAAGCCACCGTTGCCGACATCGACAACGCCAGGGTAACGACGGGGAACAGCACGGTGCGACCAGAAGTTATTATGATCCGGTCGGTGTCTAATCGTAGTAACTGCCCTAGGCCAAGACGTTGCGACAGCGGCTGACGATCCGCAGCGTGTAGAGGCGATGGCCAATGTCGAGCCCATCGCTGTGCTCAGGTTGAGCGTGAAGACCGACACTTCGATTGTCTATGTAACGAGCCGCAACACCGACATTGAGCCGACGACGGCTAGTCCACCGAATACCCCAGACCAGCACCAGCAAGCTCAGCGGAATCGGCAATCATCTCATGATCAGCAGGTCTTCCTGGTTATGCTTGTATACCGGCACATACTGCACCGCCGGGCCACCGGCACGTACCGTGACGGCGTCACGGTACGTGGACGAGTTCGTCGAGATGAGTGCGAGCGTTGTCATGTGCGTGGTTTTCGCCGCTTTTTAGGTTGAACACAATCAACCCGACTCGCCGTCGATGTCGACCCAGATTGTTTGCTGCTTCGAGAAGCTCAGAGCGAGGCCTAGTCCGCGTCAAGATGACGTTATTACGTCAATGACGACCGTTGCAAGTGGGCGACAAAGCCGGTACCCATTGTACTAGCTTGTTCGCTGACGGCACCTGCGGGTGCAGTTACCACGGTGAGCATATGCTGACCGTTCTGCCCAAACTTGTCGGTCAACACCTGGATTGCGCACGCCAACTCCGAGTTCAGATCTTGGAAACCGCCAGGAGACAGGCTCTTACTGTACTGACGGGGATGCCGAAGACCACCGCGGCAATGAAGACCATTCACACTACCAGGATTCATCGCGGTGCTGCAATAGCCAGTCTAGCGGCCCTCTAGTACCATAGCCTTCTCTTTCCACCACCGATGCCGGTCACGCTAGACCCGACACCTAACTGCGATAATTACTCAACGGTAAGTACAGGCGTCCTAGCAACACCACCTGTCCTAGGCACGGATACTGGGATAATTCACCACGCCGCTGATCTCGGCACAGGCGCTGCTGGCGGACAGACGAAACGCCCAACACCCGCATCAACCTACCCGCCGGTAAGAATTGCCACCATTTTCCGAATCTTGACTCAAAGATTCCTTAATGGCGACTCATAGGCTAAAGGCCATGTGGATTGACGACTCCAGTGCGGACGGCATTAAGGCTGACTTTGAGGCCCTCTACCACGGCGACATGCTGGTGGAAGGCGAAACCTCAGAACAGTTCGAAGACTGGCACCCGCTGCCTACGGCAAGCTGACCGCGGCTTATGAGCGTGCTTGCAGGGCTACTCATGGCCGAATACGCCATCACCCGATGGTTTCGTCGGTAAGTCCTTTTGGTTCCTGTATCCGAAGTCAGCCCCTTCACAGTGCTAGGGTCTGACTTCATACGACTGGTCTGAAACGCGGGATGGCTCAGCTTGGTGCTATGCGGATGACGGCACCCAGACGGATAACCTGTCCGTTGAGCATTGGGTTTTCGTCGATGTGCACGGCCATTCCCTATACTCGTCCGGGTTTCCTAGCTCCACCAAATGCAGCACCTGTTTACTCAACGACACCTTAATCTCTCCAACAAGAAAAGCCAGCAACGGCGTGTTAAACAGGTCGGTTACTATCGTGACCATCCGGATACGGTAGCTAGCCAGGTCCTGTGCGATTAGTTAGATTCCTGGCCATCAAACCCCATTTGTACGCAGAGTAGGTAACTTGGCCAATCTGACCGCCAAACGCAGCTACCGAGGCGTTATTATTAATAATAACGCCATGTTCCTCCCCGTCTGGGCCGATGGGTCCGATCTTGACAATCCGCTCGGCGCCTAGTCGAAGCACATTGAAGATGCCTATCAGGTTGATGTCGATGACCCTTGCGAAAGGCATTTCATCGGAACACGCTGTCGCAGTTCAGCACCCGGATAGCGTTACCGGCGCCAACGCAATTGACACGATGCGCAGCGGGTCCAAAGTTTCCGCCGTGTCCAGCACGCTGGACACGGCGGAAACTTTGGTGACATCTACCAGCACGAAATGCGCGCTACCACAAAGTTCACGAACTACCTCGTCACCTTTGATATCCCGCACGAGGACCTGCACCCCGGAATCCAACAACCGCTTGGTATTGGCAAGGGGGCCAGGTCTATGCACCGCCGGCGACTGCTACGACCACGTCCCTAGCTCCATGCGAACCCTCCCTAAATCATCCTAACTATCCTAAATCATCCTAACTATTGAGTACCGCTTCGATGTCGGCCACCGACGCGGCAGGAGAGCGGGAGCGGTCCGGCGTAGTGTGAGCATCTCTACTGCAGGCTGCCGAGAAGGTGCGCCGCTCGGTAATATGCGCTTCAGTGTGCACCTCGTCAAACGCCAGCACCGGAGTCACGCAGGCATCGGAACCCACGAACACCCTGGCCTAATGATCACGGTCGTGACTAGCGAACGTCGCAGTCAAACGTGCCCGCAGTGCGGGCCAGCGGGTGAGGTCGTTCTGCAGCGGCAGCTCAGCAGCGTCCAGACTCCACCCAGTCAACCATGGCCACGTAGAACCGCGGCTCTATGCGCTGACAGCGACATAGAGCCGTCGTCAGCGCATTCAATAAATAAGTATCCGTAAGTAGGGCGCGCCGCCGTCGAGCAGGTTGGCACTACGAGTGTCGGACTGCATACCCTACGCGCGCATCGCCCGCATAATTTGCACTACCACGCTAGAGCCATCGACCACCGAGGGCTTCAACGACTTGACCTTTGCCGCTCCCACCGCGTCACTAGAATATTGACCAGCAAAAACATCGATCTTCCGCTGAAGTCACCCACCAAATTCAGTGGGGAAACCAGTCGCTCGTTGACCCAGTCGATGGCCTACAGGGCCATGTATCAAAAGAAATGTAATTTATGTTATGATTGGTCTGCTGGCCGCAGGGGCCGGCTTGTCCCCGACCAGTCATCCGGGCGTAGGCCAGCCTGTCGTTAACCTTGGTGCTGTGCTTAGGTCCGAAGGCCAAGTAGTTCGGTGACGCCGAGGCGATAGCCCTCTATAAACATGTCGGCTCTGGCGACGAGTGTGAGCACCAGCTCGCGTCCCGCGCCTGGTTTAAGGTCGGTGGTCACCACTCGCCAGTTGTGTAACGTCGCGTCCTTAGCGACACCGCAACCGCTCTTGGTTGGTCGATCGACGCGTACCGCATCAGCGCCGAGGTCCCCCCAAGGTCACCGCAGCATGCGGACCCGGCCCGATACCGGCTAGCTCAACAACACGCAGCCCACTCAGAGGACCGTTCAACGTAGTCGCCCATGATCGACCGACCTTTCGTCCACCCTGACGCCGACGACCCATGCCGAAACGAACAAGCTGTTCGTTTAGCATCTTCGCAGCCACCGCTGACAGCTCTGCACCCGATCTTGCGGCTGCTAAAAGATCAGATAGCGAATAACGGGAAAACCTGAGAAACCCTGATAAGACCACACACACCGTGGGCTAGGATCGCTGCCAGCCCCCAGCGGTCACTCGGCACTCCAACGCATATACAGACCCGAGAACGATCGCCGCGCCGGTGAGCATCAGGTTCCAGCCGGCCATGATCGCGCCTGGGTAAAGGATGGTCGAGAGCGGCACAGGCTGGTGGCGGACCAACGTGATGTAGAGTACTTCGCGTAAAAATCTCCTCAATGATAGCGTTGATCACCTTGATCAGCACGATCAACAAAACGATCCGTGGGCAGCGAACTGCAGCACGCAGGCGATCAAGCCCGAAACACCCGGAGTCTGCCGCCCGACCAGTCCGTCCAGCAAGAAAATGCCGCCAGACCGCACCGGTGATTCCACACAGCCATTAGCATCAATGGTCAGCCAATAGAAGCTCGACTCTACCGGTATGCATCGCACTGGCGGTCGAGTCAAAGACGATTATACTCTCCGCAATGCTAACTGCCGAATGCGCAGCATGTTCAGCTAAGTATTCAAAACCAGACAACGCGTTGTTTTGGACACAAATCCACCTAGATAGATGGCCCGTGGTGTCTTCTGCAACAGAAGACGGTGCCCGCGTCAAAGCATGATCAAACGCGTCAAAAATGACCAGTGTGACTAGGTTGGACCAGCAGAAAAGCTTGAAAAGAGCCGGGTGCGGGTGGCTGCCGGCCCCTAGCGGCGGCCCGTAAGCAGCGCCGTGACCAAGCTGAACTCACATTGCCGGTGGCATCGGGTCAGCAGAATCCGCACAGTATCCAACCTAATCGAAAGATCCACAGCCGAATAGAGCAAATAGTGGGAAACTGTCGGCTCAGTGCGTTGCGGTGGAAAGTATACAACACGCCTACCGTTCGTTTTGCACCTTTCCAACGATACCAACGTGACTCCCCGTGTAAATCAGACTACTGGGGATTCGATGAACCTAGCTTTGAAAACACCGACAGCCATCGCAGATACGTCCATCGCAGGTTTTACCGTGAAATTCCCACCAAACCGGTACACACAGGACGAAGCCGTCAATGTGCCAACCGAGTTCGCCGGTCCGGAATTTCACTGCTTTGTTCTCAGCAGTGAGGTCCGTACTTAAAACACCACGCTGTCGCGGTACGATCAGCTAAGCAGCCTCATCGAGACAAACGATGTCTTTCTCGAAATCGCCTTCGATCTAGAAGAACAGGCGCTGCTCGCGGCACTTGACCAAGCCAAGATCCGACCTTTCCGGGTCGATATCGTCTTTTCGACAACTCATATCACGTCTGGTGTCGATGTTTCGGACATAGTCATAATTATGTTGTACTGCAAAATATTCTATTATTATAGTATGCGGAGACAAAAACGGAATCAGATACTCACTTGTGCGTCAGCGAACCGCACCAACAAACGAGAATAGACCGTGTAATCTTATGGTCCGGTGTCGCACTCGTCAGAATTACTACAACTAGTCTATGATTCGACTAATGGTCGAATCATAGACTTCAGTAACGGCAATATTTCCATTGCCGCAACACTGGTGAGCTAATCCGTCACGCCCAAAGCGCGCAGGGTAACCTGAATGACGCAGCTGGTCTGCTGGCTCCGTACCACGCGGCGCCAGCATCGAGTGATGCTAGCGCAGCATCGCGAGAGGGAACCCGGTGAGAATCCGGGACTGTCCCGCAGCGGTATGCAGGAACGACCGCCGTCTGGAAGCACTGGTCTTAGAAAAATCCGAGACTGGGAAGCGATGGCCATTAGAAGCACCTAGCCAGTGCGCGCCTGCGAGTCCGAAGACCTGCCGGCTGTGTCGGGCGCGCCGCGTCCGACGGCTCATCGCCTCGTGGAATGGGCTTTTGGCCGGAACCGTTGCGGTTATGTACCTGAAGTGCTGCCGCAACCGGATCGGCTGTGCGTCCGCCGGCGGTGGCTGCCCCGTCGATTTAAGGATGAAGTCGATCAAATGGACGAACTCGTGACCACTCAACCATTCACCGCAACCGTGACTGGCTCCCCACGCATTGGCCCGCGCCGCGAACTTAAACGGGCGACCGAAGGTTATTGGGCCAGACGTATCAGCCGATCAGAACTGGAGTCCGTCGCCTCGACATTGCGCCGCGACATGTGGTCGGACTTGGCCGCCGCCGGCCTGGACTCCGTACCGGTAAACACCTTCTCTTACTACGACCAGATGCTCGACACGGCATTCATGCTCGGCGCGTTGCCTGCCCGGGTAACACAAGTGTCCGACGACCTAGATCAGTACTTTGCCCTAGCACGCGGAAACGACGACATCGAGCCGCTGGAGATGACTAAGTGGTTCGACACCAACTACCACTACCTGGTTCCCGAGATCGAACCCGCAACCACCTTCTCACTGAACCCGGACAAGGTACTCGGTGAGCTGAAAGAAGCACTTGAACAAGGGATTCCGTCCCGACCGGTCGTTATAGGGCCGGTCACCTTCCTGTTACTAAGCAAGGGAATTAATGGCGGGGGCGCACCGATACAACGGCTCGAAGAGTTGGTGGGAATCTACTGCGCGCTGCTGTCACTGCTTGCCGAAAATGGCGCACGATGGGTGCAGTTCGACGAGCCGGCGCTGGTTACTGATCTATCCGCCGATGCGCCGGCGTTAGCGGAGGCCGTCTACAGTGCGCTCGGCTCAGTTAGCAATCGACCCGCCATCTACGTGGCCACTTACTTCGGTAACCCCGGCGCTTCCCTGGCGGGACTAGCCCGCACGCCCATCGAGGCGATCGGGATCGACCTCGTCTGCGGTGCCGACACGGCGGTCGCGGCGGTGCCCGAGCTGGCCGGCAAGACTCTGGTGGCCGGCATCGTCGACGGACGCAACATCTGGCGCACCGACCTAGAATCGGCGTTGAGCAAGTTGGCGACTCTACTGGGTTCAGCAGCCACCGTTGCTGTTTCGACGTCGTGCTCTACGCTGCATGTACCGTATTCGCTGGAACCAGAAACCGACCTGGACGACAACTTGCGCAGCTGGCTGGCGTTCGGCGCGGAAAAGGTGGCCGAAGTCGTTGTGCTGGCACGCGCACTTCGCGACGGGCGCGACGCGGTCGCCGATGAGATCGCGGCGTCCAATGCCGCCGTTGCCTCGCGGCGCAGCGACTCGCGGCTGCACAACGGGCAGGTCCGCGCGCGTATTGATTCGATTGTCGCTTCCGGTACGCACCGCGGTGACGCAGCACAGCGCCGCACCAGCCAGGACGCGCGCCTACACCTGCCACCGCTGCCGACCACGACGATCGGCTCTTACCCGCAGACCTCGGCGATACGCAAAGTGCGCGCGGCACTGCAGGCCGCTGAGATCGACGAGGCCGAGTACATCAGCAGGATGAAAAAAGAAGTCGCCGACACCATCAAGCTGCAGGAGGAACTCGGGCTAGATGTGCTGGTCCATGGCGAGCCAGAGCGCAACGACATGGTACAGTATTTTGCCGAGCAGCTGGACGGCTTCTTCGCCACGCAGAACGGTTGGGTACAGTCCTACGGGAGTCGTTGTGTACGTCCACCGATCCTCTACGGCGACGTGTCCCGGCCCCACCCGATGACAATCGAGTGGATCACCTACGCGCAGTCCCTGACTAACAAGCCGGTGAAAGGGATGTTGACCGGTCCGGTCACTATCTTGGCCTGGTCGTTTGTTCGTGACGACCAGCCGCTGGCCGATACCGCGAACCAGGTGGCACTGGCGATTCGCGATGAGACCGTAGATCTACAATCCGCCGGTATCGCAATCATCCAGGTTGACGAGCCAGCGCTACGTGAGCTGCTGCCGCTGCGTAACGCTGATCAAGACGAGTACTTACGTTGGGCGGTAAGAGCTTTCCGCCTAGCTACCTCGGGTGTCGCCGACTCGACGCAGATCCACACTCATCTGTGCTATTCCGAGTTCGGCGAGGTGATTGAAGCTATCGCCGACCTGGATGCCGACGTCACATCAATCGAAGCGGCGCGGTCACACATGGAGGTACTGGACGACCTGAACGCGGTCGGCTTCGCTAACAGCATAGGCCCGGGAGTCTACGACATCCACTCACCGCGGGTACCAAGCACCGACGAGATGGCCAAGTCGCTTCGCGCAGCATTAAAAGCCATACCGATGCAACGGCTTTGGGTCAACCCCGACTGTGGGCTGAAGACCCGATCGGTTTACGAGGTGAACGCGTCGCTGCAGAACATGGTCGCAGCAGCACACCAGGTGCGGTCAGGGACCTAAGCCACCCCCGGACTCGCCGGCTAAGCTCGGACAGCACCTGGGCCGGCAGGATAGTCGGCCCAGGGCTGCTGGGCAAGTATGTCCGCCGTTGGCGAACCATACCGCGCCCAAAATTCTCCATGTCACCACGTCCACCAGCCGGTACACTGGGCTTCGTTTGTGGATCGACTGCACATAGAATAACACTATGCGCACCTCGCTGCAGCCCAACCCGATCACCTAAAATAGCATCGCATAGCACACGACCTTCTGGAACACGGTCGGCTCCGAATACCCTGACATGACGCCTGCGAACCCGTTGATGCCTGTGGTAGTCAGCACAATCAACCAGGAAACCAAGACGTAAAGCAGGATTTTGACGACGTAGAAAACAAGTGCAATGCGACCGGCGTTTCTAAAACCCACTTCGGCCCAGTGCCTGACCATCGGGCGGATCTTTTCGCTGCACGTGCCTTTGCTTCACTTAACTATGTCGACCTGCGGTAGGTCGGGTTTAAGCAATCCCAAGGTGTTACAACCTAAAACCCGCACTCGGGCTTGCCCCGGCGAATCCTTTGCCAGAAAGTCTGGTGGTCGGATGCCACCGTTTCGTTGATCGTCGTGATCGGGTCGCGCCGAGGCTCGCCTCGCTGCAGTAGCGGCCCAGCCAGCGTTGGTCGTCAACAGACGGCGGCGACAAGGATCAACAACCACTTCATCGTCAACACCCGGGAGTTACCGTGCTGGTACACTCGGTGCGGCCGGCGTTTTCCTGTTGAACTATGATGAATTTCTCTGTAAAGCAAAGAAATTAAGTTATGACTTCGACCTGTTGGGCGCCGATTCGAAGACGCAACGTGATGCGGTGCACACCATCGCAGAGTGCCGGCTAAGGTTTATTTTACGCCTTCCCGCATGTCGGCAGCCGGGTCATCGCCGACGAAAACTTAGGCAACAGTTTGCCTTATGTTTGTGCAGCGGCCAACCGGTTTGAATCGACCCAGAAATTCGGCGGAACCGGATTCACGGGTATTATTTCGACCGGTATATTTTGCTGCTGAGCCACGTCACACAGCTAGTACACTTCGGGAGCCACTCATGACGGAGTGCGACTATTTCCATTGTTGGAGCGGTATTCGCTGGTTTGACTGTTGCGCCGCTACTCAAGCAAGCGAGCGGTTCGGCGACCTTTTGGAGGCACGTTACAGGGTAGGTGGCCACACTTTCACCGAAATTCGCGACGACGGGGTCTGAACTAAACTGTGGACGGCACGTGGATCGGGCTGGTCCAGGATCGCATTTACGCGCTGATGGAGGAGTTTGGCGTGGGAAATACAAGCAATACAGCAACGGTAAAGCAGTGATGATCGTCGATGTCAAGAAACACCGATACGGCGGCGCAATCCTGTGGACAATGAACCAAATGGGAAGTCACCAACCTTGGTGTGAGTTTGCTCGCGGTAGAAAAGATGTGCAAATCTGTGAAGTCCCGTGGGATCTAAGAAGACCGCCGAATAGTACCGCATCAGCCTGGAGTAATGGCTCGATAGGGGCATGTTGTCCAAGCCAGCTCGGCACGATGCGGGAGATGGCGTTGGCCTGCTCGTACACGTCGGAGATGTTTTGGTGTGGATGCTGCCTGCAGACGGGATCGTCCGGCAGTCTCAAACTTTGTCTTTTCCGGTGAGGCGGTGTTCAGAATACCCGACCGGTAGGCGGGGTGAGCGCCATTTATCGACCCTAGAGCCACCAAACTCGGCGGTGCACTACATGTGTCCGGCACATCGAACAGGACCGCAACAACGTCACGGTACGCGCCAATGCGTTGACAGCGCGGACACGCCGAACCATCGTGGTAATTCCGCTGACAATCATCACCTCGATCGACTACGAGCCGATGCTGCTGGATCGAGCTTTCCTGTATCAATGCATGCCAAGCATCAAGCATCGCCGTCTTTATGATTTCGGTCTGCTATGACGAACTTCTCGAGCGTGCCGATGTGTTGTGCGGCCAGTAATCCTCGCCGAAATCGCCGGCCACCTTGACCATCGACGCGTGCACGAACACCACCGTGCCGGGTATCATGTGTGTCATCAACGAGGGACCCGCCGCACGTCGGCCGACGAAACTCGACGACGCCGATCGCAAAGCGGTGGTCGTCGGCGAACTGCTCGACTGGTTAGGCACCAAGGCAAGCCTGTCCATCGAGTACCACGCAAGAACAAAACCGTTCTACCGGAGCGCTATATCCATTGGCAGGGATGTCCAGCCACGGCCCCACCCGGGGTGTTGACCGAATTCAGCTACACGCTACGTGAGCCGTGCGGTCGCATCCAGAGGACACCAGGGCGGAAAGCTTGGCCGTCATATGAAGGTGGGTTGATGGCGCGGTTCACTCCGGGAGCGGACCACAGCCGAAGTTCTGGCACACGATACCGCGGCTGAGGGCTAAGGCGCTCGAGAAGTCGGTAGTGAGTTGCACTTTGCCGGCTACGAGGCCTTTTTGACCGGCGGCCGGTAGAAGATCAACAACTGGCCAAGTGCCCCGGCGAGACCCAGCAGCACAGAGATCAGCAATCCGGCGCAACCGTCGAACCAGTTCTTGCCAAAGATCAGACAATCCAGGCTGAGGCGGCCGGCGCCCAATGTGGCGACTACGACCGCGCTGGTGGCCAACACCAGGTTGTACTCCCAGCCTTCCTTGACAATGAAGAAGCCGTTGGTTCGGTGCACCATCCAGGCGGCGACCATCATTAGCGAGACAAATCCCGCAGCTGGAATCGGTGTCAGCAGGCCAGCGGCCAAACCCAGTCCGGCGGACATCTCGGTAATAGCAGCCACGATGGCATGAAACGTCCCGGGCTTCATGCCGATACTCTCGAACCAGTGCGCCGTTCCCGGTATCCGGCCGTCGCCGAAGAACTTGTTGTAGCCATGCGCGGCAAGTGTCAGGCCCAGTACCAGCCGCAGGATCAGTAACCCGACGTCGTAGGAAGTCATAGCTTCAAACCTAGATGATTAGACAAATCCTTGGCAGGTAACGCTGCCCGGACAGGCCCATAAAGAACCGCACAGGAGAGCAACATCAACACCGCAATCATTGGAGCAGGCAGCTTTGGAATTGCGTTGGGCACTCTGCCTAGCCGCACCGGAATCCCCAGCATTCATGCGATGCCTACTGGGAAAAGCTCATGATGAAGGGGGCAATCACGACATCGCGCGAACATGCTGCCATGCTCACAGAACACACCATACATTATAGTGTTGCTGAACGGTGATACGCATCAACCGCGGGAGCTCCTGGGTGGCAAGAGCTATAGCGTCAACACGATGCTCCGAAACCAATTGCCAGTACCCCCACATTCTGTATCACCACCGAGGTCGGCTCCGGTATTTGGCCGCTCCCAAGCCTACGATCGAGGCGATCTGGGACGACGTGCTGACAGGATGCGATGGCTGGAAGCCGAAACCTCACGCACATTTGGGCGGGCACCGCGGCCATTGCTAGTCAGCGTTCGCTCCGGAGCCGTCCAATCAATGCCCGGCATGATGGACACGATTCTGGACTTGGGCATAAATGATCCCGTCGAGCAAGCGCTGGCCGCGGCCAGCACCTCGCCGATCCCCCAAACCTTGCCCGCGACAACCGCCTACGGTTCACACGCACGTATCGACACATCGTGGGTGCGTCAAGTCCTCCGCCCACCAATCCCTATGCCTAGTTGCGTGCGGCCATAGAGTCCGTTTTTGCTTCATGGAATTCGCTTCGCGCGGTTGCTTACCGCACCCACTACGGTCTAGACGATCAGAGTGGTACAGCTGTGATTGTGCAGGCGATGGTTTTTGGCAACCAGGGCGCCCACTCCGGAGCCGAAGCGTTGTTTTCTCGCAATCCGATAACCGGAGCGAGTGAACTGTTCGGTGAGTGGTTGCCTGGCGGACAAAGCGACGATGTGGTGTCGGGATTGGTTGAAGTCCAGCAGATTACGGCCCTGCGCGACGAGCAACCTACTGTCTACGACGAGCTAGTGGACACCGCTGACCGCTTGGAGCGATTGGAATCTGATGTGCAAGAGATCGAGTTTACCATCGAGTACATCAAGTTGTGGCTGCTGCAGACCCGGGCTGCGAAGTGCTCGGCGCAGACGGCAGTGCGCCTGGCGCTGCAACTGCGACACGAGGGGCTTATCGACGACGCCGAGGCATTGCGCCGGGTGACCCCGGCGTAATGTCGAAATCGTGTTGCTACCCGTACTGCAGCCAAAAAACCGTTTATCTACAAAACTTTTAGCCAAAGACATGCCCGCTTGCCCGGGCGTGGTATCAGGCAAGGCGTACACCGAAGTCGATGAAACACTAGACGTCGCCGCGGCGAGCAAGCAGGTTATCCTGGTGCGCGACCAAACCAGGCCCGACGACATCCTTGGCATGTTTGGCCGCACAGGGCATTGTCACCGAGGTCGGCGGCGCCACCAGCCATGCGGCAGTGGTTAGCCGTGAACTGGGCCGAGTGGCCGTAGTGGGCTACGGCCAGGGAACCGCCGTATCGTTAGCTGGTAAACAGATCACCGTCGACGGCGACAAAGGCGAGGTACACCAAAGAAATCTAACACTGTCCAAGTGGTCGCAAAACGACACGCCAGAGCTGCGTGAACTGGCCAACATCGCACGACGCATCAGCCCGCTGCGTGCGCACACGATCGGGGGCCACCTGAGGTTGGATGACTCGTCCGATACCGCGGTGCGCGTAGCCATGGACACTGGGCATACCGACGTGAATATCAGCCACCCCGCTGATCATCATGATGACCGCTCTGCGGTTGCAAAGCTCAAAGGATTCAAGCGCCTAACCGTGACCGAATTGAGAGTGCTGCAGGCAGTTCGGCTGAAGAGAAGGGTAAGTTCTACCGACTTGGCCGCAACGTTGGACGACAACCTTGTCGAGATAACCAAAACCATCGAACAACTAACCGCAGCTGGCTTATTGGTCGCGGGAACGACATTGAGGATAACCCCGACCGGCCGCGCAAGGTTGAACGCGTTGCTCGACGCGGAGCGCAAGGGTATCGATGCGACCGAGCTGGCCACTTCCTATCACGCATTCCATTCTTTTAACCTTGATTTCAAGGCACTAGCCACGGAGTGGCAGCTAAAAGAAGGTAATCTCAATACCCACGATAACCCTGAATACGATGCCGAGATTTTGGCGCGCCTCGATACAGTGCACGAGCGGGTGGTTCCGATCATCGAGTTGGCGGCGACACAGCTGCCACGGTTGAGTGCTTATCTGACGAAACTGCATACAGCGCTGAATAAAGCCAAGGCTGGAGAGGTCGCCTGGTTCACTAAGCCACTCATCGATTCCTACCATACCGTGTGGTTCGAACTACACGAGGAGCTGATCCTCGCTGTCGACCTCACCCGGGAGGAAGCCACAAGATCCAGTTGTGCAATAGCTTCTGTAACCATCCACCCAACCCAGCTTGAAGAATTAGCCCGCTGCACCGGAGCCCACCTCCACCACATGGACGCTGATTACGAAGATATCGTCGGCGCCACGAACCCTGCGTCACGCCCATCGACGCGACAGCGCCGGACATCGGCATCAAAGTGGCTGCCTCAAACCCAACAGGACCACGGGGCAAGCTCATATGCACTACTGGAGTCAGATGGCAACGACGCGGATCAGGTTCTCAAAGCCGGTAACGCCTTCCGCGTTGCGGCTATAGAGGTCTAAGCAGTTGACGTGGGTCGTCGCAGCGATCAACAGATCGGCGAACCTGCTTCGCAGCTTTTCCTGCACGCACCACAGCTGCGACGATTAGTCCGTAACTGCGTACCGTGGCCCCATCGAAAGGGATTGGCTCCAAGATCGATTGGACCTCCTGTAAACGGGCCTGCCGTTTGGCCGACTTTTATCGGGATCGTGGCCAACAACGGACCGGCGGCCAACTTAGCCAGCCGTAACGGCCGAAATCGCCATCTCGTCAGGCAGTGCGGTTACCACCGCCGGATCGCGCCAGTCGACCACGACCGACGTATCCAGAAGGCCGGGTGGCATTTTAGAGATCTTGGTAGATCGATCGGTCAAGATCGGCACAAAACTGCCGATGGTCAATGCGCAGAATAACATTGACCATGGTCGCAACTTTCTCACGTGTGATGAAGGTGCTACGACCGAATCATATTAGGCGAAGCTCGGCTACCGCTCCGCCGTTACGAGTAACAACAAATGTGGCACCTGCAGTGACAGCGTCAATCACCTTAGCATTCTCAATTGCGCAAATAATGCTGCGGGATTGTTTTAGCAACCATCTAAATCGTAACACGTTATGCTGCGCTTTTCTTCAAGCAAGATATTATGTTGTGGGCAGAGTGCAGCAACCGCAGATAAGCATCGATATCAGCCAACACCGATTAAGCCGCTTGCACCCTGATCGCAGCAATGTCACCGATGTCGTATAAGCTCATGGGGGTCAGAGCCATCTAAGGCGACAGTGCCAGTTAGCTGGCCGTCAGCACCCCCGAACACTGGGGTTCGCTGCTTCGCAGTGCACGCCAGACACCACCGGTTGTCGGACACCAATACTACCCGCACATCCGGGTCGAACAACAAGATAACCGAATACGACAGCGCCGTCGGTATAATGGCAAAAACACGGTCGGCTGGACGCACAACCGGATCCTGAAAGCGACGACGACCGTTGTTCACAATCGGCCACAATCCGCTGCACCCGGGCATCCTTGCCAAGCTCCAGATATAACCCCACAACGACGTTTCTTAAACGGTTATGAACATGTAGCACAACTTTTTGGCCATGGGAATATAAACCTCCTAGAGCATCTTCCTGCCCATCGAAATCTCATACATTGACCCGGGCACCGCGGCCAGCACGGCTACAATGACCATGTTACCAAGTAGCTGTGCGCGGTGCCGTACAGCGTACGCATAACACAAGTATCCTTTGAGCGGGTATTGGTCGATAGCGGTAACCGCCTAGTGGCGATAACCAGCAATCCCGGCGCAGGCATCACGCACCATCCGACAGTGAGTGCGGACCGCATCGATCACTCGCCACGGCAAAAACCTGCCGATAGCCGTGCCACTTCGGGTACCGGGGCCAGCCGACCGAGAAGCCAGACAGCCATCGCCGAAGCGCGGGCTCCACTGACCAGAGCATGCGCAACCTGCATGACCACAACGGCACCCGGGCAGATGAGCCTCGGATACCTATAGCAACCGGTGTGAAAAGTTTATCCACCCAGGTATCTGGCGAATTACTAACTGCTCTCGCTGGCGAGGCTAAACACCGCAGCCAGACAACCGTGCCAAGAGTGATCAGTGAGCTTATGCTTAAGCAAATACGCGGGCTTGACGACCGCCGAACCCCACTGTGGGTAAGTCAGGGCAGGCCCGTCGTCGACACGCATCGCCAAGTCCGGACAAGATCGGGCGCAGCGGCTAGCCTTGTCAATGAAGCAATTGAACCGGATGGGTTGGACGTCGAATGCGTAAACCCGGAACTGGTCGTTGGAGACTTTGGTCGACATCCAGTAAAACTGCGCGTCGACGACCGTCATCCGTTATGCCACCATAGCATCAACCAGGTGAGCCGATGAACGCCAGGACCACTTTCCCAAGCTTATCCGGTTGTTCAAGCTCCAGGAAATGTCCAGCATGCTCCACGATTGCCGCCTCACCGCCCGGCCCGGCAGCATCTCTTCCATCCAACACGTGAAAACCTTTGCGAAGCAACCATCGTCACGACCATACAGGTACAAAACCGGCAACAGGGGCGACTCGGTCCACAGCAGCGGCAGCACCCAATAAGCGGAATTCTGAGGCAGCCAAGGTAGTTGAAAGTAGAATGAGGTACCAACTACGCAGCAGCTGATGCGGTAGCACTAGCACCAGCCAGCCACGGTCGGCCAGCCGGTCAAACGAGCGAAACGCATCATCCATCAACGTACTAACGCGACAACTGCCGTCTGTCGGTATCGACGACGGGGCGTACCTGCGCATGAAGGGTGCAACTACCTGCCGACCAGTCGGGGAGCGACCCTGCGTCAACCGTAGGAAGTGTCAGGAAAACCTTACAGAAACAACCCGATTGGGGCATCAGGGGCACCCGGTCAGGGCTTTAAAGTCCCCGGCGGGCCCTGGCACGTCGATCCAGCGTGGCCGGGTCATCGCGGGATACCCGAGTACACTCGCACGATGAGCGTCACCCGTCGTCGCGCTGTAGCGTCTAACCAGAATGAGCAACATCGCCGCCATGTTTACTCCCTCTTCGGCAAGTCCGGCTGGCTCGCCCGATGGGACATGCACCCAAACAACTTAACACGAACCCATCGGCCTCGACCGGTGTGATCTCAGCTGGACCATTCAAGGATCGACTGGCAGCGCGGCATACCCGTTAACGTCTAGTCGTATGACGACCTCCGCGCGAACTCACCGATGGGCCAAGACCGGCGCCACCCAGCGACGTATCCTCGACGCAGCAATTGAGGTATTCGCGACTCGCGGCTTCACCGCGGCGACGATGGCCGACGTGGTGACCGGCTCTGGTGCCAGCATCGGCAGCATCTATCATCATTTCGGGGGCAAACGCGAGCTGTTTCTGGCGATATTCGAGCAAATGGCCGACATCGTCGACCGACGCATCGACGCGGGAATGCAGCAAGCGGGCCAGTTCGCCCTAGCGGGGATCAATCGGCAGCGGGTATTCGAGGTCCACGTACGGGCCTACCTCGAGACGATGTGGGAAAATCGGCACCTGGCCAGGGTGCTGTTGTCCGGAGACACACCGGCCGGCTTCGAGATCGCCCGTCGCGACCGCATGATGGCCGCCTTCTGCAGTTGGATGACAATGCTGCAGCCGGATACGTCCCTACGCGACCAACTGCTGAGCCGCGTACTGATGGCCACCATGGCGGAGGCATCGCTGATGGTGGCCGGGTGCGACAACCCGGACGATGTGCAGGCAATCATCGACGCCACAATCGACTGGATCGACCGGCTCGCCGAATGAACTCAACCCTCGGTACACAATTTTGGGCAACCGCCCATTTTCGGCTCGGCTACGATACTCTTGCGCATACCTAGCATAGCTTCGGTGGTCGCCGTAATGGAGCTGGATGATCTCGATGCAAAAGAGGCGAAGCGGTCCTTAACGGCAACCGTACTGCGCCTCCTCACCGCCGTCGGTTAACCACTCACCAGTAGTAGTAGTAGTAGTAGTTTACCTCGTCTTGGTCCTCGCAATTGTATCGTGAACGAGACCGCCTCGGTTAACAGGAATTTGGGACCACCGTCGATACTGATGAAACTAACGTGAAACTAACGCCTTTCAATACGAAGGTGCCACTCACCACCTGGCCAAATTCACCTAAGACCGCTTCGGTGTAACGGTTGCATCCCTCGATGTGCGAGTTCAAGAACAACTAGATGTAAAACTGTGCAGTCTCTTCCAGGTTGTAGTCAAACCATAGTGAGGGCGTGATCACTGACCGGGGTGAGCACACGGGAGTCTCCTAGAGTATTGGGGTCATCGGCCTTTCGGTATTGATGGACCACGGTGACAGCAAGAAATCACCACCATCGGTTCCGCCAATTTCGGAGAGACCACTCCAGCGGTGCGAGCCGGACTACCTCAGTGCTGACCACAGCAGCCGACCAGGTGTCAACAACATTGACAATATTAAACATCACTCTAACAGAGTGGACTCATAGTAGCACCCGTAAAGCTGTAGGTTAATTCGGCGACTTTCATTTCATCGAACCTAACGACCTTTGGCGCTCATGGCTGCCCAAGAGCAATTTCTTCCGCCCACGACGGTCGCTCCGGGCGCCCACGCCTTTGAAAAGCGGATTGCCGATCTCGACAGCGAAGGTATCTGGTCGGAATCGGTGTTCCCGTCATTGGGCATGTGGTCCAGCTCGTTTCATACCCTGGAGCTATTGTGCGAAGCGATGCGGGCGTCCAACGACTGGTCCGAAAAACGATCATGGACTACCAATCGCGGCTGATTCCCATCACGCAAGTGTCGACACTGGATAACGACGATTCAGTAAGCGAATTTAAACGTTGCGGTACAACGGTTGTCAAAGCGGCCTTTCTACCCGTCACGCCGTACACCACTCAGCGCAATTACCACCTCGAGAGTAGGAGCCGTTCTGGGCCACAGCTGAAGACATCGGCATGATGATCGTTTTCCACATCGGCACTAGGCCAAACGATTTCTCCTCCGACAACTCGATCGTGGTGACCTACCACGGCCTGGGCGGTGCTCAACTACACCAAGACGTCGTTCGGCGGCAGGCGCACAGTGATCCAGCATGTCACCTCAGAGGCATTGAATCAGCACCCAAAGCGCGGAGTTTTTGGTGTCCGTAAAGCGGCGCGACGTGAGTGCCGCTCATCACCTACCGAATGAAAAACGATAATGTCAGCATACCATGGTGTTACTGCCTAAGCTTAATCACTGTCCGCGCGAGATCATCTACTCACCGGTGTATGCGTCGTTCCAGCACGACTTGTCGGCGATCAAGGCGATGACCGTAATAGGCTTCAACAGCGTGCTCTGGTTTCAGCGACTACTCGTACATGGAGGGCACCTATAGCCACACTCAGGAAATGCTGGACCTTTGTTCGATGAAGTGGACACGACGTTAGGGACCGAGTTTTATACGGCAGCTTTTCCGAGCTATGTCCCGATGCGCCGCAGTCAGTAACCCATGACGAATGCGCTACAGTGTTAGCGCAACAGCCCCTTTGCACCTACACTGCGCCAACCCCATGACCACCACTGCTGCTGGCGGCACCGCCGTTGCCAAGAAATCCAGCACGTACGCCGTTACCTCCGACTAGGCCGGAGAAATTTGCACGAGTTTAGCCGTTGCCTCCCTTGCCTACCAAAATCCCGCCCGGCTCACCATTGGTGGTCAGCAAACTCCCCGACGGCGCCGTCACCAATCAGCTGGGCGTCCTGAAATTTCCCGGATGGGCACATTAATCGCATTCTGCATATCCTAACTCGAGGATTTGGAACGGCGGTGCGTTGGCAATCTCGGCGGACGCACACGCGTTCGCAGCTTCGGTTAGAGCTTGCACGCATTTCTGGTATGATACCGCCGTTGCGTGCCGAACTCCTGGGAAACCGGGCCGTGGACATGGAACATGGGCTACGATGACACCGACACCACGTCAACCCCTGCTGCGAACATGGCTGGTAGTCGGACTCCGGCAGCTATGATTGTAGCGTCGGCGATGGCCGACCCAATATTGGTCACATCGGAGGCCGCCACGCTAACATATTCCGGTACTAAGGATACGAATGACACTGGCATTCCTTGGTCTTGCCCCTACCTAGGCGGCAGATTAACACTACCGCCAATTCGCAGTCGGACGTTTGATAAGCATCAAAGAATCGTGTTCGCAAGATTAACGGCATTGCGGCCCACCGCCCGAAGCAGCGAACATGTTCCCCGATTCGATGCCTGGAAACAGGCCCCAAACACGCCCGTAACGGGCGGTTACTCGGTTAGGTAACGTCCCGGAAGCCGTGAGCGCCTTCGCAGTCCCGAAGAGCCAGTTGGCTGCACCGGTGCCGGTGGGATCCATTCTGGTTGCCGACGAATGGAACCACGGCTCCGAGGTCAGCACCAACCGTCCTAATGTTGCACGGTGGGAGACAAAACCTGCTCTCCTGGAAGACCGCCAGCTAGATCCTTGCGAACCAGGGGTATCGTGTCGTCACGATCGACACTCGTGGACACGAGTGACAGCAACAGTACACTGGAAGCCGACTACGCCTTCGAAAGTGTGACCTACTACTTCCTGCGCGTGCTCGATGCGATTCAGTCATCCAGTGGTAGTGGCCGGGACTAGCGTGGGCAGACTCACCGACATCCCGGTTACCGAAAGTACAGATGATCAACGGGTTGTCGGGTTGGTGTTGGTCGACGTAGTGCCGCGTTACGAGAAGAACGGCAACGCCCACATCTGGGATTTCATGTTCAGCCACATCAACGGTTTGACCTCCCTTGACTAGGCAACCGCCGTCTACTGACCGCACCGACGGAAGCCACGCAATCCCGAAGGATTGAAAAACCTGCTCCTGCGCGACAGGCACTAGGCACTTGTACTGGGATCCGATGATGACCAAACCCATGGAGACAACCCGGAGCTGCGCACCGAGAGAATCGAGCAGGCCGCCGTCGACCTGCAAATCCCAGTCCTGTTGATTCGCGGCACACTCTCGGACGTGGGTCAGCTCCGAGGTCGTCCAGGATTTTCTCGCTAAGGTGCTGCGGGCGGAGTTCGTCGAATTATCCAACGCTGAGCATACAGCGACCAATAATCATAATTACGTGTTCACCAACGTCGTCGAAAATCGCCCGTTTTAACCAAGAATTAGGCGGGCTTCTCGTCGTGACCGCCGAACTGTTTGCGCATCGCCGATAACACCTTGGCACCGAACTCAAAAAGTTAACGAAAGACAAATCTAACATAAAAAAGGTCGTAAGCACTGGCTCCGGTACTCCTTCGTCGACCGCCGCTATAACGATCCACCGGCCTTCCCCACTGTCGGACATTCACCCAACAAACTCGCCCAGAGCGGGCAATTCGTGCAGCGTTAACGCAATCATAGCTACCGAGCTCGACGGATTCCACTGCCCCCGTACTCGTACCCGGCAACCGCTGGGATGTTAATTTAATATTGATATAACCCAGGATTTTCCAGATTTTCCAGCGGCGCAGTTTCTGCGTCGCCAGTTTCGAAGCCTTTCTACACGCGAGTACCGATGATGGCGTTGGACCGACATCCCCAGTGCGCTGGGGTAGCCAATCACTCGGCTTGTGCGAGCTCGGTGTCGAACGGCGTACGCGGTGCTGCTTCGACACCCGGCACAGGGGGTAACGAACAGTGGCTCCGGGTGCGCGAAAGCGTAATCTTCACCGCTGATCATAAAACATGTAGCCACACTCCCGGACCCACACCCCACCGCTGGTGGCTCAGGAAAGAAGATTAATCCCATTCTTGGATAAGATCTTTACGTGTTTAATGTCATCGCAGTAACAGGAATTACCGCCGTCAATCACAATGTCATCAGACTCGAGCGTGTCGGCCGGCTCCGTGATCACCGAAGTGGTGATTTCACCCGTGGGTACCATCACCCAGGACTATTCGTGGGGCGCGAAGTTTTCCGCGCAGATCCCCAGCAACGGACACCCCGGCCGTTCCTCGCCCTCACTGGCCATTGCCATAACCGCATCAGTGTTGTGATCGTACACTACAGCACTCATGCCCGTCCTTGACCAAGCGGCGCACATCTTGGTGCCTATCCGGCCCAGGCCGCTCATCGCCAAACTGCATCTTCTTCGGTTTCCTTAACTAGGCTGCAGGCATTCGAGCAGAGAACCAAATTCTTGTCAACTGCGGTGGCCGCGCAGCAACAACTACGCAGCCTCGGTCCCCAGGACCCGCAATGGTTTGGGTAGTTTTACCCGGATTTTCTAGCAGCGAGACCACGCCTCTTCGATGCCGTCTTATCGAACGAAAAGCGGCTAAACACCGATCCACCCGGCGTAGAGAAGCCGTTATAGGGCCGCACCGGTTCACCGAGGTCCGCGGCGAATAAGGAGTCTAGGTGAACGTCGTGCCAAAAGTCGCCCAGTTGGGTGGATAGCTGCAGGCGCATACCCGGATCGGGGATCGATCGCACCACAATCTGGTTGGGTTCAGCTGGTCGGTTTCTGGGCGGGAAAGCCAAACCAGGAACATGGCACAGAAAAGCCACAATTCAGTGATCTTCTCCGACAAGCCCTTTCCCGTGCGCAGGAAAATCAGCACTCCGACCCACCGCCAGTTGTCGATCCCAGTCCGCAGGGCGACGTAAGTCTTGGTTTGAGAATCTTTCTCCACCCCAGCAACGTCGGTATAGCTGCGGTAATAACCATTTACGCAACGCTGCGAGTCCAGCACGAAATCACGCTGAACACCTCTAATCTTCTTGTCGTTCAGGTCATCGGCATTCAATCCCACCGTAGGCTCACTCGCGATCAACGCGAGCACATGTAGCGGATGTTTTTACAACGTCACGCAAAAGTGCCCACCGCGTCGTAGAACTTGCCACGGGACTGCACACCGAAGTCTTCGGCCATGGTGAGGTGGATCTCGAAAACGCTATAGCGGTCCCACAGTTGCACGAACACCTAGTGAGCAAACCACGGTTACTCCCACTCGACAACAGGCTGTTTGCCTAAAAATTTAGTCCACCCACAGGATCGGCTCTTCGTCGAGCGCGGCGCGCAGCCAAATATTAAGTCCCCCAGGCCCAACCTGGGTCGTGACCAAACGGCGTTTCCACCACAATACATGCCCAGCGTAGCAGCCCTACGTTCGCGAGATTCTCCATAATCGGCGCAAACAAGGACGACTACATTGCCAATGCAATGTAGTGCATCGGTCAGTAGTCCGATCCGATCAACTCGGCCAGCGAGTCATCGAGTTAGCTATCGGTAACATCACTATGCGGGTAGTCTAGCCGGCCCGCAGTCTATCAAACACCACGCAGTCTAACGTCTCACCGGAGTCGCTTATATCCTCCCCTATACACTCGACTAACTGCCCGATTGGCATGTCATCAATGGCCACAACCAAAATTGGACAATCCAGCAAACCGCAGAACTCGAACCGATACAACGCTCGGAAAGTCATTTTGCGGGCCAGTGCATCGGTAATTCCAAATATCACTAGCAGGTCTGAATAACTACCACCGTCTTCGGCCCAGGTCGCACCTGACGAAAGTCACCCAAGCGGCTCACATGAAAATCACTACCTGCAGTGACCGAGCTGAACCCTACTAGACATTGCCTATAGGCCCGACAACTTGGTGACCAAGATGCGTTGGTGCGGCCTTGCCGTGGTGGGCCTGATGTGTATCAATTGTCACAGTGACGGATTCATGATAGCAACGTCCACTACGCGCTCGGTCAAGACAAAGCGAAAGCAGTACAAATAAATTCGGGCGCTAATCGGTAGCCGTACTAAACTCTTCTGGTGACTAGCATTTGGCTGCGGCCAAAGCGGCTGCTGACCTCGATTTGACTTGAAAACCCTCCGAGTGGGATTCGGCCAGCCACTGATGCAGTCAGGACCGGATTTCGCTGGCCGTGTAGGCACGTCGTTTCCGTTGATCGCGCAGGACCAGCGCGCTGCTAGCGACGACGCCGGCAACACCGGCCAGCCCGATCAACTTCCAAACGCTACGCCTGTCCATAGGCTATCTGCGCTTATCGTGCTGGTGTGAAATCGAACACGCTCGCCCTGGATAAAGCACTCAACGAAAACCAGGCCGACGATCTCTGACTATTTCGGGAGCGTTCGCGGGCCGACTGTGCCATCCAGACATTGACGAATAGTCCGATGAACCACCGTAAGCATAGCGGCTGCCATTGACGACTGGCCGCCACTGATCGACATGTCAAACTAGGCGACAAACTCTTCGACATGCGGACCGGAACCAACCACCGCGTCGTTCAGCTTGACTATCTGAGGCAAGCCGTCTTACAGCAAACCCGGCAATGCTGGCTGCGTCAGTTGACGCCATATGCCAGCCGTAAACAAAAGAATGCACCACTACATACGTGTGATCGCATGGAGGAACGACACCGCGTTTAGACCGCCGTACGGTTGACCGGCCGCTGACTGCGCTGCTGTGTCCCGACTCTCAATGACTGTACTCGGTTACTAGTTTTGCTGGACAGGAAGATTCAGGAGAAGACGCAGCGGCTACCAGGACCAACGGCGCACAATAAGTCTAGAAGTCTAGAGACAGCGTACTGGGTGAACACCTAATTAGAACATAAGATTGCTTGTCACGGAGAAGGACTTGACCTGGTTCGACCCGGGCTCGTTTTGGAGCGATTATGCACTTCCGTTGGAAACAAGTTATTGGCTGGGTGACGAAATCGCGGTTTTCAACAGTGAATCGACCATCACCGGCTAGTCGAGCGACATCTCCCCCATCGCCGACCATCCCGTCGCCTCGATCATCTGGCTGATGATCCTGGGGGTCGAAGTCATGACCTGCAGCAACTCGCGCATAGCCTGCCTGAAGTGGTCGCTGTTGACATGGATGGGCCCACATCCATTGTCACGGAAGACATCCACCAGAACGTATTCTGCCGAGTTGTCCAGTCTGCGGGACCATCCGAACTACAGACTGCCCGCTTCGACACAAGTGGCAGCGATGAACGACGCAACCAAATCAGGCCAGCGTTCGCTCCACTCAGGTCTGGTCTAAAACTTAACGACGATGAAGATCATTGCCAGCCCACGTTATGCTCGCACCTTCCGTTTCTCCCGCTTATGGGATTATCTTTGCGAGAAGAGCCAGAGTACTTGGTTACCAGGTCAAATCCTGTACCGGACAGTGTGCGTGTGTCGCATTTTTCTCCACCTTAAGCAAATTTGTCGTGACAACACATCTATCGGTTATCTATACACACACATAAAAACCAAAATTATACACCCAAAAATAGGATCTAAGGCGCCATAAGAACTTTTGTTATCAATCTGTAATTAGATAGGCAAAACCGATAATCATGATCCAAGTCATAAAAAAATATCTGCTCGGTAGATCAGATCACGACATCGGATGGGAAGGTAAAACGCCATCCTCCTGGCCGGGCAATATCGGCGGGATACACGTGATGAGTAACCTGGGCTTGTTAGGTGTCCCTGCCACCGATAGACACGCCACCGTGTTCACAGCCGAATAAAGCAGCTCCTCCAGGAAAAGTCAGCACCGTATAGCGACCATTCCAGTCGATCACCAAGAAATTGGGATAAGTTCCATACTAAATACCCCGTTGCAACAAAGCGGTTTACACATTACCGGTATTGAATCTACTTCCAAAATATCGACCGGTCAGTTGCGACATTCGATATCCACGAAACTGAACTCTAAAAGTCGATCGTTGCGGGAGAATTTTCATCCGGAACTATAGAGGATTTCAGGGGTATTATTGATCAAAAACTATAGCGCAGCGAGAGCAGTCACATAACCGAAAAATAACAATGCTCTAGTTATAGGAAATGAAATTTTGCTTCAGATGTTGCAATGAATTATACAATTGATTTTGCTATAATTATAGTGAAATAATCACACAAGGGAATAAAAGGGTGAAACAAATTTAATTCCAGGGTATATAGCAAAGGTTGCTAATTAATTGTACCGTACCTCCAGGGCCCCCAGTGTACGACTAACGTGTCCGAACGACCGCCGGCATGATTGGGCTGTGACCAGTTTTTAGAGGCCCCCCTAGGTGCGGCGGTGTATTGGGATCCCACACAAACAACGCACCCGATCACTCTGCCTCTTCCGGCAACACGTTGCGTGCAGTCTCCTCGGCCCGATAGACGACCGCCATAGGATCCTCACCAGTCACTTCGGCAACGTGCTTGACGAGCATCCCGCACAGGCCGTTGTAACCCGCAATGACGCCCTCACTGCCGATCCGCCTGAGATACTCGTTGATCTTGGCACTCGCGGCGTCTCGGTCCGCTTTGAAGAACGTCTTCACAATGTCGATCGCCGCGAGGGTGACAACCCGCTGGGCTTCGGTCCACCGAGGTTCTGTGCTCACGTCAAGGAAGTGTTCCATAGAAAGCCGACAATTGGCTTACTGTACAGGTAAAGCCGTCAGCAGCTAGCCAGCGTCGACGACCGCTCAAACACTGGCTAAACCACGTCTTCACCTGTTGAACCGAAAGTTCACCTTGATCAGTTGCCGGTTTGAGCCATACTGGGCTGGGTCTGAAAATCGTCCACCCCGACGACCCAGCCGCACCTGGTTTCGTTCACCCACGGTCACGGCACAAAGTTAGCCGACGAGCCTGCAGGCCTAGGACGGTAGGGAGCAACAGTCACACCCGATATAGCGCCCACCATGCGAAACCGCCCGGTTGACTGGTTCAAGAGTGTGCATTATGCACCACTGTAACTTCTGAGCTGCCGTGGTTTGGGTGGCTTCGCCCTGTCGTGGGCACTGCACACCAGTTACTTTTTGCTGCAATTCACCACCGGCAAGAGCGTCGGTACGCCGCGTGAACTCAGATCGCTGGGGTGTGTGACTGGGGTGTGTGAGCAGTAAACGATTATCTCGGCCAGATCGAATAGGGAAGATCCTGAATTCCTCATCCTTTCCCTCCCTACTGGGGTGACAGTAGAACCAGAAGCCCTCGAGGCAGCCGCCGGTGACCTACAGAGGGGATCACTGCGCAGCTGAGTAACAACTAATGCCGAGGTATGCCGCCACAACAACCAGTCTTGTTCCTGCGGTCACCGAACGAGGTATCAACGCGATGCGCCATAGCACGCAGTGCCAGCTCTGCCAGGCAATCGCCGCTCAGGCCGAAATAATCCAAAATAATCCATAAGCAGGGCACCAACCCCCTTGCCGCTGGCGCGGATTTCTAATGACGACACCAAAGCCACCAACGTCCGGGCAGCAGCGGGTGTGGCCGACTGGAATAACGTACCACAAATTCCACTAGACGACACCGTCCCGCAGCGATTAAGTGGACGATAACGCCCCTTATTTCCTAATGGAGGAGGAAACTCTGCAACGTTCCTAACGTCCACAGCTACCAGGACATGAGCGATATGTTCGCGACGGAATTTAAGAAATATCCAGAGGGCGAAAGTCTACATATAACTGACTGTCCAGTCGCTAGGCCCCTGGACCAGAGCCATATGAAATTGCGCAGGATTTGCCAGCCAAACAGGTGGATGACGTATAATCAAAGGATTCATACTTGAGTTGAGTCATGGTAGTCGACGGCCCGGGATCAGACTAGGCTCTTGTTTTTGTCAACCAGGATAATTCGCAACAGATTATAATGGCCACGACATCGGCGGCGGAGCCAGCACCCGAGGATGTCGGTGGGATAGCTTGATATTCGGCGTGACTACGGCGCGTTCGGGAAAGATAACACCATATTGGCCACTAAGTCCGAAGACGGTTTGCTTTAGTGGTGTGTGTTATTGGGTGGGTACGTTTGGTTGGTTGAGGTAAGTGGGTGGTGTATGTGGTTGCCGCCTTGGAGTTGCGCGTTGGTGATCGGGGTCGGCTGGAGTGGTTGACGAGGGCGTCGTGTGTGCTGGTGGGGCAAGTGACGCGGGCGTGGATTGGGTTGGTGGTGTCCGGTGGGGTGGCTAAATACTGATATCCTGGTTCGGGCACGCCGGGGACGGGATGTGCTTCGGTGCTTGTAAGAGATGTTGGTGGGTACGGGTGAATCGCTCGTTTATCTGGGTGTGACGCATTGGGCGGCGCGGTTGATGGCTGATCGGCTGGGGATCGCATTCGCCTCGGTCGCGTGGATTTGGCGTAAATAGGGGCATCCAGCCGCATCGTGTGGAGACTGTCAAGTTCCCGGGCGGGAGGCCAGACTGTGTGATGTGGTCGGGCTCTACCTGGATCTATGTGCGCTACGCAGCCTTGATGATTGAACGTGAAGGTGAGAGATCTTCGCCGCCGGTCCTGTCGCAGCAAGAACGGTGAAGCGGTAGCAGCCTGGCCTGGGTGACGCCGGGGAGGGTGGGAACCGTCCTAGGTCCTGCCTGGGTGCTGTGCGGCCAACACGCTTGATCGGGTTGGGTTCATCGTCGGTCGATCGGGTCAGAGGCGGGGTCACCGTAGTACTTTGAGCCGGGGAAAGGCCCGTGCGCGTGGAGAAAGGATGGCAGCGGGTTGGAGGAAGGAAAAGATGCTGTACTGTCGACGACACGCCGGTGATTGTCGGCGCTCTTGATCAACCGGCCCGGTTGGGGCCTTGGTGACGGGTATCGTAGATACAGTCAAACTTCATCGTGGGGCTGCGGTCGATCGTGGCTGGCAAGTTCGATGACCTGTTCAATCTCGTGTGTGATCCCGCGACGTTGTTGGTGGTGTTTGACCCGGTCACAGGCGACCATGGGGGCGAATAACTGCTGGCGTGGGGACTAGACCGTCGCCCACGGCGAAGAAATCGTCGGGGTAGCGGGTTTTGACCACCTGCGGACTGGTTGAAGGACGGTTCGTTGCGACCGCTGCTGGTGCGGAAACGTAAGATTCCCGAATCCGGAGGTTGGGAAACTGTGAAAGCTCGGTACATCGGCTATCGCGGATCGAATCGTTCAGGATACGTTGAAGCTGGTGCTGGGTCCTGTCTTCGAGACCGATTTCGCGCCAGTCCCCCTGGGTTCCACCCCAAGCGGCGATCTCAGGACGCGATCGCCGAGCTTGACCAATACAGCACTCAAGGCTATCGATGGGTGCTGTATTGCCAGACATCGAGGTGCGCCGTGACTTCAGCTCACATTCCGCTCTTGCTGGAGCGGAATGTGATTGCAAGTCAAGGATAAACACGTACTGGTCCTGGTGAAGACGTTTTTCAGGCTGGTGTGCTCACCAAGTCTGGTGAGCACGAGAACACTCACACCGAAACGGCTCAGGGCGATATCTTGTCGTCGTTGCTGACCAACATCGCCTTGTCTGCGCTCGATGAACATCTGATGCGGGCCATGGAAGCCGGGCGGCTCGATGTCAACTGCTTACCTGTGTAGTCGGTGGCTCATCCAAAGGCCTGCCGAGGACAACACAATCAAACACGCTGAAGCCCTGCAAATGAAATCGACTCGGTGCTTACGTCTTTGGGTCTGCAGTTGTCGGCTGCAAAGACACAGATCATGCATCTCGGTAACGGTGTGGACTTTCGCAGCTGACACACCGGGTGAAAACGCAAGAACAGAACGACCAAGTGGCATGTCTAGACTTCTATCGCCGACCGGACACAACGGTGTGTGCAAGCCAAGATCCGTGCCCTGACGAACAGGAAATCACAGCGCAATCCGGTGGTGTGCTGGCACACGATCAAACCAGATCCTGCGCAGGTGGACCAACTACGTCCGGTCCATGGCCTGCAAACACACCCTTAGCCGCCGGTGCCACTTCGCGTGGTAACGGGTCATTCGATGGTTTCGAGCACGGTATCGCTGGAGGTGGAAAGACATTCATCGTCGGTTCACCACCTCCGAAGAACGGTGAAAACCGATTGAGGCAAAAGAGAGCACCCGGTTGAACCCGGCCGCGGTACCAGACCGGTACCACTACCGAAGCACCACGATCCTCATCCCTTGGACCAGCGTCCCACCTCCTAACAGCAATAACCGTGGAGAGCCTGGTGGGCAAAGACGCGTGCACCAGGGTCGGCAAGCAGTCTGGGAAACGGATCGAAAGTATCCGCGGCACCACGCCCAGGCTCACTCAACCCGCGGCGGTGGTTGTGCTCAACGTCAACAATGAAGCCCCAGATCCAAGCAGCTGGATCGCACCCAAGCCGGATTGGGCTACTACCTTCAAACTCGCCACCAAAACACACCCACACATCCAGTTGCGCGTCATCTGCGACAACTACGCCACCCACAAACCCCCAGCAGCCGGACCTGGCCAGACAATAACCAGCAAGCCAGACTGCACTTTACACCGACAAGCTGCTCACGGCTGAGATATAACCGAAATCTTTTTCACCACCACCGGCCACAACACGTTCACCGATGTCAACAACCTCGAAACCGCAATCCCCACCTACAGCAATAGCTACAACAAACACACCACACCGTTCACCGAAACCAAAACCAAACCACAGACACCCCCCCCCACACAATCACACGCTACAACAATCACCAACACACAACACGAGCCGGCGTATCAGACCTGCACGGGCAGTGCCGACATTCCGCGCATTGCCACGTTAGGCTTATAGACCAATTCACCGGCCAGCTGTACCTGTGGGAAACGCGCACTGATTGCAGATAATGTGACGGTCGCTGCCGAACGCGGCGTAGGTGTTGTAGCGATCGAGTGCCACGATCAGGTTGCCCTGCAGGATATCGAGTGCGACCCCTATTTCGGTGATGCCCTCCCAACCGTCAATCAGCGGGAACCAATGGCATCGTGAGATGCCTCCAGATGCACTTCGTCGACGATCAAAAGCGCGACGCTATCTGGCTGATCCATGATCAATCCGACAATCCTGAAATGGCAGGAGTCTTCGGCGACGAACCGCTATCCTAGCTTGTTGACGATGATCCCGATGAGCAGAATCGACGGTGAGCGGAGCCGTCATAAAAAATCCGTCCATGTGCAGGGTGACCTCGCCGGCTGATACGCCCATCCGGATGCCCCAGTCCGTCGTCGTAGACGTTGCCGAGCACGAATAACTTCTCGGCCAATTTTGAGGTGTATTTAGCCACCATTCTCCGGATTCATCACTAATCGCCCAACGGCGATGACGACCACCGTCACCTTGACCGCACCGGATTCCACGAACCGCTTCCACATCACGCCGTTCAGACGGGCCTCTAGCCCGCACCGTTCACAATAAGCACAGTGACACCGGTCGTAGCACACCGGCACACCCAGGCTTACGGCCCGCTTGAGCAGCAGGTCGACCACCATTGCTGGCTCCGCCGATGTCGTCAGGTACGGGAACCTTGTGCCTCCGCTGCAACCGCCATCTAGCGGAATGGTCAGACCTTTTCGCTACTAGCGTACATCAATCCCTCGGTGTTAGGCTGGATCACCGCCTTCCCCGGGAAGTATACTGCGTTCGAACTGAAAACTCAGTTCTTCAAACCAATTGAAGTGCTCCACACTGCCAGCGCAGTAAACATGCACCTTAACGTAGTCTGGTTGTGGTGACAACGCGACCAAGCACTTGTACCTCTCCTCAGGTGAGGCGGGATGACCAGTCACCTGCTGGACCCGCAGTTCAGCCGCCTAGGTATGAAGTGCCCACCAGCAAATGCAATGGTACCGCCCGCCATGGCGGAGCGCTCGAGCACCACCACCAGCACCGACAGCCGCACACCCGCCACCAATACCGAAGCCGATTACCACTACATCGATGTCATCTGAACAGGACGCCACGGTGTCTACGTTGACCATGGCTAGAAGTTCGTAGTCCACCGCTGTTCTTGCGTTATATAGTCGTAGAAAAACGGAATTGCTGTTGGGATATAAACGATCTCAATGAACGGCACTCTCGCCTAGGGCTTTGACATAGGCGAACTGGATTGCACCAGGCATCACGCCCTGCTGCACCACTTCATTCACTGCGTCAAAAAATCGAGGCTCTCAACTTCGGTGCAGATGTGGTACAAACCGGATCCACGACCACACAAAATTCACTATAGATGCTCTTACCCCGGACTCGACGTGATCAGCTCTAACTGCATGTTCCTGAGATAACTCAGCGAGATGCTCACCACAAAATCTGTGGATTTGCTGCAGTAATTACAGGTATCCGAAGCAAAATACCCATCGGGAATCCGCATCCACTTGCGAACGCCTAACAGGCCGGTAGGTGCCGTTTCCGTGACGTCCAAGTCCAGGAAATAACCCGCGCGATCGGTGTTCGACGACTAAACCGGAAAAATGCACCGTCTCGCGGGATAGCCCAGCCTGCTGGCCAGCAGAAAGGCGCAGCAGACTTGAGAACAACTTTGCCACTCTAAGCAGCAGGGGGTCGGAGAAAATCTAATGAACACATTCCAAATTCGTTCTATTAGTAGCGAGTAGCGCTACCCCCAATGTTGGGTCAGCACACTCACCAACAGCCGCATCTGGATGTCACACCCTACCTCCGGTTCGGTCAGGGTGTTGGCACCGTACTGTTCGAAGACCTCCAGGTTGGTCGCATCTACCACGCCTGACCACAGCAAAAAGCACTTAAACGATGACATGATCATCGCCGGGCAATCCGAACACGTGACGAATCCATTCGAAGTTCGATGACATCGTTTGCGGGACTAGGTCATTGGTCAACCTGATCTCCCCGGTGGCCATACTGGCGGCGACTGCGTCGAAAAAGCTGCACCACACAGGTGTCGACTCCGACGTTCTTCTCCGCTGGAGCGCAATATCCCGATACCGGGCTGCCTTAAAGCAAGGCCCAACGAGCGAGGGGTGCTGGTCCCTTGCTGCAACACTCGCACGATGGCGATCATCTGGTCAGTCCACTGATCGGTTACCACATAACAAACCTGCTCCAAGGTGTCCGGCCAGTTCGGAATAGGCGTCGACAAGCAGCAAGATCACCTACTCATCACGGCTTGACACATAGCAGTATCCTGCCGAGGAAACCATGCTCAGATCGCGAACTATTGCACGTAGAAACAAGGCAGCTGCACCGCTATCGATCAGCTGCCGACAATCCAGTTCGACAATTTGCGCTTCGACGTGCTCCCTCGAGTCCTGCCGTTTACCCACGCAGCCAGTCTGACACAACCGAGATCACCAATCTAATGCATTCCGTTCAACACTGTGGCAGCGTAATCAATATCGAAATTCCTGTTTTCGCATATAGTAATCTGATTGTATAGCAAGACTATCGAGAGATATACACAATGTCCACGCGACATACAGAGCAGAACCGCGCCACGCGGGCCGCTAACACGGTAATCCCGTTAACTGGACGAACTGGGAATCAGCATCGCCGGGATCAGTGAGGTGGCCGATGCCACCGAACCCGGACTGTTGAAGCACTATTCGGCTGGGTAGTATTGATAGGCTAAGGGGGTAGGTCACCAGATTGACGCTGGAATCAACCGACGAGCAGTTGCATGATGCCGCACCCTTGATTCCGGTGTGTTCACGTTCGCCCTTCTCGGCGATAAGCGTTAAAGGGGATTAGAGATCATTCCAAGATCCTGGCGAACCTATTCTGAAGGTGGATTGTCACGACACCGCTTCGGGGCAAATCCCCAGACACTGTTAAAAATCCCGACAATTTGCCCCTGACCACAGGTATACCGCCCTCCGAATCGGGTTTCTGACTCTGGATGCTGTGGGCCAGCGTGAACCACCAGTTGTTGACGCTCGCCACGGTTCCACAAGTCTAACCGGTGATAACACAAAATGGTGGATCGTTTGTCCAGGCTGAAACACCACGATTGGATTTTACTCCAGTCGACGCTCACAAGACAAAATATTGCTTGCTATCGCATTAATCGTCAAGAACTATCGCCTCATAATCGGTAATTAACTGATTCAATGGCCACGGTCGTGTTGCTGGGCGTGTTGTCCCGGAATGTCGCAAGATGGTCGATGAAATTGTGGTTCCGGTCAGTTATCACTCCCCCACCACGGCAGTGTTCGGCAGTGAATGCGATTTTTTTAGATTCGGATCGACGTAACCCAAGGTGCAGATGCAGTTGTCCTGGCGGATTTCCGTGCCCGAGAAATCAACGTGGAGTCCACGTTGGCCACTGTCGATGGCGGATTAGGCACGAATGTCATGACGGCGCCCGGCGCAGCGAATGCGCGCATAATCAGACAGCACACCATGGATTCCAGATCCTTTGGAGCCGACGCGACTGCCGACCATAAGTTGAAGTTACGTCGTAATCTCTCCTTAAAAGCGCGTTTCACATCGGCCACCCTGTTTTAGTCATCACCTCTGGCTGGCGGTAATGCTAACGGGACATAGCCAGCGGGGCGGAGTTTTCGGCCTGAGCAGTACTGCGCGACGCCCAGCCCGGCGGTCCTAAGACGTGGCCCAACCGATCACGCAGGCGCGTCGCCGATCGCCAATCACGGACAATCGCCACATAATCGCGGGCCTGCAAGGTTCACACGTTGAATGTGTCGACTTGTTTGGTTAGGCCGTAGTGCGGGGTGAAACAGCTCCGGCTGAAAAATACCGAACAACCGGTCCCAGAGGATACAGATACCACCGTAGTTCTTGTCGAAGTACAAATCCTTGCCATCCCATGGTGTAACGGTGCGTTGAAGATGAATCCAAAGGCCCGCGGTAGTCTGTCGATCCCGCTCGGTATGTACCCAGAACTGATAGATCAAGTTCAGCGACCAGCCGAAGAACACCACCTAAGGGGAAGCCCCAACAGGAGCAACCAAATCCGCATCAAACCTCGCCGCTGTTGTTCCACTTCTGGCGCAATTACAATGGCGAAGTTGAAGTATTCGCTCGAGTCGTGGTCCTGATACGTAGCCCGGATCAGCCGAACCCGATGGGCGATGCGGTGGTATATAATATAGAAGATCAACTCCGAGTATCGCGATGACCCAAGCGTACCATTGGGATGCCGGTATATGCCAAAGCGGCAGATACGCATGCATCGCCGCATGACCAAACAGGCCAGGGCTCTCCAGCCGGTGGTAGCGGCGATAGAGACCAACCCCATCGAGGTACTTGTCACCGAATCGGGGGTGCTATGCGCGTCAGCAGGTGGTTACGGCGTGTGGGAATTTTCAGGAACGGCAGTTTAGACCCATTCCAGTTTGCGGGCCGCCATACCCTCAATGAATTAACAGCAATAAAAAAATGCAATGGCAAACAACACCGGATCCCGTATCTGCGGAAGCAACCCGGACCAGAAATCAGCCAACATACTCACATCAAAAAGACTACGATCCCAGCCTGCAACAAGTAAGCCTCTGATGATATCGGCCTGGCCGGCACATGCATTTTTGTCGGTTGCATGGTACGTCTGTTAATGGCGGCGAGAAACCACAGGGCTACCTACTGGATATCGCGGTGGGGTTTGGTGCTGGAAGCGGCAGACAACAGCAGAAGAATTTGGGGAAATGTCGAGCCGGCAACCGATATGGTTGTTATCGGCTCTAGGTTCGCGGGACTGTGGACGGTGCTCGGTGCCTACCAGCGAGCAACTCGACGAGCGCAAGGTGTTAGCAGGCACAGTCGACATCACATTTTTGAGTGCCAAGCCCCTTATTCATACTATCCGGGTTCACAACTATGAGACCAATTTGAGCGGCTTCCGCATTGCGCTAGCTGATGTCCTCGACCTGGCCGGAGTTGTGCATGTCGCCACAGAAGTCACCGCGATCGACACCAACGCCAACACAGTCACCACGTTAAACGTACGACCTACAGCCACAGCCGACTCGTGCTGACCGTAGGCAACCAGGTACTCAAATCCACCATTCAGTGATCTGCGCAAGTTCGATTTTGACATCGACACCTACGACGACGCCCTCGAATTGGAGCACCACTTGCGTACCTTAGCCCAGAGCGCGGCCAAGATGCTGCAGCCCTCCCCGACCGCAATCATCGTGATCGGTGCTGGGCCAACCGGAATCGAGGCGGCCTGCGAGCTGACGAGCAGGCTTCGGACACTGTTTGCCCTGGACGGCATTGCACCGCGGGTGGTGCCGATCGATCATAATCTCTTGGTTGGCTCCGATGGGCGTGTTGGCGCGACTGGTGATCGAGCAAGCCTTGACGGGTAACGGCGTTGAGACCGGGACAGGAGCCGACGTCGCCGCCGTCAGCGCGGGCGGCGGGCCGCTCCCGTAGGGAGAGCGGCTGAACGCAACCACCATAGTACGGCATGCGAGCCAGCTTCACAAACCGAGCAAATCAAATATCGATCGCACGCGACCGACTAGGCCGGGTACCAGTCGACGACTATCTACGAATAACCGGCGTACCCTCGATGTTCGCTGCCGGTGACGTGGCTGCGGGCCCAGACGGATAGCAAGCACCTGTCGGTGATGTCGTATAACCATGGACGCCCGATGAGACGCTATGCCGGCTACAACGTCATCAATAACTTGCCCAGAGAACCGATGCTGACTCTTCGCGTCCCCTGAGATAAGTAAGGGTTCTCGATCTAGAGTCGGCTGGTAGCGGTGTCACCCCCAGAATGGGAACAGGTGGTGGTCGCCGATGGCACACAGACCAAGGCCACCAAGCGCACCTTCAATACCCGTAGGACCCATCCACCATCGACCAGCCACCGCTCCGACTTGCTAGCCACGACCGCACTGGACCGGCAGCCCCCCCTAGCTGAGGCCCGACTTGTTCAGGCCTCGGTCTGCCTGCGCTTGATTGCCCACGTACCGGTGAACGGCGTATATGCTGGGATGTCGTGAAAGTGCCGCCACCAGTCGCTCCAATTTTGCCAGCGTATCATCGTCCACAAACAATTGTGCTGCCAAACCAATGTTGTCAACATCGGCCTTCTCGGAGAATATAGCACGCAGGGTGATGTCATTGCTGCTGATGTGTTGCACGATGTGGACGAACGCATACTTTTCCACATTTACGACTACAGATCAACTGTACTTGATTATGGCCGCAGGCGTTTGTCCTCTTCGATGACGTTGTCGCGGTCGATCAACCGGCCAAGTAAGCGACCCAATAATATTAAGTATGGCAACGATGTTACCGGTGGCCATCACGATGAATAGCAGGTGCCCAGAGGCAGCCAGCACACCTACTGCCGTCGAGAAACCGGACTTCAGCCACCACATAAGACGCGCCTCTGATGGAGCTGCTGTCCTCGATGGCGGCTGCATGGCGCACCAACCAGGCTGGCCACCCGGCGGCCACCAATACGTTGAGTGCGCAGGCTCGGCCATGCGTGCCCGCGATTGCCGCTCGAAGCCGATAAGGTCGCCCAACTCATCCCAACGGCCAGTCGGAGCGCGAAATCAGCGATGCCCAGTAGTGTGCATGACACCGCATCCTTTCCCGATAACGGGGATGAGCGCCTACCACCACCCTCGCAACGATCTTGCCGTCGGCAACCAACCAGACACAGGTGAACGGCAAGTCTCCTTACCGAATCGGTTAAATTACGACCGAACCGTTGCTGGCGGGTGAACCGCTGGGTCAAAACAAAAACTGATCCAGCGATGAGTTGACAATCCTCCCACGTTGCAGGGTCGCGCTATGCCGTAGAGATTTGGTGGAAGCAGTAGTATTTCGCCGTAAGCACAGCTAACTTTGCTGCGTAATCCATGGTAAGTTCGGGATTGTGGTCTTGGATTAGTTCCAGACGCGATTCGCCGTTGTGGCAAGCACGTACATACCGCTTTGGCGGACACGACAGCTTGACCCTGCTTCGTTGAAGCCAATGTCGGTCTGCTGCAGAGCAGCGAGGAGGCCCTTGCCGTCGCCATCTGGGCCGGCACAGGCGGGAGCAGCGAGACCGATCATGGCGGTAGCGCCGAGAAGCGCAAACAGCAGTCTCATGACTCGTTTTTCTCCCGGTCCGGGGCAAGTATCGCATCCTTCACATCGCGACCAAAGACCATGTGGACCCAAAATCGAGCAATTAAATAGATCTGAATTCGCAATAACACCATATTCTCCACTCTACTGATCGAAACTGTAGAACGTATAAATTCTCTTGATCCCCCTGGCCTGCATTGCTGTTGACGCAGCCGACCCACAACGATGTCACCATCTAGGACAGTGGTCCGCTCCGGAATCGTTTTAGCCCGTGCTGGTCTCGAAATCGCAACCACGTTAGGGCACAGCCGCTGGGAACATTATAAATAGAAGACATCGAGATGTTATTGAGATCAGCTCGCACACTGCATTAGTTTGCCTATTTATTAGCCCGATTGATTTCGAATGGAACAACCTTGGATTTGCTAGTGTTGGACAAGTATTATGGCTTGTAGGCCAGGTTTTGGAGAGTTTGGTCAAGCAAGGCTATCGTGATCAACGATAGTAGTGTTGCATGGTTTCAGGTTTTTCGGAGATTTGTGCGACCAGACGTTTCAATTTGTCGGGCGAGATGGATTCTTTGAAGCCTGCGGGTAGGGTTAGACAGTTACGATTACGGTCGCCGATGCGAGTCAAAACGCTGGTAGTCCTGGCTCCCAAGGTACTGCCGAGCACACCAACTACCGACACCGAGCTGAGTAGGCTGCCGGCATGGCTCGTGGCCCGAAAGCCTACAACGCCGCAACGACGGTTCTGACGGCCGGGGGTTGCGGTGGCCCGGTTGGGCAGCACGGTTAACGCTTTGATCAGGCTGTTGTGGCTGATATTCACCACAGCATTGATCCTAACCCGGGTTGCTATGCGATGCCGCCGGGCATCTGCGCACTGAGGCGCACCCGCGATATCGTGGTTGTGCTGGTTGTTGGTGGTTATTTCTTGCTGGTTTGGTTTTGTGTGGTTGAGGGGTGTGGTGGGTTATGTGGTGGGGATCGGTGGTGTGGGTTGTGTTGGTGGTTTAGGGTTGGTCGCGGCGTAGGTGGGCTGCTTGCAAGGGCCGCCGAGTAGTTGGTGTTGGTCACCGGCCGCGACATCGAAGCTGGCGATGCTGGGGGTGCGTCTGGTGTGGCGGGTGGCCGGGGATCAGTTGCGCTTTTCTGGTGATGTGTTAGCCCGCCACGCGCACAAGTCACCAGATCACGCCGTGGATGGCTTTTATCTTCCTTCCGCGGTCGATCCCCACAAAAAGTCAAGTACTGCCCTAGGCTAGAGCACCGCCGTACGCGTCATCACCGGCTGCGAGGTCATCGACGAACTGTGAAACCAACACGGCACCAACACAGCCGGGGGCACACCGGCTGGCCGAGGGCCGGTGAACAAACAGACACCCCACAGCCATAGCATGCACCCGAAAGCGCCCCCAACACCCAGCGCCAACAAGATCTAGGCTAGCCCACCAAACTCCCGACCGTATCGGCCAGCGATGGCACACCAGAACACTACTTCACCTGCCACCTATGAAACCGACCAACAATTCCTGCCACAAACACCAACACCCCCGACCACCACACAACAACAACGGCTCGGGCGAGCAGTTCAGGTGCACCAAATGCGGCAGTGACCAAGCCAGCTAAAACTGGGGTCGACAACATCTCAACAGATATGGCGCCAAGTCCTAGGGCCAGCAGTACCAAACCGCTGTTCACCGGCACCACCACCGTTAAGTATATGCGCGATACTCCCATTTGGCGCGCTTCGCATCGAGACTTTCGTTGACCATGTCGAAAGATGCCAAATCCTATTCATGCTGCTGTCCTGCGGGTTACGCAGAGATCATTCTCGAAGAGGAAAGGGTACTTATCGAGCCAGTATGGGCGCAGGAAGCTGAATGAAATTCGGCATCAGCAACGCGTTCTTAAACACCCGGGAAATCACCGAGAGCGCCAAGGCCGACGACGACCTCGGTTACGACAACAGCATCGGGATTCCGTACCACGTGGTTAATTTGGAGACCCTAAACACCCCGTATCCCCTACACCCAAGTCACCATCCGGCTGCGGTTTGTCACCATCATCTACATGCCCGCGATGGGCTATCCTTACTCGGCGACCAAAGCCATTGGCACCGCGGCATTCTTGCCGTCCGGACGAGTGGAGCTCGACATCGGCGTTAGTTGGTAACAACAGGAATTCGCCTTTATGGGAGAGCTTGTTCGCTGCCCGCGGCAAAAGTATCGAAGAAATTTTTGACTTGATGCGGGCGCTGCGGCAACCGGGCTGGACGCAATTCGACGGTGAGTTCTACCGGACATGGTGTTTGGAGATACAGCCAATCCTACCGGCCTATACCGATTCTATATCGGGGATTGGACGAGACCGCAATTGCGCAGCGCTGGGCGCCACAACGGCTAGCTGGTTGACCTCATCGGGACCGATCACGCTATCGTGGCGGACGACCGGCTGCAGGGAATTGCGAATTAGAAACAGTTTGTCGCTAGATGATTTCACCGTACTGACGGCACTCACTATTACCGATATCGGTGCGCCGAGGATGCCAACATCAAACGGTATTCTTACCATGCCGCGGATGCTGTGTCGGACCAGCCATCACATTGGCCGACACAAAAGTGACGCTTCCGCAAGGACCTGACTTTGGACAGCTAGCTACGTACTGTCATCAGCTTCGGTGTTCTATGGAGCCGCTTTCGCGTCATGCTCCACGCATGACGTTTTAGCAACGACTAGAACCCGAAACTACGGTGTATTCTGAAGTCTTCAGGAGCTTGGCTAGAGGTTGCCGAAATGGCTGAGGGACAGCCAGTCAACATGTCGCGGGTGATTATCGGACGTCAGCCCCGGGCCTAAATTGCAGAAACCCGCTTTGGTTGATCATCAAGAGGGTTTCCGCGTCCCCCTTAGACATCGTAGTACAGCGCAAACTCGTACGGATGCGGTCGAATGTTGACCGGTTCGATCTCGTTCTCGCGCTTGAAGTGGATCCACGTCTCGATCAAGTCGGGTGTGAACACTCCTCCTTCAGTTAGGTAGTCGTGGTCTTCCTCGAGTCGGTCGATTACCGCAGCCAGCTGGGTGGGCGCCTGCGGAATGTCTACGCCCTCCTCCGGTGGCAGTTCGTAGAGGTCCTTATCAACCGGGGCTTGAGGCTCGATCTTGTTCTTGATGCCGTCCAGGCCAGCCATCAACATGGCGGAGAACGCCAGGTAGGGGTTGCCCGATGCATCGGGACAGCGGAACTCCAGCCGCTTGGCCTTCGGGTTGTTGCCGGTGATCGGGATACGCACACATGCGGACCGGTTACGCTGGCTGTACACTAATTTAATCGGCGCCTCATAGCCGGGAACCAAACGCTTGTAGGAATTCACGGTCGGATTAGTGAACGCCAACAACGACGGTGCATGGTGAAGTAGGCCTCCGATGTAGTGGCGTGCGGTGTCTGACAAACCGGCATAGCCGATCTCGTCGTACATTAGCGAGGTGCCGTTTTTCCACAACGACTGGTGAGTATGCATGCCGGAGCCATTGTCACCGAACAGCGGCTTGGGCATGAAGGTGACTGTCTTGCCGTTCTGCCACGCGGTGTTTTTGACAATGTACTTGTACAGTTGCATGTCATCGGCCGCATGCAACAGTGTGTTGAACTGGTAGTTGATCTCAGCCTGCCCACCGGTGCCCACCTCGTGGTGGCCCTTCTCCAGAACGAAGCCAACGTTGGTCAGGTTGGTAAGCATCTTGTCGCGCAGGTCGACGTACTGATCGTTGGGAGCCACCGGAAAGTACCCACCCTTGTGGCGAACCTTGTAGCCGCGGTTGGGGCTGCCGTCGGACTCGGTCGCCGCGCCGGTGTTCCACCACCCAGAAATCGCATCGACTTCGTAGAACGAACCGTTCGAGCGTGAGTCGAAACTCACCGAGTCGAAGATGTAGAATTCGGCCTCGGCACCGAAGTACGCGGTGTCAGCGATACCAGTGCTAATCAAATAGTTTTCAGCCTTGCGAGCTATGTTGCGCGGGTCGCGAGAGTATGGCTCGAAGGTGAACGGGTCATGGACGAAGAAGTTGACATTCAGTGTCTTAGCTGCACGGAACGGATCGATGAGTGCGGTGTCCGGGTCAGGAAACAGCAGCATATCGGACTCGTGGATCGACTGGAACCCACGAATCGATGAACCGTCAAAGGCCAGCCCGTCCTCGAACACGCTCTTATCGAAGGCCGAAGCCGGAATAGTGAAGTGCTGCATTATTCCGGGCAAGTCACAAAACTGAACGTCGACAAATTCGATTTTTTCATCCTTGGCTAGTTTGAAGACGTCGTCGGGCGTCTTTTCCGTCACAAAATGCTCCTTAGTATTTTCCTGCTCCACGATCTGACGCTATGGAGCTGGTTATTACTGGTAAGCTCCCCACATTGCGCCGAGGTTACTTGACCATGCACCCGCAAACAGAGGCCGGTTGCACGCGGGTTCTATTGCGGGGCCATGGACTGTAAGATCGTATCTGGTCTGCCGGTGAGGTGCAGCGGTTCGTCGCGACCTCGCCTTGAGAAGACGGCTGTTGCCGGCAGGCTAGTCGAGCCCGACCATCGGATCGGCCGATGACCTCGGCCTCACGCTCCGAATAACCCCACGCGACTTTCGGCTTTGCCGGAGCACAGGCCGGGATCACTGGCTCCGATAGGGCATCGGCTGGCGGCGCTGCTGGTCGATTGGCTGATCTGCTACGGTTTGGTACTGCTGGCCCTAGGACTTGGCGCCATATCTGTTGAGATGTTGTCGACCCCAGTTTTAGCTGGCTTGGTCACTGCCGCATTTGGTGCACCTGAACTGCTCGCCCGAGCCGTTGTTGTTGTGTGGTGGCCGGGGGTGTTGGTGTTTGTGGCAGGAATTGTTGGTCGGTTTCATAGGTGGCAGGTGAAGTAGTGTTCTGGTGTGCCATCGCTGGCCGATACGGTCGGGAGTTTGGTGGGCTAGCCTAGATCTTGTTGGCGCTGGGTGTTGGGGGCGCTTTCGGGTGCATGCTATGGCTGTGGGGTGTCTGTTTGTTCACCGGCCCTCGGCCAGCCGGTGTGCCCCCGGCTGTGTTGGTGCCGTGTTGGTTTCACAGTTCGTCGATGACCTCGCAGCCGGTGATGACGCGTACGGCGGTGCTCTAGCCTAGGGCAGTACTTGACTTTTTGTGGGGATCGACCGCGGAAGGAAGATAAAAGCCATCCACGGCGTGATCTGGTGACTTGTGCGCGTGGCGGGCTAACACATCACCAGAAAAGCGCAACTGATCCCCGGCCACCCGCCACACCAGACGCACCCCCAGCATCGCCAGCTTCGATGTCGCGGCCGGTGACCAACACCAACTACTCAGCGGCCCTTGCAAGCAGCCCACCTACGCCGCGACCAACCCTAAACCACCAACACAACCCACACCACCGATCCCCACCACATAACCCACCACACCCCTCAACCACACAAAACCAACAACACCCTAGGCTTCAATTACCCCAGCGATGCACCGTTCAATACTGGCTCGCACGGAAGCCAAGACCTAGTCATAAAGGGTTCTCCCGGAATCGATTTCGGCCAGATACGCGGCTTGGATTTCGATGCGGAAATTTAGAGTTGACGTCACACCGCGGTCACCGCGGTTCGGTTCGGGAGGCGTGTCTGTGATCGGCCGAGCTGGCTGATCCGAGTGTGCGCCGCCGAGCCAGCATGCTGACGGCTGTCCCGTGCCCTACAGAGCACGAGGTCCGACTCGACCCCCAAATCTCAATAAATATTATAAATATATTGTTGCGATACCTGTCGGGCCGACGGTCAGCCTGCCGTGAGCTCTCGCGCGAAGCCCACGATGTGGTGTGCGCGACGCGCGCTAACCGTGTTTGATGCGGTTGGACAGGTCTGCTCGGATTGTCACAAAATCACTCGACGATCAGGTTCGCGACTCCTCACCACACCCACCACCAACAGCACATCACAGGGCCGCTGAAAAATAGCCGCCTAGGGCGCTACGGGCGCCCGAGGTGGCTTCTCATCCAACGTCTACATGGCAACCCGGTCGTTACCGTGGTCGTCGGTGGTTATCGCCGATTCCTCACTCGTGTCCGTGTCCGGCCCCTACCCCGACAAGTCACTGCTGCCGGTGTCGCCTTCCTGGCCGCCCGCCTCTAGGGCTCCCACTGAGATCCCCGCTGGCACTTAGTCCAGGTATTCGACATAGGCAGCCTCATCGCCCTGGTCCGTGTCTTCCTTATCCTCCTTGTTGGCCGCATCAATGCGCTGGTGTTCCCGCACTGCGTCAACGATTAGCAACACCACGCCCAGGACACTTGCACCAATACATACCCAAGCCATCAGCGAATTGCTGGTAGCGACCGCAAACACCAGCACAACGAGCCCAATGAGAGCCAACACCAGTGCAATGATCAGCATTGACAGCTCCTCCAGCCGACAAGTTAGGACTGCCACCTAGTGTGCCGATCGTGGAGTCCGGCACGCTTCTCGGCTAATTATTACCTCGATTGAACTGGTCGAATCCACCAGCATCCGCATTGGAATCAACCGGTGCAGCCGACCCACGCTGACCAAGTTCCTCAAGCTGAGATTCCAGATAGGTCTTGAGCCGGGTCCGATACTCGCGTTCGAAGGTACGTAACTGTTCGAGTCGGCCTTCCAACACCGTGCGCTGCTGGCTGATGGCTCCCATAATCTCAGAATGCTTACGCTCGGCTTCGGCTTGCAGGGCGTCGGCCTTCTCCTGGGCTTGACGTGACTGGACCTCGGAGCGAGTCTGGGCGTCGGCCAGCATCGCGTCGGCGCGTTGCTGGGCCTCGGCAACGGTGGCCTCCGCCGTGAGGCGAGCCTCACCAAGAATTTGGTCGGCATTGGCACGCGCATCGGCCAACAACTTGTCTGATTCGACCTTGGCCGTACTGGTGAGCTGGTCGGCGGTATCCTGAGCTAGGCTCAACACCCTAGTAGCCTTCATCGCCAGTTCTTCGGCCGTCTCGGCAGCCACTGCCACCGGTGCCTGCTTGGCAGGCACCGGTTCGGGTTCGAAAGTGGAAAGCGCCTGAGTGGGCTGCGCGGCGATAACAGGGCCGGCACCGGGACCGCCACCTGTAGCCAGTTCGTGATCCAGCTCCTCGATCCGCTGGCGTAGGTCGGAATTCTCTTCAATGAGCTGAGTCAACTCATTCTCAACCAGGTCGAGGAAAGCGTCGACCTCATCTTCGTTATAGCCACGCTTGCCGATGGGCGGCTTACTGAACGCCACGTTGTGGACGTCGGCTGGTGTAAGCGGCATTGTTCGTCCCCTCAATTCCCTTGTCAAACGATTTGGAAAGTGTAGAACGGCGTGGTAGCCATCGCGCAACTACCGTCCATCCTGTCACACCAGAACCGACTGTTACCGTTATCTAATAATTTAAGTAAAGAATTTCAAACTGTAAGGCCAATTAAATCTCAACCCTTAGATTTGAAATCACACGGAGCAAACCGTCGTCAAAACGTGGCCGAACCGTCGCCTGCTTCCGGAGCGGCGGGGGCATGACTTAGGCACTTAGGCCGCAGCGCTTAAAGCCAATTGCATGCCGATGAACACAACCAGCAACAACACCATGATGGACAAATCGAAGCGGACCGCGCCGATGGTGAGTTGCGGAATCAACCGCCGTAACAACTTCACCGGCGGATCGGTGATCGACATGATGGTCTCTAAGATTACCACAGTAACCCCGCTGGGGCGCCAATCACGACTAAATGAGCGAATGAACTCAACGACAACCCGAGCGATCAGCAGCAGCCAAAAGACGAACAGCGCCAACCCAAATATCTGATAAAACAACGCCAACTAAAGCCCGACCTTACCAATGAGGGTACCAATCACCGTCTACAAATACGGCTACTGCCAGAGTACCGACTCTGAGGTCGGACCCATATGTTGTGGTAGGATCTAATGATAAACTGATCTACTGGTAGGCGTAAAAACCGGTTTCGGCGATCCGACGACGCTCTTCAGGGGATACGTCAACGTCGGCTGGCGACAGCAGGAACACCTTGGTTGCGACCTTGTCGAAGGATCCGCGCAACGCAAAGGCCAAGCCCGCGGCGAAATCGACCAGGCGCTTGGCGTCAGCATTGTCCATCGACACCAAATCGATGATGACCGGGGTGCCATCTCGAAACCGCTCGCCAATAGTGCGCGCCTCGCTGTAGTCCTTAGGTCGCAGCGTGGTTATCTTCGACAGCGGGCTACCTTCGTCAAACAGCATGGTCATTCGGCGCGGGTCCATCGCCAAAGCTCCTCGGGTGGAATTTCGCAACCACGATCCCAAGCGCGGGCGGCTCAGGTCAGGCCGGTCGAACTCGCGCGGGCGGAAGCGATGCTCATCCCCATAGCCGCCACGGTACCCTAGCGGCGGATAGCCGGTCAGCTCGCCACGCAGGTCACCGTAGTCGCGCCCTTCATAGCGGCCGTACCCTTCCTCAAACCGGGGACGCCCGTAGCCGTGGGTGGGAGAGCGATCGTCAAAGTACTCGTCGTCGTAGTCTTCCATCGGAGCCATTCCGAAATAGGCCTTGACCTTGTGCAGTGTGCTCATTGCGTGATCCCCTTCTAGGCCTGAAAGTTCTGGTGTCTGTGATGAAGATGTGACTATAGTGACTACCTTATAGCGACCGTAACCGGCTTGGACCCAATAGCGCGGTACCGACACGCACACACGTCGAACCATGTTTGACCGCTATCTCAAAATCGTTAGACATACCAGCGGACAGCCCGATCGCATCCGGATGTGACCGCAGCACCCGGCGATGTTCCGATCGCAACTGTTCAAAAGCCTGGTCGGGATCCCACCCCAACGGCGGGATGCCCATCAACCCGATCAACTCCAGGCTTTTCGACTCATCGACTTGCGCGCAGACCCGGTCAACTGCGCCGGGCGCGGTCACGTTGACACCACCGCGCGATATGTCGCCATCGAGACTTATCTGAACATAGACCCGCAACGGCTGCTCGCGACGACCGCCGGCCAACGCCGCGGCTACCGCCCGATCGAGCGCCGTGACTAATTGCGAGCTGTCGATCGAATGAGCGGTGTGCGCCCACTGCGCCAACGACTGCGCCTTGTTGCGTTGAATTTGACCCACCATGTGCCAGTGCATACGCGATTTCGCCTCCCGAGAAACCCCTAACAACTCAGTGAGTTCAGCAGCTTTCGTTGAAGCTTCCTGTGCCCGCGATTCACCAACAGACCGACAACCCAAGCGAGACAAAATCGCAACATCAGTTGCTGGAAAGAATTTACTAATAGGTAAAAGTTCGATTTCGCCGACATTGCGCCCCGCGGCTTGCGAGGCGGCCGCAAGCCGGGAACGCACCGCCGTCAACGCATGCATTAATTCGGATTCGCGGTCGCCCTGCAGGCCAAGATCCGTCGCCATGGCGGTCACTCCATACAGACCAGCGACACCAGTCGCCCTGTTGACGCGGTCTGGCGGTGACTGAACAACGTCTGGCCGGCCACCGTGCAGCGTGGATAGGCTTCGATCGGCATGACACCTAAATCGCAGAGCTGGCAAGCGATTCCAACCCGTAAATCGAGGCCGGAAGTTCCGGCTGAGGTGGTGGTGCAGTTATCTGACAACACCACCTCGACCTCGTCGGCCATCGCTGCGGGCACCTCATAGTTACGGCCACTAACCGCCAGACCAAGCAGCACTGCAATGTCTCCAACGTGCGCACCCAGGGCCATCATTATATCCACCGCACGAGCCACTACACCTTGCCGAACCCCCAACCACCCGACGTCGACCGCCGCGGTCACTCCAGCATGCGCATCGGCCAGCAACACTGGCATATAGTGGACCGTAAAGACCGCCAATACCAGCTGAAATATTCTGGTCACCAAAGCGTCGGTGTCATCGACCGCAGTGTCACACGGCTCATGAACCATCTTGACTCGATCACCGTAGACCTGGCTCATCCACACCACCCGATCGACACCCAGTCCAGTGGCAGCGACCAGCCGAGCACGGTGAGTGGCCACCGCAGTCGGGTCGTCACCGACATAGTCACCGAGGTTCAAGGAATCGAACAGCGATGGCGAAACGCCACCCGCCCGCATTGCGCTCACTCGACGGATGCGAACGCTCACCTGTCCAGTATTGGCAAATCCTCCCACTTCAAAGGTCCCCGGCCCGGCGTCAGCGACGCATGAACGGCGGCACGTCTACGTCGTCGTCATCGCCGCCGATAGTTAGAGCCGCACCGTTGGTGTGTAGCGGCGCACTGGCAGCGTCGACAGGCTCAAACAACGTCGAAGTGAGCGCGCCGGCCTTCGCCGACTCGATCCGGTGCGCGCCGCCAGTACTTCCCATCACGGGCGTGCGGCCCGGTCCGTTGGCTTCAAAGCCCGCCGCGATCACAGTGACTCGTACCTCGTCACCCAACGAATCGTCGATGACGGTGCCGAAAATGATGTTGGCGTCCGGATGCGCGGCGTCCTGGACCAACGAGGCCGCCTCGTTAATCTCGAACAGGCCCAGGTCGCTGCCACCGGCGATCGACATCAGTACCCCCTGGGCGCCCTCCATCGACGCTTCCAGCAAGGGGGAGTTGATAGCGATTTCGGCCGCCTTGAGTGACCTACCATCACCGCGCGCCGAGCCGATGCCCATTAACGCGGTGCCCGCACCCGACATGATGCCCTTAACGTCGGCGAAATCGACGTTAATCAGTCCCGGCGTGGTGATCAGGTCGGTTATGCCTTGCACGCCGTTCAGCAGCACCTCGTCGGCGCTGCGGAACGCATCCATCAAGGATACCGCGGTATCACCCATCTGCAGCAATCGGTCGTTGGGGATCACGATGAGGGTATCGCAACTCTCCCGCAACGCCGCGATACCGTTCTCGGCCTGATTACTGCGCCGCTTGCCCTCGAACGAGAACGGCCGGGTGACCACACCGACAGTCAACGCGCCTAGCTTGCGTGCGATGCTCGCAATGACGGGTGCCCCTCCGGTGCCGGTACCCCCGCCTTCACCCGCCGTGACGAACACCATATCCGCCCCGCGCAGCAGTTCTTCGATGTCGTCCTTGGCATCTTCGGCGGCCCTGCGCCCGACCTCCGGGTCCGCACCGGCGCCCAGCCCGCGAGTGGAGTCCCGCCCGACATCGAGCTTGACGTCGGCATCGCTCATTAACAACGCCTGCGCATCAGTGTTAATCGCCATGAACTCCACGCCTTTGAGGCCCTGCTCGATCATCCGGTTGACGGCGTTAACACCACCGCCACCGATACCCACAACCTTGATGACGGCAAGGTAATTATGCGGGGGGGTCATCATTCGTCTTCCTCCGTGGTGGGACTAACTTGCCCTGGCGGGTTTGAGCTCCCTGATGGGTGTGGGTTCCTCCCGGCGGTGTGTCTGCTTGGCAAAACATCAACCTCAACTATAGACTTAGAGTTATGTCAAGTAGCTCCGTGTAACCAGCACCGTATGGCTATGACAGGTGCTAACCGAGCAGGCGCGCCGACGCGCCACGGTTTTTTTCTGCGGTTCATCATGATGTGCCAACGCTACGTTTGACAGGTATATGCCCCGCCGCTATTTCATGGTCGGCAAATCGGGGCTAGACACGTCGTATGTCCGCCCAGGCTGGGTCAATAGCGCAGCCAGCTTCTCGGCCTTCTCCTCGGTGCGGTCGGTACTCCCCCAGATCACCACCCGCCCGTCTGTCAAGGTAAGGCTGATCGACGACACCGACGGGGCTGCGATCCGGGCCACCTGACTTACAACCTCAGAACGCAACGCGAGCAGTACCATCAGCACAGCCTTGGTCGGCGGATCGATCGGTCCGGGATGACTGACATCGATATAAGGCAACGCCGATGGCGGCGGAGCGGTCGCGAAGTCGACGCCATCGCGGTCAAAAAGGTGCGAGCCATCGGGAAAGTCCTTCACCACCACCGGCACCCGCTCAACAATGGTGATCCGCAGCGCTGACGGGTACTGACGCTGTGCCCGCGCACTGGCCACTCGCCGGATCGCTGCTACCTGGTCAGCGACCTGGTTAGTGTTGATCTGCAGGAGTGGTGTCCCAAGCTGCACTCCGGCCGCATCGAGAACTTCCTCGCGGGTCACCGTCTCGATCCCGGTAACCACGATGTTGCGCGCTGACATCGCCGGCGTGAAATAGAGGGCCAACCCAAGACCGAGCCCGGCGATACTAAAAATCATCGTCGCGAACAGCGTCTTCAGGCCCCGAACAACGCCGCGCGCAACCGGTTTGGGGGAGTTGGGCTCGTTGCTCATCTGCCCATGGATACGGCGTTTAGCCTCACGGCGAGCTTCTTCGATCGCGATGGCGCGCGCCTGCGCGGCACGGCGTTCAGCCCGCTCACGTCGGGCCCGTCGGCGAGGCCCCTCGAACTCGTAGCGGTCGTCCTGCGCTGGCACGTCTCGCGTTAGGGTCGTGAGCGGTGCAACGATCGCAGCATCGACAAAGACTCCGGAGTCCTCCGTCACCACGCCCGAATCGTCCGGTTGTCCACCGCAAACGGGCGATACCTCCACCGCAGCCCACATCGTCGCCGAATGGTTGACTGGTGCGCCCTCGTCCGGTTCTGTCACTGCAACACGCTCGACCGGCCGGGAGTATTGCAGTTGGCCCGGGCCCGCAGCGCAGCAACGATCTCCGGCCCCAGCAGGCCCACGTCACCGATACCCATCGTGACGATGACGTCGCCGGGGCCAGCCGCCGCAGCAACCTCTGCAACGACCGCCGAGTAGTCTGGTATATAGCGGACCGGCACGCTGACATGCTGAGCAACACTGGCTCCGCTGACGCCAGCGAGCGGTTGTTCGCGGGCACCGTTGACGCCAACGATGAACACCTCATCGGCAGCACTCAGCTCACGACCAAATTCGCTGGCCAACGCCTTTGTTCGCGAATATAGATGTGGCTGAAACACCACGATGCAGCGTCCGCCGCCGCTCTGCTCAAGCACTATGCGGAACGCCGCTAGCGTCGCCCTGATCTCCGTTGGATGATGGGCATAGTCGTCGAACACCCGCACCAGCGAATTCGAAGCCTGACCGACTCCCGAAGTCCCGACCAGTTCAAAGCGGCGACGCACACCCCCGAAGCCAGCCAGCCCGTCGAGCACCTCATCGATCGACGCGCCAATCTCGATCGCCGCCAGCAACGCGCCCAGCGCATTGAGCGCCATGTGTCGCCCGGGTACCGGTAGCCGCATCACCCGTGAGTTTAGTTGACCAGCCAACTGGATGTGCGCGACCGCTCCGGTGCCCTGTTGCTCCCACGACAATAACCTGGCGGCCAAGGTTTCGCCTGGCCTGTCGTCGGAACCGTAGCGCAACACCCGGATCCCCAGCTCAGCGGTGCGCCGGGCCAGCACGGCTGCCCCAGGATCGTCGGTACACACAACGAGCGCTCCCCCCAGTGCGAGTCGCTCCACAAAGGAGTCGAACACCCTGACGTAAGCATCGACACTACCGTAGAAATCCAGGTGGTCGGAGTCGATGTTGGTGACCACCGCTACGTTGGGCGTGTATTCCAGTAGCGAGCCATCGCTTTCATCGGCCTCGGCAACGAAGCAGTCGCCTAGGCCGTGGTGGCCGTTGGTGCCCACCGCGGCAAGTTCACCGCCGACCACAAAGGACGGGTCACATCCACAGTGCTGCAAAGCCACAACGAGCAGCGACGTCGTCGTGGTCTTGCCGTGTGTGCCGGCGACCATAAGTGTGGTGCACCCATCCATCAGCCTGGCCAACACGGCCGGTCGCAATAGAACCGGAATGCCGCGTCTCCGGGCTTCGACCAGCTCGGGGTTGGTCTTGGGGATGGCGGTATGGATGGTAATGACTGCGGTAACGCCGCCAGGCAGCAGGTCCAGCAATGACGCGTCATGTCCGATACAGATCAACGCGCCACGCGCCCGCAGTGCGTGCACAACACGCGACTCCTTAACATCTGAGCCAGACACCAGCCCGCCCCGGTCCAGCAGGATGCGAGCAATGCCCGACATCCCGGATCCCCCAATGCCCACCATGTGCACCCGCTGCAACTCGGGAGGCAACTGCCCGACTTTCATGGTTTCCGTCCAGACAACGTGTCACGCTCTGCACGTGCCAGATCCAGTGCCGCATTGGCGACATGATGTGCCGCATCGCGATGTCCCACTCGCGCGGCGGCCGCCGTCATTGCCGCCAGCTGCGCCGGGTCGCTGAACAACCTGACAACTTGCTGCGCCACCAGACCGGGCGTCAAGTCGGCGTCAGCGACCATCATGCCACCGCCGGCGTTGACCACCGGCAGCGCATTGAGTCGTTGCTCACCGTTGCCGATTGGCAACGGTACATAGATGGCTGGCAAGCCGACGGCCGACACTTCGGCGACCGTCATTGCACCGGCCCGACAAATCACTAGGTCGGCAGCAGCGTACGCTAGGTCCATTCGGTCAAGGTAGGGCACCGCTACGTACGGCGGCTCACCGTATTCGGATGTGCGCAGCTCGAGGGTGTTCTTGAGTCCGTGGGCATGCAGCACGGCCACTCCCGAGGCGGCCAGGTCCGCAGCGGCACCGGCGACAGCCCGATTTAGCGAAACTGCACCCTGAGAACCACCGAACACCAGTAACACCCGCGCGTCGTCGGTGAAGCCGAAATGCTTGCGGGCTTCACCTCGCAATGCCGAGCGGTCCAGCGTGGTTATAGCCGCGTGGACCGGCACTCCCACTACCTCGGCACCGCGTAATCCGGAACCAGGTACTGCCGAGAGCACCCGGTCGGCAGTGCGCACACCTACACGATTGGCAATGCCGGCCCGGGCGTTGGCCTCGTGAACCACCACCGGGATACGACGCCGCAACCTGGGGATACCACGTGCGGCGAGGTACGCTGGCAGTGCCACGTACCCGCCAAAACCCACCACCACATGGGCCTCAAAGACCTCGAACACCGCGCGGGTCTCTCGGACAGCACGCCACACTCGTAGTGGGAGCCGGGCCAGGTCGCCAGTGAGCTTACGCGGCAATGGCACCGGTGTGATCAACTCGAGGTGATAGCCGCGCTCGGGCACTAGCTTGGTCTCCAGCCCACGCGAAGTGCCCAACACGGTGATCCGAACCTGCGGATCCAGCGCGGAAAGTGCATCGGCGACGGCCATTGCAGGCTCCACATGGCCGGCGGTACCACCGCCCGCCAGCACGACCGACAAGGGGAGATTAATCGATAATGCGGCACCGTCGACCGACGGGCTGCTCCCTCGCCCGCCGGTCGGCTCACTAACCGAGTCGTTCACCCGTAACGCCGACCTTCTAATACACGAACGCGCGATGTATAATGTTGACCGGCACGTAGCTGACCAACTCTAGAATGCCCTGATCGGTGCTCCGGCCGATCAGCCACTCGGGGGAACGCCGGCAGCAGCGGCCGGTCAGGCTCCCGGGTGGCTTTGCGGGCGGGCTTGCAGCCAACCGACGCCTTGCCGGGTTGCGGACGAGCCTGCTTGCGGTCACGGAACGTCTCCACCCGGGGCGGCAGATACGGCAGCGGCAGCCGTAGCAGCTGGTTCACCTTGTCGTCGCGCCCGGCCCGCAGCGCCGCCACCGCCTCTGGCTCATGACGAGCCGCATTAGCCATAATGCCGACCATGAAAAGTATTGCTGCCGCCGATGTTCCACCGGCAGAAATGAAAGGCAGCTGCAAACCAGTCACCGGCAACACCCCGATCACATAGCCGATGTTGATAAACGCCTGGCCCAACACCCACATCGTCGTGGTGGCGGTCAGCAGCCGCAAGAAAGGGTCGGCCGACCGCCGCGCGATCCGCATCCCAGTGTAGGCAAACAGCCCGAAAAGTCCCAACAGTCCCAATGCGCCAACTAAGCCGAGTTCCTCGCCGATGATCGCGAAGATGAAATCGTTGTGAGCGTTGGGCAGATAGTTCCACTTGGCAACACCCTGGCCAAGGCCGTCGCCGAAGATGCCCCCGTGGGCCAAAGCGAATTTTGCCTGCCGAGCCTGGTAGCCGGTGTCTTGCGGATCTGCCTCGGGATTCATCCAGGACCGCACCCGTTCTGACCGATAACCCGCTGACATCGCCAGGATCGCTCCCGCAATAAAGACCGCGAGCAACGATGTGATGAAGACGCGCAGCGGAAGTCCACCATACCAGAGCAGGGCCAAAAGGATGATGCCCAGTGACACTGTCTGTCCGAGATCAGGCTGAGCCACGATCAAGCCCAGCGCGATGACCGCGGCTGGCACCAACGGAATCAGCATTTCGCGCAGCAATGCTCGTTCCATCCGGCGGGCAGCCAGCAGATGCGCACCCCAAATGACGAAAGCAATCTTGGCCAGCTCGGAAGGCTGCATCGAAAAGCCGGCGATCACAAACCATTTACGCGACCCGTTGGCGATATTGCCAATTCCCGGGATGAGCACCAGCACCAACAAAATAATGGTGATGACGTAAATGGAGAATGCAATGCGCCGGATGAACCGTATCGACATCCGCAATGAAAAATAGCCGCCGATGAGACCAATGATCGTCCACAAGACCTGTTTGCTGAAAATAGTCCAGGCCGATCCGTCATCGCCGTAGGACCGCACACCTGAGGCCGACAACACCATGATCAGACCTAGTGCCGTCAGCAATCCAGCTACAGCAATGATCAGATGAAAGGAGGTCATCGGCCGGCCCAGCCAAGCATCGAACCGGGTCCGAGGGCCGCGTACTCCCGCCCTCAGAGAGCCAGCTCGTTTGACCTTCGCTTCGGCGGTCGTAGCAGTGCCGGACTCAACCGCCTCCACGGTCGTGGCGACCTGCGCACTGTTGTTGTCTCCCGCGCCCCGGCCCCTATCCCGGCCCAGCGTGTTACCCACACCGGCCTACCGGATCGCTGCGCGTACGGCAGCCGCGAATTTGTCACCGCGGTCGGCGTAACTGCTGAATTGGTCAAACGACGCGCCAGCCGGTGCCAACAGTACGGTATCACCGGGTTGGGCTAAGTCCCGGGCCGCCGCCACGGCCACAGCCATCACACGAGTACCAATAGTCCCGCCAACATCATTATCATTAATATTTATCACATCAGTACCAGACACAATGGCAACCGCATGCATACCAGCATCCTCGTCTGCTACAACCTGGATGACGGGAACATTGGGCGCGTGTCGTGATAACGCCTCGGCAACCATCGCGCGATCTCGGCCGATCAGCACCGCACCGACCAGCTGAGGCGCCATGCGCGCAACCTCCGCATCGACGGATGCGCCCTTGAGTAGGCCACCGGCCACCCACACCACACGCGGGTAAGCTAGCACCGAGGCAAGGGCCGCGTGCGGGTTGGTGGCCTTGGAATCATTAACGTATCGGATCCCGTCGGCGACGGCCACCACCTCCGCTCGGTGCCGACCCAGCCGAAACAATGCGACCGCGTCGGCGATCGCGGTCGCCCCTACACCGACGCTGCGAGCCAGTGCCGCAGCGGCCAACGCGTCGAGAACTCCGACCGGGCCCGACACCGGTATCGACGCAACCGGCATCAAGTCCAGGTCGTCAGCAAACGCACGATCAACGAGATAACCGTCACACACCCCGAGCTCACCCACGGCTGGTTCGCCGAGCCGGAAGCCGACCCGGACCGGCGCTACCGTAGTATCCAGCAGTGCCGCGGCCCGGCTGTCGTCCAGCCCAACCACCGCCACCCGGCCAGTCAGCACTCGGGCTTTCGCCATGGTGTACTCGGCCATTGTCGAATGCCAGTCGAGGTGGTCTTCGGCAATGTTGAGCACCACCCCGGCCTCCGGTCGTAGCGAAGGCGCCCAGTACAGCTGAAAACTGGACAACTCGACAGCAAGAACGTCCGAGGACTCGGCAAACTCATTTAAAACATCCAAAACCGGGCGGCCGATGTTGCCGCACAGCAGACTACGCCGGTCATCTGCCGCCAACATCGCGTGCAGCATCGACGTCGTCGTCGTTTTGCCGTTCGTACCCGTCACCACGAGCCAGCGACGTGGCGGCCCGTAGTAGCCCGCGGCATCGAGTCGCCAAGCCAACTCCACATCGCCCCATATAGGCACCCGCGCCGCCGACGCGGCGACGAGCACAGGGGCGGTCGGCGCGAAGCCTGGGCTGGTGACCACCAGGACGTATTTTCTTCCCTGCTCGAACATCTGCTGTGTGGCGGTAACTGCATTCACGGTCGCCACCCCGTTGTCAGCGTATTGCTGCAGGGCGGCTGGGTCGTCGTCACACAGCGTTGCTTCCATACCAAAACGGGTCAGCGCCGCCAGCACCGCCCGCCCGGTCACCCCGCCACCAGTTACTAATACGGGCGCGCCCGGTGTCAGCGTGTCAAGCACGTCAAGCGCCAATGGTGGCTAGCCACTCACCGTAGAACAGGGCCACGCCCAGACCGCAAGTGATCGCCGTGAGCAGCCAAAAACGAATGATCACCGTGGTTTCGGGCCAACCGACCAACTCAAAATGATGGTGGAACGGCGCCATCCGGAACACCCGGCGACCGGTGGTCCGAAAGGACAAGATCTGCAATACAACCGAGGTGATTTCGGCAACGAACAGCGAACCCAGCACGACCGCGAGAATCTCAGTGCGACTGGTGACCGACAAGCCGGCGATCACGCCGCCTAAAGATAGGGACCCGGTATCGCCCATGAAAATCTTGGCTGGTGCGGCATTCCACCACAAAAAGCCGATACACGCGCCCACCGTAGCAGCCGCTATCAGCGTCAGGTCCAGTGGATCGCGAACGTTATAGCAACCCAAGCCCGGCGCCGTCACGCACGCATTGCGATATTGCCAAAAAGTGATCAAAACATAGGCGGTGGTGACCATCGCCACGCTGCCAGCGGCCAGCCCGTCTAAGCCGTCGGTGAAGTTGACCGCATTTGACCAGGCGCTGACGATGACCATGCAGAACAACACAAATAACACCGGTGCCAAGGTGACGGTCGCGATCTCACGCACGTAGGACAGATCCGCGCTGGCCGGTGTCAAGCCGGCGCCATTGCGGAACTGCAACACCAGCACCCCGAACAGCACCGCGACTGTGATCTGCCCTACGGTCTTGGCTTTCTTGTTCAACCCAAGGTTGCGAGACCTGCGGATCTTGATCAGATCATCGAGGAATCCGACGCCGCCCAGCGCGGTAGCAAGACCCAGCACCAACACACCCGACGCCGATACACCTTCACCGTCAAACGCCAAGCCTGCCAGATGACTGCCCAGGTAGCCAGCCCAGATGCCGGCAACGATGGCAACACCGCCCATCGACGGGGTTCCCCGTTTGGCGTGGTGGCTGGGTGGGCCGTCCTCACGGATTTCATGACCGAAGCCGTGCTTGGTGAACAACCGGATTAGCACTGGGGTCAACAGGATAGACACAACCAGAGCGACGGCTACGGCGACAAGGATCTGTCTCATGGGCGGGGGGCCCCGTCGCCCACCAGTACATCAGCCAGCGCCCCTAGCCCGACCGAATGCGACGCCTTGATCAGGACCACGTCGCCAGGTCGTACTTCAGCCCGCAACAATTCCAGGGCAGCAACGGGGTCGGCCACGTTAACCGTATCTAAGCCCCACGAACCTTCCATAACCGCTCCGCGGTGCATGGCGTTTATCGACCTTCCCCCTCCCACGACAACGAGTCGAGACACATCTAAGCGCACCGCTAGCCGGCCGATGCGATCGTGTTCGATTATCGAATCCTCCCCAAGCTCGGCCATCTCACCCAACACCGCCCAGCTTCGTCGAGCGCAGGAACCTCGCTGGTTCTTATCATGGGTCCCGCCATGCGCGATCCAAGCCAGGGCCTGCAGCCCGGCCCGCATCGAGTCGGGGTTGGCGTTGTAGGTGTCATCTATCACCGTCACCCCGTCAGCGCGCGTGGTCACCTGCATCCGATGCCGCGACACCGGCCCCGTCGCGGCGAGCGCAGCCGCCACGTGCTCGACGCTAGCGCCGCATTCCATCGCGACCGCAGCCGCGCACAAGGCGTTGGTGACCTGGTGGTCGCCGTACACGCCGAGTTGGATTTCGGTGGCGCCGGCGCGCGGATGTCGCGTATGCAGCGTGAAGCGCGGCCTAGCAAGTTCGTCGAGCGACACCGGACCAGTCCAAACGTCTGGGCTGTTTGGCGACCCCAGATCGCTACGACTACCGCGACTAACCCGAATCACGCGGGCCGCGGTCGCATCGGCCATCGCCGCCACCGCCGGGTCATCGACGTTGAGTATGACCACACCGGATTGCATAATAGCTTGCGGCAGCTCGGTTTTAGCCCGCGCGATGGCGTCCCGGGAGCCGAACTCACCTAGGTGCGCAGTGCCGACGTTGAGGACAACCCCTACCGTTGGCGGAGCGATCGCCGCCAACGCGGCAATATTACCGGGACGACGTGCCGACATCTCCAGAATCAGATAGTCCGTGCTACGGGTTGCACGCAACACTGTCCAGGGATGACCCAATTCATTGTTGAACGACTCAGGCGGCGCCACCACCTTACCGAGCGACTCCAGCACGACGGCCACCAAGTCTTTGGTGGACGTCTTCCCTGACGATCCGGTAATCCCAATGATGGTCAGCCCGCCAGCTACCAACTCCGCGGCCACCGCCTGGGCCAACTTGGCCAACGCGGCCAGCACCGCCGCGCCCGATCCGTCTGCATCGTGCTCAAGCACCCCAGTCAGCCCGCCGTCGCCCGTGCGAGGGTCAGGAACAACTACGATGGCGGGAACGCCGACCGGCCGAGCAGCCAACACAGCGACCGCACCGGCCGCTATCGCCGAGGCAGCGTGGTCATGCCCGTCTGAGCGGGCCCCCGGCAAGGCCAGGAATAGACCGCCGGGGACAACAGCCCGCGAATCGAATTCCACGCTGCCGGTGACGCGGCGCTCGGTAGCCTCCTCGGGAGAGATATCGACCAACGTGCCACCGACGATCTCGGTAATCTGGGCAACCGTCAGGTCGATCATTGGCGCGCTCGCCCAGGAGCGGGAAGCCGTCGGGCGTCGCGGGCCTGCAGCGCCCGAGCCAGCTCCACCCGGTCATCGAAGGAGCGGGTCTCGGCAGCGCCCCGCTGTCCGGTTTCATGACCTTTGCCCGCCAGCAGCACCACGTCACCAGGACCCGCCCAAGCAACCGCGTATTGGATCGCGGCCCGCCGGTCACCAATCTCGACGACCCGCGCCGCACCGCCAGCCGCGACGGTACCGGCCAGAATGTCACGACGAATTGCCGCCGGATCCTCGCCGCGCGGGTTGTCGTCGGTAACGACGACCAAATCGGCTAGCTCAGCGGCAATCTCGCCCATCGGAGCCCGTTTGCCCGGGTCACGCTCGCCGCCAGCACCGAACACCACTGCCAGCCGATGGTCCGGCTGCAGTAGGGCGGTCAGCACCGAGTGTAGCGCGCCTGGCTTGTGCGCATAGTCGACCAACGCAAGAAAATCCTGGCCGCGGTCGATCCGTTCCAGTCGCCCGGGGATTCGGATGTCCCAAAGCCCCAGGGCAGCCTGCTCCGGCGACACCCCAACAACATCGAGAACCGCCAGGGCGACAAGACAATTAGCGACGTTGTAGCGGCCGGGTAACCGGATACCGACCCGGTGCTGGACACCGGCGGGGTCTACGGCGGTGAACTCCTGGGCTCCGGCACCCAGTGGCGCAACGTCCGTCGCGCGCCAAGATGCGGGTTGCCCTAGGGCGCTGACTGTGATGGCTTCACCAGCCCGGGCGGCCGTCGCGCGCCCAGCGTCGTCGTCGATGCATACCACGACGTTGTAAGCCCGCAGCAATGAATGCGGATCGAACAGCATCGCCTTGGTTTCTAAGTATTCCTCCATGCTGGGGTGAAAATCGAGGTGGTCGCGAGACAGATTGGTGAAACCGGCCACTGCGAACTGGGTGCCGCCCACCCGACCCATACTCAACGCGTGACTAGACACCTCCATGACCACGGTTTCCACCCCCCGTTCGGCCATCGCCGCGAGCATCGCCTGCAGCGCAGGAGCCTCCGGCGTAGTCAGCACGCTAGGGATGTCGACACCGTCGATCCGGATGCCGATGGTACCGACTAGCCCAGCCACTCGCCCAGCAGCCCGTAGGCCAGCCTCAACCATATAGGTGGTAGTCGTCTTACCCGATGTTCCGGTAATCCCAATAACCGTCATCCGGTTGGAGGGATTTCCATATGCCGTGGCGGCAAGACCACCGAGCACGCTGCGGGGTGACGGATGTATAAGTATTGGAACGCTGCTGGCCTGTGCTGTAAACCTGGCGACCCCTTCAACGTCGGTAAGCACCGCGACGGCACCTCGTTCGAGAGCAACGCCAGCATACCGAGCGCCGTGGGTGGACGCACCGGCCAGAGCGGCGAACAGATCACCAGACAGCACCTCCTGGGCCCGCAGCGTCACACCGGTCACCGGAATGTCTGGGACAGTCGCCACCTGTCCGGGGCCGTCGGCCAGCACCGCACCAACCTGGGCCACAAGCTCAGGGAGCCGCACGCCCGCAGTGGCGCTGGGACGCAGCCCAGCCGGCACCGCCATCACCTCAGTCACACCTCCGTCAACCATGACCAGCGATGACACCCTACCCGGGCGCACCGGCTCCAGCACAGGACGGCGAAATCGACGCTAACGCGAAAATGAGCAAGTAAACGTCACGCTCTAACTAACGCCGACGTCGGCGATGCCCACACCGCTAGGTGGCCTGCAACGTCAACGGTGGTCCCGGATCCGGGGATAGCGGCACGTTCTCACGTTGCATCAGCCAGCCCGCGACGTTATGGAAAAGTGGGGCCGCACTATGACCGGGCGTACCATCCGCATTGCGCTCGGGGTTGTCCATCATGGTGCCGATGACGTAGCGGGGATTGTCGACGGTAGCCATTCCGGCAAAGGTAATCCAGTAGACATCGTCAAAGTAGCATCTGCAGGAGGGATTAACCTGCTGCGCAGTACCTGTCTTGCCGGCAATCTGATAGCCGGATACCCCGGCCGCGGGCCCTGTGCCCTGCTGGTAACCCATCGGATCGCTTTGCACCACGGCGCTCAGCATCTTCCGCACAGTCTGGGCAGTCTGCTGCGACACCACCCGAATGCCGTCCGGCCGCGGTTCTTGCGTCCGCGTGCCGTCAGCTGCGATAGTAGCCTTAATAATCCGCGGTGGTATGCGCACCCCGTCATTAGCAATAACCTGATACATTCCGGTCATCTGTAGCAAAGTTGTCGAAAGACCTTGCCCTATAGGCAAGTTCGAAAATGTGCTGCCCGACCATTGGTCGATGGACGGTACCAGCCCCTCGCTCTCACCGGGCAACCCCACACCGGTGCGTTGACCTAAACCGAACTTGCGAACCATGTCGTAAAAGCGTTCCGGTCCGACACGCTGGGCCAGCATCAACGTGCCGACGTTGGAAGACTTTCCGAACACTCCAGTGGTGGTGTAGGGCACCACACCGTGCTCCCACGCATCATGGACGGACACACCACCCATCCGGATCGAGCCAGGAACCTGCAACACCTCATCGGGAGTAGACAACCCATATTCAATGACCGCGGAGGCGGTGATGGCCTTATTAACTGAGCCCGGCTCAAATGGCGAGGAAACCGCCAAGTTACCCAGCTGTTTATCGCCTTGGCGACCAATGTCTTGCGACGGATCGAAGGTGTTGTCGTTGGCCATGGCAAGTACTTCACCGGTCTTGGCATCCAGGACGACAGCAGAAACATTATGGGCGCCGGACAAATTCTTTGCCTGCTGCACCTGTTGCTGCACGTAGAACTGGATGTCGTCGTCGATAGTGAGCTGAACGGTCGAACCGTTGACCGCCCGGTGCCGATTGCGATAGCTGCCAGGGATAACCACGCCGTCGGACCCACGGTCGTAGGTGACCGAACCGTCGGTTCCGGACAACACGGAGTCCAGGGAGTCCTCAAGACCCAGCAACCCGTGGCCGTCCCAGTCGATGCCGCCGACGATGTTAGCCGCTAGCGATCCGCCCGGATACTGGCGCAGGTCCTGCCGTTCAGATCCGACTTCGGGATATTTTGCGGAGATCGCCTCGGCTACGGCAGGATCGACGGCGCGCGCCAAATAGACGAAATTGTCGTTGCTTTGCAGCTTCTTCAGCAGCGACGGACCATCGGGTTTGTTGCTCAACCGACCCGCGACCTCCTTGGCGATATCTTTCAGGCGCTGCTGCGGGTCAGGAGCGGATGGCATTTTCTGTTTGGCTTCCTCCAACTGCTGGCGAATTTTCTTTGGCTGAAACGTCAACGCGCGTGATTCGGTAGTGAAAGCAAGTTGCTCGTTGTTGCGGTCGGTGATACTTCCGCGGACCGCCCTTTCGACGTCAGTGACCCTGAGTTGTCCGGCCGCCTGTGCACGCAGACCCGCGGCATTTGAGACCTGCAGGCTGAACAACTGCGTCGCCGCTACCAGCATCAACGCGAAGATAACCACGTTGCCGCCTCGATGTCGGAAGATGAAAGATGGACCGTCAGTTCCTACTTTGACCACCTGCCGAGTGCGCCGCTTCCGCGCTGAATGACCCGCCGTTACTACATCCGGCGTGACCGCTGGACGAGATTTTTTGGTGTCCTTGGCTTTCCTAGCTTTCTCTGGCTGACTAAGCCGCTTCGGTTGCCGAACAGGCGGTGTGCTGGAGCTGTTCCCCAGCTGTGTCGACCTCGACGAGCCGGGGCGGTGAGCGTCGCCGCGTCTCACCGCAACGTCCCTGGCGCTGTGGCCGTAACGGGGCCGAACTGCTCACCGTTAGCCGGCGCGGGCACCGGGGTCGTCGATATAGATATAGCCGGACCCGTGGCTGCGGGAGGCATCAGCTCCGGTTGCAGCCGAACTGGCACTTCCTCCGGTGCCGGCGCGGGCACTGGTACGCGCATCGCGCCGCTTGGAATTGACAACCCCGGCGTCGGCATCAGCTCCGGGACCTGCACCTGCCCAGCGACCGGTCCGTTGGGTATACCGGGTAACTGCGGAAGTTCCTGAGGTAGATGTTGACCGCCCAAAGTCGTTGCACCGTCAGGAGCGCGCAACAACATCTCCGGTCCAGACCTCGCCGGCGGGGATGGGTCACCGGGGCCCGGTACCACCCGAACCGGGACCTCCAAGGGACTTGCCGACGGTTTCAGCGACGGAGGACCTGTGTCAGGAAGCTTCGTGTTCAACGGCGGCGGCGGAACGCCGTCGGCTGGCTTGGGCATACCTACAACCACCCAGTTACCTTCCGGGTCCTGGACCAAGTGGGCAGTATCCTTGGTCGGGATCATACCCTGCTTGCGAGCCGCCTCGGCCAGCGCCGGCGCAGATTCTGCTTCGCGCACATCACGTTCGAGCGCTTCCTTCTGTTGCTGCAACATCCGAGCCTGCTCACGGGCATCGCTAAGCTGGTACGAACGCTCAGCAGAATCAGTGGACAACCACAGCGTGAGGCCCAGCCCAACGCCGAGAGAACTGATTACCAGCACAACAAACGGAACTTTGTTCGCCAATGTCCGCGGACTCAGGTCTATCAATGCCAACCGGGCGACCAAACGCTCACCCAACCGAGAGCGGACAACTTTGGGCGCCTTGGCTTTCCGTGCCTTTGCCCGCGCCTTAGCCTGCGTGGTGCTTCTGGGACGAGCTGGCCGCTCGACCGGTCGAGACATCGGGCTGGTTCGTGGGCCAGATTTCGGCACCCCGACTTCACGGGCGGAAGCCGAGATCTTGCCAGCGTGCGTTCGGAGGCGACGTGACCCCGCATCATTAGCAGTGCGCTTGCCACTGCGGGCAGCATCGTCGCGTCCACCCGGACGACCACTGCCGCCACGGCGGATCGACATGTCACGCTGAGCCTTCATGAGTCGCCCCTCCTAGTTGGCTGCTGCGGTTCCACTCCATGCTCGGTTCGTTGTAGGGCCCGTAATCGCACGGCGGCACTGCGGGGATTGCGTTCGATCTCAGCAGCATCTGCGTGTTCAGCGCCGCGCGTCAACAACCGGAATCGCGGTCCATGGCCCGGAAGTTCGATCGGGAGGCCCGCCGGCGTGCGAGAGGCGACCGCGTCGGCAAACACGCGTTTGACTATCCGGTCCTCGAGCGACTGATAGGCCAGCACCACGAGGCGCCCGGCCACAGTTAGCGCATCCAGCGCAGCGGGAAGGCCGTTGCTCAGCGAGTTCAACTCGTCGTTGACCGCGATCCGCAGTGCCTGAAACGTGCGCTTGGCCGGATGGCCGCCGGTGCGCCGGGCCGGCGCCGGAACCGCCTGGTACAAAAGAGCTACCAGCTCGGCAGTCGAAGTGAACGGAGTGTGGGCACGCCGGCGGACGATGTACGCAGCGATGCGGCGTGCGAATCGCTCCTCACCATACCGGCGAAGGAGATCGGCTAATGCGGCCTCGTCATAGTTGTTGACGATATCGGCCGCGCTAACAGGTAACCCCGGGTCCATCCGCATGTCCAACGGCACGTCTTGAGCGTAGGAAAAACCTCGCTCGACACGGTCCAGCTGCATGGACGAGACACCTAGATCGAACAGCACGCCATCGACCGATTCCACTGCGGCATAACCAAATTTGTTCAGTGCCACAGCGAGGAGGTCATAACGCGTATGGATTAACGTGACCCGGTCGGCAAATCGCATTAGCCGAGTCCGGGCGATATCCAGGGCGCTCGGGTCGCGGTCAAGTCCAATCAGCCGCAAACCCGGAAATTCGGTCAGGAATCGCTCTGCATGCCCACCAGCGCCGAGGGTGGCGTCCACCAGGACCGCATTGGACCCATCAGCATGATGGCGGGTCAACGCAGGGGTAAGCAGCGTGACACACCGTTGCGCAAAGACAGACACATGCCCGAAAACACTTGAGCCGTTAGCCACCTCGCCACCTCCCCTGGCTTGGCGGCACCTGTTGCCTCTCGGAACCGCCCCGAGGAATGCAAACATCTCCGCATTGTGGTCTCTGTCCGAAGGCACGACCCTGGCGTTGGGGAAGTACGCCAGGGTCGTGCCTTCGGACAGAGACCACAATGCGGAGGCATCCGCCTTAGATCTCGTGGCGATCGCAAGAGCGGCGGAGCCGGATGCAGCGAATCGCCACCCACTAGATGATGTCGTCAAGTGCTTCATCGCTGGCCGCGGAGAAGTTCTCTTCGTGGGTCTGTCGGTAGTCATGCCAAGCCTGTGCGTCCCAGATCTCAAGGTAATCGACGGCTCCAATCACCACGCAGTCCTTGGAAAGGTTGGCATAGCGACGGTGGTCGGCCGACAACGTGATACGGCCTTGCAGGTCGGGATGTTGTTCGTCGGTTCCAGCGGCGAGATTGCGCAAGAACGCCCTGGCTTCGGGGTTTCTTCGCGACACCTTGCTAGCTCGGCGCGCTAGCTGCTCGAATTCCGCCCGGGGATAGACAGCCAAGCTGTGGTCTTGGCTCTTGGTTACCATCAAACCCCCTGCCAGCGCATCGCGGAATTTGGCGGGCAACGTCAGCCGCCCCTTGTCGTCGAGTTTGGGCGTGTAAGTGCCGAGAAACACCTGCTGACCTCCCGTCAAGACCGTGTCCCGCCTCGCCCAAACACTTCAGTCACCATACCCCACAATCCACCACTTTGCCCCATAAAGACCCATTTAATAGGGTAGAGCAATCGAATTTTTGCGGCTATTCACCACCTCGAGGCCGAACCAGGGGCACCCGAAGACACCTCCCAACCCGATCGGAACATCAGAAACCGCATTTCAAAGCCCTAAAACACGGTACGGGCACCCTGGTGTAGCCCAGTGGAGCTTGGATCAGGCCCTTCACGGCTCACTGTGCTCCCGAATCGGGCTAACAGTGAGCTCGGGGAACGAAACGGGGCAGCCAGTGGCTGCCCCGTTATATGTGTGTAGGTCGGCTGGGGGTTCCGCTATTCATCGAAGCGACGCCGGAACCGATCCTCCATACGACTAGTGAACGATCCCGCTGCGCCCTTCGAACGACGCTGACGCGATGTCCCAGGCGCCGAACCCGGGTGGTTCGCCCTGCCGAACAATCGCGAACCGGTAATGGCAAACACCACACCACCAAACATCACGACAAAGCCAAAGACGCTAAGAATCGGAAAGCTTCCGATCATGGTGGCCTTAAATGCAACCCCACAAACCAACATCCCCAGACCAATGACAAACAACGTCGCACCTTGGGTGCGCCGCCGCGTGGTCGGTGTACGCACCCCCCCACCGCGTACACTCGACACGAACTTGGGGTCTTCGGCGTAGAGAGCGCTCTCGATCTGATCGAGCATCCGCTGCTCATGATCGGAGAGTGGCATTCGTCCCTCCTTGCCGACAGGTTAACACGTAACTATCGATAGAACGCGGATGCCCGTTGGTGTGGGCAACTAACTTTCAATGATACGAGGTCAACCTATGCCATACCACTGATTCTCGGTCGATTCTATCCAAGCCGCACCGCCATGACGACACAGCCCGGAATCCCCATGGGCCATGAACTACTTACGGAAGCAAGCCGGGTCGTCGATGTGTTGCTACACCCCTTCGTCGGTTGACGGCCATGCCATCCGATAATGATTGCATAGATACATCTCACCGAGTCATTGGATATTGGTATTACTGAGGAGGACACCACGAATTGGCGATATTCCTTATCAATTTGTCGCCAAACGAAATGGAACGGCGCCTCAGCGAGGCCTTGGACGTCTATGTTGACGCGATGCAATACCCACGGGACACCGAAAATCTACGTGCCGGAATATGGCTGGAGCACATCTGGCGACCGGGCTGGCAAGCGGTGGCCGCCGTCGAGGTCGGAATTGAAGCAACAGACTTAGCCGACACGGCCGACAGTCCTACCCATCCGACGCCGTCAGCTGACGAACTAAGCAACGCACCATTGCTCGGCGTGGCCTACGGCTACCCTGGGGCACCGGGTCAGTGGTGGCAACAGCAGGTTATCCGGGGCTTGCAACGCGGTGGCTTGCCAACGCTTGAAATCGCTCGGCTAATGACCAGTTATTTCGAGTTGACCGAATTGCACATTCATCCTCGTACCCAAGGCCGCGGCATCGGCGAAGCATTGACCCGCCGGCTGCTCGCTAATCGCCGTGAAAACAACGTGCTGCTCTCCACACCAGAAACTAACGGCGGAACCAACCGAGCGTGGCGATTATACCGGCGGCTGGGTTTCATGGACATCATCCGCTGCCACTACTTCGCTGGCGATCCACGGGCATTCGCAATCTTAGGTCGCGCTCTTCCGCTGTAACAGTGCGGTCCCCGACGTGCTCTTCGGAGGGGTCGCCGAAACGACTCAACGAGTCTGGCACGATGACCTGGTGCTCGCCAGACTCCCCCCGGTGTTCACCCGAGTATGCACCGCTCGGTGGCGGCGCATGCTGGCCGGCGCACTGCTACTGGTGTTGGTGCCGTTGGCTACCGGATGCTTGCGGGTCAAGGCCTCGATCACCATTTCACCTGACAACCTAGTATCCGGGGAGATCATCGCCGCGGCAAAACCGAAAAATAACAATGACACTGGCCCACGGCTTAACGGCAATTTGCCGTTCAACCAAAAGGTGTCGGTATCGAACTACGATAGCGATGGCTATGTCGGGTCACAAGCGGTGTTCTCCGACTTGACGTTCGCCGAGTTGCCGCAGCTGGCCAACATGAACTCCAGCGCCGCCGGCATGAACCTGTCGCTGCGCCGCAACAGCAACCTGGTGATCCTGGAAGGCCGGGCAGATCTGACCTCGGTGACCGATCCCGATGCCGACGTCGAATTAACCGTCGCCTTCCCCGGAGTCGTGACGTCCACCAACGGTGACCGCATCGAGACCGAGGTTGTGGCGTGGAAACTTAAACCAGGCGTAGTTAGCACCATGAGCGCACAAGCCCGCTACACCGATCCCGATACCCGTTCCTTCACCGGAGCCGCCATCTGGCTGGGTATTGCATCGTTCTCGGCTGCCAGTGTGGTCGCGCTGTTGGCCTGGAGCGAGCGAAAACGCTCCGCGGGACTGCAAGTACCGCGGGACAGCTCGTCCCGATCCCGGTTATGTTGACTCGCCCGACTGTCCCACGCAAGCTGGTGGCCAATAGGAAACCATCTCCGCGAAGGTATCGAAAGCCGCTGGGGACATACCATACGTCGCTTCGAAATGGATGCTCAGTGGAAAGCCTAGTTCGGCGACGCCGTCTATCACGCGCTGGTACAGATCGAGCATGAGTTGTCGCTTTTGAGCAGGTTCGCTGCCCGCCAACCGTTTGACGAACTCCTGCTCACCGGCCACTGCGGCATTTCCCAAGTCCTGAATAAGCCAATTAATCAAGCCGACCCGGCTTTCGGCCTTCGGCACGAAGCCGAACGACAGCAAGAGTTCGGGCCGATGGTCGGTGTGCTTGGCGAACTCGGTAAGAAAACGCACGATTGCATCGGAATACAGCAACTGGGTCATGCCGTAGGTCGCGCCCTGATTGCACTTGAAATTCAGCCGACCCTGCTCGCCGTCCCTGGTGGGGATGACGATCACGCCACGGTTAGCCACCAACTCACGATACATCGACAAGGCGTCGGTCGGTGCGACACCGGAGCCCTCACCGTCATTCATCGTGCGCGGTACACCGACAAAAACCACACCCTCCATGCCGGCAGCGGATAGATCGGCGAGCCGCCGACCCAGCGATGCCTCATCCATGAACGCTGTGACCTGAGTGCACAGCCCATTGATCCCGGGCAACTCCGGTCTGACCATCGACCAGAAGTCGAGCACGTCCAGCTTTGGCTTCATCGGAATGGGCCGATCGTCTTCCTCGACTATCATCCCCGGAATCATCACGTGCCGAATCCGGCCGCTAAGGCCGGATTCGGCGGAGTATTGAACCACCTTGCGCGCATCTTCGACTGCCCGCTCCTGACCATGGTCCACGTTCGGTGGCACCAGCTCGAGCGCGATGGTGTTGAGGGTCACACGGCTCCTCGGGTATCAAATGACTAGTTTTCTTCCGGCGACGCCACGCTGCGCCAAACCTATCGTGCTGGGCCAGACGCGCCAGCTAACGCAGGTCTTCTGGCCAGCATAGGGGCAAAGCTATGAGGTTACGTCGAAGCAACGTGGGCCACCACAGTTAGTTAGCACCGCCCGAGCCACACGAAAACATCCACGCCACCACTGTGGAATACACTGGACACACCGAACGGAAAGGGGCATCGAGCTGAGCATAGAATCGGCCACGACCGTCGAGTTGACCATGTACCATTCTACCTGCCAATTGCGACAATGTCTGCGTGATCGGCGCGACGAGGCCGCCTAAATACGTGGACCTGGAGGCAGCTACTGCAGCAATTTGCTCACAGGTTTCGAGGATTTTCGTGCTGAGCGGGGGCAAACGACTGCGGCCGGCCTTCACCTACTGAGGTTGAGCAGGCCTTCGCGACCTGAAGCCCCAATAACGCTGTGTTGCTTCATATTTTTCGCGTTGGAATTGCTGCATGCTTTCACGGCTACTGCACGACGACGTGATCGACGAGTCCTCGACCCAGTGGCAGGCCAGCGGCCCACGTGCGATTCGCGGTACTGCATCGCGGCCGAAACTGGCGGGGAACGCTCGATCAGTTCGGGAAGTCGGCAGCCACCCTGATTGGCAACCCGGCGCAGGTCTGGACCTATGACATCGTCTCCTAAGTCTGCAGAGCAGACCGACCGCCCGACGTCGAGTCGCGAGCCCAGCACGTATGGACCGATATCCGCATCCCGGTGCTGGGCGGGCAATACCTCGACATCGTTGCCGAGGCCAGCGTCACGGAGTCGACCGCCTCAGCGATGTTCGTCACCGTCTACAAGACCGCTTGCTACACGGTGTCGCGACCGCTACAACTACGGACTAACCACGCCGATAGACCCGGACATTGCGGTCATCTTCGGCCAGGTTGAAATGGACCTGGGGGTAGCGTTCCAGCTACACGACGATGTGCTCGGCTTGTTCGGGGGCTGATCCTGAGGTGACAGGACAACCGTCAGGCGATGACCTGAGGTCCGGCAAGTGCACCGTGTTGGCGGCGGAGGCAATAGTATTGGCAGGTACATCAGATCCCTCAGCAACCAACCTGTTTCGGACCTCGATTGGCACCACACTCACTGAAGCACAGGTGCGCGAACTACGCGAGGTCATCGAGTCAATGGGTGCATTGACCACCACGGAGGACCGTATCGCCGCACCCACCTACAGCGCGCTGACCACGCTAGCGGCTGTACCCATCCACAACGGCAGCCAGGGCAAGACTGTCCGAATTGGCTACCAGGGCCACGACCTGATGCGCTTGAACTGATGACCACTCCGACGTGCACACCGGAAGCAGACTCGCCGAAAAAACGATATATCAACCAATATTTTTCACGGCTTCGTAAGTTCGCCGCCGGCCCGGAGTCCGGACCCGCAAAGCTTGGGTTGCTGGGTTCGCTGCTGATCACCACAGGCGGGTTGGGGGCAGGCAGCATCCGCCAACACGACCCACTGCTCGAATTGATTTGCATGTCCTGGCTGCGCTTCGGCCACGGATTGGTGCTGTCGTCGATTTTACTGTGGATGGGAGTGAGCCTGATGCTCATTGCTTGGCTACGACTGGGCCGACGTGTCCTGGCGGGCCAAGCCACCGAGTTCATGATGCGGGCCACCATCGGCTTCTGGTTGGCGCCGTTGCTGCTGTCGGTACCAGTCTTCAGCCGGGACACCTACTCGTATCTCGCTCAGGGCGCGCTGTTGCGCGACGGCCTGGATCCCTACCTGGTTAGTCCGGTCGGCAACCCGAATGCTTTGCTGGACAACGTAAGTCCCATTTGGACGATAACCACCGCACCCTACGGTCCAGCATTCATTCTGGTTGCGAAGTTCGTCACGCTCACAGTGGGCAACAATGTGGTGACCGGAACCATGCTGCTGCGCTTGTGCATGCTGCCCGGATTGGCACTGTTGATCTGGGCCACCCCTCGACTGGCATACCATTTCGGCGCCAACGGCGCAACCGCGCTGTGGACCTGCGTTCTCAACCCGCTAGTGCTCATCCATCTGATGGGCGGGGTTCACAACGAGATGCTGATGGTGGGCCTGATGACCGCTGGCGTCGCACTAATCTTCCAGGGCCGCAATGTCGCGGGTACCGCCCTCATCACAGTCGCAATCGCAGTCAAGGCGACCGCTGGAATCTCATTGCCCTTCATGGTCTGGGTGTGGATGCGCCAGCTGCACGACCGACGGAGCTACCGACCAGCCCAAGCTTTCTTGGCGGCCACTGCGACAGCACTGTTAATCTTCGCTGCAGTGTTCGCGGTATTGTCCACTGTGGCCAGTGTAGGCTTAGGGTGGCTGACTGCGCTGGCCGGATCGGTGAAGATCATCAACTGGCTTACCGTACCGACCGCGGTAGCGAACCTGGTAAACGTTCTGGCCAACGGTTTCTTCGCCACCGACTTCTACGGCGTGCTGCGGGTGACCCGGTTTATCGGAATCGTAATCATCGCGGTATCGCTGCCACTGTTGTGGTGGCGATACCGCCGCAACGACCGATCCGCGCTGACCGGTATCGCGTGGTCAATGCTGATTGTGGTGCTGTTTGTTCCCGCTGCTCTGCCGTGGTATTACTCGTGGCCACTGGCGGTAGCAGCGCCGTTAACCCAGTCACGGCAAAAGCTGGCAACCATCGCAGGGTTCTCCGCCTGGGTCATGGTAATTTTCAAACCCGACGGATCACACGGCATGTATTCATGGCTGCATTTTTCACTAGCCACAGCCTGTGCACTAATAGTCTGGCACGCGCTCTATCAAGCGCCAGATACCGCTTAATACGCCATAGCCTGCGCTCGGCGCACTACTTCCCGAGCCTGATGGGCATGCAACGCGTCAACGGGACGGGCGTTGCTAACGACATCCCGACTACCGTCGCGAGTGAGGGTAAGCGACGGATCTGGAGTGAATAACCAACGCAAAATTTCAGTTTCATGAAAATTGCCATCATGCAAGATCGTCAAAAGTCCAGGCAGGCTTTTCGCCACCGCACCGGAATTGGTGAAAAAAATCTGCGGCACTACCAAACCATCGCCACGTCGCAAGGCAACCAAATAGCCTTCTCGCAACTGTTGGTGCACTCTGCTGACCGGTATACCGAGTAGCTCAGCGACCTGGGTCAGGTCGTATGTTGGCTCGTCGGGCTCCAAAACGTCGTCACCAGCTGGAATACTACCCACCGTGCAAGTGTAGAAGCTGGCACGCACAATGAGCCTAAATTCTCACGCCCAACCCCGCTTACCACACCTATGATGGTCCGGTGGAAACGACTGAATTACCTGGAGCTTCCCCAGGCCGTGCCAGTCTGCATCAGGACCCGTTGGACAGCGCGTTGCTCGATGGCCGTTACCTCCTAAAAGCCAAGATCGCCAACGGCGGCACCGCGACAGTGTACCGCGGCGTCGACATCCGGCTCGATCGCCCCGTCGCGGTAAAGGTGATGGACTCTCGCTACGCTGGCGACGACCAGCTCCTGACCCGCTTTCAGCTCGAGGCCCGCTCCGTCGCACGGCTGAAGGACCCTGGGCTGGTCGCAGTCTACGACCAAGGCCTAGATGGCCGTAACCCATTCCTGGTGATGGAACTCATCGAGGGTGGCACGCTGCGCGAACTGCTGGCCGAACGCGGCCCGATGCCACCACACGCCGTCGTGGCGGTGCTTCGCCCGGTGCTAGGCGGCCTGGCAGCCGCCCATCGATCAGGCCTGGTGCACCGCGACGTCAAGCCCGAAAACATCCTGATTTCCTACGACGGCGAAGTCAAGATCGCCGATTTCGGATTGGTACGTGCCGTCGCAGCCGCTGGCATCACCTCGACAAGTATCATCCTGGGTACCGTGGCCTACCTGTCCCCCGAGCAGGTCCGCGACGGCGACACCAGTCCCCGCAGTGATGTTTACTCTGCGGGGATCATGACCTACGAGCTGCTAACCGGACACACACCGTTTATCGGCGACTCGGCGCTGTCGATCGCCTATCAAAGGCTGGAGACCGATGTCCCCCGCGCCAGCGCGGTGATTACCGGTGTACCACCGCAATTCGACGAGCTGGTGGCACACGCGACGGTCCGCGACCCTAGCGGTCGATATGCCGACGCGATAGAGATGGCCGCTCACGTGGACGCCATAGCGGAGGAATTGGCGCTGCCGCCATTCCGAGTACCCGCGCCGCGCAACACCGCCCAATACCGATCGGCGGCACTGCACCGCAGTCGCGTGGTCGAGCGGCCAGTTGAGCAACACGTGCAGCCGGCCGTAAACGCACCCATACCTCAACCCACCCACCAGTTTACCCGCAGACTGGGGGACTGCTCGGCGCGAAGAAGACTAGCTGAGCCCGATATCGACTCCCCCGACGAGTACGAGTACGAACCGGTGTCAGTCCAATTCGCCGGTATCGCAATCAGCGAATTCATCTGGGCACGACAGCACGCTCGCCGGATGGTGTTGATCTGGGTAGGGGTGGTGATGGCAACCGCCGGGTTGGCTGCGACAGTGGCATGGACAATCGGAAACCACCTGAGCGGACTGCTTTGAGCGTTAAAGTACCTAGTCACGCAACATCTCCGCAACCAGGAACGCCAACTCCAGAGACTGCTGGGTGTTCAATCGCGGATCGCACGCTGTCTCATAGCGGCCAGCTAGATCCGTGTCAGAAATATCTTGCGCGCCACCCAAACATTCGGTGACGTCCTCCCCGGTGATCTCGACATGGATGCCGCCTGGGTGTGTGCCAAGCGCACGATGCACCTCGAAAAAACCCTGCACTTCGTCGACAACTCGGTCGAAATGCCGCGTCTTGTAACCGGTGGACGATTCGTGCGTATTGCCGTGCATCGGGTCGCACTGCCAGATCACCTGGTGACCGGTGGCCTTCACTTTCTCGACGATCGGCGGCAACACGTCGCGCACCTTGTTGTTGCCCAGCCTGCTCACCAAAGTTAACCGGCCCGGTTTGTTGTGCGGGTCAAGCCGCTCGACGTATTCAACAGCCAACTCCGGGGTCATCGTCGCGCCCATCTTGACGCCGATTGGGTTGGCAATTACCTCAGCAAAGGCGACATGCGCACCATCAAGTTGCCGGGTCCGCTCGCCGATCCACACGGTGTGCGCCGACAGGTCGTAGAGCTGCAGACCCTCATCTGCGCCTTCCGGAGCTCCAGCCAACCGCAACATGGCCCGCTCGTAATCGAGCACCAACGCCTCGTGACTGGCGTAGATTTCAGCGGTTTGCAAATTCCGATCCGCCACCCCGCAAGCGCTCATGAAGGCCAGTCCGCGACCGATCTCGCCAGCCAGTGCCTCATAGCGCGCACCGGCCGGTGAGGTACGAACGAATTCCCGGTTCCAGTCGTGGACCAGATGCAGCGATGCCAACCCCGACGACGTCAGTGCTCGCACCAGGTTCATCGCCGCGCTAGCATTGGCATAGGCCCGCACAAGACGCGACGGGTCGTGTTCGCGTGCTGCAGCATCGGGCGCGAAACCGTTGATCATGTCGCCGCGGTAAGACTTCAGCCCCAAAGCGTCGACATCGGCAGACCGCGGCTTGGCGTACTGGCCAGCGATACGAGCCACCTTCACCACTGGCAGGCTGGCGCCGTATGTCAACACCACGGCCATCTGCAATAGGGTGCGGACGTTACCCCGGATGTGGGGTTCAGTGTTGTCGACGAACGTCTCCGCACAGTCACCGCCCTGCAACAGGAACGCTTTACCCTTTGCGACCAGGGCTAGCTGTTCCTGCAACCGAATGATCTCGGACGGCACGGTCACCGGCGGTACGCTTTCCAGGACAGTGCGCATCGCGGCAGCCTGGTCAACGGGCCAGCTAGGCTGCTGGGCGGCCGGCTTTGCTAATGCGACGTCCAGCCGTGCTCGCAGGTCTGCCGGCAACGGCGGTAGCTGGTCTATCGGAATGTCGACGGTCCAGTTCATCGGCCCATGGTAACCGGGTCCGACTGCTGGGCAGGGCGAACGTCACGTCGAACGCACCTTGCTCAGCACGTCGGTAGGCTAGCCTACATCGTCTGCGGACGTGATGAGCCGGAATCGGCGCAGCTGGTCACGGGCGTCTACCAACGCGTCGTGCAGGTCACGCGGTCGCGGCGGCATCCGGGGACAACCCCGGTCTTCCCACAACTGCCGGATGTCCCGAGTGAAACGAGGCAACGCCTCCGGCAGGTCTGGCATCGGGCCCCACAACTGACACAAGGCCACGTGGTCGTAGGCGCCCACCCAGGCCCACAATTCGATCGGCTCGGTCAGCTCCGGACCGTCAACACCGAAAAACTCCTCCAGATCTAGACGGATTTGCCTGCGCGAGCGCCACAACTGAGAGGCCAGCGGTGGCAGCTTAGAAAGCACATTGACGCGTACCCAATTACCAGCCCGCGCCGGATCGAATTCATTTGACACAGCGTAATATTCGCGTCCATCCTCGGCGACCACCCCGATCGAGACCAGCTCGATGGTGCGGCCGTCTTCAATGAATTCAGTGTCGTAGAAGTACCGCATTGGCAGTCAAGAGCGCGGTGCCCGCGATACGGGTCCGGTTCCCATCCCCTTTCTACAATTCGGGAGTAAGGCTTTTCCGCACCCGACTTGCTGACGACTCCACCGACTCTGTTACCGACCAAGGCAGAAAATGCGCCCTCGAGTGAAGTCACGGAGGTGCATGTCAAAATCCAGCTAGGCGTCGACGGCGCGCTCGTCGGGCAGGCCACGAGGTGCCGACGATCACGCACTGCAACAACAGCTTGGCACACACACACACTACCGGGCGACCCAGTGTGCGTTCCTGTTACGCTGAGCACAGCATCTTACCCGGCTGAGTGCTGAGTAGCGCAAAGCCACAAGGCATGCATTACGCGATGACCAGCAGGACGAGGATGAACATACCGAGCAGGCCACTCCACACCTTAACCTTATTAACAATAACACCACAGCCAGCAGCAAAGCCAGCATGCCGCCCACTTCGGCCCGCAGCACCACGGAGTCGTCGGAATGCTACATCGGCAGAAAAACATCAGCAGATGCAAGCCCAAAATCAGCAGTCCCACCGCCGCCGCTGTGAAAAACACATCCACCAACGTGCGCTCATCTTCTGACCAGTAGACGTCGAACAAGTGCAGGACTAACGCATGCACGTCGAGCACCAACGCGACCAAGATCTCGAACGACGTTGTGGCCAAGGCGAATTTGGACTACCTCCCGTCTACATACAAGGTCACCAGTGTCAGGCCGGAGATCATTAACAGCACCACGCCGAACACCACAGTACTAACTAATGCACCAACCTGATGTGAATATCGCGCGATTGCCACCACTTGAGCAACCAGCGTAGGCACTGTGGCGGATCAAGCGCACGAAAGTTCGGGTAACAAAAAACGTCAGGATGAAAGCAAGCAGACAGCACCGTTATAGCAATCGGCCACAGTCGATGATGTCATCAGCGAAACCAGCACGGCAGTCTAGGCACGAACCAGCGGACCACCTTAGAAAGGCAAACCAGCACTCCCACACAATGTTGTGAGCCGCACTGTGGCACATCGCGGGCACGGCGACACCCATTACGCTGTTCTGCGACATGAGTAAACAGCAAACGTCTGACATGGGCAGTCAACACAGGCAGATCGGGCGCTGCTGCCTGCTTTGGTTGCTAGCTGTGGCAGCACTGGGACAAGTGGCCTGGCAATTGCTGGGGCACACTCCGTACCGCATCGATATTGACATCTATCAGATGGGCGGTCGGGCCTGGCTGGACGGGCGTCCGCTATACAGCGGCGATGTGTTATTTCACACACCCATCGGGCTGAATTTACCGTTTACCTACCCGCCGCTGGCGGCCATCGCGTTCTGCCCGTTCGCCTGGTTACACATGCCGGCCGCCAGCGTGGCGATCACGCTAACAACGTTGGTGTTGCTAATCGTCTCGACGATGATCGTGCTGACCCGCCTGGACGTGTGGGCCATGTCGCGAGCGGTGCCCGGGCCGGCCTGGTTGCGCCGGCTGTGGTTGGCATCGATCATCGTGGCTCCGGCAGCGATCTGGTTAGAGCCAATCAGTTCGAATTTCGCCTTCGGCCAGATCAACGTCGTACTGATGACTCTAGTGATCGCCGACTGCGTGCCACGACGCACACCATGGCCACGCGGGCTGATGCTGGGTTTGGGCATCGCCTTGAAACTCACTCCAGCAGTATTTCTGCTCTATTTCGTGCTGCGCCGCGACAACCGCACAGCACTGACGTCTTGGGCATCCTTCGCAGGCGCGACGCTGGTTGGTTTCGTGCTCGCCTGGCGCGATTCATGGGAGTACTGGACTCACACCGTACACAACACCGAACGGATCGGTGCCGCGGCATTAAACACTGACCAGAACATCGCGGGTGCCCTCGCCAGGCTCGGGCTTGGGGAGCACGAGCGTTTCCTGCTCTGGGCAGCCGGTTGCTTGCTCGTGTTGGCCGCAACCGCATGGACGATGCGACGGGTACTGCGGGCCGGCGAGCCAATGCTGGCAGTAATCTGCGTCGCCTTGTTCGGGTTGGTCGTTTCACCTGTGTCGTGGTCGCATCACTGGGTATGGATGCTGCCAGCAGTGCTGGTAACAGGAGTCTTAAGCTGGCGACGCCAGAACGTGGCTGTGGCGGTGATCAGCGCTGCCGGAGTGGCGCTGATGAAATGGACACCCATCAGCCTGCTTCCGCAGCATCAGGAGGTAACCGCAGTGTGGTGGCGTCAACTTGCCGGGATGTCCTATGTGTGGTGGGCGTTGGCAGTCATTGTTGCTGCTGGACTTACCGTCACTACCCGCGTGACGTCACAGGATTCGGAAAAACAGGCACTGCTGACGCCAGTGTCGGCTGTCAGCTGATGATCAAGGCTATCCCACGGCGGTATCGGGTATGCGCACGGCCTCGTTGGTCAATCTGGCAACGTTGGCACCGTTGCTGCAGGCCTTCACACTAGCGGCGTAAATGTCGACGTACTCCTGACCGGACAGCTCCATCAGCTCGTAAATCACTTCGTCGGTGACAACTCGCTCGATGACGCGGTTACCAGCCAACCCCTCGAAACGTGAGAAGTCCATCGGCTTGCCAAAACGCACGGTGACCCGCCCAAATCGCCACAATTTGCTGCCCGGAGGATTGATCAAGTTGGTGCCGATCATGGCCACCGGTAGCACCGGAACCCCGGTCTGCAAAGTCAACCGGGCCACCCCGGTTTTGCCTTTATATAGTCGACCGTCGGGCGAACGGGTGCCCTCAGGATACATACCGAGCAATTTGCCGTGGCCAAGCAACCGCTTGGCGGTGTTCAACGCGGCCTCGGCTGTGTCGGCGTCAGTGCGGTCGATGGGCACTTGGCCGGTAGCGCGGTAGAACCAGCTGGTGAACCAGCCTTTCAAGCCGGTTCCGGTGAAATATTCCGATTTCGCAAGGAAGGTGATCCGGCGGCGTACCACAAGCGGCAGATAAAAACTGTCAGCCACTGCGAGATGATTACTGGCCAGGATCGCCGGACCAGAACTCGGGACGTATTCCAGGCCTTCGACTTTCGGTCGACCAAGCATGGAAAGCGCGGGACCCATGAAAATGTACTTAAATAGCCAGTACCACATATCCCTCTCTCTCCCCGAATCAGACGGTGTTCTGCGCCAACTGTACCGATTATGTATAGGCGGGACCACTTTCCACTCCAGCCAATCAGTCCCCGACACTAAACAGGTATGGGCTGGTAGCGTGTTCGCACGGCACCGTTAGCTGTACTGGTCCGGGCTGGTCCGTCGGTGTCCAGGCCCCCGTCGGGCGGGCCGTCCGGCGGGGTTTTGTTCGACTGATTGATGTCGTCGACGATGGCGCCAATCACATCCAACAGAGCGACACTGTGATCGGCGATGACAGTTAGCAACGGATGCTGCTCACCAGTGACCAACGCGGTCAGTGCGCATACCGGGCACCATTCCTGCTGGCATTTGCCAGTGCCTTTAGCACCCGCTGCTAATGCAGCAACGGACCGCACCGCAGGGTCGATCCCATCCAGGGTCGCCTTGGCAAGCTTGCGCAGCTCCGGACCGATGTCGGGATAAAACCCACTCATATCGGCCACACCTCCGGATCCGACCGAAAACGAACTGTTAACTCGCTGCCCCGCAGCTGCGCATCCAGCACCATGCACCGGCGCAGGACAGAGGCCAACCGAACTCTGCACCGCGTCCCACCGGCACTGACTATCAGATCGTCATCGATTCGCCCCCAGAGTCAACGCTGCGAAATCGAGCTGGGGTAACGCTAGTCGCAATCGGTACACAGACTCCAGTCCCGATCCGGACTCTAGGTCAACAATGGGATGTAACGGACCCGTCGGCGCGGTTCCGCGCCGACGATGAGCAACGTCCAGCAGCGCGGCCAGCGCCTTGGGGCCAATCGGTTCTCCGGACAAGTACGGAATCACTACCAGCGCGACGTCACCGATGGTAGAGTCGAGTTTATCGAGGACGGCGCGTTGCTCACAGATGTGTTCCGCGTACCAGGAGAACACTGGGTGATCAAGCAGGCTTCGGTGCTCATACAACTCATCTCGTACCAGCACCTGATTGACGATCAACTCCTCGACCCGTATGCCCATCAGCGCCAACGAACCCAGCGTCCGAATCGCCTCAGACGCGACTACCCGCTCTGGGGTCAGTACCAGGTGCGCACTGACTAGTGAACCATCAGTCAGCAATGCACCAAGCCGCTCAACGCTGGTACTGATGCGCTCTAACAACTCCATCACCGCCGCCGATGGGGCGTCGCCGCCAGCGATGCTGAGCCTGCGATGGCGTGGCCACCCACGCTCCATGTAGAGACCCACGGTGGAGGGCAGAGTCAACATGCGCAACGCATCTGCGGTCGAGGCGCAGTCGACCACAATGCGATCCCATCGCCCAGCTGTCGCAAACTCGCCGACCGTGTACAGACCGAACACCTCCTGGATGCCCGGCAAAGCTGAAAGTTCTTCGGGAGCAATGCTGCTCAACTCGGACTCGGAAAATCGCCGGTCCAAGTCGTCGACCACATCCCGCCATCGGGCCTCGATTAGAGCCAGCGTGTCCAGTGCTAGCGCGTCGAGAAAACCGCCACCCGCCTCAACGTCATAGCCAAGCACCCGAACAGGTTGGCCGTGCCCGGTGGGCACGGCCACGACACCCAGTACATCACCCAGCGAATGCGCCTGGCCGGCGGAGACCACCAACACCCGCCGGCCCTCGCCCGCATCACGTACTGCTGTGGCGGCCGCCAGGGTGGACTTTCCTACCCCGCCTTTGCCAACGAAAAGACTGATCTGGGCCGAAGCCGGCACCCGGCATCTACTAGAATTACTCAGCCCTCGACTCGCTTCTTCAGGTCCTTCAACGCCCCATCAATCAACCTGCGTTCCGCCTTACGTTTGAGCATACCGATCATTGGGATAGCAAGGTCGACCGCAAGCTCGTAGGTAACCTCAGTGCTAGACCCCTTAGGTGCCAGGCGATATGAGCCTTCGAGGGACTTTAGCAGCGAGCTCGATTCGAGAATCCAGCTAACTGATTGGTGGTCCGCTGGCCAATTATAGGACATAATCAGGGTGTCTTTGAAAATCTTTGCGTCCACCAACATGCGCGCCCGTTTCGGGAAATCCTCGTCGTCGACCTCTAAAACTTCGACTTCCTTATACTCCGAAATCCATTGCGGGTAGGATTCGATGTCGGCAATCGTCTTCATCACCTCATCTGGATTCGCATCGATGTAGAACATTTGCGTAGTTTTATCTGCCACCTAGATACTCCCTTTCCGGTTCCCGTCCCGCAAAACGGGTCGACCGCGGTCATCTGCGAGAGTGTCTCGATTCCTTCGAAGGAAATGGTACTCTTTCGAGTTCGAGCCAACATCCATCAGAGCTAAATTACCGGAGAAACCCCAATGGGGCGCGACCGTTCGAGTGTCATTTTCACTTCAAAAGCCATTGCCTTGCCTGCCACCCGGCGGCGGTGCGTCACTTTAACCATATTCATTTTGGCCAACTGCCAGGCCGCTACGCCGGCCGGTTCAGCATGCAGGAAATAGTGCAGCACCACTCCGTCCAGCTCCTCTATTAAGGGTGCCAGCCAGATCTCCATAGTGCCGGTCAGGGCTCCCGTCACCGCCCATCGGATTCCCTTTTCCGCCCGGTCCTCGACAACCTGCAGCCGCAGATCAGGCCACCACCGGTGCCAGCTCGACCGATCAGCGACTGCGGCACCTATCAGTGCGCCGTCAGCAGCAACATACGTCTCGTCTGCGATCTGAATGCTATTCGTGGAATTCATGGGCCTCAGCTTCACACACGTAATCTAATAGGTGGATACAGAGGCGAGCCGGCAGCCAAGCCGGAGTGGTACCCTGACCAATCACCTCCGTCCGCTATGAACGCTCGGCTAGGCTGTGCGACAGCAAGCCAGCCCCGGAAACGTCTCAAGGTCAAGCGAGGTCAATGGAGTGCGTGAGTCCAGCGTCCCAACCCGATTTTCCGTCGGCGAGCACGACAATATCGCGGCCGTGGTCTTCGAGCACGAGCGCAATGATCCCGACTTGGTCATCTATCAACGCCAGATCGACGGCGTCTGGACCGACGTGACATGCGCTGAAGCGGCCAGTCAAATTCGCTCCGCGGCACTTGGTTTGATTGCGCTGGGGATGCAGGCAGGCGACCGGGTATCTATCTTTTCGGCCACCTGCTTCGAGTGGGCTATCCTCGACCTGGCGATCTTATCCGTGGGCGCGGTAACCGTGCCGATCTACGAAACCTCGTCAGCCAAGCAGGTACGCTGGATGCTGCAGGACTCAGGTGCGGTGTTGGTGTTCGCAGAGACCGATGCGCACGCGACGATGGTCAATCAACTTGCCGGCGAGCTGCCCGCCCTGCGTCAGGTGCTACAGATCAACGGCGCGGGCGCCAAGGCGCTCGACCAACTCGCTGAAGCCGGCGCATCAGTCGACGCGGCTCAGCTGACCAACCGGCTCAAGGCGCTACGCGCCCAGGACCCAGCGACACTTATCTATACCTCGGGCACCACCGGTCGCCCCAAAGGCTGTCAACTCACACACTCCAACCTGCTCTACGAGGTCCGGGGCGCCAAAGAATGCCTCCCGACGTTGTTGCAGCCCGGCCAGCGGCTGCTGGTTTTCTTGCCACTGGCTCACGTACTAGCCCGAGCTCTCACCTTGTCTGCCTTCACCTACAAGATGACCGTCGGGTTCACCAGCGACATCAAGAATCTGCTGCCGATGTTGGCGGTGTTTAAGCCGACGGTGGTGGTGTCTGTGCCACGGGTGTTCGAGAAGGTGTACAATACTTCTAGGCAAAACGCGGCCAACGAAGGCAAAAGTCGAGTTTTCGCGATGGCCGCACAGACTGCGATTGAGTGGAGTGAGGCCTCCCACCGCGGCCGCCCAGGGCTGCTCTTGCGCGCTAAGCACGCGGTTTTTGACCGACTAGTCTACCACAAGTTGCGCGCGGCGCTTGGCGGTGATTGCCATACTTCAGTGTCGGGCGGCGCACCCTTAGGTGCGAGGCTAGGTCACTTCTATCGTGGGGTGGGACTCACCATCCACGAAGGCTATGGACTGACCGAGACCAGTGCGGCCATCACACTTAACCAGGCCGGCAATGTGAAGGTGGGGACCGTTGGAAAGCTGCTGCCGGGCAACAGTATGCGCATCGCAGACGACGGCGAGCTGTTGGTACGCGGCGATGTGGTGTTCAGCGGCTATTGGCATAACGAACAAGCAACCGTCGAGGCGTTTACCGAAGGCTGGTTTAAAACAGGCGATCTCGGTGCTATCGACGAAGACGGCTTCTTGACCATCACTGGCCGCAAGAAGGAGATCATCGTCACCGCCGGCGGTAAGAATGTTGCCCCCGCGGTATTAGAAGATCAGCTGCGGGCTCACCCGCTGATCAGCCAGGCGATGGTCGTCGGGGACGCCAAGCCATTCGTAGGTGCGCTAATCACCATCGACCCCGAGACCTTCGATGGTTGGAAGCAGCGCAACAGCAAGGCAGCCGACGCGGCGGTAGGCGATCTGACCACCGACCCTGATTTGGTGGCCGAAGTGGACGCGGCCGTCAAACAGGCCAACCTGTCTGTGTCACATGCTGAGTCGATCCGCAAATTCCGCATTTTGCCGGTTGATTTCACCGAGCAGACCGGCGAACTAACGCCGACGATGAAGGTGAAGCGCAATGTGGTCGCCCAAAAGTTCGCCTCCGACATTGAGTTGATCTACGAGAAAGACTAGCGGCTGTCGTTGCCGCGCAGCAGATCCGCCAGCCGAGCTGCCAGTGTGTCCCAGCGCCACTCGGTTGTTACCCAGTGCCGTCCAGCCGCGCCCATAGCAGCGGCCCGGTCACGATCGGTCAGTAACTCGGTGACCGCGTCAGCCACCATATTCACCGACCGACCGTCAACCACCAGTCCAGTCTTGTTGTGCTGCACAGCTTCCGGAGCTCCACCGGATTTGCCAGCGATTACCGGCACTCCGGTAGCCGAGGCCTCCAGGAACGCGATGCCCAAACCTTCAACGTCCATGCCCCCACCGCGGGTGCGGCACGGCATTGCAAATACGTCAGCCAGCGCGTGGTGAGCGGGTAGTTCGACAGCCGCCACGCCTCCGGCGAATATCACGTGGTCGGCAACCCCACACCGCTGGGCCAACTTACGCAGCGTTCCGAGATACGGGCCGCCCCCGACAATCATCAACGCGGCCCCGTCAGCCCGCTGCCGGATCGATGGTAATGCCCTGATCAGCATGTCTTGGCCTTTGCGCGGCACTAGCCGCGCCAGGCACACGACAGTTGGCCGCTCACCCAACCGGTAGCGGTCACGCAGCTCGGCTCGGCTCGCCGGATCAGGCCGGAATCGATCAGCATCCACACCTGGCGGGAGGTATTCCAACACGGCCCTGGGACCGAAGGCAGCCGTTACACGCGATCGCGTGTAACGGCTGACGAATGTCACAACGTCGGTACCGTCACCGATGCGACGCAGCACCGAACGTGCAACCGGCAGCATCGACCAGCCCACTTCGTGACCGTGTGTGCTGGCCAGCACCCGGGTCGCTCCCGCCTTTCGGGCACGCGGCGCCAGCAGGGCCAGCGGCGCTGCCGCGCCGAACCACACAGTGTCGATGCCATGGTCAGCGATCAGCCGGCGCATACGGGCATCGACCGCCAAGCCGGGCAGCATCATCGTGCCTGGATGGCGCACTACCCGATAACCGCCATCATGGGCAACGTTTTCATCAAAAGTGTCGGCACCTGTCCAGTGCGGTGCGTACACTATAACGTCATGCGACCCGACCTTGACCAGAAGATCAACAAACTCCCCCAGATAAGACTGGATACCACCACGTCGGGGCGGAAAGTCATTGGTTACCAGCAGGACCCGGCTCACCTGCGCCAGGCTAGCCTGGCGGCGCAACCGACTTCGTGGCGGTGTGCAAAGCGCTCGGCCAATCGGGTCAATCAGGACCGCCAGTTCGCGCGCAAGGCGACCGAATCGGAGCCCAGTACCCTTGCCGGACGGTGATGAGCGGGTCGGCATATCCGACACACACCATACGCGGCCAGGTAAAATGCGCGTCGTTTCGCCGTCACGAAGGTATCGACGACGAAGCACGCAAACCACCACACGCGATCATAAGACGACGCCTGCTGCCGCCCAGGTCGATACCCGGCGGCAGCATCTAGGCCGCCGAGCGTGCGTCGGCAGGCACCGCAGTGTTCAGTCGAGCGACGAAATCTGCCACCCTCTTGGTCAACCATCGAGGTGTATCCACGGCAATGTCGGCGTGCGCCATGTAGTGAAAAAGCTTATGGAAAAGCACTATTCGTAGTTCCAGATCAGCTATGTTGGCCACACCCGGCGCAAACATGATCCGTTGGCCGACAGCCACCCGACGAGCCGGAGCGACGCAGTCTGCAACCGCCACCGCCGCGATATCACCCCCACTGCGATACCGCCACCCCGCCGGCTGCTGCATGGAACTGCCAGTCCGTGGCGGCGGGCAACACCGAGATGTCGAGCGACCAGTCCACTCTCCCCCCAGAAGGCTTCAACTGCGTCGACTGCGACGGCCGATACTCGTGCCGCAACGCAAGACAGCAGATAGTCGGTTACCGGCCCGCTAACGTCTAGCAGCTTGACAGTGCAGTCACCGACGACCAGTGAATGACCTTACCGGTGTGTGGACCCGGCTGCGAGCGGAAACGACGAGTGACGCACGGAACGGCGCAGCCCACTTGATCTATGAGGCCCGAACCAACGCAATAACAACCATAGCCCAACTAGCATGACCGGAAACCGCCGGCGCTGGCGGCAAAACGACCCAGTGCGAGACGTTTAGTAGCGGCGGGCATCATAGATCGGGCCGGATGAGTTCATCGGCACCACGCGCACCGGCACACCGTAGGTAGAGGAATGGACCATCATACCGTCCCCAATGTAGATGCCGGCATGCGAAGCGTCCGAGTAGAAAGTCAGCACATCACCGGGCTGCAGTTCCGACAGCAACACCGGCTGACCACCGCGAGCCAGGGCCTGGCTGGAATGAGGCAGCGCAATACCGGCCTGCTGGTACGCCCATATCACCAATCCGGAACAGTCGAATCCACCGGGCGTCGCGCCACCCCAAACATAGGGACTTCCGATCTGGGTCAGCGCCGCCTGCACAACAGCTGCGCGGTCGCCACCACCTGCGAAAGGGGCTAGAGCAACCCCGGGCAATCCGCCGGGCGATGCGGCATTAGCTGGCGGGCTACCGCCGCCAGCTAATGCCGCATCAGGCAGAGTAGCCACCGCCGGAACTGGCCCAGGCTCTGCAAGTGTGGTACGCTGGCTAGGCGACAACGAAAGGTACTGTGATTTGACGATTCCGATTTGGACCTGTAACTGACTCTGCTTGGACTGCAGGCCTGCCTGTACTGCGGCAGCCTGGTCGGCTGCGTGCTTAGCGTCGGCAGCGGACTTCGCGGATGCCTGCTCTGCCTTGACAGCCTGTTCCCCGGCAGCCCGGTAGTTGGCCATCTGTGCAGCCATTTGAATAGCTAGCACTCGCTGTAGAGCGGACTTGTCGATCAATTGTTGCGGTGAGTACGCTGTCAATAGGGCGATCATGTCGTCGATATGACCACCCATGTACGTAGCGGCGGCAGATTTGTTGACCGCATCCTGGAACATAGCCAAGCGCATCTTGGCGTCCGCCAGAGCAGCCTGATCTTCCATGTACTTCTTATCTGCCGCCCGTTGAGCTGCCAACTTGTCACTCAGGTCAAGTTGCGCGCTGTGCACCGCTTCGGTGGTCTGCTCAGCTTGGCGGGATAGCTCATTAAGTTTCGCCAGCGCATCCCCGGCAGGGTCGGCCGTCGCGGTGGCGACAAGGACACGAGATAACACAGCGAACCCTGCTAGCGTTCCGACAACAAAGCACGCACTCAGGCGCACGACCGGATGATGCTTGCAGCCAAGTCTCAAAGTTTTTCCTTAAACTGCCAAAGGCACTTGGCCATTGAGGAAGCTTTAGATCTCAAACAGGTTACGAAATGATATCGACGTTGTCCAAATGGGATCGTTAAGAAAATAGAAAGATTTCAGTTACCCGCTTGAGAGCATCGCACCCGAACCGGCGACCCAAGGGTTTTGGCAGGTCCAGGCACTCAAGCGAACCCGATCCAGCGATCGCCGTGGATCGGCACCAGAAGAAGCAACCGGGGCGCCAATCCGACGTCGGTGGGCACTGCCAAAGCAGCACGTTTGTCCTGCAAAGGGGTCTCCGATACCCTCATCAGCACGGTGATGATACAGTCACGGCATCCCGAGGTCCGCTCATCGCGCAGTCATCACCGTCGATCACCACCGCCGACCATGGCTCGAGCGACGCTATGCCTTTGATATCGGATCCGCCGCTTTATGCCATCAGGTCTGAATCGTTTCGGGTCGAGTCAGTCAAGCTAACGAAGTCGAACTGTCGCACGCTAGCCGCCGGCACCGACATCTTTATCTTTCGACTGCCGTCGCATCACGATGGCCGTAACACTGTCCGTTGGATCTGCTAAACGTCACAGCTATAAGTCTGACCGATGCAACTTGGCTGAATCTCGCCAATGTGGCCGGAGCACCGGCGACAGCCGGGGGCCCCGAAAAGCTGCCGTTACGCAAGACCACTGTTGTCTATGGTGGACCTCGAGACCACTGGCTTACACACAACCAGTACCGAGGGAACTGCCCCCGACGCGATCACCGAGATCGGCGCGATCAAGGTTCGCGGCGGCACTGGGCTAAGTGAGCTCGCCTCTGGTCAACCCCCAGCGCAATACCCGATTCCAGATCGCGCACCTCACCAGCATAAGCGCGAAATCGACGGTGTGTGATGCTTCCACCATCGATGTCGTACTGCCGATGTTCTTGGAGTTCCCCGGCGATTCGGTGCTAGTCGCCCGCAACGCCGGGTTCGACATCAGATGCCTGCGGGCCGCCGCGCAACAGTGCGATCTCAGCTGGCCACGACCTCCGGTGCTGCGTACGGTGCAACTGGCCGTGTGGGCGCGGCTGTTTGCCCACTAAAGCTGCGCAAGCCCACCCATCGAACTCTCGAAGATGCCCGCCGCCACCGTCGAAGTGTTGCACGCACTCACCGAGCGAGTAGACAACCAGGGTATGCACACCTTGACCAAACCATGCTCGTATCTCCCGATGTTACGCCAACATAGCGTCGGAAACGGAGTCTCGTTTACGGCCTGCCGCATCGAACGAGCGTCTACCTGTTCCGCGGACCGTTAGGCGAGGCGTTTTACGTCGGCACCACTGTCGACCTACGCCATCAGGTAAGGCCATATTTCAACAGCGCGGACCTACGCGGCCAGAGGAAGGAGTATGGGTCGTTTGACCAGCACGGTCGACCACGTCGAATGTATACACAAACTAGAAGCCGGCCTTGCGTGAACTGCGAGTACTAGCTGCGCATGCGCGATTGTACAACCGTCAGTCGCGGTTTCCGCAACAGTAGCGGGTGACGCTGACCGACGCGAGGTTCCCCGCTCCCCGACGTTCAGTGGCGAGTGCACCGCGCCACCGACCCGTTTCGGTCCCATACCGACGCCGCCGCACCAGTGACGCTGCAGGGGCAAGTTTACGGGAGTGCGAACGGATATCGTGCGGATCGCCGCTGCACAAAACGGCCTGCCCCCACTTCTTGAAACGCCACAAACTCACAATACATGCCAACAAGACCGCGTTGATCGACAGCCCGGATAACACCAGACTAACCGCTGTCAAGGCTCTGTGACGTGGCAAGCTCCCAGGTACCCTAGTCACGCTGACCGAGCTGATCGCCGCTAAGCTGGCCGGCCCCGACGGTCAGAGTGGCTATCACCTCGTCGTTATCCACCACGGCCAAACTCACCGCAGCTGGCACCGCCCAGACGTGGGGTGCCGCCGATGCCATCTCCACCCCGACACCCAGACAATCCTGCCGGCACCAACCCCACTAGGCGGCGTGCTGATCGAAAAGACCGCGCTAATCGTGCGCCGACTGGCCACGCCGATGTGCGCACGTTTGGGCATCAGCTGGCTGAGCCTCCCAGCTGCACACGGCAAGCACCCGGGCAACGCGGGCTACATCGGCGCGCTCGGCACAGGCTGGCTGCCGAGCACACTGACGGTTTCTGGGAGTGGGATTTAGACCTGCTGACTAAACCGCACCCATCGCGCAAGGAGCTGTTCGGCGGCACCCGAGTCGATAGCCGCGCTGGCACGCGCCAAAGCATCGTCCCACGCGGGCAACCACTCAGCGCGGCTGGATAGCCCAGCGTGGGCGACGATCGCACCGGCGGCGTTGAGAACAACGGCGTCGCGGACCGGGCCCTTGTCCCCGGCTAGTACGGCACGCACCTCCGCCGCATTGGTTTGCGCATCCCCGCCTAACAGCTCGTCGAGGTCGGCACACGCAAACCCGAATCCTGCGGGATCAAAAGTAAGTTTATCCACCGTGCCCGCCTGCACACGCCAGATCGTGCTGGTAGTGGTGGTGGTCAATTCGTCGAGTCCGTCGTCGCCATATACTACCAGCACGCTGGAGCGGCGCGCAGCGAACACCCCCGCCATCACCTCGGCGAGATTGCCGAACGCACAGCCGATCAATCCGGCCCGTGGCCAGGCCGGATTGGTCAGCGGCCCGAGGATGTTGAACACGGTTGGCACCCCGATGTCATGGCGCACCGCAGATGCGTGCCGGTAAGACGGTTGAAACAGCGGTGCGAAACAGAACCCAATCCCGATTTCGGCAAGACTATTCGCGACCTGTTCGGGTCCAAGGTCGATACGCACCCCCAGTGCTTCCAGAGTGTCAGCTCCGCCTGACAGCGAGGACGAGGCCCGGTTGCCATGTTTGACCACCGGTATACCCGCGGCCGCAACTACGATCGCGGCCATGGTGGACAGGTTGACTGTGTTAGCACCATCTCCCCCAGTCCCGACAATGTCGACGGTGTCTCCGATATCTTGGCGGATCGCGTCTGTGGGCAGCTTACGCGCGTGGCTGAGCATGACGTCAGCGAGCTCGCTGACTTCGGCCACGGTGGGGACCTTCATCTTCATCGCCACCGCGAACGCAGCGATCTGGGCTGGCCGCGCGTTTCCAGTCATGACCTGGCCCATCGCCCAGGCAGCCTGGCCTTGCGCGAGATCCTGCCCTGCTGTCAAACGCCCCAAGACCTGCGGCCAAGACAATACCGATCCGGTGTCGCTGCGAGAAGAAGGCGGTTGCGATAACAAAGCCACCGACCAATGGTCCCATGCAGACCACTTGCCCTTCCAAACGCCTCCAAAGCACGCCGCCAACGGTGCAAAAGCGACGCGGGCAACTGATTTGCCTCCCCGGGTAGAATTTAACAACTACAAAACGTCATACTTGCGGATGTGACGAGCACTGTAGGCACCTTGGGTACTGCAATTACGTCGCGGGTGCATTCGTTGAATCGACCCAACATGGTCAGTGTCGGTACCGTAGTCTGGCTTTCCAGTGAGCTGATGTTCTTTGCTGGACTGTTCGCGATGTACTTCACTGCGCGTGCTCAGGCTGGCGGGAAGTGGCCGCCGTCGACCGAACTAAATCTCTACCAAGCCGTCCCGGTAACGCTGGTGCTCATCGCGTCATCGTTCACCTGCCAGATGGGAGTGTTCACGGCTGAACGAGGCGACGTCTTCGGGTTACGCCGCTGGTATGTGATCACCTTATTAATGGGCCTGTTTTTCGTTCTCGGCCAAGGCTACGAGTATTACCACTTGATAACTCATGGCACCACCATCCCCAGTAGCGCGTACGGCAGCGTGTTCTATCTGACCACCGGCTTCCACGGACTGCACGTCACTGGTGGCCTGATCGCCTTCATTTTCCTGCTGGCCCGCACTACGATGAGCAAGTTCACACCGGCCCAGGCGACCGCCAGCATCGTCGTCTCCTATTACTGGCATTTCGTTGACATCGTGTGGATCGCTTTGTTCACCGTGATCTATTTCATCCGATGAGCCGGCAAGCTCCAAACAGAACCCACGCAAGGCCCAAACAGAAAACGACAGGAGTGATCGGTTGAAGAAACTGGGTTTCACTCGATCCGGTAGGCGATGCAGCCAGCCACCAGAACGAGGCAGTGAGCGTTCGCGGCGGCGTTTGCGCCGCCGGTTATCGGGAGGCTTGTTGCTACTGGTAGCGCTGACCGTTTCTGGGGGACTGGCGGCAGTCCTGACCCCGACCCCGCAAGTAGCCGTCGCCGATGAGGACTCGTCAGCGCTGCTACGTACCGGCAAGCAACTGTTCGATACCTCCTGCGTATCGTGCCACGGCGCCAACCTGCAAGGCGTGCCCGACCACGGGCCGAGTCTGATTGGGGTCGGCGAAGCGGCCGTCTACTTCCAGGTATCGACCGGCCGAATGCCCGCTATGCGCGGTGAAGCCCAGGTAGCGCGTAAAAACCCCATTTTCAACGAGTCACAAATCGACGCAATCGGTGCCTACGTCCAGGCCAACGGCGGTGGGCCTACCGTGGCACATAACCCCGACGGTAGCGTTGCGATGCAATCACTGCGCGGTACCGACCTGGGTCGCGGCGGCGACTTGTTCCGACTAAACTGCGCGTCGTGCCACAACTTCACCGGAAAAGGTGGTGCACTGTCGTCCGGTAAGTACGCGCCCGACCTCGGGCCCGCCAACGAACAGCAAATCCTCACCGCGATGCTGACCGGCCCACAGAACATGCCCAAGTTCGCCGACCGCCAGCTTTCCTTCGAAGCAAAGAAGGACATCATCGGCTACGTGCGAACCGTCATCGAAGAACGCCAGCCGGGCGGCTACAGTCTCGGTGGCTTCGGCCCTGCACCGGAGGGGATGGCGATCTGGATCATCGGGATGGTCACCGCCATCGGACTGGCACTGTGGATTGGGGCACGAGCATGAACGCTGACCCGAAAGACGGTGTCGGCGCTTCCCGGGAGCTCGACGAAGCGGCACAGGGGGCAATGTCACGCGAGGAACTAGTAGCCCTGGGCGGTCAGCTCGATGGTGTCAACACCGTCTACCAGGAGCAGCGCTGGCCGATCGAAGGCACCAAGGCGGAAAAGCGCACCGAACGAAGGATAGCCTTCTGGCTTTTGCTGGGTGGCGTATTGGGTCTGACGTTACTACTGATCTTCCTGTTCTGGCCGTGGGAGTACAAACCCAAAGAGGCCGCAGGCAGCTTCCTCTACACCATTGCCACCCCTCTGTATGGTCTGACCTTCGGCCTGTCCATCCTGGCGATCGCTATTGGCGCGGTGCAATTTCAGAAGAGATTCATCCCAGAAGAGATTTCGATCCAGGAACGCCATGACGGCACATCGCGTGAGATCGACCGCAAGACGGTCGTGGCGAACCTAACCGATGCTTTTGAGAGCTCAACGATCAGGCGCCGCAAGCTAGTCGGACTGTCGTTGGGCGTGGGCTTGGGGGCGTTTGGCCTCAGCACGTTGGTGGCGTTTATTGGCGGTTTCATCAAAAACCCCTGGAAACCAGTCGTGCCCACCGCGAATGGGATGAAGGCCGTGCTTTGGACTTCCGGCTGGACTCCACGCTACCACGGCGAGACGATCTATCTGGCGAGAGCTACCGGGTCGCACTCGGGAGCACCGTTTATCCGGATGCGTCCGGAAGACGTCGACGCCGGCGGGATGGAGACCGTCTTCCCGTGGCGCAAGTCCGACGGCGACGGAACCACCATGGAATCACACGAGAAATTGACAGCAATCAAGATGGGTATCCGCAACCCGGTAATGCTCATCCGCATCCGCCCCAGTGATATGCCTCGTGTGGTCAAACGCCGAGGACAGGAGAATTTCAACTTCGGCGAATTCTTCGCCTTCACCAAAATCTGCTCGCATTTGGGTTGCCCATCCTCACTATACGAACAGCAATCCTACCGAATCCTGTGCCCTTGTCACCAATCTCAGTTCGACGCGCTGCACTACGCCAAGCCGATATTCGGTCCAGCCGCGCGCGCATTGGCGCAACTGCCCATCACCATCGATACCGACGGGTATCTGGTTGCCAACGGTGACTTTGTCGAACCGGTCGGGCCAGCATTCTGGGAACGCACAACATGAGTCCAAAATTCGTTCCGGATATCGGTGATGTCCTGGCCCGCCAAGCTGAAGCCATCGACACGCGATATCACCCGTCGGCAGCGCTGCGCCGGCAGCTCAACAAGGTCTTTCCGACGCACTGGTCGTTCTTGCTCGGCGAAATCGCGCTGTACAGCTTCATCGTGCTGCTGCTCACCGGTGTGTACCTCACGCTGTTCTTCGATCCGTCGATGACTGATGTCACCTACAACGGCGTCTACCAACCATTACGCGGGGTCGAGATGTCACGCGCGTACCAATCGACGCTAGACATTTCCTTCGAAGTCCGAGGCGGCCTTTTCGTCCGTCAAATCCACCACTGGGCTGCATTGATGTTCACCGCGGCGACCATGGTACACCTGGCACGCATCTTCTTCACCGGAGCTTTCCGGCGGCCGCGCGAGACCAACTGGGTTATCGGTTCGCTACTACTGATCCTGGCCATGTTTGAAGGCTACTTCGGCTACTCGCTGCCCGACGACCTGTTGTCGGGCATCGGCCTACGGGCCGCACTGTCGTCGATCACGCTAGGTATACCGGTGGTCGGGACCTGGCTGCACTGGGCGCTGTTTGGGGGCGATTTCCCCGGAACTATCTTGATCCCTCGGCTCTACGCACTGCACATCCTGCTAATCCCGGGGGTCATCCTCGCACTTATAGGGCTGCATCTAGCGTTGGTGTGGTTCCAGAAGCACACCCAGTTCCCCGGACCCGGCCGCACCGAGTGCAACGTCGTCGGTGTGCGAGTAATGCCGGTGTTTGCGTTCAAGTCGGGCGCGTTCTTCGCAGCCATTGTTGGCGTCCTGGGTCTTATGGGCGGCTTGCTGCAGATCAACCCAATCTGGAACCTAGGCCCTTACAAACCATCTCAGGTGTCAGCTGGCTCGCAGCCAGACTTCTACATGATGTGGACCGAGGGCTTGGCCCGTATCTGGCCAGCCTGGGAGTTCTATTTCTGGCACCACACCGTACCCGCACCAGTTTGGGTCGCGGTGATCATGGGCCTGGTTTTCGTCCTGCTAATCACCTATCCGTTCCTGGAGAAGCGGTTCACCGGCGACTACGCCCACCACAACTTACTGCAACGGCCGCGTGACGTTCCGGTGCGCACCTCAATCGGGGCCATGGCGATCGCCTTCTACATAGTGCTCACGCTCGCGGCGATGAACGACATCATCGCGTTAAAGTTCCACATCTCGCTCAACGCGACGACGTGGATCGGTCGCATCGGCATGGTGATACTTCCACCGCTCGTCTACTTCATCACCTATCGGTGGTGTATCGGGCTGCAACGTAGCGACCGAGCGGTACTCGAACATGGCATCGAGACCGGCATCATCAAACGGCTACCGCATGGGGCGTACATCGAGCTGCACCAGCCGCTCGGCCCGGTAGACGATCACGGCCACCCAGTACCGCTCGAGTACCAGGGCGCTGCTGTTCCCAAGCGGATGAACAAACTGGGTTCGGCTGGCTCACCCAGTAGCGGTAGCTTCTTGTTCGCAGATCCGGTATCCGAGGATGCGGCACTGCGCGAGGCAAAGCATGCCGCAGAGCAACGTGCACTTACCGCGTTGCGCGAACACCAAGACAGCATCGTCGGTTCCCCGCATGGGGAACGCGGCAAGCATTAAGCTCGGCAACGATACATACGACGTAGTGCGAAAACCCTAGCCGCGCAGCAGCGAAAGGACTAGCTAGCAGGGAAGTCGAGCACAGGTCAGAGAGGAACACCTATCGAGCCAGACCGCTTATCCGCGTCAACCCAAGCAACGTAACTTCCGAACATAGATCCACTCGATCACCGGCATAACCGCCGTGACGATCCCGGCTAGAACGTAACCAACCCACGACGCGCCGTCGCAACCAACAGCCATCAGATAGGTCGAAGCCGCAACCGCGACCAACGCGGCCCCCATCGTGCCAGTCAATCCAACCGCGCCGCGCAGCCAGATCTGGCATGCTGCCGCCTCCAACCAATCGCCGGGTTGCGCGACCGTCTGACCCATCTCCGCACATACCCGCTCGGCCTCGATACGCGCTGTGGAACGCTCGGCGCCGACCAGTTTCCTGACTCCTCCGCGCGTCGGCACACCCGTCAGTCGGGTCGGCGGCTCAACCCGAGCCATGCGGCGAGCCCACAACAATACCGGCACAGCCCCTGCGATAATCAGCGCGGAAACGACGATGATGCTGTACAACACCCAGGTGGTGTGCGGGTTATTCGCCATCTTGTGAAAGCCACGCCCCAGATCTTCCAATGCAACAATCGCAGCTACACTCACCCCGATCAGCACCAGCCAGACTGCCGCACATACGCCGACCAGAATACGATCGATGCCGTCCGGCGCAATGGTATCCGACTCACGCCGGTACACCGAATGCCTGTTCACCATCAACAACTCGTTTGCGGTGCGTCGTTGCTATTCGACGAAAGCACCGTTCCGTCACTTGTGGTGATCAAGCAGTTGAGTTTGCTGACCCGGAAGAGGCTAAACGCCTCGACCGAGCCGACGTCGGATTGCGAGATCGGTGTAACGGTCATCGACCACGGAATATAGACGTTGTGCTGAGTCCGTCGCCGACCGGAAGCATCAACGTAAGTCACCGAAATGATGTCACCCGGCGCTTTGGTGCCCGTCACCGAATAGGTGACCTGCCGAGGGCCGGTCGGCGTCGTGGCCGTAGTCGTGGGCGTCGTCGGCGGAGGTGGCACCGCCGATGATGGTGGCGCTGCGGTGTTCGTCGCCGACGGTGGCAGCAAAGGCGTCACCGTCACTGTCCGCGTCTCAGTCGCTGTCGAAGTCTCCGTGCTGGGTGGCGGCGGCTTAGCGGTGGTGATTTCGTCCTGCACCGGCGAAGTGGACCGGCTAGTAGTTGGGGTAGCAAGTTTGCTGGTGTCGGTACGCGTGACCAGCAAAGACACCGAAACCACCAGTGCGATCGCGGCCAAGATAGCAGCAACGCCAACCACCCACGGCCAGCGCGGAGCACCCGGCTCATCGTAGACCAACGACTCGTCGTAGTCATAGAGCTTGAGATCCGCCGGCACGTACGAGACATCGGTGAACTGGTCAACCTCAGGAGCCGAGTAGGCCTGTGAGTATACGTCGGTCTCGCCGGTATGGTCACTCACTGTTACTACAGTGCTATCCGTTACGGGTGCCAATTCGTCAACGGAGTTTACGCCGTTACGGGGATCCAATTCGTCGCTGAGCTCTTTACCGGAATCGGATTCTTCATTTTCCCGTCCCGGGGGATTCGGCCCGCTCATGTTTGCCTACCCTGTTCAACTGCATTACCTGCGCGCGGGTCGCGCGGCTACATCATTGCACGCGCGCTCGGGAGATTCTCATTCTGCCTCGGCAACCCTACCGAACTGAGAAGGGCAAACAAGTCTTGGCGAACTACCCACTAATCAACCGATGCCCTGATTGTGACCTTCTCCGGTACCAAATCTAATCAGTGCTTCTCATCTAATCAGTGCTTCTCCGGGCCGACGTAGTACTCGAAGACCAGTCCGGCTGCCGAGGCAAGAACAAACACGACCCCGGCAACGATCAACCACGGCAGCCACAGCGCGATACCAACTGCCGCCACTGAGCCCGACAAGGCGACCAGAACCGGCCACCAACTGTGCGGGCTGAAAAACCCCAATTCCCCTGCACCGTCACTGATCTCAGCATCTTCATAGTCTTCGGGTCGAGTATCCAACCGACGAGCCACGAAACGAAAGAAAGTGGCAACAATCAACGCTAGGCCACCGGTCAGCGCTAGCGCGGTAGTGCCGACCCAGTCCACACCACCGGTGGCGAACACCGAAGTCAGCACTCCGTACAGCACCGCCAGGATGACAAAGAACGCGGCAACAAACTCGAATAGCCTCGCTTCGATATGCATTGCGTATCCTAACCCGAGTAAGATTATCTAATGGCTGTTGGTCAGCTGTCCGCGGCGGGTATCAAACGGGTGGGTAGTCACCGCCAGTGGGGGTTGAGCGATCATCTGCAATGCTTCAACGTTGGTCTTCCCGTCGATCCGTTGCTGCAAATAGGCCTTGAAGTCGTTAGGAGCGACCACTCGAACTTCGAAGTTCATCATCGAGTGATACGTACCGCACATTTCGGCGCAGTGGCCGACGAATGCCCCGGTCTTTGTTATCTCTTCGACCTGGAAGACGTTGACGGAGTTGTTCGCCACCGGGTTAGGCATGACGTCGCGCTTGAACAAAAATTTCGGCACCCAAAACGCGTGGACCACATCGGCGGAGTTTAATTGGAACTCGATGCGCTTGCCAGCAGGCAGCACCAGCACCGGAATTTCAGTGGTAGTGCCCAAAGTTTCGACCTTGTCAAAGTTTAAGTAGGCTCGATCCTGGGTATTGCGCCCGTGCACCAGCCCGACGAGCTCCTCACCGTGGGAGTCCTTGCCCTCTGGTTTGGAGGCCATGGCCTTTTTGCGGGCCGAATCGACCCCGTCGTAGGTCAAGGTACCGTCTTTGAAATTGACCCGCTGATAGCCGAACTTCCAGTTCCACTGGAAAGCCGTTACGTCAATGACAACTTCGGGATCCTTGGCGAGATACAGTATCTTATCCTGCACTACAACGGTGAAATAAAACAACACCGAAATGATGAGGAAAGGCGTCACTGTCAGCACCAACTCTAGCGGCATGTTGTAGCCGAATTGACGCGGCAACTCGGTATCGGTTGTTTTCTTCCGGTGGAAGATGGCCGACCAAAAAATGAGGCCCCACACAATGACACCGACGACCAGGGAGGCGACCACTGCACCGATCCACAGCTGTCGGTTGAGGTGGGCTTCCGGGGTGATGCCTTCCGGCCAACCCATGGCCAACGCGTCCGACCAGCTGCATCCGCTCAAGGTGACCACTAGCACACCCAGTGTCACGGCCAGCGCCAGCGGCTGAAAACGGCGAGAGATACCCCGACCCACACGTTGCGAACGGACTGGCTTGCAAGCTGTCACTTTTGGCGCCTCCTGTATCACAAGCTGAGCCGATTCGGAGCTAACCCGCTTAAAGGCGGGATCTTCGGCTAACTCGGATGTCGAATACTACGCAGCGTAGACCACGGCACTCACCTAGGCGACGATGCGGGCCCCAACGGCGATGGTCGGGCCCACGAACATTGCCGAATGAGGCATACTGGAGCGCTGTGTGTGGATTGCTGGCGTTTGTAGTGGCCGCGTCCTGCGCTGATGACCCCCGCTCTGGTGGGACCAACAACGTTCTTCAGGCCTATCATGCCATGGCCCACGCGGTGCATTTAATGCGTCACCGCGGGCCTGACGAGCCAAACACCTGGTCCGACCTGGACGTCGATGGGTTCTCGGGAGGAGTTGCGTTTGGGTTTAACCGGTTGTCCATCATCGACATTGCGCATTCGCATCAGCCGCTAAGGTGGGGGCCGCCGGAGACACCCGATCGATATGTCCTAGCATTTAATGGCGAGATCTACAACTACCTAGAGCTGCGCGACGAGCTGGTCATCCGGCACGGCGCTGCTTTCGCCACCGACGGAGACGGTGAATCTATCGTCGCCGGCTTCCACTACTGGGGCATCGAGATATTAACGCGGCTGCGCGGCATGTTCGCCTTCGCGCTGTGGGACACCGTCACACACGAATTGTTCTGTGCCCGCGACCCCTTCGGGATCAAGCCGCTGTTCATGGCAACCGGCACCGGCGGCACCGCGGTGGCCAGCGAAAAGAAGTGCCTGCTTGACCTGGCCGAAGTGATCAGATTCGACACGCAGATTGACGCCCGCGCACTACAACACTACACAGTCCTGCAGTACGTGCCCGAGCCCGAGACGCTGCATCGCGGGGTGCACCGACTCGAATCGGGCTGTTATGCACGGATCCGTCCCGACCAGCTCGATCCGGCGATTACCCGCTACTTCGTGCCGCGGTTTGCCGCCGCACCGATCACCAGCGGCACCGAACAGACCCGCTACGACGAAATCACCGCCGTGCTTACGGACTCGGTGATCAAGCACATGCGCGCCGACGTCACCGTCGGTGCGTTTCTGTCCGGTGGTATCGACTCCACGGCCATCGCAGCTCTGGCGATCCGGCACAATCCACGGCTGATTACATTTACCACCGGCTTCGAGCATGAGGGATTCTCCGAGATCGACGTGGCGGCTGCCTCGGCTGAGGCAATCGGTGCACGCCACATCGCCAAGGTGGTTACCCCCAGCGAGTTCGTCACCGCCCTGCCGGAAATCGTCTGGTATCTCGACGAACCGATTGCTGACCCGGCCCTGGTTCCGCTGTTCTTCGTCGCCCGCGAAGCCCGCAAGCACGTCAAGGTGGTGTTGTCCGGCGAGGGCGCCGACGAGCTGTTCGGCGGCTACGCAATCTACCGGGAGCCGCTGTCGTTGAAGCCCTTCGACTACCTACCCGGGCCACTGCGACGCTTGATGGGCAAGTTGTCCAAATCTCTGCCCGAAGGCATGCGCGGCAAGAACCTGCTACACCGCGGATCACTCACGCTTGAGGAGCGCTACTACGGCAATGCCCGCAATTTTTCGGACGCACAGTTGCAGGCTGTGCTACCCAGGTTCCACACGGGCTGGACCCACACCGACGTCACGGCAGCGTTGTACGCCGAATCCGACGGCTGGGACCCGGTAGCCCGCATGCAGTACATCGACCTGTTCACCTGGCTGCGCGGCGATATCTTGGTCAAGGCCGACAAGATGACAATGGCCAACTCACTGGAGCTGCGGGTACCGTTCCTTGATCCCGAAGTGTTCGCCGTGGCGTCCCGGTTACCCATGCAGGCTAAGGTCACCCACGCCACCACGAAATACGCGCTGCGGCGCGCACTGGAACCCATCGTCCCAGCACACGTGTTGTACCGACCCAAGCTCGGGTTCCCGGTCCCGATTCGGCATTGGCTGCGCGCCGGCGAACTGCTGGAGTGGGCGTACACGATGGTGGACTCGTCGCAGACCGAACATCTAGTCAACCTAGCCGCCGTGCATCAAATGCTTGACGAGCACCGAGGTGGCACCAGAGATCACAGTCGCCGGCTGTGGACAGTGCTAATTTTTATGCTGTGGCATGCCATCTTCATTGAACACAGCGTGGTGCCACAAATCAACGAGCCACGGTATCCGGTGCAGCTGTAAATTAACTAACCCGGCCACCGTTAAGCCGGATGCACGGATACAGCCATGCGATGAAGGCAATATATTAATATATATTAATAATTCAAGGCGACAACACCGAGCAGCTGGACCTGCGGATAGCGAGTTCCCGGCACCCTAAACTAGTTCCGACCACTATAATAGCTCATCTGGTCGGGCTGGTATGCTAGGAGAGTACAGCGGTGATTTCGGCAGCAGCTTCCTCCCCATAAGCGCCGGCTAGCCGAGTCGCCGCAATGTCGCGGTCCCAACTCCACTGTTGGGTGCCGGTTGACTCCAGCGCCAATACCGCGACCAGCGAGCCCAGCTGGGCCGAACGCTCCAGGCTCAGACCGGCGCTACGTCCAGTCAGGAAACCGGCTCTAAACGCGTCACCAACGCCGGTTGGATCAACCTGGCTTGTCTCAGGCACCACACTGACATGCACACGAGTGCCGTCGCATTTTACCAGGTCCACACCCTTGGCGCCCAGCGTTGTCACCCGCAGTTGAATCTGCGCCATAACGTCAGCCTCAGACCAGCCAGTTTTAGATAGTAGCAGGTCCCATTCGTAATCGTTGGTGAACAAGTAGGTGGCGCCGTCGATGAGATTGCGGATTTCCTCGCCAGATAGCCGTGCCAACTGCTGGGATGGGTCAGCGGCGAAGGCTAGCCCGAGTTTGCGGCACTCCTGGGTGTGCCCCAACATGGCGGCCGGGTCATTGGCCCCGATGATCACCAACTCCGGCGTGCCGATGGTCGCGATCGCGTCGGCAAGCTTGATGTTGCGGGCCTCCGACATGGCGCCGGTATAGAACGATCCGATCTGGGCCATGTCCAAGTCGGTGGTGCAGACGAAACGGGCTGTGTGCGCGGTCTTGGAGATCAGCACGCAGTCGCAGTTGACTCCGTGATTTTGCAGCCAATCGCGATAGTCGGCGAAGTCCTCGCCGACTGCACCGATCAGTGCGACATCACCGCACAGCACGCCGATAGCGTAGGCCATGTTTCCGGCCACACCGCCACGATGAATCACCAGTTCGTCGACCAGAAAGCTGAGCGAGACCTTGTGCAAATTGTCGACGAGCAATTGCTCGGAGAATCTGCCCGGAAACCGCATCAGATGGTCAGTCGCAATCGAACCGGTTACAGCGATCGTCACCAGATCTCACCCTTCGTTCATCAAGTCGTTTCACCTACCCGCAGGTACAAACGTTGCGGATCGCCTCGATGCATCCGCGACTGCGGGCAGGTGTTGCGCTAGCCTGCCTAGAGAGCTCGTCTGGTTGCCCCAAACGCCAATGTGGAGCGGCAACTGCTCGTCGCCCCATCCACCACCGCAGGAGAACCACGATGGCCGGTCCGCATACGCCGAATCCTACTGTCGGCACCGACAAACCGTCACCTTATGCAAACGCCGCCTTCGCAACCACCCAGTCCTCCATCCAAGTAGACGACGCAACACCCGCCTATCCCAGGATGCTGCCACCGCCGTTGTCATACCCGAGGCAACGGTCGAAGCGACTGATCATCAGCGTGCTGGTGGCTACCGCGCTGGTCGCCGCGATGACTGCGGTAATCATTTACGGGGTTCGCACTAACGGATCTAAAATCGGAGACACATTCTCCGAGGCAACGGCTAAAACGGCGATTCAAGAGTATCTGAAAGCCCTCGAACAGCGCAACGTCAACATCATAGCCCGCAACTCGCTGTGCGGTCTGTACGATGCCGTCCGCGACCAGGGGCCCGACCAAGCGCTGGCACAACTGAGCAGCGACGCGTTCCGCAAGCAGTTCTCCCAGGTCGAGCTAACCTCGATCGACCAAATCGTGTACTGGTCACAGTACCAGGCCCAAGTGCTATTCACCATGCGGGCATCGCCTGCCACAGGAGGTCCGAGTCGCGGGCAACTACAAGGCATCGCACAGTTGCTTTACCAGCGCAACCAAGTCCTGGTGTGCTCATACATGCTGCGCACCGCGGGCTCGCACTAGTCGGCTACGACCTAGCCGACCCCTGGGGTTTCGTCAGTTGAACGAATCCCCGCAAGCGCAGGAGCCACTGGCGTTAGGATTGTCGATGGTGAAGCCCTGCTTTTCGATGGTATCCACGAAATCAATCAGCGCGCCTTCCACGTAGGGCGCACTCATCCGATCCACTGTCAAGGTCACACCACCAAACTCCGCAGTGAGATCGCCATCCAGGGTCCGGTCGTCGAAGAAAAGGTTGTAGCGCAGCCCTGCGCACCCACCCGGCTGAACTGCGATACGCAACGCCAGGTCGTCACGTCCCTCTTGATCCAACAGCGACTTCGCCTTAGTGGCAGCGACATCGGTCAGAACCACTCCGTGGGTCTTGGCGCTTGACTCGTTCTGCACCGTCATTTCTTCTCCTACGTGCGTGATTATTCAGGCGGGTTCGCCAACCCATCGCCTTAACGGTACCTTGCAATACCGCTATTCTCGAGTCGCTCCGTGACAAGAAACGCTAAACCCGTAATCTGGTTGGCCGAGTCAGCTTGCGCTAGCCGCACCTAAATAGCGTGTTCAACAATCAACCAAAGAGTCATAATACTGGCTAATCACGATGCAGACTTGTCCAGGCACATCTGCTCAACCACTATTACCGGAATTCCCAGCAAATTGGTTGCGTCGGCGATCAAACAAACTACCGTTCCGTGCAGGGACTGTTCGTCGAACCAACCCTCACCAGTGACAATTTAGCTCGTCCGCGGCAAGATAGTCGCCCAGGTAGGCGTGTTCGGCGATGATTGCCGCACTAGAATCGCACCGACCACCCAGCACAAGCAACCCGGTGCCGATACCATCACCAGCGCCTGCACTCGGCTCGGCACTAACATCGCGTTCGGCCGCACCTTCCTATTTCGATCGCCCACGTCTCGAGGCGGCCTTCAAGCTTGTGCGACGGTAGTCGTGTCCGCGCCCTTCTACGACCCAAACACCCCGAACGCACCCCACGGTCCTAGCAGCGGATATTCGAAGTCTGAAACGGAGATCAGTTCGACGTCGAGCAGCTGGCAGCCGAGCTCAGCAATCCTTCTTTGCCCGCCATCGCTGCACGCCGTACCATCCAAAACCACAGCAATATTTCCATGTAATCCCCGGCTCGCAGCGCCTCGGCGATGAGCTGTCTTACCCTCTGCTGTACGCCGACAACGCAGCCTCCGATGTGGACGGACCGCCAAGCGGAGTCAGACCACACTTCAGGTACAGGCCCGATGACCGAACCGGCATCAAACATCCACCGAGCGTCCAGCAGCCCAAAAACCTGCAACCCCGCAGCTCCCCCAACGACTGGCCAGCACCTCGGCAAAACCGGGGACGCCGTAGAATAATTATTTATTTAATGGCGACGAGGAACCGATCGCCCGGACGTGACCGGGTCCAGCCGGTCGGGATATTCTGGCTATAGGCGGCTTGCACCGCGAGCAGGCTGCCACCATAGAATTCAGGGCCACCAGCACGCGCACCGCAGGAAGCTGGATTCAGACCTGGCGCATGGTCATAGGTATCAGAATGCGAGACCATCGAGCCCGTTAATCACAGGGTAGTCGTTCACCACACACAGATATGAAACCCAGTGACACAGACGCACGCACAATACAGGCACATGCCAGTGGACCCTTACCTGCCGGCGAAGTAACCTGGCGATTGTGAAGCTTCTGGGCCGTAAGAAGAGCTACGAACAGGGCACCGAGGCACCGACGGCATCGGACGACAATGTAGGTTCAGAAGCTAGTTCGCCGGACACGCCATCTCGCGGGTACAGTACGACCGCTCCCAAGGGCCGACCCACTCGCAAGCGTGACGATGCCGACCGACGCCACACGAAAAAAGGGCCAATTACGCCGGCGCCGATGACTGCCTCCGAGGCGCGAACTCGGCGCAAGTCGCTGGCTCACCCCAAGTGCCACCGTGCGGAACGTAAGGCCGAGCGAGCCGCCAGTCGGGCCCGGATTACTGACCGCCGGGAGCGCATGATGGCCGGCGAAGAGGCATATCTGCCGCAGCGTGATCAGGGCCCGGTACGCCGCTATGTCCGAGACGTCGTGGATGCTCGGCGCAACGCGCTCGGCCTGTTCACGCCGTCAGCGCTAGTTCTGCTATTCATCATGTTCGGGGTTCCGCAGCTGCAGCTGTACATGTCTCCGGCGATGCTGGTGCTGATGGCCGTGATGGCTATCGATGGAATCATCTTGGGCCGCAAAATCAACAAGCTGGTCGATGCGAAGTTTCCATCCAACACCGAAAGCTGGTGGAAATTAGGCCTTTACGCCGCCGGTCGGGCATCCCAAATGCGCCGGCTACGCGCACCTCGGCCCCAAGTCGAGCACGGCAGCAGTGTTGGTTAAACCGCGCCTGAAAGCCGTCCTCGGCACGGCGATCGGGTTGACCCGAGTGGAAGCCGGACAGCCGGGATCGATCAAGGCGCCGAGAACCTGATGGAGTTCGCGCCAGTGTCGCCGCCCGACGGCCGCGCCGCAGCAGCTGCCCGCGCTCACCAAGACAGCCTAACCAAGCAACACGGCGCGTTGGGTCGTCTCAAAGATTTGTCGGTCTGGGTGGCGGCGTGCCAAGGTCGGTGTCCGCCACGCCAGTTCCAGCGTGCTCGGATCGTAGTGTTCGCCGGTGACCACGGTGTCGCCCGGTCCGGGGTGTCGGCGTACCCACCGCAGGTAACCGCTCAGATGGTAGCCAACATCGACCGCGGCGGGGCAGCAATCAACGCACTAGCGAGTATCGCCGACGCGACGATAAGAGTCGTGGATTTGGCTGTCGACGCGGACCCATTGTCGCAGCAGATCGGCATCCATAAAGTGCGACGCGGCAGTGGCGATATCGCGATCCAGGACGCGTTAACAGAGGAAGAGACTGCCCGCGCGATCATAGCCGGTCAACGCATTGCCGATGAGGAAGTCGACCGCGGCGCTGACCTGCTGATCGCTGGTGACGTCGGAATTGGAAACACCACCGCAGCGGCGGTTTTGGTGGCGGCTTTGACGAACGCCGAACCAGTCGCCGTAGTGGGCTTCGGAACCGGGATCGATGACGTCAGTTGGGCACGCAAAACGGCTGCGGTGCGCGATGCCCTGTGTCGGATACGGCTGGTGTTGCCCGACCCGGTCGGGTTACTGCGCTGCTGCGGCGGCGCCGACCTGGCCGCGATGGCAGGCTTCTGTGCGCAAGCAGCGGTACGACGTACCCCGTTGCTACTCGACAGCATGGTGGTGACGGCGGCCGCACTGGTCGCCGAGCGCCTGGCACCGGGCGCCTGGCAGTGGTGGCAGGCCGGCCACCGGTCAACCGAACCGGGTCATGCCCTGGCTTTGGCAGCTTTGGACTTGGACCCGATTCTGGACCTGCGGATGCGGCTGGGCGAAGGAACCGGTGCTACGGCAGCGTTAACGGTGCTGCGCGCCGCGGTGGCCGCGTTGTCGTCAATGATGACCTTCGCAGAGGCTGGTGTGGCCGGTCCGTCAACCTCGCCACCGTCGTGATAACACTCCCTCGCTACAGCTTTCGCATTTGCAACGGCGATTCCCCTCCCCAGGGCCACGAATAGCCCGATGGGTCGCGGTGCAATGACTGCCTTAATGACTGCCTTGCTGGTGGTCGGCCCCGAGTTGGGTGCGTTGGCCGCGGCCGTCTCTTATGGGTGGCGCATTTGTTTTCGGTCTTTCCAGCGCGTTATCCGGACTGCTCGCAGTAGCGACACTGCTGATCGCGACCCGCGGCTTGCACATCGACGCCGTTGCCGATACGGCTTACGGGCTGGACTGATTACGAGCCGCTGCAGCGTGAAATTATGGTAATGCGCGACGGGTCGACCGGGCCATTCTGAGTAGCGGTTGTCGTATTGGCAATAACGGTGCAGGGGCTGACGTTCTCAATGCTAAACGCGGCGGCTATAGTCCTGGCTGTGTTTACTGGCCGGGTCTCCGCAGTGTTCGCGTGTCACCAGTCGGTACCAGCTACGACGGGAGCGCTCTGGGTGTCCGGTTCGCTGGTACCCAGCCGGCCCCGGGTGCTGCCGGTCATTTCGCTGCCGGCAGACCCACGACCATGGCAGAGGCCCATCACGACGCTGGTGGCGGCGTGCCGCGGAGCGGCCCTAGTTGCCGCACTGTGTGCGCCAGTTCGGCAGCATCAGCGGTGACATACTGGGCGCCACGATCGAACGCGCCACGACAGTAAGCGCTAAGCTGCTCACCGTCTTGGTCAGGTTTTAGCCGGCACCGAACCCGCTATCCCAGCCGGGCCATCCAGCCGTGGGTGTCGGCAAAAGTACCACGCTGGATTCCGGTTAGCGTGTCGCGCAGCGCCATAGTCACCTCACCCGGTGCGCCGCCGGCGATGGTAAACTCGACATCACCATACTTCACCCGCGAGACCGGGATAATGAAGGCGGCGGTGCCGCAGGCAAACACCTCGGTGATCTCGCCGGCAGCAGCTTTCTTTTGCCACTCGTCGATGTCGATCTTACGTTCTTCGACACTGAATCCGGCATCAATAGCCAACTGCAGCAATGACGCGCGCGTAACCCCGGGCAGCAGTGAGCCAGACAGCTCCGGGGTGACCAGGCGTGCCGACCCGCCACTGCCGAGCACAAAGAAGATGTTCATCCCGCCCATTTCCTCGACGAAGCGGCGCTCGACGGCGTCTAGCCACACCACCTGGTCGCATCCGTTGGCGGCGGCTTCGGCCTGAGCCAGCAGTGACGCTGCGTAGTTGCCGCCGAATTTGGCCGTACCGGTGCCGCCCAGGCTAGCTCGCACGTAATCCATCGACACCCAGACCGTAAAAGAGTTGCCGCCGCCTTTGAAATACGCCTCGACCGGCGAGGCGATCAACAGGTACCGATACTGCTTGGCTGGCCGTACCCCCAGTCCCGGCTCGGTCGCGAAGATGAAGGGCCGCAGATAAAGCGCCTCTTCGCCGCCGACCCGATGCACCCAAGCGTTGTCGACAGCGATGAGCTGACACAGGGAGTCAATGAACAGCTCGTCGGGCAGTTCGGGAATCGCAATTCTCCGCGCCGACGAACGCAACCTGGCCGCGTGAACATCAGGGCGAAAAGACACGATCGACCCATCCGCCCAGCGGTAAGCCTTGAGTCCCTCAAAAACTTCCTGCGCGTAGTGCAACACGCTCGCCGACGGATCCAGCTGAATCGGGCCGTAGGGAATGACCCGTGCATCGTGCCAACCCCGGCCATCGATGTAGTCGATCGACACCATGTGGTCGGTGTAATATTTTCCGAAGCCCGGCTCAGCCAGGATCGATTCACGTTCCGCATCGGTCGCCGGATGTGCCGAGCGTGACACCGTGAACTCGAGGAAGCCGCTGGTCATGGTGCCGATTGTATATGTGCATGCGAGCGAGTTTTTGCGGCGCTAAAGCAAAGCGGCTAGCGGGTCTTCACTTCGATGAAGGGCGGACGCACCACTTCGCACTCGACAGCGCGGCCGCGAACGTCAACGATAATCTGCTGACCGTCCTGCACCGCGGCTTCGCTGTCGATCAACGCCAACGCGACACCAACTTGCAACGTCGGCGAGAACGTTCCCGACGTGGTGACCCCGACCGGGGTGTCGCCGACACACACTGTAAGCCCAGACCGCAAAACTCCCCGGCCCATCATTCGCAGACCCCGTAACAGCCGTCGAGGCCCCGCCGCCTTCTCGGCCAGCAACGCATCCCGGCCAAAGAACGCATCCTTCTGCCAGCCAATCGCCCAGCCGCACCGAGCTTGCAGCGGCGAGATGTCAAGCGAAAGTTCGTGCCCATGCAGCGGGTAGCCCATCTCGGTACGCAATGTGTCACGAGCGCCAAGGCCGGCCGGCTTCCCGCCCGCGTCGACCACCGCGGTGACCAACGCGTCGAACACCACACCCGCGGATTCCCAGGGAGGCAGCAGTTCGTAGCCTTGCTCACCAGTGTACCCAGTGCGACAGACGCGCACTGGCACTCCCGCATAGGAGGTATCGGCGTAGCCCATGTAATCCATCCCAGTTGACAAACCGAGCTCGTCGAGCACGTCCGTTGATCGAGGCCCCTGCACCGCCAACACAGCGTGGGAGCGATGCTGGTTGGTGATGGTCAGGCCGGCCGGCGCTGCCGCCTGCAATACGTCGACCACCGCGGCGTTATTGGCGGCGTTGGACACCAAAAAAATCTCATCGTCATCGACGTAGTAGGCAATCAGGTCATCGATAACACCGCCAAATTCCGAACAGCACAACGTATATTGCGCCTTGCCTGACCCTATGCGGCCCAAGTCATTGGTGAGCACGGAGTTGACGAACTGCGCGGCACCCAGCCCGTGAACTAACACCTTGCCAAGGTGGCTGACGTCAAATAGACCGACGGCATTACGGGTCGCGCTGTGTTCGCTTACGGTGCCAGCATACGACACCGGCATCAGCCAGCCACCGAACTCGGCAAAACTCGCGCCCAGCTCGCGATGACGGTCTTCCAGCGGCCCCTTGAGCAGCTCTGGCGCATCGGTCACGGCATCCCACCGTAATCCACCGCCACTACTGACTCGCGCAGGCATCTCCCCGCGCGCTGATCAGCTACCTGGATGGAACTTTATGGTCGACGGCAGCCCAGGTTGATCGGACTTGAATGAGCAGACGCCGAGCTAATCTCCGCCCCGGTGACTAGGGTAATTGCCCGTGACCACCGATCCGCGTTACCAAGGCCCTTCAGTCCACATTGCCGCGTCACTGCCAAAACGCGATGTCAGTTCTTCGGTATTGATCGTACCCGTCGTCTCAGCCAGCGACAGCGGTGAATCCGAAAACCGGCCGGGCGCGGTCGTTGCTGCGGCCGAACCTTTTCTAACCGCAGCTGCAGTCGCCGAAATCGAGGCCGGCCTGCGCGCACTGAACGCCACAGGTGACAGTAATCAGGTGCACCGGTTAGTAGCACCGTCGCTGCCGGTAGACAGCGTGTTAACGGTCAGCTTGGGTAAACCGCGGTCAGAGTGGCCCGCCGATACAATCCGTTGCGCCGCCGGTGTGGCGGCACGGTCACTCGGCAGCGCGGAAGTGGTGATCACCACACTGGCCGAGTTGCCTGGGGAATCCGGTGCCAGCATCTGCTCAGCCGTCGTTGAGGGGCTGATGCTAGGCAGCTACCGGTTTACAGACTTCCGCAGCCGCAAAACCGCGCCGAAGGACAACAGGCTGCGCAAGATCACGGTGCTGGCTAGTGCAAAAGACGCGAAGAAACAGAGCGCGCACGGCGCCGCGGTGGCAGCCGCAGTTGCCACCGCCCGTGACCTGGTTAACACTCCCCCAAGCCATTTGTTTCCCGACGAATTTGCAAAGCGCGCAAAGACTTTAGGTGAATCAGCTGGTCTTGAAGTGGAAGTGCTCGACGATAAGGCGTTGCAGAAGGCCGGCTACGGCGGGTTGATCGGGGTCGGCCAAGGTTCATCGCGACCGCCACGGCTGGTGCGGCTGATTCATCAGGGGTCACACCTGGCCAAGAACCCCAAAAAGGCCAGGAAGGTGGCCCTGGTCGGTAAGGGCATCACCTTTGACACCGGCGGCATCTCGATCAAGCCAGCGGCGTCGATGCACCATATGACCTCGGATATGGCTGGAGCCGCCGCGGTCATCGCGACCGTAACACTGGCCGCACAACTGAAGCTGCCGATTGACGTAGTCGCTACCGTACCAATAGCTGAGAACATGCCGTCGGCAACGGCGCAGCGGCCAGGCGACGTGCTAACACAGTATGGCGGAATCACAGTCGAGGTGCTTAACACCGACGCTGAAGGCCGGCTCATACTGGCCGACGCCATTGTTCGTGCATGCGAAGACAACCCGGACTACCTGATCGAGACATCCACACTGACCGGTGCGCAGATGGTGGCGCTGGGCTCCCGCATACCCGGGGTGATGGGCAGCGACCAGTTCCGCGACCGGGTTGCTAAGACCTCGCAACAGGTCGGCGAGAACGGCTGGCCGATGCCGCTGCCCGACGAACTCAAGGATGACTTGAAATCGACAGTCGCTGACCTGGCCAATGTCAGCGGGCAGCGTTTCGCCGGCATGCTGGTGGCTGGCGTATTCCTCCGCGAATTCGTCGCCGACGGAGTGTCTTGGGCGCACATAGATGTAGCCGGCCCGGCATACAACACCGACAGCCCGTGGGGGTATACGCCCAAAGGCGCCACTGGTGTGCCAACCCGAACCATGTTCGCAATGCTCGAGGATATCGCCAACCACGGATAAACCGCTTCGCCGACGATCACGCTGGCGGGATGCGGGAAGATCAACCGGGCGCGAGCTCAGAGCAGACAGGTTTAGCCGGATAGTCCCGCGGCTCTACCCTGCTAGCGATCAAAATCATGCGAAAGGTCGACTGTGACTGTACAGCGGCTGATCTTGACAGTAGGCGCCGTGGTGCTGGTAACCAGCATGATCGGGGTCTTGGTGTCGGGTATCGGTGCCGAACAGCACCAGCCAGTTTCTGCCTGCAGAAACGCTCTCAACATCGATCTCACTTCAGCCTGGAGTGCCGACAAGTAGACCTAGCGACACGCCGATTATCGATCAGCCGATCTCTCGTGCCAACGAGATAATCCAATGCGAGCCATTCGTGTTGATCCGGCATGCGTGGAGTATGTCCCCTGCCGTCATCGGAGCTATTGCAGTGGTCGGCGTATGGCTGGATATATAGCCGAAGCTAGCACCGGCCAGTGACCTAACCGCGAAGCGCCCCCTCTGACTGTTCCCGCAAGCTGAGCTAGATCACTCGTATCCGCGCGGTATTGCGCAACACCTGCGGCAACACCCGGGAAATGCCATAAAGCGCGTAGGCTTCAGGCGCGATCAGGCGGATCGGCTTGTTCTTCTTGATCGCGGATAAGATCGTGTCAGCCACCTTGTCTGGTCCGTAGCGACGCAACCTGAACATCTTGTCCAGCTGTCCGCGCCGATCTCCGACTCTTCCTTGTTTTGCTGTCGGTGCATCGATGCGAGTGGATTGGATTATGTTGGTGTCGATGACACCAGGGCAGATTGTGGTTAACCCGACCCCGGCGGCGTCGAGTTCGGCTCGCAAACAATCAGAGAACATGTAGGTCGCCGCCTTGGAAGTGCAGTAAGCGCTCAGCGACTGCAGCGGTGCGTAGGCAGCCATCGACGACACGTTGACGATGTGCCCGCCTGTACCACGTTCCACCAGGCGTTGCCCGAATGCCCGACAGCAGTTCACCACGCCGCCTAGATTGACCTCAAGCACACGATCGAACTCCTCGGGAGGGGTGTCCAGGAACCGACCAGCCTGGCCGATGCCGGCATTGTTAACCACAATATCGGGGACGCCGTGCTTAGCGCTGACCTGTTCGGCGAATGTTTCGACCGCTGCCGCGTCGGACACATCGAGCGAATAGGCGTAGGCGACACCGCCACTCGCGACGATCTGCGCTGCAGTGTCCTTGGCAGCGGCCTCGTCGATATCGCTGACAACCACCTCGGCGCCGCCGCGCGCTAAGGCGAACGCAGTCTCGCGGCCGATCCCACTGCCAGCGCCGGTAACCGACACCAGGGTGTCGCCGAACGTTTCGCGAGGACGTCCTACCTGCGCACGCAATAGCGCACGGCTCGGCTGTTTGCCATCGACCAGATCGGCTAGGTCGTGCACCGCTTCGGCCATCACCTGCGGATGCGACATCGGTGAAAAGTGACCAGCTTTGATGTCGCGTCGCCACAGCTGGGGCACCCACCGCGCGGTCGCGTCGTACCCGTAAGGTCGCACATATCGGTCCATGGTGTTGACGATCAGCTGCACGGGCACGTCGACTACCGGGACGCCCCTGCCGCGTCGGCGGCCGAAGAAGGCTCTAAAGTAGTTGGCGGGATAGATTTTTACCGAGTGTGCGGCATCCCTGGCCAGGGTGTCGGAGTGGTGGATCTGATCCGTGGAAATGTTGTCGACCATGGTGCGCCGAATCATCGCACTCGACAGCGCGATCCACAGAACCATCGGCACCAACACCGGTATCGAAAACAGCACCATATAGGTCAGCCTGGATAGCTGACTGATCGCGCGCGCGAAGGTACGCGGGCGCCAGGGCCGGCGCAGACCGCTCAGGATGTAGTAAACCAGCTGGTCCTGACTGGGGCCGGACACCGATGTGAAAGAAGCGACCCGGTCGCTGGCACCGGGCCGGCTCAAGTACTCCCACACACCCACCGAACCCCAGTCATGGGCCAGTACGTGCACAGGCCGGTCGGGACTCAACTCGCCGATCACCGCAGCGAAATCGTCGGCGAACCGGGTCATGGTGTACGCCGAAACGGGCTTAGGTACCGAGGACTGGCCGACACCACGGTTGTCGTAACGAACAATTCGGAACTGCCTGGCCAGCTGCGGAACAACACCATCCCACAACACATGTGAATCAGGGAAGCCGTGCACCAATACGACGGTCGGGCCTTCGGGTTGGCCGTTTTGATAGACAGCGAGACGGACGCCATCCGGACTCTCGACAAACTGGGGGGGCATCTTGTGTATCGACTGCGTTGCTGGCATCCGACCTCCGCTTACCGCTACCTGCCCGCGCAGTATATTAAATCTTTACACAGTAGCAAGCCCATTGCGCGATCCCACATCCCGCCACAAGCTCCGCCCTGGGTGCATGCCGCCGAAGGCGAAGTGACAAAATAGTTCCGATATCCACTGGGTCCCCGCCCAGTGCACCGTGGTGTGGTTAAGCCAGATGTCGACCTGCTCCGACTATGAGCGATCGAGGAGTCAAAACAGATGGCCTGCTCCGTCCAGATGCCGGCACTCGGTGAAAGCGTCACCGAGGGGACAATTACCCGCTGGCTCAAACAGGAAGGCGACACGGTCGAACTCGACGAGCCACTCGTCGAGGTGTCGACCGACAAGGTCGACACCGAAATCCCCTCGCCTGCCGCGGGTGTGCTGACCAAAATCATCGCCCAGGAGGACGACACCGTTGAGGTGGGCAGTGAGCTTGCCGTTATCGGCGTGCCTTCTGAAGCGGCTGCAACGGCGCCTGCACCTAAGGCCCAAACCAAACCCGCAGCACCATCCCAACCTGCCGCACCGGCCCAGCAACCTTCCGACGCAGCAATCGCGACACCGGTTCTGATGCCCGAGCTCGGTGAGTCTGTCAACGAAGGCACGGTGACTCGCTGGCTCAAGAAGATCGGAGACTCGGTTCAGGCTGACGAGCCGCTGGTAGAGGTATCGACCGACAAGGTGGATACCGAGATCCCGTCACCAGTGGCCGGAGTTTTGGTCAGCATCACCGTCAACGAGGACACAACCGTCCCGGTTGGCGGTGAGTTGGCACGGATAGAAGTTACCCTCGATAACAGCGCCACCATCGCACCAGCGCCCAAAGCCGAACCCGTACCGTCTCCGCCGACGCCGACTGGGACAGAAGCCAATGGTGCGCCGTACGTGACCCCGCTGGTACGAAAACTCGCCACCGAAAACAACATCGACTTGGCCAAGGTAATAGGCACCGGTGTGGGCGGTCGCATCCGTAAGCAGGACGTGCTGGCTGTGGCCGCACAACGGAAACATCAGCAGGCACAAACATTCGCGCCATCAACAGCCGCTACCACCCCAACACCCGTGCTGGCCCACTTGCGGGGCACCACCCAGAAGGCCAGCCGGATTCGCCAGATCACCGCGAAAAAGACCCGAGAATCCCTGCAGGCCACGGCGCAGCTCACCCAGACCCATGAGGTCGATATGGCCAAGATTGCGGGATTGCGAACCAAAGCCAAGGCAGTTTTCGCCGAGCGCGAGGGAGTGAACCTGACTTTCCTGCCATTTATCGCCAAAGCAGCGATCGACGCCCTCAAGATTCATCCCAATATTAACGCCAGCTACAACGAAGACACCAAGGAGATCACCTACTACGACGCCGAACACCTCGGCTTCGCAGTCGACACGGACCAGGGCCTGCTCTCCCCTGTTATCCACAATGCCGGCGATTTGTCGCTGGCCGGGTTGGCCCGCGCAATTGTTGATATCGCCGCCCGGGCTCGGTCGGGTAATTTGAAACCCGACGAGCTGTCCGATGGTACATTCACCATCACCAACATCGGCAGCCAGGGCGCGTTGTTCGACACACCGATATTGGTTCCGCCGCAGGCCGCGATGCTGGGCATCGGAGCCATCGTAAAACGCCCGCGGGTGGTCCTCGATGCTAGCGGTAACGAGTCGATTGGGGTCCGCTCGATTTGCTATCTGCCGCTGACCTATGACCACCGACTGATCGACGGCGCCGATGCCGGACGTTTCCTCACTACCATCAAGCACCGGCTCGAAGAGGGAGCGTTCGAGGCCGACCTAGGGCTTTAGGTAGAGGCTTGCCGACGTGGCTCAAGCTAGCCGTAAGACCGTCGTCGCGATAGCGGGTTCGTCCGGCATGATCGGCTCTGCTTTGGCCGCGGCGCTGCGCGATGCCGATCGTTTAGTGTTGCGCATCGTTCGCCGGACGCCGGCGAACACCAAGGAAATACACTGGAATCCCGAAAGCGGCGAGTTCGATACCGATGCACTAACCGACGTCGATACTGTCGTTAACCTTTGCGGAGTCAACCTGGGCCAGCGTCGGTGGTCAGGCTCCTTCAAGCAGAGTCTGCGGGACAGCCGCATCACTCCGACCGAAGTGTTGTCTGCCGCGGTCGCGGAAGCCGGTGTCAGCACTTTGATCAACGCTAGCGCGGTGGGCTACTATGGAGACACTGGGGATTGCGTGGTCGACGAAAATGGCCAAGCAGGAACAGATTTTCTGGCTAAGCTGTGCCAGGACTGGGAGGCCGCCACGTTACCGGCCCAATACGCCGGCACCCGCGTGGTGTTGGCCCGCACCGGCGTGGTGCTGGCTCCGGCGGCTGGTGTGCTGAGCCGGATGCGACCATTGTTTTCTTTCGCCCTAGGCGCCCGGATAGGCAACGGCCGTCAGTACATGTCGTGGATCAGCCTCGAAGATGAAGTACGGGCGCTGCTATTCGCCATCTCGCACCAATCGCTCTCCGGCCCAGTAAATCTGACCGGGCCCGCACCTGTCACCAACGCGGAGTTCACCACCGCATTCGGTCGCGCAATCAACCGCCCGACTCCATTGATGCTGCCCAGTTTCGCAGTGCGGGCCGCCCTCGGAGAGTTCGCCGACGAGGGGCTGCTCATCGGTCAACGCGCCATCCCCGCCGCGCTGGAGCACGCTGGTTTCCAGTTCCATCACAACACCATCGGTGAAGCGCTCGGTTACGCGACCACCCGACCGAGCCAGAACTAGGCTCGAGCTTCCGCCGCACCACATCCGACGGCCCAAACACCCACAGGCGACGAGTAGCCTGGCCTTCGTGATGGATTCCATCCGGTCGACCCCGACCGCAATCAATGTCCGCCAGCTAGGCACTGTCGACTACCGCATAGCCTGGCAGCTGCAGCGAAACCTGGCCGATGCCAGGGTCGCCGGCGGACCCGACACACTGCTGCTACTGCAGCACCCACCAGTCTACACCGCCGGACGACGCACTCAGCCACACGAACGACCAAACTCGTCGCTGCGCGGCGTTCCCGTTGTGGACACCGACCGCGGAGGCAAGATCACCTGGCATGGCCCGGGACAATTGGTCGGCTATCCAATCATTGGGCTGGCGGAGCCGCTCGACGTAGTCAACTACGTTCGGCGCCTCGAGGAAGCACTGATCAAGGTCTGTGCGGAGCTGGGCCTGGACACCAGCCGAATCGACGGCAGGTCCGGGGTCTGGGTGTCGGGCAACGCCGGTCAGCCTGCACGCAAAGTCGCCGCCATCGGCGTCCGGGTGTCACGTGCGACGACGATGCACGGATTCGCGCTTAATTGCCAGTGCGATCTGGACGCGTTCCACGCCATCGTGCCTTGCGGCATCAGCGACGCCGGGGTGACATCATTGTCCGCCGAACTCGGACGCGCCGTTGCTGTCAACGACGTCCGGTCAGCGATCGCCGAAGCCGTCAACGACGCCCTGGACGGTTGGCTGGCCCTGACCTGGCTGTCCACTCCTGCCCGCGTAACATCGACACTGTGACTGTTGCCCCCGAAGGCAGCCGTTTGCTGCGATTAGAAGTACGCAACGCGCAAACCCCGGTCGAGCGCAAACCGCCATGGATAAAAAACCGGGCCCGCATGGGACCAGAGTACACCACGCTGAAAAACCTGGTCCGCCGTGTTACGCTGCACACGGTCTGCGAAGAGGCCGGTTGCCCCAACATCTTCGAATGCTGGGAGGACCGGGAAGCCACCTTTCTGATCGGTGGTGATCAGTGCACCCGCCGGTGCGACTTCTGCCAAATCGACACCGGGAAACCGGCTGAGTTGGACCGCGACGAGCCCCGGCGGGTCGCCGAGAGCGTGCAAACCATGGGGCTGCAGTATGCCACCGTCACCGGGGTCGCCCGCGACGACTTGCCCGACGGCGGTGCTTGGCTGTACGCCGCGACCGTGCGAGCCATTAAAGAGCTCAACCCGTCGACCGGGGTCGAACTGTTGATTCCGGACTTCAACGGGCAGCCCGCGCGACTGGCGGAAGTCTTCGAGTCCCGCCCACAAGTGTTGGCGCACAACGTCGAAACCGTGCCACGCATCTTTAAACGGATTCGGCCTGCTTTCACCTACCAACGCAGCCTGGACGTGCTAACCGCAGCGCGCGAGGCCGGCCTGGTCACCAAGAGTAACCTGATCCTCGGCCTAGGCGAAACCTCTGATGAGGTGCGCACTGCCCTGGCCGATTTGCGCGACACCGGCTGCGACATCGTCACCATCACCCAATATCTTCGTCCGTCGACGCGCCACCACCCGGTCGAACGCTGGGTCAGGCCTGCGGAGTTCGTCGAGCATACGCAATACGCCGAAAGTTTAGGCTTCTCAGGTGTTCTGGCTGGGCCGCTGGTGCGTTCATCGTATCGCGCCGGTCGACTCTACAAGCAGGCTGCAGGCACCCGGACCGCGGGTGCCTCGGTATCCCGTTAAGCCGCACCTACGTATTCTTGATAACTATGGCTAAACCCCGAAATACAGCTACGAACAAGGCCGCGAGGGTGGAGGCGAAGGCTGCCCGCAAGGCCGCGTCTCGACAACGCCGCCTTCAGTTGTGGCAAGCTTTCACGATTCAACGCACGGAGGACAAGCGGCTGATACCGTTTATGATTGCCGGCTTCGTTTTGATAGCGAGCACCTCGGTGACGGCAGGGATACTAGTCGGCGGATTCCTCATGATCACCTTGATCTTGCTCGGCGTGGTGCTCGGAGCGTTGGTGGCGTTCATAATCTTCGGTCGGCGCGCCCAGCAATTAGTCTACCACAAAGCCGAAGGCCACAATGGCGCAGCGGCGTGGGCCCTGGACAACCTGCGTGGCAAGTGGCGGGTGAGCCCGGGTGTGGCCGCTAATGGCCACTTTGACGCAGTGCATCGGGTGATCGGCCGGCCCGGTGTCATCTTCGTCGCCGAAGGATCGACGGCCCGAGTCAAACCGCTGTTGGCACAGGAAAAGAAGCGCACCGCACGCTTGGTCGGCGACGTACCGATCTACGACATCATCGTGGGCAACGGCGACGGCGAGGTCGCACTGGCCAAGTTGGAGCGCCACCTCGCCCGCTTGCCTGCCAATATCAGCGTCAAACAAATCGACATACTACAATCGCGGCTGGCCGCGTTGGGATCGCGCGCTGGTGCGAGTATTGTACCGAAAGGACCGCTGCCCAACACCGGCAAGATGCGCGGCATGCAGCGCTCGGTACGCCGCAAGTAGCGCTCGCTCGGTTCGCGGGGTGATACCAGTGGGCGACTGGTGCAACGACTCCGACTTTGCAAGCAGGCAGTTATGGCCCCTTGCCTACGGCCCTAGGGTGTTGTTGGTTTTGTGTGGTTGAGGGGTGTGGTGGGTTATGTGGTGGGGATCGGTGGTGTGGGTTGTGTTGGTGGTTTAGGGTTGGTCGCGGCGTAGGTGGGCTGCTTGCAAGGGCCGCCGAGTAGTTGGTGTTGGTCACCGGCCGCGACATCGAAGCTGGCGATGCTGGGGGTGCGTCTGGTGTGGCGGGTGGCCGGGGATCAGTTGCGCTTTTCTGGTGATGTGTTAGCCCGCCACGCGCACAAGTCACCAGATCACGCCGTGGATGGCTTTTATCTTCCTTCCGCGGTCGATCCCCACAAAAAGTCAAGTACTGCCCTAGGCTAGAGCACCGCCGTACGCGTCATCACCGGCTGCGAGGTCATCGACGAACTGTGAAACCAACACGGCACCAACACAGCCGGGGGCACACCGGCTGGCCGAGGGCCGGTGAACAAACAGACACCCCACAGCCATAGCATGCACCCGAAAGCGCCCCCAACACCCAGCGCCAACAAGATCTAGGCTAGCCCACCAAACTCCCGACCGTATCGGCCAGCGATGGCACACCAGAACACTACTTCACCTGCCACCTATGAAACCGACCAACAATTCCTGCCACAAACACCAACACCCCCGGCCACCACACAACAACAACGGCTCGGGCGAGCGGCAGCTTGGCGATGAGGATCACCGAAAAACAGTTCCAGTAAGCTAACTTGGACCAAATCCCAGTGTCAACGGCGTGCTGATGTTGCCCAGATCGCCTGAAATCGCCGTGTTGAGGTTGATCTCCCACCGGTCCAACCGGGTGCAATCGGCGCCGATGGAACGAGCTAACCCTACGCTGCAGCGCGGCCACGCACAGTTGTGCCAACAGCATGGTGTTGCCGGCCTGCGGTTACCATCACCGGAGCGTAAGGGAACAGCGCCGTCGGATCGGTGAAAATGTCTTGTTGCAAGTCACATTCGTCGTGCTCGGTTTTCTGCAGCACCCGCTCCGCTGCAGAGGCCTTAAACGTCGAGCACACCGTGAACTGGACTCGTCCGGAACACGTCCGCAAGAGGCGCACACTGACACAACGGACAAACAACACCTACCGACATGACATGAGGGCACAGATTTCCTCGTCCTAATTTCTGCCCTAGCGAGCGCCATCACCAAGCTGCGCAATAATGCTCACAGAAGCACTACGCTGACCGCACGTCGGAAATCAGCGGAGCGATAATGTTGACCACTAGCCCACAGCATGCTTTACGGTACACCGTTCTTGCCCAAAGGTTTGTCCCGCTTGGATCATCCCATTCGAAAGCGGCCCGCCGTATTGGTGACGTAATCTACGTTCATTACAGGATACCCTAACGCCGCCCCGTGATCCAGCAGTAGGGTGAATTCATTCACCAGACCACACGAGCATACCTACCGAAGAACACGCGCTTCACGACGGTGTGATCGAACAGCGGATGCTTTAGCGCGGCACTGGTACCAGCTTCGTAGCTCAGCAGTGCGGTACCGACCTGCCGGCCCATCACTACCCTGCGCAGTACGACAGCGACGTCTGCGGCAGCGCCCAGATTGTCTGTTGCGGTGAGCAGTACATCGTTTGCGTTGCCGATTCGGGTCGAATAGCTCGGTAATGGGCTCCATGTCCGGCGCTAATGTACCGAAGTGCCCGCCGGCGCCAGGGTTCTGGACCACCAGGCTGTCCGCGCCGGCGGCGACAGCCACTCTCGCCTCGTAGGTCCTTACGTCACCGCGACCATCACCAACAGTCCCAGGGCGTCCAACTGCCGGATGACACCCCGGGACGGCACACCGAAAGTGGACGACACCAACTCTGGGCGTATGTCGTCCACCACCTCGAGCTTGTGCTCTCAGTGGTCGTTGTAGCCGACATGGGGCTGACCGACTTCTACCTGGTAATGCTCGGCGCCCTCCTCTAAATTCTTCTGCGTAGCACTCGAGCGGCGCCAAGTCGGCTACACTAGGTTGAGGCACAAACAGGTTGACATCGAGCGAACCGGCTGTGACGGTCCGCACGGTGTGATTTAGTCAGCACACTGCTCCAAACCCAGGTAGCCGCCGAGGATGAAAACCGAGCCCGCCTACATTGGACACCGCGGCGGCCAATGTGGAGCTGCCCGGGTTCCGGACATCGGAGCGTCCACAATGCGCGCTGCGATGTCTCAGGAACCCAGTACTATCCAGTTAATTTACCATTACCCGAAGTTGTTGCGGCAGAGTTCGTTTCGACGCATACGGACCCAGAACGGCAGCACCGTAGCGCTTGCTCAACAGCTGGTGAGCCACCGCATTGACCTGCTCTATGGTGACCTCATCGATTTGCTGCAAGGTATGTTCGATGCTGTGGTGCTTGCCGTAATTCAATTCGTTGCGACCAAGCCGGCTCATCCACGAACTGGAATCCTCCAATCCCAGAACGATCCCTCCGCGCAAAGAACCCTTAGCAATACTGCACTCCGCTTCGGTGATGCCATCACGCGCCACCGACGTGAGCACCTCACTGGTTACCCGCATCACGTCGGCGAAACGCTCAGGCGAGCACGCAGCATACACAGACAGCGCACCACTATCGGCGAAAATTTCCAGCGCAGAATACACGGAGTAGGCCAGTCCGCGGGTCTCGCGAATTTCTTGGAATAAACGAGAACTCACTCCTCCGCCCAGTGCAGTATGCAACACCGACAGTGCCCAACGATGCTCCCAGCTGCGGCCAGGAGTGCGGACCCCCAACAACACGTGGGTCTGCTCGGCGTCCCGCTTGCCCAGCGTCAATGCGGGGCCGCCGTTTATTCTTCCAGTGCCCTTGCGCGGCGGTGCGGACTGGTGCCCGCGAATCAAACGCGATCCGAAGTATTCACGCACCAACGTGACCACCTCATCATGGTCGACGTTGCCTGCTACCGCAACGACCATCCGTTCCGGCGTGTAGCGCCGCACATGAAAGGAGTGCAGTTGGGTCCGTGTCATCGCCAACACGGATTCCACAGTGCCGATCACCGGACGTCCCACCGGGTGGTCACCGAACAATGCCGCTAAGAACATGTCCCCCAGCGCATCCTCGGGATCGTCGTTACGCATCGCGATCTCCTCAAGCACGACGGCACGTTCCAGCTCAACATCGTCAACGGCGCAACGACCATTGAGCACGACATCGGCGACCAGGTCGACGGCCAGTTCCAAGTCGCTGTCAAGCACGTGTGCGTAATAACAGGTGTGCTCCTTGGCGGTGAACGCATTCAGCTCCCCGCCGACGGCGTCTATCGCCTGCGCAATCTCCGTGGCCGTACGTCTCGAGGTCGATTTGAACAGCAGATGCTCAAGAAAATGCGCCGCCCCGGCTACTGTGGCACCTTCATCACGGGATCCTACACCCACCCAGACCCCGACAGAAGCTGAGCGCACCGCGGGCAAGTGTTCGGTGACCACACGAAGACCGCCCGGCAGTGTGGTGCGACGCACTCCGGCCGATCGTGTGGCCTTACTTTTCCACCTTTCCCTCGACGCCCTGCTTGCCCCGCCGCAAGTCACCCTTAGCCCCGGGGTCAGCTACTGGACGTTGCAGCATCGGCTGGCACAGTACCAGAACCGACCTTCTGAGCAGCCCCGGCATCGGCCGGAACTGCAGGGGCTGCGACCGAATCGTCGTCAGCCACTAAGACCAGTGATATCTTGCCGCGTTTTTCGATATCTGCGATCTCGACGCGCAACTTATCACCGACGTTCACAACGTCCTCGACTTTTGCGATGCGCTTGCCCTTGCCAAGTTTGGAGATGTGCACCAGACCGTCACGCCCAGGAAGCAGCGACACAAAAGCGCCGAATTCCGTTATCTTTACGACAGTTCCAAGGAACCGCTCGCCGACCGTCGGCAGCTGCGGGTTCGCGATGGCATTAATCTTATCGATCGCGGCCTGCGCCGATAGACCATCGGTAGCGCCGACGAACACGGTGCCGTCGTCCTCGATAGAAATCTGCGCACCAGTTTCCTCGGTAATGGCGTTGATGACCTTGCCCTTAGGGCCGATGACTTCACCGATCTTGTCCACTGGGACCTTGATGGTGATCACCCGCGGTGCATACGGACTCATCTCGTCGGGTCTTTCGATGGCCTCAGCCATGACCTCGAGGATGGTCAGCCGGGCGTCTTTGGCCTGCGCAAGTGCACTCGCGAGCACCTGGGAGGGGATACCATCCAGTTTGGTATCAAGCTGCAGTGCGGTGACAAAGTCTTTGGTACCGGCGCATTTAAAGTCCATGTCGCCGAAGTCATCTTCGGCGCCCAGGATGTCGGTCAAGGTGACAAAACGACGCTCAGTCCTTCCGTCAACCTCAACATTGTCGGAGACCAGCCCCATCGCAATACCAGCCACCGGCGCCTTGAGCGGCACGCCTGCGTTGAGGAGCGCTAGCGTGGAAGCGCAGACCGACCCCATCGAGGTTGAGCCGTTAGAGCCCAGCGCTTCGGACACCTGGCGGATAGCATACGGGAACTCCTCGACGCTTGGTAGTACCGGCACTAGAGCCCGCTCAGCCAGCGCACCATGCCCGATCTCACGCCGCTTGGGTGAGCCGACCCGACCAGTCTCACCAGTGGAGAACGGCGGGAAGTTGTAGTGGTGCATATACCGCTTGGACGTTTCTGGCCCCAAGGAGTCGATCTGCTGAGCCATCTTGACCATGTCGAGCGTAGTCACGCCAAGAATCTGGGTTTCGCCGCGCTCGAATAGCGAGCTACCGTGCGCCCGCGGAACCACCGCAACCTCGGCCGACAGCGCGCGGATGTCGGTGATCCCGCGGCCGTCGATACGGAAATGGTTGGTGAGGATCCGCTGTCGGACTAGTTTCTTGGTCAACGAGCGGAATGCGGCACCCACCTCCTTTTCTCGGTCCCCGTAGGTGCCAGCGAGCCGCTCGAAAACCTGGGTCTTGATCTCATCGGTGCGCTGATCGCGCTCAGGTTTGGCGCCGATGGTCAAGGCCGTGGCCAACTCGTCGGTGGCCATCGAGGCCACCGAGTAGTAGACGTCGTCGCCGTAGTCGGGGAACGTCGGGTACTCGACTGGCGGTTTCGCTTGGCGAGCAGACACAGCGTCGGCAAGCTCCCGCTGCGCGTTACACAGCGCAGCAATGAATGGCTTGGCTGCCTCGAGTCCTTGGGCCACAACGCTTTCCGTCGGCGCCTGAGCACCGCACTCGACCAGCCCGATGACGTTTTCGGTAGCCTCAGCCTCAACCATCATGATCGCGACGTCAGGCTTGCTCTCGTCATCGGTGCCAACAATCCGGCCGGCCACTACCATGTCGAACACGGCCCGCTCGAGCTGCTCGACGGTGGGGAAAGCAACCCAGGTGCCGTCGATGAGCGCCACCCGCACACCGCCGATAGGCCCGGAGAACGGTAGACCGCCCAGCTGAGTGGAGGCCGAGGCAGCGTTGATCGCCAACACATCATAGAGATCGTTGGGATCCACGCTCAGAATCGTCACCACGACCTGGATCTCGTTGCGCAGACCGTCGACAAAAGACGGGCGCAACGGGCGATCGATGAGCCGGCAGGTCAGGATCGCGTCGGTGGACGGTCGGCCCTCACGACGGAAGAACGAGCCAGGGATCCGACCGGCGGCATACATCCGCTCCTCGACATCGACCGTTAGCGGGAAGAAGTCGAACTGCTCCTTGGGGTTCTTGCTGGCAGTGGTCGCCGACAACAGCATATTGTCGGCGTCCAGGTAGGCCACCACTGCGCCAGCGGCTTGCAAGGCTAACCGTCCGGTCTCAAAACGGATCGTGCGGGTGCCGAAACTCCGATTGTTGATAATAACAGTCGCCTCGAACACGCCCTCTTCGATTTCAACTACAGACATAACCGTCCGCACGGCCTCTCTCAATTACTCAGCTGTTTCGGCGTCATGCGCGCAATCCCGGAGCGCACAGTCTGAATACGGCTACGGCCATCGATCGAAGCGGCCGACCTGCCCAGATCCGGAGAGCCCGACAGCCACTACCGAAGACCGCCCGATACAGACCAGAGCAGCACCCTCGGACGTGCACAATGACACGCTGGAGCGGAACACGCGGATTTACGCGAACCGCACCATTGCTTGGGCCTAATCGGCCCAGAGCTACTTCACTCTACAAGAGTCACTAACGCTGCTAAATAAGAGCTGATCCCCCCGCATCGCGCCGCGGGTCAGCGGCGTAGACCAAGCCGCTCGATCAACGAGCGATAACGCTGCACATCGATCAGCGATAGGTACTTGATCAGCCGCCGCCGGCGCCCGACTAACAGCAGTAACCCGCGCCGCGAGTGATGATCATGCTGGTGTGCTTTGAGATGCTCAGTCAGGTCCGCAATCCGCTTGGTCAACAGCGCGATTTGCGCTTCCGGGGACCCCGTATCGGTGTCGTGCAGGCCGTAGAAACTCAGAATCTCTTTTTTCTGCTTGGTTGTCAGCGCCACGAAAACATCTCCATAAATTGGTCCGCGATCATGCATATCACTGCGCAGCCACCGCGAACCGCAGCATGCGCCGATGTCGTCTGAAATTTTAGCAGCTCGCCGAACCAAGGCCAGTCAATAAGCCAGCAGGGCCCGCGCTCGGTCGATGTCCTTCTCCATCGCGGCGACTAGATCGGCCGCTGAGTCAAATTTTCGTTGCCCACGGATGCGCCCAACGAAGTCCAGCGCTACATGTTGTCCATACAGGTCGGCGACGGCGTCGAGAACGAACGCCTCGACGGTGTGGGTGCGTCCAGAAAAAGTCGGATTGGTGCCGACGGACACTGCGGCCTGATAGCATTCACCTGGGACCACGGTGCCAGTTGCCGGCCCGTGTCCAAGCACGGTGAACCACGCGGCATAGACGCCGTCGGCCGGGGTGGCCGAATACATCGGCGGCGCCACGTTCGCGGTTGGATAACCCAGCTCAGCGCCTCGGCCATGGCCGCGGACCACCATCCCTTCGACGCGGTGTGGGCGGCCGAGCGATTCGGTCGCGGCCATCATGTCACCGGCGTGCACACAGGACCGGATGTAGGTCGACGAAAATACCAGGGTCTCATTACTGCGATGCTCGGACAACAGCGGCATCGACCCGACCGCAAACCCGAACCGTTGCCCGGCCCGACGCAGTGTGTTGACGTTGCCGGTCGCTTTTTTGCCGAAGGTGAAGTTCTCCCCCACCACGACCTCCACCACGTGCAGGTGGTCGACCAGCAGCTCGTGGACGTAGCGGTCCGGGGTAAGTTTCATGAAATCGGTCGTGAACGGCATCACCAGAAACACGTCGATGCCCAATTCCTCGACGAGTTCGGCTCGTCGGGTCAATGTGGTCAGCTGCGCCGGGTGGCTGCCTGGATAGACCACTTCCATCGGGTGTGGGTCGAACGTCATCAACACGGTAGGCACGTTGCGCGTGCGGCCAGCTTGCACCGTGTGTGCGATAAGTTCGGTGTGCCCACGGTGCACACCATCGAACACCCCGATAGTGAGCACGCATCTGCCCCAATCCGTGGGGATCTCGTCTTGTCCCCGCCACCGCTGCACGATCGCAAGCCTACGGCTCCCCATGACCCGCCGGTGTGCAAGATCCAGATTGCGAATTGTCCGCGCTGCACTAAGGGTTGCCAGGCAGTACGCCCGAGCAGGCAGTTCCTGCCCAAAGGTTGCTTAAACGTTCTGGCTGTGAGGGCTGACGACGAGCCTAGGGCGGTCCTAACCGCGGTTGCGTAGGACTGTTTGTTGAAGACCATCTGGACTGCGCAAAAGTGGTCGCTGGAAAAGGTCAGCACCCAGATGCTGACCGAGAAAATAGCGTATCGACCAGCACAGCTTCGAAGTCGACTTGCAAGCTAACGGAACAAGGAGTGATCAAGCATGTCAAGTATTAGAGCCGTGACCTTGACCGAGTTGAGGCGGCTAGCAGAGCTAGCTGTAGTGCGCCGGCACCAGCTGCTGAAGACCTTACCTGATTGATCTTAGCTACACCTGGGACGAGGTGCAAAATGAGGCTGAAATGTTCGAGCACACGGTATCAGATCGCCTGGTGAAACGCATCGACACAAAGCTAGGGTTCCCTTGGAACGCCCCGCACAGTGGCCCGATACCGGACTCCATATTTGGGATATGGGCATGTACCAACGCCGCCCCCACGTCAGCCTGTGGGCATGCCGCCACGGAGACGTCGGGACGTTACCCCGCATCTCGGATGTCGACCCCGAGATGCTGCGCTATTTCGCCAGCGTTGCGATCAATCGCGACTCGCGAGTGCTGATCTTGTCTCGCTGCAAATTCGCCGGGATACTCTCGGTGGCAATCGAATCAGCAAACGCCGCGGCGACCACCGTCGAACTAGGCAGCTCAACAACCCGGGCGATCTGGGGGTGGCTAGCGACCCTTGGTCGCTAGTGGTGTGAGTGTTGCCGACATCGACGTTAGCGCGACGTCCACTTGCTCATTTTCGCGTTAGCGTTGATTTAGCCACTTTACGCTGGAGCCGGGTGCGGCAGGTCGCCGCGCAAACAGCCTAGCTGTGATCGCTTTTAACAGTCGGTCCGCTCACAGGCGTTGACGACCCGCTGCCTAGCCCGATGTTGGCGCAGTGCGACGGTCACATCGTCGACCTGTCACTCTGTCGGCAGTACCCCTCAGCTGCCAGGGTAGTTCGGCGTATTGCGCCAATCCAATCACCCCCGGCGGATGACCTTTGGAAATCAAGCCGCCAGTAAGGATTCACCACCCAGCGTCCGCCGTAAGTGGTGTCACCGTTATCGATCAGCTTGGGCTCCTCACCTGGGCCACACAAGCCTAGGACTTCATAGAGCACTAACTTGTTTGCCGAAACGTAATCTTGCAGCTCAATCACCTGGAAGTCTTCGGGGACAAGTTTAGGATTGGTTGTAAAATTGTTGCTTAGCATACACATTCATATCGTGGTTCATATCGTGGCCGATTGAGACCTTGAGCAATACCGACGAAGGTCGATGTGAAGTCGGTCGTCATGGCTGCCGACGATTTCCACCGCTTGGCCGGCTAGCCCGTGCTTGTCTACGTACGACTCCGAAGCCAGGGTTGCCGCGTTCGAACCCGCCCGATGTCGGTGAGTACTGCAGCTTAGTGAGCCGATCGGAGATCACCGGCGCCGCTAGGATATCGTCTAGCGTGTAGGACTCCTGGAACTACGCATACGGGTTGTTCACCGAGTGTTTCTGGTTTTTGCAGCCAATCTTGACGAAGTGCTCCACATTGATGCCGTATTTGTCTCATATGCTTGTGACCTGCGGCACCGAACATCCATGGTGTGACGGGCATCGCGAACTCGTTGATCTCGGCCATCGGCGATTCGCGGTCCTGGTTACCACCACTCAACGAGCCAAGTTGCATGGTCTCAAAGCCCAGCGCAATGATGCAGTTAACGACCCCGTCGCGGATGGCCCATACCGCCAGGAAAAGCCCCCTCGAGCTGGTTGAGCAGTTGTTGACGTTGACTATCGGCATACCGTTCATGCCCAGCTCATAGGGCGCTCGTTGCCCCGGGCATCGAATCGCCGGCGACTTAGCCGACATAGCCCTGCTGCACCTCACGGTGACCATGCTGGCGTCGTTGAGCGCGTTGGCGCCCGACTTTCTCGCCATGTAAGGGGTAATATCAGCCCTCGCGACGCCTGGACTTTCTCGAACTTCGTCATGCCAACACCTACGACATAAACCCTAGTTGGACCCGTTTATTGGGCATCCTGCTAGACATGTGCGCCCCTTCCGGCATAAGCCGCCTAGACATCGCAATGTGCGACCCCGGCTCAACCGGGCACCGGCTCGGACCCTTGCTAAAGTGGCTGGGCCTCTCAGGGGCCGAGGCATGGGGTCGAGTATCGAGGCTCGACCCCAGTTTTAGCTGGCTTGGTCACTGCCGCATTTGGTGCACCTGAACTGCTCGCCCGAGCCGTTGTTGTTGTGTGGTGGCCGGGGGTGTTGGTGTTTGTGGCAGGAATTGTTGGTCGGTTTCATAGGTGGCAGGTGAAGTAGTGTTCTGGTGTGCCATCGCTGGCCGATACGGTCGGGAGTTTGGTGGGCTAGCCTAGATCTTGTTGGCGCTGGGTGTTGGGGGCGCTTTCGGGTGCATGCTATGGCTGTGGGGTGTCTGTTTGTTCACCGGCCCTCGGCCAGCCGGTGTGCCCCCGGCTGTGTTGGTGCCGTGTTGGTTTCACAGTTCGTCGATGACCTCGCAGCCGGTGATGACGCGTACGGCGGTGCTCTAGCCTAGGGCAGTACTTGACTTTTTGTGGGGATCGACCGCGGAAGGAAGATAAAAGCCATCCACGGCGTGATCTGGTGACTTGTGCGCGTGGCGGGCTAACACATCACCAGAAAAGCGCAACTGATCCCCGGCCACCCGCCACACCAGACGCACCCCCAGCATCGCCAGCTTCGATGTCGCGGCCGGTGACCAACACCAACTACTCGGCGGCCCTTGCAAGCAGCCCACCTACGCCGCGACCAACCCTAAACCACCAACACAACCCACACCACCGATCCCCACCACATAACCCACCACACCCCTCAACCACACAAAACCAAACCCAAAAATCAGCACATCCTAGGACCCGAAAGAGGCTTAACCTCGAATTGGATTGCCAGGAGGCCAAGACCTCGTCATAAAGGATGCTCCCGGTGGCAAAGCCAGTAACACCGCGATGCCGGCAACCAGCAGCATATGTCACAGCTGACCTGTCGTAGCCACCGTACCCCCTGCAGTCTCAATGCATTGTCCTGAAGCCTAGGCAGTGGTGTGCAAGATCGTCTCAAGCACCACCGCGGTGCTGCTGGTAACGATCGTGATCGCCAGTGTCACCCAGTCCGCCAATTTCGGCCGGGTCGGATAGGCAGATAGTTGACCGATGCCACCACGGGCGGTGATCGCGTCGCCCATTTCGTCGGCGCGCCGCAGCGTCACGGTGATGGCAGCGGCAAGCAGGTCGATCAGCTCTTTGGCTTGTTGCTGTCGACGAGCTTTACGGCTGTGCGGAATTTGTTTGGGCCGCAATCGGCGAGCTGCGTAGAGCACCTGGAACTCGTTGATCAGCATTGGGAAAGAGCGCAGCGCGAGCGCCACAGCTACCGCCCATTCGTCAACTGGTATACGCAATATCCGCAACGGACGACCCAAAGTCGCCATTGCCGGACCAATTTCGGCAACATTGGTGGTCCACGACACCATCGCCCCCAGCCCAAGTAACACCACCGACCAAACTGTGATGCGCAGGAAATTCAACACTCCGCCGAATCCGATTTCGACCCCGCCCATCGAGACCACCGGACTGCCGCCGGCCAGCGCAGCTGTGCAACCGCCCAGGACAACAACGATCCACAGCCAGCGCGGCACTGACGGCAACGCATCGTGCGGAATGCGCGCGATGCGAGCTGCCCCACACACGAGGACCGTCACCAACCCGATCGTCACCCAACCCGGATAGAAGGTCAGCAGCACCTCCACACCGAAAACAACCAACAGCTTGGTGCCAGCCCACAAATCGTGAATGGTTGAAGTTCCGGGTACCGGAACCAGCAACACAACCGGACGAGAGCGGCGACGAGGACCGCGGTGTTCGGATATCGAAATTGAGTTCACGACGTACCACCGGCGGTGGTCGACACCGATTCCAACGCACCATTACGCAAATGTAAGGTGCGCGGGCACACGTCCTCCAGCCCAACGAAGTCATGGGAAATAACGACTACCGTCAGGCCCCGCTCACGGCGCAGGTCCTCCAACAACCGCAGCAGACCACACTGGCTGACCGCGTCTAACCCCGCCAGTGGCTCGTCAAGTATCAACGCGCGCGGCGAGCATGCTAACAGCCCGGCCAACACCACCCGGCGCATCTGGCCGCCGCTAAGCTGGTCGATGCGCCGGGTGGCCAGCGCGGGATCTAGCCCGACAACGCCCAGTGCGGAGGCCACGCGATCTTCGTCACGGGGCGAAAAGCCTGCCGCCGAAGCCACTTCGAGATCGACGCGACTGCGCATCAGCTGCAACCTGGCGGCTTGGAAAGACAAGGCCACCGCGCCGACGTGCTCGTGAGTGGGCCGACCATCGATCAGGCATGCACCGGTCGTGGGAACCATCAATCCGGCCATGATCCACGCCAGCGTTGACTTGCCCGAGCCGTTACCCCCGTGCACCAGTACCCCATCTCCCTGCTTAACCACGAAGCTGATATTGTTTAAAGCAGTCTTGGCCCATGGGGTGCCGCTGCCGTATTCGTGACCAACACCTACAACTTCGAGTACCGGTGCGTGCGAGCGGTGATCCACTGCAACCGTTGACACCGTTGGCGCAGCGGCCTCAGCTATGTCGGCGTTGTCGAGTGAATCGCTGAGATTAATCGTTCGATCGGCGGTATCGGCTTCGTTGTTGTAGTGTGTGATGTGCACCAAGGCGATGGGGTGTCGTTTGGGGAGACCGGATAGCACACTTAGCAAGGTATCCCGGCCCTGCCGGTCAACCATGCTGGTCACCTCGTCGGCGATAAGCAGCGCCGGCTTTCGGGCTAAGGCCGCTGCCAGCGCGAGGCGCTGCAATTCACCGCCGGAGAGGCTGCCGGTGTCGCGTTCGGCGAGTGCGTCGAGGCCAACCTCCCTGAGTAACCGGTTGACGTCGACATCGGTTCCCGGTGGCAACCCCCACACCACATCGTCGGCGACCCGGGTTCCCAGAACCTGGCTTTCTGGGTGTTGCAGGACAACGGCCGTGCCACCGAGCTTGCCCAAACCCACCGCACCCGGACGATGTACTGTACCCGACGTCGGTTCCCTACCGGCAAGGATCAGCATCAGCGTGGTCTTCCCAGAACCATTGGAGCCAGTGACCGCCACATGTTCACCGACCCGCAGGTCCAGACTGACCTCACGCAGCGCGTCTTGACCGGCGTGGGGGTAACGAAAGCGCACCTTGTCCAGCAACACCGGAAGCGGCCCGACAGGAGCATCTTCGTTGCAAGCGCCCGGAGCATCCAGTTTATGGACGTCGGGGATGCCACGAATCCGCTCCAGCACGCGAGATAAGACCCACCAACCGATCAACGACACGACCAGAATGGTGATGACAAAATAGCCGATCAGCATCCACGGCCAGTGCTGCAACCCGTCGGAGAAATACCGCTTTAGCTGGACCGCGACCCACGGTAGATGCATCCAAGTCAGGGTGGCCGCGATGCCATCCACATTTGCGGTCATCGCTTTAAAGATCAAGTGCCGCAGCCGGCCTAGCACGGCCAGCGCAACGACGTTGGCGGCACCGAAAGCCAATCCGGCTAACAGGGCCAGCGCAATCACCGTTGGTGTGCCCTGACCTTTACGCTTGACGACTCCGGTTAGTCCGCCGATATAGGCGCTGTTGACGACTGCCATGAAACCGCCCAACCCGGTGATCAGAAAGGCGATTACCCCCGCCGCAACCATCGCGGCCATCAGCACACGGAAGCGGCAGCGGTAAGCAAGCAAGCCCATGGGTACGGTACCGAGCAGGGCCAGTCCGGCCGCGAAGGGGACGACGACTGAGACGATCGCGGTGACCGCGCATAGGGCTGCCAAGACCGAAGCTTGTGCCAATTCGCCCGGTCGCAGCGATCCGCTCCGATGATACAAATGGCGTGGATCGAGCGCGGTCACTTTACCAATTGTGCCAGGCCCTAGTGCTAAGTCCGGAGCAGCGTACCGACCCAATTGGGTTTTCCAGCGATGGCACCGCCTAGTGTGGTCTCGCATAGCAAAGCTATGCGACGATGGGTGCATGAATCCATCCGCCTTGGCCCGTGACGCCAAGATCAGCGAACCCACGACATTGAGCCCCAACACGGCTTGGGAGTGGACCTACGAGCGGTGGCCACACGGCTGAACCGATTGGCCACACAGCGCATCTAAATATCATTGCCTTCGACACAAGCCAAGGTGCTAGCCATTAGCAAAACCCGCGGTGAAGTCCGCAATCGGTGACCTGGCCGCTGTCGATCGCTGTTCGCTAACCAACGATGATCACGCAAACGCAATGGCTCGAGGATACCGGTCTAGTTACCCGAACCATCGACTCCGGAGATAGCCGGGCCGTCCGAATCCGTACCACGCCCCAGGGTATACACACTCTGACCGCGGTCCGGGTAGACCGCATTTACTTCGTTTTCCTGACCGGTCCTACCGTTCGTGTTGGCGGCGCTTAACACTAACTGCTTAACCGGCAAGTCAAACCTTGACCGGGCAAACCCGAAAGGCCCTAATTCGCATGAGGTCATCGAGATCCTTTCCGCGGCAACGTTGATGCGGTGATCATGGGCGCCACCTTGGCCATCCGCAACTTGGTTTTAGAGCACTACATTTTCCACCGTGAACGGACCGTAGGGCTTTCGACAGCAACCGACCTTATAGGCTAGGTGATCATCCTCGACGTCACCGCCGCTATCTTGACCGCCATCGTCGTCAATCCGATGCACGACGCTGTGCTGCTGCAGAACCCGGATGTCGCACTCTGGGCGAACGTTGCCGCCACAGGCATCATCTCGGCGGTCGCCGTGCCGACTTTGTCCGCGCTGGTGAGCCTGCTTCGGGAGGTCGTGCCACTACTTAAGCCGGTGATCCTAGCATCATTGCTGTTCACCAGGAGCCTGGTTGCCGTGGTAGGTAAGTGGTGTTTCCAGCAGACCTTTTGGTTTATCCCGGCGCAGTGGGGCTTCTCAGCATCGGCTTTCACCGTAGATCTGCGCAAGGTGGACTCAGTGGCGACAAAAGCTTTGCTATGGACTTCCGCTATTCGGGCTGGTGACTGTTCGGCGAAGTCATACTTGATGGCCTTCGGCGTGAGTTGCAGCTGAGCTTGTCCTCTATCGGTTTCGGGAGCATCACCTGACAACTGCCACAAGCGAACCAGGCAAATAAGAGGCAACGACGCCGAAGAGCAACTGCCGCTACGCGCACTTACGCTGACGATACAAGCAGTATCAGCCCGGTCGAATGAGGTGCCGCTCACCGGCCAACGCTGCCAGTGAACGGGTAATAAAACGCACTGCAATCGAAACAATTTCGTAGAGGATGGTGGGGCGCCCGCCAAGACAGCGAGAAGAAGGGCAGCCTATTCAACCGCGGCACCCAAGTCACTATGTCCGAAGAGCGCGAAGACTGTTTTAGCTGTCTTCGGTCGCATACCTGCGGCAGGTCAAATCCAAAGAGATGTTGGATTTCGACGCATTCAACGCCATGCAGGATCAAGTGCTGCACGCGGCAAGCGCGCACATCGACCGAGTGGTATTGGAAACGTTCTTCGCCGAAATCGAGTCATGCAACGACCCAGCGTCCCGCAAATTGTTCGACATCGTGTGCGACTGGTATACATTGTCAGTAATCGAAGAAGGCAAGGCTGGTATATTGGGCATCGATGCATCTTAGCCGAGCACACCAAAGGCGGTCGCCTAGCAGAGCAACGATTGATGCCGAGCGTTGCAGTCCTATGCCGAGACATTGGTCAACAGTTTTCGGGGTACCAAGGCAGTTGCGTTATACTAAGATGCCGTACTTAGAGAATTTGCCCGTTTAGGCTTCGGCCCCGATTTAGCTCTGCTGGCTCCGATACTGGCCGCAAAAGCATTGGCCGCTTTCCCGTGCAAGTTGCCTGGCAGTGGTCGGACACACGTACATCTTCCAGGTCCGGAAACCGGCAGCAGCGTAGCACAACGTGAAGATCCAAACGCCGTGTTCACCCCGCTAGTGTTTAAGAGGAATCGCGCAACGCTAGGTCGATCCCAACACCGCCGAGTGCGCCGACCTCCGCGACAAAGCCAATGACGACCCCTGGAATGACTCATGACCAGTCGCGACGCTCGGCGTCATTGATCTCCAATGAACGGCTACGGGCCTCGAAAATTGTCGAGATCATCTTGTACACCGGTCCATTGCCCAACCCAGACAAGATGAACAGGGTGATGCATCCGGTGAAGTAGCTGGCCATCATGACGCCCCTGATCGTGCACCTGCATGAACTCTCGATTATGCCCAGTACACCCCGCAACCCGGCGGCAGTTATCACCACCAAGGTGACGCGACTCCCTCCGAGTCGGTCGGCCAGTCGGCTACCCCAAACCCGGGCACTGCAGCCAGCGTCGGTCCGATGAATGCACGTTCGGCGGCGTGCAGCGCAGCCTGAGCCGTAACTTTGTCCGCCGACGACGATGTCGGTTTCCAGCACCTGGCCGAATGCGAATGAAAAACCGATGAACGAACCGAAACTCGCCAGGTAGAGCAGTGCGAGAACCCGGCTGTCACGCGTGGAAACCACGACAGACAGTACCGACCGGATGTAGGTCACCTCGATACGGTGGTGCTCAATGTCGTTCATGAACAACATTGCTCCGATCCCGGCGATTATCAACAGCACCACATAAAGTCCACACATAATGCAAGGCTTTCGGTCGCCGACGCTGTCGATGACCAGCATCCCGGACATCTGGATCATCGACACCCCAAGATTGCCGGCCCCACCAGCGAGCCCGAGTGCCACACTCTTGAGCCGATGTGGGTAGAAGGTGTTGGTGTTAGTCATCGACGCCGCAAAATTACTGTCGCCCAAGCCGGTCCAGTGCCGCGCACGCCAAATAAGGCCACAGTGGCAAGCCCAGATGAGCCAACAGCACCACGGTGGCAATGGTGGGGATCAACAGCACCATAACCGAGAAAATCTCGCCCAGTTGCGGCCACCGAAAAGTGCGGTGGCCAAAGAATACGGCATCCGCAGGCATGCCCTAACCAGAGTGGCGGTGGTAGCGAGCAGAAACTTGTCTCCCGCGGAAAAGCCGTATACGTCTTGGGCATGAACAGCTCCATCACCGGCCAGAGCGTCCACACTGAATATCCCAGATGGGCGGTCAGGATCGACCAGAGTAGATTGAGCCAGGCGATGGTTTTGTTGCCAGCCTCCCAATCCGCTTGATCTTCGGGGTCCCAATACGAGATGCGACACGCGCTCCTCAAACGCAGCCGGAAGAAGCTCGACTTTAGACCGTCCTGCTGGTCAATCGATACAGCTCTAGATCTGTTATCTGGGCTGCACGGTAACTCCTTGGCTTGCAGCAACACCGGCTGGTCCATATCGCCCTCCTTAATCCAACTGCGTTTACAGCCACGGCCTCCCAGGGGGCAGATTCAGGGTGCGAAGCGCATCCCGGAAAGCCTGAAACTCTTGTAGAACTCCCGAAAACGCCGCCTATCTGGGTGCCACCGTTGAGCCAAAAAAGCAGCGCACTAAGACTACTGATGCGGGATCGTGCCGAGAGTTTGCAGCTTGCCGTCGGATCCGATCTGGAATCGCACTGTGTCAATATCCCTAGGGCAGCACGGCCGGCTCTCACTGCCGACCTGCCATCGATACTGAACCGTCACCGTATCGTCCGCCGGGAGACAGCACATTTATGTAGGGGCTTCGGGTTTCGAGTCGGTGCACCTAGTAGGATATTGTGGTCGAAAAACAACGACTGCTGGGGAATTGATTCAGTAGCAATAGTAGGGATGGTCTGCACCCAGTACAAACGGCAATTCCGGGTATGTCCCCAGCCAATTTCGACCCAGATCGATCCAGCTGTCGGAATCGGAACCAAGGCGATGGCCTGCTGCACCGTCTGGGTCGTCGGTCCGTCGGAGACTTTGCATGTTCGGGCGGCGGTGGTGATGGTGTCTGGGGCTTCCAACTGCATCCAGTGCCAGCCAGACTTGGGCACAAACTTAACAACATCATGACCAGCTGACGATGCACCCCGTGAGCTTAGCGAAGCCTGTGAATCTGCCGTTTGTTTCGCCGAAGTCCGCGTCAGGCCCAAGGCTCAACAACCTAGATGCAACAGCATCTACAGGACGACCGATCAGCCGATATTGGTACCGCCCTCTGCGATCCGACGCACCGCGTTGATGAAGACGTCGATCTCTTCATATGTGTTGTAAAAGGCGAACGATGGGCGAACCGTGGCCTCCAACCCGAGACGCCGCAGAATTGGCTGTGCGCAATGATGACCAGCACGCACCGCAATCCCTTCGGCATTGAGTGCCTTGCCCACCTCTAGCGGCTCGTGCCCGGCCAGCACGAACGACAGCACGCTGGCTTTCTCCGTTGCGGTGCCCACCAGGCGAACACCGGGGATGTCGGCCAGCCGGGGTGTCGCGTAGTCGAGCAGTGTGTGCTCATAGGATACAATACGCTCCACGCCTACCCGCTCGACGTAACGCAGCGCCTCCCCCAGCCCGACGGCGTCAGCAATGTTGCCGGTGCCGGCCTCGAACTTGTTTGGCGGCCCCTGATAGAGCGACCGTTCCAGCGTCACATCGGCGATCATGCTGCCACCGCCCTGCCACGGCGGCATCTCCGTAAGCACATCCTCGCACCCGTAGAGTACACCGATCCCGGTGGGGCCGTAAATCTTATGTCCGGAGAACACGAAGAAATCGGCGCCGAGCTCGGAGACATTGATCGGAAGATGCGGAATCGACTGTGCGCCGTCGATCAGCACCCGAGCACCGTAGCGATGGCCCAGCTCAACGATCTTCTCACCTGGTGTCACCGTGCCTAATGCGTTCGACACCTGAGTCGCAGCCACCAACTTCGTTCTGGGACCCAGCAGATCCTCGAATTCCGACATTAACAAGTTTCCCGCATCGTCAACCGGTGCGACTTTCAGGATCGCCCCAGTTTGTGACGAAAGCAATTGCCACGGAACAATATTGGCGTGATGTTCGAGATGAGTGATCACGACTTCGTCACCGGGTTGCAAATGCTTACCGCCCCATGCATAGGCAACCAGGTTGATCGCTTCAGTTGTGCCTCGCACGAAAATGATCTCCTGGGTCTTGGCTGCACCGATGAAACGCCGTGCCGTTTCCCGGGCGTCCTCGTAAGCATCGGTGGCACGAGCCGCCAGTTCATGCGCCGCCCGGTGAATGTTGGAATTTTCGTGAGCATAGAAGTAAGACAACCGGTCGATGACCACGTGTGGCTTCTGGGTGGTCGCGGCATTGTCGAACCAGATCAACGGCTTTCCGTTAACGGTCTCCTGCAGAATCGGAAAGTCCGCCCGCACGGCCTGAATATCGAAGACATCGAACACCCCGTGGTCGTCAGGCAACCGAGGCACTTGGGGGGCTGCGACCAGAAAGTTGTAACTGTGTTCGTCGCCTCCGGGCACACCCGCTGGCACCGCATCAGACCAGTCCAAATCACTCACCGACGGTGCAGAGTACGGCCACTCGGGCCGCAAAACGGGCGCCGAATTACGCGAGGCCACCGGAGCAGTCGGTGGCCCGCCGGCCAACACGCCAGGAACAGTGGGAACGATGCCGTGGCTGGGCACTGCGAACCCACTCAGGTCACCTACGCCGCGCGGCAGATAGGGATCGGCCACACCCGCGGTTGTCCTGGCCACCGCCGGCCCTGCCGTGGTGTCGGGGACATTGCCATGTAAGGCGACTGGCGCCACATGTGGTAAACCTTCGGGTTCAGGTGACGTCGGCGCTGGAACATAGACATCAGCGACATCGATCTGCGGAACCGCTGCCGGGCACGGATCAGCAGTGCCCGTGGCTACCTGGCCAGCCGACGCCACAGTCGTCGTGTCGGGCGCCCCGCCGCGTGGGGCAACAGGCACCACCTGCGGCGGGTTGTCAAACCCGGGTCGGAAGCTGGCCGCATACAGCTGGGTGGCCCGCACAGCAAGTTCGGCAGCGCTGACCAACCACTCGCCTTCGGTGTCCACCGACCGATACTCACTTGTACTCATGGAACTGATCCACAGCGACATCGTCAAGTACAGCTAGCGCATCGTCAGTGAGAACAGCCAAGGACGTGTAAAGGGTGACTAAGTAGGTCGCAATCGCCGACTGGTTGATGCCGGTGAACCGCACCGACAGTCCCGGCGCCTGCTCGCCAACCAGGCCCTGTTGGAACAGCCCAACCACGCCCTGACGTTCCTCACCGGTGCGCACCAAGACGAACTTGGTCTTACTGTCCTGCACCGGGACTTTGTCCGACGGGATCAGCGGAATGCCACGCCAGGTGATGAACTGCGCACCGAACAAGCTCACGACTACAGGAGGCACACCACGGTAGGTGGCCTCGCGGCCGAACGCGGCGATGCCCTGCGGATGCGTCAGGAAAAAGCTCGGCGTCTTCCAGACCTTGGTAATCAGTGCGTCAAGATCGTCGGGCGTGGGAGCGCCGGCAAGAGTCCGGATCGTCTGCTCCGGCGTCACCTGCGCGAGCAATCCGAACTCGGGACTGTTGACCAGCTCGAACTCCTGCCGTTCCTTGATCGTCTCGATGGTCAGCCGCAGTTGCTGGGTGATCTGGTCGTGTGGGCTGGAGTATAGGTCCGACACCCGGGTGTGAATATCGAGCAAAGTCGAAATCGTGCGCAGCGTGTATTCCCGCGGACTGGTCTCGTAGTCGACGAAGGTCTCCGGCAGCGGCGCCTCGGTGCCGGCGCCAGCTTCGGCTTTGACTGCGACCCGCCCAGGGTTGACCACGCGGTTCACCCGATAGATACCCGCTTCCACCGGAACCCAGTTGAGCAAATGCAGCAACCAACGTGGCGTAATGGTTGAGAGCTGTGGTACAGTTTTTGTCGTATCGGATAGTTGCCTGGCAGCAAGATCGCCGAGTGCCTGAGACTCATTCTGAGCCGACGTCATCCTAACCCTTCCATGTTTATTCAATACAGCAGCTGGCTTTGAACACCCCGTGATCACCCAACTATACAAAAATTGGGCTCGCGCTGAGTGCGAGTAAGTCTAAGGATGAACAAAAAAATGATTTAAACCGCGGGGTCGCCAACTGACGCGCGTTTTAAAGTCACACGACACCATTATAGTGGGCCTATGCATCAGTCCACACAGCCACGCTTTGTCCTTACGTGCTGCCTTACCGTGGACTGTTGTTGTCGCTGTTGCTGATGCCTGACGTCTCTTAACGCTCTCAGCAAATCATCGCGTTCTCCCCTACGCGGGCGCTATACCCGTAGCGCCCAGCGGCATCGAGACGTGCGCTACCCAACTCGTCCTTTAGGAAGTTCAACCACCGATGACCTTGTTGTCCATACCTAGTCGCGCCCTGACCGAGGTGGTGACCTGCCGACGCATCACAGTGAGACCGACCACCGAACTAACTCACATGACTCGCTACCAAGGCGGCACCTACTCCCACACAGTTGACACGATTAAATTCGCCGACGGCACATGTGCACGCACTGATCTGATCAGGCTCAACCCCAACCTGCATGCTTACTCTCTTGATTTCACCGGGATCGCACCGCAATACCCGTTGCGTTATCGCGTGGGAACGTTCTCTGCACTGCCGCACCTGAGCGCGCACTCCTGCGAAGCCGAGGTGGACTGGATTTTGCGCCACTCCTTCCCGATGCGCTCTACCATCGACCTGAGCCAACGGTTACGCAAAGCCGGCTACCCACTAGGGTCAGCCAATATCAGCGAACACGAAGCAATTGCAGCAACCCAGGCCGCGATTTGGTATCTGACCAACGGCTTGGCTCTTGATACTCGACCGCGAAACGTACCCGTAGCGGTACATCGCTGCTCTGGACCGGTGATCACGTTCGAATTCGATGGCGAACCACAGCTCGGCGGCTATTCAACATGGGTCACCGCGGGAGCCCCGGTCGACCTGAAGCTGCAAAAATCATCCAATGGCGTTGTTTGGCAAGATGTTTCCGGATCACAACAGACTATACCCGCCGGCATCGGCTGTCACCAACAAACACTTGGCGTCGGTAGCACACTGTCGGCTAGCAGTCACGGCCGCGGTGGACGCGGCTACCGCTACTACCGATTGATCGCCACCACCGATGCCACTGCCCCAACAATCGATCACGTTGGCTTCTGGTTAACTGGTACTAGCCATTACAACAACGCCGATCGAGTTGTATACCTCTACAACTACTTGCTCGCTGAGACAAGCCACGCTCTACGCGAAACCGACGAATCGGATCTAATCGACACGAACGCCATCGCAGAATCCGAACTCGTGGGCCCGTTCCAGGTGCGAATACCGCTGATGCTCAACGCCAGCGACGGTCATACACTCGTCAACGCCTACGGCTACGTCATCGACGACATCATACAACCGGGAACAGACTTCTTCCTGTGCCAAACGGCAGGTACGTCGATGACAACGCTGACCGCAGTCACGTCACATAACGTCGCCGGACGAGTAGTAACCGGCGTGGCAGTAGAGGATACACCACAGCGGCTAACCCCCATTGCCCTAGCCATCCCCACCGAAATGGTCATAGAGTTCGACATTAGCTGGAAGGACAATGAGGATTAGCTATTTGAAGAAGCCAAGACCCTTGGAGATGAAGGTAGATAAGCATTGTCGAGGACGTCACACAACTAGTTGGTAATACGCAACTGGTCCAGCTACGCCGAGTTACCAACGGTGCACTGGCTGACGTTGTCGCGAAGTTGGAATCCTTAAATCCCGCCAACAGCGTGAAGGACCAGAGCGGCGTGGCCATGGTCGAAACGACCGAGAAAGCGGGCTTGATCAAGCCGGACACCGTAATCCTTGAGCCGACGAGCGGGAACAACAGGTATCGCACTAGCTATAGTATGCGCAGCACGTGGCTATCGCTGCGTGCTGACCATGCCCGAGACGATGAGCATCGAGTGACGAATGTTGTTACGAGCGTATGGAGCCGAACTCATCTTGACTCCGGGCGTCAATGGCATGTCGTGCGCCATCGGCAAGGCCAAGAAAGTAGCCAGGACCGACAAAAGATTACCTAATACCACAGCAATTCGAGAGCCTGGCGAACCCAGCCATCCACGCCGCCACAACCGCTGAGAAAGTGTGGCGCGACACCGATGGCAAGGCAGATATCTTCGTTGCTGGAATGGGGACCGGGGGCACCATCACCGGTGTTGCCCGAAGCATTAAAGAACCCCGGCCCGCCGCGCAGTTCGTCGCCGTAGAGCCCGCTGCGTCGCCGGTGTTGTCCGATGGCCAGAAGGGTTCCGCACCCCATCCAGGGCATCAGTGCTGGATTCGTCCCGTCGGTGCTGGGCCTGGACCTGGTCGACGAGATCGTCACCGTCGGTAACGAAGAAGCGCTCGACCTGGCCCACAGACTGACTAAGTAAGAGGGACTGCTGGTCGGCATCTCGCAGGGGCAGCCGTTTGCGCCGCCCTGCACGTGGCCCGCCGGCCAGAGAATGCAGGAAAACTGATCGTCGTCGTGCTGCCCGACTTCGGCGAGCGGTATCTAAGCACGATGCTATTCTCCGACTTGGCCAACTAGCCATGTTTGCGGCAATCCGGCGTGATATCCAGGCAACAAGACAGCGAGATCCGACATATCCACGGTTATGGAGGTCATCTACTGCTACCCAGGCGTGCACGCCGTCTGGGCTCATCGATTCAGTCACTGTTTGTGGAACCGTCGCGCCAGGCTGGCCGCGCGGGCGTTCGCCGAACTCACCCGCATCCTCACTGGGGTCGACATCCGCCCCGGTGCCGTGCTCGGAGCCGGCCTGTTCATCGATCACACGACCAGCGTGGTGATCGGGGAAACTGCGGAGGTGGGCGATGACGTCACCATCTTCCATGGCGTCACTCTCGGCAGCACCGGCCGAGAAACGGGTAAACGTCACCCGACCATCGGGGGATTGCGTAACCATCGGCGCCGGCGCCAAGGTCCTCGGTGCAATCAAGATCGGCGAGGACAGCCGGATTGGTGCCAACGCAGTCGTGGTCAAGGAGGTCCCAGCAAGCGCTGTGGCCGTCGGGGTTCCCGGACAGATCATCAGCCGCGACAGCCCGGCCAACGGGGACAATTCCGTGCTGCCCGACCTCGTGGGCGTCAGTCTGCAATCCCTGCTCACCAGGGTGGCTAAGCTGGAGGCTGAAGACGGTGGTTCGAAACCTACCGCGTCATCCGGCCCCCCGAAGCCGAGGTGTGGCACGGCGAAGACTTCTCCATCTGAGCGTGTTCGACATTAGGTCGACAGGTGGGGATCAATTTCAGCAAAGGAATAAATTCAACGGCATAGGGGACGTGGGGAATTCGGCTGGCCTGTGCGCACCATCCCGAGCACCAGCTAGCCCGCCGTGGCGTCGGCATCGAGTTCGTCGGGATGGTCGAACAGACAGAGGATCCTCTCGTCCGAGACTTCTATCGCACCGGCGATCTTGTGGTAGGAAGCCGTCTCGCGTTTAGCTCCCGCGTTAGTGAGATCGAACCAGCTAATGATCAACGACACCAGCTTCCTCCATGCGTGGGCGGACCAGACCTGTTGATTACGAAAAGAACCCGGTGAAAACACGCGCAAAGCGATACTAATGTCGTGCCATACCGTCAATACCTGAGGTACGTTGACGAAGAATTCTTAGCGCAGGGCACCACTGCGGAAGCCAGTTACACAGATCAGACCTTGAGTGATCTTTAGCAGTTCGTTCTTCACATCGAATCCATTCGAATGCAAAAGATTTCGACTTCCTCCGCAGCATTAGCGCTGGATCGTCCGGCCAATTGCCGACTGCAGATAATCACCGAATCCGCAGGATCGCCTTAGTTGTCGACAAGCCATCGCGCAAGATGCGAGTGGATAATACTCATACAGACCCTCGCGCACCGAACTGGTCGGGCTGGTGGTGTCCTCGTGTCGATGATGATCGCCGGTAAAATCGCCGATCCAGCCGCCGGGCTACTCGAAGAACCGAATCGCCACGAAATCAGGACGAACGCCCATATTAAACCTATGCCGGATGCCCGGCGGTACCTACAGCAGATCACCGCCACGATTTCAGGTTCCAGAAGCAGTCTCGGCCGGCGACCAAGAAACGCATTTCGTCCTCGGCGTGCAGTTACTAGACAAGAGACTTCCAGCGGGCCACCTTGGTCGTGTCCAGCCAACGCGAGTCACTATAGTCGGGCTGCATTCACGCCACGTCGATGTGCGGGGAGCGGCTATCGGCATTCAGTTCGGCAACGTGGTGGCGATAGTGCGCTCGGATCTCAGTGATCGGGTGACCGCCTCGAGGGCAGGCATCGTGGGCCAGCGATCAAAAATAATCGCCACACTTGGTGAGTTCGACACCAATGAGTTCCGCATAGTCGGTGAGCAACCGTGCGTCGACAACGTCACTGTCGGATATGACCTGGACCAACGTCATCACACTTGTCCTCCTGTTGCGCGGCGCCCGATCAGTGTCGCCAGCTCGCACATCACCTCCAAACACTTGGCGCGATCGCGCGCTTGTACGAAGCGAGCACCCCAGGGGGTGATGTCGTAGCCAGCCGCGAACAAGACCGGCGATGCATCCGGATTCCCGCTCACAGATGACGCTCAATATCGATGTCGATGCACGAAATGTCGGCGTGATCGCCAAAGACCGGAATGACAATGGGTCGTCTGATCCCCAGCCGTTTGATCAGCTCATAGTCACTGAACCGCAGTACACTTGGGACGTCAATCGACTGTGCCATCACATATGACAGATGGCTGTGCACCACGGCACCGGCATAACTAGCCCGGAAAACACCCGTGTGGATGATAGCCTCTTCTGACAAGTATCATGTCCCCGAAACAATCTGGGAATCAGCAATATTCACTGTTACCATATCGTAAGCGGTAGACTCAACTTTGGACAATCCGCTACCAGCGATTAATACAATGTACCCGCTGCACACCACAATTTTACCAGTCGTGCCTGGCATCCAACCATGCATAGAGACCCTACGTGACGCGAGCGATTGTCGCCAAACCAGGGTGGTGGGCGACGACGCGTCCGGAAGCCGATCTGCAGCGTAGTTATCCACTACACCATTCTCGGTGACGATTGCAGTCACCAGCTCAGATGGGGGTGGCATCGAAGACAGCGGTGCAGTCCGGGGCAGTCGCGACCCCGCCCACATGAGTGATTTCATCTGCGGCCCGCTGTTTCACCACGATCTCGCACCTGGTGGCGGTAGCCGGACAGGCGTAAACTCAAGGCGCGACCACGCTGAACGGAATGCCGTGCCGGTTAGCGACGAATACCACGCCATAGGTGCCAATCTTGTTGGCGACCGAACCATCGACAGCGATGCAATCAGCACCGACGATCACGCCGTCCATCTCCCCAGGTGCTCATAGCGTACGCCGCAGCTCAATCAATCGTCAGCCGGTGCGGAATTCCGGCTTCGGCCAGCTCCCATGCGGCCAACCAGTCCCGCCCTGCATCAGCAGGCGTCTAGTCGACCACGCCAGTCGCGATCTGCCGGCGCGCATGATAGTACGGTATCGAACACGGTCGTGGCAAATAGTGTAGATATTACCTTAGGTCAGGACGTGCAGCGGTCGACCCAGCCTTAACCGCTGGATAAGGCCCGCCGCATGAGTCGCGGCCACCCGGGTCTCACCTGGGTGGCCGCGTTCAAATACGCAGAGGCCTCATTTAGCATGGCCTGCGGCCCGTCGCGCAACTTGACCAGCGCCTGTTGCACGCCCCACGTCAGATTCACCGCGGTGGGCCGAGCTGAAACGCTTCTCGCCACCTCCAGCTCAAGCTTTTCATCATCGACGGCGTGCGCCAAAACCGTCAACACCACCCCAAACGCTCCAGACACCCCAAGTGCTGGTGCCTACCCGAACCACCCGGTTTTGATCGCCACGATGAGCTAGTCGACCGTTGCGGTCCGCAAGTGCCGCCGCTACTATGACACCACCTGCTGATTGACTAGAACCATGGCGCCATTGATCCACGCAATCGAACTCCACATACCGAGCTCGGGCCGCCACTCGGCTGTCACCACAACAAACGTCAGAAACACAAGTCCAGTCCCACCGTCAACATTTGACTCGACCAGATCGGATTGTTCGGCTAAAGGATCACGCCTACTAACCGGCGACGGAGCCGGGCACCTTGGGGCGGTGACACCCGAACAGTAGGTTTTAAATGCTCGTAAAGAGACGTTTATCTCGATCCGCGTCACCGTTGATCACACGCACCAAGGCGCCAATGGGGATTTTGGTGAGCGACATCAGCGCGCCGCGAAGTCCGGTCACGATGTTCTCACCAACTCTCAACCCTGGGGTGGTTTTCACTCACGAAGAGCAGCGACAGCTCGGACTGACCGGCCGACTACCGCCGACCATGCTAACTCTGGAACAACAAGCCGACCGCGTCTGGATTCAATTGCAGAGCTTCGCAACTTATCTTGGCCGGATCCTGCTGCTTCGGCAGCCGCGTTACCGACACGAACTGTTCTACTGCAAGGTGTTGGCCAACACCTATCCCGACCCGGCCCGAAGATGCAGGTGCCCCACGAAAGCTGTCCCTGGAATATCGGCGATTGGAATGTTGGTGGCATCCAAATCGCGGTGGGCAAACCGGCGCCCTACACCGCCAGCGATGGAATAGATTAGCATCGTTGTCTGGCGGTCTCCCTTGAGGTCTGGAATTGATTAATAAGCAACTGCTTCAACACCTGTTCTATCTCGGCAACCGCCAGACGCGGCACCGAAGACGACGAAATTCATCAAGCGCTACATCGAAACCGCGAACCGGCTGTGTCCGCACATAACCCTGAATTTCGAAGACTTTGGGCCAGTCAATACGCAGAATATCCTGCAGACCTATGGCAACAACTATTGCATGTTCTAAGAATGACGTGCAGGGCACGGCGCCGTGGTCGTGGCCACCGTGCACAACGGATCCCGTGTCACCGGTACCCTGATACACGACCAGATGGCCGTTGTTTTCGGAACCAGGACGATCAGGATCGATGTTGCCGACCAGATCCGCAACACAATGACACATATAGTCAACAACGGCGCAACCGTCGAGCAAGCCACGTCGTAGTTGTAGGTCTAGGGTGATCAACAAGCAGAGTCTGCTATTCAACTACATGGACGACCTGCGCGATTCCAGGTACCCGATGCAAAGAGCCGCCGATAGCTCGGTGTGGCTACATGGAGAGCGAGTCGCACTGGGTGATGCGATCAAGATCGCATCACCCACCCTCTTGCTCAGCGGTGTTCGGTACGTTCAGCCGGAAGGTTGTCGAGACGATGACGGTGTCCCGCGAGCGTCCGATGATCTTCCTGTTGTTCAACCCGATCTCACATGTGGAAGCCATGCCGACCGACATTCTAGCCTGGTCGAACGGCAGAGCGCTGGGTGTTACCAGCAGCCCGGTCGCCTCTGTTGAATAAGACGAGCACACCATCTTCATCATGGGCCAGGCCAACAACACGCTGGTGTTTCCTGAACTCGGACGTAGATGTCATCGTGGCCGGTGTCAAGCGGCTAACCCAGGGAATGCTGCACGCCACACCTGAGGCCATTGTTCGCAAGACTGGTTCGACGAATCTGGGGGATGTGCTGTTGCCGGATGTGCGGAACTTGTGCGCCATCGCCGCAGCTGTCTATGACGCCGCTGTCGAAGACGGGGTAGTGACTAGGATCCACGCCGATGTCGCGCAAGCCATCTGCGACGCACGTGGCTGATCGGTTTACGCATAAGCCCCGCGCCGGCAGCATGCAAAGTGTGCGGCCAACCACAGCTCCCCCGGGAGGGCTCGAACCTCCAACCGTTCGGTTAACAGCCGAATGCTCTGCCAATTGAGCTACAGGGGACCAATCGACCCACGTGAACGATGGCGTAGATCGCGGGACGACTCTAGCGTACTGACCTAGCCGAACCCAAGAACGGGACCAGGCCACTAGCCGCCGGCAGTCCCAGCTCGGCCCAGCTTGGGCGCACACACATCCCGGTACGTGAGGCAAGATGGAGCCAGCTGCACCGTCGTGGGAAGGACCGCTTTGATCCCGTATGTCATTGTGCTTGGACTAGGTTACGTGCTGGGTGCGAAAGCTGGCCGCCGCCGCTACGAGCAGATAGTAGGCACATATCGCGCGCTTACCGGTAGTCCCATGGCTAAGTCGATGATCGCAGGGGGGCGTCGCAAGGTCGCGAATCGGATCTCACCTGACGCAGAGTTTGTGACCCTGGCCGAAATCAATAACCAGACCACTGTTATCGAACGTTCTGCCGAGTGGCGGGCGAACGGCGCAAACTGAGGGCAACAACACAACACCTCAGGCGGTCATATCGTCGCCGCTGGCCTGCTCCAACAGGCTGCGTCGATAGGCTTCCATGGCGACCAGGTCGCCGAACAGCTCGTGATACTCGTCACCCTGGTCAATCGGCGACATGCGCTGCAACTTAGATTTCACCTCGGCGATCTGTCGGCCCATCCACACTTCCTGCAAGCGAGCCAGTACCCCACCGATATAACGCGGCAGCTTTTCGTCGTCGACATGGATCGACTCCACGCCTAGCTCGTTGATCAAACCGGTGATCAGCGCCGATGTGGTTTGCTGGCGCACCACGTCGATCCATTGTGCTCCGGTGATGCCGGCCGACGTCCCACCCGCCGCGTCGATGGCCGCGCGAACGGCTCCGTAGCCGGGATGGGTGAAACTCTCGACAGTCAGCGTGTCGAATACTGGGCCCGCCAGAGCCGGGTACTGCAAAACCGATTTCAACGCCTCACGCTGCAGCCACAGTGTTGGGTCACGTGGGTCGGGGCGGGCGAGGAGTTGATCGGACGGAGCACTCGGCAACTGCATGAATGGCGACTGCTCAACACTCACGCTGCGCCTTCTGGCGCGTTTCGGCGCGCTACGTCGGTTGGCCTCTTCGCGCACTCGAGCAAGCACTTGCCCTTCGTCCGACCACCCCGTCCAGCCCGCCAGGCGTCGCGCGTATTCGTCGCGCAACGCATAGTCCCTAATCCGAGCAACCAACGGAACAGATCGGTGCAGCGCATCCACTTTCGCCTGCGGGTCGTCGTCAAGAACCATTCCGTCAGGAATCAAACTTCGAATAGCGAATTCGAACATTGGTTTGCGACAAGCAACCAGGTCTCGTAATGCCTGGTCTCCAGAGCTGAGCCGGAGGTCGCACGGATCCATGCCATCCGCAGCAACAGCGACGAACGATTTTCCGGCAACCTGCTGGTCGCCATCGAATGCCTTCAGAGCCGCTGCCTGCCCAGCCGCATCGCCATCGAAGACAAAGATCAATTCACCCCGATACCAGTTGTCGTCCATTATCAGCCTCCGCAGCATCGCTAGATGCTCATCGCCGAACGCTGTGCCGCACGACGCAACAGCGGTGGTAACCCCGGCCAGATGCATCGCCATCACGTCGGTATAGCCCTCGACCACAACAGCCTGATGCCCCTTGATGATATCGCGCTTAGCCAAGTCGATGCCAAACATCACCGACGACTTCTTATACAGCAACGTGTCGGGTGTGTTGACATACTTGGCTTCCATCGGGTCGTCGTCAAACAGCCGACGGGCACCAAACCCGATCACTTCGCCAGCCAATGTGAGAATCGGCCACAGTAGCCGACGGTGAAAGCGGTCCATCGGACCACGGCGCCCCTGCCGAGACAGCCCCGCAGCCTCTAACTCTTTGAATTCAAAACCCTTGCGTATCAAATGTTTTGTCAATGAATCCCAGCCCGACGGCGCGAATCCACAGCCGAAATGACGGGCGGCATTAGCATCAAAATTGCGCTCCATGAGGTACTGGCGAGCCGGTGCCGCCTCGTCTGACTCCAATGCTGCCGCATAGAACGCTGCTGCGGCCGTATTGGCCGCAATGAGCCTGCTACGACTACCGCGGTCGCGCTGCACACTGGTGGCTGGGCCGGAATAGTTGATCGTGTGGCCAATCCGGTCGGCCAACATTTCAACCGCCTCAACAAAGCTGACGTGTTCGATCTTCTGGATGAACGCATACACGTCGCCGCCTTCACCACAACCAAAGCAGTGGAAGTGGCCATGGTTTGGGCGTACATGAAACGACGGTGATTTCTCGTTGTGGAACGGGCACAGGCCTTTAAGCGAATCGGCTCCGGCGCGCCGCAATTGGACGTAATCGCCGACGACTTCCTCGATGCAGACCCGTTCACGGATAGCGGCGATATCGCGATCTGGGATACGGCCGACCATAGGTTCAGTCTAGAACCCCAGGTTCAGTTTGCTGCATCGCCAACACCGCTCCGGACTAGTTCAGGAAGCTGGGCCAATGACATCGCATGCGATCCTTTCCATGGCATTATCGCTGTATTCTATGCTGTAGACTATGATTGCGTTCTTGTAACCTGCAGCAGCTCGTCCCTGTTGAACACGTCACTTGTCGTCACCAGCAGAGCAGAGCCGTCTTGACATATCTCGAGCAATGTTAGGTCGCCGCTCGGGGGTTTCCCGGTGTGACCAGGAGCCTGGTAATGTTCAGCGGCGGATAAGAATGTTGCCGGACGGGTCGTCGGTTGGGGAGACCGACTTGGGTTCGCACTTGCCGATCACGTGGATGTGTATCCCGCGCAAGCCCGGTGCTATAACGCCGGTCGCAATCTACTTGATGATGGTAGTGACGTAATCCGTGAAATCGAAGGTCGCCATGGCCACGAGTCGACCGTCCAGCGTTTTTCCAGTTGCACTGCAAGCGATTCTCACCACCGGAAGGCTGGCTGGTCGTTGACGACAGCAGTGAGCCACTCTTAACCGCAAGTGTGGCTCACTGCTGGGTGTTTGGGCGCTGATTCAGACTGCAGACAGTCATGGCCACCAATGGAAGCAAGAGCAACAGGGGGGCAGTGACGCTGAGTTTGATCATGTCAGGCGACCTAACCCGACTACTTGCTACGGACTCGCCTGACCGGCGTCGATACGCTCCAGCCGACCTTCGGTATACGAAGCGATCTGATCGACAATGACCCGCCAGCGGGCGTTGTCGTCGGCAGCGTTAGTGAAAGCCGTGACAAAAACTGGGTCGAGGGTACGTGGCGCCCCGGAGTACAGCCAATCCGCTACCCGGTGTATACGCTCACGCTGCCGGGCCTGGCCTTCCAGATGCCGTGGGTCGGACATGATGAACTGCAGTGCCAAGATTTTCAGTACCGCAACCTCGGCACGCACCAGATCGGGCACCTGCAGGTCAGCCTGATAGCGCACTAACGGCCCTGGACCGGCCACCGCACGTGTGGCCGCGATCGCGGCCGAGGCAAACCTGCCGACCAGCTCACTAGTTAATCGCTTGAGCGCGACCGACGATACCAACGTGGCGTCGTATTTGCCGACCGCAGCGACCACAGGAAGCGTCGAGAGACGGTGCGCAGCTGCCATCAATTCATCAGCAGTCACCCGGGAGAATTCGCCTTCCCCCAGCTTGGCCAGAGCGGCGGCCTCCTCCTCGTCAGCAAGCACGCGTAAGTCTATTCTTTGCGAAACGACGCCGTCCTCGACGTCGTGGACGGAGTAAGCGACATCGTCAGCCCAGTCCATCACCTGGGCTTCCAGACACACATGATCCGCCGGCGCATATACACGGACCCAGTCCGCGGGATCGCGGTCATCCTCGTAAAACCCGTACTTACTTCTCCCATTTCCAATCCCGCTTACACGAGTCCACGGATATTTGGTGACTGCATCCAGGGCTGCGCGAGTCAAGTTCAACCCCACGCTATACCCTTGTTCATCAATAACTTTGGGCTCAAGGCTGGTCAAGATTCGGAAATTCTGCGCATTACCCTCGAAACCGCCGTAGCCGGCTGCCACCTCATTGAGAGCTCGTTCACCGTTGTGCCCGTATGGCGGATGGCCGATATCGTGGGCCAGTCCAGCCAATTCGACGAGGTCGAGGTCGCAACCCAGCCCGACCGCCATGCTTCGCCCAATCTGGGCCACTTCTAACGAGTGAGTCAACCGGGTGCGCGGAGTGTCTCCTTCGTGGGGACCCACGGCCTGGGTCTTGTCCGACAATCGTCGCAACGCTGCGCTATGCAGCACCCGGGCCCGGTCCCGTGCGAACTCAGTGCGGTGCTGACCTTCGCTACCTGGCAAACCCGCAGTCTTCGGCGCTTCATGCACCCGGCGCTGACGATCGAAGTCGTCATAGGAGTCGCGCTGATTCGTGTTCGCCTTCATTAGTCTTAGTCACCGCAGCACAGTCTGCCAGGAACGGCTACTAGAGGACCAAGGCAGAGCTATCGCACCCGACTGTCCCCCCGCCAACAAGACGGGAAGCCCCGCCACCTCCTTGCGCCCCTCGGTCCTGTATATTAACCCTGCTAAATTAGCCCATATGCACATTACTCGCCTGCTCACCGTAGTCATGGCAAATCATCGCGGCTGGACTGCTGTTGGTTACCGTCTTCTGGCGCACAACTACCGTTTCGGCTTCCGGAGTACGTCAACGACAACACGGGCACCCTGTCAGAATCCGGTCACATCGCCATCACGTCAGCCATCGACAAACTGTACGAAGATCGCCAGGTCCGACTGTAGGTGGTCTACGTTGACGACTTCGCCGAACAGAGCGCTGTAGCCTTGGTGCAGCGCACCATGCGTGCTAGCGAATTAAGTGGCTACGGCGCTTTACTGGCCGTAGCTACCACCAGTCGGAAGTATGCCTTCTTAGTGCCGGGCATCAGTGAAAGTCAAGTAGATAACCTGCGGCACAAACAGATCAAGCCAGCATTGAACAATAATGACTGAAGCAGTGCGGGTAGTAGCTGCGGCAAACGGGCTCAACAGGCCGTCCAGTGCGTCCAGGCCAGACGGGTCATGCTGATGGTTGCACTGGGCGTCATCACCACCGTCATGGTGATCTTGCTGGTTGTCATGCACTAAACCCGTCGTCGACGGCGCGCTGCCTAGTTGGCTGTGACACAACAAGTCGACTCCGCCGACACAAATGGGCTGGCCGCCGTACCGCTGGAAGCCCTCGACGATCTGTCCTGGTCAACAGTGGTGAAGGTCAACAGCGCGCTGCGTACCAGCGACATTGAGCTCACAGTGGCGATCGACGAGTTCGGCAACGATCGACCCGAGCCCTTCACCAAGGTGGTGATCAACACTAAAGCGACTTTGTTCCAGAGTATGCACGGTGTGCCGTAAACTTGACGATGGCACGCCATGGACCCCGGCACCGAGCCGCTAACTACTCACCCAAGCGATCGGGGCCGTGGTGAGCATCGACCGCGAACTGCAGTCGAACACCGAGGTATTCGAGACACTACGGTTTGGTGATCAACGCCCTGTAGCCACTCGATAGGCTGACCGAGCAATACGTCGAATTCACCGCACGCATCAGCCCGGTCGAGCAGTGACTAGAAAAGCTGCACAACGAGTGCGACCCTGCTGCATTAGCCTCGGTGTCCGGTAATGGCGATGCCGTCTCCTATCTCGCTGCTGTTTAGTTGAGTGCCGCCAAGGTGGCGCTCGGACACTGCTCGATGCGGTGGACAACGCAGCTAGCAACATCCGGCATGTCGTAGCCGCGTTGCCGTCGTCAAGCAGACGACATCCACTCGGGAGTCATACGCTCCAACGAACAATTGCAAAAGACACAACACGCCAAACTTCTACCCAAAAGGGAACTTGTCGCCGTGCGCAATGCGGCGGCCCGAACCCTAGACGGCACCCGCAGGGGCGGCTCCGTCGACCCGCTGGCCGCGTTTGCCCATTCTGGCCAAAGCCGACATGGACCTTAACTGGTTACTGGGCACTCTGGCCGAAGAACAGACAGCCGCCGATAGGCTCCAGCCATTGCTTCGAACAAGCGTTGTTCACCGCTGGGCCGCGGGTGCTCGGGTTCTCCATCTTACATCATCTACATCGCCGCCCGCTGCGCCAGCATCGAAGCTGGGGCTCGGATCCGACTCACCGAAGCGAAACAAATAGCTCAAGACCACAAAAGAATTAAGGATTAAGGACCGACCTGACTGAAGCGATTGCCTATGCCAACGCAGCGTCGATGCTGGCTACTAACGTGCAGTCGCTGACTAACGCCCGACGTGCAGTCGGCTCAGTATGCCTACACACAACTCACGGATAGCGACACTGGCGCGATGATCGGCAGGATCATCGTCAACGACCTACTAGGTGGAGGTTTTTTGCGGAGAAGAAGAGGTATGGGCTTGCTGGATCCCAACTATCCATTTAGTAGCTCGTCGAACTCATCCGGGGGCTCGTCCGATAGCGGCCTTAACAGCGGCGGCGGACGATTTTGAGTCGCCTACCAGTTGACAGCTAAAGCCAGCCGCCGCAAGTCGACCCGAGTCGACAAATAACGGCGCCTGCCCGGCGGATATCAGCTACTCCATGAGCGGGCACACACCATGGATTGCAAGCGAGCACCGGGCATCGGTTCTTCTTCAGGCCCAGCCCGAGCCGACAGCACTGTCGATGCTGGCCATGCTGCTGGGCCACCAGAAAACTTGCCGAAGACCTCAGGATACCCGACACTAACATTTGAGATTTGAGCACACGTTGAACCAGCTTCGACAGTTGGCCCACGAGGTGGTCAACATTGACAGGCCGGGCAACATGATCAAAGCTGGTCGTGCATCACTAGCCAGCTCACTGCGGCTTAACGGTGAAATCACGAAACAGCGCACTCAAAAGCCCAGACCGATATACCTCGGAGCCTTGTGCCAACCTCACGGGTGTTGCAACTCTATTTGCCCGGGGCCCGGCCGTTGCGGGGCCAACTCGGACGCCGCGTCGCCAACCGTCGTTATTGCCGTTGTTCCATGATCGGTTCTTCTGTATCCATCATGTAGACAGGGTAGTTGATGCGCTCGCCAACGTCCGGTAAACCTGTAGCGGTATCGCATGGTGCAGCACCGTAACGCCATCGAGATTAAAGAGTATTGCGTCATGGAGTTTCAGCCCTCTCGATGTCGGTCAAATGGACTGGACAGGGAAGCGGGAAACCTCGCCAGAAATTCTCGGAGAGATATTGGGCGATTGGACTTTCACTTCATCAAGCTCGTCTTCCCTAGAAGATTCCGACTCATCCACACTATTTGCTACGGTATCGCTTTGAAACACGGCCTGGCTGACGCAATGGCAGCCATTCAGACTTGTATTCAACAGGGATCGCTGAGCGGATGGCCACTTTCCTAGCGCAAACATCGGCTGCGAATATAGCACTCGATATGGAATTGATGCCTTCACCATCGACCCGAGCACTAAATTAGGCACGCATTGTGTAGTTGCGGAAATCGCATTCAACACCATAGGCACCGGCTATATTGCTATGAAACGCACTGGTCTCAACCTGTGCCGGCAGCAAGCTGGTCGTTGGCACCGCCATTCCATGATTTAGTGCATGGCGATCCGTCTGTGGTTAAGGGTCATTGACGCATTCACCGTTAATCAGGGAGCTTTGGATAGTGTCGAAACGGAACGGGATGGTAGTGTCATTGTGGTCAAGCGCTTTGGTCATTGGGTTCCAACCTTCTTGTTGCAATTGCCAGCGACGAGGTGTTGAACCCGCTGGTTCCAGAAAGCGTCCCGAAATAGTGATCAAACAACCTGTTCTCCTACACAAACAACACGAATTGTTCGATGTCGGTCAAATTACCGGGACAGGACCCAGAGTCACAAGCCTTTTTGATCACCGGATCAGCCAGCAACATCAAAGCCCTCGCGCTGGTGGCGGTGGTAACTTTTGCCAGGAACTCCCGATGAACATTCCGTCGATTGGACTACTGCAGGAGCGCGGAGACGTCAAAACCCCCAATTCGTCCTCGTTGTGATCCACGCTTGCTGAAGCGCTTGTAACGACTTTAGCAAGCTCAGTGATGCAGCCATATTTGGCCCCGGAAGCACACCGTCGCTATTCCAATAATTCGCCATCAGCACGTGAGACCCCATACGGCGGAGATCGTATCGTCTAGCACGGGAAAATGACTCGATACAACCAGACGAAGTGATGTTTTTTCAACTAGTGCTGTGGGTGCGGGTGTACGATACCCCATGCGTTGCTTGTCCAGTGACAATTGGTTAGGCCCCGCTGAAACCCTAGAGCCGAATCGGTATTGGTCATGTTGCTACCTTCGGTTTGCAACTTTGTCTGTGATCATTGGCCTGCCCATAGATCACCCTGAAACTTACAGCCAAATTGGATAACTTCGACACGCTATCGATTAATCGCCCGTACTGCGAGCTAATCTACCCGACCCCAGTGCATGGCACCACGCTGAGACGCAACTGCACCACATGCGGACTCACGCCCTCTCGGCCCGTCATCTCCCCAGGCATCCCCGCTGCCGCCCATACCCATCCAGCATCATCAGCAGACCATCATCGGTAGGAGCCCCTGCCATCGCCTCAGCGTTGGGCATCGCCCCCAATCCCGACAATCACTATCCGAGCCGACATTGACCCCTGCCACGTCGGCGGCACCGACATCACCTAGCAGCTTCGTATCCGGCACGGCTTTGCCCGAAAATTTCAACACATCGACCTAAATTCGCCGTAGAACCAGCAAATACAGCTGCACCCATACTGCCCCCTGTGCCAGCGGCACCAGCGGCGAAATCAACATGCTGGTCGGATACGCAGCCACAACTGCTCAGGACCGCCGAAGATAGCTGCGACAACAGCAGTTGGGAAGTCAACGATTCCACCGTCGACACCTCGTCCGGCAACGCCGCCACCAGCCGACTGCACCTGCGTGGTCAATCCAGTCCACGCCGCTGACACGTCCGAAACCGCCTGCAACACCAACTCCGTCAACCTCACCAAATTCCAGCGACGACGCAGTGAACAACGTCAACGTCGACCCCACCGACGTCGCCTCAGTAAATTACGCCACCATTGCGACCACATCTTGAGTTCACATATCCACATCATGAAACTCCTTGGCCGCAATCACCAGAGCGTTAATACTGAAGATGTTCGTTGCCAGCAACAACGACAACGTCGTCCGATTCACCAACACCGTCACTAGAGACACCGTGACAGCCAACGCCGACTCAAACGTCAAACGCCGCAGCTCGAGCTTGACTAACCTCGTTCAACTACCCCACGTACAACATCACCGCCGCCATCAACACCGATGCCGGACACTGCCCAACCCCGCAATCACCGAGGCAAATGACGACACCAACGCCTGCAAATCTCCGATACCAGCCCATCCTAGGCCATAGCCGCCACAAACAACGGGCCCTAACCCGCTTCCAGCATAAATTCTTGCAGAGCTAACTCAGGAAGCAGTCGTAAAAAATCCTAGAGCCATCACAACATTGACCCAACAAAGCGGGCCAGAGCGTCCGACAACTACCCATTTCTACCGCCGGATTGTAAGACAAGATTACGCCAAAATCCCTGCTTTTACCAGACCTTTTCTAAAGCCTTGGCAACGCCAGTTCGCCGCAGTATCATCGCCCCCAACTGGGCCAAAGAACTCTCAAGACACTGCTGAGCAAGATGTCATACCCTTCGACAACGGATTAGGATGGCGAAGCATATAAACGATAAACAGAAGTCGACTTCGCAGATTTGAACTTAGCAAGAGACAACCATCTATACGGTCAGCTGCGCATTACGCAACACACCAGCTAGGCCGCTGAGCAAAGCGTTTAGAACAGTCCTAGGACGAACTTAAACAAGCGATTTCCCGACTATCTGGCCCTCCTTCAACGGGTACTTCCATCCACCCCCAAGCGTTACCATCTATAACTCCCAACATACCGGCCGCACAACACTCTAAAACATGTCCGCACCAAAAGAGCCCATATTTTCAATATCACCCACCAACAGCCGACAAGCACCGTCACGCAGCCGGAAACCCGGCACCAGATCTTGGACTCCCCTTCGTACCGAAGATATATCGTCTTGAAGGTGGTGGTGGTGGTGGAACGGCGAAGTGTCGATCGAGAGTTCTGTGAGAGCGCGGTCTCGTATCGTTCGGGATATGAGTAAGCCGATCGTTCAGGTGGCTTGGGAGCTGGGGCTGCATGAAGACACGCTGGGCTTTGTGGGCGAATCTGGACCGGCGTGCTCGAGACCGGTGAGGGCCCGTTGAAACAGAGCGAACGCGAGGAGCTTAACCGGCTGCGCAAAAAGAAACGCCGAATTGGCGATAAAGCGCGATGTACTCAAGCACTCGGCGGCCTTCTGGGTCAAGGAAGCGATGCAGCAGTGAGCCTGGCAGCGCCGAGTCCTACCCAGAGAAGGTGCGGCACGGTATCCCGCAGTGGTGTCATACTGGACAGTGGGCGCGGCACAAGCGTAGTTTCACAAGTGGACTCATGGGGGTGGCTTACCGCGTATCACTACCGATCTGTGGACAATGGGCTAGCGGGTCGCCTCCAACACCGTGGCAGTGATGATGTGCGAGCAGGGTTTGGCAGTTCGACGCACACACTGCCGGCGCGGCACCACCAAGCTGAAATAAATCGGCATGTAGAGCATCGGACTTGCTACGCCGGGACTTCACTCCGCGTGAGGAGCCGAACGTGGCGTGAATGGCTGAGTCTGACCAGGATTTCGGTCGATGAAGGCAAACTACACCTGGCCTCGGTGCTGAATCTGCATCACGGCGAGTGCCCAATTTTGCCATAGACATCCACCACAACGCCGCGTTGGCGCAAGCAACGTGGTGTATGGCCATCGCGGTTCCCGGTGGGTCGGTGGCCAGGGTGATTTTCCACACCGATCAAAGCGGTGTCACGCAGTCGATGGGGCGTGCCAGGTCTGCTTTTAACAATGCTGTCGGAGAATCTTTTAACTCTACCATTGAATGGGAATGAGTGCTTAACAACCACTTCTATAACCGGTAAGAAAATGTTACACTTAGTTGTCGGCTGGACCAAACAGATTAACAGGCCACATAGCCATTCCACCAACGGCATGCTCAGTCCGATCGACTACGAACACATCTGCAAACAGCCGAACAACGCGACATCCGACCCACGAGCGAGCGGCATGAGCCCAGATGGAGGCGGCTACGTCGCTGCTGTTCTTCTCGCCCAGCACCGCGCAGGAGTCACTGGCAAGCACAGAGCCCTGCCCGCCCGAATAGCGAAGCTCTCGGCTTCACATCAAGAATCAACCTCCCTACAAAAAATTCTACAGTTTCAGGGGGATTGGCGACGCAGCGCTACATACCGCACAGATCGCCTTACGTCGTAACGCTAGCGGGGTATTTGTCACGGATCTAGGGTGAAAAGCTAACCGATCGTATGGACAGTAGCCGCGTCACCCCAGCTGTGCTAGGCAGCAAATGACCCCAACCCGGCATAGGTGAGCGGCAACCATTTAAACTCAGATCCCGATCCACAGGGGACCGGTGTGCGATATCGCGCAACAATCAAACTCAATCAGCGAACCACTTCGTTCACACTGACACTCTTCAGCGCTTCGTGGGATATAAGCGACATTAGAGGCCCGACACGCCCAAACACAACCCGAGTATACCTCCTTAGCTACCTTTGAGCCGCACTGCAAGATAATCGGCAACGCTGGTCATCGCGACCCGCTCCTGCGTCATGGCGTCACGCTCGCGCACGGTAACGGCGTTGTCGTCAAGTGACTCGAAGTCCACTGTCACACAGAACGGCGTACCAACCTCGTCCTGGCGCCGATAGCGTCGCCCAATGGCGCCGGCATCGTCGAATTCGCTGTTCCAGCATTTGCGCAATTCTGCGGCCAAGTCTCGGGCTTTGGGGCTCAAATCGACGTGCCGGAATAGCGGCAACACAGCGGCCTTAATCGGTGCCAACCGCGGATCCAGTCGAAGCAGCGCACGTTTGTCCATCCCGCCCTTGGTATTTGGGGCTTCATCCTCAGTGTAGGCGTCAATCAAGAACGCCATGAACGATCGAGTCAGACCGGCTGCCGGTTCGATGACATATGGTGTGTACCGAGTATCGTTGACCTGATCGTAGAACGACAGGTCAACTCCGGAATATTTTGCGTGTGTTGACAAGTCGAAGTCTGTCCTGTTGGCAACACCCTCTAATTCTCCCCATGGGTTACCGACAAAGCCAAACTTGTATTCGATATCGACAGTACGGTCAGAATAGTGCGACAACTTGTCCTTCGGATGTTCGAACAGCCGAAGGTTCTTCGGATCGATACCAAGTTCGACGTACCACTGCATCCGCGTGTCGATCCAATACTGGTGCCAGTCCCGAGCGGTCGATGGCTCCACGAAAAATTCCATCTCCATCTGTTCGAATTCACGGGTGCGGAAGATAAAGTTTCCCGGGGTGATCTCATTACGAAAACTCTTGCCAATTTGTCCGATACCGAACGGGGGCTTGCGGCGAGCGGTCGTCACCACGTTGGCAAAGTTGATGAAGATGCCCTGCGCTGTCTCGGGCCGCAGATAGTGCAAACCCTCCTCAGTCTCGATCGGTCCGAGACAAGTCTTGAGCATCAAGTTGAACTCGCGCGGCTCCGTCCACTGACCGGGCTCGCCGGTGTCCGGATCGCAAATATCAGCCAGGCCGTTACACGGCGACTGCCCATGTTTAGCCTCATAGGCCTCGATCAGATGATCGGCACGGTAGCGCTTGTGGGTGATCAATGACTCGACCAGCGGGTCGTGGAAGATCTCGACATGGCCGGACGCCACCCATACCTGCCGCGGCAGGATGATCGACGAATCAATTCCCACAACATCTTCGCGGCCAGTCACCACCGAGCGCCACCACTGTCGCTTGATGTTCTCCTTGAACTCTACACCTAGCGGACCGTAATCCCACGCCGATTTTGTGCCGCCGTAGATCTCGCCCGCGGGATAAACAAAGCCGCGCCGCTTGGCCAGTTTAACTACTGTATCGATGACGGACGCCACGAGGCAGGGCACTCCTTTTCTAATCCGAGCGGTCGCGCAACGACGAGCCGTGTACGCAAAGCATCAGTCATGGTAGCGATCGCCACCACCGGCTTTGACATGCATCATCACGCATGTGACGGTGGAATTGCCCTAACGAACTCAATATCAGGTACTCCTCGAAGGTGATGACCTAAATTATGGTGACGTCCCCGTCAACATCGACCCCCGTTGATCTCCCATCCGCAACCACCGACTTAGGCTCAGGTTTAGTTGACGGGCACGAGCACGGCGCTGATGGGATTTCAAGATTGGCGGACTACCCCGCACCCCCACCGCGCGAGATTCTCGATGCAGCCGGGGAGTTACTGCGCGCGCTGGCCGCACCCGTGCGCATCGCCATCTTGCTGCAACTGCGCGAATCGCAGCGGTGTGTCCACGAACTGGTCGACGCACTGGGCATACCACAACCGCTGGTTAGCCAACACCTGAAGATCCTCAAGGGAGCGGGTATCGTCGCCGGAGAGAGGTCCGGCCGCGAAGTACTTTACCGGCTTGCTGACCACCACCTGACGCATATCGTCGTCGATGCTGTCGCCCACGCTGGCGAGGACGCACTATGACCCGCGCCAGCGACGATGCAATGGGGGCAACGCTCGCTTGCGGAGGACAAAGCGATGAGGTGAAGCCGCAGATAATGACTGGAGCCAGCGTCCGTTCCACCCGACAACGCGCGGCAATATCGACGCTACTGGAGACGCTCGAAGACTTCCGCTCAGCCCAGGAGCTGCACAACGAGCTGCGCCAGCGCGGCGACAATATCAGCTTGACCACCGTTTACCGGACCCTGCAATCGATGGTAGAGGCGGGAATGGTCGACACGTTGCGCACCGACACCGGCGAATCGGTCTACCGCAGGTGTTCCGAGCAGCATCACCATCATCTGGTGTGCCGAGGCTGCGGTTCCACTATCGAAGTCGGCGACCACGAGGTCGAGGCATGGGCAGCAGAAGTGGCCTCCAAGCATGGATTCTCTGACATTAGCCACACCATCGAAATCTTTGGCACCTGCTCAGAATGTCGGTCCTGAGGGCACGCCAGGTGTGGTTGTGCTGGTTGTTGGTGGTTATTTCTTGCTGGTTTGGTTTTGTGTGGTTGAGGGGTGTGGTGGGTTATGTGGTGGGGATCGGTGGTGTGGGTTGTGTTGGTGGTTTAGGGTTGGTCGCGGCGTAGGTGGGCTGCTTGCAAGGGCCGCCGAGTAGTTGGTGTTGGTCACCGGCCGCGACATCGAAGCTGGCGATGCTGGGGGTGCGTCTGGTGTGGCGGGTGGCCGGGGATCAGTTGCGCTTTTCTGGTGATGTGTTAGCCCGCCACGCGCACAAGTCACCAGATCACGCCGTGGATGGCTTTTATCTTCCTTCCGCGGTCGATCCCCACAAAAAGTCAAGTACTGCCCTAGGCTAGAGCACCGCCGTACGCGTCATCACCGGCTGCGAGGTCATCGACGAACTGTGAAACCAACACGGCACCAACACAGCCGGGGGCACACCGGCTGGCCGAGGGCCGGTGAACAAACAGACACCCCACAGCCATAGCATGCACCCGAAAGCGCCCCCAACACCCAGCGCCAACAAGATCTAGGCTAGCCCACCAAACTCCCGACCGTATCGGCCAGCGATGGCACACCAGAACACTACTTCACCTGCCACCTATGAAACCGACCAACAATTCCTGCCACAAACACCAACACCCCCGGCCACCACACAACAACGTGAGATCGCAGATCCCGGGAACCGCTGCAACGATGTGCATTAGGTAGCCATCACGCACCACACCAAGCACAATGTAGCGCAAATGCCGGGGCGGGGATCCGCCGACCTCGATCTGCTCCACCTCGCGTTCAGCAATCGCCAATCCGGAGTGCGGAGTTAACAGATGCTCAATCACTTCCACGACCCCGGGCGTGGTGGTGGGGTGACAAGGCCGAGCAGCCGACCGGAGGTTGCCGACGAGACCACCACAAGGTCAGCACCCAATTGCTGTAACAGGTGCTGATTCTCGGTCTAGTGGATCGACGCCACGATCTTGATCGTCAGGCGACCGCTCTCGAGCCATCAAGATAACCAACACGGCGGTATCACCGCGACCGGTAGCGACGACGATCGAGGAAGAATGCTGGGTCACGGCCAACCGCAGCACACCGGATTTGGTGGCGTTGCCGCGCACCGTGACCAAGCCGGCGGTCGAGGCGTGTTCGAGGGCAGGGTGTCAACGACATCCATCTCACCCCGCGCGGCCTCATCGCTTAGCCTCGCGGCGACCGCCGTTTTGCCGTTGGTACCGTAGCCGATCACCGATAACGGCATGGCCGCACAATAAAGGCAATCCAAGAATGTCAACCCGACATTACCCTCACGTCGCAATACCCACTTCGGTCCTGTTAGACCAACAACATTGACCGCGAACAACACCCCCAAAGGCAATGGCCATTCGTCGGGTGATACACGCGCACCAGGCTAGAGTGAACCTCGAGTGTACACCAGGACACCAACCAGGAAGATGACCAGGCTGGGCAGCCAATATCTTCTAGAAACCGCCGCGATGCCGGCAACCTACTGTTGCGCAACGGCAATCCATCATTGCCTGAACCCAGCACACGACACCTATGTAACCACCATCGCTGGCTCCCCAATATCTGAACAGCGCCCGTCACACGTCGGCAGTGCAGCTCACCCAGCAGCCCCGCCAGATCGGTAGCTTCAAGCAGCTAGTCGGGGATGACTGTGACTCCGCTAAGCACGTAGCAAGTTGCACAAAGACCGCGCGCACCGATGACTCTGGGCGTCCGCACAAAACGGTCCACGCCAAGCAGTAGGCGGCGACCTGACGCATGGCCTCCGGCCCGCGCGGCGACTCACCGGTCTTCCAATCCACCACGGTGATGTAGCCATCAAGATCGACTAACACCGTGTCAACGCGACCACGCAGCACAGTACAGCCGATGGGTATTTCGAATAGCAATCTCGACCGCCATGAACGTGCGGATAACCCACCGCTATCGGCCAAATGCTGCCTGCAACGCGGCCAACTCCCGGGTGTCTCCGACGTCGGAGTCTGCAGCACCTGGCAAGTCGGCAAGATCGAACAGCCGTTCTGCGCCGTAGAACCGATTAATCCGGGCGTGAAACGTGTTGCCCAGTAATGCGGGCGGGTGGGCAGCCGATGTATTAGCGGTCGAACCGCATCGATCGGATCTCGAGCCAGGTCCACCAGACCAGTGACCGACACCTAACTGGGCAGAGTGCAGGCAAGACACCTTCCGGCGCTTACACACTCGACCAGTAGGGCATCGACACCGGCAGTCCAGCCTTCGATATCAGTGCTAGGGCGAGCCATGCCGTCCACTATCGTGGCGACCACTAGCACTGCCCCGTGTTCGACGTCGCCGCGGAGCCCGGCCAACAGGCTGGACAACTTCGACAACTTTGTCGCGCAGCCTATTTCGTTTCCCATAGTCAGGCGCAGGTTCCCACTGTTAAACCACCCCGCAGGGGATCGCCGGCCGCGGCCGATAATGTCCTTGAGTGCGCACAGGAAAACCGGCGGACCGCGCGGCTTGATCCCCACGGGACCCCGTCATGACCGAATACCAACAACGTGTCTTCGACCCTGATGGTGCGCACGTACAACAGACGGCGTTCCTCGTTGACACGCCGCTGCTCAAGTCGGTTACGACGAACGGAGATCTTGTCCGAAAGCTGCTTTCGCTTGGTGACACCCGATGGATCCAGCACAGGAATGCCGAGTGCGACAGCTTAGCTGCGGTCGATGCATTGGTCTCACTCGTCGTAGTGATTGCCCGCTCGGCATACTCGGCGACCACATCAGCTAAGGCGTCGAAGTGTTTGGCACCGGCCCAAGCACCCGGGAGCTGGGCTGGCAGCACTTGGATTTCGCAGTCTACGCCCGGCACACGACGTATTTAAGCAACCAGGTCGGGCAGCTAAGACACAGATAGCCGCGTAGCGCAATTAGTTCGTCGGCCAAGACACAGATGCGCTGATAGCCCAGAACCGAATACGAAATAGCTACTCTGAGGTCGCCGAGAGCGTCGGCCAGAGAAGCGATATCAACCCCAGGACCGCTGAGCGCCATCATGATCTACTCGGGTGAAACGTACCTCGAAGGAGGATAGCCCACCCAGCACCAACGCGCCCCGCTGTAGCGCGGCGACATCGCAACCACCGAGCCGTTAGCAGGGACCAGTCAGCACGCGCATTGCCGCGGTGCCGACCGTAGAGTCAGCGACGAACCGCAGCATAACCACCACATTAGCGACTTAAGGTAGGGATAGCAGGCCGGCCAGGCCGACCTGACTTCTACCGGGATTCCGCGGGCGAGCAGAGCATAAGCGATGGATGCAGCGTCCTCATTGCAATGCACCAGCACCGACGGCGTCTGCTCGCTGGTAGTGTGCGGATACGTGGTAGGCGATCCACTAGCGTACGGCGCGCACGTAGGGAAGCAACGTAGTGCGTACGGCATCAGCTCGGGACGTCCGGGAACGAGCGCAGCGCGCGGACCACAACCGATCGTCGTCGCGCTTCCGCGGATATGTCGTTGGCTACATGTAGAGCGCGGGGCGAATTACGCCAGCTGACCCGCAGCTCTAACACCGGCACGGTATTACCCCCGAATCGGGGAAAGCGTTGGTGAAAACTAAGCAAGTTCGTCGCGAAGGCACCGTGCCATCCGTAAATGGACTGAATGGGAATCCCTACCGCTGTCAACGCCAGTTCGCCGTCTCCGTCGTTGCCGCCACCCCCGACAACGCGACGCGCTGGGCGTGTCCAGTGTCTTGGTACCCGTTGAGCACCACCACCCGGTAGCGGCTGCGCAGGTCTTGACCGACTTGCGGGAACGTCGCGACCAAACACGTCGCGCAGGCCATCTGAACACCGAAATCCATCATCTTCGCGGCGCGCATCCACTCAGCCAGCGCGTCGAACAGCGAGACCAGCCGGCGCGTTCGGTCCGGGTGACCAACATCGGCAGCAGCCACTGGCTGAGGCCGCAGGAACTCTGGTAGGGGCCCGTCGACAAGGCGTGCAACAGCCACTCCTGTTCCACAGGATGTCACGGAACTGCTGGGCATCCACCAGATGCCTCGCGAGTTGATCCGACAAGCGTAGCACCATTGAGGTCACCGCGGCCGGGGTCTTGTCCGTGTTCTGCTCGCCGCTATACCCGTGACGACGTCGAAGGCCAGCTGCTACAGCTCGGTTTCGCTGAGCAGCCGGGTGTCGGGCTCGACGGGTAACAACAGGCCATAGTCATGGAACAGCGAACCGGCGCAAGCGTGTTAGGTGCTGACTACCGATCCGGCGACTGTCGGTACGGCGGAACTAGTCCAGACCCGGATCCGATACAGGCCAACCGGGAACGAACGCGGCGCAACAGCCGGCTGACAGCCTTGCGGGTAAACGTCAAACACAGAACCTAGCCCGATTCTGTGTAGCCGTTGACGACTAACGCAGGACCACCCGCACGACCATCGTTTCCGTTTTGTCGTCATTATCAGTGCCGACAAAACGGACCCTACGGCACGGCGATAACGGCTGCTTAATCGTAGATGGGCGAAAGTAGTCTTAGCGTGCCGACTTAAATCCAGCCGCGCGTAGCGAATCATCACCCACAGATCCAGTCACAGCGCAAACCTGTCGGTTCGGGCCGGACAAATACGGCCGTATAGAGCAGTGCACGCAACCGTCGTTGCGTCGGGTGATGAACCGCGGGCCAGCTGCCGCGTTGGCCGCCTACCGAACAACGTTGCACCAATGATCACGATCAGCTGGTGTTATGTGGATCCTGCTCGCGTTCGACGGCGTCCGCCGGCCCGGTCCTGCCAAGATAGACTAGGCGAGCACCGCCGGGCTCCATGCTGACGGGTCGGCTGAGAGCATACTTTCGGCCACCGCCAATTTATACGTCGCCAGCTGGGCGTGTTGTTGCGTATCGTCCTTGCTGACCGCCGTTTTGCTGGTTTTGATGTCGACGATCACCAGCCGGCCGAAAACATCGCTTTCCAAGCCAATCGACCCGACCGGGCAGCCAGACATCGCCGGCTTAATCCTCAGACTCGCACGACTCACCACGCGTTCCATCGACGCCGACATCAGCCAGTTCGTATCGGATCTGGGCACGCAATTCGACGAACTTCTGTATCATCGCGCGACGCCGGGCAAGCTCGTTGAGCGAATGCCACTGGGCGTCGAAGGGCAGGTGCTACCAGGACCGGTCCAACTCGGCCAGCAGTTGCGATTACCTTTTGTCCGGTTCGGCGATCAACACATACAGCACCGAACTGATGGCCGACAGCAGCTCTCGTGCATTGGTTCCGCCGTGCCGTTCAACTAACCAACGCGGCGAACACTCTTTGTGTGTCTGCAGGGTTGACGGCATTAACGTGAAAAGACCGTTGCCACCGCAGAACCGATCACTACTGCTGACCGGAATCAGGCCATGCCATCCGATCGAGTCGGCACCCGCCACATATCAGCGTTGGCCAACCGCGCCAATTGGATTGCTGCACAAACTCGAACTATGTCGTCCACCGCACCGTCGGGCGCACAGAAAACGCCGCGTAGTCGTCCCATCAGCGTCGTTTATAACAGCAATCGTATGTACGAAACAAGCTGCGCCACTTCGTGATCACTGTCACCCGCGGCCCATTTAGCGATCTCGAGAAAAAACGCCGATGGCAACGCTACCCCGAGACCCGGCCCGTCGGCGTCACTGTCTATGCCAGCCCTTAGCAGGCGGCAACAGCCCATCGCCGCCAACAAGAACCGCAGCTCCTAGGCCAGGAACAGCACCTGCACGGAGACATGCTCAGTAATACCGTCGAGCAGTCATTAAGTGCCCGCGCACCCCCACGGGGAACCGTGTTGGACCACAGCCCTTCCTTCCTGCATACCGGCGATGACTATCAAATCCCATTCCTGTCACAATGCCACGTGCACATTGGGCACCCTAACCTGCGCCGTCGCCCTGACTCCTCGCACCTGACGGTTGGCAAATGCAGCGCAGCAACATCTTCCGCAAGCCGGCGCAACGGCGCACCTGACGTATGGCACAAGTAATAATCAATGATGTCGCACAACACGGTAACTGTCTCAAGGCCCCTGGGCTCCGGCCGGGCCGCTGCGCTCGCTTGCCGCCAGCAGACAATGTTGCAGAGACCAGACTGATGCCACACCGCCCACCATGTGTAGCGCGGATCTTCACCGTACCTAAGGCGCAGCCGGCGGCCACATCCAGGACGGCACGCACCCACTGCAGCGGCCCTGAACACGCACCCGATACCGGCGCTCCATCGGCCAGCACCTCCACCAAGAGATTATCGAAATCGCCAATGGACGATCGGAGTTAACTGCGCTGCAGCGATCAACACAGCTGCCGGAGCGAAACTGGGTCGACGCGACCAATTGGCCCGGTCGGTAGTGCCAACGTCTGTTCGCCATCCAGCTCTACAGCCATCGCCGACAAAACTGTGAGCAACGCTCGTGCCGCGGGCTCCGCGGACAACGGCCCACTGGTAAAAGGTACCGCGACCGGAACCCCGGCCGCAGCCAAGCCGCGCGGAGGCCCAGTGGCACCGACCGAACGACGGACCGCCATTTGGCCGACCACGGCACCCTGTCGATTATATGCGCACACCTCAGCGTATCGGCCGATTATCGACGTTTTCGCGTGGACCGAGGCGGCCAGTCGTACCGTGACTGATCCGCCCTCGCCCTCAGTGCCATCGATCTGCCTGCCGCCGACGCCACCCGGTAAGCCCACACACGATGCTGCTGACGGCGCGCGCTGCCGGTGCACAGCAGTGCGACACGGTTAACGTCACCGACCGACCGGGAAAGCAGCACCCGGTTGGGAGGGGATTGTCGTATAGCAATCCGGCCAGCTCGCCGCTCCGAAAACTGAACACTGTCTGATTGGGGTCGCTGGCAACCAACACCTACGCCATCCCGGTAGCCAGTACCAAAACCAGGCGGGCAGCCTGCGGGTCAAGTTGCTGAGCATCATCGATAAGCAAAAGCCGAACCTGAGGTACGTTCGGCTGCTAGCAGTGCAGGATTGACCGTGAAAGCCGACAGCGCAGCACCCGCAAGTTCAACGGGGACTAGCGCCGGAGTCGTCGCCTGCTGCGACCGCCATTCCGACCACAGGGCGCAGCAGCATCGATTTGCTGGTACTACCTTGCGCATTGGCCGACAGCGTCCCATTCCGGACGCCGGCACACGCGGACCAATCGATCCAACTCCAACGCTTCTACACCGCGCAGGGGGGCGCAACGCGCCAAAAGGTTTTCGCAGCTCTCTGGGGAAATCCGCGGTGCTTACAACGGGTCGTAGATAGGACCACCATACCGTCGCGAAGCGCGGTACGTCTGGGGTAGGTCACCGGCCAGCAACTCGCGGATGATGGCGTCTTGCTCGGCGCTGGTAACCAGCCACGAAAGCACATAGCCGACCCGCCGCAAAACCGCGTAGACGTACCGTGCACAGTGCGTATCAAGGACTCGCGGACCGCCACCCGACAACATCCAGGTGTGCGCGAACGCAGCAACGCCGTCGTCAGCGAGCTGCACGCCGGTATGCCAATCCGGACAGAGTCGGTAAGCAACGGAACCGATTCCGGTTCAACACCGGCAACGATGTGAGAGAGCCTGCTATGTGGGTATCTGCCGGCACGCACGTATGCCACCGTCGTCAACCAGCAGGCTGCTCTTGCCGGTACCCGAGTAGCCCAGGATTAGACTGCGTGCACCCGGCTCTAGAATGGCGCGCCTCAACACCCCAGGTGTATGACATAGCCACATGCAATCACGTAGATCTGACAAATTTGTGCGCTGCACTGCATTGCTCACATACGCCAAGTAGCTGCGACATCGCCCCAGCTTAACCCCCCGATCCTATTCACCACCCCGAGCTAGGGAGTGGGCCAACGGTGAAACTGGCAACTTGGCTAATATCGGTCGGATACCCCTACCTGGACAGCCGAAACACGCAGCTGCAAAACGACAACGGAGCGTTGCTGTCCGACAACACCGAACTGCTTGTCCCCCGAAGGCCAGTTTCGATGATCCTTAGATAAGCTAAGGAAGGGTTATGATCGTGAAGGACGTCAAAGGCACCGTACCAGGCGCGCGAAGTACCTGAAATCGATGCGTTAGAACAGCACCTAGCCATCGATTTCGACGACAAAGCCTATGCACTCGATCAAGCTTTTGTTGTCCCCGCGCCAGACGACGAGTGGGATGCCCACCGAGTAGTCAAGCCGCCACAGCACGCCGATCACCCATCAGCCGAGAACATCCGCTCTCAACTAGCACCGTCTACGGGTAACCACCGACCTTCATGTGCACAGCTACGGTCCGTCCGACCCAGTGCGAATTCTCGCTATCCATGGGCTGAACGGCCACGGGCAGCGCTGACAACATGTGACCGAATACGTGTTCGAAATCGTTTTTACCGCAAAGGATATGGTAGATTACGCAGGTCATCGTGAGCTGCGCCGTGGACCATCGAAGCTAACGTCTCAGCGTTGAGCGCACTGCTCGAAGATAAGGTTGACAGCCCGATACTGGTTTGGTCGGGCATTCGTTCGGCGACGCTATAACGTCACATCTGGCAGCGGCTCGTTCGAATCAGGTTGCCATGCTACTGCTACTCGACCTAGCGATCGGATTGGACAGGGCGTGGATGCGCAAGATCGCTGAGGCGATGTTTGCCACCCCGACTACCCGGAAATGACACAAGCGCGCCTAGAGAAATATGGGCTCGTAAGTAAAGGTTAACCCCGCGTTGCCCGACGCCAAACTCGACGAACACCTGGTCAAGCTGACCAACAGAGGATATGGCTGGAATCTTAAGCATTCCAGCGATCATGTCGCACTGAAGCGATTTGGCCCGTTACGTCATGCTACCGCCTGCAGGAACGATGATTACGCTGGTACGAGCAACACAGACCCCGTCTCTACGGCAGCGACCAACTCATCGCAAGGCTCCAACAAAGATCGGGACCCGATTGCGAGCTGATCGATTTTCGACTACGGCCACATAGTGGCCCCGCATGCCAAGACCACCGAAGTTGCCAGCGTGATCCGCGAGCAGGTAGAAACGCACTGACAGTGCCACCGGTAACCGAAAATCCAGCCAAGCGGGTGCGCTCGCTGATAGCAACTATCCCACCAGGCTGCATCACCACCTAAGGCAACATCGCCTCTGCCGCAGGACCTTTCCAGTCCACGGATCGCCCACCAGATCATGCGAACTGACTCCTCTAACCTGCCATGGCACCGGGTGATCACCTCGTATGGGCATCCGGCGCGACATTTAATCACCCGACCAATAGAACTGCTACGCGTCGAAGAGATTCTCGCTGTCGACGACAAAGTGGCGCTGAGCGAGACTCGCTACGAATTTCAAACCGAACACGCCATCCAGATCAACGTTACCGAAGCCAGCATCAGGATGACGTCGTAGTAGCTTCGATGTCGAGTGCAGCTCCACGACTTAGAGCACTAGCCGGACCAACGCCGCGGTTCGGGCCAGACCTGGGAACGCCTCGGCAGTCGACAGCGGATGCAGTGCGTGGACAGCAAGGCGAAAAATCAATGCGCGCAACAACATCTGCGGCCATTCCGGCAGCGCGTTCCAGCGTTCTATCAGCCCGTCGTCGGCTTCACCCCAGGACAGTGCGTCCACGACAACAACACCCGCAGCCCATGACGCTGGACGCCAGTAGGGCGTGATGTCGGTGATCCCCGGCGCCGCCGTACCCACGAAAAGCATTGTTCCGTAAAGATCTCCGTGCACCAGCTGGTTCGGGCTCCTGGTCGGCTTGCGTAGACCAGCCAGCTGGTTGATCAAATCGACCGATCGTTGACCGTCAACCGTCAGGGGCGCGGTCCACGCTCCGGAGGGTACCGACTGCAACGGCTGGCTCTCCCAGGCGGCACGGTCGGCGGCGATGAAAATATCCACGTCCGCCCAACGCGGCGTGGGTCCTTGGGTCAGAAATCGAGGACGCTCGAGTGTGCCGGTGGCCTCATGCAGTCGCACCGCCGCCGAGAGGACTTCATCGTGTCTAGCCTCCGGTGTACCGGCAACGAATGTGTTGGCCTGCCAGCAAGAGACCACGTACCGGCCGTCGGTCGAGCGGACCGGTCGAGCCAGGCGGACACCATCGACGAACAACGTCTCCCGCACCCGGGCCGACCAAGCCGCGCGGGCGTTGTCGGCCACCATCGACAATACAACTTCACCACACCGCCAGCCACCTTCCCAGCTGGCTCCCAATGGGACGGGCTGCACACCGGTCAAACCGAACGCCGACAACACATGCTCGGGCGGCGGCTCAACTGTCACCCGGGCCAGCCTAGTAGAGCCCGGCAGTAGCGACCGCAATCACGACGAAACCGAGCAGAACGCGTCGCCACCAACCCAAGACCGAATCTCAGATTAGTAGATCACCATGTCGGGTTGCACCTGCTTGGCCCACGCCATAATTCCACCCTGCAAGTGCACCGCGTCGGAGAAACCAGCCTTTTTCACAGTGGCCAACGTCTCGGCCGAGCGCACGCCTGTCTTGCAATACAGCACCGACATGCGGTCCTGAGGCAGTTTTGCCAGACCCTCACCCGAGTTGATCAACGACCGAGGAATAAGCTGAGCGCCGTCGATGCGCACGATGTCCCACTCGACAGGCTCACGAACATCTATCAAGGCCAGCTTCTTGCCGGAATTCAGCAACTCGCGCAATTCCCACGGCGTAACGATGGAGCCGGTAGACACTTGGGCCGCATCGTCAGACACCACACCGCAAAATTGCTGGTAGTCGATCAACTCCGTGATTTTAGGCGTGGACGGGTCCTTGCAGATCCTGATCGTACGGTAGCTCATCGCCAACGCGTCGTAGATCATCAATCGGCCGAGCAGCGGCGCACCGATCCCGGTGATCAGTTTGATCGCCTCGGTGCCCATCACCGACGCGATAGAAGCGCAGATGATGCCCAGCACGCCGCCTTCCGCGCAGGATGGCACCATGCCAGGAGACGGTGGCTCCAGGTACAGATCACGGTAATTCAGGCCCAGTCCGTCGGGGGCATCCTCCCAAAACACTGAGACCTGGCCTTCGAAGCGGTAGAGCGACCCCCACACGTACGGCTTTTTAGCCAGCACCGCGGCGTCGTTGACCAGATACCGAGTTGCGAAGTTGTCGGTGCCATCCACGATCAAGTCGTACTGCTTGAACAGGTCAACCGCATTACTCGACTCCAGCCTGAACTCATGCAATCGCACCTGAACGAGTGGGTTGATTGCGACGATTGAGTCGCGCGCTGACTGGGCTTTGGACCGTCCAACATCGGCTACACCATGAATAATCTGGCGTTGCAGGTTAGACTCGTCGACAACATCGAAATCGATGATGCCAATCGTACCAACGCCGGCCGCAGCCAGGTACAGCAACACCGGCGCGCCTAGCCCGCCCGCACCGATGATCAATACCCGCGCGTTCTTGAGCCGCTTCTGCCCATCGACGCCCATGCCCGGAATTATCAGATGGCGGCTGTACCTAATCACCTCATCGCGGCTCAGCTGGCTTGCAGGCTCAACTAGCGGCGGCAGTGATGTCGGGGATGTCGACATCGAATATCTCTCCTAGGGGCAGCATCGTAGTTCAACTTCTGAGGCATATCCTCTACAACACATCACAGCAGGTATCTGCATTAACGGCAACGACGCGCAATGTGTAAAACACTGTGACCGCCAGCGTTGCGTCCTTGTGCGCTAGGTCTGGAACCTGCCCACGAAAAACTCGGTCAACACCACGGCGGGTATCGTCGCCGAAGCTACGCGATTGGATACGGCCAGGGATTGAATCGACAGGTCTTGCCATCGGGCTTGACCCATTCCGGGTCGAACTTCGCTCCATCGTCATTAGACGTGGAGAACGTTTGCTGCATCATAACCGGAGCTAAACCACCCTGCTTGTCACAGGGCTCGTGGCGCACATACCCGATGGCATGACCGACCTCGTGGTTGATCACGTACTGCCGGTAGGAACCCACATCCCCTTCGAATGGAAGGGCTCCGCGTAGCCAGCGCGCCTCGTTGATCAAAACCCGAGCCTGCCGGTCCGGCCCGAACGACGGATTGTAACACGACGTCTCCAGTCGGAATTCGTACCCACATCCTACACGTATAGTCAGTGGAGACACGAGCGAAATCCGAAAGTCGGGCTTCCCGCTATCAATTCTGGTGAAAGCGAATTGCGGATTGTGAGTCCAACCTTTCGGATTAGCCAGCGTCTGGTCGACCATCTGGGCGAATGCGCCGTCGCCACCGAACATAGTCGGATTCAGACCGTTCTCGATCTCGACGGCGTAGTTGAAAACCTTGGCGGTGCCTTGACCGATCTGCGGCATCGTACCCGGAACAACATGCCAGGTCTTATCACCCGCTTCGGTGAATGAACCCCCGTCTGGCAGTGTCCCGGCCGGCAAATTGGCGTCGAACGCGGCGAGGCCCCGAGGCGGCGCATCCATAATAGCCGTGCCCAACGCACCGATGACCGGTGATTCCGTGATGGGCTCGCTCGCTGCCGGCTCCAGCGCGTTTGTCCCAGTTACCGTTTGGTATACAACCACCGCCGTGAGCGCCATCAGAAGAGGCAGTGCATAAGCGCGCCAGCCAAAGGTGGAGACGAACCGCCCCAGCGGTGTTTGCTTACGCCACCGACGCGGCCGGCCACGGTTAACCCGGACCCGCCCTTCGCCCCTGGCGAGCGGTTCACGCTGGGCCCGCAGTGGCTCTCGCCACTCCTCGCGTAGCACAGGTACACGACCGGGGCTGCCAACAGGCCCGGAAAAGGTCACTTTCCCAGGATTACACAGGCTCGCATCGAGTGGACGCCCTGGCACGCCAGAATGTGTGCCAGGGCGTCCTTGTGCCAGTGCTGACAAAGCCGGCGCCGGTCGGGCTGACAACACGGGTAATAATGTCATTCCAACCAACCGACGGCCGGGCCCAACTGTAATTGGCCAACGAAAAGACAGGGACTCAATGAACGATCTCGCCAAGACAGCTCAGCGGCGTACTGTTAGATCTATTGACCGTGGTCGACTATCTAATGATATAGCGGCGTCCAACCGGCGCGGCAACCGATTATCCCGCAACGAGCGTCGTAACCAATTGCTTATCGTAGCCAGTGACGTCTTTGTCGACCACGGCTACCACGCGGCCGGAATGGACAGTATCGCCGATCGGGCAGGAGTCAGCAAACCTGTTTTATATCAGCACTTTTCGAGCAAGCTGGAGCTGTATCTGGCGGTGCTTGAGCGGCACGTGGACAATCTGGTGTCGAGCGTACAGCAGGCATTGCGCACGACCACCGACAACCGACAACGACTACACGCCGCAGTCCAGGCGTTCTTCGACTTCATCGAGCACGACGGGCAAGGCTACCGGTTGATCTTCGAGAACGACAATGTCACGGAGCCTCAGGTTGCCGCACAGGTACGAGTAGCCACCGAATCGTGCATAGACGCAGTGTTCGCTCTTATCAGCGCGGATTCTAGGCTGGACCCGCACCGCGCCCGGATGGTCGCGGTAGGTCTAGTTGGCATCAGCGTCGACTGCGCCAGATACTGGTTAGACACCAACCGCCCCATTTCCAAATCGGACGCCGTTGAGGGAACCGTACAGTTCGCCTGGGGCGGGCTGTCACACGTGCCGCTTACCCGTTTGTAGCGGACTCGGCCCCGATTCCAAAGCCTACCCGGCGGGCGTCGGCGACCCCGATCTCCACATAGGCAATCTTAGCGCCGTGTATGAGGAAACGACGGCCCCTCTCGTCGGTCAGGCCCAGCAACCCCGAGCCCTCGCATAGTACGGGGCTGACAAGTTCTTCGACTTCACCAGGCGTCTGCGCACTGGAGAAGGTCAGTTCGCGTGGACTGTCTGTGATACCGATCTTGACCTCCACTTATTGGCCCCTTCCGCTGATATGTCTCTGCGATTCCATGCAAACGTGTCAGCAGCAGACTAGTGGACGCATCAACACGCCCGGATACAGATGGGCCCATCGATCCCCCGGCAGCGCTTGGTGGAAAGCCTCGACGGACGGCTAGCCGCAGGTAACGATTAGCTTCCAGCTAAGACAACACGCTGCGCGACGCCAGATAACCGTTTATTCACATCAGTAGCATAGATACCATCGGCAACACAATGAACCGCTTTGACAGCGGCTTCCAGGACAATCTCGACGAGAGCTATGCGACTAACTGGAACCAACCGCTACCCGCCGGACGGCTACGACGAGCTACTCTGGCCGTCCAATCATAAATGGCGCCAGATCGCCGCACTCCTCGGCAGCGTGGCGGCACTCGGCGCTATCGCGACCACCGTCATCATCCACAGTGGAGACAACGCAACAACCAAGGCGACGGTGGGAACACCAACGCCCGGCCGCCCAGTGTTTACTACGCCGTCGATCCCTTTACCGGCGGCCCCGTCCAGCACGCCCCCATTACCCCCAGACACAGCAACCGCCATGACACCGCCCAAAGCAGCGCCACCAATGCTGCATCCACGCACCGTCGTCTACAACGTGACCGGCACGAAGGAGCTCCTTGACCTGGTGACTGTCGTCTACACCGACGCCCATGGCTACCCCAAAACCGAGTTCAACGTTGTGCTGCCATGGACAAAGGCGGTGGCCCTTAACCCGGGCGTCCAAACCCAATCAGTCGTTGCCACCAGCTTCCATAGTCGACTCCACTGCTCAATCGTCAACGCCGAGGGGCAACCAGTCGTGGTGTCAACCAACAACACGGTCATCGCAACCTGCACCGTGAGGCCCCGCCAGCTCGCTCCACGAGCAATCGGGGCGAAGCCCTAGCTAAGACTTTGAGTTTGTGCATCCGGTGGTCAAGTATCCGCTGCAAACGATCGACAAACGAACCGAGCTGGCTCAGACCACCGCTAACGGACACCACCAGGCTAACGAGCTGATCGTGATTGCCCAGCGAGTACTGCGCCTGGGGGATCGTTTCGCCGAACAGTCGACGCACCACACACTGCCAGCCGACTGCGTTGTTTACTGCTGGCGATTACCTCGACGACAACCAACTGCTAGTACGTGGTTTCCAACAGGACCAAACGCGCCGTGTCAGCAGACTGAACCAAACAATCCACCAAGCGGTCTCCATAATATAAGTCGAAGGCCAAGGAATCACCGACATAAGCTTGCACCAAGGCTTCCAACCACGTGTTCGGCTTGGTCAGCCAATGATGAGAATTTTCCAGCGCCGACACGTACTTCGACATCGCCGACACTACGTCAACACCTCGGCGCTCCAGGGCATCGTGCAGCAGCGCATAATACCCTATCTCAGCGGCGACAATGCTCACCAGCGAGATCCGTACCCGCAAGTCAGGCACCAGCCGAGCCTCACCGGTAAGACGGTAAAACGCGGCCACTATCCCATAGACCAACAACGCGAACAATTCGTTGACGGTCGAATAACCCTCCGGCAACCATGGCGCCGGCGAATCAGCCAATTGGTCCGCGGATGAGGGCGTGCATATCAACACCCTGGATAGGGTAGTTTAGAAGAAAATGGCGTCCACTGGGTGACCGGTTATCATGCTCATGTAGGTAGTGGTTGCATTTATGTGCTGCTGCTGGCGAAACGTGCGTAACACAGCTGTCCCACCCGGACTGAATTTCCATATAGACTGTAAAGTGGAGCCGGCAAATCGGCGACCTAATTCGGAGTCGGAGCAAATGCGCTCGTAAACCGCGACAGTAAAACACCGACACAAAAACCGATTCGGTCATCGAAAGGCTTGTCACCCACATATGACTGCACTAACCAGTACAACTGAACCAGCCTTTGCAAAACTTGGAGTCCGTGACGAAATAGTCCGTGCGCTGGCCGAGCGAGGCATTCAGCAACCTTTTGCTATCCAAGAACTCACCTTGCCACTTGCACTCGCCGGCGACGACGTGATCGGCCAGGCCCGCACCGGGATGGGTAAGACTTTCGCCTTCGGCATTCCGTTGCTACAGCGCATCAGCGTCGCTACCGCAACAAGGCCGCTGTCCGGCGCACCCCGAGGGCTGGTCATGGTACCGACTCGGGAGCTTTGTTTACAAGTCGCCGATGACCTGGCCGCCGCGGCAAAATACCTGACCGCTGAACACGACAAGCGGCGGTTTTCGGTGGTCTCCATTTATGGCGGAAGGGCCTATGAGCCGCAGATCGAGGCACTGCAGACAGGCGCCGACGTCGTGGTTAGCACTCCGGGGCGGCTGCTCGACCTGTGCCAGCAGGGCCACCTGCAACTGAGCGGGTTGTCGGTGCTGGTACTCGACGAGGCCGACGAAATGCTCGATCTTGGTTTCTTTCCCGATATCGAGCGTATCTTACGACAAATCCCCACCGATCGGCAATCGATGCTGTTTTCGGCGACCATGCCGGACCCGATCATCACGCTGGCCCGCACATTCATGGACCAACCCACCCATATCCGGGCCGAGGCACCGCACTCCTTGGCGGTGCACGACACCACCGAGCAGTTCGTCTACCGTGCCCACGCATTAGACAAGGTGGAGCTGATCAGCAGAATCCTGCAGGCGCGTGACCGGGGCGCGACAATGATCTTCACCCGCACTAAGCGCACCGCACAGAAAGTCACCAACGAGCTCAACGAACGCGGTTTTGCGGTAGGCGCCGTGCATGGCGACCTCGGACAGATAGCACGGGAGAAAGCCCTCAAGGCTTTTCGGACCGGCAATGTCGACGTGCTAGTCGCCACCGATGTGGCCGCCCGTGGAATCGACATCGACGATGTTACCCACGTCATCAACTACCAGTGCCCTGAAGACGAAAAGATGTACGTCCACCGCATCGGCCGCACTGGACGTGCTGGCCGCACTGGGGTCGCGGTCACTCTAGTAGACTGGGATGATCTGCCCCGCTGGGAGACGATCGACAAGGCACTGGGCTTGGGCTCCCCCGATCCGGCCGAGACCTACTCCAATTCGCCTCATCTGTACACCGAGTTGGCCATCCCCGCCGGGGCTAGCGGAACCGTCGGCGCGCCGCGCAAGGCGCAAATCAAACGTCGCGGCACCGACCGTGACAGGGACAAGTCAGGAACATCAACACAAGCCGCTAAGGCGGCGCAAACGAGCAATAACGTACAGCGACGCCACATCCGCGATGGCCAACCCGTCACCGGATATCCCACCGATAACCCGGATAACCCGTCCGCCGACAACCCGGCCACCAACATCCGCCGTCGCCGTCGCCGTCGCCGACGCAAGCCGACCGAGGCCGTCGAAAACGGTCTCGACAAAAACTTGGCTGTACAGGCCAACTGAACTGTTGACACATGGTCAGACCCGAACGCCGGACCAAGGCCGACATCATGGCCGCCGTGACAATCACGGTCGTCATCGCCGCAGTCGCGTCGCTGATCTGGTGGGCCAGCGACGCCCAGGCCACCCACAGCCGGCCGGCCGCCATTCCAGCGCCCAACCCGACTCCGGCGCGGGAAGTGCCGGCCACCTTCAACCAGCTCTGGACCGCTGCCAGTCCTGCCACCACCACCCCCGTGGTGGTGGCAGGTACAGTGATCACTGGCGACGCGCACCAAATAGATGGGCGCAACCCCGTCACGGGCGAGTCACGTTGGAGCTATGCGCGAGACAGCGGTTTGTGCGGGGTGTCCTGGGTCTACCATTACGCTGTCGCAGTCTATCGAGATGACCGTGGTTGCGGTCAGGTCAGCACCATAGATGGGTCCACCGGCCGTCGTGAAGCTGCCCGCAGTAGCTACGCCGATCCACACGTGCACCTGTCCTCCGACGGCACGGCGGTGTTGTCGGCCGGCGATACCCGCCTGGAACTCTGGCGCTCGGACATGGTCCGGATGCTCGCCTACGGTGAGATCGACGCCCGGGTGAAACCCCCGGCGCGGGGACTTCACTCCGGATGCACGCTGGAGTCCGCAGCAGCTAGCTCATCGGCGGTATCGGTGCTCGAGGCCTGTGCGAATCAACACGATCTGCAGCTCGTGCTGTTACGACCGGGCAAGGAAGACGACGAACCCCAACAACGCCTGGTGGCCGAGCCCAGGGTCCGGTCTGGTTCGGGAGCCCGCGTGTTGACGGTTTCCGATACCCATACGGCCGTTTATCTGCCCGGAGAAGCCGGCACACAGCCCAGAGTGGACGTGATCGACGAGACCGGAACCACCGTGGCGAGCACACTGCTGACCAAGCCGCCGTCGAGCTCGGCAGTGGTCTCGCAGGCAGGCAACCTGGTGACCTGGTGGACCGGAGATACCCTTATGGTCTTCAATCAGAGTAACCTCACCCTGCGGTACACCATTGCCGCAGGCGAAACGACTGCTCCAGTGGGGCCCGGTGTGGTGATGGCCGGTCAACTGCTCGTACCGGTCACAGGCAAGATAGGCGTCTATGACCTGCTCAGCGGTGCGAATAACCGTTACATCCCGGTGCATCGACCGCCGAGCAGCTCAGCGGTGATCCCAGCCGTTTCGGGTTCTACGGTGTTCGAGCAACGCGGCGACACCCTGGTAGCTCTAGGCTAAATTAATTGCGGTTACCATGAGCTCGTACGGGTTGCTAAATCTCGACAGTGAACGTAAGGGGGGATTGGCCCGTCTTCCAAATGCTTGAGCAACGCTTGTGCCAGGCCGCGATAGGCCAACACCCCTTAGTCTTGCCTTAGTCTTGCCTTAGTCTTGCGCCCGGCAACCACCACTGACGAGCCCAACGCACTGGCTTCGATGAAGCGCACTGTGTGGCGAGATGGGCGGTGACCAGCACCGGCAGCACATAGCAATCTGAGCGGTCGAGCAACATGTCACGAGTGTGGATGGTACGGGAATCGTACAGCGTCGGTAACGCACCCAGCAGTCGCAGATCCGGGTTGGTGATCTGCTGAACGTCAGCGACGGTGCACAGGAATTGGCCGACGCCGCGTTGTGCCAGTATCCCGCACCGCAGCGGCACGATGGCCTTTGCCAGTGGCCATAAAACCGTTGAAGGTGAGCACACTACGCGACAGCGGGCAATCATGACAGACCACGTCAAACTAGTCGGAGAGTTTGACCAACGCACATTTGAGCACATATTCGCGGCCCGTCCGCATCAGCAACACCGCCTAAGCGTCGGCGAGGTCAATGTTGGCCGAAAGCAGCGTCATTCCCCCACCGTCGTGACCAGCGCGACATTTGGCTCGAGCTCACCGAGCAATACCTCGTACACAGAAACCGGTAGTTTTTCAGGATCTTGGCCCAGCGAGATGGTCAAACAACCCAACGAATTCAGATCGACAAGCAGTACTCGCTCCCCAATCGCCGCACCCGGTGAGGCCACTGTTGTCGTCCTGATCACACTACCCTTCTGGTTGGCCACAGCCAGTACCCAAGTCTTAGTCACAAGCACTGTTCTCCTCCTGCAATCAAAAAAGGTGGGGGGCGGGCCCCCTGGTTTTTTTTGGGCCCCCACCTCATCGGGATCTCCTCTCTGCATCGTCGCCAGCGCGGTCACAGCGCCATCCTGGCACGTTCTCCGTGATGTCCTTCGGGTGCTAGCTCCGGCCAGGGGACGACATATCGTCCGGCAAAATCGTTCGACACGGTCTTGCACAACCCCACCGCTTGCTGCTATGAGATGGCGATACGGCGTGGTCGAAATCGGGCCAGCACACCCGGCTGTGCCTAGCTGGAGTTGGGCGATATCGGCCGAGCACAGGCCAAGCTAGCTGGGCAGGCCCTAGCGGAACAGAAACTCGTTGATCTGGTGGTGGTCAGTAACCCACGTCAACGTGACCTAATCACTGCCGAGTTGGCCGGAATTACCATCGACAAGGTATCTCCATTACTAGCTGAATGGGCCTACGGCTCCTACGAAGACCTCACCACTGCACAGATCCGAGAAGCCGAACCTGATTGGTTGGTATGGATGCATGGATACCCGGGATAAAAAACGTCTGGCAGGTCAGCGAACGCGCCTACCAGGCCGTCGCGATGGCATTCGAGCACTGGAGTCGCGTGACGTGTTATCCGCCAGCCGTGGCCACCTCTGCCGTGCGGTGATCAGACGCTGGATCGGGCTGCCGCTTGTCGAGGGCGGCCGCTTCGGTACGCGCACCGGCTCGATGGGGATGTGCGGGTTCGAGCACGAGCTACGGCAACTACACACTCTTGGGTTGCCTGGCTAGCGGCGCCTGGGTCGCACCCTACCGGACATGAGCCATGACGACGACACACGCCGCCCAGTGGCGCAGGAGAGAGCCGAACAAATGAGACCAAGCGAACCACCGTTCGCACTATGCGGGCCACGTGGGACTTTAGTTGCCGACGGGGTGCACACACGCTACGACGATGTGTGCTCGGCGCAAGCTGCACTGCGTTCCGGAGTCACGCCAATACTTTTGGGCGCGTTACCTTTCGATACTGACAGTCCCGCCGCACTGGTGGCGCCTAGTGTTGTACTGCGCACCAATACGCTGCCAGACTGGCCGACCGGCCCGCTGCCCACCCTGCGCATCACTGCCACCGTCCCGACGCGTGCCAACTACCGCGTCTGGATCAGCCACGCACGCGAGCAACTCACCGCACCTGGCAACTCGCTACACAAGGTAGTGCTTGCCCGCGCATTGCAGCTGACCGCGGACGCTCCACTGGACGGCCGCGCCATCCTGCGCCGGCTAGTCGCAGCCGACCCGACCGCGTATGGATATCTCGTCGACTTGACCGCAGCCGGCGACCAATACGCGGGTGTGGCACTAGTGGGCGCCAGCCCAGAACTGTTGGTCTCGCGCTTCGGCAACCGTGTAGTCTGCCGGCCGTTTGCCGGTTCGGCCCCACGTGCTACCAACCCCGAAGTCGACGCCGCCAACGGCGCCGCGCTGGCCAGCTCAATCAAAAACCGTCACGAACATCAGCTGGTCATCGACGCGATACGTGCTGCCCTAGAGCCAGTGTGCGACGACTTGACGATTGCGCCCGAGCCGGAACTGAGCGGCACCGCGGCAGTCTGGCACCTATGCACACCGATCAGCGGCCGGCTGCGCGACACCGCAACCACGGCAATCGATCTGGCCTTGATCCTGCATCCCACTCCAGCGGTCGGTGGGGTACCGACAGAGGCCGCATCCGAACTTATCGCAGCGCTAGAAGGTGACCGCGGTTTCTACGCGGGCACAGTGGGCTGGTGCGATGCCAGAGGCGACGGCCACTGGGTGGTATCCATCCGCTGTGCTCAGCTATCGGCCGACCGCCGCATAGCCCTCGCCCATGCTGGCGGAGGCATCGTTGCCGAATCCGATCCCGATAACGAAGTTGATGAGACCACAACGAAATTTGCGACGATTCTGAACGCTTTGGGAGTTAAGCAGTGACCGAGTACATCCACCGCACCAGACCGGAAAATGCCGCAGAAATTACAGCCATGATCCACGCGTTAGCCGAATTCGATCGTGCTGACGATCAGTGCACTGTCACCGAAACACAAATTTCCGCAGCATTTTTTCGGAATTTTACTAACTGATTGAAGGGCACATTGCCGAAGCGGACAGTGAACTCACCGCAATGGCGCTATGGTTCATGGTTCCGTAACTTCTCTACATGGCACGGCGTTGCCAGCATATACTTGGAGGACCTGTTCGCACAACCGAGGTTGCTCCTGCGCGGCCCGGCTCGTGCACTGCTGGCGGCCGAATGCCTTGACAACAGTCACAACGGATTGTCATGGGAGGTGCTGAAGCCATCGCGTTGTTATGGTGGGATCTAGAGACATCCGGAGCGCGAATGGACCACCTACTGATACTGACTGTCCGCCCTACGGTTGGCTTCGCAGGCCAGACTACGCTGATCGGCGCCAGCGGACCAGCGTACAGCTGGTGGACTGAAAAGCAATACCAATACGGTCATCGCCACGATTCCCAGTGGGAATCCGAAGGGTAACTGATTCGAGCTTACCACGAGGTACCACGCTACAGGCAACAACAGCAATTGGGTGAACACCGCCAGCCCGCGGCCCCAACGCTTGCCCACCATCAACGCACATCCGGCAGCAATCACCGCAACGCCGACCAAAACGAACCAGATCGCCGTGCCCAAGCTGTTAACGACGCGTTGATCGGCGCCGGCGAGCCCGCGAACCACCAGCGCCGCAGCCACCACCAGCGCGGCTACACCTTGCACCGCGACAATTAGTCCTGCGCCCCGCACAGCAGCTGGAGTGCGGAAGGATACCGCCCGCTTATTTGGGAGTGTCACAGCGTCAGCATAGTCACGCGGGCTGCACCTAAGCTCATGCGTCATGAGTACCGTGCGGATAGTAAACCCTATAGCCAGCGCGACCACACCAGCCGGTCACGACTTGGTGGCGCACGCACTCAAGCGCAATCATCAACTCACCGTTGAACACAACAACCAACGAATTTTTCATAGTGCAGAACTCGCACACAAGCAACCGTTGAAGACTGGAGTGGACCTAGTCGTCGTACAGGCGATGACCGCACAGTCAGCTGTAGTGGCCAATGGTTTACCCGGTACCCTCCCGGTCCAGGGCTCACCGGGCGGGTACCTGCGGTCGCCGTGGCGCCTGGCAGCTCGGCGAATGTGCTAGCCCTCTCCCGCGACCCGCTCGCTGCCACCAACCAGCTCATCCAGTTACTCGACGACTACCGCCGTTCCCAGATTTGACGCCGTATAAGGCTAAATCGACTATGGCGACGGTAGGCCCTGTTCCACGCCAGAATTGCCAGAATTGGGTGTCGATGCTGAAGTAGTAGCCGCCCGGTCGAGGCCGCACGCAACAAGGGCGGCAACGTCACACCATGGCGCTATAGCCGCGCGGCAGTACCCGCCGTGCGGGACTACACGTGCCGCGAACCTATCCTTGCGCTGCAACTTTCTCGGCCGCGAATCGAGAACCGGAGTGGACTTTAATCTTTCACGTCCAACTCGAGTCTGTGGACCTACGCGAACGACCGACCAGTGTGGACCAAATCCTGGATGCAGCTTTGACGCTGAACTGAGCGTGTTCGTCCCGACCAACATGAAGCCGGCCCCCACCTTGAGAATCGTCCGGCAGATGTTCGCCAAACAGCCCAAGTTCAAGCACCTCATCACCGCGGATGATGTGCCGTTCCTACGAGTCACATCCACTGGGGCCCCAATCACTAGTCAGTTAGATGGGGATTATCTCGACCTGCGTGACATCATGACGTTCCGGGCGGTTCAAGACACGCTGCTAGTCGTCACCTCCGCTTGCCAAAACCGTACCTGAACTGCACTAACCAAGAATCTGATGCATACCTGGTAAGATAATTCGCAGCAATGGAGTCGGCAGCGATGTAGTAAAGCGACGTAAGGACGTGGATACTAGACGGTCAAAGTGAGGTTGCCCACGATCCACCTTCCGCTATTGACATATGTTGCTCCTGTGAAAAGATGGAAAGGTTGCACGCAATTGCCTTAGAGGTACGGAGCTTTATCTTGTGCACGCGTTGACAGCCAAGGAAAAATATCCCGTGCGCCTTGCTGCGCAAACGGTAAGGAGTAACAAAGTATGGATTGGCGCCATAAGGCGGTCTGTCGCGACGAGGATCCGGAGTTGTTCTTTCCCGTAGGGAACAGCGGCCCGGCAATCGCACAGATCGCTGACGCGAAACTGGTCTGCAATAGGTGCCCAGTCACCACAGAGTGCCTTGCCTGGGCCCTCAACACAGGTCAGGACTCGGGCGTCTGGGGCGGTATGAGTGAAGACGAGCGACGAGCGCTGAAACGTCGCAACGCCCGGACAAAGGCCCGCAGCGGAGTCTGACCCAGTTCAGACCAGTGCGACCGTGACAATCTATCGAGGCCGCATTGTTCATTGTTCCGTACCCGCTACAGCCGCAAGCGGGCCCGACGGCCAATTGGCACCCGCAGCACCACATCGGTGCCACGATCGGGGGCTTCACGCATGCCTAACGAGCCGTCCAACTCGGAAGACACCAAGGTCCGCACAATTTGCAGACCCAAGTTGTCTGACCGTTCCAAGTTGAATCCTTGAGGTAGCCCACGGCCGTCGTCGTGCACGACAACATCGAGCCAACGCGCCGAACGCTCGGCACGAATCGCCACAAACCCCTCTTGGGACGCCGGATCGAATGCATGCTCGATCGCGTTCTGCACTAGTTCTGTGATCACCATGATCAGTGCCGTGGCACGGTCTGAATCCAGAACGCCCAGGTCGCCGACCCGGTTGATCCGGATCGGCCTGTCCACCGACGCCACATCGTTCATGATCGGCAGAATCCGGTCGATGACCTCGTCAAGGTTGACTTGCTCGTCCACCGACATCGACAACGCGTCGTGAACCAACGCGATCGACGACACCCGTCGCACCGACTCGATCAACGCTTCCCGCCCTTCGGCGTTGGCCATCCTCCGGGCCTGTAACCGCAGCAGTGCCGCGACAGTTTGTAGGTTGTTCTTGACCCGGTGGTGTATTTCCCGGATCGTGGCGTCCTTAGAGATCAGCGCACGATCACGGCGCTTCACCTCGGTGACGTCACGGACCAGCACGGCCGCGCCTACGCTCGAACCATGCACCACCAACGGCAGCGTCCGCAGCAGCACCGTAGCCCCACCGGCGTCAACCTCCACTCGCATGCTCGGCCCGCCGTCCAGCAAGTCCTGCACATGCTTGGCCACCTCCTGCGCCTCGAAGGGGTCCGACAGCAGCGGCCGAGTGACTTTCACCAGATTGCGGCCCTGCAATTCGACAGTCAGGCCCATCCGGTGGAATGCCGACAACGCGTTGGGGCTGGCAAAGGCGACGACACCGTTGCGGTCGAGGCGAATGAAACCATCGCCTGCACGCGGAGTAGAATGCGACACGGCCACGTCTCCCACGTCGGGGAAAGTACCCTCTGCCAGCATGTGCAGAAGATCTGTAGCGCACGCTAGGTAGGCGATCTCCAAGTTGCCGGGCCTGCGGCGCGCCGCCAGTTCAACATGGTGCTGCGTCAGCACCGCAACCACCTGGTCGCCATACCGCACCGGAGAAGCCGCGACGTGCCGACCGAACGGCAGCCACGAGCGCTGCTTACCCGCAACGTCTTCATGCTGAGCGACGCCAGAGGCAAACATCTCAGTGACAAGCGGCAGCATATCGGCGCTTGCGACGCTACCCACAGCATCAGTCTGCAGAACCGTCGGCGCAGTATGCGGCCGGCATTGCGCAACACAGACCAGCACCCCGTCATCACGGCTGACCCACATCAGGTAATCGGCAAAGGACAGGTCAGCAAGTAGCTGCCACTCCCCGACCACCGCATGCAAGTGGCCAACGGCGTTGCCCGGCAACACCGTGTGTTCAGCAAGCAGATCACCGAGAGTAGACATCTGTCACTCCTGGAACGTTTCTCGGCGGCAGATACGAAGACTGCACCGGCTAGCTGATCACAGCAATAAGATCACCGGCCTGAATCACATCGCCCACCGACACACTCACTTTGCTGACGATGCCGGCAACTCCAGCCAAGACGGGGATCTCCATCTTCATCGACTCCAGCAGAACCATGACGTCACCCTTGCCGATTTGGTCCCCCTCGCTGACAACGACTTCAAGCACACTCGCCACGATCTCGGCACGAACATCCTCGGCCATCTTCACTCCACTCGTTTCGACCACTGGCGCATGCTGGCTGCTGGTATCTCAAGCTTCTTGATCAAGCCCATAACATATCTATCGAACCATAAGATCAAGTCAGGACTACGACACACGGACTAGTAACGCCCCGTTGAAACACTGCAAGAAGAGACCTTGAAAGACACCAAAAACAACGTGGTAGGTGCCGAGCCCCGGATTTCGGGGCAACAACGGAGGTTTTCCCACAGCCAGGCAAGGCCACAAGAAACACAACCGTAGGTACAGCAAAGCCAACCACGGTAAGGCACCCCAATGTCTTAAAACCCGGCTACAATGCGCATCGCATCTTCACTGTTATGTGAGGGCATTGCAGTTGCCACCCCCGCTTGCAGGGGGGCTGAGCAAATCACAACCGGGCGTGACCGCTACAGCATACCGTGGATGATGGTGGTCTACGGATCTCGAGCTTGAGGCGTTCCCGTAAGCCTTCAGGAACCTTCTTGCCTTTGCACCGCGTCGCAATCAACGCTTTGATCCGCTCTTCCAGCCCACAATGCTTCAGGCGTCCAGGGCATGCCTACCGGGTGCCGGGGCAGCCCCTCGAGAATCTCGGCGGTGCATTCACACCGTCAAGCAGTGGTTTATATCCTGACAAATTACTTCCGCGCAACCGACGCTGTCGTGGTAATCGCTGTCCTCGGGGTCTGGGCCGGAAAATTCGCTCATGACGGGATGACACCTCCTTGGTGAGCCTGCGAGACGCGGACAAAGCCCCGCTCCTTGGCCACAACAGAACACACAGCTGACGTCTGCCGCGGTGAACCGCGGCATCGTAGTCCCAATAGGTTTATCCATAATCTCGGCGATCCCCCTACAAGGAAACCCTCAATGTCAGGCTTGTAGACCGCCATCCGGAACTCGTCTGGCAATGCCTGCAGCGCTCGTTTGATCTCGGTGTCCGGTAACGCTTGAAGAGCTTCAACCTTGGCCGAGCGCAACCCGACTAAAGAATGCTGGGCGTTCGCGACACCAATTGCCAATCGATGGTCTCATCGGTAAGGGACTCCCCTAACTGTCCCTACTTCTTGCGATAGCTGTTAATATCACGAATTCTTGAGGCTCCGGTATAGCTTCGCCTCTAGGTTCGTGTCCGCGAGGAACGAGCGACACCCGAGTAGACCATCACCATCATCTCCTGGAGAAAGTTGTCGGCACCGACGAGATTGCGCATCATACGCAGTGCACCGCCATAAAGTTGATCCCTCAAAGGAATTGCCTCGCGCTCAAAACGCACCGTAGGCTCTTCGTCGGCCTCCTCTGGCGGCCAGGCTCGGACCTCCTATCCGCTCACGCCGTCTCGGCCATCTCGATTAACCCGGCCCCTTTGTTTGCAGTGACACCGGACAGCGCTGGCAACCACACCAAGACGCGCAAAGAAGCGATTCAACTGCTCCCTCTGCCCACCAGATTCATCGCAGTTAACATCAAATTCCTCCTCCTACATCTAAAGGCTGGGACCGACAGTGTCATCGTGGGTCTGCTGCTGTCTGCACTTAGCAGATTCACCTGCAGCAACGCATCCGTCAACAGTGCTGGCCAGCGCGCTAGTTCCGCTATTTCCGAGCGCCAATGATCGGCAAACTGGATTAGGTACCGCAATCCAGCCAAATCGGAAACGGCGTTAGTGTGACGCTATGTCTCTCAATGGCAAAACCATGTTCATCTCGGGCATCAGTCGCGGCATCGGCCTTGCGACAGCCAAACGGTCTGCACACGTCTGCACATGATGATGCTGCCAATATGACCCTGATCGCCAAGCCGCACCCCAAGCTGCCCGACGCGGTCTACCCCGCGGCCAAGGAGCTCGAGAACGCGAACGACCAGGCACTGCCAATCGTCAGGGACATCCGTAACCCGGATTCCGTCGAGTCTGCTGTGGCCCAAGACCTTGAGCAGTTCGACAGCATCGATATCTGCGTCAACAACGCGTCGGCGATCAACCTGGGACCCATCACCGATGTACCTATGAAGCACTTCGACCTGATGAACGGCATCCAGATGCGCAGCACGTCCACGGGGTCACAAGCGTGCATCCCACACAGAAGGACCGCCAGAAGAACCCGTATATCCTGACGTTGTCGCCGCTGGTACTGCTCGAAAAAAAGTGACCTACGCCGACGGCCCACATGGACCGAGAAGATGCGTGATGCCAGCATCGCGTCGCACACGTTGTAGCCACACACGCTGATAGCCACCGCCGCAGTGCAGAACCTGCTCGACGTCGACGAGGCGATGACGCGGACCCGGCAGCCCGAGGTGTATGCCAGTATGTCCTAAACGCTCTTAAACAAGCCGGCTGGCAAAATCACCAGCAATTCCGTGCCGTGCGAAGATGTGCCTGATGGAGTCCGGCGTAACCAAATATTTCCGGTCTACGAATGCATGTCGGTCGGATAGTCCAGTATAGACCTATGAGTGAAACGAGGTCAACCCTCCGGGCTACACCCAACCCTACGCAGATGAGCGCGGTTAGATCAGCAGCCCCAGAACCCGCAGCACTGGTCAAAGCCGCTTTACCACACGAGATCTTGCAATTCGATACCGTTAGCAACCTACCGTAGTCCCCTGACACCGCGCCCGAGCAGGTATTCAAAACACTGATCATCGCACTACCCCGCGAGCTAGCCATCGCGATACTGCCGGTGCCGTCCCGGTCTGTCGCTGCAGGAAGCTTCCGCGGCGGTCGGTGTGACCAAAGCCAACATGGCCGAACCCGGTACTGCTCGACGGGCTACTAGCTATGTGGTCGGCGGGTCTTCCCTTCGGTCAGCGCAAGCGGCTGCGAACAGTTGTGGACGCCTCGGCGTTAAGCAGAGACCGGGTGCCGTGCAGCGCCGATAAGCGGCATCGATTCCTTACGCTAGAACACCAAAGCAAACCAGGTTATGTCCGGCACATCCATCCGGCTGGCGACCGGTCGAGTGGTATTGGTGAGCAGCGGGTCCAGCAGTGCGGCGAGCCTGTCTGACTTGATAGTTGGATGCGGGATTTCGGGAACTCCCGAGGGGAATAGTTCAAAGTATCGATATATCAGTAACACAGTTGCTGGCTAAGGGTGTCCATCGCCCTGCTTTTCGCAGCTCCGCCGACATATATGAAAAGCCAACCCGCATATTGATCAATCAACAAATTTATGATGTGAGTCACATTAAGTGTTCCAACTCGCGCAACGATCCCACAAGCAACACCATGCACATTGCGGACCATCGATTAGCAGGGCCGTTGCGTTGACGGCGCAACGGTCTTGACCCACTACCCCCCCCGGACATCGACCGGCGGCGCTCCACAGCGTCATCGACTGTTGTGATACTGCGGTGAAATAACCGCGCGCCACACGACAAAGTCTGTCGGCTCCACAGCAGACGCCTACCTCAGCCGTCTGGTCGCACCGAACCGAAGAGTCCCGCAGCATCGCGGAAACTCTCAGACTACACCCGTCACTATAACAAGTACTAGGCCAAAGATGTCTCAACCTTCAATTAACGGCCACACCAAACCGCGTTGAGCTCACACGACGTCACTATTCGGCGCCCCGATCGCAGTGGCGCGATACCAGCAAATCGTGGCAAGCGCCAGTAAGACCAGACAATGGGCGCGTCTGCGAACTCGGTTGCATTGCAGTCGGCTCTGCAGCCGACCACTGACCAGGAGCAATAGCCAATGACTACTTTTAGAGAACGACGCACCATGTTCGACGCCGCCGTGGCCAGCTACCAGTCCGGAGACAAGGCCAGCGCTGGGGCCGCTTTCGCTCGTCTCACCGTCGAGAACCCCGACATGTCCGACAGCTGGTTGGGGCGCCTAGCCTGCGGCGACCATAATCTCGACACTCTGGCTGGAGCTCACCAGCACTCGGAAGTGTTGTACTCTGAAACTCGCCGCGTCGGACTCAAAGACGGTGATCTGCACGCCGAGATCGCCGCACCGATGTATCTGACGTTAACGACTTGGTCGCGTGCCACTATCGGGCTTGCATACGCCAGCGCACTGATTAACGCAGGCCGCTACGACGAAGCGTCAGTAGCTCTCGATGATCCGGTCGTCACCGAGGACGATGACGCTGCCCTAGCCCGTCAGTTCGTCATGGCGACGCTGTTCCACCAGACGCGCTCCTGGTCTAACGTATTGAAAGTTGCCGAGGTCTCACCACCGAGCAACAACACCGATGATCACAACGAACTCACCGGCGCCGTGGCGGCACTCGCTTCAACCGCCGCATCGAATTTGGGCCAGTTTCAGTTCGCGTTGGAGCTCACCGAACGAGTCTCGACTACCAACCCGCAGGTAGCCGCTGACGTGGCGCTCACCAGAGCGTGGTGCCTGCGAGAATTGGGGGACGATGACGCTGCCAGGGCCGCCCTCACCGCCGCGCCCATCAGCGACACCCCAACGACACACAACACAGCCGAGCCGGCTAGCCGCCCGCAACCAACCACGTTTCGGCATCCCTACGACGACGGACGTGATCTCCTGGTGGCTCGCCGACGCCCTGCAGCCGGGAACGGTTGGCGCAAATTTGTGACCAAGGCGACTTTCGGGCGGGTAAATCCGGAACCAAGCGCCAAGGCCGAGCAGACTAACGAATTGAATCGCCGCATCTGTGCTCCGCTGGCCGATGTCCACAAAGTAGCGTTCGTCTCCGCTAAGGGCGGCGTGGGTAAGACTACGATCACGGTAGCGCTGGGCAATACCATGGCCCGGCTGCGCGGTGATCGGGTGATCGCCGTGGATGTCGATGCCGATCTGGGGGATCTTTCGGCACGATTCCGTGAGCGCGGTGGACCGCAGACTAACATCGAACATTTCGTGTCAGCACGGAATGCCAAACGCTACGCGGATGTGCGTGTACACACCATCATGAACAATGACCGGCTAGAAATGCTTGGCGCCCAGAATGATCCGCGGTCCACATACAGGCTTGGTCCTGATGACTTTGACACTGCGATGAAAATTCTAGACAATCACTGCAACGTGATACTGCTTGATTGCGGAACCCCGGTCAATGGGCCATTGTTTAGCAAGATCGTCAGCACTGTCACTGGCCTGGTTGTGGTGGCATCCGACGACGTGCGCGGTGTCGAAGGAGCGTTGGCCACCCTGGACTGGCTGGATGCACATGGGCATGCTAGGTTACTCCAGCACACGGTGGTAGTTCTCAACGCAATTCAAAAAACCAAGCCCTTCGTGGATTTCGGAATCGTCGAAAATCAATTCAGAAAGCGGGTCCCGGATTTCTATCCGATGCCCTATGACCCGCATCTGGCCACTGGTTTGGCCGTGGAGTACACCTCCCTCAAGCGAAAGACACGGAACGCGCTGAAAGAATTGGTTGGGGGTGTGGCACAACACTATCCGGTCATCCGAGCGCAGCAGCGCGACGAAGATGGTTTGGGAACCTGGATCGAAACGATACGTCAGGGGGAGATGACGTCTCGTTGAGCTTGACGAGTACATGCTGCCACGAGCTCATGCACGTACCCGAGAACGATCTAGCAACCGGAAAGCCAAAGACAAAGAATTGTTACGAGTTGGATAACTAAATTCTGGAGTTGATGTTTCGGATCGGATAGAAGCCTGGGTTAACAAGAAAGAGAAGGAAATAATGAGCATGTGGCGCCAAGGGGTGAAGAACAGACGGGTAAATATCCAGTGGATCGCGTGGACGCCTATGTATGGATGTATCTGCGATCTAACTACCCGTACAACACCCGCCAATTCGGCACTCAAGATACTGTGTTCCTAACCTGAGACTACGAGGAGGATCCGCTAATGAAGGTGACGTTGACGGCCTCAGACGAGCCCAACCGGACCTGTATCCCTCTCTACCGCCTACGTCACATCAGGTGGACCTCAGTGACAAACGGGTGCTATAGGTTGGGGACACGGCGGCGGAGCGTCATATCGCATGCGCACCTTCCACCCGGCTGACGCCCCAATGTGGATGCTTTCGGACAGAATGATCAGTGCGGAAATTATGCGCGGGATCAAGACGGAATTCATGGCCGTGGTGGCAAGAAAGAGTAGCTGAACGCGAACGCATGGCCATTCGTTGGTATCTCTGCGCCACTTACGGCCCGCTCTCCTGGCCACATTACCTCCGAAGATCCTCCGGAACCTGTAAAGCAGAAAAGACCTCGTACAAGAGGTATTGCTTCTTCAAGGCATGAGGCAACGAACCCGCTCGGTAGCGTTACCCGTCTGATCAGTGCACTCCTCCACGTTCATACTGTCGCCTGCCTATCTATCCTGCTCCTTACTCTGTTTATCTGTGTCGAGTACCTGCTCAGCGCCGACCCGATGCACCAGCAGAAGCCCCACTAGTCGGTCCTCATAACGCGCGGCTACGCACCACCCGGCAAACTGCACGAGACCGGATTAGCTGACTGATTACACGCCAAGCACCGGTCCATAGTCGAACGTGCTATTGCCCGACTTACCCGCGAAAATTACCGCCTTCACCACCACAACAACACCACAAAAAAACGACCACTGGCTACAGCACCGAGCCACCGTGCCCAACCCACACCGACTGACTCCCCTGAGGCCCCACTGCACCGGCACGAACTGGGTTATCTCCTAACAACATCAGCTACAAAGCTGAAATCAACCATCGATGACTGCAACCCGTAATCACGGCGGGAAGACCTCCGTGTCGACCGCCAAGTCTTCAACTCGCGCCTTGAAACGCCCCGCCCACGAATCCAAGAGTCTCCTATCGACCTGAGTCGGTTCGTCGCGGGATCACACCTTGAGTAGGCCAGCCAACCTGGAAGGCGGTACGTACGTCCATGATGCCGATCACGATCAGCCAGCAGCGGGCGACCATGGGGCAGGATCGCGATCGAATTTAGAGGAGGGAGGTAATCATAACTTCCACCGCAGATCACCTATTAGTCAAGCTGGAGAACGCCCGCCAACCGCGTGCGGACATATGGTCGAAAATAGCGTCGCGATAAGGATGGTCATCCCACAAAATAGCTAACCTATGCCTATCCACAAGGCCAACAGTATGATCAACTCGAGGTGGTTGCGGAAGCAAAGAATCCCAACACCAATGATACAATGTTGCCTATATAATATAAACAATTTCATTGTGTAGATGACATAAGTTCCTAATATGGCGAACACATAGAAAATTTCTTAATCCATCAAGTAGATACTAGAAGAACACCTGCTACCAGCAGTGTATTTTCTGATCCGCTTAGCACCATGGAATCGAATTACACTACCAGTAAGCCAGTGCTAAATAGCAATTACAACGCATTGTAACCAAACTAGTTTATGGACATAATAAACGGTCTATTAGATAGTTATCATTCCAATATAAGTAACCAAAATCAATGTAAAGAAAATTCCTGAGAAAATACAATTTTGCATCGCGCACAGTCGTAGCGAACAATACCGGACTGCAACCGGTGAGTTAAGCGATCACGGAGCGCTGACTGAGTACCGCGCCGATGATAGGCGGCAGGCCTAACGAGCTTGCCACGGCCGTCGACCCGGCCGAGCCAGAGCCTCCAAGTCACACTCGGTCGGACATCATCACGCAACCGGCTGCTACGGTTCCCGCGTCATCCGCTGATGCCGGCCTAGTTTGATGCACCTACTGTGCTTCACGGTATCGACATTCGCCCAGCTGGTTCGCACCGAGCAGGAGCGAGCGCTATTTGGAGGTTGCCGGTGCATGCCTCCCGGCAACTTCACTATCCGATGACCTCAGCTGCCGGAATGGGCATCATCACAGCCGGTCACCGGCACGGTTGAGTGATAGCCGAAGGTGAATCGCAGGAGATCACCAACGCGATGGTGGCGCTGCTGATTTACCTGGGCGGCAAAATCGCGACCGGGGTCCGGGTCAAGACACCATCGGAGCTGCTAATAGCAGACGTCACGATGCTCGATCTGGCCCCATGCACGGTCGCCAACATTCTAGGAGAACGTCTTCTGCATCGAGTTTCAGCTGCCTTCAGCAGGTTCCGCTGCCCATTGGGCAGCAATACCCGGCCGATCCGCAACGCTCGGTGGGGCAACGCTCATCCGATGTAGAGCTACGCACACGTCCCGAGCATCTACACCGGCAATGCAACCGAGGCAATCATTGCCCCAGATCGAGCGATTCGCAACCAGTTTCCGGGAACACGCATCGTCGGCTACACAGTCCGGTCAGGGACGCAGCTTACTGGCTACAATAACTACGTGAGCGACACAACCATGACCGGCGTCAAGGAACACTAGCCAGCCGATATTCGTTACACGAATCACCTGGTCGCCGTAGCCGTAGGATATGATGAATATCAGACATGTCTATCTGCTTCGCAGCTTTCCCAACGGGGCCATGGGATGTGCGGCGCTAATACCATCAAAAGCACGCTCAAGGCCCTGACACGGCACATAAAAGCCAATGCGAAAACCAGCAGGCAGTTTTCCGCGATAGCGTCACGCCCGCCAAACACCAATTTTGGCCTTCGCTACAGTAGTGCTGTTTCGGCAGCGAACCACCAATGCCCCAGATCCCGCGCTGCTGGCATGGCGATGCGTTCAAACTCGTCGAGTTCTGCGGTCGGTTGGTAAATATCTTAACGTCGTCCTCATCCTCAGAACGTTTGCTGAAAGCGATCGGAAAATGGATAAAGTTGGCACGCGGCATATTCAGCGCCCAGCTATGCATAGTTTACCATATCATTATCCGATTGACCATCTTTTGCGGGATAGCCTTACCATGGTGTCCACCCCCATGCAGGAAGTCCTGGCTGACTTCTCAGAACAACAACAAGCCCCAGTAAGCAACTAATCTTAGTGTAGAACAAGCGAAATCAGTTAACGAAGATGGCATGGTGAAGTGAGTAAAATCGAAGCCAGGTACTACCAAACAGCAACGAAGACGCGTTTGTCGTCACGGGGTCGGGAACGTTGCCAATAGACAAGCAGAACTACAGTTGCGAGCGCTGCGCAGCATGGACATCGTTATCCATAACATGTGTTTGTGGCAGTACACTTTTGTCCCCTACGTCCAGTGAGAGTGGCTACCACGGTAGAAGAACTATAGTTTCAGCGCTACGCACCTTATGCCAGGCAAACGGTTGACCTGGCGTCAGCAGGAACAGAATCGCTATTCCGGCACTGCGTAGACCACGCGTATTCGTCAGGCAGCGCCTATTGGCTGATTTCCAATTCGCTGCACCATGTTTTCCTAAGCCAGCCACCCTGGGAGGGGTATAGTGGCAGGAATTGAGCCCAATCAAGCAATTCAGTCACCGTGATATATGACTTCTTTCGCATACCATGAATGTAGATAAATTTTACCTCAATAGGTTCCGAAAGAATGTATGGTTTAGTAGGCGGAATCATTATTCTACGACAGAATGACACGAGCGTGTGAAGGATTGATAGTTTCCTTCGAGCGCGGCTAGGCCGCGAGGGACTTTACTGCAAACCTGCTGGTTAACCGCCACGAACATGTCAGTTTGAAGAGCGCTGCCAGTGTTGGATTACAACACTGGCAGCAAATACCGCCAAATAGCAACCGAACCAACGACGACTTAATCGACAAACGCCACGAAGTCGAACTGGGAAGCGCAACCAACAAAGTTTAATAGGAAACGGATGTTAAGCCAAGGTATCCTGCAGGAATCGCCGACTGGAGCTAGTGCACCGCTTTCCATTCCGATCGCCAATCCGGCCAAATTTGCGTTGCAGTGCGCCACGGGTAACCAGTCGTACTGCAGGACTGGTCACCGCTTAGAATGGTGTCGTAAGTCATTCATGATAGCTGGCTGTGACCACTAGCAACACGTAGCAGTACCGACACAGGATGAAATCTTTATAAGCAGTGCCTGACACAGCCCATCAAGTCGCAGCCGACCGGACACCTCCGCCGTTCAGTCGGATTAATATAAAGGGACACATCCATCTTGGTGGACATCCAACCTCTGGCTTTCGATCAGCCCGGAGTGATACCATATTACACGGTCGACTAGGAGCTTGACAGTTAATGCCATGTTGACTTTGTCGATGCCCCTTCTAGTGAGTATTACCTGATGCTCATCGAACTAATCAATATCGAAGGTAGCCTGGGCCACCCGTTGGTTTTGAACATGGCAAAATATACGGCGTAGATGCGCAAGCTCCTAGGGAATCGCACAGATAAACCCAGTCGTCATAAGCCAACTATGCGGGAAAGTCGGGTGCACACCTACCTGTGAGCTGTTATACTAAACAGCAGGTCCCCGCGGGCCAACAGCAGGCCGGCTTGCAGGAGTGCGCTTAGTCCGCAGAGCGCCCGGCGGCAGCTGCATGATGCGCATGCGAGGTGGAGGAAGGCGCGTTCCTAATAGATCCGCTGCGTGATGGTGTCACTACGCTCGAGCAGCAGCACCGTCTAGCCGGTCGATTGGATAGTTCGATGCGGCAGGGCGACGGACTAAATCTCCGATTACTGTCTCGTCCCGATATACCGGGGCAGTCAATATCGATATACACCTGCGGGGGCAAACGGCGACCTGGTATCACATTCCAGCCATAGCCGTACCCGCGGCTATCAGCGTAATGAGGGTTGTGATGCCTAGCAGAAACAACAGCATCGCCGATAACGCCAAGCACTGCAGCCTGGATCAGCTGCCTCCGTCATTTGATGGAGGCAGCTTCATCCCTGGTTCTAGCCAGTCAACGGATAGGAATCGTCCTATCCCAGTGGCCCCCTGGTCATGTGGATCCACGCATACCAACTGTTAGCTTTACCACTAACCCCGTTGCGATCGCTCGTCTTATTCGACGATGCACTGCTGATTGCGAACTGAGTCAATGACGTCAGCACCGTCCCGCGCGGAAAATCCTTCTATCGCCATGATGCACAACTTGATTGGAGTCCGACTCCATCAAGGATGGTTCCCAGATATATGATTGCCACTGCACCGTATTCATTGGATTACACGGCTCTACAAGCTTTTTCGTGCGTGACCACACACCAGCCTGATAACCGACATCCGCCTGATTCATCAAGTAGAATTCCGCCTCCTTCGTGATTACAACACCAGAAATACTGACCAGGGCAGTCGACAACTGACAAGGCATCGGCTATGCGATCAGCGCCCAGGAAGCGGCGATTCATTAATTACCGGCAGCACCCCTGAAAGCCAACGAAGCAGTTCATGGATTTCTCGCAGTGTTACCTACGGAAATCAACTCCGCCAGAATGCATACTGGCCTAGATTCCAGACCGGTGGTGGCGGCCATAGCAGTCTGGGTCGAATTGCCACCGAATTGCACTTCGACGGTAGCCACCTACGTCGCTGTGACCGCTGCGCTAGCCGGCGTGGCCGTGACAGGGGCCGTTCAATATCGATGGACATTCGTCGTCAGCGTCTATTACAGCGTGGATAATCAGCACCACTACCCAGGCTGCGCAAGCGGGCGCCCAGGCCAAGGCCGCCGGGGCAGCCTTTGAGGCGGCTTTCGCCGCTACAGTTTCCCCGCCGGTGGTGATCGCGGCCAACCGTGTCGAGTTGGCTTCGTTGAAGCAACCAAAATCCTAGGTCAAAACACCCGCACGATCGCATCCACCGAAGCACATTACGCCAAGATGTGGGAACAGGATGTCGCTACGCATGTATGGCTACGCCGACGTTTCGGCCACCGCAGTGAAATTGCCACCGTCACCCCACCACCGACCGGCCAGCTCTGCCGGGTTAGCCGGATAGTCTTCCAGGAGGCCAACGGGTCGACCAGAACTCATGCACAGACGAATGCATGCCCAAGAGTAGAGGGTGATGTCCTGGTACCCCAAGCGCTGCAATAGCTTGCGTCGCCCAATCTGCTTCGATGGGCAATAGGGACACTCCTGCAACTCGAGATCGACATAACAACATTTGTCGCGATGGATTCATTGGTTGTGTAGGTACGTGCATGGCGTCTATCAGTACTGTGGCTAAGCTGACGCCCCCAGTGGCCAGGCTTTGGGGGGGGTCCTAGTTCTGGAGTTGGTGCACCGGAGTCCGCAGCCGTGGGCAACCGGGGCCGGCGCAGTGTCGGCGGGCCTAGATAAGGCCACTACTCTGGGGATGCTGTCGGTGCCGCTAAGCTGAGACGCAGCCACTCCGGCGATGGACCGCGGCGTGGAGCTGCAAGTTACCCCTGGGTGTCGCCCCAATGGCTGGGCCAGCGAGGCCGGCCGACATCATCGGGATGCCTACGGGGCAACAGGCGCCACCCGGGGTGGGCAGGGCGACGCGACTTCCACGATACGAGTTCCGCCCTACCATTATGGCACGCCCCATGACAGTCGGATAACCGGTCACGGCATGCATGGATGGGGATGCGCGACGGGTAGTGCGACAAACCTTGTCTACCCTGCCACTTCCGTCTGTCTTCGATACTGAAGTCCACTTGACGCGGTCAGTGCCGCCCCAGAGCAAAAGACTAGGCTAATCGGCGTAGGCGAGCTCATCACGCAGCGTCATGATCGGTAGATGTTGCTCGGGCGGAAGGAGTCCCGGATTGCTGCTGTCGGTATGCAACTCGCTATGCGGAATTGACTCGGAGCCAAAGGCGCTTCCTGCCTGAGACGATATGCCCGTCGAGTTGAAACCGGTACTGGCCCCGGCAGATGAAGATCTGCACCAGGCTTCCTGGAACAAACCGACCACGAGGTAGGTCGTTTGGTCGACGCGATCGAGGAAATTGACATCCCTGACAACACCTTCATCATCATCATCGACGACAACGGCGCCTCCGCCAAAGGCACCCCGGTTGGCTGCTTCAACGAGCAGAAACCACACTGAACGGGCTAAGGTAGCATCGAAAGCGCCGATTTCTCGGAGCAAGATCAACACCTTCGAAACGCCACACGCCTATAACCACTACGCCATGGACTGGGCACACGCGTTGTGCACTCCGTATCAGTGGACCAAGCAAATCGCTTCGCATTGGGGGCAGCACCTGCAACGGGATAATTGTGCACTGAACCAACGGGACTACCGATAAAGGCCAATGCGGCCGAGAATCACGATCTGCAATATAAATATTTCGAATTCCTAGGCAACCAGGGCATCTACTACCGAGGCAAGATAGCGGCAACTAAAGCACTGCACACCGTGGCTGCTAGACGTTCCGGCTTTCGACTAGGATGAGCGGGAACTCTACGGAACTGACGACTAGACCCAAGTCCATGATATTGCCAAAGAAAATCCAGAAATGTTGGCGCAGCTGCAAAGGCTGTGGCTCATCAGGGCAGTGAAATACACCATACTGTCGCTCGATGACCGTTTTTCCGGCGATTCAATCCCAACATCGCCGGACTCCTCTAGCTGATCCGCGGCAATCGCCAACTGATGTTTCCGGGTGTGGCAAGTCAGCTAAAACTGTAGTTGGTGCTCAAGAACAATATCGTACGCGGTAACCGCCCATATCACCGTGCCCGAAGCCGGTGTCAACTGGAGTGACCATCACCCCGGGTGGCCTCGTGACGAGCGGGCATTGCATGCGCACGAAAGCAGGCTGAGGTAATGCTATAACTTCCTGAGCATCAATTATTACATGGTGGATGTCGACAAACCGATCGCTGCGGGTAAGGACCAGGCACGTATGGAATTCCACTACGACGGTTACGGACTCGCGAAAGCCGGTGAAGTAACGCTATGCTGCTATGCCTTAGCCCCAATGAGCAGGGAACCGGGTGAACACGGCCCAACCCATGTCCTATTCGGCAAACGAAACATGCAACGGTGGCCACGACACCGTCTCGCCATGCTCGCCAAAATACGGGCTAAACGACAACAAATTCACCAGCGAAATCGATTTTTCCTAATGGAAATCGGTAGCTACAACCAGGACCAGTCGATGAATCCGCAGAATCGGCTACGGGTCACGCTGCCAAGCAATAGGCTCCTACCACCGGATCATTAGTCCTCGCTCCACTACGAAGCAATGCTTAATCTTCCCTGCCAACTCTAGGCAGTTACGTGCATTTTGCTTACCTACCTGGACTCATGGCGCCGCTCTTAGCCTCAGTGCGGGTTAACCTGGCAAGACGTCGACTTAAGCGACCTTGCCGCTAAATCACTTGTGCCACTGTGGTTCTAGTAGTATCTAAAGTAGCTTTTTTATCGAGACCTTCCGGAAGTTTCACAGTATGAATTCAAGTGGTGTCGTCAATAGCGAGGCCATCACGACGGCCTTTGACACTCTCGATACCGTGACCACACTGAACGTTAACTCATTGACCACTAGCAAATGGTTTGAAGTTGTTGAAGCGTTGCGAGCAGATGCGCTTTCGATTTACTGCGATAGGAGCATCCTTTGATCAATCCCCTCCTACTTGACAATCTATCCCAGAAGAACTAGGTAAGCAAGCTACCACACAATCGCCGAATGTACTCTGATCAGCCTTACCGAGGTGTCCCGGCGTATCCGGGAGGTCGCCGACCTGGGACCGCCGCGGAGGTTGACCGGCGGTGAACCGTTAAAGCCCAACTGTTGGCCGCCGTGGCCACCAACAGCGCTTGGATAAACTCGGCACAGAGTCTAATTCTAAGTTGGAGAATAAGATTTTACCACTAATTGCCCGGCTGGGTCGACTGGGTCACTCGCGAGCAGGACGAAACCGATCTGGCTAAGCACGGCACCCGATACCGGACCGAACAACTCGCCGTGCGAGCCCGACATGATCGCCGATTGCGTCAACCCTGACAGCACATACTGCGACAAAGACCACGCGTGACATCGCTTAACGCTGACCACCAGCAAGCCGAAGGCATGTTAAAGCGGCGCGCTAGCGCACCTCCGAAGCCCGCGCCACCATGAAGGCAGTGTGGGCCAAGTTGGCCGCGCTGAGCATGTGCAAACCTACCAACAACGACCGACCCTCTAGACAATCCATCACCCAAGATTCCAGAGTCCCCGCCCAACGGCAACCACGACGCGCTCAATACCGCGTTGCGCGCCCTGCTGAAGTCGGGAAAACTAGCTCAGCACAACGGGTTACCGGACTCCATGATCGTCACCACAACTTTAGAATGAGTTGGAGAACGCCTCCGGTGGCAAGGAACTCACCGGCAGGAGAATAATCCTGATGAACGACGTGATCTACCTGGCACGGCATGCCCACCATTATCTCGCAATGTTTCGATACAAGCTGAAGTCATTGTACTCTACCACATCAAGCGACTCGCCTTCCCGACACAGCGAACTACTATTCATACACCAAGAACTGCAGCTACACAGCGTCACCCCTTAAACTCGATGCCGCACAACCTATGTCAACCAGCCAGTCTTCGGCTGCGGTGGCCACCACCCGCTGGCCAAGAAAGGCTGGACCATCCGCAAACACAAAGACGGGACCACCGAATGGATTCCGTCACTCCAACTCGACCACAGCCAACCACGAATCAACACATCTCACCATCCGGAGCTGTTACTACGCAACGAAGACGACGGCGAGGACGCCAACTCGGGAGCGACATAACCATCGCTACAGCAGCTTTATCTGTTCCGGCTGTAGCGGGACCGGCTCGAGCAGTTCAGGTCCGTTGTTACGCACGCTATTGACCAGCGCCGACACCGGGCGCACGTCGACGTCGTGCACATCCGGCGATCGCGCCAGCAATTCGGGGTCCGGCGGAATGTAAGGGTTAAGCCAGGCATCCCAGTCATATTCGGCAAGGATGAGTGGCATCCGATCGTGGATCTCGGCTAACTTCCCCACCGCGTCAGTGGTGATGATGGTGCAGCTCAACAGCGGAGCGGCGGAATTGGCCGGTTGCCATACTGACCACAGCCCGGCCATGAACAGCGTGGCGCCGTCGTCGCGATGAATAAAACATGGTGTCTTAGAGGCCTCTTTTCCTAGAGCCGAATCGGCGTTGACCTGCCATTCATACCAGCCGTCCATCGGCACCAGGCAGCGCTTGCTCTTGGCCAAATTCCTGAAAGCCGGTGATGTTACGACCTTGTCGGCACGGGCGTTGATCAACAGCGGACCTTTGGTGTCCGGGCCACCGTCAGGGCTTGCTTTGGTCCATGGCGGAATCAATCCCCACCGCATAAGGCGCACCCGACGGGTCGGCTCGTCGTCGGGCTCGCTACGGCGAGACACCACCGTGGCGACGGGTACCGTGGGAGCCACGTTGTAGTTAGGGGCGATCGCGGTTGCTTCGTCAATTGCCTTGATTTTCTTAGCTAAAAGAGCCGGATCCGTGATGACCGCAAACCGTCCGCACACGCCTACCATGGTGCCCGATACCCATAACACCCGTCTACACGACAGGATGTAACAGGTGAGCATCAAGTCCTGGATGGCCCCCTTTGCGGCGACACCGGTGCAGGCGACCGTGACACTTCCGGGCTCCAAATCGCAGACCAACCGAGCACTGGTGCTGGCGGCGCTGGCGTCCGCACAAGGCCAAGGCGCCTCGACCATCGGCGGTGCACTGCGCAGCAGAGATACCGACCTGATGATTTCAGCTTTACGGACGCTGGGCCTGCACGTCGACGAGGCCGGCTCCGCCTTAAAGGTCAGCGGCCGAATTACCCCCGGTGCAGGCGCTCGGGTGGACTGCGGCCTGGCCGGCACGGTATTGCGTTTTGTCCCACCGCTAGCGGCGCTGAGCGCCGACCCGGTCGCCTTCGACGGCGACGAACAAGCCCGGGCCCGGCCGATCGCACCGCTGCTGGATGCGCTGCGTGATCTGGGCGTCCCCATCGATGGCGCCGGTTTGCCTTTCCAGGTACAAGGCAGCGGATCGGTCGCCGGTGGCACCGTGACCATGGACGCATCGGCGTCCTCGCAGTTCGTCTCCGGCCTGTTGTTGTGCGCAGCGTCGTTCTCCCAAGGGGTGACCGTGCAGCACACCGGTTCGACGTTGCCTTCAGCTCCACATATCGCGATGACGGTTATGATGCTGCGGCACGCCGGCGTCAAGGTCGACGACTCGGTTAGTAACCGTTGGCAGGTGCGACCCGGTACAGTTGCGGCCCGGCACTGGGTCGTCGAGCCCGATCTCACGAACGCTGTTGCGTTCCTGGCGGCAGCAGCGGTCAGCGGTGGTACCGTGCGCATCACAGGCTGGCCAAAGACCAGTGTACAGCCCGCCGACAATATTCTGAACACCTTATTCCGATTGAATGTCGTTGTTAATCAAACTAATTCATTCCTCGAAGTACGAGGGTCAACGGTGTACGACGGCTTCGACGTCGACCTTCGCGCCGTCGGTGAGCTCACGCCGTCGGTGGCGGCGCTAGCTGCACTGGCCACCCCAGGATCGGTGTCGCAGCTATGCGGCGTCGCCCATCTGCGTGGCCACGAAACCGACCGACTCGCCGCGCTGAGCAACGAAATCAACCGTCTGGGCGGCGACTGTCAGGAAACGTCCGACGGTCTGATTATCACCGCGACACCGCTGCGACCTGGCGTCTGGCGAGCGTATGCTGATCACAGGATGGCAATGGCCGGCGCGATCATCGGGTTGCGGGTCTCCGGAGTCGAAGTCGACGACATCGGTGCCACCGACAAGACGCTGCCCCAGTTTCCACGGCTGTGGGCGAACATGCTCAAGAGGTCGACCGGTTGAGGCCCAACGACTACGACGAGTCCGATGTCAAGGTTCGCTCCTGCCGAAGCTCACGACCGAGGACCAAAACCCGTCCCGAGCACGCCGACGCCAAGGCTGCCATGGTGGTCAGTGTTGACCGTGGCCGTTGGGGCTGCGTGCTAGACAGTTGTCCCGATCGACGAATCACAGCCATGCGGGCACGCGAGCTGGGCCGCACCCCGATCGTCGTCGGCGACAACGTCGAGGTCGTCGGTGATCTGTCCGGCCGACCCGATACCCTAGCCCGCATCGTGCGGCGCCTACAGCGCCGAACAGTGTTGCGGCGCACAGCCGATGACGCCGACACAAGCGAGCGAGTGATGGTCGCCAACGCCGACCAACTGCTGATCGTGGTGGCGTTAGCGAACCCGCCGCCACGCACCGGCCTGGTCGACCGGGCACTAATCGCCGCCTACGCTGGTGGACTGGCACCGATCTTGTGCCTGACCAAGACCGACCTCGCCCCCCTGGAACCATTCGCTAAACAGTTTGTCGATCTAGACTTGACTGTGGTCACCGCAGGTGTCGACGATACCCTGCTCGCCGTGGCAAACTTGCTGGCCGGCAAGATCACCGTGCTACTCGGACATTCCGGAGTCGGCAAGTCGACCCTGGTGAATCGTCTTGTGCCCGAGGCGGACCGGTCGGTAGGCGAAGTCACCGGCATCGGCCGTGGGCGACATACCTCAACTAAGTCGGTCGCACTGCCATTGGAAGGTTCTGGCTGGGTGATTGACACGCCGGGAATCCGTTCGTTCGGGCTGGCCCACATCCGACCCGACGACGTGGTGCTGGCCTTCTCGGACCTAACCGAAGCAACCGAGGACTGCCCACGCGGCTGCAGTCATATAGGGCTGCCGGCAGACCCCGAATGCGCGCTGGACAACATGTCTGGACCCGCAGTCCGTCGCGTGGCCGTCGCCAGGAGACTACTGGCGGTGCTCAGGGAGACCTAACCGATCTCCCGCAAAGGCTCACGTCTGCACACCGACACACCGCTTAGGGCATAGACTCGCGCGCTCGCGGCCGACTAGGGATGATCAACGGACCTGGTTAGCCGCACATGCCGAGCCCGTCGGGCAGAACCGGGGACCCTACAGAAATGTAATGCAAATCATCTCTCTGTGCCCTGGATTGCTTTATATTCCCTATATCAGGCATCAGGGTTGCCCAACAATGTGGCAGCTGTCAGCTTCACCGCCCAGAGTGTGTTCGCCGACGCCTATGACCCCGTCATCGCCAGCGGTGTGGAATCGATATCCCAGGCACCGATGGGCAGCTTGGTGCTGCCGGGCAGCAATCCGTTCGGCGCGGACATGACTGCCTTTACCAAGGACGGGGTCTTTGACTACGCGCTAAGCCCGATCACCGGGTTGCAATCCAACGATATCATCCGGCCTGCAACGACCGTAGAGACGCTGGCCGCACTGCAGACATTGTTCTCTAGCGAAGCGAGGAAAGAGCGCTTACCACAGATCAATCGGCCGATTACCACGGGGAATGCGTCGCCACTATCGGATGGCAAAGCCGCGATCTTGATCACCAGTAGCGAGGTTGCTAACAAGCTGGGCCTGCGCCCGCTAGTCTGGATCCATACCACGACCGTGATCGAGTCGGCTCCGCGCTACATGCTTACTGGCATCATCCCCACCCACCGACAAGGTGTTGCATAGCGCCGCGGCTTGGCACTGGCCCACATCGACAATTACTCAGCGCCGCAGCGGAACTCGAAACGAAATTGTCAGCTCTGGCCGCCAAGGCGACTAACAACTAGGCCTGCAAGTTATCATCAACGCTGACCTCGGCCACTGCGGCCGGCTTGTTATGCCGCCAACTCCGCAGCGCGGCAATCACGACCTTCAACCCGCGTAAGCCAACCCGGTTGCCGTCCAGCAAGCATACACTCGCTGCGAGTCCTCAGTACGTTGTCGTAGTCATCGATCAAGTATTTGTTCGGCAGCTACAGCGTGGCTGTAGTGCAGCAGACTTTACGATACTGCAACAGAAAAGACCTGTGGTGTACAATAGATCATACGTGTCAACAATCTCGCGCACCCGCACCGAGATCGCGGAGCCGGTTGCTCGGCAGATCGGGATGCAGGTGGTGCGCGATCTGATGGCATAAGTTGCCACTCATGAACCACATCGCGGTCCCGGCGTTGAAATTGACACTACCGAGCATCTGCCGGCGGCAGCCACTGCCCTTACTCTCGCAGATTATGTCGGTTTTGGTGACTTTCTCGGCGCCATCCGGGAAATGCCCGCAGAAGCCTACGGCGTTAGACCGCACATTGCGGATCATGGTGGACTGGTACGTCACCCCGGGCAACAGCACGGTCAGCGCTGAGAACACAATGTAATCCTTGAACACTCAGCGGCCGACCTTTAGCCAAGAATTCAATCGATCCGTTGCCGAGCCTCTTGATAATCCAGCCGATTCTTTACGATCTTGCCGATTCCACATGTTGCAAAGTGACGCTTCCATTCGAAGCCGAATGCGAGCAACGTGTTGAAAAGCAAGTTGCGGATGTTGAAACGCTTCCAGCGCTGATCCTCATGTGACCCACAGCATGCCGTAACAGACGTCGTCGCCCATGCCGAGGATTTTGGTGTACTTGTGGTGCACAAAGATTGTTAATGAATCACCAATACTTACCCCACCGCGTCATGTCCTACTCCCACGAATGAAGCTCGGGGTAGTTCATCCAATCCCACTAGCCGTGCATGACGCTGTGGCCGATCGCCACGTTCTCGATGATCTTGGCCACACCCAGCGTCACCGCAACTACCCACCACGCCGAACACCGTGAACTGGCGACCAATAGTACCCGGCCAGCCACTTCCAGCACCCACTCACTGCGTCCCAATGGTGCGGCGAATGTAGCGGACGGTCTCGCTCATCACGCGAGTCTTCAACGTCGCTACGGATGACATCTACTCAACGGCTAGGTTTTCAATATCAACTTCCATCTAAATGTGCGAATGCGTCGACGCCTGTGATCGCCATCATCGTCATCTCCCTGCAGTCAGTAGGCAGCCCTAAAACTCATTCGAGAGCTACGCTATCGTAATATGCTATTATGCAAGTCATCCTTGAGTAGTAAGTAGACGTCGAGCACACAGTCGCCGTATGCGACCGCGGTACACGTGTGAATCGAGGTTCTCGGTTCGTGTTCTTATCCTCGTTTGCAGGTTACGGATATGGCTTGCGACCAATCTGACCACACAACTAAAAGATATCCATCCTGCAGCCGAAGAACGTCTAAACACCAACGGCCTCGCCCGCAATCCATCAACGGACGCTGCGGCATCGGCCGCCACGCTACGTCGACTATGAGCAAACTGGATCATACCGCCGGCTCCGGCGAGCGCGGCTTTGACACTACCAACCACTCCAAGTGCAGCCGGTCGCTGATATCGACCTCCAACTAGACCTTCCCTGCCTACTTAAGCAAGCCTGCTGGCCCACAGAGCCAAGTGTAGCGTTCGCACTAGTCCCGGCCCCGCCCACCTCTTCGCCGAACCAAGCGAGGTCGAGTCGACCGTCGGTGCCAACACCCGGACCGTCGCGGTATGTGTTACGCGTTTCGCCGCGTGACATCAGCCAAGTGCCCAACGCGCCGGCCACCACCGCCAGCACCACATCATTGACGCTACACTTTAACACACTCGCAACCTACAGTAGTCCTCAAGCCGCCCACTGGCGAAGGTGAACCGGAACCACCGATTGTGCGAAACGGTGGCATTTAGCGGGCTACTTGGGAGCGGTACCGTGAGCTATCCTGGTCCCGACGTTGGTTGCCAGACCGGTGAGCACAGACCCGACAGCCTGGATTAGCGAGCCCAGGACAATCAGCCAGCGGCCAATTTTGCCCAACCGTAGGCGAGTGTTTCCCGGCTTGCGTTCAGGCATCTAGATGTCTTCAGCTAACTATGGTGTACTGCGATTCCAATCAACGATGACATCGTCAACCTCCAACGCAATAATACCGTTGATCAATTTCGTGATGGAAATTAGTGTATGGGGTGGCACGAATTTTTGTTCAAATCCTCGACAAGATATAATCCCCACAGCGGCCGTACAGCCAACCAGGCAATCATCTCATGCAGCTACTCGTTACTGCCCGGCGATGGCAACGCCGATCTCCTCACGTGATAGGTGATGTCGAAGTCGCAATCGTCGACCCAGGCGGGCCTGGCCAGTACCCATATTGACTCGCGGATCTTATGCCGGTAACACGGAGTCTGAGTTAGTCGCTGTTCGACAGTGGCCAGTAGCGTCTCGTAGCTCAATCCCGCACGTGGACAACACAAGATCAACAGCGACCCGACTTACATCGGAGGGGCGGTATTCTCCAGCCAATAGAACGACGCATCCGATGGGGACAACCAAGTAACCATTACGGCCCTGTCCTCCTTGTTGATTCGTCGCGTTTGAGCAATGTCGCCCACGGTAATCGCCGGCCCAGGCGTATTACGGCGCGAGTACACGCCAGCCCTGGATGTGCGTTGATGACCACCGAGGAGAAAACAAACTGAAAAATTATCTGTCACTCTCCAACAGGCCCCCCTCCAATCACTAAATTAGAGAGTGCTCGTTGACCATTGCTCCCCTGACGAGCCCACCGCACCGTGACAGCTTTCGCTGTGATATCCTGCCTTGGCACGAGACACCGACACGAAACATCCTCCAGTGTCGACAGTCATTGCATGCGACGTACCCACACCTCGCGTCAACTACCACCGAGCTGGCGGCAGACTAAGCGAACCGCAGCCCTAGGATAACAGTACAACGACCGCAGTGGTGTGTCGGTATCGATGCGTCAGGCGGCGATTTTCGCAGACGCTGCGCTACACCGATCGCTGAAAGCCATCGACCGCCACCGGCTCACGGCACAGCTACGGCCCCTGCTGGCACCCAGCCTCGTCAGACTAGGTACTCGCGGCTAACCTACCAGCAACCCGAACGCCAAGGCACCTCAGCTGCTGCACCGGATGCGTCTGCAACCTGTCGTCGGGCAGCACGACCCAGACACTGCCACCGAGGTTTCCCAATACGTACCGTAGCGAGAACCGGAGGTATGTTATCACGTGCCGCATGGAACAAATGCCCGGCTACCAACGGAACCTGCTGACTGGTAGTTGCCCTGCATATCGGTTGAACGGTCTCAGCTCAAGCAACAGTTAGTAGCGAGTAGTGGCAGGCGCGCGCAACCCGAGCAAAGCAGGTCGCCACCGGCCGCCTAGTTGGCCGACCCGGAGCTGGTCAGCAACGAGCCCGGAGTATAGCGGGCCAGCACCGGGCCCGCGATTGCCATGATGAAGACATACGCCGTGGCCAGCGCAGCCACGACGGGAGTCGACGTGCCGACCAATCCGATGATAATCAGCGAAAACTCACCCCGAGCGACGAGCGCTGTACCAGCGCGCAGCTGCCCGCGCCGGGCCACGCCGTCGTGCCGGGCGGCCAGAATTCCAGTAGCCACCTTGGTCACCGCGGTGACAATGGCCAGGATCAGGGCTGCCGGAAACATCGGAAGGAGCTTGTGCGGGTCGACCGATATGCCGATAGCAAGGAAAAAAATCGCGGCGAACAGATCACGAAGAGGACCGAGCACCTTGCGTGCGCGGTCCGCGGTATCCCCCGTAAGGGTCAAACCGACCAAAAATGCGCCTACGGCGGCCGACGCGTGCAAGGACTCGGCCACCGCCGCCACGATCAAGGTCACCCCCAGGACCCTCAGCAACAGCTGCTCGGAATCGGGATGCTCCACCAGCCGACCGACATGATGGCCCCAGTGATAGGACGCAGCAAACGCCGCGAATAGCGCACAGACCGCTACGACCATGCCGACGACGGCATCCAGCCAACTGCCACCCGCCGAAAGTACCGCGAATAGCGGCAGGTAAGCTGCCATCGCAAAGTCTTCGAGCACCAACACAGACAGCACCGCCGGCGTTTCCCGGTTACCGAGCCGCCGTAAGTCAGCCAGCAGGCGCGCAATGACACCGGATGAGGAGATGTACGTGACGCCGGCCAACGCAAGCACAGCGACCCCGTCCAAGCCCAGCAGCCAGCCAGCCACCGCACCGGGTGTGGCGTTGAGAATGATGTCGACACCGGCTGACGGCAGGTGACGCCGCAGACTGCTGGCGAACTCGGTCGCAGAGAACTCCAGACCCAATGTCAGCAACAACAACACAATGCCAATGGGCGCTCCCGTAGTGATGAATTCATCGGCGGCGGACACTGGCATGATGCCGCCCTTACCGAGTGAGAGCCCCGCTATCAGATAAACCGGTATCGGAGACAACGAGTATCGACGTGCGCCGGCGCCCAACACGGCAAGTGTGGTTAAGAGGGCGCCGACTTGGGACAGCAGCGCCCCCGAAATTTCCATCGCCTCAGCCCTTGTCGATGATCTGCTCGACCCCGGCGATACCTTCTTCGGTACCTATCACGATCAGCACATCTCGTGCCCGCAGCGGTTCAGCCGGGCCTGGCGAAACCACGACGTCCTCGTCGCGCACAATTGCGACAATCGATGCGCCGGTACGAGTACGAGCGCGGGTGTCGCCCAGCGGCCGATCGACGAATAGGCTCTCCGGCGCGATGCGAACTTGCCTGGTTTCGAGCCCGGGAACTTCACTAGCCAGCTCAGTGAACCGCTCTGCAATCCTAGGTGCGCCCAGAATCTGAGCGACAGCGTCGGCTTCGTCGTCAGTGAGGCAGAAAACCGGCTGAGCCCAGTCCGGATCCTCGCGACGATATACGACGACATCGAAATCGCCGCTGCGCCGGGCGATGATCCCGATTCGATCGCCCTTGCGACTGGTGAACTCGTACCGCAAGCCCACCCCGGGCAACAGCACCTCCTTGACGTCCATAGCCTCAATACCTTAACGAAATGCCGCCGAGAAAGAAGTGATCACGGAATATCCTTATAGCCCAGCGAAACTAGCGTTAGCTAATCAACGGAACTGTAGTGCGCGTCAAGTACATCTTCAATGCTCACCCCCGATAATTGCGTCGCACTGTTGACCGACTCCGGCAAACACGCCAGTTTTGACTGGTTACGGACTTAGCGAACCACGCTACGCGGACATCGGTTCCGCTCTCGATGGATATGACATTCACCGATGGCGATGCAAACCAAGGACGGCATGCGCACCACCCCGGATAAGATCCCAAGTTCCTCGAGAGTTAGTCCTTGACTAACCGTTGTGGAGGCCGCCCCGGCGTGACTAGTGTCTTCAAGGCAACAATATCGGCACGTTGCTCCGGTGACTGACGGTATCGGTCGCCCATCATCACCACTAAGTCGTGCTCTCCTAGTTGGGTAGCGATCAGGATGTGGCCCGTGGTGGCGCTCGCGACGAGCAGTTGCCCCGCCATCATCGTGGGTGGCGCCCAGCACACGACGAGGAAACCGAACTATGGATCGGTTTAGCCCCCCCAGCCGGTAGAGCAGTGGAGAACAAAAGCCAATGGCAAGGTAGGGCTTTACCGCACCACGACCAGTAAACCTGCGTAGGGTCGAACAGGTCAAATACTTAAATTATATTTTAAAGTCAACGCGGAACACTATCACCCAGCCGAGTCAAAAAACAACACTCAGAGCGCCAGCCGCCCAGGTGGCGTCCGCCCCCTTGAACGACTCGGTTTACGTGGTTCGCCATTGCCAATAAAGCAATAGCAACGCAAGGGCTGGTGCAGTACATAGGTGCTGCTCTCGATCGAGGCCGACACAAACCGCGTCCACCACCATTTGAACTCTGACCGTGCCATCACACTATGCCGGATACGAATACGAGCACACAGGCAGAGCCACATCATTGACCACGATCGGCGCGACAAGCCCGTGATGGACATCGCACGGCACCACGATGACGCCCACAAATCCAACTGAACAGAGGAAGGCTACGAGGAACATGACACCCCATAGCACCGTAGCCGCTCATCAGCAAGCGTTTCATCCCCCGATTGTCTCCATAATCATATTCGAGGCGAAAAGTGCCGCTATCACTTTTTCATCGATCTCGACGGCTTGGCACCGCGGCCTTGCCGCCGCGCGGCTTCGCGCCGCTCACGTCGACTGGCCCCGGCCGGGACCCCGGCTGGCGTTTTCTGCGCACCACCGCCGTTAAGCTGCACCTGCATCGAGCCGTCTTCGGGCGGCCCAGAATACGTCAGCGTGGTCGACTCGTTATCAATACCCTTGGTGTGCAACGCTCTTGAAGCCTCTTGGCGCGATCCGACGACCTCGTTATCTGCGACCAATCCGGTGAACCCTTCGGGTACTTGCACCGGGGCCACCTGGGGGGCAGGCACCGCTTCAACAGCAAGATTGAATAAGAAGCCGACCGACTCCTCTTTCACACCATCGAGCATGGCCATGAACATGTCGTAGCCCTCGCGCTGGTACTCCACTAACGGATCGCGCTGGGCCATCGCGCGCAGCCCGATGCCCTCTTTGAGATAATCCATCTCGTAGAGGTGTTCGCGCCACTTGCGGTCGACGACGTTAAGCAACACATTGCGCTCCAGCTGACGCATCGCACCCTCGCCAGCCAGTTCCGCGAGCTCGGCTTCCCTTGCGGCATAAGCACGTCGGGCATCGGTAAGCAGCGCCTCGAGCAATTCATCGCGAGTGAGCTCGTCACGTTCAGAATCCTCGTCTGCTTGCTTCAGCGACTCGTGCTTGATTCCGACCGGATAGAGCGTCTCCAGCGCCGACCACAACGCATCCAGATCCCAGTCCTCGACGTAGCAGCTGTCGGTAGTCGCGCCGTCGACGTAAGCGGTGATGACGTCGCAAACCATGCCCAACGCCTGCTGCTGCAGACTCTCACCTTCGAGGATACGACGACGCTCAGCATAGATCACTTTACGCTGCTGGTTCATCACCTCGTCGTACTTGAGAACGTTCTTGCGGACCTCAAAGTTCTGCTGCTCGACTTGGGTCTGGGCGCTCTTAATCGCCCGGGTGACCATCTTGGCTTCGATCGGCACATCGTCAGGCAGGTTCAGCCTGGTCAACAAGGCCTCCAAGGTGGCGCCATGGAACCGGCGCATGAGCTCATCACCCAACGACAAGTAGAAGCGTGACTCGCCGGGGTCACCTTGACGACCGGAGCGGCCGCGCAGCTGGTTGTCAATACGCCGCGACTCGTGGCGTTCGGTACCCAACACATACAGACCACCGGCCTCAATTACCTCGGCGGCCTCTTGACCGGCTTCCTCCTTGACCTTAGGCAGTTCGGAGTGCCAAGCCTGCTCGTACTCGTCCGGCGTCTCCACCGGATCCAGGCCAAGTCTGCGCAGTCGCTGGTCGGTGAGGAAGTCGACGTTGCCGCCCAGCACGATGTCGGTACCCCGGCCGGCCATGTTGGTGGCGACGGTGACACCGCCGCGCCGGCCCGCCACGGCGATGATGCCCGCCTCTTGTTCGTGGTACTTAGCATTGAGCACGTTGTGCGGGATGCGCCGCTTGGTGAACTGCCGCGACAGATACTCCGAGCGTTCCACGCTGGTTGTGCCGATCAGCACCGGCTGGCCTTTCTCGTAGCGCTCGGCAACGTCATCGACCACCGCAATGTATTTGGCTTCCTCAGTCTTATAGATAAGATCGGATTGGTCTTCGCGGATCATCGGTTTGTTGGTCGGAATGGCGACCACGCCCAGCTTGTAGATCTCGTGCAGCTCGGCCGCCTCGGTTTGAGCGGTACCAGTCATGCCGGCTAGTTTGTCGTAGAGTCGGAAATAGTTCTGCAGCGTGATGGTGGCGAGCGTCTGGTTCTCAGCCTTGATCTCGACGTACTCCTTAGCCTCGATGGCCTGGTGCATGCCCTCGTTGTAGCGACGTCCAATCAACACGCGACCGGTGAACTCGTCAACGATCAACACTTCACCGTCGCGGACGATATAGTCTTTGTCGCGGTTGAAAAGCTCCTTGGCCTTCAAGGCGTTGTTGAGGTAGCTCACTAGTGGCGAATTGGCGACCTCGTAGAGGTTGTCGATGCCGAGCTGGTCTTCGACGAACTCCATGCCTTTTTCGTGCACGCCGACAGTGCGTTTCCGTAAGTCGACCTCGTAGTGGACATCCTTGTCCATCAGCCGCACCAACCGGGCAAACTCGGTGTACCAGTTGGACGCTCCATCGGCGGAACCGGAGATGATCAACGGGGTGCGGGCCTCGTCGATCAGGATGGAGTCCACTTCGTCGACGATGGCGTAGTTGTGCCCACGCTGCACCAAGTCGTCCAGCGAGTGCGCCATGTTGTCACGCAGGTAGTCGAAGCCGAACTCATTGTTGGTGCCGTAGGTGATGTCGGCGTTGTAGGCCACCCTACGCTCGTCGGGGGTCGTGGGCGCCAAGATCACACCGACCTGCAGACCCAGGAAGCGGTGCACTCGCCCCATCCACTCGCTGTCGCGTTTAGCCAGGTAGTCGTTGACGGTAACGATGTGTACACCCTTGCCGGCCAGCGCGTTGAGGTAGGCGGGCAGCACGCAAGTCAAGGTCTTGCCTTCACCGGTCTTCATTTCCGCGACGTTCCCCAAGTGCAACGCCACCCCACCCATCACCTGCACGTCGAACGGACGCTGGTCGAGCACCCGCCAGGCGGCTTCGCGGGCTACCGCGAATGCCTCGGGTAGCAGATCATCGAGGCTTTCTGGGTTTTTCTCATCGGCCAGCCGTTGCTTGAATTCGTCGGTCTTGGCCTTCAGCTCGACATCGGTGAGTTTCTCGACGCTATCGGACAACGTGTTGACATATTCGGCCACCTTTTTGAGGCGCTTGACCATGCGACCTTCGCCAAGTCGCAGCAACTTCGACAGCACAGCTATGTCCCCTGTGAATTGGAGTCTTCTTCGATAAGGCGATTCCCATCGTAGGGGACGACGCGATGCTGGCCGCTGATCAAGCCAGACGGATCAAGCCATAGTCATAAGCATGGCGCCGGTAAACGACTGACGGCCGCTCACTCTCCTTGTCCAGGAACAAAAAGAAGTCGTGTCCGACAAGCTCCATCTCGTAGAGTGCATCGTCGACTGACATCGGCTTGGCCGGGTGTTCTTTGGTACGGACGATCCTCCCCGGCTCATAGTTTGTGACCACACTGTCGTGATCGTGCACCGGAGCAAGTTCGGCGTTGAAGGCCTTTTCTGGCGGCACAGCGACCGCGGTTGCCTCCGCCACTGAAACAGGGGTCTTGTCACCGTAGTGTACTTTGCGTCGATCCTTGCCACGGCGCAGCCGGCTCTCGAGTTTGACGACCGCTGACTCAAGTGCTGCATAGAAACTGTCAGCACACGCTTCACCACGCACTACCGGACCTCGGCCCCGCGCGGTGATCTCCACGCGTTGACAGGACTTACGTTGGCGACGGTTGCGTTCATGATCTAGTTCGACGTCAAACAAGTAAATGGCCCGGTCGAACCTCTCCAAGCGAGCAAGTCTCTGCGAAACATGGATGCGGAAGTGATCGGGAATCTCGACATTGCGGCCCTTGAAAACGATCTCGACGTTCGACATCAGTTCAACCGGCTCGTCGGATGCAACCGGTGCAGGGTCGAGAACCTGACCCAAATCCACGGTTAACCTTGACGTACGTGACAACTCGTTTCTCTTTTCACGTCACACGCGCCCTGCGCGCCTAGCTTTGATTTTGATTGAGTGGCAACCCGCTGTGCTCGGCTTCGCCGCGCTTACGACCACCGCTAGCTGTACAAAACCACGCCGACGGGGTGGGAAGCAATTCTGCAAAAAAATCAACTGCGCAAGCTGCCCGCCGGGGCAAGATGTCGATTGCGCACCTCCTGCCGCGAGTAGCGCCGCTGGGAAAATCGCGACCACGAATCCCAACAAGCTCCGGGAAATTTACCTTCAACATTAGTTCGTGTTCACCTTGCCATGCCACCAATTTGGCAGGCATGTTACGAGTTCTTAACGTCTTCCCATCGAATTCAAGCATGATTCATCGGAATCAAGCTGGCCGCATTCATTACTTTCACCCGGGTTCCATCAAGCGACCGCGATCGCCAGCACCGTGGTCACTCACTCCCGGCAGCGTGCAAGATCCGGACCGACTCACGCGCTGTCGGGCCAGTGGTGCAACCAGGTCGCGGCAGCCATGCTCCTTCATCGCGAGGATCGCCTGGCGACGGGCACCGGCACTAGCGAGTCAACACAAAAGATTCACCACCACGCGGTTAGCCAGCAGCCACTGACAGCTCTGCGGCCAAGGCATCGCTCCATCGCGTGGCGGGCGCACCACAGCCGACCGCATTCCAGCGTCAGCGCAAGATCAAGCACATCCACAGTGTACCGATCAGCTATGAAAAGGTGACTTAGACCTCGCCGAGGTTCAGCAACCGAACCCGGCGATATCGAAAACATCAACCACTCAGCCCGGCAACACCGGCTCCGCCCCCCTAACGGTCAACCCCGCGACCTCCGACCAGCCCTGCTGGCTTTCGGCAACGGACGCCGAATACTGTAACACCCCTTGTGGACCCGCTACATACACCGTCGACGGGTTGGCGGCAATCGCTGACAGCGGAACCTGCAAACCGCGGGCCGGCGCATCAGAATTGACCCCGTCAAGGTTAACGTACGATACTGGATGCGTGGCATCGGTGCGGGTCACCACGATGTCGTCGCCAGTTCGCCAGGACAACGACACTACCGAGCTGCCCAACCCGAAACCCAGTCGGCGCGGATATGTCAAGGCAAATTGTCCGCCCTGAGTCTGTTCGACTCCGGCGAGAATAACCTGTCCACCGATCACCATCGCGGCACGCGTCCCATCCCGAGAAAGCTGCAGGTCGGTAATCGGCCCCGGGAACCGGCTGGCCACTGCAACGGAATCCACCGGAATACGCGCAGGTTGCCCCGATGCCGGTTCCTGGATGGCCCGCAACACATTACTAGTGTCGACCACCACCCAAACTGCGTCGTCTAGCGACCAGCTGGGCCGCGACAGGCTGTGTCCGTCGGCAGACTGGATAGCTTCACCACCAAGATCACCGATCCACAGCGACGCCGCCATATCGGAAGCACCGCGGCGCAGGGTCACCACCGACGCCACCTGCCTCCCGCTGCGGGATAGTGCAGCGCCAGTCTGGTCGCTCATCCGCCCGAAGGCTCCAAGCACCACGGTAGCACGCTGCCCGCCCAACGATACCAATGCCCCACCCACCAACGCATGCAACCCCGCACCTGCGCCGTCGGCCACGCCCGGGTCGGTGGCAGCAACGTCGGAAGTGGTCCACCCATCGGCGAACCTGTCGTCCAACGGCGCGCCATCAGCGTTTATCACATAGGGCCCTCTGATATCCGCCCTGACCAAGGTCCAAATGATCTGCGCGGCAAGCAATTGCCTGCTGTGCGGATCAGTGGTGGATAGTTTCTCCAGATCTATCCGCGCACCGCCGTAACCTCGTCCGATCCCGCTCTTGCTGCCGTCGGCCCGCGTCACCGGACCACGCAGCCGCAGCGGCGGAGCCAACAGATTGCGTACAGCGTGGGCCATTTCGGGTCGTGGACCAGCCAGCAATTTGGAAACAAGCTCGGTGGCCAACTGATCATGACCTAGAACCGCGATGTAACGGGGATCGGGAACCACGGTCTTGCCAGTCGGATCGGCGAAGTAGAGCGTGTTTCGCTTATAAGTTGCCTGAAACTGCTGCCAGTCCAGGAAAACCCCGTTGGGCAGGCGGTCAATCCGCCAACCACCCGATGTCTTGATCAATTCGACCGGACCCGGGTCTGGCAGCACACCCTCTGCAGTCTCGAACACACCCATATCGGAAAGCGAACCCAGGATGTCTGCCCGCATTGTCGCCGAAACACGTTCGGCAGAACGGTTTTCGACGAACATCACATGGTCGATCAGCAATGCGCTACCGGCGTCGTCCCAAGCATTGGATGCCGACTGGGTGAGGAACTGACGGGCCGCCAGGTGTCGGTTGGCTGGATCGGCTGTGGCCTTGAGGAATTCGCGCAACAGCACATCGGGATCCATACCGGGGGTCGGCTTGGGCAGATTCGACGGCGCCGGTCGCTCTACAGCGCCAATCGCCTGTGGAGCCGACGAATTGGGTACCCCAGCACAGCCAGTGAACAACATGCCCAGACACAACAGCCGCATGATCACTAGAACGCGCCGCATCACCCACTCCTCTCGGCGTACTCTCGCAAGCGTTGGCGTTGGGTGCCGTGTTGTTGGCTGGCTGTATTGGCATGCGGAGTTGGTTGTGAGATCGGTTTCATGGGCAACGGACTTGTGGTAACCTTGTGGCCACGAACCAACGGAAGCGTCAGCCTGAAGCAAGCGCCTTGGCAAGGCTCGCCCCATGCTTCGAGTCGACCCTGGTGGAGCCGCGCATCCTCGATGCTGATCGCCAGTCCTAGGCCGGTGCCCCCAGAGCGCCGCACCCGTGACGGGTCCGAACGCCAAAACCGACTGAACACCAGCTTCTCTTCACCGGGCCGCAGCCCGACCCCGTAGTCGCGCACGGTGACAGCGACAGTATCCTCGTCGGCGGCCATACGAATCCGCACCGGTTTACGCTCGGCATGGTCGATGGCGTTGGCGATCAGGTTGCGCAGGATCCGCTCGACTCGACGGGCGTCAACCTCGGCAATCACCTCGTCGGCAGGCATGTCTACCAACAGTTCGATACCAGCCTCTTCGGCCAAGTAGCCGACATTGCCCAGCGCGTTATTCACCGTCACGCGCAAATCAACCGCCTCGACAGAGAGCTCGGCCACGCCGGCGTCGTGCCGCGAGATCTCGAGCAGGTCGTTAAGCAGTGTCTCGAATCGATCGAGTTCGCTGACCATCAGTTCGGTGGACCGCCGCAGCGTAGGAGCAAGGTCGGAGCTGTGGTCGTAGATCAAGTCGGCAGCCATCCGCACGGTGGTCAGCGGCGTACGGAGTTCGTGGCTGACGTCGGACGTGAAACGGCGTTGCAGGTTACCGAATTCCTCGAGTTGGGTGATCTGCCGAGACAAGCTCTCCGCCATGTCATTGAACGACACCGCCAGCCTTGCCATGTCGTCCTCGCCACGCACCGGCATCCGTTCCGACAGGTGCCCCTCGGCGAACCGTTCGGCGATCCGCGACGCCGATCGCACCGGCACCACCACCTGGCGCGATACCAGCAATGCAATACCCGACAACAATACCAACAGCACCAGGCCGCCGGTGGCCATTGTGCCGCGCACCAGCGTGACGGTGGCCTGCTCGTTCTTCAGCGGAAAGATCAGGTAAAGCTCGAGATTGGCCACCTGCGACGACGTCGGCGTGCCGATGATCAGCGCTGGCCCCGAGAAGCCCTCAGTGTGTACCGTCACGTATTGGTAAGCCGCCTGTCCGGCTTTGATGAAGCCACGCAACGAATTAGGCACTTGATCGACAGGTCCGGCCGTGGTCGCGGTGCGCGGGCCATCACCAGGCACTATCAGCACCGCATCAAAGGCACCGATGAGGCCAGCACCAGAAGTTGGGTCAGATTTCGATGTCAGCGTGTTGCGGGCCAGCTGCAGACTGCTGTCCAGCGAACGGGTCTCCTCACCGTTGACGATCCCAGTGACGGTGGTACGTGCCCGCTCGATCTGCTCGATGGCGGCCCTGACTTTGACGTCGAGGACACGGCTGGTGAGCTGACTGGTGAGCACGAAGCCAAGCGCCAAAATCACGGCCAACGAAAGACCAAATGTTAGTGCTACAACTCGCAGTTGCAGTGACCGGCGCCAGGCAACGCCCACGAGTCGAGTCAACGCGCCCATGCCACGCGTCATGGGGCCGGAACGCCCCCAGCGACCCCGGATCCGTCGTCGCGATCTGAAGATCACAGGCGCCGTCCCCCCCACGCGGGTGGGGGTACCCCGCATTGGTATTGGTGGGGGCGTGCCCCCATATCCGCATCGCGACGCGAGCGAGTAGCAAACCTACCGTATCTCTTCGCTCCGGATCGTCGCCGGCAAGTCACGGGGGTCCGGCCTTGTATCCCACTCCTCGAACGGTCAACACCACGGTCGGGTTCTCCGGGTCCTTCTCGACCTTGGCCCGTAGCCGCTGGACATGCACGTTAACCAAACGGGTATCCGCTGGGTGACGATATCCCCACACCTGTTCGAGCAGCACATCACGAGTAAACACCTGGCGTGGCTTGCGTGCCAGCGCGACCAGCAGGTCGAATTCCAGCGGTGTCAATGAGATATGTTCACCGTTTCGGGTGACCTTGTGTGCAGGCACGTCGATGTCGACATCGGCAATGGACAGCATCTCGGCTGGCTCGTCATCGTTACGCCGTAGCCGCGCCCGCACCCGAGCAACCAGCTCCTTGGGCTTGAACGGCTTCATGATGTAGTCATCGGCACCCGACTCTAGCCCTAGTACCACGTCCACAGTGTCGGTCTTGGCTGTCAACATCACAATCGGAACGCCAGAGTCGGCGCGCAACACCCTACACACGTCGATGCCGTTCATGCCGGGCAACATCAGGTCCAGTAACACCAAGTCGGGGCGTAGCTCGCGCACCGCGGTCAGGGCCTGAGTACCGTCACCGATGACCGCGGTGTCGAAGCCCTCCCCACGCAACACGATAGTGAGCATCTCAGCCAGCGAAGCGTCGTCATCGACGACCAAAATCCTTTGCCTCATGACGTCCATGGTGTCACCAGATCGGAACAAACCTAGGGCGCCACACGGGCGTTTCACACATGACAAGTTCAATTACCGTCGAATTCGGCCCTAGACACAGTCTAACAGCCCATCAAAGTCGCGACCAACCAGCCCGAATCGGTGTCCGCGTCGACGACTAACCACCGCCCGCCCCAACCGGCGGCAGCCAGGTCGGCGTATACCGCGCTGGTGCGCCGTTGAAGGTCGTCGTCGCGTTCGTAACTATCACGCAGCCGGTCGGGATCAGTGCGGGCCCGGTAGCGGGCACGCTTCCCGGCAAGCTCGACGGAGATCGCGAGAAGTAATTGCCAATCTGGCGAGGGCAGCCGCAATCTCTGGTATTCGATTCGCTGTACCCAAGCCACCGCTTTCCCGCTGCAGTCCTCATGCAAACGCGCGGCGCTATAGGCGGCATTGGACGCAACGTAGCGATCAAGAAGCACTACGTCATGATTGCGATCCAACGCTTCGATGTCCTCGACTGCCCCGGCGCGATCGAACGCGAACAGCAGGGCCATCGCATACACCGACGACGCGAGATCACCGTGCTGGCCATGCAGCGCCTCCGCGGCTATGTCGGCGACCACTGATTGCCGATAACGTGGGAAAGCCAACGTTGCTACCGACTTCCCGGTGGCCTCAAACGCCTGGCGTAACTCCTCGGAAAAGGTGCGCTTGCCGGCGCCGTCAACACCTTCAATCGCAATCAACACGGCGCGGGCCTATAGAGCCTGCGACTGAGCAACTGACGGACGCTCAGCGGAATCAGTAGCGATAGTGGTCCGGCTTGAACGGACCGTCGACGTCGACACCGAGGTATTCGGCCTGGTCCTTAGTCAGCTTGGTCAGCTGGCCGCCAAGGGCCTCGACGTGGACGCGGGCCACTTTTTCATCGAGGTGTTTGGGCAGCCTATACACCTCATTGTCATATTCGTCGTTTTTGGTCCACAGCTCGATCTGGGCGATCGTCTGGTTAGCGAAACTATTACTCATCACAAACGACGGATGGCCGGTGGCGTTGCCCAGGTTCAGCAGCCGACCCTCAGAAAGCACAATGATTGACTTGCCGCTGTCGCCAAAAGTCCACAGGTCTACCTGCGGTTTGATTTTGAGTCGCGTCGCCCCGGAACGTTCCAGCGCCGCCATGTCGATTTCGTTGTCAAAGTGGCCAATGTTGCCCAGGATGGCATGATCCTTCATTGCCTTCATGTGCTCAAGCAAAATGATATCTTTGTTGCCAGTCGCGGTTACGACGATGTCTGCGTAAGCGATGGCGTCCTCGACCCGCTTGACGTCGAAGCCCTCCATCAGCGCCTGCAGCGCGTTAATCGGGTCGATCTCGGTGACAGTGACCCGCGCGCCCTGACCCTTCGCCGCTTCCGCGCACCCCTTACCCACATCCCCGTAGCCACAAATGAGCACGTTCTTGCCGCCGATTAGGGCGTCAGTGCCACGGTTGATGCCGTCGATCAGGGAGTGTCGGGTACCGTACTTGTTGTCGAACTTGGACTTGGTCACCGAGTCGTTGACGTTGATCGCAGGGAAAGCTAGATCCCCGGCCGCGGCGAATTGGTACAGCCGCAGCACGCCTGTGGTCGTCTCTTCGGTGACACCCTTGACCGACTGGGCGATCTTGGTCCATTTGCCCTTGTCTGTCTCGAAGCGCTTCCGCAGCAGGTTCAAAAAAACTTTCCACTCGGCGGGGTCGTCGTCCTCGGCAGGCGGCACTACGCCGGCTTTCTCGTACTGCATGCCGCGCAGCACTATCATGGTGGCATCCCCGCCGTCGTCCAGGATCATGTTGACCGGCTTATCGGGATCTGGCCAGGTTAGCATCTGCTCGGCAGCCCACCAATACTCCTCGAGCGTCTCGCCCTTCCAGGCGAAGACCGGTACACCCTTGGGCTCCTCGGGCGTACCGTATGGGCCAACGACGACTGCTGCCGCCGCATGGTCCTGGGTCGAGAAAATATTGCACGATGCCCAGCGAACCTCAGCACCCAGCGTAGTCAACGTCTCGATCAGTACCGCGGTCTGCACCGTCATGTGCAGCGAGCCGGAAATACGGGCCCCTTTCAGGGGCTGCACCTCGGCGTACTCATGACGCAGTGACACCAGGCCAGGCATCTCGTACTCGGCGAGGTCGAGTTCTTTGCGACCGAAATTCGCCAGCGACAGGTCAGCAACCTTGAAGTCGATGCCGTTACGAACATCAGGTGTCAGCGAATTTTCGGTCGTAGTCATACCGTGTCTCAATCCTTCTAGGACTCAGGGACTCACAAGGGCAAATGAATTATTTTACAGCAACCGTAGTCAGCTTAACTTTCTGCGGCCCTGGGTCTTCACAGATCAAGGTCAAGGCACGTTGACGACCCCATGACGTTAAAGCGAAAGGCGTCATCAAACGTGCTAGACCCGCCGCCACGTCGTGGCCAGCTTCTGGGGGCATCGACCACGTAGCTCAACGACAGCCTGTCGATAGCACGCGCCAGGATGCCAGCGTCTTCATCGCTACTGGCCACCCAGGTCTGAGTGAACGCCATCGCCAACCGAGCCAACGCGCGAGTGATGACAGGCTCGCTGTCACGTAGTGATTGAGCTGCCACAGATCAGGCTCAGCTACACCGTTCAGCAACGAAATCACTAATGGGTCCGCCGCCGACTCGTAGAAGAACGACCGAAAACCCTGCAGGAACGATTCGTATATGCTGCCAACGTTTGGATCCAGAACGGCATGGACGTTGTCGACAAGGCAATCAGCTAGACACAGCACATAGCCTTGCGCCAGGCCTTTCCGTGAGCCGAACTCGTTGTAAATGGCCTGCCGCCCGATACCAGCTAAACGGGCGACAATGGACAACATGATAGCCGACCAGCCTCGGGTCAGCAGGAGATCTCACATTACATCCAATACCGAATCACGCGACAAGATGTGTGCCGCTTAGGCATAAAGAATCCGCTTCACCGGCACGGATATATCGTTTTGGGCGCTCACGGATGCGTAGCCTCTTCATGCCATATCGAAGTTCGCCTTGACCAGGGGCAGCTCCAGTCCTCGGGAATGTCATCCCAGCGGATACCGGGCTCGATGCCATCTTCCGGCCAGCCCTGTGACTTGTCGTAAATGTAGTCGCAGACCGGGCACTGGTAGGCGGCCGTCATTGTGTAACGCCATAGTCGACCAGCAGCTTCTCTTCTCCTTCAGCCAGGGCTGCAAGTTAGCCCGATCAATATCGCCCCAGTGTCTATTTAGTGCGCCAGCACTCGATGATCGGTCACCTTGCGTCACAGTGGCGGGAAATACGCCAGCCTCATCATCGACACATACCCACTCGGCAGATTGGATGCGCCGTCGCGGTTACGCAGCGTCTGATAGCGGCGAGTCGGATTGGCGTGGTGTTCGCTGTGCCGCTGCAGGTGTTAAAAGAAACAGGTTGGTCGCCAGATGGTCGAAGTATCCAGCCGATGCTCGGGGGGCAACGCTCGTAGCGACCGGCCGCGGTCTTCTGCCGCAGCAGTCCGTAACGCCTGAGATAGTTCACCGTCTCAAACATGGTCCAGGCGTAAAGCGCCTGCATAACCGCCAACAGGACCAACGCCGGACCGAACACCGTGATCAGCACGCCCCACAACGCCACCGCTATCAGCCAGGCGTTGGGCACATCGTTACGTGTATACGTTTTTGGATTCCATAGGCTCTGCCCCGGCACCGCAGCCGCCGATCCTCTAACCGCAATACGGAGCGCAGGACGCTGACAACACTGTACGGCAGAATCTCCCAAAATATCTCGCCAAAGTGGTCTTATGCCCGATCCTCGGACGTGGCCACCTAGACGTGGTGGCCACGCTTGTGCTCGATGTAGCAGCACCCGTAGCAAACTGTGAGCGAGAGTCAGCTTGGACAGCCACTGCTTCTAGGGCTTTACTTCTTGTGCCCCATCTCGTGCGCAGCGTTCATGCTGAGCGCGCCGAGAACACTAGTCGACAGCGCCAGCCCGATCTTCGGCGGTCAGCACGGCCCGCCCGGATAACCCTGCCAACCAACTCGGGCCCGACGCCGGTAACAGGTAGGCACCAAAGATCAAGCTGGCATAATTAAGCAGGAAGGCTAGGTGCAAGTGCAGTAGCGATAAGTACTTATCGTGTTCCTGCCGCTCCATACCTCATACCTCGTCGGGCGGGTTCTGCCCTGTCCAGAACGACCTCCAGGTCCAATGCGAGCGGCAAGATGTAGACCAAGAACGGCCCGATTCACAACAACGCCAGCAGGGCGTCCTTCCAGCAAACCTGATTTATGCCTCAGATGATCGGCAGGATCGCTAACAACATCGTCGGGGAAATCAGTCTTATGATCCATAGGTAGCGCTTCTTGTCATGCCACACCGCGAGGTCTGGTCTGAGTTCTGCGGTCATGCGCTAACACTCCTAGCCAGTAACACTGAGGTAAAGCTTGGCAACACAGCAGATTTCGTCTTCATATCTAGACATAACGCGTTGATTTATACTCCCTTGAAGCCAGAATTTGTAAACCAACACGTTGCTGGCGTCAAGATCGGAGTCGCATTTGACTTGGTGGACCTCTCGGTAGACTTGCACCGAGTGCCGATGTCCAATCTTCTATATAATATTATAGTAGATTGAGATTTCGCGCTAACAGCCAGACAGCGCACCGGATCCACATCAACTGCAGTCAAGTTCAGCATCAGCCAAACTGAGGCACAAATCAATACGATCATTAAGCAACGACGCCCACGACACACGGAACCCCTGCTGCAGGTTCGGCAGTGTTCGGCGCAGGATAACCACACCGGCCGACACCAGGACGAACGCAAACAATGTTCCAAAGTTGACCATCTCCTCGAGCTCGGCTATCGGCAACACCGCCGTCTTCAGCACCCACCACCGCAGCAACTAGCGCAGTGGCCCGTCCCGTACAGTGGCGAACAAGATTCGGCATTGCCCGAGTATCAGCACCATCACCACGGTGATCAATCCGACCAACGCCCTGATGAAAATGACTTTGCTTGCCCAGTGCAGCCCGTTGGCTGTGAATGCGATGGTCAGGTTTGCCGGACCACGGCCGGGGGCGGTCTTGAGCTGGGTGTAGGAAACCATTCCGGATAGCACGACCGAATACCGCTACGTAGAGAAGTGCACGATCCCCAGCGACGCCAGGATCCCCTTCAGGGCAGAAACATCGCGCTGGGGACGCCTAGTCTCCTCAGCCATAGTTGCTACTATGTCGAACCAGATAAACGCGAAGAACACAATTGATGCCCTCGCCAATGCACTATGCCAGCATGTAATTGCTGCTGTGCGCACCGGTGAGCAGCAACAACACCGACTGATTAACGCCACTTACGTCGTGTCCGGCTTCCGGGCTTAGAATGAACGGCGAGTAGTTAGCGGCTTTGATATAGAAGGCACCGGCCACCACAACCAAACTCACCCCCGCCCCCTTAATGCCAGTGAACACCGCGGAAAACTTCGATGAGAACGTTGGTGCCCAGAACGCACAGAGTGGCCACCACCGAGACGATCAGCAGCGCACCCCGGTCAAGCTGAACTGTTCCGAGTCCGGATTGTGCTACCGACGAATCCGAACACCGTATCCAGGTAGCTCAATCAGCCTTTGGCCACCACAGCCTCCGCCCATCGATATTTCCAAAAACAGAATCCAACCGATGAGCCAAGTAAATAATCCACCTAAAAAGGCAGAAAAAGATACACTTGCTACCAGCAGCGTCGAGGTGAGCTCACGCGTAACACAACGCCGCCGACGCGCAAGTAGCCACCACAATCAGAAACGAGACGCCAGATAGTCGGACCAGTGATGTCGCCGGCAGTCGATGCGGTCACCGTAAAGATACCGGCGCCGACAACCATCGATAACCCGAAAACTACATAGATCCCGCCAAGTGAGATCCTTGCGTAGCCGGGTACCGGGTTCGTCAGGGTCAGCAATTGACTGTTCGACCGACTTCATCAACCATCAACTGGCCATCAACCTGCCCCTTTGTCAGCCGTTTGAACGACACAATACTGAATAACCTCCGGGGAATGCGCACGGTAGCACAAGCGCAAGGGACCACACGGCTGTCATCGGGGCCAGCATTACTAGATTTATCCGCCACGCGGGTAGCTATCGAACTTCTGACAGTTTTCGAGCACGACGAACTACCAGCGACACTGACAACCGCGTCACAGTCCCCAGGACCGACACCTCAACCGCTGGTGACCCATGGGACAAATGAGTTCGAGGGCTTATGTATGAGGCCTGTCGAAGGATATGGTAGCCACCGCCATGCCGATACTTCAGAACCGACCGGACTGCATCTACCTGAGCGTCGCGGGGCATGTGCTTAGAACGAACTACACCCTGCGTGATGAATTCACCGCCTACGTGCCCAGTCGGCCGCATCTGGAGTGGCAACTGGGACGATGGGTCCGCTGGATCGCCAACTTCGCAATCGTGCGGAGATCTATCCTGGCACCAAGGTTGGACCGTTCGCAACACCGAGTGACCGGTGTGCTGGTAGATTCCGACGAGCCGAAGTGCCCAGAGGTCGTGTGCGCCGAATTGGTGACCGACGCTACCATCCACGGCATCCGGCTGCCGGTGTGGTTGTCGTCGTGTGGATGCCGGAAAACAACTGAAGACACGGTGTACATCGGCATTTACTATGACACCCACCAACTTGGTATCCCTGAGGGCCTGGTAGCGGAGAAGGTGGTTGTCACCGGTGTGTCTATGCCATATGTCATATGTGCTGGGACTGGGCATGCTGCGCTATGAGGATGGCACCTGGATCCTGCCCCCTTCGGGGTAGCCCACGCCAAACTCCATCGACATTTTCTGAGATGATTGCACTGCCCGACACACTGTTTCCCGCGCATCTGGGTGTCGCACTGGCGCGCACCGAGCCGTGCGGCGACCTGGAATTTCACGCCTTCCGGCCAGCAGATAGCGCCACTATAGACAGATTGGACCGTTTGCCGGGCGGGATCTTTCTCTTCGGTGATGTCGTAGCCAGCTGCAACCCCAAGTTCGGGCAAGCAATGAGGATGACGTCGCTGCAGGCCGGTCATCTGCAACAGGCGCTGGAATCCCGCAACGGCGAACTGGCCCGCGTACTGTGTTCGGCCACCACTAAGACCACCTACCTAGTATTGGCAATAAACACCTATCGCTGATCTCTTTTTTCATCTCAGTTCCGGACATACACACCTCGGTCGTACTGACCGGTCGGCCGGTTGTTTGACCAGTTTCTCAGAGTCGGCAAGACCGATCCCGTTTTCGCCGAATATTTGCCACATAGTTTCTGCGCCGATTCTCCCTTCTTGATAGCCTGTAGCTGGTTCCGCTGGCCGAAATAAAAGGTCGTGCCCAACGCTCACACCCTCCGGTTGTAGCTATATGAGCACAGGCAGGCCGTCACAAACCGACGGTCGCCCTGAACAGCTTGGCGGGTTGCTGCGCGACCAGCTGAATCGGTCCGTCGTCGGCCGCCATCCAGACAGCCATACCGCGTTCTATGGTGAGGGCCTGGAACTTACCGTACACCGTGATCTCACCCTCGGTGCACAACAAGATCTGTGGGCCTTTCGACACATCGTGGCGCGACACATCGACCTCATGACCCAGATAATCGCCGTCGAGCGCCAGTAGCGCGACCTCGAACTCATCGGTCGGGGTCTCGTAAACCACCGCGAAACCCTCGCAGCGGGTCGGCGGGCGCAGCGCCTCCTCGGGGGTGGGGTTGAAGTCCAGTACCCGCAGCAGCTCGGGCACATCGACATGCTTAGGGGTTAGGCCTCCTCGTAACACGTTGTCGGAGTTAGCCATCACCTCCACCCCGACACCTCGCAGATAGGCATGCAAGTTGCCGGCCGGCAAAAAGATAGCCTCGCCGGGAGTGAGGCTGATGCGGTTAAGCAACAACGACGCCAGCACGCCGGCGTCACCAGGATAGCGCTCGCCAAGTTCCATCACCGTCTTGACTTCCGCCAGGAACTCCGTCGCTCCGGAGCTGACGTAGGCGATGGCACCCTCCAGCACGGCAGGTACCAGCACGTCGATGTCGGGCTGGGGCGCGGTTATCCAGGTGGTGAACAGCGCACGCAGACCGTCGGCGTCGGACTGGTCGCTCAGCAAATGGATGAACGGGTCGAGGTGGGAAACGGCTAACGCCGTCAGCAGCTCGGCGGTGCGTGACGCCTGGCGAAATCCGGCCAGCGCCTCGAATGACTGCAGTGCCACCAATAACTCCGGCTTGTGACTGGTATCGCGGTAGTTACGCTCCGGCGAGGACACCGGAATGCCCAGACGTTCTTCACGCAGGTAACCCTCGACCGCTTGCTCGGTGCTTGGATGGGCCTGCAGCGACAGCGGTTCATCAGCTGCCAGCACCTTGACCAGGAACGGCAACACATCACCAAATCGAGCGCGGGACACGGAGCCGAGCTGCCTTTCCGGATCGGCGACCAGAGCCTCCAGTAGCGCAGTTTCGCCGTTCGCGGCTTGTAGCCAAACCGAGTCACCGGGGTGCGCACCGAACCAGAGTTCAGCTTCTGGATGAGCAGCCGGCACAGGTCGCCCAGTGAATTCGGCAATAGCGGTCCGCGATCCCCACGCATATGTCCGCAATGCTCCGCGTAGCAGTTCCACTGTACTATCTATCCTCGAACCAATCGCAAGTAAACCGCGGCCATCTCGAGCCGAACAGCCAACATTGCCAGTTCCTGCTCGGCGCGATCGACGCCACCCAGCGCCGGTAACCCAGCTAAGCCGCTGGGTCCGTCTGGCACATCCTCAGCCGCGACGAGGTAGACGTCATCGAGCCCAACGACCCGGGCAGCCAATACGGTACGCTCGCTACCCAAGGTGAGTGCCAATACCCGCAGTCGCTCGGGTAGCGGTCCATCGACCTCTTTGTCATGCAAAAGAACACCCACCGAAGCAGGGGCATATTCAGCAACGTCGACCAAGGCACGGACCGCCACAACAGCATCCGAGAGCCCGGTGGCGGATGTAACCTGGTGTGCAATCCGCAGCAGCACCGAACTGCCGTGCCGAGCCAGCGCCAGCGTCGCAGCACAGTCGCCCGCAAACGCCACCCGACGACCGGACACGCGCGCAGCTAGTGTCTTGGCCGGGTTGGTAAAGACCTCGTAGCCAACGCTGTTGTGCAGCGCTTCGGAGTCCAACTTGTCGGCAAGCATCGCCAGATCGAGGCTCAGCCTGGGGTCCACGGTTTGCAATGCGGCCAAGCCCGCAGCCAGGTACCGGCACAATCCGAACTCGTCGGGAACTCGCAGCCGCGGCTCGAGCACAGCAACACGGCCGGCCGTCGCGTCACGGAGCGGCCCCTCGTACGGCGCCACTACGACCACACGCGCACCCCGACCCACTGCGGTCGCAGCAGCACCAACCAGCGCCGGATCACCAGGGTCATCGCCCGCAACGATCAGCACATCAAGCGGACCGACCCAAGGCGGGACCTGGCTCGCAAAGACGATCGGCTCGATGGTCGCACCACCAGATGTCGCGGCCAACATAGCCCCAGCCGTCTCGGCAGTGCCACGGCCGGCCATCCAGATCACGGTGCGTGGACGGTCATCAGCACGCAGCGCCTCCAACGCACCTTCCTCGGCCGCGGCAGCGATAGCGCGCACTTGGGCACCGGCCGACGACGCGGCCCGCAGCAAGCCGTCTCGGTCAGCAGCAATCAAACCCTCGGTATCTTCGAGATCGATCAACCGAGTGGCGTTCACGGTTCCACCTCTGCGCCCGATGGTATGTGGGCAGCGATTCGAGCACTGACCTGGGCGACCACCACGTCAACATCCTCTGTACTGCGGCCCTCCACATTGAGTCGCAGCAACGGCTCGGTGTTGGAGTTACGCAGGTTGAACCAGCTGCCGCCGCCCAAATCCACTGTCACCCCGTCAAGGTAATCGATGGAATGAATCCGGCTACCGAAAAACTCCACTACAGCATCCACACAGCTCGGCGCGTCCACCACAGTAAAGTTGATCTCACCGGACGATTCGTAGCGCTGATAGTCAGCGGTCAGCTCCGAGAGCGGCCGTTGCTGCTCACCGAGAGCGGCTAGCACATATAATGCGGCCAACATCCCGGAGTCGGCGCCCCAAAAGTCGCGGAAGTAGTAGTGTGCCGAATGCTCACCACCGAAAATCGCACCGGTCTCAGCCATCAGCGTCTTGATGTAGGAATGTCCGACACGCGAACGCAGCGGTGTGCCGCCACACTCGCTGACAAGTTCAGGCACCGCGCGAGAAGTGATCACATTGTGGATAACCGTGGCACCAATCTCCCGTTTAAGTACACGAGTGGCCACCAAGCTGGTTACCGTCGACGGTGAGACCGGCAAACCGCGTTCATCGACCACGAAGCACCGGTCGGCGTCACCGTCGAAGGCCAGCCCGATATCGGCGCCGGTATCACGCACATAGGCCTGCAGATCCACCAGGTTCGCCGGGTCCAGCGGGTTGGCTTCGTGATTGGGAAACGAGCCGTCGAGCTCGAAGTACAACGGCAACAAGGTGATCGAATCAATGGCGCCAAGCACAGCAGGCGTAGTGTGACCGGCCATACCGTTGCCGGCGTCCACGGCGACCCGCAATGGACGCAGCCCAGCGGTGTTCACCAAGGACCGCAAAAACACCCCATAGTCGGCCAGCACATCACGATCGGTAATGGTTCCGGGCCGCCCTTGGGAAGGCGGGTAAGGTGGGACCCCGGCGATTACATCGTCGCGGATGATGGCCAACCCAGTATCTGCACCGATCGGTTGGGCGCCTGCAAGACACAGCTTGATGCCGTTGTAGACCGCCGGATTGTGACTCGCGGTAAACATCGCACCAGGGCAATCCAGCAACCCCGTGGCGAAATAAAGCTGATCGGTAGAGGATAGACCAATCCGCACCACATCAAGGCCCTGACTGGTTACTCCCTTCGCAAAAGCCGCGGCCAGCGACGGCGAACTGTCACGCATGTCGTAGCCAAGGACTACCTGTCGAGCACCTTTAGCGCGCATCAACCTCGCAAATGCCGTGCCGAGATCGGCGCTAAGCGACTCATCTATTTCTTCACCAACTAGCCCGCGTACGTCATATGCCTTGACGACACGGTGAACAGCCGCGGCGGGCCGAGACATGCGGGGCCTCCTGATGACGGGGACTCTTGGTGCCAGCCTATCGGCCCAACAGCACAGAGATACGGGCAGTAACGGCCTGGAACAATATTCGGTGGATCACCGGTTGCTAGTCCGAACTAGTCGGAGGGGTCAGGCAATACTCGCAAATGTCCACGCTGCCGTCCGGAACGCCGCTCGGGTGGCACGAGCAAACCACCACGGGGCATGGTAGCATGAGCTCCTGCAGACTGTAGCTGGGGATCTGCGAAGCCGCCTAGCGATGCCCTGGTGCCGTTCCCGTAGGACCTACGCTCACCGCCCGGACCTTCGCGTACCGCTTCTGCCAGGGCAACCAGGTCATCCTCGTCAGGATTACTGGGCAATGGCCCGGCATGGCGCACAAGTTCCCATCCGCGCGGTGCAGTGATACGAGCGGCATGGTCGACGCACAGATCCCACGAATGCGGTTCCCGCACGGTAGCGAGCGGACCTACCACCGCCGTCGAGTCCGAGTAAACGAACGTCAACGTCGCCACGGCATAGTGCGGACACCCGGGCCGGCAGCAGCGACGGGGAACATTCACGAGCGAAAGGCTATCGTGCGAAAACGTCGCTGAAGCACCGGACACGCGCATCCGTTCGACACGGAATGTTTAACCGTTACCATCGGCCCAGTGAGTAATTCCTGTAGCTTTTCGGGGCATGGTCAGTGGTCTCGCCGGTTCTCGTCGCGCCGAGCCGCAAAAAGGGGCCGCGACATACGCAGTCCGCTGCTGCCGCCAACGGTGCCGGGATGGCGTAGCCCGGGCCGAGCGGTTCGACATGGCGGTGCTGGAGGCCTACGAACCCATCGAACAACGTTGGCAAGGGCGGGTGTCGGAGCTTGACGTGGCGGTCGACGAGATTCCCCGCATCGCCGCGCGGAACCCAGAAAACATACAGTGGCCCCCCGAGGTCATCGCCGACGGACCGATCGCGCTCGCCCGGCTGATCCCCGCTGGCGTCGACGTCCGCAGCAATGCTACGCGGGCGCGAATTGTCTTGTTCCGCAAGCCGATCGAGCGTCGAGCCCAGGACACAGTCGAGCTTGGTGAATTGCTACACGATCTTCTGGTGGCTCAGGTAGCGACCTATTTAGACGTCGACCCCTCAGTCATCGACCCGACGATTGACGACTGAGCCGCCGGTCTAGAGTGGGCCCTACAATCAGATTACGCCACGCTTAAGGCGGCGACGCTCACGCTCGGAAAGACCGCCCCAGATGCCAAAGCGCTCGTCATGCGCCAAGGCATACTCCAGGCATTCGTGGCGCACTTCGCAACCCAGGCAAATTTTCTTAGCTTCACGCGTAGAACCACCCTTTTCAGGAAAGAAAGCCTCGGGATCCGTTTGCGCGCATAGTGCGCGGTCTTGCCATTGGTCACTCGACTCCGGCTCAGGTTCGACTCGGAATGCGACCAGCGCTTCGGGAACCAAGCTCAAATAAGGCAGGGTGACTGCTGCCTGCGCTATGCCGGACGTGGTGTGCGGTGTGCTTCCCATTACGCCCTGAAGGTGCTTATAGGACATTGGGTTGTCCGTCTCCTCACCGTGTGATTGGGGGTGATCTTTCCCACCGTATGCAGTATACAGAAAGCTCGAACAAGTGATCGAGTCTCGGTCTACGATACCGAATTCGGTCAGCCGTGAAATAACACTACTGTGATTAGACACGGGTTGACCTGCTGGGTCAAGCGTGACTGCAAATGTCCATACCATGTTGTAATCGAGTTTTGACGTTTCTGTTGCCGTCAACCTTCGGCGTGTCGAGCGCATCTGGTCACAAGCACTGCGCCGATCCCTTCCTACTTTCCCTGTTCCGCGGGGTGCTGTTGAGTCGGGCTCAATGCCCCGACTCTCCCTCGCAAGCGGGCAAGTGAACAGAGCGGTACTGTCGTGCGGTGTGCGGGTCACGGTTCTGGTCGGTGGGGTGGGTGGTGCCCGCTTCTTGCTGGGAGTTCAGCAACTGCTCGGCCTGGGTCAGTTTAGCCCGCAACAATGCCCAGATACCCTAACAACAAGCCACGAGCTAACTGCCGTCGTCAATATCGGTGACGACGCTTGGATTCACGGGTTGCGTGTCTGTCCGGATCTGGACACTTGCATGTACACCCTAGGCGATGAGATCGACCCGCAGCGCGGCTGGGGTCACCGCGACGAAACCTGGCACGCCAAGGAGGAACTCGCGCGGTACGGCGTGCAACCAGACTGGTTCGAACTCGGGGATCGCGATCTGGCCACTCACTTGGTGCGCACCCAGATGCTGAATGCCGGCTACCCGCTGTCGCAGATCACCACAGCACTGTGTGACCGCTGGCAACCGGGCGCACGGTTGGTGCCAGCCAGTGACGACCGTTGTGAAACCCATGTGGTGATCACTGATCCGATCAATGACAGCCGGCGCGCAATCCACTTCCAGGAGTGGTGGGTACGCTACCGCGCCCAGGTACCCACGCATAGTTTCGCCTATGTTGGAGCGGAAAAAGCCAATGCCGCAACTGAAGCGGTAGCAGCTATCGCTGACGCCGACGTCATTTTGGTGGCACCGTCGAATCCGGTGGTAAGTATAGGCGCCATCCTGGCCATCCCCGGTATTCGCGGTGCACTTCGGGCAACCACCGCTCCAGTCGTCGGCTACTCACCAATCATTGACGGAAAGCCGTTGCGCGGCATGGCCGATAAATGTCTCACAGTGATCGGTGTACAATCCACAGCAGCGGCAGTGGGCCAGCATTATGGAGCGCGCCACACCACCGGGATTCTGGACTGCTGGCTGGTACACGAAGACGACCACGCTGAAATCGAAGGGGTCGCGGTGCGGTCGATACCGCTGCTGATGAGCAGCCCGAAGACAACGGCTGACATGGTGAGCGTTGGGCTTCAGCTCGCGGGCGTGACGGCGTGACCAGTTCGGGCTCGCACCGCTCTGCGTCGTCGCCTGAGCACGGCACCGCCTCGATGATCGAGATCCTGCCTGTCGCCGGGCTTCCCGAATTCCGTCCCGGCGACGATCTGAGTGCCGCGATCGCCGTGGCCGCGCCGTGGCTGCGCGACGGTGACGTCGTGGTGGTTACTAGCAAGGTGGTATCCAAGTGCGAGGGTCGTTTGGTCCCGGCACCCGGAGATGACAAAGAACGAAATGAACTGCGCCGCAGGCTAATAAAAGAAGAGACGGTACGCGTTCTGGCGCACAAAGGCAGAACCTTGATCACCGAGAACGCGCTCGGGCTGGTGCAAGCCGCCGCCGGAGTGGACGGATCCAACGTCAGCCGGGGCGAACTGGCGCTACTACCTGTCAATCCCGACGCCAGCGCCGCAGTGCTGCGCACTGGGTTGCACGCGGCGCTCGGAGTCAACGTCGCGGTGGTCATCACCGATACGATGGGCCGCGCTTGGCGCAACGGCCAGACCGACGTCGCGGTCGGTGCGGCCGGTTTGGCTGTGCTGCATAACTATTCGGGTGCTGTCGACCGCTACGGCAACGAGTTAGTGATCACCGAAATCGCGGTGGCCGACGAGGTCGCAGCAGCCACCGATCTGGTCAAGGGAAAATTGACTGCGATGCCGGTGGCCGTGGTGCGCGGCCTTAACCCGGCTGACGACGGCTCGACCGCCCAACACCTGCTGCGAAGTGGCCCCGACGACCTGTTCTGGCTCGGTACCACCGAAGCCCTCGAGCTGGGTCGCCAACAGGCCCAGCTCTTGCGCAGGTCAGTGCGCCAGTTCAGCGATGAACCAATAACAGCGGAACTGATCGAAGCAGCCGTGGCCGAGGCCCTCACCGCCCCAGCCCCACACCACACCCGACCGGTACGGTTTGTGTGGCTGCAGACCCCAGCCGTCCGGACTCGGCTGCTAGACCGGATGGCCGACAAGTGGCGCTTAGACCTCGCCAGTGACGCCTTGCCCGCCGACGCGATAGCACGGCGTGTGGCGCACGGTCAGATCCTCTACGATGCACCCCAAGTCGTCATTCCGTTCATGGTTCCCGACGGCGCACATGCCTACCCCGACGCCGCCCGTGCAAGTGCCGAGCACACCATGTTCACTGTCGCCGCCGGAGCAGCGGTGCAAGCCCTGCTGGTCGCGTTGGCGGTGCGCGGGCTGGGAAGCTGCTGGATTGGCTCAACGATCTTCGCCGCTGACCTGGTCCGCGCCGAGCTCGAGCTACCAGCCAATTGGGAGCCGCTAGGCGCCATCGCGATCGGGTATGCTCAGCAGCCTACCGGGTTACGCACCCCGGTAGGGGTCGCCGAACTGCTGCTACGCAAATGAACCCTCACTGCGACGATTAGGCTCGCACCCGTGGCCGTCTTGCAGCCGATGCCTGGGATCAACCTGCCCACAGATGAGCTCACCACTTTCGGCCGAAAATGGCTCGTAAGCTCGAAGTTCTCCAAGAAAGACGGGATGGACTTCGGCACGTTGATTGACGTAGCTGTCGGGGGCGCACTGTCGGTGATGCTCGGAAACATCCCTGTCGTGGTTCCCACCGCCAGCCAGTTGCAGCCATCGCAGCCCGATTGTGTGGAAGTTGGGCCGGTGCGAATAGTTGGCGGCGTGCGACCGCAGAACTTCGATGTGGGCTACCGGCCGGACGGGACGCGCATCGCGTTCGACAGCAAGACGCTGAACGATCACGACAGCGTCGGGAAGAACTGGCAGAACATGATCAACGACTTAGCAACCGAGGCAACCACAGTCCACAGCCGGTTTCCCAGCGCTGTCGTAGGCTTCATGGTCGCCATCCCAACGCCGTGCCTAGCGCCAGGAGCACGAACGAATGCCATCATCGGGACCTTGGCTCGGCTGGGTAATCGAGAACTTGTGGACGAGCCCAACCATCGAGCAGAAGCAATGAGTCTGGTCTCCTGGGACCCGGTAACCGGTCGAATCGACCCCAACCTGCCTGACCCACAGAGCCTACTGAGGATCGAACGATTCAGCACCGACATGTACCGCTCGTACCAGGCCCGATTCCAGGGACTTCCACCTCATGCTACCTAGTTATCCGACGCGCCCTATGGGTGACGATCACGTATGTCGGTAGCTGCCCCGATACTTGTCCCATGACAACGTTCGCGGGCAAAACGGCTGCATCCGCTAACAAAGTTCGCGGCGGTTATTACACGCCGGTTCCCGTTGCCCGATTTTTGGCCCGTTGGGTTCGCCAGGCGGGGCAGAAGATCCTCGAGCCATCATGCGGGGATGGCCGAATCCTCCGCGAGATCGCCGCACTCACCAACCAGGCGCACGGTGTGGAGCTGTTGGCACGTGAGGCGCGAAAGTCCCGAAAATTCTGCTCGGTCGACACCGAGAACTTCTTCACGTGGCTGCACAAGACCCGAGTGGGCAGCTGGGACGGTGTTGCCGGAAACCCGCCCTACATCCGTTTCGGGAACTGGGCAGCCGACCAACGGGATCCGGCGCTGGAACTGATGAGGCATGCGGGTTTGCGCCCGACGAAGTTGACCAATGCCTGGGTCCCGTTCGTCGTGGCGAGCACGACACTAGTGCGCGACGGCGGGCGTGTGGGTCTAGTCGTTCCAGCAGAACTACTCCAAGTCACCTACGCGGCACAGTTGCGCGAATTTCTGCTAAGCCTCTATCGGGAGATCACCCTCGTGACCTTCGAGCGGTTGGTGTTCGACGGAATCCTGCAAGAGGTTGTGTTGTTCTGCGGTGTCGTCGGTTCAGGACCAGCACAAATACGCACCGTCAATCTCCACGATGCTGAATCGCTTAACGCGTTAGCAGAGCCGGACCTGAGCTTCGAGTCTGCTCCGGCGCTGCTACACGAAAAAGAAAAGTGGACCAAGTACTTCCTCGACCCCGCGCAAATCCGATTGCTGCAAAAACTGAAGCATGCCAACGCGATGACCCGGTTTGGCGAAGTGGCCGATGTGGATGTGGGCATCGTGACCGGCCGCAACAGCTTCTTCACCTTCACCGACGCCGACGCACATGCCCTAAGGCTACGCAAGCACTGCGTCCCGCTCGTCTCGCGCAGCACCCAGCTGTCCGGCCTCGTCTACGACACGAACTGCCGGGCCAGCGATATCGCCGCCCAGCACCGGACTTGGCTGCTCGACGCCCCGCACCACCCGACAGATTCTGCCCTGGTCACGCACATCGACGCAGGTGAGCGCGCCGGCGTGAATAAGGGGTACAAATGCTCCATCCGCAAGCCATGGTGGAGCACACCATCGCTGTGGATTCCCGACCTGTTCATGCTGCGCCAAATCCACCTAGCGCCGCGGCTGACCGTCAACGCCACCGCCGCAACCAGCACCGACACCGTGCATCGGGTCCGCCTTATCGTCGACGTTGACCCGACCGCTCTTGCCGCGGTATTCCACAACAGCGCCACCTTCGCCTTTACCGAGATCATGGGGCGCAGTTACGGCGGAGGCATCTTGGAGCTCGAACCCCGGGAAGCTGAGCAGCTGCCCATTCCCTCACCAGCATATGCCAGCGCCGAACTTGGCCAAGACGTCGATCTGCTGCTGAAGGCCAACGAGATCGAAAAGGCACTGGACATCGTAGACCGCCGGGTGCTGATCGACGGACTAGGCTTGTCGCCGGCCCTCGTCGCTCAATGTCGCACAGCCTGGGCATCACTGCGCGATCGCAGAACCAAGAGGGGATCCCGGGTGAACATCTCGCGATGAACATCCGAGAGTCTGCCACAGCAGTCCTCGCAGACTGACAAACGCCCGATCCGGCCCAGAACTTGTGGCGGCATGCGGTGCTGGCCTTTATCCACACTCAACCCGACGCGAGCCGCCGAATGGTGGCCCCTGATCACAGCGCCGGTGCTCAACGACACCAGCCAGGTGCTGTTCGCCCTGCACCCGCGCCTTGGCCGCTAGGTCCAGCTGAGCGGGCACAGCGAGGAGGCCGACGAGGACCGCATCGCCGTGGCACTGCGCGGAGCCACCCAAGAGTCCGGCGTGACCTATCTGCGGATCACGCCGGAACTAACCACAATTCACGTCCACCCGGTCACCTACTCGCCGAGCGAGCCCACCCAATTATCTGGATTTGCAATTCGTGGCGCACGCGCCCGGCCGGCCGCGCATATTTTGGTCAACGACGGGTCGGAGGCCTTACGGTGGTGGTCCGCCGACGCCTTGCCGCCGAAATTAGCAAAATTAGCAGTGGCGCGGAAAAGTGCGAGAAGTCACGCCAGCGCCGATCTCGGTGTTAGCCGCGGCGAACCAAACGCTTGAAAGACGCGGTTGAGGACGTCGTCGAGCTTGTCCTAGGCGATCACACGGATCAGAATCCAACCTAGGTCAGCAAACTTCACTAATCGCCTGATATCCTTGACAATTGTTTTTGGTCTGTGCGGTGCTGGTCGCTAGCATACTCCGCAGCGACCAGGCAATCCGCCCAGCCCATGTCGAGGACATCGATAGGTCGCCAGTCGTCGTAAACCGGAATCTACGTATTTAGTTTCGGTATACCGGCGTCAATAAGAAACAACCGCAGCCAGCTTGTCTTCGTCAAGGCTGGGCCACCGTCTATCGAGGGCAACACCTCCGCTAAGCCGTCGCACCCCACGAGCACCGCGGTGTCGTTTTACCAAATAATTGAGAGGTCTTCGAAAGCGAACGACGTGGCACGCATGAGCGCGTCGAGTCGCGCTCATGCGTGCCACGTGGGCGGCCGAAGTCGAAAGCGGTGCGGGGCGATCCCGGTGACTGGAAGCCGCCTTATGGTGCTCATTTCATCTGCGTCGAGCAATTCGTTGCGAACGATCAGTCCACGCTAGCGCCGGGCGCTGTTTGTGACGAGTTCAATCGTCGTGCCTGCGCCAACCCACTGTGCACCATGCAGCGCCCATGCTGAAACAGCCGCGATCGCCGCCTGCCGGCGCGACCACAGCAAGGGCCCCACAAATACGATTCTCTCGTCCCACTGCGGTATGTAAACGTCACGAAAAAAGATCGTCCGGTACCACATGCGTAGCAGATAGTCGTTCAGCGGACCGGCATCGGCCGCTTCACTACCAATGAAGACTTCCCCCATGCGCCGATCGTCGTCTAGCCCACCGACATGAGCACCGGAGATCCGACGCCAGCGCAGAAAAAGTTCGAGTAGTCGTTGCGGTAGCATCGATTTCGACGCCCAAAAGGCTAGACATCGGAAGAGTAGCGAATCCCGCCGTCGGGAATCGAGACGCCGGGCCACACTCGGGCACCCCGCAACAACTCACAACGCGCACCGATATCAGCACCGTCTCCAATTACACCGTCGCGGATCAGTGCCCGAGGCCCAATGCGGACACCGAAGCCGAGGATCGAGCGCTCGATAACACTGCCGGCCTCAACCTTGGCCCCGTCGAAAATCACCGCGCCGTCTAGCCGAACACCGGGGCCGATCTCAGCACCACGCCCAACAACCGTGCCGCCGATCAGCACCGCGCCAGGAGACACCGCCGCACCGTCATGCACCAAGTGCTCGCCACGGTGGCCGCCCAAGGCCGGTGACGGGGCGATGCCGCGCACCAGATCCGCCGATCCGCGAACAAAATCTTCTGGGGTACCCATGTCCCGCCAGTACGTGGCATCGACGTAGCCACAGACCTTGACGTTGGCGTCGGAAAGTAGGGCCGGGAACACCTCGCGTTCGACCGATACCTCGCGGCCTCGAGGAATCCGGTGGATAACGTTGCGCTCGAAGACGTAGCAGCCGGCGTTAATCTGGTCAGTAGGTGGATCTTGCGTTTTCTCCAGAAAGGCGGTAACCCGGCCATCTTCGGTGGAAACACAGCCGAAAGCCCGTGGATCACCCACTCGCACCAGGTGCAAAGTGACGTCAGCGGAGTTGGTTCGCTGGAATCCCAGCAACTGCTCGAGGTCAACACCGGATAGCACATCGCCGTTGAACACCATGACGGTGTCGTGACGCAGCTGGCCGATGACGTTGGCGATACCACCGCCAGTCCCCAACGGAGACTCCTCAATCACGTAGTCGATCTGCAAGCCCAGCTTAGACCCATCGCCGAATTCCTCCTCAATCACCGCGTCCCGATATGAGGTACTCAGAATCACGTGCTCAATGCCCGCTGCAGCGATCCGCGACAGCAGATGGGTGAGAAACGGTAGCCCAGCGGTGGGCAGCATGGGCTTGGGGGCAGACAAGGTCAGCGGCCGCAGTCGGGTGCCTTTGCCGCCGACCAGGACCACCGCATCGACTTGGGAGGTTGCCAACTCAACGCCGCCCTTCTGCCAGTTATCTGGCCTTATTCGCAGCCTGTTTACGGTGCGAACTGCGCACCATCAGGCGAGAACGCACCACCAACGAGCCGCGCAGCGTCCAGCGCAGCGGGGCTCGCCACCAACCAGAATGCCGATCAGCCAAGAAGATATAGGTGCTTTTGTGGTGAGCCGTCAAATGGCTTGCCGGATCACGTCCGGTGGAGTGGCCTTTGTGATGCAGCACTTCGGCCGACGGCACATAGACGTTTAGCCAACCAGCTTTGCCGAGTCGGTCCCCCAAGTCGACGTCTTCCATGTACATGAAGTAGCGTTCGTCGAAGCCGCCGACCTCACGAAAAGCCGACCACCTCACTAGCAGACACGAACCCGACAACCAGCCCACCGGCCGTTCGGTGGGCTCAAGCCGCTCCTGGCGGTAGGCGGCTGTCCACGGATTGCGTGGCCAAACCGGCCCCAGCACCGCGTGCATGCCACCGCGAACCAGGCTTGGCAAATGACGCGCAGACGGATACACCGACCCGTCAGGATCACGGATCAGTGGGCCCAGGACCCCCGCGCGGGGCCATCGAGCGGCGGCGTCCAGCAAAGCGTCAATACTGCCCGGACCCCACTGCACGTCCGGGTTGGCCACAATCACCCAATCATTGACCCCAGGTTGGTCAGCTACCCCGCCCTCTTCAACGAGCTGTGCGATCGCGAGATTCGCCGCGGTTCCGTACCCGAGGTTGGCCCCGGTCTCAAACAACCGAACGTTGACGTAACGTTCGACAGCCACCTGCGGTGCCCCGTCGGTAGACCCGTTGTCGGCCAACACCACGCTGACCGGGCGGTCGGTGGCCAATGCTAACGAAGCCAGGAAACGCTCCAAGTGCGGTCCCGGGGAGTAAGTCACCGAGACGACGGGCAGCACTTCAGTCACGCGTAGAGGGTAACGGTCGATCGACTGGGCGGCTGCGAGATACCGCGAGTGCCTCGACAAGTGCGCTGCGCCAAGGCCTTAGCGGCGTTAAGCCAGCCGCGACAGACTGTCGACCAGATAGTGCGGAATAGGCCGGCCGGGCTGCCGGCCGCGGGTTTTGGGCGGTGCTAACGGGTCGCACCTGCAGCGGGTCGGCGCCGCATTCTTCAAACACAGCGCGGGCTTGGCCGAATCGTGAAACCTCCCCCTCGTTGGCGGCATGCAGGACGGACCCATACACACTGCCGTCGGCGACCTGCAGCAGTGCGGCAGCCAAGTCAACAACGTAGGTCGGCGAGCCGATCTGATCATCGACCACGTACACCGGGCCGCCCCCAGCAGCCAGGCGTCGCATGACAGCAACGAAGTCCTTGCCTGTCCCACCGGTGTAGACCCAGGCGGTCCGGACCACGGTAGCCTCGGGCAGCGCTGCCAATACGGCCTGTTCACCTGCAAGCTTGCTGCGGCCGTACACCCCCAGCGGCCCAGTTTCATCCGTAGGCTCATAAGGACGCGGCGCAATCCTATTAGCGCCCGAGCCGAAATCACCACTGAACACATAGTCGGTTGAGACGTGAATCAGCGCAGCGCCGGCGCACCGGCAGGCACGCGCGATGTACTCCGGCCCGATGGCATTGGCCGCGTACGCGGCCAACTCGTTGTTCTCAGCGCCGTCGACATTGGTGTAGGCTGCACAGTTGACCACGACATCATTTTTTTCGAGGCCGCTGCGCCCCATTCGTTCGGCGACCGCGGCATCGGTGATATCCCATTGTGACGAAGTCAACGCTAGCACGTCCCGGCCCGCAGCGGTGGCCTGCGCCGCCAGAGCGCTGCCAAGCTGTCCACCGGCACCGGTAATCACTAGTCTTCCTGACCTGTCCGACACGGTTCGAGTCTGGCATGCCTTAGAAAACTCGGGCACGCCGCGGCTGACTACCCGGCAAGTTGCTGTGTCACAAGTAATCTAGTAGCATGTCCATACAACGTGTGGTTCGTACGGTCGTCACTGCGCTGACCCTTGCGATCGTTCTGGGGACCGGGGTCACGTGGACTAGCTTCCGGTCATTTGAGGACGGCATATTCCATATGTCTGCGCCCTCACTAGGCAAGGGGGGCAACGACGGAGCGATCGATATTCTGCTGGTCGGTTTGGACAGCCGCACCGATGCCCACGGCAACCCGCTGTCGGCCGAGGAGCTTGCGACACTGCGGGCTGGCGACGAAGAGGCCACCAACACCGACACAATCATCCTGATCCGTATACCCAATAACGGGAAGTCGGCGACCGCGATCTCAATTCCGCGGGACTCCTACGTGCAAGTTCCCGGCCTGGGCAAGGCTAAGATCAACGGCGTCTACGGTCAGATCAGGGAGGCCAAGCGAGCGAGCCTCGTCCGGGCCGGTGATTCCGCCGAAGATGCCGCAGCGCAGGGCACCGAAGCCGGTCGTGAGGCACTGATCAAGACGGTCGCCGATCTCACCGGCGTCACCGTCGACCACTATGCCGAGATCGGACTGCTCGGTTTCGCATTGATCGCTGATGCACTCGGTGGCGTCGACGTCTGTCTCAAAGATGCAGTGTTTGAACCAATGTCAGGTGCCGACTTTCCGGCCGGCCGGCAGAAGCTGAACGGTCCGCAGGCGCTGAGCTTCGTCCGCCAACGTCATGAGCTGCCCCGCGGTGACCTAGACCGGGTGGTGCGTCAGCAGGCGGTGATGGCCTCGTTAGCCCACCGAGTCATCTCCGGACAAACCCTATCTAACCCGTCCATAATGAAACAGCTTGAGCAGGCCATCCAGCGTTCGGTGGTGATTTCCTCAGGATGGAACCTGATGGAATTCCTAAAGCAGTTGCAGAACCTGGCAGGTGGCAAAGTCGCCTTCGCCACCATTCCGGTACTCGATGAAGCCGGGTGGAGCGACGACGGCATACAAAGCGTTGTGCGGGTAGACCCGCACCAGGTTCAAAACTTCGTTAGTGGGCTGTTGCACAACCAAGCCCAGGGAAAAACCGAGGAATTAGCCTACACACCCGCCAAGACCACCGCCAACGTGGTTAATGACACCGACATCAACGGACTGGCCGCGGCGGTGTCAGATGTATTGACCATCAAAGGATTTATTGCCGGCTCCGTGGCCAACAACCAAGGCGGCCATGTGCAAGGTAGCCAGGTGCGCGCCGCGAAGTCTGACGACCTCGGAGCCCAAAAGGTTTCCAAGGAACTGGGCGGGTTGCCCGTAGCCGTCGATGGATCAATCCCCGCAGGATCGGTGCTAGTAGTGCTGGCCAACGACTACACTGGTCCGGGCTCTGGGCTTTTCAGTGGCGGTTCGATAGCGCCAACCTACGCATCAAACCCCGGTGCGTCGACTGACCCCAACATCCCGGCGCCATCGCCGATCCTCACCGCCGGCTCTGACCAACCCGAGTGCATCAACTGAACACACCGACAACGCTGAGCGAGGCGATTCTGGACCCGATGCTGAGGGCCGACCCAGTCGGTCCGCGCATCACTTACTACGACGACGCTACCAGCGAACGCATCCAGTTGTCCGCAGCAACCCTGGCCAACTGGGCCACCAAGACCGGCAACCTGTTGCGCGACGAGCTGGCCGTCGGACCGGCCAGCCGGATCACGATCTTGTTGCCGCCGCACTGGCAGACGATGGCTGTTTTGTTCGGGGCGTGGTTGATCGGCGCCGAGACACTCCTCGGCCCAGCCGACCCGACGGCTGACCTCGCGCTGTGCACCGCCAAACGGCTGCACGAGACCTTAGCCAACACAGCTCCCGACGGCGAGGTGGCGGTGTTGTCGCCCGACCCATTCGGCCAGACAACCCCCGGCCTGCCGGTGGGAGTCACTGACTACGCGACCGCAGTGCGGATGCACAGCGATCAGCTAGTCCCCGAACGCCACCCCGGTCCCGCTCTTGCCGGCCAATCAGTCGAAGAGATCCTGGCTGACTGTGAAAAGTCTTTGGCGACAAGGTAATTGACGTCGCACGGCCGGGTGCTTTCCACCGCGTCGTGGGCAAAACCCACTGATTTGATAAATGGTTTGTTGGCGGTCATGGCCGCCGGAGCGTCATTGGTGCAGGTCGCTCACCCCGACCCGGCGATACTGCAGCGCAGGATTAAGACTGAAAAGATCACCCAGATACTTTTTGAGTCGTATAACTCTACTAACCGGCTAAGCCAACACAAAACAATGTTTATATCACAATATTTACATGTTAGTCTCATGGGGCATCAGCTGACGCGGTGTCGACATGTCAAATTAGAAACGACAAACCTATTTAGGTAAGGCTCGAGCAATGTTGCAAGGACTATTGGCGAAGGCAGCAACCATGGTAATCACCGGCTTGGCCGGGGTAACCGCCTACGAGATGTTGCGCAAGGCCTTAGCAAAAGTGCCGCTGAACCAAATCGCGGTCTCGGCCGTAGAGCTGGGGCTGCGTGGCAGCTGCAAGGCCGAAGAGGCTGCAGAGTCGGCCAGGCTCAAACTTGCCGACGTAATGGCCGAAGCCCGCGAACGCATCGGCAAAGAAGCGACAGCGCCGGCCGTCAGCGACATCCGCCAGCACGACCACTGAACTGCTTGACATGACCTTTGCGATGACTGAACAGATCGCAACAGCTGACGACCTGACCTTCGTAGTGATTTCTGATGCGGCCGGGCGGATGCGGATTCAAATCGATTGGGTCCGCTCCAACTCCCGACGTGCCGTGACGGTCGAAGAATCGGTAGCCAAGTGCAACGGTGTGCGAGTCGTTCACGCCTACCCGCGGACTGGGTCCGTCGTCGTCTGGTATTCGCCCCAGTGCTGTGATCGCCAATCGGTACTGGCAGCGATCAGCGGCGCAGCACACGTAGCCGCGGAACTAATACCCGCCCGCGCGCCGCATTCGTCCGAGATCCGCAACGTTGAGGTGTTTCGTATGGCGGTCGGTGCTGCGGCGCTGACACTGCTTGGCGTGCGCCGCTATGTGTTCGCGCGTCCGCTGCTGCTGCCGCCGACCGGTCGGCTCGCCGCCAGCGGCGTCACCATATTTACCGGGTACCCCTTCCTGCGTGGCGCACTGCGCTCCGGTAAAACCGGCACCGATGCGCTGGTCTCGGCGGCGACCATTGCCAGCCTGATACTGCGTGAGAACGTGGTGGCACTGACCGTGCTGTGGCTGCTCAACATCGGTGAATACCTGCAGGATCTGACGTTGCGGCGGACCCGACGGGCGATCTCAGCACTCTTAAGTGGCACCCAGGACACGGCATGGATTCGCCTAACCGACGGACCACAAGCTGGCACCGAAATACAGGTGCCGGTCGGCACAGTGAAGATCGGCGACGAGGTGGTGGTGCACGAACATACCGCGATACCGGTTGACGGTGAGGTCATGGACGGCGAAGCGGTTGTCAATCAGTCCGCGATCACCGGTGAAAACCTGCCTGTCAGCGTCATGGCCGGATCGCACGTCCATGCCGGTTCAGTGGTAGTGCGCGGGCGCTTGATGGTGCGCGCCAGTGCCGTCGGAAAGCACACCACGATCGGGCGCATCGTCACCCGAGTCGAAGAAGCCCAACACGATAGGGCTCCCATCCAGACCGTCGGCGAAAACTTCTCCCGCCGCTTTGTGCCCACCTCGTTCGTTGTCTCGGCAATTACGTTGGCGATCACCGGAGATGTCCGCCGTGCAATAACCGTGCTGTTGATCGCGTGCCCTTGCGCAGTGGGACTGGCCACGCCGACCGCAATCAGCGCCGCGATCGGCAACGGCGCCCGCCGCGGCATCCTGATCAAGGGCGGATCTCACCTCGAACAGGCAGGCCGGGTCGACGCGATTTTGTTCGATAAAACCGGGACACTGACTGTTGGTCGCCCTGTAGTCACCAATATCTTTGCCATGCATAAGAATTGGTCTCCAGAGCAGGTGTTGGCGTATGCGGCCAGCTCGGAGATCCACTCTCGGCATCCACTGGCCGAAGCGGTGATCCGCTCGACCGAGGAACGCCATATCAGCATCCCGCCACACGAGGAGTGCGAAGTGCTGGTGGGTCTGGGCATGCGGACCTGGGCCGACGGCCGAACTCTGCTGCTGGGCAGCCCGTCGCTGTTGCGCGCCGAAAAGGTCAAGGTGTCGAAGACAGCATCGGAATGGGTCGACAAGCTTCGGCATCAGGCGGAGACACCACTGCTGTTCGCGGTAGACGGCACGTTAGTAGGTCTGATCAGTCTGCGCGACGAAGTGCGGCCTGAGGCAGCCGAGGTGCTGACGAAGCTGCGAGCCAGCGGTGTCCGGCGGATCATCATGCTCACCGGGGACCATCCATACATCGCCAAAGTCGTCGCCACCGAGTTAGGCATCGACGAGTGGCGCGCCGAAGTGATGCCCGAGGACAAGCTCGAGGTGGTCCGCGATCTGCAGAACGAAGGCTACGTCGTCGGCATGGTCGGGGATGGCGTCAATGACGCCCCGGCGTTAGCGGCCGCCGATATCGGGATCGCCATGGGCCTGGCCGGAACCGACGTCGCCGCAGAAACTGCCGACGTAGCACTGGCCAACGACGACCTCAATCGTCTGCTCGACGTGCGAAGCCTGGGCGGACGAGCGGTGGAAGTAATCCGCGAAAATTACGGAATGTCCATAGCGGTCAACGCGGTCGGGTTACTTATTGGGGCGGGCGGAGCGCTCTCACCCGTACTGGCTGCGGCCCTACACAACGCTTCGTCGGTAGTGGTGGTGGCCAACAGCTCCCGGCTAATCCGCTACCGTCTAGACTAAGTGGCAACTGTCATGACCGGATGTCGAGGGGACCATGAGGGTTGTGCTTCCGCTCCAATCGCAACCATGGCCGCAATTTCGTCGATAACCGATCCCCTAAGCCACCAGTGGTGGCACACGCCATGCTCGGATGCCCTGACGGGCCCCACGGCGAGATCACAAGGACGATCAGCACTCCGGCGGCTCATAGGTAGTCCTGCGTGACTTTGCCTTCGGTGGCCGAGGAAAGCAGCCAGGTATCCACCTGGTGGTCGGCTCAACCGACAATCGACATCAACTACCAAGGTGAGAGGCCGTTAATCCAATGCTGATTACCAACGTCTCGGCGTGATGCTGTCCAGTCGGGTCACGAATAGATTCGACAGGAATGTCGTAGGGGCAATCAGTTAAAATTGCAACCGCCACGGTCACGGTGTGCGCACCGCTCGGCGGTGTCTGACGCAATGCTAGCTGCCAGTGTGAAACGCTAAAGCACCATTGCGCTGGCCAACCCTTTGGATCCGCCTACCACAGCACAATAACGCCCTCGATGAGCAACACGGCAAGGCCAGACCAAGGCAAGCCACCGCGCCCCCAAAGCGCTTCGCTACCATCCAACATCGGGCGTAGAGGTGTCGCAGTCGACATGGGCAGCCGATTCCGATGGGATCACCTACTATGCGAGAGGTCACCTAAATCAAGCGATGGTAACTGTCGGTTTTCCCGGCAAGCGTCCTCAATTACACACGCTAGAGGCCATGTCACTGCGCCAACGACCTCCAACACGGGAAAGGTGATTGAATGTTACCAAATGAGTTAAGGCGCAGCGCTAGGACGGAACGCACGACAACGCCAACTGGGACATGGCAACAAGCGTGGGCGCTACCACCGTTATTATAGTGGCCGCAGGACGAACCCAGGCTGCCGGGGGGCCTGATCGACAACCGGTTCACAAAATCGCTGGTACGGGCGGTCGGCATCAATTTTTTTTTCACCCGACGGGCGATCGACGAACTCACCTCCGCGGAAATCGATATCCCCAACGCCCCCCGGACATGCAGCGGATAATCGATGTGCTGATGGTGCGTACTCGTTACACCGACACATTCTGGCCGACGCTGTGTTTTCCGAGGCACCGGGGATCCGCCAGATAGTCATTTGACTTCTGACCTCGATGCCCGCGGCTATCGACTTCCTTGGTCGACGGAAATGACGATATTCGAGATCGACCAACTGCAAGTAATCAAATTTAATAGCCCTACGCTAGCCGCACTCAGCGCCGACGGTAGTCGACTCTGATAACTGAGACGTTCCTCGACTCCCCCAGAGGCCATGCAGACGTTGGAAGCCGCGAATCAAAATAGTATGCGCACAGTCTTGCCATCATACTCGACAACCTAGGCTACCTAAGCGAATGCCACAACGTCGCAACCTACCTCGAAGTGCACGGCTGGAGCGTGATGGGTACGCGGCTAGAAAAGTTTCGACAACGGATTACCGGTTCCACCGACAAAAGAGAGGGCAGGCCCAACCGTTTCTGACAATTACTACTGCACCGCGGTGCTAAACCGGGGAAGCGACACACACCAGAGATAGCCGCCGAAAACCAGGTTAGTGGGGCATCCGCCGATGCTAAACAGTAACCCTGCCAAACCACTTTCAGGCTTTCAGGTAATCGACTTTCACCCAAAACGTGGCTGGACAGATGCTGGCCTATCTAGACACCGAGGTAATGAAGATTGAAGCGACCGGCAATGAGGCGGCCCACCAAATCACCCCAGTCCTTTCCGGCAGCCCACCGCTAACGACATATTCTCTGCCCAACAACCGCAGCAAGAAATCGGTAACTGTCGACCTAACCAACGACGAGGCAAGACAACATATACTGTAGCTAGCCGACACTGCCGACTCGTTCTAGAAGATTTTCTCTCTGAGATCGTAGAGCGAATAGCCCTGGACCTCAACGACTTGCGTTAGCGCAACCCAAACTGATCTACGCACACTTGACGACGTTCGGTGGCCACGACCCACACGAAAGCCGGCCAGGCGTCGATCTTATGGTCACCGCCGAGACCGGCATAACCACCGGTAGGCTCACACAGGACAACAAAACGCAGATCATCCCGTTCCAACTGGTCGACAACGCCAGCGGTCACGTGCTGGCCCAGGCAGTGCTAGCGGCGCTGCTCAACTGCGAGCGCCACGAGGTTTCCGACATCGTCCGAGTCGCGATGTACAACGTGGCGGTAGGCTTACAGCCCAAACAGTTAACAATGCATCTCAACAAGGCGGACGACGGCCAGACAACCGCCAAGCCAGCTCCGGATAATCATCTAAAAACTAAGCAGAGCAAGTTATTTGAATTTTACATCCAACCGTCGGATGCTTCCTGTCTATTGATGGGTACGTCGTGATCAGCGCGTATGTTCCTAAGCACTGGAGAAAGTTGTGTAGCATCATCGGCCGGCCCGATCTCGTTGACGACGAGCGATTCAACGACCAACGCACGCAGGAGATCAACTACGCCGAGTTGACCAATGAACTTCAGGCGGCCCTGGCCGTCAGGGTAGCCGCCGAGTAGGTTGAGTTGCTACAGCAGGGTGATCTGTGATCTGGCATCCTCCCTTGCCCACACATGGAAAAGTCATCGACACTCCGTTAGTTCGCAGAAAACGACCTCGCCCTACACGCCGGCAGCGGTGACCGGTTGGAGTTTCGCCGCCTAGTCGGTATGCTGAGCCAGTGTCCAAACCCGTTGCTCAAGTCGATCATGGACAACCTGGTTGCCTACATGCACGCTCACAAAAGATGGTGCCGCGCAAAAATTCATAAAGCATTGATGAAGCTCGACTGACCGAAGTTGAGCTCTGGTATGCGCTCAAGGAGCGGCTCGGTTATTCGCCTTTCCGGTTTTCCGACGGTCAGCAGCAGTTTGTTGTGTCCGATCCGTGCACTTGCGGTAGGACCGGAAGTGCTGTTGCTTGACGAGCCCACTCCCTCACTAGAACCGACCATGATCGAAAAGATCGAATAGCCTATTCGGTCACTGGCCAATCGACCTGACTTTGATCATGGGTCGCCATGATCAAAGTCAGGTCATCCGAATTGGTCACCAAACGGCATTAATTCCCTACGTCAGACTGATCGCAGAAAGGCCGACCGAACAACTGTTCCTGCAACTTCCAACATGCCGAAACAGTTCGTTACATATCCGGGCTGTTCGGCGACCGCAGGCTTGTCGGTACCAGATACAGGCAAGCCGGGAACACAGAAGTAAATGGCAGGAAACTCGGAATAGACTAACTATAGAAAGGTCAATTGTGTGATGATTCGTTTGCCATAAGTAGTTGGCTGCTGCGTCGCTCGTCTTAGTGGCAACCTACGGTTCGAACTCAAGACATAGCTCGTCCAGTACCGGAGCCGGCGGTAACAGTCACCACCGAACCCGCTACGTCGAAAGTCACGTTGTCAAAGACCGGAAAGCACGCTGTTTAACCCCCCCTGTTCAATCTGTGGGATCCAGCCTACTAATCAAATCAATCACCACCCAGAGCACTGGGTCGGGGACCAGAATCTCGCAAGCCACTACCGGTACGGTCGACGTCGGTGCTTCCGCAGCATACCCCACCGGAAAGCGAACTAGCAACGCACACGGGATTGGTTAACATCGCGTTAGCCATTTCCGCTCAGCGGATCAACTACAACCTGCCCGGTATCAACAAGCACCTCAACCTGCATGGCAAGTTGCTGGCGCGCTATATGCCAGGGCGCGATCAAATTTGAAACGACCCGCAGATCACCGCTTTCAACCGGGCGTGAACCTGTCGGGCACCATCGTCGTTCCACTGCACCGTTCCGACGGGTATGGTGACACCTTTTTGTGCACCCAGTATCTGGCCAAGCAAGACCCCGACGGCTGGAGGTAAGTCGCCCGGCTTCAGCAAAACCGTCGACTTCCCCGTCGTTCCGGACACACTGAGTAAAAACAGCAACGGTGGCATATTTACCGGCTGCGCCGAAACCCCCGGCTACACGTCACCTACAGCGGCATCGACTTTCCTCGACCAAACCAACTAGAAGAGGCTGTACAAAAGCCAGTCGGGCAATGCCTCCAGTAACTACCTGGCGGCCCGACACCCAAAAGCATTCAGGCTGCCGCGGTCAGCTTCACCTCACCAGACTCCTGCGAAACAAGGTGATTTACCTAATCGACGGGCCGACCACTACCCAGGTACCTGTTCGTCAACTAAGAGTACGCTAGCGTCAACAGCAACCAGAAGGAATGCCGCCATCGCACAGACGTTGCAGGGATTCCTGCACTGGGCGGTGACCGACAGTAACAGCACCTCCTTCCTAGACCAGGTTCACTCCCAGCCGCTACTGGCGGCGGTGGCCAAGTTGTCCGACACCCAAATCGCCAAGATCGCCAGTTAAAGAGTTTTAGGGAACCCTTACTGATCTTTCCGACCCCAGCTCAGGCCAGGCCGCATGGATGTACCGCGGCCCGGCCTGAGCCAGCTTCGTAACCTCAGCCGGTACCGGCCTCGGCATCCAGTAGACCGGTGGTGTGGTTGCAGTGAGCCCGATACTGGCATTCGTGTTCGTGTGGAAGACGTTGATTATTGAGGCACTTCCAGTGATCAAGTTCAATGGGTTGCACTTCTTCACGGCCACCAAATGGAATCCGGGCAACACCTTTGTCAGCCACGATGTTGCACATACGATCGGCATCCACTACGGAGCATGATCGCCGATTTTCGGCACCCTGGGCAGCTCTGAGATCGCCTTAATCATCGCGATTCCGGTGTCCATCGGAGCGGTGTTGACGATCGCCGAACAGTTACCGAAACGTCCCGCCTCAACCGTCAGCATGGTGCTCGAATTGCTCGCCTACACCCCGAGCGTTGTCATCGGCTTGTAGGGAGGGCCGACAGTCGGGCGGTTAATCTACCAGTATATCGCTCCGGTGACCACCCGAAACGCTCCAGATGTGCTGGTGCTCAACTACTTCCGCAGCCATATCGGTAACGAAGAAAACATATTGGTTCCCGTCCTAGTGCTGGCGTTTATGGTCATTCCCATCATCGCCAGCCGGCACCACCCGTAACTTGGTCAAACAGGCTCCCCTCCTACTCTGCGCAGGGTATGACCGCGTTGGGAACATCCGACTGGGAGTGGCACGCACCGAATCACCTTACCGTGGTGTCCAGCGGCATCGTCAGTGCCGTGGTTCTCTGACTGGGGTGCGCGCCGGGGGAACCGTGGCCATCGCAATGGCATCCGGTAAGGACAAGTATGACCACTATCGGCGGTATCGTTATTTAACAGCTGGATTCGACACTGGCCGACTCCATAAACTTCGCAGTAATGATGCTCACCTAGGTTCTCTGGTGTTGATGGTGATCACACTGCTAACGAATGTGGCCGCGCGTGGGCTGGTACGCCGAGAGTTGAATACCCCGCTACCAGTGGGACGAGGCATCTGATATAGACGACAGAGGCACACCCAAAGGAAGCAGTGCTATGGCGAACGGTAACCATTACCCGCATAGTTCTGGATGCTGATCGGAGTCATCAACCGTGCTTCACCACTAGTTCCACTGCAGAGTACTACCCAGGACCCGCAGGGCGACGGTGGCGGCCTGTGCAACGCCATCATCGGTACCGTTGTCCTGGCTTTCGGGATTACTCTGGTAGGTAGCACGGTGAGCATGTTGGGCTGGGATCTACCTGCCTGAATCGCGGTCACACCGCTAACCATAGACCCGTGCAAGCACTACAACCCAGGCACCGTACCGTCCTTCTTGCTTACCAGAACCTGTGGTCAACCGGTCTGCCAGCGCAACACATGCCAGTGTCGGGCAGGCTAGCCGGCAGTTCAAGACTAACCATGCGCAACCCGGTTGTGACGCTACCGGGTTGCGCATGGTCAACCGAGTGGCGATTGCCTGTTGAGCAAGGCGATTTCTCCGGCCCAACGCACCCGGGATCAACGCAGCAGTGCCCGCGACATCACCACGCGCTGAATCTGATTGGTGCCCTCATAGATCTGGGTGATCTTGGCGTCGCGCATGAACCGTTCAACGGGGAAGTCGGAAGTATAGCCTGCGCCGCCAAACAATTGCACAGCGTCGGTGGTGACCTCCATCGCGATGTCGGAAGCAAAGCATTTCGACGCCGCTGAAATAAAGCCCAGATCCGGCTCACCGCGTTCAGCGCGGGCAGCGGCAGCGTAGACAATCAACCGCGCCGCCTCCACTTTCATCGCCATGTCGGCGAGCATGAACTGAACGGACTGGAAGGTGCTGATCGACTCGCCGAATTGCTTGCGGTCCTTAGTATAAGCGATGGCAGCGTCCAACGCGCCCTGCGCAATGCCCACGGCTTGGGCCCCAATAGTGGGACGCGTGTGATCCAACGTGGCTAGCGCTGTCTTAAAACCAGTACCGGGCTCACCAATGATGCGATCACCGGGGATGCGGCAGTTCTCGAAGTAGAGTTCGGTGGTTGGCGACCCTTTAATCCCGAGCTTCTTTTCTCTCGGACCGATGCTGAACCCCTCATCGTCCTTGTGCACGACGAAAGCCGAGATACCGTTGGCCCCCTTGCCCGGATCGGTCACCGCCATAACAGTATACCAGGTCGACTTGCCACCGTTGGTAATCCAACACTTGAAGCCATTAAGAATCCAGTCATCCCCATCGGCTTTGGCCCGGGTCCGCATCGACGCAGCGTCACTGCCGGCTTCGCGCTCACTCAAGGCATAGGACGCCATCGCCCCCTCTGCAGCCAACGAGGGCAGAACCTGTTTCTTGAGCTCTTCCGAACCGCGCAGGATGAGTCCCATGGTGCCAAGCTTGTTAACTGCAGGAATCAACGAGGCAGAAGCGTCGACACGCGCCACTTCTTCGATCACGATGCAGGCAGCGATCGAATCCGCGCCCTGACCACCATACTCCTCGGGAATGTGGATAGCGTTGAAACCGGATGCATTCAGAGCTGCCAGCGCTTCCTCGGGAAACCGAGCACGCTGGTCCACATCGGCGGCATGCGGAGCGATCTCTTTTTCCGCCAACGCGCGGATTGCTGCCCGCAATTCGTTGTGTTCGTCTGGCAGCTTGAATAAATTAAACAACGGGTTTCCGGGCCACCCAACCATCACTGTCTCCTTCTAGTTTGACCATGATGTGGACTGTTTGCGGTCCGCGGTGAGGGCACCCCCCCACCCGCGTACGGGGCAAAGAGTCAAACAGTTAGACATTTAACGCCGGTACCTACCCCCGAAACCGCTGTAAATCCGCATCCTTGGCCCGCACGGCATCAGCCAACCGGTCCTGGAACGCGACCAGTTGCGCTCGAAGCTGCAGGTCCGACGATCCCAAAATACGCACCGCCAACAAACCCGCGTTGCGGGCACCGCCGATAGACACTGTAGCCACCGGAACTCCCTCTGGCATCTGCACAATCGACAGCAGCGAGTCCAGGCCGTCGAGCCTGGCCAGCGGCACCGGCACGCCGATCACCGGCAGCGGAGTCGCGGAGGCGACCATTCCAGGCAGATGAGCGGCACCGCCGGCACCGGCAATGATCACCGCGATGCTGCGGTCGACAGCACTGCGCGCATAGTCAAACATCTCAGCAGGGGTGCGATGCGCCGACACCACCCGAACCTCGGTCGGGATGTCAAACTCAGCCAGTGCATGGGCCGCATCTTGCATCACCGACCAGTCGCTGTCGCTGCCCATGATCACCCCGACTCGGGGTTGCCTGGTCATCAGCGCTGCTCCTCCTCATCGCTTCGTCCTCCGCAAGCGGTAGATACCTACACTGCATCGTCGCCGGAACGGTGTGGATCCCATCCGTCCGCCCACTGCCCGTGTGATAGCCAATGCGCCGCCAGCTCAGCGCGTTCACGCAGCTTAGTGGAGTCTTGTAGGTCTTTATCGGTGCCGCGAAAATTGATGTGCCCAACCTTGCGACCAGGCTGCTCAGCCTTATCGTAAAGGTGAACCCGAGCATCGGGCATCCGCGCAAACAGGTGGTGTACCCGTTCATCCATAGTCACCACACTCAGCGTCGGCGGTTGTGGGGCACCCAGCACGTTAACCATCACGGTCACCGGCGCGATGGCGTCGGTCTCGCCAAGCGGATAGTCCAGCACCGCACGCAGATGCTGCTCGAACTGGCTGGTGCGAGCACCGTCCATTGTCCAGTGTCCGGAGTTGTGCGGCCGCATTGCGAGCTCGTTCACCAGCAAAGCACCATCGGCGGTTTCGAACAGCTCGACCGCGAGCACACCGACGACGCCGAGTTCAGCGGCCAATCGCAACGCCAGCTGCTGCGCAGCCGAAGCTAGGTCGTCGGCCAACGCCAACGCCGGTGCGACCACCAGCACGCAAATCCCGTCCCGTTGCACCGTCTCCACGACTGGCCAGGCCGCACCCTGGCCGAACGGTGAGCGCGCTACCAGCGCGGACAATTCGCGACGCAGTTCCACGCACTCCTCAACCAGAACCGGCATTCCGTTGACCAGATATTCGGAGGCGATCTCGCGGGCGTGTGCCGAGTCGCGGACCATCCGCACCCCCCGACCGTCATAACCTCCGCGGACCGCTTTGACCACCATCGGGACATCTTTAGAACCCGCCAGGCGCTGCGCTAACGCATCGATTTTGGCCAAGTCGTTCACGCTGTCTAATGCCACGAAGCGGGGCATCGCAGCTCCCAGCGCCGCCAATCGCCGCCGCATGACCAGCTTGTCCTGGGCGTGTACCAGAGCTTGCGGCGGCGGTGCCACATTGATGCCTTCGGCCACCAGTTTGTCCAGCAGTTCAGTCGGGACGTGTTCGTGGTCGAACGTCAACGCGTCGGCCCCGACGGCAACGCGGCGCAGATCTTCAAGATCGGTGTGCGAGCCGATCAGCACATCGGGGGTGACCTGAGCAGCGGGTTCGTCTGGGGCGGTAGCTAACACCCGCAGAGTCTGTCCCAGCGCGATCGCGGCTTGATGAGTCATCCGGGCCAGTTGACCGCCACCAACCATGGCAACCAATGGAGCAACTCCAGGCGGGCGTCTAGTCGACAAGGCCATCATGGTTTCGTGAAGGCAGAGAGCATGTTGACCAGCAACAATACCCAACCGTTAGGTAGCATTTTACATCAATCCGTACACTGACGTGTTGTGTCTTTTGCCGATGCCACGATCGCGCGCTTGCCCACCGTACTGCAGCCGTATGCGCAGCGCTACCACGAACTCATTAAATTTGCCATCGTCGGCGGCACCACATTCATCATCGATTCAGCAATTTTCTACACCCTCAAACTGACGATTCTCGAGCCCAAACCAGTGACCGCCAAGGTCGTCGCCGGCATCGTCGCTGTGATCGCGTCCTACTTGTTGAACAGGGAATGGAGCTTTCGGGACCGCGGCGGGCGCGAACGCCATCATGAGGCGCTGCTGTTTTTCGCCTGCAGCGGTGTGGGGGTACTGCTGAGCATGGCACCGCTCTGGTTCTCGAGCTATGTCTTGCAACTGCGCGCGCCCACGGTATCACTAACCGTGGAAAACATCGCCGACTTCATATCGGCTTACATCATCGGCAATCTGCTGCAGATGGCGTTTCGTTTCTGGGCGTTCCGGCGCTGGGTGTTTCCCGACGCGTTCGCCCGCAACCCCGAAAAGACGCTGGAATCTGCTCTCACCGCGGGCGGCATTGCCGAAGTCTTCGAAGACGCCATCGAGAGCAGTCTCGCAGATAGCAACGTCACCCTGTTGCGCGCCTGGCGCAATCGCTCCCGCCGCCCGGATTTGAATCCCGCGTCTCAGCTGGGCGACTCTTCGGAACCAAGGGTGTCGAAAACCTCGTGATACAACAACGCATATACCTGGCGCAGGCGCGGAATGTTGTAAAATTCCAGTGGATCTTGTGACGCGGATTCGATAATCAGCGTTCCGGTGCGAAACATTCGCTCGAAAAGCCGGTCCCGGAACTCTACTCTGTTGATGCGCGCCAGTGGAATGTCGATCCCGCTGCCGGTTAGCATCCCGTGCCGAAACATCACCCTCCGGTTGGTGACGACGAAATGTGTGGTCAGCCAAGTAAGGAACGGCCACAACGTGAGCCAGCCGACGATCACCAACCAGAAACCCCAGAGGACGCCGTAGATCAAGTTCTTGGCGACCTGCGCCAAATGTGTCGAGTTGACGTACCCGGAACCAAACGCGACCAGCCCGGTCGCCAAGATGAATACCACAGCGGGCCAAATCAAACACTTCCAGTGCGGATGGCGATGCAAAACCACCTGCTCGCCGGCAACCAATGCATTATCCGGATACCTCATGGCCGCGACATTAGCGGGCTTGGTCACAAATTCGTCTGAGGTTGAAGCGTTGACCCCAGCACAAGCGAAGCCCCCGGACGAAACTAGCGCAAATGCACCACGTCACCCGCCGAAATCACGACGGTTCGGCCTTTGTTCGACCCTTCTGTTTCCAAGCACAATCTTCCTTGTTCATCGATGCCGCACACGGTTCCGACTACGTCCTTGCCTCCGGGGAGCTCCACATGCACACGTGACCCTATTATCGGGCTACGCGCCCAATAATCGGCCATCAACTGTGGGTCGGCGCTTCGCCACTGGCCAATCCGCGTATCGAGTTCTTGCAACAGCCGGCGCGCCAGCTGCTCCCGATCGGGTGCCGGCACACCGAGGTCAAGCAACGAGGTCGCCCCAAGACCGTCGACCTCATCTGGAGCCTGCGTGACGTTGAGCCCCACACCTACGACGATGACTTGCCGAACAACCTCAGCCAGGATGCCCGCGAGCTTGCCTTTGGAGCCCGGTGGGCCAGCCAGGACATCGTTGGGCCACTTGAGGCCGGCGTCAACGCCGGTCACGTCAAGCAACGGGGCCACCGTGTCCAGCACCGCTATCCCGGTGGCCAGCGACAACCAGGCCCACGTGGCAACCGGAACGTCGGCGACGCTCACACCGATCGACATCGTGATCTGTGCGCGGGGACTGGCCGACCAGCTGCGGCCGTGACGCCCGCGGCCAGCGGTCTGGTGCTCGGCAATGAGCACCGCTCCGTCGATGTCGATGCCTGACGCTGCCTGCGCCAGCAGGTCAGCGTTCGTGGAACCGGTTTGCGTTACGACGTCCAGGTGACGCCACCAGAGCCCCGTCCCAATCAGCTCAGCACGCAATACCGCCGGGTCCAGCGGCGGCCTGAGTAGATCACGGTCCAACTCATCTCCTTGCAAACCCAGCGTAACCACCCCCAAAGCGGCTGCCGATAACATCGACTCCCATGACAAGCGTCACCGACCACTCGGCTCATTCGGCGGAACGCGCTGCCGAGCAGACGATCGATATCCACACCACGGCAGGAAAGCTGGCCGAGCTGCATAAGCGGACCGAAGAGTCGCTGCATCCGGTCGGTGCAGCGGCCTTAGAGAAGGTGCACGCTAAGGGTAAGTTTAGCGCCCGCGAGCGCATTTATGCCCTGTTGGACGACGACTCATTCGTCGAACTCGACGCGCTGGCCAGACACCGCAGCACCAACTTCGGCCTCGGTGGAAACCGCCCGGTCGGCGATGGCGTGGTCACCGGCTACGGCACCATCGACGGCCGCGACGTATGCATCTTCAGCCAGGATGTCACGGTGTTCGGCGGCAGCTTGGGCGAAGTGTATGGCGAGAAGATCGCCAAGGTGCAGGAACTGGCGATCAAGACCGGCCGTCCGCTGATCGGCATCAATGACGGGGCGGGCGCGCGTATCCAAGAAGGCGTCGTCTCGCTCGGTTTGTACAGCCGGATTTTCCGCAACAATATCCTGGCATCCGGCGTCATTCCGCAGATCTCGCTGATCATGGGAGCGGCCGCTGGTGGACACGTGTACTCCCCAGCACTGACCGACTTCGTGGTGATGGTCGACCAGACCAGCCAGATGTTCATTACTGGACCCGACGTCATCAAGACCGTCACCGGTGAGGACGTCACCATGGAGGAGCTGGGTGGCGCCCATACCCACATGGCTAAGTCGGGTACCGCGCACTATGTCGCATCGGGCGAGCAAGACGCCTTCGATTGGGTGCGCGACATGCTGAGCTACCTGCCGCCTAACAACTTCACCGACGCACCCCGGTATTCCGCGCCCGTCCCGCACGGCTCCATTGAAGACAATCTGACCGCTAAGGACTGGGAGTTGGACACGCTGATCCCGGACTCGCCGAATCAACCGTACGACATGCACGAAGTGGTGACCCGCATCCTCGACGAGGACGAGTTCCTCGAGGTGCAAGCCGGTTACGCCACCAACATCGTCGTCGGGCTCGGACGCATCGATGATCGGCCGGTGGGCGTCGTTGCCAACCAACCCATCCAGTTCGCCGGCTGCCTGGACATCAACGCCTCGGAAAAGGCAGCCCGGTTTGTGCGGTTCTGCGACTGCTTCAACATCCCGATCGTGATGCTGGTGGATGTTCCGGGCTTCCTGCCGGGCACCGAGCAAGAATACAATGGCATCATCCGGCGCGGCGCAAAGCTGCTCTTCGCCTACGGCGAAGCCACCGTACCTAAGATCACCGTCATCACCCGCAAGGCTTACGGTGGCGCTTACTGCGTGATGGGCTCCAAAGATATGGGCTGCGACGTCAACCTGGCTTGGCCGACGGCACAGATTGCGGTGATGGGTGCCTCCGGCGCGGTAGGCTTCGTGTACCGCAAGGAACTAGCCCAAGCAGCCAAGAACGGCGCCAATGTTGATGAGCTACGCCTGCAGCTGCAGCAAGAGTACGAGGACACCCTGGTGAACCCGTACATCGCCGCCGAACGAGGTTACGTCGATGCGGTGATTCCGCCGTCACACACCCGTGGCTACATCGCCACGGCGCTTCACCTGTTGGAGCGCAAGATCGCACACCTTCCCCCCAAGAAGCACGGGAACATTCCGCTGTGAGTGCAGTGAGCGACGGGAGTGAGATGAACAAATTAGCCACGACCCAGGGCCCGCACATTCAGATAACCAAAGGACAACCCACCGATCAGGAGTTAGCCGCGCTAATCGTGGTGCTTAGCAGCATCGGCGGTGCATCGCGGGTCGAGCAGCCCCAGCCCACTCGATGGGGCCTGCAGGTCGACAAGTTGCGGTACCCGGTCTTCAGCTGGCAGCGCATCACTCTGCACGAGATGACGCATATGCGCCGATGACCCTGCTGGTACTCGGATCCGCTTCCACCGGCTGACTCAAAGTGCTTCGCCAAGCTGGCATCGATCCACTGGTAAACAGCTTTCGGTGCCAATGAAGATCTGGTCACCGCAGGCCTCGGGTCAGACGCTGCGCCTTGCGATGTGGTATGCCCACTCGCCCGGGCCAAAGCCACCCAAGTCGCTGCAGCTCTGGGCCACGCAGTCGCAGCCGATTGTGTTGTCATTAAATGTGATTCACAACTTTTCCTCGATGGCCGACTATGCGACAAACCGCAATCCGTCGCCAACGCACGGCAACAGTGGCAGTCGATGGCAGGGCGCCCTGGGCCAGCTCTATATCGATCACTGCGTTACCCGGCTACTAAACAACGAAATCACCTACTCTGCCGATGCAAAATTCATAACTACAATTACTTTTCGGAAATCCTTCAGCTGAAGACCTGGAGGCCTACCTGGCATACGGCGAATCGTTGCAGACCGCTGAAGGGTTCACGCTTGACGGCCTGGGTGGCTGGTTCATCGACGGCGACCCGTCAACCACTGTAGGGATCGGACTGCCTTTGACGCGGTCGCTGCTGTGCCGTGCAGGGTTGTCTATCGCCGCAATGTGAGCAGCCAATCCGGTTATCTAGAAAGAAATTCAGTCGTTGCACCTCAGCCGCGTGATGTGTTTTATCTGCGCTGCCGCCAGCTAGTACCCAGGCCACGGTTAGTGAACTGTGTGCCGAAGGGTTGCTCGGCCTGCTCGAGATACCAGGCTGACATAGCCCAATGGACATCAGCACTTCAGGCTCTGAGCATGGTCACCAACAACATCAGGATGAGTAAGTTTTACGGTGTGCCGCTACCCAAAGATCCAAGCCCTTCCCTGTCGGCTTACGCCCACCCCGAACGGCTAGTAACCGGCGATTGGCTGTACTTCCATCTTGACCAAACCCGTTCTGGCTATCGTCGAATCCGACGAGGACGTACTGCTCTAGGACGTCGGACATATTCCTGGCGCGGTGAAGGTCTACTGGCACGCTGACCTCAATGACCCAAGGGTACGTGACTACATCACTGGCGAGCAATTCGCCGACTTGATGAACCGCAAGGGCATCGCCCGCGACGACACCGTGGTGACCTACGGTGACAAGAGCAACCGGTGGGCAGCCTACGCACTGTGGGTCTTTACCTTATTCGGCCACCCCGACGTGCGACTGCTCAACGGCGGTCGCGATCTATGGCTCGCCGAACGCCGGGATACCAGCCTGGCCGTACCGAATAAGACAAGACATCGACCAGCTATCCCGTGGTAAACCGGAACGACGCACCCATCCGCACGTTCAAAGACGACGTGTTGGCCATACTCGGCACCCAGCCGCTGATCTACGTGCGCTCTCCCGACGAGTACACCGGGCAAACGCACCGAAATGCCCAACTACCCCGAGGAAAGCGTGCTGCGAGCCGGCCACATCCCCATCGCCAGGTCGATCCCGTGGGAAATGACAGGTCGACGAAAGCGGTCGATTCCGCAGCAGCGAGGAATTGGAACGGCTCTATGACTTTCATCGACTTTCATCAACCCAGACAACAAAACCGTCGTATATTGCCGCATCGGCGAGCGATCCAGCCACACTTGGTTCGTGCTCACCCATCTGCTGGGCAAACTGGGAGTGCGTAACTATGACGGGTCGTGGACCGAATGGGGGAACACCGGACGAGTGCCGATCGTTGCGGGCGAAAGCCCGGGAGCCGTACCTGTTTGATAGCCGTTCCGTGAGAATATCCGCGCCCTTGGCCGAAGTGGCCTCCGACTTCGTCGAAGTCGGAGGCCACGACAAGCTAAAACTGTTACTGGAATTCGCCGACGACCTGCTAGCCCTGCCCGTCGACGTGGCCGAAGCCGCGATGGAGCCGGTGCCCGAGTGCCAATCTCCGCTTTTTCTGCATATCGACCCGGACGACTCAAGCTGGGTGCACCTGTACTTCAGCACTCCGGCCGAAGCGCCGACCAACCGTGGGTTCGCCGCTATATTGACCACAGGCTTAGACCACCAACCCGCCGCCGCTACACCTGACGGTACCCGGCGATTGTGTTATACCGGCCCGAACGTAACTGGTCTGATCAGTTCGCTGCGGTTACATGGAATGTCGGGATGCTTGCTCGGATCAAACAGCCGCCCTAATAGACCGGTTCCCACCACCACCGGGTCGCGTCGCCGACACGACGCTTAGACTTCCCACGACATAGTTGTAAGAAAATCCCTTAAAAATACCGCCAAACAGGAGGCGCAGTGACCAGTCACGCCAGCTCGAGGATCGCCAAGGTTCTCGTCGCCAACCGCGGCGAGATTGCTGTCCGGGTGATCCGCGCGGCTCGCGATGCGAGGCTGCCCAGCGTGGCGGTATACGCCGAGCCCGACGCCGGGGCGCCACACGTGCGGCTGGCCGACGAAGCGTTCGCGCTGGGAGGTCACACTTCCGCAGAGTCCTACCTGGACTTCGGTAAGATCCTCGACGTCGCTGCAAAATCCGGCGCCAACGCGATCCATCCCGGTTACGGGTTCCTAGCAGAGAATGCTGACTTCGCCCAGGCCGTCATTGACGCCGGCCTTATCTGGATCGGACCCAGCCCACAGTCGATCCGCGACCTCGGCGACAAGGTCACCGCCCGCCATATCGCCGCCCGCGCGCAGGCTCCACTAGTGCCCGGCACTCTGGAGCCGGTCAAAAACGCTGACGAGGTGGTGGCCTTCGCCAAAGAACATGGGGTGCCGATCGCGATCAAAGCCGTCTTCGGTGGCGGTGGCAAGGGCATGAAAGTGGCCCGCACACTCGAGGAAATTTCCGAGCTATACGCATCAGCGGTGCGTGAAGCCACCGCTGCGTTCGGCCGCGGGGAATGTTTCGTTGAGCGCTACCTCAATAAGCCCCGACACGTCGAAGCGCAAGTGATCGCCGACCAGCACGGGAACATTGTCGTCGCCGGTACTCGGGACTGCTCACTACAGCGGCGTTTCCAGAAACTGGTCGAGGAGGCTCCGGCGCCGTTCCTGACAGACGCCCAGCGTAGGGAAATCCATGAATCCGCGAAACGGATCTGCAAAGAGGCCCGCTACTACGGCGCTGGGACCGTAGAATACCTCGTCGGTCAGGATGGCCTAATCTCGTTCCTGGAGGTCAACACCCGCCTTCAAGTTGAGCATACGGTCACCGAGGAGACCACAAGCATCGACCTGGTGCTGCAGCAGTTTAAGATCGCCAACGGCGAGAAGCTCGAACTAACCAGGGATCCCATCCCGCGTGGTCACGCCATCGAGTTCCGGATCAATGGCGAAGACGCAGGACGCAACTTTCTGCCTTCGCCGGGGCCGGTCAGCAAGTTCCACCCACCCACCGGCCCCGGCGTGCGATTGGACTCCGGGGTAGAGACCGGTTCGGTAATCGGTGGCCAGTTCGACTCCATGCTTGCCAAGCTGATCGTGCATGGCGCCACTCGCCAGGAAGCACTGGCGCGCGCCCGTCGCGCATTGGACGAATTCGAGGTCGAAGGCCTGGCCACGGTCATCCCGTTCCACCGCGCTGTGGTATCCGACCCGGCGCTGATCGGCGACAACAACAGCTTCTCGGTGCACACCCGCTGGATCGAAACCGAGTGGAATAACACCATCGAACCCTTCGCCGGCAGCCAGCCCCACGACGAAAAGGACACCCGGCCACAACAGACGGTGGTCGTCGAGGTCGACGGCCGCCGACTCGAGGTTTCGCTGCCCGCCGATCTCGCGTTAGCCAACGTGGCCGGCTGCAATCCAGCCGGTGTTATCCGCAAAAAACCCAAGCCGCGCAAGCGAGGTATACACACCGGCGCAGCGGTCTCCGGTGACGCGGTGACCGCGCCTATGCAGGGCACCGTGGTCAAGGTCGCCGTTACGGAGGGGCAGAAAGTCATAACAGGAGATCTGGTGGTGGTCCTCGAAGCGATGAAGATGGAGAACCCAATCACTGCGCATAAAAATGGTATCATCACGGGGCTAGCGGTCGAAACCGGCACGGCCATCACTCAAGGCGCGGTGCTCGCCGAGATCAAGTAAGGCTGACTACTCTAGGGGGTCCCGCAGCCGCGTTAGCGATTTAGCCAACAGCAATGACACATGCATTTGTGAGATTCCTACCCGCTCAGCAATCTACATCTACGTCCTACATCTACGTCATTGACTCGAAAAGCCGGAGCACCAACCCATTCGTTCCCGCTCGGGCAACGCCTCAAACAATGGACGTAGCGCCTCACGATTTTCTAATCTGCTCAATGCCGGCGTCCACGTCGCCCAACGTATCGGCGATAGCACGGGCGTCGTTGTAATAATTACCACTGCCGCTATCCTGCTATAGGAGCTTCCTGCAACCAGCCTTTCGACAACTTCGTTGCGGTCCATGCCGAGTTCGGATGCGATGGGCACCCAGCCAAAGTCTTTGGTACAGTTCATCCTTCGCTGCGCCAAGTCGTCACACGGTGCGTCGCGGCGCTCGAACCGCCGGGCGATGTGATCAACCAGCGACAAGCAGGGCTTCACGATCTTGTCCGGGGGCGGTGAAACTCCGCTGTGGATCCGGCAAGCTCACGAAACATCTCCGGGGACATCGGCGTACTCGTTAGGGCGCAAAGTCGAACCGCCGTCAGCTCAAGCCGTGGAGCCGCCCCCTCGTGCCGTTAGCGTGATGCCGAAGACACTGCCAGTTTAATAGGGCCATGGCAAGTCTGGACATGGCCGGTCAACGACACCAGGACATGCCAGCTACCAAAACATCGTGGGCGTTGCATGCCGCGCAAGCCTCCATCACCAATTCGTCGTCGCGCGGATCGACCCACCTACGACGAGCGTTGCGTCCTGAGTTGCCGAGCGGATCAATCGTGTGTACGCCTCGTCTACCGCCAGCAGCAAGACCGCCACAGCGCTGAAATCCAAGTCTTCAAAGGTGCCGATCGCACCGACCAACGTGCAGTTCGACGGGGCGGTACCCTCGTTATCCCCCGTTGTGACGTAATTCCTCGTCACTCACTTGTTCTCCTGGCAAAACCCGACTGACATTACTCCCAGTCCCAGTGCGGGTCCCGCTCTGAAGCTCGCCTTCGAATCGGTTAGTAACGATGGCCGCTGAGTGCTCCACCAGATACGGAGCGTACCTGATGGATACGTAAGCGAGCGCGCAATGTGTTTCGCGTCGCGGTTATCACCGGGACCACGCTGGTCACTCATCAAGGTGTATAAGTGCTACCCGCTCGATATGGCTGGTAAAATCCACGGATGAGGGTTCCCGCCAGTCTTCAGCAAGATTTGGCGACTTGTGGCGGCGGCAAAGCGCGTCAAGGTGTTCCGACTGCCCGTTAAGAAAGAGCGAAAGATTCTGGCGCCCCAGACGAGTCAAAGCTGAACAATCGCGAATCGATCGCGCTAGGACACCGGTCGCAGCTAGCCGGCGATCCAGACCGTTCGGCGTACCACCGATCTGCTATCTTGTGGATCCGCCGGTGCTCGCTAGCAAACCATACCAAGCTCAACAACGTGACGATGATCGCGACCACACCTGTTGTCATGCCCTGGTGATAATGTCCGGTGCCGAAGACTGCAAGACTGGCCAACCCACCCTACTGATCATGCCCACGACGACCAAGAGATAACCAGGCCAGTGCAATACGTCGATCAGAGATGCGCCAACGAAGACCCGCGTCGGCCGCAAATGGTCAACCAAATCACGATAGGTGTCTCCCCATAGCTACCCCTGTCCCGTTTGTTCGTCCCATCGTTTCTCCTGCGCAAGAACAGGGACATAGCATCAACGATAGAATTTGCCGAACAGGTTTGGGCGAAAGAATGGACGGTTCTAAAGTGCCATTACCGAACCGGCAAGACCAAGCTAAGCCAAGCACAGCGTTAACACTATCAGCGTCAACAAAAACCAGCCGGTGCCGTTGCCAGCACCACCAGGTAACCCGGTCGCGCCAGACGAAGTAGGTACGCACGAAACCCCGCGGCGAACAAAATCAGCGGACCTCCGAACGCTAGCAACGTCCGTTGAGGCGAGTCACAGGACATCGTGTCGATACCCGCTCCCCCGCAAGTGCTACCCATAACGCGGCCGCGATCAGAAAGCCAACGCCGACGACTGCAGCCAAAACGGCGAACCAGATGGCGACGCGAACCTCGCCGTCCTCCTGCCCCCAGATGATCACCACCACCTGATCGTTCACGTACTTCATCCATCCCGCAAACCTCATATCCGGTTGCTGGCGCTACAGTGTCGCTCTGGCTTCAGAGATCCGCCGCCACAACCCCAGAAAAAACAAATCATTTGCGACCCCACTGTCAAGGCCTCGTCAGCACCTGCAACGCACCGCACACGGCCGCTATAGCCGCGTCGCTGTCGACGCGTGACACAGGGAAGGCGGGACGAAACTGCACGCCGTCATTGCCGGTGGGCAGCACGATCACCGCAAGTCGCCACAGCTGGCGGATCACCTCGTCGCGATCAGCGTTAGTCAGCAGGTTGATACGCACACATCCGGCCATGGCCGCGAGAGTCGAAAACCAGTGCCGAGAAGTCGTCGGCGAGCTCGCCGAGCCGGGCGCGCAGGTAGCTGCCCTGCTCGGCCGCAGATTCGAAACACCAACTCGGTCTCGATCACCTCAAAGATCCGTCGGGTGCACACCATGTCAATGCGATTGCCGCCACCAGGTCGAGTTAATACGGGAGGAGACCGCTAACAGGTTGTCAGCTAATTTCGTCAACTCGGCAACCTGTCACGACTGCACCACACCTGCGTCTTCTTGGCGAAGACGAGGACGTCAGATTGCACATCCACTTGTTGGTAGGACCAAGGAATTCCGATCAACCCATAGCCGGTCTGCACCTCGTCGAAAATCAGCAACACATCGTACTCGTCGCACAACTCACGCATCGCCACAAAGAACTCTGGCTGAAAGTGTCGGTCGCCGCCTTCCCCGTGGATCGGCTCGGCCAGAAAGTAAGCGATGTCGTGCGGGTGAGTCTCGAATGCCGTGCACACCTGAAGCAGTGATTCGACTTCTAACGCACCCAGGTCGGTTCCGGACTAGATATTAGGGCGCATCAATGCGCGTTCCAGTCGAATGTCGATAACCGGGCCACAGCGATCGGTTTTGTATTGGTTAACAGCATAGTGTAGCCGCTACGGTAGCGAAACGCCTCAGGCAAGTGCAGCTACCCGAGTGCCCAGCACTGGATCGACACCGTGGGCCTCGTTGTGCCGACTCTTCCAGTCGAACGCGACCTTGAATGCGTTTTCCACCGCCAGCGCACCACCATCGATGAAGAACAGATACGGCAAGGACAGATCACCCAGCAAGCGTGCGAAGATCTCGACGAAGTTGGCCACTGCCACCGAGTACACACGAAATTACTGGACTTGTTCAGCACCGCCGCATGAGCCCAATACAGCTGGCAACTTGGCGACTGCTGCGCGATTCGCTGCTGAGTTGTAAGCCATGTACGCCAGCGAGGTGCCCGCATACGCCACACTGGTTGCAGTCAGCAGGCAAGTCACCTCCGACTACCTGGCATGCCATCGGCGTGTACGGTGGCTCGGTTCAATAGAGCGGGTTCACCGCCGAGCGACACGGCGCTATCCGGTCGGCAACCCGGCCGAATTGGTCGCCTTAGTTGACCTCTTCGCAGTGTTCGGCATGTTGCCTGCCGGCTATTACGATCTGCGTTCCGAACAGTCTCTCATTCCATTGTTGGACAATATTTTTTCGAAGTATCGATGTAAATGATATGGCGAACAACCTGTTCCGGGTGTTCACCTCGATGCTAGAAATCTGCGAGCCCCCGATACCTCGACGCCAGCCGGCGTACCCGTGTAGAAACCTATCCTGGTCCGCCGTCAACTGTTCGATCCCGCACTATTGGCCCACAGACCAGCTCACGCCGGGGATGACTACTGCGACACCGATCCAGGAACGACCTTTCGTCTCTGAGGCGGTAGTGGTATTCGCGCTGTCGCGCGAACCTGTCGAGAATTCTTGGTTACGGAAAGTTATCCCGAACGTCGGCGGTTAACGACGACATCGCCGGCGTCGACTCCAACCACATCAATCATCTGACTCCGCGAGTCCCCGACATCGACGGTCTATACAATAGGATGACTGCGCATGGCATAACCATGATCGATGCCATCCAGGTACCGCACCGCACCTATGAACCCGATATGCTGTTACACCAGAAATCTTTTCGTGTACTCGCCAAACCACTCCTGTTTCGCTAGAACGGTCCAGGTATCAAGCCATCCTCACCCAGAGGCAGTTTCAGGTACGGTTCGAAGAAATCGAGGTGAGCGGTGTTGAGCTGACACCGCAGAGCCGCAAACGTTACGATGCTGCAATGGAAAAATTGCTTCCTCTGTCGCAGTGTGGGGCAAATACTTCCCGCCGACTGCTGAAGAGATAGCCGCTCAAAAACTGAGCCCACTATCGCGGTGGCGCCCCGTAGGACCCGATCGTCTAAGAGAATTTCCTGCCTGCCGCCGAGTTCGCAGCATTTTATGCAACACTCTCCAAGGAAGCACCCCAGTTAACATGTCGACTCGCGCCGACAACGATGCAGTGGGGCACCACCAGCTTGCGATGGACGGAGCGATAGGGGAAGAGCGGCGCTTATAACCACAGTGAATTACACACCCGAGTAAACAGGGCCCTCACAGCGATCGGCAGCTCGAACGAAACCCACGTAACGCCGGGAAAGCCAGGCATGCGCAACCTACCCCCAGCACACCGATTAACGGCGAGGTCCTGTTCACCATCACGCAAACCACACCCGAGTAAGACGATTCGCAGATACCAACCAGGCGTTTTCGTCCTGGCGAAGCACACCGGCGCCGGTGCACGGTGTCCTGGTAATCCGGATCGATGAACTACCCACCGCACACGAGAACGACCTCGCCACTACAGTAACAATCGAGGTGGGCAAAACGCTTCCTAAGCGGCTGGAAAAGCCAGAATATAATCGACGTTTGCCAATTCGCGGTCGTCCTGTAGCGTCAGCTCTAAAGCTGGACCAGCGCATCGGAGCGCCCTGGCTATCGGTTGATCGATACCTGGGCATCCGCTTGGCGTAGTCGGTGTGATCACACTGGTGTGTGGTGACACCGTGGTATGGAAGCCTTCGGAGCTGACGCCGTTGACAGGACTGGCCTGCCAGGTGCCGATTGCGCGGGCCACCGCAGATAGCGGTTCGCCAGCCACGGTAAGCAGCTTAGGTTCTGGGCGGCTACGAACTCGACAGAGCTGGTCGACGATCACCGGATAGCGTTGCTGCCGGCCACCAGTTCGGTGCGAATGGGTCAGCAATTCGGTCCACGCGTCGCGACGCCGTTCGGGCGAGCGTTGCTGGAGGTGGTGGCAACGACGAGGCCATAGTGACGCCGCAGGCCGACCTAGACTTGGCGGTGCCGGCACCGCCGGTCAGCGTTGCACCAGTTTGCGTCGGCTGATCGTACACCGCTCGGTGGCCGACGACATGGTGGCGCGCCTGGTCTCCGCGTAGTAGGCAGCCGCCTATAGACGACCCGTCGACGCTGGATGCGTTGCTGCCCGGCGTGATCCGAATGCCGTCATAGACCGCCACCGTGGCCACCGACACGTTTGCACCGATCCTCTACATGCTGACCTAAGACAATCTTGACAAAGCGGTCTGGCTTAATAGTACTGTGCCACAATGGATTTTATCGTCAATCTTCACTATCGACCTGCGTGAGGCGGAGCGCTCCGTGGACAGATCGGACTGCGGTATCGCCAACGTCAACATCGGCACGTCAGGCGCTAAGATCGGCGTTGAGAACGCAAACCGGCAAACGCAAACCGGCAGCGGGCAGAAATCTGGTCCAGACGCGCGGAAGACCTACATGTGGGGCTCCACCAACACCGTCAACTACTCCGACAAGTTGCCACTAGCACAGAACATAACATTTGGGTGAAAGTTTGGCTTAGCCGCGCACTGGCAGCCCGTAGACCTGCCATGGGTAATATCTGTTACATGACCACGGCCAGGAGGCGTTTATCTCCCGAGGATCGGCGTGCTGAGCTGCTGGCACTGGGAGCAGAAGTGTTCGGGAAGCGACCCTATGACAAGGTCCGCATCGATGAGATCGCCGAGCGTGCCGGGGTGTCGCGCGCGCTGATGTATCACTACTTCCCTGACAAGCGGGCGTTCTTCGCCGCTGTTGTCAAGGACGAAGCTGACCAGACTGTACGCTGCCACGAACACTCCGCCTCCTGTTGGTCTAACCATATTCGAAGAAGTGCGCGTCGGGGTGTTGGCCTATATGGCCTACCACCAGCAGAATCCGGAGGCCGCGTGGGCAGCCTATGTCGGTCTTGGCCGGTCTGACCGGGTTCTGCTCGGCATTGACGACGAAGCCAAGAACCGCCAGATGGAAAACATCATGTCCCGGATTGGCGATGTAGTGAACGTCGTACCGAAGACCAAGCTGCATCCGGATATCGAGCGAGACCTGCGGATAGTCGTGCACGGTTGGCTGGCGTTTACGTTCGAGGTGTGCAGACAACGAATCATGAACCCATCGACCGACGCCGATCGCCTGGCCGACTCCTGCGCGCATGGGCTGCTAGACGCCATCGCCCGGGTGCCCGAGATTTCTAAAGAACTGGCCGATGCGATGGCGATCGCGCGTCAGCCGCCGCAATAGTCCGCAGGTGACAGGTGAGGCGCTGTCGTCTGCAGAATTGTCGGTCACCGCTGGCACCATGGCCAGGTGAGCACTACGTCACCTAATCAGTCCCTGAACCCGTACCCAAAACTCGTTGGGCCGATTCAAGCACAATCACCCGCGAATGGTTTGCCAGCACCTTCGACACTCCCACCACGGAGCAGGCCAGCGCCTGGGAAATCATCGCGGATGGCCATGACACGTTAATTATCGCCCCAACTGGTTCAGGTAATACACTGGCCGCCTTTCTGTGGACCATTGCGAGTTTGGCGACCACTGTCACGTCGCCGTACCGGCCGGCAAGAACCCGCGTGGGCCTGTACGTGTAGCCACTCAAGGCGCTGGCAGTCGACATCGAGCGCAACTTACGTACCCCCTGGCAGAATTCACCGAGATCGCCTACCCTACCAGAGCATCGGGCTGAGCTCGGGTCAGACGTTCAGCGCTCCCGTGCCTGGCCCGCGCCCCCACAAAACAGCTCAGTCAACAAGGAGCAGCGCGCCTAGGACGAAGTAGAGTCTCAAACGCGGACAGATCAAAGAGGTGGTAGCGACCTCTAGCTTGAAATAGGTCATCGACACGGGCGCAATCGATCTGGTGATACAACACTTGAAGGTACCGCTATCGATGGCCAACGGCCCGCAACGAATTGGGCGGGCCAGACATCAGGTCGGTAAGATACCATGTGGGGCGTTGTTCCCCCAAGCACCGCGCCGACCTGATTAGTTCCACGATCAGCGCCCAGCGGACACTCGCCGACCAAGTCGAGATGATGCGCATGGCCCACCAGTCCGCTCAACATTCTGGCCCAACAGACCGTGGCGGAAACCGCGCTTCAGCCCTTGGACGCCGACTTGTGGTTCGACACCGTCCAGCCAGGCCACTCCGTTCGAGGTACTGCCGCACAGCCTCTACGAGGTCCACCCGAGAACTTTTAAGCGGCAAATACCCGTCTACCGAGTTCGCCTAGCTGCGAACGCGGTTGGTCTACGAGGTGACCACCGACATGCTGACCGCGCAGCCTGGTGCGCAGCGGCTGGCCGTCGCCTCCGTCGGCGTCATTCCCGATCGCGGGCTGTTCAGCGTGTATCTATAGCCAGCTATCCGGACAGTCCTTCGCGAATAGGCGACATAGACGAAGAAATGGTGTATGCATTACCCCCTTGGTGACGTTATCTCGCTGAGAGCCACCAGTTGGCGGATAAGCGAGAGCACTCACGACCGCGTTCTGGTCATCCCCACGCCAGGCCAGCCAGCCCAATTGTCGTTCTGACGCAGCGATAATGTCGTCCACCCAGCCTAACTCGGCGCAAAGATCGGCGTGTTCACCGGAGCGCTGGCCGGCCTGGACCACGACGCATTCGGCAAGCGTTGCGCTGACTTGGATTTCGACTACTAAGCGACCGCCAACCTGTGGGCGTTGCTGAACGACCAGCGCACCGCCACTTCAACACTACCCACCGACACCACCCTGCTCGGTCGAGTGATTCCGCGACTAATTGGCAACTGGCGGGTGAATCCTATATTCACCGTACAGGCTGCGAGTACACGAGCCGCTCGCACTGACGGTGGGTCGGCGCCTGCGGGAACGCTATAGACTCGACAAGAAGCCGACTGTCTCCGACGGTGGAATCATGGTTCAATTGCCGGACACCCTTTCCGATTTGACATTCGTTTTGGCCTTCGATACTCCGCAGGGCGCCAAGTGGTTTGTCTTCGATCCCGACGAGATCAACCCGATTGTCACCACAGAAGTGGGCGTTTCAGCGCTGTTCACGTGCCGGTTCCGAGAATGCGCGGCCCTTACTCTGCTGCTGCTCCGCCGGCACCCCGGCCGCCGCTCACCGTTGTGACACCAGTGCCAGCGCGCCATCCAGTTACTAGAAGTAACTTGCAAATATCCTGACTTTCCCGTCGCGCTGGAGACTGTCCGGGAATGCCTGCAGGCCGTTTAAGACGTCCCTCGCCCTGGTCGAGCTGATGATCGGCATCGCTTTGCGCCCGGTCCGATTGAGCAAGGCCAAAACGGCGAAACCCGCACCGTTCGCGGCGTCACTGCTGTTCGGCTACACCGGCGCGTTCATGTACGAGGACTATACTCCACTTCCTGAGCGCCACGGCATTTTCACTGGACAGCACACTACTAACCGAGTTACTCGGCCACGTAGAACTGCGCGAACTATGCGATTCCGGGGTCATCACCGCAACCGAGTGCCGGTTACAGAACCTGTTGGATGACCGAGTCACTAGCAACACCGAAGCGATCGCGGATTTGCTGCGACTGCTGGGTCCGCTCACAGCAGCTGAGGTCGCCGCTCGGGCTACGGTTTCTGACATCGGTGGATGGCTGGAGAGCTTACGCGCCGCTAGGCACGCGCTGCAGGTATCGTTCGCCGGCCGCAACTGGTGGGTGGCCATCGAAAGACATCGGCCAGCTGTGCGAGGGAGTCGGAGCAACGGGTCCGGTCAGCGTTCCTGTCATCTTAACCGTGGAAGTAGCTAACCCGCCGGGGCAAGCCGACTGGGCGGCTACGCACGCGCCCGCACTGCACCCCATTCACCACAGCGCAAGCCGGTTCAGCCTGCGAATAACGGCCGATGTGCTGGACCGGCTGGTAGCCCTGACGGCCAGCTAGTGCGACACCTACGTGTTGCATATTCTGTGGCAACAATCGCTGACGGCGCTGCGTGCCCAAGCCGACCCGGTGAACACCGCAGTTTAAGCACGCTTTCTCCCGGCCTGGCATCACATGTTTTCAGGTCACTGCAGTCTTGATGAGCTGGCGTCCGCCATCGATCAGTTGGCCAGGGTGCGGATGCCGACCTCGGCAATCGACCCACTGGTGCTGACCCCGCAGGTCCGTGACTATGCTCGGGTGATGCTCAACGAGCTGCTTGCAACCGGCGAGGTCACCTGTCGACTGGCGGGGCGATCGCACACGGACACACCGCGATATCGAGGCAACACACTGCTGGGATCGCGGAACGTTAGGCACAAAACCTAGCTTACTGGGACCAAGACATCGCAGTGACGGCGAACCCTGAAGTGGCGGGTGTGTGACGCGTTGCCGACGATGACCCAGCGAGTGCCGCCATGGACCATCACCGTAACCGGATTGGTCCAGCAGGCCACCACGGTCTAGCCGGCACAAAACCACGCTCAAACAAGGCTGACCCCTGCCGAACAACAAACACGACGACGGCGAGAACCAAAGAAGTTGGCGTGTCCGTAGCACCTCGCATTTCGGATATGAACTGGGTGGAGTCAAGCAGGCATCAGTTTTTGGGAGGAAATACATTGCGGCATAATTTCTTCCGGTAACCAGTAGTCAATATACCGTCGTGGCCCTGGTGTGGCGGCCCGCTAACAGCGCCGGCGGTTGATCGAATTAGCCGCGAGCATGCGTCAGGAAAAACTGCGCGATCACTTCCGATGCGTCAAACACGCACGTGGTGGACCCGATGACTACCTTGGGCAAATATTGCTTGCCACCCGGCCAAGTGTGTCCGCCTTTGTTGATCTTGTAGAAGACCACCTCGGCGGAATTCGCACATGCGGTGTAATCAAAGCGGCGGACAAATGTTCCGTCCCCGACGTCAGGCAATTCCTGTTGTGACGGATCGCCTTGACACCCATCGGCCGTGCGCCACCTGTCCATCATGTTGGTCACCGAGACCACATGACTGACCCCGCCGCGACCATGCACGTCCCCACCGTTGAACGGCACCAGTGGATCATCGGTTCCGTGCGCGTCCATAACCGACACTGGCTGCGACGGATGGCAGGCCACATCGACGCCCAACGTGCCAGCCACCGGGGCGATCGCGGCAAACACATCGGCACGATCACACGCCAGCTTGTTGGACATGAAACCCCCGTTGGACATGCCGGTGACAAAGACATGGCCGGGGGCAACACTGAAGTCGCTCTGTAGTTTAGCCGCCAACGCAACCAAGAAACCCACGTCGTCGACATGCCGACGATCCGCCGGCGATGCCCCTCGTCCATCGGCCCAGCTCTTATCATAACCGTCGGGATAGGCAACCAACAGGTTGTTGACGTCGGCAACAGCGTCAAAATCGGTAAGACCCTGCTGCCCAGCTCCAGTGCCGCCTCCGCCATGCAGGTTGAGCACTAGGCCCACAGGAGAACCTGGCGGAACGTGCAGCATGTAGGTCCGGTTCAGGCCGCCGAATTGAAAAATCCCAGGCTTATCGCTAGAATTGGCCGATACCTGACGCCCGACACATCCAGCCAGACAGACCGCGAGAACGACGCACGCTAGCCACCGCGCCACGTTCAAGCCGCTGCGCCCTCTGCTACAACCTGGTCCACTGCATGCTCGTTGGGCATCTTGAGGCAGGAAACGATCATCCAGTCGCCCATCGACTCCGCCATAGTGCGGCCGATAGTACCGCCGAAACTGCCTTGGGCTCAAGGCAGCCAGGTGCTGTCAGGGTTAAACTTCCCGATCGCCTTTTCCAACGTTGTAACCACACCTTTCCAGAACCGAACGACACAACTCAGCAACCGATTTCATTTCATCGACAAGACAGGAGTTACAGTGTCAACCATGACGGGATTGGCCCCAATAACCGGACCAGTTCTCGGCGGCTGACTAACTCGCGACACGCCCCAGTGACCGGATAGTCGCACTCAATGCGCTGCGCCAACAACTGCAACGGTGCACTGCAATTGTCAGCAAGAATGTCAACGACATTGGAATACAACGAATCGCCCACAATCAGCACACCTCCAGAACGCTATGTGCAGTCTCAATTGGTGGGTACGTCCGGCACTCGGAGTCAGCAGATGGAGCCCATTCGACGAAATCAGCTCCACCAGCGTCTCCGCGTTAGGCACACCGAGTTAGCAGAACGCCTGCAGGTTGCCCCGGCGCTTGACGATGCAACCTCGGACCAAGCGCGGCAGCACTAAGGTTGGATCGATCGCTGCACAAGTCAGGTAGATCTTGCACACCATACCGCGGGAAACCAGCGTTTGGCATCGGTCACGCAACTCACGAGTGTCGTCCACGCCGCAGCATAGTGGCCGAAAAGTGCAGATGAACAACCACCACAATGCCTGTGTCTTGATGCAGCACCGAGATTTCAAAAAACACAGACACTGCATCTGGCAGGTAGCAATATAATAAGGCCAAATATAATTCAATGTAATTAAGGTACTGTCCCCGCTGGGCACCGCGGTGGTCCCACTGATAACCCACCATCCGCGTCGACTACTTCTCCGGCCAGCACTTTCGCGCGGATCTCCGCGACACCATACTGTCCGCTCAATTTAGCGACACCGGTTCGAGGATCTTGGTGCGCGCCTCGGGTGCGCTAGCTCGCAACATGTCCGCCGATACGTCGTCAGGCTGGGCCTGCGACAGTACCTCGGCCTCCACCCGCGCATTGTAATTCGCCACCTCGCGATCGATATCCTCGGCCGTCCAACCCAACACCGGAGCGACCACATCGGCCACCTCCCGGGCACAAGCGACGCCCCGGTGTGGATATTCGATGGAAATCCGCATCCGTCGGGCCAAGATATCCTCGAGATGCAAGGCACCCTCGGCGGTTACAGCGTAGCGAGCTTCCACCTTCAAATAGCCCGGCGCTTCCTGAATAGGACTGAGCAGATCGGGTGCTTCGGCCGCCAAGGCCAAAACGTCACCGATGAGCGCGCCGTAGCGGTCCAGCAGATGACGCACCCTGTACGGGTGCAAACCTTGCAACGCGGCGACGTGTTCGACCTGATTGATCAACGCAAAGTAACCGTCGGCGCCCAGCAAACCTACTTTCTCGGTTATCGACGGGGCTACCCGGGCCGGAACGAATGCAACCGCGGCGTTAATCGCGTCGGCGGCCATCACCCGGTACGTGGTGTACTTGCCGCCGGCGATCGCAACAAGACCTGCCACTGGCACCGCGACCGCATGTTCCCGGGACAGCTTGGAAGTGTCGTCGCTTTCCCCGGCGAGCAGCGGGCGCAGACCAGCATACACCCCATCGATGTCGGCGTGGGTTAACGGGGTAGCCAACACGATGTTGACCACCTGCAGGATGTAGTCAATATCCGCCTTGGTGGCCGAGGGATGGGCCAAATCGAGATTCCAATCGGTATCGGTCGTTCCGATGATCCAGTGGTTACCCCACGGGATGATGAACATCACCGACTTCTTGGTGCGCAGGATCATCGCGGCGTCACTGACGATTCGGTCCCGCGGTACCACTACGTGCACACCCTTGGACACGCGCACCTGGAATCGTCCACGCTGCTTGGACAACGCCTGAATTTCGTCGGTCCAGACCCCGGTCGCGTTGACCACGACGTGGCCGCGGACCTCGGTAACCGTGCCATTCTCCGAATCACGGACCCGCACGCCGACCACTCGGTCGCCCTCGCGCAGCAACGCGACCACCTGGGTGGAGCATCGCACGACCGCGCCGTAATGCGCGGCGGTGCGCGCAACGGTCAAGGTGTGCCGGGCGTCGTCGACGACGGTGTCGTAGTAACGAATACCACCAATCAAGGAACTACGTTTTAGGCCCGGACTCAATCGCAACGCACCAGCGCGAGTCAAATGCTTTTGCGCCGGAACCGATTTCGCGCCACCAAGACGGTCATACAGGAAGATGCCGGCAGCTATGTACGGACGTTCCCACCAACGTTTGGTGAGCGGAAACAGGAACGGCAACGGCTTGACCAGATGCGGTGCCAACGTGGTCAACGACAACTCACGCTCATAGAGCGCCTCACGCACCAACCCGAACTCGAGTTGCTCGAGGTAACGCAACCCGCCGTGAAACATCTTCGACGAGCGGCTCGACGTACCCGAAGCCAGGTCCCGCGCCTCGACTAACGCCACTTTGAGGCCGCGCGTGGCAGCATCCAGCGCACACCCGGACCCCACTACGCCGCCACCAATGACCACCACGTCGAACTGCTCAGTGCCAAGCCGTTCCCAGGCCGCCGCACGTTGCTGCGGTCCCAACGCAGAAGCCGGCCATGTCTGCTCTCTCTCCGGTGCTTGGATCAGGTCAGTCACGACACTAGGACTCCTCGGTTATTCGTCGGTAAGTTAAGATTAAATTTAAAATTAATGTGCCACCAAGACTAGTTCGTCAGTCGGCCATGGATCGGCCTTAGTCCAGATCATCATGTGCCATTAGCCGGCGCGCGGCCTTGGTGATCGAGCCAGATAACGGATGGGTAAACGGCTAGTGTTTGCGTCAACTCGTTGACGATGATCCGGTTTTGCACCGCCATGGCGATCGGCAGGATCAATTCGAATGTGACCGGCGCCACCACTACGCCGCCGATCAACACACCGAATAGATGGGCGGCAAAACATCTTGACAAACCCATGACGCACCTCGGACATCTTCGCCTGCGGATTGGTCCGCAACGGCAGCATGGTGGTCTGGGCAGATACCAAACCGTTGTCGATCGCCAATTGTGGCACCCCCACCGTTTGCTATCTCGGTCCTGGTGAAAACTGTCGCCGCAACGAAGCGTACCCAGATCGTGCCGACGCCCTCACCTAACGCGTGATACATCTCGATCCGGCCCTGCATCCCCGCCACAGACGCCAGCGACAACAGGCCGGTGCAGGCACCTGCCTCGTAAATACCGGGCACCGCGGGCACCGATGTTCGGGACATCTGATCCACCGTCAAGTAGTTGCCCCGCCCAACTCGATGCCGACCCGTTCCAGGCCAAGGCAGCTGGTGTTGGGGACCAACCCGATGGGTATCAGGGCGTGGTTACCTTCAACGATGCTGCCGTCGATCATCTTTACCAAGACACCGGTGTTGGTGCGGGTAACCGATTTCGCGCACGTTCTCGAACAACCGGACGCCACGTTCAGCGAACGACCCTTCCAAGGCCAACGCTGCGTCGGCATCCTCATACGGCAGCACGTAGTCCTGGCTGGCCACCAGCGTCACCAGGCACACTCAGTTAGGTGTAAGCGTTGACAAACTCGGCGACGGTGACCCCTGAAGCCACCGAGATGAGGTGGTCGGGTAACGCCACCAAGTCGTCAAGCTGCCGACAGATCAGGATGCGTTCGCCGTCCGGCTAAGCCGATGGCAGGACCTGTGAGCGGGCTCCGGTGGCAATCAACACAAAGTCGGCATCGCACTCACTAGTGCTCCCGTCAGCGGCGGTCGCTTTGATGCGGTGACGAACCAAACCCGGGGTGGAGTCCACCAGCTCACCCCGGCCAGCAATGATGTCTACGCCCATGTTGCGCAACGGGGCGGTGACGTCGGCCGACTGCGCCAGGGCCAGCATCTTTACACGGGCATGGATGTCGGGCAACGAAATTTTGGCATCATCAATGTCGAAGCCAAGCCGTCGCGCTCGGCACAGCTCGCTGCGCAGCCCGGTGGATGCCACCGGAGTCGATCACGGTTATAGTTGGACTTTTTGCGGGTGTAAAATAGTCGCTACTAACAGTGCAACCTCGTAACCAGCCGGAGCTCCCCCGAAAATCGGGATAGTCACCACAGCCGATAACCTAACTCGGCTCCTGTGCACTCCGCCGCGCGGAGTGCACAGGAGCCGAGCCCCCGCGACCCAGCCAAACCATCGGTTGAAGGCCAAGCGGGCACGTGACGATTAAACTTTCACCGTGCCGCTTTATGCCGCTTACGGATCGAACATGCATCCCGAGCAGATGCTCAAGCGTGCACCGCACTCACCAATGGCCGGAACAGGCTGGCTTCCCGGATGGCGCCTGACCTTCGGCGGTGAAGATATCAGTTGGGAAGGTGCGCTGGCCACGATCGTTGAGGACCCAGATTCGCGGGTTTTCGTCGTCCTCTACGACATGACGCCAGCGGACGAGATGAACCTTGACCGCTGGGAAGGCGCCGAGTTCGGTGTCCATAAGAAGATTCGATGCCGCGTGGAACGCGAATCTTCCGACACCACGATCGACCCGGTGCTTGCATGGCTATACGTGTTGGATTCCTGGGAGGGCGGGCTGCCGTCGGCACGATACCTGGGCGTCATGGCCAGTGCCGCCGAAATCGCCGGAGCTCCAAGAAATTATGTCCACGAACTGCGCAAACGCCCGGCCCGTAACATAGGTCCAGAGACAACAGCCTAGGAATTTCACGAGACACATGTCTGTCGCCAACATGCCCTTGTAGCCGGCATTTAACCGGACGTGCATGCCGACCGACGTAGCAGCGTCTCGAGCCAGCGGACAAGTTCGCCTAGCCGATATCTGACGTCCTCGACTAGGTGGGCACCACCACCAGCAGCACAAGTCCTGTCGCGTACCAGCACGCCGTCGGTCCCAGAGAAATGCGCCCGCCCGCTGTGCCAGCCGAAGCCGTCGTACTTGGCGGCGACGCGGTATTAGGCTAGGCGAAGTCATCAGATCCGCCCGTTCAAGTCCTCGATCTCGTATTGCAGGACTGGCCAAAGCAACCCGCTATCGAGCGGAACCAGCCACGCCTCGTTCTCCATCGATAACTCGGCCTGCGACCAAACCAAACCCAGCAGCTCACGGATGGTAAATAGTACCACGCCGGCCGGATTCGAGGTCGACAGCCCTATGTAGGTCGACGCAGGTGCACGTACCATTGCGCAGCGCGGCGTCGAGCGTCATCAACGCAGTGTACGAACAACCCCGATCGCTGTTCAGACCAGCGGCGTGGCCGGTCATCTCGCAAACCACATCAGAGGCACGCCTTCGTGTCGATACACAATCATATAGTCGGTTGAGCACCAGCGGTGACCGTCGGGATTGAGCACATGCAGATCGGGGGTTCCGTCGATGTCGAAGCCCTAGGAAGCGACGGCAGCGCCCAGGCACGCCACCACCATCGTACCGGCCACCACGGCCCAACCCGGGCAGCCTTAATGCCGTGGTCATTTCGCTACGACCATAGAAACCAAGCCAAAACTTCTGCTGTGCAACATAAGTGAGTTTTTCCTGCGAGCCGCGGCCAGTGGAGGAATGTCAATTCCGGGACTGAACCTAACGACTCCGCCTTAGACGTCGAGTAGGCCGCTGAGCTCTACGTGTAACGTGTACGCTGACGATCATCGAGGGAGTCAATACCAACAGCTAATTTCACGAACGTCCTTAGAATGCCAATCAATGCGGCTTGTTTTTGTGCGGACATACGCTCTCGTGGTTAGAAGGCCGCAGACTGCTCAATGATGTTGACCATCACAGCAGCCCAATCGCGAGTGCCCGCTCATCGAGGTCGAACGTCGGCTGATGCAGATCCAACTGCAGCCCCTCACCCGACCACACATCCAATCGGACCATCGCACCAGGAATTTCCTCCAGGTACCAGGAAAAATCCTCCCCGCCGCCGGACTGGCGGGTATCGGCCATCGCATAAAGGCCAACAGCTTCAATTATGTGGGTCAGGATGCGTGCCCAAATATCCTCGTTGACGACAGGAGGGACATCGCGCTGGTACTGTAAGACGTGTCCGATCGCCGATGGCGACAGTAACGCGGAAACAGATTGGCGGATGATCCCTTCAAGATCAACCCAGGTCTGGCGGCTGACGGTGAGCCTTGTACCAGATAAGAGGCCGGTTTAGGGTATGGCATTGGCGGCTACTCCCGCATTGACCACGCTCCCACACCAACACGGTGCTGTTGCGCGGATCGATGCGGCGCGACAACACTCCGGGCAGCCCAGTAATTGAGTGCGACAAGCCCGTAGACCAAGTCGGCAGTGAGGTGCGGCCGAGACGGGTGTCCGGCCAGGCGAATACAGCATGATTTCTATCGAGTCGGCGGCCAAGGTAACAGGACCGTGTCGGACCGCGACCTTGCCTACTTCGAACCGGAGATCGCGGCGCAAAGCGAAGATCCACACTACCCCGGTCAACACCCCGGCGGCGATGGCATCGATCCACACCGCCGAGCATCAGCGCTTTAGCAGCCTGGAAGATCAATCGCACGCCGACCGGCAGTTCCTGCACCGAAGCCACTACAGTACTAAGCAAACTGGCGGTGTGCGCATCATGGCCACAGGCATGCGCGACATTAGGCATCGTCGAGGCATACGGGGCGCCGATACGCTCCGCTGAGCGGTAGCACGTCCATGGCGGCATGCAGCGCGATCCGGGGCTTGCGTTCAGGACGCCAGTCGCAAGTAAAGCCGGTCGCCGAGCAGCACCTCGGAGTTCAACCCCGCGTCGGCCAGCCACTCGGCAACGAACTGCATGGTGGCGAACTCCTGGCGACCCAGCTCCGGATAGCGGTGGATGTGGCGGCGCCACGCGACGAGGTCATCGTAATGTGCGGGGAGCCAGGATTCGGCTGTGTCAACGAGGCTCAAACGTCTACCCTGCCACATCTGCGCTGCTGCGCCGCCAGCACCCGGTCACGCTCATCAGGAGTTTCGGCGAGGCAAACAATCGTGCGCACCAGCATGACCGTACCGTCGATAACTGCGCGGTCGCCGCTGGGACCGGCGGTAACCGCGGCAAAGGCGCGCTGATGAACCGTGGCGCCGGCGGCGTTGACACCGACCACCGGATGGATCCCCGGCAGCACTTGCGTCACGTTGCTCATAGCAGTGTTGCCCAGCGGAGGCCGCACCTTGACATCAGGCGCCACCGACTCGCGTCCGAGTTGGCGCACCTCCTCGCAATACACGTCAGCTAGCCGTTGGTTTGGTTTCACCTCCGCATATGCCACTATAGTATAGTATAATCAATCTTCGTATTCACAGCCGGCTGCTAACGCACCCCACGACAAAGGCACGTAACCACATCTGCCCTCCAGCTCACACAGCGAATCCGAGTTGACCGCCCGCATCGCATACTGCAACGCCCCGTGGATGGGGATGACATTGATCGCCTGCCCCGCCGTCAGTGGCCATGCCGTACACCAATTGCCCCGTCGCTAGCCTAAGCCTGCTGCCGCAGCACCGCAATGACCACCTGGCGCTACGGTGACCGCGTCAGCTGCATTGACCCCCAGGTGCGGCGTGACGACGGCATGCGATTCCGTGCCAGGTATTCGACCGTGAACTCAGACAACTCCAGTAAACGAGCCGCGGCAATGCCGGTCAGCCCGGAACGCGCGATCACTACCATCGCAACATAGTCACACCCCTCGGCCTGCAGCATCAGCGTTTTAATCACTGCCGACTTCCTCAGTGGGAGTTCCCAGTAAGGTCACAGTTAGACCCACGCCTTAAGCTGCCACAACATTGTAGTCGCGTCGCGACTACAATGTTGTGGCAGCATGCATATCCGATCTCGAATAGCCAGTCATACTCGGCGCACACCCCAACGACCAGGGGACCACTGCTTACAGTGGCGCGAAACACCCTGTCCAGACCACAGGCGGGCGGCAGCGATCGCGAAACCACGTCCGGCGACCAGCGCCAGCGCTTTGGCACACAGCTACACTGTTCGGCGAACGGCAGCAACAGCTCAGCATGAATTGCGTGCGACAACTCCACAAGATCGGGCACCACGAGGCCACACCCCATTCTCGACGTTAGCCAATGCTGTTAATGTGGGCACCTATGCAGTATCGCACCGACCAGCAGCTGCTCTGACCACAATGATGGCTCACTCGTCACTCACACCGTTCCGGCGCTCATCGTCGCCGGGCTAAGTTCACCGACTGTGACCGACCCACTGCGCGATCCCGACGAACTCGCTCGGCGGGCAGCCCAGGTGATTAGTGAGCGCACTGGTATCCTTGAGCACGACGTCGCGGTCGTCCTGGGATCGGGATGGTCCCCGGCGGTTGCAGCGCTCGGTTCATCGAGCACTGTTTTCCCCCAGGCCGAGCTACCCGGGTTCACACCACCCAACACAGCCGGGCATACTGGCGAGCTGTTGTCGGTACGCATCGGCTCGCATCGGGTGCTGGTGCTAGCCGGTCGCATCCACCCCTACGAGGGGCATGACCTTAGGCACGTCGTGCATCCAGTACGAACAGCGTGCGCAGCCGGTGCACGCATTATCATCCTCACTAATGCGGCCGGCGGACTGCGCGCAGACATGGCGGTCGGCCAACTGGTGTTGATCAGTGATCACCTGAACCTGACGACACGTTCGCCACTAGTCGGCACGCACTTCGTCGACTTAACCAACGCGTACACACCGCGGCTACGAAAACTCGCCAGCGACACCGACCCGACACTGATCGAAGGCGTGTACGCAGCCCAGCCCGGCCCGCACTATGAGACGCCCGCGGAAATCCGGATGTTGCGGATGCTGGGCGCTGACCTGGTGGGCATGTCGACGGTGCACGAGACCATCGCAGCACGGGCGGCGGGTGCTGAGGTGCTGGGCGTGTCACTGGTGACAAACCTGGCGGCCGGGATTACCGGCAAGCCCCTTAGCCATGCTGAGGTGCTTGCCGCGGGGACCGCGTCAGCGAGCAGGATTGGGTCACTGCTGGTCGACGTCATAGCTCGATTTTGAGGGCGGCCGTGACACCCGAGGAGTGGATCGCGCACGATCCCGACCCACAGACAGCCGCCGAGCTGGCCGCGTGCGACCCCGATGAACTTGCGGCGCGGTTCGCCCGTGCACTGCGCTTCGGCACGTCGGGCTTGCGCGGACCAGTACGCGGCGGCCCCGACGCCATGAACCTCGCTGTGGTGTTGCGGGCGACCTGGGCCGTGGCACAGGTGCTCATGCAACGAGGGGGCTCGCGGCCCGCAACCGTAATAGTCGGGCGCGACTCTCGGCACGGCTCGGCGGTATTCGTCGCTGCGACCGCTGAGGTACTTGCCGCTGAAGGTTTTTCCGTGCTGCTACTCCCCGATCCGGCACCCACGCCGGTGGTGGCGTTCGCGGTCCGCAATACCGGCGCCGCCGCCGGGATACAGATCACGGCATCGCACAACCCGCCGAGCGATAACGGATACAAGGTGTATTTCGACGGCGGCATCCAGATCATCTCTCCCACTGAACGCCAAATCGAAACTGCGATGGCCGCCGCCCCCCTGGCAGACCAAATCACCAGGAAGCCCGTCAACCCCAGTGAAAACAGCGCCTCCGATCTGGTTGACCATTACATCCAACGAGCTGCCGCGGTGCGGCGCTCCAACGGTTCGGTCCGGGTTGCCCTCACACCGATGCACGGGGTGGGTGGTGCGGTAGCCGTCGAGACACTGCGGCGCACAGGCTTCGACGACGTGCACACCGTCGCGGCGCAGTTCGCGCCCGACCCAGACTTTCCCACCGTCACGTTCCCAAACCCGGAGGAGCCGGGCGCCACCGACGCATTGCTGACCCTGGCCACCCATATCGGGGCCGACGTCGCGATCGCCCTGGACCCCGACGCCGACCGCTGCGCCGTTGGTGTACCCACCAGCTCGGGATGGCGGATGCTTTCTGGAGACGAAACCGGTTGGCTGCTAGGCGATTACATTTTGTCGCAAACTGACAAACCGGAAACCGCTGTGGTAGCCAGCACCGTGGTGTCGTCGCGTATGCTAGCAGCGATCGCTGCACACTATCACGCGGTCCACGTCGAGACTCGTACCGGCTTCAAGTGGCTGGCACGCGCCGACGCAAACCTGCCAGGCACGCTTGTGTACGCCTACGAGGAAGCTATTGGGCATTGTGTCGACCCTACTGCCGTACGCGACAAGGACGGCATCAGCGCCGCGGTGTTAGTGTGCGATCTGGTGGCCGCACTGCACAACCAGGGCCGCTCGGTGCCTGACATGCTTGACCAACTCGCGCAACGCCATGGCGTGCACGAGGTTACGGCGATATCGCGTCGCATTGGCCTCGAGCAAGCCGGAGTTGACGAGACTGTCGGCCTGATGCGGCGGCTGCGCGCAGCCCCGCCGAGTCAGCTAGCTGGGTTCACCGCGACCACCACCGACACCACCGACGCGCTGATCTTCACCGGCGGTGATGATGACACGTGGGTCCGGGTAGTGGTGCGGCCATCGGGAACCGAACCGAAGTTGAAGTGCTACTTGGAGGTTCGCTGCCCGGTGGCTGGCGACCTACCATTCGCTCGGCAACGGGCCAGGGTGCTGCGTGACGAGCTAGTCACTTCAGTGCGGCAGTGGTAATTCTCAGACGAGTCAGTGGGGGCCTGAATTGGCGGTCGTAGGTGTCGCCAAGACCGGGCACAATATACTTTGCTTCGTTGAGCCCTTTGTCGACGGCGGTGCTGAGAATAATCGTGCGTTGTTACCGTTTTCTCTACTTTCGCAATGCCTTACGCTGCAGCCACCACACAGAGCACGGTGATCTCTGTTGCCTAGCGACTCAGCAACAGACCAGCCAGTGGTGTGTGTGTTTCATCGACTCGCCGGTAGCCAGCATTGGGTGAGGAACCATTACCGGCTGAACAGTCAGGTCGTCGAGCAGCGATTCCAGATACAGGACCAGCTGATGAGTCACCTCATCACAGGCAACCGACGAACCCGACCCGAGCTTCGAATAGCACAACATGCGCCTCATCGACCATACCCCCAGACCGGCGCGCAACACCGGAAACTAGCAGCGGCGGTCTGGTCAACCGAACGTCCAGCATCTCAGTCAGCGGCGTGAGGATCGAAAACGTTTCGCAAAGCGTGTCCTGAGTAACCCTGTAACCAGCATCAACGTCAATCCACGCAACGCCGACCGGAACACAGCATTGCCGGTGTGTTCGTCCCGCAGCACCGCCAGCCGGTCGGCGGGCCAGCGGGGGTCGATGGCACGGATGTCCACAGGGTTGGACCCCGTATAACAATCGGAATTAGCCCAGCTGACACGCTTAGTTGCCTGCCCTAAGCGGGTAAACCCCGCCCACATATTCCGAATGACCCCTGCGAAGGCTAATGAGCCTGGGTATTTGCGCCTTCCGGATGCTCGTTGCCATGCTGGTGTGCGGGCGGATGGGCTGCTCATTGGTCTTTCAAGTCGGCATCCCCACGCCAACCCTTCCGGCCCCGCACACGTGGTAGTCGTGGTGGGAGAAAACCACTTGCAGGCCAACGTCATCGGTAACCGGTCGGCTCCCTTCATCAACGCGCTGGCCGCTAACGGCGTAATGATGGCCCAAGCATTCGCGGAGACACACCCGAGCTAACCGAACTGCTCGGCTCTGTTCGACGACGACACGTTCGGGATGCGGAAAAACCTATGCACGCTTAATGGCGGCGCCCTGGCCAACCTGGGCTCTACAATTACTCGCCACCCGCTACAAAAATTCATGGAATTCACCGAAAGCTTGCCCGCAGTCGGTTCCCCAGTGTGTGCTGTAGGCAAGTACCAAAGCAAGCATGCACCTGGGTCAACTTGAGCAATGTACCGGAAACGAACTCAGTGCCGTCCTCTGCCTTTCCGATGGGCAACTCGGCCAGCATGCCGACTGTGTCGTTCAGTCATTCCCAACGACGGCCATAACATGCATAGCGGCTCGATCGCGGTGGCCGACACCTGGCTCAACCGCTGCCTTTCCGGGAACGCCAACTAGCCGATGGCCAACAATAGCCTGTTCACTATGGCCTTGGGACGAGCACGACAACACCAATCACAATCAAATCCTCATTGTGTTCTATGGCGCACATATGTAGCCGGGGACATACAACAAACAGATCAGCCACTACAATATGCTTTTCACGGTGGAGCAAACGTACGGGACTGCCCAAAAACGGGTAACGTCGCCAGGGCTGCGGCAATTACCGACATCTGGGGCGGGTAATCACCGGCTGGCTGAGCTACCCGTGGACTAGATCCGACACCTGCGCGAGCTGCCGCTATTCTGTGCCGCATGGTTGCAGACCTCGTGCCCATCCGCCTGAGTCTGCCCGCTGGTGATCGCTACACCGTGTGGGCACCCCGCTGGCACGACGCCGGTGATGAATGGGAGGCGTTTCTGGGCAAAGACGACAACCTGTATGCCTGTGAGACAGTCGCTGACCTAGTCGCATTTGTGCGCACCGACTCCGACAACGATCTGGTCGACCACCCCGCGTGGAAAGACCTGACCTCCGTTCACGCACACAAGCTCGATCCTGGCGAGGACAAACAGTTCGATCTGGTCGTTGTCGAGGAGCTGGTCGCCGAGAAGCCAACCGCCGAGTCGGTGACCAAGCTGGCAGCAACACTGGCGATCGTGGCATCCATCGGGTCGGTATGTGAGCTACCCGCAGTGTCAAAATTCTTCAACGGCAATCCCAGCCTGGGCATGGTGTCAGGCGGAATCGAGCATTTCACCGGCAGATCCGGCCAGAAACGCTGGAACTCGATCGCCGAAGTCATCGGGCGAAGCTGGGACGACGTGCTGAGCGCGATTGACAAGGTCATCAGCACCCCAGGAGTCAACGCTGCGATGTCGGCCAAAGCCGCCGACGAACTAGCCGAGGAGCCCGTCGAGCCGGCAGTGGAGCCGGACGACGAGTACGCTGCCGACAGCGCGACCGCTCAGGCAAACAATTTTGACGACACCGAAGACGAAGGCCACACGGCCGGCGACACCGTCTTGCTGGGCAGTCACAAAGACTTTTGGCTACAGGTGGGTATCGACCCGGTCCGGATCATGACGGGGGCCGGCACTTTCTACACACTGCGCTGCTACCTGGACGATCGTCCAATTTTCCTGGGCCGCAACGGTCGGATCAGCGTGTTCAGCTCGGAGCGGGCGCTGGCCCGCTACCTCGCCGACGAGCACGACCATGACTTGTCCGATCTGAGCACCTACGACGACATCCGTACCGCCGCCACGGACGGCTCGCTGGCAATCGACATCACCGACGACAACATCTACGTGCTCAGCGGGTTAAGCGACGACCTGGCCGATGGGCCGGACGCCGTGGACCGTGACCAGCTGGACCTGGCTGTCGAGCTGTTCCGCGATATCGGCCAGTACTCTGAGGAAAGCGCCGTAGACACGGCGCTGGAAACGAATCGGCCGCTGGGCAAGCTGGTAGCCCATGTGTTAAACCCCGGCGCAGTTGACAAGCCGGTCGCCCCTTATTCTGCGGCGGTACGGGAATGGGAGAAGTTGGAACAGTTCGTGGAGTCGCGGCTACGACGCGAATGAAGGTGGGTTCTGCTAACGCAGCGAGTCTGACGGCAGCGTCCACCGGCGGTTACCCGCTGGCCAAACGAGAAGGTAGGCCTAATTTCCCTTCCTGGAGTCAGGCCGCTACCGCTGTTTGAATGCCAATGAACGGGCATGTTCCCGTTCGGTTTGGTGTCGCTGACCCTAATCGTCATCTATGTCGTCGTACAGTATGACGCCTACGTCGATTCACCGAGGCATTGGTACCACAGTCGCCGTGGCGGCTACCTTCCCATCGTGGTATCGCCGCTGTGCCCGGCCCTGATGCCCGTGGCGCTGGCTACGCCCACCCGCGACATGCGTATACTGGCGCAACCGTGCCGTCGTCATAGTGATTATCGACATTTCACAGCCGATGCAGGCAACCGACGTCGACCCCAACAGGCTTAAGGCGACCAAAGAGTTCACTAGTAGGCTGACACCAGGCATCAATCTAGGGCTGATTGGCTTCATGGGAACACTCACTGCTGATGCCCCGACCCCGCGCGGCACCATGCAACCATTGACGGGTTGCAGAACTTCCAGTTTGGCCACGGAACTGCAACCGGTAGGGCCACTTGACCGCCCTGCATGCAATCGAAGTCGCGGGATTAGCCGGTGGCGATACCCCGCCAGTCGCCAGCATCATGCTTCTTGTCGATGGCGGTAAAACAAGCCACCAGATCCCAACAATCCCCACGACGGTGAGTACACTGCGACACGCTAAGCAAGGGACCAGGGGGTGACCATCTCGACGATCGCGTCCAGAACGCGGGGCGGCCGCAGCAAGCTGGGCCAGCAACGGGTAGCTAGCCCAGTATCAACCGAGCAGATAGCCACAATCGCCCGGCTGGCAGGCGGTAAGTCCTACAGTGCCACAAACATCAGCGAACTCAATTGAAGCTAGGAGGTCATCCAGAGTGAGATCGGACACCGCGCACGGTGTCGGGTGGCTGCGTCTCAACATCATCACCGCAATCATCGCTACCGGGTTGGCGACGTTAGTCAAGTCAACCAGCGAATTCTGACCTGATCGATCAGGAGGGTAACCTGTGGTTGCAGAACACGCCGGCCATGACGACCGCACCCAGCAGGCTGCAGGCTCCGCTGCGTAGCGACTACAGTGTCATAGCCGGTCTGCCGCTGCAGGGGCGAATAACACCGGATTGAGCGAGTCCAGATCGTAAGCGTGAAGTGGCTGACCGTCAGTGATCTCGCAAATTTCTGCAGGTTTGATTGTCCCCCGGAACCGGAATGACGTCGTTGTTGTACAAGACGTCGTTGTTGTACAAGACGGAGCCGCCGCGCATACCGAAGAAGACAGTCGATATCTGCACTACCCGCCAGATTTATCGCTCGCGCCTCGGTGAAAGCCCTCTGCGGGGCCGTTGGGGTCCAAGGGTCCGTTTTCGTGGCGCCATCCGACCCCAAGACGATCCGCGTGAGTGAGGGACTGTCGCCGCCTCCCATCAGCGAGCCGACCAAGGCTATCGCCTGCAGCACGGCAAAAACGCCCTCCCCGGTTGCGGTTTTCGGGAGCAGCCTACAAGCTATCGATCGTAACCTTTACAGCGCCACAGCTCGTCGTCGGGGCAACCGATAGAGTAGAGAAGGCAGCCGAAATATTCGACCAAACCAAAGTTGATAACCGGTGGTAACTCGTCAGTGAATTGCTTATCGGCCTGCTGCGCTGCGACCAATCGGCTCGGCGTGACATCGGTGGCGATCATCGACTCCTAGACATCAATCACCAACATCACGAACGCGTGGTTAAGCGGAATCCGAACGTCTGATATAGGACCCGCCATGGCCGCCGTCAACAGCACCAACGACGTGACGAACAGAAGCGTCAGCAGATACTGGCTCCGACTGGAGCAGCTTGGCGCGACACGCGCTAAGCACGTCCATGTTCGCGAATCGCAAAACCTGCCGGCACCGAGTGAACTGCAAAGCAAGATACACACCCACCACTACCAACACGGCGAGCAGGAACAAGAAGAACCATCCATACTGAAATTCTGTGAACAACATCAATCCCGGCAGGGGCAACTTAATGTTCATGCCCCAAACCTCGTAGCTTCCGGTTCTCCACTGGCTTTCTGCTGCTGCCGCTACCCGACCAGCACCGCGAACCGCGGCTTGATGACCTCATCGATTATCGCTAACCGTTGATCGAACGGAATAAACGCCGACTTCATAGCATTGATGGTGAAACGTTCGAGATCGCTCCAGCCGTAGCCGAACGCCTCCACCAGGCGATGCATCTCCAGGCTCATCGACGTGTCGCTCATAAGCCGGTTGTCGGTGTTGACAGTCACCCGGAAACGTGCCCAGGACAGCAGATCAAACGGGTGCTCGGTCATGCTTGTCACCGCGCCGGTTTGCAGGTTCGAGCTGGGGCACAGCTCCAGCGGTATTCGCTTATCCCGCAAGATCGACGCCAGGCGGCCCAAACGGATGCCACCACCAGGATCGACGTCGATGTCGTCGACGATCCGCAACCCGTGGCCCAGCCGGTCAGCGCCGCAGAACGCGATAGCCTCATGGATGGATGGCAGCCCGAACGCCTCACCCGCATGAATAGTAAAGCGTGCATTGTTGCTACGCATGTACTCAAAAGCGTCGAGGTGCCGAGTCGGAGGGTGCCCAGCCTCAGCACCAGCGATGTCGAATCCTACTACTCCTTTGTCCCGGAACCGGATCGCTAGCTCGGCGATCTCCCGCGACATTGCCGCGTGCCGCATCGCGGTGACCAAGCAACGCACTGTAATAGCATGGCCCTCGGCAGCACAAGCCCTTTCACCGTCGGCAAAACCCGCCAGCACGCTTGCGAGAACCTCATCAAACGACAACCCCTCGTCGATGTGCAGCTCTGGAGCGAACCGGACTTCGGCGTAGACCACCGAATCAGCGGCGAGATCTTCCACGCACTCGTAAGCCACGCGGTGTAACGCCTCTGGCGTCTGCATCACCGCAACGGTATGCGAAAACGACTCTAGGTAACGCTCCAGTGAGCCGCTGTGCGACGCAGTGCGAAACCATGCCTCTAGCGACTCAACATCGGTAGCAGGAAGTCTATCGTAGCCGACCTGGCCGGCAATATCCAGCACAGTCGCCGTGCGCAACCCACCGTCAAGGTGGTCATGCAGCAGGGCCTTCGGCGCTTGCTTGATGTTTTCTAGGTGCAATGGCGTACTCATCGGGCGACTCTAATCGATGATCAACAACCACGGCTCCGGCAGTATGTCACCAACACTCCAACCACGCTGCAGCTTAAGCCAATTGCTGGGCGGAAGTGTGCCGTAGTTTCGGTAGGCGAGCTGAATAACGGTTCCCCAGGAGCAACCGGCTTGCACTCAGCACATGGACTCGCCCGTATGAGACATTTTCCACACACGAGTTTGGATCGGCCTGTTGGTACCGTGCATCTTCTCGCCACGTTAAGCTCAAATACCCGGCTAGCTACTTTTATGGCGGTATTGAATGAGGTGAGGACAACGGCGACACCCGCGGATCCGGCTACATCGAGACCAGTAACAGCATCATCGCGCAGGCGGCGACCACCCACGACCACATACCGGGGAGATCCCGGTATGTGGTCGTGGGTGCTGCATCGCATCAGCGGCGCGACCATTTTCTTCTTCCTCTTCGTCCACGTAATGGACGCTGCGATGTTGCGAGTGAACCCGCAGACCTACAATGCGGTGCTTTCCACCTACAAGGCCCCGATCGTCGGCTTGATGGAGTATGGCCTGGTGGCCGCGGTGGTATTCCACGGGTTGAACGGGATCCGGGTCATCCTGATCGACTTCTGGTCTGAAGGCCCCCGCTACCAGCGGCTGATGCTGTGGATCATCGGCGTCATCTTCTTGCTGCTCTTGGTCCCAGCCGGGGTAGTCATTGGCATCCACATGTGGGAGCACTTCCGAATTTGGGAGCACTTCCGATGAGCAACTCCGATCTTCAGTTTAGCCCTCAAATTCAACCTTCATACCAAAGAGGCCAGCTCGCCCCGGTGCGGCAGCGTAGCTACGATCGTCCCGCAAGCCTAGACAACCCTCGCTCACCGCGTCGACGCGCCGGCATCCCCAACTTCGAAAAGTTCGCCTGGCTGTTCATGCGGTTCTCGGGTGTCGCGCTAGTGGTCCTCGCGTTCGGGCACCTATTCATCATGCTGATGTGGGACAACGGCGTGTACCGCATCGAATTCAACTTTGTGGCGCAGCGCTGGTCTTCGCCGTTCTGGCGATTCTGGGACCTGGCACTACTGTGGCTGGCGCAAGTCCACGGCAGCAACGGCCTGCGCAACATCATCGACGATTACAGCCGCAAAGACCGCACGCGGTTCTGGCTCAACAGCTTGCTGCTGTTGTCGACGGGGTTCACGCTGGTGCTGGGCAGCTACGTGCTGTTGTCATTCGACCCCAACATCTCCTGAAAGTCTGCGAAAGGCAAGCTTTGATCCAGCAACACCGATACGACGTGGTGATCGTCGGCGCAGGCGGTGCCGGGATGCGGGCAGCCGTAGAAGTCGGCCCCCGGGTGCGAACAGCGGTCTTGACGAAGCTCTATCCGACCCGCAGTCACACCGGCGCCGCCCAAGGGGGCATGTGCGCGGCGCTGGCCAACGTCGAAGATGACAACTGGGAATGGCACGCCTTCGACACCGTCAAGGGTGGCGACTACCTCGCGGACCAGGACGCAGTGGAGATCATGTGCAAGGAAGCCATCGACGCGGTGTTCGACCTAGAGAAGATGGGGATGCCGTTCAATCGTACCCCCGAGGGTCGCATCGACCAGCGCCGCTTCGGCGGTCACACGCGCGACCACGGCAAGGCCCCGGTCCGCAGAGCCTGCTACGCGGCCGACCGCACCGGCCACATGATCCTGCAGACGCTCTACCAGAACTGCGTCAAGCACGACGTGGAGTTCTTCAACGAGTTCTACGCGCTCGACTTGGTCTTGACCCAAACCCCGAGCGGTCCAGTTGCCACCGGGGTAGTGGCCTACGAGTTGGCGACCGGAGATATTCACGTCTTCCACGCCAAGGCCGTCGTGATCGCGACCGGCGGTTCAGGCCGAATGTACAAGACCACCTCCAATGCGCACACGCTGACAGGCGACGGCATCGGGATTGTGTTCCGTAATGGACTTCCGTTGGAGGACATGGAATTTCACCAGTTTCACCCGACCGGCCTGGCAGGGCTGGGCATTCTGATCTCCGAGGCGGTGCGCGGCGAAGGCGGACGGCTGCTCAACGGCGAGGGCGAACGGTTCATGGAGCGCTACGCCCCGACGATCGTCGACCTGGCTCCGCGTGACATCGTGGCCCGCTCAATGGTGCTGGAGGTCCTAGAGGGACGCGGCGCTGGCCCGCATAAGGACTACGTCTACATCGACGTCCGTCACCTCGGCGAAGAGGTGCTACAAGCCAAGCTGCCCGACATCACCGAGTTTTCCCGCACCTATCTGGGCGTAGACCCGGTCCACGAGTTGGTCCCGGTCTACCCGACCTGCCACTACGTGATGGGCGGCATCCCGACCACCGTGACCGGGCATGTACTGCGGGACAATACCTCGACCGTCCCCGGCCTGTACGCGGCCGGGGAGTGCGCGTGTGTGTCCGTGCACGGCGCCAACCGACTGGGCACCAACTCGCTGCTGGACATCAACGTCTTCGGTCGCCGGTCCGGCATCGCAGCGGCCAGTTATGCTTTAGCCCACGACTTCGTCGACATGCCACCGAACCCAGCGGAGACAGTCATCAGCTGGGTAGCTAACATCTTATCCGAGCGCGGCAACGAGCGCGTTGCCGATATTCGTAGCGCACTGCAACAGACGATGGACAACAATGCCGCGGTGTTTCGTACCGAAAAAACGCTCAAGCAAGCGCTCACCGATATTCACTCGCTCAAGGAGCGGTACTCCCGAATAACCGTGCACGACAAAGGAAAATGTTTTAACAGCGACTTGTTGGAAGCCATCGAGCTGGGATTCTTGCTGGAACTGGCCGAAGTCACGGTGGTGGGCGCGCTGAACCGCAAGGAATCCCGTGGCGGGCATGCCCGCGAAGACTATCCGCATCGGGATGACACCAACTACATGCGCCACACTATGGCGTACAAGCAGGGCACCGATCTGCTCAGCGATATCGCGCTGGATTTCAAACCCGTCGTGCAGACCCGCTACGAGCCCAAAGAACGGAAGTACTAATGGCCGTTGAGCCTGTCGAGGTCGAGTCGCTAGAACCTCCCCGACCACCGATTCCGGATGACGCGGTGATGGTGACCGTGAAGATTGCACGATTCAACCCGGAAAACCCCGATGCGTTCGCGGAAACTGGTGGCTGGCAGAACTTCCGGGTGCCCTGCCTGCCCACCGACCGACTGTTGAACCTGCTGATCTACATCAAGAGTTACTTGGACGGCACGCTCACCTTCCGGAGATCCTGCGCGCACGGGGTGTGCGGCTCTGATGCTATGCGGATCAACGGCGTCAACCGGCTGGCCTGCAAGGTACTGATGCGCAACCTGCTACCGAAAAAAACGGGCAAGAACCTGACCATTACAGTCGAACCGATCCGCGGGCTGCCGGTGGAAAAGGACCTAGTGGTCGACATGGAGCCGTTCTTCGACGCCTACCGCGCGGTGAAACCCTACCTGATCACCAGCGGCAACCCGCCGACCCGGGAGCGCATCCAAAGCCCGACCGACCGAGCTCGCTACGACGACACCACCAAGTGCATCCTATGCGCATGCTGCACAACCAGCTGCCCGGTGTTCTGGAGCGAGGGCACCTACTACGGTCCCGCTGCGATCGTCAACGCACATCGCTTCATCTTCGACAGCCGCGACGAGGGCGCCGGCGAGCGCCTGGACCTCCTCAACGAGATCGACGGGGTGTGGCGGTGCCGAACCACGTTCAACTGCACCGAATCCTGCCCACGCAACATAGAGGTGACCAAAGCGATCCAAGAAGTCAAGCGCGCGCTAATGTTCTCGCGCTAACCGATGCCGGCTCCTGGCGGCCCCTGCAGCAACGTTCACCTCCCAGGAGTACCGCGCCGCGACCAGCCACACGATCCATTCATGCGATATCGCATTCGAAAGTCACCTGTCAGTCTGACAAATTAAGGCTGAGCTAGTTGGCACCTATAACGTGCTGTCACCACGCCCATCCGCCACCCCAGGAGAGAAATCCTAGTTGGCATACCCGAAAGGATGGTGCCACGTCGCGCTGTTGTCGGCGGGCCACGCGCAGGAGAACACCAAGCTGTTTCTGTATTAACGGATTCTTGGCGGATTCTGGATGACTAGAGCAAAAACTGTCCAGGTTTGGTTGGTGGATAACGTAGTGCGTGAATCCGTAGCGGTCGAGGGGCAGATGTTAGGCCATCTGTGTGACGGGTGCCTAGGTAACTCTGGGGGCAGCTGCAACACCTCCTCTGGAGTCATACCGGTTGCCGTGTTGCTGGGAGATCTTTTCGGCTGCACAGTGGCGATCGCCAGTGGGCACCACAGCGTGAACCAAGGCGTGCCGTTCAAGTTGATCGGCACGATTACTGGCGCACTTGCGGACGTATGAAATGCAGTCATCGACTTCGGCGGAAGTGGCGAGTCGCATCATCCCTGGTATCTGACGATGAACTTGGTAGATGCTGGCATGCTCGGCGGCGATCTGTAACATCCGGCTGCCGGTCCGCCGATAATCAGCGGCCGGTGTTCCGCAACCATTGAAGCCACGGCATTGGATCGGCCTAAGCGCGGGATATGTTATGCCGTTCGCATTTCAGTCTGCTGCAGATAGCCGTAAAGGCTGGAACTGGCGGTTGAGTTCATCGAGAGTTTAGCGTAGCCGTCGCGCCCGGGCAACGAACGCGTCGAAGGTGATGTTGTCCTCACTATATCCCCATTTCATATGTGAGCTACCCAGAACAACATCCAGACGGCCGTTGATCGTAGCATCGGTTGTGGCGATATCGCCTTCCAGCAGCACCAGATTCAAGAACCCAATGTCGAGCACCAGGACGTCGACTCGCAGCCACTTAGTCGCAACGGGTTTGACCAGCGTAGAAAGCGGCGACGGAACGCCAAGACGATCAGTAGCGAAAAATTTTGCATAGATAAATCTTTCGACACATCGACAGGTAGCAATAACGCTCTTAAGTAACTCGATAACGAACACGTTGAAATAGAAGCGAAAAACTGTCATCTGGGTCACTTGTTCACTTAACCAGTGGCGCTAAAGCGCCATCACGTTATTTCCTTCCGACATCTGATCTACATTTTTTAATAGTTATCGCGTTGACGCAGCCACATCCCGGCGGCCTGTCTCATCTCATGGGTATGACACAGAAAACCCGCATCGAGCCGCTATCCCTGCAAGAAGCACCACTTTGTCCCGCTGATGTACCGCATCGCCAAACAAAGCTACGGCGAGGCGCGAATCTTTCGCCGTCTATGCGCACCATCCCAATCTAGCTCCTGAACGGCGACATCCATGAAATCGCTCTAGAACGCGCGTTGCGCGCCACCAGCCAGTGTTTGCGAGTTGGCCGTGTACTGGACCACCCGCACGTAGGCTGCTTATAGTGTGCCAACTTTGGCGCTATGCTGCAGTACGTTGATAGCCTCGAATATCGAGCGACTAAAGGATGTAAACAACTATACAAATTCTGCGTATTTCATCGACAACAAACACGTTGTCATCGCTATCACCGACGACCCGCGCCCGATTACCTACGAGCAAATCGCTGAGCTACGCGCCCACTTCAGCAACGCCGACATGATCTAATTAAGCTATGACATCGACATCGAGAACATGCGGGGAACACATAAACGCCGAACTAGTCATCATCGATGCAAGTATTTAGTTCCGTTGAAGTGGAATGATTCCGTGGATTACCCCGTAATATATAGCCGATGAACCTATCGGTGTTAGTGAATACCATATAGCGCAAATCTTTCCGTCGCTCATCGTCATCGCGGTGATCCGCGGAGCCATCTCCCGATAGCCATCGATGTCGGAGTAACTTTCGGCGTAGGCGACCAGTTCACCGTTGACCAGTGCCAGCTAATTGACGGTAAAGAACACCAGGCCGTAGCGGCGGGCTGGGGAAACATGAACCGGGCCACCATGTCCGCTCCGTTGATGCCGTGAACTTCTTTGTTCACCTTGCTGTTTGAATCGTCGGTAAAGATAATATCGAGATTAAGCAACAACACCACGGCTTCCAGGTCACCATTTGGCCATTGCGGCCATCAGCTGGCCGACCACTTCGCTGTGACTGGGATCGGGTTTGGGGCAACTCCGCGGCAGCAGCTTTACGGGCCAGCAAGGCTAGCGGCCACGCTGGTCCCCAACACGTCTGCCACATCGGCTAACAGTACGGCGCACCCGTCGTGCAGCATGAACGCGACTCGCTGACCGGGGCCGAGGCGTTCTAAATACCGCCGTTACCACAAACCAGGCATACTCGGCGGCCACCACTGTAGACAGCAGATCGACGCTGTCCAAATCGACGACCACGGATTCGGGAAGCCGATTTACCAGTGTAGGTCTAACGCCAGTGCGTCGCCGACCTCAGTCGATCCAAGCCGAGCCTGACTTACCACACACGATCAGCCAGGCTTTGAGGTCCTCACGTACGATCTCGGCGTCGGCCACAGTTCCGGTTAGCCGATAAACGACCGACATTAGAATGCAATCGTAGCTCTTCCCGGCAAGCCAACACACTGGGGTTCTTTCCACTGTGGGAATACGCCACACCGCTTGCGATCGAATTCGCCGAGCGTCTAGCCAACTATGCTCCAGGCAACCTGAACCGAGTGTTCTTTACCAGCGGCGGCACCAAAGTGGTCGAAAAGTATGGCAACTTGCCAAGCAGCACTTCAGGCTCAACAGCAAACTCGACAAAAATAAGGTCATTTCGCGCTCGATCGCCTACCATGCGCCACCCAAGAGGTACTAGTGATTGCCAGACTACCATTGTTCAAGGCGCCGTTTGAGCCGGTGAAGCTCGGCGGCTTCCGAGTGTCAACACAAACTTCTACCGTGCGCCGGAGCTGATCCATACCGGACATCAAGGCCTTCGGGCAGTGGACTGCTAACCGGACCGCCGAGGCGATCAAGTTTGCAGGATTCCAGACCGTTGCCGCGATCTTCTTGGAACCGGTACGGAAAGCAGGTGATTCCATTCCCGCTTCCCCCTCGCTATTTTGAGCGAGTCTGCGACGAATACGACGTACTGCTGGTCTTCGACAAGGTGATCTGTGCGTTCAGCCGGGCTGGGTCGATATTCATCTGTTACGACTTCGACTACCAGACCGACATGATAACCCTCGCCACGCGGCTGACGTTGGGCTATTCACTACTGAGCACGATAATCACCAGTGACAAGCTGTCGCACTTTTCAACGATGGCAAGACGTCGTTCCCGCACAGCTATACACTCGGCGATCACCAGGTATCGACAGTCGTCGCGCTGGCCAACCCCGATGTCTTCGAGCGCGAGAACCTCAACGAACAAGTAAAACAACACTCACCCGCATTGCACGCCGTCTTGGAGAAATTGTATGACCTGCCGATTGTCGGCGATGTCCGCGGCAAAGGTTATTTCTTCGGCATAGAACTGGTCAAAGACCAGGTGACCAAACAGACCTTCCCGGGCGAGGAACGCCGAACGCTGCCGGGTACCGTGTCGTCGGCACTCTTTGCGGCCGGGCTGGATAGGCACACCGACGACCGCGGCGATTCTGTCATCCAGCTGGCGCCGTCGCTGATAAGTTGATCAGGCCAAGTTAGACACCATCGAATCCATCCCCCTCCTATGCGGCATGCTCACCGAGGCCTACAAGCGACTGCAGGAGCAGGCAATAATCGTTGAAAGCTCATGCCCGGTCGACAGAATCAGCGCCGTGCCCCAAGAGGACGATTAAGACCCCAACATGGCACAGCGATATGCCACCCCAGGTATCGGGTTGGTTTGCACCCGCGGTACCGGAGCCGGTAGTTGAGCACCTCACCGAACTCGCGGCAAGCAGCCGGGCACTGGAATTCGCTTTCGGCACCAGCCGGGTGGCCATCCTGCTGGCCGGGCGCGGTGCGTCCGTCACTGGCATCAAACTTATGCCACGAGATAACCGCCCGGCTCCGTGAGAAGGCCGATGAGACAACTATTCCCGTTACCGCAGGCGATATGACCACCGCCGTGGCTGGCGAGCCAATATGCCCTCTCGCCCCAACAAGCCGAGCGGGTCTCCTGCTTCCGCAATGCGACACACCCTATTCGCCCCCAGTGAGTGCTTCGTAATCGAGCTGTGGGGGCCAAAGTTGCGCACCTTCCCACCTGACAGCAGGAGGCAATGTTTGATTGCGAGCCCGACTACATCGACCTGGATGCCTACCTATGACGTCCTAGAACCAAAGGTTTGTTTCACATAATTTTCGCTTCAGCGACGGCAAACAGACTCACTTATTGCGCAGTCCGCGCTATATACGCTATAAAATAGCGCCAGCCGAGCTTGACCTGATGGCTCAACTCGCCGGATTCCAAATTTAGTAATTTGGTAGAATCGGCACGCGGACTGGTCGGACACCGCGTTTAACGCTGAGTAGCGTTCGCACGTGTCCATATATCCCCTGCCAAGGTTGAATTAGCTACGCCGTGCAACTTCTGTACCATCAGCCACAGCGCGGCTTCCGAGAACTGGACGCCCGATCGCCTACTCTGCACGCACGATGTTTTTTTTACGTTACACTGCATGCCTGCTAGCAACAGTTTTCGCGCTCGCTGGACCAGTCGGGCTGAACCTGCCGACCACCGTGCCAGTCGGACATGCCGAACCGAATGCCGGACCCAACGCCGATCCAGCAACGTGCCCATACCAGGTGGCCACTCCACCGGCGGTGGACTCGTCGGAGGTCCCCCAAGCCGGTAATCCACCGATGCCACTGGCAGTGCCGCCCACACCGGTCGGCGGCGAGGCACTGAACAACTGCGGAATCATCACCGCTCCCGACACACCTCCAGTGCCAGGTGACCTCTCCGCCGAGGCGTGGCTAGTGGCGGATCTGGACAGCGGCGCAGTCATCGCCGCCCGCGATCCACACGGCCGGCATCGCCCGGCCAGCATCATCAAGGTGCTGTTAGCCATGGCGTCGATCAACACGTTCAACCTCAACAAATCGGTCGCCGGAACTGCCGAGGACGCTGCCGCCGAGGGCACCAAGGTCGGCGTCCACGATGGCGGCACATACACCATCAACCAACTATTGCACGGGTTGTTGATGCACTCGGGCAATGACGCCGCGCACGCGTTGGCCATGCAGCTCGGCGGCATGCAGCAAGCGCTGCAGAAGATCAACGTGCTGGCCGCCAAGCTCGGCGGCCGGGATACTCGGGTAGCAACGCCATCGGGACTGGACGGGCCGGGCATGAGCACGTCGGCTTACGACATCGGCTTGTTCTACCGGTACGCCTGGCATAACCCCTCGTTCAGCGACATCGTCGCTACCCGGACCTTCAATTTTCCCGGTCACGGCGACCACCCCGGCTACCAGCTGGAAAACGACAACCAACTACTCTACCAGTATCCGGGCGCGTTGGGCGGCAAGACCGGCTACACTGATGACGCCGGCCAGACGTTTGTGGGCGCCGCCAACCGTAGTGGCCGACGGCTGATGGCGGTTCTGCTGCATGGGACTCGGCAGCCGATTGCGCCGTGGGAACAAGCAGCGCACTTGCTAGATTACGGCTTTAACACCGCAGCAGGAACCCGGATCGGCACGCTGATCGAACCCGACCCCACGATAGCCGGTAACGCGGATCGGCACGGCCATGGCCCACAAGCCGCCGGAATCCTGTCATCAAACGACGCGTTGCCGGTACGGGTAGGCGTAGCGGTTGTCGGTACGTTGATCGTGTTCGGGTTGATCATGATCGCGCGTTCGCTAAACCGCCGGCAGCAACACTGAACGGGTGCCTGCACAATACTGGTTTGACTCAATCACATTTGGTTGTGGCGGCGTTTCTGCCTTGACGAAGACCCCTAACCAGGACGTTGCCCTGGTGCTCGATGTGTCTTACCTTCGAACGCTCCGACCTTGTCATTGAGTGCGCAACGCCCGGATGTCGTTCAGCTGACTCGCTCCTCGCAGTACGGACTAAGTGGTTGAGCCCACCTCATCCAGCATCGGCGTCATCTAAGACTACGGCCTTTTCCGGCATCGCTGGCGGCGCTGATGTTCAGCACCAACCAATTCGTCCTTACCAAAAGGCAAACAAGCAATGCTGACGACGATCGCAGTACTCGGCCAGATCGCCAAAACTTTCGGCGCCAGCGTGCTAGCCAATGCAGTCCGCACGTAAGAAGTCGATTGTGCTGATCCTCGTAGGCTACGTGGTCTTCGCGCTGCTGAGTGCACGTTCGGTATCGTTGCCGATGCTATTGACTGGCCTGACCATCAGCATGACCGTGGTGATCATGCCGGTGTACTTCGCCGGGATCCTCATCGGTCGCGGTGCGCGGATCGTTGCTGACCGCCCACCAAGTGGCGATCGTCAGCGGGAATCCTCCTCGGCTATCTAACTAATTACCTGTTGGTTGTTGGTCGGTACGCACAGCTGGCAATGGATTATGGGGCGCACTGTGGTGACCGCGACGCTGTTGCTGTCGATCGTTGGTGCGCATGTCATATATTGCGCGCTAATACCAGCTGAATAGCCGAGTCGTCAACGATCGCCGGGCGCTGCAACAAGTGGAGCCCGAGGACCACGTCGACACCGAACTTGCCGAGATTCCCCGTGTCCTCAACGAAGACAAGCGTGGCGTGTCCGCGATGCTGCGGCGGTCGTATTCGGCGGGGCCACCGTTTTCGTGATCACCCCGGGCTTTCTCGCCCAGATTACCGGCATTGAAGCAATCATCTCCTACAGCTCTCAGCTATTAGCGACCATGGGCTTTCAGGGCAACAGCGCGCTGCTTGCGTTGCCGGCGCTCGGGTAGTTCGCCGGTGTGTATCGCGCTAGTTTTGGTCGACCGGAGGGGTCAGCGCCAAATCCTATTAGCCTGCATCGCAATCGTGCGCACCGCCGACGTCGTGTTGACTGCGATGTTCCTCCAAGGATTCAGCGGTGCTAGGCCGTTATTAAAATTCGGCTGCGTGCTGTTGTTCAACACAGGCTTTAGCTTCGGGTTCGGCTCGCGAGGGTGAATGTACGCTTGCGAGGCAAGTCCAACTCTGCTGCGGTCGACGGGGTCAAACGCCCTACTCGCCTCCAATCTGATGACCAACGCGATCGTCGCCGCAAAATTACTGATTATGCCGCATTCACTAGGTTTTCACAGGCACTTTCGCAGTGTTTAAGCTATTTGCGTCGATTGCTTTCACTGTTGTTTATCGGCATGCGCCAAAGACCAAAGGGCGCCCACTCGAGGGGATCCAACACTTCTGGGGAAACCGGCAAGCGCTGGCTTAAAGAAACACCCACTGCCGCTGATAGTCGATCATGACCGCTCAGGTTCAGCTGATGGCCGCAGAGATCGCCGAACAACCTGCGGTGTGGCGACGGTTATTAGCCGACAGCGCCGACCCAATCGCCGCTTAGATAGACCGGATCTCCTCTGCCGCAAATCGATTCGCTCTTTTTATTGCTCGTTGCAGCAGTGACAACGCAGTACAATACACCAAATACCCCAACGAAATAATCCACAGGTTACCGGCATGGTGTCGCCGTCAACGATGACAGTATAGAGAACCCACCCGAAACTGCACGACGTGCTCTACGTCGCAGTGGGCCAGTCGGGCGACTCGCCGGACCTGATGCGATCCGTCGAAGTGGCCCATTAGCTCGGGTTGTTGACCCTGGCCGTGACCAACAACCCGAGCTCCGACGTAGCGGTCGCCACCGAAATCCACGTAGACGTGCCCGCCGGGACGGCACGTTCGACTGCAGAAACCATCATATACCGCCGAGCTGCTAGCATTGCATTTATTGTTCATTCAGCTAAGCGGTTTCGACGGTGCGCACCCGATGCAGCTGCCAAAACTGGGTGAACACGTACTGGCGTGCGATTTCAGCACCCTTGCCCAGCGCTACCGGTTCGCTCAGCGGTTGATCATCACTGGACGCGGCTACTCCTATCCCACCACCTGCGAAACAACACTCAAACTGATGGAGACGTGCTATCTTTCCGTTCACGCGCTTTCGCGTGTCAACTTGCTGCACGGGCCCGCTTGTCACAGTGGATACCCAGGTAATCGGTGTTAGCCATCGTCCCCGAAGGCGCCAGCGGCCGGGCAATACTGCCGACGTTGTCCCGCTCGATACAACGTGGGGCCGACGTTTTCATCATCGACACTGGCCCCACGCCTGGGCACTTGACAGGTCGGATCACATTGCTCGGCAAGCTACCCGATGAACTGTCACCGTTGCTGGAAATCTTTCCGCCGCAATAGCCAACACTTCACTTGGCGATTGCCCGCAGTGAGGATCTCGATAGTCCGCCCGGGATGCACAAGGTGACGCGGACCCTGATCAGTGCCGGAACAGTGGCCATCAACGGACAAATCTGCCGATCAAACTAGCTACAGACAGCCGGCTGGCAGATCCTGGCCTGTCAAACCGGCACACCTTTTCGGTCAGACTACAGTATTTTTCTAATTCCATTGTAGTTAATGGTTTTATCGACATTCATATGCACTGCTGCGGCGGATCGTACACCGACAGAAACCGCCAAGAGGTGACTAAGAACACCGTATTCACCTGCGGCACGACACCACGACGAAGCTGGCTAATTTGGTCACCGCCATGTACGCAAAATTATCCTGTGCTGTAAGCTAACTCGCCGATACAACGCACCGTGTCATTGTAGCAGGAATCCACTTGGAGGGACCGTGGTTGAGCCTAGCACAGTGCGGAGCACACGACCGCACGCAGTTATGTGATACGGATCGCGCTGGAAGTCGATGCCATACGCGCCATTGGCGCCGACGCGATCCGGACGATAACAGTGGTACCCGAACTACGCGGAAGCGATGCAGCGCACCAGCATTTTCATTAGACGGATATTACTGTCGCCGTAGGACATAACGGATACGATATATGAGCAGGCAACGCAAGCCATCACTCTGGGCGCGACCGTCGGCACCCATCTATGCGATGCCGCCGCTGCACCAGCGTGCACTCGGACCCGCGCTGGCGTTACTGGCCGACCCTCGCGTCATCGTCGAGTTCATCGCCGACGATGCACATGTGTACCTCGCCACAATGCACGCCGTGATTCATACGGCGGACCCTAACCAGGTCACCGATGCCATCACCGCGTCCAGATGTGACTGCGGATTTTCTGCTTGGCGCGGTTTAGATCGACGTGGTTCGGGTTAAGAGAACACCGACGATTGCCGACAGCACTGCTGCCATGGATCAGCTCTTCCGCAGAGTTGTCCAGATCGGCTCAGCGTCGGGCTAGGACTTTGATGCGGCGCTGACTGCCGCGGTCCAGATGACCGCAGCGACACCAGCCCGGGCTCTCGGATTCGGCAGCGTGAGCCGCCTGCGGGCAGTTCTGGACGCCAATCTTGTTTTACTAGAATGCGATTTGCAGGTGACGGTCTTCATGGCGCATGGCAACTGGGCAGATAGCCGACCCAGCACACACCTGGTTTCCATCACAGTAACCGTGGACCGATCGCTGGCGGGCTAGCTGGGAAAATACTAACTCACCAACGGATTCCACGACCATCGTGATCAGCGTCTGGCGTATGCTAAGAACCGCTTTCGGCTCTACTCACGGAAAGATGACCACGGGAGTTGAACGTGACAGGCTTCACGCTCAACTCCGTTGCCGCTTGTCGCCGCCCAGGCAGCCGCAAACAAGACCAAATACGCTGTGAAATAAGAGAAAACCATCACACCAAGCACCGGACCGAACGCGCGGCCTACCGGGCTGTGTATCACTATCTGCAGGTAGATCGATCCCACTTGCTTGAAAAATTCGAACCCGACGGCAGCTATCAACCCGCCACGCATCGAGGCAACCAAACTGACAGACTCCCGCGGCAACCAAGCAATCATCCAGGTGAACAACAGCCAGGACACCAGCATCGACACCAAGATCGACACACCCTTAAAGATCACACTGAACGCAGAAAAGTCGGGTATTCCAACCCATCTCAGTATAGCGGCCATCGGAGCCTGATGGCCCACCGCGGTGAGCGCGAAGGTGGTCAAGATTACCACGAATGTTCCCACCATCGCCAAGAGATCAGACAGTTTGTTGCGTAGCAAGCCCGATGAACCGATATGCTGCTCCCACCACATTTTGGTCAACGCAGCACGCAGATGCGACATCCAGCCCAGACCAGCCCACGCTGCGGTAGCTAGGCCGACGACGCCGACGGACGCGCGTGCATCGATCGCCTGATTCATCAAGTCAACCAGCTCCTGTCCCAGCTGACTAGATGCCGCAGAACGAATGTGGTCGTCGATCGTGGTCAGCAACCCTGGACGACGAGACAGCACGAATCCCACCACCGAGCAACTGACCATCGACAAAGGAAACAGCGCGAAGATCGTGTAGTAGGTGAGACCGGCCGCAAAGAAGCTGCCGTTACGCTCGTCGAAGCGCTGGTATGCGCGCACAACATGGTCGAGCCATCTGAACCGGCCCAGCAGCCGGTCGACGATCCCCGTGTGGGCCGGTTCCGTCATGGCGTTACGCCTTAACCCCGTTGCGGAAGAAAGCCCAGCCGATCGTAAACCCGCTGCACCGTCTTGCCAGCCACATTTTGAGCACGCTGCGCTCCGACCGCAAGCACAGCCTCCAATTCGGTTATGTCGGCCATCAATTCGTCGACCCGGGCTTTGATCGGGCTTACGAACTCAACCACGGCCTCGGCGGTGTCTTTCTTAAGGTCGCCATAACCGTGGCCGACGTAGCGCTGCACAAGGGTATCGACATCAACCCCGGTGACTGCGGACTGGATGCTCAGCAAGTTCGACACACCCGGCTTGACGTCCGGATCGTACCGGATCTCTCGTTCACTGTCGGTCACCGCTTCTCGAATCTTCTTGGCGGACAACGAAGGATCGTCTAGCAGGTTGATCACCCCAGCATCGCTGGACGCCGATTTACTCATTTTCGACGTCGGGTCGGCCAAATCGTAAATCTTGGCAGTCATCTTGGTAATGAGCACGTCGGGAACCATGAAGGTTTCCGGGAAGCGGCCATTGAACCGCTGTGCCACGTCGCGCACCAGCTCTAAATGTTGCCGCTGATCCTCCCCCACGGGCACCAAATCGGCATCGTAAGCCAACACGTCGGCAGCCTGCAACACAGGGTAGGTGAACAGGCCGACGTTGGTGGAGTCGGCGCCTCGACGCAGTGACTTGTCTTTGAACTGTGTCATCCGCGACACCTGTCCGAAGCCGGTAAAGCAACCCAGCACCCACGCCAACTGCGTGTGAGCAGGTACATGGCTTTGCACGAAAACGACGCTGCGCCCCGGATCGATACCCAGGGCCAGGTATTGCGCGGCGGTGACCAGGGTCCGGCGCCACAGTGTCTCGGGATCCTGCGCGGTGGTTAGGGAGTGCAGGTCAACCACACAGAAGAACGCTTCATATTCGTCTGGATGATCGTACTGCAGCGCAACCCACTGGGTGATGGCGCCCAGCGCGTTACCGAGGTGAAGCGAATCAGAAGTGGGCTGCACGCCGGAGAAAATCCGGCTGAATCCGGTAGCGGTGCTCATGATGCCTCGATCTTTTCACGTGAGCTTTTTCATCCGTGCCGGACTGCCAACATCTACGATACTGGCCAGTACAAGCTTGCGGTACCCGTGGTAACATCTTTAGAGTCGACAGCATGCGCCAGCCGATTCACCTTGGTTCTGGAGAGCCGGTCCTGCTACTACACCCGTTCATGATGTCCCAGACAGTGTGGGAAATTGTGGCCCCGCAGTTGGCCAACACCGACCGATACGAGGTATTCGCTCCGACGATGGCCGCCCACCATGGTGGACCGCCCGCGAGCAGCTGGATGATGAGCGTTTCGACGCTGGCCGACCATGTAGAGCAGCAACTCGACGAGCTGGGCTGGGAGACCGCCCACCTCGTCGGCAACTCGCTCGGCGGGTGGGTCGTCTTCGAGCTTGAGCGGCGAGGGCGGGCACGTAGCCTCACCGGTATCGCCCCGGCGGGCGGTTGGACACGCTGGAGCCTGGTCAAGTTCGAAGTGATCGCCAAGTTCGCCGCTGGGATGCCATTGGTGGCGGTGGCCCGCGGGTTCGGTTCGCGGGCGTTATCCCTACCGTTCAGCCGCTGGTTAGCCAGCCTGCCGCTAACCGGATCGCCGGCAGGGCTGAGCGAACATCAACTACGCAACATCGTAGAAGATGCCGGGCACTGCCCAGCCTACTTCCTGCTGATGATCAAGACGCTGCTGCAACCTGGGCTACAAGAGTTGGCGGATATCACTGTGCCCGTTCTGTTGGTGCTCTGTGGGAAGGACCGAGTACTCCCGCCGCCCAGGTACAGCCGTCATTTCACCAATCACCTGCCCGAAGGAACTCCGGTCACCAAGCTCGATGACATGTGGCACGTTCCGATGTTCGATGCGCCCGAGGTAATCACCAAGATCATCGCCAACTTCATCGACCAATGCAGCGAGCCGGCCGAGGCCGCTAGCCCGGCGAGTTAGCCGAGCGCCTTCTTCAAGTTGTCGGCGATCGAATCGAGAAATTCTTCACTGTTTTGCCAGTACCACTCGGGGCCGATTGAGGCGGGCCAGGTCCTTAGTCACCTTCCCCGCTCTCGATCGTGCCGATGACAACACTCTTTCAGCTCCTGGAGGAAATTGACCACTTCCAAATTGCCGTCCAGCTTGCCGCGATGCTGCAATCCACACGTCCAAGCGAAGATCGAGATGATCGGATTTTTTGAGGTCGGTTCGCCGGCTTAATGCTGTCGGAAATGGCGGGTGACGGTGCCGTGTGCGACCTCGACTTTGGGGACACCGCCTTACCGTCATCAGTCCTAGCGAACCGTAGCCCTGCGCAACGATGTCTGTATTACATGTCGCCATCGTAATTCTTGCAGACCCACACATAGCCTCCTTCCCACTCGAGGCAGGCTGCTAACATGTCGTCAGGTATACTAGACCACTTGGCGTTCAAGGCACTAAGAAAACAAGGCAAACGAAATCTCGGGTAGAATCGTTAAACATTATACCGCCCCTCACGACACCAACCATCGGAGGGAATCGACACCGTCTCGCACACGAGCGGCTCGCTGCCGTCGGATCGAAATGAAAGTGATTGAGTTAAGGTGCCGGACCGGTCAACTTTGAAGTTGGTCGTCCGATACTGATCACCAAAAAACTTGACTTACTATAGACAATCGGCTTGGCCTAACTCAAAACCATTAGCGGTAAATTAGATATTACAATCGGCTCACGAAAGCTATTTCTGAACAATATATTTCGGATAGTTTTGTTGGGCGAAATCCAAATCTTCTTCAGATTGAATTCCTGGACGCGGTTCTCGCCAGAAGTGGTCATGACATACTCAAAATCCATACCGTGCTTCTTAATGGCATGGACAGTATCGATCGTTATCCAGTCGTCAATGCAATCGCGGTGCCCGATGCCCAGGTCGTAATAGTCCAGGTTGATGTCCAGATGCAACAGGATCAACATGTCTTTGATGAACTTCCCAGATGACGCGGATCAACCCACCACCATCGAACCCGACTACCGGGCCTTTGACTTTGCTCATGGGTTCATGGACATGCGAGTCTAAATCCTCAGCCCTTGTCAGCGATTGCCTGTCAAGGCAAGCCCACCATACAGCCTTGATGGGCTAGTAGGGCCGCTAAACGGCCAGCTAGAGTCGTCAGAGTTGACGTCGGATCGGTGCCCCATGCGATAGGCTGTAAGTGGGTCATGAGCACCAGCATCAAGCCCCGGCTTGCTGGCCGGCAACCATCCCACCGCAGTGAGGGTGCCCCGGGTGGGTAGCAAGAATCGGCTACGCGGCAAGCGCGGGTCCGCCGTGACGGACTCATTAGCACAGTGAAACGTGATGTGCGCCCCCATTCAGCTATGTGTATCGCTGCTAGCCAACAACATTGGTTGACGTCATTAGCGATGACGTCTTAGCCCTGAGTGCCCCAAGTACCCGATTCGCCCACTTCCGAGCAGAAGGCAGCCCAAGTGAGCTCTGAAAAAGCCCCCGGGCCGAGTCAATCGCGAATTGGGCATTCGAAACGAAACAGATTCATGCTAGGCAGAGCTCCAAATCGGCCACCAACACCCGTACGCTGCCAATCCACCAGACCTACCTCCTACACGTTCACCAACACCGCACTCTTCGGGCTGGAGGTTCCGGGCAACATCTACGCCCGAATCGGCAACCCGGCCACCGATGTAGTCGAGCAACGCATCGCCGCGCTCGAGGGCGGCATGGCCACACTGTTCCTTGCTTCTGGCAGGCCACGGAAACGTTCGCCGCCTTGAACCTGGCCGGAACCGGTGATCCCATCGTGTCCAGCCCACGGCTCTACCAGCGGAACCTATAACTTGCTCCACTACTCGCTGGCCAAGATCGGCATCGAAGACAGCTGCGTAAAGGATCCCGACGATCTGGATTCGTGGCAGGCAGTGGTCCAACCGAACACCAAATCGTTCTTCAGCAAGACCATCTCCAACCCGCAGATCGACCTGCTGGATACTCCCGGTGTCGCCGAGATCGCCCACGCCAACGGGCTACCGCTGACTGTCGACAACACCGTCGCGACGCCCTATCTCACCCAGGGCATAAACACCTTGGTGCACTCGGCGACCAAATATCCAAGTGGGCCTGGCGCCGTGATCGTCAGAATGATAGTCGACGACGGTACCTTCGGCTGGACACAAGGCCACTTCCCCGAATTCATCACACCCAATCCCAATTACCAAGGAGGTGGTGTATCCTGAGCTCAGAACACTGGCGTATGCACTCAAAGGTTCGCATACAGTTGTCGCGTTACTACAGATCCGTGGCTTCATCTTTCAACGCGTTCTTGTTGGCCGAAGGTCTCGAGACGCTGAGTCTGCAGGTGAAATGGTACGTCGTCAATGTGCAGCTGGGCGCCGAGTTTTTGGCCGGCCGCCGAAACAACAACCAAGGCGTGGTGTTCATGAACTATGCGGGACTGCCCAGTTCGCCATGGCATGAACGGACAAGGAAGCCGGCGCCCAAAGGAAATGGAGCTGTTCTGTCGTTTGAGATGGCCAGTTGCACAGAGGCCGGCAAAACGTTCGTGAACGCGCTGAAACTGCACAGTCACGTCGTCTACATCGGCGACGTGCACTCGCTGGTGAATCATCCGGCTTCAAGCACCCCCGGCCAGCTGACGCCGAAGGCACAACTGTACACCGACGTCAGCCTGGGCTTGGTGAGGCTCGCCGTAGGCCTCGAAAGCATCGACGACATCCTGATCGACCTAGAGCTCGGCTTCGCGACGGTCCACCAGAGCAGTGATCCGCAGGCTATGGCCGCCTTTTGAGGGCTCCTGACATGACAATCTCCAAGGTCTCTACCCAGAAGCTGCCGGCCGAAGGCCAGGTCGGCTTGGTCGACATCGGCTCGCTTACCACCGAAAGCGGTGCTGTCATCGACGACGTCTGTATCGCTGTTCAGCGCTGGGGGAAATTGTCGCCCACGCGAGACAACGTGGTGATGGTACTGCATGCACTCACCGGTGACTCGCACATCACCGGGCCCGCCGGCCCCGGGCATCCCACACCCGGCTGGTGGGACTGGATAGCTGGGCCGGGCGCACCGATCGACACCAACCGCTGGTGCGCGATAGCCACCAACGCGCTGGGTGGTTGCCGTGGCTCCACTGGCCCTAGTTCGCTTGCCCGCGACGGAAAGCCCTGGGGCTCAAGATTTCCTCTGATATCTATACGCGACCAGGTAGAGGCAGATATTGCCGCACTAGCCGCCATGGGAATTACCAAGGTCGCCGCCGTCGTTGGAGGATCTATGGGCGGCGCGCGGGCCCTAGAATGGATGGTCGGCCACCCAGACCAAGTCCGGTCTGGGCTGTTGCTGGCGGTCGGTGTACGCGCCACCGCCGACCAGATCGGCACCCAAACCACCCAAATCGCAGCCATCAAGACCGACCCGAACTGGCAGGGAGGCGACTACTACGAGACGGGGAGGGCACCAGAGAACGGCTTGACGATCGCCCGCCGCTTCGCCCACCTGACCTATCGCAGCGAGGTCGAGCTCGACACCCGGTTTGCCAACAAAAACCAGGACAATGAGGACCCAGCGACGGGTGGCCGTTACGCGGTGCAGAGTTACCTAGAGCACCAGGGTGACAAGCTATTGGCCCGCTTTGACGCAGGCAGCTACGTGGTCTTGACCGAGACGCTGAACAGCCACGACGTTGGCCGTGGCCGCGGCGGGATCGGTACAGCGCTGCGTGGGTGCCCAGTACCGGTGGTAGTGGGTGGCATTACCTCAGATCGGCTCTACCCGCTGCGCTTGCAGCAGGAGCTGGCCGAGCTGCTGCCGGGCTGCACCGGGCTGCAGGTTGTAGACTCTATCTACGGGCATGACGGCTTCCTGGTGGAATCCGAGGCCGTGAGCAAATTGATCCGTCAAACTCTCGAATTAGCCGACGTGGGTTCCACAGAAGACGCGCGTTCGCAATGACCCGCGCTAGTGGTGATTTCCAGCAACGGCGTAGCAGGATACAACAAATCACACTTACCCAACCCAGGCGCGACCGCTCCCTGTCGTTCGGCTCCGCGGCTGCCACCTATGATAAAAGCGAAGACGTCCGTCTGACCCACCCAAGGCGATCGACTGGCTGTTACGGACCGGAGCGCGCAAGGTAGCCGACCTGGGTGCGGACACCGGCAAACTGACCACTCGTCTGATCTAACGCAGCTTGGACGTCGTTGCCGTCGACCTGATTCCCGAGATGCTGGAAGTGCTGCGTACTTCTTTACCAGACACTCGTGCACAGCTAGGAACCGCGGAAGAGATTCCTTTGGAGGGCAACAGTGCTGACATCGTTCTGGTAACCCAGGTGTAGCACTAGGGCGATCTCACGCGAGCCATTCCCGAGGTGGGTCCAGACGCTCCAGCCAAGCAGACCACTGGGCGTGGTGTGGCATACCCGCGACGAACGACTCAGCTGGGTAAGCAAGTTAGTTAAGACCATCGGACGTGACGGCAACCCGGTCCGCAACAAAGTGACTCTGCCGGCACCGCTCACAGATATGGAGCGTCATCAAGTCAAATGCACGAGTCAGCTTACTCCGCAAGCATTGATCGATCTAGTGGCGTCCGTAGCTAATTGCATCTCGACCAGGTACGTGAGTTTCTGGACACCTATCCTAGCGCTGATGCACTCGGCTGGCCTGGCACTTCTCTAGGTAACCATGTGTATTCGAGCGACATGGGCCACCTAGCGCAGGCTAACTCGTCTCGCCGTCTTCGTCACTGTCCCCGGTGCATAGGAATTTCAGGAATGCCAGAAAGTAGTTAGTTCTGAGTTTGGCCTCGGTCAACGTGAGACGGTGGTATCCACTCCGTGTCATCGCCGGTGCGTTTTCGGATGATCCAGCCACCGGGTTTGAGTAGGCGATGTGGGGTCCGCAGCCAAAGGTTAAGTTATTGACTTCGATGGTGCGGAATCTGACATGGCCGGTTGCATGATGCACCTCGCAGTAGTAGCCACACAAGGTGCATCCCGGAGGACGAGCAGCTAAAGTAATTGGCTTACAATACTATTCGCTATACAGGCGAGGACGTCAGCTTGGTGTAATACAGCGGCAGCGCTTTGCGCTTATCGAAGATCTCCAGATAGTGCCGGACGTGGCGGGCCAGCTGGATCACGTCGAACATCAGCAAAATGGTACCCCGACCACTGAGGCCCTTGCGGGCGGCGGCTTCCAGTTCGCTCAGTGTCGTGGTGACGATGATGGACGCCAATACCCCGTTTTGCTGGGACAGCTTCCCGGATGCCAGCAGACATTGAACCCGTCATGATTGCGCTGCGCAAGACTACGGGTATACCGCTCGATCACGTCTTGGCTGTGCATGCCGTCTACACACGCGGCGCCATCGGTGATATGACCCATGCTGGGGAGGAAGCCAGTTGGCCAACACCGCTTTTAAAATGACGCGCAGATCAGGGCCTGATCACGCAGCGCAGGCATGCCGTCAGCTTCTTGCTTGCCCAAGGTCAGCACACGCCGGCGGGCTCAAACGTCGTCGCTGTACATGCTACTTTACGTGCCATTGGGATTGAGGCAGTCGGCGAGCGTGTCAGCAAACCCGGCCAGCTGCTCGGGCGGAAACTGAGTTCCCTTCTTAGCCAAATCGACTTCGGCGCGCTCGCGGATCTCCGCATCGACCCAGCCAGGTAGCTGGTGACAAAAACCGACGTTTACCACGACATGGCCAGTGCTGAGTTGTCCGGCGCGTTGGGCTTCGGCGACGGCCAACTGTGGTGGTAATGGTCAGCCGGTGATCGCGCACCGTTCACCGAGGCCAGCAGTTTCGCGGATACATAGGGATGCTTCAGTGCGGCTGACCAAGGTCCACTCGGCAAGCGTGTAGGAGAGTTTGCCACCAAATTCTTCTGGGTTAGCTTTGCGAGTAAAGGAATTGATTAGGTGTATGCTGCACTCTGGGAAAACATCGGCACACCCACTCACAACGCTCCAACAATTCCGGGCTGGTCAACACATCGAATGCCAGCGCGGCCAGGCCATCAACCGCAGCATCCAATGCGTTGAGACAGCCACCGTGATCCACTGCACAATCAACGACCCCTCACACAACGCCATATATTCACACTAGCCCAGTCCACTGACATTTAGGTTTAGGTGAGTGCCGACAGACGACCCAGCCTATCTACTGGAACACAAAGGTGATTCCGAGTTTTGAGTGGTCGTCCTCGGACACGGTCTGAGCAGGCTGGTGTCTCTATCTAGGCTACTCCTGTCGAGACTCGAACTTCCTGGACCCTGACGAGAATGTGCTTAGAGCTGATATTGGGTATCGACATGGCCTGCTAGGTTGCTCACCAAACATCGCTTGTTCGCCCTGATAGAACGTTTGCATGAACCGGACGCAAGTTTCCTTCCACCCAGCCCGTCAAATTTGAGAAGTTCTGAACGCAGATCAGGCTGCGGTGAGCAAGACGCCTTGCGGGTGGTAATGGCACCGCCCCGCAACCCATGGACCTGGATCGCATCATGGTTTCGCCACCGCGGCCTGCCCGTATCTCAATGCCGCCAACCACCCAGTCGGCGGCATACTTGCGCTCCTACTACTCCAAATACATCGAAAGAGCACCGGGACTCCAAGCTGGAGACCCAACTACCGCTGCTACCGTCAGCGAGACTGACCGAAAACACCGGTGACGGACCCTGCCGAACTACTGCGACGGGTGGTCAAGACCCGCACCTCGAACGTCAAGCGCCGTACCGCCGTCCTCCAACGCCTCGACGGCCAGTTCGAGCTGCTTGGGCCGGCTTGGTATGACCGCACTGAGATCCAACTACGGCAAGGTCACACTGGCGCTGCTGACCCGCTACGCCGACCCCCCACAGCCTGATCCGTTTCGGGTATGTCCGGCCTGACCCGTTTTTGGATACGCTACTCCTCGGGACGCTTAGCACGAACACTCACGCCACCATAGTGTTGACCCCCGTTCAAGAACTACTGCAGCTGTGGGGATCTGGCACTGGAGTCCGGATCGACTTAGCCAAACTGGCCGCCAAGCATCACCACCGAGACCAAGCAAGCCCAGATGCTCACTGAGCAGAACAAGGATTTCGATGAACGCTGCGCTAACTTCTATTGAGGCCAACCCGGCCAGGAACCATCGCACGACCCTCCGGTGTCAGACCTACCACCTGCGCCGTCATAGCCGGCCCACGCCGGTTTTCACTCCCTGGCCGCTATCGCCGTATCCCCAAGCTAAGCCAATCCGGGCAAGCCAAACATCAAAACGAGCTTACCAATGTCGGTGACCCCCTGCTACAGAAAACCCTCTTCATCGCCGCCGACCAAATCCGCAACTAGCGAGACATAAACGACTCATGACGACCAAGCACCCCTACAACTCGACGACCTGCCAAGTAGCCACCAACCTACTCACCAGTATAGCAACACGCTGGCGCACCGGGCAACACAACATCCTCCGCGACACCGCAGGCCGGTCCAGCACCTAAGGTAAAACGGTCTTCGTATCGTCTGCACCCACCACACCATCGACAAAAAGACCCGAATCAACGCCGCCTCCAAACGCCACTCGCGGCGCCAGAAAGGTAGGAGGGAAATAACAACAGAAGCCGCCAAGCTACCCAATTCACCACTCCGTCACCCCAGTACAAGATCCACCAAAGTCACTTGACTTCGCTTAGTAACTAAAAACCCCGCACCGACACCAAAGTGAAGCAAGCTGTTTCTCCTAAAGCGGAAGAACATTGTCGACAAGTTTACTATAAGTGATTGCGTCATAAAACAAGTTGTTTCGTATTGACCCCTCAGAAATCGAGCTGGAGAACATGATCTGTTTGTGGTCGTATTTCTTACGAATTGCATTCAACTGCAACATATTCGAGCAAAAGTAGCGTGAAGCCTAACCGAAAAATGTTGCACTGCGAGGTGGGTATGCATTGAGTAATTACGTAGCCACGGATACCTTGCCAAGGTTGGGCTGGTCGTATCACTGCAGTACCGCGAACCACCGACGCTAGGGGAAAGCGAAATCTGCCGATGCCACTTCGGCCATGGCACCGCCGAGCGAGTCGACGAACACCGACACCGACCCGGCCGCCACAGGCCACCGCCCAATCGCGGTGGCTATGGAACGGGCTGCACTGCTGCTCAGCTAAGTGATACATCCGAACCAGCAACAAAGCCGCGGAGAAGAGGGTCTCGAGCTACCGCTGGCTAAATACACCACAAGGTCCTTAGGGCTAAGCGCCTTGCTCTGAATTGCGCTGGTCTACAGCATAACTAAGATTTTAATCGCATCATCCACAACCGGGTCAGCTCCAGAACATAGTAATTCGTCTGCGAAGAACTGACCGAGCAATCGACCATACCGGAGTGTTTCGGTCAGCCAAGTCTGCCAACCGACAAGCATCTGCACCGTCGACGATGGTGGAAAATCAAGCCGAACGACGTCACTGTCAGAGGTTTCGGAGATCGCGAAAGTCATCGACGTCGTCACCCTAAAGTTGTCGTCGCCACCAACGCGAAGTGCTCAGAACAGATCAGGATTGTCGTGACCAGACACGGTGACCACGTCGCCACTAGGCAACACCCACCGTGGCCGACTGCAGCACGTCACAGGTAAGACCAGCGTACCGGGAATCCGCTCCAAGCCCTAAACCCTCGACACCGATGGCCTGGAGAGGTGCCCATGGGGGATCACCCGGCCGGCGCCGGTCAACGCCCGATGGAACCCGCATACAAATATAGTTGTCGACGCTACCGTGACATTAGCCGCTGCCGCTATCACAATTCGCCGCGCCGGACAGCCCGTGCAGGTCCAGCACCCTGGTGCCAGAGATGGTCGATGCCCCGATATACAAATGCTCAACGCCGCTCGGGGCGATCTTGGGCTTGTTTGCCGTCGCTAACGCAAACATCTTTTGGACATCCGTCTGCGATGAGACCCTGACGACGGCAGCTTGATTAGAGCCGTTACTTGCTTTCCCGCGGCAAACGCAATGCCACTGGCTGGCAGCAGAATAATGACGCCGATGACGAGGTAAAGGGCACTAACCGACAATCGGGTCCGCCATAATTAGCGCAGTGCCGAACACAGCTCCAGTCGTCAATGCGTCGACGGCGCCACGAAGAAACGCCTACGTGACATCCCAGATTCAATGCACGAACCCGATTCTTCGTCATGGGCCAGACTCTTAGCAAGCGCACATATGAAAATCCTTTGCCATGGCACGTGTCCAGATCACCGTGTGGCTTAGATCCGCCCTAAACACACTGCACCGCTCGTGATCTACTAATCCGATATCCCTAGCTCACGGCGGGACATGAAACGTATAATTGCGCAAAAATTTATCTCCATGTGCTGCAAATGTGACTGCTATAGATCAATGTTCCTAAGGTTGATGTTGAGTGCCCTAAAGACACTCCAAAACTGGGGAGCCTGTCATGAACACGCCGGCGAGAAGTGACCACTGGATTTGGCTATTTCGCCTTCAGCCATTGACCATTGGACTGCTGGTGGCGACCACCGCCCTTTTCACCGCAGCAGCGTTTGAAGTATCATCCGAGGCGGACACAATTGACGATAACTTCATCAACGCACTGAATCACGCCGGCGTCAACTTCGGCGAACCAAGAAGCGCGATGACACTGGGCCAGTACGTCTGCCCGATACTCGCCAAATCGGGTGGCAACTTCGCCGCTGCCGTACAGCGCATTCGGGGAAACAGCAGCATGTCCCCGCAGATGGCGGAAACCTTCGCCAGGATCGCGATTTCAATATACTGTCCCACGTTGATGGCCAACGTAGCCAGCGGCAACATCCCCAGTCTGCCGTCAGGCCCGGGTGTACCGGGAATCTAGCCGGTGCCCAGCGGGTCGATGGTCGACGCGATGTAGACCATCGCGGTACCGACTAACGCCGTTGTCACCAAGTCGATACTCTTGCCGCGCACCATCAACAGGCCAGCTCGGTCGTCGGATAACACCAGTCGCAGCACCGCTGCTACGCCAACACCGATACCGATCAGTAGCGCACCACGACGCCAGAAGTTTGCCCCCACCAGCACGAAAGCTGCAGCGAAGATCATCGCAACCAGGAGAATCGGCCATTGCGATCGCAACGTCGCACGCACGTTTATTGCCGCCCTTCGGCCAATTCGACAACGTTGGTCAACAGAAACACCCGGGTAAGCGGGCCAACACCACCAGGATTCGGTGAGACGTGACCGGCGACCTCCCAGACATCCGGATGCACGTCGCCGACGAGCCTAGTCTCGATCCGGCTGACACCGACGTCGACCACCACAGCGCCGGGACGCACCATATCTGCGGTCAGCAGATATGGCACACCTACGGCGGCTACAATGATGTCGGCCTGCTTGGTTAACGCGGCCAGATTGCGAGTTCCTTTGTGGCACAAAGTCACCGTGGCGTTCTCGAAGCGGCGTGTAAGCAGCAGCCCCAGCGGGCGACCAACCGTAACACCGCGCCCGATGATTACAACGTGTGCGCCGGCGATCTCGACGCCGTAGCGCCGTAGTAGGTGCACAATGCCACGCGCGGTACACGGCAGCGGCGCCGGGGCGGACAGCACTAGCCGACCGAGGTTCGTCGGGTGCAGTCCGTCGGCGTCCTTGGCCGGGTCGATACGCTCCAACGCCGTATTCTCGTCCAGGTACTTAGGCAGCGGCAACTGCACGATATAGCCGGTACAAGCGGGGTTGGCGTTCAGTTCCTCGATGGTGTCATGCAGCGCGGCTGTCGTGATGTCGGCGGGCAAATCGCGGCGAATCGATGCGATGCCCACCTTCACGCAGTCGGCGTGCTTGCCACGAACATAGACCTGTGATCCGGGATCGTCACCGACCAGGACGGTGCCCAGTCCGGGCGTGCGACCGGATTCAATTAATGAGGCCACACGTTGCTTGAGGTCGATGAGGATCTCGTCTCGGATGGCCTTGCCGTCCAGCGTGACTGCGCCCACGTCGGACAGTCTGGCATAGTCTACCGGAGTCGGTATATTCACGATCCGTTGCAGGCGGTTAGGCTCCAGATATGGCCGACACGCCGGACGCGTTCAGCCGAGCTCAACTCGATCCGTTCACGCTGTGTAACCGTGTCATCAAGGCCGCGACATTCGAGACGCGCACGCCAGATGCACTGGTGAACGATGACTTGATCGAATACCACCAGCAAACGGCGGGGTGGGCATAACCACCGTCGCATATTGCGCTCTTCCCCTGATGGCCACACCAACGGCAATCAAATCTGGATGCTTCCGGAGACAGTAACCGGGTTATGTTGGCTGACCGAAGGGATCCACGCGGAGGGCGCGTCGGTGAGCGCGCAGATCAGTTATGCGGGGTCCGGTAGCCGATGCTCACTCCAACAAGGCCACTGCCTTGGCGCCAGTGTGGTTCTTCAATCCGATCTGGATGCGGATCGCCGAGAAATGGGCCGACGCACGGGGTGATGTCCCACTGGCCTTCATTCACAAGACCCGCGAGGAAATCGACGATGTGCTGGCTTGCCACCTGCCTGGCCGTCAACACCAGTTTCGACAATGTCGAAATTCCACTCGGGGCTAAAACTATTTTGGCGAGTGCATTTCTGTCGCCGATGGCCAACCATCAAGATAGCGAGTTCGACAGGTCGCGAGGCGTTGGCTGACACCGAACTATCACCGGTTGGGCGACAGTGTGTCGATACGGCGCTGCGGCGCATTGATGAGCTACGCGCTGTGATCAAGTCACTAGTTTTGCTCTACGACATCACCAGCCGATAAGCGTTGGATCTAACGATGGCGAGGAGCATAGAGTCCGTCGCAGTGGCCCGGGATGCTACTTGCCAAACCCAATTTGGCCAATTTAGTCAACTGGATCGCGGGCCCACTGTGATCAGAAGCAAGTACGTTCGGCATGCACGCACTGCAACCAGTACATGCTAGCCAGACTACACGCACACCCGTTGCGTCGTGACCGGGACACTCGACGGGTTGCCCCGCTGATGCTGAGTCTTAGCCCGGCACCTGCATATGCGCTACGCAAAGCAGATCTTCAGCGGCTTACGACATCGTTCGCGACAAATGCTGCGATCATGCTACGAGCTACAGTTGGACCGATGATTCCACCGGCGCTAACCGTATGGCACGATGGTTTGGCGTGAACGTTCACAACAGGCCATGACGTGGTGGTCGGACGCGACCTCCGAGCCGACACGCGTATCGCGTACCCGCTAATTCCGCGTGCTCATCTGTTGATGCGTCTCTACCAGGGCAAATGCCTGGCGATCGATAACGACTCGCTGGATGGGACTTTCACCAACGGGAGGCACGTCCCTATGGTCAACATCGACGGCGAGCAAAGTATCAACATCGGAAATCCCGACGAGCCAGTGCTGAAGTTCGAGATGGGGCGACTTGTGTGGGGATGACAGTGATCCCACCACAAACCAAGTCGATGCGCATCAAGCAGATTAGCCGCAGCGGCTCCAGTCATCCGGAACAGTTTAGCCAGGCCCTGGAACGTCGCAGTCTGGATGTCAACCCAATTAGGCCTCGCCAACCAGCGTCGGGACGCTACCCCGGAGCACTCCCGCCACTAGGATCACCAGAACAACCTAATCTAATACATCCGGCGCGGCCGCCCGCATTTTGCTAGCTCAACGCGACTACCAACCAACTTACATCAGCACCCGTATCTAGCCCAGCGTAGGTTCCTCTACGCCGCCCACCCAGATCCATATGTAGCTTGGATTCACCAAACCACTGAAGCTATCGAATCTGACAACAAAAATGATCCACGCCATTTTGTCGTCCAAGTCCGGGGTGCTGCAAAAGCCGGTCAGCGCGGCAACCATAGGCTGTACGACCGACAATGATATCCTCATCCAAGATGTCTTAGCATCACGCTGATAATGCGTTTTGACTCGGACAACGTTGGGCACTGATATCCGCGATGCGCACAGCGTCAACGGGACCGTCATCAAAGCGGCCAGTGTGGGGTCCGTTGTGCTGAACGAAGGCGATATGGTCTTCATCGGCAACGTCGACCTGATACTCACCCAAGACACCCTGGTTCTCCGCAACGAATCCGCGGCACGCGGCGGCAGCCTGGCGGTGAACGGGTGTGCTTCCCAGGCGCACCACGGAAAGCACTGCTCGACCAGCTCACACTCACCGCCCGCCTCGGGAGGTTGACCGCCATCATTGGCGGGTCCGGCACCGGCAAGACCACACTGTCCAGGCTGATCGCGGGATACAACGGTCCGAATTCCGACTCGGTGACCTTCGATGGCGACAACATTCACACCAAGTACGTCGATGCGCAGCAGGATCGTCATGCCCCTATGACGACGTCATGCACCGCCAGTTAACGGTCAACCAGGCCCTCGGCTACGCGACCGAACTTCGGTTGCCCCCCAACACCAGCAAAGCCAATCGGACCCAGATACTCGAAGAATTCGAGCTAGCTCGGCACACCGACATCCAAATCGACAAGCTCTCCGGCGGCCAACGCAAACTCACCGCGGGCGGGAACTTGAACTGCTTACCGGACCGTCGCGGCTCATCCTGGACTAGCCCAGCAGCACCGGATTCAACCCCGATGACCCAATGAACTCAGAACCCAACAAAGCCGCGCATATCTTAACGCTGCTCGATCTCGCTGCAGTGTTCCTTGGCACTGCACTCACGATCCGCGACCTCGTCCTCAAGAGCATTATCGTCTGCAGCGAGCAAGCGGTTGGCCCTATAAAACATCAGCTTATCTAGCGGCCAAGATGCCATTTATAGTTAAGTTTGCCATTATCCAATCAACAATCGCGACGCCAACGTGATCTTGGGCAAAAGCACCCAACCTGGCGTGGTGCGGTGTTCGGCCATCCCACTCTGGAGCTGTTCGTCGCTGAGGTCGCGACCTTTGTGACGTGCGCAATCTTAGGTTGGGTACTGTTGGCCATGGCCAACTCTCACAAGCAGATCATGCCACTGCTCGTAGTGACCTTGCATGTTGCAGCTGGTTCATTCCGGTAAATATAACCCCACTTACCAATCGGATCTTCCTGGACCAACTGGCCCGGCTGGTGCCCTCGCGCTGGGTGTTAGCGACACCGGCGTCGTGAGCTCAGACACTAGGCAGCCGGTTCTATCCGAGTAGCACTGCACGCAGCCTTGGCGCTTGTCCTCGAAGCCGTGGGCGCAAGGAAGGTGGACCTCAAGCGGCTAGTCAGCAGTTCTCACCGACTACCTGTTCATTTGTCTGATCACCGTCGATGCCGGCTTCCGTGCGAGCCAGTATTGAACGGTGCATCGCTGGGGTAATTGAAGCCTAGGGTGTTGTTGATTTTTGTGTGGTTGAGGGGTGTGGTGGGGATCGGTGGTGTGGGTTGTGTTGGTGGTTTAGGGTTGGTCGCGGCGTAGGTGGGCTGCTTGCAAGGGCCGCCGAGTAGTTGGTGTTGGTCGCCGGCCGCGACATCGAAGCTGGCGATGCTGGGGGTGCGTATGGTGTGGCGGGTGGCCGGGGATCAGTTGCGCTTTTCTGGTGATGTGTTAGCCCGCCACGCGCATAAGTCACCAGATCACGCCGTGGATGGCTTTTATCTTCCTTCCGCGGTCGATCTCCACAAAAAGTCAAGTACTGCCCTAGGCTAGAGCACCGCCGTACGCGTCATCACCGGCTGCGAGGTCATCGACGAACTGTGAAACCAACACGGCACCAACACAGCCGGGGGCACACCGGCTGGCCGAGGGCCGGTGAACAAACAGACACCCCACAGCCATAGCATGCACCCGAAAGCGCCCCCAACACCCAGCGCCAACAAGATCTAGGCTAGCCCACCAAACTCCCGACCGTATCGGCCAGCGATGGCACACCAGAACACTACTTCACCTGCCACCTATGAAACCGACCAACAATTCCTGCCACAAACACCAACACCCCCGGCCACCACACAACAACAACGGTGATCACCTTGACCATCTGTTCGTGGGTATGCTGGAAGTTGGCAGAATAACCTACGCTTGACTGTCCTGCACTTCAGCAGGGCACGTTCGTGGGTAAGCAGGATCCTTTGCTGTTCGAGGCTGATGTCAGCCCGGGTCTTGTCATCGGCGTCAATTGATCATCACAAGTCGAGGCTGAGTACTTGAAGTAGACGAGCCAGCCGACGAAGATTCACGTCCACAACGAACCGCGGATTACGTAATGGCACCGGTCACATCTTGGTCGTCGACCCGACGCCGAGGTCCTCGGACATCAGTTAGATGGTGATGTGGTCCGCCGGCAGCCGGTCTAGGGCAAAACGCGACAGAATCGTTATTCACCAAGATGAAAAGTCGACCTCGGTACGCGGAATACCCATGCCGCCAGGCACATCCCTGACCGTGAGGCGTTGCCGCAGTTTGCCGATCAGGGCCAGGGCCCACATCGATGATCCGATCGTCAAGTATCTCGACGGTATCCCTGTTGGAGGACCGAGTTACCTTGCTATAGTTGGCAAAGAGGCAGAGCGAACTTTAGTAAATACGCCAACGATCAGGCTTTTAGGCAAGCATATTTTGTTGATCTACATCGCCACTTCAGTCCTCGGAAGCTGCTCGTATACGCATTATCTCGGCTACCGTAGTGTTAGCTGGAGAGGCATTGCACTACTTTAACACCGATGACTATTCTGCTGGGTCTGGTGGTGGAAAAGGTCAGCAGATAGTCGCGCAGCGACTATCTGCTGGAACGCATCATCACACCGCTTATAGTGATTCATATCAGTTTTCCTATAACGAACGGGTAGTTCCTGAGCCGCACACTCGAGGCTACGCCCATTTTAACTGCAAACCGGTGCGGGAGGCCACGGAAACCGACTGGGTCCGTCCTCAGTCTGGACCGCCGGGACGATGATTTCCACGCTCGAATACTGGCACTTCTGGACGGTCACGGTCCACCATCGGCGAGCTGTTCAATCCGGAGATGCAACGGTAACGACTGGAGACTGTGGATGAGCCAGCGTTCCAGTAAAGATCTGATATTGGTTGGGAATCTGTAACTTTGCCGTATGGATCGGGCACAACGGCACTTTGCCCGGTCACGAAATCATGGCGGTCTACTTACCGGATGAGCAACTAACACTCGTCAATCTCCCCAAGCCAATATCGATTATATTGATGACGCCGCGAGTAGGACGCTGGCCGCAGTCCTTATCAAGATCGTATCCTTAGATTACGTCTAAGCGTTTGAGTCCGTAAATCCAGAAGATAGTTTTTCGCATAAAGTAAGCGGGTGGCCGACATGCACCGCGCGATCTGTTCCAGCACCTGCGGATGCAGCTTAAGCACATTAGGACCAATTCGGTATACGAAAGAATACTACGTATATCGCATATGGCGAATCACATCGACATTTGGGTTGACGCGTCTGATGGGTGGGACAACCAGCCACTTGGTACACTAGGTTCGTATGCGGTCGATGAGGTTCGATAGAACGACGATGCTTTCACTGTGCTCGATATCAGCGTTTGAAAAGATGCGTTCGAACGCTGTCACCAAGTGCTGCATGTTACGGGCGAACAAGTGGAAGGAAGGCGTCAGACGTTCCGGTAACCGTCAGCGATACTGTTAACCATAGGGGGATATTCACCCACGCTGTCTGCAACTGATCGTGAGCAATCCTGCTGTGGCAAAAACCATATATCATCGGCCTGGGTGTTACAGTCTAAAGTATTGCGGTTGACGCTAGTGGTGAAGTCCTTGGTCACGTCCTTTTCAAGTATCCGATCGACACATCGTTTGACTGCCGGTGCGGACAAATTCACCTGCTGTCTGATCTCGGTACAGGTGGCTCGCGCATGCTTGGCCAGCTCGACGAAGATATGCTCGTTGGTGTTATCTAGGAGATTCAACATCGCTCCCTTGCACTTATCCTTTTGTGCAATAGATCGTCGCAGATGCAAATCATTCGCTACGAATTCGCTATTAAAAAATGGTTGTCGTTTTGCTTGTCAATCAAGAAAAAATTATTTTTTATTCATGACGGATTACTATGTCAAGACCGCCTGTTCTCGGTCGAGAACTTTGGCGTGGCAAGCCGACAAGCAGTAAGGCAACACACCCCGATCGCGTCGATATGCGATGACCTCGCCGACCTATTTCGGAGTCGAGTATATGCAATCAGCTAGTGACCACTCGTCGCGTCAATGAGAGACAGAGAGAAGTATTGTTGATGGGGGCAATAGTGTTGGCGTGATGAGGATTTCGTGCCTACTGTAGCGCACACGCCGAAATCTCCGTGGCACTGGGGAAGTCGGTGCTTTCCCTCGAACTGGTCGGTTCCGGTTTCTATTACTTAAGACGCCGCGCTAGGGATTCTAGATATTACCGTATAATTGCGTTCTACTCTCCGGGGCCCAGTACAACTATGCAGGATCAACTGTACGCGCTTTTTCCCTACACCATTGTGTTCGCTAACGCCGATGTCTATGTGTTTCGGGGTATTAAATCATGTCTTATGGCTTACACGTTGTTCTTCATTCTGTTGCAACAGATTTAGCTACACAGCTTCGTGAAATAGGCTTTGACGGTAGTTCGGTCAAGTGTTGCATGTCGGATGTTTTCCCATGGCAATTTTCGACGCTCCAGCTTAGGAGCTTGTGGCCACAGAACAAACTTAAGAGGTGATTGCTTTAACGGACAAGAATGCAACGTATAACTATACGATAGTATTGGTGATAACAGCAAGAGTTGGGGCGCGTGGATCACCGATCTCGACGGCAGGCGCTACCTGGATTGCTTGGCCGCCGAATAGGCGGCCAAGCAATCCAGGTAGCGCCTGCCGTCGAGCTCATTGCGGTGGCCCACGCTCAACTCGACACCGTTATGATTGGTGAGTCGGGCTTTCCATTCCGACAATGTCGGATCGTTTTCCGCTGCGCTTGTCCAGTTGTGCGGAAAAGACGTGGTGTTGCCGATGAACTCCGGCGCTGAAGCAGTGGAAAACTGCCTCAAGGTCACCCGCAAGTAGGGTAGCAGAGGTCAAAGGCGTTCCCTAGTGTCAGGAACACATTATCTTGGCCGACAACAACTTCCATGGTTGCATGATCAGCGGCGGCAGATTTTCGTCTGATCCAGTAGTGCTACGCAGAGTTGAGCTTTTAACATCAGGATGTCGTTCGATGATACCGCGGCTTCGGCTGAAGCGATCGACGACAACACCATCGTGGTGCGACTTGAGCCTCTCCTAGGAGAGGCCGACATCATTGTTCCTCCAGACGACTACCTGCTGGCCGTGCAGGCATTAGGCAGCGAGCACAACGTGCTGATGATCGCCGACAAAATCCAGTCGAGTTGGCCCGCACCGGCTATATTTTTGTGCGTGACCCCCTGGGGGCGTAGCATTGACTCTTTGTCTGCTTGGTAAGGTGTTCAGCGTCGGCGAGGTTCCACTGTCGGCGGTGGTCGCAGACCCCGGGCTTCTCGGTGTGTTTCATTCCGGTGAGCACGGTTCGACGTTCGGTAGCAACCCGTTGACCTCGGCAATCGGTACGACGGTTGTTTACATGTTGGCCCGTGGGGAATTCCAGGCTCGATCGGCTTAATTGTGCGTGCATCTGTGTCGCTGTCTGCGGATGACTGATTGGCGACGGCGTGTCGGCCGCTGCACGGCTTGGGATTGTGGTCAGGCGTCGCTATGGAGCCGACGCTGGCCACCGGCAAAGAATGAAGCCTGCGGTTGGCCGGCCGTGGTGTGGCTGGTGAAGGACACCCGCGGTTCAGCGCTACGGTGCGCACTTACACTGAGATCATAAATGCTTGGGAGATCGACTGGTCGGTACTGTGTTCCTTCGCCGCGTTGAGGGAGGTTTGATAATCAGCTGATCCAACAATTCCGGAAGTGCAATGACGTTCCTGTCGCTCAGCCTGACAAAGCAGATGCCGCGGCCTCTGCCCACCTCAAACGGAGTATTGGCACGTTCGACCTGGGGCGTTCGGGATTCGGCCGACAATTATACCAGCATTTTCTTTGTGCTGTACCAGGCGAGGTCAGAATCAGGCTCTGGGATGATAATCTTGCTTGTCGTCATGGGTGTTGCGGCTATGCGGAACTAGTTTCCGCGGGCTCGGGTTAATCGTATTCGTACTTAATACACCACGCTAAACGAGGCCGTTGAGATTAGGTGTGGGTGCTTGCTTGTTGTTGAAGTAAGGAGTGGCTATCGCCGCGATCGGTTGGAGCGGTTACGTCAACAAGCTGTTGCGAAACTTATTCGGATTCGAGATGTTGCAGGCTTTGTCGGCCGTGTCGTGGAACTCGGCACAGGGTTATGTGAATCTGCCGGTCTTCATCCTGATCGGAATGTGTGGCTTATTTTGATCTGCGCCACCAGCGAGTCGGCTAAGGTCAGCGCGATCATGGTGCTGAATCAAGCTCGGTGTGCTGGGCATTTCATAGTCATCGCGTTCAGCGCTTACGACGCCAACTATCATCAAGGTTTTAACGCCATTCGGCGTCGCCGGCATCAGTGCGGCGGCGGACACGATTTTCTCTTTCATTGGCCTTGATATCTTGTCGACCTCGGGTGACGAGAGAAAAACCCGCAGAAGATGATGCCTTGAGCACTGATCGCGGTGCCGATAGTCGTCACAAGCGTGTATGTGTTTGTCGCGCTCGCTGCGTTGGGCACTCAGCCGTGGCAGAAGTTCGGTGGGCAGCAAGAAGCCGGGCTGGTGAAGATCCTCGACCACGTTACGCACGGCAAGTGGGCCACCACTATCCTGGCTACCGGTGTGGTGATTTCGATCTTTACCATCATGTTGGTCACGACGTATGGTCAGACGCGCGTCCTGTTTGCCATGGACCGCGAAGGATTGTTGTTTGCCGACTTAGCTTGCGACGGTTAATTTGCGCAAGATGATTCCGGTAGCCAATACGATCCTCGTTGCGACGGCTGCATCGATGCTGACTGTCGTCGTACCGCTGTCTGATTTGGTGGACATGGTGTCCTTAGGCGCGCTTACTGGCATTCATCGTCGTGTCTACCGGGGTGATCATCCTGCGCGTGTGTGAGCCCAACCTGTCGCATATGTTCAAAGTGCCTGGTTATCCGGTGACACGGGTACTTTCAGTGCTGGCGTGTGGATATCTTCTCGCCAGCCTGCTCTGGTATATTTAGAGTTTAGATTGCATTCAGCGGATGATCGCACTGGCTCTGATCTTCTGCCCTGGCGTGGGGAGTCATCACAGCGCGATCAACTTATTCGCGGTACTGGTCGCATCGCGATAAGAGCCCAGCAGAACAAAGTGTTCAACAATCCTCCGAAGGAAATGTTGTGACTGTCGTTGCCGGCTACCTGGCTGGCAAGGTCGGGTTGTCAGGATTACACCTAGCCGTACGCACCGCGCGGGTGCCGAGAACGTCGCTAACCGTAGCGATCATCGTGTCGAAACCGTGACTGATTCCGTCACGGGCGCGTATCGATGCCGAATAAGGGCAATGGGTAGATTGCCTTACCGCGGACTCGGCGAATGAGGACCAGAAGCATTTAGACAACATGGCTGACAGGATCAAGATCAACTAATGCCACAGCGCGTACCATTCGGTCGTGGCTGGGTTTATCGAGGTGGTCGAGGAAGTCGACGCTGAGATCCTGGTTTTGGGGTCGTTTTTGAACGGTGGACGCGGGCAGGGGAAGGTGGTAATCGGTTCGACGGCTGACTGGCTGCTGCGTTCGTCGTCGGTGTCAGTAGCGATTCACTCTCCCCGGATATCGTGGTCACACCTGCAAGCTATCGTGGGTGACGTGTTTCTATTCGACTATCCTGGATGCAGTCGATGGGGTGAGGCGCTGCTTTCAGTCCGCCAAACAATTTCGGGGTACTTACGTGGGTGGCCAGCTTCGCGATGCGCGGCCAGATGATGTATTCACCGGGGATCGGTTGGGACGTTGAGGATTCGCTCCTCGGCCCGTGGGTGTCGTAAGCGCGAGAGAATCTGGAAATATGAAGATTTATGGAATAGTCGACGAAGACGTTGTATTGCAAGTGGTTATCGATTACTAGTAGAGATAGGCTGCTCGGTGCAGTGAACTGGGAGGAGGGAGAGATCGACCGGGTACTCCGCGGATCGCTCAGTTACAAGATTATCCGCTACAGCCCGGTTCTGATGCTTCCCAGCTAACGATGAGTTGCGGCGTTGGCTGCCGCTTGAGCCTGACACAGGATTGTTGCGACATCGCCGTGGCCGAGGAACAGTTCGTCGAAATAGCTTTGCAATGCGTCGTTTCCGGCAGGAAAGCCGGTGCCGCCAGGAGCCGGAATGTGCGGGCCGTCCAGCACCGAGAAAAAAGGCGTTACGTCGATGCCTTTCGCGGCCCAGTAGTCGAAGTAGACCGACTGAGCTGATCGCACTGCTGGGATGGCAGCACCGTGACGGCCCAAGTACGCGTTGCCTTCCCTGCTGCCCATCCAGGCCAATACCTGACGCACCGCATCCGGATGTTTGGTTGCCGAATTACCTTCTGCAGCAATACCATTGGTAACGCTCACTCGTCCTTGCGGACCGGTTGGCATCATCGCGATACCCCAGTGGAACCGGGCCTCGTGGGCTATTGGTCCCAGGTTGTAGGTGCCGGATTGGAAGAGCGCCATCCTGCCAGACAAAAATTGGTTGCGCGAGAAATCACTGTTGTTGTTGGTGTCTGAGGCCGGTGGTGCCACGTGGTCGTTGTTGATCAGATTGACCAGGTATCGGAATGCCTCGACCGCCGAAAGGTTATCGAAGGCGAATTCGTCGCCGCGCTGGAATATCCCACCGGCGGAACCGATGTAGTTAAGGTAGATGGCCTGGGGGTCGTTGGCTGCGTTGTACCCCCATTGACGGACTCGTCCTGAGTCGAAACCTTTTGCGTTAGCGACATTTCCATTGGTATCTAGGGTGAGCTGGGTCAACAAGGGACGCAAGGTGTCCTCATCGCTAGGAGTCCATCGCATGCGGTTTAGCTGGACCGGATCAATACCGGCAGCAGCGAGCAGGTCCGCGTTATAGAACACGGCGATGCCGGCATCGGTCAACTGCGGTACACCCCATAACGTGCCGGTTCGGGTGAACTGGTCTACCACTGCTGGCTCCCAGTCTGAGGCGGCCATCTGGCCGAGGCTGTTACCAATGTTCATCAGCCGACCGCTGTCAGCATATGCTGCGAGGTAAGCGCTTGATAGCCAGAAGATGTCGTCGGCGCTGCCGCCGGCTACGTCGGTGCGTAGGGTATTGAAATATGTCGAGTAGGCAACTACGTTGGTATGCACTTCGATATCGGGATGCGTACGGGTGAAGGCCTGGAAAGACTGACTATATGCTGCGGAAATCTGATCAGCCCACAGGCGCACTGTAACGACGACTTTGCCGCCACGTAGCTGTCTTTCTGACCAACCCATCAGCATTGCTGTAGCAGTCAACAAGACGGTTATCAGCGCAAGCGCTTCGGCAACTAACGTTGAATAGCGGTGCCGGGTCACGTTGTGCTCCTATACACACGTTGCGATCGCTGCGGCGATCGTGGATCCACGAAGACCACGACCCTGAAGGAAATCTCGTTGTCAAGACAGCTCATTTCAACCCCGAGACGACGATCGAGGTGACTATGTGTCTTTGGAAACAAACGAAAAGTACGATCAGTGGAACGATTGCGACCGTGGTCGCGGCCATTACTAGCGTCCACTGAGCGTTGAATCGGGACTGTAGGTCAGCCGTCGCGACCGTGAGCACACGCCACTTGCTGCCGTTAGTGATCACCAACGGCCACATGAAGTTATTCCACTGTGAGACCACTGTGATAAGTGTCAAGGTTGCTAGAACCGGGCGGTTGGATGGAATCACGACATGCACGATCACGTCCAGAGTGTTAGCGCCGTCGAGACGTGCCGCGTTGATCAAATCTTTTGGGATGATGCGAAAGTGCTCGCGCAACAGGACAATTGCGTACGGGGAGCCAAACATAAACGGCAGTACCAGCGCCCAAAATGTGTTGCGGAGGCCGACTTGGGCCATCATCAGATACAGTGGCACCACCGTAACCGTCGCCGGCACCATCAATGTCGTAATGTAGGCCCAAAATAGGGCATCGCGCCCGGGAAACTGTAACCGTGCGAACGCGTAGCCAGCTAATACCGAGAAGGTCAGCTGACCAAGAAGAATCATTGCCGTCATCAACGCGGTAACCGCGGTCGCGTGCAGAAATCCAGCACCGTACAGGCCAGCGTAGTTAGCCAGCGTGGGTGGTCGTGGCAACTGCAGTGGTGTACCGGTCGCAAATTGGTGCGCTGACGTGAACGACGTGAGTAAGCCGAGTGCGAACGGTGCGACGGTGATCAGCGCACCGAGTGTCAGGCCGGTGTAGGTCACGGTGTTGGAAAGGCGACTAGGTGAGCTCATAGCTGATCCGACGCTGGAAGTACAAATGCTGAACGACGGTGACGCCGAGTAGAATGACAAATAATAACACTGCCATCACCGATGCTCGCCCAATGGCTGCGGAACCGAATGCCTCGGCATAGATGCGGTGCGCCACCAGGTCGGTGCGGCCCTTCGGACCGCCGTCGGTCAGCGCATAGACGGTGTCGAAAACCTGTGCTGTGCTGACGAATCCGGTGACTAGCACAAAGAACATCGTCGGCCGCAACATCGGCAGGGTGATGCGCCAGAACCGCTGCCAGGCATCGGCACCGTCGATGCATGCGGCAGCGTGAATGTCTTTTGGGATAGCCAGCAGTCCGGCGAGGAACGACAGCGAGACATAGCCGAAGTTGGTCCAGACGACGACCGCCGAAACGACCGGCAACGCAAGATCGGGATCGGAGAGCCATTCGATGCGATGTCCTAGGATCATGCTGAACGCACCGTCGGTGGGAGCAAGTAGCCAGCGCCACAACACCGCGATTGCCAAAGGGGCGCAGATCCACGGCAGAACGTATAGCGTGCGAAACACACCGGTGCCTGGAAGTTGGCGGGCCAGCATCGTCGCGGTAAGCAGGCCGAGCATCGTTTGAGCGGGTACCACGATAGCTACGAAGATGGCTGTGACAATTAGTGAATTGGCGAAGTTGGAGTCGGCCAGTACCGATCGCCAGTTGGCCAGTCCAACATAGTGCAGGGGCCCCAGCAGGTCCCACCGGAACATGCTCAGCCAGATCACCACGATGATGGGTAGCAACAAGAAGGTGACAACGCCGAACAGGCTGGGGGCCAACAGGGCGTAGGCCAGAGCGATGGATCGTGGGTAGTTCCTCTTTAGGGCGCGGTTCCTGTGCGTCGTTCTCCCCCGCAAGCAGAAGATGCCCTCTATCTCATCGTTTAGCTCTGTATCGTGGCTGGTGTTGGTCATGGAGGTATTAAAGCGGGCGCACATGTGTGCTCGTTACAGTGTAGCCGTGACACCGAACCTGTAAATCGATACTGATTTCTTGGATCTGCCGCACTAAGAGTTGGCCGAAGCCGCGTTGTCGGCGGCCTCTGTGGCCGGGGTCAACTGCGCTTGACTGCGCATTCGCCTCCTCTGCATCGAGATCATCCAGCTCCGTGACGGCGAGCTAGAGACCGAGGTGGCCAGCTGCGAGATCGGGTTGGCGGTCCGGGTGAGCGTGGGCAGCACGTGGGGGGTTCGCCTCGTACGCTGAGCTGGCGTCTTCCGTGGCAGTCGGCACAGCACGCCGCGCGGTACGGGATGGCCACCACGTTCGTGGCGCTCTACAGCGAGTGGCCTCGTGCTTGCGCCCGAGTCGGTCTACGCCAACGTCAGCTGGGTGTCGAGTTATCGGATCGGCTCGTTCAGCATCCCCGCAGCGGACAAGATCGCCGTGCTCGAGGAGTTTTCCTTACGGTTGATGGACGCCGACGGCATTGACCACGTGTCGGCTGGTTTGATGGCAGTCCAGGAAGAGTTCTACGCAGACACCTTCGGGTCGTCAATTACCCAACAACGGGTGCGGGTAATGCCGTAGGTGGAGGCGGTTACGGCGGTCGCCGCAACCAGCAACACCACCCGGTTTTCCACCGCAGAAAGCAGAGCGTCCTGCTGGGTCAGCCGCGCTCCAACGGGTGCTCGTATGCCGATCGCCGCATCACGTGCCGAATGCAGCGGATAGCCATTGTGTTGCTGCAGTCTGACCCTGCCGAGATTACTACTGTTGACCTGATCGCCCAGGTTGACGACGGCATCTACATCGTCGGCGACAAGTCATTGTCGATCGATAAGCAGCGCTACAACTTTCAGTCCACCGTGCAGTGGTTATTCCGCATCCGAGACGGCCTTCTGGATGGTCAACTGCGCGCTGTTGCGTATCAGGCCATCACTGATTCTGGAATTCCATGGCAACCGTGTGCGGACCGTCGACCCGGCTGCGGCATTCAAGTGCTGCCAAGGCCCAGTCCGGCTAGGTGGTCGCCGTGAGCCACGGCTGTACTGTAGCCTTATTTCGGAGCGCCAACATACTCAACATCCGTCCCGAGGGCGGCTGATGATCACGGCACAGTATGTTGTCAATCTGTTGCTAGATCAGGCGGAGAAATCTGAACGGGCCGACGAAAACACGGTAGTGGTCCCCCGACCGCGTCGAAGCCACTTTGCGCTGGGCAGGCAATGCGATGACTAGCGATGGAATTTCTGTCAATCGAAGTTTGGTCGTGATTTCGGTTGTGCACCAAGGTGGTAGTGCTTTCGTTAGCACAGTGTTATCGGCGGAGGTGGATTCACTTCTCTTTAGTGCTTTCTGGGCTGGTACCTCCATCCCAAAGAAGTGACTCGGTCTGCGCCAGAGACCGGTGATGCTGCGCCGCTGCTGGGCTGGTGCCGGTACATCCGACGATTGGGACACTGTTATGTCTGGCACCGGAGCTGAAGTGTTCGCCGATGTCTCCGGCTCGATGAGCCGGGGACATCGGCGACTGTATGGTTACGCGCACCACAGTGTCTAGACGACGTTTTGGCGTCGTCGACGGGACTTCGTCGACGCTAAGCGGGCGATTGAGATCAATACCAAACGGAGCGACGCAATTGCTTGGGCGGGTGTTGGCTCACTCAATTTCGTGAACGTGCCAACCGATCTGCTACTCGAGCAGCTGTCGATAACGCCCGCTGGACATGCGGCGATGCGCGACGCAGGCCCGCGTCAGCGAGATTACCCTGTCGCGGGAATGGGGGGGACTAGACCACCTGTGCGACGATGCCTTCGCTACGGATATCAAATTTCCACGTGTCGTCGGTGAGGGCCAGGTGCAACAGCCGATTGCCGAGCGGCAAGGCGCGTCTCACCGGGTGAGAAATGGGGCTCCGGTCGTGTCGCGGGTGCGGGCTGAACGTTCAACGACTTCTGCTCGCCTTGGCCCGGATGTATGTGCTTGACCTGGTCACCTCCGGAATACATGGCGTCGTTCAACACCATTGCCGACTGTGCATGTCGCTGCGCGAGAGCATCACGCTCGGCCTCGGAGGCTCCGGGACTCTCTATGACGACATCGACCTCGTTGAATCTCAGATGTTACTCGATGACTGCGCAAAAGCCGAGCGGCAGGTATGTGGATGCGTTAGTTTGGACACCGGCGCATCTCGTCGCCGAGGTGAGCATTAGCTTTTCCGATATTGAGGCCGTCGCGCTGACCTTTGACATTATGCGTAAAGCCGGCCCATAAGGTTGTCCTGTTGTTGGGTGGCCGACCCCTGCCCGGGGGTCGAGTAAGGCACCGAGCGTTACGTGCTGGACACCGCCGGTGAGGCGGTGTCCAGTTGATGACTGGGTGCGTGGCATCGGCTCGAATGGGCTTGGTGGGTAAGACAAAAAACTTGACGTCCAACTGTTGCTCTCCCGGCGGGCGTTCATCATTGATTGGATGCTGCCGGGTAGGCTGTCCCTTACGCAGTGTGGCGAACTGTTTTCGGTAGGGATCAACAAGGTAAACGGTGTTGCTGGCGCTGAGTAAGGTGTCCCCTCTCGGGCCAGCTGAGCTAGCGCAGCTTCCCGGGTGATCGCAATGAAATGAGTTTGCGCTGCCAGCTCGAACATTTGCAGCCCATCGAGTGCGTGGTCGGCTTGTACTTGCATTTCGCCGATCCGGAAAGAGCGGTTTCCGACCGAAAACGTCCCCCAGCCCCTGCAGTCCTAGCGGACGCCACCCTTGCCGGTTGGCAGCGGCTTCCACCCGGTGTCTCAGCATTGCACGAAGGACGATTCTGTATGTCATCGCTGGTAAGCGCCGCTACGACGTGGGCTTGGTAAACACGAGCCGCTTCCAATGTTTGGGGGAAGCTGACGTTCCCGAAGATTACCGGTATGGCGAGTTGGTCCGCTGTCGACAAGAAACGGGTGTTCATATCGCACTCGATCACCGCTACGTCATATCCGGCTGCGGTCAGATCAGTGACGACGTGGATGCCGAACGCGCTTAGCCTGACGACAATTATGTGGTTGCCTGGGTGGCGTGCTTACGGGCATTCGTTCGGCCAGACGAATCGACGCGACAGCAGTACGTTGGCGACATAAGCGACAAGAAACGTGGTGGTGGTCACGCTAACCGGCATCAACATGGCGGTGTACATTCGTAGCCAGGTTGGTTGCTGGGCAAAGCTGAAGTAGCCATAACCCACCGTCGTGATCGTCTCGTTGGTGAGGCAGAACGTGCCCTCCCGGGGGCGTATAGCCAAAGTGCAGTAATGCCCTTGAGCTGGCTTTACGGCACTCAGGGCGGCGATCACGAGTATAGAATGCGGGGTTGATTTCGGTTGGGTAAGGTGCGCGGTGTTCAATGATCGATGCAGTCGAGAGCGGCATGAACGTGTTCTGTTCGGATACTGAGCCCTAAACACTTTAGTGGTCTAGCTGGTCAGTGTTGTCTATTATGGCCGTCCAGTCACCGGTGTGCACTTGCACACCTCCTCCAGGACATGGCATTACATTGTTGGGGATGGTGTTGTTGTTCTGGCTGCGAGCTATTGCTACCGGGGCAAGATCGCGATAGGTTACGCGTTGCTTCAGTGCCAAACCATGAATTCAATGCCGGCCGACTCGAAGGGTGTGTGGTGCGCCCTGGGCATGTCTCGACAACCACCAGCGCCGGCAAAGGTTGCGACCTCAAAGATTGCACCGGGACTATCGTCGTCGGCCACCTTTTCTCCCAGCACTTCGCCGGCTAGCTGTGCCACCATGCAAATGTTTCTATTTAGTTTCCTTGCGAGGAAATCGGTTTCGAGATTCTTCACGTTGTCATCTTCGGCGCAAATGACGGCGGTTGCTTTTGCTATCCCCCTTTGGCGAGTTCCGTTTTAGCTTGGGCGTTGGTGAGTTCAAGACCAAGGAGTGTGATGGTACTTGCGTTCGCTCTCTTCAATTCTTGTCGTAGCTAGTGCGTGGTCACCGTTGACGATAACCTGCTGGTGCATGAGTTTTCCACTCCTCAGTAGAAAATTGATCTAGATAACCACACTAAATTCTTAGAGTATCAAATCATACGAAAAACGATTACTATAGCAACAGCTTTTCTACAGCTGGCGTAGTGTAGTTTTCTTGTTTACGATGATGTTCATTCTTAATTTCGGGCAAGCGAATACCCCGGTCGATGCGAGCAAGAAAATTACCTGTGCTGCACGAAAATAATCTGATCAGATTGCTGATATACAATCAATCGTATTGTTCTACATAGCAACTACAGTTGACAGTCTGTTGCCAGCTATCCTGCATTGCTAAAAGCAACCGTGTTGCTACTTAAGTGCCAAAATGCTTGATAGCCAAATGGTGTTGTTGAGTCTCAGGTTCACATGTTATTCAGCATAATTTCTTCCCTGTTAAGGTCCATGATTTGTTATATGGAGATCAACTGAACTCGGGGAGATATTGACAACTATTTTGATTGATAGATGAGGTACATGGTTGCATTTTTTGATGTGTGTAAGCGCGGATTGCTCGGGAGCGGCGTTGATCATCGGTGTCATCCTGTTGATTCTGGTGTTGGTGGCTGCGTCATATCGGCAAGTTGTCATGGTATGTACCCGGCCCGGTGGGTAATACGTGGTCGTATGAGACAACCACGGGCCACGGGTGGTGCAGATCGCTGCTGATAATTTCGTAGTCACTGTCGTGGTGCAGTGCGAGGACGGGACAGTGGTGATGGTTTTGGCGATGTCGGTGCTAGGCTACTGTAACCTGGAAAGCAAGGTGGGCGTGGTGTCGCTGATGTGTCTGGCGAATCTGCGTGGATTGCGGGAGGCCAGAATGCTGTTTGTGCTATACCGACTTACGCTTTTGTAACTATGGTCGTCGCTGACGATTGTGGTCGGTTTTGATTATTAAATTTTTTAGTGCTTACCGAAATACGATCCGCAACAGATTGTCTTGGTGGTGCCGGTTCATCAGGGGGGCGGTCTAGTGATGAGTACGACATTGTTGGCCGTGTGGCTCGTTGCTGACCGGTGTTGAGGTCGTTGTCAACGCGATCAACAATTTCCTTCAGCCCGAAGGTGTTAACACGCTTCGGGCACTGATCGTGATAGCCTGCATCCTTGGGGCATTATTGTGGCTGGCGTGGCTTGTTCGGCACATGTCACCCATGCCACACCCTAGTGTTAGTTGACGGATATCCGTCGATGTTGTCCGAGATTGCCCAGACGGTCTTCGGTCCCGGCGTGATGGGCAACATCCTGTACTTTTTTGGTGCAAGCGTCGACTGTGGCCATTCTTTTACCTGTTGCAACACGTGTTTCAAGGGTTTTCTCGAGTTGGCCAGTTTTGTTGCTGAGAAACGTTTTTCTTCCGCGCCTGGTTTATGAAACATGGTCATCGTTTGGTGTTTTCCAACGGTCTTTCGACGCCCACCCGTGCTGTCTTTGGCGTGCTGGTTGTCACCGGCGGCTCGGTCAATGCGTTGGTGCCGTTATTCGCAATCGGTGTGTGCACCGGGTTCGCGATGGCCGGCTACGGCATGGCCAATCATCATTTGACCCGCTGCAGGTCAAGCTGGCGGTGCAAGCTGGTGGTCAACTTGTCGGCGGAGGTGTTATAGACGATCGGGGTGGGCATCTTCGCGGTGGCTAAGTTGACCAAGGGTGCGTGATGCATATCGTTATGTTTCCCGTGCTGGTGTTGGCCTTAGTGCAGTTCAACCGGCAATACCGCGCTGAGGTTTTCGTTCTGGAGATGTTCCACACCGAACGTCCCAACCTGGCCAAGCATCTGTGCCTTCGGGTACCGGTCTTCGTGGATTCGGTTGATTTCGCGGAGATCGAGGCACTGCGTTACGAAAATGGGCTGCATGCCGACGACCTCACTGCGGTTCACTTCGTTGATCGAAGCTGATTATACTGCGTGGCGCAAGGAACGCCGGGAGCATTTTGAACACCACACGCCGCTGCGGGTGGTCGATTGCCCGGATTACCACCTGATTCGGATTATACATGTGTTGATAGCTCAAGTGCTCAATATGATCATCTAGGCAGCAAGGTTACGGTGCTGCTGCTTCGTCGAACGTATTCGCTGTTCCTGGGCCAGTTGCTTCATGATCGCACAGCCAACAAGATGGTCCGCGCCGTCAGCCGCATTCGAGGCGCGATCGCAATCATCATGCTTGACGACATAGAGTTGCGGATATCCACGGTGGGTGCTCGCCGGGGGCTCGAATAGTGCGGCATAACGGGCTACGTGGTCACTCGACCGCTTGAAAACAAAACTTGTGCACTGTACTCAATTTTCTTATTGGGTGGTCGTCGATACGACGGCGCACTGCGATCAAGTACGATGCCTGAAGCTTAGTTGAAGGTGCGAAGGTTTCGAGGGCGTTTAGTTTCTGAATGCCCTCCTGTTCCCAAGCCGTTACGGCGTATCTAACCGTCGACCCGTCGACGAGTACTGCAGAGCGTTCGGGAAAGCTTGCAATGCGGTGGGGGCCACGGGTTTCGTACCGCACGGGCTACAGCAGACTACGGTGTCGTTGGCGATCAGTGCAGACACTAATGTCAAGGCTGTGCAGAGACTTCATTAATGCATACGACGGCTGCTAGTACCTTTGACCGCCACGGACGCTCGTTAAGCGACTGGATAGCGTCGCTGACGTGGGCCTGAATATGTCGAGGACGCAAATGTACTTGCAGCTAGATTAGGTTTTAAGGGGGGGCGGTAGCTCAGTTGGTTAGAGCCGCGGACTCATAATCCGTTGGTCGCGGGTTCGAGCCCCGCCCGCCCCACTTCAGCCCTACCGACCACCCACGCCCCCACTTCAGACGATTGGAATATCTTAGTTAGCATCTACCTGCTGTGTTTATATGACTGAGCTTTTTTGGCTGGTGGCTCTGACTGCCCGTGCTTACGGGTCGCGCACGGCGGCTAACGCATATTTTGCCGAGACATTGAGACGCGTTTGGTTGGCGAGTTGGGTGTGTCACTTGGCTTCAGTTGGAGCCTTGGTTAAGTTGTGCGCTGCCGGTTGTTGATTCGTCGGGCTGTGGCGGCGGTAGAGGTGTACGGCCGCGGGATCGATGGTACCGATCGTGTGCTAGCGTTCAGAGGTCCTACAGGTCGTGCGCGGCGATCAGTCCACGTTGCGGTCTTCGATGTGGCGAAGGTAGGAAGTGTGGTAATGAATAATTCCGCAGTGGGTGTGTTGGCGTAACGCTGAACTACGGGCCGTCGCTCGGTTGGTCACACTGATCAATTGCCCGCCGAGAGCTGCTCCAGCCACAGAGATGGATCCGGTAGTGGTCCGTAGGAACCGATGGCCGGGTATCGGGATGTTGCTGAACAGCCAGGGTTCGGCTGAGTCGTTTGTGGGTGCGAGCGAGCGCCCGCAGCAGCGCAGAGTTTATAGACTACATTGTCGGCGACGGTAGTGCGATCGCTGATCGCGATCAGGTCGATGTTTTCACTAAGCTGCTCATTTGGACAGTGGGTGCGGTGTCGCTTATGAAGTCGATTCGGTCGCCGAATTTCCTGCTCAGGAAGGTAAGGCAGGTGGGAGATGAGATGGCCCCGTTGAACTTGCTTGTCAGCGAAGCAGAATTGGAGGCTACGGACCGTTGGTCGTCGCTTTTTGGTCGCGAGTGGTACGTGACCGGTCTGTGTCGCTGCACTCGTAGAGTGCTGCGACAGCGGACGGGACATCGGTTTTGGCGTAACTGAGGCTAGGGACGGCGAGCCAGGTCGATGATCGTCTGCTCGGGTGTGGCCATCAACATCGATCCAAGCTCGATTGCGTAACGTTCGGCGCCCAGGCTTGGAGTGTCGTGTTTGATGAACTGCACGACTGCCGGGTGGTTGGATAACACGATGGGGCTGTACTGCTGTGGTACCGCAACCACAGCGGTGATCAGCTCGGTATTGTCCTGTGTAGTTGCGCCGTGTTGACGCCCATCACGACGATATTGTTGGCGCCGTGGCTATTTCCCGGTGGCGATCTCCAGGCCAGGCATCCAGGCGTGTTCCACCATGTCTTGCGGTACCATTACGTAGTAGCCGTCGATGGGACAGCACAGAAGCCCGCGTTCAGCGGACCGGGCTAGCTGCGGTCAGGGGATAGGTATTAAGTTCGCGCGGCGTCGCATAATTCTTAGCGGCGCCTGGGCAAGGCTAGCGGATAATAGAAGAGGTGCGATGGCCCTGTGCCATGTTACTCCCAAATATGCAAAACGTGCCTTTGGTAGAGGACAAAATACATATTTTGATAGCAAGAGGAGATGCATCAACCGCGCGATATTCATTCGGTTATGGTCCCTGCTAGATGAGCGTGTGACTTTTCATGGTAGTCAAAATCGGAGCTATGGTGTCGGTTCAACTTTCAGACAGGATTCATGGCTGTGGTGCGCTCTATATCGTTTGTCGCTTGTTGTGAAGCGGAGCGGACACTTCTTCAGGATGCGTAATTACGATCGCATCTTAGTTGCTAGGGGCGTGGCGGAATCCGCTTTCTCAGATCATTGTTTGGGGACAGGCGTATCGCATTAGGCATGGGTTGAGCTAGCGGTACAGACGAGGTGCAATACAGGTCGCATCGAAATGATCATATTCGGCGAGAACAGCGCGAATATTGTTCATTTTCAATTTATTGCATCTTGAAGAGCAGAAGGTTGTCGGGTTGAGGTTTCGGTCATAGTGACGACGAACCCAAGCTCGATCCAGCAAGCACACTGAAGGATTACTATACAGTGCTCCGTAGCCACACGCGAACGGTAGTGGTTGTCACAGCTCTTGTGGTTTCAGGCAGAGATGGCCGACGCTGGAGGACAATCAACCCAACTCGAAGCCTACTGGGGTACGTTTCGACACCGCGAGGCACTGCCATCTGCGGACAGTACGCCGCTGTCTAAATCTCATCCACCACGACCACAGCCCTAAGTCCTAATGCAGCAAAGCCCGTCGACGTGCGGGAACGTAAGTGACTCCCAGGTTCGCAGCCGGCTCCGCGTACGGAATGCAGGCCTTGTCGCCAGTGTTTCAGATGATGTGGCATGTGTGCCACGCGCCGGCATGAGGAGGCGTGCATCGTGTCTGAGACATTCAACGCTCTTCTGGCCAAACGACTTGATGACTCCGAGTTCGCATGGCACTACGCTGCTGAATTGGCGCGCATCGGTGCTATCGACCCTGTCCTCAACCAGTTGGATGACTCGCGGGAAGCCGTCGAATCTAACCAAGGCTTAGCTTGCCCGTGCGATCGATTCTGACCCCAGCGTTGTGCGACGCTTGCTGTTTGCACAGACTGGCAACCGACATTAGCCACAGTAGCTGGACTGGCGGCAACACTTGGTCTGAAGGTCATACATGGGTCCATGTCCACTGAGGAGCATAGGCGGATCACCGGGCCGATGCTCGTCGCTATCGGTTAGTCGGATTTCACCAAACGTGGTTTGTGGCTGAAATATTTCTCACCCTAAGTCGCGTACTTTGGCATAGTCTTTCTTCGCTGAATGTCGCTCGGACTGACTTGCTCATACCCGCAATTACAGCGAGGATCGGCCGTCGCTTTCCAGAGCTTCTGCGTCCAGGAGGCAAAACAGTCGGTAGTAGCGGTGCGACTTCGAATCATCGACGCGGACCTCGTGTTACCCTTATTTACCGACCCGTGCATCGCTTCCTAGTGCTCACCATCGTCGAATCGTTTCGGCGGCGCTTACGCCACCACTTTCAAAACCGTGAGTATCGTCTCCTCTACCTTGGCCAGGCATGTTTTTAGGAAGTCGAAGCCAGGGAAGCTCTTCGCGGTGTCGTCGATGTGCCGTTGGAATAACTCAACCGAATGGGAAGCATCCGACGACAAGCCTTGCTTAGGCCCTTTCCTTGCCTTAATTCATGAGCGAGAATCTGGTGTCGTCATCGATGGCGCACCCGAACTGTGGCGCCAAGTACTTGCACGCCACCCACGCAATATTGGCCATATCGTCAACGTCCCAGCCCGTAGCTAGTGAAACTTTACTTAACAACAGGTAGCTATATCAGGGCATCTACGACTCCTTCGAACAGCAGGTCACCGTTGCTGAACAGACCCCATGGATGTACACGTTCAGCGACGGAATCACCTGCGACAGTTGCGACGTCCTCACATCTCTGGCGTGAAGTTGGTGCGGCATGCGGTACTCGTCATTGCCAGCATCTGGGCCCTCATCTAGCACCGGCTACCCGTACGACGTGGTCAATGCCGCTAATCCCGTTTTAGTTTTCGAGGTACCGATGCAGGCGCCCTGGACGTTTGGGCCGGTACCGCCTGGCGTGCCGACATCACCGAGCTACGCTCAATCCGTCTAGTTTACTGTCACCAACATCATGGCTTGGATCAATTCAATGCCAGTCCCCAGCAGACGTTAGTGCTCGGTAGGTCTAGTTAGGAGATCGAAGTCGTGTCGCGCTGGCCCGAGAGCATGATCGGTTACCTGCAGTGGGCGTGGCCGAGCCTGATTGGTGACTACACCTTCGGGAACCCTATGGCGGCTTTTCGGGCACACCAATCCGGGTGGCCGTGGTATCGCCAGAGCCAACCTAGTTGCAGCGCAAGTTCCTCAAGAACGTGCATAGCCTTGACAAGTGGTAGTATTTTGTCAATTCCTGCCACCTCTACACCACGACGCCGAACAACGTCGTCGGCGCCAATATCACCGCTGTTTATAAGGTGGTCATCCAACTTGCCAGTAGTATCAACGTCGCCGTGGCTCTTATTAGCCTAGCTCATTGGGTAAGGAAGCTTGGCGCAGTAGGTTTTGGCTCTGGTACACAGAGCACTGTGTTGCGCTGGCAGAACCAAAGATTCAACGGGCTTTGCATAATTGTGTCCAGGGCTGCCGCTCGCCCGAGCCGTTGTTGTTGTGTGGTGGCCGGGGGTGTTGGTGTTTGTGGCAGGAATTGTTGGTCGGTTTCATAGGTGGCAGGTGAAGTAGTGTTCTGGTGTGCCATCGCTGGCCGATACGGTCGGGAGTTTGGTGGGCTAGCCTAGATCTTGTTGGCGCTGGGTGTTGGGGGCGCTTTCGGGTGCATGCTATGGCTGTGGGGTGTCTGTTTGTTCACCGGCCCTCGGCCAGCCGGTGTGCCCCCGGCTGTGTTGGTGCCGTGTTGGTTTCACAGTTCGTCGATGACCTCGCAGCCGGTGATGACGCGTACGGCGGTGCTCTAGCCTAGGGCAGTACTTGACTTTTTGTGGGGATCGACCGCGGAAGGAAGATAAAAGCCATCCACGGCGTGATCTGGTGACTTGTGCGCGTGGCGGGCTAACACATCACCAGAAAAGCGCAACTGATCCCCGGCCACCCGCCACACCAGACGCACCCCCAGCATCGCCAGCTTCGATGTCGCGGCCGGTGACCAACACCAACTACTCGGCGGCCCTTGCAAGCAGCCCACCTACGCCGCGACCAACCCTAAACCACCAACACAACCCACACCACCGATCCCCACCACATAACCCACCACACCCCTCAACCACACAAAACCAAACCCAAAAATCAGCACATCCTAGGACCCGAAAGAGGCTTAACCTCGAGTTGGATTGCCAGGAGGCCAAGACCTCGTCAGCTGGTTGACGATATCGAAATTGTGTGCAATAGACTCCGACGTGTCGACGATGATCGTGGTTACTGGCACCTTGCGGGAGAGCTGAAAACTCGTTTGTCTCCGTGCGGTTGGTGGTCTCCATGACATCTCCAAATTCCGTCCAACACCAGTTGCGCCTCGCGCCGTTCCGGACCGCAGCAGTCGTTGGACGAGCGCGGTGGATCGGCAATCTATCGTGTCGGGTGGTTTCGGCGGTATAGACCATCAGCTTTTGCCATAGGGTGTGTCTGTGCTCATCGGTCATCGGCAGTGGCTGGGGACGTCCAAATAGTTGGTCGTCGCGTTTGCAGATGCATCCTCTCTTGACGGTCAGCAATGGGTTGGGTAGTTCGGTGGAGGCCGCTGATACTTAATTTATGTAGAACCGATGCTGATGATCATCAAAGGAACATCGACGTTGGGGCCGAAAAAGCGGGCCCGGGGACGCTCACCATGTGTCACGCCGTCGACGTTGAAGAGTACTATGCTGCTGGCGAATCCGTGTTGATACAAGAGTTCGCATATCGCGTACTGATCCACCTTCCCGGCGGTGCGCTCCTGGCGGCCGACGTAGATGGTGAGTTTGGCGGCATCCCCATCGTGGTTGTCGAGGTCGCCATGCAGGACCGGTCACCAGCGTCGCCTGCTTCATCGTCAACAGGCCGTGGCTGGTCATCGCGGTCATGTGGCGGACGAGAGAGGATTTTTGGCTCGACATCGACTTCGGCAATCGCCCCCACGGGTTCTTCAGACAGGCTGAGCTATGCGTTGCTGCGCAGCTTGTGGCTCGGTCTGAATTTGGCGATTCCGTATAGCATCACGCTGGTTGCTATACGGCGGGTGCCGAGCAACTCTAGCATTGAGTCCGCCATAAGCCGACCTGAAGCTGCGTCGTCGAAGCACGTTGCCGCTCGCCGAAGTATCCCGTCAACCTCAAGCCCTGCTGGTTCATAGTTGCTCAGCAGCCCATTGGCCAAGTACCGCGGCGGTCATACCCAGCACGACGCTGATGACGATATTGGCAAATGCCGAACGTATTTGACGTTCCTCGCCTAGCCACTGGGTTTCCAGCAGTCAAGTGGAAAATGGGATGTAGACGTCGACGAACGCGGTACCAGCCAGAATGGCCGCATTCTCGTTAAACGCCAAGCCGTCCAGGAATCCCGGCAGCGCGGCATTGCTAATGTTCACTGTCGATGTGCCTAACGGAAAAACCGGCACGTGATCGCGCGGTCCACCAGGAAATGTAGCATCGAGGTGATTCCGCCGATGCGTAGGAAGCCAGCCCAGATTGCGACCGTCATAGCCGCGGTGCCCGTTATCAGCGCACCTGCACTCGATTGTACCAAAACTGTGGTCAGCTGCACCACCAGCCATCTCGCCATGATGTTGATCACAGGGTAGCTGGCGTTCAGGTTCCAATCGCCATGTTCGATTATCTTCAGCGTTCTTGACCGGGCATGGTCGAAAACGTGGTTTACCTGCCAACAACCCGCTACCGAGCAGAGGAGAGCCGATAACTTGACAGCGGCCAACCGTTCCAGTAACTGGGTGGTGCAATAACCCCGCCAGAAAGGTGCTTACGATATTGATTATAGAAGTTGCCCGTGGCCAACGCCCCGGGTCTAGGGTCGTGAGAGCGCGCAGGGCTACGCGGGCCACCGAGCCCAGCTATGCCGCCGACGAAGACTGCGACTAATTCTCGATGATCTGGAATTCTATGGATTACTTTCGTTTTACCGATGTATTGGGCAATGCATGATATAATTAGAACTGCAGACCAGGTAAGCCCGAGAAACGTCGAGCATGGGCAGAATGGGTAACTATGGTGACCAACTCGCGCGCCGGTCAGGCGGCCCAGTCTGAGGACATCCTCGATCTGCCGTATCTCGTCACCGCATAAATACACCATCGGACGACATAGCACAGCAGGTGGTGTTCGGCACGTCGAGTCATCGTGGGTCGGCGCTGGGCGGGGCATTCGATGAGGCTCACATTCTGGCCATCACCCAGGCCATCGTCGAGTATCGCGCCGCGCGGTGTTATGCATCGTCCGTGACACGCATAGCTTTTCTGGACCAGCATAGGTTTCGGCGTTGGAGGTCCTCGCCGCCAGTGAAGTGCTAGCGGTGGCGGATCCCCGCAATCACTATACGCCGACACTGGCGATCAGTCACGCGATCCTGACCTACATCTGCGGTTGCACCGGACGCGCTGGCCGACGGGATCGTTGTGACGCCGTCGCATAACCCGCCGTCTGACGGAGGTTTCAAGTACAACCCTTGCATGGTGGCCCGGCTGATACCGTGTGACTAACGCAATCGCGAAGCGCGCCAATGAGATTCTGTGTGGCGATGGTTCGGCGGTCAAGCCGCACACCACTAGCTAGCGCGCTACAGACCGTAGCGCGCTACGATTATCTTGGCAGTTATGTCGATGACTTGCCCAAGATGATCGACATCGCTGCGATTCGCGGAGCTGGGATTCGGATCGGTGTCGATCTGTTCGGCGTGGCCAGTGTCGACTACTGGGTCGAGCTTGCGTAACGGTATGGTCTGGACCTGACTGTCGTCAATCCGTTGATCGACGTTATGTGGTGGTTCATGACGCTTGACTACTACGGCAAGATCCGGATGGACTGCAGCGCACCAGACGCGATGGCCTCGCTCATCGCCAACTAGGACCACTATCAGATCACCACCGACATCGACGCCGACTCCGATGGCCACGGAATCGTGATCCCCGATGCGGTTTTGCTGAATCCGAACTATCATCTCTAGCGGTGGTCATTGGCTATCTTTACACGCACCGGCCGTCCTTACCGACCGGCATAGCGGTCGGTAAGACCGCGGCCAGTTCCTCGATCATCGACCGGGTGGTCGTCGGTCTCGGCCATGGGCTGGTCGAGGTGCCGGTCGGGTTCAAATGGTTCGTCGACGGTTTGCTCGACGGCACGATCAGCTTCGGCGGCGAGGAATCGGCGGGGCGTCGTTCCTGCGGTGCGATGGATCGGTGTGGACCACCGACAAGGACAGCATTATCCTGGCGTTGTTGGCTTCCGAGATCCTGGTCGTCACTGGTTTGAACCCCTCACGGCGCTACCAGGAGCTGACCGACCAAGTAAGGCATCTCGTCGTATGCCTAGCTTGACTTGCCCGCTGACCATGATCAGAAAACTCGGCCGGCCAAGCTGTCGGTAGATCGGGTGGAAGGCCACCGAGTTGGCGGGTGAGCCGATCACCTCGAAGTTCACCGCCGTGCCGGGCAACGCTGCGCCGTTGGGCGGCTTGAAGGTGACGACAGCCAACGCGTGGTTGGCCGCACGGCCGGTCGGGCACCGGGGATGTCTACAAAATCTACGCAGAGTCCTTCAACGGACCGGGGCATCTGGCCGAAGTGCAAAAGACCGCCTGCGAGGTGGTCAATCAAGCTATCGGGTAAGGACGCCTGATCAGTGACTTTGAACGCTGCCTGGTAGTGGTGTAGCTTCGATCCGCACAACTTCTCGGGGCTATGGCGCAGCTGGTAGCGCACCACACTGGCAGTGTGGGGGTCAGGGGTTCGAGTCCCCTTAGCTCCACTAGGGAAGAAGTCGTGTTATGAGTTCGGTTTTTGAATGTTTGACTACAACGGCGGCTTCATTGATGACCACTGGCTAGACGACTCTTCGTCTACGAGTTCGAACAAAGTGCCCATCGAGTCCAGGGCATCGCGCCGCACAGTCTAATCGAACTGTGTCGCCAGGATCCGCTGCACGGTGGTCGGGGATATTCCCATAGTAAACACCAGGATGGTGCAGGAGTGGCGGAGATCATGCATGCGAAGCTGCGGGATGCCCGTGTTGATTAGTGATTTCGAAGGCGTCAGTCTGGTGGCGATGGAAGGCGATCTCGGTGCCGGTCGGGTCGTTTCGGTCGCGCTCCCGGAAGACATTGATCGCATCTGGATGCAGGATTTGGCGTTCGACCAGTTCGCTGACTGCTCATCCAGACTCGAACGTCAGGTTCAACGTGAGAGAACCGGTTGATTGATGACTACCTCAATGGACTCAACTCCGACCGCGTCAACATGCCCGGGCCGGAGTTGGCTCCCGGGGCGCAGTCGCCGTAAATTCCGGTCCCGATAAAGGTACTGGTATTGCGCCACTACATATTTCGTTTCGCCTGCCTTGCAGAGATTCACTGGCTTGCAGCAAAATCGTCCCGATCAAGGTTGGGCACTAGGTCGTTACCTCGCATCCCGACGTCGTCGGCCGGCAAACCGGCGGAGTGGGTTGACCTGGTCATCGAGGGTGCCGTTCCCGTGGAAGATTTTTGACCAGTATAGCTAGATTTGTTTTTCGCAAAGCATTTGGATTCGATATAGTAAAACTGCTGATTTGTACGGTCGCCACAAGTGCGACCGCTCATACATCGCGTTGTGGGGTGCAGTTATTCTTCTTCGGAGGCTTCGTGTCGGCGTCACAATGGGCGCCAGCGCGGGTGGTATTGGTGCAGCGGACCAACACCTCGGTGATCATCCAATGTGAACTGCGCACGCCCAACGTGGTCGCATTAACGTTGGCTGAAGCGTAAGGCGGATTATTGCCGTCCTGAACGCCGTTTGTGCTCATTGATATTCGGTTGCCCCTCGGGCCGCCGCTAGTACTCGCTATGCAATTCGCCCGAGCAGCGCACGGCGATGCAGGATATCCTCGAGGTGGGCGACATACGTGAGTTCGAAGGTCCTCGCAACGCTTTCTATCTCGTCACGGATGAACAGGAAGTGTTGTTCGTGATCGGTGGCATCGTAGTGACGCCAATCCTGCCGATGATTTAGGTGGCTGGGCAACGTGGCATCAATTGGCGCGCAGTCAATACCGGAAGTATTCGCCAACACATACCGCTGCTGGACGAACTGGTGGCGGTGGCGCCGGATCGGGTCACCCTATGGGCTAACGACGAGCACAGCCGAATCACTACGGCAGCATATATCTTTGCCGACTGAGCATCGAGGACGGCTGTTTACGTATGCGGGCCCGCCCTTCATGCTGGAGTCGGTGCGTATAGCACACAGCCAACACCCTACTGTACTACGAATGGTTCAGCACGCCGCTGCTTGTCGAAGAAATTTGAAGTTCGCACGCTTGCAGCGGGTGTTCAGCGTGCCAGCGAACCAATCGGCCCTGGAAGTGATGCTTGACCGCGACCCGACCCACCCCCTACTCGTGCCAGCAAGGGTGCTGCGGGACCTGCAAGGTCAAGGTGCCGTACGGAGAAGTTGCTTGCCGGTGCTGCATTGCAGAGGGCGATGACGAAATACTGCTTTGCTTCTCGCGAGCGAGAAGTGATCGGTGCTTGATCGACAATGGCCTACGATGACAGTGGATACCGCGGTTAACAACTGAGCTGAGATGGATCATCACAAACACCGTTGCACGGCAATCTGTTTCATTGAACAGCCAGCTCCGTACGATCTCCCTCGAGGACAGATACTACTCCCGGATGAACGATCAGATCGTGGTGTCATTGTTATAAAACGCGATTCGTCGGATCATCTGCTGACCGTCGTGGTCGGGCGTCCAATTGGTCGCCGGCGGTTTAGCAGTGAATGCGGTAATCGCTACTATTAACCCGGAGTGCTATCTGCGCCGCGACGAAGACGACGGTCGGTGGCTTGCATATCGACCCGATGCCAACAGGGCTGCAGTCAACTGCGAATTGCCCATTAACCCACTGCCGGGCGGCCGACGAACATACGCTCTTACCGTTCCGTTCTCGGGCCATCTACAGGAAATCTCATACCATTTGCTCTGGAGGATAGCCACAACGTGGCTTTTCCAGGATATTTCGCGGAAAAACCGATTATAATGTTGTATAGTGATGTGAATGCGTTTCTCGATCTGGTCGAGATAGCATTTGTGATATTCGGCGGTACGAACTCTTACCCCAGAGGATGTCTGCACCGCGGCATGCTCTGCTACACTCAGTGGAGAACGCGGCTATAATCGGGAATAGGGTTGGCGTATTTCTGAGTCTTCTTGAAGAGGAGATAATAAGATGTCTTGCAGCAGGAATACCTAGCTCTTGACCTACCGCTTGCAACAGCGCAGCTGGTGCCCTCTGTGAGGCGCAACGTCATGAGTTTGGAACAGAACCTGGGACCCATGCAGCGACTTGTCGTTCAGCACCGCAACCTTGGAATCGCTAGGGACAATCCTTGGCCAGTTTGGCGATGGCGTCGGTGAGTGTTTAGGTACTGAGCGGCGTATCGGTGATTAGCGAGTTTAACGTGGCGCCATCGACAAACACGATGACCGCTTCCGCGCCCTGTCGCCCTATGCTCGGTTCCAACAGCGCGACTAGGGTATCATACTCCTGCCGCGCCAGGCGCTGCAATTCCGGTCAACGGGTAGTTGCAGTATACAACTTAATTGAGTATGCGATGTCGGTTTCGGTCGGCCAGGTAATCGACGGTGAGCTGGGCAAATGCGGTGGGAAGCTCGGAGTTCTTCTTGAGTTCGGGACGCCACTGATCGAGATGTGCAGTTGCAGTGGTCGCCGCGTGCGTGAGTGCGGCATCCTGCAGCGCTTCGAGATGGTTGAAGTAGAAGGTGGTTGAGCCGACCGGTACGTCCGCCTCGCAGGCTACTCGGCGGTGGGTTAATTCGCGGAGGCCCTCCCGGGCGATTATGCGTCCAGTCGTCTCGACGATCGCCTGTCGGCGACCAGTGGGGTCGCGTGGACGACGATCTGAGGCGGCGGTCAATGGACGTCGGCCAGGTTTAACGTGACCACTCCGATGATAATCAGCGCGACGCCAACGATTTTCGCCACGGACACCGGTGAGTCGAGGAATAGCACCGCGATCAGTACGATTGCAGCCGTGCCGATGGCCGACCACAACGCATAGGCGACGTCTGTTTGCATGCCGCGTGAGATCGACAGCGCCAGTAATGTGAAGGTTACTGCGTAGCCGGCCAGACAAGCCAGGGTTGGCACCAGCCGAGTGAGGCCTTCGGTGCTCTTGAGCAGGGTGGTTGCCACCACTTCCACGAAGATGGCGCAGAAGAGGAAGAGATAAGCCACAATGCCTCCCTAGTCTACTAGTGTAGATGTACAAATGCACACTAGGAAAGCGGAAGAATGACTTGCTGGAACGGACAGCTTGTCGATGCCATGATATTCGCCGATAGTTAGTTAGGCTGCGGAATTGCACAGTGCCGATACTGGTGCGATATCCGCTTGACCCATAGCATTTTCATTAGCAGTGGCCAGACGTGTGGAGGTTGTCGATAAGCGCTGTCAATGTGTAGGGGGATGGTGGCTGCTCGACCCGAAACATCCGAGGATTCATCATGACCATCAGCGTGTTCGATCTGTTCACGATCGGCATAGGGCCGTCCAGCTCACACACGGTCGGTCCAATGCGTGCTGCAGCACGTTTCGTCGAAGGCCTAGCTGCCAACGGTTTGCTCGAGAACGTGTGCGACATTCGTGTCGAGTTGTTCGGATCGCTGGCGGCAACTGGTGCGGGCCACGGCACCATGTCGGCTATCCTTTTCGGGCTTGAGGGGGAGCATCCCGAGAGGCTTGATGCCGATGACATGGCGACCCGATTGGCCTGCATGCGCGCTGCCGGGACGATCTGTCTGGGTGGATTGATCGTGATCAAGTTCACCGAGGCCGACATCGTGTTGCGTCCACAGACGGTGCTGGACCGACATCCCAACGCCATGACGATCACTGCGATCGCCTGCAACGGAACCAAGCTCGCTGCCGAGACTTATTACTCGGTCGGCGGCGGATTTGTCGTAGCGCATGGCGATCCACCCGATGGCGCGGAATGGACCACTGGTGGGGTGTCTTTTGGCTCGGCGGGTGAGTTGTTAGCATTGGCGGCCACGCGCGGAATGTCGATCTGCGAGCTGATGGCCGAGCACGAGCAGAGCTTAAGGCCCGCGCAGGAGGTACGTGCCGGTCTGCTAAACATCCGTGACGTCATGACGCAATCTGTTCAGCGAAGCATTGCTCAGGGCGGCTACTTGCCTGGTGGGCTGAAAGTGCGTCGTCGCGCACACTCCTGGCACGAGCGGTTGTGCGCCGAGGATCCGAATCGCGATCCGGTGTTCGCCGAGGACTGGGTGAACCTGGTCGCGCTGGCAGTCAACGAGGAGAATGCCGTGGGCGGAAGAGTGGTAACCGCCCCGACTAACGGCGCAGCGGGCATCATCCCCGCTGTTTTGCATTATGCACAGCATTACTGTCCCGCCGGGCAGGCAGATCCAGACGATACAAGCGTGCGGTTCTTGTTAACTGCGGGGGCAATTGGTTCTCTGTACAAGGAGCTGGCCTCCATCTCCGGCGCGGAGGTCGGTTGCCAGGGTGAGGTGGGGTCAGCGGCTTCTATGGCCGCTGCAGGCTTGGCTGAAGTCCTTGGTGGCACACCGGCTCAGGTCGAGAACGCGGCTGAGATTGCGATGGAACACAGTCTCGGTCTAACCTGTGACCCAATCGCCGGTCTGGTCCAGATTCCGTGCATCGAGCGCAATGCCATCTCGGCCGGCAAAGCGATCAACGCCGCTCGGATGGCTATGCGTGGCGACGGTACCCACCGAGTGAGCCTCGACGAGGTTATCGCCACCATGAGGGCAACCGGCCGGGACATGAGTTTCAAGTACAAGGAGACCGCCGCGGGAGGACTCGCCATCGCGGTCAACGTCGTCGAATGCTGAGCGGGTGGCGCGGTTGCCGGCGGAAGCACGGGTTCGGCTCGTAAGTTTAATCGCCGGCGGCAACCGACACATTCGTCAATTCGCTGCATTGACCAACCCCACGTCATCGGTAGAAGCGGTGCCTGTGGACCGCCACTGAACCCGCCATCCAACGTGACTAGCTCCGAAGCGCTAAGGAGTGGTGGCTCGCAATTCTACTGTCCTGGCACCTTGATCTGAGAGTGCCACCGACGGCATGATATCATTGGGTGGCAATTGAATGTTCTCGATGACTCGTTATTGTCTGATGTGGTCAAAACTTGCAGTGATGGTCGTGTGTGTCTGCAAAACCTGTTTCCAGCTGCGACAGGTAATTGACACCGCGCGGTATCTTAATTCCCACCAGAAGCAACACCGCGCTCGTAGCGGCGACTGCGCCGACTGAGCCAACTCCTCAGGTCAGAACCGCAGTAAATAGCAACAACCAGGACAGTCAGAGCTTCAACTAATCCGCCGAACGAGCCCATCAGGCCTAATACACCGGCGGCGACCAACCACCGGATCCCGAAGCCAGCGGCATAAGAAATAACCCGCCATTAGCCCGATCTGCACGGACCTGTGCCAGGTCGCGACGAGCTAATTCCCAGATGCTGCTGATTACTGCAACAGTGTCGTCTTGGGCTGCGATGATCCCTAAAACCTTAGTTTACTAATCATACTCATGCCGGGTTTTTCCAATCGCTCACCCGGGTGTGATGTGCGGGATTGCGACCACTGCCGCGATAGAGACTGTCTGATAGACTTCCATAGTGTTGGGATCCTGGGTCCACATTTGCGCGTAGTTGTCCTCATTAGCTGCAATCGGAATCCTTTTGTTCCCAAAAAGTTCGTACTTACTAGTGTTACACGTGTTACGTGATTGGCTGCCAACGCATCCACTCTCGGCATTGTCTCCAGCGCACTCACATAGACCGTTACCATGACCTCATGCTGAGCCGCCGCCACGTTTCATCCTGCATCCCAGTTAAGACAGCACCGAGTTCTTCTGCCGACGAAGCGTGTTGTTATTTTCAGCGAATTCCACGTTTCCGCTGTCGCCAATAGTGGGTTTGGTCCAGGACCCGCGCTCAAGTAACACCGAAGATTCCTGTAGCGGAGCGGCAGATCAAACGCCACTTTCCCCGGTGCCGTCATGCCAAACCCCACATAGCGACGTCGCCCCCGCCACAGCATCACCGGCGGTATGGGTGGCGCAGAACTTAACTCCACCAACGCCTAAATTTCACCTTATGGACAAACTACTCGCTCCCTGCAATGGTTAACGCAACACATTCGTCACCCACCGCGCTAAAACCGGACGTAGTTTACAGCGACATCAGGTCAGCCGAGTGCGGCACCATCATCTTAATTTCCTGTTGCGCAACTGTGTATGCAGCAGCCAGCTGATACGTCTGGGTTGACCTACGTGACTGTCCACCGTCATGCCTGCATGACCAACAGCGTTTCTATCCACACTTCTTCCGGCGCATCTCACCCGCACCCGTCCGCAACGAAGGAAGATACCATCCAGTCCAGAAGCGACGTCGAACGCTGCGAGTACTGTATGAGTGATTTTGATGTTTTGCGGTGCGTTGAGTGTAGTGGCCGCGGCGTCTGAGACAGAATGCTATCCCGGTGCATTACAACTGCCTGCAGTATACCCACCATTAGCGACTTGCATTTGCTGTCGCCTAGTGCCTGTTGGCCAGTTCAGCGGCCATTCTGAGGGCTAGTCATGCCCGTTGACTCTACGTAATCGGAACTGGATCAAATACGTAGCTGCGCCGATGTAGTTGGAGCCGATGTAGTTGGACTCGTGTTGCACGAAGATTACAAGGATTAGGTGTGGAGATTGTCAGAACCGCCGGTGGCAAAGCCGCCTCGGCAGTGGAGTGTGGATTACATAAATCTCGTTGCAGCACATTGTTGTGCACGGAAATCAGGGTCGAACACGATGCATCGACTTGTTGTAGCTGATGCGCACTGGTAATGGTACGGCAGCAGCAAAGGAAAGGTTGGACATGATGGTCACCGTAACTTTGAGCAACGGGCAGGTCATCAGGTTGGACACAGATGACACCGAGCATGAAATGTCCGGGTCGTATGCCATCGATGACGCTGGCGTGCTGATGATTGAGTCCAGGCAGGTCAGGAGCACAGGAGAAGTGGTGGTCACACGCCAGCGTTTTAGTCCGGCCGCGTGGCAGTGCGTTGAACAAGACCACGCCATTGGGTATTCTGATGTGCTACCTTGGACCGCCGGGGTGATCGGCTCCAGGGTCTTGAGTGGGCAAAGGTGATGGCGCCCACGGTAAGGTGTCGACTCGCCGTCGGTTACCGAGTCTGCCGACTTGTGAGATGTCAGCAGGTTGATCGACCGAGAATCGTTTTCTCTCCAAGTATTTGGCGCAGGCTGTGCATGTCCACGCAGCAAAGCCGTGGTTAATATGCATGGCTGAGTGTGTGTCGGGGGACATGTATTCTCTTGGGCGAGATGCAGAAACCAGTATCCGTTGGCGCTGATTATTTGGCTTCATGTCTGGTGGCTCGGCTGAGATCGACCGATATACCGACGGACCTTAATCGCGGCTGCACGGTGACGTTGTTTCTGGTTGACGTCGAAGGCTTGACAGAGCTGTCTGAAAGAGAATCCGATGACGCAGTGGACGCAATCACACGCCTGAACTGTGCGGTGTCAGAAGCTGTCGCGGCTCACGGCGGAGTGCAACAGGTTGTCCAAGGGGCAAGAGGAAACTTTCTAGCGACGTTCGCTCGTGCTAGCGACGCTACAGCTTGCGCGTTAGACCTGCAGCTGGCCCCGCTCGTACCAGTTCGGCTGCGTATCGCTCTGCACACCGGTGAAGTTCAGATATCCAATGATGATGTCAATGATGTGGTTTTCATGATGGTTCAGGCTGTGGGACTGCTCGATTTGGCATGCGGAGGACAGACGGTGTTGTCATCTACCACAGGTGATCTCGTTGTTGATGGGCTCCCCGCTGATACGTGGCTGGTGGATCACGGCAGTCACCTATTGCGGGATCTGGCTCGGCCAATACGTGTCATGCAGTTGTGTCACCGTAATCTGCGTAATCTCCGCAGAAACCTTCCCGAGCTAGGTATCCGGACTGTCCCTGGCGGACGAAGTCTTCCGGCGCCGCTCACCACTTTTGTGGGTCGTGCTGCGCAGATCAAAGAACTTCAAGAGCTGCTGACCGAAAAACGGTTGTTAACGCTGGTCGGTCCAGGGGGAGTAGGCAAAACGCGGCTCGCGTTACAGGTCGTCGCCAGAGTCGCAGACGAGTTTAGTGGCGAGCTGGCGTATTTCGATTTAACGTCGGTCACCGATCACGACATCTTCCCGATTGCTGTGTTAGACAACCTGCTCTGGTGCATCGGTGACCGACGCATGCTGGTGGTGTTGGACAACTGCGAGCGCCTTCTCGATGTGTGCGCGGAGGTGATGACTACGCTGTTGGGCGCTTGCCCGTCGTTGACGATTTTGGCGACCAGTCGCGAGCCGATCGGGGTGGCCGGCGAAGTCACATGGCGGGTTTCAATGCTGTCATCTGCCGATGAAGCGGTCGAATTATTCACAGACCGAGCTGCCTTGGTTCAACCCGGTTTCAGTGTTACCGATGGCAACCGTCAGATCGTGACTGAGATCTGTCAGCGCCTCGACGGCATGCCTTTGGCGATTGAGCTGGCCGCCGCACGGATACGCACGTTATCGTTAACCGAGATAGTCGATGGTTTGGAGGACCGGTTTCGACTGCTGACTGGTGGTCCACGTACCGCGGTACGACGCCAACAGACGCTCCGTGCCTCGATGGATTGGTCGTATGCATTGCTGACCGAAAGCGAGCGGGCCTTGTTTCGTCGCTTGTCGGCAATTTCGGGGAGGTTCGACCTCACGGTGGCCCACGCGATCGGACACGATGATCTTGAGGAGCCTGATCAGGTTTTCGATCGGTTGACTATGCTTATAGACAAGTCTTTGGTCATGGTTGAAGGCGAACAGGGTAGCTCGCGGTACCGGTTGCTGGAAACGGTGCGCCAGTACGCGATGCAGAAACTCGAAGAGTCCAATGAGGTCGACCTTGTGCGTGCTCGTCATCGCGATTACTACATGGCGCTTGGGGCCTTGTTGGATACTCCGGGAGACATCGACCACCAGCAGCTTGTTGAGCAAGTTGAGACCGAGCTTGACAATCTGCGTAGCGCATTCGCATGGAGCTGTGAAACCGGCGATACCGCTGGCGCACTGCAACTCGCGTCCTCATTACAGTCGATCTGGTTTGGTCGGTGCCACATGTATGAGGGGTTGGCCTGGTTCGGCTCGATCCTTGAACACAAAAATATCGAGCATCTTGTTGCTCCCAAAGCGGTTTTAGCTCGCGCGGTTGCCAACAAGGTTATGCTCCACGCCATATTGGCCAGCAGTCCACCAGACGGCAGTGACATCGTCGCTCAAGCTCAACAAGCTTTGACTATGGCACGCGAGATAGGTGACCCTGCTGTTTTAGCTCGGACGCTTACTGCCTGCGGTTTCAGCGGTGGCTACGACACGGAGGTGGCTCGGCCCTACTTCACCGAGGCGGTTGAGCTCGCGCGAACGCAAGGAGATAAGTGGACACTGAGCCAGATTCGGCTTTGGGGAGTTGTTGGATTCTGCGTTTCAGGTGACCCGGTTGCTTTGCGAGTAGCGGCTGAGGCGGCCGACGATCTCGCTCAAGAAATCGGTGATCGGTTCGTTTCGCTACAGTGCCGTTTACTGCTAGCCATTGCACAGTTATGGCAGGGCGATATGGACGGAGCGATCGTGCGATCGGGTGAAGTTGTTGCCGGTGCTGAAGTGGCCCACGATGCAGTGACGAGAACTTTCGGTCTGTATGTTCAAACTCGGGCGCTGGTGCATCGCGACGTCAGCGCGGCCCTGGTTACGGCCGGTATGGTTGTCGAAGCCGCAGCGCAATTAAGTGGGGTGTATCAAGGTATTGGCTATGCAGCAATGGTTTTTGCGTCGTTGGCTGCGGGCGATGTTGCCGCGGCTGTCGAGGCCAGCGAGGCATGCCGGCCGCACCTGGATGTTGACCACGGCCTGGTAGCGATACACCTCGAACTCATGGCGAAGGTCGCTTTGGCAAGAGGCGATGTAATCATGGCACGACGCCTCGCCGACAATAGTGTTTCTGCGACCACTGGTTGGCATCAAATGGCGGCCTTGACAACGCGTGCGCGCATCGCGATGACGCAGGGTGAACCAGAACTGGCACGAGCTGATATCCATGCCGCGCTTGCGTGCGGCGCCGACATCCAGGCATCTCTGGGCATATCAGACAGCATGGAATTGTTAGCCGAGCTGATCAGCAAGGGTGGCAACCATCGTCAAGCCGGGCGTCTTTTTGGTGCGGCGTCTGCGCAACGTGAGAGGACAGGTGAGGTCCGCTTCAAAGTCTGGGATGCAAGCTATGAGGCCGCAGTGGCGGCTCTTCGTGGAGCGATGGGCTGCAGGGATTTCGACTCCGCTTGGGCAGAGGGCGCCGCCATGTCCATCGACGACGCGATCACCTACGCGCAGCGCGGGCGTGGCAACCGTAAACGACCGACCACCGGCTGGGAGTCCCTAACCCCTGCCGAACACAATGTAATACGGCTCGTTAGCGAGGGGCTAGATACCAAAGACATCGCGGCACGGCTTTTCGTCTCCGTTCGCACCGTGCATACTCATCTCACCCGCATTTATTCCAAACTTGGCCTCACCTCCCGGGTCCAACTTGTGCAAGAAGCTGCGCGCCACAATTAGTGTTGCGGCGTTCTCTACAGCGCCGCTATGCGCGTGCTCTCCATCGCTGTGTCAACTTGGGTCGGGGCGGTGATTACTTCGCCGAGTTTCAACGTTTGTGCCAGGCGGTGTTGTGGGCATAGCACCTGGATGTGTGTCCTAGTAGCGGCCAACTGATCGAGTATCGGCCCGATCCGGTCGGTACTGGTTCAAGGATTAACGCGGCGTCAGTTGCCACTGCTAGATCGACGTTGAGTAAGAACCGATACCCCCTTCAAAGTAATAGACGTGGTCAATTAGGACTGGTGGCCTGTGGTGCTTTCGGTGGTGCTGTTACTGTCAGATACGGTGGAACCTCATCGGTGCACACAGCGCGGTGGCCGGTACTCAAATTACGTGTGACGATTGACAGGTCTGGCTTCGGCGACACAGCACCTCGTGCATCTGGTGACGTGGGGGGCTGGGATCTTTGTCACGTGCGTATCGCAAATGTTTTGAGTAGAACCAGTTCACGTATCGTTGCCGTGTCATTGCGGGTATCGGTTCGGGTGTGTGCTGTCAGCGTCGTATTGGTTGATCGCGCCGGGTGCTGTTTGTCCGAACGGCTTGGAGCGCGGACATGCCTGCTAGTCGTGCATCGGAGCCGGTGCTGGCTCAACGACTCCACGGGCGGTTCTTGCTGACGAGTGTAACGCGGCCTAACTAGTGCTGCAGCACCGGCTGGTCGGCGGTTGCGGCCATATGCTCAGACAACCGCAGCAGCCCAGACTCGTCTACCCTGTGCGGGAGGTTGTAGGTCAGCTTGCGCAACTTGACAGCGCAGTCGCACAGTTCCTGCCGAAGCTGTGTCCCCATCGTGCATTCGCCATGGTTCAATGGTGTTGAAATATTTGGTAACATCCACAAAGTCCGTTCCGCGGATCAATCTTGCACATGCTAGCCCATCATTTGCCATCGCTGAACAATAAGCATTTAGCGCATCTGCATACATCCAGCACTGATACCGAATAGATTTTGCTGTGCCCATCGCGTCACTGTGTGGTTGTTCCATGCTCCTCGGATCTAAGTCCTAGGGGCGTTCCACAGTTCATCTTCACACGGATCAATGATTGTATCAATAGTTTTCAGATGATCGTAAGTTATTAACCTTGTGTGGCAGAGTAATTCGGCAGCTTAAGAGTTGGATCCGGACTACCGGAGCTGAAATCAACTGAGGCCAGTCTAGTGTAGCCGGCAGTGTTCTTCAGTCGGAGTTACTCATGACCAGTTACTAGGTCGGTTTTCTGCTTCAGCCCGGCACGGCTTGTGCTTTTGTCTTTGTAGTTCGGACGTCGAGGTGGGTAGCTTTTGAGTTCTTTACGTGAAACAGTGGCCAGTTGTACGTAATATTACCGATGATTTTTACTACGCAGCATCGCTAAAGTCTTAATCATATCAATGATTAATGGCTAGGCATCGTAGCCCAGCTATAGTAGATTATTAGAGAGAATGAACTGGCGTGATGTCGGCATCGGAAGTTGCGAGTTGCGGTGATTCTAATGGCGTATCTGTGGATGCCCTGCGTTACGCCGACATAGAATGTCTGTCGACATTGCCTACCGAGGGCGCTATGTTGAGCAGTTCGCTGCCAGATTGGTTTAGCGACAGGCCAGCTGATTCGCGCGGCAGTGGGGAGGTGGAAGACCAAAGCAGTGGATGTTTTTATGGCCATCACGATCGCAAGCAGCGGAACGTCCACGAGGGTCTGTTACAGGTGATTCCTGCTGCACTGGATCGCGGAGAATTTTTCCTCGTCTACCAGCCGATTGTCCGGCTTAATGACAAACGCTTCATCGGTGTCGAGGCGTTACTGCGTTGGGCGCATCCGACATTGGGCACCCTACTCCCGGCGCGATTCATCAGCCTCGCCGAGCAAAACGGCATGATCGTTCCGCTCACTACCTTCGTGATTGAACAGGCCTGCCGACACATCCGCAACTGGCGTGACGATAGCACCAAGCCGCGACCGTTCGTAAGCGTCAACGTTTCGGCCCGCAACATCCGTGATCCCGATTTTCTCCCGATGGTTAAGCGAGTGCTGCGCGACACTGGTCTGCCTGCCCACGCGTTGCGGCTCGAACTCACTGAGAACGCGAGCCTGAGCATAGATGAGGCATCGATCATCAGGCTGCGGGATCTGTCCGCGTTAGGCGTGGGTATAGCGATCGATGACTTCGGTACTGGATTTTCCAGCCTCGCTTATTTACGCAACCTACCCGTCGACATGGTTAAACTCGCGGGCGAGTTCATCGAAAACCTCGGTGGTGACATCCGCGGTCGACTGGCTGATGAACAGATCACCCGAGCAATGATTGACCTTGCCTTCAAACTCGGGATAACTGTTTGCGCCAAACGAGTTGAAAAGCCTAGTCAAGCCGCTAGGTTGCGTGATTTCGGTTGTGACGCTGCCCAAGGCTGGCATTTTGCGAAAGCACTACCGGCCGACTTTTTCACTGAGTAGTAGGTCGGGTAGTGGGGGGGAATCTATGGTGGCTCACAGCCAGCAACCTGCTGTGCGTGTCAATTAGTTGTAGCGGTGAGCGAGGGCCTCCATCGATTTTTGGGACTGACCTCATTGACGAGGTAAAGTTCAACTGTCACAAACCTCAAAATAATTAATATTGCGCAAGCAAATCCCTGAGGTTTGTTAATGACACCCGGCGGGGCGGTGCGTAGAGGGGACGCATTTCCCCGTCGGGGAACCACTGAAATTTCGGGGTAGCTCTGGTCAGGACTGCAGTGCTGCTCTGTTTCGCGAAAGTATACGCATGGTTGTGATAATGCTCGGCCTCGACAAATGTTGGTGTGGAGGGCGTCGACTATGTGAAACGGTTCGTAGATTAGGTCGACGAAAACTGCCGTTGTCTGGCTGAGGCCGGAGCGGTCATGTCTGGCGCAGTGGAGGTGACGCGCCTCGATGCGAGAATAGACGTTATTGAGACCTCCTCCGGTTAGCGACAACGGTTCTCTTTGTCGATTCTGTAGGTGTGTGGTTTGCAAACGATGCTGTTTGAGCTGCTGACAAAGGTCTGATTGCGGCTTTGGGTTGTCGGTTGTCCTGCAAGCGCTTTACGGTCCACTTTGGTCTGGGTTTGGGCTCTCGGTTACCTGCGTAATGGACTCATCAGGCTCGGTGGTAGAGCGGGCCATGACTTTTGTTGAGCGTGATCGATGATGTTCACGGTCCGCCTTCGCAAGATTCGCAGCGTCGCTTGTTAGAGCTCGGAGCTCGCGACGATAGCCGTAACTAATTGGTCGTGCTGAGCGATAAATATCGCAAGTTGAATGACTTTAAGGTCGATGTGCTATCTCGAGCAATTCTGCGCGAATCACACCTACCTAGGCAGATCGGTCGAAAAAGATCGAAGGTAGCAGTGCTAATCGGAGTCAGGAACAGACTGATCAGTTAAGTAATCACAAATTACTTAGTTTTCTTTTTCTGCACGCTATGGTCGTGTATTTAGATATCGAAAGATAAGAATTCTGCGCAGAAATAGCGATATCCAGCAAATTTTTAATTTGTTCTCAGCGTACGTAAAAAATTCGATAAAAGTTCAAATAATTTAGTAGAAAGAATTAGCTTAATATTCCCAAAAGATAGGAAGTTTTCTACCGTTTAGTTCCATTAATAGCAAATATGATGACGTTCTGCTCAACTACCTAATATTCAACAGATTGGAGAATCATGGTCACCGCTCAATTGGATGTGGTTGTACCGCAAGAGTTGTGCCTTCGAGAAAACCTCAGTGTTTGGGCTTCCGATGCACAATGCCGGCTCGTGGTATCGCAGCCCACCCTTGATCCTAAGTTATGGAATGAATACCTTGACGGTGCGTTTCGTACTTACAGCAAATACGGAGTTGAGTGTACTCTAGACCCCAGCGCGGGTGATGACACGCGACTATTTTTCTCTGCGGTAAACATGCAAGGAAAGGTGGTTGGAGGGATGCGCGTGATTGGTCCGCTCGGGTCCGCCGAAGATTCGCATGCCGTGGTTGAGTGGGAAGGTAATCCTGGACTGACTGCGGTGCGTAAGATGATCAACGATCGCGTGCCTTTTGGGGTCGTGGAAGTGAAAACCGCATGGGCTGACAGCGACTCCTATCAGAGTGGTTTGATTGCCAAGGCCTTAGCGCGCCCCGCTTTTACAGTCATGTCTTTGTTGGGGGTGCAATTCATTATGGCGACCGCGGCAGCCCATGTGCTGGACCGATGGCGTTCTTCGGGAGGAGTAGTAGCAGCAAAAATCCCGGTGGCTGCATACCCGGATGAACGCTATAGAACCAAGATGATCTGGTGGGATCGCCGCGTCTTAGCTAACCATGCTGAACCGCAACAACTATCAAGAATGCTTGCTGAGACACGGGAGCTGTTGCGCGACCCGAACGCATGGAGTGGAAGCTGTGCAGCGACTGCCGGAGCCGGTCTGTGACCAACTTGCACGATAACTCGGTGCCGGTCCCAGGGTGTGCATCGGGGAGCGTTTTGCGGGCTCGGAGGCTACTGTGGGACTGGTTAAGTTTATTCGGCGCGCCGCGGTGCAATTGCTTGCCGACAATTTCCCGCTGGTGGCAGCGTTCACCGTGTTTGTTGAAGGTTCGATTCGGACTCATAACTGTTAACTTTCCACCCAAGCCGTTGATTGGAGGCCAGATGCTCGGAACCGGCACCCGGCTACGTCGGCTGGGCGTATGGGTGCAACTCAGGAGGGAGCCGCACGGGTGAGCAATGAGCGTGATATTGACCTGTACGCTCGGATTCTGACCCCTGACGACCCCGCTGATGCTGCGGTGCTGCAGTGGTTGCGGGCTGATCCCAAGGTTGACTTTGTTGACCATCATGAGCGACAACTGCAGGAATTGCTTAGCTTGCTGCCTGCACCCGATCCGCAGGTGATCGCCGAACCGGGCAAGTGGGTGTATTACCCATGGCGGCGGGTGGTCGTATCGATGCTGGGTCCGCGCGGGTTTCGGGCGGTACGGTTGGACCGCAACCGCAACGAGATCACCACCGAGGAGCAAGCTAAGTTGGGCATGCTACACATCGGCATCGCTGGGCTAAGTGTGGGACATGTGATCGCCCACACGTTGGCCGCCCAGGGCCTGTGTGGACAACTGCGTTTGGCCGATTTTGATCGCCTCGAGCTATCCAACCTCAACCGAGTGCCCGCCACGGTGTTCGATCTTGGGCTCAATAAGGCCGAGGTAGCTGCGCGCCGCATCGCTGAACTGGACCCGTATCTGAGAGTGCAAGTATTTGACAATGGTTTGACGTTCGACACCGTCGATCAGTTCTTGGAGGGCCTCGATGTAGTGGTGGAGCAATGCGATTCGCTGGACATAAAGGCTCTTCTGCGAGAGAGAGCTCGCAGTCGCGGCATTCCGGTGCTGATGGCGACCAGTGACCGCGGCCTGATTGATGTTGAGCGGTTCGACTTGGAGCCGCGGCGTTCGATTCTGCACGGTCTGCTGGGTGAGCTTGACATCCGGTTGCTTCCCGAGATGAGTAACCGTGAGAAAATTCCGTATATTTTGCGCTTGCTGCAGGCCGAACTGGTGTCGCCACGCACCGCGACGACGTTGGTCGAGATCGATCGTTCGCTGTCGACCTGGCCCCAGTTGGCAGGGGACGTGGCGCTGGGAGCTACTGCGGTGGCCGAGGCGGTGCGCCGAATCGGTCTCGGGGAGGAGCTGCGCTCGGGGCGAGCGCGTATTGACGTCGCTTCGGCGCTCAATCAGCTCGCCGAGCCGGACATGGCTCGACATCATCCCGCGAATCCGACGCAGTGTTCAGAACCCGCGCTGTCCGGTGTTGAGGGGGATATTGCCGCTGCTGCGATCCGCGCACCGTCGGGCGGAAATCTACAGCCCTGGCACATCGAAGCCGGGCCTGATGCCCTGGTGATTCGGATTGCGCCAGAACATACTGACAGCCTCGACGTCGGTTTTCGCGGCAGCGCCGTTGCGGTGGGTGCAGCGTTGTTCAACGCCAAGGTTGCGGCCGCTGCCCATGGTGTGCTCGGACCGGTAAGCCTTGCTGAGAATGTTGACAGTGCGCCGCTGCGGGTCACCTTGAGTCTAGGTGATGGGCGGAACACCGACTTGGCAGCCATTTACGAGCCGATGCTGGTCCGCGAAACTAATCGCAATCATGGCAAGCCAACAATGGTTCTGGCCGAGACAATTGACGTGTTGCACGCAGCCGCGGAGGCCGAAGGTGCACGGCTGCACCTGCTGACTGCGCGAGATGACCTCGTCCGAGCTGCAACTATTCTGGCTGCCGCCGACCGGTTGCGATATCTTACGCCACGGCTTCACGCGGAGATGATCTCGGAGCTGCGTTGGCCGGGAGATTCTTTTCCAGACACTGGTATTGACGTGCGCAGTCTCGAAATGGATTGGCATCAGTTGGCTGCGTTCGACGTGCTTCGTCGTACGGACGTTATGGAACTCCTCGCGCAGTGGAACGTCGGCGCTGCGCTGGGCCAAGACACCCATGATCGCGTGGTGGCTAGTTCGGCCCTCGCAGTGATCTCGGTGCCCGGGAACGCGTTGGCGGACTACGCTCGTGGTGGGTCGGCTGTCGAGGCGATATGGATCGCCGCGCAGCGACATGGGTTCGCAGTGCAGCCGATTTCGCCAGTGTTCCTCTACGCGCGCGATGTCGACGAGCTACAAGCATTATCTGCACAGTTCGCCGATGAATTGGGCCAATTGGGCAGCGACTTCCACAGTCTGGCGCGTATCCCGGTCGATCACTCCCTCGTGTTGGTGTTGCGATTGACTGTCGCAGGGCCCGTGTCGGTGCGGAGCCGCCGAAGTTTTGAGCGCATCCGGTTGCTGTCGGGCTAAGCGGTTATGGTAAGATCATGACCCGGTCCCTGGACGAACTCGTCACTGCGGTGGCCTCGAAGTTAATGGCTGCAACAGCGGTCACCGCGGTACCGATCGGCGAACGGGTACTGGCTATTCTGGTGGAACATTTCGGCGTCGATGTGAGCTTTCTTCGTCACAATGACCATGACATTCATGCGACCAAGCTGGTTGTGGAATGGCCTCCGCGCGACTACGTGCCTGATCCCGACCCGATCGGTGTGGTGTATTTTGCCGACGCCGACACGATTTTTGCGATGGCCGAGTATCTCAAAGAACCGGCGGTTTTGCGGCCCGAGCCGGCCAATGCTGAATATCAGCGTCGCATCGAGGAGGGCACCGCTGTGCCGGCTGTTTCCCTGGCGTGTGTGCCGTTGCTGTCCGGAGAGATCACCACCGGCGTCCTTGGATTCGTCAAGTACGGCGACCGGGAATGGCACGCCGATGAGTTGCGTGCGCTGCAGGCGATCGCAACTCTTTTTGCCCAGCTGCAGGCCCGCATCGTTGCCGAAGAACAATTGCGTTACTTGGCCGAACACGATGATCTGACCGGGTTGTTGAATCGCCGAGCCCTGATCGCACACCTTGATGAGAGGCTGGCCGACGATCACCGCGGCCCGGTGACGTTGCTGTTCCTTGGCCTCAATCGGCTCAAAGCGGTTAACGATTACCTAGGTCACAATGCCGGTGACCGGCTGATCGAGGTCTTCGCCGACCGACTGCGTGAGGCCTCCGAAATCCCAACGGTTATTGCCCGTTTCGGCGGAGACGAGTTTGTCATAGTGCCCGCTGAGCCGGTATCGGTTGATGTTGCAGAGTCGTTTGCCCATCGCTTGCAGACGCGGCTTCAAAAGCAAGTGGTGATCGACGGCGAAATACTTACCCGCACCGTCAGCATCGGTGTTGCCATCGGTCTCCCGGGACGGGATACCACGTCGGATCTGCTACGCTGGGCTGATCACGCGGCGCTGTCGGCGAAAAGCGGCGGGAGCAAGGTCGTGGTTCTCGACCATGGGATCAGTGCACAGCATACGCTGAGAACTGAGGTTGAACTGCACTTAGCAGGGATGATCGATACTGACCTGGTGCTGCACTACCTTCCCGAGGTAGACATGCGTACCGGCAAGCTCTTGGGAACCGAGGCCTTGGTGCGCTGGCAGCACCCGACGCGGGGGTTGCTATTTCCCGACTCATTTATCCCAGTGGCCGAATCGATTAATCTAGCAGGCAAGCTGGGCCGGATGGTGATGCGCTCGGCATGTGCGGAATTCAGTCGATGGCGCTCAGCCGGCATAGGACTTGATGCGCTGTTGCGCATTAATGTCTCGCCAGTACAGTTGGTCGCCGAAGGTTTCGTCGACAACGTGGCTGGCACTCTCAACGAGTTCGGTCTTGAAGGCAGCATGGTGTGTCTGGAGATCACTGAGAATGTGGTGGTCCAAAACATCGATGCCACCCGCAAGACACTTGCCGGACTCAAGGAGGTCGGAGTGCACCTGGCTATCGACGACTTCGGTACCGGTTACAGCGTGCTGACTCATTTGAAATCCCTGCCGGTGGACACCATCAAAATCGACAAGAGCTTCGTCACCGAACTAGGAAGCAATGCAAGTGATCTAGCGATCGTGCGCGCGATCATGGCGTTAGCCAAAGAGTTTGAACTCGAAGTTGTCGCTGAAGGCGTCGAGACTGCCTTAGCAGCGCAGGTGCTGATGGAGTTAGGTTGTAACCGTGCGCAGGGGTTTCTGCTCTCACGTCCCGTCGACAGCGCGGCGATGAAATCGCTGCTAGCAAACGGTATGATAACCATGGAGTTTGGCACGTGTCAGAGCCCGGCGCCGAGCAGACACCAGATATACCGATCGTAAAACCCGAATGCTGACTCCAACCTTACTTGGGCTTGTGCGCGCTGACCAAGAACTCTGGTAATTTCCGCCCGACCTTTGTCGTCGAGTGTGTTAGCGTGGAACCGTGAGGTTGGGAATTAGTGGCAGTTTGACATGCACGAACGCTAGACGGATCTCGTCGTTGGCCACGGTTTCGCGTAATTCCTTGTTGGAAAACAACTACGCCACACACAAACCCCCAGCAGCCGGACCTGGCCAGACAATAACCAGCAAGCCAGACTGCACTTCACACCGACAAGCTGCTCACGGCTGAGATATAACCGAAATCTTTTTCACCACCACCGGCCACAACACGTTCACCGATGTCAACAACCTCGAAACCGCAATCCCCACCTACAGCAATAGCTACAACAAACACACCACACCGTTCACCGAAACCAAAACCACAGACACCCCCCCACACACAATCACACGCTACAACAATCACCAACACACAACACGAGCCGGCGTATCACCTGACTTTTGCCACTCTTCGGTGGTCGGTGCGTGAAAATTGTGAACTGTTGTTTTCTTCGGTGGCGGGACGTAATGTGGGCACTAAATTGAAGGTTTTTAGGGTGTGGTGGTAGCGTATGCACGCACCATGAAGATGGCCTCGGGGACTACGGCTGTGTAGATTGTCTTGGTCACCATGGCGGGGTTCGCGCTAGAGTGAGCGCTTAGGTTCTGTGCACGCAGAAGTTGAGTTAGAGGGTGTGCAAGGCCGCGGCTAACCAAGGTGTGGCGGCCGGTCAGCAAAGGCTTGGATCGTCGCGGGTCGGCCGGCTCCCTGTTACAGATCGTGGCGTCGAGGTCAGCGCACCTGTGGGAGGCGTCGTGTCAGACTACGGGGTGGCTGGGGTTTCGATGCCACCGGTGGCGGTTATCAGGGTGTTTCGTGACCTGGCAACGGTACGCGTCATTGAACCGATAAGCAAGGTCGATGCATTACGAGTGCTCACGGAGACCGGAGTTGATTCGGTGGCCTACTGGACACCGAATCAACTCCTGCCAATTTTGCTCAACCTGAATTCCGAGAGCAACTTTTGACCGCGTGAGCGGCTCATACGTAGTTAAGTCCAGCCAGACTGGTGCTCTACGACGCGACAGTCTTGTACTTCAAGACAGATGTGGAGGACAGGTTCCGCGAGCCTGGGTTCTCGAACGAACGCCGGCTGGATCCACAAATCATCCTGGGGTTGTTCACCGACGCTATCGGGTTGCCGCTCAATGTCGCGGCGTTCGAGGGCAACCGGACTGAGACCACCATGATGGTGCCGGTCATCAATGCCTTAAGACCGCTCACAATCTGACCGACGTGACCGTGATGGCCGACGCCGGCATAATCTCCGAAACCAACCAGGTCGCCTTACAGGCTGTTAGGTTGATCGACATCTTCGGTGCTCGCATTCCGCGCCTGTCTGACGTGGTGCGCTAGTGGTGCGACAAACACCCCCCAGCGAGGCGGTTCCCCTACGGGCTAGTTCTTTTACCCAGCGGTGATCATCAACGAGTTCGGAGAAAGCCCGTAGAATCCCCCGACCGGGTCATCCACTACCACTACCCCCACGGTCGGGCCCGAAAGACGCTGCTTGGCATCAATGATCAGGTCACTAACGCACAGCGTGCCATCGATGGGCATTTTCCGGTCCAACGCAACCGCTACATACAACTGACCGGTGCCACTATATGAGCGGCAATCGCGCAGTACTAAGACAAGCCCCGCACGCTGGCCGGCTAGAAGGGGTCCACCACCAACTTCGTCGGCCATCACGCAACGTTCAATTATTGATGCTTCCCACCAGTTGTAACCCATCGACAAGGCTTTCCAGATGTCCAAACACGAACTTGCAGGCGCGCCCGATTTACCACCGTATCCGCGACTCCATCGAAGCCCACCTCACCGTGGTGGTTGCCGCGATGGTCCTCAGTCACTGGATTGAGCACTACACTAATTGACTAATTGGAGCATTAAGAAACTCGCGCGCACTACCCGCCACTACCGCACCATGCAGATCAAAAACCGGACAACAACCTGACCACCGCCGACCCGCTACCCGCCAATCTCACCGACACGCTGGCCAAGATCAACAGCCACGATATGCACTAAATTGGCCCAAACCAGACATCAGCGGGACCACCCATGGACGCGGTAGCGGAAGTACCCACGATACCAACCCAGCTAAAGCTAATCGGTGACGCCGATCTGACAACCACCATGGTAATCGCAATGTACGCCTATGCCGCGATGAGACCGATACCAGGCCGCCCGGAAATTTCCCCGAGATGCACATCTACACCTCGGACCCAAACACCAGCATAGTCGACGACTCGATCCAAGTCGTCGAAATGTTGCAGTCCTACTCCCTTGGTGCCGGATTACCCACGAGAATCAGATCCAGGATGCGTGGGAGAGCGCGGCAAGACCCCATCCACGAACCCTATCCATCAACTATCGCTCCCAGCTGGCCCCGTAGTCCGGCGGCCGTGCCATGGGCTGAACTCGATGAATCGTACCGGGGACCAACTGGCCCCAGGCGTGCAATGCTTTGTGACTAATTGAACAGATCGCAGGCCACACCCGGAACACTTGAGGGGCAATCCATCGACACAGCTGTCCGGGTGTGACATGACCGCATCACCACCAGAACAGTTTGTCCTCGTAGGCTTTTCCCTACTTCGAGATGAGCGGAGTACGCACTGCACACGAGGACTGGTGTCGCTACTACCGGCACAACAACTGAAAGTATGGTCCGATCCGCTAAAACTCCCGCCGAATCCATGATAGACCAGTGAACTGGGCCGTGGTCGAAATTTAAGCCTGACCTTGTCGAGGCCGCAGTACACAGTTTGGCAGCCATCCTGTGGAGCCTGCGCCAGCTCAGTTTTCGGCCACGCCCGCTCTGGCAATACTTCACTCGAGTCGGGATGATCACCGCCTAGCAGCGGCAGACACCGTGGACCTGGCGATCACACTCCGGACACACGATACAGGCCGACGGCCAAGATTAGGATAATCCGGTCAGCCCATCGTGGGCGACCTTATAGGAAAGCCGCTGACTAGTGGTTTTTATAGTGTGGTGATGTAAACAAAATTTAGAGTCACACCGGGCGAGCCTTGCGGATCTGGACAACGTGTGTTTGCAAGAACCCGAAAAAGGCTCGCTGATTCGGATTGATTATTCGACCCTCGGGATCCAAGATGGAAACTATAGCAACGCATCTGGCGGAATCGTAAGTATGGTCACTGGATATCGACACCCAGAATTCACAGTGCAGCCGGGTTCATCGATTTAACGCGTCCATCATTGTCTAACTACTACCACACTCTCCGCCAGTGAAGCGACGACGGTTTGGAAGTGCTATTCAGCCTGCAGCAGGGCCATTTGATCGGCGCATTCCAGCACAAACCTATTGTCCCATTGCGGCGGGGCGGACACCCGCACCGACTTGCTTCGTAGCAGCCAGCGCAGAAAGAGCTGATCGGTTTGTTTCGGTAGCGGCAGCGAGTAACCGAGCGACGGGTTCGTCACGCTGGGCTTGGGCGCCTTTGCCACTCACCAAGCTGATCTTGGAGAAGGTGGTGTCGATGTTGGTGACATTCAGCACCGGCTGCGGTGCTACCGGTGGTCGTGACTGTAGCGACACCTAGCTGACGCCGATAGGGCGCTGGGGTAGTTCACCGGAGAGCCACGACATGTTATCGCGACTACGTTGGCGTTGGGCGTGGCAGCGTGCAGTAAGTCAGCAATGCGCGCGACTCTGGACAACCGCGACAAGGTGCCGCCAACATCGCGCGGCATGATAGCCACATCGAAAAACAGCGCAGCCCAGCCCGACACGATATATCGGTATTTGGCTACGCGGGCGCGCTAGCGTGCGTACTAGACATTCAGAAGGCTACGGTAATGGAGGGCCGAATGGAGATCAACGGGAAGGAGGTTGTCGTCGGTGGGTGCGTCGGGTATGGGGCAGGCTATTGCCGAGTTGTTAGCCGGGCGTGGCGCACAGGTCACTGTCCTTGATCGCGAGGGGTGTCAAAGCCAAAAACAAGTGTGTCGGCGGTCTCGGTGTTGCGTTATATTTTTGCGTAGTCTACGTCACCGACTGCATCGGCACTAAGCCAACGTTGCAGACCACGGTCGACAAACTCCGCGGGCTGCATGTCGCAGTGACCATCGGGGGCTGCATCGCCAAGCGGACGTTCACCAAATCCGATCTCCGCGACCTCGAATTCTTCCGCTCGGTCTCATCGCGAGGTCTAACATCAGTCGGTTGTCAGCTGAGTACATGGGCAAGGACGAGCCTGAGGATGATGACGCGCGACCTCGGGTCACTGGGGACGGGGTGCCGGCGATCGTTCCGAGTTTGTTTCTGACCGACTTGACCGTGAGATTCCGACGAGAGGGGGGCCATGCTGACCTGCGTGCGGTTTTCCCCAAGCGGATGAGACGGTCTGATGTAGTACGCGAAGTCGGTGCAGCCATCCCGAATAACCCAATTTCCAACGGTAAATGTCTGTGCCTAGATGCTGGAAGCTATTCGCGCCTAAGTAGCCGTCTCGGCGATGCCTGGCGCATTAAGTACACTACATTTTGCTTTTTCCAACCGGAAAGCGGCGCGAGGAGGACCTTGATGGGTATCGCACTGACCGACAATCATCGCGAACTCGCCGAGGTAGCTCGCGCATTCTTGATCTCGCAGCAGGTGCGCTGGGAGGCTCGGTCGCTGCTCGATGCGCCCGACGAGATCCGGCCTGGGTTCTGGCACGACATGGTGGAACTCGGTTGGCTCGGTCTGCACGTGGACGAAGAGTACGGCGGTTCAGGCTACGGGTTGCCCGAACTCGTGGTGGTGATCGAAGAACTTGGTCGCGCGGTGGCGCCGGGGCCATTTGTCCCGACCGTGATCGCGTCGGCAGTGATCGCCAACGCCGGCACCGCTGATCACAAGGCGCGGTTGCTGTCGGGGTTGATCGACGGGAGTGTCACTGCGGGAATCGGGTTGTACGGCCAGGTGCGGGTCAAAGACGATGGCACTGCCGATGGGGAGGCCGGAATCGTATTGGGTGCTGGGCTCGCCGAGTTGTTGTTGGTCGCCACTGGTGACGACGTGCTGGTGTTGGAACGAGACCGCGCGGGTGTGTCGGTGGACATGCCCGAAAACCTCGATCCGACTCGGCGCTGCGGGCGCGTTCGGCTGCACAACGTCAGTGTCACTGCCGACGACCTCTTGTCCGGGGCACGGGAATCGGTGCTGGCTCGAGCGCGCACTTTGCTGGCTGCCGAGGCGGTGGGCGGGGCATCCGACTGTGTCGACGCCGCCGTCGGGTACGCTAAAATGCGTAAGCAATTTGGCCGCACCATCGCTACGTTCCAGGCGGTCAAGCATCATTGCGCGAACATGCTGGTAGTCGCCGAGTCGGCAGTCGCCGCGGTCTGGGATGCCGCACGGGCGGCATCCCAGGATGAAGAGCAATTCCGGCTGGCCGCCGCTGTGGCTGCTGCGCTGGCGTTCCCCGCCTACACCCGCAATGCCGAACTCAACATTCAGGTGCATGGCGGTATCGGTTTCACCTGGGAACATGATGCTCACCTACATTTGCGGCGGGCGCTAGTTAGTGCGGCATTGCTGGGCGGTGACGCGCCGGCCGTGGATGTCTTCGATCGCACCGCAGCTGGTGTTGTTCGGGTCAACAGCTTGGATTTGCCGGCCGAAGCCGAAGAACTGCGTGCCCAGATCCGTGCCGACGCCGCCGAGCTCGCCTCTCTGGATACGAAGACGCAGCGCGACAAGCTGATTGAGACCGGCTACGTGATGCCGCACTGGCCCCAGCCATGGGGTCGCGCGGCCAATGCTGTGGAGCAGTTGGTGATCGATGAAGAGTTTCGCGCGGCAGGCATCAAACGCCCGGACTACTCGATTACCGGTTGGGTGATCTTAACCCTAATTCAGCACGGAACACCTTGGCAGATTGAAAGATTCGTGGAAAAAGCGTTGCTTCAAGATGAGACCTGGTGTCAATTATTCTCCGAACCTGACGCTGGTTCGGATGCGGCGTCCGTTAAGACCCGGGCCACGCGAGTGGACGGCGGCTGGAAGATCACCGGACAAAAGGTATGGACCAGTGGGGCTCAGTACTGCCGCCGTGGCCTGGCTACAGTACGTACCGACCCGGATGCACTTAAGCACGCGGGTATCACTACCGTGATCATCGATATGAAGGCAGTGGGCGTCGAGGTACGGCCATTGCGGCAGATTACCGGCGGGTCGGAATTCAACGAGGTGTTCTTCAACGACGTGTTCGTCCCGGACGAGGATGTGGTTGGTGCGCCCAACTCCGGGTGGACGATCGCGCGGGCGACGCTGGGTAATGAGCGGGTCAGTATCGGCGGTAGTGACTCGTTATACGAGGGGGCGGCGGCGCAACTGGTGCAGCTAGCCCAGCAGCGGGCGGATCGGTTGGCGAGTGCGGAAATCCGCGTCGGAACTTACCTCGCTGAAGACCACGCGCTGCGGCTGCTGAACCTGCGTCGCGCCGCCCGCAGCGTCGAAGGGGTGGGCTCTGGCCCGGAAGGCAACGTCACCAAACTGAAGCTGGCGGAGCACATGGTTGAGGGCGCGGCGATCTCGGCGGCGCTGCTGGGGTCCGAGGTTGCGCTGGTCGACGGGCCTGGCGCGGTGGTTGGCCGGTTGATCATGGGGGCTCGCGGTATGGCGATCGCCGGCGGTACCTCGGAGGTCACTCGCAACCAAATTGCCGAGAGGATTCTCGGCATGCCTCGCGATCCGCTGATCAACTAAGACCCTGGTTGCTTTGTTAGGGTGTCCGGGTCCTTGGGATCCGTCGCATCACGGTGGGTCTCGCAGTTGTTGCTTACCAACAACACGGCGGTGCCGACAGATACTGGCTCGATGGTTGCCGCCGCCGGGGAGTGGCAGCACATGACTGAAAAGATGTCTTCCGGAGTTGTTGAGCCGTTAGGTGAGATGGATGTATAAGGGGGCTACGTAGTTTCTGAGCTAGCTATGTACGCTGCGAAAAGCAGCTCTTATTAACCCCATCAACGGGACGTTTAGTTTACTGCTGCACGGCTTATTTCGATGCGCAATGGTGTTTTCGGCTGAGATTACCGATAACCGTGCTGACTGGTATATGGGGGTGACGACCCAACCAACTGGGGATAAACACTTCGGCGATCGCAGACCGCGATGCACAATACACGCAGTACGGGGGACGCGACGTCGCGGTGATTTGGCGGCTACTATAGAAATTATTGATGCTTTCAGCGTTGTCGGCGATGACTCCGTGGGTGGTGCCACCGCTGATCACCAACGAAACTGGCTTGGCTCAGTGTGCCGGTCCAGTTTAGCAGGCCAGCCACACAAGGCCGCGCTCAATCAAGCCGGCAAGGTGAGGCAGTCGCCGACGTTGTTACTGGCTGTGAAGGTATAATTGACCACTACTGGTTTTATATGCGAAAAGTGTTATTTTACAAGGAATTTCCGGTGATGATACCAATATTGGATTGGTGGCTTTTCGCGACTCCTGCAAGGCAAACCACGGACCAGGGGAGCGCACGCAAATGCCGGTAGCCTGACCTGTCTTTGTTAATCAAATATCGACGGTAATCCCGTATTTCACTGAATCCTGTTTGCAGTCAAAGATATTAGCTGTTATCCACGGCTCACGTTGTTTAGCGAGCCCGACGATAGTGATCACGTATGGAGTCCGGATGTCCAGGAGGTAGTTGACAGTGTAAGTGAACACCGTACCGTGCCCACTTATACCGGCCGTGCGACCAGCAGGTCGCCATAGTTGCCGTGTGTGCCCGTGACCGGGTGTACGCAGCGTGCGCATAGGTCGCAATGCTCGATGAATAGCTGCTTTATCGGCTCAGGCAGCTCGGCGCTTACACCATAAAATATACTATAACTTCCTTAGCGGGTTGTGTCCTACGCGGTCCATATGAGCTATTTCGAAAAAGACACCGTCTTTGTCCGGCATCGGCATCTCGCGAATCGGCATCGTAACGGTATTCTAGGCCCGCAGCTGACCATGGAAGCGGTGCTGCTCGCATATAACGCGACTACACATGCCCCGCAGACTGGTCGTCATAAACCCCAGAAGCAGGACAGCATTGACACATATAGCGCGCTCTACCGAGAGTACCGAAAACCAGTCCGCGAAGACTTACGTTTGAGTCCGGGGTGCTCTCGAGATCAACAACGTCACCAAAGTTCCTGAGGAGGCAACGCGAACCCAAGGTGGCGGCCCTTCGTGCCGTTCATCGGGGTGCTCGCAACCCAAGACCCTCAAACATCTGCCGGCGATACACGACCGCAGCCGATGAGTCACGGTTCTACATCGGATTGGCGCAATTGTCCAGCAGTAATGCGCTGCCGACTTGGCACGAACGTTGTCGCTGTCGAACACGTTAACCAGTGGTGTGTCGAGGCAATCAGCGACGCTGATGACAGCTTGGCGCGCTATCACATCCATCGTCATCGGTACGCTGTTGCATCTTGGTGGTTGTAAGGTTAACCGGTGTCCAGGCCAGCGGGAGCAGCAGGATCTGAGCGTAACTGATATGTCTAGGGGGGCCGGTTCGCTTAACCGGTATGAAGAAGAATGGCAGAAGCAGTTCTTTACACTGTCGTGACAAGGCTCGAGCGAAAGTTCAACGAAGCTATCGTGAAAGAGTGTCCGTGAGTCACGGAGTAGAGCACTCTGCGTGTTTAGCTATCAGCCACACTACACACATCATTTCGTTACGCAGTCGAACGAGCTCGAAAAACGCTGGCGTAGCCAAGTTTCAGTGTGTTGATCGAGATCGATATGAAGGTGACGCTGCAAAGCGTTAGAAGATACGGAGTGTTATATGATTCTCGGTGCGTCTAGTCGCCAGTTTGTGCACCAGGTGGTCAATTTGTGTCGGAAGATTGAAGTTCTGTTGCTCTGCAACGTCGTTATGGGCAAGGCCTAGGACGCGCCGGATACGGTTTTGATCGACGCGATGGAACCCAGATTGGAGGTCGAGGTAACCTAAGAGCCTGGGTTGTGGGAGATCGCTTAGCAGGTAACTCTGCTGTTGAAGAATGCCCTGCACAAGGTTCAGCGGACTCGTAACCAGTCCTCGTGACGCAAGGTGACGTTAGCAAGCGGTTAAGGTCTTTCAGGATAATGCTTGGAGTTGTTGGTTGTGGGGGTGCGATTCCGGCTGACTGGTGTGTGCAATGCGCCATGGTGGTGTTTCGGCAGCGTTAGTGGTGAGTGTTTTACTCTGTTGTAGGCTTGGCGTGGCGGGCAGTCTGTGCGGCGGTTCGCCCGAGTGTAAAAACAGTGGGTGCGTACAACGCAAGCCCATTCAGACCTCCGGGTTGTGCTAACAGTATGTGGCCATTGCTGGCAGTTGTGCGAAGAGGTACTCTTGTGTCTCATCCGTTTCCCCATCCCGTCGTGACGGTATCATCGGAAGCCCTGAGGGCAGCTGCCGGCGACCTGCAGGGCATCGATGCGCAGATGGTTGCCAGCAATGTAGAGGCAACTCCCGCACCGGCCGGTATATGTACCGGCGTCCGCCGACGAGATGTCGGTACTCAACCCGCTCATTACAGTGCGCAAGCGGAGCTTTATCCGGTATTTTCCGCTCAAGTTGTGGAGATGCATGATCCGTTTACCGACCCTTGCCACCAGCGCGGATTCCTATACTGATAGCGAGGCCACCAACCAGGCCATCGGGGCGGTTTCGTAGGCTGCCAACCCGGCGAACGTCCCGCAGACGATAACAATCCCGGGGTGGGGCGAAGGGGAGCCAATCGTCAGCTACGACCAGTTTCGAGTTTCAGGCTCACAGCAGCTTAAAAAGTCACCGGATGTGATCGCTAGCGATGCCCAACAACGAGTTCACAACATATAGGGCTTAATACCTAATAAGTATATGGCTAGGTCGACTGGCTATCCCGTATTGGAGGACCTGGTCTGGGTGCCATTCCTCAGACCTGATGTCGAACTTGTCTTACCAGGACCAGTAACTCACCACATGGAGCGAATTCTGGGATTCGCCACATCTCAAGGGCATTCTCCCCTTCGGGTCCACTGGAACTGAAAGGTGGGTAGTGAGCGCGCCCGCTACTGGTAGCGGTTAGAGAAGCTGCTCGAAGGTCTTCCTGATCTGCGTCCGTCAAGGCCAGTTTTCTGACAGCGTGATCCAGAACTGTGATTCCGGAAACCGTTACACTGTAATTTATTTCGTAATTTATTTCATCAAGTCACTGGTTTTGTTAGTCGGAAGATCCGACGTAGTTTCGTGCTGCGTGCGCTAACTGACTGTCCTTGTGATTGGCGTCTGTTCGCGGTACGGGTTAGAGCGGATGCAGCATAATAGGCATCCCGTTCATCGGTATCGGCATACCGCCGTTGTCCCATAGTAGCTGGGAGTCAGGTCGGATCAGTGCGAACTGTTAGCGGCTAAGCAGTCGGTACACGACAGTCTTGACCTCCAGCTGTCCGAATGTCATACCTAATGCACTTGTGTGCGCCGCTTCCGAACGGTGCGAAGGTTTACCGGTGTTTCTTGTGCTCGGACAGCGGTTCGGCGAAGCCCTCCGGGTCGAATTTATTTGGCTCTTTACATAACTCGGGTAGTCGGTGGTTTAGTCCTGGCCATATTGTTACGTTGGTTTCATCCGGCATGTGATAGCCCAGCACGTTGGTGTCACGAACGGCCTGGCGCAAATTCAACGGCAGCGATGTCACCATGCGAAGAGATTCGTTCATCACAAAATTGAGAACTTCCAACTTCTCCGGCGTATCGATGTCGAACGGTGCATAGCCGAGCTGAGCCGACTCCTCGTGTGCCTGCTCCTGCCACTCCGGATGCGCGGCCAGGTTGTAGATCATCGTCGTGGTTGTTGATGTCGAGGTGTCGTGGGCGGCCATCATCAGGAAGATCATGTGGTCGGCGATGTCCTCGTCGGTGAAGCTGTTACCGTAGTCGTTCTCGGTGTGGAGCAGCATCGTTGACATGTTGGTGTTACGAGCGTGACGGCGCTCCATGACGTGGTCGATGAAGAAGTAGTCCTCGGGCACCTTGCGGGTACGCAGCCCACGCCACTATTTAAACGGCGGTATCCGGTGGCGGGCGATCGTACCGTCAGTGTGTGTTGTAGTGGTAAAGGCTCGGCTTCCCCTTGGTGGCCAGGTCGCTGTCAGTATCGGGTTCATGGCCAATGAACACTGTTGATGCAGTGTCGAGGGTTAGTTCTGTTATCGCGGGATGTACCAGGAACCGTGCACCGTTGGTTGACCAGTTGGCGATGATGCTCGACGTCACCCGCTCAATGTGCTCGGCGTAACCAGCTATGCGAAGCCGGATGAAGGCCTCCTGCATGATGTGTGTAGTGGTGTATGTTCTCGTCGAGAGTGTGCAGTATAAGGTCCTGGTTAAAGTTAAAGGGTCGATTACCGTGTGCTAATCTTTTTGCGAAAAGTCCTTAAATTCTTTAATTGGCGAATACGTCCTGGGTGGCGTCGGTCCCAACCCGATAACCGACGGCAGGGTCGGCGAGACGAGATAGATCAGCGGATCGTGTACCTGATACAGGAACAGCGCGTAGTCCATGTCTCCCCGGAACACTTCGATGAAGTGACCGAGAATGAGAACGCCTGAATCGCCAAGGATGAGCTTGAGACTGGCTATCGGCTGGCGGTTTCAGATACCATCCTCCTCTTCCAATCGTGGGCAAGCAGGCGCCTTTGGAACGTTTCCATACCGAGGATGGTGGTAAGCGTGGGGGTGTATCGACCCGGGTCTGGTCCAGCGCATAGCGCTACGCGCTTATCATGGCGTCCATGAACGCTCCATTTGCCTGTCTGGGTGGGCTATAGACAGTATTGCTACTCTAAAACAATGATCCTTTGGATAGGCTTGGTGGCTGTCAAGTTTCCTTTTCGAGCGGCATGGCGCAAGGTCAGAGGGGGTGATTACAATGTGAAATGTGAGTAGCCAAGCAGCCCGTCAGGAGCAGCGGACACCAGTTGTCCGACAGCGTAATGACAGGCACCGAGAAGCGATCCTTAAGGTAGCGTGTGCGCTTCCGGAGAAGATATCGCTTGTTGAACTGTCGATTAGCACCATTAGCCACCGAGCCGGGGTGACCCGATCCGGATTCCTACTTCCTGTTTCGACTCCAAGTACGCTGTGCTCACCCAGACTATGGCGGAGGCAGCCGAAGAACTCGAAAAGTCCACCCAGTATTTCGTCCCCGTCAGCCGGGCGAGTCAATCGAGCAGTTCGCCAAGCGAATGGTGAGCAGTGCCGCCATAGTATACGTACACAATGGAAGTATACGTCCACAATGGACCCGGGGATGGTGGTGTGTAATTTCTGTCGTCCGCCACACCGATATTGAGATCTAAGATATTATCGAACGGCAATTCTGAAGTGGTGCTTGGCCAGATCGTTGGTGTCGTCGAGGCCGAGATGAAGGTGGGGATCGCCCATCCGATCTGTGCAGATATCTCCGTATTGATCTTTACGCTGGCGGGTACGATCGGGTTGATGCTGACCGGTGACCTTATGTTGGTTGGTCGCGATAGCGGCATGGAATGCTGCGTGCGGTTGCTCGAGCAGATGTGGCTAAACGTTCTGTGGGGCGGCTGACAAAGGTAAGCCATGGTGCAGGCGGCACAATATTTCGTGGGGAAGCGGTGTTTTGTCACCGGCGCGGCTAGCGGTATCGGACGAGCCACTGCATTGCGGCTTGCCGCCTACGGTGCCGAGCTGTATCTGACGGACCGCCACTGCGATGGTTTGTCGCAAACCGTGTCCGACGCACGGGCGCTCGGTGCACAGGTGCCCGAGTATCGCGCTCTGGACGTGTCCGAATACGACGAGGTGGCGGCATTCGGCGCCGATATCCACGCAAGGCATCCTAGCATGGATGTTGTGATGAATATCGCTGGCGTGTCAGCCTGGGGGACCGTTGACCGGCTCACCCACGACCAGTGGAGCAACGTGGTCGCGATCAACCTAATGGGCCCGATCCACTTCATCGAGACGTTTGTGCCGCCGATCCTGGCTGCCGGCCGGGGTGGGCATTTGGTCAATGTCTCCTCGGCGGCTGGGCTGGTCGCCCTGCCCTGGCATGCGGCCTACAGTGCCAGCAAGTACGGATTACGCGGACTTTCTGAGGTGCTGCGCTTCGACCTGGCTCGGCACCGCATCGGGGTGTCAGTTGTGGTGCCCGGTGCGGTACGGACGCCGCTGGTCAATACTATCGAAATTGCTGGGATCGACCGCCAAGACCCGAGGTTCAGTCGCTGGGTTGACCGCTTCCTTAGTCATGCTGTGCCAGCAGAAAAGGCGGCCGAGAAGATCTTGGCGGGGGTCGCAAAGAACCGATATCTGATCTACACTTCCCACGATATTCGACTGCTATACGGGTTCAAGCGGCTGGCGTGGTGGCCGTACAGAGTGGTGATGCAGCAAGTCAACGTAGTTTTCACGCGCGCACTTCGGCCCAGCCCGGCGACAATGCAGTGCGTGGAGCGGACCGAGGTGGGAATACCCCAGCCACGCAACGGTGAGGGGGCAAGTCAGGCAATTGAACCCGGACCGGTGTCACGCTGACGCTGTGGGGGCATCTCGAGTTCGAGCCGCTTCCTGAGTAATCGGATCGGGCGGTCCAGCTCGCATGAACCCAATACGCGCAATATTGCGGTGGTGGTGATGTCGGGATAGTGTGGTGGGCGCATCCAATTTGCGGATCTTGGCGTGGGCTTAAAATATTGCGGTGAGCAAGGTGACCGCCACTTGAGTTACCGTTGGCGATGAAGTTACCACATCGGTCAACGTTCGCTGCACTAAATCCTTTACCGCCAAATCCATTTCGGTTCGGTCAGTGAGGTCACGTGGAAAGGTGATCTACGTGGCTGCAGGAGAGTGAAATCCATGGTTGTGCGCTGAACGCGGTGTCGCCCCTGTCCCCCTCGACGAGCAGCAGCAGACACAAGCTGGTTAGCGGACCGAAAGGTGGAAGTCAGCAACTCGCTGTTGCTGTGTGCGAGCTGCCACGCCCTTATTACCAAGGGCTTCAAGATTTTTCGCGATCTTAAGCTTAACTCCCTGCAGCTCTTCAACTGGTCGGGCAGCTGTCAGGGTCATCTCGTTCGAGTAGGTGATGGTAAAGATTCTAGCCGGTTTCGCGAAGCCGATGGCGACCTTGGCGTACTGCTTGTTGTCACTGATGGCCGACTTAGCAGGATAGCCTGGTTTCCGACAAGATGACGGCGTGGATGTGCTCGGCACCTTCGGTGTCCTGAGTTTTATCGGCTGCGGTCAACCCAACATACGCCTCGTCCAGCCCCAGACCTCTGCCGGGTGTACCAAGTCCGCGCACCAATCCCATCACGTGGTCGTAGGCGTCGTCATAGGCGGTCGGATCGGACGCTAAAATGCGGCGTCGGGGCAGCGCCGAGCGGGCGGCCGTAGTGACCTACTTGCGTGCACACTGAATTCACGCGTCTCATATTAGGTATTAGGCGCAAGTGACGATCTTGAGGTGGTTCGGTGGGATAGTCGGCGCCGACGACGACCGGCAGCTCGGCCACTTTGGAGTGACGACGAAGCTCGGCCGACGCCAAAAACTGGTCGAGGTAAACATCGCAGGACCGAGTTAGTCACTGTCCGCACAGCTTGGCGCCAGACTCTCCCACGCCTGGCCCAACGTTTCCAGGGCGTGACTGCCATAGATGTTCGACATAGTCGGCGTCGAGCAGCGCCAGCAGGGCGTCGGTCTGGTCATCGAGGTCGCCGGTGTTCTTTGCTGACTGCAAACATCTACTACATGGATGCGCTGCATCGCAGCCGCCCCAACGTGACGGGTAAATGGGTCGTGGTTGGTTGCCTATACTTATAGCAGTGCGTGGTGGGTATGGACGAAGCAGATTCCGCTCTCGCCTGAACGCGACTAGTCGATCCGTCGGGGCGCATCGGGTTCAACGGGCGACGGCCCGAATAGGAACGTCTGCTGGGGCGCGCTCGTCCGCTTCGAGCAGCACCCGTAATCAGGCTGGCTCGGCTGCCGAACCGGCGGAACAGCGTGCCTTTGCCGACACCGGTGGCCCACGGCGACGTATGGCATCCGCAACGTTTGTAGTGGCCAGGCGGTGGGCCACCGCCAACAACAGCGCGCGATTACGCGCCGCGTCACTGCGCTCTTGTAGAGGTTTTGCCGGAGTGGACAGAGCGAACTCTACTCAACCACTCGTCATGGGTCCCTGATTGCACTTGTAACGCGGTTGGAATACAAAATGGACCGTGGCCCGTTTGTATGTGCAAGGATGAAGGTCAGCCCATGGCTTACATGGGAATGGAACGGTGCTGGAGGACTCCAACATAAACGCCTTGGTGTTAGTGGGAAGCCTGTGCGTAGTGTCGATCAACCGCCTTATGGCCGAGTTGGACATAAGGGTTTTCCCCGGACGGCGTCACCGTCACGGTGTTTGAGAGGCTGGGGGAGTTGCCGTTCTATAACGAAGACATCGACATATCAACACGTGTGCCGGTTTCGGTGACGGCGTTGCGGGACATCGCAGCTGACACGGATGCTGCCCTGGTGGTCATCCCGGAGGAATACAACGGCAGCACCCCCGCGATGGTTAAGAATGTGGTTGACTAGCTGTCACGACCATTCAGCGATGGCGTGGTGAAGAACAAGCCGTTGGTGGTATTCGCTAGTTCAGCGGACCAATACGGTAGCGTGTAGGCGTGCGACGAGGCGCACAAGTCGTTCGGCATCGCCGGCTCGAACGTGATCGACGGAATCACATTTTCCGTGCCGCTTCCGTCCTTGGCGGGTAAGGCTTCCACGGACAGCCGCGAGATTTCCGCAAATTGTGTGACATCGTCGGCAAGTTTGCTGCCGAGGTGAGCTGAACACATTCGGTTAGCAGCAGAGCCGCCAGCTGCCGTTGGCAGCTTTGCTGGCTGCAGGGGACGTGTCGGTAACATTAGTCTTGTCGGTGCCGGGTATTGTTCCGGTGCGGATGGGCACCTGTGATGATTGTTGGACGACTATCGTGAGTTACGACACGCCGGATGGTTCGCAGGTCATGGCCTACAACCAGGGAATTTCGTAAATGTTGTTCAGAACATCTTGTACCTATTCTCCTTGCCACCCACTAGGTGTAGTGTTTTGAGGCGACCGCAGATCCCAGGTTCACTACGCCAGCCAGGCAGGTGATCGTTCTGGAATCGGTATCGCCAGGTTAGGTGATGTGGGCGGCCGCACGACGGGAATCCTGGGGGGCTTGGCGGATCTCTGGACACAGCACACGTTGTACCTGAGTAGTTGCCAGTCTGTATAACCTTTCCAACTTGCGTAAAGGAGCTTTATTTCTGTGATGAGCATCATCGTGTATACCAAACCCGCGTGTGTACAGTGCAGTGCCACGTACAAGGCGCTGGATAAGCAAGGCATCCCCTACCAGACAGTCGACATCAGCCTCGATTCTGAGGCGCGTGACTATGTGATGGCGTTGGGTTACTTGCAGGCGCCGGTCGTTGTGGCCGGAAACGACCACTGGTCGGGCTTCCGGCCCGATCGCATCAAGGCACTCGCCGGGGCCCTGCTGACCGCGTAGCCGGATCACTATAAAGTAGGTAAGGAGGATTGTCGGTGCCGGGGCGCAACCTAGTCTATTTCTCTTCGGTGTCGGAGAATACTCATCGTTTCGTGCAGAAGCTAGGTGTTCCCGCCACGCGGATACCGTTGCATAGTCGTATCGAGTTCGATGAGCCCTATGTATTAGTGCTGCCCACGTATGGCGGCGGCCGGGCTGCTCCGGATCTTCAAGCATGCGGCTACGTCCCCAAGCAGGTCATCGCCTTTTTGAACAACGAGTATAATCGAGCACTACTGTGCGGGGTAATCGCGGCCGGCAACATCAACTTCGGCGCAGAGTTTTGTTATGCTGGCGATGTCGTTTCTCGCAAATGCGGTGTTCCTTACCTCTACCGCTTCGAACTGATGGGTACCGAGGACGACGTTATTGCAGTCCGAGCGGGGTTAGCCAATTTCTGGAAGGAACAGACGTGCCACCAATCGCCACTGCAGAGCCGGTAACCGGCGGCACTCACGTATTGTTCGACGAAAAAGACTACCATGCGCTTAACGCGATGTTGAATCTGTACGATGCGGATGGCAAGATCCAGTTCGACAAGGACTTACTCGCGGCCCGCCAATTCTTTCTGCAGCATGTCAATCAGAATACGGTCTTTTTCCATAATCAGGACGAGAAGCTGGACTATCTGATCCGCGAGAATTACTACGAGCGTGAGGTGTTCGATCAGTACTCGCGTAACTTCGTCAAGTCGCTGCTGGATCGTGCCTACGCCAAGAAGTTTCGGTTCTCAACGTTTCTTGGTGCGTTCAAGTATTACACTTCTTACACGCTGAAGACGTTCGACGGGAAGCGGTATCTAGAGCGCCTCGAAGACCGGGTCTGCGTGGTTGCACTCACGTTGGCAGCCGGTGACACCGTTTTAGCCGAGAAGCTCGTCGACGAGATTATCGACGGCCGGTTCCAGCCGGCTACCCCGACTTTTTTGAACTCAGGTAAGAAGCAACGCGGCGAGCCGGTGAGCTGTTTTTTGCTGCGCATCGAGGATAACATGGAGTCGATCGGGCGATCGGTCAACTCCGCGCTACAGCTATCCAAGCGTGGCGGGGGAGTTGCTTTGCTGTTGAGCAACATTCGTGAGCATGGTGCACCGATCAAGAATATCGAAAACCAGTCTTCCGGCGTCATTCCGATCATGAAGTTGCTTGAAGATTCGTTCTCGTATGCCAATCAGTTGGGCGCGCGCCAAGGCGCCGGTGCGGTGTACCTGCACGCCCATCACCCTGACATATACCGCTTCTTGGACACCAAGCGGGAGAACGCCGATGAGAAGATCCGGATCAAGACGCTGAGCCTGGGGGTGGTAATTCCCGACATCACCTTTGAGCTGGCTAAGCGCAACGAGGACATGTACCTGTTCTCGTCGTACGATGTCGAACGGGTTTACGAGGTGCCATTCGCCGATATCTCGGTGACTGAGAAGTACTACGAGATGCTCGATGATGCACGCATCCGCAAGACCAAGATCAAGGCGCGGGAGTTCTTCCAGACGCTGGCCGAGCTGCAGTTCGAGTCCGGTTACCCCTATGTCATGTTCGAGGACACGGTGAACCGGGCCAACCCCATTGAAGGTAGGATCACCCACTCGAACCTGTGCTCGGAGATCTTGCAGGTGTCTACGCCGTCGTTGTTTAACGACGATTTGTCATATGCCAAAGTTGGCAAGGACATTTCATGCAACCTGGGATCGCTGAACATTGCCAAGACGATGGACTCACCGGATTTCGCGCAGACAGTTGAGGTGGCGATTCGCGCGCTGACTGCGGTGAGTGACCAGACGCACATTAAGTCGGTGCCCTCGATCGAGCAGGGTAACAATGATTCCCATGCGATCGGGCTAGGGCAGATGAACCTGCATGGCTACTTGGCCCGTGAAGGCATCTTCTACGGTTCCGAAGAGGGAGTCGATTTCACCAATATTTACTTCTATACGGTGTTGTTTCACGTGCTGCTAGCCTCGAACTCTATCGCGATTGAACGAGGTACATTCTTCAAGGGTTTCGAGCGGTCCAAGTACGCGTCGGGAGAGTTCTTCGACAAATACATCGAACGGACGTGGGAGCCGAAGACTGACAAAGTGCGTCAGTTGTTCGCTAGGGCAGGGATCCGTATCCCGACCCAAAACGATTGGAAGCGGTTGAAAAAGTCGGTGGCCGCACACGGCATCTACAACCAGAACCTACAGGCGGTGCCGCCGACCGGATCGATCTCCTACATCAACCATTCGACGTCGTCGATCCACCCGATCGTGTCGAAAGTTGAGATCCGTAAGGAAGGCAAAATCGGCCGGGTTTACTATCCGGCGCCCTATATGACCAATGACAACCTGGAGTATTACCAGGACGCTTATGAGATCGGGTACCAGAAGATCATCGACACATACGCGGCGGCAACCCAGCACGTCGACCAAGGGCTCTCGTTGACGTTGTTCTTCAAAGACACCGCCACCACCCGCGACGTGAACAAGGCGCAGATTTATGCGTGGCGCAAGGGAATCAAGACGCTGTATTACATTCGGCTGCGGCAGATGGCGCTGGAAGGCACCGAGGTCGAGGGCTGCGTGTCTTGCATGCTGTAGTTTCTCAGTTCCTCGCGAGTGTGGATCCTGCGATGCGACACGCCTGTGACCCGTCGCAGGATCCACACTCCCGAGCCGTTGAAGCAGTCGGGCTGTGCGGGTCAGCATGTGCGACCCGGTAAGGTATTTGACGTGGGGAGAATTAGCCGATCCTATCCCAGCATGAAGCCCGAGGTGAAGATCGACGCACGCAGTGAACGTTGGCGTGAACACCGTAAGAAAGTGCGCGGCGAAATCGTCGATGCGGCTTTTCGCGCTCTCGACCGACTGGGGCCCGAGGTCAGTGTGCGAGAAATCGCCGAAGAAGCTGGAACCGCTAAGCCCAAGATTTACCGGCACTTCACTGACAAGGCCGATCTGTTCAAGGCCATCGGCATACGTCTGCGTGACATGCTGTGGTCGGCGATCTTCCCGGCTATTGACTTAGCTACCGACGCGGCTCGCGAAGTCATTCGGCGCAGCGTCGAAGAATATGTCAGCCTCGTCGACAAGCATCCCAACGTGTTGCGGGTTTTCATCCAAGGCCGGTTCTCAGCGCAGTCCGAGGCGACAGTGCGGACCCTCGACGAAGGTCGCGAAATCACCCTGACTATGGCCGAGATGTTCAACAACGAGTTACGGACAATGGAGCTGAACCGCGCAGCTATTGAACTTGCCGCGTTCGCTGCCTTCGGATCGGTTGCGTCGGCCACTGAGTGGTGGTTGGGTCCCGAACCCGATAGCCCGCGGCGGATGCCACGTGAGCAGTTCGTTGCGCATCTGACGACCATCATGATGGCCGTCATCGTCGGAACCGCGGAGACGCTTGGCATCTCGATGAATCCTGACCGGCCGATCCACGATGCAGTACCACTCGATCGCTCCGCGAGCTGAGCATTGGCGGCGTTGACATCGCCATGATGATCGCTAAACACATGCCGTATTTGTATACGATGCCTTGGGTATCGGATATTTGCGACAGCTAGATGCCTAGGCCAAAGATGCGCATTTCGCGCACCGGCCCTCATAGGAAGACTGATTCAACATGACAAATGCCGGGAATCCACTGGACACCCATGCCGAGCTGACGCTCGAGGGCCATCAGTCGGTGCACACCCGTGTTCTCATTCTTGGTACAGGGTTTTCTGGTCTGGGGATGGCAATTGCGTTACAACGGCAAGGCGTTGACTTTGTGATCCCGGAGAAGGTCGACGACGTCAGCGGTATGTGGCGGGACAACAGTTACCCCGGCTGCGCATGCGACATCCTGTCTCACCTGTATTCCTTCTCATTCGCGCCCAAGCCGGATTGGAAGCACCGGTTTTCCTACCAACCCGAGGTTCGGGACTACCTCAAGGGAGTGACTGAGAAATATGAACTGCGTCGTTACATCGTTTTCAACTCGCTGGTTGATCGTGGCCACTGGGACGAGGACAAGTACCGGTGGCATGTGTTCACCTCCTATGGGCGAGAATACGTCGCCCAGTTCTTGATCTCGGGGAGCGGTGCGCTGCATATCCCGTCTATCCCTGATATCGAAGGCGTGACGAATTCCGCTGCTCTGCTTTCCATTCCGCGCACTAGGATCACGGTGTAGATTTGACTGGAAAGCGGGTGGCGATGATCGGGACTGGCGCCAGCGCGATCCAAATCGTGCCGGAGGGCATCTGCCAGGTTGCCGAACTCCAGCTCTATCAACGCACCCTACCCTGGGTGGTGCCGCGCATTAACGTAGAACTGCCATTGCGGCTGCGGCGCGTTCTGACGAATGTCCTGGGACTACGGGCCTTGCTGCGTGCCGGTATCTACTGGCGCATGAGGCGTTGGCATACGGCATGACGAAGTGACCGAACACGCTCAAGGTCATCGAAGCCCTCGCCGAATGGAACATCCGCCACTCGGTGAAAGACCGCGAGCTGCGTCACAAGCTTGTTCCGCACTACCTCATCGGGTGCAAGCGAATCCTGAACTCTTCCAGTTATTACCGGGGAATCGCGAACTCAAAGACCGAATTGGTCACCGAAGCTATCAGCCGAATCACGCGCGACGGGATCGTCACTGTCGACGGTACTGGCTGTGCGTCCTTCCGAGAAGTGGACGTGATCATCTACGGTACCGGTTTTCATGCCACCGACTCCTTACATCTATGTCCAGATTAAAGGACGCCACGGTGAGAATCTGGTAGATCGCTGGAACCGTGAGGGCATTACCGCTCACCGTGGGATCACTGTCGCTGATATGCCTAATTTGTTCTTCCTGCTAGGACCCAACACCGGACTAGGGCACAACTCCGTCGTGTTCATGATCGAATCCCAAATCCGCTATGTAGTCGACGCGATTGCGACGTGCGACCGGTTAGGCGCACAGGCGCTGGCTCCGACGCGTGCCGCGCAGGACCGTTTCAACGACGAGTTGCAAGGACAATTTGGCTAACTCGGTGTGGAAAGCGGCAGTTGCAGCAGCTGGTATCTCGATGAGCATGGTAAGACACCGTGCTCTGGGGCAGCTACACTTGGCAGTACTGGTGTGGAACCCGTTCGGTCAAGCCTGCGAATAACCAATTCTTTTGGAGTGGGAATGGGTTCATCGCACCGGCATGCGCCGTTCACGGTGGCGAATTAGACGGCTGGGCTAGGCGACGCGCAAACACTACTTATTGTGTTGCGGCGGTATCTTGGACCCCAAGGGTAGTGTTTAAATCCCGAGTACAGCGGGGCAGACTGTCAGCTGACTAAAGCGCGTGAAGTGAGGTTCTGGTGACTGAGAAGATAGAGCTGATTGACCGCGTTTCGGCGATCAATTGGAACTCGCTGCAAGACGACAAGGACGTCGAGGTCTGGGATCGGTTGACTGGAAACTTCTGGCTTCCTGAGAAGGTGCCGGTGTCCAACGATCTCCCGTCGTGGGGCACGCTGACTGCTAGTGAAAAGCAGCTGACAATGCGGGTGTTCACCGGTCTGACGCTGCTCGACACGATCCAAGGCACGGTCGGAGCAGTCAGCCTGATTCCTGATGCGCTGACGCCGCATGAGGAAGCCGTCTACACCAACATTGCGTTCATGGAGTCGGTGCACGCCAAGAGCTACAGTTCGATCTTTTCCACGCTGTGCTCGACAGCGGAGATCGACGAAGCGTTTCGCTGGTCGGAAGAGAACGCCAACCTGCAGCGCAAAGCTAAAATCGTGATGGAGTACTACCGAGGCGATGAACCGCTCAAGCGTAAGGTGGCCTCCACCTTGCTCGAAAGTTTCCTGTTTTACTCCGGGTTTTACCTGCCGATGTACTGGTCGAGTAGGGCCAAGCTGACCAATACCGCTGACATGATTCGACTGATCATCCGCGACGAAGCAGTCCACGGTTACTACATTGGCTACAAATTCCAGCGTGGTTTGGTGCTGGTCGATGATGCCAAGCGGGCAGAACTCAAGGAGTACACTTACGGACTGCTCTTTGAGCTCTACGACAACGAGGTGGAATACACCCAGGATCTCTACGACAGAGTTGGGTTGACCGAAGACGTCAAGAAGTTCTTGCGTTACAACGCAAATAAGGCGTTGATGAACCTCGGCTACGAGGCGCTGTTCCCGCGGGACGAGACCGACGTGAACCCGGCGATCCTGTCGGCATTGTCTCCCAACGCCGATGAGAATCATGACTTCTTCTCTGGCTCGGGGTCATCGTATGTGATCGGTAAAGCCGTCGTCACCGAGGACGAGGATTGGGACTTCTAAAGGTCGCAGTTCAGCCGCGTTACCTTCAGTTCTACTAGCTTGATCCAGCAAAACTCCTGATCGGTTAGTTTTCTATTTCGAAGCCACCCTATTTGCGGCGATAGACGCTCGAACGCTGGGTGAGCTGTGCCGGCGGCGAAGCAGCGCATCGCGGATTGATCCGGTCACTACTTGACGGACATAGTTTTTCGGGTCTCCTAGGAGGCCGCCGAGGGACCTGTCTCTTTGACATAGACGCTCGGCGGAGGGGAGGTCTGTAGTAGTAGAGCACATCGATTGGGTAAGTTAGCGTGCCTGCGGGTGTTGGTATGTTTGGCGAAGTACTATCGGCGACAAGCAGTCCTAACGGGGTCGGGTCCGCCGAGTGCTGAGGGCACAGAGTGTTGTTGCACACGTACCGGCTCACGTTGAGGCCATGGCCGTCGTGTTTCTTGAGCAACGCTCAACTCTTCGGTTGTGAGACGAATGCTGACCATTGCCGTGTCTTGCCTCTTCTCAGGCTTCTCGGGCCGCCTTGGTTAACCTTCGTCAATTGGGTTCGCTCTACTCCGTCGGGTAGATCGCGTCTTCTCAGGCTTATCTGCGAGTTGAGCGTCATTCTTGCGATGTTTGTGGTTGTCGATCATATCATCCAGTCTACCCTCCAGAGTCCCTTTACTTGATCTTATGGTCTTCGGCTACTTGCGCGACGTAATGGGATGAACTGCGTGGCGCAGTTTCGTCGTAAATTACTGCGGCAACGATTGGCCGGTGTCGGTTTGTGCACTCTACTATCAAATACGTGGTGGTTCGGTCTTTCTTATATGGTACCCAGCGGGGACGGTTCTCAAATACTTGGTGGAATTCGACGATCGATATCCCCATGGGCCGTGACATGCTCCTCGTTGCCTAATCGATTTCAAAAATTTCGGCGTCAACTGGCGTTTCATCACCCTTCCTGGCGGTCATACCGCTGGATCTATTGCGGTATGACCGCAATAGTGACATTCGTCTTTACATAGGTGAGCTAGCGATGGAAGTAACCGGGCGCCTGTGGAACCACGCCGAAGCCGTGAAACATGCTGTTTGTTTCGGGAAAAGGCATAGACCAAGCGGGTTATTCAGGCCGGGACAACCCGGACCCTGGCAGGTGTCTTTTGGTCTCGGTATTGAGGTCCTGTGGACTGCCACGAACCAAGCACACTCCGTACGTGTTACCCTGGGAGGACGTCGACGGCCAGCCTATCGAAGTGTCGTACCATTTCAGAAAGCCGTGAACCGTTCTGTGTCTACCTCGAATTTCGGTTTGGTCAGCCGCCACAACTCGTGGTTGGCGCAAGGCAAACAAGAGTAGATGCAGTCATCAATAAACGTTTCGGTGCCCCCGTTGAAGAAGCGCGGACAATATGACTTTAATTTATAGCTGTTGATGGCTCAAAGGAAAGCGCTTGCACTACCGACTAGTTGACCAACCGGTTGTTACACTCATGTCACGTTGAGTCACGGCTTGTGCCTACAGATTTGCCCGCAGTTGCGGAATATGTCTTCGTCGCTGGCTGGCCGTTGGCCGGCATCTCAGGTGTCGTCCATGCTGGCGATGAAGCCAGCTCATGGCAAAGCCACGCCGACGTCACAGCTTTACAAACTTGATATGTTTATGACGAAGCGGTATCGCACGTCGCTTGCCAGCACTCGATCATAGGCTTCGTTGATGTAATCCGGTTCGATGAGCTCGATTTCGGGTGTAACACCATGTTCGGTAATGAAATTCAGCATTTCCTGGGTTTCGGTGATCCCGCCGATGTTCGACCCAGATAGGCTGCGCCGCATGAGCGCCAGCGCGAATGCCGGCACCAGCATCGGGTGCTCGGGGATGCCCAGCTCGACGAGTGTGCCATTGACATCAAGCAGGTTCAGGTATTTGCCGAGATCTAGATTCGCCGAGACGGTGTTGAGAATCAGGTCGAAGCTGCCACGCAGTTTGCGGAAGGTGTCGGGATCGGCGGTTGCGTAATAGTTGCTGGCACCCAGCCGCAGTCCGTCCTCCATCTTCTTCAGCGACTGGGACAGCACCGTCACTTCACAGCCCATCTTCCTGCCTAGCTTGACACCCATGTGCCCCAGGCCGCCCAAACCGATGATTGCGAGCCGTGTGCCCGGCTTAGCATTCCAATGCTTAAGCGGTGAGTAGAGCGTGATGCCCGAGCACAGCAACGGCGCAGCGGTGTCCAGCGGTAGCGCATCGGGGATGTGTACAACAAAGTTCTCGTCGACGACGATTGCCTGGCTGTAGCCGCCTTGTGTTGACTGGCCGTCTGTGCCGATCGAGTTGTAGGTAAAGGTCGCACCCCGTTTACAGTACTGCTCGATGCCAGCCAGGCAGCTGCTGCATTCACCGCAAGAGTCCACCATACAGCCCACGCCGACGCGGTCGCCCACCTTGTGCTTGGTGACTTCAGTGCCCACCGCAGTCACCACGCCAGCGATCTCATGGCCTGGGACCACGGGGTAATTCGGTTGGCCCCACTCAGCTTTGACGGTATGGATATCGGAGTGGCAGATCCCGGCGAACTGGATCTGGATCGCTACGTCGTGCGGACCCGGGTCACGACGGTTGATGGTGACTTTGGTCAGCGGTTCAGTCGCCGACGTGGCGGCGTAGGCGGAGACGGTAGTCATGGCACCTAAATCTTCCTTCTGTGGTTTGACACGTGCGACTTCATAGCTGGTGAATACCCAAAGCCTATCTCTGCCCCCTCGATCGGGGCAGGCGGGTACGGGTAATAGGTCGTATAGTGGTAACCCGCTACGGCCCGGCTTTACCGCACTTGCGCTCAATCACTGGTGCCTTGCGTCTGAAGTTCGTTTTATAAACTTGCTGGAATCCGCTATCGGTGGCTACCGCGGATATTGACAAGGTCGCGGTGACATGCCCTGAAGAGGGTCGGTGTGATCTTATGCTCGGCGAATATTAAACGAACTTCAGGCGTACGATATTAGTTGATTGGCGCGTTGATCCACCGTAGGTCATCAACGATGCCGCGGGCTGCGATCAAGCCCTCGCCGGTCTGCCACACTTCATCGTTGACGATGAAAACACGGTTGTCATGATTAGCGGATAGCTTGCGCCACGGGCCGCTGTCCAGGACGGTGGCGGCGCGCTTTGTGACTGCCGGTGAGGTGCACGATACGTAGATGATGTCGGCGTCAACCGCGGAGAAATCCGGCGCCTTCGCGAGATCAGCATCGGTGGTGCCGATCTCAATATAAGCCTTGTCGGTGAATCGCTGTGACATGGGTCGGTCCACTCCGACCGCGGTGAGCACGCGGGCCGGGAAGTTATTCGATCCGTACACCCGCATTGTGTTGGTGGTCAGCTGGACGATGGACGCTTGGTAGTGGGTTGCGTCATGAGTGGCCCCGATATGGGTGGTCCGTTGGGAGAAGCCGTTGATCAGTGCGTTTACGGCATCGTTGCGCGCCGTGGCAGCGCCGACACCACGAAGGTTGTCTTCCCAGCTTGCGCCCGGTGCTGCGGTGAACACCGTTGGGGCGATCGCCGTTAGCTGCGGATACAACTTCGGCGTCAACGCTTGAGAGCCCAGAATCAGATCCGGTTGAGTCGCCGCAATGGCTCCCAGGTTCGGGGCTCTGCGGGTACCGACGTCGGGCAGGCCATGCACGGCGTTGCCCAGGTAGGAGGGCTGGTTTACGGAACCGTTCGGCAATGCGGCGGCGGCGACTCGGGATTGCAAGCCAAGCGCGCATAGTGTATCGAGCTGGTCACCGGCCAGCACCACAATGCGCTGTGCCTCGGCTGGTACCTGGGCCACATCTGGTGTGACTCCCGCGGCGTTGTGGGCCGGCCGTGTCGGCGGCCCTGGATCAATCGCGGCTGGCTCGGGTGCGCACGCTTGGTCCGGCCGGCGCTCGTTTCCGAGCACACTGGCTCCCGCGATTTGAGTGGTGGGGGTGAGCAGTGACCGGGTGGGTGACGATGGTTTGCTGCCGGGCTGTGCCGACCCACAACCGCTACCCACTGCTATCACCGCTGACGCTACTGCGACGATGGCCCTGGTGAATAGCCATAGGGGTGGCATTGTGACGGATGACACGGGTTTGACCGTAACATCCGGTCAGTTCGGTTCCGACGATGATGCATGCCACACTGAACTCGATGAGGCATAATGCAGCGGTAATTATTATATTATAAGTATATTTATACTATTGAGGACCAGATCTACCGTCCACCTGTTCGGGGACTAGGATCCCTGTCTGTAATGCGTAGTGTGCCCCCTGTCCGGAATGGATGTCTGGAGGAGCTGTTGACAGTCGAAGCGCCCTCGTCGGGAGTACTCAAGGCTATCCGTCCATACCCGGCCCGCACTGGTCCCAAAGGGAACCTCGTCTATAAGCTGATAACCACCACCGATCACAAGATGATCGGAGTCATGTACTGCGTTGCCTGCTTCATCTTCTTCTTTGTGGGTGGCTTGCTGGCGTTGCTGATGCGTACCGAGTTGGCCGCACCTGGCTTGCAGTTCTTGTCCAATGAACAGTTCAACCAGCTGTTCACCATGCACGGCACGATCATGTTGCTTTTCTATGCCACCCCGATCGTGTTTGGTTTCGCCAACTTGGTGCTGCCGCTGCAAATCGGCGCACCCGACGTGGCATTCCCACGGCTGAACGCCTTTTCTTTCTGGTTGTTCTTGTTCGGTGCCGCCATGGGGATGGCTGGCTTCATCACACCAGGTGGGGCCGCCGACTTCGGCTGGACTGCCTATACGCCGTTGACCGACGCCATCCACTCGCCCGGTGCCGGCGGTGACCTGTGGATTATGGGTTTGATTGTTGCCGGTCTGGGGACCATATTGGGTGCGGTCAACATGATCACCACCGTGGTTTGCATGCGCGCTCCCGGGATGACGATGTTCCGGATGCCGATCTTCACCTGGAATATTTTGGTGACATCGATCCTGGTGCTGATTGCGTTCCCCCTGCTCACTGCCGCGCTTTTTGGGTTGGCCGCCGACCGGCATCTGGGAGCTCACATCTACGACGCGGCCAACGGCGGAGTGCTGCTGTGGCAGCACCTGTTCTGGTTCTTCGGCCATCCCGAGGTTTACATCATCGCGCTGCCGTTCTTCGGTATCGTCTCAGAGATCTTCCCGGTGTTTTCCCGCAAGCCCATCTTCGGCTACACCACGCTGGTGTACGCGACGTTGTCTATTGCTGCATTATCGGTCGCGGTGTGGGCGCACCACATGTTCGCCACCGGTGCTGTTCTGCTGCCGTTCTTTTCGTTTATGACGTATTTGATCGCGGTGCCGACCGGGATTAAGTTCTTCAACTGGGTCGGCACAATGTGGAAGGGTCAGTTGACCTTTGAGACGCCGATGTTATTTTCGGTCGGCTTCGCGGTCACCTTCTTGTTGGGTGGTTTGACCGGCGTGTTGCTAGCCAGTCCGCCGCTGGACTTCCACGTGACTGACAGCTATTTCGTCGTCGCGCATTTCCATTACGTGCTGTTCGGCACCATCGTGTTCTCCACGTTTGCCGGTATCTACTTCTGGTTCCCCAAAATGACCGGTCGGCTGCTTAGCGAGCAGCTGGGCAAGCTGCACTTCTGGCTGACGTTCATCGGTTTCCATACCACATTCTTGGTGCAGCACTGGCTGGGCGACATGGGCATGCCCCGACGTTACGCCGACTATCTTCCCAGCGACGGCTTCCAGGGTTTGAATGTTGTCTCGACTGTTGGGTCCTTTATCCTGGGTGCGTCGATGTTCCCATTCGTGTGGAACGTATTTAAGAGCTGGCGCTACGGCGAGGTGGTGACCGTCGACGACCCGTGGGGATACGGCAACTCCTTGGAATGGGCGACCAGTTGTCCGCCGCCGCGGCATAATTTCACCGAACTGCCCCGGATTCGTTCGGAGCGTCCGGCTTTTGAGCTGCACTACCCACACATGGTGGAGCGATTGCGCGCCGAGGCATACATTGGGCGTCGTCACGCCGAGGAACTCGTCGACGTGAGTTCACACTGATGTAGCTCGGCTCGGCCGGCGCTGTCAGATGAGTTGCGGAGTGAATAAGCCACCCAAGGTGTCGGTGCTGATTACTGTCACCGGTGTTGATCAGCCAGGTGTGACGTCAGTGCTCTTCGCCGTGCTTTCGCGGCACGGGGTCGAACTGCTTAACGTCGAGCAGGTGGTGATTCGGGGCAGGCTCACCCTGGGTGTGCTGGTGTTGTGCCCGCTGGAAGGCGCCGGCTATACCGCGTTGCGAGACGACGTGCAAGCCGCGATTCGCCGGGTCGGCCTTGATGTCACGATCGAGCGCAGTGACGACTTGCCGATCATCCAGGAACCATCGACCCACACGATTTTTGTGCTGGGCCGTCCGATTACCGCCCGGGCGTTCAGCGCTGTAGCACGTGAGGTCGCGGTGCTGGATGTCAACATAGACGTCATTCGAGGCATCTCCGACTACCCGGTTACCGGACTGGAGTTGCGAGTTTCGGCGCCGTTGGAAGCTGCGGGATCGCTGCGGACGGCTCTCAACCGGGTGGCCACCGCGGAGCACGTCGACGTGGCAGTGGAGGGTTACGGTCTGGGCCGGCGCATCAAACGACTCATTGTGTTTGATGTCGATTCCACTTTGGTCCAGGGTGAGGTGATTGAGATGTTGGCAGCCCGAGCTGGCGCGCAGGGGACGGTCGCTGCGATCACCGAGGCCGCGATGCGCGGTGAGCTGGATTTTGCGGAATCGTTACAGCAGCGGGTGGCCACCTTGGAGGGATTGCCCGCCAAGGTGATTGATGAGGTGGCCAATCAGTTGCAGCTGATGCCCGGCGCTCGGACCACTCTGCGTACGCTGCGACGGCTGGGGTTTCGTTGCGGGGTCGTGTCCGGAGGCTTTCGGCGGATCATCGAGCCGCTTGCACGCGAGCTGATGCTGGACTTCGTCGCGGCCAACGAGCTAGAGATCGTCGACGGCATACTTACCGGCCGGGTGGTCGGCACGATCGTCGATCGGCCCGGTAAGGCCAAGGCTCTACACGACTTCTCGGAGCAGGCTGGCGTGCCAATGGAGCAGACCGTTGCCGTCGGTGACGGTGCCAATGACATCGACATGCTGGCAGCGGCTGGGCTGGGAATTGCGTTTAATGCTAAGCCGGAGTTGCGTGCCGTCGCCGATGCGTCGTTGAGCCATCCCTACCTGGACACGGTGCTCTTTGTGCTGGGTGTGACACGCGGAGAGATCGAGGCCGCTGACGCGGCCGACGGCGGAGTGCGCCGCGTCGCGATTCCTCCCGACTAGGCGCTTCCCGTGGCAACCTGGTCGGGGGCGACCCGGCAGTTGTCGTGGCATCGCAGTACGGCACGATGTTCGGGTGCCCCAACTTGGCCCTGAAACTGGCAGCGACGCAGCCGATCCCGATCTGCTGATCGACTTTAAGAACGTATCTCTTCGATGCGAAGGGCGTGTCCTGGTTGGGCCGCTGGATTGGGCAGTGGAACTCGACGAACGTTGGGTGATTATCGGCCCCAATGGGGCCGGCAAGACGTCGCTGCTGCGCATTGCTGCGGCGGCCGACCACCCGTCGACGGGCGTTGCCTATGTGCTCGGTGAGCGGCTGGGGCGCGTCGACATCTCCGAGTTGCGTGCGCGCATTGGCTTGAGTTCGTCGGCTCTGGCGCAGCGGGTGCCAAACAATGAAGTGGTGCGTGATCTCGTGGTGTCGGCGGGCTATGCGGTGCTGGGACGCTGGCGCGAACGGTACGAAGGTGTCGACTACCAGCGGGCGATCGACATGCTGGAAAGTGTGGGTGCCGAACACCTCGCCGACCGCACCTTCGGTACACTGTCTGAAGGCGAGCGCAAACGGGTGCTGATTGCTCGGGCATTGATGACCGATCCGGAACTACTGCTGCTCGATGAACCTGTCGCCAGTCTCGACTTGGGTGCTCGCGAGGAGTTGGTTGCCCGGCTGGCAGATCTGGCCGCCGACGCGTGCGCTCCGGCGCTAGTGCTCGTCACCAACCACGTGGAGGAGGTTCCGCCTGGCTTTAGCCACTGCCTGCTGCTGTCTGAGGCCAAGGTCGTCGCCGCGGGTTTGCTGTCCGACGTGCTGACAGCAGAAAATCTGTCCACTACGTTCGGTCAGTCGATCGCTCTGGACGTTGTCGACGGGCGCTATTTCGCTCGCAGAGTCCGCTCCCGAGCAGCCCACCGGAGGCAGCTATGACGCCACCGCGACCGGCGGCGACCGTGATGCTGGTCCGGGAAATTCCAGATAGCCCAGAAGGCTTAACCGTTTTTTTGATGCGCCGGCATGCAGCGATGGAGTTCGCTGCCGGGGGGATGGTGTTTCCCGGTGGCGGTGTCGACGATCGCGATCGCAATGTTGACATCGCGTGGGCCGGGCCGTCGCCGGCGTGGTGGGCGCAACGGTTCGGCGTCGCAGCGGATCTGGCTGAAGCGCTGGTCTGCGCCGCTGCGCGCGAGACGTTCGAGGAGACGGGGGTGTTGTTCGCTGGGCTGGCCGGCCAGTCGCTTTCGTCACCAAGCAGCATTGTTACAGACACTTCGGTGTACGGCGAGACTCGCCGCGCTCTGGTCGACCGGACACTGTCGTTCGCGGACTTCCTGCACCGCGAAAATCTAGTGCTGCGATCCGACCTGCTGCGGCCGTGGGCCAACTGGGTTACCCCAGAGGCCGAGCTGACCCGCCGCTACGACACCTACTTCTTTGTGGGGGCGTTGCCGGAGGGGCAGCGCGCCGACGGGGAGAACACCGAATCCGATCGTGCCGCTTGGATGACTCCCCAGGCGGCGGTTGATGACTTCGCGTCCGGCCGTAACTTCCTGCTTCCCCCGACCTGGACACAGTTGGACGCGCTGATCGGCCACACCGTAGCCGATGTGCTGGCCGTCGAACGCCAGATTGTTTCGGTGCAGCCACACCTGGCGAAGCGGCGCGACAACTGGGAGATCGAGTTTTTCGACTACGATCGTTATAGTCAGGCGCGGATTTCCGGTGGATCGTCCACGGTAGCCGCAGTGATGAGCTCGAGCGCGGCGAAGCCAGGCACAGCCGGTCAACATCCTCGACCTATGCGCTCGTCATGAGTGAATTCGTCAATATTGTGGTCAGCGACAGCTCGCAGGATGCTGGCCTGGCCATGTTGATTCTCTCTCGACCGCCCACCAACGCGATGACACGTCAGTTTTACCGGGAAATAGCGGTGGCTGCCGACGAGCTTGGACGTCGCGACGACGTTGCTGCGGTTATCTTGTTCGGCGGCCACGAGATTTTCTCCGCCGGCGACGACATGCAAGAGCTGCGGACTCTGACCGCGGTGGAGGCTGGCGTCGCTGCCGAGATCCGCCGCCAGGCTGTTGACGCCGTAGCGGCGATCCCCAAGCCGACCGTGGCCGCGATTACCGGATACGCGCTGGGAGCGGGCCTGACGTTGGCCCTGGCTGCCGATTGGCGAGTCAGCGGCGACAACGTGAAGTTCAGCGCGACCGATACCCTAGCCGATCTGCTCCCGGATGGCGGTGGATTGGCCCGACTGACCCGCGTGGCCGGCGTTAGCAAGGCCAAGGACCTGGTGTGCAGTGGGCGCTTCTTTGATGCGGCGGAAGCCTTGGCATTGGGCCTGATCGACGACATGGTGGCTCCCGATGACGTGTATGACGCCGCCGCAGTGTGGGCGCGCCGCTTCCTCGGCGGCCTGCCGCACGCGCTGGCCGCTGCCAAAGCCGGCATCAACGAGATTTTCGATCTGGAACCGGCTGAACGGATCGCTGCCGAACGTCGCCGTTATGTCGAGGTGTTCGCCGCTGCTCAGCCCTCTTCGTCACTGGGCGGCGGCCGCGAATAAGGTGATCCGGGCAGCCGTTAGGCTGCCCTTCATGACGAGGAGTACGGAAATCCCCGCAAATGCTGCGCCCAATCCGCATGCCACTGCGGAGCAAGTAGCTGCGGCCCGGAAGGACAGCAAGCTCGCCCAGGTGCTCTACCACGACTGGGAAGCTGAGAACTACGACGAAAAGTGGTCGATCTCCTACGACCAGCGCTGCATCGACTACGTGCGGCACTGCTTCGATGCCATCGTGCCCGATGAGGTATTCACCGAACTGCCCTATGATTCCGCCCTGGAACTGGGTTGCGGTACCGGTTTCTTCCTGCTCAACCTGATCCAGTCCGGTGTCGCCCGGCGTGGATCTGTCACCGACCTCTCACCCGGTATGGTCAAGATCGCCACCCGCAACGGGCAGTCGCTTGGATTGGACATCAATGGTCGGGTAGCCGACGCCGAGAGTATCCCGTATGACGACAACACCTTCGAACTGGTGGTGGGGCACGCGGTGCTGCACCACATTCCCGATGTCGAGTTGTCGCTGCGCGAGGTGCTGCGAGTGCTGAAGCCGGGCGGCCGGTTTGTGTTCGCGGGCGAGCCTACCAACGTCGGCAACCGGTACGCCCGTGCGTTTGCGGACCTGACGTGGAAGGCCACCATCCGCGCGGTGCAGTTGCCGGGGTTAAGCTCCTGGCGTCGTACACAGGTCGAGATCGACGATAACTCGCGTGCGGCGGCTTTGGAGTGGGTGGTCGACTTGCACACTTTCGAACCGAAAGTTTTAGAGACGATGGCAATCAATGCCGGCGCTGTGCAGGTTGAGACCGTCACCGAGGAGTTCACTGCCGCGATGCTGGGCTGGCCGCTGCGCACTTTCGAGTCGACGATGCCGCCGGGCAAACTAGGCTGGGGCTGGGCACGTTTCGCATTCACCAGCTGGAAGACCCTTAGCTGGGTAGATGTCAACGTGTGGCGGCGGGTCATACCGAAGAGCTGGTTCTACAACGTGATGATCACCGGGGTCAAACCATCCTGAGTGTTGGCCTGACCTTCAAGCTCGATGATGTCAGCTACCGGCTGGTCGCAATTGCGTGCTGCGATGCTTCGAGACGTCGACGAATTCGAGCTGACCGACACCACCCGGATTGCCGACACCGCTGCGGTACGTGCTTAGGTTCGGTGACCATGTCCCTGTCCTGGTGGGAGATAACGCTGCTGTGCGGCAGCGTCCTCGACAGGCTGGCCGGGTTAGGCGGTATCTCGGCTGGCTATTCACCGACGAGGCATTGCAAATAGGCGACTACTACGCCGGTGGTCCTACACCGGGCGAAACGGCTGGCCGGTCGTGTTGTCCACGATGCGGCCTGCTCTTCGGCGCAGAACTCGCCGCGCTACGCAGCTATGCCATCTGAACGGTGGGTGTGCTCTTCGTCGGCGCGGCACTCACCTGGAGCGTGTTCCGTAATCATCGCGAGTTCAAGGCCTGCACATAGTTGCAGCGGTTCCCGGGATCTGCGATCTCACGTTGTTGTGTGGTGGCCGGGGGTGTTGGTGTTTGTGGCAGGAATTGTTGGTCGGTTTCATAGGTGGCAGGTGAAGTAGTGTTCTGGTGTGCCATCGCTGGCCGATACGGTCGGGAGTTTGGTGGGCTAGCCTAGATCTTGTTGGCGCTGGGTGTTGGGGGCGCTTTCGGGTGCATGCTATGGCTGTGGGGTGTCTGTTTGTTCACCGGCCCTCGGCCAGCCGGTGTGCCCCCGGCTGTGTTGGTGCCGTGTTGGTTTCACAGTTCGTCGATGACCTCGCAGCCGGTGATGACGCGTACGGCGGTGCTCTAGCCTAGGGCAGTACTTGACTTTTTGTGGGGATCGACCGCGGAAGGAAGATAAAAGCCATCCACGGCGTGATCTGGTGACTTGTGCGCGTGGCGGGCTAACACATCACCAGAAAAGCGCAACTGATCCCCGGCCACCCGCCACACCAGACGCACCCCCAGCATCGCCAGCTTCGATGTCGCGGCCGGTGACCAACACCAACTACTCGGCGGCCCTTGCAAGCAGCCCACCTACGCCGCGACCAACCCTAAACCACCAACACAACCCACACCACCGATCCCCACCACATAACCCACCACACCCCTCAACCACACAAAACCAACAACACCCTAGGCTTCAATTACCCCAGCGATGCACCGTTCAATACTGGCTCGCACGGAAGCCAAGACCTAGTCATAAAGGGTTCTCCCGGAATCGATTTCGGCCAGATACGCGGCTTGGATTTCGATGCGGAAATTTAGAGTTGACGTCACACCGCGGTCACCGCGGTTCGGTTCGGGAGGCGTGTCTGTGATCGGCCGAGCTGGCTGATCCGAGTGTGCGCCGCCGAGCCAGCATGCGCGATAGCGCTGAACAGATCACTGACGCGAAGTCCGACCACTGCTCGGTGTTGGCCCTACGGGCGATGGGTCGTCGACCCCGACGGTGTCGTGGTGCGGGGCCTAGGCTGGCAAGTCACTACGGAGCGTGGCACGGACTGTGGCAACTCGACCCCCATGTATTGCCTATCTGTTCGGGGAGCGGTTTTCGCCCATCGTTCGGGGTTTCGAAGTGCTTGAACAGCTGCGGTTAGATGAGCGTTGGCTGTGGCAGGCACTGTCGGTACTGGACTATGGTGCGTTGGAGATCCTGGTTAGCAGGTGTTCAGGTCGACCTTGATACGCTGCGGCTACGCGTCAACCGGTCACTGTCCGTGGTCATCACCCGCATCGGTTCGGGACCCACCAGTAATGCGGTGGCTTTTGCTTGCCGCCTGTCGTGGGTAATACCCGGGTACGCTGGCGGTGGTCACTTTGCGAGGCGACCCGACTTCATGTGGTCTGCGAGGACAATTCGACGATGCGTTATCTGATGGCGGCCGCGGTATTAGCATCTGCGGTTTTGCTGGTCTGGCCGGCGGCCGCAGCGCCGTCATCGTGCGCGAGCTTAGGTGGTGTCCAGACGGCCGAGATGTGTCATGTCTATGCTTCAGGTCCCACGTACACTCTCAACCTGACCTTTCCCGTCGATTATCCCGACCAACAGGCGTTAACCGACTACATCACCCAAAACCGCGATGGGTTCGTCAACGTAGCTCAGGGTTCTGGGGTGCGCGAGTACCCCTACCAAATGGACGCGACGACCGAACAGCACAGCTCCGGTCAACCGCCACACACTACCCGCAGTGTTGTGCTCAAGTTCTTCCAGGACCTCGGTGGTGCACGTCCGTCCACCTGGTACAAGGCGTTTAACTACAACCTCGGGACCGGCCAGCTCATCACCTTCGACACGCTGTTTGCACCTGGTACGATGCCGCTAGACCGCATCTTCCCGGTCGTTCAGCGTGAGCTGGAACGGCAGTACGCGATAGATGCAGCGATATTGCCTTCCATCAGCCTCGACCCGTCTCACTACCAGAACTTTGCTATAACCGACGACCAGCTGATCTTCTACTTCCCCCAAGGTGAGGTGTTGCCGGGCTTTGCCGGTGCCACTCAAGTCCGGGTACCCCGCAGCGCTATCCCACCGCTAGCGATCTGACTAGGTGGGCGCGAAACTGTAGATCTGGCCATCGCTGGTGACGGTTACCACCCGGCGGTTGTTGGCGATCGATACCCCGATGGGATATCCGGTGGCTGCTGGTAGCGGATAGCTGTTGAGGGTGTGGCCGTTGCGTGGATCGAAGGCCAGCAACGACATACCAGGTGTGCCTGCTGTGGGTGGACTGCTGACCACCGTGTAGCCGATGCTGACACCGGCCAGGCTCGACGTCGACAATGGGGTGAGGTCGTCGCGGCGCCAGATTTGCTGGGCGTGGTCACCGGCATCCTTGAACGCGGCTAGGCGAGTGTCGGGGCCGCCGCCGGACACGATCAATCCTTGCGGGGTGACTGCGGGCGGCGTCTGTGCCAGAAATTCCAGTGGCACCGACCATTTCGGTTTACCGTTGGCGGCGTGCAGTGCCCACAGGCGCTGGTCGCGGCCATTAACGTAGACGGTCGATCCGTCGGCGGATAAGACTGGGCTGGCGAGTACACCGGCGCCAATGGCGTCGCTGGTCCATGAACGGGCAAGCAGCGGCGTCTGCCTTGGGTGGTACTTCAGCCCGACCAGCCCTGCGGCTGGTGCGCCTGGCTGCCAGAGGTCGAGCACCACCGTCTGGCTGGCTGGCGAGTAGGCAGGGGCTGCCGCAACCGGGCAGCTCTGTTGAGCTGATACGCAATCGGCCAACCCGCGCGTCGGGTCGGTCGGGTTGACGCCGTCCACCAGGTCCAGTGGACTACCGACCACCATGCCGCGATGCGTGTCGAAAACCAGCACCTGCCCCAGGTGCGTGGTGACGAGCAGTTGGCCGTTGTCGAGAAAGCGGGGGGTGGACGGCATCCCGATCACCGGCTGTCGCCAGCGTGTCCACTGCGTCACTGGGAACGAAAAGATCGTCCCGGGTTCGCCGACATACAGATTGTCGAAGCCGTCGAACAACGGACCGCCGAAGCCGCCACCTTGGACCAACCGAACACACCAACGTTGCCGGCCGTTGTCGTTGTTCTCCCACTCCATCAGCGAACATCCGGCCTGAGTCTGTGCGTTCATCGCGAGATATCCGCGCGCGCTAAGCGCCGGACCGGCCGCCAAACGTCCTTTAACTGACCGTGTCCACTGCAGCGCCAACTTGGTGGAGCCGCTGGTTGCGGTGTAGCTGCTGTTGGATGCGTCGCCGTATTGCGCTGGCCAGCCTTGAGCAGCCGACGCGTCGACCCAAGAGTCGGTGTTACCGCAACTGCCAAGCTCGACCATGAGTGCAGTCGTCAGTGCCGCTGACGACCAACGCCGAAGTCTAGGGAAGAGATGGTGGACACGCACCGTAATTCTTTCGCAGGTTTTCAAATCCTTCATTCAACGTGGGTCCCGTTCGGACGGACCCAGCCGTTCAATCAATGCAGCGATCGAGTAGTACAGGTGAGGGTAGCCCGTTGCGGCTCACGCCCGCGTGATTGGCTTTACCGCCCTCTGGCTAGAAGGTAGGCACGCCCGCCGTTTCGGCGCGCATCGTTGCCGGGCTAAGCTGTCCCGTCATGACGACGATGTGGAGTGCACCGCTTCATCGCCGCTGGCGCGGGTCACGGTTGCGAGATCCGCGCCAGGCCAAGTTCCTCACTTTAGCCTCGCTGAAGTGGGTGTTGGCCAACCGTGCCTATACCCCCTGGTATCTGGTGCGTTATTGGCGGCTACTGAAATTCAAGCTGGCTAACCCACATATCATCACCCGCGGTATGGTGTTTTTGGGTAAGGGTGTGGAGATTCACGCGACGCCCGAACTCGCGCAGCTCGAGATTGGACGCTGGGTGCACATCGGTGACAAGAACACGATCCGTGCGCACGAGGGTTCGTTGCGGTTCGGCGACAAAGTAGTACTGGGCCGGGATAACGTTATCAACTGTTATCTCGACATCGAGCTTGGTGCGTCGGCGTTGATGGCCGACTGGTGTTACGTATGCGACTTTGACCACCGGATGGATGACATCAACATCCCGATCAAGGATCAGGGGATCGTCAAGTCTCCGGTCCGCATTGGGCCGGACACCTGGATGGCTGCGAAGGTGACCGTGTTGCGTGGCACCTCAGTCGGGAGGGGCTGCGTGCTAGGAGCGCATGCTGTGGTTCGTGGGGTAATCCCTGACTATTCGATCGCGGTCGGATCACCGGCCAAGGTGGTCAAGAATCGAAAGTTGTTTTGGGAGCAATCGGCCGCGCAGCGCGCCGAACTGGCTGCTGCATTGGCCGACATCGAACGTAAGAAGGCAGCATACTAAGTCCGTCCGGCTGCTACTTTCGTTACCTGGCAGCGTAGTTGTTGGGTCGGTTCCTTTTAATCTAGGCGCGAAGTGGCCAGAGGAGGATTCACAGCGCAGCATACGCCGTTTAATAGATTGTCGAGGAAGCTAGCCACTCCTACCAGCCACGTGGGTAAGTGAGGAGCAAGCGGAGCTGGAGGAACTGTTTGATGTTGACGGGGTAGGTTCGGTTACCTGGGAGAGCAGGAACTGTGCCCCGTCGCAACCCACAGACGTAAATGACGTGCTTGCCGCCGTTAACCTGATCGATGAACCTCACTTGAGCACCGCCGGGTTCACGCTGGCTAATGTCAGTGACCTCAGCATTGTTGTGAAAGCAAAATATCTGTGCTTTTAATGGTTTACACGGAAAAGCTATTCAAGTTCGGTTTGATCGAACACGTTGGCTTGCAAGAAGCCATGCTGTGAGTCGGATCGCGGTAAAACTGAGCCCGTGTTCGCAAGTCCTTGTCGACAAGCCGAAGGCTCAGCGCTTGCTGCGTTATCGTGGTGAGTTCATTGCTGATGCTCGGGTGTTCGACTATCCACCTTATCTCGTCGTCAAGGTGTACCGCCTTGGATCGTGGGTATGCAATTTCCCACCGTTCGAAGCGCAGACACGATATGCTGTACTAAACTAGTAAGTTTGCCACGGTGAGACCTGTAGGGCAGGCGCTGACGACGGGTACGGGCCAGGGTAACCAGTTCACTTTTACCGCACCACAGCACGTTGAGTGTCTAGGTCGATCGCGGTGTGATCGGCGGCTATGTTGATCTCAACGATATTGTCGTGATCCAGGTATTTGGCCTTGTTGCCCTGCTCCCTTGAAGAAGGCCTTCCGCTTGACCCCGGGCAGCAGTAGAGAACTGATGATTTGCACAGTTTTTGGTGGAGTACAGTGCTCATTGGCGTGCCGGTCAACACCAAATCTCTGTGTTGGAGGTGCTGAAACCGAGTGAGCTCCTTGCAGCGATGAATAAATCATGTCTGGGCGTATTTGGCCGTTGACTTGCAACCGCAGCCGCAGGTCGTTGCTCGTCGCCATCTAGCAGCACCAGTGCTGGGCCCATAGGATTAAACGTCGGATACGATTTGTCCTCGTAGAAATGGGTTTTGATAAGCTGGATGTCGAGAGCAGGCATATCCTTGGTGACTGTCAGACCTGCAACGCAGTCGCACGAGTTCACTGCGGTGACAGTGGTACCGAAGCGCAGCTCCCGGCAGATGACTAAAATGATTTTGACCTCGTAGTCCCGAAACGGAATGTGATCGGGTTTTATGACGTCGGCGAATGGCCCACTGATCGAACCCGACACCTTGCGGAGGAACTTCAAAGGGATTGTCTTCGATTCTATGCCAGAGTCTTTGACGTGTGGTGTGATGTTGGGCATCTGGGCCACAACTCGGCGCGGTGGGGTCACTGGCGAGACAAACTGAAGGTTCTCAACAGACACAGCGTCATTGCCGTCGGCTGCGGCGTTGCTGGCTGCGCAGTCAGTCAGCAATTCACCGGTGCTTGCCGCATAGGTAGCGACTTTGACGGCGCCGCTGGGTGATTTGCACCCACCAGGGGTCAACGGTGCGCAGGATCGAGATGGTCATGACTTGGCTGCTTTCATCAGGACCATCAGCCGGTGGGAATCGAATTCATTGTCGGCGCGCAGCGCGCTGACGATTGACAGTGCTTCGTGTGGTAGGTGTTTGGTACTGGCGCCGAGCTGTTATTCGCAGGCCGTCAAACTATCTAGATCGCACACGTGCGTACTAGGTACAGGCAGTGGTTCGCTGATCCCAACGATAGGGTCAGCGTATGAGGATTACTTGGTGTCACGTCGTGATCGCAGCTGATGAAGCTTCATGAAGGGGTACCGGTTGCGCTGCGAGGGAAAACAGAAAATCGCTGACGATCATTCCCAGGGTGGGGAGGTACCAGTTGAATGTGCGCAGGTATTCAGTGGTTTGCAGCACCAGGTGTCCCAGCTGTTGCACCGTTGTGGGTTGCCCGATTGGTGCTGGGTTGCGTTGACGTACTTAAGTTCATGCCCAAAGTTCAAGGTATGTGGGAGTCTGAATCGGTAAGGGATCGCGTAGTGTGTGTCCGCTACCATGCGGACCGTGAGTCCGCTTGGATTGGTCAGGTTGATGGCCAGGCTGTCCAGGTGTCGGGCCAGGTTGCGTGGCTGGTGTTCGGTAGCTCAGGCTAGGCGGTATCGGCTTCGTGCAGGCACACACTGTCGGGCGTGCTGCGCGGCAGTGGTGAATCCGAATGCCTTGGTGAATGTTTCTTCGGCGCGCTCCAGATCCGGCTTTTTGAACTCGAGTTATGTGGTATCATTCATTTTAATCACGGGTTAGGTTGATCGCCTTGGAGTGCTCAACCGTGAAGGCGTTGCAATTGTTGTGTAAACTGTTGTGTGCGCCTACGTCGTGCATCAAGTGACCCTCCAGGATATTGGAGCTGAAGATATCTTCACTTCAGAATAATTTTTCAGTCAAAGATTGTGAAAAATCCTCATAAATGAGGTAGGTCATTGCCCGAAGGGTTGCCGAAGACGAAGGAGGCATCTGGGGCCGACAAGCCGCCCAATCGCTTTTAAAGGCGCCAGCAGCACACCCGCGCGACACTTATCATCGCTGAGCAAGACTTCATTTTCATTGCCGCGGATATGCCCAACGTGCCAATACAAACATCAGCCAAGCCATCGGTGTCGGCTCATTCTACAACCATTTCGGGAGTAAAGAGGAGCTCTTCGAAGCAGCTATTAACGAAGTCCCCCGATGCGTCCGGGTTTTGTTCGACGCGCTAACGGCGTCGATCGGCGATAGGGCGGAAACATACGTGTTTAGTTTTCGCTTAACTGGACGGATGTTTCATCGGCCGGACAGTCGAATCATTCTCAATCACGGTTTGCGCCTGATTACCACCGGTCGAAGGTTGGCTCCTCGCGCCAAGCGCGACATTGCGGCCGCGACCGCAGCCGGATGATTGCAGGTGATAGACCCGAGACTGGCGATAGCGGTCGCCGCAGAAGTGCTGCTGGTACTCGGCGAACTACTCGAGGATGAACCCGGGCGCGACGAGGTGCAAACTGCAGACCACGTCACAGAAGATTTGTTGAGGATGTTCGGGCTATTCGCCGAGGAGGTGCACAGGTTGTGCAGCATGCCGCTTGGTATCGATGCGCTCGACCAGGAGGTCGTTTGGCAGGTGTCGTAGCGATCAGCGTTGACTCGGCCCGCTTACGTAAATCCCTTGAGCGCGTCGACCAGGCTTTCGGTGGCCGTGACGATCACCGTCAACGCCGAGTGGTCGTGCAGTCCCAGGACACGTTGAATCCTGGCTCAAAGTGTATGCAAACATCGGCGCGTGTGCGTTGGTACCGAAGGTCAGTCCGTCATCGACGAACGACAATCGGGGCCCACGGTGGTCTACTATCGGTAGGGGCCGGTGACATGAGCGTCGCGAACACCAGACGGCGGGGCTTAGACACGAAATGGTCTGTAGCGGGCGACGAATCGACTGTCGTCGGGTTAGCATCACGCTTTGGTTGCCAGGCCGCTAAAATGGTAACCACATGGGAGCGAGGAACAGGTCGTAGCGATAGGGAAAAATGGCCCCGGTGCTGCGGCTTCGTTGGCAGTATTCTAATTTTTCTTGATCGGGCTGTTTTTGCTAAATCACTTAGTATTGTAGCAGGATGCGACGAAGCTATACCCGAAGCCGCTACCCGTACGCTGGATTAGTCCGAGTAATCACACCTGTGGTGGGACCCTAGGTCTTGGGACGGCCTCGACTGGGAACAAGGCCAACAAAATACCCTGAGTGCGAACACGATGCGGGTGTGTCGGGTCGGCTCTTGAGTGGCTTTGGGCTGATTACTCGCTTAGAGCAAGTACACCGTGCCCGCGTCGAACGAGATGGTGACTCATCGCCGGACTCAGTCGACTAAGGTTGCAAAAACTGGCAGCATGAGCACCGCTGGCCAACATCACTCACCAGATTCGCTGGCGTAACAGGTCGCAGAAACACTAAAAAGGAACGTCGGAAGCGTTGTTGATGGCCAAGACAGTCGCTGTCAAGAGGGTAATCCCGCACGCGGTCGAAGCTAGCAGTCCGACGTCGACGCCGGTGGCTTCTCTGAACGTTTGGTCGAAGTTAATGATGCTGTTCCAGCACATCTAGTCGTGGTAACGATGTATTAAAGTGCTGGCTATTAAGCATTTGGACCGCGGAGAACTTGCCCGCAGCCAATTAGTCAACGGCACCGTGCGTTACCATTGCACACAGTTGGGCGAAATTCCATGGCGCCCCGAGCAATGCTGTGGTTACCGTGACAGCCAACCCGGGAGCGACGGTAAGTGGCGCGCTAAGACGCTGGATGTTTATTGAACTGTGTACCGCGAGAGTTACAGTGGACAGCACGGTATCTAGTGAGCACAACAAAGGGATCGCTTTGTGCACGAGCGTCAGAACCGCAACGGTGACGGTATGGGGCGCACTGGAGAACAAAATTGACCGGTCGATCTTCGCCGAGGCAAGTGTCACGGCGAACCTGGCCAGCGCTATCCCGGTGAAAAGATCAGGATGCTCGGAGAACACTGTGACTGCGAAGCCAAACGGCAGCACAGCGATGAGCAGCGCCAGCATTGGTCGGCTTTCGGAACGGCCGAACTTGACTGCCGCCGCTACCGAACCTCCGATGAAAAATGTTGATGAAAGTCAATATAAGATATGCAGGCCAGTGAAGTTAGTGTCTGGCGGGAAACAGGTGCAGTATGTCGCCGCCGAGGCCGCGTTGTATAACGCCCTGCGTGTAGTCGACTGAGTCGTACGAGGGCCAGTACAGGTTGGGTGCGGATACAAGAACGACTAGACCAACCACAGTACCAACAGCAGTGCCATGATCGTGTAGCCGACGTTGCTGGGACGAGTCATTTAGGTTGCCAACACCGCTGGATACTAACCGAAGTGTAACACTGGATCCTGATGCTATGCGGCCGTTTCGGCTCTAACGCGGTATCGACTAGCGATCCGGTAATGCGTGTTCGACGATAGGCAGCCGGGGCTGCGGTTGTCGTTCGCGACGCTTGGCCGCCAGGTATACTTGTGCGGTCTGCTGAGCTACCGTCTGCCAATCGAAATCGGAGGTGAGACGCTCTCGGGCAGCTCGTGCTCGTTGTTGCGCGGCGTCGGGATCGTCGAGCACTGCGCACACCATTGCAGCCAGCCCTGCGATATCGCGGGGCGGACACGAAACCCCGGTCTGTCCGTTGATTACCGCCTCGCCCAAGCCGCCTATGTTCGAGGTAACCAGCGGCGTGCCGACTGCGGCGGCCTCCAGGGCGGCCAGCCCGAACGGCTCATAGTGACTCGGCAGCACTGCGGCGTCGGCCCGCTGCAGCGCTGCCAGCAGTTCATTGTGGTTGAGGTGCCCGACGAACCGGGTTGCTTTGATTACTTTGTATTTACGGGCTTGGTCGACAAGCCAATCCTGCTGGGTTCCCTCTCCAGCGATGGTCAGCGTGGTGCCGGGGTAGCTGCGCCTGATCCGCGGTAGCGCGGCAATGACGTCGTGCACACCTTTCTCGTATTCTAGTCTCCCCACGTAGAGTAGTTCGGCCGGTCCAGTGCGTGCCTGGCGGGCCGCGAAAGGCCAGCGTGCCGGGTCAATACCGTTGCGGATCACCGTGATCTCTGCTAGACCAGGGCCAAACAATTCGGTGATTTCGTTGTCCATCGATGCCGAACATGTAATCAGCGAATCGGATTCACGTACCAGCCACGACTCGACGGCGTGTACCTGACGGCTGAGTGCTCCAGATACCCAGCCAGAATGCCGACCTGCTTCTGTCGCGTGAATCGTGGACACCATTGGCACGTCATAAAATTGGGCGAGCGTTATGGCTGGATGTGCCACCAGCCAGTCGTGCGCGTGTACGACATCGGGACGCCAGGGGAGTTCGCTGCCATGTCTGGTTAAGGACAAGCCAGTGCGGATCATCGCATGGCCCATCGCCAGAGTCCAGGCCATCATGTCGTCACTGAAGGTGAACTCGTGTGGATCCTGTGCGGTCGCGATCACTCGCACACCCTCGTTGATCTCGTCGGAGGTCGGATGCGTACAGGGATCGGTCCCTGAGGGGCGGCGAGACAGAACAACCACGTCGTGGCCGGCCGCGGCCAATGCCGTCGATAGGTGATGGACGTGACGGCCGAGGCCGCCGATCACCACTGGCGGATATTCCCAGGACACTATCAGGATCTTCATGAGCGTTGTCCCCTCCGCTGGCGCGAACGTCCCAAAAATGCCACGCAGAACAGCGTGTTGCTGTATAAACACGCACGTCCGCGGGGAAGACCGGTCCTCACCGGGGCAGCCTTCGGGCGTCCAGGGCACCGAACAGACCGTCGATGCGGTTCCATCCGTCCGCCAGTTGCGCCGCGGTGTCACGTCGGCCCGATGCCAGCGCCTCCGCGATTTCCCATGTGGCGTGGGCATGTAGGTGGGCACGGTACCGGGCGTAGTCGGCGGCTGAGTCCTTGCTCACCATGAATGGCCAGTCACTTGATACGGTGAGCAGCGTCTCGCGCAGGAGCTGGTCGGCGACATGATTGCGAGGGAGAAGTCCGTCCGATGATGTCGTCTGTGCTAGCACTTTATCGACGGTAGTCAGCGCTGTGTCGACCACTTCATTGTTGAGCTGCACCAGATCGGCGACTTTGTCGCCGGCCCATACTTGCCAGTCTTTACCGGACCCCCACGAGCTGGGTGGCAACGTAACCGTATTGCCGACGAACCCGCCCGCCAGGGCGTCGCTAAGTGTGCCCACTTGCACCCCGGCGGTGGGCAAGGCGCGCAGCACCCGCTGCAGCCAGATCGGCCCCTCGTACCACCAATGGCCGAACAACTCAGTATCGAAAGCGGCGACCACGTGAGCGGGCCGCCCGATGCGCTCGGACTCGGCGACGAGTCGGCTGCGGACCACGCCGACAAAGTCGTCGACGTGGGCGTCGACGACTTTGTCGGCGCGCTCGGGATCGTAGGGCGCCTTGGCCGCAGATGACACGTTGCACCCGGTGACTCTGGCCGGCTTGAGACCGGTGAGGTGGTCGTAGGTGTGGAAATCGCGGTAGGCAGCGTGTCCGGGGTAGCCAGATTTCGGCGACCACACCCGGTAACTGACCTGTAAGTCGCGCCCGAACGCGACCACGGTGGTGTCGCCAACCGGTCGGCCCAGTGCGGTATCGCCGTGCATTGACGGACCGTCGACCATGAAGTGAGTGATGCCCGCGGCCGCGTAGTCGTGTTCCATTCCCGGGGCGTAGGCGCATTCCGGCGCCCATATTCCGGTTGGCCGGTGCGCCAGCCGAAGCCACGCGTCATCCAGGCCTTCGCGCAGCGCGAACTCGCGCAGCCGCGGCGCGAGCAGCGGTTGGAATGGGTGGGCTAACGGGCCGCCAAGCAGCTCGACTGTCCCGGCGTCGATTAGGCTACGCAGTAGCGGGCTGCCGCCGTGCCGCCACAGAGTAGCGAAATATTCGAGTGCCCGCTGTGCCTCGACGCACTCGCGAGCCCCGAAGGCCCGCAACGCTTGCGGTGTGCACGACGGCTTCGACTCCGAACCGGACTGCACGCTGGCCGCTTCAGTCGCGCGCAGCCGCCAGTTCGCCAGCCAGTGATGCATACCGTCGAGGCAATAGGGGTCGTCGAGTTGAGCGTTCACCACCGGCGTAACTCCGAGCGTAATCAGCCGGTGCCGATTTTCATCAGCTAAGGTGTGCAACACCTGCAGCAGCGGCAGGTAGGCCGCGGCCCAAGATTGGTAGAGCCATTCCTCACCGACCGGCCAGCGGCCGTGATGGGCCAGCCACGGCAGGTGGGTGTGTAGCACCAGGGTGAACAGACCGGGTACTGGGCTTGCGGAGGTGCTCATCGGCGCACCGCGATCGCGATTAGATCCAGACTTTCATCGACGTCCCGACCATAGCTGGTCGCTGGGCCAGCTGAGGCCTCGATGATGTCGAAGTCGGCAGCGGTAACCGCGGCGACGTCTGTCATCAGTTCGGGCGGCCATGGTGCGTTGCCCACCGCACGTGCGATTTGCGCGTCGATGATGGAGCCGCCGTGGCGGGCATCCATCTCCTGCAGGCGCGGTCCATGAAACAACCCGTACATGGCTACCTCGGAAAAATTCGCGTCGATCAGCAATTGGGTCAACTCGCTGGCGTTCAGCTCACGGGTGTGAAACGGGTTGATCGATGTGGCACGGCCCGGTGAAAAGGTGATTCGGTTCGGGGTGGACACCATCAGTAACCCCGAAGGACGTAGAACTCGGGCGCACTCGCTGACGAACTGGGCCTGATCCCACAGATGTTCGATGACTTGGAAGTTCACCACGACGTCCATCGAAGCGTCGGCCAGCGGCAACTCAGTCAGGTTTGCTTGCATAACCTGCACCCTCGGGTAACGGCTACGGACATGGGCCACTGTGGCCGCGTCGTAGTCCACCGCAACGACCCGATAGGCAACGTCGACGATCAGATCGGCCCCGTAGCCCTCGCCGCAGCCGGCCTCGAGAACCTCACAGCCGCTGCAGCGCGGCGCCAGCCGCTGGTAAACCACCTGATGGCGGCGGAACCAGTAGTTCTCGATATCCAGATCGGGGATGGTGCGTTCACCTGTCAGCGTTAGCATGCCGTGGAATGCGGTGGAGTCGATTGACGATAGGTAGTCAGGTATGCGGTCGGGAACGAATGCGCTCATTGTTAAGGCAGGCTAACCCGAACCGCTCGATTCGCGAACCGCTAGAGCCGTCTGCGCTAACGGTGGTGAGGAGCAGCGGGCAATTGCGCAGATGCGACCCGCTATGGTGTGAGGGAATACCGTACGAAGTTACCGAACAGTAACAGGGCTGTATGGTTGCGAAACGTGTGACCGAGGTCCTGCAGTCGAGGCCTGCGGGACGTCTTCGAGGAGGACGAACCACACCTATGACGAATATCGTGGTCCTGATTAAGCAGGTCCCAGACACCTGGTCAGAGCGCAAGCTGACTGACGGCGATTTCACCCTGGACCGCGAGGCTGCTGACGCGGTGCTAGACGAGATCAACGAGCGCGCCGTAGAAGAGGCGTTGCAGATCCGCGAGAAAGAGGCCGTCGACGGCATCGAGGGGTCGGTGACTGTGTTGACCGCGGGACCAGAGCGTGCCACCGAGGCAATCCGCAAGGCTCTGTCGATGGGGGCTGATAAGGCCGTCCACATTAAGGACGACGGCATGCACGGCTCGGATGTGATCCAAACTGGGTGGGCGCTGGCACGCGCGTTGGGCACTATCGAAGGCACTCAACTGGTCATCGCCGGAAACGAATCCACCGATGGCGTTGGCGGCGTGGTTCCGGCGATTATTGCCGAGTATCTGGGCCTGCCGCAGCTCACCCACTTGCGCAAAATCTCGGTTGAGGGCGGCAAAATCACCGGCGAACGCGAAACGGACGAAGGCGTATTTACCCTTGAGGCCGCACTGCCCGCGGTGGTCAGTGTGAACGAGAAGATCAACGAGCCACGCTTCCCCTCCTTCAAAGGCATTATGGCCGCCAAGAAGAAAGAAATCACAGTGTTGACGTTGGCCGAGATCGGTGTCGAGGCCGACGAGGTCGGGCTGGCCAACGCCGGGTCGACGGTGTTGGTGTCGACGCCCAAGCTGGCCAAAACTGCGGGTGAGAAGGTCACTGATGAGGGCGATGGCGGTAATCAGATCGTGCAATACCTGGTTGCTCAGAAAATCATCTAAGACGAGCGCTACAAACTAATCCCCGAGACGAGAAGAGCGATATTATCAATGGCTGAAGCACTGGTGCTTATCGAGCACGCTGAAGGTGAGTTGAAAAAGGTCAGCGCTGAATTGATCACCGCCGCCCGAACTTTAGGCGAGCCTGCTGCCGTTGTGGTCGGCACGCCGGGAACGGCCGCGCCGCTAGTTGACGGCTTAAAGACGGCTGGCGCTACCAAAATTTACGTCGCCGAGTCCGACGCCGCCGACAAATACTTGATCACGCCGGTGGTCGATGTGCTGGCTGCGTTGGCCGAATCATCGGCTCCAGCCGCTGTGTTGCTGGCCGCCACCGCCGATGGCAAGGAGATCGGCGGCCGGCTGGCGGCTCGGATCGGATCCGGTCTGTTGGTCGATGTCGTGGACGTTCGAGAAGGGGCGGTGGGTGTCCATAGCGTTTTCGGTGGTGTGTTCACTGTAGAGGCACAGGCCAACGGTGACACCCCAGTGATCACGGTACGGGCTGGGGCTGTTGAGGCGCAGCCAGCCGAGGGGGCAGGGGAGCAGGTCAGCGTGGAAGTGCCCGCTCCTGCCGAGAACGCCACCAAGATCACCGCCCGTGAGCCCGCGGTTGTCGACAACCGCCCAGAGCTGACCGAGGCCACCGTCGTGGTGTCTGGCGGCCGCGGTGTTGGCAGTGCGGAGAACTTCAGTGTGGTCGAGGCGCTGGCCGACTCGCTGGGCGCTGCGGTTGGAGCATCGCGTGCCGCGGTGGATTCCGGCTACTATCCGGGTCAGTTCCAGGTAGGCCAGACCGGCAAGACCGTGTCGCCCCAGCTCTACATAGCGCTGGGTATCTCCGGGGCGATCCAGCACCGGGCGGGCATGCAGACCTCGAAGACTATCGTTGCGGTCAACAAGGACGGGGAAGCGCCGATCTTCGAGATCGCGGACTTCGGTGTCGTTGGTGACTTGCTTAAGGTAGCGCCACAGCTGACCGACGGGATCAAGGCTCGTAAGAACTAGGTTTTTTCGCGCGAGCCTGTGGTGGTGCGCATCCTCCACATGCGTGCCATCGGGAACCATGGCACAATCGGTAAATGCAATACCGCATGTGGTACCGCATTCGAAAGTCGCCTATTCGTGCGGTACAAAGTGACATTTTTTCACGACATTTTGTTATACAACGTGCACTGTTACGTCACAGGACTGATGTCGATTAGCTTATGATTATAGTCATCTTGTTGGTATGAGTATTGCTTTTGCCCTGGCAGATACCCAGCGAGAAGCCCCATAGCACGGCGACAAGTTCGTCTGTCAGGTCGCGTTATTCTCTGTTGCTGTCCACCCCCGAACCCACTCTCGTTGAAGCTGCGTATAGCGGCTCCGCTACGATGTGATCAATAATACGCCCGGCTTTGCTGTGCCGGCGGGCGAACTCTGAGCTAAGGTGGGGTGCACCTGGATGTCGAACTGTTCGACCAGTTTTGTGCCCACCTGGTGATGTGCGACGACCACACCGGCGATCTGGTGGGGTTGTTATCGAATGCTATCCCCGCAGGGTACCATTGTGGCAAGAGGCCTTTATGCCTTGACGGAATTCGATATTCGTTCATTCGATTAGTTGCGGTCGTCGTTGGTCGAGATGGGCTGCGCCGTGGTATGCGTAAGGTCACCGCAACGGTAGCGTGGTGATGCTGATGTGAGCCGGGCATTCTGGCTTATCTGGATCGATATGGCATACAATCACAGTTCCGTTTGTGCGTCGGTCCCGATCGCAGGTTATGGGGATGGTTCGGGCGATTATGCTTCACCTAGACTGATATGTGGCGTTCGTTACTTTTTGTTGCGGCGTCATGCGGTCTCGCCGCAGCATCGAGTGTACCTCGTAGCGCCCAGTGCACGTGGAGGGCATGGGCGTCGACGATATTCCGCTGCCGCAACGGCCAGAGTTCCGCCAGCTGATGCATGGCTACCTGTGCCTGGGAGCACGGGTCTGCGGGGAGCCGGCGTACAACTCGGACTTTGGTTCGGGGGATTTCTGCGTACTGCTGGACAAAGTGGTACGCCGAAAACCACTATACTTTAGCGACTGGTCGGTTTCGGCGGCCGCAGAGATGGCTGGCGCGAAGATCAGCGGAGCGACCCAGTAAAATCAGTTTACAGAACACTCCCGTGGTCAGTGGGCATGCTTGGCGGCTGCGGACATCGTGCGATATCAACCGTGTGCGCAGGGATAAAACGCTGCTGGGTTGGACGCACGCGCAACGCGCATATTGCCGGTTGGTGCTGCGCTGCTTCGGCGTCCGAATCACTATGTTGGGCAACCCGATTTGCAACCTGGGCGGAGTCCTCGTAATCAGCAGCCACATTTTTAGCTGGATGTCTTCGCTATCGGCTCTATGTCCGGGGTCTTTCGTCGCCCGTGCCGATATGGCCAGCGGGCCAGCCATTGCGATCGTAGCGCGCATTCTGAATATCATCCCGATCGAGTGGTTCAGGTTGCGGCGGCTGCCTAAGGTCGTCCGGTACCGTCGTCCGTCGGCTACGCACCGGTCAAACCATGGTGGTGTTTCTTGAAGGCAACTACCTGGTGCGGCCTCGCCACGTCATAGCACCGATGGCGTGGGTTCTTCTGTCCAGCAATGTTGCCGCCGTGATCGATACCGGTCGTCCAGTGCAGCCAATTTGACTGATGTATCACCATATCGACATCGACGAGAGCGTATCGACCTATGCTGGTCTTTGTCGGTGACGATACATTTTTGCGGTCAATCCGCCGACTGCCCACCGTGCGTCGCACGCTGGCCTAGATGCGTGTCGAATTTCTGCAGCTGCCGGGTATCGTATTGGCGGGCCCTGGCCCGTCGCTGTCAGTTCGCGGTGCTACTGGGGGTAGGCAGTATATTGGTGCGGACCCTCGACATGTCGGGGCTGGAAGTGAACAACAGGCTCTCTTGTCCGGCAGGCTCTGATCCGCCGGTATCCTAGGGCACGTCATGGTCTACTTGGATCACGCTGCTACTACCCCGATGCACCCCGCCGCCGTCGAGGCGATGACGACCGTGCTCGGCACTGTCGGCAACGCGTCCTCGCTGCATACCAGTGGGCGAGCGGCGCGGCGGAGGATCGAGGAATCTCGCGAGCTGATCGCCGACAAACTTGCTGCGCGCCCGTCCGAGGTGATTTTCACCGCGGGCGGCACCGAGAGCGACAACTTGGCCGTCAAAGGCATCTATTGGGCGCGTCGCGATGCACAGCCGCGCCACCGACGCATCGTCACCACCGAGGTGGAACACCACGCCGTGTTGGACTCGGTGAACTGGCTGGTCGAACACGAAGGTGCGGAGATTACGTGGTTGCCCACCGCTGCCGACGGCTCGGTATCGGCGTTCGAGCTTCGGGAGGCGTTACAGCGACACAACGACGTCGCGCTCGTGTCGGTGATGTGGGCCAATAACGAAGTCGGCACGGTCATGCCGATTGCTGAACTGGCCGCCGTCGCTGCTGAGTTCGGTGTGCCGATGCACAGCGATGCGATCCAAGCGGTGGGACAGCTGCCGCTTGAGTTCGGTGCTAGTGGGCTAGCGGCGATAAGTGTCGCTGCGCATAAATTTGGTGGCCCGCCTGGTGCGGGTGTGTTGCTGCTACGCCGTGACGTCAGCTGTGTGCCGTTGTTGCATGGCGGTGGACAGGAGCGCGATATTCGTTCCGGTACAATCGATGTCGCCAGTGTTGTTGGAATGGCAGCGGCGGCACAGACCGCGGTGGACGGATTGGAGATCAACAGTATCCGGTTGCAGGTGTTGCGTGACCGCCTGATTGAAGGTGTGCTGGCCACAATTGATGACGTTGCGCTCAACGGTGCCTGCGATCGGATGCGCCTTCCAGGAAACGCGCACTTCATCTTCCGTGGTTGCGAAGGTGATGTGCTATTGATGCTGTTGGACGCCAAAGGAATCGAATGCTCGACTGGATCGGCTTGCACCGCCGGTGTTCCGCAGCCTTCGCACGTATTGATCGCGATGGGCGCCGACCCGGCTAGTGCACGCGGATCGCTTCGTCTTTCGTTGGGGCACACAAATGTTGAGGGCGACGTTGATGAGGTGCTGCGAGTGCTGCCGGGGGTGGTGGATCGCGCCCGTCGAGCATCGCTGGCCGCGGCAGGGGCCGGGGGTGTTGGGGTGTGAAAGTTCTCGCTGCGATGAGCGGTGGTGTCGACTCGTCGGTCGCTGCTGCCCGGATGGTCGACGCCGGACACGATGTGGTGGGTGTGCACCTGGCGCTGTCTACCGTTCCCGGTACGCTGCGTACCGGGTCACGGGGCTGCTGTTCGAAAGAAGACGTGTCAGATGCGCGCCGTGTCGCCGATGTGCTTGGGATCCCTTTTTATGTTTGGGATTTCGCCGAGAAGTTCCAAGAAGATGTTATCGATAATTTTGTGTCCGCGTATGCTCGCGGGGAAACCCCTAACCCCTGTGTGCAGTGCAATCAGCGGATCAAGTTCTCGGCGCTTTCTGTCAGAGCCTTAATGTTGGGCTTCGATACGGTGGTCACTGGCCACTACGCGCGGCTGTCCGGTGGGCGGCTACGTCGTGCTGTCGACCGGGGTAAGGATCAATCCTATGTGCTGGCGGTATTGACCGCTCAACAGTTGCGCCACGCCGTGTTTCCTATCGGTGACACTCTCAAGCTGCAGGTTCGTGCGGAGGCCGCCCGCCGCGGCTTACTAGTCGCTGATAAGCCTGACAGTCACGGCATCTGCTTCATCCCGTCCGGGAGCACCCGTGCTTTTCTGGGTGAATGCATTGGGATGCGTCGCGGCAGTGTGGTTGACGCGGATGGCACGGTGCTTGCTGAGCATGACGGAGTGCACGGTTTCACCGTAGGCCAACGCAAGGGTTTGGGCATCGTCGGGCCAGGACCGGATGGCCGTCCGCGCTATGTGACGGCGATTGACGCTGACACCGCGACCGTGTATGTGGGTGACGCGGCCGACCTCGATGTGCATGCGCTGATCGGACGGGCGCCGGTCTTCACTGGGGGAGCCGCGCCGTTGGGTCCTGTTGAGTGCGTGGTTCAGATTCGTGCGCACGGTGAAACTGCCGGTGCGGTCGTTGAGTTGATTGGTAACGAGCTTTTTGTGAGGTTGTGCGAACCGCTGCGCGGTGTGGCGCGCGGCCAGATGTTGGTGCTGTACCGCTCGGATCCGGACGGGGACGAGGTGCTCGGCAGCGCCACTATTGCCAGCATGTCGGCGTGATAGCTGGCAAAGCGATTTTGGGGTGAAACCCGCCAATGCGGTGGCTGCATGGTCTGTTACGAGTTTTGCGTGCGGTTATGTGAATCGCCGCGGTCAGAGACTGGTGCTGTACTGTTTGACCTTTGACGGACACGAAGTCGATGGATGGTGGGATTTTTTGGGGGAGGCGACATGGGAATGGATCGCCTGCGGCGGCTGACCCGGTGTCGGTGCGGACTGCAGTTCGGTTGAGCGTTTCGGGTAACGTGCATGTTCGCGTGGCCACCACCATGAGCGCCTATGAAGCGGTCTCGGGTATAGCGTTGGGACCACCGGCTGCGCCAGCCACTGCTGGACTCCCGTGGTGGCGGACCCAGCGCCCTTAGTGACCAATGTCGCACACTGGGGACCTCCCAATCATAATTTGTAATATTGACTGAGTGGCATTATCACGCGATTTTTCTAATCGATATATGCAGCTGTCGGCTCCACGATCGTAATCGCGCTCGTCGTGATAATCTTGACTTCTCCGTTACTGATAGTTGCCGTCCCATTCGTAATTTGTGCTGGCCAGCTCCGTGATTTGATCCTCGACTGCGTTGTCAATCGGTATCAGGGGGCGGCTGCCTCGCGGACCAGTCGAGGTACAGGGAGCCTTGTGAAGCTGGCGAATATCCAGTACATGTACAGTGTCGTCTTATATCTAGCGTGCTCTGCGGTATCATCGGACAGGAGGTTGGTCTTGGCTGTGGCGGCCGGCTTTTATGAGTATCTCGTCGTCAGTGGTGGCTTTTGACCAGGGTTTTGGCTTGTGGGGCTTTGCGTAGCTGCGCGCGCGGCTAGGCTGAGTCTGACAAAGAGGGGGTAGTCGATCTGTTTCCCCGCTACCTTCGGAGGGGGACCCACTTTGGGCGGGTAATGGACAGCTGTGTGCTGGCACTCTTCGACATCGGGTTCGTAGCGCGGTCTGGACAGGGGCACCATTGCAGGGGTGGTCGCTAGATTGTCGCCGACCGCGTAGCTGTGGCTGGGGATCACGTCTACGGTGATGTCGTCCATAGGGGAGGACTGTGTCGCATACAACAGCTGCTGCGTAAAATTTTGCTAGTTGTAGGGCGGCTCGCGCAACAGAACAGATACCCTGGCGAGCGACGGTCGGTGCGATGTCGAATACGGTTGCCGGATGAGTGTTTTCGCAACGGCTAGCGGTGTTGGATCGTGGCCTGGCTTATCCCCGTGCCCCGCTGCAGAAGTTGTCGTCGGCGAGTTGGCGGGCGCGCTGGCCCATATCGTCGAGTTGCCCGCCAGAGGAGTGGGTGCCGACATGCTCGGACGGGCAGGCGCGCTACTTATCGACGTGGCCATCGACACTGTGCCGCGCGGTTACCGAATCGCCGCACGGCCCGGTGCAGTGACACGAAGGGCCTTTAGCCTGCTAGACGAGGATATGGACGCTTTCGAAGCGGCATGGGAGACAGCCGGTCTGCGTAGCCGAGGGCGTGTCGTCAAGGTACAGGCTCCCGGGCCGATTACACTCGCAGCCGGGCTAGAACTGGCCAACGGCCACCGGGCGATCACTGATTACGGCGCCGTGCGTGACTTGGCGGAATCGTTAGCCGAGGGTGTTGCCGCTCACCGTGCGGCTCTGGCACGGCGACTCGACACACCGGTGGTGGTGCAGTTCGACGAGGTGTCGCTGCCGGCGGCATTGGGGGGACTGCTGACTGGGGTGACTGCGTTTTCCCCGGTCGCCCCACTCGACGAAGCGTTGGCGGCAACGCTGTTCGACAGTTGCGTCGCGACCGTGGGTTCCGACGTACTGCTGCACAGCTGTGCTTCGGAGTTGCCATGGCACTTCTTGCAGCGCAGCGCTATTAGAGCGGTGTCGGTAGATGTCAACGTGCTACGGGCAGCGGATTTGGATGGCATCGCAGCATTCGTCGACTCGGGCCGCACGGTCGTGTTGGGCGTCGTGCCCGTAACCGCCCCGAAACGGCTGCCGTCGGTCGAGCAGGTGGCCGCCGCAGTTGTCGGTGTGACCGATCGGCTCGGCTTTGGCCGCTCAGCGCTGCGCGATCGCATCGGCGTCAGTCCGGCATGTGGTCTGGCGGGTGCGACGCCGCACTGGGCATCCACCGCGATCGAGCTGACGTGTAAGGCCGCCGAAGCGTTTGCCCAAGACCCAGAAACCATATAGTCGCGCCGGCGCACCAGCGGCCCAGTCGTGTGTCGGATTGCTCGGTTAGCCTGCGAGGGTGAGTTCGCCCGAAGCTGACCCTATCGGACCCGAGCTGCTGCGGCAGTGGCGAAAGCTGGCTGAAGAGGTGCGTGAACACCAGTTCCGTTACTATGTGCGTGACGCACCGATCATCTCTGACGCGGAGTTTGATGCTCTACTAGGCAGGCTCACCGTGCTGGAGGAACAGCATCCCGAGCTGCGAACACCCGATTCACCTACCCAGCTGATAGGCGGTGCCGGCTTCACGACTGATTTCGTGGCGACCGAACATCTCGAACGGATGCTCAGCCTCGACAACGCCTCCAGTGAGGATGAACTCGACGCCTGGATCACTCGCATCCGCAGAGAAATCGGTAATGACGCCCATTATTTGTGTGAGCTCAAGGTCGACGGTGTCGCATTGTCGTTGGTCTATCGGAATGGACTCCTGAACCGCGCCACGACTCGGGGTGATGGTCACACCGGCGAAGACGTAACGCTGAACGCGCGGACCATCGAAGATGTACCGGAACGGCTAACCGTCAGCGATATTTACCCGATACCAGAGGTTCTCGAGGTTCGCGGCGAGGTGTTCTTCCGAGTAACGGACTTTCAAGCGCTTAACACGAGCCTCGTTGAAGAGGGCAAAAATCCGTTCGCTAACCCACGAAACAGCGCGGCGGGCTCGCTGCGTCAGAAAGATCCGGCGGTCACGGCTCACCGTACGCTGCGGATGATTTGTCATGGACTGGGGCACATCGAAGGCTTTCGCCCCGCTACCCAGCACCAGGCTTACCTAGCGTTACGGGCCTGGGGGCTGCCGGTGTCCGATCATACGACGTTGGTGAACGACATAGCTGGCGTCCAGAGACGCATCGCATACTGGGCCGAGCATCGTCACGAGGTGGACCACGAAATCGACGGGATAGTGGTCAAAATCGACGAGTTGGCATTGCAGCGCAGGCTGGGTTCCACCTCGCGAGCTCCACGATGGGCCATCGCTTACAAGTACCTACCCGAGGAGGCGCAGACCAAGCTGCTCGACATCCGGGTGAACGTTGGCCGCACCGGGCGGGTTACGCCGTTTGCGTTCATGACGCCGGTGAAGGTTGCCGGGTCGACGGTCGGGCAGGCGACTCTGCACAACGCTTCTGAGGTTAAACGCAAAGGTGTGCTGATTGGTGACACCGTGGTGATCCGCAAGGCCGGCGAGGTGATTCCCGAAATTGTGGGACCTGTGGTTGACTTGCGTGACGGGTCCGAAAGCGAATTTGTCATGCCTACAACGTGTCCCGAGTGCGGTACTACTTTGGCGCCAGAAAAGGAAGGCGATACCGACATCCGCTGCCCCAATGCCAGGAGCTGCCCGGGGCAACTGCGAGAGCGAGTGTTTCACGTCGCTAGCCGCAGCGTGCTGGACATCCAGGGATTGGGTTACGAGGCCGGCGTGGCGTTGCTGGCTGCGCAAGTGATCACCAGTGAGGGAGACCTGTTCACCCTCACCGAGGATGATTTGTTACGCACCGAGCTCTTCCGGAACAAGGCAGGGAAGCTGTCGGCGAATGGCAAACGGTTGTTAGTTAACGTCGACAAAGCTAAAACCGCACCGCTGTGGCGAGTGCTGGTGGCGTTGTCGATCCGGCATGTCGGGCCAACAGCTGCGCGAGCCCTGGCCGCCGAGTTCGGTAGTATTGACGCAATCTTGGCCGCATCCCCCGAGCAGCTGGCTGCCGTCGAAGGGGTAGGGGCCGCCATCGCGGCCGCGGTTACCGAGTGGTTTGCCGTTGACTGGCATCGCGCGATTGTCGATAAGTGGCGGGCTGCAGGGGTGCGGATGGTCGATGAACGCGACACCAGCGTGCCGCCCACATGCGAGGGGCTGACTATCGTGGTCACTGGTTCGTTAGCAGGGTTTTCCCGTGACGACGCCAAGGAAGCGATCGTGGCGCGCGGAGGCAAGGTCGCTGGTGCGGTATCTAAGAAGATCGCCTACGTGGTCGTTGGCGATTTGCCGGGATCCAAATATGACAAGGCGATCGAGCTCGGGGTGCCGATCCTCGACGAAGACGGGTTTCGCCTTTTGCTTGAGCAGGGACCTCCGGTGCAGCAAGTCGTCGACTAGCGTCAGCGCAGCATGGTGGCCACGATTCCGGCCAGATACCCTAGTCGAGCCACCTCTGACGGCCGAAACTCCGGGCCCGGGCGGCCCAGCACTACTGCGGTGTGTGGGTCGTCCAACGGTGCGGCGACCATGGTGGTGTTCATATCGCGCAACGCCTGTGGCACCCACTCGGCGGTACCGTCGAGTGGCGCGGCATGTTCGATCGGCAGCCACGGTGCCGAATTCGCCCGAGTCTCTGGTGTGCCAACACTAGAGGCGAGGCGGAGTAGCTTTCCCTGCGAACTGCTCAACACAGTGCACCAGCTCACCCGCAGCACCTTGGGCGCCTCGTCGGCCAACACTTGCAATTTGGATGCGTTGTCGTTGGCCGCGGCGACCTGATCGAGCAACTCCAGCTCGCGGTGGGCTTCCAGCAGACCGCTATGCGGACGAACACTGTCCACTCGGACACCGGGAAGTGATTCGGAGGCAGTGATCAACTTGTCGGGCATTGCCCCGGGTGGAACCTCGATGACAAGGTCGTCGATCGCGTAGCCACCGCTGCGCTCAACCACATCTAGCGACAGGATGTCGGCGCCCACTAAACCGAGCGCCACAGCTAGTGAGCCCAGGCTGCCTGGGCGGTCCGCTAGCTCGATGCGCAGCAGATAGGAAGGCACGGCCAACACTGTTGCACAGCGTTGGATAAGCGGCATTTCCACCCGGGGGTTTGACCGGTGGGCCGTCTCTGCCGACGAGCGCGCGTTTAGTTTCCTGTTGGGTGATGACTGTGCGGCCAGCTTCACGTTCGCGGCTAGGTAGGCTTTCGCGTGTGTCCCCGATCTCCCGCGATGAGGTTTTGCACCTGGCCCGGCTAGCCCGGCTGGTGTTGACCGATACCGAGTTGGCCAGCTTCTCTGGTCAACTCGACGCCATTCTGGCCCACGTGAGCCAGATTCAGGCCGTTGACGTTACCGGCGTCGAACCCACTGACAACCCGCTCAAAGACGTCAACATCACGCGCCCGGACGAGACTGTTCCGTGCCTGAGCCAGCAGCAGGCGCTGGCCGAAGCACCCGAAGTCATCTACGGCCGCTTCGCTGTCCCCCAGATCCTGGGGGACAGCGAATGACCGGCTCACTGCACGAGATCATTCGGTTGGATGCGTCCACGCTGGCTGCCAAGATCGTTGCCAAGGAGTTGTCGTCGGTCGAGATCACCCAGGCCTGCCTGGATCAAATCGAGGCGACGGACGACATTTACCGAGCCTTCCTTCACGTGGCGGCCGAGAAGGCACTGTCGACGGCGGCCGCCGTCGACAAGGCGGTGGCCGCTGGCCAACAGTTGTCGTCAATGTTGGCCGGGGTTCCGCTGGCGCTCAAAGACGTGTTCACCACGGTCGACATGCCGACCACCTGCGGATCCAAGATCCTGCAGGGCTGGCATTCCCCTTATGACGCCACCGTTACCGCGCGGTTGCGCGCGGCCAGCATCCCGATCCTGGGTAAGACCAACATGGATGAGTTCGCGATGGGCAGCTCAACCGAGAATTCCGCCTACGGCCCGACCCGAAACCCGTGGAATGTCGACCGGGTGCCCGGCGGCTCCGGTGGCGGCAGCGCGGCGGCGCTAGCAGCGTTCCAGGCGCCGTTGGCCATCGGATCCGACACCGGAGGCTCCATCCGGCAGCCGGCCGCGCTGACCGCGACAGTCGGTGTCAAACCTACCTACGGCACAGTTTCCCGGTATGGGTTGGTGGCCTGTGCGTCGTCGCTGGATCAGGGCGGCCCGTGCGCGCGCACCGTCTTAGACACAGCACTGCTGCATGCGGTGATCGCCGGCCACGATGCCCGTGATTCCACCTCCGTGAAAGCAGCGGTGCCCGATATCATAGGTGCTGCCAAGGCCGGCGCGACGGGCGACCTGCGTGGTGTGCGGGTGGGGGTGGTCCGGCAGTTGCGTGGCGAGGGTTATCAGTCGGGGGTGCTGGCGTCATTTCAGGCCGCTGTCGAGCAGTTGATCGCACTGGGTGCACAGGTCAGCGAAGTCGACTGCCCGCACTTTGACTACGCTCTGGCCGCCTACTATCTGATCTTGCCATCGGAGGTGTCGAGCAACCTGGCGCGTTTCGATGCGATGCGCTACGGGCTGCGAGTCGGTGACGACGGCAGCCGCAGCGCCGAAGAGGTGATTGCGCTAACCAGGGCTGCCGGGTTCGGGTCGGAGGTCAAGCGGCGCATCATGATAGGTGCCTACGCATTATCGGCCGGCTATTACGACGCCTACTACAACCAGGCGCAGAAGGTGCGCACGTTGATTGCACGTGATCTAGATGAGGCTTACCGATCCGTCGACGTGCTGGTGTCACCGGTGACACCGACTACCGCGTTTAGCCTTGGCGAGAAGGTCGACGATCCGCTAGCGATGTACCTGTTCGATCTGTGCACTCTGCCACTCAATCTGGCCGGCCATTGCGGCATGTCCGTGCCGTCCGGGTTGTCCCCGGATGACGAGCTGCCGGTGGGCCTGCAGATCATGGCGCCCGCTTTGGCCGACGACCGGCTCTACCGGGTGGGTGCTGCCTACGAGACCGCCCGCGGGCCATTGCCGTCCGCTATTTGAGTTTCTTGGTCGCTAGCAAGCTGATAGCGCGAGCAGATTTACGTTGTTTGCGCTATTTGAGGCTTCCACAGGCAAGATGAAGACATGAGGATCGGAATTCTCACGGGGGGCGGTGACTGTCCTGGTCTCAACGCGGTTATCCGGGCGATTGTGCGCACCTGCGACGCCCGTTACGGCTCGTCGGTAGTCGGGTTTCAGGACGGCTGGCGTGGGTTGCTAGAGAACCGGCGCATGCAGCTGCGCAACGACGACCGGAATGATCGTCTTCTCGCCAAAGGCGGAACAATGCTGGGCACTGCCCGCGTGCACCCCGACAAGCTGCGGGCCGGGCTGAATCAGATCAAGCAGACCCTGGATGACAATGGCATCGACGTGCTCATCCCGATCGGTGGCGAAGGCACGCTGACGGCCGCGCACTGGCTGTCGCAGGAAAACGTTCCCGTGGTCGGCGTGCCGAAAACGATCGACAACGACATCGACTGCACCGACGTGACTTTTGGCCACGACACCGCTCTGACAGTGGCTACCGAAGCCATTGACCGGTTGCACAGCACCGCCGAGTCTCACCAACGCGTGATGCTGGTGGAGGTGATGGGTCGGCACGCCGGCTGGATAGCGCTAAATTCCGGGCTGGCTTCTGGTGCGCATATGACGCTGATTCCCGAACAGCCCTTCGATGTCGAGGAAGTGTGTTGCTTCGTGAAACGGCGTTTCCAGCGCGGGGATTCGCATTTCATTTGCGTGGTCGCCGAGGGCGCCAAGCCGGTCCCGGGCTCGATCACGTTGCGTGAAGGTGGGATGGACGAGTTTGGTCATGAGCGTTTCACCGGGGTGGCCGCGCAGTTGGGCGCTGAGGTCGAGAAGCGGATTAACAAGGACGTGCGAGTGACTGTACTGGGCCATGTCCAGCGCGGTGGTACCCCGACGGCCTTCGACCGGGTGCTGGCCACCCGGTTCGGGGTTAATGCTGCTGACGCCTCGCACGCAGGCGAGTACGGCCAGATGGTGTCGTTGCGTGGGCAAGCCATTGGTCGCGTGCCGCTAGCGGATGTGGTGCGTCAGCTCAAGCTGGTGCCCGAAAGCCGTTACGATGACGCCGCTGCCTTCTTCGGTTAAAACCGGAACAGTACTGCAAACATGCAGTAGGGCCAACCTTTCGACTGTCTGAATTCGATACTATATGCACCGAACGCTGGCAAGACACTCACGTCGAGCCTGACGAACTGGAAATTATGGCTGGCGAAGAGCTTGAGCGATATTGCTGCCGCGGGTGGTACTGCCGTTCGGTCGACACGTGCATGAGAGTAACGAGATTATGTTGCCCGATATGTTCCTCGCCAGGCAATGGACCGTGACCTGCGCATAGCGGTCTCGCGGCTGGGTGCCTAAGCGGTGGCTCGCTTAATTCGGCTCGGCCGGTCTCGCTGATCGCCACTAGGATCGAGCTTATGACGGTTGTTGCCGGGGCTTCCAAGGCTTCAGAGGCGGATTTACTGGATTATGATGCTGTTGTCACGCAGTTTGATCCGGTGCTCGGGCTTGAGGTGCACGTTGAGCTGTCCACCGTGACCAAAATGTTCTGTGGCTGCGCCACCACGTTCGGCGCTGAACCAAACACCCAGGTGTGCCCGGTGTGTCTGGGCCTGCCGGGTTCGCTGCCAGTGCTCAACCGGGCCGCGGTCCAGTCGGCGATTCGGATCGGGCTGGCGCTGAATTGTGAAATCGCGCCCTGGTGCCGCTTCGCGCGGAAGAACTACTTCTACCCAGACGTGCCCAAGAATTACCAAATTTCGCAATACGACGAGCCGATCGCCATTAACGGATACCTCGAGGCGCCTCTGGAAGACGACACTACTTGGTGGGTGGAGATCGAACGGGCGCACATGGAGGAAGACACCGGCAAGCTGACCCACCTAGGCAACGAGACCGGCCGCATTCACGGTGCGACGACGTCGCTGATCGACTACAACCGTGCTGGCGTGCCGTTGATAGAAATCGTAACCAAGCCTATCGAAGGAGCCGGATGTAGGGCACCACAGATCGCCCGGGCTTATGTGACAGCATTGCGAGATCTGTTGCGCACGTTGAACGTTTCCGATGTCCGGATGGACCAAGGCTCAATGCGTTGTGACGCCAACGTATCGTTGAAGCCCATCGGGACAGTCGAATTCGGCACCAGGAGCGAGATCAAAAACGTTAATTCACTGAGAAGTGTTGAAGTGGCCGTACGCTACGAGATGCAGCGCCAAGGAGCCATTTTGGTGTCTGGAGGTCGGATCGCCCAGGAGACCAGGCACTTTCATGAGGACGGTTATACTAGCCTGGGCCGCACCAAGGAGACAGCGCAGGACTATCGATATTTCCCCGACCCCGACCTGGAGCCCGTCGCGCCCAGCCGCGATCTGGTCGAGCAATTGCGTCAAACAATACCGGAGCTACCGTGGTTGAGCCGCAAGCGGATTCAGCAGGAATGGTGTATTTCCGACGAGGTGATGCGAGATCTCGTCAACGCTGGTGCGGTCGAATTGGTCGCCGCGACCGTCAAGAACGGCGCGTCCAGCGAACAAGCACGTGCCTGGTGGGGAAACTTCTTGGTGCAGAAAGCCCATGAGGCAAACATCACCTTGGACGAGCTGGCCATCACCCCTGCTCAAGTCGCCGTGGTAGTGGCGTTGGTTGACGAGGGTAAGTTGTCTATCAAGTTGGCCCGCCAAGTCGTCGAGGGTGTACTCGCTGGGGAGGGCGAACCCGAGCAGGTTATGATCGCTCGTGGCTTGGCATTGGTGCGCGACGATTCGGTGATGCAGGCCGCTGTCGACGAAGCTTTAGCCGCCGATCCTGATGTGGCGGAAAAGATTCGTGGCGGCAAGGTGGCAGCGGCCGGTGCGATCGTAGGAGCGGTGATGAAGGCCACCCGCGGGCAGGTCGATGCCGCCCGAGTGCGCGAGCTCGTCTTGGCCACCTGTGGTCAGGCGTAACCAACAGGTCAGGCATACTAGAAGCCGTTGCGATGCTGAGGCGATTGTGCCTAACGACCGTCATGACGTTATACTTCGAACGCGTCCTCTAGCAGTGGTCACTGCTGTGGTAAAGACGGTGTTGCTGAGTTTTGGCCAGCCTGGAGGTGGCAGCCGCCAGCGTCATCACCCTCGATGGGTTGCCTGCAGACCAGTGTGCACGTTGTCCCTAGTGCCTGCTCTGCCGAGGCGACGTTTCCTGATGGCACTGTTGTGTACGCGGATGTCGCCGGACGTGACGCGCTCTCCGACCTGGCCGTGTTGAAGGAAAGCGACAGTGTTCCCGCATCGGTGCGGCATGGGACGCGTCGAGGACTTACTCGTCGAGCAAGTAGTGGGTGGTGGTTGGCAACCCCCGTTGGGGCTGATCCGGCAGCGTCATCGTCGTCTCCGGTCTGGGACGGTCGCTGCCCACTGGTAGTGGCCTCGTCGTCGACGAGGCCATCCAAACCGAAACCGCGCTGAACCTGGGAAATAGTGGCGGTGTCTTGGCCGACAACTAGGGCCGAATGGTCGGCAATCGCTTGTGTCGGGCTAGCTGTGTCCGTTTAACGAGTTGACCCACAACACCATCGTGGCGCTGATGCGTGCCGGCCACGTGCTCCGCGCTTGGTTGAGCATCGCCGGTTCGCAAGTCCCGGTGCCGCCTGTGGTTGTCAATAAGTTGGGCGTCGCGCACAGTCTGCAGGTTTCTAGCGTCGTACCTGGCAGCCGGCCGTCATAACTGCCCTGCACCGCGGCGACATCGTGGTCAGCGCTGACGGCCAACACGTGATCACTGCGATCCAGCGACTAATGGTTGAGGATGCGATCGGGCGAGTCGGATCGAGATGATGGTGTGGTGCAACGGTGCACCGGTCGACGTGTTCGTAGTGCCCTGCAAACTTGCCGACTGATCACCGACCTCTTCGGCAGCCAAACCGGCTCTTCGGGTGTGTATCTAGTGACGCGACATTCGTTACGGCGTCGTGAGAGTCACACGCGACGATGGACTCTCGCCCGGCTCTGTCTTGATTTACTGATTTCCTCAGTGGGCCGGTCCGGTCCGCATTGTCGCTTGGCTAGGTCTTGTCGTCGTTGTTGCGCGGGAAGCCGCCACCTCGGGGGAACAGTGGGAACACCACGTCGTCGAGCTTTTCGGCGTCACCGGCAGTCTTGTTGACGGTTGCTCCCCAGACGTTCCCGTCTGGGGACATCCGCAACGCCCACGCGTGCACGTGGGTGTCCTGACGGACAACGTCGGGTTCACTGGTGACTGCACCCGTCGATGGTGCCAGCCGGACGGCCACCGTCAGCTTGGGGCTAATCAAGTTGACCAGCACGGTCCCGTCCATGGCCGCGCAGCCGGCCACGCCGGGCTTGTCGGGCCAGGTCCACACTGTCGAGACTTTTGAGTTCTTGGTGATGCGCTGCAATCGGTCTGCGGTTGGGGTGCGGTCGGTGACATACAGCGAGTCGTCGACTGGGTCGGTACACAAGCCGCCGCCTGAGCCGATGCTGGACAGCGCCGTCGTCGGCGGCGCCTGGCCGATGGTGGTCGGCTGCTCGATGCGCAGTAGTTTGCCGGCCAACGATTTGGGATCGGCAGCCATTGCCGGGTTGCCCACATCGCCAGTGAGCACAACCAGGGTGGTGGGGCTAGTGAAGATCAACGCTCCGGTGTTGCCGACAGCCCCTTTGGGGATGCCGGTCAAGATGTTCTTCGGGATGTCGCCGTCAGCCACTCGGATCACTCGGTTGTCGGTGGGCGTGCTGATATAGGCGTACATTAGGCGATCTTGCTGGTAAGTGGGCGACAGCACGATATCCATCAAGCCGCCATCACCGGATGAGTCGACCGAGATGACCGTCTTCACCTCAGGTTCGGCGCTGACCGAGATCTCCTTGACTGCGCCGGTTGTGCGTTCGGCGACCAGTGCGGTTTTGTTGTCGGTTCCCATAATTAGGCCGCTAGTGCTCTCCAGACAGCCCTGCATAACCCCGGGGGCTGGGCACTGTTTTGGGAACGGTGTCGGTGGCAGTGGCGGCGGGGGTGGTATCGAGCTAGGCTGTGGCCGGAGTGCTGGCTTGGTCGTGAAAGGCTGTGACTGGGCATCGTTGAACCGTGCGCAGCCGCTCAATATCAGCATCGCAGCACACAACGTAACATGCCCGGACCGAACCGACCGCCCTATCCGCATGACCGACAGGCTACGGACATCGTCGGTGCTGCCGCCACATGCGTGCATTCGTTTTCGCCCGCCAGTTGGCACTTCACCCTATCTGTGCAGGTGATTAGTCGCATCGTGAAGGTATCAGGTAGCCATTTTCGAATCATTTTTAGTCTGATTTACATTGACCATACAGGTTTAGGTGTTGATTGTTGGACGAAAGCGTCGCTCAAATCCCCAATTCAGGCCCAAATACCTTTACCCTGGCGGGAGTGACCGATCAATCGAATGACGAACATTGGCGGCGGCCGGGCGAATGCCCGGAGCCAATCCCCGGACGCCCCACTTCGGCAAGCCTGGTCGATCCCGAAGATGACCTGGCGCCAGTCAGGTACCCAGGCAATTTTGGAACTACCACCGCCATCTCGTACAGCGACTCTGATCACTTGGGGGATTTCGGTGGCACGGGATACAACGTGCTTGACCAGCAGGAGGCGTTACCTTACGTCCAACCGCAGCCGCTGGCTCGGCATTCAGTGGCCGAGCCTACCGCGATCGATTCGGGCCAGGACAACGAGTGGTTACACACCGTCGGTCAGCGCGGTACCCAGCATCTCGGTTTGCTGGTACTGCGGGTCGGGTTGGGCGTCGTGCTGGCCGCCCATGGGTTGCAGAAGCTGTTCGGTTGGTGGGGTGGCCAGGGGTTGATCGGATTCAAGAATTCGCTGACCGAGGTTGGCTACCAGCACGCCGACGTCCTGGCTTATGTGAGCGCTGGCGGCGAGGTTTTTGCCGGCGTGCTTCTGGTCCTGGGATTATTTGCACCGGTGGTCGCTGCGGGGGCGCTGGCGTTCCTGGTCAACGGTCTGCTCGCGGCAATTGCGGCGTGGCCGCATTCGCGCTTATTCCCATTTTTTTTACCGGACGGGAATGAATACCAGATCACTCTAATCGTTATGACGGTCACCGTCATCTTGTGCGGTCCGGGTCGGTACGGCCTTGATGCTGGCCGGCGCTGGGCCTATCGACCGTTCGTTGGGTCCTTCATCGCGCTGCTTGCTGGCATCGCCGCCGGTATCGTGGTGTGGATGCTGCTCAACGGCGTGAATCCCCTCGATTGAACCGGCCGTACACTCGGTTACAGAACCTATTGCTCTCATCGGTACATCCTGGGGACTTGTCTGTCCCGAGCGGGCTTCGGTCAACAGCGGTAGGGTGGTGAAAGTGACTGTGGGCAATCGCAGTTGCGCATCACTTTTGAGCCGGGCGCGTTCCTGGGAACCTCGGTTGTAACGCGGTCCGTCGATGTCATCCCGGCGAACTCCCTGGCTGCTTGACAAGGCCCGCACTGGATTACACGCTGGTCGTCAGCGACCGTACCGGACCCGGACGGTTAACGCCGACTTTGGGGGTGATGATCTCGGCGTCCCACAACCCGAGGGGTGGGAATCCAACGGCACGTTGTGCTACAGGTGACATCTTGATTACCCTCGAGAGCCGGCGGGCGTTTGGCTAGACGAACTAGAAAAACCAGACGAACCAATAGCTACCCGAGCATAATTTCACTTGTAACGCAGGCCGAGGTGCTGCGTGGGCGGCGTCGGATTTGACGGTTGAGCTCTGCGAAGGCTACCGTCGGATGCTATGAATAACGCCGGCAAGCCCGGAATGTTGGTAGTGACTTGTCAGCGCGTTGGTGGTTAAGTAGCACTTCGAGTATTTGAAGCGATCCACAACCAACGCGCAACCCTCGTGCAGCTAGCTGGGCTGTCGGGGGTTTTTTGTTGCCCGTCAACGCGACTGTCGAGGCGAATAAAGACTGAATAAGGACTCAAAGAGGACACATTGAGCGCACCGACCAAGCCAAACGACCGGCCGCAGGGGTCGGGTAACAGCGTGCCAAACACCGTGAAACCCGCCACGCAGTTTCCCTTAAAATCAGCTGTCGCGAAACTAGAACGCGTTTCACTTGAGCAACTTACCGGTGCTCAATCGGTGATTCGGTCGTTGGAAGAACTTGATGTCGAGGTCATCTTCGGAATTCCCGGCGGCGCCATCCTTCTGGTTTATGACCCGTTGTTCGATTCAAAAAAGCTACGTCATGTTCTAGTCCGCCACGAGCAGGGCGCCGGCCACGCGGCCAGCGGCTATGCACACGTGACCGGCAAGGTGGGGGTGTGCATGGCGACTTCTGGTCCTGGTGCCACCAATCTGGTCACCCCGCTGGCCGATGCGCAAATGGACTCAGTGCCGGTGGTCGCCATTACCGGGCAGGTCAGGCGCGGTCTGATCGGGACGGATGCCTTCCAGGAGGCCGACATCTCGGGCATCACGATGCCGATAACCAAGCACAACTTTCTGGTCCGCGTCGGCGACGATATTCCCCGGGTACTGGCTGAGGCCTTCCACATCGCGTCGTCGGGACGGCCGGGTGCGGTGCTAGTCGATATCCCGAAAGATGTGCTGCAGGGCCAGTGCACGTTCAGCTGGCCGCCGAAAATGGACTTGCCCGGGTACAAGCCGAACACCAAACCGCACAACCGGCAGATCCGTGAAGCAGCCAAGCTGATCGTTGACGCCCGTAAGCCTGTGCTGTATGTCGGCGGGGGCGTTATTCGTGGCGAGGCGACTGAGCAGCTGCGAGATTTGGCCGAACTGACCGGCATCCCGGTGGTTAGCACGTTGATGGCACGTGGCGCGTTCCCGGACAGCCATCACCAAAACTTGGGCATGCCTGGCATGCACGGCACCGTCGCGGCGGTGGCAGCGCTGCAACGCAGCGATTTGCTGATCGCACTGGGCACTCGCTTTGACGACCGGGTGACTGGCAAGCTCGACTCCTTTGCGCCCGACGCCAAGGTTATCCATGCAGACATCGACCCGGCGGAGATCGGCAAGAACCGGCACGCTGACGTGCCGATTGTTGGCGACGTCAAAGCCGTTATCATAGAACTTATCGCGATGCTGCGCCATTACGAGACGCCTGGCAGCATCGAGATGACCGACTGGTGGTCATATTTGGAAGATCTTCGCAAGACGTATCCGTTGAGCTACAGTTCGCAAAGCGACGGTAGCCTGAGCCCGGAATACGTTATCGAAAAGCTTGGTGAGATTGCTGGTCCGGACGCCGTATATGTCGCGGGTGTCGGTCAGCATCAGATGTGGGCGGCGCAGTTCATCTCCTACGAGAAGCCGCGTACTTGGCTCAACTCCGGCGGGCTGGGCACCATGGGGTTCGCTATTCCGGCGGCTATGGGCGCCAAGATTGCTCGCCCGGAAGCCGAAGTCTGGGCGATCGACGGCGATGGCTGCTTTCAGATGACCAACCAAGAGTTGGCTACGTGCGCGATCGAGGGCGCCCCGATCAAGGTGGCGTTGATCAACAACGGCAGCCTGGGCATGGTGCGGCAATGGCAAGCTTTATTCTATCACGAACGCTACTCGCAGACCGACTTGGCCACCCACTCACACCGCATTCCGGACTTCGTGAAGTTGGCCGAGGCGTTGGGTTGCGTCGGATTGCGTTGCGAGCGTGAAGAGGACGTTGTCGATGTGATCAATCAGGCCCGGGCGATCAACAACCGCCCGGTGGTGATCGACTTCATCGTCGGCGCCGACGCGCAGGTGTGGCCGATGGTTGCTGCTGGGACCAGCAACGACGAGATTCAAACTGCCCGCGGCATTCGCCCGCTCTTTGATGACGAAAGCGAAGGTTGTGTCTGATGTGCGCCAGCGGCGACGATGCAAAGCCTAGCGATGAGGAGGAGCGGCGCATATGATCGGGTTGCCAACCACGCACACTTTGTCGGTTTTGGTCGAGGACACTCCCGGTGTGCTCGCGCGGGTAGCGGCTCTGTTCTCTCGGCGCGGTTTTAACATTGAGTCGTTGGCTGTCGGTGCTACTGGGTGCAGGAATATGTCCCGCATGACCATCGTTGTCTCTGCCGAGGAGACCCCGCTCGAGCAGGTCACCAAGCAACTACACAAGTTGATTAACGTCATCAAGGTCGTTGAGCAAAACGCTGACAACTCGCTGTCCCGCGAGCTGGCGTTGATCAAGGTGCGGGCCGAAGCCGGTACCCGCAGCCAGGTCATCGAGACGGTACACCTGTTCCGCGCTAGGGTTATTGATGTATCGCTCGAATCGCTGACTGTCGAAGCCACTGGTGATTGCAGCAAGATCGAGGCGTTGCTGCGTGTGCTGGAGCCTTTCGGCGTACGCGAAATCGTCCAATCAGGAGTGGTTTCGTTATCTCGCGGTCCGCGCGGTATCGGCACAGTCAAACAGTCAAGTAGTTAACACTAAGGAGATAGTCACGTGGCGGACGGTTTGGTAGAGTCACTGTCATTGTTCTACGAAGATAATGCAGACTTGTCGATTATTCAGCGACGCAAGGTCGGCGTTATCGGATACGGCAGCCAAGGGCACGCGCACTCGCTGAGCCTGCGCGACTCTGGTGTGCGGGTGTGCGTTGGTCTGCCGGAGGGCTCGAAGTCCCGGCCTAAGGCCTTCGAGCAGGGCCTGGATGTTGATACCCCTGCCGAAGTCGCCAAGTGGGCCGACGTCATCATGCTGTTGGTTCCTGACACTGCGCAGGCGGAAGTCTTCGAAAACGACATCGAGCCCAACCTCCAGCCTGGCGATGCTTTGTTTTTTGGTCACGGACTCAACATTCACTTCAAGCTGATCAAGCCGTCGGGCGATGTGACCGTCGCGATGGTTGCACCGAAGGGTCCCGGCTACCTGGTGCGCCGCCAGTTCGTTGATGGCAAAGGTGTGCCTTGCCTGATCGCCGTTGACCAAGATCCGACCGGCACCGGCGAGGCGCTGGCGCTATCCTATGCTAAAGCTATCGGCGGCACCCGTGCCGGCGTCATCAAGACCACCTTCAAAGACGAAACAGAAACGGATCTTTTCGGCGAGCAGGCCGTATTGTGTGGTGGTACAGAGGAATTGGTGAAGGCAGGTTTCGACGTCATGGTCGAGGCGGGATATCCGCCGGAGATGGCGTACTTCGAGGTGCTGCACGAACTCAAGCTGATCGTCGACCTGATGTATGAGGGTGGGATCGCGCGGATGAACTACTCGGTGTCTGACACCGCTGAGTTCGGTGGGTACCTGTCAGGTCCGCGTGTCATCGATGCTGGCACCAGGGAGCGGATGCGCGGCATTCTGCGCGACATACAGGACGGCAGTTTCGTCAAGAAGCTGGTCGCCAACGTTGAGGGCGGAAACAAGCAACTCGAAGTACTCCGTAAGGAAAATGCCGAACATCTCATCGAGGTCACCGGTAAAAAGTTGCGCGACCTGATGAGCTGGGTTGACCGCTAGAGCACCGGGACCGTATAAACGTGAGCTTTCTCGACGCTGAAGTGTAGTTTATGTGTGCGTCCTGTTGTGGGTGGGTTGCGAGGTGGTGGGTGTCGCGGTGGTTTTGGTGGGTGAGTTGTGATTGTGATCGGTGTAGTGCCGGTCTTGGTGAGTTGATCGGGCGGTGCATTTTGGGAAGTAGGTGGTGTCGGGTGTGTCGCAGCGTTGTGAGTTGATGTGATCGATTGCTAACTGTTTGGGTTGGGTGCCGTTGACTATGATGCGTGAGGTCACCAACGAGGGGCGGCTCGTGCGGTTACGGATCGCTTTGCTGGGTGTTGCACCGATTCGACGCCAACTGTGCTGGTGCACAAGCTGAATCGGGTTATTTAGCGCGCCGTGCCTAGCTATGCAGTGAGCAGCGGGCCCAGCGACTGAAAAGGCCGGCCAGCTGGCCGCGGTGGGCAGTTGCGTACGGTGGTGGAAGCGTTGCTGGCCAAAAAGTCAAAAAGTACAGTCCCGAACACATTGCTGGGGTGTTGGCCAACGACCTCTCCTGACCGGCCCGAAGATGCAGGTACCTCACGAAACGCTGTACAAGGCGTTCTTCGTGCAAGGACGCGGGAAACGACATCAGGTGTTGGCCGGCATGTGTGCACACTGGGTGGGCGTTAGGCACACTACGGGCACAGCGCACCAAAACCGGGCATCGCCATATTCTGGGTATGGTCACCATCGGTGAGCGTGCCGCCGAAGCTGCACGACCGTGCGGTGCTCTAAAACATTGGGCGGGCGATTTAATCATCGGCAAAAACCAGGCCCCCCACATCAACGCCCTGGCCGAACACAGTATCGGGTTCGTGCAGCTGCGCCACCTGTCTAAGGGCCGCAGCACTGATGTGGTCGCTGCGGCCATGATCACCACACTCAACGCTTTACCGCAGAACCTCGGTAAAACCCCCGGCTTGGGATCAGGGCCTCAAGACGGCTGCTCATAGCCGCATCACCTGTCAAGCACAACCGATACGCTGACGGCGTGAACCTGCCTGTTGTGTTAATCGCCGACAAACTCGCCCAAGCAACCGTGGCTGCTCTGGGAGACCAAGTCGAGGTGCGTTGGGTGGACGGTCCCGACCGGGCGAAGCTGCTAGCTGCGGTACCCGAGGCCGACGCGTTGTTGGTGCGGTCGGTCACTACTGTTGACGCCGAGGTGCTGGCAGCCGCTCCTAAACTCAAGATCGTCGCCCGTGCCGGGGTAGGGTTAGACAACGTTGACGTCGATGCCGCCACCGCGCGTGGTGTCCTGGTGGTCAACGCCCCAACGTCGAACATTCACAGCGCCGCCGAGCACGCGTTGGCATTGCTATTAGCAGCTTCTCGGCAGATCGCGGAGGCCGACGCCTCACTGCGTGCACACATTTGGAAACGGTCGTCGTTCTCCGGAACCGAAATTTTCGGCAAGACCGTAGGCGTGGTGGGGCTGGGTCGGATTGGGCAGTTGGTTGCCGCACGGATCGCAGCGTTCGGGGCTCACGTCATCGCTTACGACCCGTATGTGGCGCCGGCACGGGCCGCGCAGCTTGGTATCGAGCTGATGTCTTTTGACGATCTACTAGCCCGGGCTGACTTTATCTCGGTGCATCTGCCGAAGACGCCCGAGACGGTGGGCCTGATAGACAAGGAGGCACTGGCCAAAACCAAGCCCGGTGTTATCATTGTAAATGCTGCGCGCGGTGGCTTAGTTGACGAGGCGGCGCTAGCCGATGCGGTGCGTAGCGGACATGTGCGAGCGGCCGGTCTCGATGTGTTTGCCACCGAACCGTGTACTGATAGCCCGCTGTTTGAACTACCGCAGGTGGTGGTGACACCGCATCTGGGGGCGTCCACCGCCGAAGCCCAGGATCGAGCCGGTACTGACGTGGCCGAAAGCGTGCGGCTGGCGCTGGCAGGGGAGTTTGTGCCCAACGCGGTCAACGTGGATGGGGGGGTGGTCAACGAAGAGGTGGCTCCCTGGCTGGACTTAGTGTGCAAGCTTGGGGTGCTGGTAGCCGCGTTGTCCGATGAACTGCCGGCGGCGTTGTCGGTGCACGTGCGTGGCGAGTTGGCTTCCGAAGATGTTGAAATACTACGGCTTTCGGCCCTACGTGGGCTGTTCTCGATGGTCATCGAGGATGCTGTGACGTTCGTCAATGCACCGGCACTGGCCGCCGAACGAGGCGTGTCTGCTGAACTAGCTACGGGCTCGGAGAGCCCCAACCATCGCAGCGTGGTCGACGTGCGGGCGGTCGCCTCCGATGGCTCGGTGGTCAACATAGCTGGTACGTTGTCTGGGCCACACCTGGTGCAGAAGATCGTGCAGGTCAATGGCCGTAATTTTGATTTGCGTGCGCAGGGCACGAACTTGGTGATCAGGTATATCGACCAACCTGGCGCCCTGGGCAAGATTGGCACTTTGCTGGGGGCGGCCGGGGTGAATATCCAAGCTGCCCAGTTGTCCGAGGACGTCGAGGGGCCAGGTGCGACGATTCTGTTGCGGCTGGACCAAGACGTGCCGGGTGATGTGCGGTCGGCGATCGTAGCGGCGGTGGGTGCCAAAAAGCTCGAGGTGGTCGATCTGTCGTGACTTGCTCTGGCGACGATTCAGCGCGAGGTGATGAGAAGGAGCGGCGCAGATGAAATTGGCGGTTATCGGGGGCGACGGAATCGGCCCGGAGGTGGTGGCACAGGCGGTCAAAATTCTTGATGTGGTGTTGCCGGGTGTGCAGAAGACCACCTACGACCTGGGCGCTCGGCGTTATCACACCACTGGTGAACTATTGCCGGAGTCGGTGCTCGCCGAGTTACGGGAGCACGACGCCATCCTGCTCGGGGCGGTAGGTGATCCTTCAGTCCCTAGGGGCGTGTTGGAGCGGGGTTTGCTGCTGAGATTGCGCTTCGAGCTAGATCATCACATCAATCTGCGACCTGCCCGGCTGTATCCAGGTGTTAGCAGTTTGCTCGCGGGAAAGCCCGAGATTGACTTGGTGGTGGTTCGCGAGGGCACCGAAGGCCCCTATACCGGTACTGGCGGTGCAATCCGTGTCGGAACGCCCAATGAGGTAGCCACGGAAGTGAGTGTGAATACCGCTTTTGGTGTGCGCCGGGTGGTTCAAGATGCGTTCGAACGTGCCCGGCAGCGCCGCAAGCATCTGACGCTGGTGCACAAGAACAACGTGCTGACCTATGCCGGGACGTTGTGGTGTCGGACCGTGCAAGAGGTCAGTGAAAAATACCCCGACGTCGAGGTTTCCTATCAGCACGTCGATGCGGCCACCATCCACTTAGTTACCGAACCCGGTCGCTTTGACGTCATTGTAACTGATAACCTATTCGGTGATATTATAACCGACTTAGCCGCAGCGGTGTGCGGTGGTATTGGCTTGGCCGCCAGTGGAAATATCGATGTCACACGGACTAATCCGTCGATGTTCGAGCCGGTGCATGGCAGCGCTCCGGATATTGCCGGCCAGGGCGTCGCCGATCCGACCGCGGCGATCATGTCGTTGGCATTGTTGCTTGCCCATCTCGGCGAGGATGAGCCGGCTGCTCGGGTGGACCAGGCGGTAGCAAGCTATTTGGCGATTCGCGGGAATGAACGGCATTCCACCGGCGAGGTTGGCGAACGAATAGCCGCCGCACTCTAGGCGCCAAGTCGAACGGGACCTACCGCATCAGCGCCTTTGGTGCCGATGCGGTAGGTCCCGTTCGTGCAATACCCAGGCTGGCGGATACGTAGCGGTGGTGGCCAGGGTACCGAACAGTGGGGGTGCGACAGCTGCCATTAGCCACTGGGAGGTGTTCTGAATGGCCCATACCGCGCCCGCTCCAGAACGGTCCGGTGAAATTTGGTGATCACGGTTGCCTCCAACCCGTTGTTAAGCACTGCAGTGACCGATATGGCGATCATGAGCAACACGTAGTACCGCGAACCCCGGTCATCGACAGGGGTCAGCAGAAACAGGGCGAAGCAGCTGTGATGGTGATGATGTGGACGGATCGCATTTGTGAGCCGACGCGGTCGGACTAGCAGCCGGCCGGGATGCGGCCCAATGCATTGAGCAGTTGCGAGATGGCCACCAACCTCGCTCGCTGCCGTGGCCGACCAACTGGGGTGTTCTACCAGCCAGACCAGCATGAACATCACTGGTACCGCCTGCGACATCATCAGCAGTGCCGAGACTGCGTGGATTCGCCACAACATGAACGCCTTGCGATACAGAGGTTGGCCAGTTCCTTGTCGCTGACCACCGCCCGGGCTTTTCCGCGACTGTCAACCTGCCGATTGCGCTGGCCACCGCGGATATCGTGTACATTAATGCCGGAAATATGCAGGCCTGCATTCAGCTATCTTGGGTATCGTCAAGGCGCCGATGGCGATTCCCAGCGGTTGCACGGTCTAGCGGATGCCTCATCGCGACGTTGAGTTTATTTGGTGGAAACCAATGGAGACCAGCCCGCCGTCAGCCGTGTTACAGCTGGCGGCAGACATGTCACCGAGGAATAGGAATGCTCCCGTTGCCACTAACGAGTGGACCAATGCCGCGGCATACGTCGAGGGCGCGGTGAGTGCCGAACCCACAGTTATGATGATTCGTTTGTCTAGTCGGCTGGTGATGTAACCTCAGAAAGTCTAGTGTAACGACCCGGCCCCCAGATGGGCATCGAAGCCAATCGTTCAGCCTCGGCCAACGAGATGCCACGTGCGGTGACAACGCGGGAATCTGAACGTAATGCCATTGATAAATAGGAAGAAGCTAGATGTCACGCTCACCGAGATGAATGTTATTGACCAGCGTGCGCCGAGGCCCAATTGGTCTGGGTGGCTCGGGTTCTTGGGCACCGGATCATGCTTGCACGTGAACCGCCGCTCCGCGGCGCCCATCGTTGCCGCGCTAGGTTCAAGCAAATGCGCCTTGGTCGAATAGCTAGCCCAGACGGCGTAGCGTTCGTCAGCATCGAAGGTGAGTCTGACGATCCCGATGGGATGTTTGCCCGTGAGCTCGCTGAGCACCCATTCGGCACACCAACCTTCACCGGCCGTGCATGGCCATTAGCCGATGTCCGGCTACTGGCTCCGATGCTGGCCAGCAAGGTGGTCTGTATCGGCACGAACTACGCCGATCATATCGCCGAGATGGGTTACCAAACGGGACCAGCGCCGGCAGATCCGGTGATATTCCTCAAGCCCAATACCGCGATCATCGGCCCAAATGTTCCGATTCGATTGCCCGCCAACGCATCACCTGTGCATTTCGAGGGCGAGTTGGCACTAGTGGTGGGTCGACCGTGCAAGGACGTCCCGGCCGTCCGAGCCGTCGACTTCATCCTCGGCTATACCATCGGCAACGACATGTCGGCCCGTGATCAGCAACGCGCCGATGGTCAATGGACGCGTGCGAAAGGGCACGATACCTTCTGCCCAGTAGGGCCGTGGATCGTCACCGACCTCGGTCCACTAGACCCGGACGATCTTGAATTGCGAACTGAAGTCAACGGCGAAGTCAAACAGCACAGCCGCACCTCCCTGATGGTTCACCGCGTGAGTGCCATCATGGAGTGGATTTCGGCGGTAATGACATTGCTGCCTGGTGATCTCATCCTCACCGGGACACCGGCAGGTGTTGGTCCCGTCGAAGACGGTGACACCGTTTCTATCACTGTCGAAGGCATTGGCACCCTGACTAATCCCGTAGTCCGCAAAGGAAAGTCGTGACTGCAGCAACTTCTGAAGGTACCTCGCAAGCAGCAAAAGTCAGGGTACGATTTTGTCCATCGCCCACTGGTATTCCGCACGTCGGAATGGTTCGCACGGCCCTGTTCAACTGGGCTTACGCACGACATACCGGAGGTACCTTCGTTTTTCGCGTCGAGGACACCGACGCTGAGCGCGACAGTGAAGAAAGTTACCTGGCCTTGCTTGATGCGTTGCGCTGGCTCGGCCTGAACTGGGACGAGGGTCCCGAGGTGGGAGGACCTTACGGTCCGTACCGGCAGTCGCAGCGCACTGACATCCACCGCGAGGTGGTGGCAAAGTTGCTTGCTGCAGGAGAGGCCTATTACGCTTTTTCCACACCGGAGGAAGTCGAGAACCGCCATCTTGCTGCTGGCCGCAATCCTAAGCTGGGGTATGACAACTTTGACCGCGATCTCACCGACGCGCAGCGCTTAGCGTACTTGGCGGAAGGCCGTAAGCCGGTAGTTCGGCTGCGGATGCCCGACGGGGATATCAGTTGGGATGACCTGGTGCGCGGGACCACTACCTTTGCGGCTGGCACTGTGCCCGATTATGTGTTGACTCGAGCAAGCGGAGATCCGTTGTACACTTTGGTCAACCCGTGCGACGATGCGCTGATGAAGATCACCCATGTGCTGCGTGGCGAAGACTTACTATCTTCTACTCCGCGACAGGTGGCGTTATACCAGGCGTTGATCCGAATCGGAGTGGCTGAGCGTGTTCCTGAATTCGGCCATCTCCCATCAGTATTGGGGGAGGGAACCAAGAAACTCTCGAAGCGCGACCCGCAGTCGAATCTGTTCACCCATCGTGACCGGGGCTTCATCCCCGAAGGTCTGCTGAACTACCTTGCTTTGCTGGGGTGGGCGATCGCTGATGACCACGACTTGTTCAGTCTCGACGAGATGGTAGCTGCGTTCGATGTGGTCGACGTCAACTCCAATCCGGCGCGATTCGATCAGAAGAAGGCCGACGCGGTTAACGCCGAGCACATCCGAATGCTCGACTCCGAGGATTTCGCCGGCAGGCTGCGCGACTACTTCACCACACACGGCTACCACATCGCTTTGGATTCCGCTAATTACGATGCGGGCTTCATCGCCGCGGCCCAGTTGGTACAGACCCGCATCGTTGTGCTTGGTGACGCTTGGGACCTGTTGAAATTCCTCAACGATGACGAGTATTCTATTGACCCTAAGGCCGCCGCCAAAGAGCTGGATGCTGATGCCGGGTTGGTGCTAGATGCTGCCCGTGCCGCGCTGGACAGCCTGGTGGATTGGACCACTGCGAGTATCGAGGACGTCCTCAAGGTTGCACTCATCGAAGATCTTGGGCTTAAACCGCGCAAGGTGTTCGGTCCGATCCGAGTCGCCGCCACGGGGGCATCGATCAGCCCGCCACTGTTCGAATCGCTGGAGTTACTCGGCCGTGCTCGTAGCCTGCAGCGGCTGAGCGCTGCGCGAGCGCGGGTCGCCCCAGCCTAGTGCAGGCCTAAGCCTGGTTGCGTGGCTGCTTACTCGCGTCGTTTCCGACGCTCGCCGTCGCCACACTAGGAACGCAAAGAGATAAGACTAAGGCGTGCGGATTTGCGCGGTGAGTCTTTGGTAGTCTGCACGTCGGCCGATCATGGATGGACAGGGGCAAATCCCAGGACATAGTCAGACGCTAATAAGTGCTCATTATAGTCCGCAGAATGTGCTCTGATCACAGGGTCTAGGCAGAAATGGGGTATGGTGTAATTGGCAACACAGCTGATTCTGGTTCAGCCATTCTAGGTTCGAGTCCTGGTACCCCAGCAAAGTCCGTCGGACTGTCAGCGATGTCTCAAAGCGATTGGGTGGGCCTAGTGGCGTGTGAGTTATGCTGACAGCTCGGATCGGTTCTGGCCCCGTCGTCTAGCGGCCTAGGACGCCGCCCTCTCACGGCGGTAGCGTGGGTTCGAATCCCATCGGGGCTACAACCGACCGTCGATAGTGTGGTCACTGGCCGATCCCTCGTGTCTCTAATAGTGCCAGTGTGACAGGTGCGGTCGATCCGCTCTACCGGACCGGCATGTGCAGCAAGCCGAGCTTGTGGTGATCCCACGAGCGGGATACGATGGCTTACACTGCGCACGCCGATTCGCTTTCTATCATTTGGTCGACCATGGGCTTTGCGTCGTCGATTTAGAGACCGGTGTAACGTCCCCAAATGCTGACTCCGACCCGGAAAGGGGAATCGGGATTGCCGATACTCTCCGTAGTGCCTTCGAAGTACACTTCGCACAGCGGTCATACGTTTGGCCGTTCTCGATTAAAAAAATTCACTCGTGAATCTCGTTTGAGGTCGACAGCTTTCTGTGATTTAGCCTTGATTTCCAGTAGGATTGCGCCGTCGATGGCAGCGTATCACATCGCGGTCAAATGTGGCTGGCCGTTAGGGTCGATGGTGGTTAGCGTACCGGGGCGGATGTTGACAACGCAGTCGATGATTTCAGCCTCGGACATGACGATATGCGCGCGCCGATTGGTTTTCATTGGGCCAGTCTGTCTGGCTACCGTTAGCGCTTAGTCGATGGCTAAGAAAAGTGCGGTTGTGAATCCTGCTACGCGAACTGCATCGAAAACGTGTCGCGTGGTTTACGTTCGAGCAACAGAAGTTTCAGAGGCAGCGAGTCAGTGCTTCGGCCGCTGATAGTAAGTCAACTGCCCATCGTGTACCGGGACGTCGGCCCATCCGGTCGATGGGTCCAGAAACCGACATGGCAGCGATCACGACACAGCGGTTGTCGCGCACGGGCACCGATACACTTGCTACCCCGGGTTCGCGCTCGGCCACGCTTTGTGCCCAACCGCGTCGGCGGACTTCGGCTAGTGTTCGGTCGGTGAATTTCGCCGTCGGTAGCACGGCTTCTCGGGTGGCGGCATCACTATGGGTCAGTAGTACTTTCGCTCCTGAACCTGCCGTCATCGGTAGCTGTGCCCCAACCGGAACCGTATCGCGAAGGCCCGCAGGAGGTTCCAGTGCGGCCACGCAGAACCACGAGGTGTCTTCTCGGCGATACAGCTGCACGCTTTCTCCGGTGCTTTTGCGCAACGTAGGCAGCACCGTTGCGCTGGCAGCCAGCAGTGGATCGTTGACATGGATCGCGAGTTCAGAGACTGCGGGTCCAAGCTGCCACCGGCCCTCATCGTCGCGCGCTACCAGACGATGAATCTCCAGCGCGGCGGCCAGACGGTAGATGGTGGCTCTGGGCAAGCCAGTTCGATCGCATAGTTCAGCCAACCCGCACGAAGATTCCGCGATCGTATGCAGCAGTGCCACGACTTTGTCGAGGAGGCCAATACCGCTAGCCTTTCTCACTAAGAGATACTAGTGTCTCGTATTCTGCGATATCAATATGGATTGATCGGCGAGTCGCGAATGAGGCGAATCGAGGCGCTTGGAGATGGATAACGAGAGGAAACAAGCGGGCAGCGCCCACAAGCCGCGCACGCTGGCCGAAAAGGTTTGGGAAGACCACGTTGTGGTAGCCGGTCAGGGCTCTCGCCAAGATCGCAGTCCCGATTTGATCTACATCGATCTGCATTTGGTGCACGAGGTCACCAGCCCGCAGGCTTTTGATGGCTTGCGCTTGGCCGGCCGGCCGGTGCGCCGCCCCGACTTAACGGTGGCCGTCGAAGATCACAACGTTCCCACCGTCGACATCGACAAGCCGATAGCCGACTCGGTGTCGCGTATTCAAGTGGAGACGTTGCGGCGCAACTGCGCCGAATTTGGTGTCCGGCTATACCCGATGGGCGATATCGAGCAGGGCATCGTTCATGTCGTAGGGCCACAGTTAGGCCTCACTCAACCGGGCATGACGATCGTTTGCGGCGACAGTCACACCTCTACCCATGGCGCTTTCGGTGCAATCGCGATGGGCATCGGCACCTCGGAGGTCGAGCATGTACTCGCCACTCAAACTCTGCCGTTGCGCCCATTCAAGACAATGGCGGTCACTGTCGATGGGCGATTGCCCGCCGACGTCACAGCCAAGGACATCATCCTTGCGTTGATTGCTAGGATCGGCACCGGTGGCGGGCAGGGCTATGTAATTGAATACCGGGGCAGCGCCATCGAATCGATGTCCATGGAAGGCCGGATGACGATCTGCAACATGAGCATCGAAGCCGGCGCCCGAGCAGGAATGGTGGCTCCCGACGAGACTACTTACGAGTTCTTACGTGACCGCCCGCACGCCCCGACCGGCGAGCAATGGGATGCCGCAGTAGCCTACTGGCAACAGCTGCGCACTGACGCCGACGCTGTGTTCGAAACCGAGGTCTATCTCGATGCGACCTCGTTGAGTCCGTTTGTCACCTGGGGGACAAACCCCGGCCAAGGAGTGCCGTTGGCCGGGGCGGTGCCTGATCCCGAATTGATGATTGACGATGCGGCACGACAGGCCGCCGCGAAAGCTTTGGCGTATATGGACCTTCGTCCAGGTACACCGATGCGCGATATTGCGGTCGATGTGGTGTTCGTTGGGTCGTGTACCAACGGTCGCATTGAAGATCTGCGGGTGGTGGCCGATGTACTACGTGGCCGCAAGGTGGCCGACGGTGTGCGGATGCTGATCGTTCCCGGCTCAATGCGGGTACGTGCGCAGGCTGAAGCCGAGGGGCTCGGTGAGATCTTTATCACTGCTGGCGCGCAGTGGCGACAGGCGGGCTGTTCGATGTGTCTGGGTATGAACCCCGATCAGCTTGCACCTGGGGAGCGGTGCGCTGCGACGTCCAACCGAAATTTCGAAGGACGGCAAGGCAAGGGTGGTCGTACACATTTGGTATCCCCGGCCGTCGCCGCTGCCACCGCGGTTCGCGGCACTTTTTCTGCTCCGGCCGATTTGAACTAACTCAGCTGGCTTGAACTGAGATAGAGGAGCAGAGGATAAGTTATGGAAGCCTTCTACACCCACACCGGCATCGGCGTGCCATTGCGGCGGTCCAATGTCGATACCGATCAGATCATTCCTGCGGTCTTTTTGAAGCGTGTCACCCGAACCGGTTTCGAGGATGGTTTGTTCGCGACGTGGCGGGTCGATCCCTCATTCGTGCTCAACCTCAGCCCCTTTGATCGGGGCTCAGTCCTGGTCGTCGGTCCTGATTTCGGGACTGGTTCGTCGCGTGAGCATGCGGTGTGGGCGCTCATGGACTACGGATTCCGGGTGGTTATCTCGTCTCGATTTGGTGATATTTTTCACGGTAACGCGGGCAAGGCGGGATTGCTGGCGGCTCAAGTTGCCCAAGATGATGTTGAACTTCTGTGGGAGCTCATCGAGCAGAACCCGGGGTTGGAAATCACTGTCAATCTTCAAGATCGAAATATCGCTGCAGCAACGGTAGTGTTGCCGTTCAAGATTGATGACTACACTGCTTGGCGACTGCTCGAAGGACTCGACGATATAGCCCTTAATCTGCGTAAACTCGACGAGATCGAGGCGTTTGAGTCGGTTCGTCCGGCGTGGAAACCGCGCACACTGCCCACCGCCTGACGGGTTCGCACTGGCAGGATTTATCGCTCGCTCACCAACGTAGCCAAGCCTATTTTTCTGTTCCCGCCACCGGTCAAGGGCGGCAACCGGATTGCGATAATGGCCTACGTAGGTTCGGTGAAATTGCGCGTGGCTCTTGGAAATCAATGGGCTCAGGGTTTACCGTGTCCACTAGTCGGTTCAAAAACGAGAACCACTGACTTCGGAGGATTTGGATGAACAAAGCAGAGCTCATTGACGTGCTGACACAGAAATTGGGCTCGGACCGTCGGCAGGCGACCGCTGCCGTCGAGAATGTCGTTGACACGATTGTGCGTGCGGTACATAAAGGCGACAGCGTCACCATTACCGGGTTCGGTGTGTTCGAGCAGCGTCGCCGGGCCGCGCGCGTGGCCCGCAACCCCCGCACCGGTGAAACGGTGAAGGTGAAGCCGACGTCCGTCCCGGCGTTTCGTCCGGGTGCGCAATTTAAAGCGGTTGTGGCTGGCGCACAGCGTCTCCCGTCGGAGGGGCCCGCTGTCAAGCGTGGTGTAGCGACCAGTGCAGCCAAGAAGGCAGCGGTTAAGAAGGCTTCGGTTAAGAAGGCGGTGACCAAGAAGGCGGTGACCAAGGGTCCGGTCAAGAAGGTCGTTAAGGCACCCGCGAAGAAAATCACCGCGGCCGTGAAGGCTCCCGCCAAAAAGGCGACAAAAGTGGTAAAGAAGGTCGCCGTCAAAGCTCCGGTACGCAAGGCCACGACCAAGGCGCTGGCCAAGAAGGCAGTAGTCAAGAAGGCTACCGCCGCTAAGCGGGGTCGCAGGTAGATTGAACTGGTCAGTCTAACGCAGATACCCTTCGGGCGGTGTTGCTTTCACTCGGAAGGGTATCTGCGTGTTAGGACTGTACGTTGGCTGCGAGCGCACCGCCGATCTGGTCCGCTGCTACTAACTGACCGGCTAATAGTGACAGCACCCAAGTACTGCCCTTGTGATTGCGTGATTTGTCGAGGCGTACTCCATCGCGTTCGCACCACCACGCGATCAGGTCTAGAATTACCTTGCTCTGCAAGCAGATCACCGGTGTTCCTGACTGCGTGGCGGTCCGCAACACTCGGTGTAGGCTGCGTTTGAGGTTCTTGGTGAAGGCCCTCCTTGGTCAAACTGGGCTCATTGTGGATCGGCACACCTAATTCTGCGGCGAGCTGTTCTACCGCCTGATGACAGTGTAGCCGGTCGGCCGCATACACACGGTGGCACCAAAAGCCAGCAGCTGTCCGATCAATGCCTCCGCTTGTGCGCGACCCCGTTTGTCCAAAGGTCGTTTGGTGTCATCCTTCGACAAGCGTGGTTTTCGGCCGGTGGTTCCGTGTCGGACGATCAGCACGGTTCGCGTATAAGCTGGTTGTTTAGCGAACCGGAGCAGGACTTTTCGATTCTGCTCGTAATCAAGTTTTTTCATTGCGTCGGCAACCGGCAGCCAGAGCAGCTCGTCGACCTCGCTGCCCGGGACAAATTGTCCCCCACTGCTGCGAGCAGCCCAGTAGTACACTTTCTTGACGTCTTCACCGATCGGGTAATTCACCACGACGAGCTGCGCACCAAGGGTCACGCGGTAGCCTGTTTCCTCGAACACTTCGCGCACGGCCGCTATCGGAGCGGTCTCACCGGGGTCAATTTTGCCCTTGGACAGTGACCAGTCATCGTAACGGGGACGGTGGATAACGGCAATCTCGACGGCCAGGTCGGAATTGCCCGGTCGCCACAACACCGCTCCCGCGGCGTACACGATTTGATTTTTTGGCCACCGACGGGACAAGTTCCAAATCGTCACCTTAACATCCTTGCAGGTAAATTGAATCAGGGGGAGCTCGTCAGTTGTGGATGTGGCCGAAAGATCGTCACACAGCGTCAACGGCTGCGGTGCCGCTCCATCAACGATTCTTGGTGGTCGCGCACCCGTTGGCCTTCCTGCGGCGACGCGGTCCACTGCCCGTCGGGTCGCAGTTCCCAACACCGGGTGAACGGGTCCAATGCGGACTCCAACAATTCATCTAGTTGCGCGGTCAGCTTCGGGTCTTTAACTTGCGCCAGCACCTCGACTCGTCGATCTAGGTTGCGGTGCATCATGTCGGCGCTGCCGATCCAGAACTCATCGATGGCGCGGAAATGGATGATCCGTGAGTGCTCGAGGAAACGGCCGAGAATCGAGCGGACGAAAATGTTTTCCGAGAAGCCTTCGGTGCCTGGGCGTAGTGCGCAGATGCTGCGTACCACCACCTCGACTCGCACGCCTTCCTGTGACGCGCGATACAACGCATCGATAACTTGTTCGTCGACCAGAGCGTTCATCTTAAGTCGGATCCGACCTTTACCGGTTTTGGGGCCGGATTCACGATGGGCGGCCACCTCGCGCTCGACGCGCTCGATAATGCCTCGGCGAATTCCATACGGGGCCACCAAAAGGTTGCGGTACGCCAGCTTACGCGAATAGCCGGTAAGCGAATTGAACAAGTCAGTCAAGTCGGCGCCGATATCGGGTGCCGCGGTTAGCAGACCGACATCTTCGTACAGCCGAGCGGTCTTGCTGTTGTAGTTGCCGGTCCCGATATGGCAATACCGCCGGATCGTCGGGCCCTCGCGGCGCACCACGAGGCAGGTCTTGCAGTGTGTCTTGAGTCCAACGAGCCCATACACCACATGCACGCCTGCGTGTTCCAACGCGCGCGCCCACCGGATGTTGGCCTGCTCGTCAAAGCGAGCCTTGATTTCGACCAGTGCCACCACCTGCTTTCCTGCCTCGGCGGCTTCGATGAGCGCCAGTACGATCGGTGAATCACCGGAGGTGCGGTACAGCGTCTGTTTGATCGCCAGCACATCGGGGTCGGCGGTGGCCTGTTCGATGAATCTTTGCACGCTGGTGGCAAACGAGTGATAGGGGTGGTGCACCAGGACATCGCCTTCGCGCAGTGTCGCGAAGATGCTCTTGGGAGTTTCCCGTTCGGCGAAAGCGGGATGAGTGTCGGGAATGAATGCGCGGTCTTTGAGTGCGGGTCGGTTCAGCCCGTAGATCTGCCACAACGACGACAGGTCAAGCAGCCCGGGCACTTCGATGACGTCGCTGGGATGCACGTCGAGTTCCCGCAACAGCAGTTCCAGCATGCTCTCGGTCATGTCGTCGGCAATCTCGAGTCGCACCGGCGATCCGAACCGTCGACGCGCTAATTCTCGTTCTAGCGCCTGTAGTAGGTCTTCGTCACGGTCTTCTTCAACCTCGAAGTCAGCGTTGCGGGTAATGCGGAACGCATGATGCTCGACAATTTCTGTGCCAGGGAAGAGCACCGGAAGGAACGCCGCTATCAGCTCTTCCATGGGCAGGAACCGATGAATGAGCTGACCTTCGTCTCCGGCAGAGGTATCTCTGACCGTTCCGCGGTTAGAGAGTTCGACGAATCGATCGACGTTGTTGGGCACTTTGACCCGGGCGAAATGCTGAGTGCCATCTTCGGGTTGCCTGACGGTGACCGCCAGGTTCAGGCTTAACCCGCTGACAAACGGAAACGGGTGGGCGGGATCGACAGCTAGTGGTGTTAGGACGGGGAAGACCTGCTCGTTGAAATAGGTCGATAACTGGTCTCGTTCGGGCTGATCTAAATCCGCCCACGTGACAATGTAGATGCCCTCCTCACCGAGTGCAGGTAACACCGAATCGAGGAACACCCGCGCGTGCCGGCTGGCGATCCATTGGGTCTGTTCGCCGATGCGGCTCAGTTGCTCACGTGGGGTGAGACCGTCAGCAGAGCACACCGACAAGTCCATTTCATCGCGGCGCTTGAGGCCGGCGACTCGAACCATGTAGAACTCGTCGAGATTGGATGCAAAGATCGCCAGAAACTTGGCTCGCTCCAACAACGGCAACGAGTTATCAGCGGCTAGTGCGAGCACGCGTGCATTGAAATCCAGCCAGCTTGATTCTCGGTTGAGGTAGCGGTCGTCGGGAAGCTGGTCCTGGCTCGCAGAGGTGGTTGCCGCGGGCGGTGCTGCGAGGGCCGAGTCGTCTGAATGCCATATATTCTCTTCGAGCCGGGCCTCAGCTTCGATTTCGGTCACCAAACGATCATTGCTCATCATCCGGTAGTGCTGCCAGCACTCTGTGGTCATCCGTTCCGCGTTGGTGCGCTGTTCACCATTTGGGGTCCTGGAGCTGGTTGGGGCTAAAGATGTGCGATCACCCGTGCGGTGGCGGCCCCGATTCCTAGACGGAGTGCGGCGGCTAGATCGGCAGGCGTGTCGACGTCGCATCGCAGGCCAGGCCAGGGTCCTGTCAGCTCGATCGCGCCTGAACGGCGATGTTGCGCGGATGAATCCGGACCGAACTGCGGGTTGAGCGCGGTTCCGAACGTGCAGAGCGCTGCGGTTCCGCTACCCAGTCGGTCAGCGACGAAGCTGCGTTGGTGGTGTCGGGCGGCAGCGATTGCTTCGGACAACTCCTGTGTCTGTAAGGCAGGCAAATCTCCTTGCAGTACAACGATATTGGAAAATAATCCAGCTATCGCGTGTTCCGCGGCGGCAATGGCGTTATTCAGTGGATCACTATGACCATCGGGTGTTGGATCGGTCAGAACCTCGGCGCCGAGTTCGGTGGCTGCCGCAGCAGCGGCCTCGTCGGGCGTGATAACGGTGATTGAATGCAGTGCTGAAACGCGCGCCGCTGCGGTCAGGGTGTCTACCAACATGGCCAATACCACATTCTCTCGTGTCCGAGTCGAGAAGACCGGGCCTAGCCTAGTCTTGGCGGCGGCCAACCGCTTAACGGCGATGATCAAGCCGACATCAGCTGTGCCTCCGGCCCGTATGCCACCCATGAGGTCATCTTGCCAGCGTTGTTCGCTACATTCCCTGCGAGTGTCACGAGGGCGCGATCGTGGCAGCCGATTGGCACACTAGAGCGTTGTGTCGTAGCATGATTGGTAATTCCCAAGTCTAACTTGGGAATCGGCGCTGCAGTTTCGATGACCAGCCCAGCGGGGCCGACTGCATGCCCGAGGCGGTGGCTGAATCATCCAGCTCGATGTTAGACGTCGATTGGAACAGGAAGTACCACAATATACTTCCGCGTTGATCGACAGGAACGTGACGCCGGTCTTGGTAGGGAGCGACGACGCCCCTACCAGCAAAATCTTAGTTTCACGGATTTGCTACAACGTACCTAAAGTCCGACCGCTGGACATGGAGGCCGACATCGACCAGGCTGTCTAACCCACGTATCACCGATACGATGCACCGCTAGAGTAACGGCCGCAGCCCAGCGCCACGTTAGCGCGTGATCGTGACTAGCGTGACGATAGCCTGTGCTGGTCTGTGCCGTACCTGCTGCAGATGCCGCTTTAAACAACTACGGGGGTGGTGCATGGCCGGCACAGTGGCTCGTTCAGAGAGTGCCGTCGCGGTGATGGGCGCTGGTGCATGGGGCACCGCGCTGGCCAAGGTGCTTATCGATGCCGGCGGACCGGAAGCCGGAGTCGTATTGTGGGCTCGGCGACCGGATGTTGCTGAGCAGATCAACGCAACCCGATGCAACCGCGCCTATCTACCGGGAACACTGTTACCGCCAGGTATCCGCGCTACCGCCGATCCCGCAGACGCGCTGTGCGGTGCGTCGACGGTGCTACTGGGGGTGCCGGCGCAGCGGATGCGGGCCAACCTCGAGCGGTGGGGTGGTTTGGTGACTGACGGCGCGACTCTGGTGAGTTTGGCCAAGGGCATCGAGCTGGGCACGCTGATGCGGATGAGTCAGGTAATCGTCTCGGTAACCGGTGTGGACCCGGCGCAGGTTGCAGTGCTTTCGGGACCCAACCTGGCTAGTGAGATTGTTCAATGCCAGCCCACAGCCACCGTCATCGCGTGCAGCGACTCGGGCCGAGCCGTCGCTTTGCAGCACATGCTAAACAGTAGCTACTTTCGACCGTACACCAACAGCGATGTTGTCGGCACCGAGATCGGCGGAGTATGCAAGAACGTCATTGCGCTGGCGTGTGGGATGGCTGCGGGCGTCGGGTTCGGCGAAAACACCGCGGCGACGATCATCACCCGGGGCTTGGCGGAGATCATACGGCTGGGGATGGCGCTAGGCGCCAAGGGCACGACGCTGGCCGGTCTGGCGGGTGTAGGTGATTTGGTGGCCACCTGCACATCGCCGCATTCGCGTAACCGGTCACTCGGCGAACGTTTGGGCCGGGGCGAGATCATACAGTCGATCTTGCACGGTATGGATGGCGGAGACGGCTACGTTGTCGAGGGTGTGACGTCGTGCGCGTCGGTGCTCGCCTTGGCGTCCAGCTATGGCGTCGAAATGCCGCTAACTGACGCCGTCCACCGAGTCTGTCACAAGGGACTTTCGATCGAGAAGGCGATGGCTCTGCTGTTGGGTCGCAGTGCTAAGTCTGAGTAACCATGCCCGAATGGGACGGGCCCGCCCAGGCGGCCCGTGAGTAGCTAGACCCCCAGTTCAGAGCCTCTAGGCTGCCCGTGGAGCTGCTTGATCGGTAGCCTCTCTAGGTTGTGAATGTCTACCAGCGGCCCTTGATGCCCTGGCTGCCATCCGGCGGCCGCGTGCGCGTTGCCGTCGTATTCGGCGGGCGCAGTAACGAACACGCCATCTCCTGTGTGTCTGCTGGCAGCATCCTGCGCAATCTGGATCGACAGCGGTTTGACGTGGTCGCGGTTGGTATCACCCCGGAGGGGTCGTGGATGCTCACCGATCCCAACCCGGATGCGCTGGCGATTGCCAATAGGCAGCTTCCCGCGGTGAGCTGCGAATCGGGAACCGAGTTGACGCTGCCGGCCGATCCACGGCGCAGCGGTCAACTGGTGTCACTTTCGCACGGTGTTGGCCTTGGGGCCGGAGAGGTCCTGACGTCGGTTGATGTGGTATTCCCGGTGTTACACGGTCCATATGGCGAGGACGGCACCATCCAGGGGTTGCTGGAACTTGCTCGTGTGCCATACGTCGGCGCTGGTGTTCTGGCTAGTGCCGCCGGCATGGACAAGGAATTCACTAAGAAGCTCTTTGCTGCGGAGGGACTGCCGTTGAGTGCGTACACGGTGTTACGTCCGTCGCAGCCAACGCTGCATCGGCAGGAGTGCGAGCGGCTGAGTTTGCCGGTATTCGTTAAACCCGCACGCGGTGGCTCGTCTATCGGTATCAGCCGGGTGTCGAGCTGGGGCCAGCTGCCTGCCGCGATTGCTGATGCTCGTCGGCATGATCCGAAGGTGCTCGTCGAAGCGGCGGTTAACGGCCGCGAGTTGGAGTGCGGCGTGCTCGAAATGCCGGATGGCACTGTGGCAGCCAGCACGGTGGGGGAAATCCGGGTAGCCGGGGTTAGTGGAAGCGAGGATTCGTTCTACGATTTCACCACCAAATATCTCGACGACGCAGCTGAGTTAGATGTGCCTGCCAAGGTAGACGACGACGTTGTCGACGAGGTGCGCCAGCTCGCGATCCGGGCGTTTCGGGCTATCGACTGCCAGGGCCTGGCACGAGTCGACTTTTTCCTCACCGACGACGGGCCGGTGATCAACGAGATCAACACGATGCCGGGGTTCACCATGACCTCGATGTACCCACGGCTGTGGGCAGTCAGCGGCGTGGACTACCCGACGTTGCTAGCGACCATGGTGGACACGGCATTGGCTCGGGGCGTGGGTATGCGCTAGCGTTCTCGCTAGTGAGACTGAGCTGGGTTGATCGGGGTGGCCGCCAAGGTGCGGTCGATAACGTCGGAGAGTTCTTGGATGGGTGTCGGTCCCGATCCCGATGGCAGTGTCAATGCGACGTACACTGGCCGGTCTACTGTGTACCAGGTGGATCTACCGGCATCAATGGTGGATTGCGGTTTGGCAGCCACCTCAAACCACTGCACCTGGTTGACGGCTTGGATCGGAGAACCTACAACGAAGTCGGCCGGGCCGTCGAGTCCACAGCGCAGCACCACTGGCTCGATGTCTGGCCCGGTTCGCCAGGCGGCTACGCTGTCGGGCGCTGGTTGCGCGACAGGTGCACGCTCATAGTCGCCGAGTCGCTGCGGCAGTGCTTGCGTCAGCGATCGGCATGCGGCAGTGGTGGCCTGCGGGGCCGGTACGGCAGGAATAGCAACTGGCTGCGGTGGCGAGTGGTGGGTTGCCGCGAGGACCAGGACTACGCCGATCGTTGCCGCTGCCAGCACCACCGCGGCGATCATCACGGCACGTGATGGCCCGCCTGCGTCAACAGCCGAACCAACGTCGGATTCGCTCGTCACCTGCCCAGCCACCTCCATGACTGATTCCTTCCTACTGTGCTGCTTGTCGGGCCGTGTACCCTCCGCGTCGGGTTCTACACTGGCGGCGGTCTGCTCGCGCGGGTCGGCAAGGACTTAACTTATCGCAGTTCGGGCGACCTTTCGGCTGCCCGCAGATGTTCGGGACGCGCCGGAGGAGGTGGCGTGTGCAACCATGAATGTGGAGCGCTAGGGAAGGCTGTAACGTTTGAGCAGCTCGGTGAGTTCGCAGTAATTGACCGGCTAGTGCGAGGCCGCAGGCAGCCGGCTGTGGTCGCGGTCGGGCCTGGCGATGATGCGGCGGTGGTGACTGCCAGCGACGGTCGCATCGTGGTGTCAACAGATGTGTTGGTGCAGGATCGCCATTTCCGGCTGGATTGGTCAGCACCGCACGATGTCGGCCGTAAGGCGATCGCGCAGAACGCTGTCGACATCGAGGCGATGGGAGCGCGGGCCACCACATTCGTTGTGGGTTTGGGAGCGCCTGGTGATACGCCGGTGGCCCAGGTGGACGCGTTGGTCGACGGGATGTGGGACGAGGCCGGACGCATCGGGGCCGGCATCGTCGGCGGCGATCTCGTTAGCTGCCCGCAATGGGTGGTCTCCGTTACTGTGTTGGGTGATCTTGACGGTCACGCACCGATACTGCGGTCTGGGGCTCAAAACGGCTCCATGGTTGCTGTCGCTGGCACCCTGGGCCGCTCAGCTGCTGGTTATGCCTTGTGGCATAAAGGGATTGACGGGTTCGATGATCTGCGGCGTCGTCACCTGGTGCCTGAGCCGCCATATGGTCAAGGGGTTGCCGCCGCGGCTTGCGGGGCTCAAGCAATGATCGACGTCTCCGATGGTCTGATCGCCGACCTGCGTCACGTCGCGCGAGCGTCCGGGGTGTCTATTGATCTATCCACTGCGGCGCTAGCAGCAGACCACGCCGCGTTGATTGCAGCCGCGACCGCGGTGGGCGGTGATCCGTGGTCGTGGGTGCTGGGTGGCGGTGAAGACCACGCCCTGGTGGCCTGTTTCGCCGGTACGGCACTGTCTGGATGGCGCATCATCGGGCGGGTATTCGACGGGCCGGCCCGGGTGCTTGTCGATGGGCAGGAGTGGCGGGGACATGCGGGTTGGCAATCCTTTGGAGGTTAGGGTGTCGCGATGACTGTTTACGCGATTGCCCCGTTGAAGTTCACCGACCGGCAATCACCTGAATACCGGAAAATCACGAAGTACCTGGTGGTGTTGTATGCGCAGGGGCTGGGATGACCGCACGTCCGTTGGGTGAACTTGTCGAGCAAGGGTGGGCGGCCGCGCTAGAGCCGGTCGCCGACCAGGTAGCCGAGATGGGTCAATTTCTGCGGGCCGAGATCGCGGCCGGGCGTAGGTATCTACCTGCCGGGCATAGTGTTTTGCGTGCCTTTACTTATCCTTTTGATAACGTGCGGGTTCTGATCGTTGGGCAAGATCCGTACCCGACACCGGGACATGCTGTGGGCCTGAGCTTCTCGGTGGCTCCCGATGTGCGTCCGCTGCCCCGCAGTCTTGCCAACATCTTCGACGAGTACACCGCAGACCTGGGCTATCCTTTGCCCGCGTGTGGTGATCTGACACCTTGGGCACAGCGTGGTGTGCTGCTGTTAAACAGGGTGCTCACGGTGCGCCCTAGTAACCCGGCGTCTCATCGGGGCAAGGGCTGGGAAGTGGTCACGGAGTGTGCGATCCGAGCGCTGGCGGCGCGGCCAGAACCGATGGTGGCGATTTTGTGGGGTCGTGATGCTGCCACGCTGAAGCCGATGTTGACTGTCGCTAACTCTGCGGTGATCGAATCGCCGCACCCTTCGCCGCTGTCGGCGTCTCGCGGGTTCTTCGGCTCGCGCCCATTCAGCCGTACCAACGGGATACTCGCCGGGATGGGTGCTGAGCCCATCAATTGGCGCCTACCCTGACCGATATGACAGCTCGGACACGATCTCGAGATCGGCCTTGCCACACTTGTCGCGTTCGTCGAAAACTGCCGGTGACCGGGGCCGAAGCGGGCAAGACCGTCATCGTCGTCTAGGATTGACCTGGCCGTTGCGTTATCGTGTGCGCGCCGACTTCGACACTGGGGCGCTGACGCAACAGTCAGCCGCGGGCAACCTTGCCAGCCTTAATGCAGGAGGTACAGACTTTGAGCCGTTGCTTGTTGCCGCCGGGACGCTTCACCATGTGCACAGTTTGCACATTGGGATTCCACCGGCGGCTGGTGCGGCGGTGGGAGTGTGATACCGACCTGCCGAAGCCGGGGCCTTTCCCGCAGATATCGCACACAGCGGCCATTCTAAAAGCTCCTCGAATCTTTTGTTGGCATCCGGCAACATCACATATTTGGGAGTTGGGGCAGCCTGGACTGACCCAAGCGCTACCTTAGGATAGCGACTGTTTTGGGCAACCACCAAAGGGTAAACCGCTGCCGAATGATGGTCACGGTCGGTATTGGTCCACCCCTCGTTGGCTACTAGTACCAATGAGCCGGTTCGTCCCCGCCGGTGAAGCGGCTGTTGTTGCGCTAAAGCAAACCTTCGAGCAGCTTGATGTGCTTGCTGACGCCGGCGCGATGGATGCCGGCGGACGGCGTCTGCTGGTCCTATTGGACGCGCTGTGCTTGACTCTCATCGGGGTGGTGCCGGTCGCGCAGTGCACGAGCTGTTGCCGTGTGCGGTGCCGTTCGATGAAAAAGATGATGTCACCGGACGCCGGGCACAGCAATTCGAGATGATTTACCTGCTGGATGAGTGTTATGCCGACGAGGCGGATACACTTCGGCGTCTGGGAGTTGGGTGAATCGATAGCTATCGCGGCCGCCCCTGCAGCGACGTACGGCAGTTACGCGGTGCACGTACACACTGACGATGCGGGCGCCTCTATCGAAGCAGGACTGCTAGCAGTACAATTCAGCCGGATCGTCGTCTCGCTGCTTAACTCCGGCTGCCCGCCGGATTGTCGGCGGGCAGCCGGACGCGGGAACGGGCGGTGCTGGCCGTTGGCGACGGTGCTGCCCGAGTTGTTCGCCGGTGCAGGGGTCTGCGTGCTGCAACTGGGCCCCTATGCCGTCGATCCGGCCGGCCGATATCAGTGCCCACCAGCTGTTCGGGCCGTGGTGGATACGGCGCCGCTTAGGTGATATGGTGATGCCCTACGGCTATCTGGCCGTCGAGGAGCTCGTCGCAGGCTGCACCGCGGCCATTGGCTGGGGCATTGATGTGGTGCCGATACCGACCGGGTCGAAGGTACAAGGCCTAGCCGCGGGCTGTCCATGATCCGGGTTGTCAAGCAGTCAACGACGGCTACACTATGGCCTGTGCCGTTGGCTCTGCTCGGCACGGGTCGGTACGCGTCTCGACTGAGAAGCGCGTTGACCTGGGCCGGTCGCTGTCAAACTGGTAATGGTCTGGGCATCGCCGGCGACGAAATACTGGTCGTAGCTGCTGATGCGGTGGAGGGCGGCGATCGGTCTGCTTGATCTGTGGCTGGCCTCAGGTGGTGAACTGGTAACTGTGTTGATGGGGGCCGGTATCGACACAGCAGTTGACACCGCCACAGTGAAAGACATCCTGCAACAGCACGTGCACGACAACCACCCGGGGACTGAATTGGTGGCTTACAGCAGCCGGCATCGCGGTGACGCGTTGCGGATCGGAGTCGATTAGCCTGTGGTGTCATTATCCGATCGGCTCGACTACATCGTGGGCGCCAAGGCTGCCGATTCCCTCGACGAAGTGTTCGGTATCCGCACTGTTGACGACCTGTTACGCCACTACCCACGCAGTTACACTGAGGGTGCGACCGTGCGGGGCGCCCAAGACGAGCTGCCGGAAGCAGGTGAACACATCACCATCGTTGATGTCATCACGGAGGCGGTGACGTTGCCGATGAAGAAGGACTCGAAGAAGAAGTATTTACGTCTCACGGTCGGCTCTGGACGCAACAAGATGATCGCCACGTTTTTCAACGCGGGCTACATTAGTAAGGGGCTTACCAAAGATACCCGGGTGATGCTCTCCGGGGAGGTCGGGTTTTTTCGGGGCGTCATGCAGCTGACGCACCCCGCTTTTCTCATTCTCGACTCGCCGGACGGACGCAACCGTGGCAGTAGCTCGTTGCGCAGCATCGCCGATGCTTCACAGGCTGTCAGTGGCGAAGTGCTGATGTCGGCGTTCGAACGTCGATTCTTTCCGATCTATCCGGCCAGCACCAAACTACAGAGCTGGGATATCTACGTCTGCGTGCGTCAGGTGCTCGAGGTCCTCGATCCGGTGGCCGATCCGTTGCCCGCGGATCTGCGTGCCAAGCATGGCCTGGTCTCCGAAGATGAGGCACTGCGCTCCATCCACCTCGCTGAAAGCGAGTCGGAACGTCGGCGTGCACGGGAACGACTAACCTTCGACGAAGCGGTCGGCTTGCAGTGGGCGTTGGTGACTCGCAGGCATGGTGAACTGTCGGAATCGGGACCGTCGGCATCGCCGCGGTCTGACGGTCTGATGGCAGAACTGATGCGGCGGTTGCCGTTCGAGCTTACGGAGGGACAGCGCGAGGTGCGTGACGTGCTGTCCGATGGGCTCGCGGCAACCCGTCCGTTGAACCGCCTGCTTCAAGGTGAGGTCGGGTCGGGTAAGACTATCGTTGCGGTATTGGCAATGTTACAAATGGTTGATGCTGGCTATCAATGCGTGTTGCTGGCTCCTACGGAAGTTCTTGCTGCACAACATCTACTGTCGATCCGTGACGTTCTCGGCCCGTTGGGGATGGGCCGCCAGCTGGGCGGGGCGGAAAACGCCACCCAGGTGGCTCTGCTTACCGGTTCGATGACGGCGGCGCAGAAGAAAAAGGTTCGCGCTGACATTGTCAGCGGCCAGGCTGGCATCGTCATCGGCACGCACGCGCTGCTGCAGGACGCGATCGAATTCCACAACCTAGGCATGGTGGTAGTCGACGAACAACACCGTTTCGGTGTCGAGCAGCGAGATCAGTTGCGTGCCAAGGGCCCCACTGGCATTATGCCACATCTGTTGGTGATGACGGCGACGCCAATCCCACGTACCGTCGCACTCACCGTCTACGGCGACCTGGAGATGTCGACACTGCGCGAATTGCCGCGCGGACGCCAGCCAATCACCAGCAACGTCATCTTCGTCAAGGACAAGCCAGGGTGGCTGGACCGGGCTTGGCGGCGCATCCTCGAGGAGGTCGCCGCGGGCCGCCAAGCGTATGTGGTGGCGCCCCGGATCGATGAGCGCGACGATCCGCAGAAAGGGGGGAAGAACAGCAAACCATCGGAAACCGCGGAGGGTCTCTACGCACGATTGCGTTCTGGTGAGCTGGCGAACGTGCGGCTGGCGCTTATGCACGGGCGGTTGTCCACTGACGAGAAGAACGCTGTGATGATGGCGTTCCGCGCGGGCGAAATCGATGTGCTTGTGTGCACCAACGTCATTGAGGTAGGAGTAGATGTACCTAACGCCACCGTCATGTTGGTGATGGACGCCGATCGGTTCGGAATCAGCCAGTTGCATCAACTGCGTGGCCGCATCGGTCGCGGCATGCATCCGAGCCTGTGTTTATTGGCCAGCTGGGTCTCGCCGGGTTCTCCGGCCGGGCGCAGGCTATGTGCCGTCGCCGAGACCATGGACGGGTTCGCACTGGCCGATCTCGACCTCAAGGAGCGTCGAGAAGGAGATATTCTGGGCCGCAACCAATCTGGAAAGGCGATTACCCTGAGGATGCTGTCATTGGCCGAGCACCAGGTGTTCATTGAGTCTGCACGCGACTTTTGTACGCGCGCCTACGATTATCCGCAACCTGGATTAGCCTCGCACCCCGGATTGGCAATTTTGGCAGCACGATTCACTGATACCGACCGTATCGACTACTTAGACAAGTCATGACTTCTAGTGACGATGCAGTGGGGGCAAGCCTCCACAAGTGGGAAGTACCCCAACCTGCTTAAGGCGGAGCGCGGAGCTGGTGAATCGCAAAGTGCTGCTGTGGTTGTCGGTTGTTGCCATGTGTGCGGTTATGGTTAGCTATCAGAAGTTGGGATCATAGTCAACTAGACACGCTGACGAATTCACCGCGCGCTTTGACATGCCGAGGTGACGCCTGGGCGCCGATGTGCTGGAGAATGTTGTAGTGCTGCTGCATCGCTATGATTACCATCGGTCGGCGTTCGGTGACTCGTGGGACGACAACAACCATGCCTCGCCTAGGCACAATGCGTGTGACATCCGCGACGACATCCTCACCTGCGATTTCGTCGACAACACGTTAGTGTCGATCAAGCGGTGTCCAAGCGGGGTGGCTACCTGCACGCTGTATGATTCGTACATCGACCAGACCATCGCCTTCCAACGCGGCGCAAAGGTCGACGAATCAGTGCAGATCGACCATATGTACCGCTCGCCTATGCCTGGGACATGGGGGCATACAGTTGGCCGGATCGACAGCTGCTGTGGTTTGTCAACGATCCGGTCAACTTGCTAGCCTTTGACAGTCAGGCCAATCAGAACAAGAACGATTCGCCGCCGGCCCCGGTGGATGCCGCCGAACGCCGCGTTTACGTACCAATACGCCATGCAGTTCATCGCGGTGCTGTGCGGTTACCAGCTACCGGTAGACGAGGCGTCGACGGGTGTACTACTTCAGGCCACAGCGACTTGTCCAGTCGGGTAGCAGTTACGGGCGAGATCAGCTGCCGGCATAGGTTTCTGGATCCGGGCGCAACCGAGTGCCGTCGTGCAGCCCGTTCATTGCGTCCATATGATTGACAGCTAATTCGAAATCGAAGACGTCGAAATTGCTGGCAATGTGCTCGGCTTTGGTGGACCGGAAAACTACTGCATTACCCAGCTGCAAGTTCCACCGAAGCAGTACCTGTGCAGGTGTTTTGCCATATTCGGCGGCGATCGCGGTCAGGGTCGGGTTGTCCATCAATCGGCCAAGAACCAGTGGGGTATAGGACTGGGTGATAACGTTGTGCTGTGCATTTGATTTGCGCATCTCGTTTTGGTTGAGCAGTGGGTGTAGCTCGATCTGGTTGACCGCTGGCGTGACAAAGGTGAGATCGATAACCGCCGATAAGTGCTCCTCGGTGAAGTTGCACACGCCGATCGAGCGGGCACGTCCTTCGCCGCGGGATTGGATCATGCCTCCCCAGGAGTCCACATACTGGCCCACCAGCGGGGCGGGCCAGTGAATTAGGTAGAGGTCGACATAATCCATGCCAAGTCGGTCCAAGCTGGCGTTGCAAGCATTTTGGGACTTGGTGAAACCCTGGTCGGGTGTAGCCAACTTGGTGGTGACGAACAACTGGTCGCGGGGAATTCCGGAGGCGGCAATCGCGCGGCTGACTGCGGCTTCGTTGCCATAGATTGCGGCGGTATCGATGAGCCGGCAGCCGATTTCCAGTGCCGCCAAGACCGCGCGTTCGGCCTCGTTCTCCGACAATTCTGCGACACCAAGGCCGAGCAACGGCATGGTGTTCTCGTCGTTAAGGGTGATTGAGGGACTAGAAGTGCGGGAGGTGCTCGGCATCATTTTCACCTGCCTGTGAAATCGAAGGTGTGTGGGCTGCGTCCAAGCCGGGTTCGGTCATCGAGCGAGGAGATCGATGCCATTTCTGCGGCGCTGAGTTCGAAATCAGACACGTCCAAGTTTGCTCGCAATCCGTGAGGGGTTCACCGGCTTGGGAATTACGATACTATCGAGTTGTATGTGCCACCGAATCATCAACTGTGCCGCTGTTCGGCCACGGCGGTGATCGTTGGGTGGGCCAACAGCAACCCTTTTGCCTAGTGGTGACTATGCCCCGGTGGCGATCTTGCAGGGAGTGCATTTTATGGAACTCCCGCTCTGGCAGCCGCGGATATAGCTCGATCTGATTAACCCCTGGATCAATGCCGGTGGCATTCTTAGGACCACGAGGTGCTCGGGCTCGAAGTTGCTGACTCTGATGGACCGGATCCTGTCCTAGTTACGTTAGGTGGACGAATGCCCTATATAGCTTATAGGGCAGCGATGAACTTCTTTTAGTGTCGGCTGCGGTCAAAGGCTCAGGTCGAGTTAGTCGAGCCCAGGTCGCTCCATGTTGGCTGGTGGCCGAACGCTTCTAGTGTGTGTGTCGTAGTCGGTATTCCATAACTGGGTCACCACGTACAGTTGGTTGCGGGATACACTGGAATCGTTCGCCCGACCTCTCGCTCGTTCTGGTAGATCGTTGCGGTGTCGCTATGCTTATAACCGGTGCTTAGCGGGGTGTAGACCGCCTGTTCGATGTCGGCCAGCGAGATCCAGGACACACCGAGCCCGACGGCAGGGGTCGAATTACCGTTGGTCAGCGTCACAAGGTCTTTTTTGGGCGGGGTAGCCTATGACTATATAGAGTCTGCTAGGCGCAGGGACCTTCATCTTAGCGCTAACTGTGAACCAATGCGGGTGGACAAGTCGCATATAGGGTAAGATCACCACTGGTGGTGCCAAGGTTCTTCCGTGGATGCCGAGCGTAGTCAAGAGGATGCTGTTGTCGGGTACTCATCATCGATGGCAACACACTTGTCCCCCATGCTGCGGCTGACGCTCTTCAGCATGCGTACCTTAGGCATCGACGGGTTGGTTGTCCACGACAACGTTGCCGCATCTCGCACCCAGATGGACGAGGCCCTCTTTGTCGTTGCCGGGTTCGCAGATTCACATCGAGGTAAACGGCATTTCGTTGCTTGGGCTGGGTGGTGAGATCTCGTCACGGCACTACCGCCCGGCCAGTGGCGTGGCTGCCCCGTTTCTGGTCTTTTACTACGGCGGTGGCTGGATACTCGGCGATCTGGATATTCATGATGCGCTGTGCCGGCTGACGTGCCATGACGCTGACATCCACGTCTTGTCGATTGACTACCGACTGGCGCCTGAGTATCCGGCCCTGGCCGGGATCGAGGATACTTTGAGTAGGCGTACCAGCAATGCCACGGAGCTCGGTGCCAGCTCCGGGTCGGTCGCGGTGAGCTGGGACAGCGCCGGCAGCAACCGGGCGACTATATGTGTATATGTGCCAATTGGCCCGAGACGCCGACGACCTTACCTCGGTGTTGCAGTGGCTGCTCTACCCGCGGACTGAACTTCAACCGTACACACACACACCCGGTCAATGACGTTGTTCGCTCGTGGCTTTTTGTTGACCAAGCGGGATAGGGACTTCATTGCAAAACGCAATACTTGAGGGGCTGCAGTGTAGAGCACGCCGATCCACGGTTGTTGCCGTTGCAGGACGAGCCGCTGGCTGGGCTGGCGCCGGCGCTGATCACGGTGGCGGGATTCTCCCCATTGGCGCGACCAAGGCGAGAGCTACACGGCGGCGCTGCGGGCTGCCGAGACTGCGGTGGACGGGTTCCCTCGGTTCGCGGTCGCACGGCTTCGCCAATTCGTTTTCTGTTTGGCGGCTGTCCAGCTGCGACGAGTGTGCTGATTTCGGCACTGTGTGTTCACCTGAACCGGGTGTAGTCACCCAATTCACCCCCGCCGGTACTCTAGAGGCGCCGTAACCCGATCGTGAATCGGGCCAAATCGAGCACGTGAGGATCAGCGAACCTGTGGCCGATAACCGCAAACGTCTCCAGCGATTCGACCTAAAGTCGGCGGACGGCCGGTCCGGCCGGACTGTCGTGATCGCGGGCACTGTGATCGTCGCGATCTTCGCAGTCGTCGTCGTCTTCGCCGTCATGAAATCGCAGCATGCCAAGCAGGATGGCGCGGCTTCGCTGACCGGCTCGGGTGACACGGTGCGGGTGGCTTCGAGCAAGTTAGTCACCCAGCCCGGCACCCACGACCCCAAGGTCGTGGTGTCTTTTTACGAGGACTTTCTGTGCCCGGGGTGCGGTGATTTCGAGCGAAGTTTCGGGCCTACGGTGTCCAAGCTCATCGACATCGGTGCGATTGCAGCCGATTACTCCGTGGTGTCCATTCTGGACCACCCACGTAACCATAACTATCCGTCACGGGCAGGTGCGGCGTCCTTGTGCGTTGCCGATGAATCCATGGACGCGTACCGTCGGTTCCGTGCTGCATTGTACAGCCGCAACTTCCAACCCAGTGAACTTGCGAGCAGTTTCCCTGACAATGCGAAGTTGATCGAAATCGCGCGGGAAGCCGGCGTGGTCGGGAAGGTCCCGGACTGTATTACCAGCGGGAAGTACCTGGCCAAGGTCGCCGCAGAGGCAGCGCTCGCGAAGATTTCAGCGACCCCGACGATCAAGATCAACGACGACGAATACGACCCGTTGACACCCGACGCACTGGTGGCCAAGATTAAAGCAATCGTGGGTGCCGTTCCGGGCATCGACATGGCTGTCACTGCTACGACGACGTCGTAACTACTCGGTGTCAGCACAACCTGTCGAGCGTTCCGGCGATCTGACACCGGCTCCGGCTAACGAATTGTCAATACCGGTGCCCACCACGTGGTGGGTGCTGATTGCGGGTGTGATTGGCTTGGCCGCCTCGATGATGTTAACAGTTGAAAAGATCAGGATTTTGCTCAACTCGGCTTACGTGCCGTCGTGTAATGTCAACCCGATCGTCGCATGCGGCTCGGTAATGAACACACCGCAGGCGTCCGTATTCGAATTTCCCAATCCGTTGCTGGGTATCGTGGGCTTTACTGTCGTGACTGTCACCGGTGTGCTCTCGGTCGCCGAAGTGTCACTGCCGCAATGGTACTGGATTGGACTGGCGGTTGGTACATGGGTTGGTGTGGGGTTTGTGCATTGGCTGATTTTTCAGAGTCTGTACCGCATCGGGGCGTTGTGCGCCTATTGCATGGTGATCTGGACTGTCAGCGTGTCGCTACTGGTGGTGGTCAACGCCATCGTGTTTCGTCCGCTGCTTGAGGGCCTGACTGGCCGGACCAGCACCATAGCACGGGGAATTTACCAATGGCGATGGTCGATTGCCACGCTGTGGTTCATTACGGTGTTTTTGCTGATCATGGTGCGGTTTTGGAACTATTGGCAGACACTTTTTATGAGTTACTGGCTTTAGGGGCACGCGTGTTCTCCAAAGTGTTGGTCGGCTAATCGCAGGGAGATCGCGATCTGCGCCTCCCGTGCTGCTTACGAATCGGGTGTAACCACGGTGGCAGTGTATCCTTACGAGGACAGCAATTCGCTGCATCGATTTAAGGGCGGCGAGTCCTACCATATTGGCGACGTTGGTCATCCAGTGCGGGTGCCTAACCGCCCATCGATGAAATTGTCGACGCGGCTCGTCGTATTGGCGCCGGCGCCTTCTACCCTGGCTACGGGTTTTTATCGGAGAATCCAGAGTTGGCTGCGGTATGTGCGGCCCCAGGCATCACCCATTTCGGCACCACCGCCGAAATGCTTAAGCTGACAGGAAATAAGTCTTGGGCGATCGCTGCGGTCCGTGAAGCCGGCCTGCCCGTGCTCATTTGTCGGCACCGTCAGCCTTGGTCGATGCGCTGGTGTCGGCCCTGGAGTCGGGATAGATCGGCATTCGGTTTCCGTTGTTCGTCAAAACAGTTGCCGACGGTGGTCGAGGTATTCCCCGAGTCAGCGATGCCAGCGTGCTGCCCGAAGCGATCGAAGCCGCCAGCCGAGAGTCAAATCCCTGTTCGAGGATCCGATGGTCTATCTCGCACAGGGAATACTGCGGCCATACCATATCGCGATGCAGATCCTTGCCGACAACCTCGGCAACGCGGTCCACTCCATATTTGCGTGATTGCAGTGTGCAGCGTTGTCATCAACAGGTCATCGAGCTAGCGTCCACGCCAGGCTTGCCCGTTGAATTGCGCGACAAATGTGCGCAAACGTGGGGCCGTGTTTGCCCGGCATATTGGTTACAGTTAGGCTGGTGTGGGAGCGTGTCTGCTGGGTGAGAGCGGCGAGTATGTCTTCATTGAGATGAGTCCGCGGACTCAGTTGGAGCACACAGTAACTAAGGAGATCGCCGATGTCGATCTGGTTTCTACCCAGCTGTGGATTACCTTTAGAGCGTTGCTAGACGAGCTGGGTTTAGGCTAGCAGGACACTCGGTCGCACGTCGTCATGTTGTCGTGCCGCATCACCATCGAGGATCCGGTTAACGGTTTTAGGCCCGAAACCGGCTGGATCAGCGTGTACCGTACCCCGGTGGGGTAGGCATCCTGTTGGACGGCAGCACTAACCTCGGTGCCGTCAGTCAGCGCGCACTGCGATTTCATACTGGTCAAGCTGACCTACTAGGCTGTGATTTTCCGACGGCGGTAGGCAGGGCGCGCCGAGTGATTGCGGAGTTCCTGATTCGTGGCGTGTCGATGAATATTCTCTTTTACAAGCGGTCCTGGATGCCCCGAATTTTCGATCCGGCCGACTTAACCACATCGTTCATCGACGAGTGGCCACAGTTGCTGACCGTGCGCACCTCGGTCGATCGCGATACCAAGCCCTCAACTATCTAGCCGATGTCACCGTCAACTGACCGCATGGCTTGCGGCCGTCAACGGTGTACCCACACAACAAGCTGCTCGACATCGATCTACAAGCTGCGCCACCGAACGGAGCTAAGCATCGATTGGTTGGGTTGTTGTCCTAGCGTTTTACGTGCTGGTTGCGGGAATTGGTGGTGGTAGAGTTTACTGACGCCGATGTTTTGCTGCGCCCACCAAGCGCTGCTGGCTATCCGAGTGCGTGTCAGCGGGTTGGCTAGGGTGGCAATCTATCTCGCCTAGATCATGCCATGGCTGTGGTGGGTGGAGGGGTGGGGACTGCGCGACGTACGACGTGGCACTGCGCGTTTCCTCAAGGAGGCTCTCTGGGAGCGGCTGGCTATGCTGCGTGTTGTGCTGCCCCAACATTTGTCTGCAGATGCTGTTGCGGGGCTGCAACACGATCGGGCTACACACTGTATCCTGAGGTGGTTGTCTACGATGTTCGTAGCGAAGGCAACAGCAGCCGGCGTTGACATCTTCCGAATCTTTTACGCGCTCAACACTGTTCAGTCGATGCGCTAGGATATCGACGCGGTAGATGAAACTATTTCTGCAATAGCAGAAGTCGCGATGTTCTACACCGGTGATTTGTCCGACCGGGGGAGCGACTCTACGCGCTTGATTACTATTTGAACCTGGCCGAGCAGATCGTGGGTGCTGGCGCACACGTGCCGGCCATCAAGGATACGGCCGGACTGTTGCGGACACCAGGACCACGACAGTTAGTCGTTGCGTTGCGCAGTTGTTTCGTTCTGTTCGTGCACGTACATATCCATGACACACTGGAGAGGGCAGCTGGTCAGCTACATAGCCTCTTGGTACGCGGACGCCGTCGACGGTGCTGCCGTGCAGCTAGCAGGGACAACGAGTCAGTCCGCGCTGAGCTCGACTTGGCCGCTACGGCGCACACTGAGTGCGACCTGCCGTACTTCGCCGTGTGCACATTGGAGCAGTACTGGGAATTAGTAAGAAAAGTGTGAGCACCCTTTGAATTTGAGCTACCTGGTTCAACAGGATGGGCATATCGCCATGAAATTCTGGGTGGCCAATTATCGAATCTGCGTCAGCATGCGATTGCGCTGGTTCTGGTGACTCGATTCGAGTAGGCCTATGTGGGGGTCGGCTGTGTGTTGGGCAGATTGATCAAGGTCACGCCGACGTCTAAGGTGGTCGGTTATCTGGCGCTGGTGTTGGTTGTCGTTAAGGTTAAGTGCAGACGAACTTGACTCGGATCCAGTGCGATTCGATATCCCAGGTTTGGTGATGGGGTTTCTGCAGGGCGAGTTTGGTGATCTGTACGGCGGCTGGCCGGAACCGCTGCGCGCGACGGCGCTGGCCGGCTGCGCTTCGGCCAAGCCCAATGCGGCAAATAGCCAGCGACGATGAGGTTGCCCTAACCTTGGCCGGTCCCAGGCGTCAAGCCACGTTAATAAGTATGTTGTTATGCCTTTTTCTGGCAAAGGAATTTGAGGAGCATCCAAAAACCTACGGTGACACTTCGCAATTGTCGGTCAACCAGTTCTTTTGCGGCCTTCACTAGGATGAAGAGCACAGGCTGGAACTGGAGCGCGGGTTTGACTGTTGATCGGGCTCGAGGCCACCTCCGATCCCGACGAGCATGCTATGCGGACGGTGATTTGTATCGTCAACGACCAGCTGCAGCCGGCACCGGTGCATGACCGTCGCATCAGCAACTCGGTTCCGGCTGCCGAGAAGGCCGACCGCGGTAATCCTAGACACACTGCGACACCATTCGCTGGAGTCGTCACTATGGCAGTGTCCGTTGATGTCCAAGTCAGTGTTGGCCAGGCCATCGCCAGCATCGGGGTGATGAAGATGGAAGCTCCGATCACTGTCCCGAAGGGGGCTGTTGTGGTGCGGGTGGTGTCTAGTACCGTCGTAATTGAGGGCGGAGAGTTGCTGGTGGTGCTGAACTGACCCGGATCATTGGTGGTGTAGCGCGGGGAAGGCGCATTGTTGTTCCACGGCGGGGGGCCAGGCCGACCACCGATCAGGTGCGCGAGTCGCTTTTCAACATCGTTGCTGCGCAACGGGAACTGACCGGTCTGGCAGTACTAGACCTTTACGCCGGATCGGGTGCGCTCGGTCTGGAGGCGCTGTCGCGCGGAGCCGCGTCGGCGCTGTTCGTGGAATCCGACCAGCGCACTGTTGCTGTCATCGAGCGCAACGTGACAGCCTTAGGTCTGGTTGGCGCCAGGCTGCGCTGCGGTCCGGTGGCAACTGTCTTGGCCGCCGGGACTGAGTCTCCGGTGGATCTTATGCTGGCCGATCCGCCCTATGCGATTGACACCGCTGAGGTCGAAGCGGTGCTGGCCATGTTTACCACCCACGGCTGGGCGCGGCCGGGAACCGTCGCGGTGATAGAACGTGGTGTCGCGAGCGTGCCGTTGACCTGGCCTGCCGGATGGAGTTCGTGGCAGTCGCGTGTGTACGGTGACACCCGTCTGGAGCTTGCTGAATTGGCCTGATCCGCCGTGTAGAGTTTCGATCGTGAGCGGTGTGGTATGTCCGGGGTCATTCGATCCGGTGACGTTGGGCCACATCGACGTATTTGAACGCGCCGCGGCTCAGTTCGACGAGGTGGTGGTCGCGATCCTGATCAACCCTGTCAAGAAGGGTATGTTCGACCTCGACGAGCGGATCGCGATGATCAATGAGTCGACGATGCACCTGCCTAACTTGCGCGTGGAGGCCGGAGAGGGATTAGTGGTCGCCTTCGTCAGGTCTCGCGGAATGACGGCCATCGTGAAGGGCCTGCGCACCGGAACGGATTTCGAATACGAGCTGCAGATGGCGCAGATGAACAGACACATCGCGGGCGTCGACACTTTCTTCGTCGCGACGGCGCCGCGGTATTCGTTCGTATCGTCGTCTTTGGTCAAAGAGGTTGCGATGTTAGGCGGTGACGTTTCAAAGCTATTGCCGGAATCGGTGAACTGTCGATTCCGGGAAAAGATGTCCAGCAGTAGTTGAGACCGCGGTCAGAACACGATGGTTTGGGTTGTCGTGAAACGATAACGCGGTCCTAGCAGTGTCGGACGATGATGATCGTCAGTTTTTGGGCCTCGGCGTGGATGTCGCGGATGTCTAGATGTGTATGAATGTCCCGCTCGATGGGCGTACCAGCTATGGGGTCCCTTTGTTTTCGTTGTCGGTGCGAAACAGATTTTCGGGGTGCCAGAAGGTGTTAGTTTCGGGCTTTGTCGTTGTCGAAGGTCGTGAGGTAATGACGGGCGCAGTCGGTCTAGGAGGATGATGTCACTCATTGGCATGATGCTGCTGCCAGGTAAGTGCCTTGCTGGTCTCCGATTGCAACTTTTGAGCGTGGTAGATACGATGATGGAAGGCTGGTAACCTATTGTGCTGGAACAGCTTCTCGGGTGCCGACAGGGCGCTTAACGCGGGATTGAGTAGGATGATCCCGTTCGTGTTGATGGGGGTGCCATTGTCCGGTGGGGTTGGTGGGCTGGCGCCGCATGTAGGCCCATCTCCGACGGTGGCTGTGTTGTTGTCAGTGCACGATCCGCTACCACATAAATTAATTTACACAGAAAGTCGAATGTGTGCTTGGCCACGGTATGTCGGAAGTAGGTCGTACAGCCACGCAGGATCTGGTTGATTCGCTTCAGCGTGGCCCCCAGGGGTGGCTGTGATGTTCTGCGGGTTAGCGTACGGATCTTGGCCTTCATCGACCTCAATGGTCGGTGGGCGATCAAGGTTTAGGTGTACCATTACTGCTTTTCAGTGTCACTGAATGTGGCACCCAAGAAAGTTGAACCCCTGACTTATGTGTACGGTTTTGGCCTCGGATAGGTGCAATCCCATTGGTTCGAGCACTCGAGGTGATGTCTTTGCGTAGTGTTTCGATGTGGCTTTGAGGTCCTTTGACTAGCACCACGAAATCGTCTGTGTAACTAACCAGGAGCCAGTTCGGCAGTCCTTTCTAGCCACGCCTTGGTGTGCTGGTCAACATTGGGTCGCCTGGTTTCTGTGGCATATGCAGGTGCTCATCGAGTACCGACGACGTTATGTTGGCCAGCAGTGGGAACAGATGATGCCTCCTTGCGGTGTGCCGGTATGGGTGTCCTCGTGGTCGCCGAGTTCGGTGAGGATCCTGGCCTTGAGGAACGACTTGACCAGCTGCAGCACCCGCTTGTCTTTGATCCGCTGGAGCACCCGGTTCATCAGGGCCGGGTGGTCGACTGTGTCAAGGCATGTCTCAATATCTGTGGTCTAACACCCATCGGTATTTCTGGGTGGTGAGCAGATGGATCTCGGCGATGGCGTCGTGTGTGTGATGTGCGGGCCGAAACCCGCACGATACCGGCTCGAAGTCGGTCTCGAAGATGCTTTCCAGCACCAATTTTAGCGTCACCTGGAGGACGACATGGTCGGCCACCGTGGGAATCCCCAGCAACAGCATCTTGCCCGCCCTGCTCAGTTTGGGGATTTGTGTATCCTGCACTGGTTGAAGTTGGCACTGCCCACTTTTGAGCGGTGTGCGTAGCCCGCCTAGGAACACCGGGACTTTGACCTCGGAGTCGATACGGCCCACAGTCAGCCCGTCCGATCCCGCTGTACGGGCCACTCTGGTTGGTTGCACCCCGATCAAATGCCACCACCATGGTGACTGGGGAGGAGACGAAATTGAACAGATCATCGCACCAGCGGTCGGGATCGGCTGCCGCCCACCGGTAAAGCTTGGCCTGCATCTCCGATCCTTGCCGCTAGGGTCCCATCAGGGTCTGTTCGTATGGAGCACCACCATTCAGCGGCGCAATCTTCCAGCATGACAGTCTCTTATACCTTTGCGGATTCCGCTGTTCTCCTTGACCAGTAGCCGCCTTTCCCGACCTCGGACTACTACTGCGGTGGCTCCGTCTCACTCCGAACCGATCGGCCGACGGCGCGCCTAGTCCCAGCACCGCGCTGGAACGTGGCATCAAGGCGGGAACCGGGTGGTTCTCGTGTTCACGTGTTGATCGCTTGACGAAGGAGGCACCCGATTCTGCCCATACAACATCGCCGTGGCTACAACCCGCAACACGTCAACACGGTCTTTTCATCAGCGAGAACAAATCTACAAAGAATTCCCTACGACCCTAAGGGAAGTAAGTGCGCAGAGTCTCCGACCCCTATTCGCTCAGATTTGAGGCGATACACCATCGGAGGGGCATAGTTAACGCCGGCTTCTTCCGTATACCTTTCCGTCTCGCTCGCCGGACCCGCCCCATCCGGGGGTACTAGAACGTCCAGCTTGTTAGGGCCGCTTGCCACTTTCCCTCATACCTACCGCACCAGGCTGCCCTCAGCTTCGCAGTCCTGCTGCGACAGAACGACCGTGCAGCTCTTTTACCCCCAGTCGATCAACAAACACCTCAAGACACACATCCGCATCGGTATAGCTACCCATCTGGGTTAAGGCAGTCAGCAGCGAGTGATTGGCCAGCCCGGCCAGCTGGTCGGGACGAAACTTGGTGTTCAGAGCCGCCAATGCGCCTTGAACTGTTAGTGAGTTTCGATGTCAACAAAACTGGGTAGCCGGCGAAAGAAGTTTCGGGTCACCTGTACGTGGGGCTGGTACCGATGACTCGTCACTTTGGGTCGTGGCGGTAGCGGTCAACAGCGGTGGCAACGGTTGACCGGTCAATGCGTGCTGTTCACCGAGATCGGCAGCCTCGGCCACCTGCCGGTTGGCCCAGGCGCCAGTGATGTGCAGTCGCTCGCCAACGCTGGGGGCAGTGTGCCGCTCAGCTCTTCGGAGTCGGACTGCTCTGCGATCTGATTGATCAACCTCACGTTCGACCGGTAGTTAACTGGCGGCGTGCCGTTGAATACAAGCTGCAACAGGGTCAACCGTTCCCGCGTGGTCAATGCGTTGAACGAGAGCCCTGTCAGCCGCGACATCGTACATCGAGCACGACAAAAGCCACTGTAACCTACTTGCAGTTACTCGAAAATGTGTGCGAGTTATATCGCTAAGGACTGACACGCGGAGAAGGTGTCCACAGGGAAACACGGCTGTTAGTGGTGATGATCCTGGTGATCATGCTCTGGGGCGGGAGAGCCACCCATCATGCGCACTATCGACAGTCCCTCCAGGTGACGAACCGGGCCACCAACAGTGTTGCGATAACGACAAATAACGATGTTGAACGAGGTAGTGTAGTTTTACAAGTTTGTCGCTTACATGACCGTGCCGCCGCGCTGGTCTTGAAATGCAATACGTTGTGCCGAAAAGTAATTCGACAAGATACCCGGACGCTGCCGTTGCGGCATAGCAAAGTGGCGGATAGCATCAGCATCATTCTGGTGCCGTAGTACCTTGCGGTAGATATTCAAGACCGGCAGTATCAATTAATTAGGTCGGCGAAGATAAACGCGATAACACCGCCGAAATTCGAAACAGATGTCTTCGTTCCATAGTACTTCGGCAAGTGGTGCATTGCCGATTGAGCGGATGAAAGACACGGTTGCCACGATCGGTCCCCACAACAGCTACCCTGACAGGGTGATCGGCGAAAAAGAATTTTTGTCAAAATGATTTTTGAGTACCCACGCCGCGATGGCGCCAGCGAGCAGCAGATCGACAACGAGGTCGTGCAGAATGGCTAGCTACTCCATTATGAACATAAACATTTATGTGAGACCGAGGTAGAACCCTGGGGCGAAAACAGTCGCCGCCACAGTTTGCCATAGCCTTTGGAGCCCTCGCTGCTGATGGACACGTCCATCAGGGCATCGGTCTTTCATCGAGCCAGCGATGCCCTGCTTGGCTTGCTGGCGGGCGGTGTCGATGAGTCGGGAGCGTACACAGCCGGAATAAAACGGCCAGTATTTATGATCATCGGCAGCTCGCCGATCAGCTCTGCGGTGCTGAATTGCCAACCTACCAGCAGGGCCAAGACAATACTCAACTCCATCACGAGATGATTGGTTGGTAGCCGGTATCAAATGTCATGATGGCGATAAAATTGGCGCTCTTGCAGAACAGTGATCGAGCCAATACTACTGCGGTACCATCGCAGTGGGTGGTATTGGGTCGACGGCCCGCGCCAGAGCGTATCATGTACCCCCCCTACACCTACAGGTATAATTTCAACCCCGGGCTCGGGCTGGTGTAATGTAATTGTAATTGACCATGTCGGCACATGGGTGGCTGTTCAGACCAAATGTCCGACACACCGAGCCAGCAGCATCGTGATAGCGGTAACAGCAGGCACACTGGTAACAACCAACGAGGCCAGGAGGGTGTGGTTGTGTACCGAGTCTTTGAGGCGCTGGACGAGTTGAGTGCCATTGTCGAAGAAGCCCGAGGCGTGCCTATGACCGCGGGCTGTGTGGTGCCTCGCGGCGATGTGCTGGAACTGATCGACGATATCAAAGATGCGATCCCGGGTGAGCTGGATGACGCTCAGGATGTGCTCGATGCGCGTGATTCGATGCTCAACGACGCCAAGGCGCACGCCGATTCCATGGTGTCCTCGGCGACTACTGAGTCGGAGTCATTGTTGAGTCACGCGCGCGCGGAGGCTGATCGGATCCTGTCTGACGCGACATCGCAGGCTGATCGGATGGCCAGCGACGCACGTCAACACAGCGAGAGGATGCTTGGGGAGGCGCGTGAGGAGTCGATTCGCATCGCGACAGCAGCTAAGCGCGAGTATGAGGCCAGCCTCAGTCGTGCCCAATCCGAATGCGACCGGTTGATCGAAAACGGCAACATCTCCTACGAAAAGGCTATCCAAGAGGGAATCAAGGAACAGCAGCGCCTGGTGTCGCAAAACGAAGTGGTACAGGCGGCCAACGCCGAATCCACCCGGCTCATCGACACGGCTCATGCTGAGGCTGACCGGCTGCGCGGCGAGTGCGACATCTATGTCGACAACAAGCTCGCCGAGTTCGAAGAGTTTCTCAACGGTACGATTCGTTCGGTCGGGCGCGGCCGCCACCAACTCCGCACGGCGGCTGGTACGCACGATTACGTGACACGCTAGCTCTCTGCCAAGCGCCACCGCCACGACGAACGGTGACTGTTATTTGGTATTATGGCGCCGTCGATGGGTGCCGTAGAATTTCTATCATGGCTCGGCAGCATAGTGTCACGACGCAACGGAATCCGATCTTGCCGTTAGTGTTCGACATCACCCCGTTGGGGCGACGGCCGGGAGCGATGATCGCCCTGCAAGAAACCGTGCCCAGCTTGACGCGCATTGGACTGGAGCTGGTCGCGATCGAGTGGGGTACGCCGATAGACCTCGACTTGCGAATGGAGTCGGTGTCGGAGGGCGTGTTGGTCACTGGGGTGGTGGCTGCTCCTACGGTAGGTGAGTGTGTCCGTTGTTTGACCGCGGTCCATGGACACGTGCAAGTCACTTTGACCCAACTGTTTGCCTATCCCGACAGTGCAACGGAGGCGACCACCGAGGACGATGCGGTAGAATACGTCGTCGGTAACACGATCGATCTTGAACAGTCCATAATCGACGCCGTAGGGCTCGAGCTTCCGTTCGCGCCGACGTGCCGGTCGGACTGCCCTGGATTATGCGCAGAATGTGGTACTTTGCTGGCTTCCGAGCCCGGTCATCGCCATGTCCGCATCGACCCGTGGTGGGCTAAGTTGACTGATATGTTGGCGTCCGACGTCCCGCAGACATCGGAAACGGATGGATTGCGGAGTAAGCGGTGACCCAGCCTCGACAAGCTTTGCTCGATGCGTTCGGTGTCGATCTTCCTGACGGGCTACTTTCGCTGGCGTTGACGCACCGCAGTTATGCCTACGAGCATGGCGGGTTACCGACCAACGAGCGGCTGGAGTTTCTTGGTGACGCTGTCCTGAGCTTGACCATTACCGATGAGTTGTTCCATCGCCACCCCGACCGTTCGGAAGGGGATCTGGCTAAGTTGCGGGCCAGTGTGGTCAACACCCAGGCACTGGCTTACGTTGCGCGCAATTTATCCGATGGGGGTCTAGGCATCTACCTGCTGCTGGGCCGCGGCGAGGCAAACACTGGGGGAGCGGATAAGTCGAGCATCCTGGCCGACGGCATGGAATCGCTGCTGGGTGCGATCTACCTGCATCACGGTATCGAGGTGGCCCATCAGGTGATCCTACGGTTGTTCGGCACGCTACTGGATGCTGCGCCTACACTGGGAGCTGGGTTGGATTGGAAGACCAGCTTGCAGGAGCTAACAGCGGCACGCGGCATGGGCGTGCCATCGTACGTGGTGACCTCCACCGGTCCGGACCACGACAAAGAATTCACCGCAGTCGTCGTCGTGATGGACACCGAGTACGGGTCGGGTATCGGCCGTTCCAAGAAAGAGGCTGAGCAGAACGCCGCGTCAGCGGCTTGGAAAGCGCTCGACGTACTGGATGGCGCCGGGAAAACATCCGTGTAGTCGATGGTGATGACTCGTTGCGCCCGGCTTCGCCGCGTTTGCGATCATCACTACCATGCCTGAACTGCCCGAAGTAGAGTTGGTGCGGCGTGGCCTGCAGGACCATATAGTGGGCAAGACGATTACTGCCGTTCGGGTGCACCATCCGCGCGCTGTGCGCCGTCATGTTGCTGGATCAGCTGATCTCACGGCCCGGCTGCTCGGTACCCGGATTAACGGAACCGATCGGCGCGGCAAATATCTGTGGTTCTTGCTGGACACAGACACTGCGCTCGTGGTGCACCTCGGCATGAGCGGACAGATGTTGCTGGGGACCGTGCCTCGTGTCGATCACGTTCGGATCTCTGCGCTGCTCGACGACGGGACCGTGTTAAGCTTCGCGGATCAGCGGACCTTCGGTGGATGGCTGCTAGCCGACCTAATGACGGTGGACGGCAGTGTGTTGCCGGTGCCTGTCGCCCACTTGGCACGTGACCCGCTCGATCCGCGGTTCGATGTCGAAGCTGTGGTGGAAGTGTTGCGGCGCAAGAATTCCGAGCTCAAGCGCCAGCTTCTCGCTCAAAAGGCAGTATCTGGAATCGGCAACATCTACGCCGATGAGGCGCTGTGGCGGGCCGAAGTGCATGGCGCGCGGATCGCTGCCACGTTGCCCCGTCGGCAGCTGGCCGCGGTTTTGGAGGCAGCCGCCGATGTTATGCGCGACTCGTTAGCTAAGGGTGGGACTTCGTTCGATTCGCTGTATGTTAACGTCAACGGCGCATCGGGGGACTTTGACCGATTGTTGGATGCCTATGGCCGTGAAGGCGAAGGCTGTCGGCGCTGCGGCGCGGTGATGCACCGGGAAAAGTTCATGAACCGCTCGTCGTTCTATTGCCCTAGATGCCAACCGCGGCCCCGTCGGTAACTTCGGCTGCGCACACGTCGCGATCGACGTTGGTATGGTGCTCTATACGAACTTTTCCACGCTGTTGTCGATCTCGGTGCAAGGACCACCTGGTAGAAAAAGAAGCCATGATCGAACTGTGGGTCGAACGCACTGGAATGCGCCACTGTAACAGAATACAGCTTGCGAGATGCGCCGGTACTCGTCGGCTCCGAGGACGTCTACGGCGTGTTTACGCCCGTTAAATTGCTTAAATCAAACTCACCCGCGAAGCCTAGGGTGTTGTTGATTTTTGTGTGGTTGAGGGGTGTGGTGGGTTATGTGGTGGGGATCGGTGGTGTGGGTTGTGTTGGTGGTTTAGGGTTGGTCGCGGCGTAGGTGGGCTGCTTGCAAGGGCCGCCGAGTAGTTGGTGTTGGTCACCGGCCGCGACATCGAAGCTGGCGATGCTGGGGGTGCGTCTGGTGTGGCGGGTGGCCGGGGATCAGTTGCGCTTTTCTGGTGATGTGTTAGCCCGCCACGCGCACAAGTCACCAGATCACGCCGTGGATGGCTTTTATCTTCCTTCCGCGGTCGATCCCCACAAAAAGTCAAGTACTGCCCTAGGCTAGAGCACCGCCGTACGCGTCATCACCGGCTGCGAGGTCATCGACGAACTGTGAAACCAACACGGCACCAACACAGCCAACCACAACACAACAACGGTGATCACCTAAAACATCGGGTGGTTTCACACAGTGCAATCGATAGGTATCGCCCGACTCGGCACATATCATATCGCCGTTCAGGACTGGTAAAGCTGCCACACTGCTTTCCTCAACACCGGGGTCGTGGCACCCTGCACTGAGTATGCAAAAACAATATCACATGCGATATTGCTTTTGCAGTTTACATCACGTGCCGTTTACAGCGGGATGTTCTTGTGGCGACCGCGGCGGGCAGGTGACTGGGCCAGTGCTTCGGTTAGTTTACTGCGGGTATGTGCCGGGTCGATCTTCTCGTCAACCACACCGATATCGATGGCACTGTCCACGCCGCCAGCGATGCGCTCATGTTCGGCAGCTAAGTCGTCATGTAGCGCTTCCCGCTCGTGGTTCGGTGCTGCGGCTAACTTGCGCTTGTGAAGGATGCCGACGGCCGCCTTGGCACCCATCACCGCCACCTCGGCGTCCGGCCACGCGAACACCTTTGTCGCATTCAACGAGCGAGAATTCATCGCAATGTAGGCCCCGCCGTAGGTTTTTCGGGTAACCAGCGTCACACGCGGAACGGTGCACTCACCGAACGCGTGAAGCAGTTTAGCGCCTCGGCGCACCACGCCGCCCCACTCCTGGTCAACCCCCGGCAGATAGCCAGGGACATCGACGATGACCATCAGCGGGATCCCGAACGCGTCGCAGAGTCGTACGAAACGTGCTGCCTTCTCGGCGCTTTCGGAGTTCAAACAACCGCCCAGCCGCAACGGGTTATTGGCCAGTACACCCACTGTACGGCCGGACAGCCGGCCTAGCCCGACCACCATGGACGGTGCCCAATTCGTCTGGAATTCGTCGAAAGGCGTGTCTTCGTCCAGGATCGCGGTCACGATTGGGTGTACGTCATAGGCTCGTCGGGACGATTCGGGCAGCAACGCGTGGATATCGGTGTCACCAGCTTCGGCCTTGCTACGGTCGAAATGACCTTGTTGGCAGAACAATCCGACTAACCGGCGGCCGCGCTCATAGGCGTCGAGTTCATCGTTGGCAACGATGTGGCACACCCCGGACTTCTTGTGGTGGGTCTCTGGGCCACCGAGCGAAGCCATGTCCACGTCCTCGCCGGTGACGCTGCGTACCACGTCGGGCCCGGTGACGAACACTCGACCTTCTGGCGCCATGACGACGACGTCGGTCAGCGCCGGTCCATAGGCGGCGCCGCCGGCAGCGAAACCGACGACCACCGAGATCTGCGGAATGTACCCAGATGCGCGGATCATGGCCTCGAACACTTGTCCGACTGCGTGCAGCGCCCGCACTCCCTCGGCTAGCCGGGCCCCGCCCGAATGCCAGATGCCTACGATGGGGCTCTGCTCCTCAATAGCGGTGTCGTAGGCGTTGACGATGTGTGCGCAGCCTTCGATACCCATGGCGCCGCCCATGACGGTGCCGTCGGTGCAGAACGCGATGGTGCGCACACCGTTCACGGTTCCTGCCGCAGCGAATACGCCGGACCGGTTACGCTCGTGCAGCGGTTCGATGCTGTCATCGTCGAAGAAATTGCTCAGACGCAATAACGGATCGCGGGGGTCAATGGGCTTGCCCACCACCTTTGGGGCCGTGATTGCCATCGCAGGTCTCCTGTTTCAGTGGTGTTTTGGTCAGTAACAACCGAAGGTGATCGCTACGTTGTGACCGCCGAATCCGAACGAGTTGTTGACCGCATATCGGTAATCACCTGGCCGTGGTTTACCCGCTACCACGTCCAAGTCAATATCTGGATCGAGGTTTACCAGGTTCAGTGTCGGTGGGATTATCTGGTCACGCAACGCGAGCACAGTCAAGATTGATTCCACCGCGCCGACTGCGCCCACCGAGTGGCCGAGGGCAGATTTGGGTGCGTACACCGCCGGTCGGTTGTTGCCGAGGGCTTTGTTGATGGCTTTGGCTTCGGCCAGGTCACCGACCTGGGTACCGGTGGCATGGGCGTTGACGTGGTCGATGTCGCTCGGACTGAGGCCCGCGAGGTGCACAGCACGCGCGATCGCATGCCCGGCACGTTCCCCGTTGGGGTCTGGTGCCACCATGTGGAAGCCGTCCGAGGTGATGCTGGCCCCCATGATCCGGGCCAGGATGTTGGCGCCGCGCGCCTTCGCACTGTCCTCGGTTTCGATTAACATGAGCGCGCCGGCTTCGCCGAACACGAAGCCGTCGCGGTCTCTGTCGAACGGGCGACAAGCACCAGCAGGGTTGTCGTTCTTGGTGGACATTACTATGCGCATCTGGGAGAACCCGGCGATTGGTACGGCCTCGATCTTTGTTTCCACACCACCACAGATCGCCGAGTCGGCTTCGCCGAGCACGATCTGCCGCCACGCATGGGCGATGGCCTCGGAACCGGATGCACACGCCGACACAGGCGTCATCACCCCAGCCTTGGCGTGGCGCTCCAACCCGACGGCCGCAGCCGCACCGTTGGGCATGTACTTCTGCACGGCCAGTGGCGAGACTGCCTTCATTCCGCGCGCACGCATATCGTCATAGCTGAAGACCAACTCCTCGGCCGAGCCCAACCCGGTGCCGATGGACACCATCAACCGATTGGTGTCCACTTCGGGTGATCCGGCGTTCTCCCACAGTCGCCGGCTTAGCACGGTGGACATTCTCTGTAGGTACCCCATCCTCCGCAGCTCGACGCGGGTCAGCTGGTGGTCGAACTCCTCCAACAAATGTCCACCGATGCGAACCGGTAGGTCAAACTCCTTGATGAATGGGTCGTCGAGCATACGAATTCCACTTTGGTTGTCGAGCAACAACTTCCACGTAGTCTCCGCGTCTGTTGCTAGCGCAGTCGTCATCGCAATGCTGGTGACGACCACATTGGGAAAAGCTTTCCCTGTAACCAGCTCCGGCGATGTGGTCATTAGTCTAGCGATCATTCCTTCCCGTGCTTAGTAGCGCCCAAAAGCGAGTGCCACATTGTGGCCACCGAACCCGAAGGAGTTATTGATCGCGTAACGGTAGTTGCCGTAGCGAGGTTCACCTGCGACAATGTCTAGGTCGATCTCGGGATCTGGGGTTTGGTAGTTCAGTGTGGGTGGGATGACACCGTCTCGAAGGGTCAGTACCGTCAAGATAGACTCAAGCGCGCCGACCGCGCCGATTGAGTGGCCCAGTGCTGACTTTGGCGCATACACCGCAGCCTGTTCGCAACCGGCGACCCGGATGGCGTTGGCCTCCGCCTTGTCGCCGATCGGCGTTGCTGTCCCGTGTGCGTTGACGTGGTCCACGTCCTTCGCCGACAAACCTGCCAGCTCCAGCGACCGGGTCATTGCCCGCCCGGCTTGCACGCCATCGGCCGCGGGCGCCACCATATGAAAGGCGTCCGAGGTGATGCCTGCACCAAGCAGCCGAGCCAGCGGCTTGACGCCGCGGGCCTTGGCGTGCTCCTCAGTCTCGATGAGCATCAGGGCTCCGGCTTCGCCGAACACAAACCCGTCACGATTCTTGTCGAATGGCCGAGATGCCCTCTCGGGGTCGTCGTTGCGGGTTGACATGGCCCGCATCATCGAGAACGCCGCGATAGGCAGCGCCTCGATCGGGCCCTCGACACCGCCGCAGACGGCGACATCTGCATCTCCCATGATGATCTGGCGCCAAGCGTGTGCGATTGCCTCAGAGCCAGACGAGCAGGCCGACACCGGTGTCATCACTCCGGCGCATGCCCCAAGCTGCAGCCCGACGGTTGCCGCAGCGCCGTTGGGCATGATCATCTGAACGGCTAGCGGGGACACCTTACGGGGCCCGCCCGCGTTCATCAGGTCGTAGCTCTCCACGATTCGTTCGGCGCCACCCAGACCGGTGCCGACCACGACGCTGAACCGGTCGGGATCGACTTCCGGGCTGCCGGTGGACTCCCATAGCTGACCGCTGAGTAGCTTGCTCATCCGCTGTACGTACGACATGCGTCGCAGGTCCAGGCGGCCCATATGGTTATCGACTGGCTCCTTGAGGTGGCCGCCGATCTTGACTGGCAGGTCCCACTTGGTGATGTACTCGTCTTCGAGTACGTGGATGCCGCTCTCGCCGGCCAACAGACCCTTCCACGTGCCTTCGATGTCCGGCGAGATTGACGTCGTTGCTGTTACGGCAGTCACCACAACACTGGGGAAATCGTCATTACCAGTGGAAGGCATGATTATTTGCTTTCTGCTTCCAGCCTTGACTGAACGTTCGCGGCGGCCTCGGGGTTCTCCGAGACGATCTTGGCGCGCAGCGCCTCGGCGGCCTCAGGATTCTCTTCTTCGAGCTTTTGGATGTAGGCGACAACGTCACCGACGGTACGCAGACCTGCGAGGTCTTCGTCGGGGATCTTGACGCCGTACTTGTCCTCGGTCTGGACGGCGATCTCGACCATCGACAGCGAGTCAATGTCTAGGTCGTCGATGAACGACTTCTCCGGGGTAATCTCGGACGGCTCGATGCCGGTCACCTCTTCGATGATCTCGGCGATACCGGCAATAATCTCTTCCTGGGTGACGGCCACAGTCTGCTTCCCTTCGTAATGTGTTGTGTGCAAATCGGATTGATTTGCTGTTTAGACCGGTGTGGTTGTTTTGGCCATTGCAAATGGCAAGGTCGGCGGTTAGAGGTTCGCCAACTTGTCCAGGTCTGCGGGCGACTTGACGGCGCGCGTCGTAACCCCCCGAAGCTCGCGTTTGGCGATTCCGGTGAGAGCGCCCGCGGGCGGGAGCTCCACGATCGCCGTGACGTTGTGCTCACGCAGCGTTACGTTGCATAGATCCCAGCGCGCTGGGTGAGTCAGCTGAGAAATCAGGGTCTCCATCCCGGTTGCTGCCGACGCGACCGGTTTTCCGTCGCGGTTGGAGAGCAGCATCGCGATGGGTTCGGCGGTCGTGATGCTGGCCGCCGCCTCTGCGAAGCCGTCAAGAGCCGCGGTCATGAACTCGGTGTGGAACGCTCCGGCCACATCCAGTGCTCGCACCCGAGCCCTGGCTGGCGGGTCTTCGGCAAGCTTTTCTAGCGCGGTCAGTCGACCGGCGGCGACAATCTGACCGGCGGCGTTGCGGTTCGCAGGAACCAGGTCAAGTTCCTCGATGCGATTCAGCACGTCGGCTTCGTCGCCGCCGAGCACAGCAGACATGCCGGTCGGCTCGATGGCGCACGCCTTGGCCATCTCGGCGCCGCGGGTTGCGGCTAGCGCGACTGCATCATCGGCGGCGATCACACCGGCGATCGAGTACGCTGCGATCTCGCCGACGGAATGTCCGGCCACGATGAGGTTGTCGAGGGCATTCTCAAACACGGCATGCTTGGCCAGCTCCTGATGAGCCAGCAAGGTGGTCGCAACAATCAACGGCTGGGCGACAGCGGTGTCGGTGATCTCATCGGTCGAGGCGGTTGTGCCTAGACGCGCCAGATCTAAGCCACTCCCTTTCGACCAGGTCGCGATCTGGTCTGCGGCGCCGGGGAGTCCCAGCCACGGCGATAGCATTCCCTCGGTCTGCGAGCCCTGTCCGGGTGCAAGTAACGCAATCACGTGTCTAAGAGAACACTGTGAAGACGGTTTTGCGGGGTGTAACAGATTATGAACCTCGTCTTAGGTTTTTGTATATAACCTACAAAACTGTTCGGTAAGCTACGGGTTTGGTATCTTATTGCGATCTGGGGTTGCTATCGTCCTGACGATGTCATGGAACCCCGCGTGACCGGTAGTTGTGCCTGGGGCATTGTCTTTGGGTCGGCATTCGCGTGATGCGTCGGATAGTTGAGCTTACCCACTGTCGCTGCCACTCGCAGGACATATGCATCGCGCGGTAAGGTGGGGTCCTGTCCGGTGAAGTCTGTTATGCGCTTGAGCCGGTAACGTACTGTGTTTGGATGGACGAACAACTTGCGAGCGCAGGCCTCAATTGCGCCGCCACAATCCAGATACGCGTCGAGTGTCTTGGTGAGCGTCGGCCCGGCATCGGTCAATGGCAGCATCACGTCGGTATGCAACGCCACGATCGCTGATGCATCCCCCATTAAGGCGCGTTCCGGCAGGAGTTCTCTGGCCTGCACGGGTCGCGGCGCTCCACTCCACCCGGCAACGGCGTTCATCCCGGAAACCGCCTCGCTTGCGCTGTGGTAGGCGGCAGTCAGCATTGGCGCTGTTGGTCCGATGACCACCGGTCCGTCGGAGAACGCGTGCAGCAGGTCACTGAAAAATTTGTCAGTCGGCGCTAATTGGCCGGATATGATCGCCACCAACCAGGTACCGTGTACGTCGGTCAGCGCCGCGCGGCCGTGGCGGGCGGCGATCTCGCGGACTTCCTGGCTGGCTCGTTCGCTGCTGACCTCGCCGTTTGGGCCGTCGTGGTCCGGTGTTGGGGTGCCGACCACAACCGTCGCTGGTGCGGTTGTGTCCCAGTTCAACGCGGCCGCGCGAGACAGCAGCTCGGGGCCGGTGTCACCGCGCACTACTGCGTCGACGACGCTGGCCTCCATCCGGCTGTCCCAGGTGCCGCGCGCTTCGGCCGCGTCGGCATACGCCGTGGCGGCGGTGAACGCCAGGTCGCGGCTGTACTTCAAGATACCTACGGTGAGTGCCGTCAACTGCTCTTCGGAACGGGCCAGCAGCGGCACAACTTCTTCGAAGAACTCCATGGTGACTCGCACCATGTCCACGGTATGGCGTAACGCGATTCGTCGGGCCAGATCTTGGGGCACCAGTTCGAACGCCTGCGCGGTGTAGCTCACGTCGCTGTGCGGGTTTTGCATCCATTCGACGAAGTTGACCACCGCTGTCTGCACCACCAGCGTCACGCTGGCGCGCTGGGATGCTTCCAGGTCGACGAAGAACGGCAACCGTTCTTGCATAGCTGTGACCGCTTCAGTAGCTAGCCGGCCCGAGTACTGCTTCAACCGTCGTAGCAGCGAATCGGGCACGGTGTCCAGTAGTTCGAGCGGCGACCTGCTAGGCGCTGCAGGCGCAAAATGATTGTGATTCACTCCTAAAAGCTACGCCAGATTTGTGGAAGTTTCCCCCAAAGCCATGCTCGGCTCTTACTGTTGTCTTACCGGGGACCGGATTATGCTAGTTCTAAGCTTCCAGTCCCGGATTCGATGTCTGCTCTGGGGGGGCGCAAGTCGTCGATCTGGTATTGACGTACGGCCGCGACCGGCACCGACGGGTCTATCTCACCGTCACGTGCCAGCGCCTCCAATACCGCTACAACCTGTGATTCGGCATCGGTGTTGAAATAGCGCCGAGCGGCCGGACGGGTGTCGGAAAAACCGAACCCGTCAGTGCCCAGCGTGACGTAGGTGCCAGGAACCCATGGCCGGATCTGTTCGGGCACTGCGCGCATCCAGTCCGATACGGCGATTACCGGTCCGGCGTTATCTGAACGGGCTTCGGATAAGACCTGGGTTACGTAGGGGACGCTCGTCGGTTGGTCGGGGTAACGCAGCCGGGCCGTGTCGATGGACATCCCTTCGCGGTTCAGTTCGCCCCAACTGGTCACCGACCATACGTCGGCAGCGACATCCCACTGGGCGGACAGCATCTCGGCTGCCGTCAATGCCGCGGGCATTGACACTCCGGAGGCCAAGATGTGCGCCTTGTTGGAACGTTCCTCCTTAGCCGTGTGGTAGCGGTACATTCCGCGCAGTACGCCGTCGGGATCGAAGTTCTCTGGTTCGGGTGGCTGTGGGTATGGTTCGTTGTAGATGGTGATGTAAAAGAACACATTTTCCGGGTCCTCCCCAAACATTCGGGCCAGCCCGTTTTCGACGATATAGGCGATTTCGTAGGCGAACGCCGGGTCGTACGTGACGACTGCCGGATTGGTGGCCGCTAACAGCAACGAGTGGCCGTCGGCGTGTTGTAGTCCCTCGCCGGTCAGCGTGGTACGTCCCGCGGTGGCCCCGAGTAGGAAGCCGCGCGCCATTTGGTCGGCTGCAGCCCACAGGCCGTCGCCGGCGCGCTGGAACCCGAACATCGAATAGAAGATGTAGATTGGAATCATAGGCTCGTTGTGCGTCGAATACGATGTGCCTGCTGCGATGAATGACCCCACCGACCCGGCCTCGTCAATTCCTTCGTGCAGGATCTGTCCGACTTCGCTCTCCGTGTACGCCAGCATCAGTTGTGCGTCGACAGCAGTGTACAGTTGGCCGTTGTGGTTATAAATCTTCAACGACGGAAACCACGAGTCCATGCCGAACGTGCGCGCTTCGTCGGGAATGATTGGGACGATCCGTGGGCCGACTTCTTTGTGTCGCAACACTTCTTTGAATGTGCGTATGATCGCCATGGTGGTCGCGATTTCCTGCTGACCCGATCCGGTCTTCAACGCGGCGTAGGTGTCGCGGCCGGGAAGCGTCAGTGCTTTGGACTTTGTCCGGCGCTCGGGCAGGAAACCTCCGAGAGCGCGGCGCCGGTCGAGCAGATAACGGATTTCCGGTGAGTCGGGGCCGGGGTGGTAGTACGGTGGCAGGTAAGGATTTTCCTCCAGTTGGGCGTCTGAAATCGGAATCCGCTGGGTATCGCGAAACTCCTTAAGATCTTCCAGCGTAAGCTTTTTCATTTGGTGAGTGGCATTGCGGCCCTCGAAATGCTTGCCCAGCGCGTAGCCCTTGATGGTCTTGGCCAGGATCACTGTTGGTTGTCCCCTGTGGTCGACGGCAGCGCGGTAGGCGGCGTAAACTTTACGGTAGTCGTGACCGCCGCGCTTGAGGTTCCAGATCTCCTGGTCGCTCATGTGTTCCACGAGCGCCTTGGTGCGCGGGTCGCGCCCGAAGAAGTGGTCGCGGACAAAGCGTCCATCGTTGGCTTTGTATGTTTGGTAATCACCATCAGGGGTGGCGTTCATTAGGTCGACCAGGGCGCCGTCCCGGTCGGCATGTAGCAGCGCGTCCCATTCACGGCCCCACACTACCTTGATGACGTTCCAGCCGGCTCCGCGGAAGCATGACTCCAACTCCTGGATGATCTTGCCGTTGCCACGTACTGGACCGTCGAGGCGCTGCAGATTGCAGTTGATCACGAAGATCAGGTTGTCCAGGTCTTCGAGGGCTGCGACATGTGCGAGCCCGCGGCTCTCGGGCTCGTCCATTTCACCGTCGCCTAAAAAACACCACACGTGCTGGTCGGAGGTGTCCTTGATGCCTCGGTCATGCATATAGCGGTTGAACCGTGCCTGGTAAATGGCGTTGAGCGGACCTAGACCCATCGATACGGTGGGGAATTCCCAGAAGTCGGGCATCAGTCGTGGGTGCGGGTAGGACGGCAACCCGCCGCCGGGATGACTGTGCTCCTGGCGGAAACCATCAAGCTGGTCTGCGGACAATCGGCCTTCCAGGAAGGCGCGTGCGTAAATTCCGGGGGACGCGTGACCCTGGATGAACACCTGATCTCCGCCGCTGGGATGCGACTTGCCCCGGAAAAAGTGGTTGAACCCCACCTCGTAGAGCGCCGCGGACGAAGCGTAGGTCGAGATATGACCACCGACGCCCACACCCGGTCGTTGCGCGCGGTGCACCATAATTGCCGCGTTCCATCTGATCCAGGTACGGTAGCGACGTTCAATGTCCTCATCGCCGGGGAACCACGGCTCGAGCTCGGTTGGGATGGTGTTGACGTAGTCGGTCCATGTCAGCGCCGGGATCGTCACTCGCTGCTCGCCGGCTCGCTCCAATAGTCGTAGCATCAGGTATCGTGCCCGCGACGGCCCCGAGCGTTCCAGCAATTCGTCGAAGGACTCCAGCCACTCCGCTGTCTCCTCGGGGTCGATATCGGGCAAATACGAGGCCACACCTTCGCGGATCACCTGAACGCGGTCGGAATTGTTTGCGCTACTCGGGTTTTTGGCCAGATCCGGGCGCGCGAACTCGGTTGTCAACGCACTACTCCTGTAGTTGGCGGGGGCTTAGCTGGGATGATGCCTTTGGGGCTATCTGAACCATCGCCCCCTATCGTGCCGCACCGGTATTTCGGGCCGTTAGCCGCCCCGGTTGCCCTTGGAGGTCCTCGAGTGAGTGCCGTGACGAGACCGTTTGTCGACCCGAACTTGATGCGTCGCGAGCGGTCGGAATTGTGATCCGGCAACGTCACAAGTTGTGCTCATTGCATGGCGTGTCATCCCGCGCAGGCACGTGGGGAACGGTCCTAATCGAGGCCTAAGGTGAGGTGCGCTGCTGCTCGGCGGTAGTGCGGCGGCCTTGATGGGTCTCGTGGACTGTACCGTCCTCATTGATGGCACGGCGAGCTGTACACCGTGGTAGCTTCGGACTAACCGCGCCTCGGTGTCCGAGTAGTTGTCGACTGCGGCGGCGACGTCTAGCATCCAAAGAGTTGCAGTGGCAACAATTGCTGACCACCAAGGCAATTCGAGCTCGTGCGACTCGTTTGCTATCACCAGCAGCTTCGCAATCGACAAAGTAAACACCTTTGTTTGGGCGTTCAATCAGGGCCGCAACGATGCAACGTTGGTCCGAACGAACGCCCGGCCATAGACATGCTGAACGACAGCGCCTCGACGGTTGTTAGTAGCTCTCACCGAGGCGTTGTCGTCGCAGCTGTCTGATGCGCTCAACGCGTATGTCGACGCTGTCCGTTCGGTGGCCAACGCCATTGGCACGTACGTTCCGACGTCGGAATTCACCAGGAAGGTCGATTAGCTTAACGGCACCAAAGACATTAAAGTATTGAAACTATTCTTGGCTTCGTGCTGAGGTAGTCGCCCGGGTCGAGGTCGGCTTGTGCGACGATAGTGCTCATCGCAACGGCGTGCAGATCAGTTTCGTGGATAGTTGTTAAGGAGGCTCCGCGGTGGTCGCGGCGGATCACGCTCCGAGCTTCGTGCGCAAACTAGGCATCCAACGAGGCCAAGTTGTCCAAGAGTGGGGCTGGGACGCAGACATCGACGACGACATTCGCGCAGCGGTTGAAGAGGCCTGTGGTGGCGATTTGCTCGATGAAGATACCGATGAGGTGGTCGACGTTATCTTGCTGTGGTGGCGAGACGGAGACGGGGATCTAGTGGACACCCTGATGGACGTGATCACCCCGCGCGCCGAAGATGGCGTGATTTGGCTGTTGACTCCCAAGACCGGAAAGCCCGGTCACGTATTGCCCGCCGAGATCGCGGAAGCGGCCCCCGCCGCCGGCCTGATGCCGACTTCTTCCGTCACCCTGGGTGACTGGAGCGCTAGCCGGTTAGTTCAGATGAAGTCGCGGATCGGGAAGCGCTGATGCTGGCGTCGGAGTCACCGCCCCCCGAGGACTTCACGTTGTGCGACCAGAATCAGCGGTCCGTAACGCTCAGCTAATATATACGGTACCAGGAATGTGCTGGTGGCGTTTTTCTTGCTGGCATTCACCAGGATTTGCTAAGGTGAATTGGATCAATTGCGCGATCACCTTCCTGAATTTGAAAAGCGACGACAGCATGGCGCTGGCCATTTCGGTCGAGCCACCACCCACAAGATCTGGGCGACCCGGAGCGGATGCCTGTTTCCGGTGTTGTCGGACCTCTGGCCGTATGGTGAGGTCACCTCGCATTGCGACGTGTTCAGCGACACCACCGGCTACTCCAACCGTGGTACTTTTTCGTCGATCGGTCGGGAATCATTCTGGTTACCTGAGATGAAGCAGCTTGGTGCGGACCGCGACCAGCGGCTGTGAACTCAAGCCCTAAGGGGCCCTAAAGGGTTGAAGTTTGGCAGCTGGTTTCTGGGCGTGTAGCCTGCGGCGGGCATGGGGCGCGTAGCTCAGTGGTAGAGCTCTGGTTTTACACACCAGCGGTCGGCGGTTCGATACCGTCCGCGCCCACCAGTGCTTGTGCGGTTCACACAGATACAGCGTCGCCGCAGGTTAGCAGTCTGCCAGGCGACACCCTGGGGGTAAATTGAACCGGCCTAGTACATCGCGCCGGTTAGCGTAGCGTCTGCCGGTGTCTTGCAAAACTCGAACTTTTTCGACGGTAGCGAGTTTTTACACATGAAATCAGGGATTTTCGTGGCGGTGGGCTGGTGATTTTAATTTGCGTCGCCGCGGACGTTGGCAAGTGACGTTCGTTTGGTAGTGCTTGGGACTCGGCGCGAAAGCTTCTGCCTGAAACCGGGTATCTGCAAGTGGGGATGACTCCGCCAACATGAACGCACCTGCTTGCTTTTGGCTGGCCGCGTCTGGATTGCATAGTATTGCATGGTCGAGGTTAGGTGCTGCGGTCTATCTAGGCCGCTGGGCTGTCTGGGGAGTGTCCATAGCTATGCCGTTTCTGGAAATTCATACCGTGCAGCCGCAAAGAAAAATGTTAGCACTATTCCGCTGTTACATTTATTTCGGGAGATTATACAGTCGGAAAATTTGATAAATTCCACCTATGTCGCTACTTGGATTCCTATAGTCGTTATGTGGGTCAGAGGGATTCACGCTGACGGAGATCCCGTTGAGATAATCGGTTTTTAAAACCCATCGCCCCGTTGATAAGTATTAGAGTCAAAACCGAATGATGTCAAAGTACTTCTGTGTAACAGCCCGCCATTTGGCAAGTAGTCGTGTTACTCACCAAAGTGTTCCCGACCGACACATTCGATGTAATAGCATGCATTTATAGGAAAGAACTTTGGTATCTAAACAACCTAGGTTCCTTATGTCTTAGGAGCTAGGAACAAGTAAATTAAGCTATCGCCTGTTGGGAGACCTTCGATAAACTTCGTCAGGAAATTTTGTAAAAGTTCTCTTGTCAAATTTTAGCACAGCAAGCAGATATCTCAGTGTAGCATACTTTGATAGCTAAATAGGCTCCTTGATATAACAATTACCGCCGAGGAGGCCTATAGATGTTGAATCGACGATTGTTGAGTTTAAGCAGATGAACCCAGTGGCGAGGCTGTTGGCTATCGGCAAGATGCAACGGAATCAGACTTCGTCGTCTATTCGGCAGGTAAGTTCGTATAGTTCACATGGAGCAAGTTATCTCCAGATTGTTGTTCCAGTCACCAAAACCCTTTTCGTTACGATCATGAATTTGAACTGACAATTACGTTACCACTTGATTGTTCCCCTGAATGATCCCATACTTGAGTTGTGCAGATTTATCGCTGAGCATGACAATAAGCAAAAAGATAGTTTGCTGGTAACAGTCAGCATCGAGTAATTAAATCGGCCCTATGGTTACTGCTGGGTCATATTGTTGATGATCTAGTACTTGGAGACGAGCAACCACTTGGCGGTTGGGAGTCCTCAAAAATCATAATGTTATAGTGTTGCACGACCAACAAAATTTCACGAGAAGCGGACCCGATGACAATGAATAGGATGAGATAGATCCACGATAGAACTCCATGGACCTGGATGCAGTCACTCTTTGCAGCCGGCAGTTGTAAAAAGGGTTTGTTACAGCCGTTTCTCGAGAAATTGGTCGAATACGTCCCAGATGTTGACAGTGAAGTCCCATTCAGCGATTCAGGTATCTGCTAGACTTCGAAGTAATTGCGCTGCCACTGAGTGAGTTGGGCTTACAGGACCCCGACACCCCCGTTGGAGTCGCCATGTGCTTTCAGATTACGCAAAAGATCCACGTGGTCTCCGACCTCTACGAACTGTCAGACTCCAGCAACGGGCGTGCCTGCGACGTAGTCGACTTGTTACTGTCGTGCGACCTTGCGGCCGAGATCAAAGGTCCGACGTGGCCCTCGTTTTGTGAACTAAATGTGGCGCAGCTGCTGAGATGGTGCGGTTGACACGGATCGAATCCTGGCGTGCAATGTGTCATAAAGGCTTATAGACGTTCACTATAGTCATCGTCTCAATCCGTGCCATTCGTGCCATTAATGCGCGTTCGGCAACTGTATCGACCGCTGCGATGGCTTCTGGTGAGTGGAAGACGTGGCTGCTTGAGGCCGGTGCGGGAAATTTTTCTCTTGCTTTACCTCATGGCCATTTAAATGTCAAAACCGTTACATAAGGACATAAGACTTTGACATGGCTGTGGTGGCGAAGCTGGAGCGACTACGTGAGGTAGAGCTGGATCAGCATGGGTTCCCGTCACAACTGCGTAGGCTGTGAAGGAAAGCGTATCGCACGCCGAATTATCCACGATGGTTGCCTGCGACCTGTGGGAACCTGTTGCCCATGGTGTCTACTGGGCGCCACAGGTTGCAGAGACTGAGTTCGATCAGTACCAGCCGGCCGTGTTGTGGGCTGGCGGCATCGGAGACGTATCCTCAGCCACGACTCGCTGCTGGCAGCGTGGGAGGTCAGCAGCATCAATCCCGACTGTATCCATCTAACTGTCGTTCACCGCCAACGTATTCGTCGTATCGATGGTGGACTCTACGTTGTCCCCTACCAGGACCTCGACGCGAGATAGATGACATGGTGGCAAGGGATACCGATGGTGAACGTACCTACCGATTTTCCAGCGCATTTTCTCCGGTGTGCCGACCTATCTGGTCTGCCAAACTCTAGACCGGACGACTGGCTGCGCCAGTTGTCTACTGCCCGGCATACGCCGAACAACTCGCTGCAGCCTTGGAGTTTCGCTATGGCAGCGGATGAGCTTGAGCCGTTCAACTTTGCGCAGTTGCTGGATCGACTAAAACCCAAGACAGCCTCGGATCATCAGCCGGTCCGCTTCTGGGTTGGCCGGTCGCTGCTACACTCGTGACCGCCGCGCTTTAACGCAGCCGTGGACGAGTCCGGCGCTGTGTTGTTCTTGATGAAGGGCGGTACCACGATGCAATACCGCTTGCCCGGCATGGCACCCGATCACCCAAGATATCGGCAGCCCTGGTACGTGGGGGACATCGATCGATGCCTAACATAACTGGGCGTGATTTTCGGAGAGCCCTGGGGACCACTGACGCTTGTGCTCGGAGAAGTTGAGATCATTGACGTCCCACACAAGCTCGTTAAGCCACGGTGCTTCGACATGACTGTGCTACTCAACAGTGTGTCGTTGCGACGGGTCCAGATCGAAATATCCCCGACAAAGGCCGGGCCGAAATAACGCCCGAGCAGACTCCTTCACCCTAACTTGTTGGATTCGAGCTGCCTAACCCGGACCACCTTCCTCAGCCTGTCGATGCGTTGTCAGATTGCCCAGGAGGTTCCATGCCTCCGCGGATCTGTACGACCCGCCTGAGTTTGTCAACGACCGTTCCTGTGATTTCGCGGGCCTCTTGTTACTTGTGTACCTTTACTCAGAGGACCGGGCATCCGTCATTGACCGAGATCCGCGCGGCAGTCGAGGACATCTTTGCGACCCGCACCGCCGAGACAAAGGTTACCGAGGCTCCATCGCGGACATGGTTTGCAAGATTGGCCGTCTATTCATATTAGGGCCTAGTTTTGTCAAAGCCGCCGATTCTTCCTGGCCGACAATGTCGCAAAAGTCAACATTCGGTTGAACTCCATCTCCCTCACCTCTTAGCGGTTTACGTAGAGCTTGTTACGAACGTGAAAGCCGTAACGAAACAAACGAATTCTTCCTATATTTTACTGGCGGTCAAGTGAGCGCACTCATGTATTCGACAACGCCTAGATCAGACACGTTCGCATGGCAAAGATATATTTCAGTCCCGCCAGCGCTCCCCGAGGACCTTCGTTACGGTGGACACCTTCATTACCAGATGGCGCTTATGGTTCCCTGACAGGGACGAAGTGGTAATGCTCGTAGAATGACAGCTTATCGTCGTCGATCGCATCGACGACGATAAGCTGTCCCTCCGCCGATTTCCTATGCAGCGGCGCCTTTCCCTAGTGCATCCAGGAGCAACTGCTCGCCGTATTTCTGTCTAATGTAGTACTACATCGATGCTAGGCGAGTAATCAAATACCCGGGTAGGCGGGAAATCCCGCAGCTATGGTCCTCGCATGCTGTCATTTTTGCGTACGATCTTGGTGGGACAGATGGCGAAATAGGCACCTACCTTAGGCTCCCCGAGCGGAGTCCAAACGTACACGTGCGTTACTTCGCTGTTATCCGTGCGGCGGGGGCCTGCTTAACCAGTTACCAGTTAGGTGGTCAGCGACTCCTTACCACAGTTGAACCCGCCAGCATGTGGTTGTTACCCAGCCGCGTAGATTCAAACACTAGTTAGCACCTTTTAAAACACGTATCGGCATACGTGCGGCTGCTGTCAGTCGCGACGCGGCATCAGCAACATCCGGCGAGGGATATCAGCTTATCGGCCTGTTCGGCCGCCATCATCGTTAACAGCTCCTGCCGCGGGTCGTTCTCAGCGTTTTGCATCGCTGCTTTTTGTATGCATTCCAAGGTCTGCTTATGCAGAACAATGGTGGCTCGTTGAATGCGGTCCAGATTGCCTGCTCCGCGTGAAGCTCGATGCGCTTAAATTTTGATGGCCACGATGGCACCCCGCATTTCCTCTTTGCCCAGTGTATGGTGAATGTATACTCACCATAGGTAGTCGGATCGTGAATTTTTCGCAGCGAAAAAGCAAGTTAGTCACGTAAGGCGCGAATGAACGTTTGGCGACCAAATTCGCGCTGTGCCAAGACAGGAATATGGGGACCGCGTGAAACGCGGTCGATGCCCTTACCCGAATTTGTACATCAATGGTTCCATGGTTCTTTACCGTTCGTGCTCACTGTCTTTGCACAGCCAGACGACGGTATCCCTTAGGGTCTGTTGTCGGTGCTGAACTGGTATGGTAAACGTCGGGGAGGCGTGGACGAGCATTCTGATTTTCCGAGCGGCAGGGCAGTGTTGAAAAGCAGCAGGACGCGTACCGTCCATCGGGCTGTTGTCGTCCGAGCAATACCCGGCGACCAAGGCGAATCTGTATGACCGCAGTGGATGCGCTACTCGGCCGATATGTGTGAACTGCTAGAGAACGTCTGCACGTTGACTCAGGCAACGGACAGCCGGGTGACTGATCTAGAGCAGACCACGGGCGAGATCGGGCAAAAGCTACCGGAGGATTGGCGCTCCTGACACTGGGTCGCAAAGACTTTTGTCAGTGAAGCCGTTTCGCATCGATGTTCTCGATGATTTACACCTCTGCCTAGCGCTTACCCGATGGCCCGAGGTCGAATGTGTATATGACTGGCACCAGGGAATGCCGTTGGCTACACCTGCGACCCGACCACGCTACTGAGCCTACGTATACGACTAGCGGTTTCGTAAGGCCGCGTTCAACCACTTGGACCAGTCTATCAACGAAATCGGCTGGTTGGAAATTCATTTCACCCATCAACGGTCCCAACATGAGGACGCCTTCCCACTGCTGATCATATACGGCTGGCTGGGGTTCGATCGTGGAGTTTCACAAAGTGATTTGAGTCGCTGGCTGATCCGATGGCTCACAGTTGAGGCGCCGAAGACACATTCCACGTTTATCTGCCCGGATACGGCTTTCTCTGGCGAGCCTGCCTACACCGGATGAGGCGTTGAAAAGATCGTGGAGGCTTAGGAGATGCTCATGGTTCTCCTTAGCTACGACCGCTACGGTGCTCAGGACGGCGATTGGGGTGCAGCCATTACCATGCAGCTCGGTCGTAACAGCGTGCATTGCGTTGTCATTCATCTGAACATGCCGATCGGCTGGCTCCAGCAGAGACGCTCATCAGTCCAACCACGGAAGAGCAGCAGATCCTGGCTGGGCTAGCCAGGCATCGCTGTACTGGCACCGGTTATTCTAAACAGCAGTCGATCCGACCTAGACATCAAGTTATGGACTCCTTGATTCGTCGGTGGCACAACTGGCGTGGATCGTCGAGAAGTTTTGGGCGTGGATGGACTGCGATGAGAATCCAGGAGAACGCGCTCAGCAGGGACGAGTTCTTCGACAAGGTAATAGTATATGGTGAACGGTACCGACGCTTAGGCGGCCCGCTTGTACTGGGAGAGCTACAACGCCTTCCAAACACCAGGTCGGGGCGGAATGCTGACGTGCATCGCGGCTTTCCCTAAGGCGATACTGCGACCGCCGAGGAGTTAGTGTGAGGCGCACTAGACACATTATACACTGGACAACCCATGCCGCGCGGCGGTCACTTTGCCGTATTTGAACAACCGGAGCTGTTTATCGAGGACGTACGCGCGTTCATCTGCACACAGCACGACACTGGTGTCGCATGTGTGCAAGGTTTACGCCCACACGGCAGGCCCGCATAGTCGGGGTGCTGACCGGCTACCGAGCTGACCTGGTGCTAGGTGACCCGCAACGAGGTCATACGGTCGCGATGTTTGGCCAAGCGGCTGCAAAGTTGGAGCAAGTTACCTACCGCGGCAGCAGGATTGTCGGCGGGGTGCACTTGGGCTTGTTGGTCGGGTTGGTTAGCTTGCTGGGTATGGCGCTGCAGCGCAGCGCCATACGTCGGTGTCGGCCCTGGTTGATTGTAGCTACCACTACGGTCAGCTGGGTGTCATTTGGGAGAACTTCCCGGGTGCACACCGGCGATGTCGCGGCTGCTGCTATTATTGTGCGGGCGCGATCTGGCCCGGCCGGACAGCGCGGGCCTAACACTTGCGGCATTCGGATCGGTAGCGGAGAACACGTCGGACGCCGCGGTGATGCCGCTGCTGTAAGTGACGGTGGGCGACATGCCTGGGTTTTAGCCTACCGTGCGGTCAACACTTTAAAGATTTGATGTTTGGTTAATTCTCCCCCCACATATCCGATTCGGCTGGGCTGCTAGCGATTGGGCTGACGTAGTCAACTACGTCGCGTCACGGGCGACCGCAGTGTTGGTGATGGTGTGTGAAACCAGTCGTCGGCGGATCACCGTCGAGTGCGGTGCGTGCCTGGCGCCGTGACGCTGCAGGGCATCTCGGCCCCAACGTGGTCGTTGTCGAGGCGGGTTTCACTGGGGCGCTTGGCGTGTGGCAGGACGGACCCGTACCACTATGAGCTGCAGATCTGGCCCACCCCCGGTGACGGTTCGCAGGTAGGTGTCGCCGATCTGCGTCGTGCAGTGGTGCCGTTGCGAGCGATCCAGGCGGGGGTCTACTAGCTGGGCTGTCGATTTACCGCCGGCGGCCGTAGCGGTCTGCGAGTTTTTCCTCGACGGCCATCGGAGCTTGTGTCGGTTTCGCTAGCTTTTCCTGACGGCGGGTGCGGATCTCTGCGTAGGCGAAATAGCCCAATCCAATTGGCGCGAGAATGCCAAAAGAGATCCACTGGATGCCATAGGACAGAAACGGCCCAGCGTCGAGATGCGGTATGTCGATCACACCGAGTCCGCCGGGTTGGTTACCGATCAACTGCAGATAGGACCCGGCCAACCGGATCTTTGTCAACTCTGCGACCTGTTCGATGTTAATCGAATACACTTGCTGGACGCCGTCCCTGGAGAACGGTTCTTTGTCTTTCATGACCGGTTCGGAGTCGCGCAGCCGAGCTGTTATACTCACGGCCTTGGTGGGAGGGCGAGGGATGGGCGGCACGTGCGAGCCTGGTTCGGGACGAACGTAACCGCGATCGACCAGGACGGTCGGTCCACCGTCAACGACAAATGGCGCCAGCACCTCGAAAGCCTGGCCGGCATCAACCACTCGCAACCGGGCCAGTACCTGCACGTCCGGTAGATAGCGCCCGGTCGCCGTAACCTGGCGCCACTGCGATTTCGGTACCGACGAATCCTGCTGCGGTAGTAAGGTTTTCAGCGGAACCGGCGGTGTGTTGAGGGAATATTCGATCTGGTTGTTTTCCCGCGCTGTTTTGGTGTTCTTGCCCAACTGCCACGGCGCGAGCACCATAAAACACAGGTAGGTGAACGCGGTAACCACTAAGGTCAGTGCGATCCAGCCTGGCCGCAGCAATAACGCCAAGCGGCGCATTAACTATGTCCGTTCTGCGCAAATCGCTCATCGAGCCAATCATGCAGGCCCGGCAAGGCGGTCTCGATGATGGCGAAAATCTCTTCGAAGTCGTCGTATTCGCCGCAGTCGGGATCCTCGACGTCAAGAGCATAAGCACCGGAGCTCGGGTCGAATGATCGCAGCATTCGTATCCTGCTGTTTTCGACCCCTAGCTGTCGCAACATCACAACTTGGTTGCGGCCCAAGGAAACCACCAGATCGGCCGATAGGTGGTCGGCATTGACTTGGGTGGTGCAGTGGTTGGTGGGGTAGCCATGGGCGCGCAAGACCCGGGTAACCAGCGCGTCGGTTCCATCGCTCACATGCCTGTTGCCGGTGCCCGCACTGGTCACCCGCATCGCATCGCGATGACTATACCGTCGGAGCTGTTCAGCGAACATCTTTTCGGCTATCGGCGAACGGTAGATGTTGCTGGTACAAACGAACGTCACGTGCAGTGCAGTCAAATCGGACACCCGGTGTCTTCCACAGCTCGTCCACTGTTGTAGCATGCATAACGTCGGTGGCCGGATCAAGCTCGACAAGGGCGAAAATGCACCGTGCCACAGTTCTAGCGTTGAGTTGGCCACAGTTAGGCTGATATCGGCTGCACGTAGATCGGCCAGTAGCGGACCGATCCCATCGCAAAGGCTGTTCATCGCCCAGCCTCGGGTGCCGTACTTGGCCCGGTAGGTCGCGATCGGGTCTTTTGGCCTGCTCGCGTTGCGGCGCCGCACTCAGCGACGATCCGCGAACATGGATGGGGGTTGGGCCATTATCCGGGCTTGTCACGTGATCATTATCCTTGATGAGCGCACCTGGGTGGGACGGTGTTCACGACAGGCTCCCAAGGCGACCCACTATTGTTTCACTGGTAGCGAGTTTGGACCACAGTGCGACAATTCGCCTCGCACCGGCGAGCTATCACGGTGATCATGCCGGTCATGACCGGCATGATGGATTTCTCCGTTAACGTCCGTTCTAGCCAGCCGCCGGAATGGCTGGTGCAACGGCTGGCTGAGCAGCTTTGGGTATGGCCCGCTACCCTGGTATCCACGATGTGCACCAGGTCTAAGACGCGGTTGCCGACCGTTATCAACGAGCCCGTGATGAGGTGTTGCCGCTGGCCGAGGCGGCGGCAGCGTTCGTGTTGTGGCCCCACCCAGGCATCAGCGGGACTGGTCATGGATGCGGTAGCGGAAGAATCCGAGGTACCGACCCGGCCGTGGCACTGACCGCGACCGAAGTTCCCTTGTGCCATATACATGCTCGAGCCATCGTTCGCCTTGGATGGAACTGAACTTACCCGAGGACGTAGATCTTGTTGTGGTGGGCAATCGGACTAATCCCACCTCGAAATTGTACACTTGCAGGCAGCTGCTCGCGTTGCGTCAGCCCGGGTGGATTCTGGTGGTCGACGAGGTGTTCGCTGATTCGGTTCCCGGCGAAGGCGGAGTCGCTGGTTGGCGATTCGCTGCTCGACGTGCTGGTACTGCGCAGCCTGACCAAGATATGGTCGTCGGCGGGATTGCGGATGGGTTATGACCTTGGCTCGCCAGAAGTGCTGGCGCGGTTGACCGCACCATGGGCGCACTGGCCGGTGGATACACTGTAACTGGCGATTATCGCGGCCTGTTGCGCCGAGATGGTCGCTGGTCTGGAATCGCTGGGTGTTGACGGTGTGGCCCCGTTCGTATTGTTCAGCATGACTGACGCGAAGCTAGTATGAAAGAGCTTGCAGAACAATGGAAGTGCGATTGATCGGTATGAAACATTCGTCGACCTCGGTGAACGGTATCTGAAGGCGGCGGTATGCTCGGATTGGCCGCTGCTAATCCAAGCCATTGCGAGGGCGATCGCCTGCGCGAATATTGGGAGGTGCCGATGAGTGTGCGGTTGGCTGATGTCATCGAAGTGTTGGATCGCGCCTACCCGCCGCAGCTTGCCCAGTCCTGGGATTCTGTTGGTCTGGTATGCGGCGACCCCGAGGATGTGCTGGAGTCGATAACTATTGCGGTTGACGTCACGCCCGCGGTCATTAACGAAGTTCCCGATTCCGGCTTGCTACTGGCTCATCATCCATTGTTGTTACACGGAGTCGACACGGTGGCGGCGAATACGCCAAAGGGTGCGTTGGTACACTCCCTGATCCGTTCCGGACGTTCATTGTTCACCGCGCACACCAACGCAGACTCGGCATCACCCGGTGTGTCAGACGCGTTAGCACACGTCTTGGGTCTCACCGTCGACACGGTCCTTGAGCCTCTGCTCGGTGTGGCCCGCCTCGACAAGTGGGTCATCTATGTGCCACTCGAGCATGTAGCAGCGGTGCAGGCGGCGGTGTTTGAGGCTGGTGCCGGCCACATCGGCGACTACTCGCACTGCAGCTGGAGCGTCACCGGCACCGGGCAGTTCCTGCCGCATGACGGGGCGTTGCCTGTGGTGGGCAGCATCGGCACCGTCGAGCGGATGGCCGAAGACCGGGTTGAGGTTGTAGCACCCGCGCACGCACGGGCTGCTGTGTTATCGGCGATGCGCGCCGCGCATCCCTACGAAGAGCCGGCGTTCGACATCTTTGCTCTGGTGCCTCCGCCTAGGGATGTCGGCTTGGGCCGCCTTGGAACACTGCCGCGACCAGAATCGTTAGGCGCTTTCGTTTCCAGGGTTAGCGCCGCATTGCCGCAAACCTTTTCGGGCGTGCGCGCCACGGGAGACCCCGACATGCTAATATCGCGTGTCGCGGTGTGCGGCGGCGCTGGGGATTCGTTGCTGAGCCTCGTGGCTGCCGCAGACGTTCAGGCATATGTCACGGCCGACTTGCGGCACCATCCAGCCGACGAACATCGGCGGTCTTCAAACGTGGCGCTAATCGACATCGCGCATTGGGCAAGTGAATTCCCGTGGTGCGGTCAGGCCGCTGACGTGTTGCGATTCCATTTCGGTACAGCATTGTCGTTGCGGGTGTGCACTATCCGCACTGACCCGTGGAACCTAGGCGCAAGAAGAGTGAATGATGTGAGCGATTGTGGGAGAGATCAGTAATGAAAGCTGAAGTAAACAACAACAACAACAACGTTTTCGCTGCTGGAGTTGTCGAAGTTGGATGCTGAGCTGTCCCGGATCGCGCACCGGACCACCTATTTACCGCAGCGGGAGGCCGATGAGCGGATGCGGGTCGAAAGTACCATAGCCAGTGACCGACTGACAGCTGTGCGAATTGCTTTGGAGGAAATAGATTCCCAGGTTTTGCTACTTGATTCGGAGATCGACGCGGCGCGACAGCGTGAAGACCAGGATCGGTCGCTGCTCCATTCGGAGGCAACGGACGCTAAGCAGTTGTCTGATCTGCAATATCAACTGGGGATCTGGCGACCCCGTAAGACCAGCCTGGAAGATTCCCTGCTGGAGTTTATGAAGCGCAGCAAAGGGCTGCAGGACCAGCTGATTGCAGAGCTAGGGGCAATCGAGGGGATGCAGACTGACCTGGACGTTGCTCGGCAGGGTCTTGACGCTGCCATTGCCGGGATCGACCAGACCAGCCAGCCGCATTCCTCACGATGCGATGTGTTGATCGCGGAACTGGCCCCTGCTCTCTCCGCCCTTTACGAACGACTTTGTGCTGCCGGAGGGTTGGGCGTCAGCCAATTGCAGGGACATCCTTGCAGGGCCTGTCGGAGCGAGATCAGCCACGGCGAGCTGTCCTGCATCTCGGTGGACGCTGACGACGAAGTAGTGAGTTACCCGGAATCTGGAGCTAGCCAGTTGCTGGTCAAAGGATTTGACCAGTGAAAGTTATCATCGAGGCTGACGGTGGGTCGCGAGGAAACCCCGGACCAGCCGGATATGGTGCCGTGGTATGGATCGCGGACCGTTCGACTGTGCTCACGGAAACCAAGCAGGCAATCGGCAGAGCAACTAACAACGTCGCCGAATACCGTGCCCTAATAGCAGGGTTGGACGATGCCGTGAAAATGGGTGCCACCGAAGCCGAGGTCTTGATGGATTCCAAGTTGGTTGTGGAACAGATGTCGGGGCGATGGAAAGTCAAGCACCCCGACTTGATTGAGTTATACGTACACGCGCAGACGTTAGCGTCGCGGCTGGCGCGTGTCAGTTATACGTGGATTCCGCGCACCCGGAACTCGCACGCTGACCGGTTGGCCAACGAGGCGATGGACGCCGCATCTTGCGCTGAAGGCCGGGTTGACCAAGCTGCTACGCCGCTTACTCAGTCCACGAAAGCTGTTGCGAAGGAATTGCAAACAGCGCCAGGTTGGACGGGTGCGCGAGGTGCGCCCACCCGCCTGTTATTGTTGCGACACGGCCAGACCGAGCTGTCGGTTCAACAACGTTATTCGGGACGCGGTAACCCGGCACTAAATGACGTGGGTTGGCGTCAAGCTCGAGCTGCGGCGCGATATTTTGCGCAGCTTGGCGGCATCGCCGCAGTGGTTTCCTCGCCATTGCAACGGGCTTACGACACCGCGGCAACCGTCGCCGACGTGCTGGGTGCCAACTTGACGGTTGATGATGATCTGATTGAAACCGACTTCGGGGCCTGGGAGGGGTTGACGTTTGCCGAGGCCGCCGCGCGCGATCCGGAATTGCATCATTGCTGGCTGCACGACACTGCCACGTTGCCGCCGGGCGGTGAAAGCTTCGATGATGTGCTGGGCCGGGTGTGCTTAGCGCGTGCACGGATCATCGCCGGCTATCAGGGTGAAACGGTGCTGGTGGTGTCACACGTCACACCGATCAAGATGCTGCTGCGGCTCGCGTTGGATGCCGGGGCGGGCATCCTGTACAGGCTCCATCTTGATTTGGGGTCGTTGAGCATCGCTGAGTTCTATCCCGATGGCGCGTCTTCGGTGCGGTTGATGAATCAAACTGGCTACCTCCGAAGCGTGTCGGAACGGCCCTCATAATCAAATGAACCAAGCGAAGGTTGTGCAGACTGGGAAGTCAAAGTAGGTGTACGGATGGCGCTCTGGTTGATAGGTGTAATGCCACCCACTCGTCCTCGTAGTTAACAAAGCCCTGAGATTGAAGTGTGTCTTTAAGCAGCCAGCTTGCGAGTTGGTCGCCCTGGATCTAAGAGTCGAGCGTATGGGCACAAGGGAGTCGAAGCAGTCAAAGCCGATTCCTATACTCTATTGATTTTTCTGACAATCTCGCCGATACCGTTGCGGTATAATTGATTAAGACCTTGCTGGGCACGTATGGCAGGGCGGGTATAGACCGGGAGCTCCACCGGTGTGAGGTCTATCGTGATGCCACGACGGTGTCTCGACTTCTCGGCGATGTACCCGCCGCGGAAGATGATCGATTTATCGACGCGCGGGTAGAACTCGACGTTCATCCGCTGATTACTGCGATCGTTAGTCCACGAAGGCCAAGTAGTTAACCGTCCGCCGTGTACGGCAGCGGTCATACATTTTCAAGATGAAATTTCGCTGATCCAACTGTTCTTGTGTGCGTTTGAGTCCTTCGTTCGCATCACAAGTGAGAATGCACGTTGGCGTCTCGTAGCCGGTGATGGGGCCGCCGATGAAGTTGTGCGCCGTAAAGTAGTGGATGTCCTGCAGGATTGTTGGATTCGATGTTCTGCAGTGCCATAAAGTCCATTGGAACAACGGGTTCCGGCTTCGCGGAGGCGATACTGTCGGGTACGGCAGAATAAGGATGCGGCCACCATCGCTATGCGCTCGGCGATCCTGCGGGCCATGCTGATTGAATAGGGTCTGGGTCATCTTGACAATCGAATCCGCAAGTATACGGTTTCCCTCGTTGTCAACCCAACCAGTTTGAGTCGCTCGGTGGTGACGGTGATGCAGCGCGTTGAGCGCCACCGTAGTCCTCATCTGGGCAAGATGCATGTTCAGGAGCAGATGTGGGGCAATCAATGCAAAGTTGGCAACTGTGCCGGGTATGGCATTGAGTATCGACTGTGTCCAGTCACATCTACCAGATCAAGCTCAACAAACTGGGCAGAGTCGATTTAGCAAAGTGATTGCGCATAAGTCATACCACCTCTGATTTTTTGGACTTTGAGCGACGTAATCGGACGGGCTTCGAAATGCCGATATTGCATGCACTATCATTTTTATAAAGTGGTTAGCTGTAGCATGAGTGGCTGGTGGTACAGCAACTGGCGTTTTCAGCTAACGTGGGATCGGGTGCTGGATGAACCTGTGCGCTTGGGTGTATGGCTTGATTCCGTCGACGTTCCGAGTTCCCGGCCCAATGCCCTACTGGCCAACACCGCCGAATGGCTTCTAGTGTAGTCGTGGGTATTGTGATGCCGCGTCAGTCTGCTCGGGTACGACAGCTGCTTCGACCGTTGCTCTCGAGTATTAGAACCACGCGCCATCGCGGGCGTTATGCACCGGGTAGCTTCCGTCGGTCCATCTCCTACAGAGTGATAGCGGATCCAGGACGCGGTGGTGTTTCGTATGCTTGGTCGGGTTGATTTGCTAGGGAATGAGCCGGCGCACGTTACTCAGATAGAATATCTGTGTTCGACGAAAACAGCTCAGTTGGTGTCATTTGGCCAACCTGACACCATCATTATCCTTGGACAATGATGGTGATTGTCGATAACGAGCGTTGTCGTCCCTGGCCCTGGCACCCCGCAACGAGTACCGTATTTGTTGCGGACGAGTTGGCTGGGCGGCCGCGGCTCGTGTCGGTCTGAAAAGCCCGGTACCGAGTCGAGGAAAGTCCGGACTTCACAGAGCAGGGTGATTGCTAACAGCAATCCGAGGTGACTCGCGGGATAGTGCCACAGAAAACAAACCGCCATCCTCGCGGTGGTAAGGGTGAAACGGTGCGGTAAGAGCGCACCAGCATCCCGGGTGACCGGGATGGCTTGGTAAACCCCACCCGAAGCAAGGCCAAGAAGGCCGCACCACAAGTGCAGCCGCGCAGGCGTTCGAGAGCTGCTCGCCCGAGCCTGCGGGTAGGCCGCTCGAGGCACCCGGCAACGGTGTGTCCAGATGGATGGCCGCCGCCGCGCCACCGTAGGCAATGCCACGGCGGCGGGGAACAGAATCCGGCTTACAGGCCAACTCGCCCGTCATCTTTTGGTTTGATGGTCCGGCTCAACGCCACGCTTTTGCGCACCGCCTTGTCGAGTTTTGCTCAGCGCAGCGTCGAATTGTTCACGGCAACGGTCAGCCAAGTTGGCCTCTAACTGGAAGAGCAGACCATAGGTAAAGGTGTCCTCGCCAGCGGCGTTCATGGCCTCGGTCTGGCCAATAAGATGCTCGCGGCTGACTACGCTGTCTTGGCGATCGTCCAGCAGAGTGTGGATGGCCTTGTCTTACTGCGACACGCGGTTCACTCCGGTCGCTGTCGAGTTCTATCGTAATAGATTGGTGCACTTACTGATTCGATTTAGTTCTTCATCGGTATAGTGCTTACTTTACCGCCGTGTCCCGCTTTGCTCCGTTGGGCAGCAGCCTTCTCGGCCTTGCGGACCGGTTTGTGGGCCGAGTCAATGGTGAACGGTGCCAGTTTTTGTCGACCGGACTGGCCGGGATGATGGCCATAACCGAATCGAGGGCGTCGAGCAGACGGAAGTATCATTGCGACCGCATAGCGATCAGCTACCGCAGCAGCCCGGTCTGATAGCGGTGTTGCGCGCTCTCAACGAGACGTTCCGGTACCGGTTCACGCACCAGCTCCGGCGCTCGCTAGTCTAATAGCATTGGCAGCACTCCTGATAACCGCGGTGTCGCTCGCCACTAAGACACTGGCAAGCTCCCGCAGTTCATTGAGGATCCACGCGCTGTTGGACAATCCGAACGAATCCCGGGAATCCCGCAGCAAGCATCAGATGCGGGTAGTTACCCTCATCTGATGCACGGCGTCATATGTGTTGGTGCGCAAAGCGCGATCCCGCACCAGCAGTTCGTCAACTTGCCATGCTAAGCCTTTGGTATATTGGAGTATTGGATTCGCGGGTGCTCGTGTGTTGTGCGGCTGCAACGTTGTGCCAGGAGCCCACGTTAGCTTCTTGGAGTCGTGGGCGGCGGATGTGACACCTGTATCGAGCAGTCAGTTGCTTCAGCCGATCCAACGGCTCGTATTTGACGTTCCCATTGACGAATTTTAGTTCCCATTCGAGCCAATGTTTTTTCGACCGGGTCCTAACCGGAGCTCGCCGAACTGCTGGTAGACCACGCAGGTGACATGCACGTTGCTGAGTTCCGCCAGCGCGGTGCCGTTGATGTCTTACAGGACTTGATTTTTCCGTTGAGTGGTAATTTGTGCTATGGGCTTTACCTGGCGGTTGCGAACAATGTCAGCATCACATCCAGCAACTCGGTTGGCACCGTATTGCCGGACGCGACCAAGGGCGCGCACAGATCTCGGTACGGACATCGGTTCTAGCCGGCAACTCCAGGTGCCAACCTGGATCGGGGCCACCAGCGTGGCGCTGCAGGATAATTTTATTGCGCACCAGGTTCTGCTTCGGCTTGTCTAAGTAGATCGCCATCCAGCAGATTGCGTCGGTGACTTCTCGATGTGAGCCACCGCGGCGATGTCCTTGAAGGATGGGGACACTGTCGACTCGACCACTTCGAACCTGCGTTCCACCTCCAAAATAGTGCGATAGTTTAGGCGCGTTTATCGGCATTTTCGCGTCCGATGAGGGTTCTGTGGCGCAGTCGTGGGTGTGACGTAGACCGGCATACCTAGCGTGGTACACCACAATACGTGGTTACTGGTGAGTGCTGCAGTATGTACGCTGGCGCATCATCCGGCAGCAGCGGGCCATAGTGAGCAATGGTATCTTCTGGCTTAACGCCATTGCTGATGACAGTCTGAAAATTTTTGTCGCACAATTGTCTTTTGGCACTGCATCAGGCCTGGTTTCGGTACGTTGACTTGCGATCCTGACCACATCTAAAAGACCTGGTATTCAGTGATGGAAGTCCTTGTTGACCAAGGACTCTGGCGAGATTGCGCGGATCCACGGCTAGTGTTTCAGAAGCAGTGTTTTTCGGCAGGGAAAACTGCGCTAGCTACTTCCTCTGCGTACTGCGTTGCGGCACGGCGCAACTCACCAGCGATATCAGCATACCGCTTGACGAAGCGTGCCACTTTACCGCTGCTTAAACCGGCCATGTCTTGCCAGACTAGGACCTGGGCGTCGCAGTTCAGACCCGCACCGATCCCGATTGTCGGAATGGCTAGTTTACCGGTGATCTGGGTGGCTAACTCGGCCGGCATCATTTCCATTACGACGGAAAATGCTCCGGCTTCGGCAACAGCGACGGCGTCAGCGACGATGTGTTCGGCGGTGTCGCCGCGGCCCTGAACCCGGAAACCGCCGAGGCTGTTGACGCTTTGCGGTGTGAACCCGATGTGCGCCATCACTGGAATGCCCGCCCTGGTCAGGCACGCGATCTGTTCGGCTACCCGCTGACCGCCTTCGAGTTTTACGGCGTCTGCACCGCCCTCCTTCATAAATCGGGTGGCGACAGCCAGTGCGGCAGTGGGTCCGGGTTCGTAGCTGCCGAATGGCAGGTCGGCGACGACCAGAGCGTGCCGCGCACCCCGCACCACGCCGCGAACCAACGGGAGTAGTTCGTCGACCGCAACCGGCAACGTGGTGTCGTAGCCGTACACCACGGTGGCCGCCGAATCACCCACCAGCAACACCGGGATACCGGCCTCGTCGAAAACCCGAGCAGTCGAATAGTCATAGGCTGTCAGCATGGCCCACTTGTGGCCTTCGGCCTTCATTTTTTGGAGATGCTGGGTGCGGATTTTGGTGCGCTGTATTGCTTGGGTGGAGGGTGTAGAGGGGTCAACCCCATAAACATTAACATTCTGCTCAGACATCACTGGCCTTTGTAGCTATTTTGTATTTAGGTCGAGTCGATCCTCGTAGCCCTGAAGAATCCTGGTTCGATAGGGTCCCCGGGTTCGTCTAACACTGACAGTTTGCCATCTCTTTTGCGCAGTTGCACCCTCTGGCTCTGTGAGCCACACTATACCACGTCGCATGCAGCAGCTTAGATGGACTAGATGCCAGCTTCCTGTACCTGGACACCTCCTCGCAGCCCGTGCATGTCTGTTCGATCATGGCCACTTGGACACCTCGACGATGCCGTTCGGCTACACTTTTAGCCGGCTGTGCGCACTAAATCGTTGTGCATCAAGGAGATGCCGGAGTTTCGCGAACAGCTCGCCACGAATCGGCTTACCCTCGACCGTCCGGTCTGGGTGGACGATCCGAACTGCCATGTGGACCGACATCTGCATCGCATCGGGTTGTCATCCCTAGGAGGGCAGGCCAAACTTTCGGAAATTTGTGGCCATATCGCATAGCTGCCATTGAACCGCCGACGACCGTTGCTGGAGATGTGGATGATCGAAGGCATGGTGGGTGCCGAATACCATCGCAACGGCGGCTGCGTGGCGATGATGACCAAGGTGCACCGTATTGGCCTGGATGGAATGATTAATGATTGTCGCCAATCTGATGTCTATCGCGGCTGTGTGCCACCGACGCTGATGCGCTCCCACAGGACCCCGGTATACTGCTCAGGTTATGTCACCGGCTGGCAGATCCCCGCGGGCGGGTTCTTGCGGTTCGCCATCCGGTCATTGCCTCTGGCCAATGTGTTGCCCGGAATGGTGTCTTCAGTGATCGCGACGGCGGTCCGGGACCACGACGGCCTGACCATGGCGCGTCCGTTCACAGCGCTCCGAACGTCGTGCAATGCGCGCAATAAACGACCGCTGCAACATCGCTTACGCTCAACTGGATCTTGAGGACATCAAGACGGTGAAGAATTATTTCGCCGTCAAGGTTAATAATATTGTGAAAAAATGATTTTCGGTGATTCTTTGACAAAATTTTTGGGGCTAGCGCAACGCGTTGCCCGATTCGTCATTGGTGGCTCGGGTGTTACTCTCCGTGCATGACAGTCCGATCATCCTGTTCACAAACGGTTTTCGGGCCTGGTTTCCAGGATTACAGATCCATGTTGCCGATCCAGTAGAATGACTGAACGCTATAGTGCGAGTGAATTATCTTGCTAAGAAATCTAGTTCGGCTATCAGCGCCATGTTGTTGCATGATTGGTCGTAGTTTGCCGCGTTAGAGGTCTTTGAGGTGGTGATGCGGCTCTACGCTCGAACCCGATAGACTGAGATCCTGCTGGTGCATAACTCGGTGGTCTCCGATGCGCTCGGTCCCCAGTCGTGGTTGTCCATATTGGGCTGTGAGGTCAGGGCGATGTATCCGTTTGGGCCGATTTTTTTACGGTGCAGGTCTCAACGTCACCGTGATGTACTTGAACGGCAACTTAGATGCGGGCTCATATCGTGCCCGGAATTGCTGCCGGCCTTATGGGAGATGGCCAACGAGTCCAGCATTGGTTTAGAAGAACTGCGCCCAGCCATCTAGTAGCTACTTAGGTGACGAACCGCTCACCAGGAGCCGAAGCCCTCTCTGGCAGCATAGGTGAGTATGGCCCTGTCTAATCGCGACAAGATCGCGCGTATGCTGCTGATTGGGACTGCGATCGCAGTCGTCGCGCTAGTTCTCGCTGGCTGTGTCCGCGTTGTTGGCGGGCGTGCTCTGATGGCTGGGCCGAAACTGGGCGAGCCGGTGGCGTGGGCACCGTGTCGTCCTAGCGATCCTGCGGTGAAACTCCCCAGCGGTGCGTTGTGCGGAAAGCTTGCCGTGCCGGTCGACTACGACCACCACGATGATGAGGTGGCGGCGCTGGCGATGATTCGCTTTCCCGCGACCGGGGACAAGATGGGTTCGCTAATCATCAACCCTGGAGGGCCCGGCGAGTCCGGCATCGAGGCCGCGTTGGGTGTGGTTCAGACGTTGCCGAAGCGGGTCCGCGAACGTTTTGACCTGGTCGGGTTCGACCCCCGTGGGGTGGGGTCATCGAGGCCCGCGGTCTGGTGTAACTCCGATGTTGACAACGACCGGTTGCGATCCGAGTCGCAGGTTGACTACAGCCCGGCAGGTGTGTCGCACATCGAGGACGAGACCAAACAGTTCATCAGTCGTTGTATCGCCAAGATGGGCAAGGTATTCCTGGAAAACATCGGGACGGTCAACGTCGCCAGGGATCTCGATGCCATCCGTGCGGCGTTGGGCGACGATAAGCTGACCTACCTCGGCTATTCGTACGGCACCCGGATCGGTGCGGCCTACGCTGAGGCCTATCCGCAGAACGTGCGGTCGATGATTCTCGATGGCGCTGTTGACCCCAACGCCGATCCCATCGAGGCGGATCTGCGCCAGGCCAAGGGATTCCAAGACGCGTTCAACGACTATGCCGCAGACTGTGCGAGAAAACTGTCTTGCCCGCTTGGCACTGACCCGACCAAAGCTGTCGACGTCTATCACAACTTGGTTAACCCGCTGATCGATCCCAAGAACCCGATGGTCAGCAAGCCCGCGCCGACGAAGGACCCGCGCGGGTTGAGTTATAGCGACGCCATCGTAGGCACGATCATGACGCTGTACTCGCCCACGCTATGGCACCACCTCACCGACGGTCTGTCCGAGCTGGTCGACCACCGCGGAGATACCCTGCTTGCCTTGGCTGATATGTACATGCGTCGTGACTCGCACGGCCACTACACCAACGCCACCGATGCACGGGTGGCAGTTAACTGCGTTGATCAGCCCCCGATTACGGACCGGGCCAAGGTCATAGACGAAGATCGCCGCTCACGGGAGGTCGCACCGTTCATGAACTACGGGCATTTCACCGGTGACGCCCCGCTAGGCACCTGCGCGTTCTGGCCGGTACCACCGACCAGCAAGCCGCACGCCGTCTCGGCTCCCGGACTGGCACCGACAGTGGTGGTGTCGACCACTCATGATCCGGCGACACCGTATAAGGCCGGGGTGGATTTGGCGAACCAGCTTCGGGGTTCGTTGCTCACATTTGATGGAACCCAGCACACCGTGGTGTTCCAGGGCGACAGCTGCGTTGACGACTACGTGACGGAGTATCTGATCGGCGGCACCACGCCGCCGATCGGGGCGAAGTGCTGACGCCTGAAGACAATAGATTTTTAAGTGACCAAAGCGTGATCTTTTCGCGCTGCTGTGGGTATACGAGTGATGCAACGATAGAAGTTATGCTGCGCTTGAGATCATCGAGCTCAGCGCTGCTTTCGTTAGGGCTGTTGCTGCAATCGACAATGGCACTGCCGGTGGTTGGTGCTAGCCCAGAGCAGACCCCTAGCCCGGTGCCGCAACAGAACTGGGGTAACTGCAGCGTGTTCCTGTCCGACACCAGCGACATCCCTTCGGCACGATGTGCAATGGTGTCGGTGCCGGTCGACTACAATAATCCTGGTGGGATGCACGCCGAGTTGGTGGTCATCCGCGTTCCGGCGACTGGTCAACGGATCGGATCACTGCTGTTCAATCCTGGAGGACCCGGGGCGTCCGCGGTTGACATGGTCGTCGCAATGATACCAGGGTTACGATCGACCGATATTGGCCGTCACTTCGACCTGGTGGGCTTCGACCCGCGAGGAGTCGGCCACTCAACCCCGGCGCTTCGATGTCGCACTGACGTAGAGTTCGACGCGTACCGGACCGAACCGATGGTTGACTACAGTCCGGCCGGTGTGGCGCACATCGAGGAAGTCTACAAGCAGCTCGCCCAACAGTGTGTTGCCCGAGTCGGCACCGCATTCTTGGCGAACGTGGGCACCGCGTCGGCCGCGCGCGACATGGATATAGTTCGCTTGGCCCTGGGAGACGAGCAGATCAACTACCTCGGCTATAGTTACGGAACCGAGTTGGGTACCGCCTATCTTGAGCGGTTCAGCAACCGTGTGCGGGCGATGGTGCTTGACGGCGCCATTGACTCGACTGTCGGACCAATCCAGAAAGACATCCAGCAAATGGTCGGATTTCAGACCGCATTTACCGACTACGCCGCGGACTGCGCCCGCTCGGGGACCTGGGCACTGACCCCAGCCAATGGGTCAGCCGCTACCACGCGCTGATCGATCCCTTGGCCACCAAGCCGGGGCGGACGTCGGATCCACGCGGCCTGGGCTATGCTGACGCGATCACAGGCACCATTAATGCCCTCTACACCCCGTTGCACTGGAAATACCTGACCAGCGGCTTGCTTGGGCTGCAGCGCGGCACCGACGCCGGTTACCTGCTGTTGCTCGCCGACGACTACAACGGCCGAAACCGCAATGGGCACTACACCAACGAGCAGGACGCGTTTAACGCGATCCGCTGCGTAGACGCGCCGGCACCAACGGACTCAGCGAGCTGGGTATCGGCTGATCAGCAGATCCGTCAGGCCGCTCCGTTCCTCAGCTACGGGCAATTCACCGGCAACGCACCCCGCGATATCTGTGCACTGTGGCCGGTGCCGGCGACATCGATGCCACACCCCGCGCCGACGATCGCGTTGGGCAAGGTTGTCGTGGTCTCCACAACGCACGACCCGGCCACTCCGTATCAGGCCGGGGTAGACCTCGCTCGCGAACTGGGTTGCCCGCTGATCACCTACGACGGAACCCAACACACCGCCGTGTTCAATGGCGACCAGTGTGTGGATAGCGCGGTGATGCGTTATTTCGTGGATGAGACGTTGCCACCAGCGTCCTTGCAATGCCATCCCTAAGCTGCCCATAAACGACTGTTTACCTGGGAACTTCGCAATGCCAATGGGCTAGCTTGGTAACATCAGATTAGCAGCAGTTGCATAATGTTCGGGTTATGGATCGACAGAAGGAATTTGTGTTGCGCACGCTTGAGGAGCGGGACATCCGTTTCGTGCGCCTGTGGTTCACCGACGTGCTTGGTTACCTCAAGTCGGTCGCGATTGCTCCTGCTGAGTTAGAAGGTGCCTTCGAGGAAGGCATCGGCTTCGACGGATCCTCGATCGAGGGCTTTGCCCGGGTCTCGGAATCCGACACCGTAGCGCATCCGGATCCGTCGACCTTTCAGATCCTGCCCTGGGCTACCACCGCCGGCCACCACCACTCGGCGCGGATGTTCTGCGACATCACTGTGCCGGACGGCTCGCCATCGTGGGCGGATCCGCGACACGTTTTGCGACGTCAGCTGACAAAGGCCAACGACCTTGGCTTTTCCTGCTACGTCCATCCCGAAATCGAATTCTTCCTCCTCAAGGCGGGGCCTGAGGACGGGTCGATGCCCATTCCAGTGGACAACGCCGGCTATTTTGACCAAGCAGTGCACGATTCCGCGTCGAACTTTCGCCGGCACGCAATCGAGGCCCTGGAATTCATGGGTATCTCGGTGGAGTTCAGTCACCATGAAGGCGCGCCCGGCCAGCAGGAGATTGATCTGCGCTTCGCCGACGCACTGTCGATGGCCGATAACGTGATGACCTTCCGTTACGTCATCAAAGAAGTCGCGATCGAAAACGGTGCGCGGGCGTCATTCATGCCCAAGCCATTCGCGCAACACCCTGGCTCAGCGATGCACACCCATATGAGCTTGTTCGAGGGTGACGTTAATGCCTTCCACAGCGACGACGATCCGTTACAGCTGTCGGATGTGGGCAAGTCGTTCATTGCTGGGATACTTGAGCATGCCTCCGAGATCAGTGCGGTCACCAATCAGTGGGTCAACTCCTACAAAAGGTTGGTGGTTGGCGGCGAAGCGCCCACCGCTGCCTCGTGGGGGGCGGCTAACCGGTCTGCCCTGGTGAGGGTGCCGATGTACACGCCGCACAAGACTTTATCGCGGCGGGTCGAGGTGCGCAGTCCCGATTCAGCCTGCAACCCCTACCTAACATTCGCCGTGCTGCTAGCCGCTGGCTTGCGTGGGGTGGAGAAGGGGTACGTGCTGGGGCCACAGGCCGAGGACAATGTCTGGGACCTCACACCCGAAGAACGGCTCGCGATGGGATATCGCGAGTTGCCAACCAGTCTTGACAGTGCTCTTGGTGCCATGGAGGCCTCCGAGCTCGTCGCGGAAGCCCTGGGGGAGCATGTTTTTGAATTTTTTTTGCGTAATAAGCGTGCGGAATGGGCTAACTACCGCAGTCATGTCACGCTTTATGAGCTGAAGACCTACCTGTCGTTGTAGCCTAGATTCTCTACGGTTAGGTTCGACCGGAGGATGTGTTGCGACTACCGTTGTGGTTGTGAGCAAGCCCACGACGGAGCGCCCCAAGCTGCCCGGCGTCGGCCGGCTCGGGTTGCTTGACCCTCCTGCCGCGGAGAATCTCGCGCTACTGGGCTGGTATGACTACGATAGCCCGGAAAATGTGGACCTGTTGTGGTCGCTATCGCGGGCACCCGACGCCGATGCTGTGCTGCGCGCCATGGTCCGGCTGTTCGAGAACTCAGCCACCGGATGGGACGAGCTCAACGCGGCTTTGCTCACCGATCGCGGTCTGCGTGGACGGCTATTTGCCGTATTGGGCTCGTCGTTGGCGTTAGGTGATCACCTGGTCGCCCATCCGCAGTCTTGGAAGCTGTTGCGGGGCAGGGTCAGATTGCCGTCCCGTGCCCAGCTGCACCAAGCTTTCGACGAGTGCGTGAGCAAGTTGGGGAACGACACTTTGGGTGGGCCAGACTCGGTGCTGCCTCGATTGCGTACGTTATACTATGACCAGCTGCTGGTGCTGGCCGCGCTCGATCTGGCAGCAACGGTCGAAGACGAGCCGGTACTGCCGTTTACCCTGGTCGCCGCTCAGCTAGCCGATATCGCGGACGCCGCGATGGCGACCGCACTGCGGGTGGCTGAGAAAACTGTGTGTGGTGATCGCACACCACCGCGGCTGGCGGTCATCGCGATGGGCAAATGGGGGGCCCGCGAACTGAACTACGTCAGCGATGTCGACCTCATCTTTGTCGCCGAGCACGCTGACCCGCTCAGCACTCGCGTGGCCAGTGAGATGATGCTGGTGGCTTCGGCGGCGTTCTTCCAGGTGGACTCCGGGCTGCGCCCGGAGGGCCGCAGCGGTGAGCTGGTCCGTACGGTCGAGTCGCACGTTGTCTACTACCAGCGCTGGGCGAAGACCTGGGAGTTCCAGGCGTTGCTGAAAGCCCGCGCGGCGGTTGGCGATGCGGAGCTGGGCGAGCGTTACTTAGCCGCGTTGATGCCGATGGTCTGGGTCGCCTGTGAGCGTGTGGATTTCGTGGCCGAGGTACAGGCTATGCGGCGGCGCGTGAAGCAGCTGGTGCCTGCGGATGTCCGCCGCCGCGAGCTCAAACTCGGAAGAGGCGGCTTGAGAGACGTGGAGTTTGTCGTGCAGCTTTTGCAGTTGGTGCACGGCCGCAGTGACGAGACGCTACGTGTGGTTTCCACGGTAGACGCGCTGGCGGCGTTGGGCGAGGGCGGCTATATCGGCCGCGAGGACGCCGCGAACTTGACCGCCTCCTATGAGTTCCTGCGGCTGCTTGAGCACCGACTACAGCTGCAGCGACTCAAACGCACTCACCTGCTGCCCGAAGACGACGATGAAGAGGCGGTGCGTTGGCTGGCCCGCGCGGCGCACATCCATCCGGACAGCCGGAACGACGCTGCGGGGGTGCTGCGCGAGGAGCTCAAGCACCAGAACCTGCGGGTCTCGCAGCTGCATGACAAGCTCTTCTATCAGCCGCTGTTGGAGTCGATCGGGCCGGCCGGCCTAGAAATTCGCCACGGCATGACATCGGAGGCAGCCGAGCGGCAGCTGGCCACACTGGGCTATGAGAGTTCGCAGGCCGCGTTGAAACACATATCGGCGCTGGTAAACCAGAGCGGGCGGCGAGGGCGGGTGCAGTCGGTGCTGTTGCCCCGGCTGCTCAACTGGATGTCGTATTCGCCCGACCCTGACGGCGGGCTATTGGTTTACCGGCGCTTATCCGAGGCGTTGGCGGCCGAAACCTGGTACCTGTCCACGTTGCGTGACAAGCCAGCGGTGGCCAGGCGGCTCATGCATGTGCTAGGTACCTCTGTGTATGTGCCAGATTTGCTGATGCGCGCGCCCGAGGTCATTCAGTCTTACGGAGACGGGCTAACGGGCCCGAAGCTGCTGGAGGTCGAGCCTGCGACGGTGGCTCGCGCGCTGATCACTTCGGCAGGCCGCTACGCTGACCCGATGCGGGCCATCGCCGCCGCGCGTAGCCTGCGGCGTCGTGAGTTGGCCCGGGTCGGTTCCGCGGACCTCCTGGGCTTGTTGGAGGTCACCGAGGTGTGCAAGGCACTGACGTCGGTGTGGGTGGCGGTGTTGCAGGCCGCTTTGGAAGCAGTGATCCGGGCTCACCTGCCTGACGATGGCAAGGCGTTGGCGGCCATCGCGGTCATCGGTATGGGCCGATTAGGCGGTGCTGAACTGGGTTACGGGTCAGATGCAGACGTGATGTTTGTCTGCGAGCCGGCCACTGGGGTCGAGGATGCGCAAGCGTTGCGGTGGTCGGGGATGATCGCCGAACGGGTTTGCAGACTGTTGGGGACACCCAGCGTTGACCCGCCGCTGGATGTTGATGTCAATTTGCGACCCGAAGGTCGCAACGGGCCATTGGTTCGTACCTTGGGTGCCTATGCTGCCTACTATGCGCAGTGGGCTCAGCCTTGGGAGATTCAGGCCTTACTCCGCGCGCACGCGGTTGCCGGCGACGTGGATCTGGGCCAGCGGTTCCTGCTGATGGCCGATAAGACGCGCTATCCGCCCGATGGTGTATCGGCCGAGATGGTGCGTGAGATTCACCGGATGAAGGCGCGCGTCGAGGCCGAACGATTACCGCGCGGTGCCGACCCCCACACGCACACTAAGCTAGGCCGCGGGGGACTGGCCGACATCGAATGGACTGTGCAGCTGATGCAGTTGCGGCATGGGCACGAGCTGCCGGCTCTGCACAACACTTCCACATTAGAATCCCTAGATGTTATCGCTGCTGCCAACTTGGTCCCCGAAGCAGACGTGGACCTGCTGCGGCAAGCGTGGCTGACCGCTACCCGGGCCCGCAATGCGCTGGTGCTGGTCCGGGGTAAGACCACCGACCAGCTGCCAGGGCCTGGACGCCAGCTCAACGCGGTCGCTGTCGCCGCCGGCTGGCCAAATGGCGACGGCAGCGAATTCTTGGACAACTATCTACGGGTGACGCGACGTGCAAAAACTTTTGTGCGCAAGGTGTTTGGTAGTTGAAGCAGGAATCTGCTCCGGCTGGCTGCCATCGAGGTCTTAAGCGAAGAGGAGCTAATCTTGGTGCTGCCGGTCATTCAGTGCGTGATTGACACCGTGTGATGTTCGGGGTCTAGGGTCGATGCGACCGTTCTTACCCAGGCTGACTATGACTTCATCGGCCAGGCGCGAGTGCGGTCTAAGCGGTTACCGAATCACTGCTCAGTGAGTTGTTTTGGCCATGGGGCGTGAAGTATCGGGTTGGCGGTCGCCTGCTGCTATGGGGCAAGCCGCGGCCTGATTGGGCTCATCCATCAGTGTGTGAGGCGCTGGTGGATGAGCTAGTTCGCACTGCCTGGGTTGTGTTGGTGGTTTAGGGTTGGTCGCGGCGTAGGTGGGCTGCTTGCAAGGGCCGCTGAGTAGTTGGTGTTGGTCGCCGGCCGCGACATCGAAGCTGGCGATGCTGGGGGTGCGTATGGTGTGGCGGGTGGCCGGGGATCAGTTGCGCTTTTCTGGTGATGTGTTAGCCCGCCACGCGCACAAGTCACCAGATCACGCCGTGGATGGCTTTTATCTTCCTTCCGCGGTCGATCCCCACAAAAAGTCAAGTACTGCCCTAGGCTAGAGCACCGCCGTACGCGTCATCACCGGCTGCGAGGTCATCGACGAACTGTGAAACCAACACGGCACCAACACAGCCGGGGGCACACCGGCTGGCCGAGGGCCGGTGAACAAACAGACACCCCACAGCCATAGCATGCACCCGAAAGCGCCCCCAACACCCAGCGCCAACAAGATCTAGGCTAGCCCACCAAACTCCCGACCGTATCGGCCAGCGATGGCACACCAGAACACTACTTCACCTGCCACCTATGAAACCGACCAACAATTCCTGCCACAAACACCAACACCCCCGGCCACCACACAACAACAACGGCTCGGGCGAGCAGTTCAGGTGCACCAAATGCGGCAGTGACCAAGCCAGCGAACACGTCTTCAAGCAACAGCTGGCCGTCGGGGCCGGTTCAGCGGAATCTGCTAGTTGGGTATTCGCTGTTCATGCCTGGCTGATCTGCGTCCGTTGGTCATCGACTGCGTCGGTCAGCATCACCCCCAACAGCCGTGAGGGCATTCAGCCCCGATACTGATAAAAGGCTAGAGCAATCTGTTCTAGAGTCCGCTTCCTGGTCTTCTAGCAACCCGACCCGGCGCAACTCACATATCCAAGTCTCCAGGTCGGCGTAGCTGGACTTGACTTTACCTCGCCCGGCCGGGTCAACAGACCCTAGTGACTCCCGTAGCCGCATATAGTCGCCAGTCGGGTAGCCGGCGGTTGGCGGTAGATCCTGGGTACCGACGACAAGCAGTATTTGTGCCAGAGTTCCGGTCGAAATGGACCGCCAGTTCCGTCCCGATCCAGCCTCAAACCAGAGAATCGAGGTGCCTGACAAGCCCCTGCAGTAAGATTAGTCACGCACTCGCGGTTCGACCGTGCCGGAGGTCCTTGGCGAAGATAACCGCTTCGGCCCAGTGCGCTTTCAAGGAGACGATGTCGATCATCGCTTCATGGGTCGTAGTGCACGTAGGTGCCGTGGGTTGACAGTGCCCCCTCACGTGATCCATCACAGCCGGAACAACCTAGTCGATGCACGTACTCCACCGGGGTGACGTAGCACAGCCTGGATCAGCACACGGAAGGGGTGGTATTTCAGCTCAATCTAACCTATCCGGCCGCCATGGCGGCTGCGACCAAGTTTGGCCGAGTTGATTGAATTCATCTTGCGGCGAGCCCGCGGTTATGCGCTGCGCCAGCGTATCTTGTTGTGCCCACGCGTCGGTCCCATTCGGGTGCACGCCGACAATCAGGTTGTGCCCGATGACCAAGACATTTCGGTTGGCACTACATGCGATTGTGCCACGGTGAGTTCTTCGTGGAGCTGCCATTGCAGCCAGCTGTGGAAATCAATGGCATTCGAATGTTTTCAACGAAACGGGCGACACTTGGTGCCGGCCAGATGCTGCAGAAAGCTCGGCCAGCAGGGCCAGTTGCCGCCGTAGCATTCGGCCAACGCGCACCAGGTGGCGAAGTCGTCGAATGCGCGTACTTAACTTTGGCAGAAGGCGGTGTAAGCCATCTGTCGGCTTGCTGATCACGGTAATCCGATACAGCAGCAGCGTCGCCCGCTTGGCCACCTATACGCTGTCACGGTCGCTAGTGCCGAGTCGACCGGCGCGTGCCGGACCTCGGTCCGCAGCTCCTGTACCCGGCCACGTTTCTTCAGGCCGGAGAATTCCGGGATTGCTTCGACGTCTATATGTAGCCGATTAAGATTAATAATAAAGCGTCGCGCAGTCGGCAGATACCCCGACGACTCTATGGGAATCGCCGGGGTGGACGCGCGTAATGGAGTGATCAGCACCACATAGTCAGCGTCGTGCTGGGATGCCGGCCATGCATCGGTGAGATCACCAATACCCCAGGACTGTTGGGACCGCACCCTATAGCGCTGGAGAGCTGGGCGGTTAGGCCCTGTGCCTGGCGGGTGCCGAGCTGCTCCGGCAGACCGATTCAATCCGATGTCATGATGAGCGCTGTGTTGGTCTGGGGGTTGCCAGAACATAGCTGTACGCGGTGGTAGCCCAGCGGCAAATCGGTGGGCGTCACGAAACTGGCCTTGTCGATTCAGCGTCCGTCCAGATCGAAAGGCGGAGTGAAGTTGTTGACTTGCTGCAGCCCGCCCCGTTTCTTGTCGTCATCGAGCTTGCAACTATACTTCGGCGGGAGTGCCGTGGCTCACCTGCACCCAAAATGTCGTTTGCTTACCGGCGCACGTTTAGCCATGCCGCCAATCTTGAGTCCCGGATGCGCCCCGTGACGGTACGTTCTGCCCAATAGCCCCCTTGGGGTGGTTTGCCAAATGAACTATTTCGCAGTCAGTGAGACGGAGGCCGGAGTGGACGCTCAACAGGACCGAGCCTAGCTATCCACGGCTACCATGCTGTGAAAGTGCGGATGTGGGACATGAACGTGGCGGTTCAGTAATCACCTTGACAGCTATACTACCCCGGTTTTGGTGCGGTTCCGTTGACCGGCAGGCTGACCGCATTCAAGAATTGTAGTCCGGTGTCGAGATGGGCGAGTGTATCTACTTTGGCCAAGGTAGATACACGTGATTTACGGTTATCGAGAATGAGTAATGCATAGCCTTTAAAGCCATGTCAGTGTACAGGAGTTTTTAGACCGGAAGGCGATCTAACGTGGCCGAAGAGAGCCGTGGGCAGCGGGGGTCGGAGTATGGCCTTGGTTTGTCGACACGGACCCAGGTGACGGGTTACCAGTTCCTGGCCCGCCGAACTGCAATGGCGTTGACGCGGTGGCGTGTCCGCATGGAAGTCGAACCAGGTCGCCGCCAGACGCTGGCGGTGGTGGCTTCGGTTTCCGCGGCATTGGTGGGTTGTCTGGGAGCGCTGCTGTGGTCGTTTATCAGTCCATCCGGCCAGCTGAATGAGTCGCCTATCATCGCTGACCGTGACTCCGGCGCGCTGTACGTCCGGGTAGGGGATAGGTTGTACCCCGCTTTGAATCTGGCTTCCGCGCGGCTGATTACCGGACGACCGGACAATCCGCACCTGGTTCGGCCCAGTCAGATCGCCACACTACCGCATGGACCGTTGGTGGGTATTCCAGGTGCACCGTCGGAGTTCTCGCCCAAAACTCCGCAAACATCATCATGGTTGGTGTGCGACACGGTGGCCACCTCGACCGGGGCTGGGTCGTCGTCGGGGGTGACAGTCACAGTGATCGACGGATCCCCAGACCTGTCCGGCCATCGGCGGGTGTTGACCGGCTCGGATGCGGTAGTGCTGAACTATGGCGGGGATGCCTGGGTCATCCGGCAGGGACGCCGGTCCCGCATCGATGCCATGAACCGGTCGGTGCTGTTGCCATTGGGCTTGACGCCAGAGCAAGTCAGTCAAGCGCGCCCGATGAGTCGGGCGTTGTTCGATGCTTTGCCGGTGGGGCCCGACTTGGTGGTGCCAGACGTACCAAACGAGGGCAATCCGGCCTCTTTTCCGGGTGCTCCGGGCCCGGTGGGTACGGTGATCGCTACACCACAGATCAGTGGTCCGCAACAGTATTCGCTGGTGTTGGCTGACGGCGTGGAGACGCTCCCCCCACTGGTGGCCCAGATTATGCAAAACGCCGGTAAACCAGGGAACACCAAACTAATTACCGTGGCACCCTCTGTGTTGGTAAAGATGCCGGTGGTCAACAAGCTGGATCTGTCTGCTTATCCCGACACCCCGTTGCAGGTGGTGGACCTCCGAGAGAATCCGTCAACCTGCTGGTGGTGGGAACGGACCGCTGGTGAGAATCGGTCTCGTATCCAGGTGATAACTGGGTCAACCATTCCGATTAACTCAGCCGATGTGAATAAGGTGGTGTCGTTGGTGAAGGCGGACACGACTGGACGCGAAGCTGACCAAGTTTACTTCGGTTCTAATTATGCCAACTTCGTTGCGGTCACTGGCAACAATCCATCGGCACAAACAACGGAATCGTTATGGTGGGTCACGCGGACGGGCGCTCGGTTTGGGGTGGAAGACACCAAGGACGTGCGTGACTCATTAGGTTTGAACGGCACGCCCAGTTTGGCACCCTGGGTGGCCTTGCGGCTATTGCCGCAAGGACCGACACTGTCCCGAGTGGATGCATTGATTGAGCATGAAACGCTACCGATGGACATGACTCCTGCCGAGTTGGTAGTACCGAAGTGAAACGTGGCTTCGCACGGCCGACACCGGAAAAGGCTCCGGTTGTCAGGCCGGAAAACATTGTCTTGCCAACACCTTTGAGTATTCCGCCACCAGAGGGCAAGCCCTGGTGGATGATCGTGGTCGGCGTCGTAGTGATCGGCCTGGTGGGCGGCATGGTCGCCATGACGTTCGCCAGCGGTTCACGGGTGTTCGGGGGCGTCGGCTCGATTTTTCCGCTTTTCATGATCGGCGGTGTTTCGATGATGATGTTCAGCGGCCGAATGGGTGGACAGCAGCAAATGAGCCGGCCGAAGCTGGACGCGATGCGCGCCCAGTTCATGTTGATGCTGGACACGCTGCGTGAGGCCGCTAATGAGTCGGCCGACAGCATGGACGCCAATTACCGGTGGTTTCACCCGGCGCCCACCACGTTGGTTGCTGCCGTGGGATCGTCCAGAATGTGGGAGCGCAAGCCTGATGGCAAGGACCTCAATTTCTGCGTCGTCCGAGTTGGCGTGGGTATGACGCGTCCCGAGGTGACGTGGGGAGAACCGCAGAATATGCCGACCGACATCGAGCTGGAGCCGGTAACCGGGAAGGCGCTACAGGAGTTCGGGCGTTATCAAAACGTTGTCTACAACCTGCCAAAAATGGTTTCGTTGCTGGTGGAACCCTGGTATGCGCTAATTGGGGACCGCGAGCAGACGCTGGGATTGATGCGGTCAATCATTTGCCAACTGACGTTCTCGCACGGTCCTGACCACGTGCAGATGGTGGTTGTCAGTTCCGATTTGGAGCAGTGGGATTGGGTGAAGTGGCTGCCGCATTTCGGTGATCCCCGACGTCAGGACGCAGCAGGCAACGCGCGGATGGTGTACAGTTCGGTACGGGAATTCGCCGCGGAGCAAGCCGAATTGTTCACCGGTCGGGGGTCGTTTATGCCTCGGCACGTCAGTTCGTCGGCACAAACCCCGACACCTCACCACCTGATAGTCGCGGACGTCGTCGATCCGGAGTGGGAGTACGTGATCAGCGCCGAAGGTGTCGACGGTGTGACGTTCTTCGACCTGACCGGTTCTTCGATGTGGACAGGAGTCCCGAAGCGCACTTTGCGGTTTAACGAAAAAGGTGTGATTGACGCGCTGCCGCGCGACCGTGATACCTGGATGGTGATTGACGACAAGCCTTGGTTTTTCGCCCTCGCCGACCAACTTAGCTTCGCCGAAGCTGAAGAGTTCGCCCAAAAGCTGGCGCGTTGGCGGCCAGCCGAGGCCTACGAAGAGATTGGTCAGAGAGTGGTCCATATCGGCGCTCGAGATATCTTGTCCTACTATGGAATTGATGATCCATCTGCTATCGACTTTGACGCGCTGTGGAACCGCCGCACCGATGCAATGGGCAAGTCGCGATTGCGGGTACCGTTCGGCAATCGATCCGACAACGGTGAACTGTTGTTTTTGGACATGAAATCGCTTGACGAAGGCGGCGATGGTCCGCACGGGGTGATGTCGGGGACAACTGGTTCGGGCAAATCGACACTAGTGCGAACCGTGATCGAATCGTTGATGCTCGCTCATCCGCCGGAGGAGCTGCAGTTCGTGTTGGCCGACCTTAAAGGCGGGTCAGCGGTCAAGCCATTCGCCGGCGTTCCGCACGTGTCCCGGATCATCACCGACCTTGAAGAAGACCAAGTGCTTATGGAGCGCTTCTTGGATGCTCTGTGGGGCGAAATCGCCCGCCGCAAAGCGATCTGCGACAACGCCGGTGTGGACGACGCTAAAGAATACAACTCGGTGCGCACCAGGATGCGGACGCGCGGCCAGGACATGCCGGCGCTGCCGATGCTGGTGGTGGTCATCGACGAGTTTTACGAGTGGTTCCGCATCATGCCGACGGCGGTCGACGTGCTCGACTCAATCGGCCGGCAGGGCCGCGCCTACTGGATTCACTTGATGATGGCGTCGCAGACCATTGAGAGCCGAGCGGAAAAGCTCATGGAGAACATGGGCTACCGTTTGGTGCTGAAAGCACGTACTGTTGGCGCGGCGCAGGCGGCTGGCGTGCCGAACGCGGTGAACCTACCGGCTCAGGCGGGTCTGGGGTATTTTCGTAAGAGTCGTGAAGACGTCATCCGGTTTCAGGCTGAGTTCCTGTGGCGAGACTACTTCCGCGCCGTCACCCTCGACGGCGAAGAACAACCAGTGTTGGTGCACAACATCGACTATGTTCGCCCGCAATTGTTTACCAACTTATTCACGCCACTCGAGGTGAGTGTAGGAGGCCCCGAGGTCGATTCGGAGGCTGTTTTGGCCAATGGTCAGGTGTTCGACGAGGAGATCGCTGGGGAAGAAGTCGAAGGAGGGATCAAGACACCGAAAATCGGTACGGTAATCATTGATCAGCTTCGCAGGATCGACTTTGAACCTTACCGGTTGTGGCAACCCCCGCTGAACCAGCCCGTTGCCATCGACGATTTGGTCAACCGGTTTTTGGGTCACCCCTGGCAAAAGGACTACGGCTCGAGCAAGAATCTTGTGTTTCCCATAGGTATTATTGACCGGCCATTCAAGCATGACCAGCCGGCGTGGACGGTTGACACCTCCGGATCTGGCTCCAACGTGTTGGTTCTGGGAGCTGGTGGTTCTGGAAAAACCACTGCGCTGCAGACACTGATATGCTCGGCAGCACTGACTCACACCCCTGAACAGGTTCAATTCTACTGTCTGGGCTACAGCAGCACCGCGTTAACCACGGTGGCGCACTTGCCCCACGTCGGCGAGGTAGCAGGTCCTACGGATCCTTACGGTGTGCGCCGTACCGTGGCCGAATTGCTGGCCCTGGTTCGCGATCGTAAACGTAGCTTTCTCGAACACGGGATTGCCTCGATGGAGGTGTTCCGGCGCCGCAAGTTCGGTGGTGAGCTGGGTCCGGCGCCTCATGATGGGTTCGGTGATGTCTACCTGGTGATCGACAACTACCGGGCGCTGTTCGAGGAAAACGAGGTGTTGATCGAGCAGGTGAACCAGATCATCAATCAAGGCCCCTCGTTCGGTGTGCACGTTATCGTCACTGCTGATCGTGAATCAGAGCTAAGGCCACCGGTGCGTAGCGGCTTCGGTTCCCGAGTCGAGTTGCGCTTGGCTGCTGTGGAAGACGCCAAGTTGGTGCGTTCTCGGTTTGCCAAGGACGTTCCGGTCCAGCCGGGACGCGGCATGGTGACGGTCAACTACGTCCGACTTGACAGCGATCCACAGGCGGGTTTGCACGCGTTAGTCGCCCGGCCAGCGTTGGCCAATACCCCCGCTAACGTCTTCGAGTCCGACAGCGTGGTCGCAGCGGTCAGTCGGTTAACGAGCGCCCAGGCCCCACCTGTGCGCCGGTTGCCAGCTCGGTTCGGTGTGGAACAAGTGCGCGAGTGGGCAGTCCGAGACACCCGTCAAGGGGTTGGTGTAGGAGGAATCGCTTGGGCGATATCGGAATTGGACTTGCAACCGGTCTATTTAAACTTCGCCGAAAACGCGCATTTGATGATAACGGGTCGACGTGAATGTGGCCGGACCACGGTGCTGTCTACCATCATGTCCGAAATCGGCCGGCTCTATGCGCCGGGAGGTACCAGTGCACCGCCGACGTCAGAACGTTCTGCGCAGGTATGGCTGATCGATCCGCGTCGTCAGCTGCTGACGGCGCTGGGCTCCAGCTATATGGAAAAGTTCGCCTACAACCTCGATGGAGTATCTGCCATGGTGGGTGAGTTAGCGGCGTTGTTGGCCAGCCGTGAGCCGCCGCCTGGTCTGTCTGCGGAAGAGTTATTGTCGCGATCTTGGTGGAGCGGCCCCGAGATCTTCTTGATCATCGATGACATCCAGCAACTACCGTCCGGTTTCGATTCACCGCTGCAGAAGGTTGTTCCCTGGGTGACTCGAGCCGGTGATGTCGGTTTGCATGTCATTGCCACCCGCACGTTCGGCGGCTGGTCTTCGGCGGGCAGTGACCCGATGTTGCGGGCCCTGCATCAGGCGAACGCACCATTGCTGGTTATGGACGCTGATCCCGATGAGGGCTTCATCCGCGGCAAGATGAAGGGCGGTCCGTTGCCCTGCGGCCGAGGCCTGTTGATGGCCGAAGACACCGGTGTGTTGGTGCAGGTGGCAGCGACCGATGTGCGCCGATAGTGGGCAAGTTACGTTATCTCGTTAGCGCGTTTGCACTACCTGGATTTGACTAGTTTCAGCGTAGCGGCAATACCTTAAGCACGAAAAACTTCGACAGGCATTGACTTTTGGTTTTTTGGTTGGGTAGCCTCTACATCAGTTCGAATTCGGATATGTTTCAACCACTAATCGACAGCAATGGCTAGTTCCATTCGCGTAAATATGATCTGGGCATTGGTGCGGTCTACCGCAACCCCTAGCTTCGGTGAACTTTTCTGTCTATAACCAATTCGTCGGTGTCGTTGCGGTTGATCGCGAATATACACAACTGCACCCGTGAGCTTGGAGAAAGCGTCATGCCGTCGACGTGGACGGATTCGGTAGTAATGTAAGCCATTATTGACTTTGACGGTTCGAGTTGTACGATTATCTTCGATAAATACCTGATCTGCTTGGGCTTGTCACGAAGCATCGCGCGCAGCTGCTGTCTGCGTGTGGGTTCGATCAGGGGGAAACTTGCGGTCGCCGTCACAGTGTCCAGTTCAGCCGTTATCAACAAGTGACTCAAAGCCTAATATCTTGATTTCGCTGAGCGGCTCTTCGCCGATGAGAACCTGGTACAGCACGTCCGGCAGGGTTCTGTTTGCGTTCGGTAATGGCATCCACGAGATATTCGCGCAGTTCTCGCTGAGCAGCAATGTCGGCTTGGGAGTGGAAGGGCTTGTCTGACATGCCGATGACGACGTCATTCAAGGCAATCAGATAGTCATGATCCTGCGGCTGATAGTCCGTACAGGACAAGGAACAGCTACAAAGGGAACAGAGAGGCCATAGTCTCACACTCCTCCCGGCTGGCGATAGTCTTGAGCATGGCAACAGTGTGGTTACGCAATGCCGGCAGCGCCTTATTCAAGATTTAAGGCGGCTGGGTTGAATGTTTAGTGGAAGCAACGGCAGTGGCTTCCCTTGAGGAGAACTCTTGCGTTATTGATGCAGTGGGGAGAACACATTTTCACGACATGTTAGATAATATCAGCCGTTCATGAAAATCATCGGCCTTGCACCGTGCAGTATCTTCCATCTCACACTTCTGTCGGTGGCCGTAGGCAATGCTGAGAATTCAAGCTGCAGTAGATGAATTGTGTCGGGTTGGCCTTCGTCGAATGGTGCTCATGTCTTTCGTTTGTTTGTTCTCTGTTCTCGGAACCCCTCCTTTGCAGGCTGTCCGTATGGGGTCTGGCCTTAGTTGCCGGTTTGTAGCGCTGGCGGATGGTTTTCGGTGGCGAGCCGCCGTAGCCGTTGCTTGCCCAGCAGCTAATCTACGTCTTGACCCAGTTATGGCCGGATTTGGCTTCTGTCCGACTTACGTGAGTGAGGATACCGGTGTTAAGGTTCCTCTCTAGAACAGTCCAAGTGCGTGGGGCGCGAGCAATGCTACGCCGTGTGGTTCACTACTTTCCCCGATTGGTGACTCGGGTTATTCTACCCTTGAGGAGTATGAGATACGGTCGGAGGACGCACAGTCGACACCGAGGTGGTGTCGCAGCTTACTTAGCAATGGCGTTCATTTTCGAAGAGGACTAACTGAACTCGCTTCCGATCGGCTATCTAGAAGTTAGGTGTTTGTGCAGGTGGCCATGACCGAGTCTATTGGAACTTTTATGGCAGCTTAACAATGGTTTGCTCTGCATTAATATTTAGCATACCCATCTTACGAATCATGTTTTTCTCTTAGAGTCTCGTAGCTAGGATGTTCGTTACGAATTAACTTTGGCGGATCGCGGTTAGCGCCGAACGGATTTGAGGCGAAAGGCACGTCTCGTTATTGTCAACACCGAAAGTTGATAGCGGTGGCTGCAGCTTTCGTATTTCGGTCTAGGCATACCAGAATTTTTCGGCTGAGCCGGACGGCAGTTGACATTCGGCAACGGAACTACGGTAGGCTCGGTCGGGACACGGTATCTGATTTCGCAATTTGCCGACCTTAGTTTGGGTATGGGGTGGTAAGGCGTTGTAAATTGTTTTTCTCCGTGAACAGGATTGAGCTGATTTCGGTGCCGCCTACGTAGGGGTGCGTTGCTCGGATCGGTGGAACAGTTGGTTGCCCAGTTGGCGGCCGTCAGCATATGTATCCGATAGTTCGTCAAAGGGAGCTGGAGGTCTACTGTGGGGGCGACCGATGGGCGGCGATTATATAGCGCGCTGCCACGGGCTTTATCCACCGATACAGATTATGCCAAAATGTGCTTACCCAAACAACATCCGCCGGAAGGATGTTCGACACTTCCCCAAAGACTGTATCAACAAGCGAATTGCGGGAAGAAACGGTGGACCGGCGGATAAACAGTAGTCTTTTGGAAATGAACAATTAGTAGCGATTGCGGTGGCTCACGGAGAGAACCAACTAGCGTCATGAAGAACTAATTTTCGAGGTTCCTTGAACTAAAGGGTTAGTGAGAGGGAGAGGGCGTGTCGTTTGTGACTATTCAGCGTGAAGTGTTGACGGCTGCAGCGTCAGCTGAGAATGCGTTGGCTGCCGAGTTGAATTCGGTGGTTATGGATTATGATTAGGCAGTTACCGCTCTTTCGAATTCGAGCGAGGTGTTGGCAGGGTCCGCGTCGGCGTTGATTACTGAAGTGGTCGGGCCGCAATATGTCTTGGATTAATGCTAAGGCTATGCAGGCGAGGGTGGCCTCAGTGGCTTTTGAGACCGCGTTTGCCTCTGTGGTGCACCGCTGTTGAGCGCGGCCAATCGTGCTGAGGTGGTGCTAGTTGTTGTCAAGCAATGTGTTGCGCCAAAAACACCGTTCGATTGCGGCCTTGGAGGCCCAATATGGGTCAGGTGTGGGATCAAGATGCCGCGGCGGTGTATAGTTGCGCCGGCCTCTTGGTGGTTACGTCGTTTCTCACGGTACCCATTACCCAACTTATTTTCAGATTATTTTCAGACCGAATTGGGTTCCTAGGGGTCGTCGGTGAGTATGCTGTCGCTGTTGTGGGCAGATCCTGTTCGTTACGGCCACTTTTCTGTCCAAACTTGAAGTGCTTTGACCGCGTATACACCGTAAGTGGGCTTCTGCTATAGCTTCTATAGCCCCGAGGGGGGCTGCCTTATTGCGGTGTCGGTGTGGTCACCGCAACTTCGTTCAGACCGCAAAGGCCTGTTAGGTTGAGTGGTGGGGCGACGCTGGTGGCTGCAGCTGGGAGGCTGCAAAGGGGGGGGTTGGGGCGGCTTAGGTGGGGATGATTTGCGTGGTGACAGCGGGGGACTGATATCGGCAGGCGGGGCACTACGGCTTCAGTCGAGTTTCTGTCGGTTCCGTCGGTATGGGGCGGACTGCTGTCGGGGGCAAACGCGGCTGCTCCGTTACCTATCAGCACTATACCAGTGTCATCCCGAAGTTGGCGGGTTCGGAAACCCCTCCTGGGCGGGATGACACTGGCCGGTCTAGGTAGTCGGTGCGGTCGGCTGCTGGTCATTGATATGGATTCCACCTCCCCATCGTCATGGCCAGCCCACCCTTTGCTGGATTACCACGCAAATCTGACGTCAGCAGTTGCTGCGGACAATCGTTCTGACAAAGTCACCTGAGCGTTTTCGTTCGTTTTTCCTGGCTTTGGTTTGTCAGTGGTTGAAGTGGTCGGTTATAGCGTTGCGATATCAACACCGAGTCCTAAGGATACCTCTCAATACCACTCGCTTAGGCCGTAACTAGACGGTGCTTCCGAAGGTTAGTCCAGTGGATCGATTTTTAATGCAGTGTTACAATAAATTTTTTCTGAAAAGCACTGGTTAGTATTGCTTTTGAATTGCGTGTACTGCAATTTTTTACAGGTTTTTAATCGTGTTGATCCGACCACAAGCAGAGTCGGCCGCTGTTACGGTGGCGTTACCGACGATGAATTCATGGTGTCGTACCGTGAACAGTTGTGCATAGACAGTCATCTATCCTCGACAGAGAGCGATTGCTGGGGATATATTAGAGGAAGAACAGTCATCCTGTTTGCGATTACACAGGTCCGAGGTTTTGGCCGCGGTCGCTGCGTCTTACAGGTTATCCGCACGGCCATGAGCGCTCAGAACGTCGCTTCGGCGGTCCCAACGACGGGTGCGTGGGTTGCTCAGCAGCTGCCGATGAGGTGTAGTTGCTGATCGCGCTCTAGTTCACTGTGCACGCCTAGCTGTACCGTGCGGCTAATGTTTTGACAGCGCAAATTCACGAGTCGTTTGTGACAAACCTTAATACCAATTCCTCTTCCTTCGCTTACGCTGCTACCAAGGCCGCCAATGCGGCTGCTGCCGGCTAATCCGGCTGGCAAGTGAGGCTTGGACAGGATCGCCACAGGCGTGGGCGTCATGGCAACCTTTCAGCCAGCTGGTGATCTTGGGTCCTTATGAGTGGACGGCCACCGTGCCGCGAAGAACCACGAGGATCTCCTCAACGCGGACGCTGCGGTCGCGGTCCGTCCTGGGTTTAACCGCGTTACAGCGCTCGGCGGTCGCCGGCTGAAAGAAGCAAGGGGGATCTATCGGTAAATTATTCGGGTCGGCGATTGCGTGGTGGGTAATCGATTCGGCCACCGCTGTCCACCAGCTAACATGGCACCACGTTTTATGATCTATCTGATCGCCATGCGGGATATTGCGGGCCGATTGGCGATGCATACCCAGAAGGTCGAGGATGCGGTCCGCAATATGTAGACCTTTCTCGCTGAATACTGCGAGCGTGGGCTGCAATGGGTACCGCCCAGGTGCATTTGTACGACCCATAGGGCAGATGAGTCAGGTGTTTCGCCAACAACTACAAGCAGCAAGAAGAGGCCTTTGGCAACTAGCACGGAAAGCCGTGGCTGCGTACCCTTCTACCCGTAAGGAGAATATCAAATATGATTCAGTTACCAGTTCGGAGACGTCGACGCCCATGGGCTAATATTCGGCCCCAAGCCACGGCATTGGAAGACGAGCACCCGGGCATCATCCGTGATAACTTGCTGCTCAGGGACTTTTGGGGTGGTGTTGGTTCGGTGACTTGTCAGGAGTTTATCACCCAGCTGGGTCGTAACTTCCAGGTGAATTTACAAGCAAACTAGCGTCCATGGGCAGAAAGTGCAGACGACCAGCATTAACATGGCTAGCACCGATAGCGTTGTTGGTGGCGGCTGAACGTAACACCCAATACTTAGGCGTGGCAGCACAACCCCCGTCGGTGTGTTGTCTGTGTGCTGCAATGTCCGACCATGTCGATCCCCTGAGGTACTGATGGACCAACAGAGCACCCGCACTGATATCACTGTCAACGTTGATGGTTTTTGGATGCTCCAGGCACTCCTGGACATCCGACATGTCGCGCCGGAGCTACGGTGCAGGCCGTTTGTATCGCTCGACTCCAACGACTGGCTGCATGAACATCCCGGGATGGCAGTCATGCGTGAGCAGGGCATCGTCGTCAATGGCAAGGTGAACGAGCATGTCGCGACTCGAATGCGGGCGTTCGCCGCACCCGACCTTGAAGTTGTTGCTTTGCTGTCGCGGGGAAAACTGCTCTACGGAGTGGTCAACGACGAGAACCAACCACCGGGTTCGCGCGATATCCCCGAGAACGAGTTCCGGGTGGTGTTGGTTCGTCGTGGCTCGCGCTGGGTGTCAGCGGTTCGGGTTGGCAACGACATCACCATTGACGATGTCGTCGTTGCGGACAGCGCGTCGATCACTTCTCTAGTGATGGATGGCCTGGAATCGATTCACCACGCGGATCCCGCGGCGATTAACGCGGTCAACGTGCCTCTAGAAGAAATGCTGGAAACGACGAAATCGTGGCAGGAAGCGGGCTTTAACGTGTTCTCCGGCAGAGATTTACGGCGTATGGGTATCAGCGCCGCCACGGTGGCCGCGCTGGGCCAGGCGCTGTCAGATCCCGCGGCTGAGGCCGCGGTGTATGCACGACAATATCGTGACGATGCCAAGGGCGCCAGTGCCTCGGTGCTATCGTTAAAGGACAGTTCCAGTGGGCGTATCGCGCTTTATCAACAAGCGCGGACAGCGGGTTCGAGTGATGTGTGGTTAGCGATCTGCCCGGCTACCCCGCAACTAGTGCAGGTGGGCGTGAAGACTGTGTTGGACACACTGCCGTACGGTGACTGGAAAACTAACAGCAGGGTCTGACGTCGAATGCGGAATGTAAAAATGCTGCGACGTGTTTGACTAAAACGTGTACGGTCAAGATATGAGCCGTGCATGCTGTTTTATAGTCGGCAGCAAAGTTAAAAAGTGGTGTTATGATAACCACTAATCGCGAGGTAAATGGGATTTGGAATTGGTCGCGCTGCACCTACCAGAGAGCCTTAACGTGTGCAGGTGCGCAATCCCTGCGCCGTCAGAGGTGCGGGATATTAAACTCACCACACCAGGGGGGTATAGAACGATGACCGCGGTAGCTGACGTGCCACAGAACGACATCGAGGGCACATCGTCCTCCCGAGCGGTCGTCGTTGGCATCGTGGCTGGCGAGGGCGCTCAGACCAGCGTTTTGCTTGATGCCAACGCCCCGGTGTCGGTGATGACCGAACCCCTGCTTAAAGTAGTGAACACTCGACTGCGTGAGCTTGGCGAAGGAGGGCTTGAGTCTACCGGGCGCGGCAGGTGGGCACTGTGCCTGATTGACGGCACGCCGTTGCGGCCCACCCAGTCGTTGACCGAGCAAGATGTTTACGACGGCGACCGACTGTGGATTCGGTTCATCGCCGATACCGAGCGTCGATCGCAGGTCATCGAGCACATCTCTACTGCGGTCGCGGCAAATCTCAGCAAACGATTCGCCGTGATAGACCCGATCGTTGCCGTGCAGGTCGGTGCGTCGATGGTGGCAGCAGGTGTGTTGGCTTCGTCAGTTTTGCTGGTCTGGTGGCGTTGGCACCACAGTTTTTGGCTGTCGGTCATCTACGCCGCGGTGATTGCGTTGCTGATATTGATGGTGTCCACGTTGGTGCTTATGCGGGCCGTTACCCGGGAGGATCGACGCACCGGTGACATAATGCTGTTGAGTGGGCTTGCTCCGGTGACTGCGGCCGCAACAGCCGCGCCACCTGGTCCGGTGGGGTCCCCACACGCGGTGTTGGGTTTCGGGGTGCTCGCGGTTGCCGCGATGCTGGTCCTGCGGTTCACCGGTCGTCAACTCAGTATTTACACCGCGATTATCACCATTTGCGTGGTGGCGGCGATCGCAAGCCTGGCACGGATGGTCGCGATGATTAGCGCGGTGACGCTGTTTTCCTGTGTGGTGCTAACCTGTGTGGCGCTCTATCATTGCGCACCAGCTCTGTCCCGCCGTCTGTCCGGCATTCGACTACCGGTGTTCCCGTCGGCCACCAGCCGGTGGGTGTTTGAAGCGCGACCCGATTTGCCTGCCACGGTGGTGCACTCCGACGGAGGCCCGCCGGTATTGGAGGGGCCGGCGTCGGTGCGCGATGTGCTGCTGCAATCCGAGCGTGCCCGGTCTTATTTGTCGGGTTTGCTCCTGGGGCTGGGTGTGTTGTTGGTGGTTTCACTTACCGCGTTGAGCAACCCCCACGTCGGGCAGCGCTGGCTGCCGCTGTTGCTAGCTGGGTTTAACTCGGTTTTCCTGCTGTTGCGGGGCCGCTCGTATGTTGATCGCTGGCAATCGATTACGTTGGCCGCGACGGCGGTACTCATCGTTGCTGCTGTGGTAATGCGGTACGTGCTGGTGTTGTCGTCGCCGTTGGCGGTATCGATCGGGGCGGCAATATTGGTTCTGCTGCCTGCCGCAGGGCTGACAGCTGCGGCGGTCGTGCCCAACACGATCTATAGCCCGCTGTTCCGCAAGCTTGTGGAATGGATCGAATACTTGTGCCTGGTACCTATTTTCCCGCTGGCATTGTGGTTGATGGATGTCTATACCGCGATCCGGTATCGGTAGTAAGAGGGCGCGACGCGGTTGCTCGCCTTGCGTGTTTGTCACACTAGCGTTACTTACCTCGGGTGCATTTGCTGGTTTGCCGCCAGCTTATGCGATTTCGCCTCCGAAGATTGATCCAGGTGCGGTGCCGCCAGACGGTCCTCCCGGACCGGTCACACCGATGAAACAGTACTCTTACTGCACTGAGGTCGGGGTGCTGCCCGGCACTGACTTTCGGCTTCTGCCAAAGTATATGGACATGCTGAACATGTTCGATGCATGGGAATTCGGTCGTGGTGGTGGGCAGAAGGTAGCCGTCATTGATACCGGTGTGACTCCGCACCCTAGGTTCCCGCATCTGATTGCTGGTGGCGACTATGTGATGGCTGGGGGCGATGGGCTGTCAGATTGCGATGCCCACGGCACTATCGTGGCGTCAATGATCGGCGCGGAGCCGGCGACCGGCGCACCGGTGCCCGTGGCACCGCGCAGGCCTGTCCCTATTCCAACCACCGAGAAGCCGCCACCGCCGCAGACTGTGACCTTGTCACCACTACCTCAGACCGTGACGGTCATTCCGGCCCCGCCGCCCCCGGAAGAGGGTCTGTCGCCTCCGGGCGTGCCGCCGCCACTGCCACCTGGCCAGCAGGCTCCGTCGGGTAGCCGGAGTGGTAGCACCGTGACAATACCCAGCTACTCGGGCGGCCGACAGGTAATCGCCATCGACGACCCAGCCAACCCGAGCCCACTCGCCCCGGTGCCGAACCAACCATCACTCCCGCTAGCGCCTGTGTCGCGCCCCGACGCATACACCGGGATCGCTCCAGATGTTGACATCCTCTCGATACGCCAGTCAAGTCAGGCCTTTGGCCTTAAGGACCCGTACACCGGCGACGAAGATCCGCAGACATCGCAAAAAATTGACTACGTTCAAACTATGGCGCGAGCAATAGTGCATGCTGCCAACATGGGCGCCACAGTGATCAACATCTCTGACGTGACGTGCATGAGTGCGCGCAATGTTATCGATCAGCGCGCGCTTGGAGCGGCTGTCCGCTATGCGGCGGTCGATAAGAACGCTGTCATCGTTGCTGCTGCTGGCGACAGCAGCAAGAAGAACTGCAAGCAGAACTGCAAGCAGAACTGCAAGCAGAACCCACTGTCTGATCCTTTGCAGCCGCATGACCCCCGCGGCTGGAACGGCGTTACGACAGTGGTCACGCCCTCCTGGTTCAGCGAGTATGTGCTGACCGTCGGTGCAGTTGATTCGTATGGCCAGCCGCTGACCCAAACGAGTATCGCTGGACCGTGGGTATCGATCGCGGCACCGGGAACAGACATAATCGGCCTTTCACCACGTGATGACGGCCTAATCAATGCGATTGACGGTCCAGATAACACGTTGCTGGCCCCGGCTGGTACCAGCTTTTCGGCTGCGATTGTGTCAGGGGTGGCCGCGCTTGTGCGCGGGAAATATCCTCAGCTCACGGCGTACCAGGTGATAAACCGGTTGATCCACACGGCCAGGTCGCCGGCTCGCGGCGTGGATAACCAGGTCGGCTATGGCATTGTCGACCCGTTGGCAGCACTTACGTGGGATGTACCTGAAGGCCCGGCAAAGCCGCCTCCGCACTTGTCGTCACCGCTTAACCTGCCCAAGCTGCCGGCCCACCGCGATATGGTGCCTGTGTGGGTGGCCGCCGGAGGACTGACCACAGCAGTACTGATAGGCGCTGTGGCGTTCGGTACAGCGATGCTGGTGCGGCGAAACGCAAAAGCGGCGATGAAGGCGGGGCAGTAATGAAGGCTCAGTGCAAGTTGGGGTTGGTTTTGTCGTGGTCGCGTGTCACGACGGTATTTTTGGTCGATATTGTCGTCCTGGTGGTGGCGAGCCATGTCCCGGAGTCATGGCAGGCTGGTCATCATGTCGTGTGGTGTGTGGGCGTTGGAATCACCGTCGTGGTCATGGTGCTGGCGTTGGTCAGTTACCACGGCATCACACTGGTGTCGGGTTTGGCCACGTGGGTATGGGATTGTTCTACCGATCCGGGTGCCGCACTGACGGCGGGGTGTACGCCCGCGATCGATCATCGGCGCCGTTTCGGATGCGACATGGTTGGGGTGCGTGAGTACAAAGGCCGGCTAGTCACGGTGATCGCGGTGGACGATGGCGAAGACGACCCAGTGGGGCGACATCGGCATCGGACAACGCCGGCAAGTTTGTCGGTACAAGCCGTTGCCGATGGGTTGCGACAGTTTGATATCCGACTCGATGGTATCGACATTGTCTCGGTGAAGATACGCCGCGGCGGCAACGCGGCCCAACTTTCCGTACTCGACAACGGGGAGTCCGACGAGTGGGGGCTGGTGCGTGCTTGCCCGCCAACCTATCAACGTTTTACCTGGTTGGTGTTGCGGATGAATCCGCAGCATAACGTCGTCGCGGTGGCTGCTCGGGATTCGTTGGCTTCGACGTTGGTGGCGGCCACTGAGCGACTTGCCCAAGATCTCGATGGACAAAACTGTGCGGCCCGGCCGTTGACCGCTGATGAGCTGGCGGAAGTTGATAGTGCTGTGCTGGCCGATCTGGCACCAACGTTAAATTGCCAGGGATGGCGCCATATCAAGCACTTCAATGGATTCGCGACTAGTTTCTGGGTGACACCGTCAGACATCGATTCCGAAACACTGGATGAGCTGTGGTTGTCTGACCGCTCCGACATTAGGGCTACTGTGATCACGATCCGTCTCGCCAGTCGTGGTTGCCGAACCTGGCTATCGGTGTGGGTGCGCTACCACAGCGAGAGTCGATTGTCCAGGGAAGTATGTAGCGGACTCAACCAACTGACCGGCCGCCAGCTAGCTGCGGTGCGCGCTAGCCTGCCGGCGCCGGCGCCCCGACCCATATTGGTCGTGCCTAGCCGAGAGTTAAGCGACCATGATAAGCTGGTGCTGCCGGTGGGACGGGAGAGGGAAGGCTCAACGAGCTTATTTTTTGTAGGGCAATGACGCGCCCACAGTCAACTGCCGAAGACGCCCGCTATGCTATGGTCGCCGGCTTGCTGGCGTCGGGGATTTCTGTCAACGGACTGCAGCCCAGCCACAACCCACAGGTTGCGTCGCAAATGTTCAAGACGGCCACCACGCTTGATCCAGGGATGTGTGACGCTTGGCAGGCGCGAATACTGGCAGGGGATCAGAGCATCGAAGTGCTGGCCGGCGCATGGAATTCAGTCAGGACATTCGGCTGGGAGACGCGTCGCCTTGGGGTCACCGATTTGCAGTTTCGTCCCGAAGTGTCCGACGGGTTGTTTCTACGACTAGCGGTAACCAGCGTGGAGTCGTTGGCTTGCGCTTATGCCGCTGTGCTAGTCGAGGCGAAACGTTACGCGGAAGCCGCCAAATTGCTTGAAGGTGTCGAGCCGCGGCATCCTTTCGACACTGAGCTGGTCAACTACGTGCAGGGGATGCTGTACTTCCGAACTAAACGTTGGCCGGACGTGCTTACCCAATTTCCCGAGGGAAAGCAGTGGCGTCATCCCGACCTGAAGGCCGCGGGCGCGGCAATGGCGACTTCTGCGCTGGCATCTCTTGGGGTTTTTGAAGAGGCGTTTCGGCGTGGCCAGGAAGCAATCGAGGGTGACCGTGTGCCCGGCGCGGCCAACATCGCTTTGTACACCCAAGGCATGTGCTTACGACATATTGGTCGAGAAGACGAAGCCGTCGAGCTGTTGCGCCGGGTGTATTCTCGTGATGCAAAGTTCACTCTGGCTCGAGAGGCATTGGATAACAACAATTTTCGTCTGAAACTGACTGATCCGGAAACAATTGAGGCACGCACTGATCCGTGGGATCCAGACAGCGCCCCGACCCGTGCGCAGACCGAGGCCGCCCGCTACGTTGAGATAGCCGCAAAGTATTTGGCGGAAGGGGATGCCGAGCTCAACGCGATGTTGGGCATGGAACAAGCCAAGCGAGAAATCAAACTCATCAAGTCAACAACAAGGGTGAACTTGGCCCGCGCCAAAATGGGTTTGCCGGTACCGGTGACATCGCGCCACACCTTGTTGCTTGGACCACCGGGTACCGGGAAGACTTCGGTAGCACGCGCTTTCACCAAGCAGCTGTGTGGATTGACCGTGCTGCGCAAGCCGCTCGTAGTCGAGACAAACCGCACCAAGCTGTTAGGTCGGCATATGGCTGATGCGGAGAAAAACACCGAGGAGATGCTCGAGGGCGCGTTGGGTGGGGCGGTCTTCTTCGATGAGATGCACACTTTACATGAGAAGGGCTACACCCGAGGAGACCCCTACGGCAATGCGGTTATCAACACGCTGCTGCTGTATATGGAAAACCATCGCGACGAGCTGGTGGTGTTCGGTGCGGGCTACGCCAAGGCGATGGATAAAATGCTTGAGGTGAATCAGGGTCTGCGAAGGCGGTTTTCGACGGTGATCGAGTTTTTCAGTTACACCCCTGAGGAGTTGATCGCGCTGACCCAATTGGTGGGCCAGGAGAACGAAGATGTCATCACTGAACAAGCAGCACAGGTGTTGTTGCCCTCGTACACCAAGTTCTACCTTGACGAGACTTATTCCGGAGATGGAGATCTAATTCGTGGTATCGACATGCTCGGTAATGCCGGCTTCGTGCGCAATGTAGTGGAGAAGGCCCGTGACCACCGTAGCTTCCGCCTCGACGATGAGGACCTCGATGCGGTACTGGCCAGTGACCTCACCGAATTCAGCGCTGACCAACTGCTACGCTTCAAAGAGTTGACTAGTGCCGACCTGGCCGAAGGCCTCAGCGCGGCGGTGGCTGAGGGAAAGTCTTCATAGCAGGTTGGCAATTCAACGGCGTCCGCTGTTAACCGACCGATCAAGTGTACTTGAGCTGGTTCCAGCTGAACATCTCGTTGGACTTCGTATCCCGGTACCATTGTGAATAGCTTATTTGTGTTGGCCGACTGGATTGTTGCAATTGTCTGACAGTTTCTTGACTCACTTTGCCCTCGAGCTCCATGCGGCGCCTTTGCAAGTACCTCACTAGGCGAGGATTCTGCACGGATATAGGACACTGACGTCGAACGAGTCTTAGGGGCAAGACAGTTCCTCCCGGATTAAGGGTTGAGCCCAAATCCTTCCGGCTCTCATTGAGCCGGATATGCCGTGTGGTGCCGAAGTTCTGACGAGAGGGGTGCCGTATTCAGATATTCGTGTAGGGCCGTCCTCCCCACAGTGCAATGCGCGGTACCCTCATGTGCCCTTGGTCGCGAGGAGGTGAGGGCGAAATGAGTCCCGACGATAGTCCGCAGTTTAAAGCGACGACTATTTCGTTGCGAACTAACCCGGGTGCCGTTTCCGCAGTTTGAATCGGTTTACCTTCCTAAAGATTTGATCCGATCGTTTCTACTTAGCGGATTCGTATGAGTGGAGTGCGTCGAAGTAGCTTCGGAGGTGGCCACCAAACTCGGGTTCTGTCTCTTTTCGTAAGGCTAAGCCCAATGTCGTTTGTCTTTATGCATCCAGAAGTGTTAGCTAACGGTGGCTAGTCGCCTAAACAGGGTGGGATCCGTGATGGCTACACAAAACGCAGCTGCGGCAGCTGCGACCAAGGGGCTGCTTCTTGCTCCCGTTGACGAGATATCAATTTTGGCCGCAACACAATTCAACGCACACCGGAGCGACGTACCAGTCGGTGAGTGCCCAAGCGATGGTAGTGCACGAACTGTTTGTCGGGATTTTGAGTGCGAGCGCGTATTCCTATGCGGTTATCGAAGCTGCCAACGCGATCGCGATCAGCTAGACAAAGGAGGGTAATTATAATTGCATCCCCGTACTTTGTTACGTTGCCACCCGATCGGCTTCGCGCGCATGTATGTCGGGGGCTGGCTTTACGCCACTGCTGGCCGCTGCGTCGGCTTGGTGTGGGTTTGGCCGCGGAGTGGCGTTCGGCGGCGCTGTGTCTTATGGGTCGATAGTTTTAGCGCTGTCCAATGAGGAGGGTCGGGGTCCGGCTTGGTGTCGATGGCGGTTGTGGCCGCGCTTTATGTGGTGTGGCTGAGCACGGTTGCTGCTCAGGTGGAGCAGACCGCCGCGCAAGAGACGGCGGCCACCGAGGCGTATGAGATCACATTCTCCAAAACGGTTCCCTCGCCGCTGATCTTGGTAAACCGCAATCGGCTGATGTCACTGGTCGTAAACAACGCATTAGGTCAAAATACTCCGGCGATTGCAGCTGTCGAAGGAATGAAGCCAGAATGTGGGCCCAGGACGCAGCCGGCGATGTACGACTATGCCGGTTCCTTGGTTACGACCTATCCGGTTGACCCTGTTTATTCAGCTGCAGCCAACCCTGGAGTGGCTGCCTAGTCCAACTGTGGTGGCTCAAGCTAAGGACGCGTTGGCTAGGAACCCCTGGCAGAGCAAGTTATCTCAATTGCTCTGCATTGTTTCCGCCGCACTGCAGGGGTTGTCATCGCTGGCGTCAGGTCTCGTTGGGATCCTCAGTGAGCTCGGGTCGAGGTTAAATCGGTTTGCTCAGGGGTCGGCTAATTACCCCACGGGACTCGATGGTTTTCTGAGCATATATTACGGTACCTCTAACATCGTTTTAGTCGTAATGCTAAATCCCGCTCTGGGAAATAGCATATTTGGGTCCGGGTTTTTTGCACTTGCCCTACGCGTTGGCGTGTTTACGAATTTTCTTGGCTGTGGAGCGGTCAGGCAGACGTTGAGAGATATTGTAACAGGCGGTTGGTGGCGCGGTGCCAGGACCTCCAGCCGGCATCGGCGGACTGGGCGGTTTCGGGAACGCAGTGTCGGCTGATTTTGGCAACGTGATCTTAGTCGAGCTGTTGTCGGTATAGCCCTACATGGAAAACGCTTGCGCTCTTCGCCAGTCTCGGACTTCGGTCGCTAGGAGCTACGCCGATGACCGTTCCGAACACGCCCGCAGCTGGAGAGCCAGGACTGCCATTGCTTGTGTTCGGCATGGGCGGTACAGGTGTGGGCGGCGTTGTTCCGCAATACAGTTTCCGCTCGAGTTTCGTGGCACGCCCACCCGACGCCGGATAGGCCAGGGCGAGATACCCTCGCGCTACACGCACTAGGGGATTCTATGAAGGTCCGATCCATCATGCCGACCACTTACTTTTGGTGAAATTAAGTGGAGTGCACTATGCAAGTTAAACGACCAATTTGGCGACATCACACAGCGCCGCGAGTCCGATCTACGCCAACGTCCACCATGGTGATCTATATTAAAGCGTTCTCCTGCGTAGTCTGGAAATGATTGCGTTGATACCAGCGATTAATTGGTTTAGAAACTAGTCGCTAGACGCCAAGATTACTAGAATTGTCACTATAATAATTGTGCAATATCAAATCTTTAGAATTTATGGATGAAGTGAACTAGAATGCTTTCCTTGCCTCGGATCAAGGTCGACCTTGGTGTCGATTTGCTGCCGATCTACTTGCTTAAAGTACGAGCAAGTAGATCGTATTCCTTGATCTACTTCTAGTATGGTTGCTATTTGTCAATATAATTAGGATTCTCCTGCTACATGTGTTAACTGAAAGGCCATCGCTAGGTCGACAGGTCTGTGATATTTTTGTTTACGTTGTTATTACACGACGGGAAGGCAGTTCGAATAAGTTGCGATCATGATTACCATTACATTAGTGTGAGAATTCTTAGCAAGTAAATGGTGGCTCGGACAAAATTCTCAGGTAGCGACCAGGGATCTGTTGCTGTCAGATGTGATGGATTTCATTAAGAGATATTGCAGACTACATGCCGGGCCAGGTAGCTGCGCTTAGGATGGCGTACCTTTAGGGGATCGGAGATAATAGATGCTTGATTTCGGGGTGCTTCTGCCGAAGATCAACTGAGGTTGGATGTAGATGTATGTGGGTGCCAGTTCGGCGACGATGTTGGCTGTTGCGATGGCATAGGATGAGTTAGCTGTGGAGCGGCAGTCCACGAATTGTTTCGCGATCGAGCGCCTGACCAGTTAGCGCGTGGACGGGGGTCTCCTTCCGAATTGCTATGGCGGCTGCGGCCGCGCCTTGTGTGGCGTGGATGTAGTGTGACTGGCGCGCAAGCTGAGCGCGAGTGGCCACGGCGGCCAAGTATGAGGCCGCGTTCGCCACAATGGTGCCTCCGCTGGCAATTGCGACCAACCGAAAGCCTGCTGATGACGTTCACCGCTACTAACTTGTTGGGTCAAAACACTTCCGCGATTTTACCGCTGAAGCCCATTACCTGGAGAGGTGGGCTCAAGATGTCGACACAATAGTAAGTGTACCTTTGCGACCTCGTAGGTGATCGCGTCGCGGTTAGGGTTGTCTACCAGTCCATCGCAGATTGTCAATACCTTGGCTAGTACCGTGCAGTTGCCACGGTTTCTCAGGTCAGCAGCGTAGCTGGCGTCAACTTCGGTTAGCGGCTATCCCGAGCTGATTAACTCGATGCTGACTGCATTGCAAAGTATGGCAACGACGGTATTGTCGTCGCCGTCGACCCGGTCGCAGAACGTTTTGGTCGGGCTTGCGTTGGCGCTAAGACTTTCGATGGATTTAGCCAACTGGAACACCAGCTGGTCAGTTTTGATTGGGCTGTATTCCCTGCCGGGGTGGGTAGCCCGTTTTTGTCGTTTGGACTGTTCTATGCGGTGTGGGGGCAAAACAGACAAGGGAGTCTCGGCGTATTTCGCGGGACCGAAAGTGATCAGCGGGGCGTTGGCTCCGATAGCTGATTGGTTGATCCCACACGTGTGTTCAGTCAGTGCCGGTTCGGTGTCCAGAGTACTGGGGTAGGCGGCCGCGGTGGGAAGTTTGTTGGTGCCTCAAGGCTGGACTAAGCCGCCCCGGCAATCAAAACCTTCCTTGACCTTCGGGGATACCGGCTGACCTAGCGGGTGCCTCAGTTAACGTCGTTTGCCGGCCCAAGCGGCGTCTTTGGTCAGATGGCCCTGTCGAGCTTGTTTAGACGCACTATAACTCAGCAAGTGCGTTTAGTGGCACTGGCGCGATCCTCAGGTGCTGTGGTCACCTATGCTGAGTCCGCCTACCAGCATCGTGATCCCCTTTGTTGAGGAATGACCACCGTGTCCAGTGACAGTCCATTACCACCTATCGTCAGCTAACAAGGGATATCGAGATGTTTTACGCGGGGTTTCCGCCCGCAATAACTTCGGCAGGATCTCTCCTGGTCCAGATTTGGTGCCGATGCACGTCGGCCACGGTGGCTTGGGATTCGCTGGGCCGCGTACCTATAGTCTATCTTGTCCTGGTATTCATCAGTGATCTCGATCCCTGACTAGCGGCCCTAGATAGGTCTGTCGTCGCTGGTCTGACCAATGCCATTACCCACCTTCCTGAGTTGGTTACACGCTGCCGCCATACAAGCCACTTAAGCCGGCTCGACCCCAGTCAATGTCGCCGCGAGCGCCTACGAGGCTGCATTGGCCGCCTACGTACCACCGGAAGTAGGTAGCAGCCAACCGCAGTCAACTGGCTTCGCTGGTGGCGTCCCCCATGCGTATTGGGTCACTAAACCAACGTGATTGCAGCCACCGAAGCCCGCTATCTCGACATGTGCGCCCAAGATGCTCTGGCCATGGCCATTTACGCTGGAACTTCAGTGGCTGCCACTACAATGACCGCGTTCGCCACGCCACTAGAAGTCGCCCACACTAGCACACCAGTCGGCCAGGCCGGCGCGTTGGCTTGAGCTGTTACGACCACAACCAGCAAAGTCCAGATGCTGTTATCAGCTAATAGCTACAATGCCCAACCCGCTGTTTTCGTTACTACACAAGTGGGCGTGAACCTGCCCACCGGCTACATTGTCACCGTAAACACGCTTCTTCAACGGCCTTTCGGGTCAAACGGTGCATCGATACTTACCGCCCCGTACTCCTCATCAGGGTTCTCCTTGACTGTAACACGCAGTTCAACGACATCGGGGTGCTGACGAACTTGCCCATAACCCATAACGCAGTTCCTCAAGTTCGTTCCATCCACACCCTGGGTCCCATCTCTAAAGAAGGACTCGATCTCACGTTGTTGTGTGGTGGCCGGGGGTGTTGGTGTTTGTGGCAGGAATTGTTGGTCGGTTTCATAGGTGGCAGGTGAAGTAGTGTTCTGGTGTGCCATCGCTGGCCGATACGGTCGGGAGTTTGGTGGGCTAGCCTAGATCTTGTTGGCGCTGGGTGTTGGGGGCGCTTTCGGGTGCATGCTATGGCTGTGGGGTGTCTGTTTGTTCACCGGCCCTCGGCCAGCCGGTGTGCCCCCGGCTGTGTTGGTGCCGTGTTGGTTTCACAGTTCGTCGATGACCTCGCAGCCGGTGATGACGCGTACGGCGGTGCTCTAGCCTAGGGCAGTACTTGACTTTTTGTGGGGATCGACCGCGGAAGGAAGATAAAAGCCATCCACGGCGTGATCTGGTGACTTGTGCGCGTGGCGGGCTAACACATCACCAGAAAAGCGCAACTGATCCCCGGCCACCCGCCACACCAGACGCACCCCCAGCATCGCCAGCTTCGATGTCGCGGCCGGTGACCAACACCAACTACTCGGCGGCCCTTGCAAGCAGCCCACCTACGCCGCGACCAACCCTAAACCACCAACACAACCCACACCACCGATCCCCACCACATAACCCACCACACCCCTCAACCACACAAAACCAAACCAGCAAGAAATAACCACCAACAACCAGCACAACCACACCATGAAATCTAAACGGCACATTGCTGGTCAGGCGGGTGCTGGCGTTTAGGCCAGCACCCTTGCCGGTTCAGTGAAGGCCAATCCCAGGTCGTTGGCTACCTGCTCAGACAACAGTGCACCGTTATGCGTCGAAAGACCTTTTGCCAGAGCGGGATCCGACCGGCAGGCTGCCTGCCAGCCATGGTCTGCGAGTTTGAGTATATATGGCATCGTTGCATTGGTCAGCGCGAATGTCGATGTCTTGGGTACTGCGCTAGGCATGTTTGCCACACAATAGAACAACGTATCATGCACCGCGAACGTCGGCTGATTATGGGTGGTGGGCTGCGAATCTTCGAAACAACCGCCTTGATCGATGGCAATGTCGACCAACACCGCGCCCGGCTTCATGTGTGCGACAAGAGAATTCGAGATCAACCGGGGAGCTTTGGCACCCGGCACCAGCACGGCGCCGATCACCAGGTCGGCGTGCTTGACCGCACCTTCTAGGTCGTAGGCCGACGAGTAGCGGGTGCGGAGGCGGCCACCGAACTCCGCGTCGAGCTCCCGTAGTCTGTTTATGTTGACATCAAAAATCGTGACGGTCGCACCCATACCGTTGGCAATTCGAGCCGCGTTATAACCCGCAGTCCCGCCGCCGATCACGACCACGTTAGCGGGCTCTACGCCGGGCACTCCACTCATCAGTACCCCGCACTTCCCGTGGGTCCGCATTAGGTGATAGGCCCCCACCTGAGCCGACAGTCGTCCGGCCACCTCGCTCATCGGAGCCAGTAACGGCAGCGCGCCGTCGGCGGTCTGCACGGTCTCGTAGGCGATTGACGTTGTGCCGGAGGCCAATAACGCGTCGGCGCAAGGACGTGAGGCAGCCAGATGCAGATACGTAAAAAGGATCTGGCCGTGTCGTAGGCGCCCATACTCGGCAGGTATGGGCTCTTTGACCTTGAGTAGCAAGTCGACCTCGGCCCACACCTGTTCGGGGGTGCTGATCAGTTGGGCTCCTGCCGCTTTGAAATCCGCATCGGCGATTGCCGAGCCTTCCCCGGCACCTGCCTGCACAAGCACCTCGTGGCCGCGGTGTGTCAGGGCGGCCACGCCGGCCGGCGTGATGGCCACCCGGAACTCGTTGTTTTTGGTCTCGGTCGGAATACCGACTCGCATAATCACTCCCTGGCGCAAAATCGTTTAAGATTGTAGCTCAAGTGTGAAGAAAGTTCGAATAGTCCGCAATACCTTAAATGATGGCCATATTGATATAGTTAATGGTTATTGCGATATATATTCGATATGTCTAATGACTCAACGGAACCGCGAGATGAGCAGGGCGACTTACCGAAGGATGTTCGGCTCTCTGGTATTGATGCGGTGGATCGCAGAATGCTGCGCTTGCTGCACGGCTATGCCTGGATGACCAACAATGCGCTAGCGAAGGTGGTCGGGATTACGCTGTCAACGTTTCATGGTCGGGTTCGGCGGCTCCTGGAACTCGGTGTTATCCACAGGTTCTATACCGACATCGATCCGATCGCAGTGGAATTGCTGCTGCAGGCAATTATCTCGGTCAGTCTAAAGTCCAACGCGCGTGGGAAGATCCGCAGCTTCATTCAGCAGATCCGCCGCAGACGCCCTGTAATGGATGTCTATTTCTTGGCCAGCGCCGACGATTTCATCCTGCACGTAACCGCCCGCGACACCGACGATTTTTACGTGTTGGTGGTAGAGTTTACGCCGATATCGCAGGAACCCGGACATCATTGGCTTTTCGAGCATCTGTGCGGAATTGTGCCGATCTAGACATCGGTACTGGGTGCTGAGGTGCGATAGTTATTACTGATTCTGCGCGGCGCGTTGCTAAGTGCAAGACGGCCGGCAACGGGTCAGCGTCGTAAGACAGTTGGTTGACGACCATATTTTACACCTAAGGCTTCTCCCATTCTAATATATACTTTCACTTCCGACTGTGTGGTGTACATCGAGACGATATTTACTCAATCGGTGTCAACCTTCAGACAGGGTAGGGATGTTAACCGCCTATGACGAGGCAGCGGGTCCACATGACGCTTCTTTAGATAACGAACGTCTCGTTCTCGAAGCTCGTGACGTTGGTTTTGATTGGGCGAAGCTGTCGTTTCACTATGTGCCCAACGAGCCGTTGGTGACCCACATACTCAATGTGTTGCACCTGCTGTTGCCCACGGGTGAGGAGTTTTTCGTTGAGGTGTTTAAGAAGACGCTGCCACTGATTAAGGACAATCAGCTGCGGCTGGATGTACAGGGATTCATCGGCCAGGAAGCCATGCATTCCCAAGCGCATTCCGGGGTGCTTGCCCACTTCGCTGCGCAGGGCATCGACCTGACGCCGTACACCTGATCAGATCAAGTGGCTCTTTGATAAACTATTAGGGGATAAACCGCAGTGCAACGTGCGACGACAGCGCAGCTGGTTGCTGGAGCAGGTTTCGTGCATAGCGGCAATCGAGCACTACACCGCCGTTTTGGGGGAGTGGATTTTGGACTCTCCACAGCTCGATGCCGTCGGCGCCGACCCGGTGATGCTGGACATGCTTCGGTGGCACGGGACCGAAGAGGTTGAACACAAAGCGGTGGCGTTCGACACTATGAAGCATCTGCGCGGTGGATATTGGCGGCAGGTACGCACCCAACTGGCAGTCACGCCGGTGATGCTGCTGCTGTGGATTCGCGGAGTACAGTTCATGTACTCGGTGGATCCTTACTTGCCGCAGGGGACCAAACCGCGGTGGCGTGACTACTTCGCGGCAGCACGTCGGGGATTGGTACCCGCGCCGCGGCGTTTAGTGAGAATCGTTGGGGACTACTACAAGCCGGGTTTCCACCCGTCACAACTAGGCGGGCTGGAGCGGGCAGTCGACTATTTAGCGGTCTCACCAGCTGCCCGCGCTTCGCACTGATCGATGAACACCATATTGGCAGCTGACATTACGTCGTTCGACGACATCACCTTTGAAATAAATCGATACATTACGATCTATCCCGTAGCGCTCGAATATCCTGGTCGTGCACGTCTGACTCGACCAACCATTATGTCTGGTGAGGAATAATGTGGGAGTTCTATGAAAGTTTCCACAACCGATACAGCTTCGTGTCCTACGACGTGCGTGGAGCTGGTGAATACTTGTGTTCAGCCAGCACGATTCGCGGTCGTGCCGATTGCCGTCGAGTCTAAGATTGGGTACGCGATGCGCCGCATCAGCCCGTCGGTAGTTCGGCTGTTAGCGTGCTTGGGCATTCGACGGGCTTGAGTCTGTTGGGGAATTGCATCGTGTCAGAGAGTATCTGGACCAGTAGGCCAGCCGACCTGTATGGCCGGTGCAACCGTGATCGGCTTGCTACATTGTTGTGGGGTATCCGTGCGGTGTTCGGCGGATTCGCCTCAGCTTCGCGGTGGGAGCCGTCTTGGGTGAAGCCGGTGCGGCGGACTCAATCTGCAGTAGTCATCAGACGCTAGCTCGTTACCCCTGATGTGGTTGCGTTGACATTGGCCGATGCGCAAGGTGGTTTACTGCCGTCCTGGACGCCCGGCGGGCATATCGACGTTCAGCTACCATCGGGCCGTCGGCGGCAATATTCTTTATGATTCTTTATGCGGTCCGCCCGAACGCCGCATGGACTACCGCATCGCGATCCGCCGAATCGCCGACGGTGGCGGCGGTTCGATTGAGATGCATGACACATTCGATGTGGGTGACATCGTAATGTTCGAAGGTCCCCGCAACGCTTTCCACCTCGGCACGGCCGAGCGCGATTTGCTGTTCGTGATCGGCGGCATCGGGGTGACTCCCATGCTGCCGATGATCCAGGTGGCTGCGCAACGTGGAAGCAACTGGCGGGCAATATATGCTGGTTAGTAGCCGTGAGTACATGCCGTTTCTGGCTGAAGTGGTTTCAGTGGCTCCAGGTCGGGTTACTGTATGGGCCGACGACGAGCATAGTCGCATCATCACTGTCGACGATTTGTTGGACGGTGCGGGGCCGACGACGGCTGTTTACGTGTGTGGGCCGACCGCCATGCTGGAGGCGGTTCGGCTGGCTCGTAACGAACACGCCGACGCGCCACTGCACTACGAGCGATTTAGCCCGCCGCCCCTCGTCGACGGGATCTCTTTCGAGTTGGAACTCGCGCGGTCGAGGTGTGTGCTCAACGTTCCGGCTAATCGGTCGGCACTTGACGTCATGCTTGACCGGGATCCGGCCACGGCGTACTCGTGCCAGCAAGGTTTCTGTGGAACATGCAAGGTCAAAGTTATTGCTGGACAGGTCGATCGTTGTGGCCGCTCTACCGAGAGCGATGACGAGATGCTGGTTTGTGTATCGCGGGCGAAAAGCAGTCGGGTGGTCATTGACGTCTGATAGGCCGTACATCAACATCGGTGCTGATCGGTGTCGAACAGTTGTTCTGGGCGGTGATAATTGTTCGTTCTGGCTTGGCTGTGATCCCGATACGGCGGCGGGATCCATTCGGTGCGGTCGTGGGGAAGTTTCTTTGTCCGCCAGCCATTTCCATCCTGCTTATGGTTGGGTTGACAGGCAAAGGCGAGTTTGTCGGCATCGGTTAAGCCGCCGGCTGACCACTCAATCTATATGGTGAACTTCGGACCAATAGCTGGGTATGTTGCAGCCGGGGATGTGCAGTAGCGATCCTTCGCATACAGGACCACTCGCTGATCTGGTGAGGTCACTTGGCGAGTTTGCCTAAGACACAGTGGATGATTTGAATGCTCATCGCATACGGCCAGATAGCGATAGGCCTGGCTGGCCATCCGGATCGGGTTGCGCATCAACACCAGTGTACCGCCGGCCCGTTACGGTTCAGTCCGTGCCCAACGTTAGCTCTTGAAGCGTGGTCCACACGATGACCGTCACCGGCAGTCCGTTGTGCACGCCGAGTTTCGGATAGCCCAACTGGACCTGGACCAAGGCCGTGAGTGCATCGTGTTGGCGTTGGGTGTGGCCACGCGTGTCCTTGTCTGCTGTCTCTTTCGTTGGGTTGGCCGCTGACACGGAGAGGCTTGGTTGTCCGGGTGGCATATGCCAGGCGTGGCGAATCGTGCCAGCCACGCGTCGCTATTGGTGCGCAATTCCGGGTATGTATGTGATCAGCATCCCGATGCTCATCCTATCAGACCGTTGACTGCACCAGGTAAAATCGCGTCGGCGTGCGGTCGGAGCCGGGAAATTGCCCGTACGGGTTGATCAGCAGCGCACACTTGAGCGCCAGCTTTTCCAGCTGGTGGGGACGCAATTTTGCCGCTTGCTGGGCAAGAAATTGCTCGGCGTGAACGAGCGTATCGGGCGGCGTTATGTCTGGGAGATTTTTGAGAAGGTTTGAATCATTCGCAGGTGTTGACCATCGAGGATGTCATTTTGCCCCGTCTGGGCGGTAGCCGGTAGGTCTGGCAGCAATATGCCGGCTGGCGAGTGTTAAACGCGGTGACAATTCCTTCAGCCGGCGGCGAGCTTTGGCGCAGCTGGTTCGTAGCCAATCGGCGACCACTGTGTGAGCCGGGCCGTCGACATCGGCGGGATCTTCTTTGGCCAGGCCCGAAATTACCTCGTGACTTACCGCGATCTGCTGCCGACGAGCCGTCTCCATATTTGGTTCCAGCGCATGTAACCGGATAGGGAGGCTCGAAGCCGTCGAAGTTCAGCTCGCCAATGTCTGTTACAGCGGCATTGAATGTGTCGAGCTTGACAGTTACTCCAGGCGGGATCTTAGCCGAAAGCATGTTCGAACTCTATTTCGATGTATCGCAGGGAGCCATGTCCCAGCTGGCCTCTGTAGATGAATAGCTAACTGTGGGCAAATCCGCTGAATACGATCGCGGGGCCCGTTCTGCGATCTAGCGTGACTGCTCCGTTACCGTTGCGTTAAGCGTACGTGGGATGCAAACGCCGTGAAGGCGCTACGTGCAGCGATGTTCACCGATAACGGGTCTGTTGTCGAGACTGTGCGTGGGCTACTCACCGACGAGGTCCTTCAGCTCGCAGGTGATGGACTCCGGGACATCGTTGTCCAGTTATTTACCAGAAGCGGCTGGACTAACCGGACAAGTGTGTGGCTGCGCTAAACGAGTGCGCATGAGCGGGGACAAAGAGTTGGCCGATCAACTTGTAGCAATCCTCAACCAAGGTCCGCGCCAATGCTTCGTCTGTTGCCAGTCGACCTGGAGCAGCTGGCGTTACTCATGGGAGGCGATCCCATGTGGGGTGGTGGCTGGATCGACCTCAAAACCGGTGATTGTGGGTCGCAGGCTCGGATCTGTGAAGACGACAGTTTTGACGAGGATGAGGGCCGCTAGCTCTATGTGGAGTGCATCGGCTCGTAAGCGGGCTACTGGGATATTGGAGTTGTTTATCGCTACTGGGTGGACTCTCTAGAGGCCGCGATAAGTGGAAAAGGCGCTTTCCGTCGATTTAAAGAGGTGCTTTCGCTGTGGCCCGATGAGCTGCACCGCTACATTACTTGTTTTGCAGTGAACGCCAGGTGGGCCATACTTGTGCCTGACTTGCCGCACAGGCTAAACACCTGTCAAGGCGGCTAAGGTTCTCCAACCGTTCGGTCTAGGGTGAACACTATGCGAGTAGGTGTGTTAGGAGCCAAAGGTAAAGTCGGGTCGACGATGGTGCAGGCTGTGCGGGCCGTCGAGGATTTGACCCTGTCCGCGGAGGTGGAGGCCGATGATCCGCTGGGCCTGATCACCGAGGGCAACACCGAGGTAGTCATCGACTTTACCCATCCAGATGTTGTGATGGGCAATTTAGAGTTCCTTATCGGCAATGGAATTCACGCCGTGGTTGGCACCACTGGTTTCACCGCCGAGCGGCTGCAGCAGGTGCAGTCATGGCTGGTCGATCAGCCCAACACATCAGTGCTGATCGCGCCTAACTTCGCGATCAGTGCGGTGCTCTCGGTGCATTTCGCCAGACAGGCCGCGCCGTTCTTTGACTCGGTGGAGGTTATCGAGCTGCATCATCCACACAAAGCCGATGCACCCTCGGGCACCGCGACGCACACTGCGACGCTGATTGCCGAGGCGCGAAAAGGTTTGCCGCTCAATCCCGATGCCACTAGTACCAGCCTGCCTGGTGCCCGAGGCGCCGACATTGACGGTATCCCGGTGCACTCGGTGCGGCTGGCCGGACTGGTCGCCCATCAGGAGGTGCTGTTCGGTACTGCGGGGGAGACGTTGACCATCCGCCACGACAGCCTGGACCGGACATCATTTGTGCCCGGCGTGTTGTTAGCGGTGCGTCGCATCACCGAACGTCCTGGCCTCACGGTGGGTCTCGAGCCCCTACTCAACCTGTAATGAACGACACTGTAATGATCAAGAGCAGCCTGTATATCCAGTTGCTCATCGCGGCTCTGTGCTTCGCGATGCTGGCATACCTTGTGTTGTTGGGTCGTATGGCCATCGCGATGATTGGCTCAGGACGGGCGGCCGCCGTGGGTCTGGGGCTGGCGTTGTTGATCATGCCCCTTATCGGATTATGGGCGATGATCGCTACTCTGCGAGCAGGATTCGCTCACCAGAAGCTGGCTCGCCTAATCGCGGCAGACGGGATGGAGCTCGACACTAGCGCGCTGCTCCGACGACCCTCGGGGCGCATACAGCGAAACGCGGCTGACGCGCTGTTCGCCACCGTGCGCGCCGAGCTAGCAGGCGATCCCGACAACTGGCGCCGTTGGTACCGGCTGGCTCGGGCCTACGAATACGCAGGAGATCGTCGTCGCGCGCGGGAAGCCATGAAGACAGCCCTAGAACTACACGGGAGCGACTTACCCTGCCAATGACTAAGAAGTTTCTGGTGGTGCACCATACCCCCGTCGCTGACTACCCGAGAGCTGCTGGAGGCAGTGCTTTCCGGAGCCAACGATTCCGAGATCGGCGGTGTAGACGTGGTTTCCCGACCGGCGCTGGCCGCGACTATCGCGGACATGCTTGACGCCGACGGCTACTTGTTTGGCACCGCCGCCAACTTCGGCAACATGTCCGGGGCGCTTAAGCACTTCTTTGACACCGTCTACTACCCGATTCTGGACCACGTGTCGGGACGTTCCTACGGCTTGTGGGTGCATGGCAACAACGACACCGTCGGCGCCCGCGGTCGCCGTCGGCAAGCTTGCTACTGGGTTGTCGCTGACTCATGCTGCAGACGTGCTGGAGGCCGTCAGTCCTGTCGATGCCACGGTGTGCGAACGAGCCCACGAAGTGGGTGGCACGCTTGCCGCGATGCTAATGGAATGATCGGAAGGAGCGGGCATGCCTGCTGCCATTGACGTCTTCCATGGCGACAATCCGTTTGTGGTGAAGCGAGTTTCCCTCGACCGCAACTTCATCCCGTACTGAGATCGCTTGACCGCCACGCTGCTGAACATGTTTGCTGAGCAGGTCGACAACCGCCCAAACGGGGATACCATAGTTGAGCTGGAGTGGCCCGAATGACCTACCGGCAGTTGTGGCCAGCGTGCTTCACGAGTCGCTTTGGGTGCTGGCATTTTGGGGCACCGTTATGGTCGGCGATGTTGCGGTACTGGTCAATACCCGGTCGGTGCAGCCTGAAGTCGAGTTCATCTTGTCCTACGCGGGTGCTCGGGTGGAGCTGGCACCGGAGACTACATTACCCGACGGCCAACCGTATGTGATTCATCATCTTCGCTACACAGACGCCGCCGTGCTGTTCTACAGCTCGTTTACTACCGGTCACCTCCAGGGGGTGTTGACCACACACGAGGCTTTCCTGACCAACGTCGAGAACACGATTTGATGTCTCTGTCAGTCAAGGGATCTCGGCGAGGAGCTGCGTACGTTGATCTAGGTTCCGGACCGGCTGCAACTCGCAGCTTTTGGTGGCAGTGCGTCTTGGAAGGCGGTGATCATGCCCGCATTGAATATTGACGGGTTGATCGCAGCGCTGTCTGCAGGGTGCATCTCGTTCATGCTTACCGTCTCCGTGGACTACTGTTTCTTGTTGCAGCACAATGACTTTGTTGCCGCAGACGTCTCCGGTGCGTGCTGGGTAGTCTATGACGGGACACCGATCTCCCTGTCTCTCGTGCACCGGGTGAAAACGTTTTACTGTGGACCGCGGTGTTCAACGGTTACGGGATGGTCGAGACTGCTTTGCTGATGACCGCCCTGCTTGACCAGGATGCTGTGGAGCATGCCGATTCGGTGGGGTATACGGTCCCCTCGGTGGATCTTGGTGCGGTCTCTGACGGTCATAACACGGGTGTGGGCGCGTTGGTAGTACGCGGCGCCATGTGACGACCAAGCTACTGGAACCGGCCGCAGACTATTTCTCTGCATTGTGGACGGCTGGTTGCATACCGGCGACATAGCTCGGGTTAGCTACGTAGGTCGGGTGCACGTATCGATCGTCTCAAGGATGTCATCAACCGGGGCCGCGAGAACATCTCCAGCGTTGAGGTCGAGGCTGTGCTGCTGGTGGATCCGCATGTTACGGACTCCCGCGTGTTGGCGGTGCTTTACGACCGCATGAGGGAGAAGGTACGGAGCGGCACTGTTTGGCGGTACAGAGCAGATCGACGTGATGGTGGTGCTTGACCACTGTTGGGGGCAACTTGCCGACTGTAAGGCGCCGCAATATGTCGCTGTGGTGGACAACGCGTTGCCGCGTAATGCCGGCGGCAAACTGCTCACGGGTAAGCTCCGCTGGCAGGTTGGTGTGGAGTCTGGTCAGCTGATGAGTGGGACGGTTACCGCAAAGCACGGATAATCCTGCTGCGGGAAAACTCGGGCAATAACTCCTATAAACTCACTATAAAGTGAAAGCGGAGTTGGTGCGCTTAGCATTGCGCGTCGAGGCCTGCTATTGCACCTATACCTACAGAACCGCACGGCGAGTGATTCATTCTTGTGTGGTTGCTTGAAATTGGATAGCATGCCCGGTAAGACCGTGTTAAATCTTCCGGGAATACGTGTTAAGAAACACGTAAAAAATTTTCATCGGCGTTTGTCTATTGTGTTTATGTAGCAACGAGTTGTTAGCTTTTTTGGAGACACTGGGGATGAGCAGCAAATATTCTAACAAAGTTGGCAATACACACGAACTAAGCATCGTTACTGGTTGACATGTTTCACAAACGAGGAGCACGGAAGTGCATTCCTGACTACTCAGCCTGGAGAATTGGCCGCCCCGGCGGCTGTTCCCTATGTGGGCTCCGGTCTCCGCCGCCGGCGCCTACGTTTCGCCTTTCAGAGCCGCAGTTGCTGTTGTTGTCCGCAGTCACCTCCGCCCGGGTTGTCCGTGGGGACAAAATGAGATGGTCTTGGTGTTTGGTGGTCGCTGGGCCAGTCGCAAAAGTCTCGACGGAGGCCGTGGGTGCTATGGCCATCGCCGCAGTAACAACCCCCGGTTCCTGTCGGTTGTTTCATCAGAGTTAATCTGACTAAACATTATGGTTGCATGCCACAATGTGGGCAGCTAGAAAGCGTGGTATGAGAGACCAGGGTGCAACCGGTGCCCTTCGCTGACGGGATTCTGGGTATTAACGTAACAGAGGGTATATCAAAATGACCTGACTGGATCTGACCGGTCGTACCGTCATAATCGCCAGCGCGTCCCCGCAGCATCGGGCTGGTGATCGTCCACAATAGCTCGCGATCGCCGGCGGCCAATGTGGTGTTCGCCGTCCGCAAGTAAGAGGCAGCGGAGGCGGCCGCATCACAAGTCGGTGATGAGGCGTTGGCGCTTACGCAGTCGACGAGGAGATGCTGCCCGACATTGCGTCGAGTGCGTGCTGGAGTACTTTGACGGTTCGGCGGTGTGGATATCTTGGCCAACAACGCTTGGAGTCAATCCTGCGTATGCTCCGCTAGTCGAACAGGACCATGCTTGCTTCGCTAAGATTTTCGATGTCAACTTGTGAGCTCCGCTGCTGTGGCCCTCGCTCGTCGTCGCGGCATGGATGGGTAAGCATGGCGGCGTGGTGGTCACTACCGGCTCTGTTGGCGGCTGCACCCATCAACCGGCCATGGGTATGGGCGACGCAACCAAGGAGGCGGTGATCCGTGTCACCAAACAATTGGCGTTGGAACGCTCGCTCCAGCTATTGGGGTCACTTTGGTCTGCCCAGGTTTCGTTCGTAGCAGGCTGACTGAGGCCATTTGGAAAGACCAAGGAAATTCGCTTGCGGTGATCATCACGCTCGGAAGAATTTGGTGTGGCGGGTGCGGTTGTCTTTCTCATTTTCTAGATACGGTGAGTTAGATCATCGGCGAGACGATAGTCATAGGCGGTGGTCTATTGCTCGGCCATGCACAAGGATTCCGCGCTCAGCCGCAAGCCAAGCAATGAGTAATGAGTATTGCCGTCGGCCTGGATGCGTGGGGGAGGTTGTTCTTCGACGGGCACAGCCCTGTCATCAGCGAACTGCGCGATTTCCTTGGTGCGTGGTTCGATCTGTTTACTACCAAGCAACGGCAGGCTGGGTCTGCCGCAGGCCGCTCAGGAGCAGGTTGGTGTCCAGTTGGTCGTTCACGGGAGCGCTCCCGGCGGGCGGCGGAAAGAACGGTATCAGGATTGGTATGGCGGCTTCGACCATCGCGCCGTCCGAGATCGAGGAGTAGAAGCAAAAGTTTCTGCTTCCGTTATTCGTTGGTTATTCCATCTATTGCTAAATGTTCAATGATCCGGATTCGGGATCGGATTTGGTGGAGGAGGCTACCCGCACGGTGCGAGACGGCTATCACCCCGATGACTGGATCGTCAATGGGCAAAAGGTATGGACGTTGATGGCGCAGCACGTGAAAATGGCCATCCTGGTTGCTTGCATCGGTTCGACGGTGCTTAGATAAGATGTCCTGACTTATTTTCTGTGCGACGTTACTCAACCGAGAGTCGGAATTCGTGCGCTACCCCAGATCACTGGTGAGGCGGAGTTCAACGAAGTATTCCCCCAACGACGTTCGGATGCCTGGTGCGAATCGGCTCGGCCAGGAGGCTAGCGTGTTGCGATTAACCGTGCTCAACAACGAGCGCGTCGCGATCGGCTCTTGCTCTGGCGTACCTCGGTAAGGTGGTCATATCGGTAAGGTCACCGCAACTTGACGAGACCGGCTGGGGACCAGCGTAACCCGGTGATACGCAACGAGCTAATGCTCCTGCGGGTCGAAGCAGAGGTTCTTCGTCGGATAGGTTAACGGTTGTTTTAGGGGGACAAAAGTATTCAAGAGGGTCAGTTCGGTCCTGAGGTTTTCTGCTTGAAAGTTGTACTTTGCTCTTCTGGCGTAGGGTATCTCGGGTTTTGACCTCGATCTGCACTCCGAATCCTTTTTCATCAAGACGATTGGATCATGTGCAGACCAGAAGTTATCGACCTGATCGGGTGTGAGCCCGGTTACCGCTACTTACGCGCGCGGCAGCTCGATTTAGGATGGCACTTCGGAAATCTTGCACAATGAACTCGCCGAGTGGATTCGGATTGCCTGGCGAATATCGCGTCGACAAAGAAGTCACATCGAAGGATCTAGATCGATGAGCATGGGCGACCCGCTGTACTCGGACACCTAGGAATCACTGCGCGACAGCGTGCTTCGCTTTGCTCGTCGAAACGTGTCTACGGGAATCGATTATTCGCACCTATGACTCGGATTCCTCGGTTCTGCAGTTCTTGTCAGAAGTCTGGCAAAGAGCAGCCGTTGAGCTGGATAGCCGGGATGTTGGTGCCTGAGTCATTGGGTGGCGGTGGTCCGAGTGCTCGTGCGGTCGCGATCGTGATGGAGGAGATCGTTCGGGCCGTCGCGCCGGTCCCGTTATTGTCCAGCGCTGTGCCCGCCACCGTTGTGTTATTGCGTTCTGGTGAAACCGAGACCGTGTCGGCGTTGGCACAGGATACGGTCACGGCGGCGCTGATGGTGCCGCAGTACACCCCGCCAGGCGATTCGGTCGCCGAGGTGAGTATTGGCTCCGATGGTCTGACTGGATCCGTCCGTAGTGTCGTGGGTGCCAGTGAAAGCTGATGTGCCGTCCGGTGCTGGCCCTGTTTATGATCAGGCTTTTTCCCGACGTTTGGTTCTCGGCGGCGACATTGTCGTGGTTAGGCAAGGGGGATGCGGTCGTGTCGGCAGCGCTAGAGATCGGAGTGGCGTTGCTACACTCCGAGCCCCCCTGGGGTCACGCGGTGGTGTGTGACACCGTGTTGACCTAAGGTAGACAGCTTAAGCGTTCGGCCGCACGATTGGTTTATATCAGGCGGTCAAGAGACCGGCCCGCGGATCTAGGGTTTGCGGTCGGTATGGGCTATGGCTGCTGCCCGCTACGCCACCGATGTTCATGTCGCGGAGGAGCGCGTACAGTCGCACGGCAGCACCGGAATGACGTTGGGAGTATAAATAAAATACTAAATAAAATACTAATGGGGCACCCACCCTGAATCGGGCCAAGAGCGGCCAGTTAGCCTTTGGCATCGTCTACCGTTGTGGGGCTCGACTGGCCGAATTGGTGGACCTTCCGGTTTCGTGGTCTATTTAGCGCTGATCGGTTACCGTATACTTACGATGCTTCAGCCGCGCCGCTAGCTTTAACGCGGTGCACCGAGCTGAACAGGTTGGCCATTGCTGTCCAGTGCCGTGCGGCGGCGTCATACGGTAGGTGGTCTGCTACTGCGAACCCGCGGACAGCCGAATATCATGCGACGGTGCAGGCAACGCTGGTCGCCCGTCAGCGCTTTGTAGAGCTGTGCGGCGTGGTTCGGGTGAAATGTGTATCATTCTCGGTACCGTCCACGTAGGCCGTGGCCTTCATCCGGTTGGCCAGCAGGTGTGGGTTGTCTGTGGTGTTGGCCACCAGGCCGTCACTGTAGAAGAACGCGGCGGCAACGCGGTCTGGTTGCTGCTCCGCCACTAACACTGAAATTCGTCCACCCCCATGTATCATGTATATAGCCGCATACGCCGAACTATCCCTCGGCTACCTTGGGGCGACCGGCCAAATAGTCGAAGAAGGCCCCGGCGTTGCTGGCCATCATGTCCAATGTGACATTTTCCACCATGGCCATCACCCGTTTGCGTTCTTTCGTGTCGCTGAATGCTGCTGCAATTTTGATCGGAGCCCCGTCGCCATGGCGCATGGTAGTAGTGGTACACGTTGGGCAACAGCAGCATTGCGTAGCCGAACCCGACCAGCTTCGTCGTTATCTAGTAAAATGTGTTGTGCGTACTTGGCTATTAGATTACCACACTAGGCCAGGGTCCGTCTCCTTCGGGGGGAACAACTGGACGGGGCAACGGCTGTCGGACGTGGTGAGACTGTCAGTACGGTTCGGCATGCTCTCTACTCTTCTTGGCGCGACGTAAATTCATTGGCTTCTTGGCGTCGATCCGCCGCGACTGGCTTTTCCGCCGTGCTTGCGATCGCCGCTAAGCTGGCTGTGTGCTGATAGCGACGCCATACGAGGACTTGCTGCGTCTCGTGCTTGACTGCGGCGTAGCCAAAGCCGACCGCACCGGCACCGGGACCCGCAGTCTGTTCGGTCAGCAGTTGCGTTACGACTTGTCGGTTGGGTTCCCGCTAGTTACGACGAAAAAGGTGCACTTCAAGTCGGTGGTCTACGAGTTGCTGTGGTTCTTGCGCGGCGACTCCAATGTCACCTGGTTGCGCGAGCGTGGAGTCAATATCTGGGACAAGTGGGCTAGCAGCACAGGTGATCTCGGGCCGATTTATGGTGTGCAGTGGCGATCTTGGCCGACCTCCTCCGGTGATCACATCGACCAGATCAGCACTGCGCTGGATTTGCTGCGCACCGACCCGGATTCTCGGCGTATCATCGTGTCGGCCTGGAATGTCGGTGAAATCCCGCAGATGGCGCTGCCCCCATGCCACGCGTTCTTCCAATTCTACGTCGCCCAAGGCCGGCTGAGTTGCCAGTTGTACCAGCGCAGCGCCGATCTGTTCCTTGGTGTGCCTTTCAACATCGCCAGTTACGCGCTGTTGACCCACATGATGGCCGCTCAGGCCGGTCTCTTGGTTGGTGAGTTCGTCTGGACGGGCGGCGATTGCCACATCTACGACAACCACGTCGAGCAGGTACGGCTGCAGCTCAGCCGCGAACCCCGAGCTTATCCGGAGCTCTTTCTAGCGCAGCGTGATTCGATCTTCGACTACGTCTACGAGGACGTCGTCGTTACGAATTATGATCCGCACCCGGCGATCAAAGCCCCAGTCGCGGTATGACGCGCGTCAACGACGATGATGCCAGTATGGCTGGGCTCGAGAAGTGGCGCGTATGACGATGGTGAGCCTGGTCTGGGCTCAGTCGACGACGGGTGTGATTGGGCGCGGTGGCGGCATACCCTGGCGAGTTCCTGAGGATCTGACTCGCTTCAAACAGCTGACGATGGGTCACCCGGTGGTGATGGGCCGACGGACCTGGGATTCGTTGCCGGCTGGGGTTCGCCCGCTGTCAGGACGCCGAAATGTCGTGCTGAGCCGACAAATTGACTTCATGGCTGAGGGAGCGGAGGTGTTCGGTTCTCTCGAAGAGACTATTTCCAATTTCGAGACTGAACCCGAGATGTGGGTGATTGGCGGTGGGCAGATCTACCGGCTTGCGTTGCCATTGGCGACCCGTTGCGGGGTCACCGAGGTGGACACCGACCTGCCTCATGAGGACGATGACGTGCTGGCCCCGGTGCTCGACGACACATGGGTGGGTGTGACGGGGGAGTGGCTGGTGAGCTGCTCCGGACTGCGGTACCGGTTGCACAGCTATCGTCGTTCATGAGCGCCGCGTCCCACGGCAAGCAGATGGTATCCCCACTGCATCGCCGTGATGCGTGTGCATGAGCGCCTTTATACCGTGCAAGTCTGTCGAGTAGCGGTCGCGGCACAAGGCTTCGCCGAGCTCAAACCTGCTGACCCAATCACTATACGCATTTGAAGCGACTGATCTGGTGGATCCAAGTGTTGCAGTTGGACTCGGTGTCGGTGTGTGCACACTATTCGCCTGTTTTTCGCTGACTCGGGTCGTACAACCGCGACGTTTTTGGATCGCGCCGTATGGTGCTCGGCATACTCGCTTGGCGAGGTTGCCGGTGGAGTACTGGGCACGCGAGGCGACACTGAGGGCTGTCGATGATTGGGCGTTGTTGCGCTGGAGTATGTGTCAGTACCAGCATGGCTGCTGGGGCAGTCATGTCGTCAAGGCCAACCCGCGCAGTTGGCTGATGACATTGTGGCCGCTGTCGGTGCGCTTTGGTCCAGTACCGTGGAGGTCGATCGAGGCGTATTTGGCCGCCGCATCACGCTCAGCAACGGGTTCTTGGTGGAATCGCAGCGGCACCAAGTGGAGCGACACCAAGTGGGTTGTCGAGCCCTGTTTGCTTCCGGGGTGCTACTCACAGTTACTTGAGTGGGCTTAGCCCGTCACTACGATTTGGCGGAACGGGTGCTGCTGGCCAGTGCGTGGGTTCGGGAGGTTGACGACGTGGCTGTTCGTGAGTTGACGCTGCGGGCCGCCACCGCACTGGGTGTGGGTACTGAAGCCGACAGCAGCGACTACCTACGGTGGTCGGTTCAGTAGGTTAAACTCGCTACAGCTTAGCTAGTGGCGGTCAGTGAGATTGATGAAATTGAACCGGTCACTGTCCAGGGGGTCGGCGTAGGCATATCTGCGACACGGCAGCACGGTGCCATGCGTTGACCGCGGCACCGTGCTGCCGTGTCCTTTCGATCCGTTGATCTTCTTTCGACAGCGGGTGGAGCGGCTGTTTGATTTCGCTACCGCATTGAGATCTACACGGCAGCGGTCAAACGCCAGTACGGCTATAATATTTGTGGTTGCTGCTGCTTAAACGACCGTTTGGCCGCGTGTGTTGACTCTCGTGGCTGACTCAGCCTGAAATACGCTACGTGTCGTGGATGTGTTCGGTGAGGACCAGCATGTCGACCAAGTTACTGGGGAGTTGGGTTAACACGTCGCTAGCCAGCGAGCTGGAGTCGATGGCGTCCTGGCCGGGATGGGGTCACTGTGTCCCGACGGAGCGATTTGGCCGGCGAGTTACGCGCGATTGGATGCAACTAAGCTGTAAAGCAACATAGATAAGGAACTCGCTGGATGGCTCCGGGCAAGAAACACGCGCTGGAGGTACTGTCGACGGTAAAGGAGATCAATGACGCGCTTTTGAAGGCTGTGGACAAGCTACGCGGGTCACTACCTGCCAACTAATAAAACTAATAAATAGGGTGTAAGCTCCGTTTTGGTATTGTTCCAATACATCTCTTATGTTGATAACGAACGAGCTGACGGCGTGTTTGCTGTGCTGCTATCCGAGCACTGGAAATTGTTGGCGTACAATACAAAAGACAACAACATCAGCCAGCTCATCGATGAGGCAATGGACACTATAATAGCGGCTAACCCGGAGCTGGTCGGTACTTTGTCATATATATGACCTTTTGACCAGCGTCGGCTGGGTGAGCTAGTCGAGTTGCTTGGCAGTGGACGGTTCAGCCTGCATGGCAGACATCGCGCGGGACCTGATAGGGGAGGTGTACAAGTAACTTTCTAGGCAATTTAGTTCACGTAGAAGAACGGCTTAGCAGCGAATTCTTCACCCTACCCAGTGTTGTTAAGATAATTGCTGAGATTCTCGAACCGTCCAGAGGTTGGGTGTGTGATTCGTGCTGTGGCTCGGGCGGAATGTTTAGTCCAGACCGAAAGGTTCATCTGTTATGACGGTAGCAATTCGACGGATGTTTTGATCTACGGGTGGGAGCGCGTCGAGCAGACTTGGCGGATGTCACAGATGAACCTCGCCGATAACGGTGGCGTGTGGTTAGAGGGGAGCTTGTTTATCAATGACCAGCATGCCTGCACGACTGTTTCCCAGCGCCGGGATTGCGGTTTTCCTGTGGTTCCTCACGATGGACAAAAACCTATGGAACGTATGGAATGGATCGATCCAGGTAGGTGCTGTTTATCGACGCATGCTGGCTCGGCTATCTGGTGAATCTCGCTGAACATGGATTGACAGAAGACGAGGTTGCCCGTATTGACGACACGTGCTACGTGTGGTGCAGGCCGAAGTCAGCGTCCGCGAAAGGCCTACCTACTAGGATGTTCTGTGATTCTGTAGATCCGTGTTGCTGGATCACATTAGAGACTCAAGGTGTATGCTCACGATCACGACGTTACGGTATGTGGGAACTTAGTGAATTACGATGACGGGGCGTCAGTCGTCGAGACAGTCGCACGGTTGGCAGGGGATCGGATGGTGGCGCTTGACGAATCAGTGCGATTAGAATGGGTGGCGCGTGAGTAGGTAGAGCGCCTGTGATGAAGATCAGGTTGGGTGATTACCGCGACTTCAACAACGGGTATTTTTCGCTGGCGCGGAAATCGGGTGATCGTTATCCGGTTTATGGCGTCAATGGGGTGATAAGCTGCGTTGCGCGGTGCAATGCCTGTGTCCCTCTCGTAGTCGTGGGTCGTGTTGGGTCATACTGAAGTAGCTCGCACTACCGTGAATCCGATGTCTGGGTTAACTGATAACGCCCTGATTTTGCCGGGCAGAAGGTAGCATAGAAGAACGATACTGGTACTATGTGTCGCAGACTGGCATGAACCCTGAGACGGATCCGGCCAGTCGCTGCTCAACTAGCTGATTCTGCGCGACTTGTTGGTTTAGTGCGATCGCAACGTTGCAACGAAAAAGGGTTTCGGAGCTGCTCGGCGTTCTCGATGACAAAATTGCTGGCAACCAAAGCGTTATTGCGGTTGCTGAGGCCTTAATGCTCGCCATTGTCGAGTCGGTCTCTTAGTAGGTGCCGCTGTCTGACCCGGCAAGTCGGTCGACGGTGTTTCTTAACATGGGCGGGTTCTACTATCTACTATGTGGTTGTCCATTTCAGCTTTTCGGAGTTTGACGACGGTGTGCAACCGCAGATCGTCCCCGCCATGGCCATTAGGATCGGCAAGGTCGTCTTGTTGGAGCCGTGCGTGTTGTTTGCGAAGCTGCACCCGAGAATTCCGCTGATCTGAAATATGGTGAGTCTGAAGTCGTGCATGGCATTAGTTTGAGTGTCGAATTCTTGATGCTACGACTAACTGGCTTCGATGCGTTGATGCTGTGGCCAGCGATACGGCAACCTGATGTCCGCGCGAACCCGGCGACAGCACGCCGCGAGTACCGCGGAACGTCACCAAAGTATTCAACCGCAGGAACTCCTCAAGGTTCGGGTGCGAGATGTGCGCCGTTTGGCTCCCGAACCGTTGCAGACGTTCGCGCACTTAGGCGCACTATGTTACGAGCGACGTAATGAGTCGATTCCGCCGGCAATCCTACGTGACGCACTGCTCCCTCGCATGTTGTTCGGACCGGTACGGGTTCAGGACCGGACGATAGCCAGTGGCGCAGTTTAAGAACTCGTTTGTGTACCTTGACTACTGTGCGGATGCGATTGTCAGACTCAAGCCTGATGCTGCTCATCTTTGCGCGAGCGTGAGGAGTCGCCGCGGGCGAACCGCTCGAACACCGCCGACTGAAGTGCTACTGAAATGCCAGGATCGTTGTCGATCACCTGCAGCACGCCATGGCTGGGGTCGGTGGTCAACCGCGACGGTGCTGGCTCCGGGATGAGGATGAATGCGTGCGTTGGGCAAGTAGGTTAGTCATCACCTTGGTGAAATCACGCCCCATCACCGGGAACAACCGCTGGCTCTTCGGGTGGCGCAAGCTCTCACCGGTGGCCCGGTCTTGCCGCGTGTGCGTCCTGTTCGCACTCTAACGGGCGACTGGAGTACTAAGCCCCGGGCCCAGGAAGTCAGTAGGTCCTTGACGAGGCGCGTTGTCTACTTGGTCTCCGATACCACCCATGTCATCATATGTGCAGCCGCCTCCTGGCCCAGACCATCCTGGCCCATCCGTTGTGCTGATTAGGTTGGGTATAGTCGCGCCCAGCGGTTTGTCTAATTCGTCACTGGCGTTGGCGACGAACTGGTGCAACTGGGTTTTGCTCGCTTGCTGTGTCCCGGTGCGGCCATGATGTGATCGAGCATCCGGTTGAGGGCCGATCCGAGTTTACCCACCTTGGGTTCGGGAACCCGCACCGGCAATGCGACCTCGCTGCGGTCCAGCGGCAGATCCCGACAGCAGATTTGGCTTTGATCACGTTGAGATGGATATTGTCTTCAGTTGACGTGTTTAACAGCGGCATCGCGTATAGACGGAAGGATTATATTTTCGTCTCAGCGGATGCGAGGTCCAGCCGCATGTACAGCTGGCCGACCAATTGCTTAACCGTCTGGTCGATGCGCGCTTACGAGGGTTAGCAGCGACCTCCATCTCCATCGGAGATGGGCTTGAGGATCAGCATGTGCTCGGCGAGCCAGCCCTCGTCGTGGGTCATCGCCGAGGCAATGCGCAGCGAGTAGCACTTCTTCCCTAAGGGTAACGAGTCGGGTTTTCATGCAGGCAATTAAAGTAGTTCGCTATCGAGGGCGTAAAGCTAAGCAGCGATTACGGCGTCGTAACTGTTCGCGGGTTGAGCATGATCTTGTCGGAGTAGTGGAATTTAGCGAGTTCCTGACCGATTCGATCCTGTGGCCAGCAAAAGAGCGTGACGACAGTCAGTTGGCAGGTCCGGTTTGTAGCTGTGTGTGCGGAACCAGCTGCCTAGAGTACGACGTATTGACCTGACGCAAGGTTGTGTTGCCATGAGAACTACGCCATGGAGACTTGTGCATCTACCCGAATACGGCTGGCTATCGGATGGATAAGAACGAATCGGAGTTCCATGGACTCAGAGTTTTTCCCAAAATTGTGGTTAACCACGGTAGTCGAGTAAATTTCACGAGCAACTTGATGAAAACTGCTATCAACTATGTGCGATGCTCGCCGGGTAAAGCTGGCAGCGTACTCTGTTAACCTGGTGTGTGCCGGTCGGCAAATCACCGCGTTGGCGGTGCCGATCTGCTGGAGTTCAATTCTCCCAAGTGGCGTTGACCATCACCGACTTGGCCATGATGGGCTGACCAGCGTGCCAGCCATCGCCGGCGGTGGTCTGGCTTGGTGGCGACCGCTGCTGCTGTGCTGCTAGGAGTAGCGCTCATCGCGCTCGGCTATCTCTTGCCGCTCTTCAGCGTGGATTAGGACGCGTTGGCACTGGCACGGCTAATTGTATCGCGATGGATCCCGGGCTGGTACCGATGGTGTGGCTCAATGTATTGCGTCAGTTCACAGTCAGCATGTGTAGCCTCGGGGCATCGCTAGCGGTCAGCGTCGTCGTAGTCGCAGCCAACGTGGCACTAGAACATTGCGTTCATTCGCAGAGTTACTCGTTTTCCGAAGCTTGGTTTGGTAGGAATTGGTTTGGTAGGAATTGGTTTGGTCACAACGCTTGTGCAGGTTTTCGCGGTGGGTGTTTATTACACCTTGCGACGCCGGGACGATCAGCTTGCCCTGGCTACCAGCGATAGATGGCTGGAATGCCCACACTGCAACGGCTTGTAGGGGGGGATCCTGCTCCTCGGCATCCCTATCTCGTTGACGTGCAGCCCAGAGCTGGGTTCACCCCTCGCCGTGGTGGTGATGAGGGTCCTCGGCCCCGTCATGCTGGCCACGTTTAATTTGATTACTTATCTGACACCCATTGCCTTCCAAATCAGCATCGGTTTGTCTCAGACATCGTCAATTCCGATCAGCCGTGTTCTTGGCCCAGGTAACCGAGAACGGGTCCACCAGATCGCTGCGGTCGTGTTGGTTCTTGGCGCGATCACCACGGTTACACGCGGAGTGCCTGACGTGGACAACACCAACCTGGGTGCTGTGACCATTTCTCGATCCTGTTGCGGACTCGGCCATGATGTTGCTGTCCAAACTTTCCTGCTCTTTGCCATAGCCCAGCAAAGGGTGGAATTCATACAAAACGTTGTTGTCGGGTTGCTCCGGGGGATCGGGAACACCGTGACGGAGTACGAGCATCCACGATTGGATATTGGGTGGTCGGATTACCGATGACGCTATTGCTGGTTTTCTCGGCGGGCGTACACGGCCCCGGGGTATGGATCGAGCTCAGCACAGGATTTACGGCTACCGTAGCGCTGCTGTTACGCAGTTCCGCAGAGAGCTGCTCCCCGGAAAACCCCAGCCTGCCTGCTGGGCTTTTCCTCGTGGCGCTCTGCGGCGTGAATCGCCCCCCTGGCTAAGGTGAGTGTTGTGGCCGAGATCGCGCCGCTACGCGTGCAACTAATTGCCAAGACTGAGTTTCTGGCGCCTCCCGACGTATCGTGGACTACCGACGCCGATGGCGGCTCCGCGCTAGTTGAGTTCGCCGGCCGCGCCTGCTACCAGAGCTGGTCTAAGTCCAATCCGCGGACCGCTACCAACGCCGCGTACATCAAACATATCATTGACGTCGGGCATGTTGCGGTGCTCGAGCATGCTAGCGTTTCATTGTACATTAGCGGTATCTCGCGATCGTGCACTCATGAGCTGGTCCGACATCGGCATTTTTCCTACTCGCAGCTGTCGCAGCGCTATGTGCCGGAAAAGGGCCCGCGGGTCGTCGTGCCACCGGACATGGAAGATGACGACGAACTTCAACAGATCCTGCTTGCGGCAGCAGAGGCCAGCCAGACCACCTACACTGAACTGCTGGCCAAGCTGGACGCCAAGTTCATGGCCAGTGAGCTCGACGGCAGCAGGGCGGTACTGCGGCGCAAGCAAGCCCGCCAAGCCGCCCGCGCGGTGCTGCCCAATGCCACCGAGGCCCGGATCGTTGTGACCGGGAACTACCGGGCATGGCGACACTTCATCGCCGTGCGGGCCAGCGAGCACGCCGACGTCGAAATCCGGCGGCTGGCCATTCTCTGCTTGCGCCGGCTCGTCGACGTTGCGCCCGCAGTATTCGCCGATTTCGAGATCACCGCACTTGCTGATGGTACCGAGGTCGCGACCAGTCCTTTAGCCACCGAAGCCTGATTCCTGGGGCCGTTGCTAGCGCCTGCGGAGGTACAACCCAAACGGCGTGTCGCTTGACAAACATGCACCCTTGCTCAGTTGCTGAAAGCTTGGCTTCGCCAGGTAACCTGTGGCCGTGACCACTGTCGGATTCGATGCCCCCGCACGTTTGGGGACCCTGCTTACTGCGATGGTGACACCGTTTGACGCTGATGGCTCTCTTGACACTGCGGCTGCGACGCGGCTGGCGAACCGCCTGGTCGACGCGGGGTGTGACGGTCTGGTGCTCTCGGGCACCACCGGCGAGTCGCCGACCACTACCGATGACGAGAAACTCCAACTGTTGCGTGTAGTACTTGAGGCGGTAGGTGACCGAGCTCGAGTCATCGCCGGCGCGGGTAGCTATGACACAGCTCATAGTATCCGACTCGTCAAGGCCTGCGCGGGTGAGGGCGCGCACGGACTTCTGGTGGTTACCCCTTATTACTCGCGGCCGCCGCAGACCGGGCTGTTTGCGCACTTTACCGCTGTTGCTGATGCGACCGAGCTGCCAGTGCTGCTCTACGACATTCCCGGGCGGGCGGTCGTGCCGATTGAGCCTGACACAATTCGCGCGCTGGCGTTGCATCCCAACATCGTCGGGGTCAAAGAGGCCAAGGCTGATTTGTACAGCGGTGGCCGGATCATGGCTGACACCGGCCTGGCCTACTATTCCGGTGACGACGCACTGAACCTGCCTTGGTTGGCGATGGGTGCCATCGGCTTCATCAGTGTGATTTCTCATCTAGCCGCAGGACAGCTTCGAGAGCTGTTATCCGCTTTCGGTTCCGGGGATATCACCACTGCCCGAAAGATCAACGTCGCGATCGGCCCACTGTGCAGCGCGATGGGCCGCTTGGGTGGGGTGACGATGTCCAAGGCAGGTCTGCGGCTTCAGGGTATCGACGTCGGTGATCCGCGGCTGCCGCAGATGCCGGCAACAGCAGAGCAGATCGATGAGTTGGCTGCTGATATGCGTGCAGCCTCGGTGCTTCGGTGAGCCAAAAGGTGGCCAACAAGTGTGATGTAGACCTAGCCCCACCAGGTCCTCTGGCCTCAGGTGGGTTGAGGGTCACCGCGTTGGGAGGCATCAGCGAAATCGGCCGCAATATGACGATTTTCGAGCATCTGAGCCGGCTACTGATCATCGACTGCGGCGTGCTGTTCCCCGGCCACGACGAGCCCGGTGTCGATCTGATCCTGCCGGACCTGCGCCATATCGAAGACCGGCTCGACGATATCGAGGCGCTGGTTTTGACGCACGCGCACGAGGATCACATCGGCGCAGTCCCGTTCTTGCTCAAGTTGCGGCCTGACATCCCGGTCGTCGGCTCGAAGTTCACCTTGGCCTTGGTCGCTACGAAATGCCGTGAACACCGCATCAAACCGGTGTTTGTCGAAGTCACCGGGGGGCAGAGCTCTCGGCACGGTGTGTTCGAGTGCGAATATTTCGCCGTCAACCATTCCATCCCGGACGCGCTCACTATTGCGGTCTACACGGGTGCGGGAACGGTGTTGCACACCGGTGACATCAAGCTCGATCAATTACCACTCGACGGCCGCCCTACCGACTTGTCCGGCATATCCCGGCTGGGTGACGCTGGTGTGGACCTTTTCCTGTGCGACTCAACCAATGCCGAGATACCCGGCGTCGGTCCTAGTGAAAGCGAGGTGGGTCCGACACTGCGTCGGCTGATTCAGGGTGCCGATGGGCGTGTCATCGTGGCGTGTTTTGCTTCCAATGTGAACCGGGTGCAGCAAATTATAGATACTGCAGTAGCATTGGGCCGGCGGGTGTCGTTCGCCGGACGGTCGATGGTCCGCAATATGCGCATAGCGCGGGATCTCGGATTTTTACGAGTAGACGATTCTCATCTGATTGACATCGCCGCTGCCGAGATGATGGCACCAGAACAGGTAGTGCTGATTACCACTGGTACTCAGGGCGAGCCGATGTCGGCGTTGTCGCGGATGTCACGCGGCGAGCATCAGAGCGTCACGCTGACCTCGGGTGACCTCGTCGTGTTATCATCATCGCTGATCCCTGGCAACGAAGAGGCGGTCTACGGTGTTATCGACGCGCTCGCCAAGATCGGAGTTCCAGTTGTCACCAATGCCCAAGCCCAGGTGCATGTTTCGGGTCACGCCTATGCCGGTGAGCTGCTGTTCTTGTACAACGGGGTGCGTCCGCGCCATGTTATGCCGGTGCACGGTACTTGGCGGATGCTTCGCGCTAACGCCAAGCTGGCTGCCAGCACCGGGGTGCCGGAGGATTCAATCTTGTTAGCCGAGAACGGTGTCAGTGTCGACCTGGTTGCTGGTAAAGCGTCGGTCTCCGGAGCGGTGCCGGTCAGCAAGATGTTTGTCGACGGGCTGATTACCGGCGATGTCGTCGATATTACCTTGGGTGAACGGCTTATCTTGTTGTCGGGTTTTGTCGCGGTCACGGTGGTGGTGAAGCGCGGCACTGGGCGTCCAGTTACGGTGCCGCAACTGTATTCACGAGGATTTTCCGAAGACCCCAAAGCACTTGAGCCTGCGGTTCGCAAGGTCGAGGCAGAGCTGGAGTCGTTGCTCACCGCAAACGTGACCGACCCGATCAGGATCGCCCGGGCCGTGCGCCGCACCGTTGGCAAATGGGTAGGTGAAACCTACTGTCGGCAGCCGATGATTGTGCCGACGGTGATCGAGGTTTGAGGTTATCTGGTCGTCGTCACCGCGACACCCACCACCTCGCAACCCACCCACAACAGGACGCACACATAAACTACACTTCGGCAAGTAGTACACGAACTTCAAACGCGCGACACTAAGGATACGGCGTGCGTATCTGCTCGAGTGTACTCCTCAGGTTTTGACGCTGACTATCAGGAAGATGTTTCGCACGACCCCGCACTGTTTCGCTCAAGCCATTATGTGTGTATCTCCTCGCGCCGAGAAGATTTCCGGGAGACGGGAGAGAAGCTGTCATGGTTCTAATCCGGACCGTTTTGGGGTATCCGGACCATTTGTTTCGCGATGCAGCTACGGTTTAGGGAGGGTGAAGAAACGAGCTATGCGCCCACGGGATAGCTCTGACGACAGGTCAATTTAATGTTATGAGCAGTTCGATGTCCATTCTGCGGATCTTGCTGACGTTAGTTCAGGTATCGATACGCTTCTGGATCAAAGCTAGCTCTTGGTCAACGGTGTGCATGCCGACCGGTTCCAATCCGCGGCGCGCTACTGCGCCAACACGGTCGTGTTTGACATCGGAGGATGCGGTCGTTCCCAAGGACAAGCTTGTGGCTCGTGGCTACGTCGTGCAGTTGGCTTAGCACCGAAAACTCCGACTCGGTTCATATCAACGGCTTCGGCACCCCTTGGTGGGTAGACGACATAGCCGGGTTGGCCGCTAGCCCGGTTGGTGGAGTGATGTTGGTGATGGTCGAATCGGTGGACCATGTCACCGAGACTGCGAAACTACTGTCCAACGTGCCGATCGTGGCGCTGGTTGCTGACGGACCGGGGTTTCTAGCAGCGCATCACCGCCATCGCGGCCGCCAATGGCACTTTTCGGTTTGTTTTCGGCATTGACGATTTCCGTCGTGACACCGGTGTTGGAGAAAACCCGACTACCCCTGGCGTACGTGTGATCACGCTTCACCATCGCCGCCAAGGCGGCTACCCTGCCCAGTGCGATCAGTGGGTCGACTATCGGCTCCACTAGTTGAAGTCTCATCTAGGCGATGGCTGTTTACACTGAATTTGGTATGACGGGCAAAAATTTGTCTCACACCGAACCAATGTGCGGAGGTGCATGAGGGACTATTTCCGTAAAAGAACGAAATTGCTTGGTAAGAAGGTTTTCTCGTTGATTTCGAATGTGACAAGGAGAGGTCGGAAACGACTCTGACCTGCTGAGCATTGCCCAGGTCACGAAGATCCTTGAGTTGGCTCGTGCGTACGGCATCGAAGTGTCCGACTGTTACGGCGAACCGGTTCACTCACTCGCGTCGTCGGACACGTATTACTACTGAACCGCTATCGGGGGTCATGGCATCAGTGCGCACCTATGAAGTGTTGGCGACGTACCTGGCAGCGAGCGTTGTCGGCGACATTACTCCATTGCCGTTCGTGACACAGGTGCTTTATGTGATCGATTTTCCGCCCCGATACCGGGTGGATATTCGCACCCATCAAGGCCGCTGTCGGGATCGAGCTGTTCTCGGCACAAGAATCGCTCGCGCTGACGTGTCTGACTACAGCGATACTCACGATCTACTTCGTGCCGACGGTGACAGCGATCCTGCTCTGTTGCGAGCGGCGTCTTGGGAAGACGGCTAATATGGATTCAGCCTCGACAGTTTGGCTGTGGTACGGAAGTGGGTCGATAAGTTGGAGCAGCTGTGTGGTGGGTCCGGTCTTGACTGCGCTAAGTTGGGGTTGGTGATGGCTCTGGTTAGTCTTAAACAGTTGGGGTGCTATCCAAGCTGGGCGTTGGCGCATTGGTCCTGTTAAAGGCGTCGCTCGACGATACGCAAGCTGTGACTGGGTTGGGTCTCGGTGCTAGTTGATTGATGGATGTCGGTCTTGAAGGACTTGCAGGTTCGGTATGCTCTCTGGCTGACATTAGTGAGGCCGACGCGTTTTCCCACAGTAACTGACTGCTCTCACCGACGAGGTCCGGCACGTACCCGTTCCGCCCACGCTAGAGAGGTGCCCATATTGTGCGCTTTTCGGCTGGCCGACCCAAATGCCGACGCTGAGATGATTGCCGAGTGTGTGAGCCAACCTCATTTGGTTAAGATATGGTAATCCGTCTGATCGGTGTCGCCCTGGGGTCGTTACCTGCGAGCACAATTCGACGGCACCTATTCGCTGTCTTACCTTGACGTCCTGGATAGGGAAAGGTCATGGCTGTCTTAAATAGTCTTTCTGTAAAGGATTCTATCTTTACTCAATATTAATTCGACCCTTACGATCTTGGTATCCACGCGGCCATCGCCGACCCGGCCGTCATGAGCAACGCGATCGTTCAGTTCCTGCTTCTCCACTTTGTTGCCAGTGCGCTAAAATTTGAACTACATTGTAGCCGAGTAATTTTCGATCCGTACCATCGAAAAACGATGTGCGTCGTTCTGGGAGCACGGTGGCTGTGCACTCCTAGGAGAATTCGACGTAGCGAACCGACAGCTGGCTCTCTACGTGTTGCCGCGCACGCTCGACGATGTTCCTCGCCTTCGCAGCAGCTGATCCTCGACAACAATGGCGTGTTCGGCGCCGGGCGTGCTGTGCTAACTCCGTGTGCACTCTTGTGCGCTAAGACAAATCCAACTGGGGTGTTGTGTTGGTGATGGTGTTGGTCAGGGGTGTGGTGAACGAGTGGTTGGCTGTGTTGGTGTCGTGTTGGTTTCACAGTTCGTCGATGACCTCGCAGCCGGTGATGACGCGTACGGCGGTGCTCTAGCCTAGGGCAGTACTTGACTTTTTGTGGGGATCGACCGCGGAAGGAAGATAAAAGCCATCCACGGCGTGATCTGGTGACTTGTGCGCGTGGCGGGCTAACACATCACCAGAAAAGCGCAACTGATCCCCGGCCACCCGCCACACCAGACGCACCCCCAGCATCGCCAGCTTCGATGTCGCGGCCGGTGACCAACACCAACTACTCGGCGGCCCTTGCAAGCAGCCCACCTACGCCGCGACCAACCCTAAACCACCAACACAACCCACACCACCGATCCCCACCACATAACCCACCACACCCCTCAACCACACAAAACCAAACCAGCAAGAAATAACCACCAACAACCAGCACAACCACACCTGGCGTGCCCTCAGGACCGCATCGTAGAGCTGGCGCGAGCGCACAGACGAATGCACAGCGGCCACCTGGCCACACGCGTCCTTAACGCGGGCACCCGGTGAATGGGAGTGACCACCACGTTCGTCACCCGACCGGATGCTTACCCGGCCTATGCGGTTCGCCAGTTGCGTAACCAAGATGCCTGCTTGTAACCCATTGCGCCGCGGTTTCTGGGCCTGATCTACTGCTCTATCGAGTACAGACCTACGCACGGGACATCAGCATCGCGATGGCACAGCAGCTGAGTGCGCACCCACACTGGTAAAATGCGTCACCGCGTTAGATTGCTGTGAACATGCTCGAACTCTGGCCGATCGCACTGCGGCCTGACACACAATCGGGTACAGCCCCGGGAAACGATCGCGAAAATCGACAGCCAGTTCGTCGTGAAAACACTTGTGGATGCTGGCAGTGCTACCGTTGCAAGGAATGATCTTTAGTAGTTACGCGCCCCACACCCCATCTCAGGGTTGTTCCCCAACCCAGCGGCCGGTTCCCTTCCGCGCTTCACGGCCAGGCCGGATCTTACAGTTGCCTCCACTCTTTACGGCGATCCCATCTGGGTCGACGCCGCTATCACTCGCAACAAGTTTCTCATAGTGCGGAAAGTGACCGCAGCGTCGCTGTCACGTTAGTGACTGGTGGTCCCCGTATCCGCCGTCAGAGAAGGGTTGAATTCCAGTGTTCAGCTCATTCGATCGCCTGCCTGTGGCCGCAGACGTGGCAAGTTTCGACTACAGGTACCAGTGGGTTTTAGCAAGGGTGAGACATGATCCTTACTAACGGGTTTTGTAGGCTAACTGGCGGCGGTGTTCACCCAGTGTCGAATCGGACAGGCCACAGCGTCGCACCGGTCAGTTCTTTTTTGCCGCAGCATTCCGGCACCGCAGCCTGGCAATCTGTTGTGTCGCTTCGGCGTGGTGGCGAGAACCCCTGCTGCTGTTCGACTTCCGCCGCGACAGGTGCCACAGCTCTTTCAACACTATTTCCAAAAAGCACGAGTTCAGGACACGCTCGGATGACCTCGACACGGCAATCAGAGTTAGCGACAACGGGTTGTTGGGGACGTTACACCAGCACGCCGAACACAGTGATAAACCGGGTTCTCTTGCGGTATACGGTAACCGCCGGTATCCGTACTCGCCCTATGGCCAAGAGACGTTGGAGGCGGCGAGTTTTATCATGCACCAGCGCACGCTCGGTCCTAGGCAGGGTGACATGTCGCCGGTCGGTCTCTACCAGAATCGCGCCGGTGGTGAACGTAATCCGGTCACGGTCTTGGCTCTTCTTCGCCAAGCGAGGAAGCCAACCCGGCAGCCGGACCGCTTACCCAACCTGGCCTACTGCCAATTCCAGTAACCGTCCAACGCAGCGCGAACACCATCGGCGAACGCCTTCTTGCTGATCCCGGTCCACCACACCTGGCCGATGCCGGTATCGACGCTTAGCGTCTTTGACTTGATTCCAACACTCGCGCAATCCAGCAAAGTTAGGCTTGTCGACCTCCTCTGTGACCTCGCAGTAACAGATGATATCTTTCTTCAAAGTGCGCATCACCCGGTTGCGGATATAACGGTAGCCACCGAACTGTAATCGCAAACAGGAAACTTACTCGAGGGTTCAGTCCAAGGTGAACTGAAACACCTACAGCGTCCAGCCCTCGGAGACCTCGAATTTAACCATAAAACTGCTTCGCGGTCCTACAATAACGGCAGCTACCAATGCACCACTTGGCACGGTTCTCATCTACCCGCTTGCCATAAAGCGAGCACACATCAAGGTCAAAATCTCGGTCATGTCCCGCACGAGGTCATCATCGACCCCAGCGGCTTCCATGACCACCCGTTCGAGCGCAGCGTTCCCAAACACCCATTCCTACAGCGCAGCACCTATAGATACCGACCACGCAACACGTCACAGTTGGCAGCCCCTCGCGATGGCGATGAGCGCTACTCGAGACAATTGGATACGCAGACTTTCTGAAGTAGTGGCAACTGATACCAATATAAAAGAAGTTTTTCAAACATTTTGCGGCGCAAAATTTTATTAACTTTTTGCGCAGTCATACAGGAAGGATAAGAGATCTTCCTCGGTGCAGTCACATTTAAAGTTGCTGTCGCTTGGTTACGCCAATAAATTAAGTACCGATTGAGTGCGATTTGTCCGCTATTGCGTAGTCACTCGAACAACACGAAGAAAATATACAGAGCCCCCGTGAAGCTCACAACGCTCACTGTCAAGCCGACCTTCGGTGCCGTGGAGAATAACTTCGGTAAGCATTTTCACCGCAGCAACTGCCTACACCGCGCCAAAAGCCAGGGATTCGTTACCAGTCAACACCTGGTCAACGGGCCAATGGTTACCTCTTACAGAGTGGGTAAACTGTTGCCCAACAGCATAAAGATCCCTGGCTACACCCTCTAAGGGAACGCTCTATCAAGAAGACGTCGCAGCCAGGTCGGACAGCGAAGTTGTCACCCCCATGGTGAAAGACTTCCGCGCCTGTGGGCCTAACGACCAGACATACAGGCTAGTTGATAACGTTTCGGTCCCGAATGGCCTTAATCCGGCTCCCATACCGCAAGACAGCGAATCGAGGGACACCCTGTACTGTGGCGCAAGCCGAATACTGTGGTCTATGACGATGGACTGCAGGACATTCTGATCTGGACGTCAAACGTACCGGGCCCCGATGCCGGGCAAACCGCTGAACGCAGGTCCGGCACTGGGTGGACTGGCTGGCCCGGCGACACACACCTAATCCATGGCACGTCTCTCCCCGTACCGCGCCTTGTGGAGTTGAGGAGGTTTTGCGCACCCGGGACATTGCCAGGAACCTTTGCGTCAGGGCATCGTATGGAACCTTCCACCCGGGTCACGCCAGTGCCAGCGTGCTCTGATTTGATCAGAACACCGTCACTGTGAGCGACCGAAACATAACGCGCAACCAGAATAACCAGCAGCACAACAATTTAGGCAAAGGTGACAGACAGGAGCAGGTAGCTAAATCGCGACGATGCCGTCATGTGTCTATCTCCTCTTGTCAGTCCGCATGCGCGCTTACGACCCGCAGTAAGAGGAGTACGACACACAAGAACAACAGCAATGCAATCTAGATTGCGGTAGCACCAGTGCGGTCGCCGTTCTCAATCAAGGTCTGGATCCACTGCGATAACACTGAAGTCTTCCCCGGCACCGCACCACCAATCAGCACCACCGAACCGAAATCGCCGATAGCCCGCAAAAACACCAGGCCCGCAACTGATAACAACACCGAAGTAACCGATGGCAGAACAAACCGCCGAGATAAAGATTTTTCGGGCTGCTGGCGCCCAACGACGCCATCGACTCTTCGTCCGCCCAGATTGATCTCTAACAGCCACGATTCGACAGCACGCACTACGAACGACAACGTAACGCACACCAGCGCCACTCATACGCACCATTCGGTGTGCTGCAAATGAAGATCCGCCGGACTGTTGTTCCGATAAAGAGCCAGCATCGCCAGGCTGGCGACAATCGTAGGCAACGCAAGCAACAGATCGATCATCGCATCGACCAACCGTTTGCCGACGACATCGTCACGCACCAACACCTAGGCAATCAACAGAACGAACACAATGTTGATTACCGCAACCCCAGCGGAGATGGTCAGCATCACCCGCAGCGGGTCCATCGCGGCGTGCGATGTGACTACCAGACAGGAAGGGTCGCCAGCGGCCAGCGTCCTGCCACACAATGGCAGCCAGGGGCAGCAGCAGCAAGATCATCGAAAGCCACAACCATAGCCGCACCAATCCGAAGCGACACAATGGTACCGAACCGGCGCAACGAACAAGTATCGATTAACGAGCCGTCATCCGGTGGCTTGCATATAGACCTTGGTGATGCTGCCGGTGTTCTTGTCGAATAGCTGCGGATCCGCCGTGCTCCAGCCACCCAGGTCGGCGATCGTCCACAGTTTCACCGGCACCGGGAATTGGTCGCTGAAATCAGCACTGACCGCCGGATCCACCGGACGAAAACCTGCCTGCGCCCACAAACCCTGCGCGGCAGTTGTGTATTGGAAATTCTTGAACGCGGTCGCGACCTCGAGGTGCGCGCTAGTGCTCACCACCGCCAACGGATTTTCGATCTTGAAGGTAACCGGCGGATTGATGTGTTCGACCGACTTGCCCTGCCGCTCGGCGGCGATGGCCTCGTTCTCATAACTGATCAGCACGTCGCCGCTACCCTGGACAAAGACATCGGTAGCTTCTCGCGCGGATCCTGGCCGCAATTTGACGTGCTCGGCCACCAACCGGTTCACAAAATCAATCCCCGCCTGGCTATTGCGGCCACCTTCGCTTTTGGCGGCGTACGGAGCAAGAAGATTCCACTTGGCCGAGCCCGAGCTAATCGGATTGGGCATGATCACCTCCACACCGGGGTGCACCAGATCATCCCAATCTTTGATGTTCTTGGGATTGCCGGTGCGCACAACCAACGTCACCACGGATCCGAACGGGATTCCCTTCGTGGCGTCGGTATCCCAGTCCTTGGACACCTTGCCTACCTTGACCAATCTGGTTATGTCCGTTTCAACCGAGAAGTTCACGATGTCAGCTGGCTTGCCATCGACAACACCGCGAGACTGCTCGCTGGAAGCGCCATACGACGTTATCACTTGCACACCATCGCCCGGCCGAGTGCCATTAAACGCCGGAATCACTTTGCCCCAACCAGGTCCCGGTGCCGAGTAAGCGACCAGGGCGATACTTGTATGCGCATGCACCAGCCCGCCGCCAACGACGTTGCTGGCACCACCATGACACGCAGCAACCATATCGATAGTCGAGGCAAACACGGCCCCGACAACCATCAAGTTCCGCCAGCGCAATACTCGCCCAATGTAGTTAAACATTAGCAGCCTTCCAGTGCGAGACGTAGGCATCTCGATCGCATCGTTGCGGGAAGGCACCTAGAACTGGAGAGAATTCACGAACTCCATACCAGACCACTCACGGGTTTGGCGTCTGCAACGATAGTTGACGAGGACACAGCACTCCAAAACACCGGGTGCTACATGCATGGCGCAAAGCCTAACAGAATCGGGCGGCCTCATCACCACTAAGCAGGTCAGCAACACAATGCTGCTTAGCGTGTCAGCACCCACGCCACTATCACCATAATCACGAGGACGACCAACACCAACGTCACATGTGACCGAGGCATTCAGATTAACCGCGCGCCGGGTCAGGGCGGTAGGCTCGACGCATCAACTGGATGCCCTTGCCGAGAGCCGCATCTAACAATAATGCGGTGCCATAGGCAAGCACAAGAACTACCGGCATCACCAAAACCGCCTGTAACACGAAGGCGATCCCTGACAGCCATAGCTCGAAGCTGTCCCACCAATTCAGGAACCCGTTCACCGGGCTCACACTAATCCACTAATCCCATGCGCCGTCCCCGCATCGTGATACCACTGTGTCAAGATTACCCAATGCTGCCCGTGCCTCCCACATCCGACAAAACGACGTGTCTCGTTGCCGGCGACGGACCTGCGGGCATGATGCTTGGCCTGCTCTTGGCCAGCGATCCGGTTGCCGTGGCCCGCAAGCACCTTGCGGCTACTTGACGAACTCGATTTGTGGCCATGATTCACACAAATTCTGCATCGCAACATCGACACCAGTCCAGATGGAGATACCGAGCGAGTCGGTCAACCTGGACCTGAGCCGCTTGTCCGGCACGCATCAACACATCACCTTGGTTGCCACAGTGGAACTTTTTGGAGATGGTGGCTGCCACCACCGAGATGGAGCCCGCGTTCCGGCTTATGTGCAGCACCGCGGTGACCGGAGTGATTATGCGCGCCGACGTGACGGTGGCCTGCGATGGCTGCTCGTCGACTATGCGCTCAGCAATAACGCTGACACCGCGTAGCTTCGACGCCCCGATGGACGTGTGGTAGTTCCGATTGCCTCACCGGCACAACGACCCGTTCGGACTGGCCGACGTGCTCACGCAGGGCACGCTACGATCACGATCGACCGCGACGACTACTTACATAAATCGCCTACATCATTCCGAAGGGAAACGATTACGGGCTCAGGGCATAGAGACGTTGCGAGCCACGCTGGTTAACATGATTCCCTAGATCACTGACCATGTTGGCACGTTAACGTCCTTTAACGACATGAAACTGCTTGATGTGCATATTAATCCTCTCAGTCTCTGGTATTCGGACAATAGGTTGTTCATCGGCAACGCGATGCAGGTGATGTCTCCGGTAGCCGGCGTAGGGAATAAACCTAATGGTAGCGGCCGCTCGCCTGCTGGCCGGTCCTCTGCGCGCGGAACGCGTGTCCACTCGGAAGCTGGTTCGAGTACAGCTACATCGCTGGATTCCGACGGTTATCCTGTAGGCGGCAAACCGGATGATCCACACCAACATCATCGTTGTTGCGGTGGGCGGTGGTGATCAAGCACCGTCGCAAAGCGTGAGGCTGGTGAGCCAAATACTGGCCTTGCAACAGTTTCGTCGGTTACCTAGTCGCCGCGATTGTCCCGTGACCCGAACAACATGCCTAAGTATGCTAGGCACACCGAGGTAAAGACCCCACCCCCTCAGGCAAAGAAACAAACGATGTACACCAGGCAGAATCGACAGATGATGTCCGAATGGTCCCGCACGCCCGAACCTGCCTACCAACCCGCCAAAACCGACAATAAGGCCGCTGCGGCCCACAGCGTTTACCGCAGGCCTAAGCCGCCAAACCAACGCCCTTCGATTTCAGCTAGCAGGCGCCAGTTGCCTCCAACGGCGTGCGGTACAACCCCGTTTCATCGATCGCTAACTACGCATTCCTTATCCGACTTGGAAACGACGTGCCTGATCTCTTTGGCCGTTTCGGTGGAATCACTATGGGCTTTTCTGCCCCAGCCTGACTCCGGAGTGTGTCCGACACGATCCTGGACTGCAATGCCGGCTATTTTCGATTGGGCCCCTACAGCGTCTCGATGCCGTCAGCTCGCCGCTATTTGCCCAGCAGCCTGATCCGGGAAACCACATGGCAGACCCCACACTGGCTGGCTGATCGTGTTAAACGCGCTGGTTATGGGGCCGTGGCATGACATCGAGCGCCGATTACGAACGCATCACCGCACCACGATGGATTAGGACGCCGAACACATCCTGCTGTGCACGGTGCGCTGCGTGAGTGGGACCGTTGAGCTGATAATTAGCTGTGAGTCGGCGTTTGACTATCACCACGTCGGCACCGTGTGAAAACACTTGACCCATGCATACGGCGAAACAATTGAACGTGCCAGCAAACAACCTGACACCCACCCGGCGCTATGGTTCACAACCAATACGCGGATCAGGTTGGGGTCCATAAAGCACGGACACGCACCTGGATGAAAGAGGGCGACGACGCGTTCGTCACGCTAAGCTGCACCACACACCCAGCGCTGCAGACCTATGTAAAAGCAAACCGACAAGATGTGACAGATCACCGCATGCTGGCGGCAGTGGATAGATATCGACCACTTCCCCGACCACCCGTCGCGAGCATACCTGCAATGCAGCACACTAACACTCAAGAGGTTGACGCATTTCCCCACCGGCGCGCTGCTAGCAAACCAGCACTAAGTCGCTTCCAGAAACGTCACAAAGCGAACGCAGCTGAGAGTACCACGATGCCAGGGTGCGCGATTCAACGTTCGCGTTGTGGGAAGCTGTACACCCTGGGGCTCTACCGCCAAGCCGACGATTTCTCCGCATGTATCGCCGATATATCCATCGCCAATGTCGACCAGCACCATTCGCTGCAGGTGATATACGGGGTGGACGACGAACGCCGCCTCGTTGAAGACGAACTACATCATCTGTTCGACTACGACCACACGCGGCCGATGGGAATCGGCAACGGCTTCTATGACCAAGTCCAGCAGGACATCCATGGCTCGATTCTGGACTCGCTCTAACCTCTACACCAAGTCGCTCGAGAAAATCCTGGAGGCATTATAGCCAGTATTGAAAAAACAGATAGAAGAGGCGATCACGCACTAGTGTGAGCCCGACCGCGGAATCTGGGAGATCCGTAGCACTTCATGATGTGTTAAGTGGCGCTGGACCTCGGGGCCAAGCCGGCCGAACGGCAGGGGAAGAAGGACGCACCCGACAGTGACTGGCCATCGCTAAGGAGCTCAAGGCCGAGATGCTTGAGCATGAGGTGGACTCCCGCGAAGTATGCACCCAGCGGCATGGCAGCGACGCGCTGGGTGCCTCACTGTTGCTGGTGGTACTGACCCGATTCTTGTCGCCAGACGACCTGCGCTTGCGTAACACCGGGCTGGCCATCGCCAACTAACTCACCGAAGAGGAGAGGGCCTCGTACTGCAATACCGGGTGTAGGAGACCGACTACAGGTTATCCGGTGAAGAAAGCATGTTCACCATTTACTCATTCTGGCTGGTTTCCGCTCTGGTGTAAATCGGTGAAGTGACCCTCGCTAAACGACTGTTTACCTACGCGAGCCCACTGCACCTCTACGCCGAGGAAATCGTGCCACGCACCAGGCGGCACCTGGGCAACTGCCCGCCGGCGTTCACCCATCTAGCGTTGATCAACGCAGTGGTCCATGTGATCCTCGCCGAGAAGAAAGCCGACAACGCGGGGATGTTCCAGCACGCGAATGCACCAAGAGTATGCACGCTTAGACGTTGAAGATACTTGCAGAAGAATATTTTTGATGCTTCAGTTCGTCAACACAAAGTCAAATAGATTATTTCTTGTCCTTATCCCCTGCGGCATCGGCGGACAGCGCAGCGACGAACGCTTCCTGTGGCACTTCGACCCGCCCGATGGTCTTCATCCGTTTCTTGCCTTCCTTCTGCTTTTCCAGAAGTTTACGTTTGCGGGTGATGTCGCCACCATAACACTTCGACAACACATCCTTGCGGATAGCCCTAATATTTTCGCGCGCAATGATTTTCGATCCAATGGCCGCCTGCACTGGCACTTCAAATTGCTGACGCGGGATCAGTTCCTTGAGCTTATTGGTGATCTTGTTGCCATAGGCGAAGGCTGAATCCTTGTGCACAATCGCGCTGAATGCGTCGACGGCCTCGCCTTGCAGTAGTATGTCAACCTTGACCAGTTGGGCCTTCTGCTCGCCAGCCTCCTCATAGTCGAGGCTGGCGTAGCCTCGAGTACGTGACTTCAGCAAGTCAAAGAAGTCGAAGATGATTTCCCCGAGCGGCATCGTGTAACGCAACTCGACTTGCTCAGGTGACAAATAGTCCATTCCAACTAATTCGCCACGGCACGACTGGCACAGCTCCATGATCGTTCCGATGAACTCACTGGGCGCAATGATGGTGATCTTCACCACTGGCTCGTACACCGTTCGGATCTTGCCCTCTGGCCAATCCGACGGGTTGGTCACCACAATCTCGGTGTTGTCTTCTGTCACCACACGGTATATGACGTTGGGCGACGTGGAGATCAGATACAGGTCGAACTCGCGCTCTAGGCGTTCGCGGGTTATCTCCATGTGCAGCAAACCGAGGAAGCCGCACCGGTATCCAAAGCCCAGCGCCACCGACGTTTCCGGCTCGTAGGTCAGCGCCGCGTCGTTGAGCTGTAACTTGCCTAGGGCATCGCGCAGATTCGGGTAGTCCGAACCGTCGACGGGATACAACCCTGAGTAGACCATGGGCTTGGGTTCGCGGTAGCCAGTTAACGCTTCAGTGGCGCCATGACGAGCCGTCGTCACGGTGTCACCGACCTTAGATTGGCGGACATCCTTAACCCCAGTAATCAGGTAGCCCACCTCCCCCACGCCCAGGCCCGCGCTGGCCTTCGGTTCAGGCGACACGATGCCGACCTCGAGCAAGTCGTACGTCGCGCCGGTGGACATCATCGTGATGCGCTCACGCGGGCTGATCTTGCCGTCGACCACACGGACGTAGGTGACCACGCCGCGGTAGATGTCGTAGACGGAGTCGAAGATCATCGCTCGGGTAGGCGCATCAGGGTCACCTTGCGGATGCGGCACCCGACGGACCACCTCGTCAAGAAGGTCAGCAACCCCCTCGCCGGTTTTGCCAGATACCCGAAGCACATCGCCTGACTCGTAACCGATAATATGGGCGATCTCAGCGGCGTAACGGTCCGGATCGGCAGCCGGCAAGTCAATTTTGCTGAGCACCGGAATAATCGTTAAGTCACGATCCAGCGCGAGGTAAAGATTGGCCAGGGTCTGAGCTTCGATGCCCTGGACGGCGTCGACCAGCAACACCGCACCCTCACAGGCTTCCAACGCTCGCGATACCTCGTAGGTGAAGTCCACATGGCCGGGGGTGTCGATCAAGTGCAGCACATAGTTCTCAGTCGCCCCACCCGCTGTGACACTCCAAGACAGCCGGACATTCTGCGCTTTAATCGTGATCCCACGCTCACGTTCGATGTCCATTCGATCCAGATACTGGGCACGCATCGACCGCTCATCGACGACACCAGTAAGCTGAAGCATTCGGTCCGCCAGCGTGGATTTGCCGTGATCAATATGAGCGATAATGCAGAAGTTCCGAATCTGCGCCGGCGCAGTGAAGGTCTTGTCGACGAAACTGCTGATGGGAATCTCCTGGGCTCCAGTTACTAAAGAATACTTCAACGGCGATTCGCCGGTATCCAGCGTATCCATGCGAAGCAGCCAAGACACACTGGTGCGCAATCTCGCCGGGCCTTTCGCATTTATGCTAGATATGGCGTCAGCCCAGCAGTTACAGCGGAAATCGTTACAATGGGTCCTCGAGAACATAGTATTCGGCCGGGCTCCGCACCTCACCCTGCACGTACAGATTTGCAAGCCGTGCTGCGGGAACTACAACATGCGATCAAAGTCACCGTGAATGTGGTAGCCGCGGCCTGCGCCGACACCACCTGTCGAGATCACCGCGGACCGACCAATGACAAGCGCTTAGCCTCCGCCGCCGCGAAGCAAACCCGTAAGCTACTCTACGCCCCTGAATTGGATGACCGCTCTAATCCTGGGTAGATCTTGTGGACGTGGGTAGCCTATAAGGACGATCCGACACGTGGCAAAGACCGGACCGGTCCTCGTCGTGAGCCGCGACCACGGCATTGTATTGGGACCGATGGTGTCCAGCCGGGAACGCCATGTAACCGGCGAAATTGGGTTGATATCGACTCTGGCAGTTGGGATTACGAAGGCCCAGAAAGCTGGTTCCGACTAGACGGGGTACTCGACGTAACGGAGGAGAGCATTCGCCGCGAGAGCGCAATCTTGAACCGTGAAATCTTCGATACCATAGCCACCCGACTGCGTGCCGACTACTCCTGCCGCTGAGCCGCGCAGTTAACCTTAGGTGGGGTAGGATAGGGTCAGCGGCAGCTGGCAACCACGGTAGTCATGATCTTGGAGCACGGGTAAGACAGCACGCTGACGCCATAAGTATGAAGCTGACGTATGACGTCACGCTCCGACACCAATAAGGCCCACACCCTCCATGCCGACCACCATCGTGGCACCAAACGTTCTGCTCGGCAAGAACGGTGATCCATTCCCAAACAGTCGCGTCGGGGTTGATCGTCACCACCGTTGCACCCTTGCTCCGCAAGAAGTCCGTGATCTGCATCTAGGCCTCCAGGCCAAAGGTTATGATCTGCTTAACACCAAGCTACAGCTCACTCGGCTGCCGGGAAAGCCAACAAAAAACACACCACCAATAACGTTCGAACGTTCAGGTCGACAACCAGCATTTCGCCCACGTTGGAAAGCCGGCACCCTTGCTCACCAACCGAACTGAGTAAATTGCGCCACTACGCACCAGTCTAGCTTGCAAGGATGGGACGATGATCGAGATCACGCTGCTCAACACCGAAAGTCCCATTCCTGCCCCAAGCAGCACCGGGCCCCTCGACGCGGTGGCGAGCTGGCAGATAGCTGTTCCGGGTGGACTGCGGGCTTGGAATGTTGCAACGTGCGGAGGTTGGCCCGACATAAGCGCCAGCGGGTTGTCGGCGCTGCTGCTCACTCAATCTGCACAGCAACCTTGGCGATCTGCTCATCACGCATTGGGTCACCACCTTTGCGCTGGATCCCCCACCGCTGCCGATCATCGTACCGCCGGACACCGTTTAAACGGTAGAGGCAATGCTGAAAGCGTTCGGTCACGACATCGAATATCGGATCGTCCATCACGCTGACCTGAATGCGTCGCGACCGTCAAAGTATACGAAATACACCAAATCCAAATATACCAAAGGTGTAGTGTGGGAGCGCCGACGGCGTCTCGATCCGAGGCCCCACGAATCACCGGCCTGTTACGCCGACGATCGGATTCCGGATCGAATCCGGACCAACCTTGGTGGTACTGGCCGGAGACACGGTTCCTGCGCTAGCCTAGACGATCTCGCCGCCGAGGCCGACGCATTGGTGCACACCGTAATCCGCAAGGACATCGTCACCCGCGTTCCCCAACAGCAGATCAAGGATATCTTCGACTCCCACTCGTCGGTCGAGCAAACGGCAGCAGACGCGGTCGTTACCCAACTGATGCACCGAATACTGACCATAGCCGCGTAAAACGCCAGCGGCGCCGAGGACACAAACGTACTAGTGGCTATAGCTTGCAGCACGCACGATTGGGTCCGGCACGGACGTATACCGCAACCCTAGCTATATCGACCCGTAGGACCATGGGATCACGCTGCCCAGCGCAACGCCGAGAGCAAGTCCACCAAACAGCCACCCCATGCAGGCCAGTCCGCGACCGGGCATAACTATACTCTGCAGTGCCTTAGTTATGCCGGCGCTGTTGATTCTTTGCGCCGAAGAATCATTCGTACAACGAGGCTAACCGAGTGATCTCCACAACCACGTCAAGGTCGGTTGCCCCCGTCCAGAGTAGATCCCCTTCAACGGGGCCACGTCCGCGTAATCGCGCCCCACAACTACGCTGATATATTACTCAGTGATTTCAACGTCATTGGTGGGATCGTAATTCCACCACCCACCCGTTCAGGCGTGACTGCGTCCGTCAACTATCTTTCCGAGGACGGCGTCGCGTTTGGGGTGCAGATAACCTGACACATAACTCCCGGGAATGCCCATGCCGCGCAACACCATCGAAGTCAGATGCGCGAAGCCATGGCAGACCCCCTGCACTGGTACAGTGTATCTAACCCGGACGAATACACACCGGTAATGCCTGGAATGTGGTCCAGCTTACTTCGCACCCACCAGGCTGTAGCGACGACGGCTTTCCGAGGTTCGTGATTCTTGGCGATTCGCTTGCCCACCGCCGCTACACGAAGTATTTACTGGGGTGTATGCGGTAGGCGGCAAAACTTCGTCAAATCGATCTATTACGGCCATCGACTGCAGGTCAGTCCAGGTGGCCCGACCCGCTGAGTGGTTCAAGGCGTTCGGTTTCGACAACTGATGAAGACGTCATTGCCAGCTCGGTGTGCGGCGCGCGCAGGTCGAATGCTGTTACCACGGTACCCCAATAATCGATGTAGCAATAAGACCGAGTGGCCGGAATAGTTTCGACACGATTGAGGATGACGGTTTGCCGTGTGTTAGATCGCAGCGTCAACCGGGCTTCGTTGAAGGAGGCGGTCGCTGGCGATTCGTACGCGTATCCGGTATTACGTACCACCAGCATCCGCCACATCAGGTTTCCCCCCGCTTGCCGGCCAGTCGGCCTCGGTAGCCGGCATCCAACCACGCTACCCACTGCGCTACGTGAAAATACTGCAACGCCAATGCTTCTTCAAGATTTCTACAAGTGGTCTGCAGGCTCGCCATGCGCCTGTCCAGTGTCTTCAGCAGCACACCAGGTTGCACGAATTCCTGTTCGCTGCGGGCCTGCCCGAGTAACCACTGCGTTTCCGTTGTGGCACCAACTCAACTCTGCGGATTGCGCAACAACTTGTCAAGGTTGTGTTCGTCCAGCTTCAGCGAGTAGAAAATCGAACGTGGAAACAGCCGTTCGAGCAGCATAAATTCAACAACCCAGGCCGCATCCAACACACCGCGGTAGATGCGCAGATAGGTGTCATGCGCACCCGGCGCGGGCAACAGGTCATCGACCATGCGTAACACCCCGCGGTCCGGAAGCTCGATGCCGAACACCTGCAGCAACGTCCTCGAGACGTGGTCGGGATCGACGCTAGAATCTTCCAACAATTAGTGCACAACGACGTCGAGAATGCGCGCGGTCTCGTCGGCACGTTCGACGTAGCGACCCGATCCAATAAAACGCCTCGGCGTTACAGGCAAGCATCAGAGCACCGTTATCTACTGTTGCTGTTGTTGCGCTTGCTCGGCTTGCCCTTGCTGCAGTTGTTGTTTTGGTCGCGGCGATCCGTCGGGCACTGGGTCGGGCGACGACTGCAGCAGTGAACACACGATTTCAGGAGTTGACCACCCGCGAACCTTCGACCAGCGCAACACGGATAAGTCCACCCGGCAGCACCCACACATCGTTGCCGTCATTGACGTCATTGACGGCGAACGACCGCAGGTCGACATAGCGAGGCGTCAGCGTAATGTCGACCTAGGTCGGCACTGGCGAGAGTTCCATCACTGGTTGCGTGATCCAGCTTCGGGGATCTTCGCTAAATTCTTTTTACTAGCCGCAGCGAGCTCTTGCTCGGAAGCATCGGGACCAACAACGATTCCGTAACCGCCGGACCCGTCAACCAGCTTGAGAACATAGGTCGTGGACCCGGTCAAGCACTTCTTGGCATTCGTCATCCAGCCAGCAGCGCAAGGTATCGACATTCGCCAGCAACGGCTTTTCCCGTAGGTAGTACTCAATCATGATCGGCACGAGGTGTACACGAGTTTGTCATCGCCGCCACCGTTCCTATCGCACTCGAGGTGACGACGTTTCCCGCGCGCGGCGTTCACCAATCCAGCCGCCCCCAGTACAGAGTTAGCACAGAACTGCAGCGGGTCTAGAAAAGCCATCATCGATACGCCGGTAAATGACATCGACCTGGCACTCCCCCTCGGTGGTACGCATGTATACTTGGTTATCACGCCAGAACAGATCATAGCCTTCGACCAACTCGATACCCATCTGGCGGGCCAATAGCTAATGCTCGAAGTAAGCCGCGTTGGCCACGCCCGGGCTCAGCACTACCACCGTCGGGTCTGCCTCATTGGTGGCAGCGGAGTTACGCAGCGCCCTCAGCAAATGCGAGGCGTAGTCGTCGACCGTTCGCCACCCGATGGGTGACAAAAAGATTCGGGAAAACCCGCGCTATGGGTGCGCCGGTTCTCCATCACATACGACACCCGGACGGCAAGCGAAGATTGTCCTCGGGCACCCGGAAATTGTCACTGTCATCGCGAATCAAGTCGATGCCCGCGACGTGGATGCGCACGCCGCTGGGTGGAACAATACCGACCGCCTGACGGTGAAAGTGCTCACACGAGGTAATCAAGCGGCGCGAGATGACTCCGTCGCGGGGGATTTCCTGATCACCATAGATGTCGTCGCGGTACACCCCAAGAGCTTTGACACGCTGGGTGATACTCCGCTCCAATCGGATGCCGAGATCACCCCGCGGCACCAAATCCGGCGGAAAGGGCCGCTCCTGACCCGACAGCGAAAACGTGATGCCCTAATCTATGAATGCGCGAGCTAACGCTTCAGCACTAGCCTTCAGCTCGGACGCATCCGACGGCGCCAGCTCAGCGTAAATGTCCTTGTACGGGCCACAAAGACTGCCCCGACCATCGAACATTTCGTCGAAGGCTATTGAATAGATGTCCGCGGTGTTGTACCCACCGAAAATGCGCTCAAACCAGTCAGAAGACCGGCAACGAGACCGCGACGGTGGTCCAGTCTCTTTTAGCTGGTTGGGAAGACTCACCTAAGACATGCTGCCTCAAATTGGCCGTTCCAGAAGCAAGAAGTTGTGCTTTTGTGAGAAAGCGTAGCCTACTTGGTAGGCTAAACAGCCACTGTAGGATAGCACGGCATCTGCGCCTAAATTGACAAAGGACCTTAACGCGTGACCAACATCAAGTCACAGCAGAAACGCAACCGCACCAACGAGCGCGCCAGATTGCGCAACAAGTCGGTGAAGTCTTCGCTTCGTACCGCTGTCCGCGCGTTCCGTGAGGCGATCCACGCCGGCGAGAAGGAGAAGGCCGCGATGCTGCTGATGTCAACCAGCCGCAAATTGGACAAGGCAGCCAGCAAAGGTGTGATCCACAAGAACCAGGCGGCCAACAAGAAGTCGGCGCTGGCTCGCACCCTCAACAAGCTCTGAGCCAGGCTGGGGCCGCAGCTGACTGTATATCTATCAACTCATCGGCTCCCATCGGCGGCCAGTTCAGCGACTTTCCTGACCGCGGATTCCAGCGCGTAGTAGACGTCCGTGGCAGCTCCTTTGACGTCGGCGTTGAGCGCAGCTACCACTCTTATCGCGGCTGCCACTGTGTCACGCGACCAACGCCGAGCCTGTTTTTGTGCTTTCTGCACCCGCCAAGGCGGTATTCCCAACTGCGACGACAGGCGGTAGGAATCGCCGGACAGCGGCCCAACCCGGCCAATCGTGTGTACTGCTTCGCCCAGCGCATCAGCCAACACCACCGGTGGCTCACCGCACATCATGGCCCACCGCAACGCTTCCGCTGCTCCTGAGACATCGCCAGCGACTGCCTTGTCGGCAATGTCAAAGCCCTTCACTTCCGCTTTGCCGTTGTGATAACGCTGCACCGCGTCGGCGTCAACATTACCGGCGGTGTCGGCTACCAATTGCGAACAGGCCGAAGCGAGTTCGCGCACGTCGGAACCGACAGCGTCCAGCAGGGCGGTCACCGCCTCCTCGTCGACCTTGACCCGCAGCGAACACAATTCTTGGCGGACAAAATCAATACGTTCGCTGAACTTGGTGATCCGCGCGCAGGCATGCACCGTAGCACCCAACGACTGCAGCTCATTAGCCAGCGCTTTGGCTCGACCACCACCCGCATGCACCACCACCAGCACCGTACCTTGCGGTATATCGGCGGCAGCCGACACGATCAGCGCGGCGGCCTCCTTACCCGTTTCGGCGGCGGCTTCTAGCACAACGATCCGCTCGTCGGCGAACAGTGACGGGCTCAGCAGTTCGGCGAGCTCATAGGTGCCGACGTCACCGGCTCGCATTCGGCTAACGGGGACTTCCTGGGTGCCTGTCCGCTGCCGCACCGACCGCAACACTTCCCCCACTGCCCGCTCAACCAGCAGTTCTTCGTCTCCTAGGACCAAGTGCAGCGACGAAACCCTATTACTCACCCGTAGATAGTGGCATGACGAGCCGGCGGTAAATGCGCCGGCCAGGAGCCCTGACAACCAATCAGGCAAGCAAGCACGCTACGACGACCACCAGTGCTGAAATCATCACCACCCGAAAGCACCGCCCACGGAACCACCACCAGCAACACGCCGAGCGCACCCGCCGGAAACGGGCACAGTTGCCTTAGGCACACAGGCCGCACAACACAGCCACCACAGTGCCCAGGACGGTAGTCGATGCTATCACGGTCGCCACCGCGAGCTTGGCGACAGCGGTAACGAGGCTGAACCAGGCCAAGGTGCCAGCAACCAGTGAAACGGTGACCACGTAAGTGGCCCACACGACGGCCAGGGCATCGGTTAGCGCTTGGGGCACACCCCGCCGCGACCAAGCCACCGTGACCAGACTGGCGCAATGACTACCAGTGCGGCGTGGCCAGCACGGACAGCGCGACCCTCACGTCAACGGCCAGGTGAGGGACAGCCGTCAGCAAGAGCAGTGCGGTGGCGAACAGTGCGGGAATCGCTTGTCGCAGACACGAAGATGGCGTACCGGAGAACACGATGGTGCCGCACACAGCACGCTGGCTGTTTGATGATCACGAAGGCCAACAGTGCCATTGCCGCGAGCACCACGGCCACGCGCGGGCCAATCAGCCGGGCCGAAAACAACACCGCCGCGTACATTACCGTAACGTTGTCCTCCGATACCGCCGTCACGTGCGTAATGCCCCTCACGTTAAAGACCGAGTCCGTCAGATCAGATCATGATTGGCCAGGCGGGTGATACCCGCAGCGAACTGCACCGGCTGGCCCACCATCACTGTGTTGGTTTCGGGCCGGTTTGCGAGCCGAAAGTTCGATTTACACGCGAAAACCACTACCTGGCAAAATATCTCGCCGGCTCGCAGGAGCTATCGGGTCGTGCGCAACATCAGACGGTGCTGACCTCCGGGGCCCACCGACACCGCACTTTCACTGGGGATGGCCGTCACCGAGGCGGCTGTTCCGAACACCGTGATAATCGGTTGCTGACTCACCGTGATTGCACGCAATGCGATCGTTAGCCCACACCAATAATACCGATCGCCACCAGGCCGATGCTGATTACCCAAAACCGCGCAGCTCAGTCTGGCAGAACCGGCCATAGCATCCCGACGGCAGTCACGACCCAGCTGGTGAGAGCGGTCGGGCACCAGGCGTACATCAACCGGCGCCATCGCGGGATTCCACGGGGCCGAGGTGGCACACAGGCGTCAAACACAGACCAGAGCACATAAGGCCTTCTCTAGCCGCGCCGAACCGACGCCATCAACACCGATTAGCTAGTCGACGCTAGTGGACTTGCCGTTGGCATGCTGCCAAGCCACGATCGTCGCAACGGTGACCATTCCGACCCCAGGCCGAGCTTCCAACTGCTGCACAGTCGCGGTGTTACGGTCAAGCAGCTCGCTTGCCTTCGACGTGACCGATCCCGATGACAGCCCTGATTCCGATGGCGTGGCTGAACGCAAGCTCATCGAACTGCCTAGTACCTTCGGCCGCCCAGAGAGGACAGCCCAACCACGATCTGCTCTCCGTCACCCAGCAAACAAGCCAGGTGGAACCCGATGATGTCCGCCACCGCCCACGTCTTCTACACCACCGCATCAACTATCCACACACCAGCATTACTAACCCAGAAGTATACACTAGACCAACCACGCTGAACCACCAACGGCGGATCAAGACCGGCTGGCCGTCCGGCACCCGGACTTATGGACACCCTAGGGGTTACCGACACAACCGTTTCTAACGGGGGAGCTTCGCTGACATCACCGGTGTAAGCCAGTCCCGCACCGAGGTGAACGCGGTGATTAAGCTCCGTGAGAGCTACCACCACCGCTAATGTGATGGCACCGGCACATCTGGGATCGACGCGGGCTGTGGCCCAGGCTATCCAGAGCCTGTGCCGTTGGGTGCGTCGGGAACCCGGCGGGGAAACCAGGAGGTAGGGTCACTATCAGGCGTCTTCGGTAGCATCGGCGTTAGCGGACAAATCGGTATTCGGGGCAGCTGCCAACCACCGATGCAGTTTGCTAAGTGGAAACATTCTATTCGCATGCGCTGACGGTAATGCAGGGGGCAACAATAACGGTTGCGCCAGCGGGCCAAGAACCCGGGACTGTAGATTAACTGACGCTGTGCACAAACTCAGCCCGAAATGGGTCAAGATGGAGTTCGGGGTGAACGACTAATGCCGAACACCCCACTGTCCTCCATCGGAAACATTTCAGGACACTGGGAGGTTGCCATAAAACTGGCACTGACCACCGATGAAGCCGCGTTGCGTGGCCAGCTCCGCACATTTCTACACTTACGCAGATCCCCAACGAGATCCACACGCTGATACGCCAGGGCTCCACGCTGAGCCGCAACCAGATCGTCACCAGCCAGAAGTATGCTCAACGATCACGGGTTCGCAGTACCGAGTTGTTCGGTCCGAATGGGGCAACAAAGACTGGACACCCACCCAGCACCAAATCTGGGACGATGAGATGCAGTTGGCGTGTGTCCAACACCACTGAACTTCAACACCAAGATGGTTGGCCCGCGGATGGACGCGGCGTCTTGGATCCCGGAAACTCAAACAGCGCTTCCTGCCGCCGACCGCCAGCACCGATATCTAGTGATGCCAGGGGTTCCGGAGTCTGAAGTCGGTTCCAACCTTGCCTCACTGCGCACCACCTCGGTGCGCGACGGCAACAGCTACGTTGTCAATGGACAAAAGACATGAACAACGCTCAATCTAGTACTTGGACTAGATCTTCTGTCTGGTGTGCACCGACCAGCAAGCGCAAGGCTTGCATTTCATTTTTGCTCATACACATGGCTACACCAGGCATCAGCTATGCCGGCCGATCAAGAGGATCGATGGCGGCCAGAAGTCAACAAGGTATTTTCTCCGACGTTCGAATACCGGAGGATCAACTTGTTGGACAAGAGAACCAAGGTTGGGTTTACGCGAAATTCCTGCTCAGTAATAAGCGTACCGAAATAGCCGCGGGACAGTATCAAAGTGCATCTCGACGAGATGAAAAAGCACGCAAAACAGACCGGTTTGTAAGGAGATCCGTTGTTCACGGCGCGACTAGCCAAGTAGGAAAATAATTTTTTCGGCTTTGGAAACTTTCCCAAGCACGGGTGGTCTCAAATTCCGCGGAAGGCAAGCCGAGCCCGGCGTCATCGGTACTCGAGTTGCGCTACAGCCAGGTACAACAAGTGACGACCGAACTCCTGGTCTAGGTGGCCGGACCGTATGCGTTGTCAATCCATTGCGGCCAAAATATCGCCTCCCCCGACTGGGAGCGTGGTCCAGCACCTCGCGCCATCTCGACTACCGGAAGACATCAATCTACGGTGGCAGCAACTAGATACAACACAATAATAATTTTCGTCAAACATTCTCGTATTGTGAGGAATCTATAGACTTTCAGTTGAACAACGGGCAGCTTCTTCTCATCAACACCACCCATGACCTACTGTCGCGCAACTATGCTCCGCGAGCCGCAACAAAGTTATCGATACCGAGCTTAGCTGGAGCCGTGCTGTCCGGAATCAGCTCGCCGACGTCGGGATCCTCAGCCTGATCTTCAATCGGTCTTAGGAAGACCAGATCGACACCATGTTTATGCTCAATGAAATCGGGCTGTGGTTAGCGCCCGAACCAGTGGTGCACAATGCACTAACACCTGGAGCACTGATCGCCGAACTTGTCCACGACCCACAGCGGCAACTGCTGGACGAGGTCGCGGCGAGCCAAAAACTACTCACGCTCGCTTATCTTGAGACCGGTTACCGCAAGTCTACCGACGATATCGCTAGTCATGCTGTGCAGAAATGTTATTCGTGGAAATTTCGCGAAGCGAAGAACCCGATCTTGGCTTATGATTGCACCGACACGCTGGTGGTCAGCGCCGCGTTGCCAGACGGCTGCATCGGGTTGTTCCTCGTCAGCGGTAGTGCCGTAATAGACATTCCTAGCCAATGTTCGACGGTCAGCGCGGTGCCCAGCTCCAACTAAACTCCACCTCTCCTATCGGCACAACACCGCTCAGGTGCAAGACTTCTCCCTTGTTATCTACAAGGCCATAATCCGTATCCAGTGTTCACTAGGAGCTGAAACTATCAGCGCGATGGAGGAAGTGCTTTGTCTGAACACCTATTACCTTAAGAATCGCAAGCAATTCGACATCACATTCAATTCAGTTGCATGGCGGCATCGATATGACCACGGAGTATCCGTTGTCCACTGCACGGCCCGGCTTACCACGATTTACATACACCCCACTTTTATAATGGCGCTTGCCGAGCCTGAACTCACTGGGCACTCGCAGCAACGAAAGAAACGTTGATATCTACTAGTTTTCAGACGGTAAAGCCGAGGGAGCGCAGTTGTTCGCGCCCGTCATCGCTGATTTTATCCGGGCCCCACGGTGGGTTCCAAACCCAGTTGATCCGTAGGTCGCTGACCAGACCACTACCGACCAACGCACTGCGTGACTGCTCCTCGATCACGTCGTTCAGTGGGCATGCGACCGACGTCAACGTCATGTCGACCAAAGCGATCATTCCTTCTTCGCCCTCTTCAAGACCCAAGCCATAGACCAATCCGAGATCGACGACGTTGATCCCCAATTCCGGGTCGACGACGTCACGCATCGCCTCTTCAACGTCGGCAAGCAACTCGTCACCCGACGCAGTGGTTTCACGCATCCGTGACCTCCTCGAGGACATTATCTTTCGAATTAGCATGCAGTAAAGCATCTTTGCAAGCCATCCAGCCAAGTAGCGCGCATTTGACCCGAGCCGGGTACTTGGCTACTCCTGCGAACGCGACCCCATCGCCCAGGACGTCCTCGTCACCTTCAATCGTTCCACGCGAGGACACCATCTCGGTGAACGCGGAGATGGTGTCCAGTGCGTCAGGAACACTCTGACCGATCACCTGCTGAGCAAGCACTGAGGTCGACGCCTGGCTGATCGAACAGCCTTGTCCTTCATAAGAAATATCTACGACGCCCGCGCCGTTGTCGGATAATGCTACACGCAAGGTGATCTCGTCACCGCAGATCGGGTTAACGTGGTACACCTGAGCACCGAACGGCTCCCGCAGCCCGCGATGCCGGGGATGTTTGTAGTGATCGAGGATCACTTCCTGATAGATCTGTTCTAGGCGCAACGTCATTCTTTCCCAAAGAAATCCAACGCGCGTAGCACACCTGCCACCAAACGGTCGACCTCGTCGACGGTGTTGTACACGGCAAACGACGCCCGCGCAGTGGCCGTTAAAGCAAAACGACGATGCAGCGGTAACGCACAATGGTGCCCGACCCGCACAGCGACGCCGTCGTCGTCTAGCACCTGACCGATGTCGTGGGCGTGCACGCCGTCGACGACGAACGACACTGGCGAGCCACGATTCTCCATCGACGTCGGCCCGATTATGCGTACGCCATCGATTTCGGACAGGCTCTCGATCGCCGCTGCCACCAACTCGCGTTCGTGGGCTTCGACGGCGTCCATCCCGATGGAGTCGAGATAGCTTGCAGCTGCGGCTAATCCGACTACCTGGGAGGTCATCGGGGTACCGGCTTCAAAACGCTGCGGCGCCGGCGCATACGTCGTGGCTTCCATAGTAACCGTCTCGATCATCGAACCTCCGGTAAGAAATGGAGGCATCACCGATAACAGCTCGCGACGCGCATATAAAACACCTATCCCATTAGGACCCAACATTTTATGTCCGGAGAACGCGGCGAAATCAACACCCAAACTATGCAAGTCGACCGGCTGGTGTGGCACCGACTGACAAGCATCCAGAACTGTCAGTGCACCCACCGCCTTGGCTCTCGCTACTAGCTCACGCACAGGAGCCACCGCACCAGTCACATTGGAGTGATGGCTGAAAGCAACGAGCTTGACACGCTCGTCGAGCTGTAGCGAGTCCAGGTCGATTCGCCCGTCGTCGGTGACGCCGTACCAGCGCAACGTCGCACCGATACGCCGGGCAAGCTCCTGCCATGGGATCAGGTTGGCGTGGTGCTCGAGCTCGGTGGTGACAATAACATCACCGCTGTCATCGACGGTACCCTGGAACCTCTTGTCACCGAAGACATATGACACCAAGTTGAGAGACTCGGTAGCGTTCTTGGTGAAGACCAATTCGTCGGCGGATGCACCGATAAATGCTGCTATTTCGACGCGCCCCCGCTCGTAGGCGTCAGTGGCCTCTTCCATCAATTGGTGCGCACCACGATGCACCGCGCCGTTGGATGTGACAAGAAACTCCCGCTCAGCGTCGAGCACCTGCACCGGGCGCTGCGACGTCGCACCGGAATCCAGGTACACCAACTGGTTTCCTCCCCGCATGACACGTTTTAGGATCGGAAAATCAGCACGAATCGCTGAAAGATCCAATGGGGTCAGCGAGATAGTCATGGTTAAACCCCGGTTGCCGCCGTTTGGGAGAAACGTACGTAGCCATTCTGCTCAAGTTCGTCGGCCAGCTCTGAACCACCGGATTCGACGATCCGGCCACCAACAAACACGTGTACGAATTCCGGACGAATGTAGCGCAAGATGCGAGTATAGTGGGTGATCAACAAGATGCCCCCGTGCTCCGAATCAGCATAGCGGTTCACCCCTTCGCTGACCACGCGCAATGCGTCGACATCCAAACCGGAATCGGTCTCGTCCAGGATGGCGATTTTGGGCTTGAGCAGTTCCAGTTGCAGGATCTCGTGACGCTTCTTTTCGCCACCGGAGAAGCCCTCGTTGACGCTGCGTTCGGCAAAGATCGGATCGATCTCCAGCGCACCCATCGCGGCCTTCACCTCTTTGACCCAGTGCCGCAGTTTAGGCGGCTCGCCGCGAATTACGGTAGCGGCCGAGCGCAGAAAGTTCGACACCGACACTCCAGGAACCTCAACGGGATACTGCATGGCCAGAAACAATCCGGCTCGAGCGCGCTCGTCAACGCTCATCGATAGCACGTCAGCGCCGTCTAATGTAATGGCACCCGCGATAACCCGGTACTTGGGATGGCCCGTGATGGCATAAGATAACGTGGACTTGCCAGAGCCGTTAGGGCCCATCAACGCATGCTTCTCACCAGATTGCACAGTCAGGTCGACGCCATTGAGAATGAGGATCTGACGCTCGGACTCAGCGGCGCCGGGATTCTCAACGCCGACGTGCAGGTCTTTGACTATCAAAGTCGTCATGAGGCTGTTGATCTCGATTCCGTGATGGTCAGTTCGTGTTCGATAGCTGCGATCAGCCGTTCCCGCACCCGGGGCACCACAATCTTGGAGATGATTTCGCCGAAGAAGCCGCGGACCAGCAGACGACGGGCCTGTTCTTCGCCAATGCCACGGGAACGCAGATAGAACAACTGTTCATCGTCGAACTGTCCGGTAGCACTGGCATGTCCAGCGCGGACAATCTCACTGGTCTCAATCTCCAAGTTGGGCACCGAGTCGGCACGCACACCGTCTGTGAGTATCAGATTACGATTCACCTCGCAGGTGTCGGTGCCGGTAGCCTCGGCGCGAACCAACACGTCCCCGACCCAAACGGTATGAGCATCTGGCCGTGACGAGGACGAATCTCCTTGCAGTGCACCTTTGTACAGCACATTCGATTTGCAGTCAGCATGAGAGTGATCAACCAGCAGGCGTGATTCGAGGTGCTGCCCATCGTCGGCAAAGTACAGACCCAGCAGCTCGGCATCGCCACCGGGACCGGAGAATCGTACGTTGGCCGACATCCGGACGACCTCGCCGCCCAGTGTGACAGTGACATGCCGCAACACCGCGTCTTTGCCCAGCAGGACATGGTGTGCGCTGAGATGAACCATATCGTCAGCCCAGTCAGCGATCCACACCACGGTGAGCCGTGCGGCGGCCTCGACAATGAACTCGACGTTGTCGGCGTAAGTTCCACTCCCCCGATGGTCAATGACCACTACCGCTTCGCCGAGTTTACAGACCCTGATCTGTAAATGACCGTACACCACTGCGCCTTTGTCGGGCACAGTCACGACGATGTTGACCGGTGTAGCGATCTGCATATCCCGCTCAACGGTCACCACCATCGCGGACTGGAACGACGAAAATGCCTGGGCTGCAATACGGTCAGCGGGGATGCCGCCCTGCCCCAGCCGTCTGTCGCCACGGCCCACGGTCTCGGTCTGCACACCAGGTTGCTGGCTGACTCTGATCTGCACCTTGCCATTGGCCACGGCCGACCCGTCGTGCAGGCCGCGCAACCGCCGCAGCGGCGTGAACCGCCAAATCTCGTCGCGGCCACCAGGCACTTCGAAAGCATCGACGTCAAACGACGCGAACAACCTCCCCTTATTCAATGCGGTAAGTGACGACCCCTCAACAGCGGTCATCCGACCGCACCCTCCATCTGCAATTCGATCAGCCGATTGAGTTCCAGCGCGTACTCCATCGGCAGTTCCTTGGCAATCGGCTCGACGAAGCCGCGCACCACCATCGCCATTGCCTCATCCTCGGTCAACCCACGGCTCATCAAGTAGAACAGCTGATTCTCGCTGACCTTCGAGACGGTGGCCTCATGGCCCATCGTGACGTCGTCTTCGCGAATATCGACGTACGGATAGGTGTCGCTGCTGCTGATCGTATCGACCAGCAACGCATCGCATTTTACGCTGGAGCGCGACCCGTGTGCACCCTTATTAACTTGCACCAGGCCACGGTAGGAGGTGCGGCCCCCGCCTCGGGCCACCGACTTGGACACAATATTGCTCGCCGTGTTCGCTGCCATGTGAAGCATCTTGGCCCCGGTGTCCTGGTGCTGGCCTTCACCGGCGAACGCCACTGACAACACCTCACCTTTGGCGTACTCACCGGTCATCCAGACCGCCGGGTACTTCATGGTGACCTTGGACCCGATGTTACCATCGATCCATTCCATGGTGGCACCCGCCTCAACACGGGCGCGCTTCGTGACTAAGTTGTAAACGTTGTTCGACCAGTTCTGGATGGTTGTATACCGAACGCGAGCGTGAGGTTTCACGATGATCTCGACCACCGCGGAATGCAGCGAGTCCGACTTGTAAATTGGCGCGGTGCAACCCTCGACGTAATGCACGTACGAGCCCTCGTCGGCAATGATCAACGTCCGCTCGAACTGGCCCATGTTCTCGGTGTTGATCCGGAAGTAAGCTTGCAACGGGATATCAACGTGCACACCTGGCGGGACGTAAATGAAGCTGTTGTGCGCCACGATCCCGTTTGCAACGAAATTCTCTAAACCCACGACCTGAATGTCGTAGGTAGGCTTCTCACCCACCAGCGTCTTACTCTTCAAACGTGCGAAGCCGACGGTATCGGTGGACAATGACGAGAAATTGAGCCCAGCGGCAGCGACATACCGCTGTCCTCTTGCCTTGCTCGCCGGTTCCCCTCGCTTGCCAGGCGTACGAGTACCTACTCGGTCGAGACTGCCCTGAATCCGCAGCCGACAACTTGTGCTCATGACAATGCGACCGTCCCTGCAAGTTGCACTCCGTGTCCGCTCAACGAACGCCTCGTCGGGATATAGTCCGCAACCGATAGCGAGTTGCCTGACGTCTTCGAACAGCTCCTGGCTGGCAAACTCGATCGACATGGTGGCACCATTGCTCTCGATCCAACCATCAGCATCGACCAGGCCGCCAATAAAAGCGAGCTGGTGCTCATGCGGCAAGCTATAGATCCAGGCAGGCAGCCGTTTGGTTTTCTCTTCTCCAGAAAATCCAAGTTGTGCAAGCCATGTCTCGAAAGCCTTGGAAATCACGATGAATCCACAATTCACCGCTGTGACGTTGGCACCGAACTGTTCACTCACCACCCGGATGGCAATGTGATGCACTGGATCATCTGCAGAGATCGAGAACGTGACTTGCCGCATGTGCTTATGCGGTGCAGCAGTATGACCATCACCTAGCCACAACCCCAAGAGCCACAGCAGATCAACGCTGTTCCGGCACGGAAAATCAAGGCACTGCTGAGTCCGGTTCTTGATGCACAGCTCCGGCTCGGAGAAAAAAATGGTTCCACTATCGTCGGGCAACACGCGAGCAACCGCGATCGGCTCACCCGGCTCAATCTCCTCGAGTGGTGCCCAAACGGCTGTCCATCGTGTGCGCTTGCCCTTCTCGACTCTCCGTGCCACTAAGAATTGATGGTTTCCGGTTGCTTCGAGGGTCCGACCTGCAACATGCATCTCGTATACGAGCTTGGTTCCACTCGCCACCTTAGCCAAGACTTTGCCACGCTCGAGTTCGCGTCCAATATTTACACCAAACACTTCATCACCGGGCTGGACGTCGGCAATACTCACCAAGCCCTTGCCCTTAACATTGATACGAGCATCGGCGGTTAGACACCCGCCACTCCACACTGCTGTATTCAATGCGGAAAACTTATTATCACCAGCCGGGATCACAGTGCCTAGGTATTGCTTGAAGAGGTCGGGGTATTCCCGCAGACCCGTTTCTGTGTCGAGGAAGACGACACCTTGGGCCTTCAGGTCCGCTCGGATTTGGTGGTAAACTACCTCTGACTCGTATTGCGCCGCTACGCCGGCAACGAGACGCTGCTTCTCCGCCTCTGGAATGCCTAGCCGGTCATAGGTGTTGCGAATGTCATCGGGCAGCTCATCCCAGCTGGTGGCCTGCTTCTCGGTAGAGCGCACGAAGTACTTGATGTTGTCGAAGTCGATGCCATCGAGATTGCAGCCCCAGCGCGGCATGGGCTTACGCTCAAAGACACGCAGCGCCTTTAGCCTGATCTGCAGCATCCATTCCGGCTCATCCTTTTTCGCTGATATGTCCCGAACAACATCCTCGGAGAGCCCGCGCTGCGCGCTGGCGCCCGCGACGTCGGAGTCCGCCCACCCGTAGCCGTATTTACCCAGCGAGTCGATTGCCTGCTGCTGGGTCAACAACTCGGGAGCCGGCGACTTCGTAGTCTCTGACGTGCGTGTCATCTGAGCGCTCCTTTGGTGCTCGTTGTACGGCGCGGCCTGAATGCCGCGCTGTTAGGTCTTGCTCGGTACCGACGTGAGTGGCACATGGGTAGTACAGGCGCAATCTCCGTTGACGATCATCGCCAACCGCTGCACGTGGGTTCCGAGCACCTCGGCAATGGCCTGCTGCTCGGTTTCACACAACTCGGGGAATTCTTCGGCGACATGGGACACCGGGCAATGATGCTGGCAAATCTCCACTCCATGGATCGGTCCGCCCACCCGCGTGGTGGTTGCGACGTAACCAGCGTCGCTCAGCGCACTGGCAACCCGGTTGGCGGCTGCCTCAACATCGACGTCGGCACCGCCGCCGGCTGGCTCAACATCGGCCAAGATCGCGTCGATACGTTGCCGAGCGAACGTGCGAACAGCGTCCTCCCCGCCGATTTCCCGCAGTTGTCGCATGGCCGCCGACGCCAAGGTGTCGTAAGCATGACCGAGCTTGGCCCGCCCCACCGCAGTCAGCCGGTAGTGCTTGGCGGGACGGCCGCGGCCAACCTGCTGCCAGGGCGCCGCAACCGCGGATTCAGCGTCGCCCATCTCGATGAGTACATCGAGATGACGCCGCACGCCTGCGGCAGACAGGCCCAGACGGTCGCTGATCTCACCGGCGGTGATCGACCCGGACTCCAGCAACAAGCGCACCACCGCGCGGCGAGTGTGACCATCCGACACTGCAGCTGTCGTCGTAGCAGCATCCAGTTCCGACTGGATTTTCACAACACCAGTGTGACGCAATTCTGGCGATCGGTCTAGTGAAGGATACCCTCGGTGAACGTTGAGCACATCACATCATGAACCTTGCCCCAGCGCCGGCTGGCATGCTGCTCAGCCTGATGGCCCCGCCACGCAACGGCGCGCATTCCACGGCCCGCCTCGTCGTCGGGGCTACGCTCCTCTGATGGCAGCCCGCCACCACACGCTGAGTTCATCGATCGCCAGTTTGCATGGTGATGAGCAGGCAGTGGGCTCACCACTGAACGATACCGACCGGACCGCGTTGCAGCGCACCCGCTTGTTTGGGGCTACCGGCACCATTCTGATGGCGGTTGGCGCGCTCGGAGCCGGGGCCAGGCCAGTCATCCAGGACCCCACGTTCGGGGTCCGGCTGCTCAATCTGCCATCACGCATCCAAACGGTCTCGTTGACGATGACTACAACCGGGGCGGTCATGATGACACTGGCCTGGTTGATGCTCGGCCGGTTCGCGCTGGTTAAGAGACAAATGTCGCGCGGCGAGCTGGACCGCACCCTGTTGCTGTGGACGCTGCCGCTATTGATTGCACCACCGATGTACAGCAAGGATGTCTACTCCTACCTGGCGCAAAGCCAGATTTCCCTACAGGGACTCGACCCTTACCGGGTAGGTCCGGCGTCCGCACTGGGACTAGGCCAGGTGTTCACGCTTTCGGTGCCCAGCCTATGGCGGGAAACACCAGCGCCCTACGGCCCACTGTTTTTGTGGATCGGACGCGGAATCTCGGCGCTGACCGGAGACAACATCATCGCCGCGGTACTCTGCCACCGGTTGATGGTGTTACTCGGCGTCGGCCTGGTCGTATGGGCAACTCCGCGGCTGGCCCAACGCTGCGGCGTGGCCGAGGTCAGCGCATTATGGCTAGGTGCGGCTAATCCACTGCTAATCATGCATCTAGTAGCCGGCATCCACAACGAGGCACCGATGCTCGGGCTTATGCTCACCGGGGCCGAATTCGCGCTGCGTGGCATTGACTTATTGTCCACAACGCGATTGATGCCCACCTCCTGGTGCGGTGGAGGTACCGGCAGGCCATACAGCGGGACACGTACGAACCAGGCAATCCCGTTAAGCTCGAATTGGGAGCCGCTGGGCATGTTGCTGGTCGGTTCGATCCTAATCGTACTGTCTTCACAAGTGAAGCTGCCCTCGCTGCTGGCACTGGGATTCGTTGCGATGGCGCTAGCCTGCCGACTGGGCAGTACCCCGAAAACGTTGCTAATGGTCAGCTTGTGGATGGCAGGATTGTCGCTGGCAGTGATGGGCGTCGTTGGCTGGGCCAGTGGGCTCGGGTTTGGCTGGATTTACACGTTGGGCACCGCAAACGTAGTACGCAGCTGGATGTCACCGCCGACGCTGCTAGCTCTCGGCACCGGGCACGTAGGCATTCTGCTGGGTCTGGGGGATCACACCACTGCAGTGCTGTCGCTGACTCGCGGCATCGGCGTACTGATCATCATGGTCATGGCCTGTTGGCTGTTGCTGGCTGTGTTCCGCGGTCGGCTGCACCCGATCGGCGGCCTCGGCGTCGCGCTGGGCGTCACGGTGTTGCTGTTTCCCGTCGTGCAGCCCTGGTATCTGCTGTGGGCCATCATTCCGCTAGCCGCCTGGGCGACCCGCACCGGCTTCCGAGTGGCTGCAATCGCCGTCACCATCGTCGTGGGTGTCTTCGGCCCGACGGCCAACGGTGACCGCTTCGCGCTGTTCCAAATTGTGGATGCCACCGTGGCCAGCACCATCATCGTGTTGGTGCTCATTGCGCTGACCTACACCCGTTTGCCATGGCGACCCACTCCAGACGGTCCCAGCCAAGAGGCGCAAACTCGATCAACAAACCGGTGAGAGTTGTCGCGCCGGACTCGGAGACCTCGCAAAACTCCGCGTCTCCTGCGACCCGGCGGCCGACCGCCTACGCTGACTTAACGTGAGCTCGGCCTGCACAGTCCCCGAAACCCCCGAAATCGTCGTCCGGCTACGTGGGGTATGCAAGCACTACGGGTCCATATTGGCCGCATCGAACCTCGATCTGGACATCCATGCCGCCGAGGTGCTGGCTCTGCTGGGGCCCAACGGCGCAGGCAAGACGACGACGGTTGAGATGTGCGAGGGCTTTGTACGCCCCGATGCCGGCACGATTGAGGTACTCGGCCTGGATCCGATCACCGACAACGCACGTCTGCGCGCCCGTATCGGAGTTATGTTGCAAGGTGGGGGCGGTTACCCGGCGGCACGCGCAGGAGAAATGCTCAACCTGGTGGCCTCATACACCGCTGACCCGCTGGACCCAGAATGGCTGCTGGAAGTCTTAGGCCTCACCGACGTTGCCTGCACCACCTACCGGCGGCTGTCCGGCGGCCAGCAACAACGGCTTGCCCTAGCCTGTGCGTTGGTTGGCCGTCCCGAACTGGTGTTCCTGGACGAGCCCACCGCGGGCATGGATACGCACGCCAGGCTGCTGGTGTGGGAGTTGATCGACACGCTGCGCCGAGACGGAGTGACGGTGGTGCTGACCACTCACCAACTGAAAGAGGCTGAGGAACTCGCCAACCGGCTAGTCATCATTGACCACGGACGCATAGTTGCCGACGGAACACCGACCGAATTGATGAACACCGGCGCCAAAGACCAACTGCGGTTTAGCGCGTCGCCGCAGCTAGACTTGTCACTTCTGGCGTTCGCACTGCCGGAAAACTACAAGACCACAGAGCTCACTCCAGGCGAGTACTTGGTCGAAGGCCCCATCGACCCACAAGTGCTGGCAACTGTCACCTCCTGGTGCGCACAAATCGACGTGCTGCCCACCAATATGCGGGTCGAGCAACACAGCCTCGAAGACGTGTTCCTGGATCTCACCGGCAGGAAGTTGCGATAGTGACACAAAACAACACACAAACGAACGGCCCACTATTTCCTGCGGGGATTTTCACTCCAGGTCCCCGACCCAACGCCGTGCCTCGGATGGTGGCTGCACAGTTTACGCTGGAGCTTAAGCTGCTGCTACGCAACGGCGAGCAACTGCTACTGACCATGTTCATCCCGATCACCCTGCTGATCGGGCTCACACTGTTGCCACTCGGCTCCTTCGGCCACCATCGCGCCGCCACGTTTGTACCGGTCATCATGGCGCTGGCAGTGGTCTCTACCGCATTCACCGGGCAGGCTATCGCGGTTGCTTTTGATCGTCGCTACGGCGCACTAAAAAGATTCGGAGCCACCCCACTACCGGTTTGGGGCATCATCGCCGGCAAGTCCCTGGCAGTCGTAACCGTTGTGTTCTTGCAGGCAATCATCTTGGGGGCCATCGGCGTTGCGATGGGTTGGCGACCGGCGCTGATCTGCTTGACGCTGGGCGCAGCGATCATCGCGTTGGGCACCGCAGGCTTGGCGGCACTCGGCCTGCTGCTCGGCGGCACCTTGCGGGCCGAGATCGTCCTAGCGGTCGCCAACCTGATGTGGTTCGTGTTCGCCGGGCTTGGCGCGCTGACTGTCAAGACGGACACGATCTCGGCGGCGGTTAAGTGGGCGGTCCGCCTAACCCCCTCGGGTGCACTGACAGAGGCGCTGTCGCAGGCAATGACTCTGTCGGTGGACTGGTTCGGGGTCGTCATTCTGGCGGCATGGGGCACGCTCGCGGCGCTCGCGGCGCTGCACTGGTTTCGGTTCACCTGATCCCTGTATGACGGCCGCAACACAGCAGCTGCGCAACCGAACATCACCCGCCAAACAGGGGTTGGTTTTGACCACCAGGGGTTGGTTTTGACCACGTCATTGGCCACTTACGTGGTAGTTTAGCCCCTTAGCGCACTACGCCAAACACCCTACCTCCCAAGTGCCCGGCAGCATCGCTATCCTACAGATCAACGCCGAATGCATCGCCGCTCAACGTGCGCAATGCGGCAGGCTGCACGACCGTCTCCTCGGCAGCCGGCCCCCCCAAAAAACCAGCGCTCCCACTCCTCGATCAGAGCAGCGACCACCACAAACACATCATTTGTTGACCCGCCGCACGCATGAACTGGGCAGATTTGGCGGCCAGAAATGAATGTCAAGGCTGCCGATCACTGCTTACTAGCCTAGCAGCCAGCCCACTACCGAGCGAGCAAATACCTAACCGGACTCTTGGTACCCACGGCGCCGCGACGCTGTGCCTTGCTGGAAGTGGCCATCGAAGCACCCACCAGGCACTCGCGCTGGATGACCTGTTGCACCGACCATATGAACCAGCCCCGGGCATGGGCTTGCCAGGATGTAGTTGCAACGCCCGACCGCGTCAATCCCCTACTACCGGATGTAGTTTTCATTGTCTTACGATCGAGCGGTGCCTGTCGGACGAATGCTGTTGCAACTAGTCGACCTACTGCCCGACCCTGGCCTGCGTGTCCAGCGGATCATCGCCGCGACCGTCATCCTCACCCAGGGCGGTATTGCCGTCACCGGCGCGATCGTTCGCGTCACGGCGTCCGGGCTGGGCTGTCCCACCTGGCCACAGTGTTTTCCGGGCAGCTTCACCCCAGTCGCCGTCACCGAGGTGCCACGGATCCACCAGGCACTCGAGTTTGGTAACCGAGTAACCAGCATAGCGGTGACCATCGCCGCCGCGCTGGCCGTCTTAGCAGTTACCCGGGCCCGACGACGCACTGAAGTTCGAGTGTACGCGTGGCTGATGCCGATCTCAACGGTGTTGCAGGCTGTCATCGGCGGCATCACCGTGCTTACCGGGTTGCTATGGTGGACAGTCGCCATCCATCTACTTACATCGATGACTATGGTGTGGCTGGCGGTGTTGCTCTACGTCAAGGTCGGTGAACCCGATGGTAGAATTACCTATGGGCGGGTAATCTGGCCGCTGAGCGTACTGACGACCCTAACTGCAGTCAATCTGGCGGTGGTGCTGGTGACCGGCACGCTGGTGACGGCTGCTGGCCCGCACGCGGGAGACCGCAGTCCCAACCGCACGGTTCCGCGGCTAAGAGTCGAGATCACCACCCTGGTGCACCTGCATTCGTCGTTGCTGGTCGCCTACCTAGTACTGCTGGTTGGGCTGGGCTTCGTGCTGTTGGCGGTCGGCGCCACCCGGGTCATCCTGGTGCGGCTCGCCGTGTTGCTCACTCTGGTTTGCGCGCAAGCCGCTGTTGGCACCACGCAATACTTCACCGGGGTGCCTGCCGCCCTGGTCGCAGTCCATGTGGCTGGTGCCGCGGCGTGCACTGCGGCCACCGCAGCGCTATGGGCCTCAATGCGAACCCGGTTGCGGAAAAGGCCTAGCCCGAGTTGCTCGCACGCTGACTCCACGCCCAGCGCGAATTCGCACTAGGCGCGGTGCGGGTGCTGACGTCCAATCATCACCGGCCCAGCGACGGTTCCACCAGCTGCAATTCCAGCAACCGAGGCCTCCGGCGACCACCGACTAAGTGGGCGCACGCGCAGCAACTCGCCGACGTCGATGCTCGTCTCGGTTGCCGCCAGCTGTTAGCAGCGGCGGCGATATCCCAGATTTCGAAATCGGGCTCGGCCTGAAAATCAGAGTGTCCCGGTTGGTAAACACGTGCGACGGCTCACCACCGACGAAGATCAATATACGTTTCTACACCCGATCCACCCGACTGTACCAGGGTGGCCACGTAGGTAGCCGCCGACCAATCTTTGCAACATCGCGTGGCCGATACCCGACGGTCGGGCTGACGAAGACAGCACCAGGACGCGGCCACCGGACCGGGCCTCCTGGCGCGAACACCTCCCCAACACCGTCGACACCGCTCGATTCGCCAGGTCTTCCCAGTAACGCCGGTCAACATTCCAGACGACGACGGCGGGTGGGTTCAGCAAATTGGGCACACTAGTGGTCCAGGCCAGGAAATCGTCGAGCTGCTCAGCGTAGTCGTAGGTAGCCTGCCGGATCCCCAGGTCCGCGCTGCCGACCTCGGGGTCGTCCTAAGGCAACCACCTCTGGGCGTGCAGGCCGTAGCGTCGCAGCAGGCCGGAACAAACCCGGGATCATCGCCGGCCGCCAGCAACCTGCTGGCGAGATCCTGCCAACACGACGCGGGGAGGGAAAAGGTCTGTTCGTGCGAGCTTCATACCCGGGCATGATAGCCACATACATGCAATCGACGCCGTCGCAACTGGCTGCCCTGAATTCCTGCACTATGTCGACAAGCCGCAGCCGAGGCCACGCACGGCAAGCTACTGATCACAGCCGAAGGTATTGACATAAACTTCATCAACACTTGCTCTCACTCAACCATAATATATCCTCCCACTGCCGTTCATCCTCGGCTCGGACGTGTGCGGCACGGCCGTTGCTGCTGGCGAGGGTGCCAACACCACGTTGTCGACGTAGGCGAACAGGTGGTCAGTGCCACGGTAACGGAAGCTACGTTGAATAATCTCCTCTACCAGCCTTTTGACCGACAAAGTGCCATACGGAGTAATCTTGAAGCAGAAACTGAAGCAAAAACATGGTAATACTAAAAGGTCTGACCGCCCCCACTCTTTGCTGAAGTCGATGCACCCGGTGCGACACGGCACGGCCGTACTGGTGCCCACCGGCGCCGTCAAGCATCGGTTTGATCTTGACCCGGTGGGCCACTCATCTCGGGGCGCGGTTCATCATCACCGTCTCGAATGCGGAAAAGCACAACTATCCAAGGAGGCTGGCGCCGACGAGCTGCTCTCTTGTCCCGACGCTGCCCAATTCGGCCAGCCAGTTCGGGCACTTACCGGAAGTGCCCTACGTGGCAGCGGTTTATGACAGCGTGGTGTTACCACCTTTTGACGCCAGCATGGCTGTCCACGGGACACTGGCGCTTTCAGGTGTCGCAAAGCGCACCCATTACACCTGTCGATCCGTAACGCCTCAACGCCGCCGGCTCAATCTACCTCACCCGGCCGACGCTGACCCATTTCATCCGAACCGGCGAGAAGTTTAGCTGACGGACCAGCGAGCTGTTCGAAGCAATCGGCGACGGAACCGTCCCCATCGAGGTCGGCGTACACACTATCCGCTGTCTGAAACCGTCCGCACCCACGAAGATCTGGAAGGCCGCAAGACCGCCGGCTCGGTCATGTTGCTGCCTTAGGCCGAGCCACCAGAGGGGGTGATCAAAATCAAAATAGTGTCGGCAAGGCGAGCACCGAGTCGACCGCTAACGCGCAGAACACCACTGCCAGATAGTTGTTTGATTGCAGGAACAGCCGTAGCGGCTTAACCGGCTCACCGGCACAGACTCCAACGTATAATTGATGGGCCATAGCTAAAAACCATGCCCCGGCGACGACGGCCACCGCCGTATACAGCCACCCTGTCGCCAGTGCCAGCACCAGCGTAGATAATGCGGTGAGCCAAGTATAGATCAAAATCTGTTTGGTGACGTGACGCTCGGTCGCCACAGCCGGCAGCATCGGGACGCTGGCCACTTTGTAATCGTCCTTGTAGCGCATCGCCAATGCCCAGGTGTGCGGCGGAGTCCAGAAGAAAATGATGGCAAACATCGCCAATGCCGGCCAGCCGATAGTGTCAGTGATCGCCGACCAACCAATCATCACCGGCATACACCCAGCCGCACCGCCCCATACGACGTTTTGCGACGTCCGGCGCTTGAGCAACAGCGTGTAAACGAATACATAGAACGCGACGGTAGCGAGTGCCAGCAGTCCCGACAGCAGATTGGTCGTCCACCACAGCCAGAAGAATGAACCCGCAGTCAACACCAGCCCGAACGCCAAGGCATTTCGGGGAGGCACCGCGGCCCGCGCCAGCGGCCGCCGGGAAGTCCGCTTCATCAGCTTGTCGATATCGGCGTCGGCCACACAGTTGAGCGTGTTGGCACCTGCAGCAGCCGATATCCCGCCGAGTAGCGTGTTGAGAATTAACAGCGGATTAGCGCTACCGCGGTCGGCGAGCAGCATCGCTGGTATGGCGGTGACCAAAAGCAGCTCGATGACGCGCGGCTTGGTCAACGCCAGGTATGCCAACACTCGGCTCCGCGCTAAGCGCGCGCGAAAACTCACGTATTAACTCCTCGGGATCGCAGCAGCGCGCAGCTTCTACTACGCACGATGGTAGACCGCATGCCCGTAGCCAACAGCCCGACAGGTCTTTCAACGCAGATTTATCCCAAATTGCAAAGCGCGAAAGGACACCGGCTAGTTGCGCCGCAGCGGGCCGTAGGCACCCGAAAACCGGGCCCTGCAACAGGGCCGCACTCCCACACTAGGGTGAGATTAATCAGTTTGATGACCTGACCAGCTGACCTAAGGACTGATTCGTGACCACATTCGACCAGATTTCCACGCTGACCCAACCGCGCCATCCCGATGACTGGACCGAGATAGATTCGGCTGCAGTCGACACCATCAGGGTGTTGGCTACCGACGCGGTGCAAAAAGTTGGCAACGGGCACCCTGGGACGGCGATGAGCCTGGCCCCGCTGGCCTACACCTTGTTTCAGCGCACTCTGCGCCACGATCCCAATGACACCGCATGGCTGGGTCGTGACCGATTCGTGCTTTCAGCCGGGCATAGCAGCCTTACCCTGTATCTTCAACTCTACCTCGGCGGCTTCGGTCTCGAACTATCTGACATCGAATCGCTGCGCACCTGGGGATCCAAAACTCCTGGGCATCCAGAGTTCCGGCACACTAAGGGTGTTGAAATCACCACCGGCCCACTCGGCCAGGGCCTGGCGTCAGCAGTCGGGATGGCGATGGCATCACGTTACGAACGTGGCCTGTTCGATCCCGACGCTGAGCCGGGAACCAGTCCCTTCGACCACTACATTTACGTGATCGCCTCTGATGGAGACATCGAAGAAGGGGTGACATCGGAAGCATCGTCGCTGGCCGCAGTCCAACAACTCGGCAACCTCATCGTGTTCTACGACCACAACCAGATCTCGATCGAAGACGATACCAAAATCACGCTATGCGAGGACACCGCCGCACGCTACCGAACCTACGGCTGGCACGTACAAGAGGTGGAAGGTGGCGAGAACGTCGTCGGCATTGAGGAAGCCATCACCAACGCGAAAGCCGCCACCGACCGGCCGTCGTTCATCGCACTGCGCACCATCATCGGTTATCCCGCGCCGACCTTGATGAACACCGGCAAGGCGCACGGTGCGGCCTTCGGCGAAGAGGAGGTAGCGGCCACTAAGCGAATCCTTGGGTTCGATCCCGACGAGACCTTTGCAGTCCGCGAGGACGTAATCACCCACACCCGCGGCTTGATAGCCCGCGGCAAAGAAGCCCACGAACGCTGGCAACTAGAATTCGAGACGTGGGCGCAGCGCGAGCCCGAACGCAAGGCACTGTTGGACCGGTTGCTCGCCCAGCAGCTTCCCGACGGCTGGGACGCTGACCTGCCTTACTGGGAGCCGAGGTCCAGGGAATTGGCCACCCGAGCCGCTTCTGGTGCGGTGCTATCCGCAATAGGACCGAAACTCCCGGAGTTGTGGGGCGGGTCGGCCGATCTAGCAGGCAGTAACAACACTACCATGAAAGACGTTGATTCCTTTGGGCCGCCGTCGATTTCAACCAAAGAGTACACCACACATTGGTATGGCCGCACCTTGCATTTTGGTGTTCGCGAACATGCGATGGGCGCCATTCTGTCCGGCATAGTGCTGCACGGCCCCACCCGCGTATATGGTGGTACATTTCTACAGTTCTCTGACTACATGCGTCCGTCGGTGCGGCTGGCGTCGTTGATGGATATCGACACGATCTACGTGTGGACGCATGATTCGGTCGGACTCGGCGAGGACGGCCCAACACATCAGCCCATCGAACACCTCGCAGCGTTACGTGCGATCCCTCGACTGTCCGTGGTGCGTCCCGCCGATGCCAACGAGACGGCGTATGCGTGGCGCACGATCTTGGCCCGCCGGGCCAACAGCGGTCCGGTCGGGCTGATCCTGACCAGGCAGGATGTGCCGGTGTTGGAAGGCACCAACGCCGAAGGCGTCGCCCGAGGCGGCTATGTGCTAGGTGACGGTGGTGGTCCCGAAGCTGAGGAGCCTGACGTCATTTTGATCGCCACCGGATCCGAGGTCCAACTCGCTGTCGCTGCTCAGAAGTTGTTGGTGGACAAAGACATCATTGTTCGGGTGGTGTCGATGCCGTGTGTGGAATGGTTCGAGTCACAGCCGTACGAGTATCGCGACAGCGTGTTGCCCCCGTCGGTGTCGGCACGGGTGGCCGTCGAAGCCGGTGTCGCGCAGTGCTGGCATAAGCTGGTCGGAGACACCGGCAAGATCGTGTCCATCGAGCACTACGGCGAATCCGCAGACTACCAGACTTTGTTCCGTGAGTACGGATTCACGCCGGAGGCCGTGGTTGCCGCAGCTGAACAGGTATTGGATAATTAAGAATGAGGCGATCTGGATGACCTCACAAATTCAGAACCCCAACCTCGCCGCATTGAGCGCTGCCGGGGTGTCCGTCTGGTTGGACGACTTGTCGCGAGACCGGTTGCAGTCAGGCAACCTACAGGAGCTGATTGACACCAAGAGCGTCGTTGGCGTGACCACCAACCCGTCCATCTTTCAGAAAGCACTCGCAAACGGCCACACCTACGATGCCCAAATTGCCGAGCTTGCCAAGCGCGGCACCAATGTAGATGCCACCGTCCGAGCCGTCACCACCGACGATGTTCGCCACGCATGCGACTTGTTGGCGTGTGAATGGGAAGCTTCCCACGGAAAAGATGGCCGGGTATCGATTGAAGTCGATCCCCGTTTAGCACATGACACCGACAAAACCATCGCACAAGCCGTCGAACTATGGAAAATAGTCGACCACCCGAACTTGTTCATCAAGATCCCGGCGACCAAAGCTGGCCTACCGGCTATCACCGCCGTTTTAGCAGAAGGGATTTCGGTCAACGTCACGCTGATCTTCTCTGTACAGCGGCATCTCGAGGTGATTGACGCCTACCTGGCCGGGATCGAAAAGGCCGCCGAAGCTGGACACGACCTATCCAAGATAGTCTCGGTAGCATCGTTTTTCGTCTCACGCGTGGACACCGAAGTCGACAAACGACTGGAAAAACTTGGTTCCGAGCAAGCACTCGCGCTACGCGGCCAGGCCGGCGTCGCCAACGCCCGATTAGCCTACGCGGCTTACCAAAAGGCCTTCGAAAGTGGCCAGCGCTACCAAACACTCATGGTTCGCGGAGCCCAGGTACAGCGCCCACTGTGGGCATCGACCGGTGTCAAAAACCCCAATTACTCCGACACCCTGTACGTCACCGAGCTGGTAGCTCCAAACACTGTGAACACCATGCCGGAGAAGACGATTGATGCCGTAGCCGATCACGGTGTGATCCGTGGTGACACGATCAGCGGTACTGCTTTGTCCGCCCAAAAAGTGCTCGACTCACTGGTGGCGGTCGGGGTCGATCTGACCGATGTGTTCGCGGTACTAGAGCATGAGGGTGTGCAGAGGTTTGTGGAATCCTGGCAAGAACTACTCAAGGAAACTCAGGAACAGCTGGACTCCGTCGCCAAATGAACCCAGTAGCCACACGTATCTCCACCGCAACTCAGTGGCGGAACCCGCTACGGGACAAGGCAGGCAGCTATCCAGAATAGCCAGCCGTGCACGATGGTGGTTTTCGGGGTCACTGGTGACCTGTCCCACAAGTAAAGTGATGTCAGCGACTTACGATCTGGCCAGTCGGAGCCTTTTATCACCCATGTTTTCCATGGTGAGCTTCGCCTGACGAGATTAGAGCACCCAGGATTTCGTTGACGTCGTCTACAACATCGTTAAGTAGCACTGCCGGATGCCATTTCGGCAGGCGAACTGGAGCCAGCTGGCGGAAGGATTCCGGTTCATATCGGCCTCTTTATGACAATGAGGATGCGTTCGCCGGTTCGCCGATGCCCTGGACAAGCTGGAAGCCAAGCCCCAGCACCAGCGGCGATCAGGAATTCTACCTGGCGATCTCGCCCAAATCTTTCCCGGTGGTCTGCTAACAGCTACATAAGTCCGAATTGGCTCGCCCACAAACCGACAGCTGGAGCCGGGTTGTCACCGAGACACCGTTCGACCACAACCTGGACAGCTCCCGCGACCTGAACAAGTCGGACAACGCAGTCTTCCCGGAGGAAGCTATTTTCGTATCGACCACTACCTGGGCAAAGAGACAGTGCAGAACATCTCGACGCTTAGATTCGCCAATCAACTGTGGGATCCGATCTGGAACGCACATGTGCAGATCACCGTGGCCAAAGACATCAGACTTGGTTACCGAGCCGGTTCCTACGACGGCATCGGTGAAACCCGTGATGTTATCCAGAATCATCTGATGCAACTGCTGACGTTGACCGCGATGGAAAAGCCGGCCCAGCTTTAATCCGGTTTCGTGGCAAGTTGAGACGATCAAGGTGCTGTCGGCGACGTACCTCGCCGACCCGTTCGACGAGACCACCAACTGCGGCCAATACACCGCCGGCTGGCAAGGCGGCGAAAAGTGGCCAGGCTGTTCGACGAGGACGGGTTCGCCACGGACTCCAACGCCCGAGACCGTCGCCGCTATCACGCTCAGGGTTAATACCCGGCGTTGAACGGATGTACCACTCTACCTACGAACCGGGAAACAACTAAGAGGTAGGGTGACCGAAATCGCTCTGGTTTTCAAACGCGCACCGCAGCATCCCTTGGAACGCCACCATACCGACGAGCTCTGCACCAACACTTTGGTCATACGCGTACAGCCTGACGAAGTGATCAACTTGCATTTCAACTCCAAAGTCTCGGAAGGCGCGATGGAAGTCCGCGACGTCAACATGGACTTCTCCTACGGCTCGACGTTCGCCGAGGATTCACCGGAGACCAACTAGCGACTGATCCTTGATATGCTGCTCGGCCGACCGTATCTGTTTCCGGTCAATGCGGAGGTCGAATTAGCTTGGGAAAAACTCGACCCAGCTCTCGCCGGTTGGTCGATACACAGCAAGCCCGATCCGTACGAGGCGGGAACCTGGGGTCCAGAATTACCCTTCAAGATGCTATGGCGCACTGGCCGGGAATGGCAGCCACCATGATCCGCGTCAGCGACGATGCAGAACGAAGCGATGGTGAGGAGCGACGCAAATGATCGTTGATTTTCCCGACACCACCACGACGGTCAATAAGAAACTCGACGAGCTCCGCGAAAGGATCGGCGCCGTCACGATGAATCGAGTGTTTACGCTGTTCATCACGCCGGACAGCGAAGCCGTGCTCGAAGAATCTATCAAGGCCGCCAACGGAGAGCCAGCCCGAATATCCCCAACCGAATCATCGTCGCGATGAGAGTCAATCCGTACGCCAATAAAGCACTTCTGGATGCACAACTGCGGATGGGTGCCGATACAGGCGCCGGGGTGGTGGTGTCTGGACCTCTTGCTAGTCACGCCCACAGCGTCGTTATCCCGTTCCTGCTCCCTGACATCTCGATGTTGGCCTGGTGGCAGGACATCGCCCCAACGATGTCCTGTCAAGACTCGCTGAACAAGTTGGCAATTCAGTGTACTACCAACAGTATCGAACCGCTGTTGGTCATCAAGAGCCGACTACCCGGTTACACCGCCAGCGACACCGACCTGGCGTGGGCCCTAATAACCTATTGGCGCGCTCTGCTGAACTCCGCGGTCAACCTGTCACCCCACGAGCCGATCGATTCGGCACTGATTTCCGGCTTGAAGACCGAACCCACGCTCGACGCGCTGGCCTGCTGGATCAACGGACCGGTACGCCGAGCGGTCGCCAATCTGAAGGTCGAACTGATACGCAATAGGGAAACCATCTTCATAAGCCGACCTCAGACTTGGGCGACCTCTACCCTTGTCCGAACCGCGAAACCAGATGCCCTAGTTCCTTTGGCCCGCAGGGAAACCGGCGAGTTCCTAGTCGAAGACCTGCGACGATTGGATCCCGACGAGATCTACTTCAAAGCCCTCGAAGGCATTGAGAAGGTGCAGTACCTGTGAGCGTCAATGTAGAGATCTTTCCAGACAGCAAGACCATGATCGGAGCCGCCGGCAAACGACTTGCCAGCACCATCCAGTCCGCCGTGACTGCCAGGGAAAGGGCGTTGATTGTGCTGACCGGTGGCAGCAGCGGCATTGGATTGCTGCGGGATTTAGCCACACGTGGACAGCAGATCGATTGGCCTAGGGTGCATCTATTCTGGGGTGACGAGCGCTACGTTCCCGAAGACGACGACGAGCGCAACGAGAAGCAGGCACGTGTAGCGTTGCTCGACCACATCGACATCCCGCCTAGCCAGGTGCACCCGATGCCCGCAGGCGACGGTGAATTCGGCAACGATCTAGAAACAGCGGCGCTAGCCTACGAACAGCTGCTGACTACCTACGCCGCACCCGGTGATCCCACTCCGAATTTTGATGTGCACCTGATGGGCATGGGACCCGAAGGACACATCAACTCGCTGTTCCCAAACACCGTAGCTGTGCGCGAGACCAGTCGTATGGTGGTCGGGGTCAGGGACTCTCCAAAACCGCCGCTAGAACGAATCACCTTGACACTTAATGCTATTCAACGTTCCCGTGAAGTATGGCTGATGGTATCCGGTGCGGCGAAGGCCGACGCAGTGGCAGCCGCCATGGGTGGCGCTCCCTCTACCTCGATACCGGCCGCCGGAGCTATCGGACTTGAAACCACGCTCTGGCTGCTAGACGAGGAAGCCGCAGCCAAGCTGCCTGGCTAGTGGCGTCATAATGACCTTCATGGCCGACAGAGTCGTGCGCAGCGAACTGGAGCGAAGGCGGTTATCAAAACAAGATGATGTCACCCCGATCTCAACCCTTGCCCCGGATTAGCCACTGTTACGTAGCGCGCTGGCCAATCCGTTCATCGTCAAAAGGATGCCACGTTGCACCAGTTCGTCGTCGTAACCCGAGCGGTAGCGACGCAATAGCTCCACCTGAAGGTGGTTTAACGGCTCCAGATACGGGAAACGGTTGAACACCGAGCGCGCCAGCGCCGGGTTGTCAGCAAGCAGATCGTCATGACCCGTAATGAGTTTGTGCATGGCGATAGTGCGCTGATATTCGTCGACGATCTTATCAAACACTCTGTGCCGCAAGGCTTCGTCGACCACCAGCTCGGCATAGCGGGCTGCCAGGTCCATATCACTTTTGGCCAGTACCTGAGCCATGTTCGACAGCACGCTGCGAAAGAACGGCCAACGCTGATAGAGGTCGTGCAGTATTTCTACCCGTCGCGATTCACTTTCGGGTCCAACCGCAACCCACTGCTGAAACGCCGATCCGGTGCCATACCAACCAGGGAGCATGACCCGTGATTGGCTCCATGCCAGTACCCACGGGATGGCACGCAGATCCGCGATTGACGTGGTAGGCTTACGTGATGTCGGTCGGTTGCCAATGTTCAACGCTCCGATCTCGCTGATTGGTGTGGAAGCCTGGAAGTAGTCAACGAAACCTGGTGTGTTGACTAATTCGGTGTAGGAACGCCGTGCAAGGGTGGCTACTTCGTCGAGTACGGTGTAAGCAAGTTCAGCCTCATCGCCTAAGACTTCAACATTCAAGAGCGTTGATTCCAGGGTTGCGGCCACCAAACTCTCCAGGTTGCGTCGCGCTATCTGCGGTTCGGCGTATTTGGCGGCAATTACCTCGCCCTGCTCGGTGAGACGCAACGAGCCATTTACCGCCCCTGGGGGTTGCGCCAGAATAGCTTGATAGCTAGGGCCACCGCCACGTGCGACAGTACCGCCGCGACCATGGAAGAGGCGCAATCGGACTCCGGTTTTGCGGGCCACGTCTACCAGAGCGAGTTCGGAGCGGTAAACCGCCCAGTTGGCGGTCAGATAGCCGCCGTCTTTGTTGGAATCAGAGTAGCCGAGCATTACTTCTTGCCAGTCACCGCGAGCAGCTACCAACGCTCGATATAGCGGAAGTTCCAGCATCGCGTGCAGAATGGCCGCCCCGTTGTACAGATCGTCGATCGTCTCAAATAGCGGCGAGATGCCCACCGGGCAGTACGGCTGCGGTCCAGAGGCGTCTAACAGACCCACCTCCTTCAGGAGGATAGCAACCTCCAGGACATCAGACACGGACTGGCACATCGAGATGATGTAGTTGGGCACCGCAGCCGACCCGTAAAGCTCGACGGCGTGGGCAGCGGCCGCAAGAACGGCCAATTCGCCGCGCACCAAGTCGGATAATTGCGCACGATCCCCGACCAACGGGCGGCGGGTGCCGAGTTCGCCCGCCAGCAGCTCGACTCTTTGATCTTCGGGCAACGAACTGTAGTCTGGGTGCACCCCGGCCCACGCCAACAGCTCAGTGACCACCTCTTCGTGCACATCGGAGTTTTGTCGCATATCCAGACCGCACAAGTGAAAACCGAAGACTTCAACGCCTTCTCGCAACAGTGCCAGCCGATCGTCGGCTAACACCGCGGCGCCGTGCGTGAATAGGGAGGCCTCGATGGTGTCCAGATCGGCACACAATTCGGCTGGCGTCGAATACGGTGGCAAACCCAGGCTAAGCTGGTCGGGTGGCTGCTGATCCAGGATGTTGGAGGCAGTCGCTGACAATCGACCCCGGATCACCCGCAATGCCCGCCGGTACGGCTCGTCAGCACAAACCGCATCCTCACAGCTAGCAGCCAGCTCGGCCAGCTCAGGGGTGACGGTTATCAGTCGCGCCGACATCGACAGCTCCTGCTCGAGGTGGATGAGTTCGGCCAAATAGTGCGCCACCGCGGTGTAGGCGGCGCTACCGGTCGCTCGCCGCACCACGTCGGCAGTCACGTTCGGGTTTCCGTCCCGGTCACCACCGATCCAAGATCCGGGTTGCAGTATAGGGCCGGACAGCAGTTCGGCATCGGGCCACCGGGCACGCAACGCGTTGCGCACCTCGGAATTCACCTGCGGGATCACATGGAAAAGCGCGGCGGGGTAGTATCCCAGCCCGACGTCGATCTCGTCGGAGATCTGCAACCGCGACAACCGGATCAATGCCGTCTGCCACAGCGTGAGAACTTGACGGCGCAACTCACGCTCAATGCTGCGGCCATCGTTGGTTTCGGTGTGCCCTTCTGCATGCAGCAGCATCAACTCGGTAATCCGGCGTTGGGTGACGAATACGGTACGCCGACGGGTCTCGGTGGGATGAGCAGTGATCACCGGCGAGACCAGTGCACCCGTAAGGGCATCTGCCACAGTGGCCGAATCAATTTCTACCAGAACCAGTTTCGCGTATGTGGCCGCTAAACTGCTATCCTGCGGCGGCTCGCCGGCGTCGAGGTGAATTTGGCGCCGACGCTCCCGGTGGATGTCCTCGGCAACGTTGGCCAACAGTGCGAAATGGCTGAACGCCCGGATGATCGGGATGGCCAGGTGAATGTCGAGACCAGAGAACATGCGCGCCATCTCGGCCCGATCAATCTCAGAACGCCGCACCCGGAACGACTCCACCCGGGCTCGTTCGACGAGATCGAAAACCTCATCACCGTTCTGCTCACGCACAATATCACCAAGGATGGTACCCAATAGCCTGATGTCGGCACGCATCGGCTCAGTCGCCTCGCGACCGATTCGAGTCCGCTGGACCGCACCGATCGGTTCCAGCACAGCATCAGAAACCTCAACCATGTGTGCGAGGATCAACTTGAGTAGCAGTGCTAACGGTATTTGGTTAACAGGGCTACACCGATTATGGATACCAGCCAGATTCCGGTGACGAACAGAGTCAGACGATCCAGATTCTTCTCCACCACCGTCGACCCGGACAGACTAGATTGCACGCCACCACCAAACAGCGTCGACAGGCCACCACCCTTCGCGCGGTGTAAAAGCACTAACAGCACTACGAGGATGCTGGTGACCACCAGGATGATCTGCAGGACCAACTCCATGGTCGACAGACTACCGTCTACAGTCGACCGGACCTAGCATAGGCGGGCCGCAAGTGGGCACGCACGCCCAGTCTTCTTGCTGATCGTGGATCAGCAGTGTCAGCACAGCGACGAGTCCGGCCGACAATACAGCAAGACCAGGCCAGTCCGCCTCGGTTTCCGCGTTTTCGGTGCCGACCGAAAGCAACAGAACAGGGGCGATGACCGCGAACACGCCCTGCAGGATGTTGACCCCCCGACGCCATCCCGCCCCCGTGCCCGCAGGCCTAAAGGATTACTCCACCGACGAGCGGGCCGAGCTCGAACAAAAGGCCACCGCGTGCCGTTGCCGAGGTGGTGGCGATGCCGGTTTTCGCGGTACTGGTCCCGGTGACTAACGATACTGACCGATTCGCCTCAAGCAGAGACAACCACGTGATCTCCACGTGTACACGCAGCGCAGCCACCCACTCAATTACTCAATTATTAGTTGAATTTCCGAAGTGAGCTTCGGAGAAATTATCCTACCTCACCCTCTCTATCGGGCCATGATACAAAAAATATTATGTGTCCGGCGGACTGACGCTGAATATAGTGTTGGAACGGCGGCTAGACTCGGAGGCACTGCACGAGACGTCACGTTCCCTATGTTTGATGATACCGCCCTCTATCCGGCGCGCCTAACCCGGATCTTGACGGCTCGCATGGTGTGGGAACCTGACGGTGGGAGCATACGTCCCGGCGGCCACTTAATACTTAAGCGTGACGGCAGTCTGATCGAGGTAGTCCAGCCGACGCTGTACCTTGTTAATCAGCGTAATCGGATCCCCACATCGGCATACGCTCCCGAGCTGATCGCGTCCACAGCATCCTCCAGCATAATGGTAGCCGGAATAATCTGCTCAGCACGTGGAATCACTTGCCAGCGGCTCCAACACCACAGCCTGGATGAATAACACTAACCTGATGCGCAAGGCCAGTAGACGTCGCGAGACAATTGCCAGCCGTAGGCGTCGACCAGCCGATTTGACCCGCTTCGACGAAATAGCTCCGGGCTGCCCCAAGCGCCAATGATAACCGGGCGGATTCGGGCAACCACCACCGCGGTACTGATGAGCATGTCGACTAGGCGCACCGCGGGCGATACCGGACACGCGCGGCAGGCGGAAGTGATTCCAATAACACCGAGACCGTAAAGTTTTCGGCGCCGATAGCACGACACAACCCAGCGCCAGCACGGTTGCGACCACCAATGGCAGGCCAGCAGAGCAGACCGCCAGGAAACCGTCACAAGCAACGCACCGATCACCGTGCTGAAGATCGATTAACCGTACGGGACGAACACCGAAACATATCCTGGCCTCACCATGACGACGGTGGTCAACAGCAGCCAAAACAAGTGGGAGCTTTCATGCATCGCGCAAAAGTCATGCCGGTGGCCACGGCCAAGAAAGTCTGATCCGTACCCTGTTGAACAGGGCGGTATGGGAGCTAGCAGCACAAATCAGCGCCGACAGTCGGCGAGTCACTAGCATGCGCCCCCGGCGTGCCGGCTTCTGGGCTGAACGCATCCACCAACCCAAGCTCCCGACCGGCATCTGCCGCCGACAACTCGACCAATACCCGACATGCACGCTTGAATCTGGTTGTTGTACTAGCGGATCGCAGCGATCGCATTGTCGAATACCGTGCGACCCTGTACATAAGAGGATCGCCACCGGTCGCGGTATAACCCGGTAGCAACCAGCCTAACGCTAACGCCGCGGAACGCGCCTAGGAACACCAGCCCGACAACTTGAAAGATCGCTAACCAGCACACCGATGCCCGCTATCAACGCCACACCCACCCGACAGGCACACTGAACCATAGCGCAGCACTAGCCACCCGCAGCGCCGAGCTAACGCTACGGCCAAGCTCCGCAAGATAACTTATCAGACCAGGCCAGTGGTCAGTCCGAGGAACCTCTAGGGCTTCCCTAGGGAAGAGGCCCACCGGCGGCGATGGCCGCGAGCGTAGCGAATTGCTTCCCGTCCAGCGACGCTCCCCCGACCAGACCGCCATCGACGTCTTGCTGGGCGACGATATCACCAATGTTTTTAGCGTTCAACGAACCACCGTAGAGCACCCGAACGTTTTCAGCTATCTGCGGTGACGCCAGCATGCCCAACTCTTTTCGGATCGCCTCACACACCTCCTGGGCGTCGGCCGCACTGGCTACCCGTCCAGTGCCAATCGCCCATACCGGCTCATAAACGATGACGACATTGCCGATCTGTTCAGGTGACAGCCCGGCCAGCGAGCCGCGTAACTGGTTCTGGCAGTAGGTGACGTGTTCGCTCACCTCTCGGATCTCGAGGTACTCGCCTATGCACACGATCGGGGTCAGGCTGTTTTTGAGCGCCGCGGCAGCCTTCGCGGCCACCAGCGCGTCATCCTCGTCGTGGTAAGCGCGCCGCTCAGAGTGCCCCACAATCACGAAGCTGCAGCCCAACTTGGCCAAAAAGGGCCCGCTGATGTCTCCAGTGTAAGCGCCCGGGTCATGCTGCGAAAGATCCTGGGCACCATAGGTCAATCGCAGCTTGTCGCCATCGACCAAGGTTTGCACGCTGCGTAAGTCAGTGAATGGCGGGAGAACTGTGACGTCTACTTTGTCATAGTACTTGTTCGGCAATGAAAAAGCGATTTTTTGCACCAACGCGATCGCCTCGAAATGATTGAGGTTCATCTTCCAGTTGCCGGCGATGAGCGGTTTACGGCTCACGAGTCTCCTCCCCTTGGCTGCTCACGACCTAGTACCTCGATCCCCGGTAACGTCTTACCTTCAAGGTATTCCAACGACGCGCCGCCGCCGGTGGAGAGGTGGGAGACGCTGCCTTCGGGTAAGCTGAGCGCCCGCATCGCAGCCGCAGAGTCACCGCCGCCGACCACACTAAACGCCCCCTTGCCGGTAACAGCCACGATCGCTTCAGCAACCCCTCTGGTTCCCGCGGCGTACACAGGAAATTCGAACACGCCCATCGGTCCATTCCAGAAGATGGTCGAGGCGTTGGATAACAACGTAGCGAACCGCTTGACCGATTTCGGCCCGATATCCAGGCCCATCAATCCATTTGGGATAGCGTCAGCGGCGACGGTCTGCGGTGGAGAATCAGCAACGAACTTCTCTGTCACTACAATGTCCATGGGAAGCCGAATCACATCAGCGTAGGTGTTCAGCAGACTACGACAGGTCTCGATCATCTCAGTTTCCAATAACGATTTACCTACTGAAAATCCTTGTGCAGCAAGAAAAGTGAAGAACATAGCGCCTCCGATTACGATACTATCGGCTTTTGTCGCCAGCGACTCAATGACGCCGAGCTTGTCGGATACCTTCGACCCACCGAGCACCACTACGTAGGGGCGTTTGATCGAACTGGTCAATTGCTCGAGCATTTTTATCTCGTCAGCAACCAGTATACCGGCGTAGTGCGGCAACAGCGTGGCGACGTCATACACCGAAGCCTGTCTGCGATGCAGCACACCAAATCCGTCCGAAACGAAAGCTCCTGCTCTCCCGACCAATTCAACCAATTGCCTGGCCAGAGCGAGTCGCTCGTCGTCGACCTTACTGGTCTCGCGCGGATCAAAGCGGATGTTCTGCAGCAGCAGGAGATCGCCACTGGTCAGCCTCTCAACACAGGCGAGCGCTTCACCACCGACAGGGAAACAATCAGTGCCGCAGACCAACTGGACGTGGTGGCCCAGCTGCTCACCGAGCGCCGCGGCGACCGGTGCCAGTGACAGCTTTGGGTCTGGCCCATTCTCGGGGCGACCCATATGGGCAGCAACCACAATCTTGGCGCCGGCCTCAAGTAGCGCTTTCAACGTAGGCACCGACGCGGTGACCCGACCGAGGTCGGTGATGGCGCCATCATCCCTCAGCGGAACGTTCAGATCACAGCGCACCAGCACGCAGCGACCAGAAACACCTTCCACAAGAAGATCTTTAAGAGTAGGAATGCGCACGGCTAAAGTGACTTGCCAACCAGTGCGACCAGATCAACCAGACGGTTGGAGTAGCCCCACTCGTTGTCGTACCAGGACACCACCTTGGCTTGGCTGTCGATAACTTTGGTAAGACCGGAGTCGAAGATCGAACTGTGCGGGTCGGTGACGATGTCGCTGGAGACGATCGGGGCATCGACGTACTTCAGAATACCTTTAAGCCGACCCTCAGCGGCGGCCTTAAACACCGCGTTGAGTTCATCGACACTGACGCACTTGGACAAGTCGGCGGTCAGGTCGGTAACCGAGCCGGTAGGGATCGGCACCCGTAGTGCGTAACCGTCAAGCTTACCTTTGAGCTCGGGCATCACCAGGCCGATCGCCTTGGCCGCACCAGTAGAGGTCGGCACAACGTTCAGCGCGGCAGAGCGGGCGCGACGTAGGTCCGAGTGCGGTCCATCCTGCAGGTTCTGGTCTTGAGTGTACGCGTGGACAGTGGTCATCAAACCCTTGATGATGCCGAATTCGTCGTTCAGCACTTTCGCCAGTGGTGCAAGGCAATTCGTCGTACACGACGCATTGGAGATGATGTTCTGGCTGCCGTCGTACTTGTCGTCGTTGACCCCGAACACGATGGTGATATCGGGATCGGTGGCAGGTGCCGAAACAATCACTTTCTTGGCGCCAGCTTCCAAGTGCCCTTTGGCCTTGGCCGCGTTGGTGAACAAGCCGGTCGATTCGACGACAACGTCGATGTCGAGGTCATGCCACGGCAATGCCGCCGGACCTTCTCGAACCGCAAGCGCCTTAATTTTCTCGGGGCCAACCACGATCGTGTCATCTCCCTCGAGGCTGACGTCGTGCGGCAGCCGGCCCAAGATGGAGTCGAATTTGAGCAGATAAGCCAGCGTACTGTTGTCGGTGATGTCGTTGATGGCGACTACCTGCACGTCGGCGATACCTTGCTTCTGTTGGGCCAATAACGCCCGGTAGAAGTTGCGTCCGATGCGGCCGAAGCCGTTAATGCCTACGCGGACCGTCACTGGTCTCTCCTTTGTTGTCTTCAATCGACTGATACACCGCTCGCCGTCAGCCTAGATCAGTGACAATTAGCCCAAGTCATGGACCGGTTGAGCACATCACATACTGCGACAGCTGTGGTTAACCAGCATCGATGTATTCATGTGACATAGAACATACGACCGAGACCGTGCGCCACCAATACCTGGAGCCCGGTGTCTGCGCACAACCGCCGGACACGTATCAACTTTTCGGTAATCATGCCGATACAACACAGCTAGATGCCGAATCACGGCAGTAAAATACAAGCGTCTCTCCCAAATGCTGAACTCGCAACTAAAACTTGACCGAGACTTGACCAAGCCATCTAGCGCGTACGTACCTGCTCAATCGTCATGGGCCCCTACCATCGCCAATATCAACAACATTTTGGTCATCTCAAAGGTGATGGGAACTATGTGGGCAGCAATTCGAGGTATTCTTGCGATGATCGGGACCGCGGCCACGGTGGTCACCGGACCGGTGGGGGTAAGCCTAGCGGCGGTGAATCAATCGCATGGCTTCGCTATCACGTCGATTCTACCTACGCGGGGGGCGATGGTGGGCGTAGCGCACCCCGTGGTAGTAACATTCAACGCACCCATCACTAACCAGAAGGCGACCGAGCGTTCCCTTGAAGTGCGCTCGGCGCCAACGATGAATGGCAAGTTCGACTGGCTCGACAGCAACGTCGTGCAGTGGGTTCCCGACCGCTACTGGCCAGCGCACAGCACGATCGCACTTGCGGTAGGCGGCCTGTCCACCAACTTCAAAACAGGTCCTGCCATCCTCGGTATTGCCGAAATCTCGAATCACACGTTCACGGTGACGATCGACGGAGTCGAGGCGGAGACACCCCCTCCACTGCCTACGCCCCATCATCGGCCCCACTGGGGAGAAGAAGGGGTGATGCCGGCCTCGATGGGTAAGACAGAATTCCCCACGCCTACGGGTAAATACACCGTCATGGCTAAGGACCGGTCAGTGATTATGGATTCGAGTAGTGTCGGCATACCTGTCGACGATCCCGAGGGTTATCGGCTCTCAGTGGATTACGCCGTCCGTATCAGCAGCCGTGGCCTCTACATCCATTCGGCTCCTTGGGCGGTGCAGTCAATGGGGTTTGATAACACCAGCCACGGCTGCATCAGCCTAAGCCCCGCCGACGCAGAATGGTACTACAACACAGTTAACATTGGTGACCCAGTAATCGTTAAGGAATAACGGTCGTAAACTCGCTTGGTCCAAGATACGGCAATGGAAAACCGATTGAAAAGTTGACACCATCGTCTGTCTGGATGATCTATACGAAGAAGAGCAGTCGTTCAAGGGCACCCGTAACCGCAAGGGCACCCGTAACCGGGCGCAAGTCGCGGATCGCGAAGAAGTGGGTATTCCAAGGATTGTCGTTGCCGATTGTCTCGCTGAAACACGGAGGAGATTGAGGCCAAGGAGTACACGATTCACCTAGAAGCCGGAGTTGGACACCACCCATGTCTTGGTAGTGTTAGTGATATGCTACGATCTTAGCACATCCTAAACTAGCTTAGCTACTTCCGACGAAGCCAGAGTGTTGTGAGTCACATTTAACATGCTGGGTTAAGTAGGTGGTGTTAAAAATCGAGTCGTTTTGTGCAGCTGAATTTTTCGAGAACAGTGTTGTAGTTACGAAAAGCTGCTTGTAGTGACGCTGTGGTCGGCGAGGTGATGGATGCCCGACAAAGATGTAACAGCCAGTCAACGAACCACGGCTCAAGGCCATACGCCAGACCGGCACGCCGGTCACGGTCTTCATCCACCCACCACACCCCCAAATCAAGACAACTCCAGAAACGCCTAATCGAACTGGAGCAAAGCCCGATTAGCGCTAAAGGCCTTGGGCTTCAAAATGACAGATAGCTCGATAAGATTCTGCTGCAACGTGACCTGACCGAGCCAGCCTACCTACTACGAAAAGCGTGGCAGCCATCCTCTCGATCGTCGTTGCGAGCACACTCTAGCTTGGCTTGAGACGTGCGATGCGAACTGAGTCACCACTGCGCAGCACGCTGGGGATGACCACCTCAACATAGCTTCCCATATAAACGAATCGGTCCAGCGTACCGAACTGCTTGCACCCGACTCGAGCAATAGACTTCAGCACAAAGGGATCCCCAAGCAACTCGGGTTACGCAAGCATCGTCATCACGCACCACGACACCGGGACGACGGCATCAACCACAACCTCGGCACCGATGTACAAATCGCAATCCGCTCAGTCGGCCTGGCAACCCAATTCGTCAACGTAATTGATAAGGATGTTCGGTCATCGACACCACGAATCCCATTTCCCATCAGGGTATTCAGCCGCCGGTTTGCGTAATGTGCTCGTAACCACTAAACGCAGAACAGGAATTCCATCAGGGTCCCGGGTGCTATCATCCAGACGATGAATTCCACCACGCGGTCGCCCTATGCGTCGGGAGGCTTGACCGTGATCTCATCCACCACTGCATCCAGGCCAAGCGCGTCAATGTCGGGTTAGCGTTCCTCCGCAAGCAGTACCCTACGGAACGCTGGTTACCAAACACACATCATATCGACCCCTTAGGGCCGTCACGCAGCTTGTGAACTCGGCCGGGTCGGCATTGACCACGGTGCCGTTGGAAAAGGGTATCTCTATCCGCGAAGCTGGCGTGTCCGTCCCGGGCAACGCAAGGAATCGCGCAGGCAATCCATCAGCGCGCCATATCGCCTGGGAAGCTTGGCGGTGGCCCTTGTCCGGCTTTGACATCCACGAAACCGTCGGTGCAGTCACCGGACTACACCACCGGGGCCGAGGAAGCCCCCTCCTCGCCTTGCATTGACTGCACCGGTAGCACCAGAGCCGGTCAACGAATGCGCCTGTCATTCGCCATGGTTTCCTCGAGTTTGACGTGCCGGGTTAGACCAAAGTTACTGCTCAAAAAGCCTTCTGAACGATGTAGAAGCAGAATTAATACGTTTCTGGAGTAGCCAGAAATTCTGGCTACCCTAGGTGTGATCTGGCATGTCTTTCAACGCCGATCGTTTTCCGCAGCACCGCCCGCTTCAGTGATCAGATGCGCGATGTAGCCAGAATAGCTCGACTCCGCGCAATGTAAAAACCGAATTTTACTCAATTTTTGTGTGGACAGCCAGCAGTAACTTCGGAATAAGTCGTTGGTGTTATGCGGCGAATGAACTGTTCTGGTGTTGTCGGAGATTATCGGTTCATGTCATTTCGGTCGGGGTGACTGTCTGATGGTAGCGCTGTTCGTATGCGACTGGTGGTCGGTATTGGGATTGATGAGGTGGAGTCTGATCGTGTTGTGCCAGTGCACTCAGGAGGCGGTGTCCCGTTCTAGTTCGACGCGACCGGTGAAGGTTGGACGCTAGTCGATTAACTCAGATTTGTACCGTCCTACAGCCCGAACCCCACAACCGATGCACAAAAAGTCGCGGTCACTGCTGATGGACCCGACGATACCGGCCTCGTGCAGCGCCTCGGTGAACGCTGATCGACGTATACCGACTTCCCGCTTTCCCCTTGTGTCTACGTGGTGAATCAAACCCGTTATAGGGACACGGAGCTATGTGCAATAGCGGGTGAGCAGTGCCTGATCAAGCACCGATGTGACCAAGCACCGCGATCTTGCTGGTCATCACCGGCCGGCCCAGGATGCTGGGGGAGAACACGTCCACACAAAACGCGGTATAGTAAACCCTTTGCAGCGTCCACACATACGTGCAATCCGCTACCCATCACTCATCCGGGTGGGTCGGCGTTGACCAGCCATGATCGAGCAGGTCGGGATGCTGCTGCGGCGAAGGCTTGTCGTGCTCAATCGTGCGAGTGTTGCACTTAAATTACTGTGCCCTACGTCGTCAATACCGGCGATGCACATCAGCTGTGCCGCCTTGTCTGGACCCCAACTGTGACCTGTGTGTTTAGCAGCACACCAAAGCCTGTGCACACCGTCAGATCAGTAGGTTAGCCCATCTGCAGATCAAACAGGGTTTTGCCGTCATACGTGTCGGTAAAATCGGTTGCCCGCACAAAATCTGCCGCCTGACGGTGTCGTAGGTAGACGGAGTGAACTGCACGTCAGCCTGTTCAGACAGCACACGACAGATCGGATCGACCCAAATTCTTCGCGGTGGATATTGATGTACTCCACGATCACTGCAGTCAGCGATCGACTTCCACCGCGGCGAAAAACGCGCTCACTATTCGCACAATCTCGTTGACAAGCTTCAATTCTTGCACTTGACATTCACGCTCGGCCTAATCGCTCCTCTGGCTACCACCGTATCCCGCCCCGACTTCTCCCGCCATCCTTCTTGCCCTTATTGCCGCTCCCGCAACTCCTGCGAGTACGCCCACTGTGATACCATCCATCCACATCCTCTCCGTGTACAGAAAGCCTCCAGCGAACCCAAGACAATGCAAAAGCCGTATTGTGTCGCTGAAGTTTCCGAAAGTGATGTCTTTAGGGGCACTAGGCTACTTAGAGTGGTAGCGTGCGGTGTGGTCAGTGAGGTGTGTCAGGACGATAGATAGGAATCGGCCATGCACACAGGTCAGGAAGTGGGCAATGTGTAGACCGTGCTCGGTGCACGGTATAGCAGTGGCTGTGCCCAATGCTGCCACAGCTTAATTTATTAAAGTGACAGTCCTGCTCATCAAAAGTAACTACCCCTAGAGGCAACTCGCCGTTTGCGATCAACTGGTTGTAGGTAGACCCCTCCCCGGCTGTAAACGTTGGATTAAGAAAGGAATTATAAGGAGACACGTCCCACACGCTCGCATGAGAGTTCGTTGTGAAAGCACAGGCACTAAATAAGCAGGGCTGGACAATCAACCCGATCTCCCGCCATTTACCATTTAGGAGTAACCGTCGGTAACGGTGCTACGATATCTGTCCAGCGAACAGATCTCCGCTGGCAAGCCAGCTTGGCGTTGGACCCGTTGGCCTAGTATATCGAGTAATGTCAGCTGCGATTGGCGGATGATCCATATCTGTGCGGCTATCACGTTCTCCGACGAGATCACCACGCTGGGTTGCACTAGACCGTATTCGGTGTTTACTCAAGCGCTTCGCGAACGAGCGTTGTGCTCGCTGCGACGTTGTTCAGGCAGATACGACAGCCTGGCCGCGCGGTGATCGAACATCCGTTAGGTGCTGAAACCCAATGGGATTGGTTGCTATTTCCCAATCTTACGGCCGTGTGGGGGCCGGAGTAAGACGGCTAGTGTGCTTACCGACCCATTGCCGCATTATTAAGGACGCGGCTAACTAGGTTGACCGATCAGCCACATCTGGCGGAGGACTTGGGACGCGATGGCGCGCCTGTGGTGCTTTGACCGGATGTCCAAGCTGGCACAGCAACCGACTCTAGATGTCGTTTGAGCCGATCACCCGTCACTATAAGGTCGGTATTGACGTGTGTCCAGCCTATCACGCCTGACGCAAGGGCGCGGTGGACAAAGTCTTCGCGACGACCGCTCAATGCTGGTGGCACACGGTGCGCAACCAGGAACGGATTTCGTTCCGCGCCAAAAGCTATTCGGTACCAACCGTTAACACAGGCCGGCGTCTGTTGGTCTGTCACCGGTGCGGTGAGCTGACTGAGGTTAGACGTGGTCACCGACACCGGAGTGATGCTAGCCCGGCACCGCCACGCCCCTGATAGCATCGGCACAATGGGGTTCGCCGCCTAGCATGTAGTAGCCCCGGAGAAGGGTGATGCTGGCCAACTGCCCAACAGGCCTGTATGTCAACGCAAACACTGACCCATCGCGCAGACGCTAGCCACGGTCGGCCGTATCCGACAGAATAACCAGCAGCTGTCCGGCTGAGCAGGCAGTGACCGATGTCGAACACTACGCTGCAACCACCCGATCAATTCGGACTCACCGATACGGGGACAGGACCGACGAGCACCACCAATAACCAGGCCGCCCCCTACCAACAACTACGCGATCGTCTGCACGTTCTTCGGCTTTCCGCGGCGACCGAGGTGCCGATGGGGATGTTGGACGACGTCCAGTATCAGGATCTGTCTACGGTGGCCATGCTCAAACAGCTATTGGCGGTTCGCTTATCTGCCAACCGAATTCCGCTTCGATGAGCTCGATTTCATCGCCCAGCCCGGTGTTGATTGAGAAACTCATCCGCGCGCTGGCTTCGTTTGTGATTCCTCGACAACACCGGCAATGTGGTCTTTGTCGGGCCACCGGGTACCGGCAAAGGCTATGTTGGCTATCGGGCCGGCTCGTACGACGATCCAGAACGATCATCGTGTCTACTTTCACCACCGCCTGTCGATCTGTGACCAAGCGTTGCCACATGGTTACGCTCGAAGGCCGGCGGGCCACTCGCATGCGGTTCTTGTGCGGTCAACGGTTACTGGTAATCGACGAATTCGCTTACTCCCGAAGCTATTCCAATCACGAAGCCAACACCGCGCTCTCCGAAGTGATTGCGCAGCGCTACCTGAAACCATCGATAATTCTAACCTCACATACCGGCAATCGCCGGGTAGAGCTAGCGCCTCTGCAACCCGATACTCGTCGCTGCGGTTTTGGATCGACTGCTGCACACAGAGATCGTGTTCTGCATCAATGTTCATTATATCGGATGCGTGTTCACCAGCAACGCAGCGATGCGCTTAGCCGAGCACTGCACTCCGAAACCAAACCATGACCATTACCAACCGGCACAGTTGCGGACACCGCCATTACGATCAACACCGACGACGCCACACACATCCAAACCCCAGGAAGTGATCACATAGCACTACCCTGAACAATCGCTAAAACGGTCAACTTTCATTGAGCAAAACTGGTCGTTTTCAATGAGCGCCCAGCACGGCTGGTACAGCGCTTAACAAATCGCGCTATAGCCATGATGGGCTCCGGTCATTCGAGCGGCCAGCTTAAGCCAACCAACCGCATATACGGTTCATACGTCAACCCCGCTCTTCCCGGTCACGATCTCACACCGGCCGACTGGAACCTCCGAAACCCACACAAACCCAAGCACGCATCGTCGGTCTGTGATGAACCCGGGTGGGTAACTCTACCTCAGGTTGAGGACTTTCCCGACCACATCCGACGTCGGTGGCGTCCGGGCGCTATGACGCAACCCTTCATATAATTTTTAAGTCCCGCAGCCCCTCTATGCCTTGCTACCGGTAGCAGATCCTGCCAACTGGATCCCTATAGTGCCGGCGGGGATAGACCCCTCATAGCCATAGCAGCGATGACTAGCACCGCCATGTCTCCCAGTGCCAGCAGACACAGATTGTCAAAGAGATCTATCAATTTTAGCATTTCAGTCACGCCACAAACTCGAATCCAACCGGCAGGTAAGCCACCCCCAACCGAGAGACCGGGAAATTAGGCAAGCCAGGACCGTTCGAGCCGCTGGCACGCATCTGCGAGCGGCTAAGCCGACCGAACCGCTGACACCGACGAAATCAGAACTACCTGACTTGTGGTGCCGCCTCCCCACAGCAAAGAAGAGGCGCGGCAGCCGGCACCACGGGTGCGGCGGCAGGAGGTGCCTCGACGCTGGCGGGCGGACCGGGCAGAACCACTAAACCAGACAAAGCCGCCTGCGGCGGAGCAGTCGGCACACCCTTACCCGCCAAAATCCCACTCCCCAAAGCCGCCGAATCCCCAGCCGGCAGAGGTCCTATCGCCGGAGCCCCAGGCGGCACCACCGGGGGAAACCCACCAGGCGGCACCACCGGGGGAAACCCACCAGGCGGCACCACCGGGGGAAACCCACCAGGCCCCAGAGGTACCGGTGGCACGGTCCCTGGGACCGGACCAGGCAGGACCGCCGGAACGGCTGCCGGTGCAGCACCCAGGCCGGCCACGGCCATCTGCTCAATGCATGTGGGACCCCCCGTTGGTATTGGCAGCGGTGCAGCAGCAGCGCCAGGACTGAACGCCAAAGCGGCCCCGCACAACCCGGCACTAACAAGCATTGCGGTGTTGAATCGATCAAAGACCTTCAACGCTAACTCCCTCTTAATTTGCCCTTATTTGTCGCTAACTCCCTAGTATCTTTTTATGTCCCTTATTTAATACCTAATATACCTCCGTTGATCGCGGTTACCAGCACCGTAGCGTTTGTCCCGACACCTTGCCTAGCGTAGGCGACGAATTGGTTGTCAAACTGATGTAGAACAATTGCAGAATCGATGTGAAATACAAACCATGCCGTGACCGTGTCCTTATCCATATAATGACCGATGGCGTCGTTTTGATGTACCCAACCGTGGGCCCAGCTCTGATCAACCATTCGTCGTCATCACCTATCGCAAAAGCTAAGTTACGTTGTTAGCGTGGTTGGGGAATTCGTCACCGGGCTCAAGCCGCGGCTGGCGGGTCAGCATATCCGCTACCTCGATGTAACCCGCCTCTATCACCCTGGTCTTGGCGTTGAGAATGCAGTACCATTGCTTTTAGATGTGGGCCAGTTGGGTCTTCAAGGAGAATGACACGGTGTCGCCTTCGTCGAAGTTGCATAGCCGCAACAGCACGACCCGTAGCTGCTCGCTTTGCAGGTGATCTTCACCGAAGTTCCATCTGACAAGCGACCCGGCAACTATTTCGCCCTCGCAAACGCGGTAGTCGGCTTAGTTATCTATTCTTAGTTATCTATTATCGGGGGGAACAGCCCCGGTTGAGCACCCGCCCATACGTGTACATTGCCCGGAACGGCCGCCATATGGTCTGACATAACTTTGGCTGGTCGGCCACCCCTTACAGCTTGGCCAGCTGATTGACAACGAGCACGGAGCTGTTGACAACATTCGCCTCCCGCTATTTCTTCGGCGCCAGCGTGGAAACACGCAAGCTGGTGGCCCTGTTGTCGACAGGGGTAGTGCATTGCGGGCAGGAATAACATTTTTCCGGGAACGGGTTCTGATCATTACGGTCACCACGGCGATCGCGAGAGCCAACACTCAGCGGTAGCCGAAGGTCGGTGGCACGGATCGAGCCATAGTGCCCGAAGAGGTAGAACAGCGAAAAGATAAAGAACACGTCCCGCTCCAACGGAACTCCCATCGGGAGGTTGGACAGGATGTTTGAAGCAGACAATCACCATGCACCCGATAAGGAATCACCACCAGGGTTCACCACCGGCAACCAGGACCAGAATCCCGGAACCAGAAATTCCGTGGTGGTGCCGCCGACATGGGCCATCCACTTCGGTAACTGGGAGGGGCGCAGGCCGCTGATCGAGTCGCTCTAGAACATGTGCTTGATCGAGTTGAACAGCTTGCGTCGCAGTAGCGCATTATTGCTGGTCATCACTGCGACGACGTACGGTAAGTGGTAATTCACCCTCGCAGTCACCACTCCCCACCTCGGCGCAAGCATGATGCGCTTAAAAGCTGCGATTTGATCGATGAACGGGCAGAAGAACACGAAAAGTTTCAGCCAATGGTGCTCTCTGCGGGCGTCCAGAAAAAATAGCCTTGTCACGCAGACCCAACAATATCAACACACCAATGGTCAACGCCACCAGAACGGGGTTTATCAAGCCGACGTCGTCCGCAGCGGTGAGACCGAGCCCACCTTGACAGGGTGAGCCAGGCGACAACAGTGCCTACGTTCCGCCGAGCAACACGATGACATAGAGCACGACACCGACACTGGTACGAATATCACTCACTGGTGAGTAGAACCTTGCCCGGCCAAGACGGAAGCCGAATTATTTTGAACCGCAATTATAAAGACAGCCACCGATCGATGGAACGCACCGATCGGTCAGCGAGCTGGATCCGCAACCGAGACCTAAAACCTCGAACAGCAAGGTGCAGACGATAACTTCCTGGTACAGGATTGGCTGTGTCCACCAGTCGCCGATGTGACCCAGAGCGCCCAGGACCAGGGTACGCGAGATGATCACAGCAGAGGCTGCTATACACCGCGTAGGGAGTTCCGAAGCTGTGTTCAACCCAGTGTTGGGTCACAACTTGTAGTTGCAGTGTCCGCGGCGCGGTCTGCCAGGTGTCACGATCGACGTCGGGAAGCTCCGGTGTGATGAATCCCATGAAGGCCTCGTTCTACGTGTCTAACCAGTTGGCGAATTCGATGGATCTGTATCGCACAACGACGTCTTCCCTCAATGCAAATCTGGTCTGGGCACCGACCTGGTGTTTTGCACGCAACCCCTCATCATGCACGAATGTTTCGTTGATGCTGCCACACGAGGCTCCTCCCAGCCTACCGGACCGCGCCCCTGGTAGAGAGATCTGGGTCATCTTACCCGAGACCAGAACGGGAAACCGTCACTGCAGGTTTTTGATCATTCCCTGGCTCCCGTGCCGATTCTGTTCTTTTAAGAACGCTAAGCCCTGAAAGTCGAGGGCCTTTGGGTGTTGTCGTCGGCTTAGGCTATAACGATCGCCGTCTGATATTATCAACCCGTCGTCTACACTGGATCAGCATTCCCAGAAAACGCTCGAGACCTCGCTAACTATAGCGTAATGCATTTTGGTCAGCGCCGCGATGCGGCCAACGCTGACGCCCTCGATCACCCAGAGTTCCCACAACGGTCGTGAGCGGTCCAGTTTGTAGGCCATCAGCCGGCTAGAGAGCTCGTCAAGCTCACGTCGACCGCCCGAGATCAGGAACACCGATACGGGGGATGTCGAAGTCGACGTCAAGGTCGTCGTCTTCAACAAACCGCGGCCGGTCCAGCCCGAGCGGGACGCCGGTAACCCGCCACCGCAACTGCGGGTAGCCCAGGCAGCCGCTCGTTGATCAGTTCGCAGAGTCTCTGAAAGCTGTAATCGGACGCGTTAATGGGATAGCAGATCGTCAACGCATCAACACTCATGGTGCTATGACGCTGCTTCTGCAGAAAACACCACATCAACATTCGAAAACAGCTTCGCTCCCCGACCACAACCTTAGCACGGGAGCAGCAGCGAGCTATCCCGAACAGTCACACAACCCGGCCTAACTCTTCCTCACACCGTTGCACGGCGTACACCATCGTCGGGCTTAGGCGTCCTCCAACAAGTCCGGCGTCACCGCGGACTCGGTGTCGGGGATGCCTTCGATCTTCGCTTTGCGATCGGCCATCGACAATAACCGCCGAATACGTCCTGCCACAGCGTCTTTCGTCATCGGGGGGTCGGCAAGTCGACCCAATTCCTCCAGCGAAGCTTGTCGATACTCGACGCGAAGTTTGCCTGCCGAGGCCAGATGATCAGGCACCGTATCCCCGAGTATCTCTAGCGCCCGCTCCGCTCTGGCTGCCGCCGCGACCGCGGCACGCGCCGAACGGCGCAGATTGGCGTCGTCAAAATTGGCAAGCCGGTTGGCTGTCGCCCGCACCTCGCGACGCATCTGACGTTCCTCCCAGACTAGCCGGGTGTCCTGGGCACCCATTCGAGTCAACAGCGCGCCGATCGCCTCACCGTCGCGCACCACCACACGATCGGCACCACGCACCTCGCGAGCTTTAGCACTGACTCCCAGCTTGCGCGCCGCACCCACCAGGGCCAGCGCGGCCTCCAGACCAGGACAGCTGACCTCCAATGCCGACGAACGTCCCGGCTCAGTCAGTGATCCGTGCGCCAAAAACGCTCCCCGCCACACAGCCTCAGCATCGGCGAGACTGCCGCCCACGACCTGAGCCGGCAAACCGCGTACCGGGCGACCACGCATGTCAAGAAGACCAGTCTGACGTGCCAGTGCCTCACCGTCGTTGGCCACCCGCAGCACGTACCGAGTATTCTTACGAATCCCGCTGGTCGACAAGACATGTACAACCACATTGTAACCGTACAGATCAAAAATGTCCTTGCGCAGCCGGCGCGCGATGTTGTCCAGGTCGACCTCAGCTTCGACCACCACACGACCACCGACGACGTGCAACCCTCCAGCGAACCTCAGCAGAGACGTGACTTCCGCACGACGCGCACTGACTGATTTCACCCCCAGGCGGCTCAATTCGTCCTTGACTTCAGTCGTCATCGCCACGCGTCGTCACTCCTTGGTCCCTTGCCAACCGGCCCATTCACCCCGGTCTGTGGACGTTTACCATCGAGCCGTATCTGTTCGGTGGCCGCCACCGTAGGCGCCGACGAGTCCTGGTTACCCAGCCGCACCCTGTCCAAGGCTGTCGCCAACTTGCCCGGGTCATGTAAAGGTGTACCAGGTCTGGCCACGTCGACGAAGTGAACCTCAGCCTGCAGCAATGTCGCGACGCGAAGCAGCTGCTCCCGTTCCCGGTCACTCGGCACTCGGTCGGCGTCAATGATTATATCGTGGACAGTGAACCCGGGCGCGTGCTGAGCAAGCACGTGCAGGTGACGCTCCACGGAAAATCCCGCCGTCTCCCCCGGCTCGGCCGCCAAGTTTAGCACCAGCGCTCGCCGGGCGGTGGTGACCCGCAGCGCCGTGACAAGCCCAGGTACCAGCACATGCGGGATCACGCTGGTGAACCACGACCCCGGCCCTAGCACCACTAGGTTGGCGGCCATGATGGCGTCAACAGCCTGCCTGGTCGCCGGCGGATCTACCGGAAGCAACCGCACCCGCCGCACCTTGCCCGGTGTGGACGCGATCGCCACCTGACCGCGGATCAGCCGGAATATCCGTGGGTCGGCCTCCAGACCGGAGACATCGGCTTCAATCTGCAGCGCAATCGGGCACATCGGCAACACCCTGCCTTTGACCCCGAGGATGCGTCCAACCTCATCGAGTGCAGCGACGGGATCGGCAAGCACCTCATTGAGGCCAGCCAGCATCAAATTGCCGATCGGATGTCCGGCCAGAGCACCGCTGCCGCCGAAGCGGTGCTGCAGGATGGTTGCCCACAGTCGTCCATACGGGCTATCGGATGCCAACGCCACCAAGGCCATTCGCAAATCGCCCGGTGGCACTATACCCAATTCACTGCGCAGCCGACCCGAGGAGCCTCCATCATCGGCTACGGTCACGATCGCCGTGACGTAAGGGGTAAGCCGACGGGCTGCCGACAGTGTCGCGTACAGACCGTGCCCACCACCCAGCGCAACGATGCTTGGGGGACTTCCAGGCGAAATCATTCGCGACCCAGATCCCGGTGCAGCACCCGCACCGACAATTGCAGATCCGACTGCAATAGTCCCATTAATGCTTCCGCGATCGCCACGCTGCGATGTTTGCCACCAGTGCAACCTATGGCGACTGTCATATAGCGCTTCCCCTCCCGTTGGTAGCCGTTGACAACCAAAGAAAGCAATTGATGATAAGTCCGCAAAAACTCAGCCGCGCCAGGCTGGCCCAGCACATAGTCACGTACCGCCGAATGCTGGCCGGTGAGTGAACGTAACTCGTCGACCCAATGCGGATTCGGCAGGAACCGCACATCCATGACGATGTCGGCATCCATCGGCAGGCCGTACTTAAAGCCGAAGGACTCCACGGTGACGCTGGTAGTCGCGCTGGCATCCCCGCCGAACGCACGCTCGATGCTTTCCCGCAGACCAGGCACGGACAACGTCGATGTGTCAATAATCAAATCGGCCGTAGCGCGAACCGGAGCCAACATCCTACGCTCAGCGGCAATGCCCTCGGCCAACGTTTGCTTACCCTGCAGTGGATGACTGCGTCGATTCTGTTCGTAGCGGCGCACCAACATGTCGTCAGATGCCTCCATGAACACCACACGCGGAGTGATGTTGCGAGTGGCGAGCTCGCTGCGTACCGAGTCCAGATCGCCGGTAAAGCCTCGCGATCGCACATCCATCACCACCGCCAACTGGGTGATCCGCGACCCGGCCGCCAAACCGAAATCCACCATCCAGGTGATCAGCTGAGGCGGGAGGTTGTCGGCAACATACCAGCCAAGGTCCTCTAGGACCTTGGCTGCGGTGCCGCGCCCGGCCCCGGACAACCCGGTCACCAGAACGACGTCGATTTCGGCCGACGCCTTTCCAAGGTGGTTGTTCCCACTCATTCCGAGACCTCAGATGAATCCGGTCGCAGCGCATCGAGGATGGCGGTAGCCGTTGTCACGCCTATACCCGGAACGGCAGTGATCTGTTCTACGGTGGCATCCTTGAGGCGGGCTATCGATCCGAAGTGGGTGACAAGCGCCTTGCGGCGATGCGCTCCCAACCCCGGCACCGAGTCCAGGACCGATGTGGTCATTCGCTTGGATCGCTTGCTGCGATGGTAGGTGATGGCAAATCGGTGTGCCTCGTCACGAACCCGCTGCAGCAGAAACAGGCCCTCGCTGTTGCGCGGCATGATGACCGGGTCCGGCTCGGACGGCACCCACACCTCTTCGAGCCGCTTAGCCAGACCAATCACTGCCACGTCAGTGATACCGAGTTCCTCAAGCACGGTGCTGGCCGCATTGACTTGCGGCGCGCCTCCATCAACGACATACAGATTGGGAGGATAGGCAAATCGGCGCGATTTTCCTTCCGGAGAAAGCATATTCGTATCGTTCTGATCGTGAAGATGCCGCAGGAATCGGCGTCGAGTCACCTCAGCGATGGAGGCAACATCATCAGAGCGCCCATGCCCAGCAGCCTCCCGGATCCCGAAGTGTCGGTAGTCCGACTTGCGTGGCAGACCGTCCTCGAATACCACCAGAGAGCCCACCACGTCGGTGCCCTGCACATGGCTGATGTCGACGCATTCGATTCGCAATGGTGCATAGGCCAACCCCAGCGTGTCTTGAATATTCTGCAGCGCAGCTGATCTGGAGGTAAAGTCACCGGCACGCTTTAGCTTGTGTTGCTGCAATTCTTCTTTCGCGTTTCGCTGCACCGTTTCAGCTAGCGTCCGTTTGTCGCCACGCCGTGGCACCCGCAGCACGACCCTAGATCCACGCAGACCGGACAGCCAACTGGCCAACTCGTCGGCGTTAGAAGGTAAACACGGCACCAATACCTCGCGGGGAACCAGGTTAGCGGATTCGTCAGCAGCACCGTCTAACTCCGCCTGTTCACCGTAGAACTGTGCCAGGAATTGCTCCACCAATTGCTCCCCCCCGGTATCACCAGGGTTACCGGACTTTTCAACAATCCAGCCGCGCTGGCCACGCACCCGACCGCCGCGAACGTGGAACACCTGCACCGCCACCTCTAGTTCGTCGTCGGCGAATGCCACCACGTCAGCGTCAGTGCCATCGCCGAACACCACCGCCTGCTTCTCCATAGCCCGTTTGAGCGCAAAAAAGTCGTCACGAAGCCGGGCGGCTCGTTCGAAATCGAGTTGCTCTGCGGCGACGTTCATCTGTTGTTCCAAGTCACGGGCATAACGATCGGTCTTGCCAGACAGGAAGTCGCAAAAATCTGCCACGATTTGGCGATGCTGCTCAGCACCAACCCTGCCCACACACGGCGCCGCACATTTGTCAATGTAGCCAAGTAGGCATGGACGGTCGATCTGCTTGTGTCGCTTGAATACTCCAGCTGAACAGGTTCGTGCTGGAAACACCCGGGTAAGCAGATCAAGCGTTTCCCGAATGGCCCACGCGTGCGAGTACGGTCCAAAATAGCGCACGCCCTTGCGTCGGGGACCGCGATAGACCATCAGTCGGGGAAACTCCTCGCCCAGGGTGACGGCCAATACCGGATAGGACTTGTCGTCGCGGTAGCGGATGTTGAAGCGCGGATCGAATTCCTTGATCCAGTTGTACTCCAACTGCAGAGCCTCAACCTCGGTGTTTACCACCGTCCACTCGACCTTGGCTGCTATGGTCACCATTTGCCGAGTCCGCGGGTGCAGGTTCGCGACGTCGGCAAAGTACGACGTCAGCCGGCTACGCAGGCTTTTGGCCTTGCCGACGTAAATGACGCGTCCGTACGGATCCCGGAATCGGTACACACCAGGCTCGACCGGTATGGATCCGGTCGCGGGGCGATACGTCACGGGATCTGGCACGCATCTAGGCTAGTGGTCGCTAACAAGTATCATTTAGAAAGGCGGGTTTCCGTCGAACTAGTCCGGTCAAGGACCGTTATCCTACTCCTCGACGGAACCTTCGAACAACCACTTCGAACCACCCACCAAAGTCCCCGGTTGCGGTGCGCCACCTGGGGGAGATGGCATGCTCAATTCTGCCAGTAACGTGACGGCAGGAACCGAGGCTATCGGCAACGGGGCCGTTCAGCTGGATACTCCGATGCTAATTGAGCCCGTTCATTGGGCAGGGTATGACGGTCGCTAACCAGATGTTCATTGTGCTGTTTTGTCAAGGACCATAAGGTCGGGCCGATATCGCGCCAGCAGTGCACGAACGGCGTCCATGGCATCCACAGCACGATCCTTGTCGACAGCCTGGATCGCCATCAACGGGATGTACTCATCGTCGGGCAGGTCGATTCGCGCCCAACGACTTCCTGACGGAAATGACACGTCAACCACATAAGACCACGGAATTATCCTGTAGCCCATGATATTACGCACCGACAATCCTGCGGAACCGACCCGAAGTCGTGGACGCGCGAGCAACAGCACGGCAGCCGCGATAACCAGCCCCAACGCACCGATCGCTACCTGGTCGGCAGTCTGGAAGACCACTCCACTGGACTGGATTTTGAGCAGCAAGCCCACTGTGATATGCGCTACAGTAATCAGAAAAGCTGCGGCGTAGGCAAATAACGGTGTCCAGTAGGGACGCAATTCCACATCCCAGTCGTCCCGCTCCAACTGTGTGGTCATGTCCGAGCACGCAAGTTAAGCAGAGTCAATGCGGTGGTCAGGGCAGCAGCTACCGCCTGGGCCCCCTTGTCTTCGGCCGACGTCGGAAGCCCAGCCCGATCCAGCGCCTGTTTCTCGGTATTGGTGGTCAGCACACCGTTGCCAACCGGCGTCGAAGTATCCAGCGCTACGCGCGTCAAGCCTTGCGTTACGGAATTGCAAACATAGTCGAAATGTGGTGTATCGCCACGGATCACGACACCCAAGGCAACAACTGCATCGTGATGGCGAGTGACCTCCTGCACCACTACCGGAATCTCGATGGCACCGAGCACACGGACCACTGTCGGGCTATCGATACCTGAGCTTGCAGCAACTTTGCACGCGCCCGCCAACAGCGCATCGCAAATCCTGCCGTGCCAGGTGCTTGCGACAATACCGAGCCGCAGACCGGACGCGTCGATCGCCGGAAACGCCGGAACACTAGCTCCACCACTCACAAAGCACCACCGAATTCACCTGTAAAATGGTTTGGTTCACGAAAATCATCCAACCCAGCCAGGTCGTGGCCCATCTTGTCACGCTTGGTCATCAAGTAACGGATGTTATCCGCGTTGGCCCGAACCGGAAGCGGCACCCGCTCGATGATGTGCAGTCCGTACCCATCTAGCCCAACACGTTTGGCGGGATTGTTGGTCAACAATCGCATCGAGCGCACTCCGAGATCGACTAATATCTGCGCGCCAATACCGTAATCCCTTGCATCAGAAGGAAATCCGAGTTTGATGTTGGCATCCACGGTGTCCGCGCCAGCGTCCTGCAGCTGGTAAGCTTGCAGTTTATGCATCAACCCGATACCTCGACCTTCATGGCCACGCATATATAACACCACGCCGCGTCCTTCTCGCGCCACCATCGCCATAGCGGCATCGAGCTGAGTCCCACAATCGCAACGCCGTGAGCCGAACACATCACCCGTCAAACACTCGGAGTGCACCCGCACCAATACGTCATCGCCGTCACCACTGCATCCGGCAATCTCGCCGCGGACCAGTGCCACATGCTTAACGTCCTCGTAAATACTAGCATAGCCGATAGCGCGAAACTCTCCGTGACGGGTCGGGATCCGGGCTTCAGCAACCCGCTCAATGTGCTTCTCATGCTTGCGCCGCCATTCGATCAGATCGGCAATGGTGATCAGCGCCAGATCATGCTCATCAGCGAAGACCCGCAACTCGTCGGTCTGTGCCATCGAGCCTTCGTCCTTCTGACTGACGATCTCGCAGATCACGCCCGCGGGCTGGAGTCCCGCCAGCCGGGCCAGGTCGACAGCGGCCTCTGTATGACCCGGCCTGCGCAACACACCGCCGTCCTTGGCGCGCAACGGAACCACATGGCCAGGGCGAGTGAAATCGTCGGCGACACTGGTTGGGTCAGCTAATAACCGCATTGTGGTAGCCCGATCAGAAGCCGAAATACCTGTTCCTACACCGTTTCTCGCGTCGACAGTGACCGTGTAGGCAGTCCCGTTTTTGTCTTGATTCACCGCAAACATCGGCAACAGACCCAACCGGTCGCAGATAGCACCGTCCAGCGGCGCACACAAGTATCCCGAGGTGTAGCGGACCATAAAGGCCACCATCTCCAGCGTTGCCTTTTCGGCGGCGAAGATCAGGTCGCCCTCGTTCTCGCGGTCCTCATCGTCGATGACGATGACGGCTTTACCGGCCGCAATGTCAGCAACCGCCCGTTCGACGGAGTCCAACCTCGTCATCTTTGCCACCTTGCTATCAAAGGGGCCCACGCAAGCAGCCCACACGCTGCATTAAGTATGAACCACCGCACTGCCACGGTTATTGCCACAGCTTTCAGGGCAGATTCAGTGGCATGAGTCCGCACAACCGCGCGAATGATGCCACTGCAGGAACGGCTATCGAGTCAAACCCCCGGGAGGAACGTTCTGGATTAGCCGCTCAACATATTTGGCGATGACATCCACTTCAAGGTTCACCTGCGTTCCCACCGGAGTACGGCCAAGGGTGGTTAGCTCTCGGGTCGTTGGGATCAATGAAACCTCCAACCAGTCCCGAGGTTCAGCACCGAGCCCGGAGACCGTCAGCGAAATCCCGTCGACGGTGATCGAGCCCCTTTCAACCAAATAGCGAGCCACCACCGGGGGCACCTCTATCCGCACCACCTCCCAGTGGTCTGAGGGGGTTCGGGCCACCACCTCGCCAGTGCCGTCCACATGCCCCTGCACGATATGCCCACCAAGCCGGCCGTTAATGGCCACAGCGCGCTCCAGGTTGACCCGGCTGCCGACTCGTAGCTCACTCAAGTTAGAGCGATGGAGCGTTTCGGCCATCACATCAGCGCTGAATTGACCGTCGGGCAGCAACTCCATCACCGTCAGGCACACGCCGTTAACCGCGATCGAGTCGCCATGGCCAGCGTCGGCTGTGACCGTGCAACCACGAATGATCAGGTGCGCCGCATCGGCATGGACGTCCCGACCGACCACCTCTCCAAGCTCCTCGACAATTCCGGTGAACATGGCACAAGACTAACTAGTTTGGCCGGTCGCCCAACCCCTGTGAGGTACGGCAAACGCCGTTGTCCAGCTACGTCGCCGCGCCGTGTTCGACCCCTGAACACTCCCCGTGTTTTCCGAGCCGGTCACTGTCAACCTCTACGATGCAGGGTATGCAAGCCCCTAGATATCTTCGCCGTCTCTTCGCCGTCCTCGCCGCCACCCTGAGTACCGTCACCGCCGTGATCGCCGGCTGCTCATCAGGCTCCAAGCTAAGCGGCGGACCACTGCCCGACGCAACGACTTGGATCAAACAAGCCACCGACGTCACCAAGAACGTCACGAGCGTACACCTGGTATTGCTGGTGAATGGCAAAATCACCGGACTGCCAGTAAAGACGCTCACGGGTGACTTGACCACGCACCCGAATACTGTCGCGTCGGGAAACGCCACAATCACACTTGACGGGTCCGATCTAAACGCCAACTTCGTAGTTGTCGACGGGGAGTTATATGCTACTCTGACCCCGAGCAAATGGAGCGATTTCGGTAAGGCCTCCGACATTTACGATGTCGCTTCCATCCTTAATCCGAACACCGGTCTAGCCAACGTGCTTGCGAATTTTACCGGAGCCAAGACCGAGGGCCGCGACAGAATAAACGATCAAAGCGCTGTCCGCATAAGCGGCAATGTCTCCGCAGATGCTGTGAACAAAATAGCGCCGCCCTTCAAGGCGACGCAGCCCATGCCAGCCACCGTCTGGATTCAAGAAACAGGTGATCACCAGCTAGCGCAGATCAGGCTAGATAATAAGAGTTCGGGCAATTCCGTCCAAATTACATTGTCGAATTGGGGTGAACCGGTGCAGGTCACCAAGCCCCAGGTGAGCTGATGAGCACGCGGGCAGGACGCCGAGTCGCAATCAGCGCCGGCAGCCTCGCAGTACTGCTGGGGGCCCTGGACACCTATGTCGTGGTCACCATCATGCGCGACATCATGCACGACGTTGGCATCCCGGTAAACCGGATGCAGCGAATCACCTGGATCGTCACGATGTATCTTCTGGGCTACATCGCCGCAATGCCGCTGCTGAGCCGAGCTTCCGACCGATTTGGCCGCAAGCTGCTGCTGCAGATAAGCTTGGCCGGCTTCGCCGTCGGGTCAGTGGTGACCGCGCTGGCCGGACAATTTGGCGACTTCCACATGCTGATTGCGGGCCGCACAATCCAGGGGGTCGCCAGCGGCGCGCTGCTACCGATCACCCTTGCGCTGGGCGCCGACTTGTGGACACAACGCAACCGAGCTAACGTGCTAGGTGGCATTGGCGCCGCGCAAGAGCTCGGCAGTGTGCTGGGTCCGTTGTACGGCATCTTCATCGTTTGGCTATTCAACGATTGGCGATACGTTTTCTGGATCAACGTCCCGCTGACCGCGATCGCCATGCTGATGATCCAAGTCAGCCTGTCAACGCACGACCGCGGTGACGAGCCGGAGAAGATTGACGTGGTCGGCGGTGTGCTGTTGGCCATCACACTGGGCCTGGTGGTCATCGGGCTATACAACCCCCAACCCGACGGCAAACAGGTACTGCCGAGCTATGGGGTGCCCGTACTGGTCGGGGGGATTGTCGCCGCGATGGCATTCGCGGTTTGGGAGCGCTGCGCACACACCCGGCTGATCGACCCTGCCGGTGTGCACATCCGGCCGTTCCTGTCCGCACTGGGCGCATCGGTCGCCGCGGGCGCTGCACTAATGGTGACGCTGGTCAATGTAGAGCTGTTCGGCCAGGGTGTGTTGGGAATGGACCAAACCCAAGCGGCCGGGCTGCTGGTGTGGTTTCTGATCGCGCTACCGATCGGGGCACTGCTAGGCGGGTGGGGCGCTACCAAGGTCGGTGACCGCACAATGGCCTTCGTCGGGCTGCTCATCACTGCGGGCGGCTATTGGCTGATCTCACATTGGCCGGTCGACTTGTTGCACTACCGGCGCAGCATCGTAGGCCTGTTCAGTGTGCCCACGATGCACGCCGACCTATTGGTGGCCGGCCTGGGACTTGGCCTGGTGATCGGTCCACTATCTTCGGCCACCCTGCGAGTTGTCCCGACAGCGCAGCACGGCATCGCCTCAGCGGCAGTGGTGGTCGCCAGGATGATCGGTATGTTGATCGGGGTAGCCGCACTGACCGCCTGGGGGTTGTACCGGTTCAACCAGATCCTTGCAGGGTTGTCGACGACAGTCCCGCCCAACGCCAACCTGATTGAACGCGCAGCTGCGGTAGCTGGCCAGGCCCAACGTGCATACACGATGATGTACGGCGACATATTCACGATAACGGCCATCGTGTGTGTCATCGGAGCGCTACTGGGTCTGCTAATCAGCGGCCGCAAAGAACACGCTATCGAGCCAAAAGTCCCCGAGCAGCGGACCACAAAAGACCCAGAGCCAACACCGCAAAGGTTACGCGCTAACGCGTCACCAGACTGAGCACCAGATCCGAGCCAGCCCGGTCGATGCCGTCGAACTGCCAACGCAGCGCCCGCGCAATGTTGGACACCCCCACGTCGTCGACTGCAGTGACGGGACCGCCCAGCAGGATCGGCGCGACGTAGGCCAGGATCCGATTGATCATCCCGGCCCGCAGAAAAGCGCCGGCGAGGGTGGGCCCCCCCTCCAGCAACACATCTGTCCGATCTGCGAGCGCTTTGAGGACCTCCATGGGATCGTGGGTACGAATCACCATGGTAGGTGAATCGTCGTTGAAAACGTTCGCTTCTAGCGGTATGTCCCGCATGCCTACCACCACCCGCAGCGGTTGCCGGTCAGCCAGCGCACCATTAGCCAGCCGGGCCGTCAGGGTCGGATTATCGGCCAGGATGGTGCCGGTGCCAACCACAATCGCGTCAGCTGTGGCGCGGCGACGATGTAGGTCTGCGCGCGAAGCTTCACTAGAGAGCCACCGACTGGAACCATCGGCGGCAGCGCTACGACCATCGATGCTGGTGGCATACTTCCACGTCACGTGTGGCAACCCAGTCCGCTGCTTGTGCAGCCACTCCCGCAACGGTCCGGCAGTCACCAGATCGGCCAGCACCCCAGACTGCACATGCACGCCGGCGGCCGTCAACCGAGCCGCACCGGCACCAGCGATTGCGTTCGGATCGGCGATGCCATAAACAACCGTACCCACTCTGGCCTCCAACAACGCGTTCACGCATGGCGGAGTCTTGCCGTAGTGGTTGCACGGCTCAAGGGTGACCACCGCAATGGCGCCGGCCGCCGTAACGCCGGCGCTGCGCAGCGCCACCACCTCAGCATGGTCACCGCCGGCCGGCTCGGTGGCGCCCACGCCAACAACCCGTCCGTCGGGGTCCACAATAACCGCCCCCACCGGTGGATTTGGATAGGTGGCACCCTTAACCAGGTAAGACTGTTCGACAGCCAGCCGCATGGCGGCATCGAAGCTGTCAGCCGTTCGAACGTTCACTGGCGTAGATGCGGTGACACGGCACCAGCCTGTCGCCGTAAAGCAGCTACTGCGGCGCTGGGGTCGGCCGCGCCATAGACGGCCGATCCGGCGACGAAACAGTCCACGCCGGCTTCGGCAGCTTGCTCAATGGTGTCCACATTGATGCCGCCATCGATCTCGACCAAGATCGTCAACTCGCCCGCATCAACCATCTTGCGTACTGTACGCACCTTACTCAGCACTTCGGGGATGAATTCCCGGCCTCCGAAGCCAGGCTCCACCGACATGATGAGCAAGGTGTCGAAGTGCGGCAAAACGTCCAGATAGGGATTCAGTGGTGTCCCAGGCTTCACTCCGATCCCCGCTTTGGCGCCAGCGGCCCGGATGTCGTGAGCTACTCCTACCGGATTGTCGGTAGCCTCGGCGTGGAAGGTGACGTTATAGGCACCAGCTTCAGCGTATGGCGGTGCCCACCGATCTGGGTTGTCGATCATTAGATGACAATCCATCGGGATGTCGCTGGCAGCTAGCAGACTCTGCACCACCGGCAGTCCGATCGTCAGGTTTGGCACGAAATGGCCGTCCATCACATCGACGTGCAACCAGTCAGCACCGGACACAACGGCGGCTTCGTCGGTGAGCCGGGCGAAATCAGCGGCCAGGATCGACGGCGCGATCAGGGGTCCCATGTTGTTGCCGGGCATGAGCGGCAGACTACTAAGCCCCACGGCGCGGCTCACAGCAGGCGGCGCAATGCAGCTGCGAACATGGCGTCAGTGCCGTGCCAGTGCGGCCAAAAGCTGCACATAAGGACCAACTCCCAGACCCTCGGTGATCGGCTCAAATAACAACCCGGTGTCCAACGCGCACACCGGATGATGACGCAACGCGTCGGCTATCACTCCTACCGTCTCGACCAGGTGCGGTGAACACGTCGAATAAAGCAGCACACCACCCAGTCGAGTCAGCGCCGATCGCGGCGTTCAAAAGCTAACGCTGCAGCTTTGCTAACGCTGGCACGTCACTGGGCTGACGGCGCCAGCGGGCCTCGGGCCGACGGCGCAATGCGCCTAACCCGGTGCAGGGCACATCGATGAGCACCCGGTCAAAGCTCGGGTCGAGGCTGGACTGACGCCCGTCGACACACAGCACGTCTACCGGCAACCCGCGGGTGTTGTCCACCACCAAATCAGCGCGGCGCGGCGCCGGCTCGACCAGCGCGGTCTTGCCGCCCGGCCCGGCGCACAAATCCAGCCATCGGCCAGTGTCACCGTCGACCGGTGCCACGGTGAGTGCGCGAGCCACCAACTAGACTTCCCTCATCCTGGACCAGGCTGCACCGTCGCGCACCGACACCAGCCGTCCGGGGTCGCCACCAGATAGGTACACCGCATACGGCGAGTACCGCCCGACGGTGCCGTGCACCATGACGGCCAGTTCTGCGGCGCTCAGCATTCCCAGGCGAACTGCCAAGTGCACCTGGGGCCGTTCGCCGTCGCTGGCCAGCACCGCGTCAAGCTCTGTAGCCGCTGAGCCCAGCGCATCCGCGAAGGCCTGGGCAATCCAGCGGGAGATGAGCATGGACGAAAGCCGTGTACCCGATCGGATCGCCTGACGGGACGGGGGCCAACTCGTCCGCCCAGAATCGCTCGTCTCGCTTGGCGATAGTACGCAACACACCATTGACGAAACCCGCTCGCGCCGAGTCAAATTCGATTTATTCCTGTTCTACTGTGGTGAACACTGCGGCATGCGCCTCAACGCGGGTGCGCAGCAACTGGTAGGCGCCCAGTCTGGGTAGGTCAAGTACACCGGATTGATCGCTTGCAGCGAACGTCCCGCCGCATCGATGACCGCGTCAAGCAAAACCTCGGGTTCGGCACGCACCGTAAGCCAACTCGGTGGCAAACGCCGCGTCGCGGCCGCTAACACCAAGTTGTCGCAGCAGGGCGGGCAGCGCAAGGTTCGCATACGCATCGCGCTCACTGACCACTCGAAGTATCTCGAACGCAACGTCACGCGCCGGATCCAGAGGCCAGCGGCGCGGTCCGCTTCCTCGGTATTGCGGCCGGATTAGTTTGCGATCTGGCTGGGTGCAGTGTGACTTGTCCTGGACCGAAGTCATGACGCCCGCGCTGCGGGATCTAGTCGGGCGCCACGGGCCCAGTCGACAGCGTTCATGAATTTCTTTCCCTGCGGTTGAACTTTGCTCAGCCTCACTGGATCTGAGCCAGTGCCGATCCAAACGCTTTTGCGGTCTACGTGAATAACACCCGGCAGCAAGGGCTTTGACAACTTCGGCAGCTCAGCTGCGTCAGCATCAAAACGCACCGGTCCAAGTTTGACCCGTAACTTACCGACAAGTGTCCATGCACCCGGATTGGGCGTGACCGCTCGAATACAACGTTCAACAACCGGCGCCGGAAGGTCCCAACGTACCCGGGCTTGCTCAACAGTGATTTTCGACGCTATACTGACCCCATCCACCGGTTGTTGTCGCGGTGCCAACGTCGCGTCGGCGATGCCGTCTAGTGTACTTGACAGCAGCGTTGCCCCGGAAACCGCTAGTCGCTCAAGCAGATCGCCGGCAGTGTCAGTCGGCTGGATCATCTCGGTAACGACTCCGTAAACCGGTCCAGAATCCAAGCTCGGCTCGATCTTGAACGTTGTCGCTCCGGTAATAGTGTCCCCGGCAGCGATCGCTGCTTGCACCGGCGCCGCGCCGCGCCAAGCCGGCAGCAGCGAGAAATGCAAGTTAACCCAGCCGCGCGGGGGCACTGCGAGCAGCGGATTGCCCAATAGTGCGCCGTAGGCCACCACTACACAACACTCGGGTGCCCATTCCGATAGTTCACTGACGAACATGGGCGAGTTCGGCCACGCGGGCCGCAGCAATGGAATGCCACGGTCGAGCGCTTCGCGGGCCACCGGCGACGGTTCCGGCTTGCCCCGCCGACCAGATGCGGCGTCGGGCCGAGTCAACACCGCAACCACGTCATGACGGGGCGAGTCGATAAGACGACACAGCGCGGGTAGCGCGGATTCGGGGGTACCGGCAAAGACGAGACGCACCAACACAGTCTAAAAACGGTCCCCGTCCTTTCCTATCCCGCAGCCTGTACGCATGTGGCGTAAACCACGTAGACGACATACGCACACGCAACAGGTTATTATGAACATTTTCTATATGTTATGGACATTCACTATTGCTAGTGCTTACTATTTCTAGCGAGCACGATTGCACTTGGGAGGAGACCGATGAACCTCGACACGCCCATCCACGAGGATCAGTCGCTTGCGGCTATTCATCGGGCGATGTGGGCGCTGGGTGACTACGCTTTGATGGCCGAAGAGGTGATGGCTCCACTCGGGCCAATCCTGGTCACCGCCACAGGCATTCGACCGGGCATGCAGGTACTCGACGTCGCCGCCGGCTCCGGCAACATCTCACTTCCCGCCGCCAAGACGGGTGCCACCATCGTCTCCACCGACCTGACGCCGGAGCTGTTACAGCGTTCCCAAGCCAGAGCCACCGAACTCGGATTGACACTCGAATACCGAGAAGCCAATGCAGAAGCCCTGCCGTTTGGTGACGGGGAGTTCGACGTCGTGATGTCAGCCATCGGTGTGATGTTCGCGCCAGACCATCGACGCGCTGCTAGCGAGCTAATTCGACTTTGTCGGCCCGGCGGGACAATCGGTGTGATCAGTTGGACACAAGAGGGATTCTTCGGCCGAATGTTGGCTACCATCAGGCCATATCGGCCAAGCCTTTCGGCAGCCTTACCCCCGGCGGCACTATGGGGACGCGAGACCTACATCCGCGGCCTGCTAGGTGATGGCGTCACCAACGTAAAAACAGAGCGCAGACAGCTCGAGGTAAAGCGGTTCGACTCCGCCGAGGGCGTCCACAACTACTTCAAGAACCATTACGGCCCGACCATCGAGGCCTACGCAAACATCGGCGACAACTCGGTGCTTACCGCCGAACTTGACGCACAACTCATCGAGCTAGCACAAAAATACTTGACAAACAGCACTATGAGTTGGGAATACCTACTGCTCACCGCGCAAAGACACTGAGATGAGACCGGCCGCCCCGAGCTCGGCCCCCCTCCCCCAATGCCGAGCTCGGGGCGCTGCCACAAAAAATTAAAGAATTGGCCATAGGCCGTTAACAGCAGAGCGTCGCCCCACCTACCGCTTACATTATGTCATTATATCGAAATTATATCGAGTCGTACGTCTGGCTCACCGCCAGCGGCGCTGAATGCCGCCAGGGCTCGTACCAGTCCGCGACGTTCGGAGAGCGGCATTTTTTCTACGATTCGAGCGATCTCAGCACGCCGCTGCGCGGTGACCCGCCTAACGACCTCCCGTCCACGCTTGGTCAACGCTGCGAGCAGTTCCCGCCGAGAGGTAGGATGCGGCAAGCGATCGATTAACCCGGCAACGACCAATCGATCGACCATACGGCCGGTAGCCGACGGTTGCACACCCAACAAACCAGCCAAGGTGGCCAAGTTGACCGGACCTCGATTGGACAAGATCACCAATGTTCGAAACTGAGGAAAGGTAATGGTCTCGTCGACTTGGCCGATTGAGTGAGCCGAGATAGCAACCAACAACCGGGACGCTGTAAGCAAAGCATCGGTAATGCCATCCAACGACTCATCAGCTACAGTCGTATCTTCCATTACCATCGTGCCCCCATGTCCAAACCCTTCTCAGGCCGCCAACATCGTTGTCGCACTAGACGGGCTAAACACATGAAAAGTGTAACAGCCCTACAGCGTAGCAACTATAAAATACTACTATTGCACTCACACACTATTGCCGCGGAACATGATCTAGATTGCTAGTCGAAAATTCCTGCCCTCGACGGCGAAATCGGATCGGAGTCGCAGGTCCCTAATCGTGTCATGTTTCCTTCCCCAAGAGATCCGATGGCTTTCGCCGCAACCAGTAAACTCGAGCAGCATGCTCCGTGTCCCAGCGACCACACATCAGGCATTGTGGACCTGGGCTACTACGCGTCCATCACCGACGAGGTTCTGGCGACACTTAGGCCCAACATCCAACCTTGTGTTCTGCTATCGGCATGCGTTCCGGCGATCACGTGCTTAACGTAACCGCACGGTTCGTGCAATGCCTCACTCCCCGCTGCTATGGTCGGTGCCCTGTCGTTACCAGCGATCTGACACCCGGGTTGCTGCCGCCTCCATCAAGGCAGCAGCGGGTCTTGAGCTCGACTGACGGGAAGCCAACGTCCAAGCTTTGCCGTTCGGAGCCGGCGAATTTGACGCGGCACTCTCGACGACCGGAGTGATGTTCGCCCCGCGTCATCAACGTGCTGCTGATGAAACTAGCCCGGATGTATCGTCGCGGCACGATCCAGATTGACCCAGATTGACGGATTGACACCCGAAGAGTTCTACTGTCGATTTTTTCCACCAGATTGACACTGTACCGACCGGATGTCACGCCGGAAGCGCCCCCCGGAGGGGTGGTGAGGACACGAGGATTATGCGAGCGACTTCAACTTGCTGTGCTACCACGTCAATGATACACGCACACAAAGCGAATGCTTGACAGTGGACCGGTTCTGCTCCCCCAAAGCATGCCGCGACTACTTCAAGACCTTATACAGCCCGGTTGATCAATTGCCTAACTCAACATCGCCGACGGCCTCGAACGCACAGCGGCACCCGACGCCAAGCTTGCCGAGCTCAGCCGACAATATATGAAGTAGGGAATAATAGTAAAGCGAGAATACTTGATTTCGTCGTCCACAAGCTGTGAGGCTATCCGATGTGCAGCGGGTCAATCTGCACCCGGACCAACTGATGAGTTTGCCGGACGCTGAGCACGCCGATGCCACGCCGCAGACTCGCTGCCAGTTGCCAACCCTGCTCGCGAGGCACACGGACCAACAGCCTGCTGATTGGTGCGCCGACGGGGGTGCCTGCTGGGCGGCGCACGCCCGGCGGCAGGTCCACTGGGCCGAGCAAATCAGCTTCATCGGGCAACCGGACCTCCTGCAGCAACTCTTTAACTGCGCCGGCGGTACCATCAACCGCCGCTATGTGCACACTAGGCGGCAAGCCGACTTCGGTTCGAGCCGCCAGTTCAGCCTCTGCGTGACCGGCCGGATCCCAACGGATCAACGACTGCACTGTCGGAATGGATGCTTCGGCTACTACCATCACCACCCCCCCATCACCCCACGCACGCACTAACGCGGCCGCGGTCATCCAACGCCACAGAGCTTCCTCAGCCGCTCGCAGATCTTGCCGGCCTAGCAATGCCCAGGTATCCAGCAGCAGCGCTGCCCCGTACCCACCTGGCACGCACGGTTCAGCCCCGGGGGTGGCAACCACCAGGGCCGGTCGGGCACCGACTTCCGAGACGATGATGTCGCCCACCGAGGTGATGACCGGCGTACCGGCGAACGCACGGCCGAGCTCTTCGGCCGTGCGGCGAGCCCCAACCACCACCGCGCGCACCGCCTCTGACCCGCAGCGCGCACAACGCAACGTCAAATCGACCCGGCCGCACCAGCAACAGAAGGTACCGGGGGTGGCGCGGTCTAGCAGCGAAAGCGGACCCGTGCAGTGTCGACAACGGGCGACTGTGCGACACCGCCCACAGGCCAGCGATGGTACATACCCACGCCGTGGCACCTGCACTAGCACCGGTGCTCCAGCCGCAAGCGCCGAACGGGCCGCGCGCAGTGCAATCGATGGAAGTCGCGCAGTGCGGGCTGCCGGGTCACGTTCTTCGGCGTATCCGCTGTCGTCGAGGGCCACTACCCGCGGAGCATGAGCACGAACCACAGGGCGTGCCGCAACCACATCGTGAGCCCATCCGCTGCGCACCAACGCGTGGGCTTCTGCCGTCCGAGTGTAGCCGCCGATCAATGCTGCGCAGCAAGCCTGATACGCGCGCAACATCGCCACCTCACGGGCATGCGGATAGGGTGCCCGCGGCTCAGCCAACATGTCGTCAGCGTCAGACCAGACCATGACCAGACCCAGGTCGTTGACCGGTGCGAACACCGCGCTACGGGTGCCGATCACTAGCCGCGCGCTGCCGCGCAACACCTTCAGCCAACGCTGATACCGCACTGCCGGACCCAGACCCGCCGAGAGGGCCACGACACTGCGTTCGTCGACACGAGTCGTCACGGCCTGCCACAAAGCATCCAAATCCCGCTGATCAGGCACGATCGCCAACACCGCACGTCCGGCTCGGATGGCTTGCGCGGCAGCCTCGGCAAATCGGTCCGCCCATTGCTCGCCGGGTAGCGCTTGCCAGACAGCGCGTGCGGCACGCGACTCGGCCAGCGCGGTCAGGAACTGCCCGCCACGACCGTACACCTCCCAGCCCGACGGGTCGACCGGCGCTGGAATCAACGGGGGCGGTGACGCGGGGACCGCAAGAGTTTCCCGCTCCACTCTGGCATGCCGAGCCGGGACCGCCAGCCGCAACACATCCGGTCTAGTCCCGGCATAGCGAGCCACCACCGCGTCGACCAGCCGGCGTACTTCTGCGGTGAGTACCGGCTCAGCGGATACTACGCGATCCAGCCAGCCCAGTTTGCCGAGGTGCTCTGTGTCGTTACGGCGCTCCAGCACAAACCCGTCTACCAGCCGACCATGGAACCGCACCCGTACCCGCACCCCCGGCTGAGCATCGTCAGACTGCTCGGCGGATACCAGGTAGTCGAACTCGCGATCCAGATGCGGCATCGACAGCATCGGCAACACTCGCGCGATGGGCTCAACCCCAACGGGCATGCGGGCACCACTGTCCCGGGTCACGTCGAGCCAACTGACCAGCCGCAACGGTCGTCTCGATATCCAACTCTTCGTCGAAATATATTTTGATGCAACGACTTTCCTATATTTCGCAACCTACGATACTGCAGCCGACATTCTGCCGGACAGCCTTGACACGGTAGCCGCGACCACTGACCTCTAGCTTTTAGCGAACTCGGGAGCGTTATTCAACTACTCTCGACCAAAGAAAAACCCGGCCGTGATCAGGATCCCTTCCAGGGCATACGACCACCAAATAAGCATCGCCAACACCTCGTTGCCCAGGATGAACCGGACGATGGCAATCGTCGTGCCCGACACCACGAAACAACACTGGCCCCCACCGCAGTCTAGATCGTCGGCAGCCGCGTCAGTAGATCGGCGCAGATCATTGCGCACAGCACGACAATGTAGATTGTCACCGGAGCCGTCAGTTTGTCAGCGCCCAGGTACGGTTAGAACCAGGTCAGCAGGGCCACCGAGGGAGACACTACCAAGATCACAGAGGGCACACGCGTCCGGGACGGCGCCAGCAGCACTAATGCGGCCAGGACACAGAAGCGCGCCAACAGGAATGTCGCCAAGCCTCAAACGCATGACTCTGTCCATCACGGGATCGCCAACAAGCAGCCGCCGGTTACAATCAGTTGCACGACAACGGGATACGGTACGGCGAGTTGGTGACAGCCGCTGAAGACCTGTCGAGGTGCACAATGCGCCGAGATGATGGTGCACGACTAACGCGGGTGTGCTGCCCGGGGGCACCACCACACTGGTACCGTGGACTAGCCACGCTGCGGCCAGCTTTGCACTCCTTAGATTTTAGATTTAGATCCCTTGGTGCGTATGGTAGGCCAATGACGGAGCCCACGGCCCCTCCCGGCCAGATATCGATCCGACGCTCAAGGCGCTGCTCGACGTATTCACACCGACCTTAAGTATCGCCGACGGCATCAACTTCGCACGCGCGAAACTCAAGCAGTTCAAGGCACCTCTGAAGATGCTTCCCGAACTGCGGATCGCAGATAGGACCGTCGGATATGACAAACTCACCGGACAGCCCGGTTCGAATCTATTGGCCGTCCACTAGGACCACTTAACAGCTGACCCATCGTTTCGTCGTTTACTACCACGGCGGCAGCTGGTCTATCGGGAGTCGTGGACACCCACGACGCAATCACTCACGCGCACGCCGTCAGCATGGACGCCGTCGTGGTGTCTGTCAGCTACCCACTGGCACCGGAGCATCCGTTAGCGGGGAGCAATTGAGGACAAGCCAGGTAGCTGAAGCACGGCGCCGATCTAGGCGGTGCCCCACGTCGGATCACCGTCGCTAGTGATTTCCGCGGGCCACCAACACCTCAGCGGTCATGACACAGCTGGCCGGCGATTATCGTGTATAGTGGCGGACCGAAAGTAGTTTTCCAATTGTTGTGGTGCCCGTCAACCACAGCTGACCTGTCGCTGCCGTCTTTCACCTAGAATGCCGGTGGACCGATTCTGGACCGCAACGTCATTGAATGTATTTCTGACCTGGTACGTTCCTCCCCTCGACATCCGCGACTACACGACACTTCCTGCCACCCTCGCCCCAGCCAATGCCGCTGATCTATCAAGTCTACCTCCTACCTTCATCGACGTCACCAAACATGACCCCAGTGCGATACGACGGAACTCGGTACGCCGACCCCTCAACTCAGCCGGAGTGCCAACAAAAACAAAGTGGCGCTACGAGCCGACAATGGTGCACGGCTACATCAGTTTCGCCCTGGGTGTGCCCGCCAGCCGAGACGATGAGCCGGGTACCGGCGGCGCTGCGTAAGGCTCTGCACTCCTCGTCCCAGTAGGCTGGCGCCTCTGGGTAGCCCATGATGTGCTGGTAAGGAGCTTCTCGGTGGTGAAGAAGTTTCGCGCCTTGACCCGTCGCTACGAGAATTCATCGGCAAACAGGCCATGTTTTTCGTCGCAACTGCACCGTCCCAAAGAGACCGAGTGAACCTCTCACCCAAAGGATACTATGACACATTCGCGGTGCTAGACGACCACACCGTCGCCTATTTTCGATCTGTTCGATAGCGCTGCTGAAATCATCACCTACTTGAGTGACAATGGCCGGATCACCATTATGTTCTGCTCGTTCACCCGCAACTCGCAGATCTTGTGACTATTAGGCATCGGCCGGGTCGTGCGGCGAGACAACGTTGAATTCGACAATTCGCAATCGTATTTCGGTTCCCCGCAGCCAGGTTTGCGAGGAACCATTCGTCATTGATGTCGAGCAGATAGCCGATGCATGCGGATACGCAGTGCCCTACTACGAGACTACGAACTTGTCGATGAGCGGCCAACGCTCGTCGCGGCGCACAGCAAAGCCACCCATGAGAAGTTCGCTCACCTCGCAGAAGTCAACCGACGCAGCATCGACGGCTTGCCCGCGCTTGACCACGACCACCCCCATGCCGCCCACCGTGTGAGCGGTGCGCCCCTAGATGGCGCGCTTGAGATCGTCGACTTTGTTGAGCTGCTCCCACGGCAGTTCGACGTCAGTGCGACCGAAGTGCCCATAGGCGGCAGTTTGCGCGTAAATCGGGCGCAACAGGTGCAGGTCGCGGATGATCGCTCCGGGACGGAGATCGAACACCTCGCCGATGGCTTTCTCGATCTTGGCTGGATCGACCGCCTCGGTGCCAAAGGTCTCGACGAACAAACCGACCGGGGCGGCTTTGCCGATGGCGTATGCCACCTGCACCTCGACCCGCTCCGCCAGCCCAGCAGCGACGATGTTCTTGGCCACCCAGCGCATCGCATAGGCTGCCGACCGGTCCACCTTGGACGGATCCTTGCCGGAGAAGGCGCCGCCGCCGTGGCGCGCCCAGCCACCGTAGGTGTCGACGATGATCTTGCGACCGGTGAGCCCGGCATCACCCATCGGCCCCCCGAGCACGAACTTGCCGGTCGGGTTTACCAGCACCCGCACCGACGATGCATCCAAGGTGTCATGAGACAGGTCGTCAATAACGGTGTTGAGCACCTTCTCCCGGATATCGGGAGCCAGCGTGGCATCCAGGTCGATACCAGCAGCGTGCTGAGTGGAGATGACCACCGTATCCAAACGCACTGGGACATTGTCCTCGTAGGCGATGGTGACCTGGGTCTTGCCGTCAGAACGCAAGTAGGGCAGCACACCGTTCTTGCGTACCTCGGTCAGCCGTCGCGACAGCCGGTGAGCCAGAGCAATCGGTAGCGGCATCAGTTCCGGGGTGTCATTGATCGCGTAACCGAACATCAGGCCTTGGTCACCGGCACCCTGGGCATCCAGCGGATCCGCCGTGCCTTCGACGCGTACCTCATGGGCGGTATCGACGCCTTGGGCAATGTCAGGCGACTGAGCACCGATGCCGATGTTGACCCCGCACGACGCCCCATCGAAGCCCTTGTCCGACGAGTCGTAGCCGATCTCGAGAATACGGTCGCGGACCGTCTTACTGATATCAGCGAACGCCGTCTTGGCCAACGTCGTCACTTCACCCACCACATGCACCTGCCCGGTGGTGACCAACGTCTCGACCGCGACACGTGAGCAAGGATCCTCCGCCAAAAGTGTGTCGAGGATCGAGTCGCTGATCGCATCACAGATCTTGTCGGGATGTCCCTCGGTCACCGACTCACTGGTGAACAGCCGACCCTTCCCACTCACTACACTGCTTCCTTTCAGTAATTAGCTAAACGAATTATCTTCTCTGACATAAGTCTCAGTGCGTCCACTCGAAAAGAGAGCACCCAGCACTTATCCAGGAGCCTTACAGGATACGGGCCAGTCACCCGCCTCGTAGATCGGGAAGGCCATGCAGAAACGTGACGATCCCATCAACAATACGACTGGCCATGAGCATCTTGGAACCGTGCTGTAGCGCCAACTCGGTACCGTCGGACGCCAGCAGCCAACCGTCGTTGTTGTCCACCTCAAAGGCCCTGCCGTCACCCACAGCGTTCACGACTAAAAGGTCACAGCCCTTGCGCCGCAGCTTAGCGCGAGCATGAAATAACACATCGCCGTTGGCGTCGCCGGTTTCGGCAGCGAATCCCACAATGGCCCGCATGTTAGGCAACTGCCCATGCGCACGAGCCCGCACCACGGAGGCCAACACGTCGTCGTTGTACACCAGCTCGATCAGCGGCTCTTCCTGGTCATCGGGGCCTTTTTTGATCTTGGCGGTAGCAACTTGGGCGGGCCGGAAGTCAGCCACGGCCGCAGCCATCACCAACACGTCAGCGTCGGGAGCGTGCTTGGAAACGGCGTCTCCGAGTTGCTGGGCCGAGCCAACATGCACCACATCGACCCCAGCAGGGTTGGTCAGCCCCGAGGTGTACCCGGAGATCAACGTGACTTCGGCGCCGCGCTGAGCAGCGACCCGCGCAACAGCATAGCCCTGCTTACCGGAGCTACGGTTCCCAATGAAGCGCACCGGATCGATCGACTCTCGAGTACCACCGGCGGTCACTAGAAGTCTGCTACCCGCGAGGTCATAGGGTAAAGCGTCGTGCCGCTCCAGCAGCAACTGAGCAAGCGTTGTGATCTCTTCAGCCTCGGGCAGGCGTCCCGCTCCGCTATCGATACCGGCGAGGCGCCCAGATGCAGGTTCCAGAACAATCGCGCCGCGGCGACGCAGCATAGCCACGTTGTCGACGGTGGCCGGATGCAACCACATCTCGGTGTGCATCGCCGGCGCGAACAGGATCGGACACCGCGCGGTGAGCAGGGTCGCGGTCAATAGCTCGTCGGCTCGGCCGTGCACTGCACGGGCCAACAGGTCGGCGGTGACCGGCGCCACCACCACCAAATCGGCCTGCTTGCCGAGGTACACGTGCGGCATTGCCGGAACGTCGTCGAACACGCCGGTGTGCACCGGTTGGCCGGAGAGTGCCTCGAAGGTGGCGGCTCCGACGAAACGCAACGCCGACTGGGTTGGGATGACCCGCACCTCGTGACCGGCTTCAGCAAGCTGACGAACCACGGTACACGCCTTATACGCAGCGATACCCCCGGAGACGCCGACAACGACCCGCTTGCGGTCCATCACCTCCGACCCTGCCCTGTTACTCGCCCTCGGTGTGCTCGAGCAGATCGGCGTGAATCTCGCGCATCGCGATGGACAACGGTTTCTCCTGCAGCCCAGGCTCCACCAGCGGACCAACATATTCGAGGATGCCCTCGCCAAGCTGGTTGTAGTGGTCGTTGATCTGGCGCGCCCGCTTGGCCGCGTAGATCACCAGGGCGTATTTGCTTGAAACACGGTCCAGCAATTCGTCGATGGGTGGGTTGGTAATGCCCAACGGGGTGTCGTAAGCGCCTTGCCCACCTGACGATGGATCGAACGGATCCACGACAGTGACGGCACCCAAAGACGTGTTGGACTGCGGAATACTCACGTAAGATACTCTCCTGGCGGGATAAAGCGGTGCTGAATGCAGTTAAGGAATTCGGTGCTAGGGGTCCGGTTGTGGCTAGGTGGCTCATGCCGAGCCCGACGCGGCTCCCACCAGCAAGGATACCAATTCGGCACACGCAGACTCCAATCGACGGTTGACCACGACTTCGTCGAAGTCATCTTGTGCCGCCAATTCGATGCGCGCGGTCTCGAGCCGGCGCCGAATGGCCTCGGGTGTTTCGGTGCCGCGGCCAACCAACCTGGCTTCCAAATCCTCCCAGCTGGGCGGCGCTAAAAACACGGCGATAGCCCCAGGCATCGCTTTCCTGACCGCCCTGGCTCCGGCCAGGTCAACCTCAATAAGCACCGGAAGACCGGCCGCAGCAGCGGCCCGCACCGGCTCGGCCAGGGTGCCCGAACGGTGCATCCCGCCGTGGATCTCGGCCCATTCCAGCAATGCACCCTGGTCAATCAGCTGCTGGAATCGGGCGGGGCTAACAAAATGATAGTCAACACCGTCCATCTCATTCGGCCTAGGCTGTCGCGTCGTGGCTGACACACTGAAATGCAGGTTCGGCACCCGTTCGCGCAGACACCTGACCACCGTTGACTTGCCGACCGCCGAGGGACCGGACAGCACAACCACACGTCCTTTACCCGCCTGCTCGCACCATGCCCCGTGCTCAGTATCCGGTGCCCCGCGCGCGCTCACTGGCACTCCTGCGTCGGTGCCCCCATAGATCAAGCAGCCTGCATCGTTAGCTGAGCTAAGCGGAGCCGAACTTTTCCAGCAGCGCCTTGCGCTGACGCTCGCCGAGGCCGCGCAGCCGGCGAGTCGGTGCGATTTCCAGCTCAGTCATGATTTCCTGCGCTTTGACCTTGCCCACCTTCGGCAATGCCTCCAATAGCGCAGACACCTTCATCTTGCCCAAGACTTCATCACTTTCCGCATCCTTCAGCACCTGCTTGAGGGTGGTGCCGCCGCGCTTGAGCCGATCCTTAAGCTCTGCTCGTGCTCGACGTGCGGCAGCAGCCTTCTCCAACGCGGCCGCGCGCTGTTCGTCGGTCAACTGGGGAAGGGCCACAATTCCTCCGTCTCTCACTCCATGGCAAATCGATCATTATTTGTCTCAGCCGAGGTACTCCAGCCGGCGGAGACGACCGTACCCACGCCTCCTGACGAAATCTAACCCGACCCCCTGCTTTCGCTAACATGTTAGCCAACATAAGCCCAGCTCAGTCAGGCCTCCTGACACCGCTTAGCTGCCCGCCAAGCATCGTTGAAAGCAACCGAATACATCGGCGTGTCGAAGCCAACATGTTCTCCCTTTGGACTCCCGATCATGCCGTCTAACAGTTGTTTTAGCTTGTGAGCCAGTACCAAGCCCGACAGCACGGTGTCACCTGTGGATGGCGGTGGCCGTCGGCCGTGTGCCACGTGCGACGGGTCACGCATTTTCGTGTGACGTGTCGCGCGTGTCGCCTGGTTTGCCAGAGCGGCCACTCGATATCTTCGTTTCGGCATTTACGATTTACGGCATTGAACAAACATCCTGGTGCAGCAGTTTCCGCGCGTCCAGCTGCCCGGAACTGCCTGGCACGCCGAGACTCCGGAATCTTAAGCCGAGCCGATATCGACAGCCACGAACTGCGCCCGCGGCACTTAACACCAGATTTACCTTGCGACATTTAGCTAAAGTGTTCACATCGGAAACCACCGCCACAAACCGGGCGTTGGCAGCCTGAAACACTATCGCCCATCTGGCGACAAAACGCCTACACCGACCAGTCGGAACCGCCTTGACACCAAACCCCAACTACGCAGCTACCGGTTAAGAAATATTAGGAATCCAACGACTCATCAAAAATCCTCTTGTGAACTCAGTGTTCAGAGCTTCGCAATCCCCTTAACGGTCGGTATCACAGTGCCTCGTCGATGGCTCCCTGGCTGGGGCCCAGGTGCCCGGTACCATCGGCATCGTTGGGCCACCACCGAAGTCATCACCAGCCAGCGTAGTCAACCCAGCCACTTCGACAACAGCCTCCTTGCGTACCGTTCCAGAAAACCCGAAGCATCCCACGCCACGATCGGACACCCGGGTACCCGGCTGGCCCTCTGACGACGGAACTGCCGCGTCAAAACCCGTGTCCATCGTCACGCACTCTTCACGATGGCCACGTTCTTGCGCCACCGAGCGCCGCCGCCGAGCCCTCACCTGCTCACGCGCCGAAGCCTGGGTAGTCGCCTCAGCCACAGCGGCGGAATCGGAGACCGACCCCGAGACCTTGGCATAAGCCGACTGTCCGGAGCCGAACCCAATGCCTGGACCGCGACCATCGACGAGGTAAGGCGGGAAACCTCCGAAACCGGTAGCCGGCCCCAGCGGCGCCCCGGCGGTCGCCGGGGCGCCGCTGGCAGTCAACGAGGCCGGGGCGCCGCTGGCTGTCAACGGGGCTATGGCAGCTACCGCCGGGGCTGCCCCGGCGGTAGCTGCCATAGCGGGCGCAGCCGCTATGGGTGCCAACTCCGATACAACGGTGGGTATCGCAGCAGACGGAACGGCGCTCAGACCAGATAGCCCCGCCAAGCCAATTACCGCTCCCAAGTTGGCGATGGTGCCACCGAGAGCAGCCAACAGCAACTGCGGGTTCTCAGCCAGCCAGGTACCAAGTTGGGCTATGTGTGTCGGCCAATCGAACAAAACGATGTAAAGGAGGAACTGAAAAGCCGCTGTCGGATTGGTAAACAACAGTTCCCAAAACTGTTCACCATCCTGAAAAAACTCAAGGCCTCGAGCAAGCCACCAGATCGGCTGCCCCGGGTAGACATAGTCGTCGTAGTCCAGTCCGTTCAAGGTACCGTTGAGAGGGTCCCAAACTAGACGGCCTCCGCTGACGTTACGCAGGATGTCCGCAAAGACCCTATCTATAGCGCTGGCGTGACTACTATTACTGTGACCGTCATTACGGGAGTCCTCCTCAACGTCATCGACTAGTGCATCGGATTTCAGGATCGGCGGCGGGGAAGTGGTCTGCGGCATCGAAGCTAATGCCGAATGAGAGATTGCCGAATAGGTCGCCATCGTGGTGGCGGCCCGGACCCACATCTGCACATACTCCTCCTCGTTGAGCGCAATGGGGATGGTGTTGATGCCAAAGAAATTGGTCGCCATCAACACTCCACGCACGACTCGGTTGGCGGTCAGCTCGAGCTGTGTCGGCATGGCCTCTACTGCGGCGACGTAAGCCGCGGCCACGACCTCCTGTTGCGAAGCCACTTCCATGTAGCCGGCGGCGGCTTTCATCAGCCATGCCAGAAACGGCATACACGCACCCACAAACGTCTCAACGGCTTGCCCCTGCCACCCCCCGGACCGCACTTCCCCTAGCAATGCCTCGATCTCCGATGCAGCCCAGCGGTACTCGGCGCTAAGCCATAAGTTGTACGAGGCGGAGCTCAACATGGGTCCGATCCCTGCACCGAAGTTCAGCATGGCCGACTGCACCTCGGGAGGGAAAGCCATCCATGGGTTCGTCATAGCCCACCGCCAAGGTGCGATGCTGCTACCAACGCGTCTCTAAGCGCATAACCAATACTCGATTCGGCCCCCCCGACCCCCGAGCGGCCAAACTCTTCCACCCGCTGAGCGGTCATCGCCACGTACTGACAACCACACACGCTGAACCCAACCGCGTTCTGCACCGATACCGAGTCAGACCCGGGTGTCACGATAAACGGGGCCGCCTCGGCGTGCATGGTAACCACATGGGAGGTCACAGCTCCGATAGTAGCACTGGCGCCTTCCAGGCCTTCGGACATGACTCGCAACGTCATGACAAAGACTCCATCTATTTAAGGATGCAATGGGGATTCGACAGGCATTCCATACCACTGGATATGAATCATCGTTGCTAACCACAGGCTAAAGTACAGCGTGCCGCAGGACCAAAGACGATGAGTGTAGTCACACTACTGCTAACACTAACCTTGAGACCCCGCTCGGAGAGTTTTAGCGGTGCTGAACCTGCGTATACGCACTTTAAAAATTATTAGAGGCCGCCGATGAATTAAAATTGTTTCCAAGCAGCCTTACCAGTGACGCAATCGCCTCGCAATGACAGGCTGCGGCACTCAACTAAACAGCAGCGAGATAGGAGACGGCATCGCGCATCTGTTCGCCCGCTGCTCGCAGCTCTGGAATACCGGGGCCGGCGCGCAGCACTGCACGTGACACCGCAGGCAACAGCTGCCCCGGCGCCGCCCCGCCCAGGCCACCGAGCGCCTCGGGGTGCCCGCCCTGGGCCCCCACTCCGGGCACCAACACCGGCCCACCCAACGCGCTGACATCCAGCGCCCCGAAAACCGTTGCACCTACGACTACGCCAACGTAACCCCAGTATCCCGACTCGGACAGATAGGCGGACCGATTCACTTCCCTGTTGACGAAGGCCGCCTGGTCGATTATCACCTGAGCTACTACGCGACCGTCAAATGTGGCGCGCTGCACGGTGGCACCCTCAAGGTTAGAGGTTGATGCTAACACGAACACGCCCCGGTCGTGTGCAGCGGCGGCTTCCAGCAGCGGCCGCAACGAGCCGAATCCAAGATACGGCGAGGCCGTCACCGCGTCGACGGCCAACGGCGAATCGCCTGCCCAAGCAGCGGCGTAGGCTGCCATCGTCGACCCGATATCCCCTCGTTTGGCGTCGGCCAACACCAGCACGCCGACAGACCGCAACGCGGCGATGGTACGTTCCAGCACCGCGAAGCCGGCAGCGCCGTAGGCTTCAAAAAACGCCACCTGCGGTTTGACGATGGCGAAACCGGAAAACGCCTCCACACAAATGTCGCAGAACGCGGCTAGCCCGTCCGCGCTGGTTGGCAAGTCCCATGCGCGCAGCAGTTCAGGATGTGGGTCTATCCCCAGACACAGCTGCCCGCGGCGTGACGTCGCCTCGACCAGCCGAGCGCCGAAACCAGTCACTAGACCTCCTTATCAGCTGCGATCACCGCGCCAATAGCACTGTGCAGTTCTTGCAGCGACTGCACACCGATGTCACCCCGGATCCCCGCTTCGATACCCTGCACAGCGGCGGAAGCGCCCTGCACCGTCGTGACGCACGGAATATTGACCGAGACTGCGGCCGAGCGGATCTCATAGCCGTCGATACGCGGGCCGGAGTTGCCGTATGGCGTGTTGATCACCATATCGACGTCACCGGCCCGGATCGCATCGACCGCGGACAACGCGGGGCGGCCCGCTTTCGGTGGCTCGAAATGCTTACGCACCTTATCGCAAGGAATTCCTTTGCGGCGCAACATCTCCGCAGTGCCCTCGGTGGCTATAACATGAAAACCAAGGTCAGCCAGCCGCTTGACGGGAAACACCAGTGACCGCTTATCCCGGTTAGCCACCGACACAAACACCGTACCTTGAGTCGGCAGCGAGCCATACGCAGCGGTCTGGCTCTTGGCGAACGCCCTGCCAAAATCGTGGTCGATCCCCATGACCTCACCGGTCGATTTCATCTCCGGACCGAGCAGGGAGTCGATAGCGGCTCCGTCGGCGCTCCGGAGCCGGTTAAACGGCAACACAGCTTCTTTGACCGCGATCGGGGCGTGTGACGCCAAGTTACCGCCGTCACCGGAAGCCGCCAGCATCCCTTCGAAACGAAGCTGGAAAATACTAGAACCCAACATGATCCGGGCGCAAGCCTTGGCGAGCGGGATTGTAGTGGCCTTGGAAACGAACGGCACCGTTCGGCTGGCGCGAGGGTTGGCTTCCAGGACGTAGAGCACGTCGTCTTTGAGAGCATATTGCACATTGAGTAGTCCCACCACACCAATCCCACGTGCGATGGCTTCGGTCGCCTGACGCACCTTCTCTAGGTCACTGCGACCCAATGTTACTGGCGGAAGTGCGCAAGCCGAATCACCGGAGTGGATACCAGCTTCCTCGATGTGCTCCATAACTCCGCCGATGTACACCTCGGTGCCGTCGCACAGTGCATCGACGTCGATCTCAACCGCATCCTCGAGAAAGCGGTCCACCAGCACCGGGTGCTCGGGTGATAGTGCGGTGGCACGCGTGATGTAACCCTTCAGTGTCTCCTCGTCATAGACGATCTCCATGCCACGACCGCCAAGAACATACGAGGGCCTCACTAACACCGGATAGCCAATCTCAGTGGCGATACGGCGTGCTTGAGCAAAAGTTGTTGCGGTGCCATGCTTTGGCGCCGGTAGCCCGGCGGCTGTCAGCACGTCTCCGAACGCTCCGCGATCCTCGGCGAGATCAATGGCCTCCGGTGAGGTGCCCACGATAGGAACCCCAGCATCGGCGAGTCGTTGTGCAAGCCCTAGCGGGGTCTGGCCGCCGAGCTGCACAATGACGCCGGCTACGCCGGCACCGCCCGCCGCAGACTGCTCTTCGGCATAGAACACCTCAAGGACGTCTTCGAACGTCAACGGCTCGAAGTAAAGCCGGTCGGCGGTGTCGTAGTCGGTGGACACCGTCGCCGGGTTGCAATTAACCATCACTGTCTCAAAACCATTATGCGATAACGTGGTTGCCGCATGAACGCAACTGTAATCGAATTCGATTCCCTGGCCAATGCGATTGGGGCCGGACCCTAGGATCAGCACCTTGGGTTTTTCGGTTTGCGGGGCCACCTCCGTTTCGGCGGCAGGGTCTAGTTCATAGCTGCTGTAGTGGTAGGGCGTTGTGGCCTCGAACTCCGCGGCACATGTATCGACCGTCTTATACACCGGATGAATGCCCAGTCGTTTACGCAGCGACCGAACCCCGTCTTCTCCCTCTAATTCTGGTCGCAGGGCAGTAATCTGTCGATCCGACAGCCCGTTGTACTTAGCGCGCCGCAGCAGTTCGGCGTCAAGGACCGGGGCAGCGACCAGCTCGCGGCGCAGCTTCACCAGCTCGCCGATCTGCGCTACGAACCAGGGGTCGATGCCGGAAACCTGTGCCACCTTTTCAGTCGAAGCACCCAGTCGCAGCGCCAGTTCAACGTCATAGAGTCGACCTTCGGTCGGGGTTTGCAGCCGGAGAAGCACCTGCTCAACGTCACCCTGGGGGTCGGGCGCTGTCCAGAAACCGCAGCGGCCGGTTTCTAACGATCGCATCACCTTACCGAGTGCCTCGACAAAGTTGCGGCCCAAAGACATTGCTTCGCCGACAGATTTCATCGTAGTGGTCAGCGTGGGATCAGCGCCGGGAAATTTCTCGAACGCGAACCGCGGCGCCTTAACCACAACGTAATCCAATGTCGGTTCAAAGCAAGCCGGCGTTTCTTTAGTTATGTCGTTGAGGATTTCGTCCAGCGTGTAACCGACGGCCAGCTTGACTGCGATCTTGGCGATCGGGAAACCAGTGGCCTTGGACGCCAACGCACTGGACCGAGATACCCGCGGGTTCATCTCGATGACGATAAGCCGGCCGTCGTGGGGGTTGATCGCAAATTGGATATTGCAGCCACCGGTGTCCACGCCGATCTCGCGCAGGATCGCGATGCCCAGATCCCGCATACGCTGATATTCCCAGTCGGTCAGCGTCATGGCGGGTGCTACGGTGACCGAATCACCGGTGTGCACACCCATCGGGTCGATATTCTCGATCGAGCACACCACCACGACGCTGTCGTGTCCATCACGCATCAGCTCAAGTTCGAATTCCTTCCAACCATAGACCGATTCCTCGATCAACACGTTGGCACTAGGTGAAGCGATCAGCCCGGCGCCGGCCATCCGGCCGACCTCCTCGTCGGAGTGCGCCATGCCCGAACCCAGCCCGCCCATTGTGAAACTTGGCCGCACCACCACCGGAAAACCAAGATCCTCGACTGTTTCTCGCACCTCATCCATAGTGAAACATACTCTGCTGCGGGCTGATTCACCACCGACCTTGGTGACGATGTCTTTGAATTGCTGTCGGTCCTCGCCGCGCTGGATGGCCTCGAAATCAGCGCCGATGAGCTCGACGCCGTAGCGCTCCAACACTCCGCTTTCGTACAGAGCTACCGCTGTGTTGAGCGCGGTCTGCCCACCCAAGGTGGCCAGCAAAGCATCAATCCTGTTGCCACGCTCGGCCTGCTGAACGATTACCCGCTCCACGAAGGCCGGTGTAATCGGCTCGACGTAGGTGTAGTCGGCAAACTCCGGATCGGTCATGATGGTGGCCGGGTTGGAGTTGACCAGACTCACTCGCAAGCCCTCGGCCCGCAGCACTCGACATGCCTGGGTACCGGCATAGTCGAACTCGCAGGCCTGCCCGATGACGATCGGCCCCGAGCCGATCACCAGTACGTGGTTGAGATCAGTCCGCCGCGGCACTAGCGTCCCCCCTTTCTGGGCGCGAGCGTCCACATTTGCACGGCAATTGCGACGTGTAGCTGTGCAATGCGCGAGCTCGCGGTCATCGCTGAGCTGCCATGAGTTCGACAAAGCTATCGAATAGGTACTCTGCATCGTGCGGGCCGGCGGCCGCCTCCGGGTGGTATTGCACCGAAAATGCACGCCCATCAGCGAGTTTGACACCTTCCACCACCCCATCGTTGGCACAGGTGTGACTGACCACCGCTGGACCAAAAGGTGTGTCGAAGGACTGACCCGCCTCCCCTTCCAGCGCGAAACCATGGTTTTGCGCGGTCACCGCGACCCGTCCGGTGGCGTGGTCGATGACAGGTATATTGATACCGCGGTGGCCAAACACCATCTTGTAGGTCGACAGTCCCAGCGCCCGGCCCAAGATCTGACTGCCGAAACAGATACCGAACAAAGGAATTCCAGCGTCCAACACCTCTCGGGTGAGCGCAACGACGTGGTCGGCCGTAGCCGGGTCGCCGGGGCCACTGGATAAAAACAGACCATGTGGTTTGATGTCAGCAATTTGGTTGAACGTCGCCGACGCCGGCAGCACATAGCTGAGGATCCCACGCCGAGCGAAGTTGCGCGGCGTGTTGGTCTTGATCCCGAGGTCAAGGGCTGCCACCGTAAATCGTTGCTTCCCTTCGGGTTCAACAACATATACATCTGGTGTACTGGCTTCGCCAGCAAGATCGGCACCCAACATCGACTGCTGGGTGCGCACATGCTGTACTAGCGTCTCGATATTTAGGGGCTCGGTCATTGCCTTGCCAGAAAACACACCTGCCTTCATCGAACCATATCTACGCAGATGACGCACTACCGACCGAGTGTCAATACCGGCGATCCCAACAATACCCTGGCGAACCATCTCGTCTTCCAGCGTGCCGGTGGCACGCCAGTTCGAGGCGTACGGCGACGGGTCACGCACCGCGTAACCAGCGACCCAGATTCTATCTTCGCGACTCTCACCGTCCTGGTCGTTCCAGCCGGTGTTGCCGATCTGCGGGGCGGTGGCCACCAAGATCTGGCGGTGATAACTGGGATCAGTCAACGTCTCCTGGTAGCCGGACATCCCGGTGGAAAACACGGCTTCACCCAGCGTTTGGCCGATCGCACCAAACGGTATGCCGGTGAAGACACGGCCGTCTTCGAGAACCAGTAGGGCTTTGCTCACGAGAGCCGCTCCTTTCTCCCGCAAGCGGGAGGTGCCCCCACATTACTCTTTCGCTCTGCATCGTCGACGGCGCAGCTCACGCAGCTTCTCCTGTATGGGGCTCCAGACACTCGTGGTATTGGTTGCGGTTATTTGCCCAAAACGCGGTATCGAGCTCAACGCCCGACAGGAACCGCCACCGAATAGCAAATATCCGATTGCGAACAGCAATCTTTCCAGCGATGCCGCACTCGGTACAGATGGCAATAATCGACTCCTGCGGAATCCAAATCTGGCGGATATGGATGCACTGCAACATGATTTCTTCGGGATAGCGGGTCGGCACCACCTTGCTGCGATACCCAAAATCACCGGCCGCGATCCGCTCGTTCCAGAGTGGAGCCATCATGTACCCGACGTACATGCCGTGGGTAATCGTAGTTTCCGCACACACCTCGGCAAGCATGTCGAACTGAATGCTCATCAGCTCCACCTGCCGACGCCCACGGCACCGCCATCTGCGCATCATCAGTTGAATCACCACTGCCACCAACACCACCAGCACCGAAGCAAAAACCAGCGACCCACCAGCGTGTCGGAGTTCATACCGGACTCTTCTGATCCCGAGCGGTGACCTTCCCGCGCAGCAGGGTCGCAGTCACAGTGGCGGGCAGAGTCATCGCCTCGTATGGTGTGTTGGCTGACCTGCTGGCCAGGCCGTCACCGGTAACCGTCCAGGTAACGTCCGGGTCCACCACCGTCAGGTTAGCCGGTTCGCCCACCTCCAGTGGCCGGCCATGATCTGGCAACCCAGCAATGCGGGCCGGGTTCTCACTCATCACCTGCGCGACATCGCGCCAGCTTAATAGACCAGGCATCACCATCGTGTGCACCACCACCGACAGCGCCGTCTGCAAGCCCAGCATGCCAGGGCGCGCCGCGGAGAATTCGACGCATTTCTCATGATCGGCATGCGGGGCGTGGTCGGTAGTCACGCAATCGATGATCCCATCAGCCAACGCCTGCCGTAGTGCGACTGCGTCGGCGGCTTCACGTAGCGGCGGGTTGACTCGATTCACCCCATCGTAGCTGGCTAGCCTGCTGTCATCGAGCAGAAGATGATGTGGTGTTACCTCGGCAGTTATGGAAATTCCTTGCTCCTTAGCCCATTTCAGGATCTCCACAGTGCCTGCGGTAGAGGCATGGCAGATGTGCACCCGAGCGCCGGCATCGCGGGCCAACAGGGCGTCACGGGCAACGATCGATTCCTCAGCCGCTCTGGGCCATCCCGACAATCCCAACCTGGCGGCCGTAGGTCCTTCGTGCGCAACAGCGCCGACAGTCAGCCTCGGCTCCTCGGCGTGCTGAGCGATCAGCACTCCCAAACCGGTGGCGTACTCCAGGGCACGGCGCATCACCAACGGGTTATGCACGCAGTTGCCATCGTCGGAGAAGATCCGCACCTGTGCGGCACCGGCAGCCATCATACCCATCTCGGTGAGCTCGGCTCCGGCCAGCCCGACAGTGACCGCACCGACGGGGTGCACATCAACCAGGCCGACCTGCTGGCCACGGTGCCAGACATGGTCGGTAACCACCGGACTGTCCGCCACCGGGGTGGTATTGGGCATCGCGAAAACCGCAGTATAACCACCAAGAGCCGCCGCTGCCGAACCAGTTTCGATGTCCTCAGCATATTCGCGGCCCGGCTCACGCAAGTGGGTGTGCAGATCCACCAGGCCGGGAAGCAGTACCTGATCGGTGGCATCGATCAGGTCAGCAGTGTCGGGAATATCAAGACCCGCACCAATGTTGGTAATCTGGCCGCCCTCAACCATTACATCGACCCGTTCACCCTCGCCGTACAAACGGACACCGCGAAGTAACACGCTCATGCCGCACCCTCTTCTTCAGCCAACTCGGTCTCAACCAGAACATGGAAAAGTACTGCCATCCGCACATGCACACCGTTGGAAACCTGTTGCAAAACAGCTGATTGCGACGAGTCAGCAACCGAGGAGGCGATTTCCATGCCACGCAGCATCGGCCCTGGGTGCAGCACCACGGCATGGCCGGGCAACATTGCCTGGCGCCGCTCGGTTAGCCCATAAAAACACGAATACTCGCGTACCGAAGGGAAAAACCCGCCATTCATCCGTTCGGCCTGTACTCGCAGAATCAGCACCGCATCGGCGGCGGGTAGTTCAGCGTCAAAGTCGCCTGAGACAGTGGCCGGCCAGCCGTCAACCCCAATCGGCAACAAAGTCCGCGGCGCCACCAGCACCACCTCGGCGCCCAGAGTGTCTAGCAGCACGACGTTGGACCGCGCGACCCGACTGTGCAAGATGTCGCCGACGATTACGATGCGCCGGCCTTCAATGCCGCCAAGCCGCTGACGGATAGTGAGCGCGTCCAGCAGCGCCTGGGTCGGGTGCTCATGAGTGCCGTCGCCGGCATTGATCACCGCCGGGCCACCCTCGCCGGTCTCAGCAGCAGTCCAACCGGCAAGCAGATGGGCAGCACCGGACGCCGGGTGCCGGATAATCAACGCGTCAGCACCGGCCGCACGCAGTGTCAGCGCGGTGTCACGCAACGATTCGCCCTTATCCACCGACGATCCTACCGCGCTGACACTGATCACATTGGCGCTCATCCACTTGCCTGCCACCTCGAACGACACGCGGGTGCGAGTCGAATTTTCGTAGAACATCGTGACTACCGTGCGACCTCGTAGCGTCGGCAGCCTCTTGATCTCACGACCCACCAGAGCCTGCGCGAACCGATCGGCATCGTCGAGAATGGCGGTGGCATCGTCGCGGCTCAAATCACCGGCGGTCAAAAGATGTCTGCGCATACGCACCGTCCCTGGATATCACTACGCCATAGCGGTCGTCGTGCTCACGCAGCAGTACATGCACACTCTCACGTTGCGAGGTAGGCACATTCTTGCCCACGTAGTCGGTACGGAGACAGTTCTCGGTGGTCGGGATCGACCAGCAAAACAAACTGAACGGTTCGCAACTGGCCCCGCATCGATAGTGGCATGTACCGAGCGCCCGGCATACAGAACGTCGTCAACACCGCCGAGCAAGATCGACGTGGCCTTCAGTGGCCGCGTCGACTGCATCATCGGGTCATCGCAGCACAGAGCGATGTCCAACCCACCGGGACCTACCTCAATTCCAGTGTATTCGCCAGTGTTGCCGGTCAAGATGATGCCGTGCATCGGGCTTCCCAGCAGCATTACCCGGGGCGTATCGGAGCCATCTAACGCAGTCTTTCCGGTGATCTGGTGAGCAATACGGAAAATAGTACGACCGACGTCGGCCACGGACATAAGTTCTCGGGATTCTCTGGATCCCAGGGCAAAAGCGGGGTCATCCGCGGTACCCATGCGAGACATGGTGGTACGCAGACCTCCTTCTCCGCCTCTCCGGACGGATCGTTAAAGGACGTCGACTGCCGGGCAGCGTAGCACTACTGCCCCTTGGCGACGATGCGGGGCACCCAGCGGGATCGTCGGCTAATCCCTACCAAGTCAACCTGTCGGCGCCCGGATCCAATACCGCAAGTATATTCGATCTTAGGTGGCTGGCGGCGATAGATCCGCATGCCGATAAGGCGATACTGGTCGCTCGAATCGCCACATTGGAACGGGTGAAATCAGCCGCCGCCGCAGTTCAAGCACGGGCAACCATTGAAGTTTATACGGAGATACCAGCACCGCCGCACGGCCGTGGGGCGGCCAGTGAGATCGCGTTGGTGTACGAGATACCGAACCCACTGGCCGCACTGGAGACCAGGAGACTATCCGAGTGGCGGGCCACACTGATAGTGCGGAGTCAGCCTGCTTGGACGTTTAGGCCTGCGCGCACTGAACGCCGAGCTCTGCACCGACATGTCGAAATTGAAAGGCATCGGTGATGCGCGCAGCGCGACCGCGGCAAAGCCCATTGCCTACCTGCTCAACGGTTAGGCAATAGGTGGATCGGGCCTCCAAAGCTGAAGCCGAACGCATCGTGACACGATTCAGCCGTCCCCGACACCATAACCGGGGTGATGGCGTTGTTTCCACTCGCCCAAGGTATGTCGGTGCATACGACACTTGAGCAGGTTGCCGACACCACATTCGACAGCCGCACACGTGGCCAGGTGATGACCAAAATACATTTGGTCATACATTTGGTCGCGCGCATCACAGGACGACCGGCGTAAGTGGCTCAATCGGTTGCGGTTAACCTACTAAATCTTCCACGAAAACGCGGCTGGATAGCGACAACACCGCGGCGGTGGTCGACGGGTATGGCCCCATCCCAGAGGCGGTGGCGCGCAACCTGGTCAGCAAGGCGGTCACCGATACCCGGTCACAGGCTACGCTGCGCCGGTTCTACCATCATCCGCGCTCGGGAGCCCTGGTAGTCATGGAGTCGCGGACACGCTGCTTCCCGAAGGGGCCAGCCCGCTTCATCGGGTTGCGGGATCAGCGCTGTCGTACCTCATCTTTTGTGATGCCCCAATCCGTTACTGCGACCACGCCTAGCCGTGTCATCGGGTCGGACCGATCACTATGGCAAACGGGCTCGGATACCGCGAGCTCTGCAACTATGTCAAGGAAAAACATCGGTTGAGATGTAAGCACAAGGAAAGACGAAACTGTCTGGCACAGAGCTAAATCCAACACACCCACCGGGACGCACTACCACTCGACCATCATCGGGTCGGCTTGAAATACTCGTCAGTGAAGTGTAGACCAGGATCGATGCCGCACTGAACGAATTTCACACTGCATAAGTAACCCGACGACCACGCTAAACGTAGGACTAGGACGAACTTCCCCCGAATGGAATTTCGAGTGCCCTATATCGCAGTAAGAGCCTAGGCGACGACATCCCGCCGATATCCAAACCACCATGGGCTACCAAGGACGCCGGAGGCGAGGTAGAGTGCGCAGTGGCCGACTCTATAAAGCTCGGTGGCTACACCAATTTATCCGACAGCGGCACGTTCCATTGCCTGGACGACCGCACGCAGCTGAGCCGCCGTAGTTCATCGCGCTACCAGACCCGGCGTCACCCTATTGAGCAACTGCTTCTCCGACGCCAACTCGTCCAATGTGGAAAAGCCGCTGCCCGTGGTCTTCAAGCAGACGTTGCAAGACGTCCTTGGCAACATAGTGGGATATTGCATCGCTGGAATCCACCACGGTTCGCCGCGAACAGAAAGGAAAAAGAATAGAATTGGTGTTCTGGTAAGTCCCGCGCGCAGCAGCGAGAATTGGGCTAAACCGGGTGAACCTCGACGGCAATTAGATCTCCATCCGCGAGGTTTGCTATGCCGGCTTACTTGCCAACAAGTTGACAGTGGTTTGGCATCGCGGAGAAACGTTGCAGATCAACGAGATCGGTTACCGAAACACGACACGGACCTGCCGATGCAAAGAGACACGCTGTTTTGTATCGCGTCGATGACCAAACCGGTCACGGTGGCCGCGGTGATGTGTCTGGTCGGCGAGAGCAAGCTGATATTGCACGACCCGATCGCGCGCCGGGAACCGAAATTAGCCGAGCCGCAAGTGCTCGACCAACCGGACGGTCCGTTAGACCGGACGCACCCGGCACAGCGCGCCGCCCTGCTCGAGGATCTGTTCACCCATACTAGCGTCCTGGCCTACCGATTTTCGGTACCCGCGCCGGTCTTGTTGATCAGTATACCTGCTACTGCCGTTCTGTCGGAACTCAGACCACTGGCTAACCGACTCCCGCTCGTGCATCAGCCCGGCAATCGAGTCACCTACAGCCACTCGATAGATGCGCTGGGCGTGATCGCGTCCCGCATCGAGGGCACCCCCCCTTTTTACTAGGTTCTCGACGAACGACTCCTAGGCCAGGCGGGCATGACCGACACCGAGTTCGTCATCCCCGCCGACATACGAATACGCGCAGCGACCATGTACCGACTCAACGAGAAGGGCTTATTCACGACACGACGCGATAGGGCCACCACACATCAAGCCACCGTTATTCTGTACCGTCGGCGGCGGACTAGGGCCGACCGCCGGCGGTTAACCGCGGTTCGTGCGTATATTGTTTTCGGCGACGGGACAACCGACAGCGTGTGGGCTGTCCGCAGGGTCGGTGCACCTGATGCGCCCGGATCGGTTCACGGACGAGACACAAGCGACACGCCCTACCCAGAACGCCATTCTAGGTTGGCCCGTGGGTTCGGGTTGAACCGAATCTGGCGGTGGTAACCGACCCAGCGAAGTACGCGCCGTTATTCGTTCCGCGCGGGTTCGGGACATGTTATTGGCCCATGGTCGGGCCACGACTGCTGCTGCACCTACCAAATGCTCGACGACATCGGCCCGATTGTCCAGCAAGTCACCCACCGATCCCCGAGTCATGCGATACCTAACCTTGGATGCCACACCCTGACGTCGCGGTAATGCGATGGGTCATCGCTGAGCGCACCAATTTCAGCTACAATGAACAGACCTGGGCCATCACGCTGTGAAACAGGTGCGATCTCATCGAGCTGACCAGTTGCCAATGCCCGATGCAGCACTACGTCGAAATTGATTACTGCCTCGGTTGGCAGTGGGGGAAAGTTTAATGTCGTAGGCGCTCAATCATGTTGCCCACCAAGCCTAACACCGACCCGGATGTGTACCAGGTCTGGGCCATCTGCAATGTCGATAACACGCGCTCGGTGCAACTGATGGAACGAGCCGGCTTCGCGTTGGTAGAGCCGACTTGCCCGCCACGCCGTCTACCTGTCTATGTACTCTGAACCGCGCAAACTTGCTTTACGCAAAAACTTGCGTTGACTCGGCTGGCCGGTCGAAGCACTTGATTCTGACACGTTGTTATTGTGACCAGAATGAACTTACGACGAATTGAAAAAGATTCAAATTTTGTCGCCGTGACTTCAATTATCACCGATCCCGTTGCGGACACCAATGACGTTTTTTGACCACCGCTGACCGTTGCTGAACAAGCTGTATAATTTTTATAGTAGACTGCGAGATCGCAGAAATAACACGTGACGTGTAGTCGCTTGTTGATCAACGAAGTGAAAAAATCACCCACAGGCGAGAATTTTAGCGTTGGACCGAAGAAATAACCGATGTGCGACACCGCAAATAACGTGTAGACAAACCTCGTGAAAAACAAGAATTGATGATGCTGCACAGCCAATTTATCGGTCAAACTTGCTTATATTCATATAAAGTAATTTGTCCTATATCTGGCACACTTATTGGGGTCACTGTGCTAGTCATTTCAAAATGGCAATTCCCGCAATAGGAATATATCCGACTGAGAGCATGAATTTGCTGGTAAAACCCTGGCGCCAAACTCGGTGAACCATCATTGTTGGGATATAGAGTTAGGTGACCATCCCGGGTTGGACCGGGACAGACACATCGACAGCGATCAAATCACTGCACCACGTCCCGTCCGCCGTCGCTCCTTTAGGTGCCAACGTTTACCGTTGCCGTGGCCGCTGGGAAATCCCAGCAGCCACCAACCCTCCCGATGGCGGCAATTAGTTCTTCGGCGACGGAAATGTTCGACCTGCACACTCACTCAAAAAAAATCGACCTCTGCCACATGGCGTCCAAGATTGGACAACCAGTAGAGTGTTTTACACATTGAGCGGACGACTCAGCAGCTGGGTAAACGACCCGTAGGAGACGCCAGTCACCGTAAATTTTCTGACATCAGACCAGCAGCAGTTAGGCACCAGGAAGATTGGGCCGGTCAGAGCGTTAGATCGCCGGTTCCTGACCATGCTGCTTGAATACAGTACCTCTGGCACTATGCCGGCAAGCATCTGCAGCTCGGTTGTGGGTCGTGACCCTGACAAATCGCAAGCCAGTACCAGGCAGCTATAACGACCCCTACACCGGCAACCTGTCGCTTCACCATCGGCGCACTACTCCCTGCGCCACCATCCACACCACCGGTGTCGACGGTCGGCCTTCTTGATCACATATTCGTAGTTTACCTGGAAAACCAGGGCGTGAAAACATTGATAGGCGGTCCCAACGCACTCTACATCAACCGCCTCATCAACGCCTACGGATATGGATCAAAGTAATATGCCCTGGCCTACCCCAGTGGCCCGAACTACACGGCGGTCAACGGCAGATCCGACTTCGGTATCAACTGGAACTGCCGCGCGGACTGCTATGACCAACCCAACCTGGCAGACAACATCGAAGCGGCGGCAAGACGTGAACCAGCTACGTAGAAGCCAGGCCATGCCGCAGCGATGTTTTCGCGCACCCCAGTTCGGCTTCGCTACCGACGAAGTAGCATTTTTTCTGATTTTCCGTAACGTTTTCTCCAACGTCGCCCACCACGAAAAAACACATTTTGCTGTTTCTAAAATGGCTGTGGATCTCGCTTCGGCTGTCACTACCTCGAACGTCGTGTGGTTTACTAGCGGAGCTCAAGATATGGAATATAATAACCAATTCCTCTTTATCTACAATTAAATTCAATAGAGTAATATAACGTCGCCTACGGCGAGAATTTCTTCGCGGACATGATGCCAAAAATAGTGCACTCTTCCACCTCAATGACGCAGCATTCCACCATTTCCATAACATGGAATTAGGACCACAAAAACCTATCGTTGAGAATCAACAATCAAGGAAACCACGTGCCGATTATCGTCATCACTTCACCGAACTCCGGGATGCTTCAAAGTAGTTTCTCTGCCGCCGAATACAGCAATCATTCCAACCGAGTGTACACCATACTAAGAAATTTTCCAAATTTCCCAACTCACCAACAATGAACGATTCGCATACCCGACGAACGAATACTAGTCATGGCGGAGCATTTCTGAACAAGCAGCGACCGTGCCATAAACTAATACCCATATCAAATCAGACAGTTCTGATCAGCGGCACAGGCATCGCTGGCCCGGCCATTGTGTTTTCACTCAACCAGGCCGGCTACCACCGTAGTGGTGCTCGAGATTGCCGAAGGCATCCACCCGAGCGGCCAGACCGTCGACCTGCACGGCACGGTGACGGCGGTCGTTGAGAGGATAGGACTGATGGACCGCCTGTGCGAGCGCAACCTGGACCAGAGAGACATCACCCAGTTACCAGTTACCAGTTACCAGTTACCAGTTACCAGTTACCAGTTACCAGTTACCAGTTACCAGTTACCAGTTACCAGTTACCAGTTACCAGTTACCAGTTACCAGTTACCAGTTACCAGTTACCAGTTACCAGTTACCAGTTACCAGTTACCAGTTACCAGTTACCAGTTACCAGTTACCAGTTACCAGTTACCAGTTACCAGTTACCAGTTACCAGTTAATCGCCGATAGGCGCCGCAGCGCAATTCCGGTCAAGACATTCTCCGGCAACAGCATGGTCAACAAACTTAAGATCCTTCGCGGCGGCCTAGCCTGATACTCTGTATCAGACCACCGCAGTCAACACCAAGTACTGACTCGCCACCCGCGTAATAGGGGTGGCGACCGGAGACGACGTATCCGAGGACGTGGTGGTGACGTTATCCGACAACATGACAGTGCGCAACCAACCTGGTGTGCGGAGCCAACTGACCGCACTCGGCAATGCAACAGCCGGCTTTCCGGCCTTGAGAAAATTTCTTCAGCCCGCTGGGCGACTACACTGCCTGGCCTGGCTCACCACTCCCGACCCCGTCGGCCTTGGACGGCTGGTATTCTTAACCTAACGATTGGTAAGGTGGGGATTCTAACATGTCGCCCCGCTACAACATATAGGAACCTTAGCGGCTAACGCAATCTACTCACCACCCGGCTGCCGGTTGACAATACCATGCACTAGTTACCGCTGCACGTGTAGTCGACGACTTCATATTATTCAATTGCTATTGTTCGACGCGTTCGCCCAGTTACACATGAACATCTGGTGGGCTGGACCCGGTCAAGCTGGTCGAAGACACCGCCTACTGCGCATCACCGCTGAAAGGCGTGGGCACCAGGCCTAGCCTTGGTCGGCGCGTACATGTTGGCCGCGAATTGGTCCCCGCCGAAACCGTAGGTTAAAGAGGCGAGGGCACAGTCAATGCCCGGAACCACCGGCGGCCGCTCTGGACCGCTGCCAGACGGTGATGCGGTCCTAGGTGCGCAGGTGCCCAGAAGCTACCGAACGACATCAACAGCTATCTGACACGGTCCACTTCCAACATCGCTATTACCGCGGTGGTGACGCAGTACATGCAACACCAACCGTTCCGACTGTTCACCGAGCAGAAATAGCTAACCACGGCCGATGAGATCGAATTGCCCGACCACGCAGCGTCCGAGTTCCAACGCCCGACGCGGGTAAACCCGCACATACACATCAACTAGGGCTATCACACATCTTTTTCAACTGTAACACACGACATCATCGAAAGTCACCCTGGGGGCATACGGTGGGACATCAAAGACCGGCAACCCGTCAACCTCGGCAATCCCACCTGGACGAAGCGGCCTTCGCGCGAAGTCAGCAATCACCGCACCGACCGAATGCCCGCCTAGTCGCGCCATGTTGCGCACACCTTCCAGAACATCGCTTTGAGACAGAAGACCAAATCACACGTCTTCTGCAACAGCCTCCACCCTGTCACCGTTCACGTCCCCGCGCATAGCAGCAGAATGCGGTGGGATCTCAAGAGCCGCAAACGCAGAACCCGCCGCGGCCGACTCCGCGTTGCGCCTCGCGGTCATCCGAGCCAGCGCTTTCTCAGTGAATACTGATAATCCCAGTTCATGGTTGTATCCGTGAATTTCCTTCACGTCAAGCTGAGCCAGGAAGTAAATGATCTCCTTGGAAACCACCTGGCCGGGGACTAGAATTGGGAAGCCGGGAGGGTAGGGCACCACGAACGTGGTGGACACCAGGGTCCTCCCCTCAGCAAGCTGACGTCCGGCCGTGCCGATCTGCACGTACTCGCGGTCCGATTCTTCGTAACCGGCGTAGAAGGCCGACCGCATATCACCGAACGAGCTGGCATCTTCGGGACGGAAGGCAACGTCGAACCCACTGAAGCCGGGCAGATGGGGCAAATCCTGGGTGATCTCCTCGACATGGCGCTGATGCAGCGCGAGGTCGGCCCCGCTGGCCACCTTCTGGATCCTGTCAAAGTCACTGGCCACCCGGCGTAACACGTCGAGCAGATAATGCACGCTCGACCACGTTACACCGATGGTGAAGATCAACAGCACACTGTTAATGGATGTCTTGTTGATCTGGATGCCGAATCGCTCCATCAGGATCTTCTCGCGGAAGTCATATCCGTTCATTCCGGTCTTCCCGACGAACAAGGTGACCCTTGTCGGATCCAGCACGAACTGGTCGGACCGCCACGCCTCATTCCACTCCGCCAGAGCACCCTGCCGAACCTGACGGTACGAGCTGACCGCCGATGCCCGGTATTCGTCGGGCACCAGGTCGGATTCGTCGAGGATACGGAACCATTTGCTTATCAGCCGGTCTTTGCGGACACGGTGACGAAAGACCAGAGCCATGTCGTACACCAGTCGGACCAGTTGAAATCCCTCGATGTCAACCTGGCGGCGCGCTAGGTCCAGTGACGCGAGAAGTTGTTGGTTCGGCGATGTCGAGGTATGCGTCAAGAATGCCTCACCGAAAGCATCCCGGGCCAGCGCATTGAAATCTTGATCGCGGACATGAATCATCGACGCCTGCCGAAGCGCCGACAGCGACTTGTGAGTCGAGTGTGTCGCATATACGCGAATCCGCGCCCGATTGGGGTCGGGCAGTAGCCGCTGGTCAACCCATTGGGACCGAGGGATTTCGGCCACCGATGCGCACCAATTCCGGTATTCCTCGGCGTATTCGGCAGACCACAACTTTTGTTCGAGCTGCTCAGCAGACACCATTGCAGTCCGCTGACGGGCCCACGGCACGGCAGTGGCAAACGCATACCAAGCCTCGTCCCACAGAAAGCAAATGTCTGGCTTGATCGCCAACACCTCCTCCATCACCCGCTGCGGGTTACAGACGACACCATCAAAAGTGCAGTTGGTGAGCAACAGCATGCGGACCCGATCCAGTTGTCCGACTGCCTCTAGATCCAGCAGCGCCTTCTTGATTGTGCGCAGCGGTACCGCTCCATAGATCGCGAACTGCGGCAACGAATAAGCATCCAGGTACATCGGGTATGCACCGGCCAATACCAGGCCATAGTGGTGCGACTTGTGGCAATTGCGGTCTATAAGCACAATGTCACCCGGCCGGGTCAACGACTGTACGACGATTTTGTTGGCGGTGGAAGTTCCGTTGGTGACGAAGTAGGTATGGTTGGCGCGCCAAGTAACTGCGGCTTTGTCCATCGCTTTCTTGATGTTGCCGTGCGGTTCCAGCAACGAATCCAGGCCACCAGAGGTGGTCGATGTTTCGGCCATGAAAATGTTCCGACCGTAAAACTCGCCCATGTCCTGCAGCGACTTAGAGTTAAAGATACTGGCACCACGCGCCACCGGAAGAGCATGGAATTGGCCGACCGGTGCTGCTGCGTAGGCGCGTAAAGCATCGAAAAAGGGGGTGGCGAACCGGTTTCGCAAGCCTGCAAGTACGGTGCTGTTTAGGTCGGTAACGTCGTTGAGCCGATAAAACGTCCGATCGTAGACATCGGGCTCGTCATCATTGCCCGCCGCAATCGACTCGTCGGTGAGAAGATAGAGGTCGATATGGGGCCGCAGCTCCCTGATCCACTCACCGCATTCGACCCAGTCATGCGGGCGGTCAATGGCGACCAGCGCGCCCTTCGAGTCGTTGGCCCCAAGCAAGGTATTCATCAACGGCACCCGGTCGCGGGACCGCAGCGGCAGGTCGTGGCGGATGATCGCGGCCTGAATCTCGCCGTTTAGCGCGACCGCGGTAATGGCGTCCTCAACACTGGACACAACAAGGAGCTCGAATTGCACATCGTCGGATGGATTGCGCAGTTCCCGCAAGCTCTCCGCCAGACAGTCGGGAGCCGTGGACGGGGCATCGTCGGCGAGCAACACGGTGTAGAAATGCTGCTGCTTGGCTTGAGCCACCAGCTCCTGGTCGGCCAGCGGCGCTGAAGTATCAAAAAGCGCTGTACGGTCACCATATTCAGACAACAGACGCACGGCCAGCGATACCTCTTCGGTAAGCTGAACCGTCGCCATGGTGGCAAGATAGTCGCGGAACGCCGCCAGATTTGCCGCGCCAGGATACAGCCAGTAACGTTCGTAGGCACCAATGCGGTCGAGCAGGCGCTTGACCCGCGCAACGTCGTGGGCGGTATCCAGCCCGGCGCGGTCGACCTCAGCCAAGTGACGGCAGGCGTCATCGAGCACGTTCCACGTGTCAATCCGCGTGTATGACGGGTTGGCTACTGCCGCCAGCGCTGAAACACAAAGTCGTCGCGGATGACCACTGTCTCGATTCATATCGTAACCTCTTCTGGTGCAGGTAACCGCCGTCGGGGCAACTCGTAGTTATCGCGGGCATAAGGAATAATGACCGTTACCAGTATTTGTGTATGTCACTTCCCATGCAGGGGGGCGACGTGGACGCGGCCCACGTGGTAGCGGACTGTGCACGCGGCGGCTGTTTTGTGCGTCGCACTCATAGGGCATTCGAGTTCGTCGACGACTACGCAAAAAACCAGTTGTCCGCATACGGGTTTCATTCCGCTTCCGTCCAAGGCGTGGCCCGATCTATTTTGCCGAGTCCAGCAAGTACTGTGACTCGTCAGCGCTCAATGCGCGATCATGTCGCGGCGCGATTCGACCGGGCCGGTCGGCGATCCAGCTCGATTCCACGGCCTTCACTATCCAAGGCCCACCGAGCGCTCTGATCGGCCAACGGGTTCTCCATCCAGCGCGGAACTGGAAGCTCCCAAAGGCGCGCAAACAGGCCGGTGACATCACTGGGCAACCTCAGTACACCCTGCGTCAAACCCATGATCGCGGCCATCACCGGCAGGCAGCAGCAACTTGGCCGCCGTTCGAATCGTCCTGACCCACCTGACCCAGTTGGTCAGCAGCCAGCTCATACTGCGGTACGTAATTCTCGGAAGTGCCGGCGGCCATGCGCACCGCCTGCTGGACTGCTTGAACGGCCGCACGGATCTGCGGAGTAATCAGCATAACTTTGCCCAGTACTCCGTTGACGAAGCCAGGTGAGTCGTCGGTAGACAGCTCCTTGGCCAGCTCGACCGCCTCGTCGACGGCGACAGGTCCGGGCACGTCGTCGGCGTATAGCAGCTCCCATACCGAGACCCGCAGAATGGCGCGATCCACTGCTGGCAGCCGATCGAGCTGCCAGCCTTGTAGATGCGAGATTATCAGTTCGTCAATACGGGCGTTATGCTCGCTAACACCTTGGGCGACCGCGACCGTATACGGATGCAGCGGCGCCACATCCGGCTTGGATTCCGCCAATGCACTACGAACCTCGACCACCTCAAGTGGACTCAGATCGCGGGCCTCGGCTTCGAACAACAGGTCTACGGCACGCTTACGGGCCTGATGGCGTCCCTTCACCAGCTTAGACATGAATCAGGCGTTCACACGTCCCAGGTAGCTGCCGTCGCGCGAATCCACCTTGAGCTTGTCGCCGGTATTAATGAACAATGGAACATTGATCTGAGCGCCGGTCTCCAAAGTTGCCGGCTTGGTTCCGGCACTGGACCGGTCACCTTGCAATCCCGGCTCGGTGTGAGTGACCTCTAGTTCGACGGTAACCGGCAGCTCGATGTACAACGGCGCACCGTTGTGGAACGCCACCTGTACCGACATGCCCTCCAGCAGAAACCGGGCAGCATCGCTAACAAGAGACTCCGGCAGCGGGTGCTGCTCGTAGTCTTGGCTGTCCATGAACACAAAATTAGCACCGTCGCGATACAGGTAGGTCGTGTCACGCCGGTCGACGGTGGCCGTATCCACCTTCACCCCAGCATTATAAGTCTTCTCAACGACCTTGCCGGACAGGACGTTTTTGAGCTTAGTACGCACGAAGGCCGGGCCCTTGCCGGGTTTGACGTGCTGGAACTCGATGATTGTCCAAAGGTGTCCATCGATTACTAGCACAAGCCCGTTCTTGAAGTCGGCAGTGGTCGCCACAGTCGGTGAGTCTCCTACAGTATTACCAGTTCTTTAGGGAACCGGGTCAACAATTCCGGAGTGAATCCGGCGGGTCTAAACGTTAGCGGCATCTCTGGCGTTCCCTGAACAGCCACCACCAGTGTATCCTCGATGCGGACACCGCCATGGCCAGACAAGTAGACACCGGGTTCCACGGTCACTACGGAGCTCGCAATTAGTGTACCTGCGGCGGTGGCGCCGATACTCGGTGCTTCGTGGATTTCCAGGCCCACACCGTGACCCAAACCGTGGTTGAACTGTTGACCGTAGCCCGCGTCGGCGATCAATTTGCGTGCCGCAGCATCCACGTCGCGCAGGTTGGCACCCGGCCGCAGCGCCTCCCGACCGGCACGTTGCGCATCGGCGACCAGCTGATAGATCTCCAGCTGCCAGTCAGCGGCCGGGCCCAGCACGAAGGTGCGGGTCATGTCGGAGTGATACCCGGCAATTAGCGCACCAAAGTCGATCTTGACGAAATCTCCCGTAGCCAACACCGTGTCGGTCGGCCGGTGGTGCGGGATCGCCGAATTCGGCCCGGCGGCCACAATCGTCTCGAATGACAGCGCGTCAGCGCCGTAGTCGAGCATCAACCCCTCCAGCTCGCGGCTCACCTCACGTTCGGTAAGGCCGGGCCGAACGCCGCCGTGCGCCACCAGCTCCGCCAGCGCGGCGTCAGCCGCCTCGGCGGCCAGCCGCAGCAACGCAAGCTCGCCAGCATCCTTGACTTCGCGCAGCGCCTCCACGGTTCCAGGAACACGCACCAACTCGATGTGGCGGCCTTCGATCTCGCTGGTTAACGCGTCCAGGCCGTCGACCGTGACCACATGGCTTTCAAAGCCCAGTATGCGCACGCCATCGTCGGCTGCCCGGCCAGCCAAATAGCGTCCACAGGATTGCTCGATGGCAACCTCGAGCTCGGGTACTTGCTGCGTAGCCTGAGTCCGGTAACGGCCGTCGGTGGCCAGCACAGCACCACGTTCGTCGGCGAACACCAGCAAAGCACCATTCGACCCAGTGAAACCCGACAGATAGCGCACATTGATCAGGTCCGTTACCAGCATCGCGTCCAGCCCGGTGGTCACGATTTGTGATTTGAGATTGTCTCGACGCTGGGAATGTGTCACAGCTGCTGACGCTACTCGCTACGCTAAGGTCCCATGAATGACTGGATGCTGCGCGGTTTGGTGTTCGCCGTCCTGATGATCGTTGTCCGCCTGACACAGGGGATTATGATAAACGCCTGGCAAGCGCAGTCAGTGTTAATTAACGTGGTGCTGCTGGGCGTGGTCATCATCGCGGTGGTCATGTGGGCGGTGCGCGATGGCTGCGCCGACGCCACCGCGAACCCGGACCCGGAACGACGCCGGGATCTGGCGACGATGTGGCTGCTAACCAGTGTCCTAGTGGGGGTCCTCGGCGACGCGGTGACCTGGGTCATTTCGCTGTTGTATAGCAACATCTACGTTGGAGGGCTGATAAGTGAATTGACGACGTTCGCCGCGTTCACTGCCCTGATTGTTTTTCTAACTGGGGTCATCGGCGTGGTGTTTGGGCGTTGGCACGTTGATCGCAGTAGCCCATCAGTCCCACAGCATAATAGATCCGGGCAAGGCCAAGCTGACAGTAATATTTTTGCCGCTGTCTGCACCGACGACACAACGACCGGAGAGCTCGCCACGGCACAGTCCGAGGAACAGACCACGCCAGTTGCCACAGCGGAACACGAGGCACCCACTGAGATAATCTACCACCAGCGAGCGTGACGACGCGCCCACTGCGGTGATCCGCACCGACACCGACGCCACCGCGACACGCGATATCCCGAAAAAGGATTAGCTCGCAGTCATCTCGGCTAGATAGCGCAAGGCAAGCAGGTAGCCTTGGACTCCTAACCCAGTGATCACTCCTGTCGCCAACGGGCTAAGATAGGAATGGCGCCGAAACTCCTCGCGGGCATGCACATTAGAGATGTGCACCTCGATAAGCGGTGCGTTTAGTTCAGCACACGCGTCGCGCAGCGCCACTGACGTATGCGTCAAACCGCCGGCGTTGAGGATCACCGGTTCCCCGGCATCAGCGGCCAGATGGACCCAATCCAGTAGCTGAGATTCACTATCACTTTGCCGCATAACAGCTTTGATCCCAAGCTCGGAGGCCACACGCTCAATCAGAACCGCCAGTTGGTCATGGGTGGTGCTGCCATAGATATCGGGTTCACGCCGACCCAGCCGGCCCAAGTTCGGACCGTTGATGATGTTAACAATCGTCATCGGGCACCCAATCCCGCGTAAGCGGTCACTAACAGCCCTGGGTCCGGCCCCACTAACCGCCCTGGCTTAGCCAGCCCATCGAGAACCACGAATCTAGGCACGCCGGCCCGGGTTTTCTTGTCTCCGGCCATATATTCCAACAGTTGCGGCAACGCATCGGCGTCATAGCTGACCGGCAGGCCAAGCGAGGTCAGAATGGTGTGGTGTCGCTGCGCCGTGGCATCGTCGAGCCGCCCCGCAACTCTGGCCAGTTCGGCGGCGAACACCAAGCCCACCGATACGGCGGCGCCATGACGCCATTCATAGCGCTCCCGACGCTCGATTGCGTGTGCCAAAGTGTGGCCATAGTTCAGGATTTCGCGCAACTCCGATTCCTTTTCATCGGCGGAGACAACGTCCGCCTTGACGGTGACGGCCCGGCGGATCAGCTCCGGCAACACGTCACCCGCCGGGTCCAAGGCGGCCTGTGGGTCGGCTTCGATGAGGTCGAGGATGACCGGGTCAGCAATGAATCCGGCTTTGACCACTTCGGCCATACCGGAAGCAATTTCTTTGCTCGGCAACGTTTCCAGAGTCGCCAAATCAGCCAACACGGCGAGAGGTTGATGAAATGCGCCGACCAGGTTCTTGCCAGCCTCAGTGTTGATACCAGTCTTGCCCCCAACCGCTGCGTCGACCATGCCGAGCAACGTGGTGGGCACATGTACGATCGAGATGCCGCGTAACCAGGTAGCCGCTGCGAACCCAGCTACATCGGTAGCGGCGCCGCCACCAAAGCTGACCAGTGCGTCTTTACGTCCAAGTCCAATGCGACCCAATACTTCCCAGATAAAGTCCATAACAGGAAGAGCCTTGCCGGCCTCGGCGTCAGGTATTTCGATTCGGTGCGCATCGACCCCCTTGCCGGCCAAGTGGCTTCGGATCCCCTCCGCGGTTTGGGTCAGTACCGGTTGATGCAGTATCGCGACCCGATGTCGGTTGGCAAGCAGTTCATCCAATTGGTCCGATAACCCGGTGCCGATCACCACGGGGTATGGCGGATCGGCAGCCACCTGCACAGTGACCGGTGCGTCGATATTAGTCATTTGGCAACCCCACTAGATTTGCGGAGTGGCATCCCACTGCACCCGGCTTCGCCAGTCTTGCGATCACCACCAGAGACAGGAGTGGCTAGTTGAGCCTGCAACCGGGCGACGATGTAGCGGACTACCGCCCCGGGGTTGTGGCAGTTGGTATCAACCCGGATAGTCGCAACTCGCCGGTAAAGAGGAGCCCGTCTGGCCATCAGCGCCCGGAATTTTTCAGCACGGTCGGGCCCGGCCAGCAATGGTCGCACGGTACTGCCACCGGTACGCAGAATCCCTTCTTCGGCGCTGACCTCTAGATAGATGACGATGTGGCCAGCAAGCGCCGAGCACACCCCGGGGCTAGTGACAGCACCACCGCCAAGCGACACCACACCGTCATGCTCGACTAAAGCCGCCCGCACCACGCCCTCTTCGACACGGCGGAACTCTTCTTCCCCGTCGGTGACAAAGATGTCAGCGATGCTGCGACCGGTCTGCTTCTCAATAGCAGCGTCGGTATCGAGCAAACTCACCCCTAGTGCTTTAGACAGCCGCCGGCCTATGGTGGACTTGCCGGCTCCCGGCAGACCCACGAGTACTGCCTTGGGTGCCATCGCTCCCCTACCCGCCTATTCTCGACTCGCCGCAATCTTAGCAGCTGGCGCTTCCCAGTCGGCGGCCGCGCGCTGGTATGCTGCAAGGTTACGGCGGGTTTCGCTCAGTGAGTCACCGCCGAACTTTCGTAGTGCTGCGCGGGCAAGCACCAGCGCAACCATGGTCTCAACGACGACTCCGGCGGCCGGCACCGCGCACACATCCGAGCGTTGGTGGATTGCGACGGCCTCCTCTCCGGTTGCCAGATCGACGGTGGCCAGCGCCCGCGGCACAGTGGAGATCGGCTTCATCGCCGCGCGCACCCGCAGCGGCTGCCCATTGGTCATACCGCCTTCGAGTCCACCTGCCCGGTTGGTGAAGCGGACGACGCCGTCGGTACCGGAATACATTTCGTCGTGAGCGTAGCTGCCGCGGCAACGCGCAGCTGCGAAGCCGTCACCGATCTCTACGCCCTTGATCGCCTGTATTCCCATTACGGCTGCGGCCAGCTGGCTGTCGAGCCGGTCGTCACCGCTAGTAAAGGATCCCAGCCCGACTGGCAGGCCTAGCACCACGGCCTCTACTACCCCACCAAGGGTATCGCCGTCTTTCTTGGCCGCTTCAATCTCAGCTATCATGGATTTTTCAACTTGCTCGTCAAAGGCGCGTACCAGACTCGCATCGATTGCAGTGAGGTCTTCGGGTCCCGGCGGTGGCCCACCGTAACAGGCCGACGCACCGATAGAGATGACGTGCGAAAGCACTTCGACCCCCAGAGCTTGGCGCAGAAACTGCCTCGCGATCGTCCCCGCCGCGACACGGGCAGCGGTTTCCCGGGCACTAGCTCGCTCCAGCACCGGACGAGCGTCGTCGAAACCGTACTTGATCATGCCCGCATAGTCCGCATGACCCGGGCGCGGCCTGGTGAGCGGGGCGTTGCGAGCAGAGTCTTCCAATTCCGCGGCATCGACCGGATCGGCAGCCATCACTGATTCCCATTTTGGCCACTCGGTGTTGTGGATCTCGACGGCTATAGGGCCACCCAGAGTGACGCCGTGGCGTACCCCAGACAACACTGTCACCGCGTCACGCTCGAAGGCCATCCGAGCACCACGGCCGTAGCCAAGTCGGCGGCGCGCCAACTGATCAGCGATGGCGGTGGAAGTAATTTCGACACCGGCAACCATGCCTTCAACAATGGCTACCAGGGCCCGGCCATGCGACTCCCCGGCTGTGATCCAGCGTAACACTTGACTATCCTGCCATTGTAGTTTCGGGTTCACTCAAAATGCGCGCAAACGTCGAAATAGACGCCAGCGTATGGTATCTCTCGCAGTTTTCCACGCTGCCGTGGATTTCGATGGAAGACCACACAATAGCCAGGCTCACGGTGACCAGGAACATTGCGGAACCATGAAGCAAGACTTCAGCAGCGCCGAAAAACCGAGCGGCCGCACCCTAGCAACACGGTTAGCATTTGCGCGCCCAGCGCCACCAGAAACCACACCTCGACGCCGAAACAGCCGATCAACCCAGCCTAGCTCAATCGCCAGCTTGACATCGCTGACCCAATAACCGCCGACACTAAGTGCACCAGGCAGAGATAAACCCCAATCAATGCCACCACCGTGGCCAGCGCGGGACCCTACCAGGCCGGAGACGACACCGGTCAGCAAAATCACACCCGCCCCGGGCAGCGTCAACGCGTTCGGTAACGACGCTCGGCAATATCATAACAGTTCAAGCACCGGCCAATCAGATCAGCACCACACAAGCAGCCCCTACCCGCATAGGCGACATGCTAATGCAAAGCCGGCAGAGCGCAAGCCATCGCCTCGCGCGGTGCAGGCATCCCGGTGAACTGCTCCACCTGCGCAAACGCCTGATGCAGCAGCATTTGCAAGCCGCTGATCACTTGGCCGCCCGCCGCGGCCACCGCGGCGACCAGTGGCGTAGGCCACGGGTCGTAGATGGCATCTAGCAGCACTGGAACCGTCGCGAAAGCATCGACATACCGCGCAGCCACGTCTGCCGGTACCGTACTAACCAGAACTTCGGCGGCCGTCACCTCATCAGCCAAGCCACCGCTGTCCAGACCACAAAATCGGGTCGCCACACCGACCTGAACCCCGAGATCAACTAACCGGGCCGCCTTGTCGGGATTGCGTGCCACAACGGTGATATCGGTGACTCCGAGTTCCGCCAAACCCATAACAGCCGCCGGGGCGGTGCCGCCCGACCCACACACCAGCGCACGCCCTGCCACAGGCCCGATCACCGCCAGCGCCCCCGCCACGCCATCAATGTCGGTGTTGTCGGCCCGCCAGCCGCGCCGGGTCCGCAGCAACGTGTTAGCCGATCCAACCAAGCCGGCACGTGCGGTGTGTTCATCAGCGAACCGTAACGCGGCGAATTTGCTCGGCATGGTCACTGAGACGCCGACCCACTGCGGCCCGAACCCGTTTACGACAGCCGGAAGCTCGTCAGCACCGCATTCGATCCGCTCATACGTCCAGTCGTAGAGACACAGTGCACGGTAAGCGGCCAGGTGCAAGCGCGGGGAACAGGAATGCGCGATTGGCGAACCGAGAATTCCAGCTTTTCGAGGCACCCCGTTAGCGCACACTGTCGAGAACACCATTGTGCTTCGCGAGTTCGATATTGGCTAAATGCTGCTGATAATCCCTAGTGAACAGGGTTGTCCCTTGAGTATCAACGGTGACGAAGTACAACCAGTCACCGGGCTCGGGATGCTCGGCGGCGTACAGTGCATCGATGCCGGGAGAACAAATCGCGGTGGCCGGTAAGCCTGGCGAAACATAGGTGTTCCACGGCGTCCACAGGCCACGGTCAGCGTCACTGGTAGCCACCTCGCGGCGGTCCAGTGGATAGTTCACGGTCGAGTCAAACTCCAACGTGCGGTGCTCATAAAGGCGGTTGTATATGACGCGCGCCACTTTCGGGAAGTCCTGCGGGCTGGCTTCCTGTTGCACCAGCGATGCCACCACGAGGATGTCGTAAGGTGACAAGCCAAGAGAGCGAGCAGTGCCCACCAACCCGGATTCCGTGTACCCCACGACACTGGCGCTGATCAAATTGGCCATGATGCTATCGGCTGAGGCCGAAGGATCGACATTGAAGGTCCCCGGCGCGATAAGCCCCTCGATCCGGCGATGGTCGTTGCCCAACTCAATCACCGATTGAATCGCCCAAGCCGGCACGAACAGCTTGGCTAACGAGGTTCTGCTCGTCGCAGCACGGAGGTCATTCAGTGAAACACAATGTCGATTGCCGTCGAGATCCACGCAGGTGGCACGGGAGATCAACGAGAATATGCCAGGATTCACCTTGCCGGTCGTCATGTCGGTGGCGTCGTCAAGTTGACGACCTTCCGGGATGACCAGCTTCCCCACCCGGTTCTCCGGATCAGCAAGCCGCGCTGCCGCAGCAGCAGCCGGGATTTCGGTGCGCATCCGGTAGAAACCCGGCTGGATCGACGAAATCGCGGTGTTGCCGTGCGAGGCGTCGACGAATGCCCGGACCGAGGCGACCACCCCCTGGTTATGCAGCGTCTCACCAATTACGGTGGTCGAGTCACCGGCATGAATCTGAATCATGATGTCGTGCTTGCCGGCTCCCCTGTAATCATCAGCAGACCCGAACAGCGTGTGCCACAGCCGCAAGCCAACGAAGGTAGCCACGACCACGACCACGACTAGCAGACCAAATACTACTTTGTCGGAGAAACGCCGACAACGATATCCGCTCTTGGCCAGACGGCGCCCATCCCGACCCTCGCTACTCATCTGGTGTCGGCCCAACCCGGTCGCCTCGGGCGCGATGCGGTGGCGTGCTAAGTAATCACCCATCGATGACTTCTCCAGCTACCGATCCAGTCGTAGGACCACCCGCTCTTGCGGAGGTAGCAGCGCGGCATTGATCGAGCCAACTTTGCAGGATCACCACCGCCGCCGCCTGGTCGATCACCGCCCGCTGGTCTTTGGCTCGTACACCTGCAGCACGCAGCGAACGCTGCGCGCTGACAGTGGTCAGCCGCTCATCAGCCAGTCGGACCGGTACTGGAGCAACCCGCCGCGCCAGTGCCTCGGCGGTGTCGATGGCGTCCTTCGCCGACGAGCCGGTCCGGTCGGTCAGTGTCCACGGCAATCCGACGATCACCTCGACCACCTGCAGTTCGGCGACGAGCTCAGCTAGTCGGCGCAGGTGCTTAGCGGAACGGTCACGGCGCACCGTCTCCACCGGGGTGGCCAGGATGCCGTCTGGGTCGCTGAAAGCCACACCGATGCGCACACTGCCCACATCGATGCCGAGCCGCCGTCCCTGCCTAGAGTCTAAGTTTTTTGACAGGTTAGGGCCACCTGGCTGGTCGAGCAGGCGGTGCTTTGACGAAAACACTCAACCGACCTGCGCTATCTGTGCACGTATCGCGTCAAGCGCGGCGTCGACGCCGTTCGGGTCCTTTCCCGAACCTTGCGCCAGGTCGGCCTTACCGCCGCCGCGCCCGTCGACAACCATGGCAAGCTGTTCCACCAGATCGTTAGCGCGAATTCCCAGATCTTGGGCGGCGGAATTGGCAGCGACCACGTACGGCACAGTTGCGGTCGACCCGTCCGAAGTCACCGCGATCAGCGCGACCACCGCCGGATCACTGCCTAGTTTGCCGCGAACATCGCCGACAAGGAAGCGTAGGTCGGCTGGTGTTAGAGCGCCTGATATCCGTTGCACCACCACCCGCACATTACCGATCCACTCAGCACCCGCCGCGGCGTTGGTCGCCACCGCCTGGACGTTTGCCTGCCGAGCACGTTCGAGTTCCTTCTCGGCGGCCTTCAGCCGATCCACCAGCGTGGCCACCCGGGCGGGTACCTCTTCGGAAGGCACCTGCAACGATGAGGCCAACCCGGCCATGAGTGCACGCTCCTTGGCCAGGTGGCGAAACGAATCCAGCCCGACGTATGCTTCCACCCGGCGCACCCCGGAGCCGATCGACGATTCACCCAAGATCGTGACCGGACCAATCTGCGCCGTGTTGTGCACATGCGTGCCGCCGCACAACTCCAGCGAGAACGGTCCACCCATCTCTACCACCCGCACCTCGTCGGGATAGACCTCACCAAACAGGGCCATGGCGCCCATCGCCTTGACCTTGTCGAGCTTTTCGGTGAAGGTGTGTACTTCGAAGTCGGCTTGCACAGCTTCGTTAGTGACTTCTTCGATTTGGGTACGCTGCTCATCAGTCAACGAACCCTGCCAGTTGAAGTCAAAGCGCAAGTAGCCCGGCCGGTTCAGCGAGCCAGCTTGAACGGCGTTGGGCCCCAGCACTTGGCGCAACGCGGCGTGCACGATGTGGGTACCCGAGTGCCCTTGCGTGGCTCCCCGGCGCCAACTCGGGTCGACTACCGCAACAACGGTATCACCCTCGACGAATTCCCCGGACTTCAAGTTCACCCGGTGGACATGAAGGGTTTTGGCGACCTTTTGCACGTCGGTGACCGCCGCCCGGGAGCTCGCGCCGGCACCAGTTCCGCTGATGGTGCCGACATCAGCAATCTGGCCTCCCGACTCAGCATAAAGTGGAGTGCGATCCAACACCAGCTCTACCCGATTGGTGATGCCAGCTTGGCCTTGGACAGCGTACGCGACTACCGGGACCCGCTTGCCGTCGACGAAGATGCCGAGAATTCTTGCCTCGGTAGTCAATTCATCGAAGCCAGTGAACTCCGTCGGACCGGCATCGACCAGCTCACGGTACGCAGTCAGGTCGACGTGTGCGTGCTTGCGGGCGGCGGCGTCGACCTTGGAGCGCTGACGCTGTTGCAGCATCAACTCGTGAAATCCCCTCTCATCCACAGTCAGGCCGGCTTCGGCCGCCATCTCCAAGGTGAGCTCGATTGGGAAACCGTAGGTGTCGTGCAGGGTAAATGCGTCCAAACCGGCAACCACGGTGGAGCCCGACGCTACGGTGGCGCCGGCGACGTCGTCGAACAGCTTCGAGCCCGAAGTCAGGGTGCGGTTGAATGCCGTCTCTTCAGCGACGGCAATGTGGTTGATCCGGTCAAAGTCGGTGACCAGCCCTGGATACGCTCGCCCCATCGCATCGCACACAGTAGCCATCAGGTCGCCCACAATCGGGTTATCGATGCCCAACAGCTTGGCCGAACGGATTACCCGGCGCAGCAACCGACGCAACACATAACCACGACCGTCGTTGCCGGGACTAACACCGTCGCAGATCAAGATGGCGGCGGTGCGGCTGTGATCTGCGATAATGCGGTAGCGAACGTTGTCGGCGTGGTGGGTTTCCTCATTTTCGGGGTCGTACGGGCGCGGTGTGCGGGTGGCCACTAGGTCGATCACCGGCCGCAGCAGATCGATCTCGTAGACGTTGTGCACGCCCTGCAGAACCAGCGCGATCCGCTCAACACCCATACCAGTGTCGATGTTCTTGCGTGGCAACGGTCCGCGGATCTCGTAGTCCTCCTTGCTGGTCCCTTCACCGCGTTCGTTTTGCATGAACACGAGATTCCAAACCTCGAGGTAGCGGTCCTCGTTGACGATGGGACCGCCCTCGGGGCCGAACTCGGGCCCGCGGTCGTAATAAATCTCCGACGACGGCCCGCATGGCCCGGGGATGCCCATCGACCAGTAGTTATCGGCCATACCGCGACGTTGGATTCGCTCAGTTGGCAACCCGGCGATCTCCTGCCATAGGGCGGCGGCTTCGTCGTCATCAAGATATACCGTGGCCCAGAGTCTTTCCGGATCCAGCCCGTAACCCCCGTCGGCAAAGCTGTTGGTCAGCAACGCCCAGGCCAGTTCAATGGCCCCGCGCTTGAAGTAGTCCCCGAACGAGAAATTGCCTGCCATCTGGAAGAAGGTGTTGTGCCGGGTGGTGATACCCACATCGTCGATGTCAGGAGTGCGGATGCATTTCTGGATGCTGGTGGCCGTCGCGTACGGTGGCGTGCACCGCCCCAGAAAGAACGGCACGAACTGGACCATGCCAGCGTTGACGAACAACAGGTTGGGGTCATCGAGGATCACCGACGCACTGGGCACCTCGGTGTGACCCGCCTTCACGAAATGATCAAGGAACCGCTTCCTGATCTCGTGTGTTTGCACTCTAGTATTCTTCTTCCCTAGTTCCCTTAATTCCAGCGGCTCTGCCGGGACAACATCGCAACGTTGCTTGGGGTCGATTTCAAGCCTATTTGCCAGACACCAGACAATTAGAAAGCCGTCTAACGACACTTTCGACCGCAAAGACTACCGGTCGTCGCTGTGAGTAGCGCCAAATTCGCGTACCGCGTCGGTAAGATCCACGATACGACGACACGCAGTGTTCACATCCAGCACATTGGTATGCACACAGCCCAGCCTACAGGCGTGGCTTGTCTACCTGCCAATCCGATGCGTAACCCGCGAAACAGCCCCGCAAGAAGCATTGCCACGCCTAAGTGGTCGGAGGAAGACAGTTTTAGTGAACCGGTGGCGGCCACCCAGAACACTGCCCAGAGAGGATGGGGGGGGTCGATCGTGTACACACGCTCTACCACCATCCAGGCGACAACCCCTGTTGGTAGACCAACAGTCCGGCAGATGCATCACCACCAGCTCTCGGGAGAGCGGGCAGGCAATGCGCGGCTGGTGCGCATTCGCTATCAGGCTGTGCAGATGTTCAACGGCAGACACAGGTCGAAGAATGGGAGATCACTCTGCTGCACCGTAACCACCGCTCGCACGAGGACGCATGCGCACGGGCTATCTGGCTCAAAACGGTATCCGCCAGCGCAGCCGATCAGTAGACTTCACCGGACATGGGTGTTGCCAGAACTGGAGAAACTCAACGGGTTCTGCAGCACCAGCCTGGTGGCCGACCACCCGTATGCCGGCGTGCGGTAACCTGCCCGACGTTCGAGAGCACATAACGCAATGGCCAGCAACCGCGACCGGGCAACCAAGTTGCGCAGCAAACAGGTCCGGATTTGGAAACCGAAGTACTCGACGTGGCCGACTTCGATCCAGCGATCGCGCACTTGATGGTGCCCGATCTGGTCTGATGACAAGCGTGCAGCCAGCCACACACTACTCGAACGGCTAGCCTCGCCGGCCGCGGATTATCGCGCGCAGCCGGTTCAGTCGGCCGACGAGCTCACGTTCACCGCCACGACCGGTAGGCCGATAGTAGTCCACTCCCACCAGCTCATACGGCGGATACTGTTGGGCAACAACACCGTCGGGGTCATCGTGGGAATACTTGTAGCCTTTGGCATTGCCCAGCGCTGCCGCACCGGAGTAATGCCCGTCGCGCAGGTGGGCCGGCACCAAACCGGCCTTGCCGGCTTTGATGTCGTCTAACGCGGCACCCAGCGCAGTCACGACGGCGTTCGACTTTGGTGCAGTAGCCAAATGAATGGTGGCATGTGCCAGGGCCAGCTGGGCTTCGGGCATGCCGATTAACTGAACAGTCTGCGCGGCCGCGACCGCAAGCGGAAGCGCGGTCGGGTCAGCCAGGCCGATATCTTCGCTAGCCAGGACCAGCAGCCGGCGCGCGATGAACCTTGGATCCTCTCCGGCGATCACCATGCGTGCCAGATAGTGCAGCGCAGCATCCACGTCGGAGCCACGCACCGATTTGATAAAGGCGCTAACAACATCGTAGTGCTGGTCACCGTCCCGGTCGTAACGCACCGCGGCGTTGTCCAAGGATTGTTCGATGGCCGCGACCGTCAGCTCGTCACCGATTTGAACGGCTTCGGCGGCCACCTCCAATGCGGTCAAAACCCGTCGGGCGTCGCCGGCTGCCAACCTAACTAGCAAATCTACGGCCTCGGGTGCCACCGCGATCTGTCCTCCCAGGCCACGAGGATCGTAGACGGCCCGCTGCACCACGGCACGGATGTCGTCAGCGTTCAGCGGTCGCAACTGAAGTATCAGCGATCGAGATAGCAGCGGCGCCACCACTGAAAACGACGGGTTCTCGGTGGTCGCCGCAACCAGCAACACCACCCGGTTCTCCACCGCGGAAAGCAGAGCGTCCTGCTGGGTCTTGGAGAATCGGTGCACTTCGTCGATAAACAGCACAGTCCGCTTCCCCGAGCGCAACGCACTCTTTGCACTCTCCAAAACAGCTCGAACGTCTTTGACACCCGACGACAACGCCGACAGTGCCTCGAACCGGCACCCGGTCGCCTGCGAGATCAGAGCTGCCAGGGTCGTCTTACCGCATCCCGGCGGGCCGTAGAGGATGGCCGACACCACACCAGAGCCCTCGACAAGACGGCGCAACGGCGACCCCGGTGCCAACAAGTGACCCTGTCCAACCAGCTCGTCCAGTGATGCCGGACGCATTCGCACCGCCAGCGGGACCCCGGCCGAGACACCCAAGGCGTGGTCGGTCGGCTGCGGCGCGCCAGGCAGATCAAACAAACTGTCGGACACGACATTAGAAATACCACGAAGGGCAGACACGTCAGTCACGGTAAACCCCGATGATTGGGTGCCCAACGGTCTCCACAGCTAACTTGCAAACAAATCAAGGTAATAAGCCGGCCACGGACTATCTAACTAACCCACCCGACTAAGTAGAGCGGCAACCAGAGCCTTCCCGACTATCCACCACTTTCTGGTTACGGAGCTTCTCCCCCACCCCCAGTGGCGGTCCACCGCCGCCGGGTCCCACTTCGCCTAACCCCGGCCGTGTACCTCTGTGCTGTTGTCTAGGCTGGAAGTCAAATCGTCGACGACGGCGTTAGTTAACTGCATCTTGTCCAAAACGAAGGGCATCAACACGAAGCAAGTACAAGTATAGGTCACCGTGGTCCATCGAACGGTTAACCATGTTCAACAACCAGGACAACGGCAGCCACATGCCGATGATGGTGAGAAAAGCGCTGAAGCCCAACACGCGTCGCTCAAAGGTTACTGAAGCCGACGTCAAACCGCACCAAGCCGAAGGTGTCCAGGGCATCGCGGATGTGCAGATAGTTAACAAACATCTCAGCCCAATCCTCAGCGGCGTGCCCGGCCATATACAATGACACAAAGCATTCCTACCAGTCAGCGGGCAGGCCGCCATAGACTAGCACCTCAACTTAGTTGGAGACGAGATCAACGAACGATCCGTGATCGTACTCCACGTATACACCCGACTTGGTGATCAGCCGGTATACTTTGATACTAAACACTAAGTAGCATCCGTTCCCGTGGCGGAAGTGCCCGAGCAGAGAACAGTGAGCTCGTTCAGCTCAACTTGAAACTGCTCGCAGTGAACATCGTCGCCCGTGGTCAAATCCAGGGTGATGACGCCGCTGTCATGCCCGGCTACGACACTTATCGTGCTTGCTGGGCAGCAGATGAATACCAGTTCAAGTCGGGATTCTGGGGCACGCCCGACAAGCGGCAACTTTAGTTCGTTTACTTGCGCGATCAGCCGCCGCTTCGACTCGGACGAACTCGGCTAAATCAATGGTTTACGCATCGTGCTGCTATTATTGAGTCAATGCGCATGACGTGCACAACCCGCCAGGTTAATCAACGAGGACCAACCATTGCATTCGTCCAGATGAAGATTGGCACACGGTTGATAATCTCCGGCAACAACGGCACCGGCGTGCTCGGCGTTGCCAATCCCCACCAGCGCCATAGCCTTCGGCGAAAACCCCAGCGCGCTGCCGTAGGACAGACACATGGAGGTTTCTCGAACGTCGGGCGCTGGCCGCAGTTGGAACATCGGATCACGCATAAAGGGTGCCGCCTTCGCAGGGCGCTACGTCAACGGCAACGTCGATCACGCTGTGGCTCCAGAGTTCGTGTAGATGATGCCGCGCAGCGGTGGCACGTCCGCGTAGTCGCGGCCCTGGCCGGCGACAATGTATCGCTCGTCAACCAGCTGGTCATTGATGGAGATCCAGGCCCAACCACTCGCATTGGCCAGACTGTTGCGGCGTCCAGACTGAGGCCCAGGCATGGGTCGCATCGATACTAACCAGCCGATCCTTCCCCGGCGGAAGATCGGTGGCCAAGTAACTTGATATATAGCTGGCCGTCAGATCGTTGGCGCGTAAACAAGCAGTCGCCAACCGAGTGAAATCTTGGCATACCCCTTCTCGGGCCAGCAGAACCTCGTTAACTCCGGTGGAAATCGTCGTGGAGCCCGAACGATAAGTGAAATCGGCGTAGATCCGTGCGATGAGGCCGCGCAGCACCTCGATCAGTGGACGCTTCGGCTCGAAGCTTGACGCAGCGTACTGCCGCACTTCGTCAGTGATCTTCGGCGGATTCAGATCCAGCGTGCATTTCGGTGGCCAGCACTCCCCGCCGCCCGGCCGGCCGGGCCGCCTCCCACGGTGCCGACGCCAGCCCATTGGTAAACAGCTCAGGTGGGGTTGAGTACACGTCAACAACGGATTCACTGGTGACGGTCAGGGTGCGGTGCGGCTCGGTGACGTGGAAGTAGGAGCTGAGGTTGCCGTAGCCGTCGCGGCTGATCGAGCTGTAGGCAGGGACAGGCGCGATATGCAACCGATGGTCGACACAGCGCTGACGCAAGGAGTCGCATGGCGTGAGGAACCCACGACCGCAGGAACTGGTGACAACGTCGGAATAGCGGTACCCTATACTGCGGCTCTTGGTACTGCCGGGTCGTCGCCATGTCAGCTGCGTCCGCTTCATGTGACGTCATGGCATCACCCGACGTTGGTCTGGTCCCCGCAGTGGCTGCACTTCGCCGAGCAGCGAGAGCCGGGTGGCGGTGGTGACGTTGGCCGGGTCAAGCAGCACGTTGTGTATACCGGTCAGCAATTCCGCCAACTCGGCGCGCTTCTCGTTGGCAGTGACCACATCGAAGTGTGTCGGATCGAGCCGGTGCAGTCGAATAATTATGTCGTCGACCCACCGTTCAACTCGCAACAAGTCCGACGCTCCAGGTAGCTTGCGCAAGTCGGCCCGCAGCCGCTCCAGCTCATAGACTAGCGACCTCGGATTGTCGACCTCGAAAAGTATCAGCTCAGCAACCGTAGCAACACTCACCGCGCGGAGGTCGCTCCGCAGGTAGATCACCGATGACTCGCAAGCCACCTGCGTGGACTCAAATGATCGTTTGCTCAGCGGCACGGCTGTGGTCCGTCAACGGGATGGCCTCCAGCAGCGTGGTCAGCCACTGCTTGCTTTCGATACGTTTGCCGATATCGGTCATGGTCAAGTCGACACCACACACCACCGATTCGTCCGCCAACTGGGACAATGTTAGCGTCGTGGCCTGCACCGGGGCGAATTTGGTGTCGTCAGCGAACGCGGATGACTCGCCGGATTCGCCAGTTTGCCCGGTTCGAGGGACTGCCCAGACGTCGCCGAGACCGGAGCAGACAGCTGCGCCGGTGACCACTCGACACTGCCGAGCACCATCCTAGATGTCCTTCGACATTTGATCCCGCTAAAAGCCAGTCCACGCCGCGCGACCGACCACGTCAGCGACGACGCTCCAGGATAGTAGTCAGCGATCCTAGCGTTGCTTGCGCGTCAGTAATATCAGTGCTGGTGGCCTGCCCGAGTGCAATGAGCACGACTAGCACACATTTGCTACCGTCAATGTCCTCGCGGTGGTGGAATTCATGGTACCGCTCCCGGGTGAAGACCAGTAGTCGGGCCATCCCCGCAGTGAGCTCAGCGTAACGTCCGACCCAAAAAATGTCGGACAGCACCCGTAGCGGGCTGATGCCGCGAGTGCCGCCGGTCTTTAACACCGCCCATTCAACCGACGGGAATGATAACTTCGGCGCGATCCGGGTCGGCGGCCTGACCCGGATACCCTTAGCCGCACGGGTATTCAGATTGCACGAAGCGTTACCCGGGGGGTAAGGATATACTCCAGGACACCGATCACCAATGCGTAACCACCGCGCTGTGAGACGATAAACAACCGCACCCCAAAACCGGCAGCAATCAACCTGCCCAGGTAATGGTCGACGGGCGGTAGTAGTTGGTGGGCGCGGAGGAAAACCGTGGCAACTCCTGACCGAACCACTGCCAGGGCGCGGCTTCGATATGCGCGGCCGCTAGAACCAGCGGGGCTTTCGCCAAGCAGCTGCAGCGACAAACCGGGCAATAACCACATGGGCCTTGCGCTTTCAAGGACACTGGTGCTCAGAGCGCTGACCACAGTCACCAACCCGCGCTGCAACATTCGACCAGACCTACCACACCCGGCCTCGAATCAGACAGCAAATCCAGCGGGTCAACGTAGTAGACGTTGACCCGGAGCAACACCATGTCGATCTGTTTCATGGTGTTCAGCGAGCACATCCACAATCTCGGAGTGGATGCCGGGGAACCACAACCAACCACCGGATCTTCGGCGGCCTCGGGTGTGGCATCGATCAGCGCCGGCCGCAACGTCGGCACGAAACTGGCGACGCCGGATGCAGCACGACCCGTCCTTACAGGCAAGAAGCCACGCGCGTGACGACCCAACGGTTGGCCAGCGCCTATCCGGCTCCCGACAGTACCTGCGTCCAATCCGCATCGACCAGAAAGTTCCCGGACCGGTTCTGGCTGATGTCACAGTCATATATAAAACTGATGACGGCCCGGTATTTCGGTCGCATTGGCCACCCGGACATAGCCTAGGGTGAGCGAACAGCAGCGGCACAACCGGCAACACCCCGCTGGTGACGCAGCGACGCAACCCATAAAGGTCAGCGAGGGCCGCATGGAACAACCGACTGGGTTGCACGACACTGGATTCCAACGTGGTCCAGTCTTCCAGAGCAAGGATTAACGGGAGTGCCTCCAGGTGCCAAAGTGTAAACACACTGGCACCTAGAGGGTGCCAACCGGACCGACCGTCACGCAGGTCAAACAACAGCTGTCGCATCCACGTGACGCGATAACCGGCCAACAACTGGTCAGGATCGCGGGGCCCACCGACCAGATGCGCAGCTGGCGGCGAGTCGCACAAGGCGTCAGAAGCAACACGCTACCTTCCGACAAAAAACAACCCCCTTGGTCTCGATACTGACCTAACTCCACGAGACAAGCCCGGTGGTCCAACAAGGCCAAGCACATCACACTCGTCCCTCGCGTGGGCTCAGTCGGCAATCAACACCAAGATCACCATAGCCGGCGCACAATCGACACGTGGCCGCATGGAACGATGTCGTAAAGCATCTCACCCACCACCAGGCAGCCACCGCACATCCAGCGGGTTAGCAAGAGATGGATTGCGTGAGAACGACTCCCTACGCCAATCTTACCGTGACGCCCTGACAGCATGCAGGGCCGACCCACCGAGCGGCAACATCCTCGATGTCCGGGTCTTCTGATGCGGGTATCGAGTGCGCCTTAAATCGCCAACGACCCAGGAGTGTATTTCACTACCCCGCATTTCGACGGCTATCCGGAGATGCTGGTTAAACTCTCCGAGATCGACATCCCCGATCTCGGAGAGTTGATCACTAAAGCCTGGCTGACGCAGGCGCCTAAGAAGCTAGTCGAGGACTACTGCGCCGGGGGGATTCGCTCCACCACCTGACTAGCTGCTATCGTACTCGGCACGACGACGCCTTCTGTACCGACTTGACCTGGTGAACAATCTACGGCAGCTCCACAAACGAAGTCATCAACGACAGCACAGTCGAAATCTCTTTAGGCATAGATTGCTTTATCACCCAGGAGTTTTTTCCTAGTACTACAAGTATACAGCCTTGATGGGTGCGATTAATGAATATTTTTCTCCGAACCAACCTTGTGTTATCAGCAAGTCAATATAAGCACGAAGTTCACCTCACGGTGTTAGCACACCGAAAATCCATCAAATTAAAATTTAAATAACCTATTTATTCCTTTTGTCTGGTTAACGATTGCTGCTATTCGTGTCACTTCGGCTGTGTTAGAATGGTCTGTGAAAGGGTGGGGCGAATCACATTAATTTGTCTACGGGATAGACTGCAGCTATAGAGTCATTAAGCATCTTCGTCACGGCGTGCCCTGTTACACGAGTGAACTGTGGCCGTAGCCATGTGAAAGTCCCCATTAGCGATCAGAGGGATATCCCTACTGGTGGCTAGGTAGAATTCCCCGTTCCCTTGTTTGTCATGTTGATCAGGGAGCTCGCGTTCGGGACGGTGACAATGATTGCACCAACAGTCACCCGCACCGACCAAGGAGTTCCATTGAAAAGGGTTATGATTCTGGCTAGGCGCTCACGGATAGTTGAACTTGGTGGTACGTTACCCTCTGATGCCGGCGCATATTTGTATTGTCAAAATTTGTACTAACTACTAAACTAAATTTAGAGTGACGCTGGAGTCCATACCGGGAGGTGTTCCAGGTTGTTGCCGTGAGTGGATGCCTGGGTTTCGAATATTTCGCGCGCTCGCGGGTGACGTTCCTTAAGTAGTGAGCGGAGGAAGCGTTAAGAAGGGAGATCGTGTTTTCGAAGGTTGCCGAAATCAACGTACATAAGCTACAAGCGGCGGCAGCAGTCCGCCTCCCGGACGATGTGCGTGAGTGTAGCGGTTGGCGAACCACGTGCACAGTAAAGTGCGTAAGGTCGCGACGTTCTATGGGGAGTTTATAAATAACGGAATGACTTCAAGCCGAACAAGTTACACACGTGCTGCTTCCAATACAACAAAACATCATCTGGGCAACCCCGATTCGAATTGCAGGCTCAACGACTAACTCACCTAACTACAACAAAATTTTTCCATGGGCTAGATGCACGCAACGCTATAAATCGTACCGGCCTAACACCATCACAATGGATCATCGAACTAAGGTGATTCTGTAGAAAGTGGCATCGACTGAATAAACTGGGTATTGTTGGCGATCGACGGCAGTTGCTTCCACGAAGGCAGCCTCGACGGCCTATGCCTTTTCACCGCCTGACCGTCCTCAAAACATTACCTTGCGTAGTCCAGGCCGAGTGCCGCGGTCTCCACCTAAGTATAGCACGAATAAGTTGTTATTTACCAGTCTCGCCCTCCGCGCACGGTTAACAGCGGTCCACTCCGAATACATTATCTTACTACGTACATCGAGAAAGTTTGATACTATGGGCTATAGGTTTGTTCCTCAATCTCCGAGAACTTCCCACCAAGGTCATTCAGCCACTTTAATAAACGGCTTGACTACATCAATTTCCTGTGTCGCAGCAGCAAATTGACCAGTCGTCCGTAGCGATATTAGAGAAGAATTCTCTTGAACAACAACCTGATGACCCTTACTTTCTAACCCACCGCCTTCCACACCTGGGCGGCGAGTATCAGCAAGTAGGAACCCGCCGGGTCGGTATACATGTTGCCTAAGTTTATCTTCGATGATAGCAGTTGGGAATACATCATTTTTGTTAGCTGTTCCTTCTGGCTCATGAAGACTATGTAGCATAGCTCGTTTTGCTCAAAGTCTTGGCGTTATCGACTTCAACGACCGCAGACTATCGCCTAAGGATGGTCTTCTGATCCTGCTGCGCATAACTGACCAGGATATGCTGTCACCTTTTGTGATTCCGAATTGATCGCAGAAGAATTCACGACGGTTGTTGCTAGGGCCACCTTACTTATCGATGACAACATCCCAATCAAGAATTTCCACATTTCCATAGAAAATAACTTGTAACGCCTCAGTCCCTACACTTACAAAGACATGCCAAATTTACCTTGTGCTTAACGAACCCATGCACGTTCACTAAGTTTATCGACTAAAATTAAGCAACAAGACTAAGAGGTCAATTCCACGTACATTACTGCAAATTGGGCCTATATTAAAATATATAGCCAGATGAAAACACCTCTCGTTTCATTACTACACAATGATAGTATAGTATTCAGAAATTCGGTATACGTGATCCGACACGCCAGGTATGGCCTGTCGGTGGTAGATATTGAAATGCGATCTTTGCGCATCGACCCTGTGCAAATCCCAAAGACCATGCAAAATTCGGGTTGACCCCTGGTAGTGGATAGCTAGCCAGTAGGTAATATATAACCCCGAAGGATATATATCCTTCGGGGTTATACGCGAAGTACACCCCAGAGTTACGCAAAGCAGTGTGTCCGCCTAGCGATTGAGAATGGCGGTCTGTGTAGTGCATGTCACCTCCGAGATCGGTCTCGGCGGACACATGCCGGGTGTTGGGTGTGGCTTCCAATACCAAACGGCCGCGACCGGCGATGCTAAACGCTGAAGGTATGCGCAGAGTTGGAACTCCTAAGCCGTGAAAACTCCGTAATTGTGTTGAGAGCATCAGTTTTTGAAAAACACAGGGAATCACTCTAATTACTTACCTGCTGCTAGATCTGGTACAGCTCTAACAGCGGGACCACTTGACTGGTCTTGACTCGGCAGTCTGCGAATCCCGGTGCGGAAGAGGTAACTTTCGGGAAGCTCTGGTCACGCTTCGGAAACGGCAATTCGCGCGCCGTCCCGTCGGACGCTTCGATCCCCGATCTCGACGTGTTCCCGTAGGTTGTGCACCCAGGTCAGACTGACCGAGGCGCCGACGAGGGCACTCGGTGATGACCAGTTTGCCGTCGCTGCGGAAATAGGTCAGCGGTGAAGCCCGGCGTTGGCCAGACTTGGCGCTGGTCGTTGTTTGCAGCAGCAAGTTTGAATTGGCGAATTGCCCACCGACCTTGCCGCCGTTGTCCTAGAACTCGCCGACGCTAGTTTTGTTGAACGCCTTTACCGTTTCCGCGTCCGGAAACTGTTCTGTCATGACTGCTCAACCTGTTTGGGCTTGGTGTCTATTCCGGATTCCTTGCGCTGCTGAGCGGTTATCGGAGCCGGCGCATCGGTGAGCGGGTCGATACCACCGCCGGTCTTGGGAAACGCGATCACCTCGCGTATCGACTCCATCCCGGCCAGCAAGGCATTGGTCCGATCCCAGCCAAAGGCTATACCGCCGTGCGGAGGTGCGCCAAATGTGAAAGCCTCCAAAAGGAACCCGAATTTCTCTTCTGCCTCGGACTTGTCCAGTCCCATAACTGCGAACACCCGTTCCTGGATATCGCGGCGGTTAATACGAACCGAGCCGCCACCAATCTCGTGGCCGTTACAGACGATGTCGTAGGCATCGGCCAACACGCTTCCGGGATCGGACTCGATGCTGTCCTCGAATTCCGTTTTCGGCGATGTGAAAGCGTGATGCACCGCGGTCCACGCACCAGAGCCCACTACCATTTCTCCGGCCTCGGTGGCCTCGTCGGCGGGCTCGAAAAGCGGCGGGTCGACCACCCAAACGAACGCCCACGCCTCGGGGTCGATCAGGCCCAGCCGGTTGGCGATCTCACCGCGGGCGGCCCCCAGCAGCGCCCGCGACGACTTCGCCGGGCCCGCTGAAAAGAAGATGCAGTCCCCGGGTTCGGCGCCCACGTGGGAGGCCAGGTGAGAGCGTTCGGCATCGCTGAAGTTCTTGGCCACCGGTCCGCCGAGTGTACCGTCGTCAGTCACCAACACGTAGGCCAGGCCGCGGTGCCCGCGCTGTTTGGCCCAGTCCTGCCACCCGTCCAGTGTGCGCCGCGGCTGTGCAGCACCACCGGGCATTACTACCGCACCGACATACGGTGCTTGGAAGACACGGAAAGTGGTGTCGCAGAAAAACTCTGTGCATTCGACGAGCTCCAGCCCGAACCGCAAGTCGGGCTTGTCAGATCCGAACCTTCGCATAGCATCGGCATAGCTGATCCGCGGGATCGGCGTCGGAATCTGGTACCCTATCAGCATCCACAGCGCAGTCAGGATTTCCTCAGAGATCGCGATGACGTCCTCGGCATCAACGAAGCTCATCTCCATGTCGAGCTGGGTGAATTCGGGCTGGCGGTCGGCACGTAAGTCCTCGTCGCGATAGCAGTGAGCAATCTGGTAGTAACGCTCCATCCCGGCCACCATCAGCAACTGTTTGAAGAGTTGCGGGCTCTGCGGCAGAGCATAGAACGTGCCCGGCCGCAACCGGGCCGGAACTAGAAAGTCGCGCGCGCCCTCTGGAGTTGAGCGGGTAATCGTCGGTGTCTCGATCTCGACGAAATCGTGGCGCGCTAACACGGAGCGAGCAGTGGCATTCACCTTGGAGCGCAACCGAATTGCCGATCCGGGGCCGTCGCGACGTAGGTCGAGATAGCGGTACTTCAACCGCAATTCCTCGCCCGCAGGCCCATCGAGTTGGAACGGCAGCGGCGCACTCTCGCCGAGCACGGTCAGCGACATGGCGTTGACCTCGATCTCGCCAGTGGGAATCTCGGCATTGGCGTTACCCTCCGGGCGAATCTCGACTACGCCGGAGACCGCTACACAAAACTCAGCGCGCAGCCGATGCGCTTGGGCCAACACGTCAGGCTCGCGAAACACCACCTGTGTGATGCCCGAGGAGTCGCGCAGATCAATGAAAATGACGCCGCCATGGTCGCGGCGGCGAGCCACCCAGCCAGCTAATGTCACCTGCTGCCCAGCATCGCTTTTCCGTAACACACCAGCGCCGTGGCTACGCAGCACAAACACTCCCCATTTTAGTTGACAACTAACGACTACCCAGTCTAAGGGGCGGTGTAACTTTTCGACCGTGCCGCTACCAACCCCATAACCAAGATTGCGCTGGCCGGATTTATGGCGCTGTCGGGTCGGCGCAGTGGAATGTTTCGCCGCACTGTCGCGCCGCTATGTCACCGAATGTCTGACCGTCGCCCAGGCCTGAAGATGCACAGCTGGCTGACGAATTGGTCAGGCTCTTCAGTAAGACGGCAGCAGATATGGGCAAGCCGATCCTGGCCGACCGGGAAAGCCATGGGTGGCTGGAATGGGATATCCGCAACGCGGCGATCATCTGCAAGACACGCGCCCACGGTCTGGCGACCCCGATCAGCGATGTCGTTGGTGCCGCTGCTGGCTGCGGTCAGCGACGGACCCGGCTAGCAACGCTGGCACGCCAGGGTCTGCGGTGTGCAAAGCCAATACTATAGGCTGGGTCAGAATGCAAAGATCAAAGCGCAACGAAGCGTATGTTGTACCTCCAACGAGGGTACGCAGATGAACACCAGCACCACGTCGAACTCTGGCGGCGGGGCGGTTAGTCGTAGTGGTTGCGATGTTCCTAGGCATGGATCCGGACGGCATTCTTAGCCAGCAGCGAATCTACACTACCGATAACGTAGTGCCCAGTTTCGACTTGCACAGAGGCAAACCTGGAGGACGATGCCAATAAGTTACGTGCAATGCCGGGTAGGTAGACACGGGTAACTCCGTGGACGCTGTATGAAAACAACTGCTGCGAGCTACATCCGATCGCACATACAGGCCGTTCAGCAGCCAGATGAACAGCAGCCACAAACCGACCACTCGCGCAGTGGGACCATTCTACTGCTCGGTGGACCAGACGAAGTACTTTGACACCGACTTTCTCCAAGTACTTATCGACAAATTCAGTTCCAGCAGCGGCCCAATTGGCCGGGAATACATGGTAGCTCACGAATAAGACCATCACTTGCAAACCTGCAGGGGGGTGCTCCGCCTCTGCCCAGCAAAGCGCCCACGGCAACGGTGTGCGCACCAAGTTGAAGGCGGTGTGTGAGCACACGAAGCGGCGACGATCAAGCAGGACAACACTGGGGTGCCCTACCTGGAGCCGTTGAACGACAGGGACACCCAAGACGCCCTCTTGGCTGCGTCCCCAGTGAGCGACGATCATATCCAGAAAGCCGCAACCAGACATACCACCCCAGAATGGTGGACACACGATTACTCTGCGCAACGGCAGAAGTGGTTCACCGTGGGGTATCAGAGCGATGACCCGAAGAAGTGTGACACCTTCGACGCCAAGAATTTTGGGATAGCCGCGACATACACACTGGCCAACCGATCAGGGTGGGAGGAAAGGAGCACACACAAAGTGTGTTATGCAGCTCAATTACTCTGAGTGCACAATCAACACATCTTTCACGACGTATTGGTGCGTGTCGTCACGCATGCCATTCGCTCTGACGTCATCTAGTAATCGTGGGCGTATCGGCCACCCATCGCAACCGACAATGCTGGGTTGAACACCGACTCATTTGAGAATGAACCGCTTCCGCAACTCGGCACGTCCTTGTGCATCGGGCGGCAGCAACGACACACGCGGATCTCCGGCGAACAATCCCAGCAAATTGAGACCGGCTTTCACGATGGTGGCCAACCCGACTGCGACGATGAACTTCAGAAACTGCTTGAAGTCATCGTAAAGAATCTGTGCTTTCTCCAGATCGCCGAAGTGTACTGCGTCGTACAGGTCGATGTACGGCTGCGGACGCAAAGTGGTTGCTGTAGTGCGCCAACCAGATGCACCAACCTTCAGCGCGTCGAGTACTAGCAGGTTGCTCCCGTTACAGAAGGGCCGTCGGCCGCCATTGAGTTCGATGATGCACCGCATCCAGGACAACTCACCGATGGATTCTTTGAGCATGCTGATGTTATCGATGGACTCAAACATGCTGACCAGCAGTTCGGTGCTCATATCGATGCCGCTGCTGGCCGGGTTACTATAGGCAATAATAGGAATCCTGGAACGATTGACCACTGGGATTTCACAAGGCACTGTACCGCAACGCATTTCCATCTAGGAACTGATGTCAATCAGACTTGATTCATTCTGTCTGGACCGTCGGCGACGTGAATGTTTGAGGCGGTCCATCGTATCAGAAGTGTCTGCTTGAGGTCGTTAAACAACTCTCTGTGACTCACCAAGAGACCGTACAACGCCATAGGACCTTACCGCGATGCACGTAACTGGCCTCGCAGAAGATCACCGATAAACGCCGCTCTCAGAAACAGCGGCTGGCAACGAACAACGCGCTGCTAAGAGATCGACCCTTGAGGCGCAATACCTGGATTACTAGGAGCAGAATGTACGGCAATGCGGACTCATGACTCGACGGCGTATCGCGCGTTTCTAGCGATTATTCTTTGGCATCCGCCAACCAGCACCGGGGGCTAAGTTAGCCCAGCAGATCACCGCAGTCTAACGGGCTAACCAGGTGTCAAAAACCACAACGGTGGTAAGGCGGCATAAAAGTTAGCGTATCTGTAACAGCTTACAATCTCGAGTACGAGCCGGCCAGACCCCGTGAGCTTACCTAGCCGCCGTACTCGCGTCGTAGGTCCAGCGAACGCCGAACATTGTTCAATGCCTGCAACCGGGTATGATGGCTTGTAGCCCTGCTCTTAAGAGCAGATAACTGACCACTGTTACTACGAAAACAGCTATGTCGATTACGTTTATCACACGATGTAGTACACCCTGACGGACTCCGCAAGGTTGCACAAGCGCTTGATGTCGATAGAGTGCGACTGATTTCCAACCAGGTAACCCAAGGACAAGAGCACCGCCTAACCACGCTCACGGTCGCATCTATCGGCTATTGCGTGCGTGCCAATTACCACGACCACATCAAGAACGAGAAGCAAAAGCTATCACTTTACGACACCACCACCACCTGACCGTCCACCGCGATCTCACAGTGGAATTAGAGATAGATCCGCAGCCCACTGTTGACGGTAACGATCGTCAACTAGTTCGGATCTGTCACATGACAGTACAGACCAGTGGCTGGCCACTGATGATATCGGGGTGTGCACGGTGTTCAGATATTTCGCTGAGTCAGCGTTAAAGGCCGCTTAGTGGGGCGGATCGGTGTTCATGTACTTAATGTCGACAGTCAGATCACTAGCGGCTACTACAGTGTAGACCACCTGATGAACGGCTGGGTCCGCGGCTGCCATCGGCGTAGTCGCTGCGACTTCCGGCACCATCCCAAATGTTGCGATCGCGACCACGCTGGTCACTTTTCGCAGGTTCATCACGACTAAAACACTACCGGATTCAGTTACCCACATAGCAGTCCCGGCAGACGTTCACCGGCAGATACACTAACCGGGCTCCCAGCTCAGGGTGTGAAACTGAATGAGCGACAATCCGCAACGGGCCAATGGCCCTGACCCGACCACCCCAAACATCAGACCCGGCGTCAGCCGCCGCAGGTTAATGGCGAGCACGGTATCGGCGATCATTGGTGCGGGCGGGGCTGCACTGTTGTGATCTCGCCCACGCGGTCACGCATAATACATACTCCGGCCGGAGCGACATGGCGCACAGCCGGTGGGTAACCTGTATCTGCAATTTGGCAAAAACGCCACAACCGAGGCCATGCGCAACCCGCACGGCCGTTGCGTGCCGACATCTGGGTTTGGTCAAGCCATGCCGGCCTACACCCGAACTTACCGAGACACGCAGTCCAACAAAGAAGGCAGCGCCAACAACGCCCGTTTGACGAACCTGACCGGCGGACATCGACTACATCTACACCGCGATGCACAATGGTATAGAGTCCGGGCTAGGGGCCGAGGAACACCGCGCCACAATGATGAAATTCTGCTATTAATACAATTTCAGCGACCTATCTACTCCGAAGCTAGGCAGACTGAACAAAAATACATATATTAAGCTATAAGATCTGCTCGCCCGCAGCCGACGATACCACGATTGCGATCAAACGCATCGCACCGCTGTTCAACCTCGTAAGCAGTGAACTGTGCTACGCCAACCTCGCCTAAGACCGGATTTTCACCTGGTTGCACTTGCTTGACAACAACACCCGTTTGGCGCGTTACTGGCCATTGATGCCGGAAGTCGGCAATCACGAAAACGAATTAGGCAACGAGCCAATTGGTTACGGTTCTTATCAGATCTACCTTGCGGTGCCCGATTTGGGATCTAGACCGCAGCTGTACGATCTATGCTACTCATTCACTGCCAGTTCTGGGCAGGTAACAAGCCCGAACAAAGACAACGTGGCCTTCTAAGACGGCGGCAATTCATACGTGCACGAATCCTAGGCAAGAAAGCAGAAGCGCTAACTTGCAGACAAACTCGCCGACATACGAAACGACCTCATCGACACCACCTGGGGCACAGTGCACATAGTCATCGGCAGCAGTACCTCATTGCCTAACAACGCGCTGCTTGTTTCCTCCAACCATAGTGCCGCGTGCTGACCGACGTCGGTGCATTTGATCCCGCGACCGCACGTTAAGGTGCCGATATACTTTTTACAAGGATGCGGCGCGGTCGGCATTTCGAGACCGCAACACCCCTTACAACTTTGCGGCTTTCTACGCCGATCCGGGTCAACCAAATCCACAATATGTTAATCAAGGCAACGTATTATTTGGTGAGCGGGCTGTGCGGCGCCATAATCGTAATAGACCAGTTTACCCTTACCAAACCGCACGCCGCTTAGTTCAAAACAAGGTCGACTGGACAGTTACCGGAACCGCTGCCGATGTGGTCGTCAACGGCAACCGGCGGTAGTCACCCATCAGCTGATACCTCGTCATCAGCAACGCAGAACGTCGCCGAAACATCTCACAGCAGCTCAACGGCAGATAGACTCTGCACTGATATAGCTCCCGGTACTGGCCGACGAGTGCAAGATGCACGCAGGCCAACCAGGATATGAATCAGCCGCGGATCGAACCACGTAAATGTAGGACGAAAACCTTCACACCGGTAGCCACGATCTGGCCAAGCAACCAGTCGAGGCGCTCGATGGACTCGGTGAAATGCGGGCAAGACCAGCAACCATTACATGCCAGGAGACCGGCGTCGCGGATTGCGCTGATCAGTCCCAGACGCTCCTGCAGTGTCGATGTGCCCAATTCGACATCTCGGCTGTACCTTTGCATCAGCTACCGCAAAGCGACACCTGTTGCACCGCGTCGGCGATGAACGATAGGTCCCTGCGCAGCAGGATACCTTAGGTCGAGAGGGTTGACAGCAGCGTACCGGACTCGACGAGCGTGTTGATGATGCCGGGCATCAGTACGTAGCGGCTTTCGAAATGCGGAACACGCACGCTTCAGACGAGACCGATCCGCTGCAGCCCTGGCAGCGCCCCGTCGTCGACAAGCGTCCCGTTGACCGCGGCGGTCTGACCAGCCCAACGCATGTTTATATGCGAACATTAGTTCGAGTATTCGTCAAGTCCACACTCGGAAGCGCTGCACCGCACCCATCATCCCCAAAGTGCCCGCCAATTGACCGCCGTTACCTTTCATGCCGCCATTGCCAATTAGCGGACGTCCCAACAACGCCTCGGTGGACACATTGACCCAACCCAACAGCTTTTGTTCCAAAGTTTGCAACAGCGAAGTATTTGCCAACTCAGCACTGACATACTGCGCCGCAACGATATTGAGCCTGCACGAACCTATTGGTGAAATTGCTCCACCTGAGCACTGAGCGCCTGGTAAGTCGGATCACGCTCGGAAACAACGTCGCAATGGCCGCCGACACTTCGTCAACACCGGCCGGCCGTACTCCACGCGCGGAAGACACGGCGTCGGCTTCGCTCAGCGAAATACCGACTTCCCTACAGAGCCGTCGCTGTGGCCGCCACCAGTTCAGGAACCGCAATCACAAATGACATGCCTTCGCTCTCAACACCTCGGCATCCCCCCGCGAACCGGCCTCCACGACCACGTCCATTCCCCAACTGTATGGTAAATAACAGCGCCACCTGGTTCAGAAGAACGACAAATTTCGCCTGACGAGGCCATCCTAGCTAAGCCGGAGCAATTCTCGAAATCACTTCGAAGACAACAGAATCCACAGGTACCGAGACCTGTTCACCGGTGGCTAGATCCCTCACACCGACACAGCCGACCTCGACGGCGCCATCACCGACTATCAACGCGATGCGAGCGCCGGAACGGACCGCTGCACGCATCGCGCCCCTGAACCCGCGATCCCCGTAGACCAGGTCGACGCGGACGCCGGCAGCACGCAGTTGCCCGGCCAACATGGCCACCTTGAGCTTGGCAGCTTCACCCAGCGACACACCGAATACGTCGCAGCGTGTGGCTTCCCCCACGGTCTTGCCCTCGGCGTGTAGGGCCAGCAAAGTCCGGTCCACCCCGAGCCCGAATCCGATGCCCGACAAGTCCTTCCCGCCGAGCTGGCGCATCAGGCCATCATAACGGCCGCCGCCACCGATGCCGGATTGCGCACCCAAGCCGGGATGGACGAACTCGAAGGTCGTTTTCGTATAGTAATCCAGCCCCCGCACCATCCGAGGATTGATGACGTATGGCACCCGCAGGGCGTCCAGGTGAGCCAGCACCGTATCGAAGTGTCGCTTGGCGCCGTCGGACAAATGGTCTAGCAACACCGGCGCTGCGGCCGTCATCGCTTGCACCTGGGGTCGTTTGTCATCAAGAACCCGCAGCGGATTAAGCTCGGCGCGTCGGCGGGTGTCCTCATCAAGGTCGAGCTGCAAGAGAAAAGCCTGCAACAGTTTTCGATATTGCGGGCGACAAGTACCATCGCCCAGCGAGGTGATTTCCAACCGGAACCCGTCCAAACCCAGGGAGCGGAAGCCGGCGTCGGCGATGGTGATCACCTCGGCGTCTAGGGCCGGGTCGTCGACACCGATTGCTTCAACGCCAACCTGCTGCAGTTGGCGACATCGGCCGGCCTGAGGACGCTCGTATCGGAAAAAGGGGCCTGTGTAGCACAGCTTCACTGGCAGGGCGCCACGATCCAGACCATGCTCAATCACCGCCCGCACCACCCCGGCGGTGCCCTCGGGACGCAGCGTAACCGAGCGGTCACCACGGTCAGCGAACGTGTACATCTCCTTGGCCACCACGTCAGTGGACTCACCAACGCCACGAGCGAACAACGCGGTGTCCTCGAAAACGGGTAACTCGATATAGCCGTAACCGGCCCGGCGGGCGGCAGTGAGCAATCCATCACGTACCGCGACAAATTGCGCCGAGTCCGGCGGAAAATAATCCGGTACCCCCTTAGGGCCAGAAAACACAGGGCATGACTCCGTCACAAGCTACAGGCCCTCGAGGAACGGATTGCAACGACGCTCGGCGCCGATAGTGGTGGAGTGGCCATGCCCGGGTAGTACAACGGTCTTGTCGCCAAGTACCAACAATTTTTCGGCGATGGAACGGTATAGATCACGACCACTGCCACCAAACAGGTCGGTGCGACCGATGGTGCTCTTGAACAGCGTGTCGCCGGTCAACACCACGTCGGTATCTGCTGCGACCCAAAAACACACTGAGCCGCGGGTATGTCCGGGGGTATGATCGACGTTGACGGTCACACTGCCCAGATCGAGCTTGTCACCATCCCGGTCTAACTCGACGACCTGCTTGGGTTCGCGAAAGAACGCTCCTGTGACGACTTGCGCCATCCGCGGGCCGAAGCCGAAGAGCGGATCGGTCAGCATGAACCGGTCCTCAGGATGAATGTACGTCGGACAACCATAGGTGTCGGACACTTTCTGGGCCGACCACATGTGGTCGATGTGGCCGTGGGTGAGCAGCACCGCGGCAGGAGTCAAACGATTCTCGTCAAGGATGCGCCGCAGCGGGCCCATCGCACGCTGGCCAGGGTCCACTATGACGGCATCCGTACCCGGCCGGTCGGCCAGCAAGTAACAGTTGCACTGCAGCATCCCGGCGGGAAATCCGGTGATTAACACAATCCCAGTTTCCCATCCCGAGCCGTCGACGACAATGCGGTCCGCTCAGCAGCCGAGACAAGCGCCGCGAAACGAAAACTTGACACAGGTCGAGGCGCCCACATTAGCCTTGGTTGGCAACTCGGCCCCACCTAATCGGAAGTTAATCGGACAACCATGGAGGCATACCCGGCCGTGCCGACCAACGAACAGCGACGCGCAAAAGCCAAACGCAAACTAAAACGGCAGCTGGAGCGCCGCGCTAGACAGGCCCGATGGCGCCGAGTCCTGGTGATAAGCGGTGGCGTAGTAGCGGCGGTGGCCGTAATCGCTACAATAGTGGCTACCGTAGTGGTCAACAAGCATGGCCACAAGCACGATACCGCCTCGACGACCGCCAGCAACTCCCTGACAGCAACTGAGGCTCCCGCCGTCACGCCATCAGTTCCGCCGTTGCCGTCGTTCCAGCCGTCGATCAACCTGGGCGCCAACTGCCAGTACCCACCATCGGCGAACAAGGCCGCTAAACCGGTAAAGCCGCCACGGACCGGCAAGGTGCCGACCGATCCAGCCACAGTGAGCGTAAGTATGACAACCAACCAAGGCAATATCGGTCTATTGCTAAACAACGCCGAATCACCTTGCACAGTAAACAATTTCGCTAGCCTGACCGGCCAGGGCTTCTTCAACAACACAAAATGTCACCGGCTGACCACTTCCCCGAAGCTGGGCGTCTTACAGTGTGGCGACCCTAAAGTCGACGGCACGGGAGGCCCAGGCTACGAGTTCGCTAACGAATACCCCACAGATCAGTACCCGCTCAACGACCCCAAATTGAAGCAACCTGTTCTGTATCCGCGTGGCACGCTGGCGATGGCCAATGCCGGTCCGAACACCAATGGCAGCCAATTCTTCCTGGTCTACCAGGACTCGCAGTTACCGCCTGAGTACACCGTCTTCGGAACGATCCAGGCTGACGGGCTGGCCACGCTGGACAAGATAGCTAAGGGCGGAATCGCCGGCGGCGGTGATGACGGTCCACCAGCCACCGAAGTTACCATCGAGTCGTTGCGGCTCGACTAACCTGCCGGTCACCCACGTCAGGGATATAGTGGGCCTACGAGTAACCACCGAACGTCAGGACGCAGACATCACCCGATAGACATCGTAGACACCTTCGACATTGCGGACCACATTAAGCAGGTATCCGAGGTGTTTGGGGTCACCCATCTCGAAGGTAAACCGGCTGATAGCCACCCGGTCGCCCGACGTGGTGACCGACGCCGATACGATGTCCACCCTTTCGTCCGCCAGCGCGCGAGTTATGTCCAACAGCAGTCGATGCCGATCGAGCGCCTCCACCTGAATCGCCACCAGAAACACTGACGACGACGACGGCGCCCACAACACCTCGATGATGCGCTCGGCCCGTTGCTGCGGCGATGCCGTGTTGGTGCAGTCGGTACGGTGCACACTAACCCCGCCACCGCGGGTAACGAACCCGATGATCGCATCGCCGGGCACCGGTGTGCAACATTTGGCTAGTTTAGTCAGGACACCTGGGGCACCGGGGACCGAAACCCCAACATTGTCGGTGCTACGTTGACGGCGCAGCATGGTCGTCGGTGTGGACCGTTCGGCCAGTTCCTCTTCAGCCTGATCGATACCGCCCAACTCGGCCAACAGCCGCTGCACGACATGCCGGGCAGACACGTGTCCCTCGCCAATTGCGGTATACAGTGCGGACACGTCAGCGTAATGCAGCTCACGAGCCACTGCTACCATGGACTCACCATTCACCAAACGCTGCAAAGGAAGCCCACCGCGACGCACCTCGCGGGCCATCGCATCCTTACCAGCCTCTAGTGCTTCCTCACGCCGCTCCTTGGCGAACCATTGACGGATCTTCGTCTTAGCGCGCGGCGACACCACGAACTGCTGCCAATCCCGCGACGGACCGGCATTGGGAGCTTTGGATGTGAAAATTTCAACGAATTCCCCGTTTTCCAGCTTGCGCTCCAGCGCCACTAGCCGTCCGTTGACTCTGGCACCAATACAGCGGTGTCCAACCTCAGTGTGCACCGCATAGGCAAAGTCCACCGGCGTCGACCCGGTCGGCAACGTGATAACGTCCCCTTTAGGGGTGAACACGAAAATCTCTTGCACTGCAAGGTCGTAACGCAACGACTCCAAGAACTCACCCGGCTCGGCGGCCTCTCGTTGCCAGTCGAGCAGCTGCCGCATCCAGGCCATATCGTCGATCTCTGCGGCTGCATGGGGATGCAGAATACCGTTGCGGCCCTTGGATTCCTTGTAGCGCCAGTGCGCTGCGATACCGTATTCTGCGGTACGATGCATGTCGTGGGTACGAATCTGTACTTCCAACGGTTTGCCCTCGGGCCCAACAACCGTGGTGTGCAGCGACTGGTATACACCATATCTCGGCTGAGCAATGTAGTCTTTGAACCGCCCCGCCATCGGTTGCCACAACGAATGCACCACGCCGACAGCAGCATAGCAGTCGCGGATTGCGTCGCACAGGATACGGATGCCGACCAAGTCGTGAATGTCGTCGAAATCTCGCCCCTTGACGATCATTTTCTGATAAATCGACCAATAGTGCTTGGGCCGGCCCTCCACCTTCGCCTTGATTTTCGACACCCCCAGGGTAGTTGTGATCTCGGCACGGACCTTGGCCAAGTAAGTATCGCGGGACGGTGCACGGCCCGCGACCAGCCGGACGATCTCTTCGTACTTTTTGGGATGCAAGATCGCGAAAGACAGGTCTTCCAACTCCCACTTAACACTGGCCATACCTAACCGATGCGCTAGTGGTGCAATAACTTCCAACGTCTCGCGGGCCTTGCGCGCCTGCTTTTCCGGAGGCAGAAAGCGCATGGTGCGCATGTTATGCAGCCGGTCGGCCACCTTGATCACCAACACGCGTGGATCGCGGGCCATCGCGGTAATCATCTTGCGGATGGTCTCGCCCTCAGCAGCACTGCCCATCACCACCCTATCCAGCTTGGTTACCCCGTCGACGAGATGGCCTACCTCTTCACCAAATTCTTCGGACAGTGCCTCAAGCGTGTAACCAGTGTCCTCGACCGTGTCGTGCAGTAGCGCAGCCACCAAGGTGGTGATGTCCATGCCCAACTCAGCCAAAATGTTGGCAACAGCCAGAGGATGGGTGATGTACGGATCACCGGAACGCCGCAGTTGACTGGCGTGCCGTTGGTCAGCGACTTCAAAAGCTCGCTGCACTATCGAAAGGTTTGCCTTAGGATAAAATTCCCTATGCACAGCCACCAACGGCTCGAGCACGGGACTGATGGTGCTGCGTTGAGCGGTTATCCGACGGGCCAACCGGGCCCTGACCCGACGAGACGCACTGCTAGAAGTCTTCAGGGTTTCGACCGGTGGCTCCGGTGCCTCAAGAGCAGGGCCAGGGACCACCCGAGCTGGTTGCGAAGCTTGCGCCGTGCCTTGGTCGTCCGCCACGTTAGTCACCTCCGACCTTGAGAATATCCCTGAGTCCGATTGACCTGTTTTTCCCGGGCCATTCTGGCCTGGAAGGAAGTACCCGGGTTGCGAGGCTAGGCGCGGCTCAAACTGTGTACCTGCAGCGGCGCGATCGCCTCGCGACCACCTAGCACCGTGAGTGCCATCATCACCGCCGCCGTAATGGCACCGGCCCCACCGCGCTCCAATTAATCAGCACACCGCATCGAGAGTGCCGTCAGTCGCCAAAACGTCGTCAATAACATTGCGTCCGCGTAGCTCGACACTGTCAACGGGCACCTCGATGGTGCCACTGCCGTACTCCATGACGTAAACTTCACTGAACACTGGCAGCTTACCGCTCTTGCGGACGGCCAGTACACCGACGCCGAGCCGCGGTAGCTGTAGCCACAATAGTCCCTCGGAACTCGATGCCGACGACCAGATCAGCGCCTAGCTACAACGTCTGCTAACGCATCGATCACCGCGGCTATCACCTGTCGTTCGACGAACAGCGGAGTGAGGTCATTGAACTGGATTCTGTCGTCGGGAAATCGGCCGCATTCCGAGTCAAGGCAGCGATAAGGTCAGCGACGGGAACACCCCCTTAAAATCCTTCAGTGTACTAACGCCCATCGATCCATGTTCCAACCGGCGCCCCAACGGGTCGGATTCCTGCTTACTGCATATATTGTCTTCGACCTCAGCAGCATTCGTTGCTGCCGATATAGAGGCAATGTCGGCATATCCGCCCAGAGCACAGGTGCACTATCGGCGAGGAGCCGAACACGCTCGGCTGGGTCGGCAGATACCGCCAGCGCGCCGATATTGTTATCAACCTGCGCGTTTGCATAGCCAGACAGGTTGTTGCCATTGCCAGTGTGTAGGTTATAAGCATCCATCGCAGATGACCCGGTCGATCCGCTTCCAGTGGCGCCACCGGTGCTTGCCAACAGCACGTCTATCTTTCCGTCCCGAAGCGCCTGCGGGCCCGAGGGGTCCGTCGAGTAGTCTAAGGCAACGCTGGACACACTAATACCAGCTGCAGCGCACGTCTTGGCGATGATCCCGATGGTGGACGCCAACCGTGCGTTGGGCCCTTGGTAGCCGATCCGCACCGGCAAAGCCTCACCACTAAGCGCATCGCGCGCTGCGGCGGGATCCGCCTTGCTGAACTGGCCGGACTCGGGGGCACCGTCGGCCGCAGTGATGGCATCCTCGGTGGCCGGGGACAGACGTGAGTTGGCGATCGGCACCCCCGCGTCCCGAGCGATTACGTCGCGGGGCGTACACAGCGCGAGTGCGCGGCGGGCAGCAGCCGCAGCCAGCAGCCCCTGCGGCGCAAAGATCAGCTGCTCGATGCCCGCCGAAGGCGAGTCGGTGCGCGCGTAGTTGTCCGGAGTGGCCAGCGATCCCAACGACCCAACCGCGACATCGACGACGTCGACGCTGCGGTTGTTGACTCGGTCCTGGATGTCGGCTTCTTGTGGCAATACTATGATCCGCTTGGTGATCGCCTTGGGGCCCCACCAACGGTCGTTGGCCACAAGCACCACAGCACCACCGTTCAAGACAGATTCGATCTTGTAGGGGCCTGACGATGGGAAGCGTCTCAAATCGACAGCTGGTTTGAGGTCCCAGGTGGTGTTCCACAATCGCGCGATCTGTTCCACCAATGTCGCCTTGTTGGTCAGCAATGCCTCCGTCACGTCGATATTCAGCTGGTCAGCGATGACGTGTGACGGCATCATCGAAGTCGCGGCGAACAGCTGGTCATAATCGACAACGCTGCGGTCCGGGACGAATAATACGCGGGCTTTCTTCTGCCCAGCCAGGCATTCGATATTAGCGATATCGCGGTAACCGGCCTGGGTGGCGGCATCGAAGCCGGGAAACCGCCCAGACTGGGCCGCCCAGGCTAGCACCAAATCATCGCAGGTTAACGGCTTGCCGTCAGAGTAAACAGCATTGTCGGCTATCTGATAGTCGAGCACTAATGGCACCCCGCCCACCACCGTGATGGTTCCGAAGTCGTGGTCAGCCACCATCTGTCCATCGGGGCCGTGATAGCCGAAACCGATGAGTGTGCGGGCAAACGCCTGCGCTCCGGCCGACGCGGCACCGACTATGGTGTTAGCGTTGTAGGTGCCCAAAGCCCCGTCGACCACATAGACAATCTCCCCCGCGGCGCTTCCAGAGCACGCAGTGAACGTCAAAGAAGTCACCAACGTCGCAACCAAACCTACTGCGGTCCAGCGCAAAACCCCGAGTAAACTGGCCCGCAAGCCGTGATCGCTCACAGGTTGCCCACTTCGGGTATCCACCTTAGATTACCGCCGACCAACGTTCCGCTTGCCAGTAGGACGTCGGGTACCGGTCGGCCGCACCGGACGCACTCCCGATGCCGGCTTGCTAGGTGTCGTGGGCACGGACACGGTGGCAACCTCGGTGCTCTCCTGAGACGCCGCGTCAGCGCAGGATTCCGCTTGATTCTGCGGATTTCGGTTACCTGCTGCAGCGTGGCTGTCAGCGTTTTTTGCGCCCACTTGCGAACCGAGGGTGCGCCGTTTGACTACCCGGCGGGTGTGGGTGCGTACCAGCTCTGTGCGTTCACGGAACGTGACCAGCAGTGGAGTGGCAAAGAAGATCGACGAGTAGGTGCCAACGATGATGCCTACCAGCTGCACTAATGCCAGATCCTTGAGCGTGCCGACGCCCAGCAACCACACCGCGACAACCATCAGCGCCAGCACCGGTAGTACCGAAATCAGGCTGGTGTTGATCGAACGCATGAAGGTCTGATTGATCGCCAGGTTGGCCTGCTCAGCGAAGGTGCGCCGAGTGGTGTGCTGAAAACCGTGGGTATTCTCCTCAACTTTGTCGAACACGATAACGGTGTCGTAGAGAGAGAAACCGAGGATCGTCAACAGGCCGATGACAGTGGCCGGAGTGACTTCGAAGCCCACCAGCGAGTACGCGCCGGCGGTGACGGTCAGGTCGAAACACATGGTTGTCAATGCAGAGATGGCCATATAACGCTCGTACCGTACGGTGATATACAGGCCGACTAACACCAGGAACACCACAAGAGCGATCACCGCCTTCCTGGTGATCTGACCGCCCCATGTCTCCGATACCGCCGCGTCGCTGATTACCTGCTTGTTAGGCTTAGCGTCGGCGCCTTTGGGTCCGAACGCATCAAACAAGGCTTTACGCAGCTTCGACGTTTGGTCATTGGACAGCGTTTTCGCACTGATCTGCACCGTCGCTGACGCGCCGTTACCAACAACGACCACCGATTCTGGATCACTGCCAAGGGTCTTATTAAAGACATCGGCAACCTGTGCAACTTCGATTGTGCCTGTCCCCCCCGCGCCGGGCGAAACAGGCATGGACACCGTGGTGCCGCCCTTGAAATCAATCCCGAAAGTGAACCCGCGAACGATAATGGACAGGACCGCAACCACCACAATGACGCCGCCCACGCTGTACCACCGCCGCCGGCATCCAATCACCTCGAACGCACCGGTGCCGGTGTAGAGCCGAGAAAGAAAGCCGTGTTGCGGCAGCTGTGTGGCTGTATCGTTAGTCAGCTTCACAGCATCCTCGGCGGCTTCGGTGACTTCGACCGCACCGGCACCTTTGTCGGTGTTGTCATTTCGTTCTGGCTCGCCGATACCCTTAGTGGTCTCGGCGCCGACTTTAGCTCTGGAGACCATCGCACTACCCCCGTCCCATCTTGGCGGGCGCCCGTCGTTCGCGGGCAACCTGCTGAACGGCGCCCAAGCCGTTGTATGCAGGCCTTGCCAGCAATGGGGACCTGGAAGCCAAGTACACCAGCGGCCAGGTCAACAGGAACACCACCACCAGATCCAGGATCGTGGTAAGGCCCAGGGTGAACGCGAATCCCTTCACCTGGCCAATCGCCAGGAAGTGCAGCACCGCAGCCGCCAGGAAGGTGACAGCGTTGCCGGACACGATCGTCTTGCGGGCACGCGCCCAGCCGCGAGGAACGGCCGACCGGAACGAACGGCCTTCGCGGATCTCATCTTTGATGCGTTCGAAGAACACCACGAACGAATCGGCGGTGGTGCCGATACCGATGATCAGACCCGCGATACCCGCGAGGTCCAAGGTATAGTTGATATATCGACCCAAGAGCACCAAGATCGCAAAAATCATTGTGCCGGAAGAGAACAGTGAGCACGCCGTGAGCAATCCCAGCACTCGGTAATACAGCAACGAGTAAAACAGCACTAGAATCAGACCGATCGCACCTGCGATCAGTCCCGCCCGCAGCGATGTCAACCCCAAAGTCGCCGAAACTGTTTGGGCTTCCGATGGTTCAAAGGATAGCGGCAGCGATCCGTATTTCAAAACGTTGGCCAGCTGGCGTGCGGTTGCGGCAGTGAACGGCGGATCTCCACCACTGATCTGAGTACGCCCGCCCAGGATTGCTTCGTTAATTACCGGGACGCTGACCACCTCGGAGTCCAGGGTGAAAGCGATCTGAGTACCGATGTGGGCGGCGGTAAAGTCAGCCCAGACATTTGCTGCCGCAGACTTGAACTGCAGATCGACGACGTAGCCGACCCCACGCTGGTTAATGCCGGACGTGGAGTTTTGGATCTGGTCACCGCTGATGATCGATGGAGCTAACAAATACGCCATCTTATGCTCGGTCGAGCAGGTCACCAGAGGCAGATTCGGGTCGTCATTGCCGGCCAGAATGTCGTCTTTGTCGCAGCGGGTGGCTTCGAACTTCAGGGCGAGGAATTGAATACCCTGTTTGGTGCTTTGCCGCCACTTCTTCTCCTCAGCAATGCGTTCAGCGAGATCCTTACGGGGATCCGGTGGAGCGGGCTGCTCAAACGAGGGAGCCTCATCCGGTAGTGCCGCTCGGGTTGATACTGGATTTGGCGGCGGAGCTGCGCTAGGTGATGGCGTCGGATCCTGCAGGTAGGAACGTGGTTGTGCGCCTGGGTGGCTGGGCGGAGTCGGCGCGAGACTGGGCAACGTGCCGGCAGGGGAACCCGGGTTGGGTTCTTGACCACTTTGCGCGGGCAGCGAGTCAAGCACCGGCCGGATGTACAGACGCGCAGTCTGGCCCAGGTTGCGGGCCTCGTTGCCGTCATTCCCCGGCACCGTGATGACCAGATTGTCGCCATCGACGACAACCTCCGAACCCGATACTCCGAGCCCGTTAACCCGGGAGCTGATGATCTGCCGCGCCTGTGACAACGCTTCCCGGCTGGGACGCGAGCCGTCGGGCGTACGCGCGGTCAACGTTACGCGAGTACCGCCCTGAAGGTCGATGCCGAGCCTAGGAGCGACCCGCTTGTCTCCGGTGAAAAACACCAACAGACAAACCCCGATGAGTAACACCAGGAACATCGACAGGTAGCGACCAAAATGCACCGACGCCGAAGACGATGCCACGTTCCTTGTATCTCCTTGAAATCGGTTTTTCTCAATAGAGCCTACGTGTCGCATCACTAGGCCCTTCACACAAGACACAAGCGTCGTCAGGAATCCCTCATAACTCGTTTATCGACGTTAGCTGGAGCCGTCGCACTCTTCTAGCTCATCGCAGTCCGCGAAGTCCCCCGGTTCGGCCTCGTGTGCGTCCATATCCACATCGTCCGGGAGGATCCGGTCACGAATCGCCTGCTTCATCCAGGTAGTTACGATGCCTGGCGCGATCTCAAGATCAACGGTGTCGTTCCCGACGACGACGATGGTGGCCTGCAGGCCGGAGGTGGTACTCACTCGGTCACCCGGCTGTAGCGAGTCGTACAGATCGATCCTGGCTTGCATCGAGCGTTTTTGACGTCGCGACGCGAAAAAAATGCCCCCACCCATGATGAGCAGGAACGGTAAGAATAAAACCAGACTCTCCATCAACCCACCTGTATTTTGTATAGGTACTGCGCGCAAAGCTGGCAAGCCGACCAGCGGGCGCGCACCAAACAACCGTCCATTTTGTGCTCATCTAGTCTGGCAGGTCCCAGGTCGCACCCAACCGGCACGGTGGGCACACCCCGCCCAGGGACGTGGCCTAGCCACGCTCGCCCAGTGTGAGAACCCCGATAACGGCTATGCTTTACCTGCGATTCAACCGGTATGTCGTAGTCAGGAGGATCCACGTGATCAGCGTCGAGCAGAGCCGTCAGCTGGTCACTGAAATCCCCGGCCCCGCATCACTCGATCTAACGAAACGCCGCGACGCGGCGGTGCCTCGTGGGGTGGGAGTCGCCCTGCCAGTGTTTGTAACGCGCGCTGCCGGCGGCATTATCGAGGACGTCGACGGGAACCGACTTATCGACCTGGGTTCTGGAATAGCTGTCACCACAATCGGCAACTCGTCGCCTCGCGTCGTGGACGCGGTGCGCGCCCAGGTGGCTGACTTCACTCACACTTGTTTCATAATCACACCGTACGAGGAATACATCGCCGTCACCGAGCAACTCAATCGAATTACCCCAGGGTCCGGCGAAAAACGCTCGGTGCTGTTCAATTCCGGCGCAGAGGCAGTGGAGAACTCCATCAAGGTTGCCCGTTCGTACACCCGTAAGCCCGCAGTGGTCGCGTTCGACCACGCCTACCACGGTCGCACCAACCTGACGATGGCACTTACCGCCAAGTCTATGCCGTACAAAAGTGGCTTTGGTCCTTTTGCACCAGAGATCTACCGAGCTCCGCTATCCTACCCCTATCGAGACGGTCTACTCAACAAAGACCTCGCCACCGACGGCAAATTGGCCGGCACGCGGGCCATTAACATCATCGAGAAGCAGGTCGGCACCAACGACCTAGCTGCCGTCATTATTGAGCCGATCCAGGGCGAAGGCGGTTTCATCGTTCCGGCCGAAGGGTTTTTAGCCACCTTGCTGGATTGGTGCCGCAAGAACAATGTGATATTCATCGCCGATGAAGTGCAAACGGGATTTGCGCGCACCGGCGCCATGTTCGCCTGCGAGCACGATGGAATCGTGCCCGACATGATCTGCACTGCCAAGGGCATCGCCGACGGATTGCCGCTGTCGGCGGTAACCGGACGGGCTGAGATCATGAACGCCCCGCACGTCAGCGGCCTCGGTGGCACCTTCGGCGGCAACCCGGTCGCCTGCGCGGCGGCGTTGGCAACTATCACGACCATCGAGGACGACGGCCTTATCCAGCGAGCCCAACAGATCGAACGGCTGATCACCGACCGGTTGTTGCGGCTTCAGAACGCCGACGATCGGATAGGTGATGTACGTGGTCGGGGTGCCATGATCGCCGTCGAATTGGTGAAATCAGGAACGGCCGAGCCTGACCCCGAGCTAACCGAAAAAGTAGCCACCGCAGCCCACGCCGCCGGCGTCGTAATCTTAACATGTGGCATGTTCGGAAACATCATCCGACTGTTGCCGCCGTTGACCATAAGTGACGAACTGCTGTCCGAAGGGCTTGACATCCTGGGCCGGATCCTGGGTGATTTCTAAACCAAGAACTCCTGAGATGGGCGATCTCACATCTCTAACCCAGCCATTGAGGAATACCTTTTAGCGCAGCTAATTTTCTAATCGTCTGTGCCGTGTGGCACTAACGGTCTATTTCTCATCGCAAGGAACTGTTATGTCGACCACCAATACGCAGGAAGAACAGCTCGCACGCCGCGTTGACTACCTCACCGCCAACGACCCGCAGTTCGCCGCCGCCAAGCCCGACCCGGCGGTCGTTGCTGCCCTTGCTCAGCCCGGGTTGCGACTGCCCCAAATCATCCAGACCACGCTGGACGGTTACGCGGAGCGGCCGGCGCTGGGCCAGCGCGTGGTCGAGTTCATCAAAGACCCGAAGACCGGACGCACCTCAATAGAGCTGCTCCCCTGCTTTGAGACCATCACCTACCGCGAGTTGAGCGACCGCGTCGGAGCGCTGGCGCGCGCCTGGATACACGACCTGCTGCACGCCGGCGACCGGGTCTGCGTACTAGGTTTCAACAGTGTCGATTACGCCATCATCGACATGGCGCTCGGCGTGATCAGTGCCGTAGCGGTTCCGCTGCAGACCAGTGCAGCGATCACCCAGCTGCAGCCGATCGTTATCGAGACCGAACCCAGGGTGATCGCGGCGAGCGTAAACCAGCTGCCCGACACTGTCGAGCTGATCCTGTCTGGCCCGGCGCCAGCGAAGCTCGTTGTGTTTGACTACCACCCCGAGGCCGACGAGCAGCGTGACGCCGTGGCAACTGCCCGGGAGCGGTTGGTGGACAACAACGTAGTGGTCGAGAGCCTGATCGAGGTCCTCGACCGCGGCAAGACGCTGCCAGCTACACCGATCCCCGTGGCCGATGACTCTGATGACCCGTTGGCGTTGCTGATCTACACATCCGGCAGCACCGGCGCACCCAAGGGCGCGATGTATCCGCAAAGCAATGTCGGCAAGATGTGGCGCCGGTCAGACGGAAACTGGTTCAGATCGACCGCCGCGTCAATCACGCTCAACTTCATGCCGATGAGCCACGTCATGGGCCACGGAATCCTCTACGGCACGCTCGGTAACGGCGGCACGGCTTACTTCGCCGCCCGCAGCGACCTCTCGACGCTACTGGAGGATCTCAAGCTGGTGCGGCCGACCGAGTTGAACTTCGTACCGCGCATCTGGGAAACCCTCTACGACGAATGCCAGCACGCAGTTGACCGTCGGCTAACCAACAGCGGTTCCGCCGACCGTGCAGCCATAGAAGCCGAAGTTATGGATGAACAGCGGCAATCCCTGCTAGGAGGACGGTACATCGCGGCTATGACGGGCTCGGCGCCCACCTCCCCGGAGTTGAAGCACGGGGTCGAGTCCCTGCTTGAAATGCATCTGTTGGAGGGCTACGGTTCCACCGAAGCCGGCATGGTCTTGTTTGACGGCGAAGTGCAACGTCCGCCAGTTATCGATTACAAGCTGGTCGACGTTCCAGATTTGGGCTATTTCAGCACCGACCAGCCTTATCCAAGAGGTGAATTGCTACTTAAGACTCAGAACATGTTCCCCGGCTACTATAAGCGGCCTGAGGTTACCGCCACCGTGTTCGACGGAGACGGATACTACCAGACTGGAGACATCGTCGCCGAAGTTGGTCCCGCCCGGCTCGTGTACGTCGATCGCCGCAACAACGTGCTGAAACTTGCGCAGGGCCAATTCGTCACCGTCGCGCAACTCGAGGCAGCATTCAGCAATAGCCCACTGGTCCGGCAGATTTATATCTATGGCAACAGCGCACACCCCTACCTGCTGGCTGTTGTGGTGCCGACTGAGGATGCGTTGGCTACTAATGACATTGAGGCGCTTAAACCGCTGATTATCGATTCGTTGCAGGAAGTAGCGAAAGAGGCCGAACTGCAGTCCTACGAGGTGCCGCGCGACTTAATCATCGAGACTACACCGTTCAGCCTAGAGAATGGTCTGCTCACCGGTATTCGCAAGCTGGCGTGGCCGAAGCTCAAGCAACACTACGGCGCGCGGCTCGAACAGCTCTACGCCGATCTGGCTGAGGGGCAGACAAATGCACTACACGCGCTACGGCAAAGCGGGGCGGAAGCGCCGGTACTACAGACGGTGAGCCGAGCCGCAGGAACCATTCTGGGTGCGGCGACCACCGACTTGCCGTCGAATGCGCACTTCACCGACTTAGGAGGAGACTCGTTGTCCGCGTTGACATTCAGTAACCTGCTGCGCGAGCTCTTCAACATCGATGTGCCGGTGGGCGTCATTGTCAGCCCGGTAAACGACTTGGCGGCAATCGCCGACTATATCGAGAGCGAACAGCAAGGCACGAAGCGGCCCACTTTCACTGCCATACACGGTCGCGACGCTGGCGAGGTGCACGCCAGTGACCTCACCCTAGACAAGTTCATCGATGTGTCAACGTTGACTGCCGCGCCCATGTTGGCGCAACCCGACGCCGAAGTGCGCACCGTCCTGTTGACCGGCGCCACTGGCTTCCTGGGGCGCTACTTAGCCCTGAAATGGCTCGAACGGATGGACCTGGTCGATGGGAAGGTAATAGCCCTGGTGCGAGCCAAGTCCAACGAGGAAGCTCGGGCCCGGCTCGGCAAGACCTTCGATAGCGGCGACCCCAAACTGCTGGCGCACTACCAGGAACTGGCCGCCGACCACTTGGAGGTCATCGCCGGCGACAAAGGCGAAGTAGAACTGGAATTGGACCGGCAAACGTGGCGACGACTGGCCGACACAGTCGATCTGATCGTCGACCCCGCCGCCCTGGTCAACCACGTGCTGCCGTACAGCGAGCTATTCGGCCCTAATGCGTTGGGTACCGCCGAGCTGATTCGGATCGCGCTGACCAGTAAGCAAAAGCCGTACATCTACGTATCGACAATCGGCGTCGGTGATCAGATTGAGCCGGCAAAATTCACCGAAGACTCCGATATCCGAGTCACTAGCCCGACGCGCAAAATCAACGATAACTATGCCAACGGCTACGGCAACAGCAAGTGGGCCGGCGAAGTGCTGCTGCGCGAGGCCCACGAACTATGCGGTCTGCCGGTTGCAGTTTTCCGCTGCGACATGATCTTGGCCGACACCAGCTACGCCGGTCAGCTCAACGTCCCCGACATGTTCACTCGAATGATGCTGAGCCTGGCCGCCACCGGCATCGCACCCGGCTCGTTCTACGAGCTAGACGCCGAGAGCAATCGGCAACGCGCCCACTACGACGGTCTGCCCGTCGAGTTCATCGCCGAAGCGATCTCCACCCTGGGAGCCCAAAGCCTGCACGGTCGAGATGGGTTCGCAACCTATCATGTGATGAACCCGCACGACGACGGCATCGGTATGGACGAGTTTGTGGACTGGCTCATTGACGCCGGCTGCCCGATACAGCGCATCAACGACTACGACGAATGGCTGCGACGGTTTGAGATTTCGCTGCGCGCCCTACCCGAAAGGCAGCGTCACAACTCACTGTTGCCGTTGTTGCACAACTACCAGAAGCCGGAGAAGCCATTAAACGGGTCGCTGGCACCCACAGACCGGTTCCGTACAGCTGTTCAAGAATCGAAAATTGTTCAGGACAAAGATATTCCGCACATCTCGTCGGCAATAATCGGCAAATATGTCAGCGATCTACAGCTGCTCGGGCTGCTCCGAAGGCAGGCAGATCGATCGCCAGCTCGAGTACCGTCTTGAACGTTTCAACCTGCCCGGTGGAGGCAACCGAACGACCCTTGTCAAGGGCACCGCGGGCACTTCGACTGTGGTACCGGCGGTGGAGGCCAAAGCGGTAGCGGCTCCCTAAACACCATCAGCGCCTAGGGCAGCGCTAGCCAGCCCGGTGGTTAGCACCGACCAACACCAACGACAGCGTGCGGCAGCCGGCACCCGCACACTGTCAATGCGACTACGCCCGTGGCGTGGTCAGCGCATCCGGTGACGCCTCGGGCGTTGACTCCTCCGGAACCGAGACATACGGCTCGAAAGCCGGCACCGAAACCGCCCGCTGCGGCAATTGCTACAGAGCAATGTAGCGGGCCGACCGGAAGGTAAGACATGCCAAAACGACTCCAGCACTAGCTAGAGTACCCGACACTGCAAGATGTAACCTACACGCTTGCGCCCGACCGAGGATTCCGCCAACCAGATTGCAACAGATGTCTCTGATGTTCCGATAGTAGGCCAAGCACCAGCAGCACGACCGAGGCTAAAACCACAGATCCGACGCCAGCGAAAATTAGGGCGGCCCAACGGGGTCGTGTCCCACGAGTAAACTCAACAATGCTGATGCCACTCGCGATCGGCAGAAATAACATAAAGTTTAAGTTGTAGAAGCCCGTGGGTGAAGGCAAGCAGGTTACGATATTATTCTCCATAAGCAGTCATACTGAACATGGTTCGGGGGGCGCGGAAGTATACGTAAACGATTCCATGGTGAAAACGTAGACGTGCTAGTACCGGCAGTCAGGGCAACGCAGATAAAACCGGTGATGATCATTACCCCGCTCCTCACGACTCGAATAACCCCGACTGACTCAGCCCGGTGACCCCGGCCGGCGGTGTCATGCACAGGTACGTCCAGGCCTGCGCAGTAGCCACACGGCCGCGCGAGGTCCGCGCCATCATGCCGGCACGCACCAGAAACGGCTCACACACCTCTTCTACGGTGGTCACCTCCTCCCCGACGGCCACCGCTAACGTCGAAACCCCGACCGGACCGCCGCCGAAGCTGTGGATCAGCGCCGACAGTACCGCCCGATCCAGTCGGTCCAGGCCCAGGTCATCGACGTCGTAGACCGCCAGCGCCGACTTAGCAACATCGCGGGTGATGACGCCGTCAGCACGGACCTCGGCGAAGTCACGGACCCGGCGCAGCAACCGGTTAGCGATCCGCGGCGTCCCACGTGAGCGTCGAGCGATCTCCGCGCCTGCCTCGGCGCACAACTCAATGCCCAGAATCCCAGCCGCGCGAGCCAACACCCGCTCCAACTCGGCAGACTCGTAGAAATCCATATGTGCGGTGAACCCGAACCGGTCACGTAGTGGTCCGGTCAGTGCGCCGGACCGTGTAGTCGCGCCGACCAAAGTAAAGGGTGCGACTTCCAGGGGAATCGATGTCGCTCCAGGGCCTTTTCCGACGACCACGTCGACCCGAAAGTCTTCCATCGCTAGGTACAGCATCTCCTCCACGGGCCGGGCAATGCGGTGGATTTCGTCGATGAACAACACGTCGTGCTCGACCAGGTTGGACAGCATCGCTGCCAAGTCACCTGCGCGTTCCAGCGCAGGCCCGGACGTCATCCGCAACGAGGAACCGAGTTCAGCAGCGATGATCATTGCCAGTGACGTCTTACCCAGCCCCGGCGGGCCGGACAGCAGGATGTGATCCGGCGTGCCGCCACGATTCTTGGCCCCCTCGATGACCAGCTGGAGCTGTTCACGCACCCGCGGCTGACCGATGAACTCCCGCAATGAGCAGGGCCGCAGGTTGACGTCGATGTCGCCCTCGCCGACGGTCAACACCGGAGAAACAGCCCGATCCGAGTAATCCTCGCTCATCGGGCCTTGCCCAGCAACGACAAGGCAGCCCGCAGAGCGCTGGACGTCGCCGCCGCTCCATCTTTTCCAAGGTCACCGCTGAGCACCTGGCTGGTTGCTTCCTCAGCTTGCTTGACCGCAAAACCCAACCCAACCAAGGCTTCGACCACGGAACCTCGCACCGCGTGGCCGTTAGCGGCAGTACCCACAGTCAATCCAGGTGCCCCGACCGCACCCACCTTGTCGCGTAACTCCAGCACTATCCGTTCGGCACCACGTTTGCCGATACCGGGCACCCGGGTCAGCGAGGCGACATCGCTATCGGCCAGTGCCTGTCGCAGTGCCGCCGCGTCGTGCACAGCCAGTGTCGCCATGGCAAGGCGAGGACCAACTCCCGCGACTGACAGCAACGCTAGGAACAGGTCACGGTTCTCGGCGTCGGAAAACCCATACAACGTCATCGAATCCTCGCGCACGACCATTGCGGTGACCAGGCGGGCCTGGCTGCCCTGCCGTAATGTCGCCAACGTCGACGGCGTCGCGTTTACCCGGTAGCCGATGCCGGCGGCTTCGATGACGGCATGGTCAAGTGCCACCTCGAGCACCTCGCCGCGTACCGAAAAAATCACTGGGTGGCCTTAACCTCACCGACAACCTTGGCCCGATAGGTCTGACGGTGCTGCGCGCCCAGCGCTTCGGCCGCTGCCATCCGCGCGATCATTGGTGCTCTCCAGCAGTGACAGATCGCCAAGGCCAACGCGTCGGCCGCGTCGGCTGGTGTCGGTTTAGCTTGCAGCGCAAGGATTCTGGTCACCATCGCAGTAACTTGCGCTTTGTCGGCAGCACCATTGCCAGTAACTGCGGCCTTAACTTCACTGGGGGTATGGAAATGCACGTTGATACTGCGTTTCGCCGCGGCCAACGCAATCACACCGCCGGCTTGTGCCGTACCCATCACTGTCGACACATTCTGCTGAGAGAAAACCCGCTCGATGGCCATAACATCCGGATGATGGGTGATCAGCCAGTGTTCGACGACATCGCTGATCGCTAGCAAACGCTTGGACACCGGTGCGTCCGATGGTGTGCACACCACGTCGACATCCAACGCAACAACTTGGCCACCGCGCCCATTTTCGACGACGGACAACCCGCACCGCGTCAACCCGGGATCGACGCCCATCACGCGCATAACATACCCCCATCTAACACCGAACAATTGTTCGACAGCCTAGCGGCTAACATCGGCAGCATCAGGTAGGACACGCGGTACACGGCTTGTCAACGGTCTCGTTACACCGCCGAGCCCACCGAAAACTCTTAATTTTATGCGCATACTCGCTGTACAGCACGAAAGGGTCTGCATGAGATGACTGCAGGTCATCCTTGCCACGGTGCTGATCAGTATATCCATCGTTATTCTCGTCATGGCTTTGCGGCAACCCAGGACACCGGCGCCGACAGGCTGGCGTCAGGACCCCGCTTTCTTTTATTAACACGATGCCGCAATTCGGGTCCCGGCAGTTCGGCCCCGGAACCATCGTCAGTTACGGTGGCGTGGACTCCCGGTCCGCGGATCGGTCACCTACCGTGAAGGCCCCTTGATCTGATGAGAGCATCTGCTGAAAAGCTGCGACTAGCTGCTCTGGTTCAGCATCAAGGACGACGATGGACGCCTCAAACTGGTGATGTTGGTTACCCGCAAAGACATCAAGTCGTTGCAACCCGACAGCTAACAAATGGTTGATGGCGTGATGTTTAGTGCATCCGAACGTAGCCGCGCTAGCTAAACCACCGAAGGCACGACGGACCTACCAACCGGCGGGGAAATGGACTTCGTCGACTGCGCCAACGTCGATGAGACCACGCTGCTGTCGTTCGAGCGCTGGGCATCGAGCCCTGCCATGGTAAATATCGACTGGCAAGTCCATGCTAACCGACGAACGCACCATCTACCCCGCGCGCCCGCCGTCAGCATAAGAACGCAGAGGACTAGGCCGGTGCCCGCTTTCATCAACTCGCCATAGCTCCTGCCGACTTCGACGTCAGAAGGCTCGGACTCACATTAACGCGCCCGCACCGCCCCTACTGGCCAGCCCTGGACGGAAACGCCCTGCTGCTTGGGGTCCCTCGGAGCATCGCACGCGGTGACAATCGCACACCCCAGCTGCCGATTCTCCAAGCAAGTCGCCTGCATTTGTCCGCAGCTCCGGAAGCGATCTGTCGGAGTGCACCGAGTGGCCAGCTACCACCTTACGTTCCGCACTAACACACACGAATAAACGACGTTTCGTCTGCGCGCACACGGACTCTACGAACGATGCGCACAGCAAACCGAGTGGCTTGGCGACATATTCTCCGGTGATGATGCCGCGTAGACCGCACTTGCCGCTGAACCCGATGGCACTTACTGGCGCTGGCAGATGGGGGCACCTATATTTGCTATAGTCCTTTGGGGTCCGACGGTGCGGTGGTCCAAACCGCGAGCCGGTGGCGTCCATGAGTCGCAATCGCTTGTTTGGTGATTACCGGCACGTTAACCGTCGCCGCCACCGTGTCGCTGATTTCGAAATCATCTTGCCGGACAAGAACACCAGCTCGTATGTCTCATCGCACTATCACGAATACGCCCGTGATGCCAACGGAATTCGCTACGTCTGCACTAGATGGCAGACGCGAGTATAGCACAGACACTCGCTGACTAATCAGACACCTGAGGCGCGCTGCCAATGGCACCAACCAATACCTGCGCTACAGCAACAACATGGTGACCGTAGGTCTGTCTGTCCAGCAACTGTATGTGCAGGCATCCGCGTTTAACCACCCAGCACCGGATACAGCTACGGCGCGTTCATATTCCTCGGCCCAGGGTTCACCCCCGGATCACTATAGAACGGTACCGGCGGTCGCCACGAAGACCCCGGTGGAACGCGTATAGCAAAGACGACAACAGCCATGAACTTCACCGTCCAGATCGGCAACCTGTCCGCAACAGCACTCTAAGCGTTTATGGACGGGGTCAAGACGAGTCCTGGCGGTGAGTACAACGCCGACCGACCACATTACCCCCGCGCCGAGGTGCTGCTGCAACGCGGCTTTACGAAACCCACTACAGATATCGGGATATGTCACCGCTACCGGCCGCACGCTGGCGAACCTCGCCGCAGCCGACTACCTGGGCTCGTTAATCGTCAGGCTAGTCTGACCCTTCGCCCTGCTGCCACAGCTGGGATGATCCCCGCCACGACAACCACAGCATCATAAACCTGGTCGCTGCGATCATCGTGTCGATCTTTCTGCTGCGTCGAGCCGTGCCCACAGCGGAGTTCGTTACGGCGTTGTGCACGCTGTGCGCGGCCGCTCGGGCGGTTGGCCACGCTGGCTGAGTGCTCAGCGAGATCGAGACAACCAACCATCAACGTTTCTACGCCGACCCTATATCGCCTACCGGCACACCGCACCGCCCACCAGGAGGTCGCGGTAACTCAACGCATTAACGACATGCGGCTGTGCCTGGACGGGAGTCTACAATTCTCCAACCAAGGCGACTACCAGTACACCGAGAGCCTCGTCTACCGCGCACTCGGCAACAATGCACATTCGGTACTGGTGCTCGATGGCTCCGGCCAATCCTCATGGTGTGGTTGTGCTGGTTGTTGGTGGTTATTTCTTGCTGGTTTGGTTTTGTGTGGTTGAGGGGTGTGGTGGGTTATGTGGTGGGGATCGGTGGTGTGGGTTGTGTTGGTGGTTTAGGGTTGGTCGCGGCGTAGGTGGGCTGCTTGCAAGGGCCGCCGAGTAGTTGGTGTTGGTCACCGGCCGCGACATCGAAGCTGGCGATGCTGGGGGTGCGTCTGGTGTGGCGGGTGGCCGGGGATCAGTTGCGCTTTTCTGGTGATGTGTTAGCCCGCCACGCGCACAAGTCACCAGATCACGCCGTGGATGGCTTTTATCTTCCTTCCGCGGTCGATCCCCACAAAAAGTCAAGTACTGCCCTAGGCTAGAGCACCGCCGTACGCGTCATCACCGGCTGCGAGGTCATCGACGAACTGTGAAACCAACACGGCACCAACACAGCCGGGGGCACACCGGCTGGCCGAGGGCCGGTGAACAAACAGACACCCCACAGCCATAGCATGCACCCGAAAGCGCCCCCAACACCCAGCGCCAACAAGATCTAGGCTAGCCCACCAAACTCCCGACCGTATCGGCCAGCGATGGCACACCAGAACACTACTTCACCTGCCACCTATGAAACCGACCAACAATTCCTGCCACAAACACCAACACCCCCGGCCACCACACAACAACGTGAGATCGCAGATCCCGGGAACCGCTGCAACTATGTGCAGGCCTTGAACAGACCAAGTTGGGGTCCGCATGTGTGTGGCAGGGTCGGCAGAGGAGACGGGACCGGCAGTTTGAGGGTGTGGGCAGGCCTGCGAGAATTGCTGGCGGCTTCGGTAGCTCTGGGGACAGGGCCGGAAGACCCGCGACGGACGCGGTCATCGTCGACCTTCCCGACCCTGATACGCTCATGCTGAGGCGGTTGTATTCCACCGAGTTCTGTGTATTTGGCTCCACATGCGCTGGACCCTACAAGGCCGAATATGTTGTGCAAGCAGCTCTTCCCCCACCCCGATAACGTTTGGAGTGTAGTCTTGAGCATCTGTACCGACTGCTACACCTTACCACGTCTACGTGCCCACCTTCGGTTATTGGGGATTGATCTTGGCGCACCCAGGTGACACCGCGCCCACACTCGGCATGCCGGCCAACGCTTCGTCGCGGCGATTCTTCAACCCGCAAGTACTCGAAACGACCACCGTGTTTTCCGGCGACATCGGGCCGCTCACACTCGGCCCGTCGACTCTCCAGAATCCACGCACCATCGAAGACAGGCGACACGGCTATGACTATGGAATCTGCCGATGACCATATCCATCAGCGACTTTTCGGTCTTACTTCATCTTAACCCGGTGTGTCCGGCTGTGGCTCACTCGTCGTCGAAGGCGGCCAGCACCTCATCGGACACGTCGGCATTAGTCCAGACATTATGCACGTCATCGCTGTCCTCTAGCGCGTCGACAAGCTTGAATACCTTGCGGGCGCCATCGAGGTCGACCGGCATGCTGACCAACGGTTGGAAACGGGCCTCAGCCGACTCGTAGTCGATGCCAGCATCACGCAATGCGGTGCGGACCGCAACCAGATCACCTGGCTCGGCAATCACCTCGAAGCTGTCACCAAGGTCGTTGACCTCCTCAGCGCCGGCGTCTAACACCGCGGCGAGTACATCGTCCTCGGTGAGACCGTTCTTCTCCAAGGTGACCACACCCTTGCGGGAGAACAGATAGGCCACCGACCCCGGATCGGCCATGGCACCGCCATTGCGAGTCATCGCCAACCGCACCGCACCGGCTGCGCGGTTGCGGTTATCAGTCAGACATTCGATCAGTACCGCCACACCGTTGGGTGTGTAGCCCTCGTAGGTTATGGTTTGCCAGTCGGCGCCACCAACCTCCTCGCCAGCGCCGCGTTTGCGCGCCCGTTCGATGTTCTCGTTGGGTACCGAGCTCTTCTTCGCTTTCTGGATCGCGTCGTAGAGCGTTGGGTTGGCCACTGGATCACCGCCACCGACACGAGCCGCAACCTCAATGTTCTTAATCAGCCGGGCGAACATCCGGCCGCGACGAGCGTCAATGACGGCCTTTTTGTGCTTGGTGGTGGCCCACTTGGAATGGCCGCTCATCAGTGTTTAGAACCTCTTCTGTTGCCTGACAGTCGCCCAAGCAAGTCTACGTGTCTCATGCTGACTGGCCGCCCACTTCCCGGGACCGCCTCAGTATCCCCAAGCGTCACAGAATTTTGAGACATGCCGGTTTGAATGGCGGGGTGATTTCGATAAAGTGATAACATAGTATCACTTTATCGAAATCACCCCGCCATTCGTTGGTGGTACAGATTGTGACTGATGTGCACGTTCCCGACACTCAGGCAACTCCGTTGACGATGTCAACGAATAACTGGTGGATGCGCCTGTCACCGGTCATCTCCGGGTGAAACGCCGTCGCCAACATCGAGCCCTGCCGCACCGCGACAGCGTGGCCCGCAGCTCGGGCCAACACCTGCACACTCTCGCCGGCCCGTTCCACCCAGGGCGCACGGATGAACACCGCCCGTACCGGATCAACGAGACCGGCGAACCCGATATCACCTTCAAATGAGTCAACTTGTCGGCCAAAGGCGTTGCGCCGCACAGTAATATCGATAGCATGCAGCGGAAGCGCCTCCCGCCCGCACGCGCCAGCGTCGAGGATTTCACTGGCCAGCAGAATCATGCCCGTGCATGCACCGTAAGCTGGCAACCCTTCGGCTAAGCGCGCACGCAATGGCTCTAGCAACTCGCAGTCGAGAAGCAGGTGGCTGATGGTGGTGGATTCCCCGCCGGGAATGACCAGCGCGTCAACCACATCCAGTTCGCCACGGCGACGTACCGGCATGGAGTCGGCCCCGGCTTCGCGCAGCGCGGCGAAGTGCTCACGGGTATCGCCTTGCAACGCCAAGACGCCAATCATCGGAAAGCTCACAACGCGCTCACTACGAAGTCAGCTGGTATCCCGCAAGGAAAACGGATAAGACCCTCCTGTATGACAACAGCCCCCATAGCCGCGTTGTGTCATGGGAAAACGAAAAAGAGCCATCTGGAACCTGTTACGACTCAAAAGGGTCAGGTAGCGGCTCATTTAGTAATGTATCCACCACCGTGATCATGAATGGCCTGCCTGCTGGAGAGTGTCACTTGGGCTCATGCATGCAAGCATCCCGTGATACGGGAGTCGATTACGTCAGCAGAGATGCGTATCTGTGGCCTGAACGGCGCGTAGATCTGCACTCCACCAACTCGATAAGTTCCTGTTCAGCGGCGGTTGAACAGGAACTTATCGAGTTGGTGGAGTAGCTTAAGTAAGCGCAACACATAAAGGTCTGTACTACATTCGTACGTATTCCGTGGGACCTGATTCATCATTGCATGATGAATCAGGTCCCACGGAATACGTGACTGGCTCAGATGTGATTGCAGCAAGCCGAGACAGATACCTTTGAATTCCTCTTGAAAATCTAATACATACTTAGCTTTTTTGGCAAGAACGTTTGTGACGGATAGTTCGACGGACCAGCAACAAGAACAGCTTCTTACCCAGAGATATATAGAGTTGAACAAGTCTCACTGGAAACAGTTACCCGCTGTCCTACCTGTCAACGGAATTCGCATTGCAACTTGTTGTGCAGTGTGGAGCCCATTGCCGGGAAACCTGTACAAGTACCAGACATCCGAACCACCACGTTGGTTCTAGTCACCGACGCTAATTCGATTGATCCAAACTGGGATCCGCTAGGGAGCCGATCACTCTCATGAGTAGCTTGCTGGCGATTTCCGCCAAATTGGCGGAGTCATCGGTTACCGCGTCGACCCATCAAGTTGCCGGGTGCAGTAACGCGTCGACAAGTGCTTCTTGGGCTGGTCATCAATTTCACTCCAACTGCTTCCGATGCTGAGCGTGATCAACACGTCGACTATACGCACGACCAGCTGCTCGATTACCCCACTTTCCAGCAGTGCGCCAAAACGACCTGAGGCTTGTCGGACAGTGCCGGTAGTTGAGAAATCATCAGGAGCGATCACCCAGCGCAGTTGCTGCGGATCGGCGATGGCCATGGGGTACATCGCAATCGATCGTGCAAAGAACGCCATCGCCCAAGCAAAAACAAACATGTAACTGAACGTGAACGCCGACCATCACCACGAGTGGATCCCACGGCGCATCACCCCAATGGTCGACATACACTGCAGCACAAACATGAAATATGCCAACAGCGCAATGACCGCCGGCGCAGTAAATTCCCGGTTCCTACGATCATCAGTCATGGTGGACAACTCCTCAAACGGTTCGTTGGAATTTGTTGCCACCACCATCTGGCCGAGTGTGGATACAAATACCTCCCAAGCCGCCAAAGAACTGGGCAATGCGACGTCGGTGCGCCAGCTAAAGCCGAGTCGCTTGAACACCGGCTCGATGACTTTGCCAATATCCGCGGCATAACTGTGGTCTACCACGTATGTGGTGACGTCGTCCGGGGACAACTACGCGGCCTAAGCGTACGCAGTAGCAGATTAAAAAACGCCCACAACACCACTGACATAGCCAGAAGGATAGTTCGTCCTTATTCAGAAACATCTTCGCCGCACCCCACATGGTCACCAGCACAGTTTTGGAGTAGGAAAACCAATTAAGGTGTAAGGTGAAAGCTCCACGGTGAACGGCAGCAGGTTGTTGCGCAGGATCGTCGACTTGAACATCCACGCGATGAGGAACGCCACCGCTGAGATACAACAAAAACATCATCACTCCCTGCGCGCTGAGGCCCCACCATCGTCTATACGACGTGACCAGCACACCTATCTGCAACGTGAATATCGTTAGGCGAACGTAATAGGTAATCAGCGGCGCAGACAGGATGATGGCGATTCGGTTACGTAACGATGGCAACGTTCGGATGACGACGATGCCCAAGACCACACAGGAGAACGAGTACAGAAGGTGAAAAAGCGCAGGCTTCCAGTCCGGTCTGACCATTACCCGGTCCATGAGAAATGCAGCTCATGTCATATAGCCCAGGTTTTCCAGCAGCGGAATCAGCAAAACAGCAGTGCAATCTGCGGGATGAACTGCAGAACGGTGCCGACGCCGCCGATAATCCCGTCGCCGAGTATACCTGTCAGCGGGGAGTTACCGTAATGACCGGCGACCTGGCAGTCCAGCAAGATGAGCCCTTGGTCGATCAAATCCTATAGTGACGCCGCAATGGTGAACACGACTTGGAAGAAGACAAGTATAACCACGAAGAAGACGACGAAGCACCATAACGGTTGCAGCACAACATGATCAATTTTAATTTGATGCTGATCCGCTTGTGGTGCAACGTAATCAGCGAAATTGAGCACCGATTTTCCCCGGGAATCGATAGCGTTGTGATCAGACGGCGGGGATCAGCGACCGCTGCCATCGGTTCAAAGAGCCCAACTGTGCGCGTAACCCGGCCAAACGATTGAACACCATGGTCTTACCGACGTTCAGATTGCCGACCAGTACTACTCGGTGGGTACCCGCAAGAGCAATGAGGCCACTAACGTCGTCGTAGGCAAGACGTCATCCCTGTGCTACTGGAACAACTTCGATCAGTCGCGCTTAGCGGCGATGGAGACGCAGTTCGATGTCTTGCACCCGGTAGATTGTTAGATATCACGGATCGCTGTGATAGATGCCGCCGAACGAAAACCCAGTTGCTGTAGCCGAGTCACGACAGCAGATGTTGCGTGGTGCACCGTGCCTACTATGATCGCCCGCTGGCCGGGCACAAACTGAGTTAGCGGGATCACCGAACCGGACGAATGCGAACTAGATTGACCCTGTGAGATCTGCCTACGCCTGAGCATGATCCGCCCTAACTTTTCACAAATACTTTAGCTAGGTATAGCTAAACCTTGACATAGCTTACCTCCACTCTTGATCCTTGGCTATCCGTGCGTGCCAGTGGCTGCGTAACGAAGTCCGGGTTGCGGTCGCGGTATTCGTCGGGCACTGGGCTAGGCAATCACGACAACGATAATTAGTGTTGCTACAAGCACTTTACGGAAAGCCGTTAAGCGGTATGCAGAAGTGCATAACCGCGAGTTGCATCCCGGACCGGTACCACACCCTGTGTTGCGGCTTTACATCATGTAACTAAGTCTATTAAAATAAAATATGGTGTAATTCGTAGCCAGGTTTGTAGTCGACAGTTGAGCTGAAAGATACCGACAACCTGACGTCCTAGTTAAGTTAAATGGTGTTACACAGCGTTAAGTGACGGTAGCTTTGCTGCTGTTAGAAAAACCAACAAGGAAACCTGCAATTTCGGGTAATTTAGCGATCGGAAAAAAGGCGAATGAGTTCCAGTTCCATCTCAAAACCCCCAATAGCACAATGTATCTACACCAGCCAACACTATAGAATTAAACATTAACGCAGAAAAAGGCACTGAAGCAGTTAAAACTACGCACTTGGCGTAACGACCTGGTGTCAATATCGGCACAAAGCCACCGCGGCACAGCGACCGAATAAGACGTTACTTGTCCTACCTGCGAATATTTCATTAGCTGCCGGCATCCGAATGTTGACATCAAACCTTATTTCAGAGCCTTCTACCCGGATCGAATGCTCTTGTTTTGTGCGCGAAGAGGTTTGCGGTAGGCCACCGTACAACATCCCTCAGGGCGCCTGTTGATTCTCAATATCTGCTCACCGAGACGTTTTCAGACTTTCTGCATAGCAACTCTTTATACCCTTGAAAGTTCCTTTCTTTCTACACAACACCACTAATCTGTCACGGGAATATCCCACACATAACAACCTACTACAGCACTTACTGGTTTGGTGCTGAAGTAGTGGGTAAGATTTCGGAAGCGGTCACAGCGACTCTACAACCAACACGAGCATAAAATAAGCGCCACCGAGCCCACTCAAAATGCACTAATGAGCATGCTCTCACGAGGCTTTGAATCCATCTGGAATAAAATTGTTGCCGAATCGGTCAATGATGTGCGGCTTGACACCACAGTAACAGAAATAGTTCGTCATGACCTGTGGGACACTAATGATTCCATTACCGTTCACCACACACGATGGCAAGTGCTAAATTGTGGGTCACAATGTCGTTATATTTGCCATCTCTAGATAAATCAACTGTTAAATTACCGGCTGATCAGCTGCCGCGCTAGCAAATTATTTTTGAACAACAGATCTAGTCAAAATTTGGTCACCATACTGGTGGAAGCTATCAATAGATTTGCTGTGTCTGTAATTGTATCCTAGGTTGGGGGCCTCGTACATGACGAGACCAAACGGTGTTTACAGAATCCGTTAGAAATCAGAGATGCTTGGCGGGTCCCTACATGTTGACGAACGCAATACTTTTGTCACCACCTAATACAATAAAATGGTTATAATGACACCGATACGTATTGCCAGTGTGAGCTAACGGACTTTCTGGATACCAATGGTTTCGCCTATCCTAACGTAATTTATCATCACGCTTGGTACTATCACAGCTTGCTAATATTCAAGATAGCGCATTGTGGGAACCATTTGGAAATACAGTACGAAATATCTACTCGGTCCATTAGTTCTTCAGGCTGCTTAAAATTTGTCGAAACAATGCTGGAATTCAATAACTTCACGGTCAACAAAGCCGCGTACATTACCACTAGAGGTGGATAGCCATACAGTGTTGATTACGTGGGAGGATCAGCTGTGTCGCTAAGGCCACCATGCAGTGTCTAGTGCAGTTGCATCGGCTCTACTAAGTGAGCCACAACACTATCTCGGCCGATGACAAATAAAGTGGACGCGCCGACGGTAAGACGTGCGGCCTAGGTGCTTGCCGCATTGAGATATGGAGGTAATTCCGGTTGGTTTGAGCAGTATCTAGCGGGTTATTATCTGGATCAGTGTCGTGGTGTTGAGAGACGCCTCAGGCAGGGTGTTGACGGTACACAAGCGCGACACAAAGCGTTTTATGTTGCCGGGAGGCAAGCCCCCGAGCCGGACTAGTCGGCGACCGGTGTGGCGATCCATGAGTGCGCCGAAAAAAACTTAACTTGGAGTCACCTTTGATTAGAGCAGACTGGAGAAGATGGACCGGTCCATGCTCCCGCGGCCAATAAGCACAGACTAGAGGCAAAAGCGACCATCTTTTTGCGCATCCATTTGCCGTTGCGGCAACGCCCTCGGCAGAAATTGAGGAACTTCGCTAGCTTGATACTGAGTGGCCAGTGCTACCTACCCTCTACGCTCTTCTGCTAAGGATGCAAGTCTTACCAACGCTGAGGTGGCCGGTCAAGGTTGGGTGGAGAGCGACCATTATCGATCTTCTTAGTCTCCGGACGACAACGAGTCGTGGCACCAAGAATAAGACCAATATCTCGGTAAGGACGATGAAATAGGGTAACCAGTCAAGCAGGGATTGGCTTTGCTAAAACTTAAGTTCCCGCAAAGCCATCCCGTTGGAACGGTCCTCAAGGGGAGCCCGCATCAGGCGATCCAGTACAGCTCCGGCGCACCGTTGGTCCGCGCCGATGTTGCACCCATGTCGACACCGATGCGAGAAGTGTCTTGTGGTGCAAAACCTGCCACCGTGCAACGGCACCCAGCATGTGTTATCGGCATCATCGAGGATCAGTTCGTATTCTGAGGGTACCTAAATTCCGCGCGGCCTTTCTTTCCAATAGTGCTGCTGAAACTTAGCTGTGAAGATTTTACTGCTTGCATCGTGGGGTATCGCTGCTACGCAGTAAAAGATTTGCGGGCATGTGTAGCCCTCCAGATGCTGATAGCAAAAATTCGATAATGCCATTAGGTTCGATTTCGGTAGCGATGGTGACAACGATCGCCTTGACGAATTCACCACAGAAGTCTTCGGAAGCACTTATTACCGCGGCATAGGCAACGGCAATATTTCCTATAAGCGCGCTTCCACCTCGGGTCCGTACCCGTTCTCGCCGACGGTGATGATCATGTCTTTCAACCAGTCCTCTATGTATAAAATAACCGTCGGCATCGAGGTGCCCGATGTCGCCGTTGCGCAACTAACCATCTGCGGTAATTGTATAGACAGTTGCTTATGGCTGATTGCGATAGCAGTTTTTGCACTAAAAAATTTTTTGCACTCAAATCTTGCCGGATTGTCCGGTATTTTATCAGTTACCTGATTCGGGATCAACGATCTTTATTTCTTTGCTCAGCAATTCTTTTCCGTGTTACAACAACACGTTGAGTCTCCTGGAATAGCAGTGTTTTTCCGATTCGGGCAGTGATCGCGTTGCACAGTTTCGTCTGTACGTACAGCTGGATGAAATTAATGTGGAGCAAGGCTGCGAGTACTCACTACAGCATAGGCACAGTGGCTGCTACGTACACCACATAACGCAGGCCGGAGAAGGCGCTGACCGCCGCGTGGCCGACTTCCAGGAACCGGGCAATCACCGGGGGCATCAAAGCAGCATATCGCGCCGAAATTCAGAGCGCCGATTAGCGTTGCGGCTCCGGGTTCGCGGGTCAGGCTGGTTAGTGTACCCCAGCCCCAATACCAAAAATGTGTACGAAAACCCACAGACTTAGAACAGGGGCATCGCGACCACGTTGATGTCCCTCTTGCCGAAGTGAAACAGCTAGGACAAGCTCGAGGTGGTTGACCAAAGCGCACCGGCCTAGCCCAATCACTTTGGGCTGTCCGGAGATACCCGAACTGTAGATCATCAGGGCAGTATCAGTGTCGGCACCATGTGGGTCGGCGGCGACCGATAGGGCTGCAGCGAGCCAGGATTCGTATTGGTCTTCGTTCTGACTAGGGCCATAACCCACCACAACGATGCGTACCAAACCGGGGACTCGCTCGCTAATTGCCTCCATTGATGACTGCAGTTTGGCACCAACGAAAAGCACTCGTGCGTCCTGAGCATGTAGCCGAGTTCATCGCCGATTACTCGACAATTGACGATGGTAGCCACCGCGCCAATCAACGCGGCCACAGGCAGAATGTGGAAGCAAGTCGGGTGGTTCTCGTCCGGGAATACCACGCACTGGCCACTGCGCTACACCGGCTGTGTGTAACACGCCCGCTGTACGACGAATCCGCAACATCCACTGTGCCCAGGACCACTGTCGCTCACCAGGGCGAATCGCTATAGTAATTTGGTACTCCGTCCGGCGCCGACACGTGACATAGATCCTCTGAATGAGTAAATGGCGTCATGGTTTACACTACCGTCAGTGGCGCAGCCATGGCGTGGCGTAGCCGGTACTCGCCCACAGGTTGATTCGCTCGGGCATCGCCGGCTACGTTGACTTTATTACGGATTGGGTTAGTCAAACGCATTCCTTACTGCGAGTCACAACCGGAAACGGTACCCGGCCGAGCGTCGGGTACACCCCGCGCTTTGTCGTCGTCGAAATGCGTGGCGCTCGCTGACCTTTATTGATAGGTACAATCTGCAGAGCAGCTTGAGGTTAGGTGCTGCACGATTATGGTCATCCCACGATGACTAGCTATACCTGATTAGGTAAAGCATTTTTCACCAAAAAGATCCTGGTCAGAAGACGGCAGTTAATCGTCAGGCGTTTGCTACGGGAGAGTGTGGGCACGGGAGACTGGCGAATAGCGAGCGCTACGGATGGATCGATGGACGACACGTGGCACACAATCATCACCTGGTCGCATTATGAACACTTAGGTCTTGACCCGCGGTCCGGGAGCTGAACTATGACTACACCGCCAAATGTAGCCCATATGTAGTATTGGTGCATAAGCTATAAAGGGATGAGGTGTTCCTTGCCGTGTCAAGGCGCGCGGCTATCGACTGCCGCCCTGGGAGTTGATTAAAACCCGGTCATACTCGTCAATGGCCATACTGACAGGTTCGTGCTACCCGGCAAACGTCGAGGTTTTTGCGAATACCCACCACTACACCATCGATGGCGCCAGGCACTTGGTCGCCATCAAATACCCAGTCACACTTACTGCGTTGTTCATAGACTTCACCTGTCAACGGGAATTCTCACCCACCGGATCCCGCCGCCAGCGATCAGTGATTGACCAGGTCAACCTAAATGAGTGCCATCGGACCCGGTGAGCTCGATCAGCAAAAAGCTCAGCCTCGGTCAAGCTCCACACCGGAGTAGACCTCGGCCCCGAGGCGCCTCGCGCCGGACCGCGGTGGTGCGACGTGATTTAGTCCACTGTTATTGGCAGTGCAACCCTATGTCGGACTAAGGTCCCGGAGTGTTGGTTTCACACCTGGCTACGATCGGCTTGGCCGGGTTCGGTGCTGGCGCGATTAATGCGCTCGTCGGATCTGGCACTTTGATCACGTTTCCAACGCTCGTCGCGCTTGGTTATTCACCGGTCACGTCAACCATGTCTAACGCGGTAGGTCTAGTGGCTGGCGGTGTATCGGCTACTTGGGGCTACCGCGCCGAGTTAGGCGGTCGGTGGAGTCGGTTGCGCTGGCAGATCCCGGTGTCGCTAACCGGTGCAGCGCTGGGCGCCTTTCTGCTCCTGCACCTGCCTGAGAAGGTGTTTACCTCGATCATTCCAATGCTTCTCGTCCTGGCGTTGGTGCTAGTAGTGGCCGGGCCGCGGATTCAGTCCTGGGCGCGGCGTCGGGCCAAAGCGGCCGGCCGCTGCGCCGAACACATCACACCGGCCCGGATGGCTATGCTGGCGCTCGGGACCTTCGCTGTCAGCGTCTACGGTGGTTACTTCACTGCCGGGCAAGGCATCCTGCTGGTCAGCATAATGAGTGCATTGCTGCCAGAGTCGATACAGCGCCTTAACGCAGCTAAGAACCTTTTGTCGATGTTGGTAAATATTACTGCGGCAGTTGGCTATACGCTGGTGGCCTTCGATCGGATCAACTGGTCGACGGCTGGCCTGATCGCAGCGGGCTCGCTGGTCGGAGGATTAGTTGGGACCCGTTACGCTCGCCAGTTATCGCCAAATGCTTTGCGTGCCACCATCGTGGCGGTCGGCCTAATCGGGCTGGCTTGCTTACTCGCAGTATAGCGCTAAACTAATTACCAAAGCGGGAAATTAACACTGGTACTTGGGGCGTGGCTGGTGCCGACAGTGCTGCGAAAGAGACCACCGCGAGGGAACTTCGAGCTCCGGTAAGTGCACCGGCTGCTTGAGTGTTGACAACTGTATCAATGGTCTAGAGCTGGGTAGTTTGTACCGGGTGGCTCGGGGATGGGCATTTGCAGCCGCGCTATTGGAACCTGTACTGGTGGACTCTATAGGTAAACCGGAAAACTTGACAGGTTCACCCGGAGGCTGGATGTTTGAACCGGTAGTGAGAACGCTATAGCGGCAGCGGAACGAGCACCGGAACCTCTGGAACCGGCGTGGGGGGACGACACAGCTGGGACCGGTATTGCGGGCATCGGTGAGGACAGACAGCGGTGCAGACTCATACACCGAGGTAAGCGGGGGTTTGTAGGGTCGGCACGATGAGATTCTGCTTAGGGCTGGACTGCGAAACGACCGTCGTGCGAATAGTGATCACCAGTACGACTGCCAGCTCCACCACGGCAGCGATGAACATTACCGCCAACGCGATGCTGACCAACAACACCGGCTTACGTTGTTGTCGAGTCTGGTCTAGCGCAACGGATCGGATATAATAATTATTTATTGGCGTTGGCCTTTGCAGGGTCGTTAGCAACACTGGGGACATATTCAAGGCAATCGTGCCGTTCGAGAGATCCTGCGTGTAAGTCAGTGCGCCGGTGGACGAAACGAACAACGGCACATTGGCTGATGGCAACGCCACCCCGCGGTCCAGCGCCATCTACGGTTCTTTGGGGGCACCCGCTCTAAGCGGAGTAACCATTTAGAACGCCGGCTTGAACGGAGCGATGTCGATGCCGCTCCCGGACAATGAACACACCTTATGGGCGTGACTCTTGCTCATCGAAATCGGTGGGCATGGCGTCCAGCTGTTCGACAAAGTCAGCACAGCGCGGAGAAAGCTCCAGCGGTTCCTGGTGCACGTCAGTGACTGAACCGTCGTTGGAGCCGACAATGCTGACTGTCGCGTATCCCCGGCTCAATGAGCAGCATCGCGGTGCGCTGGTAGCCAATTCCGCAACCAACGTTTTGGGCCAGAGATGCCGCGACCTCTGTTAGATCCCTTCTAAGCCAACCTCGGTTAATGTTAGTTGGTCTCCACCTGCGGCAGTGCCTTCCCAGGTAAGCAGAATCGTCGCAAGCACTTGCGCGGGTACGGCTATGAAGCCACCGGGTCATGCACAATGACGCCGAAAGTCGTTTTCGTCTACAAAAGCATCGTAAGCACATTCGCCTTCGATAAAGCAATCCGGATCACCGTGGACCCCATTGATATCCCTAGTACGACGTCCACGACGCCTTCCATGTTCTTCGCTAGCGACGTTACACGCAGAGGTTAGCTCGGCGTTGCGAATTCTCCATGATCCAATATGGAACAACCTAGAAATAGGAATGACGCAAACCGAATCGTCCGGTCGCTGACCGCCGCGTCACCGGCTGGCCATGGTTGTCGCGCGCGGCGTCCGCGGTCGAAAAAATGTGCAGAACACCGCTGAGCCCACATGCTTCGACCAGTCGAGCCATGATCGGCTAGCGACTTAACCCGACGCAGTTCGATACCGCAACGGTGACACCAATTCCCCTGGTCGGTTAGTACAGCGAACGGGCAGTAAGCCATGACATCCAAGCCGTTGACTTCGACAACCAAAGACTCTGTCGCCTCGCTGATCAGCTGGCGCAAAGTGTACTCGTTTCATAAGTCGAACTAGCCGCTTGCGTTAATCAGCACCACCTGACTGCTGCGATCGATAGTTGCTCTGAGAATATTGTACGGATCCCTTAACTCGTAAACAAGCCGTGTACTGGGGGTTACGTTGAGTGGAGCCATGTATCTATCGTAAGAGAATGCATGATGGACTCCCTAAATCACCTGGCGCTAAAACGTCCGTATGGACGTCCATCCTGTTAGCTAAAGCCAAACTTCTCAGCCAAGTTCGATGCTTTCATTTCTATAATGAAATTTAGGGCGCTCTGTCTATATCGACTTCCTGGGGGTACGGTGAGGATAGTGACGACTAGCGTTTGAAGTGACGCCCGCCGCCCAGGCTCGCGAGCGGATCGTAAATACGGCATATGTGCTGTTCCGCCGGTGTGGCATCCACGCGATAGGCGCCGACGAGGTAAGCGAACGAGCGGGGTGTCACGAAGGGCACTCTTTACCGCCACTACGCGACGAAGAACGACTTGGTACTGGCGATGCTGGAGCGTCGCGAACAATTTTGGACTCATAGGTTGTTCGAAGTGCAGTGACTAATGTTAAGCGATACTCTTGAGGGAAAATTATTGGTGATCTTTATGTCCTCCACAACTGGTTCCAAGGCGGCGATGGTTATGAAAGCTACTCGTTTTCAAAATTGTTGTCCGAATCGACGCGGATCATCCCGCCGGACCGGCCTGCATCGCTCACATCGACAAGGTTCACGATATCGTGCGCCGCCGTGCCGCAGTGACCAAAGCTAGTCGATGTTGATGAGTGTGCGTTGTCATGGTACTTCCTGATGAAGGGTGGCCACCTGATGAAGAGTGGCCACTGACCTCGCGGCTATGGTTGGCTCGGGTGCAGCGCACCATGCCTCAGGAGATGGCCTGCATTCTCATCGAGCAACCCCCGGGCCCACTCCGAACCTAAGGGGGGCGTCAAACGGCTTTAGGAGCGGCTAGCGCTGGGGATTTTGCTTACAGTAGTACTCCATCTCGAGTTCGGCGATTATGCGTGACGTTCGTTCGCGCAGCAAGATTGCGGCGATGATGCCGATCACCACGGCGATGATGAGCGCGATCCAAGAGAATCGTTCCATCCAGCGTTCGGCGGCCATCCCGGCGAAGTGGACCAGCGCGGTAGTGCCACCCGCCCAACAGATGGCGCCCGAAACGTTGGCAGCTAGGAAGCGCGGGTAGGGCATTTTCAACGCTCCCGCTAGCGGCCCAGCGAGTATGCGCAGCAGCGCGATGAAACGACCAAAGAAGACCGCCCGCACACCCCAGCGGTTAAACAACCGCTCGACCAGAGCTACATGCCCCGGACCGAAGTGCTTCGGAAACCGCCGGCCAAGGTGGTCAAAGAGCGGCATGCCAAATCGGCGGCCGATGGTGTAACCGATCGAGTCGCCGACTACGGCGCCAATCACGGCGACGACACCGACACCGATCGGGCTGATCGCCAGGTCGTGACGCGACGACAACAACGTCGCACTGACCAGCATGACTTCTCCCGGCAGGGGAATACCCAAACTCTCGACCCCGACCACACCACTGACCAGCAGGTAGACCGCGAGTGGTGGGATTGACTGCAGCAGGGCATCCACGTCCATGTGTCCAGAATGCCCGACCGGGATGCGCGCCGCGGGTTCTTAGCGTCAAGTTGACGCGTCGTGGTGTTCTAAGTGTGGCACGCTAACACGTTCTAACCGCGGGCGTTTAGGTACTCGCCCATCGGCTGAAGATTTGCCACGCAGCCGTCGCCACACCCAAGGCATAAAAATTTCCCGTATCCAGCGCAGCTGCTCATAACTGCGGACCCCGAATGACACCTGCGTGTGATTGCCACTCGATTCGGCCCAATCATGGTTACTGTTGGGCAAATTGAGAGCTTCGGCGACTGCGGCAGCAAACAGGATATGCCCCTTGGTAGACGCATGTACGCGGTCGATGTCCCAAGTAGCCGGATCGTGCATCGAGGCTGCATTATAAAGGTCGACGAGCTTTAACCCGTAACGGCCGGCGGCAGCGGTGATCGCATTGTTAATGCGCAACAGTCGCCCGGCTGCAAGTCGTCCGAGCGGGAGGAACTGCACGACGTTGGGGAAGGTTGTCGTCACTATCGTCGCCCCCGATTCGGCCAGGGCGGCATACACGGATTCAAGATCGGCAAGCGCACGGCCGAACGATCGTCCAGGCTGGATAACGTCGTTCATCCCGGCGCACACAGTGATGAGATCCGGCCTCATAGCCAGTACCTGCGGAACCTGCTCCGTGAGTACATCGGCCAGCAACTTACCGCGGACAGCGAGGTTAGGGTATGCCAAACCGGGATACACTGCATCGACCAGTGCGGCGAGGCGATCAGCAAATCCTAGAAGCCCGACCGTGTCGTCACCGTCCCATAAACCTTCGGTCTGACTGTCGCCGATGGCCACATATCGCGTGAATCTGGTGTAACCGTCCACCACGGAGCCGAGACTAATAGCGTCGCACAGCTGATTCAACATCGCCTAAACGTTCACAGCGGTAGCCGCGGCCAATCCCAACCAGAACGTCTCCAAGGTGTACTGCGCGAACTAACTTTTCGGACGGAGAAGCAAGAGCGCATCACATCATGCTCGATCGGCAACTGCACCCGGGTTGGACACCGAGCTTTCCCGACGATGAGCGGGTCATCATTGCGGTAACACCAGCCGGGGTAGCGGAGCAGTCCGCCATTACTGGAGCTTGTCAGCGACAATGCTGATGACGGTTCGCCTGCGGTTGTTGCCGAAAGCGCACCGTATCTGATTCACGGGCCGCTGAGTAAGGCATGATTTCGATTGCGGTGGAAAACGACCGCCTCGCTCAGCACTGCGTACAGCTGCAGCGGCTACTCTTTGCCCTTGACTTGTACCTGCGGCAACTCGTGCACTGGGAAGGCTGCACCTAAGTCACCTCGATCGTCGTTAAAGCGACCGCTTTCCTCCATCATGCGCATCGCCACGCGGACGGAACAGGTGGCGTCATCCGTAATTAGGCACCGGTGTACCAAAAAAACGGCTATCACAGCATCGCCGATGAACTTGTCGACGCTTCTGCCCTCGTCGAAAACGATGTCGACCATGCGCTGCAGGCAGTCGATTGGTGGAACTGACTACGCCCTCCTTTAACATCTTCTAGCTGATCGAGGTGAAACCGCGGATGTCGGTAAAAAGCACAGTCGTTATGTACCTCGAGCGCACACGCCCACCATCCATGATCTTGAGTGCCTCACCGGTCGATGTCAGCAGGCACATAATTTCTTGGAACACTTGGCGGACGCTATTCTCCTCCTCGCGCAAACTCGGCGACCTCGTCGAAAAACCGGGCGTTTTCGATGGCGATGGCCACTTGGTTCGGCGAAGGCATGCAGAAGATTCTGCGATTCCTCATCAAATTTCGCCAGCACAACCTTGCTGTCCACTTAGAACGCGCCAAGGATACGATCCCTTCAGCCGTAGTGGCACACAGATAAGCGAGCGCACTTCCAGTGCGGTTATATACTGGGGTCGGCGAAACGCGGTCCACGCATCCGTTGTCAGCATCGGCTCAAAAACTTTCAGGGCACTGTCGCACACGGAGCGCGAAATCGGCTTCTACGGGTTCTGAATACCCGTCTTTTCGCGATTGCGCACCACCCTGAATTTAGAGTTCCCCGGCATGCATTAGGACCCGGAACCCGCACTCGACCTTCATCAGAGCTCGACGCCCTTGTCGACGATCGTCTTCAGGATGGTCATCTTGTCCAGTTCCCTGCTATAGGGCCTTGGTGATTTCGACTAGCGCCGTCAGTCTGTGCATTTTGTGACTGGTGACAAGCTCGATCTCGTCGTCCAGTGATGTCAGGAAGCCTGGCTAGGTGGACGGGACGATCGCCGGGTGCTGCGCTGCTACTGCGCTGCTACAAAGTAAAGCACGGTCGATCCGAGCTAGATAAGCTCGCCCGAGTGCAGCATGTACCCGGTTAACCAGGAAGCTGTTTACGAACGAGCCGCTGAAGCTACCGGGATCACGCAGCAGCCAGTCCAGCCACTGAGACGGAACTCGCAATGACCGGAGGAACAGGCCTGGATCGTCCAGCCAGGGCATGTTGTCCGGACCGCAGCCGACACTCGTCGGATCATTCAGGCTAAAGACGATACTGCTGCTCCCCACGTGTATTGACCAACTTGGCCAACGAGTACTCCGGATAAATACCCGAACGGACTGGCAGCGCAATATGCAGTCTCAATAGTGTCAATGCCTTCACCGCACACTCCACAGTGGTCATACCCACTAACTTTGCCAGAACGTGCTGGCGCTGCTTGTCAGCCACGATCTGTCGGAACACTACAGCCTAAGTGCGGTTATATTGCAGGTGCTGAGCAGTCACTTATACCTTTACCTTACTGTCGGTGGCGACGCCCGGGATGGCAAGGCTGTTAACTACGTAGCAATTCCATAGCAACGGCACGCGCTGCACACGGTTGAGGATTCGGTGATCATCCTGACAGTGTTGAAAGCATCGCTCCCTCGCCGCAATAGCGCGCAGCGATGTTATCGACTCTCTGATCAAGGAGTTCGGTCTGCGGGTACCGATCATTAACGCACCAATGGGTGGGATCGCCGGCGGCGTTGAGTTGATCGCGCACCGCTGCCGGTAGACTGAACATCGTCGATGCCGACGATGTTCAGTCTACCGGCAGCGGTGCGGATTGGTCGTGGTTTGGTCAGGCGCATGACGCCGAAATCCCCACAGTCACACACGTACATGACAGCCTCAGAACCCGTCAAGCGATCGACGCCTGTGTCGAGATCCTGGTTGCTGGCGGATCTGCAGTACGCTATCGTTTCTTGACGGCGTCGTGGATGCGGTGTCGGCGTTTGTCCAAGGCGGAATCGTCTTGTCCCGCAGACTGACCGAGGTATTGGTCGCCGGCGCGAGCGGGGCGTGGGTGGGCCACGCACCTGGCAACATGCCCAGAGCCGGTGACCGGCAATAGCAGCTGTCGGGCCCCAAGCGCGACAAAGGCAACCAATACCCAATACCACAATCACTCGAATCTTCGATGTCGCCGTGGTTCTGCCTTGTTCGGCGCGTTTTCTGTAGTGCGTGCCGATCTAGATTGCCTCGATCGCAGTCGACGATTGCACACACCTCCCCCGTTGACGCCCCCGGTCAGGGTCTAGGGATGATCGGCAACGACGCCTCAATGAACGAGGTTATCGAAACGATGCGCTCGGGCGAGCGGAGTCCGCTCTCCACCTGTGGGAGATAGGGCTGCCGTCCAGCGCGAGGCTCGATGGGCAGTTGTCTGCAGGCAGAAACGCCGATAGTCTACCCGTAGTCATGAGCGACGCGGTTCAGCACTTCGATGACGGGTTCTCCGTTGTTAGCTGGTTGCGCCATGGCCACGACCATCAGTCGTCCGGGCAACTCGTATTCCCGTTACGGGAGACTGACCACGATGTCGCGGCGGGTCCTGTGGTGCCGCCTGGAGGTTCGCCCCGTGCTGGGACCGGATCGGTCAATCAGGCCTGCATAGTCGCTTTCCAACAGACCCTGGGCCGTAAGTGGATCCAAGTGAATTTGGCCTGGTGACGCGGAATTCCAACGGGATCGGCTGCCTGGTCACGGCCGACCAGTGCTGATTGAGCACAGACGAACCGGTAGAACTGGTTAAGCTGCTAGGTCAGCAAGCATACCAAACCCAGCAGCACGCCACTGATGAAGCTACGCCACCCCATACATACATTCCTTTTTCTAACTGATAAACACTTTATCAAACTAAAACTACTATAATTTAATTTCATAGTCTTGAAGTGCCAAGCCGGCTGCTGCAATCCCTGCCCTTACGAAATCAGCTAAAGAATCCAGCATACCTGGTGCTACGCACCATATTGACTATCGCCCCCATTGTTTTTGGGTTAGAAAAATTTTTCAATCTGTTGACCCAACCGCATTACTAGAGAATGTACTTGGCTACATTAGCGACCTATTTTCTGGCAGCGCCGACCAGTGCATAGTATCTCGTGGGAGCAATTTGAGATTGCGGCTGGTATGCTGGCGAAGGCTGCGCTACAGATCGGTACCTGGGTGGCCGCAATCATCGTCGACCTGCTTCTCCTGTCCGGCTATTACGACATCGGATTACGCGCACGCAACGGTTGCCGGTGAAACGTTGGGCCGCCAGCAGGCCGCCATACCGGTTCCGCCAGGTAAAAGTGGACCGCAAACCGTTCCTCGCCGCACTCCGCAAAGTCCCATAGGAGAACCCGTGTAGAGCGGGCTTGTCGACGACATCCACTACTCGGTACGACGCAGCTAGGAACCTCATTCGAACCAGCACCACCGTCCTTACGACGGCGACCTCGGAAGTGACTCGCACGCACCGGCCAGTTCCGCATTGCATGTCCCAATGCAGGACGGCGTCGACGGCTTACGCGAAACGCTGCTGTCCCCCGGCCGATTTCGGTCTGCATGCGTAGATGGTCATATGTCTGGTGAGCAGCTAGCCGACTACAGTCGCGCCCACCGCCCGGTGGGTCAGCGGCATTGCTTCATAGCGCATCGAAACGCACCTGTTCGGCTTGCCGCGCTCAGAAATGCGGCCTTTTTGGCGTACAGTCGTAAAAGTGACCTCACAAAACCATCAGGCTCTGGCCCAGGCATCCGGAACGTTCGCGCTCGGTGGCGACCTGAAGGTCAACCGACTTGGTTTCGGCGCGATGCGCCTAACGGGTAAAGGAGTGTGGGGCCCGCCCGTTGACCGCGACGAGGCCGTGCAGGTACTGCGACGCGCCGTCGAGCTGGGGGTGAACTTCATCGACACCGCCGACTCCTACGGCCCCTACATCTCCGAGGAGATCATTGCCGAGGCACTGCATCCCTACGAGGGGCTGGTGATCGCAACTAAGGCCGGTTTGGTGCGAACCGGCCGGGACGTATGGATCCCGCTGGGTAATCCGAGCTACCTGCGTCAAGAACTGGAAATGAGCCTGCGCCGTCTCGACGTCGACACCATCGATCTGTTTCAGCTGCACCGGATCGACCCAAACTTCCCACTGGCCGACCAAGTGGGCGAGCTGTTCACATTGAAAAACGAAGGAAAGATCCGCCACATCGGTCTGTCCGAGATCAACCTTGATCAACTCACCGCGGCCCAGCAGATCACAGAGATCGTGTCGGTGCAGAACATGTACAACTTGTCGGCGCGAGCTGCCGAACCACTGTTAGATGCTGTGACCAGCCGGGGCATCGGCTTCATCCCGTGGTTCCCACTGGCCGCGGGACCGCTGGCGGCCCCGGACGGACCGTTACAGCGTATCGCCGCCAACCATCACGCGACGCCGTCGCAACTGGCACTGGCCTGGTTGCTGAAGCGATCGCCGGTGATGTTGCCGATTCCAGGGACGTCGCGGGTGGCGCACCTGGAGGAGAACGTCGCCGCCGCCGAGATCAACCTTTCCGACGACGAGTTCGAGATGCTATCGGCTGCTGGGGCTCAGTGACCGTGCCAGCGGCCTAGGCCTCGATAGGAATTCCGTATCGTGGTGGTCGGCAAGTCGGGTCACCGGATGGACCTAAACTGTCCGCGACAAAGTCCTGACGGTGCCGATGTCTGCCGATAAAATCGACAACGGCCGCATTCGTGGCTGGGCGTGATCGGCCCGGCTTAATCTGGTAAGCAACGATGTTGCGCACGGCGGAGCTCCCGGAATGCTGTTCGATGCTGTGCTGCGGTTGATGCCCACGGGGCTAACCGAAGCTCCCTACCAGCGCACTGCCCTACCTCAAAATCAATTATCGGCACATCGCGTCGATTGGCAAGGAGCTGCAGCTCGATGTCGGCGTCAACCGGGTGTACGGGCGCAAGAGCTTCGTTTCGGAACGGTTGATCTACGGCGACACGCTGTTGAACAAAGCTGACACGTTGTTTGTGCGGTTTAAACCCAGCCATGATGCGGACTGACCAAGACGCACTCGACCCTTAATGGGCTTGGTTTCCTCAAAGCCCGCCCCGATAGCATGGCAACCGTTATCAGTTAACTCCCCAATTACAACCCCGCTACAAATACGTCTTGGAGACCAACCCGATGAGCGCCCCCGTACACCCTGTCCCTGGAGCCGACGGCGGCGACCCGCTGCGCCCGGCTACCCCGGGCTTGCGGTCGCCGCAAGTCCCAATCCGGGTTCCTGCCGGTAGTACCGCGGCGGCCGCGGTCAGCGAGGCCGGGTTGCCGACACGTGGCACTCCCGACACGATTGTGGTGGTGCGTGACGCCGACGGGAAATTACGCGACCTAAGCTGGGTTCCAGACGTCGACGTCGAGGTTACTCCAGTACCCGTCAACACCGACGACGGCCGCAGCGTGATCCGGCATTCGACGGCACATGTTTTGGCCCAAGCCGTCCAAGATCTGTTCCCACAAGCCAAACTGGGGATCGGTCCGCCTATTACCGATGGCTTCTACTACGACTTCGACGTGGCCGAACCGTTCACCCCTGAAGATTTGGAGGCGCTAGAAAAACGGATGCGGCAGATTGTCAAGGACGGACAGCTGTTCTCGCGACGGATCTACGAATCCAAGGAGCAAGCTCGTACCGAGTGGGCCGGCGAGCCATACAAGCTGCAACTTATCGACGACGAATCCGGCGATGCCGAGATCATGGAGGTCGGCGGCGACGAGCTCACCGCCTATGACAACCTCAACGCCCGCAACCGGGAACGCATTTGGGGTGACCTGTGCCGCGGACCGCATATCCCGACTACTAAGCACATTCCTGCGTTCAAATTGACCAGAAGTGCCGCTGCGTACTGGCGAGGCGATCAGAAGAACGCCAACCTGCAGCGCATCTACGGCACCGCATGGGAATCCCAGGAGGCCCTCGATCGCCACCTTGAGATGATTGCCGAGGCCCAGCGCCGCGACCATCGCAAGCTGGGCATTGAGCTAGATCTGTTCAGTTTCCCCGACGAAATCGGTTCCGGCTTAGCGATTTTCCACCCCAAAGGGGGTATAGTCCGTCGGGAAATGGAGGAGTACTCCCGGCGCAAGCATATCGAAGCCGGATATGAATTCGTGAACACCCCGCATATTACCAAGGCGCAGCTGTTCCACACTTCGGGCCACCTGGACTGGTACGCCGAGGGTATGTTCCCCCCGATGCACCTCGACGCCGAACACAACGATGACGGCACGGTGCGTAAGCCGGGGCAAAATTACTATCTCAAGCCAATGAACTGCCCAATGCACACCCTGATTTTCGCCTCGCGCGGACGTTCGTATCGGGAGCTGCCACTACGGCTCTTCGAGTTCGGCACGATCTACCGCTACGAGAAATCCGGTGTAGTGCATGGGCTTACCCGTGCCCGCGGGTTCACCATGGACGACTCTCACATCTTCTGCACCCGCGAGCAGTTGCACTGCGAGCTGGCGTCGCTGCTCCGGTTCGTACTGGATCTGCTTGGCGACTACGGGCTAGAAGATTTTTACCTTGAGCTTTCTACTAAAGACCCAGAGAAATTCGTTGGCTCCGAAGAGATTTGGGAAGAAGCTACGGCCACGCTGGCTGAGGTCGCCCGGGATTCGGCTCTTGCGTTGATTCCCGATCCAGGTGGCGCCGCGTTCTACGGCCCCAAGATCTCAGTGCAGGTGCGCGATGCACTGGGTCGCAGCTGGCAGATGTCCACCATCCAGGTAGACTTCAACTTTCCCGAGCGGTTCGAATTGGAGTACACCGCCGCGGACGGGACCCGGCAGCGCCCAGTCATGATCCACCGGGCGTTATTCGGATCAATCGAGCGATTCTTCGGCATCCTCACCGAGCACTACGCAGGAGCGTTCCCTGCCTGGCTAGCGCCCGTTCAGGTGGTTGGTATACCGGTCACCGGTGAGCACATCTCCTACTTGGAAGAGGTCGCCGCGCAATTGAAATCGCGTGGAGTGCGGGTGGAGGTGGATGTCAGCGACGATCGGATGGCCAAGAAAATCGTCCGTCACACGACCCAGAAGGTGCCTTTTATGCTACTGGCCGGCGGCCGCGACGTGCAAACCGGGTCGGTGAGCTTCCGCTTTGGTGACCGCACACAGATCAACGGTGTCGCCCGCGACAACGCCGTCGAAGCCATCGTGTGTTGGATCGCCGAACGCGAAAATAATTTTCCCACAGCAGAATTGGTGAAAGTAACCGGCTGTGAGTGAGCAGGAAAGACCTGACGCATGTGCCGATCACGCAGACGGCACTATCTTGGACAGGGGCGTCGGCGAACGCGACCACTTGCAGCGGCTGTGGACACCATACCGAATGACCTATCTGGCTGAAGCGCCAGTCAATCACGACAACTCCACCCCGGCGCAGCCGTTCACCGACATTCCACAACTGTCCGATGAAGACGGCTTGGTGGTGGCCCGCGGTGACCTCGTCTACGCCGTGCTCAACCTCTACCCGTACAACCCCGGGCACCTGATGGTGGTGCCCTACCGGCAGGTTTCCGAGCTTGAAGACCTAACCGACGCGGAGAGTGCGGAGTTGATGGCATTCACTCAGAAGGCTATTCGCGTCATCAAGAACGTGTCTCGGCCACATGGCTTTAACGTGGGCCTGAACTTGGGGGCATCAGCGGGAGGGTCGCTAGCCAAGCACCTGCATGTGCATGTCGTGCCGAGGTGGGGTGGCGACGCAAACTTCATCACCATCATCGGCGGCTCCAAAGTAATCCCGCAGTTGCTCCGGGATACTCGGCAACTGCTTGCAACAGAGTGGACGAAGCAGCCCATGAGCCGCAGTGGCGACGATACAAAGCCAAGTATATGAGCAAGGTGCCGTTCCTGTCCAGGGAGGCGTTCACGCGGCTCACGACTCCGACCGCAAGAGCGTTGCTGCGGGTCGGCTTGACGCCGGATGTCATCACCATCTTGGGCACCATCGTGACCGCGGCAGGGGCGCTGGTACTTTTCCCGATCGGCCAACTCTTCGCCGGCACGCTGGTAGTCTGGTTCTTCGTACTTTTCGACATGCTCGACGGGGCGATGGCCAGGGAACGTGGCGGCGGCACCCGGTACGGCGCGGTTCTCGATGCGACGTGTGACCGTATCAGCGACGGCGCGGTGTTCTGTGGGCTGCTGTGGTGGATGGCGTTCGGCCTGCACAGCAAACATCTGGTGATGGCGACCTTGATCTGCTTGGTCACCTCGCAGGTGATTTCTTACATCAAGGCCCGGGCCGAAGCCAGCGGGCTACGCGGCGATGATGGCCTCATCGAACGGCCGGAACGTTTGATCATCGTACTGGTCGGCGCGGGCTTATCGGACTTTCCGGTGTATTCGTTGCCGTGGGCGTTGTCGGTAGCGATGTGGCTGTTGGTGGGCGCCAGCCTCATCACCTGTGTGCAACGGTTGCATACAGTGCGCACCTCGCCAGGGGCAGCCGATCGCATTGCCGGGCCGGGCTACCCTAGCGACAGGACTAAGGCGACGCATCGGGCCCAACCCGGTCTCGGAAACCTGGGAACAGGCGAGCCGTGACAGCCAGCACAGAGGGGCTGAAAATGATCAGGACCCCGCGTCGGCTAATGACCGGACAGGCCACCGACTGGGCGTATGCGGCTGGCTGGAGGGCTGTGCGCGCGATGCCGGAATTTGCTGCGCGTTTCGCATTCAACACCGGAGCACGCTACGCGGCCCGCAACGGCGGACCAGATCAATTGCGCAAGAACCTGGCCCGCATCATCGGTGTGCAACCTGTCGATGTGCCAGACGCACTGATGCGCACCTCGCTGGCGTCCTATGCCCGCTACTGGCGGGAAGCATTTCGTCTGCCGACGATGAATCCCCACACGGTGGCAAAGCAGGTCGAGGCTTATGGCATCGGCTTGCACCGTGTCGGAGAGGCCTTGGACGCTGGGCGCGGTGTTGTGCTGGCATTGCCGCATAGCGGCAATTGGGATATGGCCGGCGTGTGGCTGGCGGAGTGCCACGGTACCTTCGCCACCGTTGCGGAGCGACTCAAACCCGAGTCGCTATATCGGCGTTTCATCAACTACCGCGAGAGCCTCGGTTTCGAAGTACTGCCGCTGTCTGCGGGAAAAGATACTGGCGTCCAAGCCCTCTTTGAATTGCTGTGCGAGCGGTTGCGAGCCAACCGCGCGGTATGTCTGATGGCCGAGCGTGACCTCGCCCGCACCGGCATTGAAGTCGATTTTTTCGGCGAACCCACGCGCATGCCCGCAGGCCCTGCGAAGCTCGCAATCAAGACCGGGGCCGCACTGCTGCCGGTGCACTGCTGGTTCCAGGGCAGCGGCTGGGGCTTTTCGGTACACCCAGCGCTGGATTGCACCAGCGGTGACGTCGGTGCCGTCACTCAGGCACTGGCTGACCAGTTCGCCCAGGACATCGCCGCCCATCCCGCCGACTGGCACATGCTTCAGCCACAATGGTTGGCTGACTTGTCCGATGCCAGGAGAGCGCAGCTGAGACCAAATTGAGGGAAGCCTGATGCGGATCGGGATGGTCTGTCCATACTCGTTCGATGTACCGGGCGGGGTACAATCGCACGTCTTGCAGCTGGCCGAGGTGATGCGCGCGCGGGGGCAGCAGGTCCGTGTGCTGGCGCCGGCTTCGCCGGATATCTCGCTGCCCGAATATGTTGTTTCCGCTGGCAGGGCTATCCCGATTCCCTACAACGGTTCCGTGGCGCGGCTGCAGTTCAGTCCGGCGGTACACAGCAGAGTCAGGCGTTGGTTGGTGGACGGCGATTTTGACGTGCTTCACCTGCACGAACCGAACGCACCCAGCCTGTCGATGTGGGCGCTGCGGGTGGCCGAGGGGCCAATCGTCGCGACATTTCATACCTCCACCACCAAGTCGCTGACACTGTCGGTATTCCAAGGCGTGTTGCGACCATGGCACGAGAAGATCATCGGCCGGATCGCAGTGTCCGACTTGGCAAGGCGCTGGCAAATGGAGGCTCTGGGGTCCGATGCGGTGGAGATCCCCAACGGGGTGGACGTTGATTCTTTGGCTTCGGCGCCCCAACTAGCCGGGTACCCACGGCTCGGCAAGACGGTGCTGTTCCTCGGCCGCTACGACGAGCCACGCAAAGGCATGTCGGTCTTGCTTGATGCCCTACCGGGGGTGATGGAGCGCTTCGGCGACGTACAGTTAATGATCGTCGGCCGTGGCGACGAAGAGCAATTGCGCAGCCAGGCAGGCGGATTGGTGAAGCACATCCGTTTTCTTGGCCAGGTGGATGACGCCGGAAAAGCCGCGGCGATGCGCAGCGCCGACGTCTATTGCGCGCCCAACATCGGCGGCGAGAGTTTCGGCATTGTCCTGGTGGAGGCGATGGCCGCCGGCACTCCGGTGGTGGCGAGTGATCTGGACGCGTTTCGACGCGTACTGCGCGACGGCGAAGTCGGGCACTTGGTGCCGGCGGGCGATAGCGCCGCGCTGACCGATGCGCTTGTCGCGTTGCTGCGCAACGACGTCCTGCGGGAGCGTTACGTGGCCGCCGGCGCCGAAGCGGTCCGTCGGTATGATTGGTCGGTGGTGGCCAGCCAAATCATGCGGGTGTACGAGACGGTCGCCACGCCAGGTGCCAAGGTTCAGGTGGCCAGCTAATGACTTGGCTGATGCTGGCCCTCCTGGGGGTAGTAGTGGTGCTGGCCACGTTGGCGTGTGGCTGGGGATATCAAACGGCCAATCGGCTGAACCGGTTGCACGTCCGTTACGACCTATCGTGGCAGGCTCTGGACGGCGCGTTGGCCCGGCGCGCGGTAGTGGCGCGTGCCGTGGCCATCGACGCGTACAGCGGTACTTTGCCTGGCAAGCGGTTGGCGGCGCTGGCCGACGCCGCCGAGTGCGCGCACCGGCATACGCGAGAAAACGCGGAAAACGAACTCTCGGCCGCCCTGGCGATGGTTGACCCGGCGTCGTTACCAACGGCCCTAATCGCCGAGTTGGCCGACGCCGAAGCCCGCGTGTTGCTGGCACGCCGATTTCACAACGATGCGGTCCGCGACACCCTCGCACTAGGCGAACGACGCCTAGTACGCGCCTTGCGGCTCAGTGGCACCGCTTTGCTGCCAACCTATTTCGAGATCGTCGAGCGGCCTCATGCGTTGACGCACGGTGATCACGGTGTGCCGAACCAGAGGACCTCGGCGCGGGTGGTGCTCCTCGACGAAACCGGGGCAGTGTTGTTACTGTGCGGCTCGGATCCAACTATTACCAATGGCCACGCACCCAGGTGGTGGATCACCGTCGGCGGCAAAGTGCTACCAGGCGAGCGGTTGGCAGCGGCCGCAGCGCGAGAGCTGGCAGAAGAAACCGGTCTGCAGGTTATTCCGACACATATGGTCGGACCTATTTGGCGGCGCGACGCAATTTTCGAGTTTAACGGTTCCGTGATCGATAGCGAGGAATTCTACCTAGTGTACCGCACACGGCGGTTCGAGCCGTCTACCGCAGGGTGGACCGAGTCGGAACAGCGCTGTCTACGCGGATCGCGCTGGTGCGACGCCAACGACATCGCGGAGCTAGTCGCGTCCGGCGAGCAGGTGTACCCGCGGCAGCTGGGCGAACTGCTGCCTGTGGCCAACCAACTAGCGGATACCTCGACCGGCAACGCGGGAAGCACGGCGGTTGCTTACAACGCCTATGTGCCGCTGTCAATTTGTTGAGCAGGGCAAAACTCGTTTATCACCCACCACTAGAGTGAGTTGAGACAAATCAGTTAAGGGAGAAAAATAGTGGATAGCGCCGCACAGTCGAACCAGGACCAGTCGGTTTTCGGCCAGACCGGAACGGCGCGAGTGAAGCGTGGTATGGCCGAAATGCTCAAGGGCGGCGTCATAATGGACGTCGTTACCCCTGAGCAGGCCAGAATCGCCGAGGGCTCCGGTGCCGTCGCGGTGATGGCGCTGGAGAGGGTGCCTTCCGATATCCGCGCTCAGGGCGGGGTGTCACGGATGAGCGACCCCGACATGATCGAGGGCATCATCGCCACGGTCACAATTCCGGTGATGGCCAAAGCAAGGATCGGGCATTTCGTCGAGGCGCAGATCCTACAGAGCCTAGGTGTCGACTACATCGACGAGTCCGAGGTGCTGACTCCCGCTGACTACAACCACCACATCGACAAGTGGAAGTTCACCGTACCGTTTGTGTGTGGGGCTACCAATCTCGGTGAGGCACTACGGCGCATTAACGAGGGGGCGGCGATGATCCGGTCCAAGGGCGAAGCTGGTACCGGTGACGTATCCAACGCAACCACGCATATGCGGGCCATCGCCGGCGACATCCGCCGGCTGACCTCATTATCTGAGGACGAGTTGTATGTTGCAGCAAAGGAATTGCACGCACCCTACGAGCTCGTCGTCGAAGTAGCCCGGGCAAACAAGCTGCCGGTCACACTGTTCACTGCAGGCGGAATCGCCACGCCCGCCGACGCGGCAATGATGATGCAGCTCGGCGCCGAGGGCATCTTTGTGGGCTCAGGAATCTTCAAGTCGAGTGATCCGGCGCAACGTGCCGCCGCGATCGTTAAGGCCACCACATTCTACGATGATCCCGATGTGCTAGTTAAGGTGTCACGCGGGCTGGGCGAAGCGATGGCGGGCATCGATGTTGAACAGATCGCGCAGCGCGATCGACTGGCCCAGCGGGGCTGGTAAGAACGGCGATGAGCGCTTGCACGAAGAGCAGAGGGCCATAGCGTGGCAATAGAAGAAATTTTTGATCTGGAACGGCTCGAAGTCAACATTTTCTGTGTTAACATAACCAAATCGGCATCAGAACGCCGGAACCATGCCTTTGGTGGCCCAGAGTAAACACAGGGCAATCTCTGGTGTCGACGATGTGTACGATTGATGAGGCGGGTACAATACGCACTTGTTGCACGGCCCCTTACCTGGCCCGGCGCTGGGGGACCCCAGTGCGCCAATGTTTTGCTGGTAAAGTATATTGCGCGACGGTGGTTTCTTTATTGCACCCGCCACGTCAGCGCAGTAGCAAGCACAGCCAGACTATCTTGGCACATGTCAACGTCGTTTCAAACTCCTAAACAGGGCATCGTCCACCAGGACGAGATTCTTCGGCACCGGACTCCGATGAATGCCCGAAGTCAGCACTATGAAGGCGTCTGACGACGAGGCCATTAAGCAGTTTCAGGAATGCGACCTGCACAAAGAGCGACGTAAGCTCGCCGAGCCTACACCGGGACAAAGTCACCCAGCAGCAGGTGTGGTTCCGCCATCGCGATCCGCTGTCCGACGACCCGGTGCTGTACATCTGTGCACTGGCCTACATGAGCGATCTGATGTTGGTGGGCACAGCGTGGTCGATCTATCCGGATGAGCGCGACATTCTTCAGTCTTCAGGTAATGTCGCTGGCTCACGAACTATGGTTCATGCAGCCGTTCCGTTCGGACGAAATGGCTACTTTACAAACCAGACGTCACCGCCCCGCGCAAGCCGGCCGCGCGCTAACCCAGGGCAAGATCTTTGACCGAAACCGGCTTATCTTTGGCTGTGAACGCGATAGCTGAAGCTGACCATGCTCAAGCTGTGTCGGATTGGCAGGAAGCGGCAGGCAGATACTGCAGAGATGGCCGTAAGCGCTTACAGAACTGCCCTGCTCCGCACACTCGGTTGGTCATCATGGAAACTGACGCGGGCACCCGGCCCACCCTTAAAACGCGTTGTGGTCTGGACACCGATCTCGGTACGCAACGCTACTTATAACGCTCGACCCCATCTTCCACTGGCCACAACTACGCGATGCCGAAAGAACTCGTAGACATGAAAACTACGGACAGACTCCCCCTCGCGCTAGCACCATTTTTCGGCGCGGCAAGCAAAGGACGTTCGAGATCCTTCAGCATGCAAAGAACTAGATCGAAGTGCTCGATCTCTCCGGATCATGCTGGAAGAAACCAATCATCGCGTCAGCCCACCGTCACCTAGCAACAACTAGCGAAACGGCCGGCGGGCGCATCAACGCCCAAACCCGGCGGATTCTCGACCGGGAAGAAACACTAGAAACATCAGCGTCAAACAATGGAAGCATGATCACGGCTGCCGGTAACGAGACCCGGCGCGGGAATTGGAGCGTGCTTCGGAAATGGTCGCCAACGGATCAGCCCAACTTCAGTTAGTGATCTTCGGTCGCTCCCGCCACGGGGTCATCTCCGACAAACTATCCGTAACCACAACTGCATAAGCCTCTATCACCTTGACGTTCCAAGACCAGAACTTGCTGCTCTTGGTACTCACCTACCGCGATCACGAAGCGTTCTCTCCGAAAGCGTCCCCGGTGATTTAGCGCTTAACACTGAGCGCAATTTCAGGCCATCACGTTCGGGGGCACCACCACCACCTGACATACATTGCCATACACTTCCACAAGGCGATAAGCCTGTCCGGCAGTCCGATAGGTTTACCAGCAAAGAGAATCAGGCCATCGCCGATACGGCGCGACTGCCTCGTCCATCCATATCACCGAAGGACCTAACCACTGAATCTTGTAACACCGCAACCGTTATCATGAACGACCTAGGCATGTCACCCACCGCATAATTAGGTGTTCTCCGCGCTCTGCGATGGCAAACATCGGGTCAGGCGTCGAACCCGTACGTACTGTTATACATACACATTTTGGCGAAAAGAATCTCTCGCAGTCAGGATTAGATCAGGATTAGAAATACATTTTGTTCCATTGTTCCTTTCGACTTGTACCAACTGGCCGCTGAGACCGATGTTTACTGTGCTGGTATCGGCCGCCCCTTTAGCCTCACTACGTGAAACTCTAGACCGACATAACAGCAGCCTGCGCTAGATACGTATCAGACCTGGATCGCGACACCATGACAGACATCACCGACTGTGAACGTGTAGCCGAAGTTGCAGACCGGCGTTTTTAAGTGTCAACGCTTCGGAGATCGAGAGACAGTATCCGGGTCGGCTCTGGGTCGTATTGATGCACGATCATCGCCAACTCCAACACTATTTCGTGAGGGTGCATCGGCGACCGATGCAGGCGCTGGGCCTCCCGGCCCCAAAGGGTTGATAGCTATCAGGGGGGCAGCTTGGTGCAAATTTTCTGGCAGGACGCGGTCGGGTTTGAATTACGTTAGCGTCGGGGCCCCAGGCATCGGCGCAGTGAACAGGACGATCACCCCACTGGCCCTTGCGGAAAAGGGATGTGCTGTTTCCGAGGGTGTTGTCATGGCCGACCTGGTGCACGTAGCAGGGCGCCACCGGCCACAGCCGCAGAGTTTCGTTGACGACGCGGCGTAGGCATCGCAGCCTAACGACATCGCCGCACAATACGTAAGTCGGCGATGCCACGATCTGACCGGTTTTGGTCGATTTCGCGGCGGATTTGAGCGGCGATGTCAAGATGGATGGTGAGGAGAGAGTGCAGGGCGAAAGCGATGGCGTTGGCCAATGTGTCACTGCCGCTGGCGAGCAGCGCGAGGACCTGGTTAACGATATTATTCAGTGTCGAGTTACTCGACGATGTTGGGATCGACACTATGCAACATGATGTCGAGCATGTCTTCGTACTGACCTGCTGTCGGGTGACGACAGCAAACCTAGACTCACGGTTAATGTAAGTCAACGATGTTTTTGGTACCCATCGACTAGTACTGACTTGCTGTGGTCGGCGATTGTCTGGCATCAGGTGACGCACCGTGGCTCGTGGTAGTCAAGCGCACGCAACATCAAGTCGGGAAGCGATGTCGACCAGATCTTTTAGAAACAGAATCGCGTACTAATTCAGTATCGTCGCCACCGATTGGTGATCGAGAAGGCGCTGCGTCAACGACGACGGACGTCCAAATCGGTGAGAAATCCGCTTGCGACCGTGCGCTGTCTAAGCAAGGTGACATGACTTGATCTGGGAGGCGCGAGGAGGGCACAGCCGCTAGATGCATAGATGGTGATCGGAACCAAGCCATGTCGCCAGTGGACGGAACTCGCAAACAGAAGGGTACACACAAGTTCGACTTCGATGGCAACAGCTACAACCGTGAACCGCACCTAAGGCTCTACAGCAGTTCCCTGCCCCAGTGAGGTCGGCAGCGTCTGCTTCACCCGCGACTTCGACAACCGAAGGTCCATCGTCGACCACATCGGCCTCAAGCTCAGCGCCTCGAGTGATGTCCAACTTGCACCGACAATCCACCCCGATACCGCAGCCCTACAAGTCCGCCTACGACGAAGTCGATTCTTCCCTGTTCGGCGCGGAAGACACCCTCGTGGGCCTAGCCGACAAGTTCGTCTCACCAACGAATTGCATCCGCAAGGCGCTGTAATTCACACGAAAACATTGCTTAAATCGAGCGTCAGCCTCTGTCGCCAATTCCTGAAGCCGGTGTTATGAATCGCCCTGGAAATCCCGGAAACCCATATAATACACTTTGTGGCACATCGATGCGATACGTGACATGACATCGCTATGGATGCCACATTGGTGTTTGGGTCAGCAAGGTCGGCTGGTGATCCCGGCAGATATCCGGACCGCGTTGAACCTTACTCCCGATGATCACTTAACACCTACATGTGACTGGGCGACGGTTGATACTCTAACGGCCGCAGGATGCCGTGGCTAAGCTTACGGGCCCTAGCCGAAGGATCGCTTGCTTGTCGAAAATTTGCTTGCTGACCGGCGTCTGGCAGCTGAGGCCGAGTGACGGTCCTGGATGCGTCGACGGTGCTGGCTCTCGTTCACGACGAGTCCGGAACCGACTTGGTCGCAACCGCACTAAAATTATCCTGTGTCCCTGAACGCAACGAATCTTGCGTAAGTCATTGGCAAGATGGTTAACATCGATCTCGATGTCAACCGCCCCCGTGAATTCCTCGCCGTCAACGTCATGATCGAGATGATCGAGCCGTTGACCGAAACCGACGTAGAATTGCCCGAGGCAATGCAGTTCCTGGCCGGAAGACGTGGGTTATCTTTGGGCAATCGCTGCTGTCTCGCCTTGACGGTGCGCAACACGTTCCCAAGGTACTGACCACCGACCGCACGTGGTCGGAGCTCGACCTACTCATCCGGGTCAGCCTGCTACAGTATATGAAAAACCTATAACAATGATCAGCAATCCGGAAACTGCGATTATGTGCAGGCACGGGCGTGTCGAAAGCCTGCCAGCCATTTCAGAGCTTTCCTCGTGTCTAACTCAGGAAGCCAACACCCGCCTATAATCGATGCTTGGCCGATGAATCTACGACACGTCGTGATTTTTCTTGATGTCCAATGGATATATAGCTTAAGTCCGCCCTTTTTGGTGCCTCACCCAATTAGCCTGGCAGGCTGCTTATAATACCTAAGTTGCACGCTAGAATCATGCCGGGGAGAAACTAGTCGGCCAGGCGTTGGTAAGGGCGCAATCCAGCCGGTCAGCGACCAAAGTTGGTGGCATTGCTGGATCGCGGGGCGCTGCTTACGGGCGGCTCAAGCCGGTCGCACGACTTAGCTGGCACGCCTTCGGGCATGATGTGTCAACGTTGCGACGTGGACGCAAACCAATTCGCTCGTTTGCTGGGTGCCGCGCTGATGACAACTCGAGCGACCCGTCTGAGCGCATCGATCCTCACCGCCCTTGCATCCGTTGCTTGCTGTACGGATGTCTAGGTGGCGTTCGCCCACGCCAACAACGAACCACCTAACAGTCGGTTCGGTCAGTCGGGCATTCGTCGATTCACTGCACTCGCAGGTTGGAAGCCGGTCCGTCGAAGCGTAACCCGTCAACTGTCCCGCTACCTAAGATTGGCTCCGTCTTCATTCGCGGGCACCAGTGATACGAGCGCTCATGTTCAATCCATGGTTGCGAACTGTCCCGACACCAAACTGGTGCTCTGCGGGTATTCGCAAGGCGCGATGGTGATAGATTTGATCACCATCTCGCTAACATCGGTTGCGGGCTTTAACGCCGTGACGCTATCGGCGAACACGATTAAGCACGTTGTTGCCGTCGCCGTCTTCGAGAACCGAAGAGCCAGATATCTGGGAAGACTTATAAGCTAAGCTCGATCAGCTGATGGTATTGGGGCTAAAGTCATTGATTTGTTTACGCTCTACGCGCCGACTTGCATTCCGGGCTAGGTTCTGACACTAGCTTCGCATAGCGAGACGTTCTCGACACTGTACTTGTCGTATCAACAGTCCGTAATGCTCTAGTCAAGCCGCGATTTTCGTGGAGAGCCAGCTATCTCTAAGGTACCTGTCGGGAACGACTTATCTGTGTACACCCAGACCAGCTTAGCTACGCAGAATGGTCATTGACAGTCGATTCCGCATTCTTACACGTCGGCAGATGAGCATGGCTCAGGCAAACGTGTTCGGGGGCTATAACGTGCGCAATAGTACGAAGAGCAGTATTCGTCGGCGGTGATACAAGGCAGTGCCCGGCCAAGGTGATGGGGGTAGCGTCGGTGAGTGCAAACCCAGCGCCCTAGGCACTGGATTGATGGCGATTACAGCACCTGGACGGCTGTGGCTCTACGACAGCTTCATGGCGGTCGGCAACTGCAGTCTGCCCACCATCGTCGCTGTCAAAGGCGGGGCCGTCGGCGCCAGCCTGAACCTGGCACCGGCCGCCGGCGTGCGCATCGCGGGGCCAACCGCGCTGTTCAACATCCCATTACAGAAACGGGAACTGCATCTCGGCGGAGGTGTAAGCTGGACGCCTCACCGTATACCGTATGGGGGACCCCAGGTCGCTCGGGCGGCCTTCTTGTGCGGCATGCATTTCGACCACAAATCCACCGTGCGCTACGGTTTGACGCTAAGCGTGGCCGACGCGATACCGTCGGTGCGGCCGTTTGAACTGGCCCCAAAGCCCGCAGCCACGCCGCGCAGGGCTGCGCTGACGAACCAAGGCCACTATGTGCACCACCGGCCACAACCCAAGGTCGCTCGACAACGAACAACACGAACTGCCGAGCGCTTAGAATTTGGGCCGCAAACGAAATCGGTCCAATCGACGAAGTTCGTCGCCCGATTGGCCGCGACACAACGCAGATAGCACCAAACTTTAATCACTTTCGTCAAAAAGGTTTCAGTAGTTTTCAGGCGAGTTTTTCTGTCGGTGGGCTGAACTAGTTTGACTAATATAGTTTGCGGCGTTGTTGATCGGGAGGCAATGACAGTGGCTTTTGTCGTGCTCGATGTACGATGTCGCGGCTGACAGGGCTCTCGTTCAACGCATTGACCACGCGGGAACGGTTGACCCTGTTGCAGCTTGTATTCAACGGCACGCCGCCAGTTAACTACCGGTCGAACGTGAGGTTGATCAATCAGATCGCAGAGCAGTCCGACTCCGAAGAGCTGAGCGGCACACTGCCCCCAGCGTTGGCGAGCGACTGCACATCACTGGCGCCTGGGCCAACCGGCAGGTGGCCGAGGCTGCCGATCTCGGTGAACAGCACGCATTGACCGGTCAACCGTTGCCACCGCTGTTGACCGCTACCGCCACGACCCAAAGTGACGAGTCATCGGTACCAGCCCCACGTACAGGTGACCCGAAACTTCTTTCGCCGGCTACCCAGTTTTGTTGACATCGAAACTCACTAACAGTTCAAGGCGCATTGGCGGCTCTGAACACCAAGTTTCGTCCCGACCAGCTGGCCGGGCTGGCCAATCACTCGCTGCTGACTGCCTTAACCCAGATGGGTAGCTATACCGATGCGGATGTGTGTCTTGAGGTGTTTGTTGATCGACTGGGGGTAAAAGAGCTGCACGGTCGTTCTGTCGCAGCAGGACTGCGAAGCTGAGGGCAGCCTGGTGCGGTAGGTATGAGGGAAAGTGGCAAGCGGCCCTAACAAGCTGGACGTTCTAGTACCCCCGGATGGGGCGGGTCCGGCGAGCGAGACGGAAAGGTATACGGAAGAAGCCGGCGTTAACTATGCCCCTCCGATGGTGTATCGCCTCAAATCTGAGCGAATAGGGGTCGGAGACTCTGCGCACTTACTTCCCTTAGGGTCGTAGGGAATTCTTTGTAGATTTGTTCTCGCTGATGAAAAGACCGTGTTGACGTGTTGCGGGTTGTAGCCACGGCGATGTTGTATGGGCAGAATCGGGTGCCTCCTTCGTCAAGCGATCAACACGTGAACACGAGAACCACCCGGTTCCCGCCTTGATGCCACGTTCCAGCGCGGTGCTGGGACTAGGCGCGCCGTCGGCCGATCGGTTCGGAGTGAGACGGAGCCACCGCAGTAGTAGTCCGAGGTCGGGAAAGGCGGCTACTGGTCAAGGAGAACAGCGGAATCCGCAAAGGTATAAGAGACTGTCATGCTGGAAGATTGCGCCGCTGAATGGTGGTGCTCCATACGAACAGACCCTGATGGGACCCTAGCGGCAAGGATCGGAGATGCAGGCCAAGCTTTACCGGTGGGCGGCAGCCGATCCCGACCGCTGGTGCGATGATCTGTTCAATTTCGTCTCCTCCCCAGTCACCATGGTGGTGGCATTTGATCGGGGTGCAACCAACCAGAGTGGCCCGTACAGCGGGATCGGACGGGCTGACTGTGGGCCGTATCGACTCCGAGGTCAAAGTCCCGGTGTTCCTAGGCGGGCTACGCACACCGCTCAAAAGTGGGCAGTGCCAACTTCAACCAGTGCAGGATACACAAATCCCCAAACTGAGCAGGGCGGGCAAGATGCTGTTGCTGGGGATTCCCACGGTGGCCGACCATGTCGTCCTCCAGGTGACGCTAAAATTGGTGCTGGAAAGCATCTTCGAGACCGACTTCGAGCCGGTATCGTGCGGGTTTCGGCCCGCACATCACACACACGACGCCATCGCCGAGATCCATCTGCTCACCACCCAGAAATACCGATGGGTGTTAGACCACAGATATTGAGACATGCCTTGACACAGTCGACCACCCGGCCCTGATGAACCGGGTGCTCCAGCGGATCAAAGACAAGCGGGTGCTGCAGCTGGTCAAGTCGTTCCTCAAGGCCAGGATCCTCACCGAACTCGGCGACCACGAGGACACCCATACCGGCACACCGCAAGGAGGCATCATCTGTTCCCACTGCTGGCCAACATAACGTCGTCGGTACTCGATGAGCACCTGCATATGCCACAGAAACCAGGCGACCCAATGTTGACCAGCACACCAAGGAATCGCTGCCGGTGGGTATCGGCCCCCGACTGCTCGCCAGGGCTCGTAACGTGACGACCCGCAGCGGGATATGCGAACGTGGCGCTGAACGGCCTCACCGATTTTCACCTCGACTTCGCACCGGGCGAACCCGACCTGATCTATATTCAAGACCGAGATCGTTCCTAGCTACCCGCTACCGTCGAACGCAGGTTCGTAAAGCGCAACAATAATACCTGGCGGTATAGGAGGGCTGTACTTATGCCAGCTGAACCCCCGAGCGTGCCGAAGCCAACGCCCGGTTGGCGGCATACACGGTATTCGGCCTGCTGAACGCAACGCAGCACGAAGTCCCTGGATAATTCGACGCCGTTAAGTCCAGCCAGCGCGGAACGGCTCTGCGCCATCATGCGGGCGGCGACCGTTATCGAGTTTACACCGTAGATCAAGGCCAATACGTAAATCGACTGAATCGGGACGTGTACAACCTCGATATCGGCGACAACGTCAGTAACAGCTGCCATACGTCGAAACGCCAGACCCGGGTACCCTGGCATCCCATGAGGTGGACATGAACAATCCACGCCGATCTGAGCGGCTAGGTCCTAGTCTAGCCAGGTCTGGACCGATCGAGCCGCAGGGTCACCAATATCCGCCACCCACTGACCCGGCCTATGCCGAACAAGCAGCCTACGCGCCTGCGTACGACGCTTCGCTTCCACCCTGGACGCCGCACCCGCCTCAACAGTTGCCGCGATACTGGCAACAAGACCAACCCTCATTAACCAACGTACCCCCAGCGAGGCTGACGCCCCCCCTACCGCAAGAGCCGAAATCACCACACTGGTTTTTGTGGATCGCGGCGGGCGCATCCGTTGTGCTGTTAGTCGGGCTAGTCATGGCGCTAATAATCGCAAACGGCGCGATCAAAACACAGACGGCCGTCCCGCCATTGCCCACCATACCCGAATCAAGTTCGGCCACCCCAACACCAACCACCAAGACGTCACCCACACCCACCGCCGGGCCGGCACCGTCGACTACCGGCTCTGGTACGCTCACCCAGACCATCGAACCGTCCGCGATGATGGACATTGTCTATAGCGTCACCGGCCAAGGCCGGGCCATTAGCGTCACGTACATGGATACCGGCGACGTCATACAGACCGAGTTCAACGTGGTGCTGCCATGGAGCAAACAGGTCAGTCTGTCAAAGTCAGCCGTCCATCCGGCAAGCGTCACGATCGTCAACATCGGCCACGATGTCACCTGCTCGGTCACGGTGGCCGGAGTGCAAGTACGCCAGCACACCGGGGTAGGCCTGACGATCTGCGATGCCCCCCGCTAAGACGCACTAGGTTTGACGAGGTAGCGACCCACTACACTTGGCTCCGCCGCGCTTGCGATCGCCACCAAGACAGCCCGACCGCGGCCGTTCGCGCCGCGTCGGAACGCGAACCATCAGCATTCCCAGCAACCCTGCCAGCAGCACCACTGAGACCCCGCCCAGACCGGCCCGGATGACGCCGAAGCCGTCGACAAATACAGAGAAAAACCACGGCGCCACGAACGACGCCGCCCGTCCCGCCATCGTGTAAAGGCCGAACGCCATGCCTTCCCTGCCGTGCTTCGCCATGTGCAGTAACAGAGCACGCGACGACGACTGCGAAGGTCCGATAAACAGGCACAGCACCAATCCACACACCCAGAAGGCGAGCGGGCCGGAGAGCGTCATCAAGGTCAGCGCCGTGACGATGATCGCAACCAGTGACCCCACGATGACTCGTTTGGATCCGATCCGGTGGTCGATAAACCCGCCGAGCACCGCCCCCAATGCGGCCACCACGCTGGCAGCCACACCAAATATCAACACATTAGCTTGTGAAATCCCATAGGCATTAACACCGAGCACAGCGCCGAAACCTAAAGTCGCCGCCAAACCGTCCCGGAAGAGTGCGCTGGCTACCAGGAAGTAGACCAGGTTGCGGTCACGTCGCCATTCCGCAGAGACCTGGGACCATAACTTGCGGTAGCCACCTAGCATACTCGTCGGATGAGACACCTCGCCCAACGAGGGCAGTCGGTGTGCCGTTAACAGCAGCGGCAGAGCCAACAATGCTAGCCATGCCGCGGCCAACAGCATCGCCGCGCGTACGTAGATTCCGTCACGGGTGGGTAGCTGGAGCAGCCCACGCTGCTCACCGGTGCCGGAAATGAAACCCAGGTAGATCAGCAGCAACAAAACGACGCTGCCAACATATCCCGACGCCCAACCCAGGCCGGAAATCCGGCCGGCTGTCGCCGGCGTCGATAGCTGACGCAGCATCACATTGTACGGAACGCCGGCCAGGTCACCGCATGCGGCTGTTCCGGCCAGCAGCATCAATCCGAGCCAAAGGTAGTCAGGTTGGTCGCGGATAAAGCTCATCGCGCAGGTAAATGTTACCATGATAGCGGTCAGCACACCCAACGTCATCTGCCGACGATGCGGTGACTCCACCCATACACCGATGGCCGGCGCCAGCACCGCAACGGTTAACCCGGCAACAGCCCCCGCGCGACCCAGCCAACTCGCCGATGATATGCCGTCGGGCATGCCTACACCCACACTGCTGGTTAGGTAGACGGAGAAGACGAAGGTCGCCACGATGGCGTTAAGACCGGTCGAACCGCAGTCCCACATCGCCCACGCCACAACCCAAGATCGCACCACGGTACCCGCGCCCGACTCCGGCTGATTCATGACCGGCACTTTACGGGGAATGCATCCCATGGCGACCCGTTGCACTCCGACTCCGCCGCACTTGCGATCGCTGCATGTCTACCATTGACGCATGCCGATACCAGCCCCCAGCCCCGACGCGCGTGCCGTTGTGACCGGGGCTTCACAGAACATCGGCGAAGCGCTAGCCACCGAACTAGCCGCGCATGGACACAGCCTAATCGTCACCGCGCGACGCGAAGACGTACTCATCGACCTGGCCGCCCGTTTGACCGATAAATATCGTGTCGCAGTCGAAGTACGACCGGCCGACCTCACCGACCCGTCTGAACGAGTGAAATTGGCCGATGAATTGACCGCGCGGCCCATTTCGATCCTGTGCGCCAACGCAGGTACTGCAACTTTCGGTCCGATCTCTGCACTCGACCCGGCAGGTGAAAAAGCTCAGGTCCAGCTGAATGCCGTCGCAGTGCACGACCTTACGTTGGCGGTATTGCCGGGCATGATCGAGCGCAAGGCCGGTGGGATATTGATTTCCGGCTCGGCTGCCGGCAATTCACCGATCCCCTACAACGCCACTTATGCTGCTACCAAAGCGTTCGCTAACACCTTCAGCGAATCGCTGCGTGGTGAACTGCACGGCTCCGGTGTGCACGTCACGCTACTGGCGCCAGGACCGGTGCGCACTGAACCATCCTATCAAGACGAAGTATCGCTCGTGGAAAAATTGGTACCCGATTTCCTCTGGATCTCGACGAAGCACACCGCGCAGCTATCGCTGAATGCCTTAGAGCGCAACAAGATGCGCGTTGTCCCCGGATTTACATCGAAAGCCATGTCGGTGGCTAGTAGCTACGCCCCACGCGCCGTCGTAGCGCCGATCGTGGGTAACTTCTATAAGAAACTCGGCGGCGGCTAGGCGTTACTTGCGGCGGCGTTCGGTAGTGTGAGCCGGGTAGGGATGAATTCGCGTATGGTCGGTCATGAGGGCACTCTATCCCGGTCGAGTACTTCAGCACCTGTTCCAAAATGGCCAGGCCTTGCGACTTAGCGGGCATGGGTGGTGGTCGATCTTGTCCGACCAAGCCAGAGATCCTACTTCTCGCGTTGCGGCGGTTCTTGCGATTAGGGCACTAGAAGATTCCGATCGCTGCTGGATCGTCTGACCGTATCTGGTCCGCAGCGAGCTGGATTTTGACAGCGGTAGCAATCTCGTCGGTGCCGGTGGCGCCCTTCTCAGACAGCACCGTTACAACGTGTCCTCACCGATGCCCAACGACGTTAGCACCGACTCCAAGTCGTAGGACATCGGTTTTCGGATAAGTACACACCGTCTTGGACAACACCTTCTGGTCATCCGGAGTGAACACCCGCAAAGCGTGTTAGACATGGGCGCCCAATTGGGACAACACGTCATTGGGCAGATCCGTGGGCAATTGGGTGTAGAAGAATACCCTGATACCCTTGTGGAGCAAGTCAAATTTACAGTCAGTTCGACCTGCTCGAGGAACGCCTGCGAGACGTCGATGAACAGCAGGTTCACCTCGTCGAAAAAGAACACCAGCTTGAGCTTGTCCACGTCGCCGACCTCAGGCAAGACAGTGAACAGGTCGGCTAGCATCCACATCAGGAAAGTGGGGAAGATGATCGGACGCAACGATTGACCGCTGCACTCAAAAACAGCGAGATGATGCCGCACCCCTGTCATCGATACGCAGCAGATCCTGCGGGTCCAGCTTCGGCTCGTCGAAGAACGTGTCGCTGTCCTCGGCATTCAGATTCACCAACGCCCGCAGGATGACGTCCGCCGTGGTCTTAGAACACCACCTACTAAGGATTTCAAACCTCGTCACTGGTCAGGTGGCTGGTGGCCCTGCACAGATCATCAAAGATGACCAACTTACAATACTTTAATATTAGCCTAATGGAAGATCGGACCTAGCGTTGATTCTCAAGTACTATCAAGTACTATTGAGCCACTAAAACTTTTAGTAACAAAATTGAGCCGCAACTAGCAATGGCCGCACGCACTGGAACGCCAATTCTGTCGCCGCCCAGCGACAAAAACTCCACCGGGAATCCGCTCGGTGCCCATTTGTCTCCGATGTCTTTGGCATGTACAGCGGTCTTATCGCCGGCTTCTCCCCGCCCGAGCCAGACCGGACAGATCCCCCCTTGACGTCATCCATCAGCACAGCCAGACTCACGGCACCGAGCTGCTCGGCGATCAACTGCAACATCTTGGATCTTGCCACGTTCCAGTCACACCGGCCATAATATATAGACCGTGCCCACTGATCGTAGCGAGCGGAATGCGGATCTGTGCGGTTACACCTGACCTCATCGGTGACGATGGCAGTTCCCTATTCTAGGCACTAGCCCAGAATAGTATAACCGTCCGCCATCCGCTTGTCCGGGGCTCGCCAGCCACTGGTTCAGTGCTCATCAAGCCCTCCTGTCTCCAGTAACTCCCCGTGCAGTACGATAAACTATCAAAATACTTAAGCCAGGGGGGAAGTCCGAGACAAGTCGTCTTACATGCACCTAATGTAGAGCGCTGTGCACGACGAATTAGTGTGGATTGACTGCGAGATGACTGGACTGGATCTGGGTTCGGACCAGTTGATCGAAATCGCCGCCCTAGTCACCGATGCCGATCTTAATATCCTCGGTGATGGAGTTGATGTCGTAATCCACACCGATAGCACCGCGCTCTCGTCAATGATTGACGTGGTCGCTGAGATGCACTTGCGTTCGGGACTACTTAGCGAGGTAGAGTCATCCATCATCGACCTTGCGACCGCCGAGACGATAGTGCTCGATTACATCAACAACCACGTCAAGCAACCGAAGACAGCCCCGTTGGCAGGCAATTCGATCGCCACCGATCGTTCATTCATCGCCCGCGACATGCCCACTCTCGACTCGTTCCTGCACTATCGGATGATAGACGTCAGCTCGATTAAAGAACTCTGCCGACGCTGGTACCCACGTATTTACTTCGGCCAGCCGGCCAAGGGGCTCACTCATCGGGCACTAGCCGACATTCACGAATCCATCCGGGAGCTAATATTCTACCGCCGAACCGCGTTTGTTCCCCCACCCGGGCCGTCTACCAGCGAAATCGCGGAGGTAGTCGCCGATCTTTCCGGCACACCCGCCACGACAAGAGATAGCGATTCGGCCGACGAGTGTCCGAGCGGTTAATATCAACAGCGCCACTGGTTGACCCAAATAATTAAGGCCAGCCGGCGGCCATGGTGAGTGTAGTTCAGTTGGTAGAGCACCAGGTTGTGATCCTGGGTGTCGCGGGTTCGAGTCCCGTCACTCACCCCACAGGTCAGATCACGACGCGGAACATTAGGTGTTGGCGTTTCCTGCCTTCCACTGCGCCCAGGGAATATTCCAGTCCCCGAGACCTTCGTCCCCGGGTAGAGTGTCTCCCACCGTGTTGACAACCTCGACGATGTCACCGCGCTTGACATGGTCGTAGAACCACTGCGCATTGCTCGGGCTCACGTTTAAACAACCGTGGCTGGTGTTAGTATGGCCCTGGGCACCCACAGACCACGGCGCGGAGTGCACAAAAACCCCGCTATAGGACAGCTGCGTAGCCCAGTCAACATCGGCGCGATACCCGTTGGGCGAGTTGACAGGAACTCCGTAGGTCGACGAGTCCATGATGATGTGCCTGAACCGCGCGCCGACAATATAGATACCGTTAGCCGTCGGAGTGCTATCCTTGCCCATCGATGTTGGCATGATCTTGACTACTTCCCCGTTGACGCGCACGGTCAGCATCTTAGTGGCATCGTCAGCGGTCGCGACGACCTCATCGCCGATGGTGAAATGTGTCTTCACGTTGTCTTCGCCGAACATCCCTTCGCCCAAGTCGACACCGTAAGTATTGACCGCCACATCAACAGCCGTTCCCGACTTCCAGAAATGCTCAGGACGCCAACGTACTTCGCGGTTATTCAGCCAGTAGAACGCGCCCTCAACGGGCGGGTTGGCGGTGATGGTGATGGCCTTCTGAGCCGCGAGTCGGTTTGCGATGTTCTCGTCGAATCGGATCGCCACCGACTCCCCAATGCCTACAACCTCACCGTTGCCCGGATTGACGTAAGGCATAGTCAAGTGCGCGGGAGAACTGGTCTGGAAGGTCATCTGGCGGTTCACCGCTCCACCTAGCCCGAGCGCCTTCGCGCTCAGGGTGTAGCACCTGTTGAAGCCCAACGGCTCGGTGGTCGACCAGCGCAGCCCGTCGGGGCTAAGTTGACCATTAATCGTCCTGCCGTTGTCGTTTACCATGGTGACCGCCGCCAGCACACCGTCAGCAACGGTCACCGTGACCGGCATGTCCACAGTGACACCAACGGCACCGTCAGTCACCGAAGCAGTGAGCTTCGGGACCATCAGGTCGGCAAATGGCGTACCCTTATCACCGATAAGGTGAATCGGTTCGGTACCGCCGCCCCTGTTGCAGGCAACGCCGGGCATAACAACCGAAATCACCAGTAGCGCTAGTAGCGCTCGCCAAGCTTTGGGCCAAACCCGGCGGGTCGCACTGCCCACATGCGGCATCCTTCTCTCACCTCCCCGAACTCAATTCACAACAAAGCTGAACCTGTAGACTTGGCCAGTAGTTTAGGACCAGATAGACGGCCGCGCTGGAAAGCACGTATCGAGTTCAGCGTCGAAATTTCACCCCGCAGCGCAAGGCCTGTTAATGTGCCTTGGCTAGGACGATCTAGGCGCCGTTAGCTCAGTTGGTAGAGCAGCTGACTCTTAATCAGCGGGTCCGGGGTTCGAAACCCTGACGGCGCACCCTACAATTCTTATATTTCACGGTTGCAACCCATGTGGTCTGGCGCGTCAGCGATTCTTGCCCCTGAGCACCACAACGATCACGATCAAAGCGCCACAACTTACCAGTGCAGCGATCACGGCCGGCCTTTTTACAAACTCTATCACCCGGGCCTTGAGCTCATCGGCGAGGCGGATGGGATTGGCACGCTTAGCAAGTGAGTCGACGGTCGCCGCGAACTGTTCGCGGGCGACGTCGATCTCCTGCTTTATGATGTCTGGATGCCGGTCCGCCACGTCTCTGTCCTCCAAGTCTGCTCTGTCAACCCGCAAGTCACCCACCATCCAGTTGGTGCACCTGCCCGCACTACCCTAGATCAGGTGGCACTAATTCCGACGATCGCCGTGAACCGAAAGGGATGACCGTTGACCGAGACCACAAGGCTGGCACCAGGCGACCAAGCGCCCACCTTCAGCTTGCCTGATGCCGATGGCAAGATAGTTTCGTTGGGCGACTATCGGGGACGGCGTGTCACCGTATATTTCTACCCGGCGGCCTTTACACCAGGATGCACTAAACAAGCATGTGATTTCCGAGACAATTTGCATGACCTCAACAATGCCGGACTCGATGTCGTCGGGGTCTCCCCCGACCCACTAACCAAGCTAGCCCAATTCCGTGACGCAGAGGCGTTGACGTTTCCGCTACTGTCCGATCACGACTGTAAGGTGCTGTCCGCTTGGGGTGCCTACGGCAAGAAGCAGATATACGGCAAGACCGTCCCGGGTGTTATACGTTCCACATTTGTGGTCGATGAAAAGGGCAAGATTGTGCTCGCGCAGTACAACGTCAAGGCCACAGGCCATGTCGCCAAACTTCGGCGCGACTTGTCGGCCCTAGGGTGTTGTTGATTTTTGTGTGGTTGAGGGGTGTGGTGGGTTATGTGGTGGGGATCGGTGGTGTGGGTTGTGTTGGTGGTTTAGGGTTGGTCGCGGCGTAGGTGGGCTGCTTGCAAGGGCCGCCGAGTAGTTGGTGTTGGTCACCGGCCGCGACATCGAAGCTGGCGATGCTGGGGGTGCGTCTGGTGTGGCGGGTGGCCGGGGATCAGTTGCGCTTTTCTGGTGATGTGTTAGCCCGCCACGCGCACAAGTCACCAGATCACGCCGTGGATGGCTTTTATCTTCCTTCCGCGGTCGATCCCCACAAAAAGTCAAGTACTGCCCTAGGCTAGAGCACCGCCGTACGCGTCATCACCGGCTGCGAGGTCATCGACGAACTGTGAAACCAACACGGCACCAACACAGCCGGGGGCACACCGGCTGGCCGAGGGCCGGTGAACAAACAGACACCCCACAGCCATAGCATGCACCCGAAAGCGCCCCCAACACCCAGCGCCAACAAGATCTAGGCTAGCCCACCAAACTCCCGACCGTATCGGCCAGCGATGGCACACCAGAACACTACTTCACCTGCCACCTATGAAACCGACCAACAATTCCTGCCACAAACACCAACACCCCCGGCCACCACACAACAACAACGGCTCGGGTCTCCACAACGAAGGCTCAACGGTTGCGCCACGCAGACCGGCGTCATCTAACCGGTTACCGAGTAGTCCGCGCACCCCTGAGGTCGGCGCCGCGCAGCATCACGAACGTGAAGTTCACCAAGTCGAATGTCGACGGTGGCATCCGGCACTGCACAAACACCAAACCCACCAGGCTGCAATACTAAAAAATAAACTGTGCCAGAATAGTGGCCGCTGAAAGTGGAATTACGAAAGCCTGATACGCAATGTTGCGATTCGGCGAGGTTAGCGCAGTTGAAATTTCACTCGGTGAACACAAGTCGTTCGGTGCGAAACCGACTCAAATCATCATCGATGAAATCACGTCCAGCCATTTCACAATCGGTCCACTGCTGCAATGCGGTCAGCTGCTCACGGGAAACGTCGCTGCCAGGCTCTGCATTGAGTATTCGCTCACTACTATGTATCTATCAACGCGTCGTTCGCCCAAAGCGACCCCGGGCATCGACATGGATCACTGGAATGTGTGTGCAAGCAGAGTTAGCGCTTGTAGCACCTCGCTAGCAGAATACCTTAGCGTGCTGCCGAATTCGTTTACGGCTATCAAAAACGGCAGATTGCGGCGCTCGAAGAAGTCAACCAGCACAAAGCGGTTTTGTAGGAGGAGTAAAGTCTAGCCAGTACCATCAAGCGTATCAAATCGTCCCACATAAACCAGAACAGACGCTAATCTGGGGCACCGAACAGATAGAGCACCAGATCCCGATCCAGGGTGATGCGGCCGAAGTCCACCGCCACCGTCGTGGCCCGCTTGTGCAGGTTGACCGTTAATTAAGCATGTCGACACCAGCCGAAACGTCGGCAACCATCGCTTAGGTGCGCAACGGCATGATCTCTGAAACCGCACCGATGAATGTTGGTCTTACCAACAACCGAACCTGCCCACGATGACGATCTTCTTCGAGGCCGTGGGCCGGCTGTCAAAATGCTTTAAGACCACGCAGTGTCCTCCCTATGAACTCGGCTGGTTAGTGTCCATCACGGTTCAAGGGTGTGCCATGTCCGACGATAATGCAGGTCACATTGCGGTCCGAGGTGGGTGATCGAACTCTGAACGACGGGAGGACTGCACGACATCACCCACCCGTTCGATCAGATCGGCCATACTCATGGCCGATCTGATCAGTAATCGCACAACGTCATAGCCAGCATCGCCAGATGAGAGCCATCACTAACACGCATCAATAGCAGATAGAATTTTTGTATCTCGACCACGAACTGCAGCACCTGTTCCACCTTCAAACAGCTGCGCCGCACCGGCCGCAAGGCTGGCCAGCCTAGACGCGAGCGGTCAACCGATCGGTTCGTGCACGCGGTAAGTGCGCACTGACGACGACCGGCAGCCTATCGATGAACACCAGCAACGCATGCGCCACCCCGAGAACTTTGCGGACAAACTTCGATACCGACCAGTCCAGCGAGTTGTTCGAACGAGACATCGTTGTTGATCGGGTACTTAACCGGTTTCGAGGGCGTACGACCGTTCGCTACTCACACCACCGAAGCGGCTGTTGATGGACACACGTACCGCCCTCCGGGTCGCGGCCACTCGCAACCCGGGGACCCTGCTGGATGGGCCGGTGCCTCACAGAGTATCCTAAATCAGCACTAGGCAGCAGTCGAGCCCCGGGTTGGCGCACCGGTAGACTATGGCGGGTGCGTTCCTCGACCGGCTTGGCCTCGGCGGCTAACGGCCAGCCGCGGTCCGATACAGACTACCAAACCAGGTCGGGGTACTAGGCCAGCTAGTGCGGATCACTCGACATCTCTGACAGCATCCGCTGATAGAATATGTCATCATAGGCTGAGACTGATGATCTCAGCAACCGAGCCGGGGTGACCACGACGCAAAGAATACTTAGGCTTCTGATGCCGCTCCGACCTGGGGGGGTTGTGTAGGCGTCTGTTTGCGGCGCGGGCTTTAGCTATTGCGGGGCGCTGCTTCCCATCAGGGAGTGGCTAATGCACGTCGAGACGTGGCCACCGGCCGGCTGGGCAGGGAGGTCGGTGATGCCGCTGAAACCCGGATTGCAGCGCGGCAACAACATCACCGGCGGTGTGGACGCTGCGGGTCCGCTGTGGTGTTCGGCAGGCTGTCCAGCAGCCAAAGGTTCTTCAAAACCAGGCAACACGCCCGGGTGCCTAACACCCCCGCTCGCTGCAGCCGGCCTCGCCTTCGTGACTAGTACGGCTAGCGGTAGATAGGTAGATAGGTAGATAGGTAGATAGGTAGATAGGTAGATAGACTTCCGCAGTCGTACCCGAATTCTCCTCATCATCCGTGATGACCTCACAACCCGACCTGGACACCGTGCCAAGCAGCCAGGTGCTCAACCAAGAAAAAGCCCGCATGGCGTGCGTTGTCGAAACTGACCTCACTGCCGGCTTGCAAGCACATGTTGGCGATGCACCAATCAATGTATTTTATCCCCAAAGCCGGGGTGGCTACCCGTAACAGAACAGCGCCGTCGCCATCGCGGGCCTCTGAGACCAAAACTATGTCGTTGGCGGCGAGTAACGCAGCGCGTTGTTGATCAATTCGGCAAGCAGGTGGATAACGCTGCCAACGGCCCGCGCCGATCAGTATTCAGTCGGGCATTGCCGCGGTTTTGGCGCGACGACAATCCGCAACCTCGAAGATGGCGGTCGACCACCGCCGAAAGCTGCACCGGCTCGCGTAGGTCACGCGCAAGCTGTGCACAGACTAGGACCAACCAGGTGTCGTTGTTACAGCGGCGGCCGAACAGGCCAAGTGATCCAGCCGGAAAAAGTTTTTGAGCCGATGGGATCCTGTTCGTTGCGTTCCAACTGATCAGTGAGCGACAGCTGCTGGTCGACCAGTGAACGGCTGCGCCGCAACATAGTCTCTAACATGTCGTTGACCAACAACCGTAACCCGTTCCTCATCAGTTGCGAACAGTAAGCCTGGGTGTGCGGTACATCGACTGCGTGCGCGCTAGCTGGATAATTCTTCGGTGGTGTGCACTACCAGCGGCTCCGGGATCGACTAGGTGCCGTATAGGACCCCTGAGCGATCTCGTTCTCAAGGTCAATGTAAACGACTTGCAGCACCCAGTCACGCAGCACGCACAGTGGTCGGATAAACGAAACGTGCCACCAGCAACACGATGCCCAGCGTGATCACGATGGCGGTCGACACTACAGTACCGGCGTCACGGATCGGGACATCGCACCGAGGCAGCAGCCTGACCCTCCACCAACTTAGTCATTGAGATGAGGGGCGTCCTTAACGATTTGCTCAGAGATCCCTCTGACGATCTCTATCGAGCGCAGTAACTCTGGGTTGTCGACAAGCACGCTGGCCGGATTGGACAGGATCGCCATCCGAGTCACCAATTGCTGTTGCGGCGTCTTGGCTTCGGGCTGACTGACGCCAGAACACCTTGCTCATTCCGAACAGTGTCGACGGTTCGGTGCCGGACCAGGTGATCTATCAAGGTGCGCAATTCCGGCTCGGGAATCTTTGCGCAGCGGGTAATCAGGATATCCCGCGCCGTCATCTGCTCGCGGGCACCGACTGCTCGGTTTACATCCGGCACCTTATCTGCTCACTGTCGATGCACACCAACGCGTTTATTCGTGCTCGGCCATCACAAGAGTAGCACGTACGTTGTCACCCAGTCCCGTAAACCGACGCTGTTGGCCAGCACCTTGTCCAATAGCTCCTGACCGCCATTCGACAAGGTACTCGCCCCCGATCGAACAGCGGGTATAAGGTAGGTGCCGGCTCGCCGTGTCTGTAGCTCATACTTGCGGGGCACACAGTTCTTATTCATTCCCTCCACACCATGTCCAGTGGAACTCGCCAGTAGCGCGACATCAAGTATTTTCCCTGATCGCCGGTATCATGTCAGCGTGAGTAACGGCCAGCTGTAGACCATTCGAGTCGGCCGTCACACTCTACCCAGACGTAATCCGCCGAAGGCAGTCGCCGACAGCAACGGCACCAGCACAGTCGCCACACCTTTCCACGGGACCGGCTGAGACATCTGAGATGCCGAATTTGCCCATCGTAACCGCGGTGGTCAGGCGGGAAAACATAGTCATCTGGCTTGCCGCCAAGCCACCGGCCGCGACAGCTATTACTGGCACTCGGAGAAACGAGAGACGCGCTAAACTTCCTGTTATACTTGACTCGCGCCAGGCGAATAAGCGCGAGCGGAAAACGCCTAACAATTCAACAAGTATGACAGCTCGCGGCCGATATCACTAGTTTCCAGTACACTTACAAATAAACTTGACAAACAACCATGCGTAATGATCAGCAGATGTTCCGGTTGATGTTTTATACCCCGCGCATTCCGTCAAACACGGGTAACGCCATCCGGACTGCGGCGGCCACCGGCTGCGCACTGCATCTGGTCGAGCCGATTGGCTTCGACCTGTCCGACGCCAAGCTCCGACGGGCCGGAGTGGACTATCACGACCTGGCTTCGGTCACCGTCCATGCCTCGCTGTCCGAGGCATGGAACGCGCTATCGCCGGTGCGAGCTTTCGCGTTCAGCACCCTCGCGAGCACCTTGTTCAGTGACGTCAGCTACCAGGCTGGTGACGTGTTAATGTTCGGCCCCGAACCGACCGGATTAGACGCGGCAACCCTGGCCGACGACCACATCACCCAGCAGGTGCGCATTCCCATGCTGTCGGGCCGGCGTTCACTGAACCTGTCCAACGCCGCCGCGGTGGCAGTGTACGAAGCGTGGCGACAGCACGGGTTTGCCGGGTCAGTCTAAAGCCTGCCTCACCTCGCGGGAGTGTAGCACCGGCGGCGACCATGACATCCCAAGCAGCGGCAAAGCAGGAGGAACCAGCACCGGTAACCCTGACAGCTCAAACAGACCGCCCCGGCATCCACGGTTAATCGGGCCCGGGTTACCAAATGTCCCAGTGCGTGACCGTTCTCGGCGGGCAGCCGGTTGGCCGGCCGGAAGTCGGTTCCTTTGGTGTAGGCGATGGGCAACAGCCCGCCCTGGCTGTACTTGTCGGAGGGAATGCCTAGTACCTCGGGCCACCCGCTGCTCACTGTCGCCGAGCAAGTGCAGGCTAGTCCAGCACGTGCCCAGTCCTCCGGAACAAAGCGCTAGGCAAAAGCTCCAGACCGCTGGGAACAGCGATGCCCAGTACGACACGGCGCCCAACGGTGACTCTTCCGCTCGACCCAATAGGCACGGGCTCAACAGGACCGGCACCTCGTACATATGCTCGACGAGATAGGTCCCAGAATCGCGCACCAACCCCATCCGTTCACCGCGCGTGTCGCCCTTCAAGGTATTCGGGTGTGGGCTGGTTGAAGTAGCACTAGGCATTGACCAGGTAGATGTCACCGATCGTCTTGCGCTTTTCGGCCTCCTCGACGAACATCCAATGCCAGCTCTGCGCATTGGAACCGGTAGGTGCCTGCAACGTCAGCTCTAGGCATTCCATCAACACGTCGCGAGGCACCGGTTTGTCGAAATCGAGCCGTTTGCGCACCGAGCCGGGTAGTGGTAAGAACTTCGTCGACAGAAAGGTTTAGGGTCATCAGGAATGACTACCGTTGCGCCACAACCAGCGAACTGAAACAAGAGGTTTCCAGCCGGCTTATGTCGGATCACTACGAGTGGCTGAACACCGTTTCCAAATCAAGGCAACCCGTACCGCGGCTGATGTAGTCCTACTTCGACGGAGCCGATCTGGCGGTGTACCACATAGAGCGTGCGTGCAAGACACCGCCCATAAAATCAAGGCGCATCCCCAGATGAAACTGAACCTAGACTCTAACGGCGATGGCAGCAGCATCGTCGCTATCGACGGTACCACCGCAGTGGTGACCACCTACGTCGACGGCCATACGACGAGTCCTATTGAACAACTCCTATTGAACAACGAAGTACCGTGAGGACGCCGCGAAGTTCGGCTTGACCAAGGTGATGGCAGAAGACAGCACCTGGCCGACGATAGCTCATTATCCACCAGGTCGACAGCGATGACGCCCAAAGCATAGTGAACCTCGGACTTGGCCGCCGATCCCCTGCCCTGACACAAGATGTTGTTTTCCTGGCAAAACTGTATGGTATTCTGCACTAACAGGAAGTAAACTGAAAATCTCAGTTGCATAATAAGCTTGCAACTCATGCTCAAATTAGCCGTATGCTTGCTGCGGTTCGGCGAGAAGGGAGCTAGACTATCACTATTCTACTATTCGCCCAGCGGCCTGAAGATGGCAACTACAGTCGCTGGGCGGGATGCAGTTGAGACTGACTTCTGCGGTTGGTCATCGCGGAGTCGAATGATCGATACGGACCGCAGCAACCTCTAGTAACCTTCCGCGCAACGGGCTAACACCAGCAAGTGCGGCCCGGGCTGTTTTGGTGCAGGCCCGGGAACACAAAACGACCGTTCGGAGCCAAACACGGTAAGGACGCCGCGCTCGGCGGCCTCCTAGACCAGATTCTTCTGGCGTACTAGCCCCATAGAGGACAACTATACACCGCCGAATGCGCATGCAGCTCAAACATTACGTGACGGACGAGCAGGCCATCTTGCCGTCATCCAGCGGCTTATGCGTTCCGCGTTTGCACAAGCAAGACACATGGTCGGGGCACTACGACCAACGGTACTTCAGCATAGCGTGACTTACCGTCAAGCACCCGGTTTCATTTACACCCAACTTAGGCGGACCGCTGCTCCAACCTACGCCACACAGTTTATCGAGAAAATATTCGACGCAATAGCCGCACTCGACCACCCGAAAAACGATTGTTAAACCGCGTCTTCAACCCTTAAACTTAAAAACGTTTTTAACGCTACGGGCCATAACGCAAACAGGGGTGCGCAACGAATACTGGCTCAAGAAGAGAATCTACTGTTTCGCTGAAGAAAGTTATGCAAGTTTCCTCAAAGCTCACGATCCAGATCGACAGACAAACCTAGCGAATCGGAGCTATCGCCATCGTCGACGACGCTGCTCCTGACTTCGACGCACTCGAAACCCTCCGAGCAGAACGGATTCAGTCGATACCGTGATGCACACAAACGTTGCGAACGCATACGTTCGACGTCACTGGACAACAAGGGAACAACTATCCGGGCTTCGACGCCACAGATCACCCGCGACAGGTTGCTCCTCTGCCCTCCAAGAAACGACACCAAAACTGTTCACGACAATCACCCATGCCCTGGAATGACCCCTCAACCTGGACTGGCCACGGTGGAAATACTTGGGTCATCCGGTGTGTAAAGGACAACTAGTGGGCGATCTTGATGAAGATCCACCACTGCATGGCCGAAGACATCTCCGCAGCCCATACCCTGACCAGACTTTGCGACGACTCCGACAGCCATATTTTTTCCAAAAAATTGGCATAAAACAGATTTAGCTATCAAACCGCGATGCGCGGAACTGGGTCGACACCCTGTAAACGAGCTTACATCGGGATCATGGCCAAGCAAGCAGAAAACCGAACGAGAGAATCTGGCCCGGGTTCAGGATGCATCCGGCTGGCTTGGTCAGCACCGTGCCGCGGTACAGCACAATGCGCGTTCCAATAACCGGTGTTTACGACAGCATACTGCAAGTTCGGCGTTACCAACAATGACAGTTGCACTTGCCGCGATCACCGAAGGCTTCTGGACAGCTCTGCTGCACCCGCGGCGAACAGCTGCGCACGAACTCGCGCTACGCACACTGGCATCGATGTCGGAGCGTTCGTGCGCCTAGGTCGGGAAACTGCCCTATCCCCCGTCAACCATGAGGACCTGGTTCAGCGACTGCAAACCGTGCACAACAGGTTGGCGGCTACACAGAGCGATCCACGCAGCAACATTTTGGAGTCAGCAATCCATCACCTCCCAATTGCATTGCGCTACCATGCGATTCAACTGCTGAATCGGCTACAGTAGGAGCGTGGGATCGTAATGCTGGCAATAAACGTGCCTGGGGCACGCGATCGGTTACAACTGATGGGTCAGCGGATGGAGCGCGTACGTCCGATCCCGCCGACCGTACTAAAGCTGCACACTGGGGGTCACGGTGCTGAGCTACGGCGACGAACTGGTATTCGGCATCACAACCGACTACGACACTGCACCCGATAGCAAGCAACTTACCGCCGGTATTGAGCTGGAGATCACGCAGCTGGCAGCACTCAGCCATGACTCCATCCTGTTGTTAACCAAAGACCGCTACGCGCGATAACCCGGCGTGTTTCCCAACGAAGCGCACCGGCCCAGACGAGGCCTCCACGTCGTACGCACGAGAGCGTCGCTAACCAGACATAGAGCCCTCCCGCTGACCACCATGTCCACCCGTGAGATGGTTAGTTAATGCCGGTCACCATAGACCCGCGGCGCCACGACGCAGCACTGTTCGACCTCGACGCCGTAGTGACCGACACCCCGCTCGACTCCACAGTGACGCTGGTCCGACAACTTCAGGAGATCGGTGTGAGCACCGCCGTTTTTTCGACCAACCGCAACAGCCAGAGCGTGCTGACTGCAACCGGCCTAGGTGATCTGTTCCCCGTGCACGTTGAAGGCCTAGACGGCAGAGAAATCACCATCCTAGTCGCCGCTGCCAACCGCTTAATGGCACAACCGGGCCGGTGCGTCGTCGTCGCAGTCGACGCGGCTGGCGTCACGGCAGCACACTATGGCGGCTTCGCGCTGGTGCTCGGCCTAGTAATAGGGGAAGACCGGACAAGCCACCGCGACACACTGCGTCGCTCCGGCGCCGATACGGTAGTCGCCGACCTACGTGAGATCATCGTGCGAACCGGGGACCGTCGGGTGTCGGAGCTTCCTGACGCGCTGCAGACCATCGGCTTAACTGACAACTTCACCGCCCGGCAGCCGGCGGTGTTCTTCGACTTCGACGGCACACTATCAGACATCGTCGATGATCCCGACTCGGCCAGACCCGTTCCCGGCGCGACTGAAGCACTGCAGAAGTTAGCCACACATTGTCCAGTCGCCATCCTGTCCGGCCGCGACCTCGCCGATGTGATCAAGCGCATCGGCGTGCCCGGAATCTGGTATGCCGGCAGTCATGGTTTTGAGTCAACTGCACCCGACGGCACACATCATCAAAACGACGCGGCGGCAGCGACGAAACCCCTACTGGATCAGGCGGCGGCCCAGCTACGCGACCAACTCGGACCAATTCCAGGAGTCATTTTGGAAAACAAGCATTTTGGCGTCGCAGTGCACTACCGTAACGCCGCGCGTGACCGCATCGACGAGGTCACCGTGGCGGTGCGCATAGCAGGCCAGCGCAACGCGCTTCGGGTGACGACAGGCCGTGAGGTCATCGAGTTACGTCCCGACATTGACTGGGACAAGGGAAAAACACTCCATTGGGTGATCGATCACCTGCACCATGCCGGCACTCAAGTCAGCTCAGCTTCGCTCATGCCGATCTGTCTCGGCGACGACATCACCGACGAGGACGCGTTCGACGCGGTGCGCCATGCCGACGTTCGGGGCATTCCGATCGTGGTTCGACACACTGAAAACGGTAACCGCGCAACCGCCGCACTGTTCGCGCTGGACAGTCCTGCGCACGTAAGTGAATTCACCGAACGGCTGGCACGTCAGCTCAGTGACACTCGACGCTAGGCCGACAGGTACTCCAACCGCCCCGTCGGCCAGCACCTCACGCAGCTTGCCGCCGCGACTTTGCGCAGTTCAGCGACCAACCCTCGGCCCAATATACCGTAACTGCACAATAACATTCAGCATCGGCTCAAAACCCGGCCATCTCTCAGGCGAACCACAAATCGCTATACAAACGGATTGCGATCATCAAAAAGGAGATAAATCAACGCCTCATCTTCGCGAGTGGACAACACGATTCGAGCGTCGCGCTCGCCGATATAGAAAATCCGTTTGCCACCGGCCGCTGCCCTGACATGCACCCGAACCCATCAGCACCCCAGATGAACAGCGTGGTCCGCGTCTCAGCGATCAACGTCCTAGATTCCAGGTCCGTGCCGCGGCCACGCAACACAACGATCGGGTTCCTGCCCTTGTCCTGCCGTTCGATAACCTACGGTGACCACCGACAGCTTTCCGGCGGCCGGCAACGGTGCATGCAGCCGGATGGCCTGCGACCCGTGTAAAACGAAAGGCCCAGTTACACTTTCCGATCTTTGCCGCCGCCCCGAACGCCGAACAGCAAATCACAACATTAGGCGGGCAATACCTGCTGATGTGATGTCGTGACTGTTGTCTATGATTAAGGACAAATCCTCGATTCCAACACCGAAAGCGGAAGCATACAGTATGGTGTCCCGGTCAGCCGTTGGTTGACACTAGCTCCACCACCACGCTGATGGCAGTGGGGTCCCTTTCCATACGAGTCTCCCTTCAATTGAAATATTCAAGCCTCCCTTTTCTGCACCTAGCCATCGCAAAACACATTGACACGGTCGGCAAGCAGGGGCTATCCCCATACTCAACCGCACCATGATCTGGAAAGCATCCTGACCGTGCTGTACACAACGGTAATCATCGAAGCCTGCGGCGGAACAACTCATGCATGCAGCATCACGTTGACCTTAATCCTAAACGCTTAATCCTAAGATAACGCGGACACAGGGTCATCGCCACTGACATACCCAGTCCCCAGCCGAACCCCGGAGTGCAAAGAGCAAGCTTTGCAGACTGCCGCACCGTTGGGCCAGCTAGCTCGGTAAGCCGGTCGAAGTCCTAAGTGGCCTACAGTCGATCGACGCCGACTGGTACAACGACAAACCCAAGATAATAACCAACTGAACATATCTGCTAACGCCGGCAGACTGGATCAACAGATCAACATTGACGTCCAGAACATCATCCCGGTATTGATCTAGCGACACGAATTTCAATTCTGCGTTCCGTGCTGGCACCTGGATGATTTACCAAAACAGGCAACCACCACAAGCCAATGCTTTCCTCCTGGTCTGTTTCCCATAAGACGCGGCGATCGTTGTCTGGATGCCGATGAATGTAAAGAACGATAAGGACGATCTATTACCCAACCATCCCTTAAGATAAAGATATATACCCTATACAGAGGAATCAAACAGTTCACAACATCATAAACTGCTACACGAGGTGTGTAACGGGATAGCATATACACGCCTCAAGGAAAGCTACACGATGAACAACTATCAAATTCGACAATTGTCTCCAACCAACCTCCTCCCCAACGTTCAGGTCATTTCGTTGGAGGCCAGGCATCTCACTCAGGCCCGCAGTCCCACCGTCTCTCCCTCGGTGGAATCCGTGATCGCCTCGTCCGACTGGTCCATCATCCCTTCCAGCGAGCCGCTTACTGCCGTGGTAACCGCACTGCCGACTACCGGCAATGTGCGTATCGACGTTGTGGCCGCCTGACTGGCCGAGACCCAACTTTCCGGTACTCGCAACGGACCAACCGACGCAGCCTGACCTACGCTAGCAACCACCTGAGAACCTTCAGCAGCCGCATCCTGCATCAGGATTCCGCTACCCACTGACCCTACAAGACCCTCTATCGCCGCCTCACTGTGGGCTAGCACCTCTGCAGCTTGAGCCGCCGTTGCGGACATCAGGAGGCTATCTAGCGTCGATTCCAGGCCGTTGGCCATCGATAGACCCGAGCTGGCCATCGATACGACGTCACTTTCGGACCCAAGGAAATCTGCAAAACCTGCAGACAACTGATCCGGATCTGGCGGAAAGGTTCCCAACGAACTGCACACGTCAGACTCACCAACCGAATCATACCCATACCCATGATCGTAGACCGAATCGTACGACGCGGACGACATAGCGAGCAAATTGCTCTCCGCACGCGAAGCGACGGGATCATACAGGGAGAGCGATTCGTACCTATCTGCGGATGGACCAATCGATTCGTACCCATCACACGAATCGGTCGAACTGGTCGAATCAAACGAATCGGTCGAACTGGTCGAATCAAACGAATCGGTCGAACTGGTCGAATCAAACGAATCAAACGAACTGGACAAATCAAACGAACTGGTCGAATCAAACGAATCGATCGAACTCCTCCGCATCCTGCAACCGTCAGAGATCAAGTGCGGTGGCAGGGTAAAGTTTCTCGTCCTAAAAGTTTGCTGGAGCACGACATCCCGATATGTTAGCATCGCCCTCGCGTTGTTAACCCACATTTTATCGTACTCGCTTTCCTTGCGCGCGATTTGGGGGGAAAATTGCCCAAACCAGTTGCAAACCTGCAATACTTTGGTCTGCACGATATTCGAGATCACCACCAGCGTCGGCACCACCGACGCACAAGCCGTCTCATAGGCAGCTGCCACTGACGCGAGTTGATCCACAGTCACCGAGGCATTCGCAGCACTATCACGCAGCCAATCGCTATATCTTTGGACACGGCGTACCACCACATCCGACGTAGGGCCCGCAAATGACTCCGGCACCGCGACAACTATTGTATCAGACACTTCCTGCGCTGCTAGCGTTAGCTCCTCCTGCAGACTCTCCCATGCCTCAGCGGCGGCTAATAACGGGGCCGAACCCGGGCCGTGCTGCAGCCGATAAGCGTTGATCTCGGGTGGCAGAGCCATGAAGTCGAACATAATTTTGCTACCCCTAATAAATTCTTCTTCATTATCTCGCTGGTAGCCACTCCGATACCGCCAGAAACGTCCACTACAATGCCTCCTGGGAGGCTTAACTCTACTAGATGTTCTCTAAAATTGTTATAAACTCTCTACGCTATACCTTAAGAGAGAACATCGCTGGTCATATAGTCACCTGCGGCCTTTGTCAAACTCTGAACGAACGCACGACTACTTTCCGCACCCGCCTCGGCATGCGCCTGGTACTCCACCCCGCGGGTAGTAAAGAACCGCGATGCTAGCTGCGATACGGGGTCGAGGGCCGGTGCGGGAACATTGGTGATCGCAGTGGCCAGCTTGATATTTTGTTCCTTAACCTGGCTACTAATGCGGTCCAGCCTGCCGGCTGCCATAATCAACCCACCTACTTCTACTTTCAGAAAAAGGGGCATAACTACGACTAATCCTCCTTGAAATATTTTTCAGATAAACCCGAACAACCGTAAGGAGAAATCTCAGGCAGCACAAATCGCCCGAGCTTTCCTGCCTACTACCTTAGTGTTACGCAATGCAGTAATGATTAACTTTACAACACTACCCGCATCATAGATGCATTGGAATAAAGAGGTCTCGCCGATACACGAATTGTATTGTAGACTTGCCAGTCGGCTGAAATCAACCGAACTATCCCGGCTTCGCTGGTGACGCTCATCACCCAGAGAAGATGTAGTGTATGGCAGCGCAGCGGAAGTACTCGGAGGAGCTGAGAGTAGAACAAGCGACGGGGATGACGGTGACGGCTCCCCGCGCTCCACGACAACCGCAAAGGGTACTGTCAAGCGAATCGCCGAGCAGTTCGGTGTGTATCCTGAGACGTTGCAGACATGGGTCAAGCATGCCGAGATTAGTCGAGATTTGTGTAGTGGCGCGCGACCTGGCACGAAAACTGATGATGTCAGCTGGATCGCAGAACTCGAGCGCTAAATCCTAGAACTCAAGTGTGCCCAATAGGGATACTATGAGCTGCAAGTGCTTTTTCGCAGCGACGAAGGTCAACCGCCAACTGCGGTGATCGTTGAGAACATTGATACCCACCGCGACAAGTTCGGGGTCGTCTCGATTTGCGCAGCACTGCCCGAGCAGACCGCCCCGTCCACCTAATATTATGCCGTCAAGCAGTAAGGACTGGTGTCGACAGCTGAGGTCGACGACCCCTATGGTGCGAACACCAGGTTCGACCTGTGGTTAGCCAACCGGCACGTCTACGGCGTGCGCAAGCTCAGAACACCGCCAAACACACAGGCCACGACTAGGGCCAATGATCGTAGTGGCGCGGTCGATGCGCCTGGCCGGCCTCGACGACACTGTGCGCTACAAGCGCATCACCCGCCACGACCGAACGTGGCGAGCAGGCGCCACCGCGACATCAGATACCTGATCAACCGGGCCCGGTCGCCGCCAAGGTGCTCGGTCAGTGGTTGAGTCACCGATTTCACGTAATAGTTTGAATACTGCAAAGGTCTGGCTACACAGCGTTCTCCTGGATATGTTCTCCCGCCACATCCTGAGGTAGCCAGTGATGAGTAGCAGAACCACGGTGTTGTTAGCATCAATGTTTGAGCAAGCGCTGTTCACCCGGAGCTACTACAGGTTACGTTTCATTGCAATGGATTTCGCGCATCACTCGGATACAGGTGATCAGTACACGGCCATCGCGTTCACCGAAACACTGCGCGAGGCCGGGATCGTCGACTCGATCCGCCGTGCCGGTAACGCATTCGATAACGTGTAGATGAAATCTGCCGTGGGACTGTATAAAACAGACCTCATCGATCAGAAGCCCACCTTCACTAGCCGAGCCGAACTGGAATGCAAGACCGCCGAGTGAGTACGCTAGCACAACACGCCCAAGGCCCATTTACCGATCGAGTACCGACCTTCGGGGGGAGTACGAGTAACCACATCATACAAGTGGTCACCTCGACCGAGGTGGTGTAGATCTGGGAGTCTCCAACAGGCCCAGAATGGTTCACGCAATGAATATAAGCAGGCCCGCGTGAGCGGCTTCGCGGTTATCAGCAACCTAGGACAACTTATCGAACAACACATCGATAACCCGATCATATTGCACGGCAACCGATTCCGTATCAGGTTGATCAAACACCAAGTGTAGCAGGTGCGCACCCACGGCCAGGAAGCCTTGGGAGGGTGTGAGGGATGGGGGTGGCATCCTAAATAGATGCCGATAGCGTTGCCAAGAGACGCCAGGCAGGCTGGCCCGGATCGCGGACGAGCAGTCCTGGTGTGGGCGTCGCTGGTGACCAGCCGCACGCCGCAAAGCCAGCGGGCGACCAGTGACCGCAAAAACGTCAACCAGCCGGCCCCATCTTCGGCGATGGTCACATCCACACCCAGGAATTGCGCGGTAGCACTCGGCATTGACATCAGGGCGTACACATTGACCACACAGCCGGCCTCATGGACCTCGAAGACCAACGTCAGCAAACGATGAAGGTGTAGGGCGGCTAGCATCGATCAGACATGTGCGGAAGGCGTCCACAACGGTGTCGAGTTTTTTTAGCGATCACGCCGAACTGAGACCCCGACAGGCCCGCTAGTCCCGAAGGCTTCAACGAATTTATCTATCCGACTATTATACATCGACCCTGCTGGACACAATCTCTCATCTGCAATGGGCTAACTCAAGCGCCGAAATTTACCTTATCCTGGTACTTAATCTTATTCCTAAGTACGCTGACGATCGAGTTCGAGAAGCCCGTCCCAGCGGCATGAAAGCCCAGAACCACAACTCGGCGCAACGCAGCGCGGATCAGAGTATCCGGACTCACTGTGGTGGATCAGGTTCACCATTGATCACTCTCTGTCTCTTGTGCAGGAAAATCATCGCTGTAACGCGTTGCGAACACTTCAGCTTCTGCCTCTGCGGCTTGTTCCGGCGATGGCAAACTCCAGGTGTTGCCCACAGATTCACGTAACAGTGCGACGCGATGCTCATCTCCATCGGCCAGCTGACTCATTTTGTCTAAGATGAAGGTGTACTGGGCCGACTGCGCCTTCTGCCGCGCCAAGTCAGAAAGCACCAGGATCTCGGAGGCGACCTGCGATTCACTCATCCACGTCACCCGCTTCGAAAGCTCGACATGGTCGATCCGGCCGTCCATCAGAACCGATACCGACACGGTACGTGGGGGGTTCGTCACCGTGAAAATTGCGACTTCTGGCTCCTCTTGTGTTTCGTCCTCCTTGGCCTGAACGCGCGTGTTGTCTACGTCAGTTCCGCGGTCCTGGGGCTCCGCCGACGCAGAGCCAACAATCGGGTCTACAGTCCAGCGCGCTGCACCGTCGGCGCCCCAGGAATCCAAGGTGTCGAAATCATCGCTGTCGAAGCCGTTTCCGGGCAATACCACCTACGGCATCCCTCCTGAATTCCTACCGCACAGGATAAAGTCGACATGGAGAGGAGGCGCCGGTCAATCCGACGCCTCCTCTCCATGCAACGAACCTGGTCAGCCAAACACAGAACTAATATCTTGACCACATAATTCATCAGTTTCACTATACATGCTCGCCGCGGCTCGCAGAGCCTTAGCGAGGTCAATACCGCCCGTATGCAAGGATTCACCAAGAGTTTGGCGGGTAGCCTCATACATTTTTAACGTGTCGTTGAACTGCGAACAGTACGAACCATGACTGGTCGCGACTGCGTTGGCTAGTCCAGCGGCAGCATTGACCCCGGAGGAAGCACAAGCCGCCTCGTTTTCGTGTTGCGACGCCAATAAGTCCAGTTGTTCGATCTTAACTGTCAAGTTGTCTGTCATTGATCGCATCCCTTCCGTCTATTGCTACGGCGCTGGTCCACAATAGATTAACTCGCCAACTAAATATTAAACGACGTGTTGCGCCACCGCCTGTTTAACATGGCGTGCTCGAGCTTCGATTAGCGATTGAGCTTCGATTGGCGCACGCTCCGCATCGTCTGAGCCCGCCGCTGCGCCTTCCAAGTACTTCTTCTTCTTCTTCCGTTCACCTTTCGACTTCGTCGAAGCGGGCTGCAGGCCACCCATGCCTTGGGGACCACCCATGCCTTGAGAACCCTGAACGGGGACCGGCTCCTGCGGTCCGTCGAACTGCTCCGCAAAGGCTTCGGCCGAATCATCGTCTTGGGAATGCCGCCCCTGCCGAGTTGAGGCGGCATGCAGCTGAGCCAAGCTCCCTGCGCTGAACCCGACCCCAAAGCCGGCCAGGCTGGGTAAGCTGGCTGGGCTCACTAAGCTTTCCCCGCTTACCAGCCCAGACGAACCAGCTAAACCGGGAACACTGAACAAGCCGGCCACATGAGACAAGCCACTGGTCGCCCCACTCAAGCCAGGGATGCCTCCAAACAAGGAGTGCAGCTTGGACCACCAACGCAAGAACAGTCCAGAAAACCACCCTATGATCTTGTCTACCAAATCCTTCAAGCCCGCTAGCGCACCGTGTATGAAATTCCACAGGTGTTCCACGATGCCCTTTATGACCGCTACTCCGTCCGAAACTAGGTCCGCGACAGCGGACGCCAACAAGTGCGCCAATCGAGCCAACAAAGAAACGAATTTAGCCGTATGGAGCGCAGTCTGGACGAGCAGGTAAGCAAGCCCGCCGCCCACTGCAGCCATGGCGGCTGCGCAGGCTTGCGCCTGAAAGGAAGCCGACATGACAGACCCGACAATCGGGATGTAGTTCAGGTCCACAGCCACCGGACGCACGAACAGGAGCGTCTTCTTGGCGCCTTCCAGAATGTTGCGTGTCGTCTGGACCGAGCTGGCCTGGTTACGGATTAGCTCGATAAGCTCACGATCTAGCTCCGCCAGCTCTTTAAAAAGTTCCACCCGCTTGCGGTTTTGGCCGGTGTATTTATCCGCGGCAGCACCTAACCAATCTTCACCAGGAAAAGCCGCCGCCAGGTGCTCAAGAGCTTTTTCAAAGAATGATAGTGAGGAGTAGAGCACCCCCCCTTCATTGGGTACTCCTATACCTAGAAGGGCATACCAACCTTCAATGGCTTGTACCGTCGGATCGATGATGAATGCGCCGCTCATACCTGCCGCCTACATCCTACTAATAGTTGTCGGTTCACAACTAAATACCGGACCATATTCGTTGTCCTAAGCATATTCTATAATTGTATAGAATTACTACACAGAGACTGCCGAGCTGTAACAGCCATCAATAGTATCTCATGACCATAAAGTCTACCGTATAGTTCTCACTATGACAATATTTATGACATAGCGGTTTTAAGTTCACAATGGACAACATAGACTCACTTGTCCTTTAACACTCGATGCTTGTCGATCCTTAAATTCTTGCATTGAATACTGGGGGTTGCATTTTTCGGGCGTCAATGTGGACAGCAAGACCTTGAATGATCCGAACTGGATCTTACTGAGATTTATACTTGAATCAGCACTTTGGTTGCCAAGTACGATCGAACTACTCGCTACATGTTGAACAGTGCATCTACAAAATGGACTCACTGCAATAACCTTTGCCATGGATCTGTTTCGATCATAACTAACGATTTTCCCTCCCATAGCGTGGAGTCTTGCACATCAGCGAAACGATGCCTGAACGTGACGCTTGCCGTCCAATAGACGTTCGCTACCGGATCATAACATAAATTTATCAAACTGGTGCGTTTTAACTTTGACTCACACTTCGTAAATCGAGGCAATGGAAACAGTACCACCGGTCGGGAACAGGGCAGAATCTATACCCGTGATTATTTGTCTGTGTGGGTTGTAGGCTGAGCGATCACCAGAAAGTCACAGGCCCATATGTTCCCGTGTGTTTAGACTTCGTTCGACTACTGTTTGTTCTTTTGTCCTTTGGGCGTTCTTTTGTCCTTTGGGATGCAGCCCGACGATGGTGTACAGCAGCATGAACCCGTCGACAGGAAGCACGCGGTACGCCATGGTGAAAACACGTCGCAGCGCTCAATACTCAAAAGACCCGAAGATAACGATGCTGGCGATCTAGTCGACGTGCTCATCGGACTGCTCCCAACCTTGTAACAGAACTCACTTTGGACTTGGAGCGGGCACTTTCGGACTGCGCGATCAGTAATCTGACATGACTGGCGACATGCATAATTGGTCTGGCTGTTGCTCAGCGTGAAGCCTATGATGCCGACATCATAGACTTGCGCCTTATAAACAGAGGCACCCAAACCGCAGACAACGTCAAGCAGCGTCATGCACGGTGGTAATCCGAGCTTGTCGAACGCGAGATCTATCTTGGCGATCCGGGCCTTTAGCGTCATGTCGTCACGTTCAAAATATGCGCAGCTACACGTCTAGGTCGTGTCAAGAAACAGCCGAAAGAAATCGTCATCCAGATCGTAATGCGCCTACATATAATCGAAATGTGGAGTCAAGTCGTCTTGTTGGGGGATTTAGGCATTTTCGGACACCGTAACAGCCTAATCACCAGGCGCCCGACATCGTTACCACAACGCACCCTGTTTTCATCGATGTCGACTACACAGCATTAATGAGGCCGTGGCGCTGGAATATCTGCTAGCCAACGCTGACGTTGATCTCGTCAGCATCGCTTCGACGGGCGAAATATTGAAGTCGAGCAGGTGGGCGCAAACAACCCTGGCTTGCCCGAACTGTGTCGGGCCATGACCATACCCGTGTACACAGGCACCGACGAGCCACTGAACGGCCAGTAACCTTAGAACGCAAAATTCCACGGCCTCAAAGGTTGAGACTATGTCGAGCTGCCCTTCACTGATTGCCGGATTGCCAGTTACAATGCCACGACAACCTGGATAGATGCAGCTCGCGCCCACGCGGAGAACTTGATCGGCCTCGTCACCGGGCCACTGACCAAGTTGTCTGTAGCACTGTAAGCCGAGCCGGCACTTCCGACGCTTCAGCGCCGGCTAGTGTGATCATGGGCGGCGCGTTCGACAGCTCTGGCCAGGGGCAACGTCGCGGCCGGGTGCCAACCATCAGGATGGACCCAGAGGTGGCAAACGGGGTATTTGCTGCTGGGCTGGGCAACAACAACTTTCGATCGTATGCGGCTTGGATCTGACCCGACAAATGACAATAACGCTGGACATCCTCGCCAAGCCGATGTCTACCGTAGGTCTGTCTCCGTTGATCCAGGTGATCAAAGATGTTCTGCGTTTATAATATTCGAGTCTCACAACCTAGGTTGCGTAGCGTATACGCATGATCCGCTGAACGCTGCAGTCGCGCTGACCCCAGACTTGGTGAAAACCCAGACCACGACAGTGGATGTCGGACTGACATATCCGCGTGGCTTACGGTCGCCGACTGGTCTTCGGATCGCAAGCCCAACGAGCTGGTCGGCATTGGCGCGTAGACCCTGCGGCGTTTTTCGACCGGCTAAATTGGGGGGGTTGGGTCTTTCGCAGGTCGGATACATCGAGCGTAACGTCACCGCGGGACGCGCGGTGTATAGAGTGATTGCTCACCGCGGATGCGACCAGCCCAGCCGGGCTCTGCTCACCAACGGCACGGTACATGCAGTGCCGACGCCCAGATCCGTCCAAGGATGCCAGAAATAGATTTATAGTTAGTTCAGGTGCTACTTGAACGGACACCTATTGCGTGATGGTCATACATCACATCGTACCGTTTCCTGGTCCTGCAGTAGTATCGGTATCAAGCCTAAGCGCTTCGGCCCCTGCTACCTTCGCTTGACCATCTGCGGACGCCTAGCCATGCCACCCACGTGGAGAGTGGTGATCGTTCCTGCGGTACCGACGACTCGCCCGGCGTCGAACCACCAACCAGACAGGCATTCATTGATTCCCTGCGCCCGCACATTGGCGGCAGGTCGGTGGGCATATATCCAGTCAAATACCCCGACACTAATGATTTGGTCCACAGGCATCGACAACATTAGGGACCCAGGCGCGCACGTCGTTTAGATGGCGAGCAACTGACCGCAGACCAAGATGGTGCTATTACCAAGGCGCAGCTGTAGACGGGCTTCGTAACCTCGACTGCGGTGCCGGACAGGGTAGATCCGGCGACCGTGCCCAAACCGCTGCAACCTGAGGGCGCTGACCACGTCGTTACGGTCGTTCTCTAACGTCCGAGCCATGAACTTCCTCGGCGGCTACCGGCCGCCATCGGCTCGGCCTATCAGGCCAAGGCCATCAAGGTATGCGTTACCGAAGCCCCGGTGTGCTCTGACGAACTGAATTTCGCCGGACAAACAGTTACACAGACGACGTTTGCATGACCCACCAGAGAGCAACTTTTGCGACCAATCACCTTGTCGTAGATCTCGGCGGACCAGGTATCCGTGGTGGGGTCTCCGAGCGGAGACCTTAGAGCGCGAGATGTTCAGTAAATAGGACACGACGTCACCGTCGAATCCACCTGATGCGAGCAGCTCGTTCCGATTCAATAACAAACGGCGGTTAGCAGTTTTGGTTCCGGTGGCGCAGGATGATCCGCAAGCATGAACAGCGCATGTGAAGACGAGTGCGCGGCGCTAAAGTTCCAGCTCGTAAAGAGGTGCTACAGCCGGTTCGACAATGGATCACGTCACGCACGCGTTGTTGGCCGATATCGAGGTAGCCGAGGCTATGGAAGCACATCGCCGCGACGAGCTCAAAACCGCCGAAAAAAACCGCATTATTGTTGCTCGCCGGTACCACCAGCCGGTAGCCGCGGATCTGCTCGCGATCGTCAATGTCACCCGGAAGTTGCGAACACAGAACACATGGCCAACCTAGCGGAGCGCGTCACTAATACCGCCCGGCCATAACCCTCACCATGCGATACCTGCAGAAGTTCGCGGATACGTGGCCGAAGTGGGTGCACTGGCCGCCCCATCAGCCCATCCTTCGCAGGAAGTGCTGTTATCACGCGAGCCACGGCTAGCAGCGCAACGATCCCACGGTGCAAGCCGGTCCGGTTGGTTACCGACAACACGCGCCTGTGGGTCTACAGCGACAACAGAACACCGCCGGAAATCGGCGAAAGTAGTGTGGCAGGGCCAAGTCATTTCGGCAAAGCAACTCTGCCTTTAAGAAGAAGGCCTATGCCGCCGCTGCCGGTAGCACCGTAGCAGCGCACGCTCGCTGTCAGCAGTACCTGGGCACGGGTGGTGTGAGATCCCCTTGACCAGCGGAGCACCCGTATCGGATTTCCCTGTGCATCAGGTAATGCCACTGGATCGTTGAGCAGCACCGCCGGCGACGGCTCGAGAAGTTGGCCGCCCACAGTTGACCCGGGTCGGCCTACGGTGCCAGCTCGCCGCACAGTGGGGTCAACGTGATGTGTTCGGCCAGAACGCGACCACCGGACCATAAGGACACCCACACAAGCCGAGCCCCGAAGTTCGTCCCGCTCCTCGACGCTATGCAATATTGACAATTGCAGTTCTCCAGCGGACACTACCTCCACCGTCTGCAGCGACAGCATTTCAGCTCAGCCGTGAACCGGTCTCAGGCAGTTCGATTGCTCGACCAGCCATTCAGTTACCAACACACCTGATCGACGGTGCCATCCTCGGTCAACGGCTTGGCACACCACCATACCCGGGTCACCGCTTCAGCACATGAGCGATGACAGCGTGAATGGCCAGTCGGGTACACACCACTCCTGCGGCCATGAACGCCTAATGCAGTGCGCCGGCCAGTGAGCGACCCAGCGAATGCCGCGGCATCAAACCCGGTCGATCGACGGATCGTAGGCCAACACGGCTTCGAGTTCCGGGGAGGGTTTCCGCCCAGAAAGCGGACGTTCGAGTTCGCCGCAAGCGAACCGGTGCGCGGCTACCCCGTAAGCGCCGAACCTGAAAGCCACATCAGTAACCGACAGCGCGGCGAACGGCCCGATGGTGCGAATCTCCATCCACCACAACAAATCCGCCAGTTTCCATCGTCCCGGACAGAACAGGCTCGGCTCGGTGGCAAATTGTCGGATCGACAACAGCGACCAGAACCGCACGTCCCATCCAGGCCCAATGACAAGGACCGCACACGCAATGAAGATCGCAGTGGCTACCTGGTCAGCGATCCCAACCTAACACTCGGGGCAGGTCACGGCCACCGCGTGTCAATCAACCGCTCGGCGACCTGCTGTTCGGACCCGAAATAGTGGGCCGCTCCGCGCACCGACAACACCAAAAGCCCGGGCCGCAGCACCTCAGCGCGGGACACCAGATCATTCACCGCCGCGATCACTCCCTCAAAAAATGGGCGCCGAGGTCAGTGGCAACGGTTATGACGTACAGTTGCGGGCATCGGACCGCCGCCTCCCGAAGTCGCAGCCCTTGCCGTACTCCCGCTGCGCGGACAACTGACAAGCAGGAGATCCACCCAATTAGCCAAAGTGACCGCAACCGGGACCGTCGCGACCGCCGGCCAGTCCATGCACCAAATCGCCAAAATCCGGGATGAAGTCACCCGAAATCACCCAGATCGCTCCTGTATGCTCACCCGTCTTACGGCACACACACACCACGGACCCCCAACCGCAATCCACCGATGCGTCCGAATCCGGGAGTGGGATGTGCCTTGGTTGCTCGACGTGATCTGATAGCCATAGACTCGGCCCTACAAAAAACTGTGTCAACACACCTTGCGAGTCGTCGCCGGTGATCAACAAGATGATAACAACCTCATATGTTCGGCGCGGGTTACCACTTGCGTGCGGCCCGCATCATGCTGATCCTGGGACTGCTACCAGCAACCCTGCCGGCGTGCGATTTCTCAGAGTCACATCACAAGCCGACCATCGGCGTGTCCTACTCGACCGCAAGCAATCCGCTCTGGAATGCCTACACACGCTTTATCGACGAAGGAAGCCGCCAACTCGGTGTCGATATCAACGCCGTGTCGGCTGAAGAAGACAAACATAGAGCAACTGGCCGACGTTGAGACCTTCATCCGCCAGGATATCGACGGGCTGATCATCACCCCCAGGCAGCATCGATCGCCCTCACGCTGCTGCGGAACGCCGCCCAGGATACGCCTCGGAGCAGAACAAAAACGCTGATTATGTGGCCTTCCTGGGGTCCAATGATGAGAAAACCAGTAGCGACATTGCTGAAGCACTCATCGCTGACGGGGGTCGAAATTCCTTGCCTTCGGTGGCATGCCCGGCAACTCAATGGTCCAGGGCCGCAAAGCTGCCCTGGAATCAGCGCTCGCGGCAGTCGGTGACCGACTTGTGCAGTTTCAATACGCCGGCGATAGTAAAGACAGAAGCTTTGCCGCCGCCGAGAACACGCTGCAAGCACGCCCCGTCGGCGACGCCAACAACCATTTAATGCTCCACACGATAAACTCTGCCAGAACACAATCAAAGCCGCATACAACCCCAATCGTGAAAAGGAATTCGTCGTCGGTGGGGGGAGCTGATTTGACACCGCAAGCAATGACAGCGATCGAAACGGATTCTGACACAGTCAGCCTGGGCTCCCATTGGCTAGAAGGCGAGTTCGGAGCTGACAATCCTCTATCGCAAAATCCACGGCCAAGATCCTGCTGAGCGGATGGTGAATCTCGACCTGCTCACGGTTGACAAGTCCAACATCGCCAAGCTCAAGACCCGCTACATCGACAACATACCGCACTACGACTGGAAGTCGACAACCCCGCTCGATATGACTATCACCTTAAAAACTGATCGAAAAATGTCCGATCTGTTCCAGATACCCAAACTAGGCAACTCCTATGGTGCTGTGCAAGCCGCTTAACTGGACTGAGAACACCGTCTTGCAGTCGAACCCACAACAACTCTGGACTTGGGCCAACGAGAACGGCACCAGCCGGCCCAGCTAGGACTGGCACGATAGTCAAGACGCTGGCCGGGGCAACCACGCAAGTCACCCAAACTGTTGCACATGACCTGGACAGGCACCACGACGCCAGCCGAATCGCCGTCGTAATCGAGCACAGTTGTACTCTCTAATACTGTGGCCGACATTACATCAGGAGGCGTCGATCACACGATGAAGTGCGACGCCGAACAATATTTCCAAGCGGTTGTCACATCCATGGCCGACGGGGTCATTGTGGTAGACATCGACGGACGAATTGAGTCCATTAATCCCGCCGCTACTCGGATACTTGGCTTACAAACCCACGATGTCGTGGATATAAAGCGTGGCCATCCATTCTGCTTCTACGATACAGACAATCAGCGGGTTGACTTTGAGCATGATGTAAGGCAGATCGTACGACGCGAAGTGACAACGGTGAGCAAAGTCGTCGGCATTGACCGACCCAGTGGCCAGCGGTTGTGGCTATCGCTACACGTGAGCCTGCTTGCGTACAAGGATCCCCCACACTCTGCACTCGTAGTCTCGTTTTCCGACATTTCCACCCACCACCTCTGGATCGAACGGCTCGCCTACGAGGCGACCCACGACTGTCTCACCGGTCTTGCCAACCGCCGGTTCGCGGAAGACCAGATCACCAAATCACTGCAGCATGACGAACGCTCGCGATTAGCTGCCGTACTGCTTCTTGACCTAGACGATTTCAAAGTCATCAACGACTCACTAGGCCACGACGTAGGTGATACGGTGTTGCAGACCGTAGCACAGCGACTACGCGCGGCTGTTCGGCCTGACGATGTCGTCGCACGGCTAGGCGGAGACGAGTTCATCGTACTACTCCGGGGTCCCCTGTCGGACATGAATACTAACGACATCGCAAACAGACTGCACACAACACTGTCTGAATCACTCGTGATCGACCAGCTCACGGTACCTATCGGAGCGAGTGTTGGTATCCTTGAAATGAAACCCGACGATAGACGGCGGGTCGCCGACATTTTGCGTGATGTCGACTCTGCGATGTACGCAGCCAAGAACAAGAAACAATGCGCCGTCAGGCCGCAGCAGCTAGTACCGTTCGTCGCACTGACCGCACTGTTAGTGTTTTTCACAGCTGCGATCGGCGCTGATTTCTACTCACCATCAAATCTGTTGGTCATTCTCCAGCAAACTGTGGTGCTGGCGATCGTCGGATACGGCATGACTTTCGTGATCGTGGCGGGCTCTGTTGACCTATCGGTGGGGTCGATCGTCGCATTGACCGGAGTCACCGCGGCACTCATGGCGGCACAGAACCAATTCGCCGCGATCTTCATCGCCCTGCTTGTGGGGTTGGCTACTGGGATCGTAAACGGCATCGTTTTTGCCTACGGGAAGATTCCGTCGTTCGTGGGCACCCTCGGCATGCTTCAAGTCTGCCGTGGTATCACCCTGATGGTCAGCGACAGTTCTGCCAAGCCAATGCCGTTTCACGGAATATTGGGCGCAGTGGGAGCCATGCCGTGGATCCTCATCGTCTGTCTTTTCGTCACGATCCTGGCGGGGATCTTATTCCAATTCACCATGTTTGGTCGGTGGGTCAAAGCCATCGGCGGCAACGAACGTGTCGCCACATTGGCCGGGGTGCCTACCCGCGGGATCAAAGTCGCGATTTTCGCGATCTGCGGACTGACGGCAGGCCTCGGCGGTGTCGTGCTTGCCTCCCGCCTCGGAGCCGGGACACCAACCGCAGCAACCGGCTTCGAGATCGACGTCATCGCCGCAGTCGTCATCGGCGGCACACCTCTAACCGGCGGACTGGGGCGAATCAGCGGAACGTTGATCGGTGCGGTAATCATCTCGATGCTCTCCAACGGCATGGTGTTCATGGGGGTTGGGGGCGCTACCTCACAGATCATCAAGGGAATTATGCTCGCCGCTGTGGTTTTTGTCCTCCCACAACGCCACAAGATCGGCATTATCAAATGTCATCCGAGTCAGCGGCACTAGAGCCAGCGCGGTAGTTCACCCTGCGTAGCTGACTCTCTGTACGAAACAACAAACACCTGAAACAAAATTCTGAGAACGCCCTATGAGTGAGCACAACCCAGCAGGGGCACCGGGGACGTCGACTGAGGTAAGAGTCGCTATTGTCGGCGTGGGCAACTGCGCGTCCTCGCTAGTTCAAGGGGTCGAGTACTACCAGAACGCTGACGACGCATCGACGGTGCCCGGTCTCATGCATGTGCGGTTCGGGCCCTACCATGTGCGCGACGTCAAGTTCGTGGCCGCATTCGACGTAGACGCCAAGAAGGTCGGCGTGGACTTGTCGGAAGCGATCTTCACCTCAGAGAACAACACCATCAAGATCGCCGACGTGGCACCCACCAATGTGGTGGTGCAGCGCGGACCGACACTGGACGGCATCGGCAAGTACTACACCGACACCATTGAGCTGTCGGACGCTCCGCCTGCAGACGTGGTCCAGGCACTAACAGAAGCCAAAGCCGACGTGTTGATATCCTACCTGCCGGTGGGCTCTGAGGAAGCCGACAAGTTCTATGCCCAGTGTGCCATCAACGCCCGCGTGGCGTTCGTAAATGCGCTGCCGGTGTTCATCGCCTCCGATCCAGTGTGGGCCAAAAAGTTCGCCGACGCCAGGGTACCGATCGTGGGTGATGACATTAAGAGCCAGGTCGGTGCAACCATCACCCACCGGGTCATGGCCAAGCTGTTTGAGGACCGCGGTGTGCAGCTGGACCGCACCATGCAGCTCAACGTGGGCGGCAACATGGACTTCCTGAACATGCTCGAGCGCGAACGGGTGCAATCCAAGAAGATCTCCAAGACCCAGGCCGTGACGTCGAACGTGCATCGGGAATTCAATACCAAAGACATACACATCGGTCCGTCAGACCACGTCGGCTGGCTCGATGACCGCAAATGGGCCTACGTTCGACTGGAGGGCCGTGGTTTCGGCGATGTGCCGCTGAACCTAGAATACAAGCTCGAGGTATGGGACTCACCGAACTCAGCGGGCGTCATCATCGACGCGGTGCGGGCAGCAAAGATCGCCAAAGACCGCGGGATCGGCGGACCAGTGATCCCGGCTTCGGCCTACCTGATGAAAAGCCCGCCGCAACAGCTGCCCGACGAGATCGCGCGTGCCCGGCTCGAAGAGTTCATCATCGACGCCAAGTAAATGGCGCTCATCGAGTGGGTAGTTGGCGACTGGGAATCATCATCGACGTGGTATCTTTTCGCAAAGTTTTCGGCGAGTGCTATTCCCACTCGATGGTGCCGGGCGGTTTGTTGGTAATGTCCAACACCACACGGTTAACCTCAGCCACTTCGTTGGTGATGCGCGTCGAGATGCACTCCAACACCTCATAAGGCACCCAGGTCCAATCAGCTGTCATGGCATCCTCGCTAGATACTGGCCGCAGCACGATCGGGTGTCCGTAGCTGCGGTTATCCCCCTGCACACCGACCGAATGGACGTCGGCCAGCAGCACTACCGGGCACTGCCAGATCCGGTGGTCCAGACCCGCCGCGGTCAACTCCTCACGTGCGATCGAGTCAGCTCGCCGCAGCGTGTCCAACCGTTCAGCAGTCACCTCGCCGACAATTCGGATGCCCAGGCCAGGACCCGGAAAGGGTTGGCGTGCAACAATTTCCTTCGGCAGGTCCAACTGTCGACCGACCGCACGCACCTCGTCTTTGAATAGCAGCCGCAGCGGCTCGACGAGCTTGAATCTTAGGTCGTCGGGAAGACCACCGACATTGTGGTGGCTCTTTATGTTCGCAGTGGCGCCGCCCCCACCGGACTCCACCACATCCGGATACAGTGTGCCCTGAACCAGGAACTCGATCCCGGAATCAAAAGTGCTGTCACCCATCAAATCCCGTACCGCACCCTCGAATGCCCGAATGAATTGGCGCCCAATAATCTTGCGCTTGCCCTCGGGATTGGTCACACCCGACAGCGCCTGAAGGAAGGTCCCGGCCGCGTCGACGGTAACCAGCTTAACGCCGGTAGCGGTGACAAAATCACGCTGCACCTGTCCGCGCTCACCGTCACGCAGCAGACCATGATCGACAAAGACACAAGTCAAGCGGTCTCCGATGGCGCGTTGCACCAGTGCAGCGGCTACCGCGGAATCCACACCTCCGGACAGTCCGCAGATCGCATGGCCGTTGCCGATCTGGGCACGCACCTGCTCTACCAGCACACCAACGATGTTGGCAGCCGTCCAATCCGCGTCGAGCTCAGCGAAATCGTGCAGAAACCGACTGAGTACTTGTTGCCCATGCGGGGTGTGCATCACCTCCGGGTGATACTGCACCCCGGCCAGACGCCGATCCCGGTTTTCGAAGGCGGCCACTGGGGCACCCGCACTGCTGGCAGCAACGTCGAATCCATCCGGCGCGACGGTGACTGCGTCACCGTGACTCATCCAGACCGGCTGGACGTCGGGCAGGCCTGAATGCAGTTCACCGCCAAGGACTGTCAGCTCTGTCCGGCCGTATTCGCTGGTCTCGGTTTGGGCGACAGTCCCGCCGAGCGCTTGCGCCATAGCCTGAAAACCATAACAAATCCCGAACACCGGCAAACCGAGGTCAAACAGCGCTGGATCGAGCCGGGGAGCACCTTCAGTGTAGACACTGGCCGGTCCACCAGAAAGCACAATCGCCAACGGATCACGGGCGGTGATCTCCTCGATCGAGGTGGTGTGCGGAATTACCTCGGAAAAAACCCGTGCTTCTCGAACCCGGCGGGCGATAAGCTGCGCATACTGCGCACCGAAGTCGACCACTAACACAGAACGGGGCGAAGGTTCGGCCTGATCGAGGTCAGCAGAATCAACCACAGGCAGTCAGTCTAGAGGCTGGCAACAGCTCCCGAGGCAAGCAACAAAACACGGAGTTGCCTCGCGCTCAACTCACGCCGAAGTCCGCCTGTTGCTTTCCCAGCATCGGCCTACCTAACGCGAAAAGCGGCACGCAACGCGTCGATGGCATCCCGATCGCCGGTGACATGGGTGCTCCGCATGGCGGCCTTGCGCTTGGCTTCGGCCCCCGAGGAGGACGGTGACAAGGGCATAAGAACGAGCTCGGTCAACACGAAGTCCCAGACCTAACGTATAAGATTGCCAGCAGTACGGCGCGATTCTGAGACAGTGACGTAACGGTGTGCAATCGTCAAGAAGTCTTCGGGTTCAACACCAGCGACAGCGCGAACATACGTGTTCCTGCTGTCCACTTTACAGATTCCTAGCGCACTGTCTGGACAAATTCGATGGGCTGCAGCAGCCACGGCCCGTGCACCCCCAACTTTCGGGTCGGTCTGCCACGTAACGCAGTTAGCACACCGCCCGGTGTACATATGAATGACAAGATCTGTGCCCAGTCCTTTGCCAACCTACCGCGACGCAACAAGCGAGCATGCTCTGATCAATGTTGGCAAAGACCTCGAACACCTTGCGTCCGCTGCTCGTGGGTTGTGCAAGGACCGCCACACAATGGGTCGCATTGCTACCAGACAACTAATTGGACCTTATCGAGATCACAAGTGAAAACAAGGCATTTGACGCGGGCAGCGGTATCGGCAGCACCACCCGCTTTGCCGCAGACCAAAGACGTTGTCGAGTTACCGCCGTCGATCTGACCGGAGAGTACTGCGACACGGCACGTTGGCTCAATCAATTTGTCAGCTTGGTCAAGCGGATCTTCATTCAGCAAGTTGACTTAACCAAACTGCCATTCGTCGACGCCACCTTTCAGGTCGTTTTCAGCCAACACGTTCATCCTGAATGTGGCCAACAAAGCCCAGCTGTATTCCGAATCACACCGGGTATTGATCTACGAGAGTCAACTTGCCATGTGGAGCAACACCATTTAAAAAGCGGCTAACTCCACTATCCGCGGCCATGGGGCCAACGAGCCCAGCCACAGCCATCTCGTTACCTCCAACCAGTTACGAGTCGTCATCGAGTCCTGCAGCTTCGCGATCAAGCACTGGATCGACCGCACGGAGCAGGCTACCTACACTAAATACAAGCCCTACTGCACCTGCCACCTAACCCGCTAGGAATGGAATACACACGTTCGTCACCAACTTAGAGCACAACGCCGAGAAACTTCATTCGTGCCCTCGGCGACCGGCGGCTACAAGTCATCCAGGATGTGTCACGAGCTGTCACCAGAACAGCAAAGCGAGAGCGCGTAATAGAGAATATAGAAACACGAACACGGGCTTCACTACCGTGACGCTGAATAATTGTAACTACACGCCAAAAAGATCCGCACCACTTGCAGTTTCGACGCCTGAGAATGGTTATCGTCTCAACAGAAGTAACTGTTGAACTAACAAAACACCAGATAGAATCCTACACCACTATCCCAACACAGCCGCGGCTCGGCGGTTGGACCCGTTGACGCAGGGCCGGCTCAGCAATGCGATCAGCACCGACGCATAGGTACGCTGCATCCTGGTGAACCCGGACTGTGCAGCGAGCACAGCAGTGGGCATGGCGAACTGGGATCACCAACCCAACTAGTTAAAGTGAGGTCCACCGTGCTGGGTCTGCCGGAGAAAGTGCGTGCCTGCCTATTCGATCTCGACGGTGTTCTCACCGATACCGTGAGCTTGCACACCAAGGCGTGGCAGAACATGTTTGACATCTATCTATCCCAACGGGCCAAACACACCGGAGAAAATTTTGTGCCCTTCGACCCTGTCACGGATTACCGACAATACGTGGACGGCAAAAAGCGCGAAGACGGGGTCCGGTCATTTCTGAGCAGTCGGGGAATCACACTGCCTGAAGGCAATGCCGACAACTCCGGCGACGTCGAGACGATATGTGGCCTGTGCAACCGCAAAAACGACATGTTCCGGCAGGTACTCAAGGAGCATGGCATTGAGGTCTTCGACGGGTCGCGACGCTATCTGGAGGCAGTCACGTATGCGGGTCTCGGCGTCGCCGTCGTGTCGTCGAGCGCCAATACTCGCGACGTACTCGAGATCACCGGTCTAGACCGGTTTGTCCAGCAACAGGTGGACGGCATCACCCTGCGCGAAGAGCACATCGCCGGCAAGCCGGCCCCCGACTCGTACCTGCGCGGGGCGCAGTTGCTCGACGTCACTCCCGACGCGGCAGCCGTGTTCGAGGACGCCTTGTCCGGCGTGCAGGCCGGCCGGTCCGGTAACTTCGGCTTTGTGGTGGGTATCAACCGCACGGGTCGGGTAGGTCAGACCGAAGAACTGCGCCGTAATGGCGCCGATGTAGTAGTGACCGATCTTGCCGAACTGCTGTAGGGCATGATCCCCGATGATCACCGAAGAAGCCTTCCCCGTAGAACCTTGGCAGATTCGCGAGACCCGGCTCGACCTGAACTTGCTAGCTCAATCGGAGTCCCTATTCGCCTTGTCCAACGGACACATCGGGCTGCGTGGCAACCTCGACGAGGGCGAGCCGTACGGCTTGCCGGGCACCTATTTGAACTCCTTCTACGAAATTCGACCGCTGCCATATGCCGAGGCCGGATACGGGTATCCGGAAGCCGGTCAGACCGTCGTAGACGTCACCAATGGCAAGATCTTGCGTCTGTTCGTCGAGGACGAGCCGTTCGACGTCCGCTACGGCGAAGTAATCTTCCACGAGCGGGTCCTCGACCTGTGCGCCGGAACGCTGACCCGCCGCGCAAACTGGCGCTCGCCCGCGGACAAGCAAATTAAGGTGATGTCCACCCGTTTGGTGTCGCTGGCGCACCGCAGTGTCGCAGCGATCGAGTACGTCGTCGAAGCGCTGGACAAATTCGTGCGCGTGACCGTACAGTCCGAGCTCGTCTCCAACGAGGACCAACCCGAAACCTCGGGCGACCCGCGAGTGTCGGCTATTTTGGAGAACCCGCTAGAGGCCGTCGAACACGAAGCCACTGAGCGCGGCGGACTTCTCATGCACCGGACCCGGGCCAGCTCCTTAATGATGGCCGCCGGGATGGATCACGAGGTTGAGGTTCCCGGACGAGTCGAGATCACCACCGACGCGCGTCCAGACTTGGCTCGGACCACCGTGATCTGCGGCCTGCGACCAGGACAGAAGCTGCGCATCGTCAAATACCTGGCGTACGGCTGGTCAAGCCTACGCTCTCGCCCGGCACTGCGTGACCAGGCCACCGCCGCACTGCACACCGCCCGCTACCGTGGATGGCAAGGTTTGCTGGACGCGCAGCGTGCTTACCTCGACGAATTCTGGGACAGCGCCGACGTCGAGGTCGAGGGCGACCCGGAATCTCAGCAAGCGGTGCGGTTCGGGTTATTTCACCTGCTGCAAGCCAGCGCGCGCGCCGAACGGCGCGCTATCCCCAGCAAGGGACTCACCGGGACCGGCTACGACGGCCACGCTTTTTGGGATACCGAGGGTTTCGTGTTGCCAGTGCTGACCTACACCGCGCCGCATGCGGTCGCCGATGCGCTGCGGTGGCGTGCGTCGACATTGCAGCTCGCCAAGGAACGGGCAGCAGAACTCGGTCTCGACGGTGCCAGCTTTTGCTGGCGAACCATTCGTGGGCAGGAATGCTCCGCGTACTGGCCGGCGGGCACGGCGGCTTGGCACATCAACGCCGACATAGCGATGGCCTTCGAACGATACCGCATTGTTACCGGTGACCACTCGTTGGAGGAAGAGTGCGGCCTTGCGGTTCTGATCGAGACGGCCCGGCTGTGGCTCTCACTCGGACACCACGACCGGCACGGCGTCTGGCACCTCGATGGAGTCACCGGTCCCGACGAGTATACGGCGGTGGTCCGTGACAACGTGTTCACGAATCTAATGGCCGCGAGCAATCTGATCACCGCCGCTGATGCCTGCCTACGCCATCCCGAAGCGGCAAAAGCGATGGGTGTCACAACCGAAGAGATGGCCGCCTGGCGCGATGCGGCCGACGCCGCCAACATTCCGTACGACGACGAGCTCGGTGTCCATCAGCAGTGTGAAGGGTTCACCACCCTTGCGGAGTGGGATTTCGAAGCCAACACCACCTACCCATTACTCTTGCACGAGGCTTACGTGCGGCTCTACCCCGCACAAGTAATCAAGCAAGCCGACCTGGTGCTAGCGATGCAGTGGCAAAGTCATGCGTTCACCCCCGAACAGAAAGCGCGCAACGTCGACTACTACGAACGACGCATGGTGCGTGACTCGTCGCTGTCAGCCTGCACGCAGGCGGTGATGTGCGCCGAGGTCGGGCATCTAGAGTTAGCCCACGACTACGCCTACGAGGCCGCGCTGATCGACTTGCGTGACCTGCACCGCAATACCCGTGACGGGTTGCACATGGCCTCACTTGCCGGTGCGTGGACAGCTCTGGTCGGGGGCTTCGGCGGCCTGCGCGACGACGAAGGCATCCTGTCCATCGATCCCCAACTGCCCTATGGCATCTCGCGTCTACGATTCCGACTACGGTGGCGCGGGTTCCGGCTAACCGTGGACGCCAGGCATGCCGACGTCACCTACACCCTGCGCGACGGCCCCGGCGGCGAGCTAACCATACGGCATGCCGGTGAACACCTCACACTGAAATCGGATTCACCGTCGACCATCGCGGTGCGGGCCCGAAAGTCACTCCTGCCGCCTCCGGGACAGCCGCTGGGCCGCGAACCAGTACGCCGGCGAACCATAAATCGCTAATAATCAATGCTGCTCGATAAGCTAGGCCACCTGGTCATGGACGACCCACTGAAACTGCGCATCGGTCAGGTTCGTCGATACCGATCGCCCAACGCAGCATAGGCGCGAATAATTTGCTAACCAAATTGCGATACAAGGGAATTAGCTATTGTCAACCGTGTTCTGAGTTCGCTGCTATTACATGGCCGCATAATTATAGAACAGCTCTGCAACTTTGGGAAATCACTTCTGCATCTACCCCACCGGATAACTGTCGAGTAGTGTCCAGGTCAAGACCCCATATGCTGATCGAGCACACGCTCGACAACGTCCCCCTACGCCGCGGAGTGCAGCAGACCGGTCAGGGTCATACCCAAGTGATCGAGCACAGCACCGAACAATTGTTCTTTGGTTCCGAAGGGTCTAAACACTAGTCCATGGTTGACCTTCGATCAGGCGGCGATGTCGCGGATCGATGTCGCGTCCGGACCGCACTCGGCAAACAAGTCGGTGGCATGCCGCCGTAACCTCTTCTCGTCCGGTAAAAGCCTTGCGTGAGCGGGTTGCCGAAGCTTGTAGTCATATGACTGCACTAGCCGATGTAATCGAACTGACTACGTCGGCTAGTCCCGAAAGGATGGAATAGAGTACACACGCGATAAACGTCACCAAGCTGGGCAGTCGGATCGGAGCTCGAATCGTTCGAATCGATGACCAACACGCAGTGGAAATGATAGCAGGCATTCGAGAACCCGGATTTCCGGAACGAACATCCGGTGGCGCGGATGCACCCGAAGATCGTTGAGCCCATTACTGTTGGGAAATTTTGTGCACCGCTTCGTCGGTCTGGACACCGACGAACCGAGTGTGCTGCTGGAGTTGTTCCAACGATGAATCACCAGGACCGAGAACACCATCAGCTGGAATCGGGAGCCGGGCGACGTCACCGTTTAGGAGAACCAATCACACAGCACCGAGCAATCGACGACTACAACAAGCAGCCACGCCTCATGCATAGAGTTTACCTTGATGGGCGATGCTCCGGTCAACGTGCACGGCGAACACAGTCGGGTAGTTAGCGGTGCGCCGCTGAGTCTCAGCTAACGCAGTGGCGTCATCCAGCGCTACCCACCTGGATCGATGGGTAGCCACCGCAGCGCTCCCGGCGCCTCAACAGGCACTACCGGGTGCTCCGGGGCTATCGGGGCCAGCCGACGATACGACTCACCCTGCCGAGGTCGCTGATCGTGTTGACCCTTATTGGGCCACAGGGAGGCTGCACGCTCGGCTTGCGCAGCGATAGACAACGACGGGTTGACGCCCAGGTTCGCCGAAATCGCGGCGCCATCCACCACATACAGTGTCGGGTAACCGTAGACTCGGTGGTAGGGGTCGATGACCCCGTGCTCAGCGTTGTCGCCAATCACCGCACCGCCAAGAAAGTGCGCGGTTAGTGGAATGTTGAAGAGCTCACCCCAAGTACCGCCGGCCACGCCGTCGATCTTGGCCGCTATACGTCGGGTAATCTCGTTGCCGATCGGGATCCACGACGGGTTCGGTTTTCCATTTCCCTGTTTGCTGGAGTACCAGCGGATCCCCAGTTTCCCGCGCTTAGTGAACGTGGTGATCGAGTTGTCCAAGTGCTGCATCACCAACGCGATCACCGTGCGTTCGCTCCACCGACGGGGATTAATCAGCCACAGCATGCGGCGCGGATCTTCGCTGGCCTGATGCAATAACTGCCTCCAGCGCGGCACATCGGTGCCTTCGGGACCGGGCCCGTCAGTCATCAAGGTCTGCAACAATCCCATCGCGTTGGACCCCTTGCCGTAGCGTATGGGTTCGATGTGTGTGTCCGACGTCGGGTGAACCGACGACGTGATCGCCACGCCGTGCGTCAGGTCTCGGTCGGGCATGACGTTCAAAGTCGCGGCACCGACAATCGACTCCGAGTTTGTCCGAGTCAACACACCCAAGCACTGCGACAGACGAGGCAACTTACCTTGGTCACGCATCCTGAACAGTAAATGTTGCGTCCCCCATGTGCCAGCGGCCAGCAGCAGGTGCGCAGCGGTAAACGTGCGTCTGCCCCTGCGCAGCCAACTGCCGGTGCGGACCGTGTGGACTTGCCACAACCCATCGGACCGCAGCTCGAATCCTTTCACCGTCGTCATCGGAATCACTTGTGCACCTGCTGATTCCGCTAGGACGAGATAATTTTTCACCAGTGTGTTCTTGGCGCCGTAGCGACAACCCGTCATACAGCAACCGCATTCCAAGCAGCCGGTGCGCACTGGCCCCACGCCACCGAAATACGGGTCGGCCACGGTCCGACCCGGCGCTTGAGTGCCATCAGGGCCGAAAAACACCCCCACCGGGGTCGGCACGAAGGTGTCGCCAAACCCCATCTCGTCAACGACCTCTTTGACGATCCGGTCGGCATCGGTGAAAGTCGGGTTATACACCACACCCAACATCCGCTGCGCCTGGTCGTAATGCGGCGCTAGCTCGCTGTGCCAGTCAGTGATGTGCGCCCACTGCTGGTTGGCAAAGAACGGCTCCGGCGGCACATACAACGTATTCGCGTAGTTCAGCGAACCGCCTCCCACTCCGGCGCCGGCCAATACCATCACGTTGCGCAGCAGGTGGATGCGTTGGATGCCGTAGCAGCCCAGCTTCGGCGCCCAGAGAAATTTACGCAGATCCCAGGACGTCTTGGCGAAATCCTCATCGGCGAAGCGACGGCCCGCCTCCAACACGCCGACACGGTAACCCTTTTCCGTGAGCCGCAGCGCACTGACGCTGCCGCCAAACCCTGAACCAATGATTAGGACGTCATAATCCGGCTTCATCGCCCCAGTATGGCCCGCCTTTGGCACCAGCGTTAGCCCCCCCGGCCATACGTTCGGGGCCGAACCTCAGATGCTGACGGTCAGACCAACCTTCTGGAATTCCTTAAGGTCGCAATAGCCGGCCTTGGCCATGGATCGGCGCAGACCACCGACCAGATTCAGGGTGCCGAATGGGTCGTCGGAAGGCCCATTCAGCACCTGCTGCAACGGCGGTCGCTCACCGACTGCGGTCTGTAGCAACGCCCCACGTGGCAGCGACGGGTGCGCCGCCGCGGCCGGCCAGAACCACCCGCAGCCGAGCGCCTCGGCACTTTGGGCCAACGGTGTACCCAGCACCACCGCGTCGGCACCACAGGCAATAGCTTTGGCCAACTCGCCAGATGTGTGGATATCGCCGTCGGCCAGCACGTGCACGTAGCGACCGCCGGTCTCATCGAGGTATTCGCGTCGCGCGGCAGCTGCGTCGGCGATCGCAGTAGCCATCGGCACGCTGATGCCTAACACTTCATCGGAGGTGGTGGCCCCGCTAGTGGAGCCGTAGCCGACGATCACGCCAGCAGCGCCAGTGCGCATCAGATGCAGCGCCGTGCGGTGGTCGAGCACACCGCCGGCGACCACCGGAACGTCGAGCTCAGAGATGAACGTTTTCAGGTTGAGTGGTTCACCATCGCTGGCCACACGCTCGGCCGAGACGATGGAACCCTGGACGACCAGCAGGTCAATTCCGGCCGCGAGTAACACGGGCGTCAACATTTGGGCATTTTGCGGGCTGACCCGCACCGCGGTGGTCACTCCCGCCTCCCGGATCCGAGCTACCGCCGAACCCAAAAGGTCCGGATTCAGCGGCGCAGCATGCAGTTCCTGCAGCAGCCAGACCGTAGTCGCCGGTTCGGGCTCTTTCTCGGCGGCCTCAATCAACTGCGCGACTTTGGCACCGACATCAGCATGGCGGCCGATCAGCCCCTCACCGTTGAGTACACCCAGCCCACCGAGCCGGCCCAGCTCGATGGCGAACTCCGGCGACACCAACGCATCGGTCGGGTGTGCCACCACGGGGATCTCAAACCGGTAGGCGTCAAGTTGCCAAGCCGTCGACACGTCTTTCGACGAGCGAGTACGACGCGACGGCACGATGCTGATCTCACGAAGCTCATATGTTCGACGGGCCACCCGGCCCATCCCTATCTCGACCATATCGGGCGTCAACGCACGTAGTAGTTGGGGGCTTCGACAATCATCGCAACGTCGTGCGGGTGACTCTCTTTGAGTCCGGCGGGTGTTATCCGGACGAACTGTGCCTGCTGCAACACCTCGATGGTGGGCGAGCCGGTGTAACCCATTGCGGCGCGCAGACCACCCATCAGCTGGTGGATCACTGATGACAGCGGACCACGGAACGGCACCCTGCCCTCGATCCCCTCAGGGACCAACTTGTCCTCGGACAAGACGTCGTCAGCGAAATAACGGTCCTTGGAATACGAATTACCCCTACCTTGCATGGCACCCAACGACCCCATGCCACGATAGCTCTTGAACTGCTTGCCATTGACGAAGATCAGCTCACCTGGTGCCTCGGCAGTGCCAGCCAACAAGGAGCCCAGCATGGCCGTCGACGCGCCGGCGGCCAGCGCCTTGGCGATATCGCCGGAGTACTGTAACCCGCCGTCGGCGATGACAGGCACGCCCGCCGGTCCACACGCCGCAACGGCCTCCAGGATCGCAGTAATCTGCGGCGCGCCGACACCGGCCACCACACGGGTTGTGCAAATCGACCCGGGCCCTACGCCGACCTTCACCGCGTCGGCGCCGACCTCCACCAGGGCTGCCGCCGCCGACCTTGTGGCGACATTGCCGCCAATCACCTGGACCCGGTCGCCAACTTCGACCTTGAGTTTGCCGACCATGTCGAGCACCAACCGATTGTGCGCGTGCGCAGTGTCGACAATCAGTACGTCGACACCAGCGTCAACCAGCATCATCGCGCGGACCCAAGCATCTCCGCCGACACCGACGGCCGCGCCCACAAGCAACCGGCCATCGTTGTCCTTGGTCGCCAGCGGGTGCTGCTCAGTTTTAACGAAGTCTTTGACAGTGATTAGCCCGGTCAGACGACCATGGCCGTCGACAACAGGCAGCTTTTCGATCTTATTTCGCCGCAACAGACCCAATGCCGCGTCGGCGCTGACCCCCTCGGCAGCTGTGATCAGCGGTGCCTTGGTCATCACTTCGGCGACCCGTTTGGACTGGTCGACTTCGAACCGCATGTCGCGGTTGGTGATGATGCCAGCCAGTGCACCGGAATCGTCGACCACCGGTAGCCCGGAGATCCGAAACCGGGCACACAACCCATCAACATGGGCCAAGGTGTTGTCCGGCCGGCAGGTGACCGGGTCAGTAACCATGCCAGCCTCGGACCGCTTTACCGTCTCGACTTGTCCAGCCTGTTCGCCAACAGGCAGGTTGCGGTGCAGCACGCCAATGCCACCCGCCCGAGCCATGGCGATGGCCATCCGCGCCTCGGTGACGGTATCCATCGCTGAGCTGACTAACGGCACCTTGAGCCTGATCTTCTTGGTCAGCTGACTAGAGATGTCTGCCGTAGCAGGTATCACGTCGGAAGCCGCAGGCAACAACAGGACATCGTCGAAAGTCAACCCCAGCATGGTCACCTTGTGTGGGTTGTCACCCCCGGTCGCGGCTGGGTCGTCCATCAGGCCACCGACACGCACGTACGAACTGGCAACGAGATCGGAACTTTCTTTTAGGTTGGACATGCCACGGGTCATCGGGTGCGGCCCTCCATATGCATGCGGAGTAAGAAAACCCATCTTATCGGCTTACCAATCCTCTGGGCTCGCTTGGCCGGGTGTTGCGCCGGTAATGAAACAACATCGGTCTTGGCTGCTGGCGTTATTGCTGCCCGCCTGCGTAGGCTAGAAGCGTGCGTGACCACCTCCCACCGGGTCTGCCACCCGATCCGTTTGCTGACGACCCCTGCGACCCGTCGGCGGCGCTCGATGCCGTAGAGCCGGGTCAACCGCTAGACCAGCAGGAGCGGATTGCGGTCGAAGCCGACTTGGCTGACCTGGCCGTTTACGAGGCACTGTTGGCGCATAAGGGAATTCGTGGACTTGTGGTGTGCTGTGACGAGTGTCAACAAGACCACTATCACGACTGGGACATGCTGCGTGCCAACCTGCTGCAACTACTGATCGACGGCACCGTCCGCCCGCACGAGCCGGCCTACGACCCCGAACCGGATTCCTACGTCACGTGGGATTACTGCCGGGGATACGCAGATGCCTCACTGAACCAAGCGACATCAGACGCGGATGGCTATCACCGCCGTCACTGATGACACAGCATTTGCGCTCAATCAATCGGCATCAATCGGCCCGGAAAACTGAACAGGTAGCACTGGCTACTAGTTGGCCGGCCACACGGTTAATGCTGAAGCAGAGCATCTAGCAACCACATCGGGCAATCGCCCTCAACGCGTGGAGATTGTGTGTCGTGCACTCCGCCCAAACGGCCCCCAGGAATACAGCAACGACACACAGATGCTCCTAGTTGGCTAACGTCGACTGTTATTGACATCTGTATGAACCGTTGTTTAGCCCCTGCTATTCGGGTGATCAGCGGTATATAAATCATAATCCAGCTGGATACAAAGTACGGCTGGGACGCAGCACCCACAAGTCAACTGGCTTGCCGTTTGCTGATGTGCGAACCGTGACCGGGTCGATACTAATGCACTCGTCGACGCTCGATCTCTTTTGGTAGATAGCTTCTGGCGGGACCCGAGAGAGAGAAGTCACGGATTTATGCCACCGAGAATGATTAATAAATTAATAAGTAGGGAAGTTGGTACCCGTGTTAGACGATGAGAGCACATCTGGATCTCCCATCAGTTCGTCGAAATGCCATAGTATAGTATGATATACACCGCTCAACTACATGTGAGGGATCACTATGGAGCATCGGCTCTGATCCTCACTCAGATTAGCATTTGGTGAAGTCCGTGCCGCGCAGATCGGCTACATCAAACCTAACGTTCCTCAAGTCCACGCCGGTGAAATTACCCACGACAAGTTCTTGCGGTTGGCTATCCAGCCAAGGCACCTGGCAGGGTGCCCCGCGTCCCCGGGTGCATAATATGTGCCACCCACTCAAATCTTCCGATGCGGCGACCACGCCACTAGAACCGGCCATTAGAGCAACAACGACACCTGTCCTCAACCCTGCAGAACCCCGCCGACTACCAAGCCCACCACTCATGTGACTCCTGCACATTAAATTTCTTTTGTCCCTTTTTAAATTTCTTTTGTCCCTTTTTCAAAACTATTTCAAACGCATTTGATCTCACATCGCACAGTCCACAGCGACAGCAGCGCTAGGATCACTCATAGGCAGTCGACATCGGGCACCTCCCCGAACTAAATCCAGCAGAACCCGGTCGACAGCACGCTCGCACGAGCATGTCTTCGAGATGAGGGTGCCTAATCCCCGCGGCCAGCTCCAAATGAACCGAACCCGGACGGTGTGCTGGTCAGATCCGCGAACCACCCCCGATGCATGAATCACCTAGCAAATGCACAGTAAAATACAATATTTGCATTCAGAATGGAGGTATAAAGTTATCAGGCAAACAAACGATGTTTGTTGGGCCATCGAGCACCAAAGTCACAGCCATGCAACTGGCCACGCAGCAGGCGAATAATCTTAGGAGGCGATGGTAGTCGCTGCTGGCCGCAGCCGCAGCACTTGCCTCGGTAACGTCACGGCAACGCTTTAGCTTAGAGCGTGACGCCGGGCGGCTCTGAAAAAGAACCTTGCCGACAGCCGGTGATGGTGGTGCCGGCCCGCCGGTGGAAAGCGACAACCAGATCGAGGACTAGCCAGGCGGCGCAGGAACGGTATGCCCACCTCCGCTGGAGGCGTAGTGGTCAAGGTGGTTGAGGCGGCCTGCACAGTCGGCCTCGTTTCCGGCACCGGAAACGTTGCATTCGGGTCGTGGTTCTCCACCTTCATGTTCAACAGACTCACTTCATTCATCAGGTCATCGCTGCGGTTATCGTCGCCTATCAATTACACGCTGCTGCTGACCTCAGCCAGCTGATTCTCAGCCTGATCCCATTGGCCTTCAGCGATCATTTGTTGTGAACCTTGGCTAATTCGGACTTGGCGGACAACACAATCTGACTGATTAGTATTGACCTGCGCTGCGTTGAAGAACATCGTATACAAGCCGTGCAACGTCTATCCGGGACGAGCATCAACCACCACTGTGCCCAGCCCACTCAGCATTAGAAGCGTCGCTGCCACTGATCCGACCGCTGCCCGGTCGCAAGGAGTGCGCCGGCACGCAATTCCAGTGTACAGCGCCTCGACGGGCCTCCTCTTGGGACACCAATGCGCTGGCCGTTGGGCCACCTCAAGTCATCGCGCCAGTACGCTAGCAAGATGGCCAGCATGTCAATCACGGGGATCGTCGAAGTCGACCGCATGACGTTCGGCGAGCGCATCGAAGATGCAAAACGATACAGGCCACCTCGTCCAAAGCTGGCTACTCCGGAATCGCATAACCAAATTCAGGCACAATCACTCGCCGCGACGATCTCAGACTTCAACCGCGACAAAGCGCGATTCCGGGCTACCCGGACCGCTCCGATGTTGCTGCCGACGGCGACAATCTCCTCAGCAGACAGGCCGACGACCACACGCAAGATGAGGATCTCGCGCTGCTTGGCAGGCAAGATCGCGGCCGGCAGCCCGATGGGCGTAAGCGACCTTGTGGTCGACAATGCCATACAGAAAGACCAGGAACGAGCGTACCCGATCCCGGTAGCGGAGCAGCGCAGTTACGGCCACCAGGCAAACCTCCTGCGCCAAATCGTTAGCTGACAGACCACCCTGCTCAACCGTGCCGATTCGAGCGCGGCAATATGGCACGACGATCGGGCGAATGGTCTCCAGCACCTCCCGAAGTGCATTCCGATCACCAGCCACGGCCTCAGCTACCATAGCGTCGAGACAGTCCCCTTTAACTGTCATTGACGGCGGTCTCTCCAACCCTACGGTCAGGACACATCCCAGGCTAAGACACAGCTAAACCAAAACGGACAGATACCATTTTACGTGTTACGCCAGGTTCCACCGGCGTGCCGCACTTGGTCTGCGCAGAAACCGCGAAGCTCGGACAGCTCCGGTCCGCTAAACGTGACACTTCCGATATCGAGCAGCAAACAAGCCAGTGCCCAACTAAGTGGTATCAACCCTAATCGGCCAGTGGCTGCCAGCGCCGCCTCGGCGACGGCACGGGCGCGCTCGGTGGCGACGCTGCATAGGGCGGCGGCCAGCACGACATCGCTTTTGACCTGGTGCCGCACCGACACGACTCTCCCACCCTGGGCCAGTTCAACCGCTTCCTTGGCGTGGCGCACAGCGGTCGCTCCGTCACCGACGGCCATCGCTAATTCGGCGGCTACCCAGCATCGGCGCACCATCAACCGATCTGCCACCTGAGCCGGCAATTGGGCCGGAGCTAGCGCCGAGTCCACCCGCGCCAACAATGTCGCCGCGGCGGCCAAACGGCCGACGCCGAGCGCGTCGGCCGCCAGCCCGATCAATGCATCGGCACGAGCCTCGGAATCGGCTCCGGCCAGCACTAAGGCACGACCATCCCAGCCCCGCGCCAACGAGTGCCAACCGAGCTGGCGCAGGAACGATCCGTGTGTACTGTGCGCCAGCGAAGCCAATCGCCCGGCCGAAGCGCTGCGTCGCAGCACCGCCAGGTCGCAGTAGGCGCTGCCGTAGTGACCCTGCCCACCGGCCGCGACGGCTCGCAACCACAGTTGGTGAGGTGTGGTCGCCATCGGCAACGGCCAACGGCCCGACTGATTTCCAAAGGCAGCGGCAACAAGCATTGGCTCAACGGCCGCAGTGTGATCAGTTTCAACCAAAGCGCTAACCGAGGTCATTAGTAGAATCTGTGTAGTGTCTACATTACCGAATATAACCCTAGGACCACCTGTAACCTAATTACCGACGCCTAGACAAAGGACTCTGAACTGGGAAACACTTGGCATCGATAGGCTCTTCCGTTAGCAGGCTTTACGTTCAGCGAAAGCGTCACAGATGAACGCAGCGTTAATTCTATCGCAACCCTTACGCATTTCTCCGCGGAAAGCAGCTGTTGACTACAATTCATCTGCCCACTTACCGTCTAGTGTTGTCGGGTAGTCATCGGTGATGCTATTCCAAAATCAATGTGCATACTCACGCACGTTCGTGAATCCACCCCTCCACTTGGGCGTGTCGTGCAGAGAGGGAGTACGTAATGCCACAGCTTGAGCAGTTACCTGGGCCCAACGCCGATATCTGGAACTGGCAGCTGCAAGGCCTGTGTCGCGATGTTGATTCGTAAATGTTCTTCCATCCCGACGGGGAGCGTGGCCGTGCCCGTATGCAACGCGAGCAGCGCGCTAAGGAAATGTGCCGGCGTTGTCCGGTTATCGAGGAATGTCGTTCTCATGCGCTGGACGTCGGCGAACCCTATGGCGTTTGGGGCGGTTTGTCCGAATCCGAGCGCGACCTACTCCTCAAGCGCGGTCTCGGTCCAGCAGTATCCCTCTCAGCGCCTAAACCTGTCTTAGGCCAACCCCGGTTGCAAGCCTACCTAGGCTAGCCTTATTGCGTGCGGGTTCGCCAATGCGCCTGCAGAGCCGTACGTCCTAGGCCTGGGCGCGCTTAACGCCGGTTTCCGAGCACTACTCGCGGCGAGGGGAGGATCTCATAAATATACCACGCCCCCTGGGACCGTGGCAGATACACAGCTTCGTAGCGCTGGACCCTGTGAACCGGTCGATCGAGTCACGCGCGAGTTCGGCTAAGGCGACGCGGGCCCGCGAGGTGGTCACCCGACAGTCATGTGCAGCCGACCACCCCGAATAACGAGTTGGGCCTAGGCTAGTTGCTTAGCCGCCCAATTCACTGCTGCAACGGCGTCGTCAACGCTGTCGACCGGAGGGATTGGGCAGCCGGTCGGAGATCGACTATGGCGCAGGCGGCTAGCCGGCGAAGGGAATCTCGTAAGAGTTTGACCTCGGCCAGGTCAGCACCACAGGGGTCTCCGCGAACTTCAGCAGCGTATTGGTGGTCAACGGTGGCCAGCCAATCGCGCAGCGCAGCTGGTGTGGTCAAATCGTCGTGGACGCCGTCGGTGTGTCGGCCCAAACCGGGTTCATCAAACGCACCGGAGCGGGCTCACTACTCGGCACCGACACCAATAGGGGTTGGTCACAGCAAACAGTATAACGAGGTGTTGCTGTACCACCCATTAAACCATTAGACAGCAACTTCGCCCTCACCATGGGCCAACGAGTCAACAACTACCTAGCCGCACCAGAGGCAAGGCCGGCAGCGTATTGCCCTCTGCCATGAAACCAAACGCATCAACCAGAAAGACTCCAGCCTACCAGATTACCGGAGGTCTTTCTGGGGGTACACACCGGTTTAGTGTGCATGACCGTGGTGGTCATGCTCTTCTGTCTTGGCCGGCTTGTCCACTACCGCCGTCTCGGTGGTGAGCATCATCCGCGCCACCGAGGCCGCGTTGAGCACCGCTGACCTGGTGACCTTGACCGGGTCGACGACACCATCGGCGGCCAAGTCACCATAGCCCAGCGTGCTAGCATTCAGTCCGTGCCCGGCGGGCAGCCCGCTAACCTTCTCGACCACCACCGCGCCGTCCAACCCGGCGTTAGTGGCAATCCAGTACAGCGGTGCCTTGAGCGCGTCGGAAAATACGTCGACACCAAGGGCTTCGTCCCCTGTCAGCGACGTACGCAATTGCTTGAGCGCCGCGCCGGACTGGATGAGGGCTGACCCACCACCCGCGATGATGCCCTCCTCGATGGATGCCTTTGCGGCCGCGACGGCATCCTCGACGCTTTCCTTGCGCTTCTTCAGCGCCGTCTCGGTGACGGCCCCCACCTTGATGACGGCCACGCCACCAGCCAGCTTGGCCACGCGCTCCTGCAGCTTTTCGCGATCCCATGCTGAGTCGCTGACCTCTATCTCGGCCCGCAGCTGTTTGATCCGCTTGGCCACCGCGTCGTTAGAACCACCACCGTCGACGATGATCGTGTCGTCTTTACTAACCACCACACGGCGGGCCGAGCCCAGCACGTCAGTGCCCACCCCGTGCAGCACCAGGCCGGCATCGGGGTTGACCACCTGACCGCCGGTCACAATTGCCAAATCCTCGAGGAAGGCCTTGCGCCGGTCGCCGAAGAACGGCGACTTAACCGCAACCGCCTTGAGCGTCTTGCGGATCGCGTTGACCACAAGCGTCGCTAATGCTTCACCCTCGATGTCTTCGGCGACGATCAGCAGCGGCTTGCCTAATTCGGTGACCTTCTCGAGCATCGGCAGCAACTCAGGCAGCGAGCTGATTTTCTCCTGGTGCAGCAGGATCAGCGGATTGTCGAGCACAGCCTGCTGCGAGTCGCAGTCGGTCACGAAATACGCCGACAGGAAACCTTTGTCGAAGCCGACGCCCTCGGTGAACTCCAGTTCAGTGTTCAACGTCGACGACTCTTCAACGCTGACGACACCGTCGGTGCCGACCTTGTTCATCCCCTCGCCGACCAGCGCACCGATCTGCTCGTCGCGCGAGGAAACCGCCGCTACCTGAGCGATGGCGTCCTGGCCGGTCACCGGAGTGGCCATCGCCAGCAGTGCCTCGGACACCACATCAGCGGCCTTGCTGATTCCAGCACCCAGGGCGACCGGGTTGGCACCGGCCGCGACCATGCGCAGGCCGACCTTGACCAGCGCCTGCGCCAACACGGTCGCGGTAGTGGTGCCATCGCCGGCGGCGTCGTTGGTCTTGGTGGCCACTGCCTTCACCAGCTGAGCGCCCAGATTCTCGAACGGGTCCTCTAGGTCGATCTCACGTGCGACGGTGACGCCGTCATTGGTGACGGTGGGCCCGCCGAATGCCTTGGTCAACAACACATGTCGACCGCGCGGCCCAAGTGTTACCCGCACCGTGTCGGCGAGTTTGTTCATGCCCATCTCCATGGCATGACGCGCGGTTTCGTCGTATTCAATCAGCTTGCTCATCGGGCTCCTTTAAACGCATGCCGCCCCGGAAATCACCCGTGGTTAAGCACAGGGATCGCCGGGGCGGAACACGGTTCGTTACTTGGATACGACAGCCAGCACGTCACGTGCCGACAGGATCAGGTATTCTTCGCCATTGTACTTAATCTCAGTGCCGCCGTACTTACTGTAGATGACGACGTCACCTTCCGACACGTCCACCGGGATCCGCTTCGCGCCATCTTCGTCCCACCGGCCAGGGCCGACTGCGACAACGGTACCTTCCTGCGGCTTCTCCTTAGCGTTTTCAGGAATGACCAGACCGAACGGGGTCGTGGTCTCGGCCTCGCCGGCCTGTACGAGAATCTTGTCCTCGAGTGGCTTGATCTTCACCTTCGCCACGATTGGAGCCCTCCACTATTTCGATCGGGCCCGGGACCTGTGTCCCGGACTGTGTTGGTAGCGGGTCCGGGACGCTTGCCCGGACCGGCATTTGGCGGTCGGTCCGGGGCTTGCCCCGAACCGACCGAATTATCAGGTGATTCGGCACTCGCCCGTACCCTCGCGTCGTCGTCGCGGGTGCCGACACTGGGCTTGGCCGATTGCCACCTAGCACTCTATACATGCGAGTGCTAGCACTCAAGGCCAGCCCGCTGCTTCCTGGCTGTTGGCGTGTCTAGCTCAACTAATCTGCCTTTTCACCACCGAGAGACCCGGGTCGCTGGGCACATCCAGCGGTGACGGTGGTGCGGCCGCAGCCAGCAGATGCGCGGCGAACGCGGCGACCATCGCCCCGTTGTCAGTGCAGAACCGAGGCCTCGGGATCCGCAGCATCAGCCCAGCTGCCGCACAGCGCTGTGCGGCCAGCTCTCGCAGCCGCGAATTCGCGGCCACTCCCCCGACGATCAGCAAAGTCGAAACCCCGAGCATGGTCGCCGCACGCACCGCCTTCATAGTCAACACATCGGCGACAGCCTCCTGAAACCCGGCGGCAACATCGGCCGTCAGCGCGTCGGGGTGACTCTCGACATACCGTGCGACAGCGGTTTTGAGCCCTGAAAAGCTGAACGTGTTCGGGTCATCGGCCGGCCCAGTCATGCCGCGCGGGAACACGATGGCATCCCGATCGCCGGTACGAGCTAGGTCATCGAGCACCTTGCCGCCTGGATAACCCAGTCCCAGTAGGCGCGCCACCTTGTCGTAAGCCTCACCGGCGGCGTCGTCGACGGTACTGCCCAGCTCGACGATGGGGGCCCCGAGCGAACGCACCTGCAGCAGGTGAGTATGGCCTCCGGACACCAGTAGCGCCACACACTCGGGCAACGGTCCATGTTCGTAGATGTCGGCAGCCAGGTGCCCACCCAGGTGATTCACAGCGTAGAACGGCACTCCCCAGGCAGCCGAATACGCTTTAGCCGCAGCCACTCCTACCATCAAAGCACCGGCTAGTCCGGGCCCTATCGTGGCAGCGACAACGTCTGGCTTCGCCGAACCGGTCAGACCCGCAGCAGCAAGCGCGCAACGCACGGTCGGACCAAGCGCCTCTAGATGCGCCCGCGAGGCAATCTCGGGTACCACACCACCGAACCGGGCGTGCTCGTCGACGCTGGAAGCCACCTCGTCAGCCAACAATGTCACGGTGCCATAATCATCGAGGCGGGCAATGCCGACACCGGTTTCATCGCAAGAGGTTTCGATGGCTAAGATGATCGTGCCGGGCACAGCAGAGATTTTCATTGCACTTCCCGTCGCATGAAGTAAGCATCGGCACCGCTGACTGGGTAATAGCGAGGGCGTAGACCCATCCGTTCGAATCCGACACTGCGGTATAACGCAATGGCGACCTCGTTGTCCGTGCGGACCTCCAAGTAGATCGCACCGCCGGCGGCGAAATTCAGCAGCGCACCCAACAGCCGGCGGCCGATGCCACGCCCTCGATATGCCGAGTCCACGGCGATGGTGTGCACTTCATACTCGAATGGAGGTGTGTGGCCCAAGCGGGTGATGCCAGCATAACCGACGAGTGTGTCAGCAGTGCGTGCGCCCACGTAACGGTTATATGGATTGGCCAGTTCGCGCTCGAACACTGCCGCCGGCCATGGGTTGTCGCCGTCGAAGAACTGGTTTTCCAGCTCGACACACCGATCGACGTCGGCAAGTGTCAATGCACCGATGGTTATGGACTCGTTGTCAGCAGCAATCGGCTTGGCATCCGGCCGACGCAAATACCACGGTACCAGAGGGCTCGGGGACACCGACCAATCAGGTACTGCGGCCACCAAGCCAGCCGGCGTCGGGTAGACCGGTTCGCACCGTGGCAGGTCAAACAGCGCCGCGTACTCAGGGGAGCCGGCCACCGCTCGCGCGGTGCCGGGGTCGACATCGGTGGGAGCGCCGACAGCAGGACCTGCGATGCGAACTCCGTCTCGATAACGAGCCCAATAAACCTCGCGGCGGCGCGCGTCAGTAACCACTAGTGTGTCGCCGGTGGTTCGCACACCAATAGCGTCCAGACTGCACACACCATGCACCGGAATGCCCAGCGCATGCCCGTAAGCAGCGGCAGTGACCATGCCGACACGCAGGCCGGTAAACGGACCAGGACCACAGCCCACCACCACGGCGTCGAGCTCGCACATCGCCACCTCGGCATCAGCGAGAGCAGCCAATACATTCGGCGTGAGGCGTTCAGCGTGCGCCTTGGCGTCAACCGTGACCTGGTTAGCGAGCAGAACACAGTCGTGACCATCGAGTGCCACGATGCCGGCCGTCACCGCCGCGGTGGCGGTGTCGATAGCGAGGACAACACTCATGGGCGGTCCCGGAAACACGTCCACTGCCAGGTTGCAATCCGCATGTCGGAGTGTCTGACTCGTTCGAGACGAATGTCGAGGTGTCGCGCGGCGAGACGTTCAGCTAGACCCGCACCCCACTCCACCACCACCACCGCTTCGGCGAGATCGGTGTCGAGATCCAGTGAGTCAAGCTCACCCAGCAGATCTGCATCACGGTGGTTCAACAGCCGGTAAACATCGACGTGGATCATCGCCGGGGTGCCCGGTCGTCGCGGAGGGTGCACCCGCGCCAGCACGTAGGTCGGCGAGATTACCTGACCGTCAACATCCATAGCCGCAGCAATACCCTTGGCCAACAAGGTCTTTCCAGCACCCAACAGACCAGAGAGCACCACCACGTCACCCGCGCGTAACTGTTCCCCCAACCGTGACCCCAGTGCAACGGTGTCCTCGACACGTTCGCAGATGGCCGTTCCTGATCTCAAGCTGTACTTAACCATGACGCTGAAATCGTTCCCGGAATCGCCGACATCGCAACGCCGCTTTACCCGGAACAGCCCGGTCGACCAGCCGAACCAACCCGTCGTTGATGGCATCGGGATTGTCCAGCAGTGCTAAACGACTGGCCCCGGTGACGATGCCCAGCGCCGACAGCAGCAACAAGGCAGCTATTCTCCTAGAGCGTTCGTCCGACGTAAGCAGGTCGTAGTCACCGCACGTGATCAGGGACGAGACCCTGAGCAATGGCCACAGACCAACGGTTACGTCGTGGAGTTTCCGAACACGAAGAAAGCCCGCCAGGATGGCGATCAGCGTGTCGGTCATAATCCGCCGGGAAAACGCGTCTAAGCCTCGACTAACCCGCAAATTGCTATAAATCGGACCAATCGGTGATTGTGACACGATACTGACGCGGTGCATCAGATTGGGCGTCGACCGGGAGGTGAGCCGAACTGCTTCCAACGCAGGGCTTGTCAGTATTCCTCCCACAGAATGGCCGACCAACACGATCACCCCATGAAGGGTTACCGTCTGCAGCACTGTTCGCAGATCCTGGCCCAGTTGGGTCAGCGTGTAGGTATCCAGCGTAACTTCGCTGGACTGGCTGTGGTCACAGTGGTCGTAGAAAACCATGAGCACCAGTAGTCCCCATCGCTCGCCGAACCACTTCTGCTGAAAGTGAAAGGAGCTCATAAGCAAACAGAATCCATAGACGAAGACCATGGCCACCGACGCTTCCACCGGTCTGGCTTCGCGCACCGCCAGAGCCACTCCACCGGGAGTGGTCACCAAATAGCGACGGTCGTCGTCGAACCTCTCGAAATCCCCATCGACATAAGGATCTCCGCGGGCATTGGCGCGTTCAGATATCGATCGGCGCGCCGAGGCGCTGACGATGGTAGCGACCGCGACCAGCCCGGTGCCTACCACAAGCCAAGCCCAGACATTTCCGACGCCTTCTGATTTCATCATCTGTCAACGGTTTGGGCCTCGCGGTAAGTTCTGGTAATCCGCCCGCGTGGACTGGTGACCACTTCATAGTGGATGGTGCCAAGTAGATCGGCCCAATCTTGCGCAGTGGGTTCGCCACTGGCTCCGGGCCCAAACAAGATGGCCTCGTCGCCTTCGGCTACATCGATTGGCCCCGGGCCCAGGTCGACGACAAACTGGTCCATACAAATCCGTCCGACGCCAGGACGGCGCTTGCCATTGATCAGCACATCCAGTCGGCCGCCCAGCGATCGGAACACGCCATCCGCATATCCAACCGGCAACAGCGCCAAATTGGTGTCATGCTGCGCAATCCAGTCGTTTCCGTACGACACACCTTCGCCAGCACGAATCGACTTCACCAGCGCAACAGCGCATTTCACCGTCATTGCAGGTATCAGTCCCATATCACCACGGGAAGGCACAGGACTAAGACCGTACACCGCGATGCCGGGCCGGACCAGGTCGTAAGCTAGGTCAGGACGACACATCGTAGCTGATGAATTCGACAGATGCGCCACCTCGAACCGCAATCCCTGCGCGCGCGCCTGGGCGAGTAGAGCAGCAAAACGCTTGCCCTGAACGTCATTGCTGGGATTGTCGGGCTGGTCAGCGTAAACCAGGTGTGACATCAACCCACGCAGTCGTACGGCGTTCTCGACGACAGCCCGCTGCAACGCGGTCAGCATCGCCGGGTATTGATCAGTAACGACACCGTTGCGGTTCAGCCCGGTATCGGCTTTGACAGTTACCGTCGCCGTACAGCCGGTCCGACGCACCGCATCCAATAGCTCGTTAAGCTGACGCACCGAGGACACCGCGATCTGCACGTCGGCCAGTAGCGCGGGCCCGAAGTCGATCCCGGGTGGATGCAGCCAGGCCAGCACCGGGGCACTGATACCGTCCGCGCGCAATGCGAGCGCTTCGTCGACGGTGGCCACACCCAGCTCGGCCGCACCGGCCGCCAATGCGGCGAGGGCGACCTGGGTGGCCCCGTGGCCGTAAGCATCGGCTTTGAGAACAACCATCAGTTGCGCCCTGCCAGCGTGCTCACGCAGCACTCGCACGTTGTAGTCAATAGCTCCCAGGTCCACCACAGCCTCGGCTAAGACACCCGGCTTCAAAGATATCGGTATAACAGCCAAAATAAACGTGCCCCCACTTAAGATGTGTGTCAACTCGCTGCCGACATTCTCCCCAGAACCAATCGGGACTGCCGATCCACGCGTGTAGGTAGCGGAGCACGACTGTTCTAGTGCGCGAAGTGCTCGGAGCTGTAATGTCTGCCGGACTTGAGCTTATCCAGGTAATCCTAGAGCCCTTTCCGGACCACGGCGCGCAGCACCGATACGTCAGTGGCATTGTCGGGCATGGTTTAGACGGGTACTGGCCAACCAAAGGTCCGGAGTTCGTAGGAGAGATCGAACTCGGTGTACCCATGGCCTCTGGCTAGCACAGGATATACCACCGGGATGGCCGAACCGTCCGAGATCAGCTCACAACGGTAGCCGTCGCGTAGCTATTAACCAGCCACCGCACCGTTAACGACAAGGCCTGCATTACTTTGCAGTAGCCGTCACGTGCCAGCCGCAGAAAGTTGTAGCATTGAACGACCACTTGGTTGCCCAGACGGGAAAAGTTCAATATGAAAATCGACAATCGCCGCCCAGGCAGTTGACCCGAAAGACCATATCCTCGGACAAATATTTTGTTGCTGCGCCATACGCTAAATCCCACATCGGGTTAGATTGAGCCCATATTCGCGTTGATCGACATCACTCAGGGCAGCCAGAAAGCCCACTTCAGCTCCAGGTGCAAGAACGACATCCAGAATCCCTCCACTCGCGGCACCATTGTACACTGCAACCTTACCAAGTTATTGTCGGCCGCCAGCTTGTCTATCGAGACGCAGATCTCCGCGACGGGTTCGAGTTCGCCGGTGTAGGTAGCGGCCAAGGATGACCACGACACCTAATAGGTGGTATAGTGTCTTCGTCGACGGCCTCGATGAACTGCTCGGAGCAGTGATAACGTGGCATCCTTCCTCCATCGGCAGATAGCGGGTCTCGACATCGAAGTAACGACAGAACCTCTCCCAAACCACCTGGACGCCTGCGTCCATCACCAGATTAGAGGTGCGACGCTGCCAGCTGGTACCAGCTTTCGCACGCCAGCGCAACTTCATGGCCAAGCAGCCAGCATCACCACCCTCGCTGGAGCCGATAGTGAACACCCCGAAGATAGTGGACAGGTTGTCATCGCTGAACCCCTCGGCGTGAATAGAGATCAGCCACCATGCATACGCAGCGCTGTTCGATGGCCGCGATCGCCGGGTACTCGTCCTTGTCTATCATATTTTGTCGAACGTCTCGGCCATCAACTTCCCTGCCTCGAGGCCTCGAGATCCGCCCAGGGGTGACGAAGGTAGCCAGGTTGAGCCGGGAAACTATCGTCGACCATCAGCTAGTCGTGGATAAAGTGGTACGCCGCCCCAGGATCCATCGATTCTTCGCTCAACCGCCAGGCCGGGTACCGACGCCGTGAACATGTGGCCGATGTAGTCAAGAGCGATCGAGTGCGCGGGTACAGAGCGGGTGACTACAAGACACGACGGATCCTTTCGTTTGATCGTTGCCGTTAGAGGGCCGCCAGAACAGCTCGGATGTACGACACCATGCGGGACGCCGACGTGGGCACGTCACCAGGACCTGGATCAGCGGCCGACAGCGCTGCCGCACGCGCGTGCACGAATGCCGCGGCAGCGGCCGCCTCGGCTGCCGGCAGCCCCGCCGCCAGCAGCGCACCGATCATGCCGGACAGCACGTCACCAGACCCGGCGGTAGCTGCCCAGGACTGTCCGGCCGAATTCAGATATACCGGGCCGCCGGGATCGGCGATGACGGTGACATTGCCCTTCAGTAGCACAGTGGCACCGAAGGAGTCGGCTAGCTTGCGGCACGCGCCGACCCGGTCGTCGCCTGGTGGAGTCCCGACCAGTCGGGCGAATTCGCCGGCGTGTGGAGTCAACACCGTCGGCGCTTTGCGGTTGACCACCAAGTCGGGATGAGCAGCCAGCATGGTTAGGCCATCCGCGTCGACGAGCACCGGCAAGTCAGTTTCCAGCGCGAACCACAGCGCCGCTATCGCGGTGGCATCGGTACCCAGCCCTGGCCCGACAACCCAGGACTGCACCCGCCCGGCCGCAGTTGGGGTGGGCGACGCGACCACCTCGGGCCAGTGCGCGAGCACCTGGGTATCCGCGCTCCCAGCATAGCGGACCATGCCGGAGGTGGCCGCGACCGCCGCACCGGTGCACAGCACAGCCGCGCCCGGATAGGTCGACGAGCCGGCCAACACGCCGGTAACGCCTTGGGTGTATTTGTCGTCATGGACACCGGGCACCGGCCAGCACGCGGCCACGTCGGCGGCCTGCAAGCCCAGGATATCGGAGTCTGGAAGGTCAAGCCCGATATCAACCAGTGTGACGTCGCCGCAGTCGGCGAGCGCGTGCACGGGCTTGAGTCCGCCAAAGGTGACGGTCAGCGCTGCGTGCACAGCGGGACCGCAGGTTACGCCGGTCACCACGTCAATACCGCTGGGGATGTCGACGGCGGCTACCGGTATCCCCGAGGCTGCGACAGTCGCAAAAACCTCGGCAGCTGCCGGTCGCAACGGCCCCGAGCCGGAGATGCCCACCACCCCGTCGATAACGAGATCGGTTGCTGCCGATACATTGTCGACGATACGACCACCGGCTTTCCGGAACGCCACCAGCGCCTTGCGGTGGACGCGGTCCGGGTTGAGCAGCATAGCATCGGCAGCCGCACCGCGGCGGCGCAGGAAGGTCGCCGCCCACAGGGCATCGCCACCATTGTCGCCCGAGCCGACGACCGCGCACACCCGGCGGCCGGTAACCCCACCCGTACGAGCGGCCAGCTCGCGGATGATCACGCTGGCTAACCCGTAGGCCGCGCGCTTCATCAACACACCGTCAGGCAGGCTAGCCAGCAGCGGTGCCTCGGCGTCATGGATCGCTGCTACAGAATAATAATGCCACATCAACATTAGGATTCCATGCTCGCGCCAAGTTGCGCATTTGGTTACGAAGCGTACAGCCAAGCTGGATTAAAGTTAAATGCACTAGCTATCACACCAAAGCGCGTGAGACAGAGGCGAACGTAGCACAGACTGACTAAGACACCTGGGAGTTGGCAACCAGCATGGGAGCTATCGCAACCGGCACCACGGTAGGACGCGCACTGGCCAACCGAGCAACGAAACCGCTGATCAATGACCCATTCTCGGAACCGCTGGTACGCGCAGTCGGTGCGGTCGGTTGGCGATCGAGAACCTGACCGACGCCAGCCACGCAGTGCCAACATCGCGACCACCCAGCGCCGGTTACTCAACGGTGACAGACTTAGCCAGATTTCGCGGCTTGTCGACGTCGTAGCCGCGAGCCTGCGCCACCGACGCGGCGAACACCTGCAACGGAATGGTCGACAGCAGTGGCTGCAAAAGTGTGGACACCGCTGGAAGTTCGATCAGGTGATCAGCGTAGGGACGCACTGTGTCGTCGCCTTCCTCCGCGATCACAATGGTCACCGCTCCACGGGTCTGGATTTCCCGAATGTTGCTCAGCAGCTTGGCATGCAGCGTCGCCGACCCCTTGGGTGAGGGCATGACGACGATGACAGGCAAGTTGTCTTCGATCAGCGCGATGGGGCCGTGCTTGAGCTCGCCGGCGGCGAACCCCTCGGCGTGCATGTAGGCCAATTCCTTGAGTTTCAGGGCACCTTCCAACGCCACCGGGTACCCGACATGACGACCCAGAAACAGCACGGTCGTCGACTGGGCGAACCGGTAAGCCAAATCGGCCACTGGCCCCATTCCCGCTATGACCTGAGCCACCAGATCGGGCATCGCTTCCAGCTCACGGTACTCGCGCTGTACCTCGTCGGGGTACTTAGTGCCGCGGGCCTGCGCCAACGCCAGCCCAAGGAGGTAGTTGGCGGCGACCTGGGCCAGGAAGGTTTTCGTTGAGGCAACGCCGATCTCCGGGCCGGCGCGGGTGTAAAGCACCGCGTCGCACTCACGTGGAATTTGAGAGCCGTTGGTGTTGCAAATCGCCAACACCTTGGCCTTCTGCTCTTTAGCGTGCCGGACAGCTTCTAAAGTATCGGCGGTTTCACCGGACTGCGAAATAGCTACCACCAGCGTGCTACGGTCCAGTACAGGATCCCGGTAGCGAAATTCACTGGCTAGCTCCACCTCAACAGGCAGCCGCGTCCAGTGCTCGATCGTATATTTCGCCAACAGGCCGGAATGATAAGCAGTACCGCAGGCGACCACAAACACCTTGTCGATCTCGCGGAGTTCCTGGTCGCTCAATCGTTGTTCGTCGAGCACAATCCGGCCACCAGTGAAATGCCCAAGCAGCGTGTCGACTACCGCGTCGGGCTGCTCGGCGATCTCCTTAAGCATGAAGTACTCGTAGCCGCCCTTTTCGGCAGCGGCCAGGTCCCAGTCAATATGAAATGTACGAGCGTTTACGGCGTCATCGTTACCATCGAAGTCGCTGATTCGGTAGCCGTCTGCGGTGATCACCACGGCCTGGTCCTGGCTAAGTTCGACCGCCTGCCGAGTGTGTTCGATGAACGCGGCCACGTCGGAGCCGACGAACATCTCCCCGTCGCCGATCCCGAGCACTAGCGGGGTGGAGCGGCGCGCGGCCACAATGGTGCCGGGCTCGTCGGCGTTGACGAACACCAGAGTGAAATGGCCCTGCAGCCGGCGCAACACCGTCAGCACGGAGCCAACGAAATCACCGGCCGTCCCGCCATCGCAATACGCCTGCGCCACCAGATGCACAGCTACCTCGGTGTCGGTGTCGCTGACAAACTCTACACCAGCGATTTCCAACTCATGGCGAAGGGAGGCGAAGTTCTCGATGATGCCGTTGTGGACGACGGCGATCTTGCCGGTGGCGTCACGGTGCGGATGGGCGTTGCGGTCGGTGGGGCGACCGTGGGTGGCCCACCGGGTATGGCCGAGACCGACGTTGCCGGCCAACGACGCCGGGACCATCTCCGCCAACGCCGACTCCAAATTAGAAAGCCGACCGGCACGACGACGAACGGTCAGATTGCCTGATTTGGCACTGCCATTGATCAACGCAATTCCCGACGAGTCGTAACCCCGGTACTCCATCCTGCGCAGCGCGTCCATGACGACCTCGCAGGCAGAGCGCTGTCCGACGTAGCCGACAAGTCCACACATACCTAATCAGGGTAGTGCAGCCGGTGCAGTAGACGGGTGCACAGGGCTGATTGTACAGGAGTACAATTCACCTTAACGTACTGGCCCCAATTCGCCTTAACAGGCCAGTAGTCGGACCGCACCGGCCTGTCACCAATCAACTGTTGCGAGCCGGTGCGCTACCGTCGGCAGGTGGCCCACACCCGCAAACTCGTAGCAGCCCTCAGCCGCCGTGGCCCGTACCGGGTTTTGCGGGGTGACTTGTCCTTCGCCGGTTTGCCAGGGGTGGTGTACACCCCGGATAGAGGTCTGAATCTGCCTGGCGTTGCGTTTGGTCACGACTGGCTCACCGGTACCGTCCGTTACGCGGGCCTGTTGGACCATCTGGCGTCGTGGGGCATCGTGACCGGCGCTCCCGACACCCAACGAGGTCTCACGCCCTCGGTGCTCAGTCTGGCCTCCGATCTCGGTTCGGCACTCGACATCGTGGCAGGTGTGCGGCTGGGGCCCGGCAATATCAGCGTGCACCCCGCCAAGCTCGGCCTGGTGGGACACGGCTTTGGCGGATCGGCCGCCGTATTCGCCGCGGCCGAGCTGCCAGGTTTGGCCGGCTTGCCGGCCAAATCCGCAGTGGCAATCTTCCCGACGGTCACAAGTCCAGCGCCCGAACAGCCGGCCGCGACGTGCAAGATCCCGGGTTTGATTTTGACCACCCCGGGAGATCTGAAAACGTTGAATTCAAACGCTCTATCGCTGTCCCGCGCTTGGGATCAGGCCACCCTGCGCATCGTCAGCAAAGCCAAAGCCGGCGGCCTGGTGGAGGGGTGGCAACTGACGAAGGTCGTCGGGTTGGCCGGCTCACATCGCGCGACGCAAAAAGCGGTTCGGTCGCTGCTCACCGGTTACTTACTCTATGCGCTTGGCGGCGACAAAAACTATCGCGACTTCGCCGACCCAGACATGCACCTACCCCAGACGGTCCCGGTGGACCCCGAGGCGCCGCCGGTCACCCCCGAACAGAAGATCGTCACACTGCTTAAGTAACACGGCCCGACAGCGGCGGACCGCTGTCCTGGTGGTATGTGTCGTTGATGCGAACAGACATTGCTCTGGATTACTCGGGCGGGTTTCACCAAGCCGTCGACTGCATCATCGAACTCGAAAAGGCCGGCATTGATGTAGCGGCGGTGGCCTAGGCGTATTCTTTCGACGCCGCCAGCCAGCTGGGCTACTTGACAGCTGAAACAGGTACCGCAAAAATTGGATGGAGTCCAGGGTGTTCCCCATAGACACCAGCACGCCGTCGTGGCTGGCAATGACCGTCGCCGGCTAACCGGTATTCGGTCGAGGCGTGATCGGGATGCTAGAGGGGTTTCACGGCGTCGAGTTCGATGCACCGCGCCGGGAAGCACACGCGAAGTCGTCGAAATCTGTCGGCAGATGTGGCGCTGAGACCGACTGCAATACGCCGGTAAACATTATCAGATCCCACTTACCCGTGAACCGCGGAACAGGGTTGGCAAAGCGCTGTATCTCATCAAGCATACTGTGCACGAGCGTATGCCGACCAGGATCATGGCACTGAAACCAAAAATTTTTGAGCTTACTGCCGAGATAGTCAAGGACCGGCGGCCGGTTTTTTTCTACCCGACGAAGGCTGAATCGGTCTGGGGTGAGGAACTGACGGCCGGCGCTGCCAAGCGGGATCCCGCACTAGGGCCACCAGATGTCATGGTGGCATGCGTCGTTGGCCATAGACTACGGCGATCACTGATCAGCTGGCCTGGACTAAACCGCAACTGGCCCTCTACACCAGAAGGATGGCTGCCAAGAGTCGCACCGTCTACCACAACCTGACGACACGCTACTGGTTCGGCGCAGTAGCGGACCGGATCCAGAAGCCATACCCTGAGCGGCCGTAGCATGTGGCCATCGACTCGGTTCTCGACGAGTTGGTGCACGGAATCTCGCTGATCGGCCCACGTGGATTCATCGCCAAACGCTTGGCCGCCTTCGACGAGGCCGATCTCACCACGCCATTGGTGAGACCTATGGTGACAGACCCAGTCGAGGTCCGTGCGCTACGTCGAGCAACTCCTGAAGCTACAGCCTGCCTAACTTCGTCATTGCCCCGCCTCCGGAGCTCGCCCGCAACAATCTCACGTGTGGAGTTGATCCGCCTGACTGCGGAAGCGCCTAGCCGTTTCGAAGGCGGAGCGGCAGCTGGCCCTGGCGTGGCGGCCGGCGGCGGTGCGTCGACCGACGGTACCCTCGGGGGATATGTTGACCCCGGTGGTGGCACACCAACCGACAGGAATTCTTCCTCGAGGGGAAGGTGCTTCGACCTTGTCCACCTCGGCTGTTTCTTCGCCTTCTTCGGCCCTGGCACCGGGGGTCACCGGTGGCGTAGGTGGTTTCCTCGTCGAATGGAGACTCGACCAACCGATCGTCAAGTGCCGACAGATAAGATAGCTGTTCAACCGCTAAACACAGCAAACCACCCATCGATTCGACGATCCGACTGGCCAATCCGCCATGGTTGCTCAGGCCACCGAGAGTTCCGGAGCTTGCTGGAGTGTCTACACAGTGGGTAGGCACGAAACCTCACCCAGTCAGGTTTCCACGCCCGAGAGTGGTAGGCAGTCAACTCAGTTCGGCACGGCAGCCGGCAGTAAGGTCGGAAACGCGGCGGGTCAGCCAGCCTGTCAGTCACCATGTCGTAAAACGCTGCCAAACCAGCCAGCGTCGAACGCATCACAGTCCAGCCAGTGGTTGCAAATATCGTTGTCCACATAGGACTTTATCTGTTGGTTAACCAGCTTATCAGCCGTCGACTGACCCCCTACCCCGATCGTGACAACACCGGCCGCGGCCAACCATACTGGCCCCGCTGCGCGAGCGAGCGATCGTCGCCGGCAATGACCACAGCGGCCTTCGAACCAAGCAGATACCACAGGTTGTCGCGCAGCGACTCACACCGCTAGGCAACTGTGCGGACCTCGGTGGACACCGTATTTCCGGCGTCGCAACGGGCCTGTAGAAACCGGACCGCGGAGTCCGCTTCCCAGGCCCCATCCACGCCACTGCCAGCTCCGCAACCAGGGCCACGCTACATCCGTAGCGCACAACTCTGCCACGCTCACGATCGAGCGTTCGAAGGTCAAGACCGTCTTCACTGTCTTACCAATCGCGGATCTGAAAGGGAAGCAACGTCAGATCGGGCTGAATGTAGCCAAACAATTGGCGGGCCCGCACGTACTTTTGGCGAATCGGCCCTTAACGAAGTCTAACCGACCCCGGACACGATCAAGCGATCCGCGCCCCGCAGCATATCTGTCAGCAGCGGCATAGCGGCCCACGCCGCCCCACAAAGCGAAGCCGATCTACGACGGCCGCGCACGCGGCCACTGCTATAACTCAGCCACCAGTCGTTCCAGTGCAGAGCGCAATGTCTCACCACGGGTGGTGTGCGCTCAGCCTGCACTAAAGCCACCAAAAGCCAACCCGACCAAGTGGTCGGTGATACATCGTCGATAAATGTGATCGAAGCACTCAACACCATCGTGTCCGCCCGCATGCACCATCGCAAGGTCGATACTGGTTGGTATCAGCAATAGGTCTAATATTCTAATCCGACGCCCGACATCGCGTCGGGGTGCTAGCATCGGAGAGGTGCGCCCTGAGCGCTCACCGCTGCAGCGACTCGCGTCGCCACTCGGTGCGCAACATCTTCTTCGACCGCCTCCACCATGACCCGGATCATCGGCTCGGTTCCTGAAGGACGCAACAGGATTCGACCTGTATTCCCCAATTCTGCCTCGGCCGCCTCGACTGCCGTCTGCACTGAGGGCGCAGCGGCAGCAGTGGTCTTGTCTGCAACCTCGACATTGATTAACACCTGCGGCAACGCCCGCATCGCCGACGCGAGGGCGGCCAGCGAAGAGCTAGTCTGCACCATGCGGGTCATCAATCGCAACCCCGTGATGATGCCGTCTCCGGTGGAGCCCAATGCGGGCATCACGATATGGCCAGACTGCTCACCACCGAGACTGAAGTCACCGGCGCGCAATTCCTCCAAGACATAACGGTCGCCGACGCCGGTTGTACGCACGATGACGCCGACCGAACGCATGGCCAGGTGCAGCCCCAGGTTGCTCATCACGGTAGTAACCAATGTGTTGGAAGACAGTTCGCCGGCTTCTTGCATCGCCAGCGCGAGCACGACCATGATGGCGTCACCGTCGACGAGATCACCATGGGCATCAACGGCAAGACACCGGTCGGCATCTCCGTCGTGCGCCAGGCCTAGGTCAGCACGGTGGGCAAGCACCGCCGAACGCAACGAACCGAGGTCCGTCGATCCACAGCGATCGTTGATGTTGATGCCGTTGGGATCGGCGTTGATCGCGATGACCCGGGCACCGGCGGCGCGATACGCGCGCGGTGCCGCCGACGAGGCCGCACCATGGGCACAGTCGACGACCACCGTTAAGCCGTCGAGCCGTAGGGTGCTGGCTTTGCCCACGTGGCGCAAGTAACGTTCCGTAGCATCCTCGGCGTCGATGACGCGACCAATCGCCACGCCGGCCGGGCGTAACCTGGGCCCGCCGGCAACCAGGTCTTCGATCTGGTCTTCGGTGTCGTCGTCCAATTTGTGGCCGCCTGGCCCGAAGATCTTAATGCCGTTGTCGAGCATCGGGTTGTGGGACGCCGAGATCATCACCCCGAAGTCGGCGTCGTAGGCACCAGTCAGATACGCCACCGCAGGTGTCGGGAGCACCCCAACCCGCAGTGCGTCAACACCCGCACTGGTCAAGCCGGCGATGACAGCAGCCTCAAGCATCTCACCGCTGGCCCGCGGATCGCGACCAATCACGGCGACCCGCCGCCCCGGTTCACCCGAGTTGGCCAAGCGTCGTGCCGCCGCCGCACCCAGAGCCAGCACCAGTTCAGGAGTCAACTCACGATTGGCCACTCCGCGAACACCGTCAGTGCCGAATAGTCGACCCATGCGGACAAACCTCTCGCAGTTAATGGCTCTGCACCTATACGTGCCCATTTTCTTTCTAGCCGAAACGGTGCAAGTTTAGCCGTCGACACACCAGTGATCGCCGATCAGCGCTTGCTGTACTGCGGCGCCTTGCGGGCCTTCTTCAAGCCGTACTTCTTGCGCTCCGTCGCGCGTGGATCACGGGTGAGGAAACCTGCCTTCTTCAAAGGGGACCGGTCCTCCGGTGACGCCAGGATCAACGCTCGGGCGATGCCCAGACGAAGCGCTCCGGCCTGACCCGATGGGCCACCGCCGTGCAGGAGAGCGAGTATGTCGAAGTTCCTTGTCCGATCAACAGTGACCAGTGGTGCCTTGATGAGCTGCTGATGCACCTTGTTCGGGAAGTAGTCCTCCAGGCTGCGACCGTTGAGATCGAACTTGCCGGTGCCGGGCACCAGCCGCACCCGCACGACGGCCTCTTTGCGGCGGCCGACAGTCTGGATTGACCGCTCGAACACAAACGATTCGCTGTGCTTGGCTACTGGAGTCTCCACCGCTTCGCTAGTCTCAGTCACTGCGCTACCTGCTTGATTTCGAATGGAACCGGTTGCTGAGCGGTATGCGGATGCTCTGGCCCAGCGTATACACGAAGCTTGCGCTGGATCTGGCGGCTAAGCTTGTTTTTGGGCAGCATGCCAACGATGGCTTTCTCTACGACGTGATCGGGGTGCTTTTGCATCAGCTCGCCGACGGTGCGTTTGCGCAAGCCGCCAGGATACCCCGAGTGGCGGTAAACCGTCTTATGTTGTAATTTGCTATCGCTGATGGCGACCTTGTCGGCGTTGATGACTATGACGAAGTCACCACCATCGACATTAGGAGCGAACGTGGGTTTGTGCTTGCCGCGCAACAAGGTGGCCGCTGCAACGGCAAGGCGGCCAAGCACCACGTCCGTGGCGTCGATAACGTACCACGACCGCGTGATGTCACCCTCCTGGGGCGCGTATGTAGGCACAACACTTGACCTCTTTCGTTTCGGTTTCTACCCAGTTCCTGCATCCCGGTATGACCCGGGTGCCGGTCAGACGGCCCTGGTTGATTCAAGGCGGGGTTGGTTTCGACGACCGGCATTGACCCGAAGCTCCCGGCGTACCCGCACACCACCGAAGAAGTTTACCTACGCGCATCCCCGCAGGTCAAAATGACTATAGTAGTCGTACTCTGGAAAACTTTACCACTGTCGGGACTACACAGATCTGTTTGGACGTGGTTATCTTGCCCAAACGCCGCCCGATCGACGGTCGGTGTTGGCCACCTCCTCCGCGCCGCCGCGTACCACGTTACCCAAGTAACCAGAGCACAGTAGCCGCCTGGTGCCATTTGAGCTGTTCAACCGGATAGACGACCGCCACTGCACGAATCCAAAGCTGCTGCAGCAACACGATTTGTGATCTCAGTTCCTCGAACGCAGTATTGAAGCGAACGTACGTGCCGTCGATTTCCTGGCGAATGGAGTATTCGATTTCGCCGAAGCTGTTAGGACAACACCGGATCCACGAGCGATCCCTCCCAATTACAGGTTTCCGCCAGCTGCGGCAATGTGGTATGCATAGTTCTGGGCAGCTTCGTGGAGCCCGGCCTCGTTGTGCCGAATGGTTTTTGACGATGGTTTGCAGGACGTGATAGAGCCGTATCGACTCGGATTTTCAGCGATCCACCACGTCCTTGAAGCCCACAGTAACAAGCCCACCCAACACTGAAGGCGACGCACTGCTCATCAGGCCGATGGATGTATGCCAGTATTACCCGAATTTTTTCATTTCAGCTGTCTTTCGTGGGTGCGACTGAGCGCATCAAATCAAAGTCGGTGCTTAACGTGTTTGCATTCACCGGTGTGTTCACCTGCTTGACTTCCGGTCGCTGTGTTGATGCCCAGTACGACCACGTCGATACTCGTTCGACTCCATTCAATTTCATCTAATTTCGAGGCTTGGCTCATCCCACCACGTGAGCGGACCGCACCGCCTGGTCACACACATAGCGCAGAACGTCCTGTCGGCCGAGCCGGATCTAGCATACGATGCTGATATACACTGCCCCATCAAGCAATGCTGTCCACTGCACGTTATCTGTGCGGCGCGCATTTCATAATAGATCACCGTGGGACGGCCGACACTAATTCCGGACGGGCTGAAGTCAACAAACATCCCAATCTGCTCGATCTCGATAGCGCGTTTCAGTCGCTCAGCGATGCTGCGGAACATCTCACCGGCAACCAGCAATTGGGTTACATGCAATGCCACCTCGAGATCTACCGGCGACGTTACCTGTACCCGCACCGACCCAGGGCTGCCGACCACCCGCTGCATAGAGTCATGTCGCGGAAGCAGTCAACACTACCCGACCTTCCAGCAGAAATGTTTACGGTGCAGTCGCTTCTGGTAGCATGGCTGATACGGCCCAGAACAACCACCGCTGGCACCGCCACGACCATGCTGCGCGGGGTCTACAGTCCAATAATCGCAGCACCGTGCGTCATAACCCATCGGCAGCGACTGGACGCCTGATCACCAGGGCAACCTTATCGTCGATTGAATCCAGCGCCGCCGCAATCATTTCCGGTAGCTCACTGTCAGCGAAATCGTTCGTGTCACACGATAGTATTATAAATAATACAACTGATAGGCTAGCTATCAGAATGTGTCCCGTTCCGGGAAAACACCGTTCCACAAGAACTAAAGCGTTGAGAGCGCGTCAAACTACCATGCAGTAAACAGCTCGTAGGAGATACGGGCGTTGGCAGTGACCAGGAACGGGGACCGGCAGAACGATCCGCTGGTCTGCTTGGTCGGAATGTCCAGCAATCCGAGGCAGTTAGGGCCTCTGGAGGTGTTGACGATCGGCATGCTCTCCAAGATAGGTGTAGGCGGGTGAACCCAAGATGAAGCTCGACAACGTGAACAAGCCTGCTTTGCGAAAACTGATCAACGATGCGAACTCCTGAACTCCCAAGCTAATTCCGCGGAACAAACAACCCATTTCCGACGAGTAGTCAACAACCACCTTGAGCGGGGCCAGCAGCCTGATGACGAAGTCGATGAGGTTCTGCTCCGTCGGCGCCAACGTCTCATAGGCATTGTTGGAAAGCCCAATGGTAGCCAGCAGTGTGTCATTCAGGTTGTCCCGTTGATTGATGACCGTCCCGTCAAGCATCGACACATTGTTGATGACGGTATTCAGATCGGGCGCGTCGTCAGCGTAGATGTTGGTGACAACCGCGGCATTAAGGAAATCCCCTTGCAGCGTAGCGAATTGTGGATTCGCCTGCTGCATCAACTTATTGCGGACCGACAGCCGCGTGACCAGGTCATCGCCATGACCACGCAGGCATTCAGACAGTGCGCTCGGTGTCGCGTTCAGATCGACAGGATTGATCTTGCGTAGTAGGTAGATGAGCGACTGGAACAAAGTGTTTCACCTTCCAGGCGCACAGCTGGGGCCCTCATATGCGCATTAGGATGCAACTGCCGCTCCGGAATCTTCTCGGGCGGAACGAAATCCTCCGATTTAGCGCCGAATGATAGTGTTGCCCACAATATGAACCATCACATTGGCAGAAATGAAACCCGCCTCAACTCTGTCGACGGATAGCGCTAGCTAGGCCTGGTCGTCGCGATAGCCGATATCGGTGACTTGCTGATTTGGATTCAGCGATACTTAATTTTGACGCCCCTCTCCATAACCAGACCGGCCCTTGGCGAGGATACCGTGACGGTGTCTGGCGATGTGAAAGCCGCCGTGTACGAAAAATTTCAGTGAGGGCGACCGACGCAATTATCAACCCGGCCAGCAGCGCCACTGCCAGCCGGATAGTTCTGCGTCACGATCCGGCGTTTTCCATTGTTTTGTGGGAGTGTCTCCTTACCTGGGGAGGCTGAAGTTACCGGACGCGCCGTACACCGCCAAACAAGATCACCACAACAATGACAACCACCACGATTAGGGAGGTCCACACCACTTGACCGACTGCGATATCGACCGAGCCGCCGTCGACATTGTAACCGTAATAAGTATGCACCAGCATCACCACTATCCAAACCACGATGGCCTGCAGAAACAACCACAGCAAGTCGGAGAGTATAAGAACAACGTAGTGGTCGTATAGGCTTTTGGATTGCCCGATGACGTACACCGTGGTGAAGCTAGCCGCGAAGAACGCGGCTAGCTTCGATAGCGAATACAGCGGGCTGACGCCAGGAAGCCGGCGATCGGCCGAGTGGACACCAGATACGACACCGCTTGCATCGCAATATATTCCACAGCGTGGATTTCTCGGACACCCGCATAGCGTCCAATTGTGCAGTGCCACCGGAACCGGTGGTGGCTAGCAACGATATATCCACGATAATCGGTTCGACAACCCGGACAGTTAAGAACGCCAACAAGAAAAGTCAGTCAACGCGTAGATACCGACGCTAACCAAAGACGAGGAAACTTGCACAGCGATTACGCCACCAGACGCCAACATAAGGAATGTCGCACCCCCAACGGTATCGCCGATCATCACAAACGCGCACGAGCCGCAGCGTTATTTCGGCAACGAGTCGTATCGTCTCCTCGCGGTATCGGGTTGGTGAACAGGCAGATAAATGCGTAACAACGGTTTCATTAACCGCATTACCGACGCCCTTGGGCCCACCCCTGACAATCAGGCCACGGTAACAGCCGACCAAGCCGTCCATAACTCCGAACAGAAGCGCTTTTGATTTCGACGAGAACCAACTCACACGGTCCGGTGGGCACAGTCCAACCCGTTGATGAACACACCCAGGTTCACGCCCCTAAAGCAAGACGGAGAAAACATAACTTACCCAACAAGCCGATAGTACACACCAAATCCGTTAAGCAACAACGCAACCAGCGTAAACGCCAAAACCCGGGCACGACGAGCTGTTGGATCGGGTCGATGCCCAGAACCCACGTCGCATCGATTTCCTCGCGGATGGTGCAAGCGCCTAGATCAGCCCAGATCGCGGTGGCACCGGAGCCGGCCACACCAGAACCGGCTGGGTGATGGTCCCGATGCCGTTCCGAATCCAGGCCAATCGGCAGCCCCGATCTCACGCAGCAAGATATTTAAAGCATACTATTAGAATGAAACACGACCAGGACCGTAAAAGATATGGAGATCAGCAACGTCGGGGTCAGTGAAACGCAAGCTATCTTCCAGGTCTGATCCAAAAATTCGCGGAATTTGGAACACCTGAAGGAAAATCTCACAAAGCGTACCCAATGACATTTCGAAAAACCGCCAACAGCCCGGGAAGAGGCCACAAGTTGCTGGATCCAATTGGGTCGCCCTGTCTCCGACTCGCGTGCAAAGCTTTGCGTTACCACTTCGCGCGGCCTTTAAATACATATGCGGCCCGTCCCCATTAACACACCATGTAAATGAAAAGAGTTTCGCTGTTAGCGTCGTTAGTTAGTCCAGTGCAACGCCCAGGCAATGCGAACAATCTGATACTGTCCTAGTTGCTACCGGGAACGCGAGAAAGAGTCACTCCGGTGGTGGTCTTTGCCCATTCATCAGACCGACGGCGGAGAATTGCCGCTCCGGATCGTGGCCAGCAAAAACAGTCCTGCAATGTGGCACTGAGTTGTATCAAGGTCCCAGGCCAAAACGTCCGCGCTGAAATGACATTCCACGGCGGGCGCCGACGCCAGCGTCACCCCAGGGACCGTACACGATGAACGCCTGCCCATTGACTGCTGCTGTCGCTGGCAACACCAAAAACGACGACACCCAATGTCACCAGGGAAGTATCGAACAGAGTCTGGACTGCCACTAAATCAGACACATCGGGCGACCGGGCCGACAACGTCGGACGTCATCGCGGTACGGACTCGTGGAAGACCAGATCGCGTTGACGCACACCCCCGTACCGGCCCAGTGCCCGCACAGCTGACAGGATGAGCGCGGGGTGATGCCCGCCTTGATGGCACCTTAGTTAGCCTGGCCCACAAGATCGACAAAACCGCCTCCGACGAGATTAGCCCTGGTGCGCCAGTACATCGCCACGTTGCCACGGTGCAGATGAGCAGGAAATGGCCGCGCAGGTGCACAACAATTACCAGGTACCATTCTTCGCCGGGCATGTTGAACAGCATTCGGTCGCAATTGATGCCGGTGTTTGCACCACGATATACAGTCCGCCTAGCCCATAGGCACAACTGACCAGCTTGTCGGCGGTGGCACGTTGACTAATGTCACCGGTCACCGCGGCGACCTTTCCGAACAAATAGGTCGCTTTCGTGATGCAACCCGGCTATAAGGCAGACCGAGTTTTGGTTCTAGAGGAGAAGCCATGCGATTAGCCCTAGTCAACTTATGAAGATTTAAGTCTTGCCGCAGCAGCACCGTACGTAGGCACTCGACAATTGCCTGTTCGACCCAAACTTTCTGGTAAGGGGTGAAACTGGATCCATCCTCACTGCGGGCATAGTCTTCGTAATCTAGATCAAACACATCCGACGCGCGTCCCAAGCACACTGCATTACCCTCGCACCGGTCCCGGTCCACGATTACCCACACGCTCCCTCACGCCTAGCAACCTGCCCTGTCAAGAAGTCATCAGTATCTAACAACCCACCATAAGGCCCCAATAGACCTGACAAAGCGGTCGTTAGAATCCACACTAGAACGTGTTACCACCAGGAAGACGGGTGGATAATCGTTGACTGACGTACGGCACCCAGCGTTGGCTAGTGATATGGATACGATCACTTAACTCAAAGAGCGGCTGGAATGCGCATCAGGTACACCCCTTAACAAGAAGAGCTGTGTCGCGAACGGCGTTCGTACTTCACCACTCTCATGACGCCGGAGCGTCGCGAGACGCCGAGCTCGGTCCAGGGAGAATACGTCACCGGCAAGGTGTATCGGGAGATCATGGCACAGATAGGCAGAGAGGGGTAGCTTACCCTGAACTGGCCAAAGGAGTACGGCGGCAAGACCGCCCGCCGATGGACTCCGCTAAGCTTCACCGACTACGCGATCATAGCAGGTGCCCTAGTTCGGTTCCTGGCGATCAACAGCGTGCCGTCGACGATCATGGCCTGCGGAACCGACGAGCAGAAGAAGTTCTTCCTGCAACACATTGCTGCCGAGAATCTACAACTTCACCAGTCGGCCATGCCGAGCCCAGCGCCAACACCGACCTGGCCGACCTATGCACCACTGGGGTGCGCGACGGCGACGACTACGTAATCAAAGGCCAGAAAATGCAGACCAGCTTGATCCAGTACGCCGACGATATCTGATTGGAGGTGCTCAACCAACCCGGAGTCTTCTAGAGCCAAAAAGCACCGCGGCATCTTGATGTTGATTCTGTTGACCACCACCGAAGAGATTTTCGTATATTACAGCCGATCCGGACACCAGCGCCATCTATTACTCCGGCGTGCGGGTGCCGGAGACTAGCCGGTTCGGTGAGGAGACTGATGGCTGGAGATTGGTAACCAACCAGCTCAACTGTGAGCAAGTAGCGCTGATGTCGCTGGCATCGATCATGATGTACTTGCGGAAGGTTCGCGCATGGGCGCAGAGCACCAAGGATGGCAACGACATACGGCTCCTGGACTCCTAGTTGGCGCAACTCAATCTGGCTTGGGTACACGCCAAAGTCGAAGCCCTCAAGCTGACCAACTGGGATTGAGCTGGCTAGTGAAGTTTAGCAGTTGCGGACGGAAATTCTGGGTATCAGGCTACCCCGCGACAGAACTCACCGGTTGCGTTGCTACACGGTCAGGCCGAGCGGATGCACCGAGCATGCCTGACACTAACCTGCGGCTGCAGCACCAACGAAGTCCAACGCGACATCATTGAGGTAGTCGCGCTGGGGCTACTCCGAGCAAACCGTTGACCTTCTAAAAGAAAGACAATTTATTAATTTAAGCACAACCAAAGTGGCGGGTGACCTCACTGACTTCGTTGGCACCATCGTGGACACGGTATGCACACCGGAACATCAATGTGAGCTAGACAGGCTCGACCAACGGTTCGATAAAAAGCTGTGGCTTAAGCTCATCAATTCCGATACCATGCCCTCCGCGGTAGCGAAATGGCTGGGTGGCGATGGCTTCGGAGTTCTCGACCAGGCAGCCGTTTTGGTTGCGCAAGGCCAGCGACTAGCCACCGTACCGTACCTGGAGCCGATGGCGCTTGGAGCCGCTTACTGGCCGGTTTTAGCTTCGCGGGCCTTCAGCAGGAGTTAGGGCGCGACGGCGGGTCAGCAACGCAAAGATTTTCACCATCGCCCCTCGATAGTAAGATAGGCTCAGGGTCAGTGCATTCCACCCGTTCCTCCGACGGCTACCGCCTCACCGGTACCCGAACCCAGGTCGGCTACGCTCCGATGGCCGACGCATCCTGGTTCACGCCGCAACACTATTACGGCCGCATCTTCTCCGACGACAATGACCGTAGGGGCTCGGTGACCAAGCTGCAGACCACCGGCTTGGGCCGCGTCGAACACGTAGAACTAGACGGTACGGTGTAGCGGTCGACTCTGCCAGAGTAGTTGGCGAGCGCGAGGCCGTAATCTGGATCAACACCCAGACCACCTTGGTCCGTAGCACGTTTCAACTCGACGTCCCTCGAAGCAAGGCCTGCAACTGACTGTCGAATTTACGCGCGCCCGCGAGCAGTTCGACTGTACGATCGGCAGCTTCCAGGAGACGGCACAGAAACCAGCCTACGGCTACATCGACGGCAAGGGGTTGCGGCTGACGCTGAGCCAGGCGACATAGCGGAGTATAGGAGGACGCCCAAGCTGACATCAAGGTCAGCTAATACGCTCATTCTGGACTACCGAAGCTGGGCACCGGGTGGCACACACCATCGTACACGGCGACGTCGGCATCGACACAGATCACTCCGTGCACTGTGACTTCCCTGGCTGCCAAGGAGACGGAGTGGAGCGCTAGGCGGTGCCACCCAGCAGGTTACGCCGGATCGGCTCTGAAATGGCGGAAACCCCTGCCTATCCCGGACCGGTGTTTCCATGTACCCACGGTCACCGAACTGATGGTGCCGCTGACCGAGCGCGACGACCGGAGTGTCTACTTCGAGGATTCATTCACTAGTTGGAGTGACCACGTCCGGCAGAGTGCGGCGATCGCGATGAAGCTGCGTAAACGCCTGTGATCCGTAGCAGCCGCCACATGTCGGCGTGCTGCTGGAAAATACGCCGTTCTTCTCGGCGGTGCTGATGGCGGCGTAACTGTAGAGGATTGTTCCAGTAGGCCGCAGCCCGGTGCGCCGCGGCGAAGATCTGGCCAGTTAAATAATCCAGACCGACTTCCAGCTCGTGGTGAGTGAATCGAAATCAGCTGCGAAACTGAATGATATCGAACATCTGAACATCGACTCCACTGAATAAGCCTACGCGGTTGTTGCACAACAGAATAACGCAGCGCGCTTCCAGTCGATGACTCTTTCTAATGATCTTCACGTCGGGAACCGGTGGCAAACCAAAGGCGGTGAAGTGCAGCCACAGCAAGGTCGTAATTACCGGCGCGGAGATTACGCAGCACTGCGATCTGTGCCATGACAGTGTCTACTAGGCATCTATGGCCGTTGTTTAACTCCAACTTGGTGCTGGTTGGATGCGTTTCGACAATGAAAACCTGGGCGCCTCCCCGATCTAGCGGATATGGTTGCGATACCCCGATGCAAAGAAGTGGCGGTTATCCAGTGCCTGATCCGGTGGTCGGCAACCAAATGATGGCTACGTTAGTGATGGCGCCGGGCGCGACATTCAATACCGAAAATTCCGAACCTTTCTGGCCAAACAGCCGGACCTGGGGCCTAAGCAGTGGCCAGCGTATGGCCGAGTCGGCGCCTCGCCACCACCCACCGTTACCTTCAATATGCTCAAACGACAATTGTCGGCCGATGGCATTTGACTGCGCTGATTCGGTGTGGCCGATTTCACCGGTCAACCGAGTTGGGTTTCTTCACCCCACGATTGACGGCACTACCGCGTCTATCAGGTGCGGTCCGGGTTCGGTGAAGGCCAGGCGCAGGGCATCGGCCAACCCCTCTGTGGTACTTACACGACGAGCAGAAACTCCCATACCCTCCGCGATCTTAACGAAATCCATTGTTGGGCTTGATAAATCGAGCAGACTTAACGCTTTGGGACCAGGTGCCGAACCGGCACCCACCCGTTGCAGCTCAATCCGCAAAATGTTGTAAGCACCGTTGTTATAAATTATGGTAGTCACGTTGAGATTCTCCCGCGCTTGGGTCCACAACCCCGAAATCGTGTACATCGCCGACCCGTCGGATTCCAGGCACAGCACAGGACGTTCGGGGGCGGCTACCGCGGCACCCACCGAAGCCGGGATGCCGTGACCGATCGCCCCGCCAGTCAGGGTCAGCCAATCATGGGCCGGTGCTCCAGCGGTAGCCGGGGCCAGCAGCAACCCTGAGGTATTCGACTCGTCGACGACAATCGCCCGTTCGGGCAGCAGCGCGCCAATCACCTCAGCTGCCAACGCTGAGTTCAGCGGACCAAACGGCAGCTGCGGGCGCGATGCAGCCACCACAGGAGCAGCAATCCCGGGTGCCACCTCGTCAGCCAACGCGGTTAGCGCGTAGGCAGCGCCGCCGTGCTCGGCAAGCACGTGCACCTCACAGCCGGCTGGCACCAGGTCACTAGGCCTGCCCGGGTAGGCAAAGAACGACACCGGCGACTTGGCGCCGGCCAATACCAGATGCTTGGCGCCGTCCAGCTGAGCCGCGGCGACCTCGGCGAAGTAGGCGAGTCGTTCGACAGCGGGTACGCCAGCGCCCCGCTCCAATCGGGCTGGGAACGTCTCGCAAAACCAGCGGGCGCCGGTCGCCGCACCGATCCGCGCGACCGCCGCCAACCCCGACCAGCCGGTGGCGTCTGCCCCGATCAAAATCACCGTGGGTTCTCCCGATTCCAGGACCTTGCGAACCGACCCCACGTCGACACCGGCACTGGCTGGCTGGTCTGACACCGACGCGGCGGGAATGGCGCCGTCAGACCAAGACACGTCCGCGGGCAGGATCAGCGTCGAGATCTGCGAGCCCATTAGGCTGGCAGAGATCGCCTCCGCCGTGTCGATCCCAACGTCGGCGGGGTCCACTGTCCGGTGCAGCCATCCTGAAACGGTTCCGGCCAGAGCTTCGATGTCGGATTCCAGTGGAGCATCATACTTCTTGTGAGAAGTGGCATGGTCGCCGACGACCACCACCATGGGTACCCGGGCGCGGCGCGCGTTATGCAGGTTTAGCCAGGCCGTTACCTAATCCGGGACCCAAGTGTAGTAGCACCGCTGCCGGGCGACCGGCGATGCGAGCGTAGCCGTCGGCTGCACCAGTGGCCACGCCTTCGAAAAGGGCTAGCACGCCACGCATGCGGGCAACGGTGTCCAGTGCGGCCACGAAGTGCATCTCCGAGGTGCCAGGGTTGGCGAAGCACACATCGACACCGCCGTCGACCAGGGTATTGATCATGGCCTGAGCGCCGTTCACCTGTTTTCCTCCAATCCAAAAACATTTTCTGCACTGCCGTGCAGGAAGTCCCGGTGAGCCTCATCGCTAAGCAAGAGTTCGTCCAACCCTGCCAGAGCTTGCGTGTGAGTCCTCATTGGATAATTGGCACCGAACAAGACTTTGCGTTGTCCGGTAACGGTCTTCATAAAGCGGATGAGTTCTTGCGGAAGCCGGTTGATGACGTGGGCCGAGGCGTCGATGTAGACGTTCTCGTACGTGCGGGCGACAGCGAACATTTCCTCAGTCCACGGATACCCAACGTAACTGCACACGATCATCAACTCCGGAAAGTCGAGGGCCACCTGGTCGATGTAGGGAATCGGGCGTCCACTGCACCACAGGCGGCCCGGTGTGACCAACCAGGGTACAAAACGGCACCGCGGCCTGGAGGCATTCGGTACACAACGGATAATAGCGGCGGTCGGTGGGCGGCGCATTCCACAACCAGGGCAACACCCACAGCCCCATCAATACGCCATCATGCACTCGCCGCCGCAGCTCACGGACCACGTCCTCGGGCAGTCCAGATCAACCATGTCCAGGCCGGAAAACCGGTTCGAGTGCAACCCGGCAACCCCAATCATTGCAGATCAGATCCTAACCTTCCGGGCCGCGCCACGCGTTCAGCAGGTCGAGGTCGATGACGTACACGGACATGATGGTCACTTCGATCGCGACGTCGGTTGCTGGACTTCTCCCAGTCCAGCGCCGGCAGCGAGGCTAGCATGTCGCTTAGCAGGAATCGCGCAGTCAAGTGCCGCATACACACGTCGATCGTCATAGAGCTTCAAATCTAGACACGATTATCCGGCCAGCGTGGCACGGACAGCGGCATGTATCTGCCCATGCGTACCAGCCACCGAACAACACGACATGTGCTAACAGCGGAAAAAATTTACCCCGGTGCGGTTACGCTAGCCGGGTTTCAGCGCCTGCGCCCGCTGGTAGCTGGCGAAGATAACACATCATGCGGTCAGCCAATCAGCGCAAGCATCGCCAGGTCGTGACCGCGGTGACCAGCGTGCACAGCCAGGTCGATCAGCACTACCGTGCGGTATCCACATCACGTTGCTGCTCAACAAATCGCCGTGTAGCCGGAGGCTAATCATAGTCGTCTAAGTCACCTTCACCAGCAACATGCCACGACGGAGTCAATGATGGCACGGACCGTAATCTCCAGGCGTGGCGTAGCAAGCTCGGCCATCGGGGCCATCCGCTCGTAAGCATAAAAATTTGCCCCACCGCGAGTGCCGCCACAACGACATCGGCAATGGCTGTAACAGCTACCCTAAGAACTCGAACCCGTTTCATCCGTCGGGTCCAACGTCAAACACCGCAGCACCCGCATCGTGTGTGGCAGCCAATCGACTACCGAAAAGTGTATGCTGCTTCGGAGCTCGGATTCACCAAATCAAGCCTCAGCCGGGTCAGACTGACGTTATCTAAAGATGCTTGGTACACCACAGGGCATGCTGCCGTCAACGCTGGAAAGCCAACGCAACCGACCGGCTTCCCAGGCGAAGAAGCCGGTGGGCACGCCCGAGTCGTGCTTGAACTCGTTGCCGTCCTCGTCGAGGACAACGGTCTCGATGTTTGGGGTGTCCGGCAGCATCTTGGCAATCCAGCCGGAGTACTAGCGCTCGTGCACCAGTGCAACCATGTCAGAGTGGTCGAAAAGATATCGAAGTTCACCCTCGACGTAGCGGACATCAACGTTGACTATCATTGTACCCACCTCCACGATGCCGAACATCGCGATTGCAATCTCGATGCGACTGCGGCAGTAGAGGACCACCTTGTCTTGTCGTCCTTATTCACTACCTGACTCAATCAGGTAGTGCACGAAGCGGTTAGCCTCCTCTTCTAGTTGGGCATAGGTCAGCTGCTCGTCGCCACAGAGGAAGACAGCACGGTATGTGCATAGCGTCGATGGCGTGAGCATCGGGGGTCGACAGGCTGCCGCGAATCCCTGAACTAAAACTTATACATTTATTGACAAGCGAATGCCCAATGGCAAGCGAGAGGCGGTAACCATGGCTGAGGCTCCAGCAAACGAATTCGTACAGGAAGCGCTGGTGGAACGGCACAGGCACACCCCTTATCGTGACAATGAACAGACCGGCCGCACGCAACCCGTTGAACAGCAAAATAATGACAATTAGGGTCGAGTCAGGGAATACGTCGACCACTATCCCCGACGTCCAGTGCCAACTCTTGACCGGGGCCCGCGGCCGACTAAACCAAACCGCTGATCTCGGCAGTGATTCGCACGGCACCGATATCCGGATCGCCGGCGAAAGCGCCAAGTTCGTCATCTCCGAAGCCAAGTGGAAGCCCCTATCCCATGGACGGCTCAGCCATACGTTTGTTCCGGCAGATCCGCTACACCGTGGCCTGTGAACTGTCGCTGACCGGGCAGCGCATCGCCGCCACAGAGGCCAAGGAAATAGAACTGATCGGCTACGTCGTCCCCGAGGGGCAAGCACTATCCAAGGCACTTGAAATCGCGGAGATAATCTCGAATAACGGACCGCTGACTGTGGAGAAAATCCTACAGTCGATCCGCAAGACCAAAAGGAATGAGCGAAAACCAGGTACTCAAGATTGACGTTCAAATCAATATCAAGGTGTTCCTATCCGAAAACGCTAAGGAAAACACGAAGGTGTTCAACGAGAAGCACAAGGCCACGTTCCAAAACCGCTAAACCCTATTAGCCGAAAGTGAACTCTACTGTGGTCTCATAGTAGAAGCCCATATCACCCCGAAAGTTCCAATGCTTCCCCGAAGTAGGAACTCACGAGACATCGATCTGAGTGACTCGACTTCGATCAATTCGCCACTATGGTTGCATAATAGCGAGTTTCAGGCTACAGCTTCATCGCTTTACTGGTCAAAACGCGCAGGCCGACGTTTAAGTCGGGCACAGCAACTAAGACAGCGATGGAACGGTCCACGCTGGGACACCGATGACCGGATCACCGAGGATCCCGAAACCCATCTGCTTACCCTATCTTCGGCGCTATTGCCACCAACAGACATAGCCCTTTCGACTGCTTGATGCCTGGCTATGCAACGATAGCGTCTATAAAATAATATCGAGGCCACTGGGATGACACAAGCCGACAACCTGCCGATAGGGCGGATACTGCCGATACTTACCGTGATCGCCGAAACAATGCTAACCGTTAGACAACTCAACGAAAACGCTATCGCGCATATCACCGAAATGCTCGACAATGACAGCCCCTATGCCGCACACGGACATCTCGTTCGGCTCCGTATACGCTCCCTGACGTATTGCAAGTTGGTTAGCCGCGGCGTCGTTGTGGCCCACATCTAGGGTGCGCCGAACACCTTCCAAACCAACACGGCTTCGGCGATGAGCCGCGGTGGCAACATCCGCGACGACAAGATCCTATCTACGCCAGCAATGATAGACAATGCATTTCGCGTAACACCACCTATACCGGATGCCCGGCGATGCACCGATGATCATGCCGTCACAGTGGATCAAGACCGGTTGCACCGAAGCTTACTCCCGAGACGGCAGTGCCTTGCTGTTGAGTGACTCAAATCATCCCGGCGGTACGGCGCTGACGCGCAGGCTGGTCAATCATCTTGGACTGCGAGCGCTAGGGTTAACCTGTATCGTCTCCGGTATTGGCGCAACGACCTGGCTACTCACTCGCGAATACGATGTAACTGTCGACGGCGTCGATCTCGTCAAGGTCAACGTCAACAACGCACAAGCCACCACTGTGGAGGCCAGACAGGATGTGCGGTTGTGCTTCCACCACGGCTATTGCCAAAGAATTTCTGTTGCTCGACAACACAGTCGACGCACTAGTGCGCGAATGCGCGCTGTGCACCTTACTCAGCACAAAACATCATCTCACGGAAGTGCACCCGGATCCGTCGTCCCGACAACCCAATAGTTCTCACCATAACAGAGGACGACCTACCGGTCGAACTGACCTCACTTACCGACTGTGTTGCCTGCATTGGTTACCCCAGGACGATAACCAACTACACCGGCATTCTCACCCAATCAGGACTTCAGTTACAACACAACGAATACCTTGACAGGAGCTTGTTGGAAATGATCGACCGTGTCGATGCCTGGATAACCGCTGCGCGTTGTAGCGCCAAAGATCCTTACCGACAACAGCCTGGCACGCGCAGCCGTGTCAACATACAGCGGCTAGTGACTGGAGTGGGCAAAACCGGACGCATCAGAATACCCTCATCATCGCTAAGAAAACATGACACTTAAAGACGCATTGTCGATAAGAAACAAGATAAATGTCCCTGGTTCTGGACGGGATTGCTAATCGGCGCTGAGAACCCCAGGACCCTCAGGGTTATCGCCTACCTGGATACGTTTAGCCAACCCCCGATTGCGCAAGTAACCATCCCGAGCGCAGCTCCCCACTGACTAAAGTTCGTGACGTCATGGGCGCCGTTGATTGGTCGCGGCGCGCTCACCGGATACATCGCCGGCATCAGTATAAGACTAAATTCTCGTGCTAGCATACAATCTCGGCTGGCGATCTGGGCCATTCGTCGCCACACTGACCGCCACCCTTTTCACGCTGATCGGTAACATCGGGTCGATGACTTTATTCGGGGTGACCGATCCGCTAACTTGGAGCCTAGTAGGTTAGATCAGCAATCTCATACCGAATCGAGTACGGAAGTGCTCACTGTCCTTGCGTTGCACTCCTCCACTGATCATCGTTGCGATGAAATCAAAATTCCTTAAATTGTAATACATTAAAGCTAATCCAACATGAAAAACCCAGCCAACTACCGAAGATGCCCGACTTTCATGGACAGATCGGCTCAAACCGCTGGAAATACTAGCGATAACGCCGAGGACCGCATGCCAACAATGTAAAGCCAGTCACTGCAGTGCGGATGCCGATGTACAAATCCGGCAACAAAGAATGCTTCTAGTCTCCCCGTCGCCGGTAGTCGATGAAACATTTTCCGGATAAAAAGGAAGACGGCTCCCTATGACAAAGCCTCACACTCAAATTCCTCGGCAATGAATGCTCTTGGTTCTCAATCGGTTCAAAAACTCATTGATATTCTTAGCATATATGATCGGGTTGATTAGCTTTGCCCCAAGGTCGAAGGCATCGGCAAGCTCGGTCTCAGACTAGTCGCACCACCGGGGGTCGTCGATGAAAAGTCCAACAGCACATTTGAATCGACGAACTTACCTGCCACTGTCAAGCTATTCGGCGTCGCGAGTCAGCGTCATAATGATTTCGTCAATGCTCATTGTGCCTGGTACGCGGCTGCACATCTAACGTGTAATAGCCTTGCCTCGTATGGTTTTCGCACACACCTTCAAGAAGCCTCGCCCGTCGATTTCGAACTCGACCTCGGAAACCAGCTCGATCCGAGCGTGTGCCGCACCCGCAGTGGAATCGTTACCTGTCCTTTGCTCTTCACCCACACAGAATATTGTGTCTACCAGGTGATAATAGCAATAAGTAATATTGGACACCCGACCGTGTCAACCGATACATAGCAGTTCGACGTACCAGCGGCGGTTGAAAGCCGTTGCTCACCTGCTCACCTCGACTATATTTACTATATTTCCGAATTTGGGACGAACGCCGCAATACGGCTAGCGTGCCAGATTTACGGCGCGAGGGATTCGGTGACGCAAAACGTCACGCTTGACCTGGGGCGGATTGGACTTTCCATTTGGGTGGAAGCCATAGAGTCGTGCTTCGGGGTGATAATGATAGCGAAACGCCACGTTGAAGTGTTCGTGGCAGGATACCCGGTGTGCGAACCAACTGTTTGCTTGATGCAAGAACTAGGCCGTCGGGACTGCGAGGTAATCGTACACATTCTGTGAGAGGTTGGTACCAACGCGGTGACACGGTCCGGGATTGCGTCAGTGACCACGATGGTCGTGAGCAGCACCCTCGCCGCATGCTGCCAGGGCCGTGCGCCGGACCGACAAACTCGCAGTTGCGGGCATAGGACAACGGCTCTAGCGGGGACTCCGGGTCGGCCTGCCCAACTGAGACAGATTGCCACTTCGGCTGTAAGGCAGTTTGTTGCTTAGGAAACGGGGTGTGCTCGATAATTTTGCAATAGCAACTGGTTTCTTCGGTGGACCGCTACTCGATTAATGATTGCACGATGACCAGGTGTTCACGCGGCCGGATCATTTCGGCGACCGTTGGCCGATCTCGGCGAACTTGTGATCGAGGACCAGGTAGCTGCAAAGGGTTGGTCACAATCACGTAACGCAAGCATCTCGTCTAAAATCAGTCCGAGTCGCTGAGTTGTTTTGATGATATGGTGGCCTGGTCAACTTCGGCGCTACTGTAGTAGCGGTAACCAGAGTATGTGCGCTGCGGTGTGGACATCAGCCCTATTAACACACAGCGCCTTATCGTCATGGCGCTGATTCCCAGCTGGTTAGCAAACTCACTAATGCGCATATATACCTCCAAAATTCCATTGGGCTAGAACGTTCTCCTCGAGAGGCGCGTCCCCTGCTCATTTAGACTGTTAAGGTGCCCAGCGTGTTCATGCCTCGCTCAAGGCCACCCGTGCCCTCCGGGCGGCTGCGTTGAGAAGCGGCCATCCGGCCACGAGACTAGACTGACACCGCCGTGGCGAACACGACTTACCACCCCTTGGGGTTGACGTGCCTGCAAGCTCACCGACAAAGTCCAGAAGCACTCGTGAACCCAGGGTTGCGTACCACGTTCACCTTGGTCAACATTTCTTACCTTCGTGTCACCACCACTATCAGCAGGCGGCAACAGCATAGCCCTGCTCTTCGATCGACTCTATCAGCCGCCCCACCATAGCGGGCTCGTCGTGTTGGCTGGTCACTGTCTTAGCAGCCAGGTCGATCTCGTCCGCCGCGATGCCCTCTGCCGGAGCGACGAACGCACTATCTGGGATTTCCCAAAGATAAAGATCATGGCGGACTTCAACGTCCGAGAGGGAAACACATCCGACTTCGAAGTCAGCGCCGACTGCCAGCTGATCGCCGGATCGAATTAAAGCCCGGTCTACCCGTGCCGACTGGATGGGCGATAAAAGTGCCGCAGATGTTGAAGACGTACTCCCACCTAGACGACGTCACCCGGGAAATCCCTTGGGGGGCAGAAGGTATCGGATCTACAAAAACTGATTCGGCGAGGCAAGTGTGCGGCTGAGCGGCCATCCGCATGCCAGGGAACTTGTCTCGCGGGGACTGCCCAGGAACGCTGATATCGTAGTCGGTGGTCGACGTGGAGATGGTCTTCAGCGACGCTCACGTACTCTGAAGCAAACGCCGTCCAATAAATTTGTGAAAGCGTTCTATCGCCTAGCAAGAATGCAGTCAGAACAGCTCAGCCAAGTCTCGAACCTGCTCTACGCTACGGGCAGAGACCACAATCATGGTAACGCCTGCGGCTGACCAGGCCGCTATCTGCTTACGCACGTAGTCCAAGTCACCGATGATCATGGTTTCGTCGACGAGCTCATCGGGGATGATCTCGGCTGCCTTGTCCTTTTGGTTGGACCGGAACAGCGTGGTCACCTCGTCGACCACCTCAACATAGCCCATCCGACGATAGACATCGGCGTGAAAGTTGGTGTCCTCAGCACCCATACCGCCTATGTACAGTGCCACGATCGGCTTAATTCCGGCAAACACAGCAGCACGGTCTTCAGTAACGACAATCTCCACGGCCGCACAGATCTCGAAGTCCTCACGGCTGCGCCGCGCACCCGCCCGGGCGAACCCTTCGTCAAGCCATTCGTTGTACACGCCGGCCATCCGGGGCGAAAAGAAAATCGGCAGCCAGCCATCACAGATCTCGGCGGCCAGCGCCACGTTCTTCGGCCCCTCGGCACCTAGCATAATAGGGATGTCAGCACGCAGCGGATGGGTGATAGGTTTCAACGCTTTGCCCAAACCCGTCGCACCAACACCGGTCAGCGGCAACGGGTAGTGCGGGCCGTCGCTGGCAACTGGCGCTTCCCTGGCCCACACTTGGCGAACAATGTCAATGTATTCACGGGTGCGGGCCAACGGTTTCGGAAACGGCTGACCATACCAACCCTCGACCACCTGCGGGCCGGATACGCCAAGCCCCAGAATATGGCGACCACCGGACAGATGGTCCAGTGTCAGCGCAGCCATCGCGCATGCCGTCGGGGTTCGCGCCGACAGTTGGACCACCGATGTGCCCAGCCGCATCCGCTGCGTGGACGAGCCCCACCACGCCAGCGGCGTGTAAGCATCGGATCCCCACGCCTCCGCAGTGAACACTGCGTCAAATCCGGCGCCCTCCGCAGCGACCACGAGTTCGTCAGCGTTTCCTGGCGGTTGAGCTCCCCAATATCCCAGCTGCAACCCGAACTTCATGACGTTCCCCACTGTCCTCTCAATTCAATATTGAAACTTTTCTTAGATCCTAATTCTAAGAAAGGCTTGACAGGAAGTTCAAGGCGTCCACCCTTGATTTGATCAACCACTCCGAACCAATTCCCGAGCCACTAACGTCGCCTTTCGACTACACCCATTCGGTAGGTCATAAGCTGAGAACGCTTTTCACCACACTAAATGTTAAGTGTGACATCCTGGGGCCCGCGGATCGGATAGCCGAGTGCAGGTGCTGCTAGCAGAATAGGAGCCCAGTTACCTCATGAACCACTGGGCAAGATAATAATCCAGTGTTAGCTGTCGGCACGGTCGCATGCTGGACTTAGCAGGCTGAACCGCTGGAAAACCAGCCACTGGACCGACCGCGTTCACATGGGCGCTGACCAAGATCGACGGAGCCAACACCACGATGGTGCACGCCACAGAAGTTTGAAAACTACCGCCCCTTCGACGATCCTCACCGGAGCCCGGAGTACATGTGCATTGGGCCAAGAAGCCAACGGACCATCACCATAACATCGCGCACTTCGCGCTGGGCGGAGAGTTCGAGCCGATTAACAGAGCGAGATACCAGCGAGTAGAACCTGGTCACCATTACCGATCACACCGTGGAGCTTACAATTCAGTACACCTCCTCGCACGAAGAAAGCGCATACCTACAAGCCAGCGCTGAGGGAAATTTGCTCGGTGCCCGAACGCAGTGCTCAGGCCTCGGACCCGGACACTAGCCTGCAGGCCACCGAATTCGTCGAACTACTGGTAAGGGTACGGTGAAGACGTTTGCGATCGTCAACATCCCGTTAATAGGTTAATAGCCCAGCGCATCGAACAACCTTACACAGCCGCCTATGTGCTGACGACGCCTACATCCTGTTCCTACACCTGGCCTCTGGCATCGATGCACACGAGGTGCGGATGGTTATGCGTGTCAAGGCGATATGGAAACCCCGCACAGCGTTTAACATCAATAACATTTAGTACTTTCAGCTTACCAGGAAATCCGATGCCGACTAAGGACAGCTATAAGTATCATCATGTTAAGGGCTTAACTTGTAATGACTGCTCGCAACGTTGCGGTGGTCGGCTCCGCCCACACCCCGCATGATGGCCCGCACCAACGACGCCGAGATGTTAAGGTCGTGCTTCACCCGGCTTTACGATGAGCTGGTCATCACCAAGATCGGTATTGGCTTCTGGTGCCCTGGTTCGTCGGATTACCTTGCCGAAAAAATTTTTGTTTATATGTGCAATCGACTCGGTGTCAATGGCCGGAGCAGGTGCAAACCTGGCAGAAGTACTTAGCACCGGACAGACCATGTACGTCATGAAGCACCAAATACACTTACATTCCAATGAACGGTCTGGTCTACGAAGCCATCAACCTGGTATTTACCAACTCCGGTTCCACCTTCAACTACATCGACACTGTCATCGTCAGCAAGACGCCCAACTTCTTAGAGGGCGTCATGATGCCGGAGTTGTGTATGGCCAACACCATGGGGGGGGGTAAACAGCAAGCTGTTGATACGGGGCGCATAACGCAGGTTGAGTCGGCGGCTCAACAAGGGCGGTGGCTACGAGTAGCATGAAGTCCAGACAATTTCCGCATGTGCTGGCGATGGCCTAAAAGAAGCAATCGGAATCAAATGCCATGTGGATGTTGTCGATTCCTATTCAATTCATCAAACCTGTGGGCACCGACGAGAGCAGATACTTCGCTCCGCACGTGCGAACCTACATCCAACGCTTGGGCGACCAACAAGCACCGGGCCGGTGGTAGCAATCAAGGACCGACTCAACGGCAACCGCAACCCACTGGCGACCCTGCAGCAACCCGACATCACTGCCGAGAAGGTGATGTCATTCCCCTGATGCTTTGGGATCAGATCCACTACGACAAGACCTTGCCCATCGTCTGATAGCGCAGGCGCTGTAATTATCGGCTATGAACAGATCGCTGATGCAACCTTGGCGCAAGGACATAAGGTTGTCTGGATCCATGACACCGCGTTGCGCACCGACCTGCTGGCATTCTCCGGGCTCGATCAAGTCATCTCGCGAGCTGGACGCTACCGTTGCCACCACATTACGTAAGTGCCGCTGGCATTACCAATCTCATCGACTAGATCGACGTCGCTGGAATCTAAGTACCCTTCTCATGGTTTGAACCGATGTTCTTGGAAAAATCGGCTTTGCTAGCTAGAGCGAAGGCTGGAAAACTAACTAAAGCCAGAGAGACTGCGATAGGCAGATGGATTCCAGTGAAAACGTTTAGCAGTGTGCTGTAGTCGAACCCAATAGGTACCTCTGGCTTGATCCGTTTCACCGAATCGGCTACCCAATGATGGGCAAGGTTAGATATCACTAAATTTCCTGAGGAAGAAAAGATTTAGCGCATAGCGACGATAGCCGTTCACAGTATTACTCTATGTGGGTGGTCAACGCCAACAAGCAGGAAAAGAATTCTCGAGAGAACAGACACGTGACAGCACATGAGCACTCCACGCACGATGCCGGCCGCCGATAACACAAAACGTTACAAGCCAAAGATAAAAAGTCTGGCTGGCGATGTTCGCCGACGACGCCGTCGTCGGAACTCCCATCAGTTCGTCGTCGTTCCGGAGCCCGCGAGGCGTTGAAGTGACCGTATGCAGCGGCGGGCGCCGGAACAGCGGTCAGGTTCTTGTCGTACACCATGACACGCAGAAACGCCTCGAAATTCTCTCGGGTAGGCTTAGCAAAGAACTTCGCGAGCGTTTGACACCCTCTGTCGGGTCGGGAGCAAACAGGTTAATGTTTGGCCCACCGGAACCCATCAGCACCAGTCGCCTAACCCGGTCGGGGTAGCTCAGCACTAACCACACCGCGGTCTCCCCACCCAGCGAATTGCCCACCAGCGGAACACCCCCAGACTCAGCTGGTCAAAAAGACCGTTGAGTGCGGTCGCGGCAAAGCGGTTGAACTGTCCATGCTCCACATGCCTGCTAGAGTAGCCATAGTCGAGCTGGTCGACAGCCAGCACAACAATGTTGCGCGAGAAGTTCGTCCAGCTTAATGCGCTGAAACCACCGCCGCGCAGCAACACCACTGTCTGGTTGTGGCCGACGCCGGCTTCGTGGTCATGCTGCTTTAGCAGTCTTCCTTCTACTCGGACCCTGTCCCTTGCAAAGTATGAGGTGGATTCGAAGGTCAATTCCTCAGTGGCGGTCATAGCGTATGACCACCGTATCGCCGGGTGGCCACTTAGAACTCGTTGGTCCAGAAAATCACGTAGGAACGTTCGGATCGGTGGTAACATGCACCTAGCCGGCGTGCGCATCGCGGTCAGAACCGTTGATTTTAGGCATTATTGAACAGTAGGGAAGCCCCGGAGTCCTCGAACGGCCTGTCGATCGAGACGGTCGCCAGGCCAGTACCATGTACCTGGTAACGTGTATACGGGCACACAACTCGAAGGCAATCTCCTTGCCGACGAGCAATAACACTTAACTCGTAACAGAAATTGCCGGTCAGCTGACGCCACCGCGGCATCGATATCGCTAGTCGCCTCGGCAATACGGACCTTGGCAAACGAGGCATCTTTGGACTTCTCTCCCACGAAAGCCGCAAACACCCGACTGCCCTGATACTCCACATGCGCGACATACGCACCATAAGCCATGCCCACGATAAGCGCTAATATTATGGATATTGTACTGTACCCCAAGGGATTTAGTACAAAATAGCGGTGTTAGTCTGCAACCTTCCGCCGGTGTGGTCGTTGATCACTTTGTAGTACAAGAACCGGTACCAGGACACGAAAACGTCTTTGACCACCAGTGTATTACTATTGGTGCCGCAACAACCGACCGCATACTATGTGTCGTCAATTTCGTATTCGGTGTGCGGGATCAAAAAGCTTCCGAAATCCACCGACCGGCCATCCTTAGTGACCGGTCCACCCATAAGTATATAACTGACATAATCACAGCCCGACGACCAATTCCACAAGCTGCTAACCAGATAACCGCTCTCGACCACGACACCGGAACCCATGGTGCGTAAGATGACGAGATCCATGTTTCGGGTCCTCGACCCAGACCTCCTCCCGAGCCCGCTGGTCAAACGGCGCCAGATGCCGGTTTGCATGCCTAGTATCGAGCTCACCCAGCCGGTAGAACCAACATGCGCTAGCAAACCGGCGCGTCGCCTAGTAGATTATTATAGTGTCGGATCGCACTGCGGATCTCCCCGCTGCTCGGGCTACAAGAAGGTGAAAAGCCGACAGTGTCACGGGCTTTGACGGTGTCGTCCAGCAGCCTCTGCAGCTCCTCGGTCGCCTAGGCACACTCATGAATCTGCGGAAGCAGATCATCAAATGAAACCTGATGAAAACCTAGAGAAAGGCTAGGAAAACGTCCCGATTCGTATCGAGCAAAGTTTTTCTGCGACCAGTAGCGACATGAATCCTGTTTTCTCTAACATGCTTTAGTTATAATTAGTAAAGGGAAGCGGGTATTGATCGAGACCATTCCGGATGAACCGCTCGGCAGCCATGTACTTGAACTACGGATCGCCGAGGTCGTCACCGAGGCCGACGACGGACAGTCGCTGGTGTTCACGGTGCCGGAGGAGGAAGACAGCCAAGTCATCTCGCCGAGCCGGCTGCGTTACACGTCAGCCAGCCTCTGATGCTACAAATGCTCAACAGCACCACCGGCTGGTTACTCGTTGAGTAGCTCACCGGTCACCGACGACGCGCTCACTGACACGGTAGAACATACCACGAACGGATACGCGTCCAACTGGTTGTACGACCACCCCCACTAGGGTATGCCTACTCACGTGCCGGCTCCGTCAAGCAATTTTGTGTCCAAAGCACTAGACAACGACTTTACTCTTGATGGCCACCGACAGTGAGATCATCCCGGTCATGTCAATCTGTCAGTCGGCGCTTGTCGAGGACAGCGAGCAAATGGCTTTACTTTACGCCAACCGTTATGGAGCGCTCGGTGATCTTTGATGATGCGTTGCGCGATTTTAGTCGACAATTACCCCGATCGGCTGACGGTCATGCATTGGCTGGAGTCACTGCAAGGACTACCGAACGCTGACGAAACAACTAGCCGCTTCCTAACACCGACCAGCACTCATTTGTGGGCTCGGTCCATACATGCAGGCAGCCCGAGACACCTTGGCAATGTTGAAAAGTACCTTCCCAGCGAGTGTACGTCAAAAAAATGTAGTCAAGTCTCTGGATTCAGACCCGTTCGCAGCGGTGAAAATCGAGACACCACCGGAGAGACCACCCGCTGTATTCTCCCGAGGAGCTAGTGCGACGAGAACCAAAGAGAAACGGCATGCACCATCTGCTCAGGAGCGGCGCGGTCGTCGAACCGATGCTGATGTTGGCGCACACACCAGAGTCTCCGCGGCGACCAACAACACCGTCACCACGGTGCTCCCAGTTGACGACGTGATTCAACTGGAAACGCACGCTGTGCTTACTTGCCACAAAGCAACTGAAAAGTGCGACTTCATTACAAAAACAAAGCTGCATACACTCGACGGTGCAATCGGATTTCCTCCGGTCCTGTGGGCCCACCAAACCACCGAGATCCGGTCATGAAACCGGTTGGTTTATTTGGACATCCATACCATTAAACAGTTCGATAGAATCATGAACACAGGTGGGTCTAATATGATTATCATCGTCTATTTTGGTTGGAGGTTCGCCGGGTTAAGTACCAGATCACCAACATAATCGACTCGATCTATTAATCGACCGGCCAACCGAAGACAAACTCATACATCATCGTCTACGCCCACATCGGAGTAATCCCCTCTAGGACCAATCTAGCCTTACCCCTGAACCTATACCCAGACGACTTTTTCTTAGCAGTATTCTCGGCTAGCTGATGTCGGCTACAACATTCCTTCGGCAATGGGTGCCAATGCTAACTGGTAATTATTCCAATAGTTCAGGATTATAGCTCGCAGGCAAATTTTGTTCCTGCAGCTGAAGGACAACTACTCGCCCTTAGATTGTCGCCGAGATTGCACCTACGATCACGCTATTCGCAAATCCACAGCTACGACGGTAATCTCACCACCACAGACTACCGGGGCATGCCAAACAGTCGGCTCGACCGCCACCGTGAGCAAAATCTACTCAGTACCTCTGACAATGGTCAAACACTGAGTATCCAGGAAAAAGTAGTACACAACGCGATTTTCCATGAGAAAACCACCCTCGGAAATGTCCATCATGTATTCAGCCAGCGCCTGCTGGTAATGGACCTCGATGAGTTTGCGTACGCTAGATTTCGCCCCCTGTCCTGCCCGCCGCCAGCTAGCTGGGCGATCCGCTGGTCCAGCAGCGTTCCGGTCGCAACACCGACTATCAACCTCCCCAACCGATCTTGCTGGGCTACATCGTATCGGTTCCGACAGCACCTCAAATAGCTCTTCTATCGGATTGCCCAGCGCGATACCGGTGACCATTGCGACCCGTTCGTTCGGCAACGTGGCGCGAGCCAACCGCCAGCCATCGTTCACTGCACCAACGATCATATTGTCGGAGACAAACACGTTGTCCAAGAAAATTTCATTTAACAACGCATCGCCGGCGATATCGCGCAGCGTTTTGATCGCAATTCTGACGGAGGCCATGTCGACAAGAAAGTCAGTATGACGCCCTTGTGCTTCGGGGAAGCTGGATTAGGGCGTGCTAGGCACATACCCCACTTCGCCAGGTACACCTTGGACGTCCACTCCTTCGGGTCGGTCAGTAGCCAGCCGGCATCGGTACATAATACCGCCTTAGTGCGCAACAACACCAAGTCAGAGCCGGCCTCAGAATCGGGAAAACAGCTGGCACTAAAGGAATTCACCGAGCATAGTGGCCGGCACAAACCGCTGGTCCTGTTCGGGCGTGCCGTGCGCAAGAATGGTAGGAGCCATCCACCAACCGATCACCAAGTCCGGCCACACGACGCCGGCCGCCAACATCTCCCGATCGATCAGCAGCTGCTCGGCCGGCGATACCCCACTTATTACATAGGCTGCCGCCCAGGCGGCGTAGCGGCCTGGCTTGAAAGCGGTGCCGGCTCACATGCCCGCACCGCTTTCAAGCCAGCGAACGTCCAACCCCACGCAAAGAAGGACGCCGGCGTCTAAAACAAAATTACTACGCAATCAACTCTCAGCGTCGCCCACGAACTACAAAATACCATGGTCCCTAAGCAGGTAGAAATGCACGTGGTTCCACCAGGTGCATCCTATCCCGCCGAACACCTGGATGCAGTCTTGACATTGGCCTTTGCAGCGACTAGCAGTACTACTACGGGTAGCCGAAATGCTGTCCATCGATGGACGTTTGCTTCTATGTCGAGGACCACCGGGTTCTCTTTCTGACCAAAAGTAACATTTTACTGGTCCAGCCATGTATCAACTTACATGGAGCGGACTAATCACGAAATCGTTGATGATGGTCGCTATCACGCGCGCGTCCTTTGATTTTGATTCAAAGTAAACAATTAAACAATAAAAAATATGGAGTGCTTTCGTTAACTAGAATGGGTTCTAACAATGCCAGTGATCGATCGTCAGGTCGACTTCCATTACAGCAGGACACGTCCCCAAAAGATCGCAGTCCGGCGGTACCGAGGTGGGAACTTCCTGCTGGGCATGCGTATAGTTTGCACACGAACCATCTGGAAGGGGAGCAGCCGATCAAATGTCGCCAACGAACATGAGCCCGGCCCACGTTGTTGATTCACAACCGCGCGAGGGCACGAACGTGGGCGGTGTGGCGGAGTCCGAACTTGGTGCGGAGGCGCGGCGGGAACGACACAAGCTTAGCTTGGACACCACCATAGCGATAGCGTCGAAAGGTGGCTACGAGGCGATTGAATGCGCGTCGTGGCGAACCGAGTCGATGTGGCCGTTGGGACGCTGTATCGCTACTTCCCATCGAAAGTGTACCTGTTGGTGTCGAAGTTGGGCCGAGAATTTAACCGAATCGACGCCAAGACCGACCGATCCTTGGCATCCGGCAACAGCCCCTATCAGGGGCTAAGCTTCATGGTTAGCAAACTCAACCATGCGATGCAGCGCAATCCGCTGCTAACCTAGGCGATGATGCGCACCTATGTCTTCGCCGACGCCTCCGCAGCCAGCAAGGTAGACCACACCGAGAAACTCATCGACAGCATGTTCCCAAGCGCGATGGCCGACGGCGAGCCGGCGGTGCGCCCCCGATATCAGCTCGCTGGCCAGTAGCTCGACGACCGGAAGGCCCGACCGCGGTGGCTTCAGCAGAAGTTCGCCTCCCCGGCGGCCCTTATGCAGGCTCGACTGGGATACCATAGACCAGGCCATGACTGATCGCCTTGGGCACACCGTCGAAATCGATCACGCTCATCCGACCGGGCTTGTAAATGTCTTGTATCCGAAAGTAATCCGCGGGTGACAGGACCAACATGTCCGCTATGCACATCAGCGCGGTAATCCGCAGATTGACCTGTAGGCCCACCTTGGCGGCGGTGCCACCCGACATCGGCCGGTGTTCGTATCTCTCCACAACAGTCAGAGAATTCGGCGCGACATCTGTGGCTGTCATTGCTTCCCAGACACCGATCATACGCTCGGGTTGCACATCAAAAATTTGGTGACGGTAGCCGGTCAGCGTCCACTAGGGTCTTATCGGCGGTCTCGGTCCAGCCTCATAGTCAGCAACCCGATCTCACGATGCCCCAACCCGAGCACATGGTCAGCGAGTTCGCGCATCGCGGCACGGTCATCAATACCCACCCAAGAACACAACCGACAGGCCTTTGAGCTAGTCAACCACAACAACGGACAAACGCCGATGAAGAAAGACCTGCACGTAGGAATCACCATCGCAAACCGAATACATCACGAAGCCATCCGCCCCGGGGGCAAGCACACCGGCTGTTCCGTCCTGCAAACTGCGGCCGGGTCCGACTACCATCAGCAATAGCCCCCTGCTCCGACTCTTCGCAGTATTGCATTATTAAAGCAACGAAATCGCGTGCTGCCGGGTCATTGAATAGAAATTAAGATCTGGTTCGGCCATGTACCAAGTCAACCGCGCTGTCCTTACGAATCCCCAACGGTGGGGCGACCGGATCGCACTCTGCGTAACCGAGCTGCCCAGCCGTAGCTAACACCGACTCGCACAGGTGAGCCAAGAACCGATTGGTACGGTTGTGGTGTGGTTGAACGCACTCGAAACCACGAGTACGTCGAAACCTTGAATTCCGCCACCAAATTTCACAAAAGCAGCACACCAACTTGGAAGTGGTGTGATGCTAGCGGTTGGTGACGCGAGCATAGATTTAGCACCAGTGCCTACGCGTGTCTAATCAATCACTAAAAGTTGTTGGAAACAATTTTCATTTAGTATTATTTGGCGGCTGACCGGCCGGCGAGAGGAAAGGCGAGCGTGCGATATAGCCCCAATGGGACACCAAATGGCATTAGTTAATCCGATGCGTTGGTTGATGGCTGTCATCCTTTGCTTGATCAGTTCGACCGTGGCAACCGGCTGCGGCAAAATTAGTTCCGGGCACCCGCGAGCGGCAGCCGTGGTGGCATCCACTGACGTGTGGGGCAGTGTGGCGCGCACTGTTGCAGGCGGACATGTCACCGTCACTTCCATTGTAACCGGTGCCCACACCGATCCGCACGCGTATCACGCCAGTCCCGCCGACACTGCCGCGATAATCGACGCCGCACTAGTGGTCTACAACGGTGGCGGTTACGATCCATGGGTCGACAAGATGCTGGCCGACCGTCCGGCCATCAAATCGGTGGATGCTTACTCGCTTCTCGCTAGCAGGGCTACCACCACCGAAAGGCCGCCCGACGAACACGTCTTCTACGACCTGAGCATCGCCAAGTCGGTCGCCGCCCTGATCGCCGACCGGCTGGTGACCATCGATCCGGACAATGCCGCGGACTACCAGGCCAACGTCACCGAGTTCTGCCGTGGCGCCGACGCGATCGCCATATCTGAACACACCATTGCCAGCGACTACCCAGCCTCCGAGGTAATCGTGACCGAACCTGTGGTGCACTACCTGCTGCAGGCATCCGGCCTGGTCGATCGCACGCCGCCGGCCTTTACCGCAACCCATGAGAACGAGAGCGATCCGTCGCCAGCCGACATGGCGGCCGCCCTCAACCTGATCAACCACCGTCAAGTCTCAGCGCTGCTGGTAAACCCGCAGAAGTCGAGCGCCGCTACCACCGGCCTGCAGGCTGCGGCCCGAAGGTCAGGTGTGCCAGTGACCGAAGTGACCGAGGCGTTGCCGAGCGGCACCGATTACCTTACCTGGCAACGTAACACGATCGATCAGCTGCGCGCTGCGCTGAGATCGAACCGATCACCCGGATAATCTTTGCCGTGGCAATTGACAATCTCAACGCAGTCTCGCGAAGACCACGGTACGCGGACAACGATGCCTACACGATCTCACTTAGCGGCGCACGGCTGGCGTTCGGCGATCGAACGTTGTGGGATCAACTCGACCTATCGGTTTCGATGGGCGAGTTTATCGCGGTACTGGGTCCCAACGGCACCGGTAAGACGTCGTTACTCAAAGTGCTGCTCGGACAACTGGCGCTCAGTGCCGGTGTTGCACGGGTAGAGGGCAAGCGGATCACCGCTGGCAATCCACGCATCGGCTACGTGCCGCAACACCGCCCCATCGATCGTGAGGTGCTGCTGCGCGGTCGTGACCTGGTTCGACTGGGCATTGACGGACGCCGCTGGGGCGCCCTGCCACTGCGGTCCGCCGACCGAGCTCGCCGGCGTGAGGCCGTATTCACGGCGCTAAAGCAGGTAAATGGAGAGCAGCTTGCTGACGTCCGGGTCGGGGTGATGTCGGGCGGTGAGTTGCAGCGCATCCGCATCGCTCAGGCGCTGGTCAGCGACCCAACACTGCTGCTATGCGACGAACCGTTGCTGACATTGGACCCAGCCGACGCCAAGTTGGTATCGATGTTGATCGACCGTCGCCGCCGGGAAGCCGGCACCACGGTGCTCGTCGTCACCCACGAGATCAACCCGATCCTGCCGTATGTGGACAGAGTGCTCTATCTGGTCGACGGCCGATTCCTGATCGGAACTGTCGAACAGGTTATGACCACCGAGATGCTGTCAACGCTTTACCAGGCAGACATCCAGGTGGTGAAGGTCGAGGACCATTACATTGTGGTTGGCGAGCCTTAATGGATGACCGACTCGCTCACATGTGGAACCACCTGTTCTCTTTCGACATAACTACACATTTGCTCAGTCACGACTTCGTCCAGCAAGCACTACTGGCGGCGGTGTTGCTGGGGCTGGCAGCCGGGTTGATCGGGCCGTTCATCGTGATGCGGCAAATGTCGTTCGCCGTGCACGGTTCCAGCGAACTATCGCTGACCGGAGCAGCATTCGCGCTTCTGGCCGGGTTTGAGATGGGAGTGGGCGCTCTAGTCGGCAGCGCTTTGGCAGCAACACTGTTCGGCATCCTCGGTCGGCGAGCCCGAGAGCGGGATTCGGTAATCGGGGTAGTGCTGGCGTTCGGGCTGGGGCTAGCGATGCTGTTCATCCATCTCTACCCAGGACGAACCGGGACCAGTTTAGCGTTACTGACCGGCCAGATCATCGGCGTGGGCTACTCCGGGCTGGCTATGCTGGGGCTCGTTTGCCTGATTGTCATCGCAATGTTGACGACGTGCTACCGACCACTGTTGTTCGCGACGGTCGATCCGGAGGTCGCGGCCGCGCGTGGCGTGCCCGTTCACGCGCTGGGCATCGTATTCGCCGCGTTGGTCGGTGTAGTGGCCGCGCAAGCCGTGCAGGTCGTTGGGGCGTTGTTGGTGATGTCGCTAATGATCACGCCAGCGGCCGCGGCAGCCCAGGTAGTCACCTCGCCGGTCGCGGCAATGGTGGCTGCTGTGATCTTCGCCGAGGTCTCTGCCGTCGGGGGCGTCGTGCTGTCGTTGGCGCCTGGTGTGCCAGTGTCGGTGTTCGTCGCGACTATCTCGTTTTTGATCTACCTATCTTGCTGGCTACTCGGGCAACATCGTGAGGTCTGCGCATAAGCTGTCCACCACAATGACCTAATCGATGGGACAGCACGAGTGTTCCGGCTCACACACAGCTCTGGGGAGACTTAGTGCAGGAGCAATTTCAGGCGTTGCGCTGGCCGGCGTGTACACATCCACCATCGCCCACAACACCACGGTTACCGGAAAGGACTTAGCCACCGAGCTAAACCGAATACGGTAGCGGTTTCAGCGATTAACGGGCTGCTGCTCGACCTCAGTCAGGATCAGTAGCGTGTTGGGCGCGACATCACTGAATATGTGATCAACATCACGGGAATGTGGGACTGGAGCGCTAGCGCGTATGACAGGACTTGCTTACCAATAAATGGCACCGCACAAGCCAGACCTATGCGACCTATGCGGACGCCGGGTGGATCGGTAACTCCGTGGTCAACTCTTCGACGACAATGTCGACAACTTCAAAAAACGCAACCTTAAGCTATTCAAGCTGTGATCTGGTTTCCGTCGAAGCAGGACGCTTTCGCGTTTTACAACGCCTCGACACGAAGCTGGCCCACTTGCTCGAGGCACCGGTATTCCGCGAACAACCCCAGTGCGCCGGACACTGTGTGAACCGTGACTGGGGTGACCAACGCCAACGGCATGCTCGGCACCTCGTAGGCTTAAGAAGACGGCAAAAATAAAAAATTTATATGCCAGCGTGCGCTGGCCGTGCACAACAATGTCGCCATCGACATCGTGACGTGCGGCTATAGCCAACCAGGTGTGGTCGCGATCGACATCACTTCCCAGAGCGCTGCCAAGGCGCCTAAGCAGTAGCCATGTGCTAGGCAATACAACAGGCAACTCGATGGCGGTGCAGACACCCTCGCCGCCGAGACGCGGGTCTGCGGCCTCCTCAAACGAATCGTAGCTAATATCCCGCAATGGGTTTGCTACTGAGCCAGCCCCTAGGCTGGCCGAATGGCCTGTATTGACCTTAACGCCGACTTGGGCGAGGGCTTCGGCGTGTGGCGACTCGGCGACGATGAAGCCATGCTGCAAATCGTCACCAGCGCTAACGTGGCGTGCGGGTTCCACGCCGGAGATCCCGCCAGGCTGTTTCGAGTATGCCGGTTAGCAGCAGAACGTGGCGTGCGCATAGGAGCACAGGTGAGCTATCGCGACCTGGCCGGGTTCGGCCGACGCTTCATCGACGTTGCCCCCGACGATCTTTTCGCCGATGTCGTGTATCAGATCGGCGCATTACAAGCGATCGCACAGACCGCCGGTTCCGCAGTGTCGTACGTCAAACCCCACGGCGCACTGTACAACACGATCGTGACCAACCGCGATCAAGGTGCCGCAATCGCTGCGGCAATACAGCTGGTGGACTCCACGCTGCCGGTGTTAGGCTTGGCTGGTTCGACATTTTTTGACGAGGCCGCGCGCATTGGCTTACGTACGGTAGCGGAGGCATTCGCCGATCGTGCCTACCGGCCAGACGGTCAGCTGGTTTCTCGACGCGAACCCGGCGCGGTGTTGCACGATCCTGCGGTGATCGCGCAAAGAGTAGTAACCATGGTGGCCGCCGGTAAAGTTACTGCGGTCGACGGCACACAGCTTGCCGTCATCGTGGAATCTATTTGTTTGCATGGCGATTCGCCCAACGCTATTCAGACGGCTACCGCGGTGCGCGATCAACTCAACGCCGCCGGCGTCTCTATCAGGGCGTTTTGCTGATAAGATTGGGCCTTGGTCGCCCCGGCAGCACGCGGTATTCGGATAAGTTCAACTTACTGCCGCCAAACCTTATGCTCTGCTTACGGTGAGGTGAAAATAGGTGTGGCTACGCTGCTGCTCGACAACGAATCATACGCGTTGATGATCAACGGCTACTTTTCGCGCTCTAGCCTCGCGTGACTGGCAATCTGCAAGGTGTCGCCGTCTCCACCCGCCCGCGGACGGCTATCTTGCCCGAGCCAAGGCATCTGAGCTTGATGCCATCATTGCGGTACACACGCACATCGACCACTTGATGGACTCCACGCTGGTTGGTTGCCGACTCCACCGGCACCCAGCCGGTGGGGAGCCAATTGGCGGCCCCGGTTGGGCGCGAATGCGGACTCCCCGAGAGCCGCCTGATAGTGGCGGCCCCAGTAAACCAATTCGATTGGGCGCCTAAGATTTCACGCTGTTAGCAGTCACACCACTACCCTCGCCAGGGTCCCGGGTGTGATCAACGCACTGCTGACACTACCGGTGCGGACGTCGACCTACCGCTGTGTCGAGGCGTGGTCGACGATGGTGTACCACCGACCATCGGGCCGACAGCTATTCATCCAGGGCAACGCCGGTTTCATCAAGGGTGCATTGACCGTCTACTGTGCCAACACGGTCCATCTCAATGTTGGTCAATTGAGACTACATTCTTCCGACCACTGTGTTACAGCTTTGTGGGTCTTTCATACACGAACGATGGCTTAGCATGTCGGTGTCGATGAGATGGCCACCCAGGATGAGGTCACAATGTAACTGCCAGCGGTGTTTCGGCGCGAGGATCTCTGGATTTAAACTTTGACGCTGACCGTTGCACTGTTGCTGCTAGCTGTTGTCTTCGGGTGCGCAGTTGCCCGGCCACAGGGTTGACCAGAGCCGCTGGCAGCTGTCGTTCTAGAGAGCGATCGAAGCGATTTCGGTTCCACAGACGGCCGTGTAGGTTGCTGTACTTGCCCGGGTGGTTGTAGTCTAGACGCGGTGCTGGCCAACTGTGCGACGACAAAAGCTTGCTCAAGACCGCAGGCACAGCGATGATACTTGTCCGAGTCGGGTTACACAGCTACTGCAGCACGTGTGTCATCACCGCCACCGATCTAACGTCGCGCTCAGCCTGGACGCCACGGTGACCTTACTGAACCCAGTGGTGTTAGCGACCTGCGATCCACGATGCAACCATACACCTACACCACCGTCCATCTGGCCAATGACAGGCTGGTGGTGGCGCATCTGCGCTCCAAGCTAGATATACGAGGTGGTGCTGTGGCTGACCGCAGTAGCCACAGTGTACTTGGTATTTCACCAGTTTTCGCCAGCGATCTGCGTGTGCCACCCAACTCCAAGCAGGTCAGACTCACGCCGTGGCCACCGATGTTTGTCTTGGTGGTGGCGCTCATACGTGCCGGGTTCGTGGTCTCGGAATCGGTGGGGGTCGGCCTGGGTTACATTGGCCGGCTCCTCGGTGTTGGCGCTTCGCAGTTTCAGCCGTCGGCACATGTCGGTGGCCGAGATCGTGCGTTCGGTGAATCTGTCGTTCCTGTTGTTCGTGCTAACGCTGGGCATCGCCGTCCAGTAAGTCATGATCAACGGAATGAACAGCGTCATTGCCGCACTGCTGCCGTCTTGGTTTCGGGCTGCCGGCATTGCTCCTGGTAGCTGTGTTGGCCAACGCCGTCAACAACCTGCCCGCGACGCTGGTAGGTTACTGCCGCTAGCCGCGGCCCAGCAAGCTTATACACCATCCTGGCGACGGCTGATCGGTGTCAACATCGGACCCCAACCTTGACCTAATGCCGGTTAACTGGCCAACCTGCTGTTGCGCGGCGTGCTGCGCTACAGCAGAACGTCCACACCAGCCGGCGCGGCTAGTACATCCGTCTCAGACTGTGTACTGTGCCCCTGCCAGCCCTGGCGGTGTCTATAGCCGCGGCACAGCATCTGCGGGCGTCGTCGCTGAGCTGCTGTGACCGGTGCATACGGCACGCGAGCTAGGGTGAACGAACACAGCCCTAATCGATGAGGCTCTTGGAGCGCTACTGGCTCGTTATCGATCGACCGAGGTAGGGAAATGCGAGCTACGTGGCCTACGACAAGCACCCTGTCAATGAGCCCGACGAATGGGGCAACTGAAGCATCGTGGCGACGGACGGCTGCAGAAGTGTGAACGTGCTTCCAGCACGTGGAGAAGTGTGGTGGTGTGCGATGGCCGAGATCGGCCCGGCGTCAAGTCGTTGTGTTCGCGCGCGATGCGGCGATCCCCCCGAAGTCAACACATACTCGTCGCACCCTGCACCATGATCATCCGAGGGTAGGTTAACAAGGTAGTTCTTGACCCGCTTCCGACCTGATTCCGCGCCGTCCCGCGGTGAATTTGGACTCAAGTCGAGAGCGTCTCGGTCACGGTGTTGGTCATTCGGGCTGGCAGCCGCCTAGACGACACGCGAATGCGCGCGATCTGCACAGCCGTCGAGGACACGATCGACTACTCTGGCTGACATGTCAGCAAACTAGCGAGAATCCGAACCGGATGCCGATGAACGCATTCAACGTGCCCACCGCTCAACAAACTAGATGGCTTGGTACCATGCGAATCACGACCGAGCCCAATACGGAGAATAGAATATGTAAAAATTTACCGGTCAACTTCTTATTACATCTCGGTTTTGTTGTTCAGCAGTCGGTTTGACCATAGGTAATGTCGATGAAGCAAATATCATCTCCGATGATTACAGTGCAGGACCAATCAAGCGGTATATCAACGAATGCGCCATCGGGTTACGGATCCCAAACTTGATCGTTGGCTGTAATCGAAAAACCAGCCAAGCCATGACCTGATCCTTGCCTGGAGCGTGAGCTTGAAGACTGGCACCGTCCTACAGTTCGGCCGAGACGATTACCGCCTTGGCCATTCGGGCCGACCTGTCCATCGATCATCTCAAACCAGGTTAGGTTATTTCGGATAACGACATTAACGGCCAACGTGTGCACAAACACAATCTGGGCCTCCAGCCACCACCAATAAAACCCACTCGACGATAAAGCCTGGTCTCCAGCGCCGAGATACGAGATAATAGTTGAGTAATACAGAACTGGGGAGAGTAGCAATCACGTCCAGAATCCCGTCACCAAAGCGACCTACAAGAACCAGTTTTCCCAGGCATTGCGGACGCAACCAAGCAGTTCAAAGCCCAACAACCGCGCAATCAGAATCGACTAAAGCACTGTGCCATCATGCCGACGACCGATAGACAAGCATACCCATGAAAACTCTCACATGCCGCACGGTGGACCTCGGGGTCATGGAAAAGATAGCCAAATCGTGCACAAAATCGAAAACGTACGATCGTCGCCCGAACCCAAGCCGGCAAAAACTACAACTACATTAGTCTCCTCGGTTGCTAAGGTTCATCGGACAGCGATGATGCATAACGTGGTCGTGAACACCTACGCAATAGTCTTCACGACGGTGAGATTACCGGTGTACTAGGCACACACAACAGCTACGGTCACAATCTCGCTTGACCAGTGGCTCGTTGACATAACTGACGAAGCCAAAGTTGGCGAAGAAGACCCGATTGAGAGAATAATTCTGCGCTCCTGAAAGTCACACGCTGTAATGTATGTAACATGGTCCCTAGAGTCACGTTCGGATGAGGCCCGCATCTTGGACGTGGTCTTGAATCTGACTGAGAATAATCCAACGGTAGGTGGCGCTATCAAGCAACGTGGCCAATTCCTCCCACCTTTCTTGTGCGGTACCGATGTCGGCCGGTAGGAAGTCAGGCCGGCTGGTGGCGATTTCATCATGGTTTTCGACGCGATTGTTGTCGGCTGCAATGGATATACTCTGGCCAGTTCCGCCGAAAGCGCAAATGCAAGGTTTGACCCTGCTGATCAAGAAAGTCCCACACCTCACCGAAATCTATTTCTAACATTGTTAATCCACACCAATGCGGGCTGTGTTAAGTGTAACGTGCTATCAAATAGTGCTGTGTGGGCATGGTGTCAAGTCTGGTCGTGACTACCACGTAAGCAATAGCGCGTTGTACACAGTTCGGCCTGGATGCAAATCCCTCATGTGTCCGATTGTTGGTTGTCTGGGTGTCGCCCTACCGTTGCTGCCAACAACACTGTGAGGAAGTAAAGATTTAATCGTGACTGATGGCGATATCCGACCTCTGTCTCTCGACACGATCCGACACAACCTCACCGGATATGGATACGCAAGTAAACACCTGCGGGGTGGTCACTTCAGTTACATAAAGTTCTAAATGATTTTCTTCGGTCAGTACGATGGCTGACCAGAAAGGTAGGTTGGTGATCGGCTGTCCGGAGGCGCGGATACCGGTCGTCAAGTTCACGCACCAAGGGGTGCCATTAATTACGGCGTCGGTGACGCAGGCGGCGAACCCGGTGTCAGTGTGCGCCACGGTTGAGTTAAGTGCTTCAGGTAGCTAGCATAGCGTTGTGGCGGCTCAAGGGATCGAAAAGTTGGGCCACTCCGGAGTCGGTGTGCTGCAATCTTCTTCTAGTCATGCCGCCGATGATACGGAGGCCGCGTCGTCGTTGGTGTGACAGTTCCCCGGTTCACGAAACCCGTACCGGTTCCGAGTTGTTTTGCCGTACCACCGTAGGCACACTAGATGTTGTTCAGTACAGGCTCCCGGTATGGGTGTGTCCGGGTACTGGTTTTGTTGTTCGCGGCGGTGTGGATCTCGTTAAGTGACGAATATATCTAGGGCAACAGGAGAATTACACTGCAATTTTGGTTGAGCGGTCTGCTGGCGAGTGGAGAAGAGGGACCTAGCACTGTGATCTATGGAACCGAACATGACCCGTATCTGGCCTTCTGGCCTGTATGACAAAGACTAGCGCCAACTGCGGCAGGTGGCTACCCAAGCTTGCAGCGGCAACTGGAGCGTATGAAGCTACCCTGGCCGGGATGGCCGACATCGGGCTTAACTAGCCGCTAACCGAGCAGCCCATGCAGTGTTCTTAGGAAAGAAATTCTTTGCTATCAAAACGATTTCGATCGCTGTCAATGAATCCGATTATGTGCAGATGTGGATACAGACAGCCAACACAATGAGCGTTTATTAGGCAGCCTCGGGTTCGGTAACAGCATCAACACCACGGGCTACACCAGCGCCACCACGGTTCAAAAGCGCCGGTAGCTCAACCACGTTCTTGCCCCCGCGTCGACAACCCACATTGAGATATTGACCGGCCTCGGTGTGTGCTATTGCCTAGCCACCTGCAATATTGCTCGAGCTACTGTTTACAGTCGGCGCATACGTGATCATAATCGCGCCCATCCTGCCGCTAGTAATCGTGGTAGAGACAAGCGCCTTCGCGCTCGTCGCAATCATCTTGTCCTTTCCGTTCCGCGCGGTCGCTGCACCATTTGTGTTGGCAAAACTAGGTTATTCGGAGCGACGATTGCTTTGTCGACGTCGCTGCCGATCGGTATTGGCAGGTAAACTACCTCGACAACTAGTCGAGGGTGGGCGTGGGTGTTATCACAGTCGGTGTAGAGACGCCCAGACGCATTCTTTCATACGGCACGCCCTGGGGTAACTCCGGTGTCGAATTAGTCGTCTTCAGCGGCGCTGCATGGCAAACCTGTGTCGGCTCCTATGAATGTGTTGGAGTCGGTGATGGTTGGTGATCGGTGTGGCAACACGTTGGGTTTTGCTGGGATCGCGCTGATAACGAGTGGGTTAGGCGCCCTGTTAGGCTGACGGTCTGAAATAGTTATTTTTTCGATGGCAGTCCACGAGTGACGATTATGCCGGCTACGTGGTCTTCGTATATGGCTGGCAAGGCATGGTAACAAGTGTAAATCAATGTGATTACCCCGATAGTTAACAACTAAAATATCGAAAACGATAAGAGCATGATGTGTTTGTTTTATGCCCATATTCCGCAATTGGTGACGTCGTAATCGGTGTTTGCAATGAAAGCGGGGTTGTGCGGCACAATAATTGGTGCGGCTAGACAGTCAGCGTTGGTGGTACGGGCGTTTCATCCGGGGAAAGACTGCGACGGCTTGTCGGGGCGTCCATGCTCGGTTTGTGGAGGCAGCAGTAAAGGTTAATGCGTTGTTGGATATCGGGCAGGCGAATTGGGGTGAGGCTACAGCTATTTATGTGTGTAGCTGATGCCGCTGCCAGGTCGAGCTACATCGGGATCTGAAACGGGTTTGTAATGTCGCAGATTATGTATAACTACCCAACGATGTTGGCTCATGCCGAAGACCGGTCGGGTTATAGGGCTTATGCAGGCTCTGCAGCGGCCGGATGCCGTGGTGCCCCCTGCCGCTGAGGTCGCTGCTCCCTGAAGACGTACTCAGTAAAGTCGGTATGTAGCGCTCCCCGTTTCGGAGGTTGGACACGAAGTGCAATCTTTTGCATGTCGACACTGCCTTCTGCACATTGTCCATACTCCGATATGAGCCACACACGACCTCGTTGACGGCAAAAACCTTGGCAGCTCGGACGATGACTTCGTTATCGACAGTATCACGGTCTAACCCACCGCGCCTGGCGAGCTCAAAGTCGTGCTCACGGGCAACGCCAACGCCGCATCCAGGACGCGGCAGTCGTTGGATTGTTGTTTTTGACCGGCGCTTTGAATAGCATGGCTGAGATTGGCTTCACGCTCAACCTGTTTAGGCGTCTTTGATACGAACGCAGGAATTGAGGGCAATAAGAGACGAACCTACCTAACCGCGAAACCGTCGAATCAGGGTGCATATACCCTGGCTCGGAAGAGATGCGTTTGGCCCCTTGTATTGCAGACGCAGTTCGGCATGGTGGCACTCTGGCGTGCCCGAACCGGTAGGGGCGGTGACCAACTGGGTTTGCGCGAACATCTGAATCTGCCGCGGTTCACCGCGTAGACTCTGATCGATGGTGGACGGAATTCTCTGCCGGTAAACGATAGGATCACTCCGCGGTTCGCCCGCTACGAATCACTACACCGTACCAGTGAGTTGATGCTTGAGATGGTATCGGGTCTGGATCGCCAGAATTGCTAGACGATTGCCGAACGCCGCGATGATTCGACATCAGATGGGTTGCAGCATCTGCCTGGCGCAGACGAAATGGAGCACCGACAGAATTCAAGATGATCGGACGCTACTACGTCGTCAATGCCTTCGGCCACCCCGGCGCAATTCTCGTAGTTGACGAAACTGGCAACACCAAGAAGGATACACTCGGTTAAGGTGCAACGCCAGTCTACCGACACCGTCGGACGCATCGAGAACACCCAGGTTGCGTTGTATCTGACTTATGCAAACCCCGCACGGGCACGCTCTGATCGACCGAGCCCCATACCTGTCACGCTATCTGTTCTAGAGGATCCCGATCACCGCGGCCAGGCGGAACTTCCCGTCTGACCAAAAAGATTTTGCGACCAGAGTCATCCGAGGCGCGGGAACTGTTCACTCGCGCGGTAGCCGCCAACGTCTCCCGTGGCCTGAGTAGCCGGCTACTAAAATCCGCTCATCCCATAAAGCCACCAACAATTATAGACGAATAAGCCTGACGCACCATTGGTGGCGTTTGCCAGTCGAAGCTTTGAATTTCCACCCAGTCGACCTTGCCGGCAGATCTGACCACAGCGGGCACCACATCAACGAACTCTTGAGAGGCGGCGGAACGGCTGGCCGATCGGGCCGCTACCTTGGTCCCGATATTGAACCGTACATAAGCCAGGTAGGAATCGGTTAGCGCAAAGACTTCCAGCAAGACAACTATCTTGTTGCCCCGTACCACCTTAGCCTGGGGAAATTCTCTTCTTGGCTTGCCGCGGTCCAGCGTGCGAAGCTAGCCAAGGTGAGCGCATGCACGAATTTTCCGACGTAAGGATATTAGCAGGTAGCCGACGAACGCGAGTGCGGCGTCGTCGCATTATTGCGACTCAATTTGAGATCGTGCCACACCGGTGGTTAGCCATCCTTGGTGATGTTGATTCCGAACTCGAGTGTGGTGACCCCGAGTTCAGGCGCTTTAGTGCAGACGCGCAATGACTACCCGGTTACCTAACAGCGACAATCGGTATGCACCCACAAATAGAAGCCGGGTGGTTACGAGGTCGCCGACGACAGCAGCGCAAGCACCACGGAGGGTCATCATCACCAACACGGCGCCGATGTAGGCGAGCCGGCCGAGCAGCAGCTTTAACGCCTGCGTTGACGGGCTATTTCGGCAAGCACCACCCCGACGGCCACAGAAGCATTCAGCGATTCGGTCTGACCGGCCATCGGTATCGACACCACCTCATCGCAATTCTGCCGCACCAGCCTCGACAGACCCTTGCCTTCCGAGCCAACGACTACCGCCAACGGGTCTGTGCCGTCCAAGTCGTCGAGTGCGGTGTCACCGTCGTGGTCCAGTCCAATCACCCGCAGTCCTTGATCGGCCCAAACCTTTAGCGCCCTAGTTAGATTGGTAGCCCGCGCCACTGGGATCCGCGCCGCAGCACCGGCGCTAGTGCGCCACGCAACCGCGGTGACCGAGGCGGAACGCCGCTGTGGGACCAAGACACCATGGCCGCTGAATGCCGCTACCGATCGCACGATTGCACCGAGATTACGGGGGTCGGAGATGTTATCCAGCGCGACCAACAACGCCGGCGGCGAGTCGGTAGCGGCGGCGAGCAGATCATCGGAGTGGGCGTAGTGGTAAGGCGGTACCTGTAACGCTATGCCCTGATGCAAGTGGTTGTTGGTCATTCGATCCAGGTCCGTGCGCGGTACTTCGAGGATCGCCATGCCCACATCGGCTGCTCTCGTAACGGATTCGGTGAGCCGCTCATCGACTTCGGTACCGAGCGCAACGTAGAGCGCAGTCGCCGGAACGCCGGCGCGCAGGCATTCCAGCACCGGGTTACGGCCAAGCACCGTTTCTGTCTCGTCGGTGCGTTTGACCGACCGGTGCAGCGAGGATTGAGTCCGCTTGGCGGCTGGGTGATTGGTACGCAGATGCGCCGGCGGTGTCGGACCACGCCCCTCCAACGCGCGGCGACGCTGGCCGCCCGAGCCAACGCTGGTCCCCTTCTTGGTGCCAGATTTGCGGACGGCCCCCCGGCGACGCGAGTTACCGGGCATCGATTTGCTTATCGCCAGCCAGCAGTTCCCACTGCGGCCCGTCGACGGTATCAGTTACCTCGATACCGGCATCCTTGAGTCGATCGCGGATCTGATCGGCAAGCACCCAGTTGCGCTGCTCACGTGCCATTTGCCGGCTTTCTAGCTCAGCGGCCACCAGCACATCGATAGCCGCTAACGCCGCCGACGTCTCATCGCGGGATTCCCAACGTTCGTCAAGCGGGTCACAACCCAAGATGCCCATCATCGCTCGAATCGCGCCAGCGTTCGTCAACGCACCTTCATGGTCACCGCTGTCGAGCGCTCGGTTGCCCTCCGCACGAGCGTGGTGCACTTCAGACAGCGCGATCGGCACCGCCAGATCGTCGTCGAGTGCTGCAGCGAACCGCGGAGTCAATTCGCCGGTGCCAACGGCACCAACCCGAGTACGCACCCTATTCAGGAAATCCTCCACTCCGACATAGGCTTTGACCGCATCCTGTAACGCGGTCTCGGAGAACTCCAGCATCGACCGGTAGTGAGCGCTGCCGAGATAGTAACGCAGTTCTGCCGGCCGAACCCGCTGCAGCATAGCTGGGATGGACAACACGTTACCCAGCGACTTACTCATCTTCTCCCCACCCATCGTTACCCAGCCATTGTGCAGCCAGTACCGGGCGAAGCCATCCCCGGCAGCGCGGCTCTGCGCGATTTCATTTTCGTGGTGCGGGAAGACTAAATCCATTCCACCGCAATGGATGTCGAATTCAGAACCAAGATAAGCACGAGCCATTGCCGAACATTCCAGGTGCCAACCTGGACGGCCACGGCCCCACGGTGTAGGCCACGACGGCTCACCAGGCTTAGCGCCCTTCCACAAGGTGAAGTCGCGCTGGTCACGCTTACCGGTAGTCACATCCTCGCCTTGGCGTATACAGTCTATCTTGTACCCGGATAGTTGGCCATAATCCGGATAGCTGAGCACGTCGAAGTAAACATCAGAGCCACCGGTATAGGCGTGACCGGTCTTGAGCAACAGCTCAATCAACTCGATCATCTGGGTAATGTGCCCGGTGGCTCGCGGCTCTGCTGACGGCGGCAAAACGTCCAAGGCGTCATAGGCCGCGGTGAACGCGCGCTCGTGAGTGGCCGCCCATTCCCACCACGGCCGGTCAGCCGCGGCAGCCTTACTAAGAATCTTGTCGTCGATATCGGTGACGTTGCGGATGAACGCGACGTCATAGCCACGTGCAATGAGCCACCGGCGCAGAATGTCGAAGGCCACCCCGCTGCGAACGTGCCCGATATGCGGCTGTCCTTGAACAGTGGCACCACACAGGTAGATAGAGACGTGCCCCGTTCGCAGCGGAACGAAATCGCGCACGGCACCAGCCACCGTGTCGTGGAGCCGCAAATGGGCACTATCGGTCACGACGGGCCAGCTTACCTGCTGGTTCCGCGTTGGCGGATTCTCAGCACACGGCTGTCAGACCTGGACCACCAATGCGGTCGCGATGGCGGACAAGCCCTCGCCGCGCCCAGTCAGGCCAAGTCCATCGGTGGTCGTCGCGGCCACTGATACTGGCGCCCGTAGCAGCGCTGACAGCAGCCGTTGCGCCTCACTGCGGCGCGGACCAATCTTCGGTCGGTTACCGATCACTTGAACGGACGCGTTGACGACCTCGTAGCCATGTCGCAGTAACAAGTCGACGACATGGCGCAGCATGTCAGCACCACTGACGTTTTCCCAACGCGGATCACCAACGGCGAACAGGCCGCCGATATCGCCCTGCCCCGCGGCCGACAACACGGCATCACACAGCGCATGCACCGCCACGTCACCATCGGAATGCCCGGAGCAGCCGTCGTTGTCCGGGAACAGCAACCCCACAAGCCAACACGGCCGCCCCGGTTCAAACACATGGACATCGAAACCCAAACCGACCCGTGGCAGTTCGCTCACAGGCGCAGAATCTTCTTCGCCAGCAGCAGATCCAACTGGGTGGTGATCTTAAACGCCAGTGGGTCGCCGGCGACCACCTGAACCTGGCCACCGAGATGTTCGACGAGGGAAGCATCGTCGGTGAAATCGACGGCATCAAGATGGAGGCAACGCTGATAAGCGCACCGCAGCAGCTCGGTGGCAAACCCCTGCGGGGTCTGCACCGCCCGCAAACCGAACCGCTCCGGAGTGCTGAGAACCATTCCGTTGACGTCCACGGCTTTAATGGTGTCAGACAGTGGCAGAGCTGGAACGACCGCGGTATTACCAGCGCGTAAAGCATCAACCACCCGCACGATTAACCGTGCTGGTGTCAGCGCCCGCGCGGCGTCATGCACCAATATAAACTCGGGTGCGCCCGCCCTTGAAGGGGCGGGGAGGGCCGCAAGAGCCTGAGCCACCGATTTGGTGCGGTCGGCCCCGCCAGCCACAACCGTGGCGTATTGACCCACCGACTTGGCTAGCCGTTGGGATAGCACCCACTGGGTCTGGTCAATGCGATCGGCAGGCACCGCTACCACAACATGGTCAACAACACCAGACTCCAGCAAGCCAGTGACGGCACGTTCGACAATCGTGCGCCCGTCAAGTTCACAGAATGCCTTCGGAATGCCCGCCGCTAGCCGCTTCCCCGACCCGGCGGCCGGGACCACTGCAACCACAGTGCCCGTTGCTACAGCCATCCCCAAGCCTCAGGGTTATTCAGGAAGCGGCGGCCAAAACCTCGTCGAGGATAGTCTCCGCCTTGGCGTCGTCAGTGCTTTCCGCCAGCGCCAACTCGCCGACCAAAATCTGCCTGGCCTTAGCCAGCATGCGCTTCTCGCCAGCGGACAAACCACGTTCCTGGTCTCGTCGCCACAAATCGCGTACTACCTCTGCCACCTTATTGACATCACCGGAGGCGAGTTTCTCGAGATTAGCCTTGTACCGCCGCGACCAGTTAGTCGGCTCTTCGGTATGGGGGGCCCGCAACACCTGGAAAACCTGGTCTAGGCCCTCCTGTCCAACTACGTCGCGGACACCGACGTATTCGGCGTTTTCGGCGGGGACTCGAACAGTCAGGTCTCCCTGCGCCACTTTCAAGACGAGATACTCTTTTTGTTCCCCATTGATGGTGCGGGTTTCGATCGCCTCGACTAAAGCAGCACCGTGGTGCGGGTAAACAACGGTGTCGCCGACCTTGAAAATCATCACATTCAAGCCCCTTTCGTTATTTCAATCCTAACACGGCAACCCCATAAGCGCGCACAACGGTGCAGGTCAGGAGGCACAACACCCGCAGATTGGGGGTTGACAGACAGGGCAAACGTGCCACGCACCGCACTACACAACATCCTCTTGTAGCAGCGTAGAGGCACTTGACAAGTCACTATCGGCAACCCCGCGGGGCTCAAACCAAGGCCCCCGCAACGCTAAGTCCTGTGTCCTCCGCTACCGTCTACCGTCGACAGCACGTTCTTAAATCTACCTATGCATATTCCTCGTTACTGTGCATAGTTGAGCTGCTGTCCTAATGCCTTGACCGGTATCCCAGCAGGAGGCCATCAGTGAGACGTTTCAAGATCAGCCTTCCCACGCTGGCTACTCGGGTCGCCATCCTAGGCTTTTTGGCTTTGGCGGCTTCGGTGCTTAGCTGTTGCGGAGCGGGCCAGATCTCGCAAACCGCGACTCAGGAACCGGCCGTCAACGGCAACCAGGTCACACTCAACAAGCTGGCATTGCGCGACATACGCATCCAAGCTGCACAAACCGGTGACTTCTTCCAACCGGGCCGAACGGTGAACTTGGTGCTGGTGGCCATCAATGATTCTCCGGATGTCACGGACCGGCTAGTGTCTGTAACCAGTGACATCGGCACGGTGGCGCTGAGCGGACACACTCAAGTTCCCGCCAATGGGATGTTGTTCGTCGGTACGCCCGAAGGGCAACCAATAGCGCCAAGCCCCTCCCAGTCTAACAACGTCGCTAAAGCAATCGTCACCTTGGCCAAGCCCATTACCAATGGCCTCACCTACAACTTTACCTTCAACTTCGAGAAGGCTGGACAAACCAGCGTAACTGTGCCCATCTCGGCCGGACTCGCCCCACCTCAGGCCTAAACAGCTTTAACCACTGGTCAACGGCCTTCGTTTTAAACCACTATATTACCCCGATACGGTCATCAGGTAGCTAACATTAGTGCGCATGCGCAGTACCGGTTACTCGGAATGCCGTCATTTTCACCGCTAAGTGGGAAACGTTGCCTTAGAGTACGATAATTGGGTGCACCCTCAATAAGTATATTGGTATTTGGTGCAATCAGTGGCGGCGGACGTTATTCCGCAAACCGGGTTTCGCAAGCCATTTCGATCAATTCCATCGACGCGCACCACACATTGCCGGGACTTACGGGTGTCGACGAATTAAACCGGGTGGTTGGCGGCAATATGGTGCCCGGCTCGGCAAGGCTTCTAGCGGGTGATCCGAGCGCGAGCAAATCTATACTGCTACTCAAGGTTGCCTACCACTGGACGCAATCCCGCCGACGTGCGCTGGATATCTCCGGCGAAGAATCCGCTGGCCAGATCCGGCGGAGCGAAAACCGGACCGGTTGTGACGGCACACAAATGGTCAACCTGGCCGTAGAATCCGACCTGCACACGGTGCTGAGCCACATCGTGATGGTCTAGTCCGCACTGGTCATCACCGCCTCGGTGCAAACCATGGCCACCACCGAAGCCGACGAAATCACCAGCGGTGGGACGGAAGTACGCACCGTAACAACAGCGCCGACCGCAGACGCTAACGGTAGTTGGGTTTACTCTGGTCGGACATGTCACCAAAGACTGGTCCATCGCCAGGCCGCACTCGCTTAATCACCTCGCCGACGTAATGCTACATTTCACAGGGCGATCGCAAACTAAACTACCCGATGCGGATGTCAAGAATTGATTCGGAACCGCCGACGAAGTCGAGTGTTTCCTGTTGCGCGACGACGGAATTGACGACGTTGCTGATCCGTCGCCAGATCTCTCAGGCGCAGATTGCACTGGCCTCGGCCTACGTTAACCTGCCACTGCCCAACACAGGGTTAATGGTCGGTGAGGTGGAGATGGCTGAACCTAAGCCGTGTGGCTGATATTCACCACAGCATTGATCCTAACCCGGGTTGCTATGCGATGCCGCCGGGCATCTGCGCACTGAGGCGCACCCGCGATATCGTGGTTGTGCTGGTTGTTGGTGGTTATTTCTTGCTGGTTTGGTTTTGTGTGGTTGAGGGGTGTGGTGGGTTATGTGGTGGGGATCGGTGGTGTGGGTTGTGTTGGTGGTTTAGGGTTGGTCGCGGCGTAGGTGGGCTGCTTGCAAGGGCCGCCGAGTAGTTGGTGTTGGTCACCGGCCGCGACATCGAAGCTGGCGATGCTGGGGGTGCGTCTGGTGTGGCGGGTGGCCGGGGATCAGTTGCGCTTTTCTGGTGATGTGTTAGCCCGCCACGCGCACAAGTCACCAGATCACGCCGTGGATGGCTTTTATCTTCCTTCCGCGGTCGATCCCCACAAAAAGTCAAGTACTGCCCTAGGCTAGAGCACCGCCGTACGCGTCATCACCGGCTGCGAGGTCATCGACGAACTGTGAAACCAACACGGCACCAACACAGCCGGGGGCACACCGGCTGGCCGAGGGCCGGTGAACAAACAGACACCCCACAGCCATAGCATGCACCCGAAAGCGCCCCCAACACCCAGCGCCAACAAGATCTAGGCTAGCCCACCAAACTCCCGACCGTATCGGCCAGCGATGGCACACCAGAACACTACTTCACCTGCCACCTATGAAACCGACCAACAATTCCTGCCACAAACACCAACACCCCCGGCCACCACACAACAACAACGCTTTAGTCAGCGCTGTCGAACTTGCGAGCTCGTAGTGCGCGCTTCACCACAGCACGCCGAACTTACTCACCAAGAACACGTCGAGCTCAGCATCCAGCGCCGAAGCGAACCCCGGCACTCACCTAGACGAGACCGCCCAGTGCAGTGTCGTTCCGACCCACGTTCCTGCACCGGCAGGGTCAAGCCCGACTCCCCCTACGCGCAAAGAAAGAACCCGGCCCCCCAAAAAGGAGACCAGGCTCTTTCTTTGCTTACTCCTGTCCGATTGCCCAGTTGGCCCGCCGCTACTCAGCTGATCAGTACCCCAACCTCAGACCGCGTAGTTGCCTGCATCGCCACCGGACGTCAGAAGTCCATACCACCCATACCACCGGTCGGGTCGGCCGCCGGAGCGGCCGCCTTCTCAGGCTTGTCGGCGACGACGGCCTCTGTAGTAAGAAACAGACCGGCGATGGAGGCGGCGTTCTGGAGCGCAGAACGTGTAACCTTCACCGGGTCGGCAACCCCGGCCTTGAGCAGGTCCTCGTACTCACCGGTGGCAGCGTTCAGGCCGTGACCTACCGAAAGGTTGCGCACCTTTTCAGCCACCACGCCGGGCTCCATCCCGGAATTGAAAGCGATCTGCTTGAGCGGAGCTTCCAACGCCACCTTGACAATATTGACTCCGGTCGCTTCGTCACCGGTCAGCTTCAACTTGTCCAGAGCCGGCGCCGCCTGCAGCAGAGTCACGCCGCCGCCGGCGACGATGCCCTCTTCCACCGCGGCCTTAGCGTTGCGGACCGCGTCCTCGATGCGATGCTTGCGCTCCTTGAGCTCCACCTCGGTGGCAGCGCCAGCCTTGATCACCGCAACACCACCGGCCAACTTGGCCAGGCGCTCCTGCAGCTTCTCACGGTCATAATCAGAGTCACTGTTCTCGATCTCGGCACGGATCTGGGCTACTCGCCCAGAGATTGCGTCGGTGGCACCGGCGCCCTCGACGATGGTTGTTTCATCTTTGGTGACAACCACCTTGCGGGCCTTGCCCAGCAACGACAGATCGGCGTTCTCCAACGTGAGGCCGACCTCCTCACTGATTACCTGGCCTCCGGTGAGGATGGCCATGTCTTGCAGCATCGCCTTACGGCGGTCACCGAAGCCAGGAGCTTTGACCGCCACCGACTTGAAGGTGCCACGGATCTTGTTGACGACAAGGGTGGACAATGCCTCGCCCTCGACGTCCTCAGCAATGATCAGCAGCGACTTACCTGCCTGGATAACCTTCTCCAGCAGCGGCAGAAGGTCCTTGACGGTCGACACTTTGGAGCTAACCAGAAGGATATAGGGGTCCTCCAGGACGGCTTCCTGACGCTCGGCGTCGGTGACGAAATAGCCCGAGATGTACCCCTTGTCGAACCGCATACCCTCGGTGAGCTCAAGCTGTAGGCCGAAGGTGTTGGACTCCTCGACGGTGATGACCCCCTCGTTGCCAACCTTGTCCATCGCCTCGGCGATCAGGTCACCGATCGACTGGTCACCCGCCGAAATCGCTGCGGTAGCCGCAATTTGGTCCTTGGTTTCGACCTCCTTAGCGTCCTTGAGCAGGGTCTCGGCAATCTTCTCGACAGCCTTTTCGATGCCGCGCTTGAGACCCAGCGGGTTGGCGCCGGCCGCGACGTTGCGTAGACCCTCTTTGACCAGTGCCTGGGCAAGCACAGTGGCCGTCGTAGTGCCGTCACCGGCAACGTCGTCGGTTTTCTTGGCGACTTCCTTGACCAACTCAGCGCCAATCTTCTCGTACGGGTCCTCCAGCTCAATCTCCTTGGCGATGGACACACCATCGTTGGTGATAGTGGGAGCACCCCACTTCTTCTCTAGAACGACGTTGCGACCCTTCGGACCCAACGTCACCTTTACCGCGTCGGCGAGGCTGTTCAAGCCCCGTTCGAGGCCGCGACGGGCCTCCTCGTCGTACGCAATTGTCTTGGCCATTGCGAAGTGATTCCTCCGGATTGGGAATGAAGCTAGGGTCACCGGGTGCCGACAACCCCCGTTACTTACGCTGGCCGGGTGCAGTGCCCGCGACGGACGACCACAGCTCCCTGGCTGGGTCTCACCGTCCCGACCTGGCACTCGCCGGTCGCGAGTGCCAGCATCATTTTTAGCACTCGCCTATGCTGAGTGCAAGAACACCCCGACGCTACCGCGCCGCTCGTAAACCATCGACGACGACATCGGTCACCCGCTCGGCCAACGCCGAGTTGTACGCCTCCATCGCGTGGCATCCGACCAGGATCGATTGGACCTGGCGGACGCCTACGTCTCTGCGCGCGATGCCCGCATACTGCGCCGCGCACAGCAGGTCACCGAGCATGGTCAAAAACGCATCCTCGGCATCGGGCGCGACGCCGAGGATGCCGATCCCGACCCCGGCCAGCGCGTCGACCAGTCCGCGGTCGGTGGCGCCCCAGTGCAACACGAGCAAGCGCAGACAGGCGAACAAGCGCTTCACCCGACCCGGCGGCCTTCAACAGCACATACCCGTTGTCTACGAGGTGGGGCATGCGGTCCTCGATGACCGCCGCACACAGCGCCTCCTTCGTCGGAAAATGCCGGTACACAGTGCCGGCTCCGACACCCGCGCGCCGAGCAATTTCGTCAATCGGCACCGACAAGCCCTCGGCCGCGAAAGTTTCATAAGCAACTCCCAGTATTCGCGTACGGTTTCGCGCCGTGTCGGCACGCAACGGCCGTGCGGGTTGCGCCATCTAAACACTCAATCCTGGCTAAGAACGAACATTGCAAAACGGGGCTCGCGTTCCGTATGGTTTCAAACCAACCGGAGCGTTCGGCCCGCTTACTTTAGACAGGCTTGAGGAGCTATTCATGGCCAAGTGGACCACCGCTGACATTCCCGACCAGACGGGTCGCGTCGCCGTCATTACCGGTGCCAACACCGGCCTCGGCTATCAGACCGCACTGGCACTCGCCGAGCATGGCGCCCACGTGGTATTGGCGGTGCGCAATCTCGATAAGGGCAAAAACGCCGCCGCACGCATCACGGCCACCAGTGCGCAGACCAACGTTGCGCTGCAAGAGCTCGACTTGACGTCGTTGGAGTCTGTGCGCGCCGCAGCAAACCAACTGCGGTCTGACTACGACCACATCGACTTGCTGATCAACAACGCCGGGGTGATGTGGACACCGAAGTCGACCACCAAGGACGGTTTCGAGCTGCAGTTCGGCACCAACCACTTAGGCCACTTTGCCTTCACCGGCTTGCTGCTGGATCGGCTGCTGCCTATCGCCGGTTCGCGGGTGATAACTGTCAGCAGCCTCGGTCACCGCCTGCTCGCTGACATTCATTTCGACGATCTACAGTGGGAATGCCGCTATAATAGGGTCGCTGCCTATGGGCAGTCCAAGCTAGCCAACCTACTGTTCACGTACGAACTGCAGCGCCGACTGGCTACCCGACAAACGACGATCGCTGTGGCCGCCCATCCCGGTGGCTCGCGCACCGAACTGAACCGGAGCTTGCCTGCGCTGATTGCGCCCATTTTATCAGTGGCCGAACTGTTCCTCACCCAGGACGCGGCGACCGGAGCGCTACCGACCCTGCGGGCCGCCACCGATGCGGCAGTGCTCGGCGGGCAATATTTCGGACCGGACGGGTTCGCCGAAATGCGGGGCAATCCCAAGGTTGTGGCGTCCAGCGACAAGTCCCACGACGTTGATCGACAGCTCCGGCTGTGGGCGGTCTCTGAAGAACTCACCGGGGTAGTCTATCCGGTCGGCTGACCGACAAAATGGGCCAGACTGAAGAGGCGGCCCCTTGTTGTGCCGCCCTATCCCGCACTCCATACTACGCCAAGGACTAAAACCGGAGGTCAGCTTCCTGGTTTAAGCGTGCCAACTCGCCGTCCAACCATAATAAAGTTCCAGTTCAGGTACTCCATTAATTGCCCAACCAGCAGAGACCGGCAGCGACTATGGCTTGTACCGAATCGATATCGCCCCAGCCGGTGGTTGGGGCGATATCACACTTTCACCGCACTATCTCGGAGATCCTCTGCGTGTTGTTCGGAACGATGAAGCTCTATAATGACGGCCGGCGAATAGCAGAACACGAACCCCGGCGACTTTGCCCTACATTACGCCACGCCCAGCGGGGGTGATTGCTTCTGCAACAAGGCCGCTGCCTCCATACTTAATGATGCTGTTCACTGATGAGGCCTACGTCGAGGACTCCGGCGCGTTGGCGAACGTGACCGAAAACGAACGCGGCGAGTGGTTCGTCCGGCATGACAACTACTAGGCACAATAGCTGGCGGAGCCTGCACACCAAGGCCGCTGAACCTGACCCGGAAATGAAATAAAGTCAAGTCTCAGAGCAACCAGAGTCGAACCTACTGCGACAGGACGACCCTCATCGCTTCGCTTCTGGGTTCAGGTTTCGCGCCTATCGCAGAACCGCGTGCACGACAAGATCCGCAGCCGGTGCCGCGCCAACCAGGGATCACTGCCAATGCGGCCACAATGAACGTGATGGCCGCCGGAAATCTCCCCCGTTAGGTCCGTTGGGCAGGACATGGCTGCCGCCAGTGACGAACCCAGGGTGTCGAGCAGCCCAAGCCCGGCCAGTGTGCCAATCACCTTGGCGGGTGCTAGCGGCGACGAGCGTGGCCAGCACTGCTAGCACCAGATAGACGAAGCCGAAGGTCGTCGCGGCCGGCCATCGCCGCTCCGGATAACGATGCACTTCGGGAAAGGCCGGAGCGGCCGCGCTGACGGCAGCCAGGTTGATCGCGTGTCCGCCAAAGAACGTGCCGAGCCCAGTGACCGTCATTGCTTCCCGCCAGGGCAATCGGGTAGCAGTTAAGGAGCCCATAATCACAACGCCGGGCACGTTCTGGTCCGCCAATCGTGACGATGTAGACGATGTATGAGGGGTAACGCGACGACCGCCGCCTAACTCAGCCGCGGAGCTGTCCAGTTCAGGTGCGGAAGCAACGGTCCCGACATGCCCGAGCGGTGGGTGAACGCGACCGTGCTCAACGTAACCACGAAAGCCGACAGCACCGCCTATCGTGGCGCGAATCTGGTGAACACCAGCCAGTGCAACTGGATCGGCGCCACCTGCAACGGGTGTGCAGCCAGGCCGCGGAGCGAGGTCGGGCACAGCTGCAGCAAGACGCCGGTAAGCAAGAACACTCCGACCGCGGTCGACCAACCGCCATCCACCGTGCAGGGGGCAATCAGTACTGCGGCGCCGAGCATCGACCATGCGATGGAGAGCGGTAACCGGTGCCGCAGGCTCCATCCACAAAGTACCGAACCAAGCGAGTGGCACTAAACCAGGTAACGACATGCACCGCGAACCCTAGCCGGTTGCAGTCACACCGGGCCACGAGCGAGAATAACAACAATCGAGAATAACAACAATACTGGGCCAACAACGCCCAGGCGATGAAGCACCTATGCAAGTAGCGCGGCGGCCGTGATGACGGCACTGACCCGTTTGCGGAGGCGTTGTAGATCGCCAACTAGGGCGGTTGGTCCAGCAAGTCGTCACGGTCTAGCCGGCCAGTAACCACGCAGCGGTACTCGTTCCCATCGGATACCGGAACTAGCACACAGCAATCTCCAAGTGGTGGCCGGCGCAAGCGGCACTAAAATCAAATTCCGCCCACCTGCAGCATAACTACGCAGCTCGATAGATTTGGATTATTAACTGTTAGCGAACGGGTATTGGACGGCTGGTATTGTTTGCCGGCATCGTGTCGCTGACACGCTGGATTCGTGCCCGGGAGGGGGTGTTGCGGGTGTATCTCACGGGTGCTTGCATTCGGACGCAAAACTAGTTCTAGTGCGGCTGCGAAGGCCTCTGTGGAGAGTTTGGCTGTCCTACTAGGGGGATTTCCAATAAATTGGATCAGAAAATCTGGAGCTTTTGCAAATTCGTCACACGCCGTACCGGGTCATCACGACGTCGGAAGTAAAGCATGACTACGCTCAGTAAGCTATCTGGCTCACCCAGGGTTGCTATGCGTCCGTGCGATGCGCTGAAGGCGCACAGACGTGGGGCGCAAGGATTTGCCATCAGCGCCGGCGCTCCAGTTGAGGTTGTTGAGTCGGGCCCAAGTATTGCTGCACGATTAGCTTCGCTGACGTCACGGCTGACAATCCGGCCAATTCTGGCGATCGGCAGCTACGTCCCGCAGCTGCCGTGGCCATTCGGGTTGATCGACCATGCTGCCCGTGTGCTACTCCCGGTCACGAACGCGGCTCGGGCCGAAGTGAACCTATCTAACACGTCAGCGCAGCTGGTCCGCGCAGCTGGAGTACGTCCCGCTGATGGCAGCGGACGGATAGTTCTCTACCTGCATGGTGGCGCGTTTCTGGGATGTGGGGCGAACTCGCACCGTCGACTCGTCGAAACACTCTCGAAGTTGGCTGACTCCCCAATTCTGGTGGTCAACTATCGGCTGCTGCCTAAACACTCAATCGGGATGGCGCTCGATGATTGTCACGATGGCTACCAGTGGCTGCGACAGTTGGGTTACGACCCGAAGCAGATCGTACTGGCGGGTGATTCCGCCGGCGGGTACCTTGCACTGGCGCTTGCCCAGCGACTGCAGGAAGTGGGTGAGGAACCAGCGGCGTTGGTGGCAATTTCACCACTGCTGCAGTTGACCAAAAGAGATAAGCAGGCACACCCCAACGCCAAGACTGACGCAATGTTCCCGCCGAAAGCGTTCGAAGCGCTTGGAAAGTTGGTTGCTAGCTCTGCCGCGAAGAACAAAGTCGACGACCAGCCCGAAGAGCTCTACGAGCCGCTGGACCACATAGCACCGGGTCTGCCACGGACCCTGATTCACGTGTCCGGATCCGAGGTGCTGCTACACGACGCACAGTTGGCCGCGACGAAACTGGCAGCCGCAGGGGTGCCGGCCGAGATCCGCGTGTGGCCAGGCCAGGTGCACGTCTTCCAGGCCGCCGCGCCGATGGTGCCCGAGGCCATCCTGTCTTTGCGCCAGATCGGCCAGTATATCCGCGAAGCCGCTAGCTAAAACTTCTAGAGACAGGCCTGAGACGGATACGGATGGTGCTGACCGCCGTACCCGTATCCGGCCAACAACCCTGCAACACTCGATTCTGGTGAATATGTTGTGTCCAAGGACCTCGACGCCCAGAACCGCAAATGGTCAGAGGCCGATATCCCGGATCAAAGCGGCTGCATCGTTGTCATCACCTATACCGACACCGACATAGGGTATTACACAGCCTGCATGCTCGGTCGATCGCGGGGTGCACGTAGTGTTAGCGGTGCACGATTCCACAAAAGACAATGCCGCGCTGACACGCATCTTTGTCGACTGCCCGCACGCCGACGTCACACTGCAAGAACTCGCCCTGGGCTCATTGGACTTGTTGCGGGTCGCCACGGATACACCATCCCATCCGACCCTACCCGCGTATCGACTTGCTTATCAACAACGCCGGGGTGATGTGGTGATGGACACCGAAGAATGTCGCAGCGGATAGTTTCGAAATGCAAATAAGTTAAGCACCAATCCATCTTGGTCATTTCGCGCTCACCGGACTGATGTTCGACCAATTACTGCCGGTGCGCGATCCGCGGGTAGTGACCGTGAGGAACCTCAGGAACCGACCACGGGCCGCGATCCACTTCGACGATCTGCAATGGTGACGTCGCTACAACCGGGTCTTTGCCTATGACCAAACCTAGCTGGCCAACCTGCTGTTCACCTAACAGCTACAACACTGGCTGGCGGCCCGGTCTGATTCGAAAACCATGCCACGTAACCCGCTTTGGTTTCGCCGAGCCACACAGTCACCCTGGAACTCACCTCAGCGGGTACAGAGTAGCACAACAGAGAATTGGCAACACCGACTCTGTGCCATCTCCAAGGAACTAACCGATGTCACATATTCGCCTCTAACGCCCGATCCGCACACCTCATTGCAGGGCCTATGATGACCGAGGACGGTCAATTAAAGATCATCAGTATTGTCGCGTAGCGGACATAACATCTGTGCCCGCTCGGCGGTCGTAGTTCCGCTTACTGAGACCTTGGGACGGGCCCTGGCTGACGGCGTGGTCGCGCATCTTTCACTGCCGGTTTTCGACAACTCGGCCATGGATGGCCCTATGCGGTGCACGCCGAAGACACCTCGGTGTACAACACTCGAACACCCTGTCCCCCTGCCGGTCGCCGAGGACTTTTCTTCCGGACGCACCGATCAATTGACGTTGCAGCCCGGTACCGCACATTGGATCACGACCGGAGCGCCAATACCCAGCGGAGGCAACGGCCATGTGCCGGTCGAAAACATCGACGGCGGACGACAGTCGGTATTGATCCAGCCAGACCGCCCGGATCGACAAGTGTATTAGACCGGCGAGCGAAGACGTTGCCCTCGGCAGCACCCTACTTTAGGTAGGTTAACTGATTGACACCGGCCGTGCTTAGTTCGGCCGCAACGCGGAGTATGACCAAACTCAACGTGATCCCGCAACAGCGGATGCTGATGACCTCCACCGGGTCCGAGCTGGTGTCGCCGGGCACTCCACTACAACCGGTACAGATCTATGAATCGAACTTGATCATGCTGGCCGGGGCTGTTCGCGACGCTGGCCCGACCTTAGTCGCCTCCTTCAAAACCCGAGATGAAGTCGCACAGTTCAGCACGATCCTGGACTGCTACGCCTGCACTGCAACATCAGGTTGACCTGATCATCACCAGCGGAGGAGTCAGCACCGACACCTACGCAGTCGTCGAAGAGACGTTAGGCCGAGACGGCTACCTAGGCATAACACTAAGGCCAAAACCATCGAATCAAACAAAACCACACAGTCGAATTCGTCAAGGTAACGATGCAGCCGAGCATCGGCCCCGGATGAGTGGTACACCGATCGGTCACGCTGCCGGGCAACCCGGTCAGCGCACTGGTGTCGTTTGAGGTATTCATCCGTACCGCGCTACGCATGGCTATGCGCCTACCGAATCCGCAGCGACCCACACCAGCCCGCGATAGCTTACTAAGGCGGTAAGTTCACCCCGCAGCAGTTCCGACGTGAGCTGTTCCATCCCGCCGCCGATGAGGTTAAGCGGAGTAGACACCGTTACCAGTTACGGCCCACCAGCACCCCACCACTTGCCATGACTGGGGCATCAGCCAACGGTCTGCTGAACAGACCAAATAACGTGGTAGAGGTGTCAACCGGGACTAAACTGCAAGCCTGGGATCTCAGGTAACGATGGCCGGGCAATGCTGGATCCGTAAGATGACCGGGTGGCAAGATGCCCCCGAGCCGAATCCTCGAAGGAAGGCCCTGATCACCTACTGGAGTTGGTGTGTTCCGCCATTCCGCCGGTTCACACTGCCGGACACCCGTTTATCTCCGCTGGCCTGGCGATGACCTCGGCCGGGGCGGTGGGGCAGGCCGTAACCGGACGTGATTTGCGCTGGCTACGCCGGGTGGGGTTGCTGGCTGCCAGTGCCTGCGCAGTGTTCTTCCGTCATCCCTCACGGGTGCCACCCACCCGCACCGATGTCGTCGTCGCCCCCGCCGATGGCGTTATCTGCGCAATCGACTCTGCCGCGCCACCTGCCGAACTCAGCATGGGCAACTTGTCGCTGCCGAGGGTTAGTATTTTCTTGTCGCTATTGGACGTGCACGTGCAGCGTGCCCCGATAAGCGGCGAGGTGATCGCCGTGCAGCACCAGCCGGGCCGCTTTGGATTAGCTGATCTGGCCTCGGCGAGTACCGAAAACGAACGCACCAGCGTACGAATCCGTACAGCCGGCGGTACTGAGGTAGTAGTGGTACAGATCGCAGGCCTACTGGCCCGCCGAATCGTGTGCGACGCGCATATCGGTGACAAGCTAAGGATCGGTGACACTTACGGACTGATCCGGTTTGGCTCCCGGCTGGACACTTATATGCCACCAGGTACCGAGCCGGTCGTCCAGGTGGGACAGCGTGCAGTCGCTGGCGAGACCGTGCTGGCCGACCTGACATGATGACCAGCAAGCCCCGGCACAGGCGAACAGTACACCTGCAGATCCTGCCCAGCTCGATGACGGTTTTGTCTATCTGCGCGGGGTTGACCTCCATCAGGTTTGCCCTGGAGCACCAGCCGAAAGCTGCGATAGCACTAATCGCTGCGGCCGCCATCCTCGACGGACTGGATGGCTGGGTCGCGCGTATCCTGGATGCTGCGTCTCGGATGGGCGAAGAAATCGACTCGCTAGCCGATGCAGTGAACTTCGGGGTGGCACCCGCGGTGGTGCTCTACGCGACAATGTTGTCCACAACGACTGCCGGTTGGATAGCGATACTAGTGTACCCGGTGTGCGTTGTGTTGCGGTTGGCGAGGTTCAACGCTCTGCTCGACGACGGGCCCCAACCCGCCTACGCGCGTGAATTCTTCGTCGGGATGCCGGCTCCGGCGGGTGCAGTTTCGCTGATCGGTCTGCTAGCCCTGAAGTTGCAGTTCGGTGCTGGCTGGTGGACATCCACCTGGTTCCTCTGGGTCTGGGTGACGGGGACATCGATGTTATTGGTAAGTCGAATCCCGATGAAAAAGATGCACACCGTGTCCGCGCCGCCGCACTACACTGCCGTATTCGTGGCGACGCTGGCGATCTTCGCGGCGGCTGTAGTGCTGACACCGTACCTGTTGATCTGGGTGATCATCCTCACCTACCTATGCCACATTCCGTTCGCGATTCGCAACCAGCGCTGGCTTGCTACGCACCCTGAGGTGTGGGATGACAAACTCAAGCAACGGCGCGGCGCGCTGGGCGTGTCCGAACCGCCATGCGGTTCCTCGACTCGGCTTGCGTAAGCCAGGCAGCCGATCGATGATGCGGTCGGGATTGCGGAGACCGGGACGGCGGTTTATATGATCTGACCTGGTTGAGCGTCGCAGGACTCCAACCCGCAACTTACGCTCAACACCTCCGTCGTCAACTCCCACCGCGGCGTCATCCGTTTACACACGAATGCCATTGCTGTCCTTGGCATCCTAGAAACAGTAGGCGGTATCGCTGGCTGAGTCACGGACCACAGTGGTGTTAGCCGGCCAAGACACCCCATTCGGCACCGTGTTGCTCGGCAAGGTGACGCTATCCAACGTCGAGCTGCGCGAAGGGCACCTCGGTGATCGTCAGCGCGGTCACCGTTTACGGCGCGCGATCGGTCACGCTGCGCGGCTCATCGCTGACTACCCAATTGGTTCCGTCGGTCACCCCGTGCTAACTTACTGGGCAAAGTAACGACCGGCGACGACGCAGTGCCACTGCTGCCCAGCAACCTGAGCCTAGGTACATCAACGTCAGCCGACGCCCGCGCGCTGACGTCTGGGGTCGGCATCAACTTAGACTTCTGACCTGCTCACCGTCACCGGTGTGGACCACGACGGACTGGTCAGCGTGCAGCCGAACTTACTGATCACTCGGGATACCAGTGGACCGTATAGCGCTGGAGCAGCGGTTACGAGCCCAACAATAGGAGCCGACGATCTCTCAAGAGCGTGCAGGTGGCAGGTCAGCAAGCTCACCGAATGGCCCAAGCTTGCCCTCGACGAGCCGCACCTGCTGAAAACCTTGGGTGCCGGCCGCGGGACAGGGTGTGCTGGCGTCTAGTCGGACCGGTGTCGGCAAAGCGACACTGATCCGCGCGGTGTACGTTCGCCGTAGGCTGATCGAGCCCGATGGTCCGGGGGTCGGCACACGCTGTGATCGCCGAATACCGACTCAAAACCGTAGCCTGCGCGGCTAACGAGGTGCGTTACGGTGGCAGCGTGCCGCTTATCACTTAATGACTACGCACTGCCGCCGGCCAGCTGCTAGCCAGTTGCTGCCCGCATCTTCGCCGAGCTGCGCACTGCGGTTACCAACGGCAATGTGGCGTTGATTGCCACCTCAACGCACCCCGACCAGCTCAATACACTTCTGCGCGACTCCGAGCTAAGCTGGGCGCTACCCGGTGTCCCTACCCGGAGAGCACTCCTGGAAACACTACTAGATTCGGCGGTCGCCGGCGAGCGCAATCTCGACGAGATTCGTCTCCGTACAATGGGTTTTGTCGTTGCCGACCTAGCCGCACTGGTCCACAAAGCTGCGTGGCGAGGCAGCACCGATGGACAACCACTCCCCAAACTGGACCAGGTACGATCTGGCCAGGGCGCTCAGGGCGATCCCGGTCCCTGTCCCGCTCAGCCAATCATGAGCTAGCAGTTAGAACCGTAACGCTCGACGAGGTCGGTGACATGGCCGATGCCAAACAGACACTGACCGAAGCAGTGCTGTGGTCATTGCAGCATTCCGACAACTTCACCAGGCTGAACGTCGACCCGCCACACGACGTGCTACTTTACGGGCCGCCGGACTGCGGCAAAACCTTGGTGGTCCGCCGCGTTAGCCAGCACCGGGCAGTTGAGCGTGCGGGCCGTCACAGGCTCGGAGCTGATGGACAAGTGGGTCAGCAGCTCGAAAAACGGTCGGGGAATTGTTCCGGCGGGTCCACGACTCTGTGCCGTCGCTGATGTTCCTCGATGAGATCGACGCGTTGGCACCCCGACGCTGCCGCAGGTCGCGAAATCCTGTGCACCGCAGGGAAAATCTATACCGCTGAGCGCCGAGGTCGACCTCGCCAACGTGACCACCGAACTCGACGACTACCGTGTCACCCACTATGTGGACTGCTGCGTAGAGACCGCGATCACCGCGATGCGCGGCGTTGTATTGACGCTACCAATGTGACGGTCGCCAATCTGGATAAAGCTCGCAAAACCGCGCGTTTCTCGCTGAATACCCCAACCCAAGTGTCGAAGCTGCGGACGTTCGCATAGGACCCTTCAAGCCTAGCCGGTCACCCCTTCAAGACGAGAACAGACGAGCATTTGGTTGCCCACCCGCTTGGAATTCGTAGTCAACGGCAACAACTTCACCATGAACCCCGTCGACGCGCAGCCTGGCCAGCAGGTCGTCGAGACCGTATCGGACCGACCCCATCACCACCAGCGGGAAAATTCTCCACTCTATTCGAGTGACACGCATAAGTTCGTTGATGGCTTGGTGGTGAAAATCCGGCGAGAATCGGTTGGCATAGGTGAAGAGCAAGTGCGAGCTAAGTACAAGGTCGAAAGCATGCGTGGGAAACGGCAGTTGAGGCAGTGCGGCTTCCACATAGCTACCCGGGTTAGCGCAGTAATCGCGAACGAATAGTCAACCTGCCTGGCTTTGTGACTGATGGTGATGCTCCGGGCTGCCGAAGAAGGTCCACCGATACTCGTCAGGATGGTCGCGGACGTAAGCGTTTCCACGGTCGGTTTCGGCTTGGATAAACGACGCTAGTGCTGCGATCGAAAGGTGGCGACCATAAAAGGGCCGACGCCCATCGAACGACCACCTGCCGCGTTGATTTCAGCCGTGGCGCTAAATGCGCCACCGGGACAGTCCAAAATCTCGGCGTTCAGATCGATAGCAGACAGCGCGAACATCGCCCGGTATTCGTCGAGGGCCCGCGAAGTTATCACGACCTCACCGATCCCACTGTCGGAAATCATCTTAGCCAAACTAGGCAGCACCGAAGTGGACGGCCGGGTCTATTCACCGAATTTACCACTCAATCTAAAACTACTGCACCTCGAACGAGGCCATTAAAGAACACAACCATGGGGGTCATGCATCGAAACTGCAGTTTATGCTAGTCTTTTCGGAGTGTCGTGTACGTGGTTTAAGCATCACGATCGTCAATCCGAGTATCTTGAGGTTGAGTGCTTGTGTTGACCACTTTTATGTTTTGAAGTCGGTACGCGATGAAAATCGTCGATCGACGTCATTGGTTTCGGCGAAATGTATTTCCCAAATCTACGTTTCACTACGTACATGCAGATCTATGCCTAACGCAACCTGTGGGAAACCAGTCCACACAACCGGTTGCCTACTAGGACAACCAAAATTTGACCATCGCAGTGACGGAGTCCACTGCCTCTTGAACGCATCGAGACAGTGTAGCGCCGAGAGCACAGCGTAGTGGTCAGCCGGACCGATCGGGAACCGAGAAGCCAAACGTTGAGAGTCCACTGACCAGCGTCACGATGGATAAAGACTCCAGTAGCACATGCAGCCTGGCAGTGCCACGCCACAGGAGATCAACACCACACCGACCTATCGAACCAGCCCTGCCGATTCTCACGTACCAAAACCCATCGATCCTCGCCGCATAACCACACCAAAACCAAGCCCAAAATCAACAACACCCCAGCCAACGCGACGACACCTGGCGTGGTTAATCGGATGGTGCTGACCGGGCGGGACTGACCACTACCTACAGATCACAACAGGACACTAGCAAGCCGCTTATGAAATCACTTTCCACAAGTCCACGATTGCGTGTAATACTGCCCCGCAGCGAACCGCTGGCCTTGTATTTATCGCCCGTCCTGGGATTGTAGCTGACGTCGAGCTCGACTACCCGCCAACCGCGGAAACCGCGGCGCAAACAAGCAGTTCCAGGCTGATACCCCGACCGTCCTATCGGCGACACCCAGATTCATATAAAGCCTCCCCGCCGTGCGACACGCATCGGTGTCGACGTCATGCACCGGCAGGCGGCAGACACGGGTGCGCAGCCACCCGCTCGTCCACAGTTTCCACATAGGCCTTAAGGAGGCCAGGGGAAGTACCGGCCATCCATCGAGCCGCTGGCATCAATTACCGCCACGATGGGAGTCAACGCGGCAACCACTTCCACATACACCGCTGAGCCATATCCGGGCCGCGGTTCGGCAACCACCTGAACGCCACGACGATCAGCAATCCCGGCAGTGTCATCAGTGCTATTATTGTCGACAACCGGCACGCGATAGCCGGCGGGGATCGCCACCAGCACCACTCCTCTACGTCGAGACACGGCAGCACTCCAGTCACCACATCGTCAAACATGGCATCCGACCATAGCCCCGATTCACCGCATCTGTCCGACGTGTTCGCCGATAGAGCACACATCGACATAGATGTAGCGGTGCTGTCGAGTCGTCGCATCATCACATCGGAAGCATGCAACGTCCATTTTTACACCGCTCCGGGGCGTCCTTCGTGTATGCATAATATGCGGTGCTCCGCCTACTGCCGTCGGACCTCGGCGATTCAAGCGCCTCGACACAGTGCGGGCCACTGCTGTGTCGCTAGGTGCGACGCCCTCGGGGAGTGCCTGGCCTGGCGCCAGCAAGATGTAGTAATCATATCCAGCATTCGCCGACCCGGAAATGGTCAGCACCAGAAGCTAAGAAGTACGATGGTTGGGAATGCAATCGTAGCCCTGCCGGACCGTCATCGACCAGCGCGTTGGCGATGCGTTGCACGCTTTGTTAGAGCATCGGTGGACTGCCGGACAGTTCGGAGCACACTTAGCGTCTTCTCCGACACCACACTAAGGACCTGCCAACGGGACCGAGTCTGTCCGTAGAAGAACCGCGATAGCCTCACACCGAGGAGCATACCCACCAACTCGTAGATTCGTAGATGTGGGCAATCAGCACAGCCACTTCGCTTGCGATCTAACCTCCACTTTGACAACACGTTGTCGACGTAGCATTTTGGTGCCAAAAATCAGCTGAACTGTATGAGCAAAGGGCCTCAGTCAGAGCGTAAGAATAGGTGAGAAGCGCAATCGATACCCTGGCGGCCGCACCGCGAGCGGGCAACGTCGAGACGGCCGAATGTGAGCAGATTCCCCTATCTCGCAGCGGTCCTGCGCCGGGCTGGCGTTTGACGATACCACTGCACGGTCCCCGCAGCCACCAGCCTTTACTTAACTAACTCCGGGCCCGTCGTTCATGCAGACCGGACCCGATCGTCGATCGGCATCGCCTATGTGGTCCTATGGAACCGCGAGGCCCTCATCGCCTCGATCCGCAACGACCAGCAAGCGAGAGCAGCTACCCGCATTTCGCCCACGTATGTTGGGAAACTGGTGTGGTGAGATACTAGGTAGACTCGCCAGTTCGAACCCTGCACCTAACTGCAGGGTGAGGGGTGAGCATTATGTCGAGTCCTGCCTCCACGTGGATATCTCATAACCAGGACGACGTCTAGCACCACGTCGAAGTGCCGCTCCCTCCCGAGCACCCGGCATTTGCGACGAGACTAAAGTCTTTGCGCTTGTTAAAGACGTGTCTGCAAACCTACCGCCATACGCTGCCGAGCGCGCCGCTCTGCGGCGCGAAGAGGAGTTAGGCAATCGTGCTAAGCACGATCGCTATGCGCGCTGTCCGACACCGCCACTCTGTCGGGAAACCCGAACCCTCGATTAGAACCCGAAATGATGGCCCGCTGGGGTCATGCGACTCCGGCGGGCTCTCCGGCTGCGAGGCAACAGTCTCCTGCATTTGTGTGTACGTCGACGACTCAGTCGTTTCGTTTGTTGGCAACGGCACCTGTGTTGTTGGCCCTATTAGCGCCTGAGTCGTCAGCGTACTAAAGTCTTCTCGCGGCGTCGTGAGTGTGGCCGGAGCCGGCGGTGTTATCGGCGTTGTGTCGATGGGGGTTGTGTAGGCCGTCGGCACTGGAAGCTGCGGCCACCAGCCTGGGAACGGAACGATGACCGGCACCGGGACAGGGCGCGGAACGTTCGAGTGAGCCGGAGCTCCGGGTGCTTGTATTAGGGGTAGCCGGCGTCTCTCCCACGCCGAGTGACGTTGCTGGCTGAGGAACCAAGCTCCCGACAGCCGGAATGGTGCCGCCTCGGAATCCGGTGTTGGGCTGATCAGGCGGTGGCACCGGCGCCTGCTGCTGCGTCGGCAATAGCGGCACAACCTTTCCCGGGGCCGCGTTCTGGCGGCCCACCACAGGGACTTGACTCGCGGCCGGCCGGATGGCTATGACCACCGCGACAGCCAACGAAGCAAACCCGATGACCGCCGATGCGACGACAGCATTGCTGATCAGTAACGACCGTTTGCTCAGCCGCAGCGCGCCGACCTCGGTTTCAGCATCGACGTATTCGTCGTCACATTAATCCATATCGACCGGCAGCAGCTTGTTATCGCCAGCCATCGAGTACGCCAGCTGCGACTCCTCACCAACCGCGTACGCGAATTCGGCCGCGGGTACAATCGTGGTTACTCCCCGGCCGCCAGCGCCAGCTGGGCCATTGTCGCGGGCGCGATGGCCAACGCTATGCCACACGCAAGCGTGGGATCGTCGGTAATCTCTCCCCGCATGGTCGACGCGTCGTCTACCTGGTGAAAAACCGCAGTAAGGTCAGCAGAGACACCCACCAGAGAGACCTCGGTCGGAGCGTCGAGCTGGTCGCTGAGCCGAAACACTATTGTGTCCAACGTGGCGCTGACATCGGCGCCCACCAGCAGCTGGGCGGCCAGCAGAGTCGGTGGCGCGTCCTGATCTTCGGCCACCAAACCCCACACCCACAGTGTCGCCGTCTCATCGCCTACCAACAGCACCGCACCGGGACGCGCCGGCATCAACGCCGTCGCTGCCTCCGACTCGGACAGGATAGCGACGTCCCAGATGCTGGCATCTTCTAATACCTGCCGCAGCTGATCGGCTTTGGGCTGATCAGTCCAGCACAGCAGCGTGGCCACCAGCCGGTGGCTCGCATGGGGCCAACAGCTGATTCGTGCCGACTACGGTCTCGGTCAATTTCTCGATAGGGTTGTCAGCCAGGTCAACGATGGATTGGTCAAGCACATCACCCGAACCGACAAGCGCCAATCGGGCTACCCGGCCTGCGACCGCAACCCCCAAAACGACGTCCATCGCGGCCCTCCATTCGTCCTGGCCACCTCGTAAGCAGCAATGTCCAAGCATCACTGCACCGCGATGCAGTAGGCAGGATCAGTCACTCAAGCGACCAAATTCACCCACAGTGCAGCATAACCAGGTTTCCCAATGGGGAACGTTCGCTGCGGGACTGCGTGCCTTGGCAGGATTTCCTGTTCTCAGCCGCTGCCACAACGTCCGAACTAGGAATATTTTCGCACGTGAACGGTACAGTCGACAGAATAGGTGTGGCCACTCACCACACAACCAAACTAGCATCAGTAGTAATCGTCCGTGATTCCCGAGGGGCATCGTGAGCCAAAGCAGCGACGAGACGCCTACCGGCCTGATCGAGCGGCAGGCCGACACCGTGCAGGCACGCCAGACGCCGCCATCTTCGGACCGGATACCACGTCAGGACGTGCCTGCTCGGACCCAGCACACGGCCGGTCAGCCAACTCAGCGGCGGAACCACCTCCACGACTTGGTCGCCGCTATTTTGGTCTTTACTACCCAGTTCATCCCGTGGAACCTCTATTTCGGTGTTGGCATACCCGCCAGCAAAATACCGTTTTGGGCTCCTGGGGGCGGTAACCTGCTTTCTCTCGGTTCTCTCACCGTAACCCTATGTGAGCCCGTGGAGGTTGTCGGGAGCTCGGTTTAAGCTTGCCCTGGCCGCCGGCTTAGTCTATTACTCAACGTCCCCCCACCTGCTGTCAGTGCTCGGCTTCGTCGTCTTCGACGAGTTCGAAGCGATCCGATCCGGTGGCATCGTACACGTACCTAGCGGTGTCGGGACCGGGACCTGGTTGAGGGCCACCGACGCACTGTTAAGCACACAACCGGTAATCACCGACCCAGCCCTAGACGATGACGGACACCGAAGGTGGATCGAGTCCACTCAGATCATCAGCTACGCGGCGATGATCGGTGCATCGCTTAGCATCATTTTCAACACATGTTGGCGGGTGAGGTACGCGTTGCACTCAAGCGGTTCGTCTGACTTGGCCAAATAAAACATCGCGATTATTGCGACAGCAGTGGTGTAAGGCCTGGTGGCACTAGCCGTTCGTTGTCCTCGTCGCAGGCCAGCTGGATGCTTCGCGGCATCAAGGCGTCCCAACTCGCGACTACCGGGCTTCGGGATTTCCACGCTGGCGGTGGGATCTTTAATGTGGAGCCCGCCCATCGGGCGCTACGTCGACGCGTTCCACGGCATTGGGCAGAACACCTCTACGGCGGGTATCGAATACGAGGGTTATTTGGCAGGGACAGCGGCGGCTCGAACCCGAGCGCACCCTCAACACTTTTCGCACTGCACAGCTACCTCGGCGCCGCACCAGAAGACGAAAGCCCCTGGCGGATGACTACCAGAAAAAGCTTATTTGCTAATCGGGGTGTGGTGCTTGGGATCGGTGTTGATGAAGATCACCGACATCGCGGTCGCAGTGAGCTTGAATTTTCTCTTATCGCGCTACGACACCAGGACGCTGGCCGCGTTCGATTTGACCACCGTGATCCTCGCGATCTGGCTTCACGTCAACCTAGCCAACACCTCGGTCTCTGCAAGGCTGATCTCGTCACTGTGCGGACTTCTCGTCACATGAGCATTTCTCGGGTTGCCGTGAACATCGTGTTTGGAACCACGGTTCCAAACACCGCCAGGTGGCAGCGAATGTCATAATCCCGTCTACGGCAACAACTTCGGCCACCAAATCACCAGCATGGTGGTGTTATGTTGGCTAGCCCTCGGCGTCCTTGTCGCGACCGTCATCACAGGTCATATTACTGACCAACGTCTGCGACGGCAGTAACGCCGTATCCTGGAGACTACTGTGCCGGCGTCCGCTGCAGCAACAACCCGCACCCAATTCAGTCACCTCAGATCTTACGAGATTCACCAAACCAATACTCCACCACGCACCAAACACATGTCGAGGCGCCGAAAATCTACCGGCCGTCGGACGACGTGAACTAGCCTGACGCTAAGGCATGTGGCTGCTCGGTGGCATGCGAGTTCGGATTGGTGGCGCCGAAGTGTAGTTTATGTGTGCGTCCTGTTGTGGGTGGGTTGCGAGGTGGTGGGTGTCGCGGTGGTTTTGGTGGGTGAGTTGTGATTGTGATCGGTGTAGTGCCGGTCTTGGTGAGTTGACCGGCACTACACCGATCACAATCACAACTCACCCACCAAAACACACTAACGTTGATCTCGACACAACCGGCAGTACACCCACGACAGCGTCGCTAGGGCCTATGCGCCCGACTCGGCACTAAACTTCAACACCGACAGTGGCGCCCAGACCGGCAACGTCTACTTCCGCCGCTAAGTGTCCACCTCGAATCCGGCGTTAACAACCGAGCTGCTCTGTGTCACACTGGGCATGACAGTTACCCAGCAACCTCAGCCCGAACGCCACATCGGCAAACTGTTGCAACCAACCCCAGGCATCGGCAGCGGCCACCTGGTTCCTACTGACGAGCAACGTTGACGAGTTCGTCTCACCGCCCACAACGATCGCTCCGCCCGGCGCACATCGAACAGCAGAAACGACTGCGACGGGTTACAGGGCGACCCGCAATCTGCAGCGGTCAGCGCACCGCGGATTCGACCACAGCCAGCCAGTGCGCGGCCGAGCGTGATGCACGCGCCAGCAGCACCGAATTCGCACTCAGCGTATTTTCCATGGCTAGCAAATAGCGCTCGGCGCGAGCCATAGGCCAGGTGCGCAGCGGCCAACAGCGCCTTGGTAATCTACCATGCCCCGACGGCATCAACCATCCTGCGGATCGGCTAAGTCACAACATCAAGCTTTTCGACGTTGTCGATAGTCGGCATTGTGGGCAACCGCGGTCAGACGAACTACGCTACCACTAAGGCCGGGATACGCTGGATCAGCAAAATACTACAACGCGATGTCAAGCGGGTCAATTGCCGTAGCTATCAGGCTTTATCGAAAGTCAACTTACATAGTGCCAGCAGTCCGTTGACCAACATCGCATGGTCTTCAAGGATCGTGGTGCTGTTTGCCGACCAATCTGCCCAGGCTGGCTCACCGCAGTCGGCCGTCGACCAGGTGCAAGTTTGGCAATGCTGTAGCGCAGTCCCGCCTACCTCACACGCTAACCCGGGTTTTTGCAATGCCACACTGACCTCGCTCAAGGCGGTTATCGACCGGCCACAACAAACACGTCTGGGCAAACCGCCTCCGGTGGACCAGCTGGTGGTCGGGCACGGCTATGCCTGCTCACCCGGCACCCAAATCGACAATGACTGCTGCGGTGGACATGTCGATTTCGGCAGTTTCGGTGTGTCCGACCTAGTGGTAGCGAAGCTGTCCGTTGGGCTGAAACTACCTCGGTCGGGTGTGGTACGCAGAGTTTTCCGCTGCCTACGGCATCAAGCCAGACCCGCCGCCTCGCGTTCGGGGGGCAGGACCCGATGACGGTGAAAACGGCCCAGGACCAACGGCCGTCCTCGTCGTCGAGCACCTCGGTTAGCTGTGCTGGCGTCCAGACATAGGTCGAACCCCCACGACGTCGGCGTCAGCATCCAGCGATGAAGTGCACATTCACGCATCGACCATTAAACGGGCGGACTGCGCAGTGACCCGGCGAGTTAACCGGTCTTCGTCGCGACGGACACAAGGCGCAGACATACACAGTAAACACTAAAACATTATAGTAACGCGTTGTCATATAGCAGTATCTTCTCGAGATGTAGCATCACCCAGTCGTCGTCAACGCTTTACCGAACACACCCGTCGTCGAGTTCGTCGTAGATGCCTCCAGGCCATCGAACGCAACTCCCCGTCGATGTGGATGTGGCCGGATTCCTCCTCGAGGTTGGCGCATAAGTCCTGCCAAGCGTCAGAAATAACCGAAAGAATTTGCACGAAGCAACTTTCGGATAGTAAGTGCCGCAGACAAACGGTAGGCAACAGGGCATCAGAATCCACGTCATCGGCTAGCCGACCCTGTCTAGTGAGCGTGATGTTGACGTTCATGCAGATTGCGTCGATGCTGGGCAGTTCCTTGTAGTCGACTTTGACACAGATGAATCTTGCGTGCATCGCGGGATCACTTCGTCGTCCTCGAACGATTCGTGAGCCATGGTGTGAAACCAATGATGATTTTGGCGTAGCCGACGGACAACAGGATCGGCACATAAAGCGCAGCCATATCCGGTTAGTGCCCGTGGCATCTGCTGTGGCCAACGCGCCAGGTTGTCGGCATGCCGGCACAAATACGCGCTGGCCGCCAGAACCAGGGTATTTATCCGCGACAAATCAGCTGGGGTTATTGTCGGGTTCCGGTGGTGGCGCGGGTCTGTTGCGATCGGCATCGGAGGGCTCTTCACCAACATCGCCCCCCAGTTCGGTGACGTCGGCGGTGGCCTGGTCCAGCTCGGGGGGCTCAGGGTCGAATGATGTGGGGATCTTTTTAAGTTGTCGATTCATTGACCACAACAGCAACAACGTGGCGACTAACAGCAGCACGATAACCAGCAGGCCCATCGGGCTCGCCTTGCCAAAATCGGGCCCTTGGTACTGCAATTCGCCATCAGCAACCACTGTGAGAAAATTATGGCTCACCCGGCCGCCTCAATTCCAGCGAACAAATCGTGCTCTGGCAGCTGGATGGGAACCCGCGAGCGAGCCAACTCGAATTCCTCGGTCGGCCATAGCCGTTGTTGCCAGGAGATTGGCGCGACGAAAAATTCGGCTTTGGGGTCGATCTGGGTGGCGTGTGCCCGCAAAGCCTCGTCGCGCTGGTTGAAATACGTCGAACACTCGACCCGCGTCGTCACCCGGGACTCAAACGGGTCGTGCGCGGGGTCCCACTGCGCCAGCCACTTGTCGAATGGGCCGGCTTGACCATGCTTGGCAAATTCGTCGTGCAGCAGCTGCATCCGAGCCCGCAAGAAGCCGTGGTTGTAGTACAGCTTGGATACCGTCCAGGGCTTGCCAGCATCCGGAAAACGCCGATAGTCGCAGGCGGCCTCGTAGGCATCAACCGAGACCTGGTGACAGCGAATGTGGTCGGGATGCGGGTAGCCACCATTCTCATCGTAAGTGGTCAACACGTGCGGACGAAACTCGCGAACCACCCGCACCAACGCCTCGGTGCACACTTCCAGCGGCACCAACGCAAAGCAGTCGTCAGGCAGCGGGGGTGGCGGGTCACCTTTGGGTAGACCGGAATCGATGAAGCCCAGCCAAGTGTGCTCTACACCGAGGATCTCAGCTGCCTTCGCCATCTCGTCGCGGCGGATTTCGGCAATATGTCCATGCACATCAGGCAGGTCCATCGCCGGGTTAAGAATTTCGCCGCGTTCACCTCCAGTTAACGTCACCACCAGCACTCGATGGCCCTCGTCGGCGTAGCGTGCGAGAGTGGCAGCGCCCTTGCTGGACTCATCGTCGGGGTGGGCGTGTACCGCCATCAACCGCAGTTCGCTCACAGGCCCCCTTGTCCGTTCGCCGGTTGACTCCTGAGCCTATAATTCCACTGCTCGATCATGCATCCTGTTGGCCAGGGTGCGACCGCCGCCAAGCCACTCATGAACCAAGTTTTCACCCCACTTCCCAATACCCGGTACGGACGTCCCCGACTGCCCAGCAGGTCACGGCGCCGTGGCGTCATCGCGCTGGCCGTGTTAGCTGTTGCTGCCAGCACTGGCATCGCTGTCATCGGTTACCAACGGCTCGGCACCAGCGACGTGGCGGGCTCGCTGGCCAGCTACCGCATTCTCGACGACGAAACGGCGTCGGTGACGATAAGCGTGACGCGCTCTGACCCGTCACATCCAGTGGATTGCATTGTGCGGGTTCGGGCCAAAGACGGCAGCGAGACAGGTAGACGTGAAGTGCTAGTCGCGCCATCAGAGGCGACCACGGTTCAGGTGGTTACGACAGTGAAATCCGCCCAAACACCAGTTATGGCTGATGTCTATGGCTGCGGAACCGATGTACCGGGCTACCTGCGCGCAGCCTGACTGAACGACAAATGCTAACGGGCGACGTCACCAGCTGTTTTCGCGGTGGTAGCATGAGTTAGTACACGGTTCCTGTTGGGACCGTGTACTAATTGCTGCATTGGTAACCATTGAGTGAAACGTAGCAGCAGCTACACGGGGTGACCCGGATACGCCCCTGGGCAACGGGGGAATCAAATACTTAAGCGGATACGCGAAGCCGAGAACACAAGGAGCGCGACGATATGACGGATACTCAGGTGACCTGGTTGACCCAGGAATCACATGACCGACTCAAGGCCGAACTCGACCAGTTGATCGCGAATCGTCCGGTTATCGCCGCGGAAATCAACGACCGCCGCGAAGAGGGTGACCTGCGCGAGAATGGCGGATATCACGCTGCCCGCGAGGAACAGGGCCAACAGGAAGCCCGCATTCGCCAGCTGCAAGACCTACTCAACAACGCGAAGGTCGGCGAAGCACCCAAGCAGTCCGGCGTGGCGCTGCCTGGTTCGGTGGTAAAAGTTTACTACAATGACGACAAGTCCGACACCGAGACATTTCTTATAGCCACCCGCCAGGAGGGTGTTAACGAGGGCAAGCTCGAGGTGTACTCGCCAAATTCACCATTGGGAGGCGCCTTGATCGACGCCAAAGTGGGTGAGACGCGCAGCTACACCGTGCCCAACGGCAACACCGTTCAGGTCACGTTAGTTAGCGCTGAGCCGTACCACTCGTAATAATTACCGCAAGTGTGAATCCCGCGACAGCCGGTTTCGCGTCATCAGATTCACAGTCGGCGCAGTTGGTTTAGCGCCTGCTCAAGGTCGCACAACAGGTCGCCGATGTCTTCAATGCCGACCGAAAGCCGCACCAGGTCGTCGGGTACTTCCAACTGCGACCCGGTCGCCGACGCGTGCGTCATGGCACTGGGGTGCTCAATCAGCGACTCCACTCCACCCAAGGATTCAGCCAAAGTAAACACCTCGGTGCGGGCGCACAGATCCTGGGCAGCTGGTCGGCCGGCTCGCATCCGCAACGAAACCATGCCACCGAAACCGCTCATCTGCCGTGCAGCGACCTCATGTCCGGGATGGCTGGGCAAGCCCGGATACAACACAGCACTCACCGACGGGTGCTCAGCCAGGAATTCCGCTACTTTAATGGCATTTTCGTTGTGTCGCTGCATCCGCAGCACTAAAGTCTTCAAGCCACGCATTGTTAGGTACGCGTCGAATGGACTCGGCACCGCACCGGCTCCGTTCTGCAGGAAGCCGAAAGCCTGGTCCAGCTCTTCGTCGTTGGTGACTAGCACGCCGCCCACCACATCGGAGTGGCCACCAATGTACTTGGTGGTGGAGTGTAACACGACGTCTGCCCCCAGCGTCAGCGGCTGTTGCAGCGCGGGTGACGCAAAAGTGTTGTCCACCAAAACCTTTACTAAGTTCTTTTTGCCTAATTCGCCGATGTCGGTGATATCTGCGATGGACAGCAGCGGATTGGTAGGTGTTTCCACCCATATCAGCCGGGTCCGTGATGTGACCGCGGCGCGGACCGCTTCTAAATCGGACAGCGGTACCGGCGTGTAGTCGACGTTCCATTGAGTAAAGACCTTGTCTATCAACCGGAAGGTGCCGCCGTAAGCATCATCCGGTATAATTACGTGGTCCCCCGGCCGCAGCATAACCCGCAAAGCACAGTCGCTGGCAGCCATTCCGGAACTGAAGGCCCGCGCGAAAGCGCCCTCTTCGATCGTGGCCAGGGATGCCTCCAACGCGGCGCGAACGGGGTTGCCGGTACGTGCGTACCCGAATCCGTCACGCAACTCACCGGGGCTGTCTTGGGCAAACGTGCTGCTGGCATAGATCGGGACATTCACTGCCCCTGTTGCCGGATCCGGGCGATAGCCAGCATGGACGACTTTGGTAGCTAGTCCGGTAATGCCGTGGTGTTCCTGGTGATCTTCGCTCATCGACGATTAGCCTAAAGAGATGACTGCTGCGTTCAGCGGTTGGGGGGCACGCCGGCTAGCCTGCCAAGTGGCCAGCGCTGTGTCAGATCGGCAGACACACCGTCGTCATGATCTTGTCCGCCAGGGTTTGCCGTTTGGAGTCCCACAGCGGGAACAAGAACCCGATGCAACAGATGACTGCGTCGATGAAGTGCGCGAGCTGGCGCACCACCGACATACCGAAACCGATTGGCTGGCCAGTAGTCTCGCTAACCACCTTGAACTTCATTACCGTCTTGCCGATACTGGATCCGGTGGCGCCCTGGCGGTAGCCATAGTTCCAGACCAGGTAGGCCATCGTCACCAGCCAGGCGAACCAGAAAGCCAACATGCCGATTCCGGTAGGCTGAGTGGCACAGTACTGGTTGACGTTGTATTGCGCAATATCGGTGACACACGCCTCTTGCTTCGTGATCGTCTGAATCGACATGCCGGTCCCGAGCACGACCGTGGCTGGGATATTGTCGATGACATAGGCCAGCATCCGGATGACCCAGAATGTGTAGGCCCCCTTGGGCAGTGCGCGGATAGCCGGTCCAGGTGGAGGTGGCGCGTACCCGCCGGTGGACGGCGGAGGAGGCGGGTAAGAACCACCTACGGGTGGCGGAGGAGGCGGCGGGTAGGCAGCTCCCGGCCCAGACGGGGCGGGCGAAGGCTCATCCCCACCGGATGACCCAAGCGGGGACGGAGCAGGTGTCGGGTTAAACCCGCTCGGCGGCGGTTGATCGGTCATGGGCAACCTTCCACGGCGGAGGAGTTGAACTAGACCGCATCATCTTACCTGAGAAAGAGTTCGCGCAGCGAACGGGCATGGGCTTCGGCGTATCGAATAGTTGCCGTTAGTTGGTTTGTAGCCGAACTAAATTTGCGGCTCAATTATCCCGTTAACGTCGCGGCGCGCCCTCCGAGAGAAAACCCAACAGGTCGTATCGCGTTATAACCCCGATCAGTTTACCCTTTTCCACCACCATCAGCGCGTCGGAGTCGCGTAAAGCCGCGCCGGCCAGACTGACCAATTCACCGGCGCCGATTAGCCGTAGCGGCGGGCCCATGTGCTCCGAGACGGCGTCGGCCAAGCTGGCACGACCTTCAAACACGGCCGAAAGTAGTTCCCGTTCGGAGACGCTGCCGACCACTTCGCCCGCCATCACCGGCGGCTCAGCGCCGACAACCGGGATCTGGGATACCGCGTACTCACGCAGAATGCCAATGGCGTCGCGCACCGTCTCCGACGGATGGGTGTGTACCAAGTCGGGCAACGCGCCCGACTTCCGGCGCAACACATCACCCACCATGGGCTGCTCGGTAGACCCGTCCAGGCGGCTACGCAGGAACCCATACGACGACATCCAGGCGTCGTTGAAGATCTTGGACATGTAGCCACGGCCGCCGTCCGGCAGCAAGACCACGACCAGCGCATCCGGCCCGGCTTCCTCGGCCACTTGCAGAGCAGCCACGACCGCCATGCCGCACGACCCGCCGACCAGCATCGCTTCTTCGCGGGCTAACCGCCTGGTCATATTGAACGAGTCGGAGTCAGACACCGCGATGATCTGATCGGGCACCATCGGGTCGTACGCCGCCGGCCAGAAGTCCTCGCCCACCCCCTCGACCAGATATGGCCGGCCGGTACCGCCCGAATACACTGACCCTTCCGGGTCAGCACCGATGATACGTACCAATCCGCCGGACACCTCCTTGAGGTAGCGGCCCACTCCGGTGATTGTCCCGCCGGTACCAATGCCGGCGACAAAATGGGTTACCTTGCCGTCAGTGTCGGCCCAAATCTCTGGGCCAGTGGTCTCGTAATGGCTGGCCGGTCCTGCTGGGTTGGCGTACTGGTCGGGTTTCCAGGCACCGTCGATCTTGGCGACCAACCGGTCGGAAACGCTGTAGTAGCTGTCCGGGTCGTCGGGCGGCACGGCCGTCGGACACACGACTACCTCGGCGCCGTAGGCCAGCAATACATTCCGTTTGTCCTCGCTGACTTTGTCGGGACAGACAAACACACACTTATACCCGCGATGTTGGGCGACCAAAGCCAGACCAACACCGGTGTTGCCCGACGTAGGTTCCACAATGGTGCCGCCCGACCTCAGCTGACCACTAGCTTCTGCCGCATCGATCATTTTAGCCGCGATCCGGTCCTTGGAGCTGCCCCCGGAGTTGAAATATTCGACCTTTGCCGCTACGACTCCGGCACCAGCCGGTACGACGGAATTCAGGCGGACCAGTGGCGTGCCGCCGATGAGGTCACTGATGTGCTGCGCAATCCGCATGTGTTCATCGTCTCAGGCGAATTCTTGCCACCGACAACCACTCGGGCAATGGCGAGCCACCCCGATCCGTTATCCGCCTGTCTCGCGGATGTATCCGCCAATCTGGCGCAGCGAACAAACCACCTCTGGTGCCAACAGCGCGGACAGCTGAAAGTCGTGGACCTGGTCAGGCCAAACCCGTACCTCGGCCGACAAACCAACCGCTTCCAGTCGGTTGGCGGCCGATTGTGCAATATACAACACCTCAAATCCAGAAACGTGAATCTAATGTCTACGGCAGGCCGGGTCTGATGTGTTCCAGGGTCTCAATCAATCTAGATCTCTTCTGGCTTGCTGTCGATTTTGCGCTGCGCAGCAACCCTAGCAACCAATACTACAGGTGCGTTAATGACCTTGCCGGGAACTCTTAATGTTGGTAAGCCCCCTGTTTGCAAGTCCTTTGCTATCTGCAACAGTGGCGAGATAGCCACAAACGCTGCTAGCTACTCGCCTTCCTCCTACAACCGCTGCGCAAGAGCGAAGCGGCAAGATATCCACCGGTGGAATCCCCAGCCAGAACAATCTTCCCGCCGTTGTATCTGCGCAACCGCAACCACCGGTAAGCGTCGCCGTAACAGGCCGTAACAGTCCTCGAGAACCATCTCGATCGAGTGCTTATGTAGTAGCCGATAGTTGACCACAAAAACCGCCAAGTCAGCAGAGTTTGGCAACGTCTCGACGAGCTTGCCATGTGAGGTTTGCTCCACCAGCCAAGAACGCATCGCCGTGCGAGTAGATAATAACCCGCCGTGTGCCGTCCACGGTTAGTCCTCCAGACGCTCGCACCAACTGAGCTGACGTATTGGGTAAACTCACCTGTACCCGAATGGTTCACGGACCTAGGGAATAGAAGCGCTGGAAGTTACATCGATTAGGCCCCACGGGCACGGCACGCTAGTAATGTAGCTGCCGACCGCCAAAGTTAGCCGGATCTTCAGTAGCGACACCGGCGTGGCAACTTGAGCAGCGACGCCGGGGCTGAAGAAGAACCGTCGCTGACCGCGAATCTATAGGCCTGAACTTTACTTGCCTGGACTACCTCTCATACTGGCGGATGGCATGGCCAGGTGAGCTGGATACCTTGCTAGGTGCGGTCATGTCGGCACTTCACTAGGCCTTTGCAGTTATGTGACGAGGCGGCCTAAGCGTCTAGTTCAAACTACTCCTCGAGTCGTTCAGCCAACCTCTCTACTTAGCTTGCCAGCCATTTCTGAGCAAAACGTTTTAAGAGTTTGATTTGATACTACAATTGATCCACATTGTAATCGCGTTATTCTCAGTCGATCACACAAATATCATCATGGCCTTCTTAAAACTAGTGGGGTGGCCGTATAGAGCGCCGCGGCGGTCGATAGATCGCTTGGGCCACAGTAGGTACACTCGCCTGCGACAGGTACGGCTCATCTGGGCGCACGTAATCTGTTGGTTGGCCAAACGACACACACGCGCACCGTCATCCCCCAAAGCCTAGGACGTCCCGCCACGTACTCCGGTTGACGAGCCCGTGCTGCGATGGTGGCGCTACGTGCCTGTTAACCTGTATTTGATTGATTTGTGGTGACTTCACCCACGGCAACCGTGTACGGCTGTAGCAGCGCTGATGAAGCGCCGGGCGTGCTAATCGCACGCGGACTGGCAGAGCAAGACCGGTAAGCACATCCGGCTGAGCACCAAAACCATAGTCGGCACCACCTCAAAAGATGTGGGTAACCAAGTCGATGTGTATGTTGATAACTGGGCTACCACCAAACGCAGCGGTGATGATGATCTGCGCCGAGGGTAATCGGCATCAGCTAGTAGGCGCGGAAGCTGGGCTTGGCAATGCACAGATTGCATGCCGGGGGTGCGGGTGGTGGTCGTTGGGGCCTGTCCGGATCTGGGGGGTCATCTCTCCGCAATTCCGCAGCTACTCCGATGGCTAACAAGCACTCCCGGGCTGGCTGCGGCTGTCCGGACAGCCGGTAGTCGACCACCCCTCTGTGATCCCCACCCTAATAGGGGGATTCACTATACTGGAAGCTGTCATCGTTACAACCATCTGCTCCTCGATAAGCCGCGCTATGAAAGGGTTGCTGGCTCGTATTCAAGCCAACTACCTGGCTTTTCACGCCGCCATCAAAAAATGGCCGCCCGCTGAACCCACACGAAACCGACGACCTCAATCTTGGACGTGGCTTGCCAAGCGGTGAGTTCGACTTTGATAAATATAGCACCACCGTGGTGGCCATCGAACTCGGTTATGACTTCCTACCCGACTACTACGTCAACCGGTATTGTTCGTCGTCACTGTGGACCACCAGGATAGCTTTTCACGCGATCAAGGCCGGTGAAGGTAACGCGTTCATCGACTTGTGCATTCCGACTGCGTTAACTTGCCGTTAATCTTAGTGTAGCCCTGGATCGGGTCGACACCACCACCACCTCTTTCTATGAAGGCTGGCAAAAGTTGTCACCAAAAGTGGATAAAGACGTATCAGCTGTTGGCACTGGGGTCGCTCACCGCGTCAATCAGCTACCGCGCCACCCTAGAGATTGGGGCGCCGCAGGTGATGGGAACAGTGACACACGCGTAGCAAAATAATTCTGCTTCTACAACGAGCAGGCATGTCGATACTCGACATCGATCTGGTCGATAACAACAATGCCTTCGTACTGAATATGCTCAGCTTAGCACGCTAGCTGGGCATCGACGGAAGACGAACTGAACGTTTTGGGCGGAGCGATCGTGCTAGGGCCACCCGTTTGGCGTAACCGGTACACGTGTCGTTGCCACGCTGCTGAGCAGCCTCACCAACTATGACAAGAAGCAAGATGCTTGGTCTGGAAACCATGTGCGTCAGCGCCGGGCCTGGCATGGTAATCGAACTGCTCAATTAGGGCCGTCCGCGGCGTTATACTACAAGAGCCGGCATACCAGGTAGCGTGCCGGCTTCTTGTCGTATATTGAGTTTTAGTCGTTCTGTAGATAACTGAGCAGACGCAGGATCTCGATGTACAGCCAGACCAGCGTTACTGTCAATCCCAGAGCAATACCCCATGCCGCCTTCTCCGGCGCTCCCGAGCGGATCATCTGGTCGGCCGCATCGAAGTCAAGCAGGAAGCCAAATGCCGCGATGCCGATACACGCCAGTGAGAAGAGGATCGCTACCGGTCCACCGCTGCGCAAGCCTAGACCTGTTCCTCCACCCACACCAAACAGAGCTAGCACAAAATTGCCTAGCATCAAGGCGAGCACACCGAACATTCCTGCTACCAGCATTCGGGTGAATTTAGGGGTGACCCGGATGGCACCGGTCTTGTAGACGACTAGCATGCCAAAGAACACCCCGAAGGTGCCTAGAACGGCCTCCCCGATCAACACGCCAGCGTTGACGGTCGACACCTGGAAGTTGGCGAAGAGGAACGAAACCGCGCCGAGGAACAAACCCTCAAGTACGGCGTAACTTAACACGATTGCCGGGCTGTTCTGTTTGTGCCCAAAGGTAGCGACCAGTACCAGTGCCAAGCCGCCAAAAACGCCGACCAGGGTGAGCGGAGTGGCTAGTGCGAAATTCGATGCCACCAGGAAGAAGGAGACAACGGCCGAGGCCACCAACACCGCCAGCGTCAAGCCGGTCTTGGTAACGACATCGTCGATGGTCAGTGGCCGCGAGACCTGATACGCACGAGTCTCCTGGTAGGGACCCGCAGCGTATGTATCGGCTTCATAGTACCCCTGCTGCATCGGGGCCGCACCAGTACCGAACTGCGCGTATCCGCCCCTCTGCCTAGGCAGCGAACGAAATACCGGGTTACTTGTCTCGCGCACCGTTAGTTCCTCTCTTGTGGCTGTGGCTTTACGAGCAATGCGAACAGTTGCATCAACGATCAAGCACCCAATCCGAGTTCCCCATCGAGCTGCACTTTAAAAATCTTCGATATTGCCGGGCTCGTATGTTCTCGCATGTTTGTTGTCGGGATAAACACAACCTTACCCGCAAACGCCATCGAGCTAGCCACGGTCTAGAGTGCTGACCAATCCGTTGGGCGGCATGTTCGGGTCGTAATTCTCCAATTGATGTGGGAGGCTAGGGTGTGGCTAGCGAATCAGATGAGGTCCTGACTCGCGTTGAGGCCGGCATCGGCCTTATAACACTTAACCGCCCTAAGGCGATCAACTCGCTGAATCAGCAGATGGTGGACGCGCTCACCGCCATACTCGCCCGCTGGGAAGACGACGACGCGGTGCGGGCAGTGGTGCTATCCGGAGCCGGGGAACGCGGGCTATGTGCCGGTGGCGATGTGGTGGCGATCTATCACAGTGCTCGCAAGGATGGGGTTGAGGCACGACGGTTTTGGCGTAGTGAATATCTGCTCAACAGCCAAATCGCTGGGTTCGCCAAACCGTACGTGTCGTTGATGGACGGTATCGTGATGGGTGGTGGTGTAGGCATCAGTGCACACGCAAACACCCGAGTGGTAACCGATACCTCGAAAGTGGCAATGCCCGAAGTCGGCATCGGGTTTAGCCCAGACGTCGGCGGGACATATCTGTTGTCCCGAGCGCCCGGTGCGCTGGGTCTGCATGTCGCGCTAACCGGAGCACCGTTCTCGGGTGCCGACGCTATCGAGCTGGGCTTCGCTGACCACTATATGCCTCACAGCGACCTTGACGCATTCGTCCGAGCAGTCGTTACCGATGACGTTAACAGCGCACTCGCTCGCTACGCTATAGAACCGCCACCAAGCTACCTTGCCGCACAGCGTGACTGGATCGACGAGTGCTATGTTGGCGAAACCGTCGAGGACATCATTGCCGCGTTGCGTGGACATGATGCGGTACCTGCTGAAGGCGCCATCAACCTGATCGCCAGCCGCTCCCCCGTCGCATTGTCAGTCACACTGGAGGCGGTGCGTCGAGCAACCAAACTGAAAACACTGAAAGATGTTCTAAAGCAAGACTATCGGGTGTCGTCGGCGTCACTACACTCACACGACCTGGTGGAAGGCATCCGCGCGCAGCTGGTTCACAAGGATCGCAATCCACAATGGGCGCCGGCGACGCTGGCCGAAGTCACCGCAGCCGATATCTACAGATATTTCGAACCGGTTGACGATGACTTGAGTTTCAAGTGTCTAGAAAGGCAATTTGGTGACGAAGTAACATGAAGTACGACACAATCCTCGTCGACCGCGACCAACGAATTGGCATCATTACACTGAACCGGCCGCAAGCTCTGAACGCACTCAATAGCCAGATGATGAACGAAGTCACCAATGCGGCAAAAGAATTAGACAACGATCCAAATGTTGGCGCGATCCTAGTTACTGGCTCGCCCAAGGCGTTCGCCGCCGGCGCCGACATCAAAGAGATGGCCAGTCTGACGTTCATCGACGCATTCGACGCTGATTTTTTCGCCTCCTGGGGCAAGCTGGCCACCGTGCGTACCCCGATGATCGCTGCGGTGGCCGGATATGCGCTCGGTGGTGGCTGCGAGTTGGCGATGATGTGCGATCTGCTGATTGCCGCCGACACAGCGAAATTCGGTCAGCCAGAGATTAAACTCGGCGTGCTGCCTGGCATGGGAGGCTCGCAGCGCCTAACCCGAGCAATCGGCAAGGCCAAAGCAATGGACCTGATCCTGACCGGCCGCACCATCGACGCGGCCGAAGCTGAACGCAGCGGTCTGGTTTCGCGGGTAGTGCTGGCCGACGATTTGCTGCCCGAGGCCAAGGCAGTTGCCACCACCATTTCGCAGATGTCGCGGTCGGCTACTCGGATGGCGAAAGAAGCAGTCAATCGGGCCTTCGAATCCACTCTGTCTGAAGGATTGCTCTACGAACGCCGGCTTTTCCATTCGACCTTCGTTACTGACGACCAGTCCGAAGGCATGGCGGCATTCATCGAGAAACGCGCTCCCGAGTTCACCCACCGATGAGCGAAGCGACTTCTGCGGCGACCGCCGCTGACGACGAAGCGGGCCGACAGCGAATCAGCCATGGACACTGCGGAGTCGGCCAACGATAACGCACCGACTGAACGCACTCAAACCAAAACGCTGGCGGTGTGGCCAAGTTGCTGGTGGGCCCGCCACTACGCTAGTCACTGACAACGTGGTTGACTTGATTTTCATCCAATTGAAACATGGTGTCGTCGCTTGTTGCCGCGCGGTCTACTGTTCCATAAGGTAGGTCAGCGGTGGCTCCTGAACGATAGGCTACGGCTTTGGTGTCTTTGCCGTCTGACTGGTCCGCTCAATGCACGCTCAGGACTCCAGTCCTCCGCGCCGTGCTGGTCCTAGCTGGCGTTCATCGGAACCGGTCCGGCAGGTTTGGTCGTCATGGTAATTTGGTTCCGCTTCTGGCAAGACTAGGTCCGTGACCTGATGGGTATGAAACGCCTGGAACGGTACGACTACACGCTGGCCGCAGGGCAGTCAAGGCCGAATTTTCGTAGAGGCCAGACCCAACCGTCGATCAACTCGTGGTGTTCAACGCAACCTCCAACCATCGAGCCCATCCAAGCCTACGCAGGACCGGACTCCGGGGGACGACACCTCGGCGACCGCAAAGTTGGCGACGCGCGAGCTGCATCGGACCAGAAAATTGCAGCGCGCTGTCGCCGCGGCACTCGGAACTGTGTAATCAACGAGGCCGAAGCTGAGCTCCTGGAGTACATGTACAACAGCAACACCGCGATCGTGAACATGCAGTGTTCATTTTTGCCCAGTTGCCGGTGGCTACCTGGGTGGACAAGAAGGATACCTGACGCACCGGCCAGAGACTCTTTGAAGCGGTTGACAAGTTGATCCGGCAAATGCTGGAAGCGCAACGGCCCAAGCTGGTTGTGTTCGCAGAAAGTTGGGATTGTTCAGTGACGAAACGCCGTTCATGAGCCTCAAACAACGTCATTGCCCACATCGAGGGTGCATTGTGCAACTGACCTACGTTCAACAAGACCTTCTAGACCCAACTGGCCAGGACTCGCTAGCGTAGTTTACCGTAAGGGTTGCCCATCTACGCCGACTGTCATAATGTCCGGTTCGTTGCCCACCCAAGCAATCTGGGGCGCCCGAATACTCCGTGGGTGAGACCGAAGATGGTGTACCTGCAGCACGCCTCCTACCTGATCGCTTGGTAGACTCCTCGGACTTCCTTTTCTCCAGACCGGACTGAATTGCAAGAAAAGCGGGGCTACGACGTGCTGCCCCAGATGCAATAGATCTTGGGGATAACTTTCCTGCCAGTCTCTGCCGACATAACGGTCGCTGTCGATGTTCCCGACAGACGTTATTATGTCGCCGACCGCTGTGCCAATGAGGGTTTGTGCGTCATGGGACTGCGGTTCGGAGACGCGTTCAAGGTGATCGGAGATCGGACACTCGCGCCCAGGGCTACATGGCTTCATCAGGACGGCGCATTCGGTGCTTGACCGATGAGATCCGCGAAGTCGACGGTGAGCCAGTCTACAAGAACCGTAAGCGGATGGTTGAGTTCCTCACCCGGACTCTCACTTAGGCCTAAGTAGGGTATTCGGATTCGGATTGGTGGCGCCGAAGTGTAGTTTATGTGTGCGTCCTGTTGTGGGTGGGTTGCGAGGTGGTGGGTGTCGCGGTGGTTTTGGTGGGTGAGTTGTGATTGTGATCGGTGTAGTGCCGGTCTTGGTGAGTTGATCGGGCGGTGCATTTTGGGAAGTAGGTGGTGTCGGGTGTGTCGCAGCGTTGTGAGTTGATGTGATCGATTGCTAACTGTTTGGGTTGGGTGCCGTTGACTATGATGCGTGAGGTCACCAACGAGGGGCGGCTCGTGCGGTTACGGATCGCTTTGCTGGGTGTTGCACCGATTCGACGCCAACTGTGCTGGTGCACAAGCTGAATCGGGTTATTTAGCGCGCCGTGCCTAGCTATGCAGTGAGCAGCGGGCCCAGCGACTGAAAAGGCCGGCCAGCTGGCCGCGGTGGGCAGTTGCGTACGGTGGTGGAAGCGTTGCTGGCCAAAAAGTCAAAAAGTACAGTCCCGAACACATTGCTGGGGTGTTGGCCAACGACCTCTCCTGACCGGCCCGAAGATGCAGGTACCTCACGAAACGCTGTACAAGGCGTTCTTCGTGCAAGGACGCGGGAAACGACATCAGGTGTTGGCCGGCATGTGTGCACACTGGGTGGGCGTTAGGCACACTACGGGCACAGCGCACCAAAACCGGGCATCGCCATATTCTGGGTATGGTCACCATCGGTGAGCGTGCCGCCGAAGCTGCACGACCGTGCGGTGCTCTAAAACATTGGGCGGGCGATTTAATCATCGGCAAAAACCAGGCCCCCCCACATCAACGCCCTGGCCGAACACAGTATCGGGTTCGTGCAGCTGCGCCACCTGTCTAAGGGCCGCAGCACTGATGTGGTCGCTGCGGCCATGATCACCACACTCAACGCTTTACCGCAGAACCTCGGTAAAACCCCCGGCTTGGGATCAGGGCCTCAAGACGGCTGCTCATAGCCGCATCACCTGTCAAGCACAACCGATCTACTTTTTGCGACCTCACTCACCACCACAACGCGGCAGCAACGAGAACACCAGCGATCTTTTACACCACCTACTTCCCAAAATGCACCGCCCGAAAAATATTACACTTCAGAATTACTTAGCCAAAGTAACTAAAATAACCCCTACAGTCATCGGAGTGGTGCGACCGCAAACTCGCACGGACCGACGACCACACGGAAACCCAACACCTCGGCGTCCCGAGCGGGATCCGCGACCATGTGGCGCATGTCTTTACTTGCTGTACTGCCCGGTGATAGCCGGTGACACGGCGCTATTTCGAGGCAACTGCCCGCATCGCACATAGCTGTGGCCACCTCGAGGGTCGAGATTAGCTGCCTAGAGCAGACGTTAACCGCGGAAAAGCTTTCGCGATCAACTATTGATTACGTCGTCGACGCGGAAGAAGTCACACATCTAACCGCTGTCATTGAAAATCTTCAGTGTATAGCTTTTTTCGAATACAGAACGGAAGATCGTCATCACCCCGGAGTATAGGGTGTCACGCGACATGCCGGGGCCGGAGAAGTTGTGGTACCGCAACGCCACCACCGAGCCGCCAACCTTCACGCCATCGCCAACCACAACATCTGCGTCCAGAGCAGTTACTAAAGGAGGTACTACCGCCGCATAGTATATTTCGATTTTGTAGGCGAACAACACCTAGGAAACAACACCTACGAATAATCGGTTAAGTTGATCAGGTTGAAGCCAGAGAGAGGCGAACTACTGGTTTTCCGTGTGGATGGAAAATCGCGAGCCCTGAATTACCACAATTGATACCGCCGTCGACCACGCTGGCTAGACTGGTGGCCGTGAGACGTAGAGTCGAGCAATAGGTATCAGCGGAGTCGACACAGTCAGCACCAGAGTCGAAAATAAATGTCGATACGGCCGGTCGGTACGTTCAACGAGCTGGTCGGGTACCACCACAGGTACCCTGTTCAAGTTCGGGGTTCAGACTGCCGCTCGCGTACAGCGGGAAAAACTCACCGTACGCCAAGCGAGTACAGAGCCCACTGTTGGCCCGATACGACCGGTGTGCGCTGAACATTTTTGTTAGTGTGCCCCGGTGCCGCGGCAAGAGAGTCACGTCGTGTTCCCCCGATCGCGCCGACCATGATCGGGACACTGGGCTTGCTATACGGAGTGCCTGTGTTGCCATCGCGGACAGTGCTTGCAAACAGAACACACAAAGTGTATGGAGCTGCTGCCGAAGAGATTGTTTTGCATGCCCCGCGTTTGATCGCATGCATCAACCGCCGGCAGGATACCTTGATGGCTAGTTTCGCTCAGTGGATCTCGGGTGCTCGACCACGGACGCTGCCGAACGCGGTGGCGCCCGTTGTTGCAGGCACCGGCACTGCGGCATGGCTGCATTCGGCCGTGTGGTGGAAAGCGCTGCTGGCGCTGGTCGTCGCTGCCGCGTTTGTCATCGGCGTCAACTACGCCAATGACTACTCCGACGGCATCCGTGGCATCGACGACCAGCGGGCCGGACCGATGCGATTGGTGGGCGCGCGACTAGCTTGCCCGCGATCGGTGCTGGCCGCCGCGTTTGTAGGCCTGACGATCAGCACGGTGGCCGGGTTGGCACTCGCGCTATTCAGTGCACCGTGGCTAATCATGGTCGGCGCTATCTGCATCGCCGGAGCCTGGCTGTACACCGGTAGCTCGAAGCCCTATGGCTATAAGGGTTTTGGCGAAGCCGCGGTGTTCGTGTTCTTCGGCCTGGTCGCTGTGCTCGGCACCGAATACACCCAGGCATTGCGGGTGGACTGGGTGGGCTTGGTGCTGGCGGTGTCGACTGGCGCACTGTCGTCGTCAGTGCTGGTAGCCAACAACTTGCGGGATATTCCCACCGACACGCAGTCACAAAAACTCACCCTGGCGGTGCGCCTAGGTGATGCCCACACGCGGCAATTATATCAAGCACTGCTTGCCGCCGCCGGAGTGCTGACCCTGGTGCTGATGGTGGCGACATCATGGTGTGTCGTCGGATTGGTAGCCACGCCGCTGGCTCTGCGCGCCCTGGGGCCGGTGCGCTCCGGTCGCGTGGGGCCCGACTTGACCCCGGTGCTGCGGGACACCGGACTTGCGATGGTGGTGTGGGCGATCGCGGTGGCAGGGGCGTTAGCACTGACGGGGTCAGGGTAGCACTGACGGTGCGCTTACGGCTTCGACTGTGTAAAAATTGTCCTTGTTGACCAACGCTTTGAGCGCCGCAGCGGTCTTACTCCTCGTCGGGCAGCGGCTCACCGCGCAGTCGAGCCCTTAACTGTTCGCGTTCGGAACGCCGGCGCTCGCCAACGGCAGCAAGCGCAGCGGTAGCGCGCCGACGCAGCGGACTGAACAGCCAGATACCCAAAGGCATTGCGATGATCAGAGCGAATAACGCGGCTACGACAATGGGCAGCTGGGTTACCCCCAACAATCGCGCCACCCCGTAAATCGCGCTGCCAAGTAGTATCACCAGTAGTAATCGTGCCGCCGCGTAAAGCAAGACATCGACAACTAGGCGATCCCGGTTGTGATCTGTAGCGTTGATGCTGCTTGGCCCCTTTGACACGGGTTTGAGCTTACAGCGCGAGTATATTCGCTCCAAGGAGGTGTCAAGTGCTTTATCTGCTCCTCGTCCTGGTTTTAGGGACGCTGCTCTACATCGGCTGGCGCGCTGCGCGGTCACAGATCAACCGGCCGAAGACTCGCGTTATCGGACCCGACGACGATCCAGAGTTTCTGTGGCGACTCGGACGTCGGGACGATAACCCACGCTAAAACGAGGAGCCCGTCGGCGAGAACTGCGGCCAGCTTGATAAGCACTTCACGGGTCTATCGCCGCAACCAATCCAGTTGATCTCGGGACCCTCCTCCAGATGCGGGTGCGAAAAGCGCCAGCCTAACCTCGCAGCAACGTCGCGAGAAATGATCGACCACTTTAATTTATGTCAACCTTGCCTGGTCGTGATCATAAGAAGTTGATCACGGTGATCGAATTGCCCACCAGGACCTGATGGTCGTGCGCGTCCAGCCAGTCCAGCGTCGCCGAGACACCGAGTGCGCCATCGATGGATCCCGAACTGGACAACCTACCAGAGCATCAACTTTGTCCAGCACCAACGATATCACCGAGTGTAGCAGCCCTGTACCGTAGTCAGTCAGCACCAGGTCTAGAACACCTCCAGGATTTCCTGGATGCGACTGTAGTCGTCAGCGCTGGATGCGTCGGAGACCGTCAGATTACTTTCCAACGTCAGCACTTCCATCCCACTCGGGCCTTGCGAGGTTTAACGACGGACATTGCTGTAACGCTCAATTGTTCCGGCGCCGTGCTGTAACTGGCGCACAGTAGACGAAGTTGGAAACTTCTAGCTCAAGGTGCCGCGATCAGAGTTTACATCTACCGCCATCACCCAGATCGCCTCGGACAGCAACAACGTCGAACCCAGCGGCGCGATGATTGTGGTTTTGCCGACCCCTATCCTTCAGCGACAACACCGCAATCCGGTAACAACCCCGCACCGGCCAGATCTATCTGGGCCACCAAGTCGTATAATTGGAGGCCCTGGGGCTCTCCCTTCAGGTTAATCAGCTAGCCGGATAGCATGTAGAGCATGCGCTGCCCGCACTCCGACGGCGGCGGTCTGACCGGTAGCATGAGCGTTCGGGTGGACAACTCCGGATACAGCGTTGGCACGCCCTCCGGGCGGTGCCGAGCACCGACGGGTCTGTTTGATCTCGCCACCGTAATAGTTGCCTAATTCCGTCGCGTAAACCCGCAGGACGTCGGTAACCATAGGTGACTCCCCATGCGGCATCCGGACAGGCGATGAGGGTGCTGGTGGAGGTGTCCCGGCCAACGGGTCAGGTCCGCGGGAGCGCCGCTCTCTGCGAAATCTAACAAAGGCCGGTGTCGGTGTAGTGCTGCCGGATTGGCTGAGTAGGTCGCCAGAGTACGGGGTTGAGACGGCAACTGCGTCGTAAGGTTATCGTGTCGTCACAGTCAGTATCGTTTCGGGGTGTCTGCATCCGTGAATGCTCAAAATGGCAACTTTACTCCTTTGGCTGCAATATTCGGCCACCTACCAACAAGCAGTCAGTCCACTCCCGCATACGAATGCAGACCTACAGTCACCAGGTTCACGAAAAACAGGTTGAAGACCATAGCAACAAACCCAACCACGTTGATCCACGCTGCCCTCCTGTCCCGCCATCCCGCGGTCGACCTGGCGTGTAGATAAGCTGCGTATACCACCCACGCGACAAAAGAAACCGTCTCCTTAGGATCCCAGCCCCAGTACCTGCCCCAGGCTTCCTCGGCCCAGATCGCACCAAAGATCACCCCGAAACTAAACACCGGAAACGCAAAGATTGTCGTTCGATAGGCGATCCGGTCCAGGGTCTGTGCGTCAGGGAATCGCCGCACCAGCCGGGCCAGTGCGTTTTTACTGCGCTCAGCGCCTTCGGGGCCGGAAACCACCAGCCGCGAGGTACGCAGCAGGAACAAGATGCTGGCTATGCCGTCGACCAGGAAAATCCCCGAACCGAGGCTGACCACCGACACATGGATGGGCAGCCAGTAGGACTGCAACGCCGGTATCACCGGCGTTGCGTTGGCGTAAAGCCATCGCCCGGAAATCGTGAGCAGGATCAGCACCGGCACCAGTAAGAAAACCCACAGCGGGCGGTATTGCCGCCGGCGCAACACAATCGCGCCGGTGACCAGCCCGGAAAAGCAGGTCAGGTTAATGAACTCGTACATATTGGCCCAAGGCACCCGCAGGGTGGCCAGGCCGCGCAACACAATGCACGCTAGCAACAGACCGATGCCAAGGTAGGTCACGGCCAACCCAGCCCGCCCGACACGTTCGTCGAACGGCCGTTGCCGAGTATCCACCACGATACCGGGAGTCCCGCTGTCGGCGGCGACCGACCCGGCCACCACTCTCGCGCGGTTGTCTACTCGGCGGCTGCCGACGTACGCCAGCTCATAAGCCAACAGCAGCAGGGCGACCACCAGCGCCACCACGGCCGAAGTGAACGCCCAGTCGGAGTAGCACGCCAGGCCGATGTTGACGTGCAGAGTATTCATTTGACGTCCATCTGAGAACACCTTCTGGCCGTTGCAAGCGTCCGGTCAGCCGCGGCAGACTCGCCGAGTCCGGCAAATAGTCGCTCCGTCAATCGCTCGAATTCGTCGCCCCATCCGGAATTGTCGGTGCGCGCAAGGCCGCCCAGTTGGACATTTACCGTACCGGCCGCCGGTGTGAGCCTGATCCATACCCGGCGACGACGCACCATCAGCGACACCACTAGCCCGACCATCATCGCGATGGCGAAAAAAAACACCCAAGCCTGGCCGGGATCATGTGACACCTGCAAATTGACGAACGGCACGGCCCCGTCGAAGCGCACCACGGTGCCGGCCCCTGGGCCTTGGCCAAGCCGGACCTGTTCGCCAGCCCGCAGATTGACCCGTTTCTCTTTGGCCAGCCGGCCTTGATCGATCAGCCGGGGATCCAGAGTGAACAACGACTGAGGCCGCCCGCTGTCCAGGCCTGTGTCACCGCGGTAAATATCGATGGCTACTGCAGGAGCGTTCAACGCTGGGAAACGCGACAACAACAGAGTGCCGTCTAGCTGCTCGGTCGGTGCCAACAGGCCCTGGATCGCGATCTCGTGTTGACGACGCTCGCTCATGTTGGGATAGCTGCCTGCGGGCGGGTCGATGCGCACCACACCCGACGACAACAGCGTCTGCGGGTTTTCAGGTCGCCATTGCACGGTCGACGTGCGCGTCTGTCCGTCGGGAAATGTCACGGTGAAGGTGGGCGCGTAGCCGTGGCCCTGCAAGTACACCCGGTCACCGGCTACGCGCAGTGGGTGGTTGACTTCCAGCCGGTAGGGCCGCCAGCTATTCGCTATCAGATCGTGACCATCCTGATAGTCAATATCCGCGGCGAACGACGTGGCCTGTCCCGAGGGCAAGTAATGTGCCGCAAAGTCGTTGACCCGAATGCAAATCGGATGCAACGAAGTTCCGTCGACGGTGTTGCCGGCACGAAACGCGTCGAACGCAGCTGGCGATACTGAGCAAAAGCCAGGTCCACCGTCGGCGATGACAACAACATTGCCCTCGTAACCGAACAGCTTGCCGACGGCCACCGCGACCAGCAGGCCCAGCAGCGAAAAATGAAAGACCAGGTTGCCGAATTCACGCAGGTAGCCCTTTTCAGCTGACACCACGGTTTCGTGGACTACGCCGTCTTGAGTGCGAATGACCGTACGCCAGCCGCGCAGTCTGCCAGCGATGGTGCCCGCCAGAGTCTTGGCATCACCGATGGCCTGGAAGCTGGCGTGCTTGGGCAGCCGGGCCAGGTTGCGTGGGGCAATCACCGGCGTAGCGCGCAGACTGCGAGCATACTCGATCATCCGCGGGGCCAGGCAGCCGACGAGGGATACGAACAGCAACGTGTAGATGGCGGTGAACCAGACGCTGGAGAACACGTCGAAGACCTGCAGCTGGTCCAGCCACAGCCCGATTATCGGGTGAGCAGCCAAGTAGTCGTCAACCTTGCCGACGTTGAGGCCGCGCTGCGGCAATAACGCACCGGGTATAGCGCCAAATGCAAGCAAAAACAACAGCACCAGCGCAGTGCCCATCGAAGTCAGCGCACGCCACGTGTTGCGCACCCAGGCCAGAAGTCGCATGAGAACCTGCATCAAATCGATACCCTCATGTCACTGACGACGGCATCCCGCAGCCACGAAACAAAGTCATCCCACACCCCAGCGATCAGCGCTGCACCGATCGCGACCAGGAACATGCCGCCACAGACTTGGATGGCTCGGCCGTGTTGCCGCAACCACCCCAAGCCGGCCACCGCCTGCGCCGAACCGGACGCTAGCAGCACGAACGGGATTCCTAAGCCCATGCAGTAGGCAATCACCAGGACAATGCCGCGCGTCACATTTATGCCGTCGGTGGCCGCGGCAACCGCGATTACCCCGCTCAATGTCGGCCCTAGGCACGGCGTCCAGCCGAGCGCGAAGACGGCGCCAAGCACCGGCGCCCCCGCCACCGTCGTCAACTGCCGCGGGCTAAACCGAGCCTGGCGCTGCAAGGTCGGGATCAAGCCCACGAACACCAACCCCATCACAATGGTCAGCACACCTCCGACCCGCTGCAGCAGCACCTGATTGGTGGTCAGCACAGTGGTCATCCCCAGGGCGGCGATGGTGTCGAAGACGAACACAGTAGTGAACCCGGCAACGAACAGCGCCGCAGATCCTGTCACCCGCCATCGGGCAGCAGGTGGGGCTTTGATCGCACCCGACCCTAGCTGCGTCTCTTCGTCCGAGACACCAACGACCGCCGCCAGATACGACAGGTAGCCAGGCACCAGCGGCACCACACACGGTGAGGCAAACGACACCAGCCCTGCTAACATACACACCCCTAAAGCCACCAACAGCGGTCCCGTGGCGGCAATAGCGGTGAAACCGGTCATGGCGTTCCCCGCGGTAGTTGACCCGCCGCGGTTTCGTGCGCCACCCTAGCCACCACGGGTTGCAAATCCCCGACGAGCAATTCCCGCAGAAATACCGCCGCGACCCGATGCTGACGGTCCAGCACCAACGTGAACGGGATCACGGTGGTCGGGTATTTGCCTCCGAAAGCAATCAGGGTCCGCATCGCCGGGTCGTAGATCGACGGGAACGTGACGTGGCGGTCGTTGACGAAATCCTGGGCCGCCTGGCGGTTGTTATCGCGGACATCGATGCCCAGGAAGGACACTCCGGAATCTCGGGTAGCATCATAGACCTGCTGCAGTTGGGTCACCTCGGCCCGGCATGGCCCGCACCACTGGGCCCAAACATTAATAACGACAACGTTTCCCGTGAAATCGTCTAGCGCGACCGTCCGCGCAGGATCCGCCAAATCCAGCCCGGACAGCGGCCCCGGGCGGCCACGGCTCGCGGGCGGATCGTAGAAGATGTCGGTCTTGCCGTCGGGCGAGACGAATTCGAAGGTGCCGCCTTGGACTACCGCGTTGCGACCCGAACAGCCCACGAGCAGCGTCGCCAACACTGCACCGGCATTCGCCAGCCGCCAGATTATCGTGGCACCACTCTTCCACATCGCTTCGCTCTGCATCGTCACCGGCGTGATCAAGTGCCCGCCGGTTGAGAATACTCCACGTCGACCAGCCAGTCTCCGTCGTAGACGAAGGTCGTCACAGAGGCCAACGCACAGTCTCGGCGCCGCGGATCGTGCCAAAGTCGCTTGCCGGTCAGGTGTAGCCGCAGCGTCCACACCGGCAGTTGATGGCTGACGCACACCACCTCATGGCCGGCGCCGCGGGTACGTGCCTTGTCCATCGCGGTCATCATCCGAGCTGCGATCTCGATGTAGGACTCCCCCCATGACGGGGTGAATGGGTTGCGCAGCTGCCACCACACCCGAGGGTCCCGCCAGGCGCCGTCGCCCAAGCCGACACGTCGCCCCTCGAAGAAGCTGACCGATTCGATCAGATCGGGGTCGGTGTCCACAGGCAGGTTGTGCTTCTCGGCGATGGGCGCCGCGGTTTCCTGTGCCCGTTGTAGCGGAGAAGCGATTACCGCAACGACATCACGGTCAGCCAGCGCATCGGCGACTGCGGCCACTTGCGCTCTACCCGTCTCAGAAAGGCCAAACCCGGCGAGTCGCCCATAGAGGATCCCGGTGGGGTTGTCCACTTCACCGTGACGCACCACATGGACCCGATTGTGCTCGACCATCAGGACTCCCGGTTCCGGGCGGCGACTGCGGCAGCGGCCGCACCAGGCAGAGCATCAACGATGCGACCGAACGCGTCGTCGTCGAGAGCGGCCGAGACGAACCACGCCTCGAACGTACTGCACGGCGGGTAAACACCCGCGTTCAGCAGTGCATGAAAAAACGCCGGATAACGCCAGATCTGGCTGTTGCAAGCGGACGCAAAGTCGGTCACCGGCGCTTCAGAAAAGAACACGCTGAACATATTGCCGGCCCGCGGAATCTGGTGTGGCACACCGGCACCCGTAAGCGCCTCAGATAGTAGTGCAACCAACCGGTCGGCGTTGTGGTCCAGTGTGGCATAGACTGCGTCGACGGCAGCCCGTAGCGTTGCCAGCCCAGCGGCCATCGCCACCGGGTTACCCGACAGAGTCCCCGCCTGATACACCGGCCCCAGCGGCGCCAGCATCTCCATCACCTCGGCTCGCCCGCCGAACGCGGCGGCCGGCATTCCGCCGCCCATCACCTTGCCGAAGATGAACAAGTCAGCGGCGACCGGATCGAGCCCGTACCAACCACTTCGGCTAACCCGGAAACCGGTCATCACCTCGTCGATGATCAGTAGCGCACCATGCTCTGCGGTGATCGTGCGCAGCGCCGCGTTATAGCCGGGCACGGGTGGGACAACTCCCATATTGCCGGGACTCGCTTCGGTAATCACCGCGGCAATCTGGTCACCAAACCGGGCAAAAGTCTGCCTAACAGCCGCTATATCATTATAGGGCAACACAATTGTGTCAGCTACGGCGGCGCCGGTTACTCCCGTCGAGGACGGCAAGCTCAGCGTCGCCACCCCAGAGCCCGCGTCGGCCAACAGCGCGTCCACATGGCCGTGATAGCAGCCAGAAAACTTTATGATCTTGGTCCGTCCGGTGAATCCACGTGCCAACCGCACCGCGCTCATGGTGGCTTCAGTGCCGGAGTTTACCAACCGTATTCGCTCGACAGGCGCCATCCTCCCGATGATCTCGGCTGCCAGCTGCGTCTCCGCCGGCGTCGGTGCCCCGAACGACAGACCGGAGGCGGCGACAGTAGCGACGGCGTCGACCACGGCAGGATACGCATGCCCGAGGATCATCGGCCCCCACGAGCAGACCAAGTCAACGTAGCGGTGACCGTCGGCGTCGGTTAGCCAGCAACCCCGCGCTTCGGTGATGAAGAGCGGGGTGCCACCGACCGCCGAGAAGGCACGTACCGGGGAGTTCACCCCACCGGGAATAACGGCGCAAGCATCCTCGAACAGCTTCGCCGAGATGCTTACGGCTGGGCCGGCCGGTGCGTTTGCCTGGTTAGTGCTGCCCATGACGACCAGTGTTCCAGCCTCCGCGACTCGTTGAACTACAGGGTGTAAGAATTTGGGTAAGGCCTTAGGTCGGTCCAAGCCGACAAGTTGGATAACGGCATGCAACTACCCCAATGACTAGCCCGATTTTACCCCGGCACGTCACCAACCCCACTCAACGGCTGTAGGCCAGCTGGCTACCCATGCACGGCATTCTCAAAGCACGTCGGGAGGTGATCCGGCAAGGCTTACAGCACACCGTTGGTGGTGTTTCGCGACAACTTCAACGAACAGCTCGGGTTTGTGATCCTGCTGACCTACGGCTCCGACCGTGACCGATTGAAGAACCTCACCGCAGCAGGAGGTGGGCGGATGCGCCGCAGCGGCAAGAGCTACGGTGTCGCCGACCCCAGATCGTCACTAAGGCCAAAGCGATCCAGCACGTACACATCGGCCGGCAGTCTTTCACGAGGCTGCCAGCCGAGCAAGCGGTGCTGATCACTCGGACCGCGTTAGTGTCAACCCGTGCAGTGGTCGAATTGTTCAATCCCGGCGGCCCAACCCGCATCAGCGCGGATACAAGACTTGGGGGGGTTGATACATTGCGCTGATCCGACCGAAAATCAGCTTGCGGTAATGCTTTTTAAGCAGCGCGGCGTTCCACATACGGATGGCGACCTGGCGTCGTTGGCCCGCTGATCGACAAAACCGACCAGCGCAAGTCTGGAATGCGAAGTCTCTTTCCTCGTTGCCGACGAAGGACAAGCGACGAGCGCCGCCACCACACCAACAAGTAGACCTGTACTGGACCTGGATAGAAAATCGCCAAAGACGCCCTGGTGCACGACCACAGGCAGAGAGTAGTTTCACGGGTTCCACGAGTTAGGGCCCCGCGTGAACCGGCGATCATCAGCGGCGGAATCGTCGTGAGCCGAGGCTGAAACACCGCTTCACAATACGTACAATGATGATTGTCAGCCGTTGGCTGGTTTAGCTTCGGTGCCGTTGAGCTGGTTAAAGCCCTGCTCCTGAAATTTGGGCATCTGTCTGTACACTATGCCACCACGACGGCGGCACAAACGGCCCCCACACTATTCGGCAAAATCCGCTATGCTAATCGAGATTAGATAAATCCACTGACGATGTGGCAGCAGTTCGAGGACTAACACTGTTCCGGAGCTCAAAAAAACCACGAAGATAGCGGTTTTTGGTTCCAGCGAACCAGACAGTCGAACTCTCCGTAGGATGCGACGGAAAACAGGATTGGTCACAGTCATCGTGACCATCAGGATCAGTGCAGAAAGCCACAATGGCGTATGGAGCCAGGAAATGATAACCTACCCGCCAGCGACAGCCTCGCATCCGAACACAATTACCTAAATATAGTACCGATACAATCAGCCAACCGAATGGCACCGAGGGCTTGTCCCGCCTAGTTGGCGAACGATCCCGTACAAAGGTTCGCGGGAGCTATATCGACGAGCATACGCATCACGAGAATGATCAACACATCGCAAACCGCGTAGGTCAGGAACGCGGCGGAGCCAGTCGCATGGATTACCACGCCAAAACCGCCAAACAACCGAGCGCCGATCACGCTACCGATGGCGATCATGTTGCGCTAACGCTGCGACAGGCCTTAGCGTAACTCCGATGGAGACTACCCATGGCTTGCCATTTTACGGGTCTTCCTGACGCACCCCGTCCCCATAATGTTGGTCTAACCACAGCCACATAGACCCATAATCCATAATGGGGGGCGGAGCACCATTCGGTAGCATACGGTGTGAGACTATCGAAGCCAGCGGGATCGGATCCTGGTGGTTGAACGGGATGGTGTGGTCGAACTCCTGAAGTCAAACACCCGGTCCAGTATAACCAGCACGTCCGTTGAACGAGTGATCGCCAATGCGTCCGGTGTCCCAGTTGTCTTCGATGAACCGAGTGATTGAACTTTGGCCAGTTAGCTTATGATTTACTTCAGGGCATTTTACGCCATAGCCAGCAGCGGTAGCCGAGTACCATACCCGCACTGTCTTTGGTGGGTTATGGTCATGCCGCCCCGGATCGCAGTATTTATCCTGGGCTGTCCAGAGTGTCTTCGGCTGTGTCGGAAGGCGACACTACCACTGGTAGGCTAATGGTCGTATCGGCTCTCTAAGGCATCATAGGCGATGAGAATAACCATATCCCACTATTCCGGGAACTTCCGTAGATAGTTGACCGTACCAACGAGGAACGGTTGTTCGTCGAGCAGACCGGAGTAACCGGCGTGCACGTCTTGGTAGCGTGGCGGTTTCAGAATGCTCGTCACTGGCAGATTGCCCCCGTAGGTGGGGGCCCAAAAATCCGATAGGTTGTATTTGGTGGGTGGCCTTATCAGTGAAGCCGATCTTGCCGGTCGCGCTCGGCGGCAGATGGTGTAGGTTTGTTGTGGATAATGTAGTACTGAAACGGCTCGTGGTGGGGCATGTAGTCAGATCTAGTGTCGAACGGGAACGCTCTAAAAGTCTTGCCGGTGCCGCCCAAGACCGTGCCAATGTTGCGCGTTGCAACGCATTCCGCCTTACCGTCGGGCTTGCAGCCGGTGGGTTTGAAACCGCCTTGAAAGTAGCCGTGACGCCCTTCGCGTTGAACGCGGTAACCGATGTTTTGTTGTCGGAGCTGAACTTCACCTACTCCCGGTAGGAACCATCATCACCCAAAGATTGCGGATCTTGGATCAAAGTGCCTTGCCCGTTGCTTGCAAAGTCAATGACCATACGGGGCCGGAGCGGTTCCCCATCCGATGTTAAATTTGGTTATTGCTCTATGAGTTTAACCCGCACTAAGTTGATGCGTATGGGCGTAGAAAGGCCGAAGATGGTAGCGTGGAAGTTGTCACTCTTGAGTACCGTCGGGTGCCGTTCCACGGCACAGTCACCGAGTTGTCTTCAGTAGTTAATAAGATATCATCAGGCCAGGAACACTGAAGAACAGCGGTGAACATGGAGCATTCTTGTCGTGTTCAACAAGCCTATCCATGGCACCGCCATAGGCGGACAAGTGCTCGGTTTGGTACTCACGCTGCTAATCGCAGGTCAGCTGCTGACCCGGTCCGCCTAAACGCATCGGCTGCACCGAGTTGGGATCGTTCGTCAACAAATCTGAAGTTAGACCGTTGACCGTGAGGATGTCCGGTTTGGCCATAAACGGTTGGCCATCGATGTTGGCGACCTAATAATAGGTTCCGAAGTAGTGGTCAAAGGAGATGTTCCCATGGAAGATGACCACTATATGGCGCATTAGTGTCGCAGCTACCGGCCCCGCACTCGGGGTCTTGGACCCGTGTGAGCACGCCGCGACAAGAGCAACCACCGCAGCCGCTGACAGAAAACGCACACTCGTTTGGGCGGAACGTGTTGCGAAACCACGAATTCAAGTGACCGTTGGGTTGCAATGACATGTCGCAGAACTCATCTTCAAACTTATGGGCCTAAAGGTTCCCATTAGATTTACGGCATAGGAACGGACCGCCGGTCGGTGATCAGGAATCGAACTGTTTTATCGCTGTCTCTACAGACCCTGAGATGCCAGGTACCAGCAAAGACCGACTATCGCGGCATTATTGACGCCCGTACCTGACCTGAACCGACACGTGGTACTGCTCATGGGAGCCGGCGTTGATGTTGCGGCCGCTGATGTGTGGACTTTGGGCGCCATCCTGGATCCACTCGAACCACAAGCGGCGGCGCACCCCCTGGGCACACTCACCCCGTTTGAGCCTGCAATAGCAGATAACACGTTACCGACCACGCTCAGCGGATCGCGGCAGCGTCAAGACCAATACCAATTGAGTCATCACTTTTCCCGCCGGACAAGATCGGGATGCTGTGTACAGTGATTGCGTTGCAGGCAAGAGCAGCAACGCGGAAATGATGCTCGACGCCGGCGTGGAGGGCGCACTCGCCCAACTAGCCAAGACGGGCCGAGCACCATCGCCGTGGTAGGAGTCGATGGTGGTGATACCTACTGGCACCGACGTGCATCCAGCGTGGACTCCGGCGCTATGATGCTTGATGAGCTCCTGCCGATTACTGTCTTCAATGGATATAGACACTTCCCGGGTGGGTTTTCTGGGCGGGTTGATGGTATGAACACGGGGCGTTCCTGCTGGGGCCGTCGCGGACCAAAAGGATCTGCGCGATCATCCCAACATTGTTCACCTTATTCACCGATAGCATACCCGGAGCGTCTGACAGCCACGATGATTGGGTACAACACAGCGTGGTGGGTCTGCCGGCGTTGTCGTCGATACCCCTGCGGGTGGACACTGCAGCACCAGCGACCGCTTCAATTTCGCCACCCGCCAATTCGTCAACCACCTGAAAACGCCACTGACGGGGAGGTTTTCCCAGAAGGACACGATATTTCGTATTGCTGAAAGCAGCTACCCGACAAGTTGGACTGGATAGCCTCCTATCGGATGTGGACAGACAACGAATTCATGACAGACCCAGTAGGAAAACATCGCCCGCCCTCGCTGTCGAGCAGAGCAGCGGGGATGCCGCCCGGACATCGAGGACTTGCGTGCCGGTCGCGGTGTTCGCGGTGGTGTGCTACCCGCCGGGCTAGGCAACGACAACGACCGGTGCCAGAGTTCACTACGCCGATCTAACCGACCTGCCCTGCACCCCCTCGGCCGCTGCCTGATGATCGTCGACAGTACCTTGGTGTTCCGGTACGACAACGATGTGATACCCCGAGTACACGCAGTTGCTGGCACCCGCCATCGACCATCGACACGGTAGCCGATCGCGCCCTGGCTGACGGCTGAGGCCAGTCACCATGTTAGCGAATATGATCAGCTGTCGCGGTGAACTTCTTGCCAAAGCCACTCGTTCTATTGACTTCCTATTACTGCAAGGCTTGCGGGGAGGTTTGAGATGATCGCGCTGCTGATCTACTTATCGACTGTCACGCAACTGACCAGGCTTGGCCTTGTGCTGCTGCAGGAGTGACTGGCACGCTGGACCTATGAGCGGAACCGTGCAACAATGGAAGAATTGCGCTCAATTAACTTTTCACCTCACTTTTGGAGAGCAGTCAGACACTGCTACAGCCACGTCGCCCCAACAACCACTAGGATAGCGGCGAACGTTCCCAACAACAAGGTCAGTAGCAGCCACCGAGGAGTGTGCATCACCGAACATTGTGATCGGTTGCCCGTCTGCGATGGGCACGATGGGGACCGTGTAACGCGAGCACAACCAGCTCATCTCAGCTCCCATAAACATGAGAAGGGCCAAACCGAGTTCGATCATCGTTCGATAACGACCGATCACCGCGGTAACTCGTTGTTGTCATTATCGACATCGGTGACATCCGATCAGGCGGGCTCCACACTCTCCTGAACCAGCGGAGTCAGTGCCGCCCGAGAATGACGATATGACGGGCCCAAGCCTGCGCGGTACGACCCTCGTTGAGCCTCAGTCCGATACCAACGCGGCCGCGCAGCACCACAACCAATTAGCCAAGCGCCCGCACCGACTGCCACGGCTTCAACTCCTTGTCGGACGTCAGTGAATTCTCGACTCCCGGATAGGATCTTCAGGATTTCGGTGACGAGGATCGTCTCGGCGTCCCGACGCAGGGTATCGTCGGTGAGTTCGACTGAGCACTGGATTTGCACCGGCTTCACCTGGAAGCCTACAAACCCAGACACCAGAACCAGAAAGATCAACAGGACTACCAGGTGCATCGAAGCACCACTCCAAGATTTCATGAAGATCACGGCAGTCGCTGCCGCTGGTACTGATAGCAACCAAATCCAGTTGGCGCCGAGCTCATAAAACAACAGCTTGCGATTGGCTTCCGTCGTTGCCATCATCTGCAGCCCCATCGAGTGATTGCGACCTAATGGATTGGTCAGGAAAGCCAACCCGCCACATCAGCGGCCCAATAGGTGAACACGATATCCGCCCCGGCGCGCCGGATACTTGTCAGCGACTCTAGCACAGCGGCACGTTCGTCAATCCAGTTGTTTGTGGCCGCGGCGCAAATCATTGCGTACTCTCCCGAGACTTGATAGGCAGCTACCGGAACTGGCGAAACACCGGCCGCCATAGCAACAACGTCCAGATACCCTAAAGCGGGTTTGACCATGATGATGTCTGCGCCTTCGTCGAGATCCAACTTGATTTCGCGCAACGCCTCGCGGGCATTTCCTGGCTCCTGCTGGTAGGTGCATCGGTCACTGGACAAGCTGCAGCTCACCGCCTCGCGGAACGGTCCATAGAACGCCGAGGAAAACTTCGCAGCGTAAGCCAGGATCGCTACGTCGGTGTAGCCAGCACTGTCCAGTCCGTCTCGGATCGCACCTATCTGGCCGTCCATCATCCCGCTCGGCCCAACCACGTTAGCACCGGATTCCGCTTGTGCCACAGCAATTTCCACGTACCGTGCCACGGTTGCGTCGTTGTCCACTCGGCCCCGCTCGTCGAGGACGCCACAGTGCCCATGGTCGGTAAACTCGTCCAGACAGGTGTCGGCCATCAACACGGTGGCATCACCGAGATCCTCGGCCAGATCGCGAAGAGCGACATTGAGGATGCCATTGGGATCTACCCCAGCCGAGCCAGTTGCATCCTTATCCTGGTCGCAGGGCACGCCAAACAGGTTCAATCCACCTACCCCGGCAGCGACAGCATCGACGGCAGCGCGACGCAGCGAATCCCGGGTGTGCTGCACAACGCCCGGCATGGAAGCAATTGGTCGCAGCTCTTCGATACCGTCAGCGACGAACATCGGCAGCACCAAATGCTTTGGCTCCAGCGAGGTCTGCGCCACCAGGCGGCGCATAGCGGGGGTTGAGCGAAGCCGACGCGGTCGGTGTCGCGGGTAACCACTGACGCTCACTGACTGCCTACTGCCGAACCCGTACCCACCGTGCTCGCGATCACTACTAGCGCCTGCGGCTTTTCTTGCGCGGTGGAGGTAGAGCGCCCTCGGCGCGTAGCCTAGCGGCATGTTCGGCCAACGCGTCAACTAACGGTCCAACCGCGGCGGTTTCAGGCTGGACATCCACCCGCAAACCAAACTCAGAAGCGGTCTCGGCGGTCTTGGGTCCGATGCAAGCGATAATAGTCCGCGCGTGCGGTTTGCCGGCAATACCGACCAAGTTACGCACCGTGGAGCTGGAGGTGAAGCATACGGCGTCGAAGCCACCTGTCTTGATCATTTCCCGGGTGGCCGCCGGCGGCGGTGCCGCCCGCACCGTCCGATAAGCGGTGACATCCTCGATCTCCCAGCCATACTCACGCAGTCCCGCAGCCAGCGTTTCGGTGGCGATGTCAGCGCGCGGCAGCAAAACACGGTTCACTGGATCGAAAACGCTGTCATAAGGCGGGAATTCGTCCAGCAGACCGAGGGACGACTGTTCCCCGGCCGGCACCAGCTCCGGGCTGATCCCGAATGCACGGACTCGGTCGGCAGTCGCTTCTCCGACGCAGGCGATCTTCACCCCGGAGAAAGCGCGGGCGTCCAGACCGAACTCGCCAAACTTCTCCCACACCGCGCGCACCGCGTTGGTGGAAGTGAACACCACCCATTGAAAACGACCGTCGACCAGCCCCTTGACAGCACGCTCCATCTGAGTGGGACTGCGAGGCGGCTCAACGGCGATGGTCGGCACCTCAACCGGCAACGCGCCGTACGACGCTAGCCGCTCGCTCATCTCGCCGGCCTGGTCCTTGGTACGCGGTACCAACACGGTCCAACCGTAGAGTGCGCGACTTTCCCACCAGTTCAGCCTAGCTCGGCTTGTCACCATCTTGCCTATGGTCACCACCAGCGGCCCGGTCAGCGGGCCTGCTGTATCGGTGCCGCCTAGGACAGCCGGGTCGATCAATCCCTCCAATGTGGTTTCGACAGAACGTTGCTGAGAGGTCGTGCCCTGCGCGGTCACCACGCAGGGGGTGGCGTCGTCCAGCCCGTGGTAGATCAATGTGTGCGCCGCGTTGGCAAGATGTGATGCGGTGGCTTGCAGAATCAGCGGCCCAGGAGCCGCGGCTAGCGCTTCCCAGTCCACGTCGCCACGTACATCAGCCACCGTGTGCGACGAACCCAGGGGTAGCCCAGCATAGGTCGGTACGGCGCTGCTGATGACTAAGCCGGGCACGATCTCGATTTGTAGATTGGTGCGTGCCACAGCGTTCACCTCAGTTATAATCGCGTCCACCGTCAACGGATCACCCGCCACTAGCCGCACTACGTCGACACCGGAACGAGCCTCGGCGGTCAGATTCTTGGCAACCTCAATGGGGTCCCCCAGTGCAGGACGGATGTCAGCGCCTCCGGACACGACCGTCGGTGCGGCTTGGTTGCGATCCCCCTCGGGGGTATCATCGGCAGCGCCGACGGCGGTCGCAGCAGCCGGACCGGCAGGCGCTGGACCAGAGACCGGTGGCAGGTCCTTGCCAATCAGCGCCAGCACCGGCTCAGGTACATCGGGGTCGATGAAAACCAGGGCGGCGTTCGCCAGCACCGCTACAGCCTGGGCAGTTAGTAAACCCGGGGCGCCTGGACCGGCGCCCACAAATGTGATGCGACCTGGTCTAGGCTTACGCCCTCGCGTCGTCATTGTCGCTCCCACCACTCCCGTTCAACTTCCTCGTGCCCGGTCTGACCGCGCTACCCACATCAGCTCCCGGGCACCCAGCTCAAACAGCTCTACAGCAACTGCTAGCCCAAGCTCGCTCGCCCGACCAGACATGCTGATGCCGGACGCGCGGATCACGTCGGATCCGTCCAACGCCGCCACACAGCCGCGCAGCGACAACTCTTCGAAGACGCGGCCTTCCTCATCGATGGACTCGACCATTTCAGCGATCGCGCCCACCGGTGCGGAGCAGCCGGCCTCCAGTTCGGCGAGCAGGACTCGCTCCGCAGTGACCGCCGCACGTGTGTCGGCATCGTCCAACGCCGCCAGCACCGCCACCAACCGGCTGTCACCAGCGCGGCATTCGACCGCGAGCGCGCCTTGAGCCGGTGCTGGCACCATCTGCACCGGATCTAACGTCTCGGTGACTTCATCGAGGCGGCCCAGCCGGGCCAACCCGGCCCGGGCCACCACGATGGCGTCAAGATCGCCACTGCTTACCCTGTTCAACCTGGTATCTAGGTTGCCTCGTAGGGGGCGAATTTCCAAACCGAGACCCAGTGCCCTAAGCTGTGCCGCCCGCCGTGGCGAGGACGTGCCTACCAGCGATCCAGCCGGCAATTCCGCAAGCACCAGCTCATCGCGGGTTACCACTGCGTCGCGGGGGTCGTTTCGTGGAGGAATCGCCGCTACCGTGAACCGCGGATCGTCAGCGGTTGGCAAATCCTTGTACGAGTGCACCGCAGCATCGACGCAGCCCTCTTCGATAGCCTCACGTAATGCTTTGGTGAAGACACCCACACCTAGACTGTCGACAGGCGCAGACGATTGATCGCCTGCGGTGTTGATGATCACCAACTCCGCAGGATGCCCGTTGGCAATGAGAGCGTCTCTAACGAGCGCAGCCTGGGTGGTGGCTAGTAAGCTGCCCCGAGTGCCTATCCGGATCACGTGGGCCAATCAACTAGTCGGCGTGATGTTTTGAGCTGTCCTGCGCAGCACTTGTGCCGTACCTACTAGTAGCATCGCCGAACCCGCTTACCATCACTGGTAATTCACCTGCAGTGGCAACCGCATCGACAGCGGTCTGATCGAGCTCGAAAAGCTCACGCAGCGCCTCGGTGTAGCTGTCACCGCCGGGAGCACTGGCAAGCTGCTTGATCCGCACGGTAGGCGCGTGTAGCAGCTTGTCTACCACCCGTCGCACGGTGTGTGCCACCTCCTCGCGCTGAGTGCTTTCCAACCCGGGCAGTCGGTGGTCTAGGCGCAGTAACTCCGCTTCGATCACATCGGCGGCTCGCTGACGCAACGCCGTCACCGTCGGGGTCACCTCGGCCATCCGCTGCCTAGTCAGATATGTGGCCACTTCAGCCGCCACAATGCGGCGCGCGGCATCAACGTCGGCGGCGCTGGCATGGGCCGACGGTTCACGCTGCACGCGGTCTACATCAACGACCCAAACGCCGGGCAGTTTGGCCACCGCCGGATCCACGTCGCGCGGCATACCTAAATCACATATCACCAGCGGCCGAGTCGTTTCGTCACGGCGCATGGCAGCCAAAGCGTGGTGCACGTCCGCCAGCGAAACCACGGGGCTGACCGCCCCCGTACAGCTGACCACTAAGTCAGCGTCCGCCAATACCTCAGCAAGCTGATCAAGAGTCCGCACGTCGGCCGGCACGCCCGCTTCACCGACCTTACCGGCCAGCTGCCGCGCTCGAGACAACGACCGGTTAAGTACATTGATACGCCCGATGTTGGCCTGCGTCAGGTGCAACGACGAGAGTGCACCCATCGCGCCAGCGCCGATCACTACCGCGGTCCGGCCCGCCAACCCGCCCAGCGTGCGTTCAGCTATGCCAAGGGCGACCGACACCATCGAGATCCCGGCAGCGTCGATGGCAGTTTCGGAATGCACCCGCTTACCCACCGACAACGCTCGTTGGGCCACCTCATGCAACACCTGGCCTACCGCCCGATTAGCCTCAGCGGCGGCATATGCGCGACGCACCTGACCCAGCACCTGCTGCTCGCCGACCACCGCTGAATCCAGACCGCTGGCAACCGTGAACAAATGCTCGACAGCAGCCTCGCTGTAGCGTACGTAAGCGTATTTGGTCAGGTCGCCGATCGGCATCGCGGAGTATTCCGACAGCACTTGCCCAATAGCTGACAATCCCGCGTGGAACGCCTCCACCACGGCGTAGACCTCGACCCGGTTACAGGTCGACAGCACCATCGCCTCGGTCACCAACGGGGACTGCAGCACCCGGTCGACGATCTTGATCTGATCGGATCCGTCCAGGCTGAGTTGTTCTAAAACAGAGACCGGCGCACTGCGGTGCGAAACCCCGAAGAGCAAAATGCTCACGGCAGCATCACTTGGCCAGCTCCCTTGCTTTCCTCCAGTAGCAGGACTGGTGTCTACGGTAGACGTTGATCAAGTGGGCTACCAAATATTGTCAGCAGGTGAGATCCGCGCAGAGCCGGACCTCGTCGACCTCACCATAGCTGTGCTAGCGGCCATCGAGCAGGATCACTGGAAGACGGTGGCCGAACTCAACCCACAGCCCAGGGGTGCCCGCTAAAGCCGCGACGTCGATATCCGTTATCTTCAGATGGAAGCCCAGCTCACCAACCAGTTCAATCAGCTGGCTGTTTACCCGTGCGCAGATCGCGCACTCGTCGCGGGTTGGCCAGCTCAACCTGCGGACAATCTGGCGCCTCGGTCATGGCCACCAGTGTGGTAGCCGTTTTCGAGAGACTTTTCCGAGTGAAAGCGTGACCCGGCCCAGTTCTCACTAGATTGCCGCTGTTGCTCCTCCGGACAACCTAATGTCGATCCAGCGGCGCTGCAGAGGTTCACCCAAGAGCTGCGCGATAACGCAAAGGATCTGCGGAATCAGCGGGCCGGCTGACACGGCGCATCTGACGGTGCCTACACCTCTGCCACGCGTATGGTGAGGGTGCGGCAGGCGCGAACCTGTCGATGTTAGCTGTAGCTGACAGCCACAACTGACGATGGTTACCACGAGAACGATACAGCATCGGCGCAGGCGCGGCGAGAGGCCGACAGTGGCTGAAGCGTTTCGCGTGGATCTCGATGCGCTGGTTGAGGAAGTGCATCAAATGGCCGAGTTTCGGCGCTATGCAAAAAGCATGCTCGCCGAAACCGACTCTCTGGTAACCAGTCTGCATACAATGTGGTCCAGGACAAAATGCAGCACCACATGCCGAGGTGCATCGGCACTGAACGCGCGGCGAAGAGCTGATACGCAACGCGTTAGCACAGTTACAGGACGCCGGTGCAACCGCGCACCACAACTAACCTGGACGCCATGTCAACTCAACAAATTCGGTGATGTGGTCGTGAACCGATGGACCGCTAGCCATAACCTCTGCGACTCGAGTTGACATCTAGCCGCTGACTCACAGGCTAGATACGTAAACCTCCGCAACCCAATTTGCCAGATAGGGTTGATGTCTGCCACTGAACCGACCACCGGGCAAGCGCAGCGATTTAGGAGGTTTCGCGATGGCTTCCCCTGACCTGGGCAACGCATATAAGGGTCGCATTGACCTGAATTCCTTGGTCAAAAACGCGAGCATCAACCAGGCGCTTAACGATATGCCCACAGCAGTGGCTGACGCAGGGGTCTGTCCGCAACCACCGATCGACCTGACCGCGGCGGCATTTTTCGACGTCGATAACACGTTGGTGCAGGGTTCATCGGCGGTGCACTTCGGTCGCGGGCTGGCTGCTCGCGACTATTTCACCTATCGCGATGTACTCGGATTCATCTACACTCAGGCTAAGTTTCAGTTACTCGGCAGAGAAAATAGCCACGACATGGCTGCCGGCCGGCGCAAAGCGCTCGCGTTCATCGAAGGACGATCAGTCGAGCAGCTGGTAGCTCTGGGCGAGGAGATCTACGACGAAATCATCGCGGACAAAATCTGGGCTGGCACCCGCGAGCTCACTCAGATGCATCTTGATGCCGGCCAGCAGGTGTGGCTGATCACTGCCACGCCATACGAACTCGCTGCCACCATCGCACGTCGGCTCGGCCTGACCGGCGCATTGGGAACAGTCGCCGAGTCGGTAAACGGGGTATTCACTGGCAGACTGGTAGACGAGATCCTGCATGGAGCCGGGAAAGCACATGCAGTCCGATCGCTGGCGATCCGGGAGGGCCTCAATCTGAAGCGCTGCACCGCCTATTCCGACAGCTACAACGACGTGCCCATGTTGTCGTTGGTAGGCACCGCGGTCGCCATCAACCCGGACGCCCAGCTGCGCAGTCTGGCCCGTGAACGGGGCTGGGAGATCCGCGACTTTCGAACTGCGCGCAAGGCTGCCCGGATCGGAGTGCCGTCGGCCTTGGCATTGGGCGGCGCGTTGGCAGCAGCCGTGTCGCGTCGCCGTGAGCGCGAATAACGCGCGAAAAGCACACCGACCTGATCGAACCCAAGCATCGCAACGTAAACCACGCTGATAAACTGCGACATTGAGCCCAGAGTGTGAGCGGAGAGCGCAGCGTCATGACAGTTCCCCTAGAGGCCGAAGGACTCATCGGCAAGCATTATCGGCAGTTGGATCACTTCCAAGTCGGACGCGAGAAAATCCGTGAGTTCGCGCTTGCGGTTAAAGACGACCACCCAACCCACTACAACGAAACTGCAGCTATTAAGGCCGGATACCCTGCACTAGTGGCTCCGCTAACCTTCTTGGCGATCGCTGGACGACGCGTACAGCTCGAGATCTTTACCAAATTCAACATCCCGATTAATGTCACCCGGGTCTTCCATCGCGACCAGAAATTTCGCTTCTACCGTACGATCCTGGCGCAAGATAAGCTGTACTTCGACACCTACCTCGACTCGGTAATGGAGTCTCATGGCACTGTAATCGCAAAAATCCGCAGCGAGGTCACCGATGCGGAGGGCAAGCCAGTCGTCACCAGTATTGTCACTATGCTGGGCGAAGCGGCACGTCAGGATGCTACCGCTGAAGAAACCGTCGCTGCAATCGCGTCGATATGAAAGGCGAATCATGGTTCGGTCACAGAGCTATCCGGCCAAAACCCCTCGTAAACAGCTAAAACCGCCGATCGAAGCCGTCCAGTCGCATTACGACCGATCGAATGAGTTTTTCAAGCTATGGCTCGATCCATCGATGACCTACAGCTGCGCATACTTTGAACGCCCCGACATGACGCTGGAAGAGGCCCAGCACGCTAAGCGTAACCTCGCCTTGAGCAAGCTTAGGCTAGAACCCGGTATGACTTTGCTCGACATCGGCTGCGGCTGGGGATCGACCATGCGGCATGCGATCGAAAAATATGACGTTAATGTGATCGGCTTGACGTTGAGCAAGAATCAGTTCGCCCACAACAAGCTGAAGTTCGCCGAGATAGACCACACCGGAACGAACCGAACCAAGGACGTACGGCTGCAAGGCTGGGAACAATTCGACGAACCGGTCGACCGCATAGTTTCACTCGGCGCGTTCGAGCATTTTGCCGACGGCGCAGGCGACGCCGGATTCGAGCGCTACGACAGCTTCTTCAAAATGTGCTACGACGTGCTGCCCAAAGATGGGAGGATGCTGCTGCACACGATCATCGTGCCTGATGCCAAGGAAACCAAGGAGCTGAACTTGACGACGCCGATGAGCCTGCTCCGCTTCGTCAAGTTCATCTTAACCGAGATCTTTCCTGGCGGTCGGCTACCGAAGATCTCGCAGGTCGACCACTACTCATCCAACGCCGGTTTCAAGGTCGAGCGGTACCATCGGATCGGGTCCCACTACGTCCCGACGCTGAACGCCTGGGCCGTAGCGCTGGAAGCGCACAAGGACGAGGCCATCGCACTGCAGGGCCAAAAAACGTACGACACCTACATGCACTACCTGACGGGCTGCTCGGACCTATTCCGCGACCATTACACCGACGTCTGCCAATTCACCTTGGTCAAGTAAAAGTAGCTGCGCGACACACAATCACGGCCCCTGCTCAGCCGAAGAAGATATTCCGGCGCCCAGCGAGCAACCGATACAGCGTCTGCTGGATCGTCTCACGCACCTGATCGGCCAGATCGAAGGTGACCATTGGGTCCTCGACGTCGCTCGCAGCATAGTCAGTGGTGTAAATTGGCTCACCGAATGCTATGCGCCATTTCGAAGGTAACGGCACCAGGCCCGCTGGCCCAGCCAACGGGAACAGCGGCGTAATCGGAAAATACGGCACACTGAACAGCCGAGCCAACAGCTTAACATCAGTCAGCATCGGGTAGATCTCTTCCGAACCGACAATCGAGCACGGCACGATCGTCGCCTTGGTGCTTAGCGCCGCCGTTACGAAGCCGCCACGACCGAACCTCTGCAACCGATACCGGTCATGGAAGCGCTTGCCTAAACCCTTGTAGCCCTCCGGAAACACGGCAGTGATCTCACCGGCGGCGAGCAATCGGTGCACGTCGACCGTGCAGGCCATGGTGTGCCCCGCTTTACGGGCGGCTTCGCCGACCACTGGCAAGTCGAACACCTTGTCGGCTGCTAGCAGCCGCAAGTCCCGTTGCGCTGGATGCTCGTCGTGAACCGCCACCGACAGCATCAACCCGTCGAACGGCAGCACACCGGCATGATTGGCCACCACCAGCACCCCACCGGTGCTCGGCAGGTTTTCGATACCGCTAACTTCGATCCGGAACCATGACTTGAAGAAAAACCGGAGCAAAGGCCGAACGATTGCATTATTGAAGTGCGGATCGAACCCAAATTCGTCGACCGTGTAGTCGCCGATCAACCGCTGCCGAAGGAACCCTGCAACAGCGGCAACGTGCTGGGCAAGTTCACTAAGTGGTGCTTCGGTGGTTGCCCCCAATAAGCGGGACACGCCCGTGGCACGCCGATGTTCATCGATTTCGCGGACGACTGCCGCAATCTGCCCATCTGAGGCGCGACCGCGCAGATCAGAAAGTAACGAAGGATGTTGACGAGACCCGTCGACCCGGTGACCGGCTCTCCGACGTGTTACTATCCGACCCCTATTGATATGCAGCGGAATAACATTTGCTCTGGTTTCGCCCACCACAGTATCTACCTGACCCCACCCCACGGAATTCCATTTCGGCTACTCCAACGCTGCACTAACGCTATGGCGCGCCCCTCCAAGGAGCGTACCCGATGTGGGTCGATTATGGGAGTCAAGCCTCGGCCACGAACGTAGTCATCGAACGCCTCGGCCGTAGTCCACTTCGGGTTGTAACCAAGTTCGGAGCCCATCCTGGTGGTGTCCATGACCCGACCATAGCTCAGGTACTCAAACTGATCTCGAGTGATTTCAGTATAGCAATTAACCCAGCGTAGCAAACCAAGTGCCCAGGCGCCGAAGCCGGGCACCGGCACCGCGATCCGGCCAGCCCGCCGAATAGCTTGCGAAAGCATCATAATGCCGCTGGCGCCGATGTTGAAGGTGCCAGCCTTGCCGATCATTGCCGCGCACTCCAGCGCGCCCAGCGCATCCTGTTCGTGGAGCAGCTGCAGTCGTGCATCACGGCCGAACACCGTCGGCACCAACGGCCCGGCCAAATACCGCGACAACGTGGTGTCCATCGCCGGGCCAATCATGTTAGCCAGCCGCAAAATGGTTACCGCGATATCGGGCCGGCGCCGGCCCAGCCCACGCGCGTAACCCTCGATATCGAGGCTGTCCTTGGCGAAACCCTCACGGAAAGGACGCCAGCTACCGCTGTCCTCGGTGAACATCACCGGATCGCGGGCACCCGATCCGTAAACCTCCGAGGTTGACGTCAGCACGACACGACGTACGGTAGGCGCCTTCTGGCAGGCGGCGAATAATTGCATCGCGCCCATAACATTGAGTTCTTTCAACGCCGCACTACCATAGGACCGCGGCGCATAGGACGCTGCAGCAGCGTGCACGACCGTATCAACCTCACCGTTGCGAATCACTTTGGCGATAAAGGGATTACGAATATCGGCGCGAACGAATTCGGCGCGCCCCAGCCGACGCAGTATGTCCTTGCTAGGCGCAATCGCATCCACCGCGATGACCGCGTTGATCAACGGGTTTTGCGCCAATCGAGCAGTTAGATAGCTGCCCAGAAAGCAGCAAGCACCAGTAACCAGTACTACCTTGGGGTAAGGCACGACGCCGCCTGTTCCAGCGCCATCCCGACCGTTCGAGGAATCCACTTGTTGAGCCTAGCGGCCAGAAGAAACCAGTGGCGTTACAACCGTGTGAAAACCGACACAGGCAGCGGCGGTTACTTGCCAAGTTTTCTGCGCTGCACCCGGGTGCGGCGCAGCAACTTGCGATGCTTTTTCTTGGACATACGCTTGCGCCGTTTTTTGATTACTGAACCCATGAACTCCGCTATCCCGTGGCCGGCTTGGAAGAAAACTTCCTGGTCACTGTACCCGACTGGCCGGCTCGAACACCAAACGAGCAGCCGCGTGACCACATACCAGGCCATGCTAGGTGCTCACAGCCTTGCATTGGCCGCCGTGCCCCGGACTCGCCTGGTACTGCCTTGCGTTGGCGCGCAGCTGAACTTTGCTTAGCCCTGCGGACAATGCGTACCTTGCAGCGGCGTGAGGAGGAGCAAGGCAATGCCCGGGGCTAGCCCGCGTCGAAGTACGATGTCTCGAGCATGTCGTGGACAGCCTTGGCATGGACCCGGAAGGACCTCCCCACGCGAACCGCCGGCAATTCGCCGTTGTGCACCAGCCGGTACACCGTCATCTTGGAGACCCGCATTAGTGCTGCCACCTCAGCCACGGTGAGAAATTGCGTGCGGGGCTGCTGGCTCTCGACCAAACCGGTCTCCCGCACCGATTTGCCAGCTGAATCCCGCGCCGATGGCCCGTTCGTAGACGTCATCGCAACCCAATCGTGTCAGGCACGCGCAATTCCAGCGGCTTCCCCTCCGCTGGCACCCACACGTGCATACAAGAAGAGGATAGCGGGACTAGTGGTGTTACTGGTACTGATGGGGGAAATCAATTCAAAAATCTTGAATTATTCCGATGTAATTCGGAGCTGTTCAGACCGGATTTTGGCGGCCTGAACCGCCGCGTCGACCACCATCCGCAACCCGCCACGTTCGAGTTCGCGCAGCGCAGCGGCGGTAGTACCACCAGGCGAGGTAATCGTGGCGCGTAGTTGCGCCGCCGTGACGTCTGCCCGTGCACCCAGAGGCGCCACCTCAGCGTAATGCCGATCTTGATCCATGCGCTCCAACAGCATTGCTGCGGATCCCGCCATGGTCTGTGCGGCCAGTTTGGTGGCCACCTGACGAGTCAGACCCACCGCGACGCCGGCATCTACCAGAGCCTCTACCAGCAAGAAGAAATATGCCGGGCCCGAACCCGATACCGCGGTAACCGCATCCATTTGCGACTCGGGCACCGTCAGAACGCCACCGACCGCGTCAAACATGGCCAAAACATCCTCGAGCTGTTGTCCAGTAACGAAACGCCCTTTGGCCAGCACGGTAATCCCCGCGCCCACGAGCGCGGCTGCGTTCGGCATGGCCCGCACCACCGGCGTACCAACCGGCAGCTTGGACTCGAAGTAGGTGATCGTGACACCAGCAGCCACGGTGACTAACACTTGCTCAACGCTGTCATTCGTGACGGCGGCCGCCTGAACCAGGTCCCTCATCACTGACTCGACGTCGGTAGGCTTCACAGCGACAACGACAGACGTTGCGTTCTCAACCGCTTCGGTTACTGACGTCACCAACACCGAGTAAGTGTCTGCTATGTACCGGGCGCGATCGGGCATCCGTTCAGCCACCACCAGGTCTTTGACCTGCCGCCCAGCCCGCAGAAGCCCCGACAACAACGCCTCACCAATGCTGCCACCACCGATGATCGCGATTCTTACCATGCCGGAAAGCATCCCAGACAGCTCGGCTCAGCCATACTACCGGGCAAGGGCACCAACGCCAGGTAGCACGACTCCGCTACAATGCGGACAACATAGTCGGCGACGATGTGATCCTGTTCGAACCCAGTCCTGCCCAACCTCTAGGCTGGTGCAGATCACCCACAGCCAGCCTTTTAGGTGGTCAAGCACCGACAAAAGGCGGTAAGTACGACGGCGAGCGCCCAGCCGGTGCTGCCCAAGACCAATTTGTTACCAGCGCCGACAAATCTCCACACATGAGGGAGGACAACGTGTCGGGAGCTACGCCACGCTGGCGCGCTCACATCTGGATCACCGGCGGCCGCCCGGACGACCCGACCCTGGCGAGGGCCAACGTCGACAGCAGGAATGCGGCTGCAAAGGCCTCGCTTGGGTCACCAGCGACCCAATGCTCTAGCTCACCGAGGTTGACCATGAGGTGCACCACGATGCGGTTCTCTTGGGCGAGCTCGACATCGACCACGCTGATCGGCGGCCACAAAGAGCCGGCCGACACCGCGACCGGTTGCAGTCCACTCGATTCACCACCTGCATGCGGTGTGAGCAACGTTGACGCACAGTGTCAGTGTCGCTCCACTGTACACCTTGGGCCCGATGATCCAATGCGGGCTGCTCGCCTTCGTATACACCTGCATCGACCTCACGCAGCGTCATTGCAGTGGTGAATAGCGCGTTCATGGCGGTAATCAGAGGTCTCGATGAACATCACCGCAGCAGGTACGTGCGAGCGAATTGCAACGATTCGGCCAGCATGGTTTCACGCTCAGTTGCCGAACGCACGCTGGACGTGGACACTTCGAGCACCACGTGGCCAGTGAAGTCTGCGCCGGCCAGCAGTTGGCACACCGCAGCGGTAGGTTGCGTGCCACGGCCAGGCACCAGGTGCTCGTCTGCGGGCAACCCGCTGCCGTCACACAAGTGCAGGTGCACTAGCCCCGAGCCCATCCGCTGCGCCATCTCCAGTGAGTCGGAGCCCGCGGTCGCGGTGTGCGACAGGTCCAGGGTGTAGTGCGCGTGGTTGCCATCCAACGGGTCGAAGGAGGGTGCGAACACCGAGATAGCCGGACCCGGACCACCGCCACGCTTGCGCATCCGTTCCCGCGACTGGTCGGCCCCAAAAAATCGGTCAGCCCGAAACGGGAACATATTTTCAACGGCGATCATCACATCGCTAGCTGCTTCCAGCGCGGCCACATGGTCGCTGAATCCCTCGGCGTAACGCCGTTGCCAACGGAATGGCGGGTGCACGACGACCGTCTGTGCACCCAATTGCTCGGCGGCTCGCACACTGCGTTCCAGTTTGGGGACTGGGTTGGCACCCCACACCCGTTGCGAGATCAGTAGACAGGGCGCATGCACAGATAGCACCGGCACGCGATAGCGTCGCGACAGCTCCTTGACGGCATCGATGTCCTGGCTGACCGATTCGCCCCACACCATCAGTTCGACCCCGTCGTAGCCGAGCCTAGCCGCATACTCGAATGCGGCCTCGGCCCTTAACGGGTACACAGAGGCCGTCGACAGACCGACTTTAATGACTGGGCGCAAAGGTCTACGTGGTTTCGATGTGCTGAACCTAGCCCGATTGCAAGGACAACGCTAACGGTCCCAGGGTGATCAGAGCACCCACCACAACCGCGATCAGCGTACTGGCGATGTCCTCAGTTCTGCGAACTACCCGCACCCCGACCACCAAGCCAAGAATCATCAACACCGATAAAACTAGCGCCACAATGCTGTTCCAACGCCACAGCTGGTCGAAGGCAACGAACAGCCCGGCGCCGAACACCACGGCCAAAATCGACTGCAGCACGACCAGGCTGCCTCGCCACAGTGCTTCGAATCTGCTCTGCCAGCCGCCGGCAGGAGAGACTATATCAGCAAGATCGGTATTCAAGTCGAGATGGCCTTCGTCGAGGTCTGCTCCGACGGCCAGCGAACCCGCTGCAGCGTGGTCATCGCCACACCGTCCAACTAGCTCATTGGCGAGGTTGTGCCCGCTGAACAGAGCCTCCGCTGACAATTGCAAGTGGTAACGTGCGTACGCCGACTCCTCCGTCACCAATTCGGCCGCACGCACCTCGGAGTCCATCAAGTCCACCGGGATGTGGGTGAAGTGCTCCACTGGATCGGGGCTCATCTCCTCGGCATCGGATGGCGGCTGCGCGGTGCTGGCCGAAGCAACCGAGTGCCATACGTCACCGAAGTTGGGCAACGGACGCGAGCAAGCACTCCGTTGCAGTCCCGCCTTGAGTTGATTTAGCGGCGACGAATTGGGCCAACGCGGTTCAGGTTCGGACCAATACCCGGGCGGGACATGGCCGCGGTCGTCGACCGGTGACTCAGCGATGATGCCTTCACAGACCGATTCTAGCGGAGATTGGTCGGCCGGCTCGACAACCCGGACTCCTATGTTGGCCCTATGAGCATGGATGGCTGCCAGACGCTGCTCGTCGTCGTGGTCATCATGAATGATCGGAATATCGCAGGTCAGCTCCGCGACCGTGACCGTGTCACTGTCAGTGCGCCGACGCCGGCGGCGGCTGACCGCGGGAGCACCAATGGTTCCATTCCTAGCCAGCAATTCGGCCACCGAGATCGGCCGGGCGGGGGGGCGCTCGGTGTCGTTGTGTGGTCCGGTCATGTTTTTTCGCCTCTCGATCGGCTAGCTGCGTTCCGATCAACCTCTTGGCCTTTAGTATCCCGCACCGCAGTCTGCACGAGTGCGGTTCCATCAGCTTCGCTGTCGAGTTTGCGTAAGATGAGGCCTTCCCGTAACGCCCACGGGCAGATATCCACCGTTTCTATCGACAACGCTCGCATACTTGCTTCGGCCACCAAAGCGCCCGCTACGATTTGCGGCGCCCTCTCGGCACTTATCCCTTCTAATTCGGCACGGTCAGACGCCGTCATCCTAGAGATAAACGCGATGAGTTGTCGCAGGCTGTTGACGGTTAGTGCGCGCTTCGCCCGCGGTCCCGCCGTTGACGGTGCCGCACCAGTGAGCCTAGCCAGCGAACGAAACGTCTTCGACGTTGCTACCGCGAGATCGGGGTTGCCGGCTTCCAAAACAGTCACTCTGGCACCCGACAGCTCGGAATCCAGCCAGTCACGCAGCATAGCCACCCGGCGCCGGCCGGGCGGATCGTCTGGCAGCCACTCGCGGGTTAACCGTCCGGCACCAAGCGGCAGTGATAACGCGACCTCGGGCTCCTCATCGACACCGCTTGACAACTCCAACGAGCCGCCGCCAATGTCGAGGTTGATGATTCGCCCCGCGCTCCACCCAAACCACCGCCGCACCGCCAAAAAGGTCAGTCGTGACTCGTCGACACCGCGTAGCACCTGCAACGGGACACCGGTTTCCTTGCGCACCCTGGACAACACGTCGTCGGAATTTCCCGCCTCGCGCACTGCGGACGTAGCGAAGGCCATAAGCTCAGTGCAGCCGGAACTGACGGCAATCTTAGCGAATTCGCCGATTGTGGAAACTAGCTTGTCGGCACCGCGCTTGGTGATCTTACCCGAGCTGTCCGTGGCTTCGGCCATTCGCAACGTAGCCTTTGTCGAACTCATTGGTGTCGGATGTCCGCCGCGATAAGCATCAACCACAAGCAGATGAACCGTGTTGCTACCAACGTCAAGCACGCCCAATCGCACAAAACACCAACCTAGCCGGACAACGCAGCTAGCGCTGCGCGACCCGCTGAGACACCGCGGCAAAACAAACCCCGCCAAGCAACGATGCGCGCAGGGTATCACCGTGTCAGGCGGTCCAGAATCTGGGTCTACGGTTGAATACGTGGCAAACTCGCAGCTGGAACCGGTGCATCCAGGGGAAGAGGTCGACTTGGATTTCACCCGTGAGTGGGTGGAGTTCTACGACCCGGGCAATTCCGATCAGCTAATCGCGGCCGACCTCACCTGGCTACTGTCACGCTGGACGTGTGTGTTCGGCACACCTGCGTGCAGGGGCACCGTGGCCGGTCGACCAGATGATGGCTGCTGCTCGCACGGCGCATTCCTGTCGGACGACGACGACCGAACTCGCTTGGACGAAGCGGTAAAAAAGCTCAGCCACGACGACTGGCAATTCCGCGAAAAAGGCTTGGGCCATAGAGGTTACTTGGAACTCGACGAGCATGATGGCCAACCCCAATTCCGGACCCGAAAGCACAAGGACGCCTGCATCTTCCTAAACCGACCTGAGTTCCCTATCGGAGCTGGCTGCGCACTACATAGCAAAGCCCTCAAGCTAGGCGTACCGCCGCGGACGATGAAACCCAATGTTTGTTGGCAACTGCCGATCCGACACAGCCAGGAGTGGGTGACCAGGCCCGACGGCACCGAAATTCTAAAAACCACAGTCACCGAATATGACCGCCGCAGCTGGGGTTCCGGCGGCGCGGATTTACATTGGTATTGCACCGGTGATCCGGCCAGCCACGTCGACAGTAAGCAGGTGTGGGAGAGCCTGGCCGACGAACTCACCGAACTGCTTGGCGCGAACGCTTACGCCGAGCTAGCGGCAATATGTAAGCGTCGCAACAAATTAGGTATCATCGCAGTGCACCCGGCGACGCAGGCGGCCAAGTAGCGCCAGGTTGCCCATTAAATCCTGTATCGGGTTTGCCGCCTTCTTGGTACGACCCGACGACGCGCAGCACGCCGGCCTACAGGTATGCCTCGACCAACGAAGCGGCCGTCACCGTGTAGCGCGCCAGCACAGCCTTGGGGATGGCGTGCAAGTCAGCGACCACCGGGGCGGGGTCGGCGTAGGCTACCGGTGAGTTCGTGCTCGCGTCCGCCGAAGGCGTGCTCGACCCAGCGATACAACAGACCCAACGCACGGCTGGCGGATGCTGTGGATGAGGACACCAAAGTAGGCTAGGTAGTCGTAGTCCGCCTGACGTGCCGGGGCCGTCTCGGCCCCCCCTACACTCCTGCCAGCGCGGCGCACAATGCCTCGGCGTAATCGAATGTGTTCCGGTCAGCAACCAGGCAACCGATCAGAGGACCTAGAGCCGCGCGGATCGCAAACAGCTCGATCAGGAACTCGGAACCCAATTTCCGCACCAACGCCTCGACGACCGCAGGATAGATGAAGGGGTGGAATCGCACACCACGCTGCTAGCCCCATGCCGGGCCTCGATAAAGACCCAATCTACTGCATCCGGGCCCGACTCTGCCGGAAACAACGTGCGATTAACACTGAGCTTGTTCAACCCACTCCCGCTCGGGCAGCGGAGTCTAGCCCGGCGGAAAAGCGCCATCGCGGATGGCATCGGCGATCGACGCAGAGATTTGCTTAGCCACACGACAACGATCAGGTGGCTGAATCAGCCTTGATTGGTTCATTAGCTCCATACAATCAAAGTGAATGAACCAATGAGATCGCCAAACCACCACTGGACATCAAGATTACACAACCCGATGAGCGTAACGTCCGCTCGACGACCAGTCGACCAGAGGTGGATAGAGTGGACAACCGCCCTGAGATCCGCCCGCAGCCTCGCATTGTCGGGGCCCGGACGGAGCGCTTAACCTAGTAAGCCGACCCTGTCGGATTCGCCTGACGTGCGCCAGCTTGTGTACCCACTGTGAGGATTTTCGCAGCGCGGCACTGGCTCGACGGCCCAGCTCCACCACGAACCGCGCGTTTCGGACCCAAACCCATTCCAAACCGCGACCGACATGACTTGGTTCTACGCGGCAGACGTGCAGGAGGCGCGGGTGTATTGACCGAGCACGCAATCACTCGTATAGGTTCTGTCCTGGACAAACACAAGTTCGCTGAACGGTCGGCGAAACCACCCACTGTGTCGACATATGGCTCGGTGGTGTGACTCACATCTACGAGCACAGCAGCGCAAAATTCCGGGGGTGGATCCATGCCTAACCCGACGGTGGCAACGTCTTAGATGCTGTCACCGCGGGTGGCACCGTCTATGGCGATAACAATCGCGTTCGTACGCTTCCGTATTGACGGAAAATACTGGCCCGCAAGGCCCTGTCCCGTCGCTTCGGATTCGAACCACATTCGTTCTGCGACACTGGCAAATGGACTGGAGGTACACATTGGTGCCCACGCCATGCTCATCTGTGTAGACTAGCCTACCGACCTGTGCGTGAGCCTGAGAGATACCGATCCGGACAAAGCCGTCGCGGCGCGCACCAACACTTAGCAGGCCGACAGCCACATAGAGATCGGTGACCGGCACTGGTCGGTGGGCTGGTAACCGGGCATGTCGAAGTCGGGCTGCGCGGTGTCGAGGCACCCAATATCAACATCAACGAAACGATCTGTCTCTTCGACCCGATGCTGCTGCTTGCCGCAGGAATACTGATCGAGCGCGGCCTACACGCCGACCGTCGTGATGGTCTGGTATGGCGTGTCACGAAGTTGCAAGCGTCCCAGCTTTTCTGACCCAATCGATTAGAATCCCCCCAGTAGGCAAGCAGGGTTTCGACGTCAAGACAAACAAAGCGGGGTGGCCGCTGCACGCAGCAGCTGAGTGCATTCTTTGCAACCTACCCGTTCTTCATCACGCTGGGCGGCGACTCGGACGCATGAATGAGCCATCTTGCTGATCACGCTTAGGCCCCCTCGTTAGGCTCGTTCGGCGGCGCGTTGCTGCCCGAGGAGCGCGGCAGCCCGTCACGGGCCCAGCTCGTCACACGCGTTGACCGTTTACCACACACAACTACGTGCCCTGGCATGGCGGGAGGTGCGCACCGGGCTTCTCTAACTGACCGCGACGAGCTACTTGACCACCGGCCGGCCGCTGTAGCGACTTAACCCGGCCAGCAAGAAGATCAGGTACTGCAGCGAGTCACTGTGCTAAGCCGGTATGCCCCTGTATGCCAGTGCGGCCGTCGAGGTGATGACGGTGATCGTGTTGCTGGCCAACGGCGCGTAACACCTTTTGCGCAGGAATAGTTCGCTCACGCCCACGAACATGACGCGGCTAACCCCGACACCGCCTTGACCGTCACCCAGTCGAATAACAGAGCTTCCGTCATTACCGGACGACACGGTGATCGTCGGGTCCGGCGCTGGCCGGCGCCACGATGGCTCACACCTTGGCGCAAGCCGGCTTAGGAACTGGCGTGCTCGAAGCAGGGTCGTCGCTGAATGGTCGATGAGTTACGTACCAGCCACCCAGTTGACTACTACGCCAGCTTACAATGCAATCCCGGTGCGACCATAGCGCTGGTACGACCATCGTTAGTGCTGCCAGTCGGCTATGCAGTCGGTGGCACTACCGTCACGAACTCCGGCACCTGCTTCCTGCCGCCGCCAGCTGCGCAACGACGCCGGCGCCACGAATTCGGTCTTGGCCTGGTCGATCCGGAACAGCTGACGAAGCACCTCGACGACGTCGAGCACACACTGCAGGCCACGCCAGTGTCGCTTAAGATCATGGACCGCAACGGACACTTGCTGAGCAAGGCCGCCAAATCGTCGACCTGACAAACGGTGCCCATTCCACACAACGCATCCAGCTGTGCCGGCAACTGCCAATGCGCAACTCGGATAACCACATAACGCTAAGTTCGATGTACACCTCAACGCATTACCCCAGGCGTGTATGGCCTGCGCGCGGCGTGCTAGCATGCCGACACGGCAGCACCGCGCTCGATTTGCGAGCGGAAACCGTCATCATCACCGCCGGTGGCACCGAAACACCGGTGTTGTTGCGAAAGCAGCGGTCGTGGCGTGCACCCACGGTTTGGTCGAAACTTCGCGCTGCATCCGGCCACCATGCTGTTCGGGCGCTTCGACGGGGATGTTGTCACGTGTCACGACATGCTGCAAAGCGATTGCCGTACACGAATTTCACGAGTCAGGCTGACGTGTTGATTGAAGCTACCGCTACACCGCAGGGCATGGGGTTGATGGTCTTCTCCGGCTACGGCACCGAACTGCTCGGCTAAGCTGGATAGCTGGATCGGGCACCGAACGTCGCGACGTTTGGCGCGATGATGGCCGATCGCGGCGTTGGCTCGGTTCTGTCGGTGCACAGTGAGGCGGTAGTGCACCACCACCTTGCCCAAACTGTTAACCGCGATGGCTGCTGTCAGCCAGCTACTCTTCGCCGCAATCGAGGTGCTCACCGATCCGCCCGGTGCAACGACCGTGACGGAGCTGCCTGCACTGCAGGAGGCACTGAGGCGGTGCAGCCCTCAATAGGCTGCACGTGGCCACTTTCCATCCACCTGGATCACGACCGCCGGTTCCGATGCGCGGCTCTGCCCGGTGGACAACCACAACCGGCTACGCAGAATCGAAGATGTGCGGGTTGCCGACGCGTCGATCCTGGCCAGATCCCTAGAGGTGAACCTAGCTATCGATCATGGCGCTCACTGTGGCCGACGAGGTGGTCACAGTGCGGTGCGCAGGCTAGCTCTCCAGTTTGTAGCCCAGACCCCGCACTGTCACCAGGTGCACCGGGTTAGCGGGATCGGCCTCGATCTTGGAGCGCAGCCGCTTGACATGGACATCGAGGGTCTTGGTATCGCCGACGTAGTCCGCACCCCAGACCCGGTCGATCAGCTGCCCTCGGGTTAGCACCCGCCCGCTATTGCGCATCAGGTACTCCAGCAGATCGAATTCTTTAAGCGGCAGGGTGATAGCATAGCCGTTAACCGAGACCACATGCCGCTCAACATCCATCCGGACCGGCCCGGACTCCAGTAGGCCATCGCTATTGTCGGAGTCATCGTCGCCGCCACGCCGCAGCACCGCCCGGATCCGAGCGATCAACTCACGCGCCGAATAGGGTTTCGTAACATAGTCGTCCGCGCCAAGCTCGAGACCGACCACTTTGTCAATCTCACTGTCTCGAGCGGTCACCATTATTACCGGCACGCTGGAACGGACACGCAACTGCTTGCATACATCAGTGCCAGACATCCCCGGCAGCATCAAGTCCAGCAGCACTATGTCAGCCCCGGTGCGATCGAACTCCGCGAGTGCCGCTGGCCCATCGGTCACCACCGTGGGCTCAAAACCTTCCTTGCGGAGGAGAAACGCCAGCGGATCAGCCAGCGATTCCTCGTCCTCCACAATCAGCACACTTGTCATTCGCGTGCCCTCTCATCGCTTCGCTCTGCATCATCGCCTGCGCGGGTCATCGACTTAACTCTTCTTCCTCCCGTCGTGACCTGTTGGGCCACATATCGCAGCCCCGAGGTTGTTCGGATTGCTCATCGTTATCCTGGTACAGTGGAATAGACAGGGTGAATGTCGACCCGGTTCCTGGCTTGCTCCACACACCGATGCTGCCATTATGGTTGGCTGCAACGTGTTTGACGATGGCTAACCCCAGCCCGCTGCCGCCGGTAGCCCGCGAGCGCGCCTTGTCGCCGCGGAAGAAGCGCTCGAAGACCCGCTCCTGATCTTCAAGAGCAATGCCAATGCCGCGGTCGGTGACAGCGATCTCGATATTGTCGCCACGACGGCGACGGCTGATCGACACCAGCGAACCAACCGGCGAGTAGGCAATCGCGTTGGACACCAGATTGGCTAGCGCGGTAACCAGTAGGGTTTGGTCGCCCAATACCCGCAAACCGCTAGGCGGATCGGTGCGAACCTCGATAGCAGCGGTGTCGGCGGCCACCTTATGGCGGGCAATCGCCTCGGACACGACGATATCGACGTCAATGTCCGTTACGTTAGGCAGCCGCTCAGCGCCCTGCAGCCGGGACAGCTCGATGAGCTCTGCAACCATGTATCCTAACCGATTGGCCTCGATTAGCACCTTCTCGGCGAACCGGCTCACGGTTTCGGCGTCATCCGCCGATGACAGCAGAGCCTCAGCTAGCAATGCCATGGCGCCGACCGGGGTCTTGAGCTCGTGGCTGACATTGGCCACAAAGTCACGCCTAGCCGCCTCCATGCGTACATAGTCGGACTGGTCGTGAACGAAGACCACGGCGAACCGGCGGTCTTCCTCACTTAGCAGTCGAGCGTGGCCGTGCACCGATAACCCAGAACGGCCCGCAGTCGAACGTTTTCCGGGTAACAGGTCAAATTCGACATCGTCACCACCCAGCGCCTGCTGTGCTGCCCGCCAGGCCTGTTCATCAAGCTGCCGGTCGCGCACCAGTCCTAGCTCCTTGGCCTGTTCGTTGAGGTAAACCACATCACGATAGGGATCAACCACCGCAGCGCCTAGCGGCATCAACGCGATTATGCGTTGCAGCATCTGCAAAACAGTGATGCCCGTCCACTCGGTAGTCAGCCTCTGCCGGCGTTCGGCTACTCGCGACGACAGCCGGGTTCCGGCTACAATGCCAACGACAAATGCCAACCCGAACAATACCCCGGCCAGCACCGAGAACACAGTCACATAAAAAATCTTACAAATCCTTTTTAACGCTGCCCTAACGGTGCGAGACCAAAATTGGACAAGTCACACCTTTGATTTACAGGTGTTCGGCTGTTGTTCACAGGATGCGTGGCACAATATAAGGTGCTTGAAGCACCAACATGCACTGCAACAATGTTTTACGTGCGCGTTTGACTAATGACCGCGGCGGCCGCCTCGGGATCGAGGTAGGTACCGCCAGGCACCACCGGACACAGATCCGCATCTAAATCGTAGCGCAGCGGAATGCCGGTCGGAACGTTCAGCCCGACGACCTCGTCGTCGGACATGCCGTCTAGGTGTTTGACCAGCGCGCGCAGCGAGTTGCCGTGCGCTACGATAAGAATCGTTCTGCCGGTCCGCAGATCGGGCACGATCACGTCAGTGAAATACGGCAGAAAGCGGGCCACTACGTCAGCCAAGCATTCGGTCAGCGGGCCGCCGCCAATGTCGGTGTAACGAGGGTCAGCGTCCTGGCTGAACTTGCTGCCCTTCTCGATCGGTGGTGGCGGAGTGTCATAGCTGCGGCGCCAAGCCATGAATCGTTCTTCGCCGTAACGAGCCTTGGTTACGGCCTTGTCCAAACCCTGAAGCGCGCCATAGTGGCGTTCATTGAGCCGCCAGCTGCGACGAACCGGAATCCATAGCCAGTCGGCGGTGTCTAGCGCCAGATGCGCGGTGGTGATCGCGCGGCGCAACAGCGACGTGTACAGCACGTCGGGCAACAGATTATGTTCGGCGAGTAACTCACCGCTGCGGACTGCCTCCGCTCGACCCCTGTCGGTTAGCCCGACGTCGACCCAGCCGGTGAACAGATTCCGCGCATTCCAGTCACTCTCGCCATGACGGAGCAAAACCAACGTAGCAGTATTTCCGTGGTGCATCAGCCTAGCATTTCACGGACGAGCGCAAACAGCGGCGTCGCCGTCACCTTCGTCGTCGATTAGGTGCGCGAAGGCCTGCAAGTTCTTCAGCGACTCGCCGCGAGATATTCGCCAATCCCACTCCTTTTGGATAGAAGAGCGAAAACCCAACTCCAACAACGTATTAAAGTCCGATTCCACCGCCTCGAGTACCTGTCCGAGCACTCGATCGATCTCGTCGGTGTCGACCGACGCCAACGACATCCGGCCCACCAGATAGATGTCGCCCACGTTGTCCAGCGTGTAAGAAACACAAAAGAGCCGACGGTTGCGCTTGAGCAAAAATCGGTAGACACCCTCGTGGTTCTCGTCAGGTTTGCGGCACACGAACGCCTCAATACGCACCGAATGCTCGCCGATACTCAGGATGGTGTTGGTCTTGAGCCTGCGCTCACCGGGCAGTTCCACTACCAGTCGCAGCAATCCACCAGGCGCCCCAGAAAATTCCGAGTAGGTGAGGTGGCTGGCTTGCAACGCGTGCTCGATCATCGAACACACGTGCGACACTGCATCCAAGGCTGTACTCGTGTGCGGCCCCGCTCCCCTACAAACAGGAGGTGCCCCCACCTCATCTCTGCGTTCTGCACCGTCGCTGATACGGGTCATGCGCCCACCTCACGGCGTGAGATCCAGCTACGGGGCTTGCGCGCTGCCACCAAGTCGCGGACCCGGCGCTGACGCGTCGTGGTGAAATCACCGATCGCACGACGGTAACTGGCTAGCAGCGCATCAGTGGTGCTGTCCCAGGAGAACTTGGCCGCATGCGCGACAGCCGCGCGGCTTATCGCCCTTGCCTGCGGCCCGGAACTGAGTCGTAACAGTTGACCGACGGCGTCCGCCCAATGACCGACATTATGTCCGAACACCAAAGTGCCGGTGACCCCGTCCCGCACCGCTACCGGCAAGCCGCCGACCGCTGCCGCTACCACCGGGGTGCCACAAGCCTGCGCCTCGACGGCGACCAGGCCAAACGACTCTGAATAACTCGGCACCGCAACCAGATCGGCGGCTTGGAAAACGGTAGCCAAATTCGTACGGGATTGCGGCGGCAAGAACGTCACCCGGGCCGTGATACCGAGTTCTTCGGCCAACCGAACCAGCCCGTCCGGGGAGGCTAAACCACTGCCTGACGGTCCGCCAGCCACAACGATGCGCACCTGCGGCAGTTTCGCTGCGGCACGTAACACGATGTCAGGTGCCTTCAACGGCTGGATCCGTCCGACGAAAGCGACCACGTTGTCGTCGAGCGGCAGCCCCAGCGCAGCCCGAGCAGCCCGCCGGTCACCTGGACGGAATACATCCAGATCGACACCAGGATGGGCCAAGTCGATTTTGGCTGGATCGGCACGGTGAATCGAAATTAATTGCCTTGCTTCATCATCAGTATTGACGATCATACGATCGGCCTCGTCGACGACCTGCTGTTCGCCGACCTTACGCAACGGCGGCTCAGCCACGTCACCATCGGCCAGCGCCGCGTTCTTCACCGCGGCTAGCGTGTGCGCAGTATGCACCAACGGCACCGCCCAGCGGTCCCGAGCCAGCCAACCGACCTGCCCAGACAGCCAGTAATGCGAATGCACAATATCGTAGTAGCCCGGCTCGTGAGCCGCTTCTGCGCGCAGCATCCCGGCCGCGAACGCACACAGCTGGGTAGGTAGGTCGTATTTATCCAAGCCCTCGAACGGCCCCGCTACAACGTTGCGCACTAACACTCCGGGCGCTACCCGCACAATCGGGGGATCAGCAGAGGCAGTGGCCCGGGTAAAGATCTCCACCTCAATGCCACGCCGGGCCAGGTGCAACGCGCTCTGAAGCACGTAAACATTCATGCCGCCTGCGTCACCGACGCCCGGTTGAGCCAACGGTGAGGTGTGCACTGCCAGCACCGCGACCCGATGGGGGTCATTCACTGGCGGAAAAGCTTCAACTCGACGGCCCGCACACTGTCATCTTTACAGGACCAACCTGGAACCGCCCGAAACGTACGCTAACAGCACATCAAAACCTATCAAGCAGAAGAACGCGTCATTGGGCAACCGGGAGTTCGTGCACCGGAACGGCGCATCGCGCCTTGGGATCGGCATAGAGCCCACCCAACGACACAATCCCGGCCCCGGCCTCTTGTACCCGCTTGCCGAAGGCCATCACCCAGATATCACGAGGCGGTAACACCGAGCATGCAGTGAACGCCGCCCTCCACCTAGTTCATCGCCCCAGGGTATTCGGTGAACGCCTGACCACCCGCCACCAGTTCGTCGGGATTGAACAAGTCCCGCAGTAACACAACCGCCTAACCGAGCACCTGGGCCTACTCCGCCAAGAGATCTTTAAGCTTACTGATTGCCGGCCCGAACCACTCCACAGCAGATCGGTAATAGCAGCAGCGACACCACCCCCGAGCGGGCAACGCCAGATAGCATGCTGAGCATGCTCCTTGGACGGCGGACAGCAGCCGAAACCGCCTAGTCACTGACAGTGGACTCCGACTGCCCAGTCCTGCCGAGCCACTCGGTGTAGGCCGGCAGCTCCGCGATAGTGCCGGGGGCTGCTCGCCAGGCAATGTCATACGTCAACCGATCACCGGCGCATAGTCGACCGTTTCGCGGTCTAGGAGTACAGATTGGTCGAAGAGCGGGACACCACAGCCGGTAGCGCTGTCAACAGTATCACCGATTGCCATCCCGACCCACAGTGGACGGCATCTATGGCAGCGCCGCAAGCATCAAGAACCGCTCTCGGCCAACGAAGTCAAGGCAAGACCGGCTCCTGGCACCCCCTACCGATGCTGGTGGTTCGCGCGCCTACATGGGGGATGCCTAGCGTCAGATTAAGGTTCCGTGGTTGATCTCGACCAGGCACAACAGAGGCGCCTGATAGCCCCGGAGACCGCCGGGCCAGCTGGCTCCCGCAACAAGGGCGGTCTCAAGCAGCGGCGATGGCCTGATGGTTCACCGTCGCGATGGACAGCGATGTGACTCCGGCAATAACGGAACAACCGACCGGGTCGCGCAACCACACGGCACGAAACACGGCCACCACCGCCAAGTCAAACAGGTTCAGCGACGGATGGATGGTGGCCAGGTGCGCACACAAAGCGTCGAAGTCGTCGACGGTGGCCCCCGGGACGCGTGCGGCACGCGCAACCACACGCACAAGCCACGAAGACACCCGCGGTCGTGACGTTGGACAAAGCGGTGCGGTGTAAACCGAGAAAAATCAGCACGTTACCCATTGTCTTTGTTTAGAATTATTGTCTTTGTTTAGAATTATTCGGATAAACGCAGCTACCGGGGTGGATCAAAGGGATCGCGGTGGTCACAGACGCCAGTTTCGGCCTCGATAAGGCAACCGCGAACACCCTGCCGTCCCTGGGTTTCAGGGGTAGCCTTGGAACGTCATGGGGATCCAGAGCACCACGCTGGCCAACGGGATCGGCAGAACGGTCATCGTGACCGAAGTCATAGAAGATAGCGTAGTCGAGGCGCCGGTGCGCCGTTCGAATCGGGTTGATGTGCTTGTCAACGACGCCGGTAGCGCATGGACATTGGAATCCGTCGCAAACGTTGACTGGGAGCATTGACGCTGGATGTATGTATATATGATAGATCCGCTCCGGGTCAGCTGTGCCCGGTTGACCAAGCTGATCGACAGCAGCGACGTCCTGATCATCATAATCACCTTAAATTGCAGCGATGGAAGTTTACCGACGGCGACGCTAGCTAAAACCGCGGTCAAGCCACGCCCAAAGCGCCTGGCACTGCACGCTATGCAACGTAGTATACGGGGAAAATCGGTGCGACTCACCGATATCGCGCCAGGCGCGGCCAAAACAAATTCTCGATGGCCCGATTCGCTGGTGGCCAGCAGCGCACGGACACGGTCTCGTCCGAACGACACCGCTGACGTGGTCCAAGCTATCGGGTTCATGACCTCACAACCTTCTCGCGTCAACGTGGACCAGACCATCGTCCGACCACACGAGCAAGCGTCAGCCACCCACTGCGCTAACCACCGGGTCTAGCAGTTCCTGAACCGCTCGTTGGAGTGCCCGACAAGGTGGGAGCACCCGGCGGGGTGGCCGGCGCGGTAGCGGGGATCTGGGTGGCCGGCTGATGCGCCGTTGGAGACGGTAGTAGCGCCGACATCCCCACCCAGGTGTTCCAGTCCACTGCCCAGTCCCAAATATCACCGTCGGCGTAGGACAGCTGGATCGAACTTCCGGTCACCTCAACCGGGTCACCATAGATCGCGCTGTGGTAGAATTGCTCGGCATCTCCCGTGGACAGATTGATACACCCGTTGGTGACATTGGTATTGCCCTGCGCTCCCAAGCTGGCCGGGTTGGCGTGGATGAATTCACCGTTGTTGGAAATCCGTACTGCCCAGCGTTCATACACATTGCTATAGCCGGCAGCCGGGTTGGACATGTAGAAGTCGGAGTATTTCTCGGTGACCACGTGGATGCCGTTGCGGGTCACGTTACGAGCCTGGTCAGCCTCACCGTAGCTACAAGGGAAGTCCATGATGACGCCGGCATCAGTTACGACCTGAATGCGATGCGACGACACTTCAGCCTTGACTACCTGGCGTCGACCAATCTGGATGTTCAACGATATGTCCTGCAGGCCGTATGCACCGCCGCCGAACGGCAGCCCGTAGAGTTTCGCGTCGACGTTGACGGTGGTGCCCGCCGGGTAATACTCGCGTGGACGATAGTGAATGCGGGCGCCTTTCGCCTCGTCAGGCAACCATGCCCAACTACCCTCAACGGGTGGGGTGGTAGTGACGGTCAACGCCTTTTCGACGGCAGCCTTATCGCTGATGGGCGCATCGAACTGGATGATGATCGGCGCAGCGACCCCGACCGTCTGGCCGTCGGCGAGCTGGAATCCTCCATTGATCTTCTTGACGGGGGTCACAGTGCTGAACTTGCCCGTTACCGGAACGGCCTTGCCGTCGTGACCGACAGCCGAACCGCTCCAAGTATAAGTCGTGTCATAGCCCAGCGGTTCGGTAATCGTGTAGACGGTGCGATCTTGGTTGAAAGCACCAGAAACGACCTTGCCCACTGGGTTAGTCAATGTGACGCGCTGGAACCAACCGTCGGCGATTTGGACACTGATCGGCGCGACCGGAATCACGTCATCAGTCGCAGTCGCCGGCTGAAACGTTAAGTGCGGTGCTGGCGTCGCCTTCTTCTCGGATTGTTTGATCGCACTGCTCGTGCAAGCGGCAAATAAGCTCGAAGCGAACACCCCTAGCCCAATAGCCGTCAAAGCCACGCGCCGATTAATCGGCTCCCGGTCTTGACGCGGGGTGGATACGCTCACGACACACAAAGATACTGGGCCAGGCGACTTCTCCCCTGTTCTAAAAACTTTCCGCAAAATACGATAACCCGTAAGCAATAGCTACAACACGCACCCGACCAGCGCAGGCTCAGGTTCGAGTGTGATACCAAACACATCGAAGACCCCGTTACGAACGATGCGGGCCAGAGTTACCACGTCTTCGGCGGTGGCGGCGCCGCGGTTGGTTAGGGCAAGCACGTGTTTGGTGGAAAGCCGGCATGGGGCTGCATCATCGGGATAACCCTTGCCGAAGCCAGCCCGCTCCACCAGCCAGCCAGCGGCCAGCTTGAAGCCGCCCTGCGCCGGATAATGCGGCACCGGCCCATCCACCATCTTGGCCAGCTCATAGTAGACGTCCGGCGCTACCACCGGGTTAGTAAAGAAAGATCCGACGCTCCAAGTGTCATGGTCTGCCGCGTCGAGAACCATACCCTTGCGAACACGCAGCGCCAGCACCGCCTCGCGCACCGCGTGGGGGTCGGCGTGCTGTCCACTAGTCGCGTCGAGTGTGGCCGCCAGCTCGCCATATTGCAACGGTGCGCTGCGCCCCGACGCATCGAGCTTGAACTCCACTTCCAGCACCACAGCAGGCGGCTGCGACCCTGACGGGTCAGCTTGCTTGAAAACGCTGGTGCGGTAACCAAAACGCAACTCGCAGGCGGGAACCCAACGAACCACGCCGCTACTACGCTCCAACAGCCGGACCCGAGTGATCGTGTCAGACACTTCTGCGCCGTAGGCGCCCACATTTTGCACCGGAGTGGCCCCAGCCGATCCGGGGATACCAGACAGACATTCCAGCCCGCCAAGCCCGTGCTCGATAGCCCTCACCACCACGTCGTCCCAGACCGCGCCAGCCTCGGCACGCACTAGGTTGCCGTCGATAGTGATGCCAGCATTGGCCAAGCGCACCGCGGTCAGGTCGGCCAGCGTGTCGGCAATCACCAAATTGGAGCCGCCAGCAAATACCAACAGCGGTCCAGCGCCCCCGCCGCCAGCTGGTACGTCTAGCTGTCGTATAACGTCAACTACCTGTTCGGTGCTGGCGCACGTGATAACCCGCTGGGCGACTGGACCGACCCGCAATGTGGTCAACGACGCAAGTGGCACCGCCTCTGCGACATGCGCGCCGGCAAAGAACGAACCGACAGCGCTCCGTTTCATGGCAAGTAACGGTAGACTGACCTCTTACGCCGCGATCATGCGACATGTACACCGGACTACGAAGGCAATGTCGAAGACGTTTTCAAGCATTAAGCGAGGCGAACTACTGGCAGGCCCGACTGGCTAAGGCCGCAGTCGACGACAGGCGGCTGGACGTCGATGCGGGTGGGGGTGTTGTTTAGCAAAGACGAGACCAGAAAGTAGTCGAAGTAGTCATCGTGCAGGTGATGCGCAGTCACAACCTACCGGACCTGGTCACACAGGTACACCGAGGCGGCCTATAGGATTAGACGTGAGAAGACCCCAGAGTCCAATCGCCGATGGCGTCGCGACGGCGTCCATTGTGGGATCTATCTAGAATACTCTAGCCAACTTGTCGGGCATTGCGGTGCTGTCACTGATCGACGGAGTCCAGCGGAGCCCGGCTGAAACTTCAGGTCATCGTTCAGAGTGCGAATCCCCATTATTGGCGGCCAGTTCGAGAAAGATCATCGGCACCCAGTTGGGCCACGTTGGTGAGACTTAAACAGGGTTTCACCACGATGTGGATCGCGAAGAGCGCCTGATTCGCTACCAGCGCAACCTACCTACCGCTTTCCACCAGGTCCAGCCTTAGACGGCCCGACGGAAGCAACCGCCGGACCTATCCAGAACAGCCCCGCTCTCCCACGCAAGCGGGAAGTCACCCCTACCTCACGCTGTAAGCGCAGCGCATCGTCTCCAGGCCTAAGCTTACGCACATGCGAATCGCATTGGCGCAAATCCTCAGCGGAACCGATCCGGGAGCAAATCTGCGGCTGGTGCGAGAGTACACCGGCCGGGCCGCCGACTCCGGCGCGGCACTAGTGGTCTTCCCGGAGGCGACCATGTGCCGATTCGGTGTTCCACTGGGACCGGTCGCTGAGCCCGTCGACGGACCCTGGGCCAACGGTGTGCGACGAATAGCAACCGAGGCCGGCATCACCGTAATCGCCGGAATATTCACCCCCGCTGACGACGGACAGGTAATGAACACGCTGATCGCGGCTGGCCCCGGGACACCCAACCAGCCGGACACCCACTACCACAAAATCCATCTCTACGACGCGTTCGGCTTCACTGAGTCCCGGGCGGTCGCAGCCGGGCACGAACCGGTGGTGATCACGGTAGACGACGTCCAAGTTGGTCTCACCATTTGCTACGACATCCGCTTTCCGGCGCTGTACACCGAGCTGGCCCGCCGCGGCGCACAACTGATCGTGATCTGCGCGTCATGGGGCTCCGGTGCTGGCAAACTCGAGCAGTGGACGTTGCTTGCCCGCGCCCGCGCGCTTGACTCGATGAGCTACGTCGCCGCAGCCGGTCAGGCTGACCCAGGCAGTGCCCTAACCGGCTCGGAGCCCAGCTCAGCCGCGCCGACCGGAGTAGGCGGCAGCCTGGTGGCCTCGCCGTTAGGTGAGGTGGTGGCGTCGGCTGGCACCGAGCCACAGCTGGTCGTCGCCGACATCGACGTCAACAACGTGACCACGGCCCGCAAGAACATCGCTGTACTGCGCAACCGTTCACATTTTGCTTAGGTTGAAAGGGCACAATCACGTAGGTGACCAATCCGCAAGAACCACCGAATGAGAGCCCGTCGATGTGGACGCGTCTCGGCTACCGGGGTCTCCTCGGCCATCCGCAAACTCCGACTGAACGGACGAGGCCTGGTGAGTCTCCGACTACGCTCGGCCAGCTGACGCAGCAGACCAAGCAGATCGGAGGAGGGAATGCGGAGGCACCGCGGGCGAGGAACCCACTACCGCGCACCACACCCCCGGCCCCAGCAGATCAGCTGACTGCGCCGAAAAAAGAACCAGCACCAAAGAAAACCCGACGACGCTTGCTTCGCGACCCACTCACCATCGTCCTGATCTTGATCATCGTGGTTGCGCTCGTCACCAGCGGGCTAGTCGGAGCCGAATTTTTTGCCCGCCACACCGCGAACAACAAAGTCGCCCAGGTGGTGGCCTGCGAGGTCAAAGATCAGGCCTCCGCAAAGTTCGGTGTGACACCGTTACTGCTGTGGCAGATCACTACCCGACATTTCACCAACATCTCTGTGGAAACCGCAGGTAACCAGATTCGTGATGCCAAAGGCATGAAGATCGCAATAGACATGCAGAATGTGGAGATCAGAGACACCCCGACTGCGAGGGGCACGATCGGCGTGTTGGATGCCACCATCACCTGGTCATCTGATGGCATCAAGCAATCGGTGCAGAACTCGATTCCGGTACTTGGCGCCTTCGTCACCAACAATGTGACCACTCACCCCGCCAATGGCACCATCGAGCTGAAAGGAATGCTGAACGACATTGTGGCTAAGCCGGTGGTGTCTAACGGTGGCCTGCAGCTACAGATCATCAATTTCAATACATTAGGCTTCTCGTTGCCGAAAGAGACCGTGCAATTCACCCTGGACGATTTCACCGCCAACCTAACCAAGAACTACCCCCTGGGCATCCACGCGGACAGCGTGGAGGTCACGTCGACCGGCGTGATAAGCCACTTCTCGACCCAGAACGCCAATATTCCCCCCAGTAACGGCGGTCAGGACCCCTGCTTCGCTAACCTCTAAGCGCGTTATGACGCCCAGCAGTCATCGGCAGACCTGCTCAGGAAAAACAAGAAAAACGACTTAGGGTGGGCAGAGCCCATCCAACACTGCTCGAGTGGAAGACAGGCCCAACCTTGTGGCACCAGCGTCCAGCAGTGCAATCGCGTCAGCGGCGGTACGGATACCACCACTGGCTTTGACCCCTAGCCGGCCCCCGACGGCCTCGGTCATCAGCGCGACGGCGCGCACCGACGCTCCCCCAGCGGGATGAAAACCAGTCGAGGTCTTGACGAAGTCCGCACCGGCGGCTTTCGCGACACGACACACGTCAGCAAGAGTACGTTCGTTTGCCTGGCCCAACAGCACCGCCGACTCCACAATCACCTTGAGCACTACACCGGTTATAGCGGAGCGCACCGCCTCGATATCGGACCGCACCGCATCGAGGTCTCCAGCCAAAGCAGCACCGACGGCGATGACCATGTCGATCTCAGTTGCACCGGATGCTACGGCCTGGGCTGCCTCTCGCGCCTTGACCATGGACACGTGCTTGCCCGACGGAAACCCCACCACCGTAGCAACCTGCAAACCACCCGCGCCGGCTTCAACGGCAGCCGGCACCATCGACGGCGAGACACAAACTGCGTAGACGCCCAGCTCAACAGCTTCGGCAACAAGAGCAGCCACATCAGCATGGGTCGCCTCGGGCTTGAGCAGGGTATGGTCAACCAACGCCGCCAGCTGTTTCCGAGTAGGTTGGCCCGGCACTACCGCGGTCCCTCGTCGGCTTGCTGTGTTCCTTCGGATATACCGGGATTGCAGCCGGCAACGAACATCTCGAAGTCATCGATGGCGGGACGCCATGGCTCGAGATTCGAGCTTATCTTGCTGGGCTGCACGAATTCGACGAACTGTCCGCGACAGATGAACTGTGCGCGCATGCCCGCGGTGTCGGCGTCCTCGGCGTCCGGAGACAGCGTGAGGACCCCGCTCCACGTTTCGTCGGCGGCAGCTACACCGAGCTGCATCGCAGAGGCACGCCCAGAAAGTTTCGGGTCGAAGCACAAGCTGATAAGGCTTCTCCAACGTGTCCATTCGGTGTGGTCAACAAAAGGAGGGACATACGACAGCCTCAAGAGGCTAGACATGCCAGTGCTCGGATCGACCACAACGGGGACTGTACGCTACTAGCGAGCCCAATACACCAATAAAGTACCGTCGTCTACGCGGCCGAGATAACAGTCATGGGGTTAGCGCGACTTGCCCTGGATATCGAGCAGCTTGGGCCGTACGTCAACCAGATAGACCCCAGAGGCACAGGAAGCTATCGCTATGCCAAACACACCGAAAACGAAGCCTAGGATAGAGGTCAGCGCCACAGCTGCACCGAGGATCACTAACCACAGCGGTTTTGTCAGCTTGTCAGCGGCGGTATAGGCGTCGGGTCGTTGCAGCGCTGCATGCACAAACGCGTACACCGTCGTCATCAGAACGGCGAGCTGCAAGACCAACATGACAGTACCCACGAGGTGGCTCATCCTTTAAGCGTATGCGGGTACCGCACCAAACGTCGACTCCAAGTCGCCGCCAAGGCAACTCGGAGTCAAATACGTTACGGGTCCGCACCACCCCACCAGGGTAACTCAGAACCTGAACCTACTTCTGTGTGACCTTCTTAGCCGGAGCCTTCTTCGCAGGCGCCTTCTTGTCGGGAGCCTTCTTCGCAGGCGCCGCCGCCTTCCCGGGTAGCTCGATGCCGACCAGCTGGGCTGCGCGTCCACCAACCGCGCGGGTCTGCGATGCGACAGTACCCAGCGCCTCCTGGGTCAACTCGACAGCCTGGTCCACATAACCCTCGGCACGTGTCGACGCGTCCTCGAAGACCGGCTGGCTGCGTAACCGCTCCAGGGCGGCCGCGCCACGCTCGACTAGCTCGTTGTACCGGCTGGTAGCGGCCTCTAAATAGCCCTCAGCGGCCTTGCGCAACTCGTCGGCGGTGAACTTCTCACGCAGCTCGCTAAGGTGTTCGGGCAGATCCTCCTGCAGTTTGGCCACACGAGCGCGGCTTTCCTCAACGCGGCTCCGGATGTCGATGCGAGTTTCTTCGGCACGTTCACGCATGTTGCCGATCAACTCGTTAACGGTGGCCAAGGCCAAGTCTGTCGCGCCCAGCGCTGCCAACAATGGCGCACGCAGGTCGTCGACGTTCGGGTTTTCAGCCATGGTGATTCCTTTCATAGATTTTTGTCGTTATAGGCGTCAGTCATGTCTAGTCCGGGAAGTTAGGCCAAGCGTCGGCTCCGCTGGGAGGAGTAGTCAAGACTCGCGGATTGACATTCTGTTGACCAAGTAATCGGGCTGGACCCACCATGACCTAAACAGGGTCGCCCTTTCTCGGGTAAACCGGCAGCTAGTGGGCTATTCCCACCAGCCTCAGCAGATTGCGAACCAACCAGGCTGGTCACTCGTAGTAGTTATTGGGTCTCGGTGGGACACGCCTCAAGGATGGATTCCTTTTGATTTAGGTAGAGGCATAAAGGTCGAGCAAAACCTGCTTCTGCCGCTCGGTGATCGCCGTATCGGTGATGATGGCGTTACACATTTGACTGGTCTCATTGGGCTCAAGAAGTCGGCTAACGGCTTGCGCAATCCGCGCTCCACCGGGCTCAATTACGGATTACTGACGCCGGACTGTTCATCAAGTTTCCGCACCGAGATTTACGCCGTCTCACGCTGCGTTTTGATAAAACTACCGATATCAGAGGCAGAGGTGGACACCTTGGCAGAAAGCTTTTCGTCTGACACCACCGACGCACCTCCTTGCGCCCGATAGTCGATACCTAATGATACTAGCATGCATAACAAATCCATTATTCAGAACAACATTTGCGCAACGGTGTAGATCGCTAGTCCGGCCAGCGCCCTCACCACGGTGACATTGATCCGAATAAACTGCAGTTCACGACCGTGTGCAATTCGATGCGTCGGCTGGTTTCTTCGGCGTATCAGCACTCGATCGTCTCGGTGATGATCGCGATGATCTCTACGCCATATTGCAAAGCCAGATGCTGGGTTGCCCGCACCATCCAGTTGTCGACTTTGCCTCGCAGGTAGGCAGCATCACACAGTGATTCCTCGATCCGAACCACGGTGCCAGCGATGCGAGCGCACAACGCGCCAGACGGGTCGGCCAACCCTTCTGGACCCCAGGCACCAGCTCCTCAACGTCTGCCACGCGGTTGCCGATCTCATCGCGCGCCATCAACTGTTCCTGGACCGCACAGGCGCGCGCAATAATGGCAGGTTGATGCTGCAGATCGTCGGCGAATTCGAGCAGAAATCGAATCACCAGACGACGCGATCCGTGGTCGGGGGTTGCTACGCAACTTATCGGTGAAGTCCACCAATCCACAATTGATGTGGTCGTCACAACACGATGAGGTAACCGACAAGATGATCGATGAAGCGCAGCGACCTACTCGGTGAGTCACGCTCGACCACCCGCTGGATGATCTCGCCGGCGTCCAGCAACCAATGAAACATCTGTTCGAACAACATCTGGATCAGGGCCTCTACCGGTTCTCGGGGAACAGGGACACCAGTACCCGGCCCCACCACTGACCTCATTGCGGTTCAGCGATGCAGCGTACGATCATCCAATCGAGCACCTGTTGAATGTCCTTGTCATGCAGTAACTCCGCCAGCATACGCAGCACCGTCGCCGCCTTGGTCACCACGCACCGGGCATGCGATGTTTCCGACAGCCACCTACCAAGTCGGCCCTGTACCTGCGCGTCGCTCAGCTTGGTCTCTACGAACTGCAGCGACAAGAAGATCTGTGTCATCAAGGTTGACAAGGTCCTGTATGCCGCCACACACCACCCGCTATAGTCGGAGCCAGGTTACTGTAACCACACTGTTCTCCGAGCCCTTGTGCGCATAGAGCCCACGCCAACGGCGGGCCATAATATCGAGTGCGTCTAGTGAATGGGAACCAGAGGACAGTGGCAGAGCATATCCCGACTGTGGCCGCCAAGACGGATGGCCGCAAGCGGCGGTGGCACCAACACAAGGTAGAGCGCCGCAACGAGCTGGTTGACGGCACTATCGATGCGATTCGCCGGCAGGGTCGCTTCCTGAGCATGGATGAAATCGCAGGGAAGATCGGGGTCTCCAAGACCGTGCTTTACCGCTATTTTATAGACAAAAACGACCTGACTACAGCGGTGATGATGCGCTTCGCGCAAACCACGTTGATTCCCAACATGGCCGCCGCGCTGTCAACGAATCTGGATGGCTTTGATCTGACTCGTGAAATCATCCGGGTGTATGTCAAAACCGTGGCGGCTGAACCCGAACCGTATCAGTTTGTGATGGCGAACAGCTCGGCCAGCAAAAGTAAAGTGATCGCCGACTCCGAGCGGATCATTGCGCGCATGCTCGCAGTCATGATGCGTCGCCGCATGCAAGAGGCTGGCATGGACACCGGCGGCGTGGAACCCTGGGCTTACTTGATAGTTGGCGGCGTGCAGCTTGCCACCCACTCGTGGATGTCGGACCCACGGATGAGCGCCGACGAGCTGATCGACTACCTAACCATGCTCAGTTGGAACGCACTGTGCGGGATCGTCGAGGTCGGCGGATCGCTGGAAAAGTTCCGTGAACAGCCACATCCATCACCGATCGTCCCACCACGAACACCCTAAGCGGTTCCGTTGCGGATTTAGGCTTGAGGAATGTCCGAGGTGAGCGTTGGTTCGCGGCTGAAGTTGTGGGCATAAGCACTTCGCACTATATTGAAGTTGACTGATCCTGGCCGTGGTGAATGTCACGGGCTTACATATAGCCAACAACCTGTATGACCCTCACGTCAGCACCGACAATGCCTTTGCCTGCGTGCCCGCTACGCTCCTCACCCAGTGCTGTTGGAGATGCTCAGCCGCAGCATACTGCGGCTAGCGATTGTACATCTATTGATGAATTTTATCTAACTGGCAATCCTGCTCACGCTGACGTGGACCCGCAGCAGTCCTCGTATTCAGCGGCGTCGCTCTTACTCAGTGTCGCTTACAAAGCATCGACGCTGCGGTTAAAGAGACATGGCCTCGGTGAACCCGACATTTTCGTTGTATGGTCCCCGCTAATGGTGTGCGGAACGTACTACTTGGCTTAGCGGTGGACGCAGGCAGTTGAGACGTCGCACTGGCCTCGGTTTCCTACCTAATGGTTTGTTGAGCACGACGGTTCTGATGAGTAAGCATATCGACAAGATCCCCCTACGACCGACCGCTCGGCATCGCGACGTTCCCGGTCCTTCTTGGCGAGGCTCGCGCTAGCGTGATGACGCTGGCCAAGATGGTCGGGTTCTACGTACTGATCACAGTCGCTGTCGCGGTAGGAGCCAGGCCGTGGTCCGCATTGGTTCTTGTTGATGGCGCCGCCTCGTCTGGTGAATGGCATGACCGTATTTCTTCCGTCGGCCGAAACCCAACCAGCCGCCTCCGGAGTTTCCGGCGGGGCCGGTGTAGTACGCCGGGTTGGCGTAGGTGCACGTGCGTCCAGCCAGGGGACCGCTCGTCGTGGACCTCACGATCGGCACCGTCCTGCACGCATTGTGAATCGCATCGACTGTTGTGATGCTATGTCGAACGCAGCGTAGACGACTTGAGCCATTTGAACGGTTAACATGCAGAGGATGCATCGGGGGCCCAAGCCAGAGTGTGTCTTTTGCCGCGCCATAAACGCCTCCGGGACACAGAAAGGCTCAATTACCGTATGTCCGTGCAGCTAACGCCGCATTTTAGAAACGTACAAGCCCACTACGACCTATCTGACGACTTCTTCCGACTGTTCCTTGACCCCACCCAGACCTACAGCTGCGCGTACTTCGAGCGTGACGACATGACGCTCGAGGAGGCGCAGCTCGCCAAGGTCGATCTAGCGTTGGGAAAGCTCAAGCTTGAGCCCGGGATGACGTTACTGGACATCGGCTGCGGTTGGGGCGCCACCATGAGACGCGCGATTGAAATATACGACGTCAACGTTGTGGGCTTGACGCTGTCCGAGAATCAAGCCGCCCACGTTCAGAAGACATTCGATGAAGTAGACACCCCCCGAACCCGGCGGGTATTGCTGGAGGGCTGGGAGAAGTTCCACGAGCCCGTCGACCGCATTGTCTCGATCGGTGCATTCGAGCACTTCGGCCGCCAACGCTATGCCCGTTTCTTCAAGATGGCCCACGAAGTCTTGCCGGCCGATGGCGTGATGTTGCTGCACACCATCGTCCGTCCCACCTTTAAAGATGCCAGAGCGCGAGGCATAACGTTGACCCACGAAATTGTTCACTTCACCCAATTCATCTTGGCTGAGATCTTCCCTGGTGGTTGGCTGCCAACAGTCCCGACGGTAGACGAACACGCCACTGCGGCCGGTTTCAAGTTCACACGGGTCCAGTCGCTGCAGCTGCACTACGCCAAAACCTTGGACTTGTGGGCTGCCACACTTGAGGCCAACAAGGACAAGGCGATTGCCATCCAGTCTGAAGAGGTCTACGACCGCTATATGAAGTACCTAACTGGGTGCGCTAAGCTGTTCCGCGATGGGTACACCGATGTTGACCAGTTCACATTGGAAAAGCAACCAGCAGCCGCAAGACGACATTGAGTCACCCGCTTAACCGTCAACAAACCGCCACGGATTTAACCCCATAAATATAAACCCCAGATCCGCGCGTGGGTCTGGCGTCAGCCCTATCGCTTGCTAGCTTGTCGCGAGATTACTGCCTCAGTGATGGACTTCGCCACGTTGCCGATGATTTTGCGGAAGAAGTAACAGCACCCAGTTAGGTACTTCATATAGCGGTCGTAGACCTCTTCAGACTGGATGGCAATCGCCTTGTCCTTGTTGGCCTCAAGTGTGGCAGCCCACAAGTCCAAGGTTTTGGCGTAGTGCAGCTGCAGCGACTGGACCCGTGTGAACTTGAAACCGGCCGCAGTGGCGTGTTCGTCTACCGTCGGGACTGTTGGCAGCCAACCACCAGGGAAGATCTCAGCCAAGATGAATTGGGTGAAGTGAACAATTTCGTGGGTCAACGTTATGCCTCGCGCTCTGGCATCTTTAAAGGTGGGACGGACGATGGTGTGCAGCAACATCACGCCATCGGCCGGCAAGACTTCGTGGGCCATCTTGAAGAAACGGGCATAGCGTTGGCGGCCGAAGTGCTCGAATGCACCGATCGAGACAATGCGGTCGACGGGCTCGTGGAACTTCTCCCAGCCCTCCAGCAATACCCGCCGGGTTCGGGGGGTGTCTACTTCATCGAATGTCTTCTGAACGTGGGCGGCTTGATTCTCGGACAGCGTCAAGCCCACAACGTTGACGTCGTATATTTCAATCGCGCGTCTCATGGTGGCGCCCCAACCGCAGCCGATGTCCAGTAACGTCATCCCGGGCTCAAGCTTGAGCTTTCCCAACGCTAGATCGACCTTGGCGAGCTGCGCCTCCTCGAGCGTCATGTCGTCACGCTCGAAGTACGCGCACGTATAATCCCATCATTAAATCTAAAAATAATGAGAAAAACTCATCCGAAACACCATAAATAGATTTAGGGCTCTTCGTAAAAGAGTGTTAACTCGGTCATGTTCAGCAAAAACTTCTCATTTGTTAAACTGGTGTAGTAGTGTCTTTTTTGCAACAACTGTCATACCACTCGGCGTACACTTGCGATTAATCTCGACATCTTTCGGCGCTCACGAACTCGGCAAGAACCGCGCGGGTGGACCCCATGCTACTTCAGTACGTATAAAAACCCCGACCCGACTTTTTACCTAACAGGCCCGCCTCGACCATACGTAGCAACAGCGGCGGCGGACCGTAGTGCGGTTCTTTAAATTCTTCGAACATCTTGTCCGCGATTAGTTTTAGGGTGTCCAAGCCAACGAGATCGGAGAGCCGCAACGGGCCCATCGGGTGCGACAGCCCAGCAACAACAGCCTTGTCGACATCTTCGATGGCGGCAAAGCCAGCCTCGACCATCCGGATCGCCGACAGCAAATACGGCAACAACAGCGCATTGACCACAAAACCAGACCGGTCCGAGCAGCGCACCACTTGCTTGCCAAGCACTCCGCTAGCAAACTCTTCGGTGCGAGTGGCAGTGGCTTCATCGGTGACCAACGTGCTGACCAATTCGACTAAGGATAGCACAGGGACCGGGTTGAAGAAGTGCAGACCCAGGACTCGTTGTGGGTTCTTGGTGGCCGCAGCGATTTTCATGATCGGGATGCTGGAGGTGTTTGACGCGAGCACCGCATCGGGATCGGTAATGATTCGGTCGAGTTCGGCGAAGACCTCCGTCTTGACGGCCTCGTCCTCAACAATGGCCTCAATCACCAATTGCCGGTCGACCAAGTCACTCAGGTCTGTGGTGAAGGCCAGATGGCCGAGAGCGCGGTCGCGCTCGTACTCTGTCACCTTGCCCGTGTTAACGCCACGCTCCAAGGACTTTACAATGCGGTTGCGCCCCGCGGTGATCAAAGCGTCAGTGGTCTCGAACACCGTAACGCTCACACCGGCACGAACGGCAACCTCAGCGATGCCTGACCCCATCTGCCCCGCCCCGACAACCCCTACTCGCTGGATCGCTTCATCACTCAACTGTTGTCTCTCCAGAGTCCGTATTGTCCGTTCTACCGCAAGAGGCCCCACCCACGTTCGCTGAGCGAGGCCTAAGCTGTCAAACTCATCTCAGCCCTTCGGGCATAAATCGCAGCGAAAAACCAACAAAATATCGCACCAACTCCATGCCTAGCATAACCCCAGTCATGCTTAGAGGACCCCCACTCAATCGGTTTTACCTCGTCTTCGCAGACTTACGCCCGCTCATCCTCGGTGAAACTAGCCCTCTTCGATGGAACCGGTCAGAGCGACCATCGACGAATGCGAGTCAACCGTGGTGGCGATGCCGATCAAAGTAGCCGGCACCAACCTCGTACTGGCGCACGGTAGCTGTGTAATCACGCTCCTCGACTGCAAACTAGCGCTCCTGCCACCCAACCTAGGCGGTGATCTGGTTACGGGCATAGTCCTATAGTCGTCATGGGCGAGATCGAACATCGAGTAATTCAATGCATGGAAGCCGGCCCGTAATGGAATGAAACTTGAATCACATTGCGACAAGATCCTTCTGGAACTTGGCTATAGTGCTGTCGTCAATGTGTTGCTTCCAATTGCAACGATGACAAGCAATCATACGCCAGCCTCTGGTCCGGGCAGGAATGACCGATTCGGAGAATTTCTGCGCAAGCTTGAGGTCCGGGGTGCCGATCTCCATCCAGATCAAATCGACGAACGGTGCATGGACCTTCGATCGAGCGATGCAGAGCTCGATGCCGTTCTTGGTGCGGTGGAAACCATCCTTAGCACGCTCGCCGGTGATGAACAGCCGGTCACGCTTGTCAACGTCGGAGGTTAATCAGGGGGCAACCTCGGCGCCGATATGGGCAATCATGACAGTCGGCACGTCTACCGGGTCAGACACGAGCCGAGCAGACATCAAATACGGATGTGCTGCTGGGTGGGAATCATAACCTTGCCACGCAAGGGAGCACATCATCTTCTCAGAGGCCAGCTGGTATCCCAGTGCTAACCAGCGACACCCAGTGGCGATCAAGGCCTTCTACAACTCTAAAGCGTTGAGCACACTACCGAAGCAAAACCTCACCGTCCGCGACGATCGGCGCGAACCAGTTCTCCACCGAGGTGTCACCCTCAGCCTTGGCGATTTTGGTCGGCGCTCATCCGCGGGACAGCCATGTTGCCAATCAAGGCACCGAGCGCGTTGACCCATTTCCAGTCGTGCAACTGTTCCCACAACAGTTCCGCGCCATGGCGGGCTAGCGTGTGTTCCTCAACAACGCTGCCCTGCAGGGCGACCATGTCCGCGGCGATGCTAGGTAACGAGTGACATACTTCCAGCGCGACTTGTGTCCCAGTCGTGCTGAATCCGCTCAGCGCTCTTAGGGGTGCCAACGACAGACAGTTAGCCTGCTCTTTTAACGGTGTTTCTTGCTCAGGTACTGCTGCATTGGTGGTACCGTACCGCTGCGAGACAGTGCTAATAGCCCAGCATTCACTGCTGCGCTAATTCGACCATGGCACAGCCTGCTTTCCCAAACCCACCTGTTTAACTTACAAATTTCGGTCACGACCTCAGGAGATTGTGCGAATTTTACAAAAGATCAAAACCGCTAAACATTTCAGAAACTACCGTTCAGTAACCACTGATTCACAGGTCAACCAAGTATTTGCCAAGAGTTCCCCGGCTTGCGGTTTCACCATAGTGCAAAAATGGCGGCGAGGGCTTTCGTTTCGTCGCCAACCGCGTATGTGAGCGTTATAACAGAGCGGTCGACCAAGCCAGGACCGAATCGATCGGTCGAACCAGCAGGGTGAACGTGCGAAACGATCTCCAACTTGTCGCCCAGCGCAACGGGCGCCTCATGTTCGATGGTGGTGCGTAGCGGCCCTTTGAGTAGTTCGGAGTGAGACACCAAATAGTCCTCAATCACGCTCCAGTACACCGCATTGTTCATGTGGTCGAACAAGTCGATATCAGTTACCCGCACCGGGAACTCGTGGATTTCCGACGCATCGTCACGGCTACCTGGCTTCAAATAGCTCTTCCACCGCAGCCGATCGATGGACGTGGTCCTGTGCAGGCCCCCCAGGAAGTCGTCGGCGATGCGCGCCGGCATCTGAGTTTCCCGGTTAATGTTGATCCAGAACGCCTCGGACTCGATGAGGCCACCCTTGCGCCCATCAATACGGACACGCATTTCACACCACCGGTTCGAGGTGCCCGAACACCACCGACGCAGCCGCAACATTTCCTGGAACTCAATCGGACGGATCAAGTCAACCATGGTGCGGCGCACAATCCACAGTGGGTGGGTCTCCTCGAACCCCATCTCGCGCAGTTGATCCTGACCAATGTCTTGGATGTGCCGAGCACCTGCGTCTAATCGTAGCCGACCGGTGCGGTCGATGTCCCCGACGCGAAGCGGCCATTCACGTTCAAACACATCGGGATGACCTTCGGGAACCGGCATCATTATTTTGTCCAAGCTCACGGTATCGGCCCCGTTTCCTACTCGTCCACACCCCAGGTTTAGCCCCGCACCGAATCATGCCAAACGACGTCTGTCACATACCAGTCGAACACGAAACGTGACTTCTGTGCGAATTCGGCAAATTGTGCTTTAACGACCAAGGAAAAATAATTGGATGTTCAAGCCGTTCGTCGGCCCGTATGTTCGCCAGTTGCGTAGTGAGCGCAGGTTCCGTGAGGACGAACTGGCCCAGATACTGGAGGCCTCGCCAAGCTACCTCAATCAGATCGAGTACGATGTTCACTCGACCTACTGTGGGTGTATTGCTGCGCATCACCGAGGTGTTAGGGGTGGACGCGACCTTCTTCGCCCCTCACGACGATACCCGGCTAGCAACCAAGCTGCGTGAGGTGACGGTGGACGGCGATGCTGGATATCGACATCGAACCGCACGAAATCGCCGACATGGGAAATGGTCAGTGCCCATCCGCGCAGTGGTCAACCTGGACGGACGCTATCGATTCACCACTGCGCAGATAGCCGCCACGACCAAGGAACGGTTCTCCGAGGACAACGGTAGCGAATCGATCACCATGTCGCACAAACACGAAGAAGTTCGTGACTACACTCTAACCAACGCCAGAACTACCTACACGAGCTAGCCGCAGCAACCAAAACCTAACGTCCCAGACGCGGCCGCATCCCGGCCACTTGGCCCACAAGCTGACCCGGTGACTGACTGGCCGCACTACGGAGGCTACGCGCTTTCGCGTGACAGTATGTTGCACTGCTACGACCCCACGACCAACACGTTCGAAATCAACAACCGTCTCATCATTGGGTCAACAGGTATTAAAGATGGCCGCCGAACTTAGCGTATCTCGAGTTCGGCGCTCTGATCGACCACGTGGTTACAGAAGGCAAATTCACCAGTGACGAATCGCATACCTTGGCCCGAGCTTGGGTTGGCCAATTACTTACTTCGCCGTAGCCGTAGTGCTGCCCTACCGCCATTGCCATTCCACAACGTGGCGGAGAACGTCCGCTACGACGTAAAGCAGCTGTCAGCGTTCTACTAGGTAAGCTACAAGAACACCACGCACCGGTTGCCAACGTTGCAACAACCATCCGATACGGGGGATGTGTTCTTTTCGTTCGTCCGCGTCGACCGAGCAAGCAACACATCAAAAATTGATTTTACCAACGGTTTTCACTTCTCCGCCAGCAGAGGGACCTGACCACTATGGAATGTTTACGAACGTTCGCCAACTCGGGCAGGATCTTTTGGTGCAAATCGCCCAGATGCCCGACGGGCGTATCTAGATGTACTAGATGTAGGTGGCCCGAACCGTCGAGTGCCTAGCCGCCCCCGGTATGATCAGCCCGCTAAAGCCTTCACGATTGATTGAGCTGGGTTGCGAATTTCCTCAGGGGCACCGGCTCGTCTACTCGGAAGGACTCGACTTGTCAGGAGATCTAGGGAGGCTTGGGAATATCGCTAACCAATCGGCGCACGTGGGTCGTGCCTGCGAACGTAACAACTGTCCTCTGCGGGCGTTCCCCGCTTGAAGGCAGGCATCCAAGCTCGACGAATACCGCGGCATGATCTCTTCGTACTCGGTGAAACACGCGTGAGCGGCAGTACTGGCACCGGCCCGGTCGGTCGTATCCCATCCGGTGGCCTGCGTCAGCTGGGACCGATCAACTGGGTGATCGCCAAGTTGGCCGCGCGCTCACTTCGCACATCCGAGATGCATCTATTCACCATCCTGGGACAGCGCCAGCTGCTGTTCTGGGCATGGCTGATTTATGGCGGCCGACTGCTGCGGGGAAGACTGCCACGCACCGATACCGAGTTGGTAATCCTGCGGATCGCACATCTGCGCGCTTGCGAATACGAGCTGCAACATCATCGCCGCATGGCACATAAACACGGTCTGGATGCGAACCTACAGGCTCTAGTCTTCGCCTGGCCTGACGTTCCGGCAGACGCTGGGTTAAGCGTCCGACAACAGGCCCTGCTGGCCGCAACGGACGAGTTCGTCAAGGACCGAAAAATCACTAGCGGTAGCTGGCAACAGCTGAAAACTCACCTAGATCGACGTCAGCTGATCGAATTATGCATGCTCATAAGCCAATACGACGGACTCGCGGCGACGATATCGAGCCTCGACATCCCGTCGGACGACGTGAACTAGCCTGACGCTAAGGCGTGTGGCTGCTCGGTGGCATGCGAGTTCGGATTGGTGGCGCCGAAGTGTAGTTTATGTGTGCGTCCTGTTGTGGGTGGGTTGCGAGGTGGTGGGTGTCGCGGTGGTTTTGGTGGGTGAGTTGTGATTGTGATCGGTGTAGTGCCGGTCTTGGTGAGTTGATCGGGCGGTGCATTTTGGGAAGTAGGTGGTGTCGGGTGTGTCGCAGCGTTGTGAGTTGATGTGATCGATTGCTAACTGTTTGGGTTGGGTGCCGTTGACTATGATGCGTGAGGTCACCAACGAGGGGCGGCTCGTGCGGTTACGGATCGCTTTGCTGGGTGTTGCACCGATTCGACGCCAACTGTGCTGGTGCACAAGCTGAATCGGGTTATTTAGCGCGCCGTGCCTAGCTATGCAGTGAGCAGCGGGCCCAGCGACTGAAAAGGCCGGCCAGCTGGCCGCGGTGGGCAGTTGCGTACGGTGGTGGAAGCGTTGCTGGCCAAAAAGTCAAAAAGTACAGTCCCGAACACATTGCTGGGGTGTTGGCCAACGACCTCTCCTGACCGGCCCGAAGATGCAGGTACCTCACGAAACGCTGTACAAGGCGTTCTTCGTGCAAGGACGCGGGAAACGACATCAGGTGTTGGCCGGCATGTGTGCACACTGGGTGGGCGTTAGGCACACTACGGGCACAGCGCACCAAAACCGGGCATCGCCATATTCTGGGTATGGTCACCATCGGTGAGCGTGCCGCCGAAGCTGCACGACCGTGCGGTGCTCTAAAACATTGGGCGGGCGATTTAATCATCGGCAAAAACCAGGCCCCCCCACATCAACGCCCTGGCCGAACACAGTATCGGGTTCGTGCAGCTGCGCCACCTGTCTAAGGGCCGCAGCACTGATGTGGTCGCTGCGGCCATGATCACCACACTCAACGCTTTACCGCAGAACCTCGGTAAAACCCCCGGCTTGGGATCAGGGCCTCAAGACGGCTGCTCATAGCCGCATCACCTGTCAAGCACAACCGATCTACTTTTTGCGACCTCACTCACCACCACAACGCGGCAGCAACGAGAACACCAGCGATCTTTTACACCACCTACTTCCCAAAATGCACCGCCCGATCAACTCACCAAGACCGGCACTACACCGATCACAATCACAACTCACCTAAAAGAGTCGCAGCGCTTGCAATTTCGATTCTTGAGTATTGTTATAGCGTTCTGGCTATGTGCGTTTGCTACCAAATATGGTCGATAAGATCAAAGCGATTATTCATGCAGTAAAGTGTGCTCGATGTCGGCGGGATCTCGTGGCAGTATATCGACGACGCCACTCCACTTAGAAGACGACAAACCACATGGCAATGTAGTGGAAAATCGCCGCGATCGCGGTGGCAGGCGTGGAAAACTCGTGGAAGCTGAATCTGGCTGCCATGGGTTGGGCCAGCACAGCCCGTAGAGAATGTCGCCGACAAACAACAACATCATGGCGGCTACCCCGGCATTGTGCAGGGCCGTTCCGGTTTACCACACAGCCACCCAAACCAGCAACGGTAGGATGACACCCTCACCCAGCGCGGTGCCGACGGCCAGCACATCTTCAGCAGAACGCCGTCCAGCTCGCCGCCCCACGCGATCCACAGCACCACTCGCCCTAACTCAGACGGCATGGCCAGCAGTGCGAGTGGCGTATAGTTCCCGCGATGAACACGAAAATCATCGAATGATCCAGCCCGCCTCATCTATTTCTGAGCGGTAGCGGGTTTCCAGTTGATGCGATGATTAGGTGGTGCTGACGCTGAACATCAGCACCGTGGCCGCGGTGTAGGTAAACGTGACAAGCTCGGCGCGGGTGAATGCCACCGGCCTACTAGACCGCAACTAGTGATGCGCTCGCACAGGCAGCGATTACCACGTAATAAACGTGGATCCAGCCTTGAAAACGAGATTTGTGGCTAGGTTTGGTCAGGACGCGGGCAACGCATTTTACAACCTGAGAACAGCATTAGTCGGCACCGAATCTGGCGATTAAGTTTCCACATTGCTGACCATGCCGACCTGACCGTTCATTTCCTCTGTCTGCTTCCCCACGTTGAGCTGCCATTGACCGATGTGAATCACAGTAACCCGGCATGTTTATCGGATAGATCCTACATGACATAGCCGGAAATGCAGACCGGACTTTGTTGCTTGCCACAGTAGGGTAGATGTTCGTGGAGATCATTCCGCCAAAGCTAAAAGAGCCTTTGTATGCACTCTATCAGTTGCGGCTGCGACAGGGTCTGGCGGCCTCGGAGTCCCGACTTCCCCGCCACATCGCGGTCCTGTGTGACGGAAACCGGCGGTGGGCCCGCGACGCTGGATACGACGATGTCAGCTACGGCTATCGGATGGGCGCAGCCAAGATAGCTGAAATGCTACGGTGGTGCCAAGAAGCCGGCATCGAAATGGCCACCGTTTACCTGCTATCCACGGAAAACTTGCAACGCGATCCCGATGAACTGGCCGCACTAATCGAGATCATCACCGATGTGGTTGAAGAAATCTGCGCACCTGCCAACCGCTGGAGTGTGCGTACCGTCGGCGATTTGGAGCTGCTTGGCGAGGAACCAGCCTGTCGACTGCGCGGCGCGGTGGAATCCACACCGGGCGTCGCACCGTTCCATGTCAATGTCGCAGTGGGTTACGGAGGTCGCCGCGAGATAGTCGGAGCGGTACGTGCGTTGTTGGGCAAGGCACTCGCCAACGGCGCCACCGCCGAGGAGCTTGTTGAGGCGGTGACAGTTGAGGGCATTGCCGAAAACCTGTACACCTCTGGTCAACCTGACCCCGATCTGGTGATCCGCACCTCAGGGGAGCAACGCCTGTCCGGGTTTTTGCTGTGGCAGAGTGCGTATTCAGAGATGTGGTTCACCGAAACGCATTGGCCCGCATTCCGGCGGGTCGATCTCCTGCGTGCACTGCGTGATTACAGCATGAGACACCGCCGGTACGGCAAGTAGCGGCCGGCGGCTAGGGTCTTAGTAGCCGGGTCACACGTGACACAGACACAATGGATGCGTGGTTGCGCTGTTTGTGGCGCTATTCGCGCTCAGCAGGTGGCTAGGATGTAATTTACTGGCTCGTGATCCGCGCAAGCTTGTGCTCACATTGGCGGCGATTGTACGGTGCGGATTCGCGCTGCTAGTAGCGTCGACATGGTGCAGACCGTAAGTGTTGCGCACACTCAGCTGCCTAGTCAGCTCGAGATCTACCTGGCTGTCCTGCCCCGGCTTTGGCGTGGTCACCCAGTACTCGTAGAGCTATCCTGGCCGCCCTGCAACAGCTCGGGCAGCGGGCCACCATCACCGCGGTAGTGCCGACGCTGATTGGTGCACTCACCCTGCTCGGTGCGACAATGGCCGGCAATATCAACAGCCCGCTGCGGGCCGGGTTCACTGGCCTGATGTGTGCGGTGATCTCGATATCCGTACTGGGTGCCATGGCCACAGCGATACGACAGCCTACCCAGCCCTGTACTGGTTGGCCGCAATGGTCTCGGACTGGTAAGCGTAGCCACGCTATATCTTTGTACTAAGCAACGCGATACTGATTATCCCGCTCGGCCTGGCCCCCGGCTGGTTTGGTCTTGGCGCCCCACGGTTTTCGACGTGCTGCCAAGTGGCGCTGCGGCCCTGTGGGATGCCTTGAATGAGGGGCACGCGCCGCGTACTGACATGTTGTGTTCGTTTGCTGGCTGGATTGATGGCCAGCCCCTGCTCGGCCTGGCAGCAACAAGCAACGAATCCACCGCGCATATCGCACTGACAGTGTTGCTGATCACTAGCTTGGTGATCTCGATAACGGTGCAAATGCTGGCCGATCTATTGGCCGGAACTTTAGACCGCCTGGCGTTCTCCCAGTTCTTCACGCCGCGCACTAACCGGGCCACACTACGGCCACACCGGTGCAGCACCGCCGCTGCGGTCAGCTACTCTCCCCCTGGTCGATATCGACTAGAACACATTTATCAGGCTCATCCGCTGGGCCACTACGGTGACCGGACCAAACCAGTCGCCAACCCACTGACCGCGTTGCCTATGCCCAATGAGCGACTTGCCAATCGTAACACACCCAACCATCCGCTGAAGCAGTCCGACGAACTCCACGCTGTTCTCACCAACCACATTAGGTGGCACAAGCTGCACAAAAGCCACAACTCCGTAACTACCGCTGTAGTGAAGCTAATACAACTCAACTGTATTTCCCATACGTGCCAGCGATTTCGGCCAAGTAATTTTGCGCACCGATACGCTCCTGGCGCACAAGAGTTGTGTGGATAATAGTTGACATGGTCGAAATCGGAAATAGACGGATGAGATGCCTAGTCACACTGACTATGGGTGGCAGTACTTTGGTAGTGTCACGAGTCCATAGGGCAGTGTTTCGACGGCACCCGTCCAACTGCCATTCCAAGGAAATAATCACTGACCAACTATCCCTGGTCAGTGAACCAGACCCCTGTACGACTCGACCGGCTGGCTGTCGCTTTTTGCCATGTGTCCTGATGCCACGTTGATGTAATTGCTCGGGCTGGTCGTCGCCTTCACAGCTGACAAAATTTCGTCGCTGACCAGCTTGAGGTACGGCCAAGAATACGCCATGGGCGCCTTCTTCGTGCTCTACAGCCTGGTGGTGTTCAGCTTTGTGGCGTTGCCGACACTCACGCCGCCCCGGAATCGGCACCGCCGGCTAACACACACTAGTGGTCGAGTTCAGCGGTTCCCGGGATCTGCGATCTCACGTTGTTGTGTGGTGGCCGGGGGTGTTGGTGTTTGTGGCAGGAATTGTTGGTCGGTTTCATAGGTGGCAGGTGAAGTAGTGTTCTGGTGTGCCATCGCTGGCCGATACGGTCGGGAGTTTGGTGGGCTAGCCTAGATCTTGTTGGCGCTGGGTGTTGGGGGCGCTTTCGGGTGCATGCTATGGCTGTGGGGTGTCTGTTTGTTCACCGGCCCTCGGCCAGCCGGTGTGCCCCCGGCTGTGTTGGTGCCGTGTTGGTTTCACAGTTCGTCGATGACCTCGCAGCCGGTGATGACGCGTACGGCGGTGCTCTAGCCTAGGGCAGTACTTGACTTTTTGTGGAGATCGACCGCGGAAGGAAGATAAAAGCCATCCACGGCGTGATCTGGTGACTTATGCGCGTGGCGGGCTAACACATCACCAGAAAAGCGCAACTGATCCCCGGCCACCCGCCACACCATACGCACCCCCAGCATCGCCAGCTTCGATGTCGCGGCCGGCGACCAACACCAACTACTCGGCGGCCCTTGCAAGCAGCCCACCTACGCCGCGACCAACCCTAAACCACCAACACAACCCACACCACCGATCCCCACCACACCCCTCAACCACACAAAAATCAACAACACCCTAGGCTTCAATTACCCCAGCGATGCACCGTTCAATACTGGCTCGCACGGAAGCCGGCATCGACGGTGATCAGACAAATGAACAGGTAGTCGGTGAGAACTGCTGACTAGCCGCTTGAGGTCCACCTTCCTTGCGCCCACGGCTTCGAGGACAAGCGCCAAGGCTGCGTGCAGTGCTACTCGGATAGAACCGGCTGCCTAGTGTCTGAGCTCACGACGCCGGTGTCGCTAACACCCTTGTTACAAAAGCCTGAGCGCAGGATATCTGCGGTATGCGGCATTCGTATGGGTTTTCTGAGGGCCGAGTTAGGACCAGTTGCGCCGCCGACGCCAATGTTCGGGTTACCCGACTCGAATCCGCTGGTAGCGACTATAGCCTGGTTTGGCGCGGCTGCGTCGAACAAGCTCGAGTTTAGATTTTGCCACGTTGAGACCGCCCGTGACGTAGCGGCCGGAGTTGAAGAAGCTAACGTTGCCCGGGCTGCCTAGTCCGGATGTTCTACCATCTCAGCCTTTCCTGGGCCCGGGGGCACTCTGGCGACTTCGGTGATGCCTGCCAGTTCCGCTGTGCACGTGGCCACTCTCAGAGCTTCCGCTATTCGTGCCGATGTTGATGCCAAGGTTGCGCAACGCGCGCTGCCTCGGCGCCAAGTGCTCAGCCGCCGTCGACGCGCCGATGTGGTATCTTGCACCTCGCATCTATATCCCACGCCCACTTTTGCTCGTACGCGGCCTCGATGTCGGTGATCACGGGAGCTGTTTTGCCCCAACTAGCTTGTAGTCGTCAACACTTAACACTAGGGCCCGTTTGTCCGCAACGGCTAAGCCGTGGTCGCTAATATCGTCTCGAACGCTGCTGTAGTGGCCTAGGTGCTGCGCTAGCCCACATATGACTTACACGACTTGACGTACACGACGTCGTCGCAGCTCTCATAGTTGGCGATGACAGACGGTCTTCAGCCAGCTGGTCCTGTGCTGCAGCTGGGGTAATCAGCGGCCCCGATCCGGGACTAACGATCATGAATGCCGAATTGATTTCAGGCGGAATCCACACGTGATGCCGGTTTGTCACAACTCAAACTTCGCAGGGAACGATCACTACCGTGACTGTATCAGCCTTACTAGGGCGCGGATTGCAGGACACGTACCAGCCTTGCCGGGGCGGACATCGGTCGGCAACCTGTTTCAGACTATATATTTGCTCGACAACCACGGTCGCGACGTAGCTCTCAGCGGTCTGGTCGTAGTTGATCACCGGCTTGTGCAACCAAAGGGCGACGGGGTCGATGACTTTAAGGTCGGGGCCCTAGTAGCCGATCTGCGATCCGGCCGCGGTCGGCCGTGCCGGCCGAGGCGGACCAGCACGGAAGTGAGTTCAAGGGCAACGAGAACAGTCCACGCGCTCGGTCATGTGCCCAATTCGCCAGGAAGAGTGTCAGGTAGCTTGTGTCGCAGATCATGCCGTAGTGTGCTTCACTGTAGCCGAGACCGGCTCTATTAGGTAGTTGCGGTGCAGTAGCTTTCCTAAGGTGTACTGTGAGTTGTCTTTTAGGTTGCCAGTAGCGGCAAACAGCCTGGCTAACGTCGTCGAGAACCCAATGTAGGTCTCTAATATTGGGTGCTCGACGCGGACACGGTTACGAGTGGCGATGCGATCGCCGGGTCAGGTTCGTTCTTGGGATTGTTCCCTAGCGGGAAAATCCAGCACTACTCGTACGCTATGTACAGGGTCGGACAATCATGACCAGGCTTGTCCGGTCAGGATGCGGGCGCTAACCTTTGAGCTGGCGTATTTGCACGACTTTCCCAGCCACCGGTAGCTGGGCGATTCCGCGGTAGTTGGGTTAGAGCACGAACGGGTTGACGAAGAGATGCAGTCCGATCGGATGCAGCAATAACTGTGCGGTGAATTGCAAAACTCCAGCACCGACACCTTATTACTGGCCTTTTTATCCGGCCACACGGGGTCACCCGCGTAGGCGGCAACCATCGTGAAAGTGGATCGGCAACCCGAACTCCTCGACGAAATCGAACACCTTCTGCAGCAACGGCTATCAGCCGGTGGGCGGAATGTCGGTCACGCATTAGAGCCGGTAACCGCCGCCATCGACCATCCCCTCCCCTGTGGATCTTTTTAATTTCCTCGCGGGCGGCGTCGTCGCTCGGGATCGGCTATTCGCTCTCGGTCCGGTGGATGGTCAGCAGCGACGACGAGAAGCCCAACGCCCCAACCTCCATCGCTTGCTTCGCCAGCGCGCTCATTTTCGTGAGGTTTTCAGTAGTGGCTGTTTTGCAGTAGGCGCCGTGCTGACTTAGCACGTACACCCGCAGCGGGGAAAGGTGGCTACGTCAATATCGCGTTTGTCGGCTTCCAGGGCATCCAAGTACTCGGGGAAGGTTTCCCAGGTCCATAGCAGGCCGTAAGTCATCACGACACCAGAGAATGTCCGCGACCCCGGCCGTTAAGTCGACGAGTACGTCGTAGTCTTCTTGGCGGCACGGCACAAAGCCATCTCCGCAGTTGCCCATCAGTTACCCCGTGCACCGACGACGGGGTCAGGCGCTGCGACCCAAATGGCCTGGCTGTTGTCGAGGCGCCACGGCCGCGGTGCCCATTGCTGCTGCAGATGTTGGACCTTGAGCCCGATCAACCACATATAGTAAACGGTGTCCGGAAACGGCGGCGGCATGTTGTTCACCACCACCCCCATGTTGCGATCGCAACGAGAACATCATCGTGGCCGTCTGGTAGCCAGCGGGGGTAGAGACGGTCCGCACATCCGGATACCCCAAGATCATTTTCGAGGTCGAGATCGGTGTTGTCGACGATGAGGAAGACGGCACGGTAGGCAACATCGACACCCCGGCAGCAAACGCAGTCGGGTTCACTACGATCGCTGCTGCGGCCGCCCATACTGCTGGACGCCCACATAACCGGCCCGACCCGTATAAGGTTTCACCGCGGCGAGTGTGGCCTCCTGGAGCTGTTCCGGCGGTATAGCCGGTGATCGTCGCACTAGCCCATCTCGACGACGAGCCCGATTGGCGACTTGCTTAGCAAGTTCAAGCAGCCGAAAATCGTTCGGCTTAGTCAAGAGCGCTGCTCTTTCACATCGCTACGCTCTGCATCGTCGCTGACGCGACCAAGCAGTTACACAGTCCAAATGATATATGTGTATATACGTAACTTGATCGTTGACAAATTGTCGGCTAGTCGCTGCGACACTTCGACGTATGTCAGCTTATCGTGGTAAGCCAGTTCAATGCACTGTCGCTGCGCATCAGTCAACTCATCCAGACAGGCGAGTTGCCCGACGATGCTCGTTATTAGTCATCGTCGACTAGGCGACCGGGTCGCGCTAGCCGGGTCGACACTGGCCACGGCGTCGTGCAATTCCGACGGCTTCCGGCTTCCTCGCTACACACCTTGTCCGGGAAACACGACCACCATCTTGCTCACCGACCGCTGCTTGACCGATCATCATGCCAGCGCTCGACTCCCCCCGCTGCGAGCCCTTGGCGGAGTCGTATTCTGACCCCGCTCGCAATACCTCGTAGGTAAACATCCTGGGTGGGTTCTTCGCTGTAGCCCGAACCCCACAGCGCCCGTATCACCAGTCTTTAGACCCGCGTCTTAATAGCGCATGACGCGCGGCTAACACTGTCCGGTGGTCTGGGCATGAAATATATTGCTTGTTTTTGATATTCGGCGCAACCGGGATGGTCTTTCATGTACTTATCGGTGAGCTGAACCGCTCATGTACATCAGGAAATAGATCTTCACCAGCGGTGAAACCATCTTGGCCAACGACACCCAGTCGTCAATCGTGATTGAACCACAGCCCCCACCACACGCAGACTTCACCGAAGTATTTTTGGGGGGTGGAGCGTCCAGAAAACACAGGTCGCGTTCCATGATGAACCCGGAGATTTGCCGAGTCGGATTGAGTACCCGCAGCTGACGAGTCCTGACCACTTCGAAGACGACACTGACAAGGCAAACAGCCAATCCCATCCCTGTGAAAGCTAGCAAATGGCTTCGATGCTGGACCACTCACTGCCGACAGTTGAAGCAGTAATGAGACAAATAGAATCAAGAAGCCCTGCAGGAGAAAGATCTTGCGGACCACAGTGATCCCGCCGCGGCGTCGTGCAACAGGTTGGCATAGCGTGTCCCAGCGCTCTTGCCAACCGTCTTGCGGTAAATGAGCCAGTACAGCCTCAGTGCACAGCTTGGCGTCAGCGCTAGCAACAGCCATTGGCGGCCCGTGTCACCGTGGACGAAAATCGTAGCCAAGGAGACGAAGCCCAAGGGCCATGTCATGTCCATGATGTTCTAGCGCACCGACCTCTGGTTGATGGCAAACGTGATCGAATGCACCACCGCCAGCACAAACACCGAAACGCTTGAAATCACTAAAGATACCGTAGTCGTTCACAACGCATCTCGACGCGCAAACGTCCACTGGCAGAAATCTAAATAGCCCGACCTCGCATATACTACGTTACAGATCGTACTCTTCCTGAACACCTCATCGAAAAACCAATTGCACAATGCATATAGAGGCTACATGAACCTAACCAAGCCAGAGTCAAAAGGTTTCGACGTTATACGCACCCAGGTATGCCGTATGGGTGATACCGACGATGGCCTTCGTAGAAGGGTGGTAGGACGCCAGGTAAGATGTACTTCATGAATCCAAGTATGTTTCACGGCCAGAATCAGGTTGTGCGGCATAGTGATCGCCTTGATCGCGATATTCGCCTACCAGCCTGTCCAGCGTGACGAAATACCGCGCCCATGTAATAATGTCCACACCGACGAAAACATCGACTCCTACCGAACGCAGCCTAAAACCCACAAGACCACTCTCAATGTTCTAACGACCAAGGACCACTAGCAAGTCATAGCATCTGTCGACATTGCGGTAATAGCGCAGGCCAATCTGGACTCGATACGACAACCCGGCTATGGCTACCCGTTGTCACGTCAGGGGCCGCTGCTCGACGAGTAAGGTATGACCGGGCGTAAGACCCGCGAGTGGCAGCGCGGATGCCCGGCTCGTCCCACCCAGCTCCTAGTTCGAGCACCTGGCTGCAGCATTGTACTCCAGCCATGTCGAGCAAAAGGTCGATCTTGCGTCGTTGAGTTACAGCCAAATCGTGCCACCGGGGTGTTCGAGTTGGCAATTGGGTAAATAGAGCGCATGAGTTACGTCACGGCCTGATAGAAAAACTATGCGCACAGGTCGTTCGACAGGTCACCATCGGAAATCTACTTAACCACAATGTGATTCCCTGGATCCGTCTATGCGTCACCACTGACAACGGTGCCAGAGGTGAAATGATTTGCGTGATAACGTTACCTGCTGGGTCGTTGTCGGTTGACGTGCAGGCTGGCCATAAACGTCGACCGGTGGTGATGGTGCAACGTGACGGTGATGTGGACCTTGCTGTCGCATTCGTACCAAATAAATAGCCATCCGCCTGATTGAAACGGGGAAAAACATAGCAGGTTTGGCCGTCAACATAGGTTGGTTGGCTGATGGTAATAAGAAAGATGTAGCGTTCACCGTAGGTGTTGTGCATCTCAGCTACCACATGGCATATCAGGTTGTCGCAGTCGTGGCACCAAAAGATGTGCTTAACGGGGTAAAGACGTGCCCGAGTACATGCGCTTGTCGCAGTGCGATGATGCGACGCTCGAGGAACAACAGCCCAGCGGTCAGCGAAGACGGTTTCCGCCGTATAGTTCAGCCGAATGGCGGCATCGTCGATGTCGACGATGGCATCCTGGTCGCCAAAAATACCAGGTACCGCGCAAAGAGAATGCATAGTAGGTCAACTCGGCCGGGTACCCGGATGTTGCGCTGCCCGTTTGATATTTGTTTTGGCCGCCGTAGTTTCCGCTTTTACCAACACCCAGGTAGGTATAGGGCGTGAGCTTAATGTCCGGGATGGTGCTGATGACTGTATTGGTCTGGCAATCGAGCATCCGGATTAGCGGCTACAAGCAGTTGGCGGATCAGTTCTTCGATGGCGTTGTAGCCGCCTTCGCCGAACGTGGTGTGGCGCAACGTTCCCGTCGTTTAAATCAGGTATTCCGTGGGCCAATACAGGTTCTGGTAGTGCATCCACGTGGTGTAATTGTTGTTGAGTGCGCACGGGTAATTTATATGTAATCCTGAAATATCGATGGCCATGTTGCTTGCTACCAGTTTGAAGGCGCACTTCAAAGTATACAGCCCAATGACCGGGAACCCGTCATCGCAATATCGGTTGTACCAGTCGACCAAGTGGCCGATGGAGCGATGACAGTTGATGTAAGAGTACACCCAGGAGTCGGCCAAGACTATACTTGTCCTGTAACGACACGAGGTCGATCGAAGCTCCGCTCTGGGGATTGAGCTACTGGGTAATGCCGCTCACGGCCGGATCCAGGTCACATTGCTGCAGCTAGTAGGTGCCGTCCAATGCAATCGGCCGGTTACTCTGTTACTGCGCTGCTCAACTTCAGCTTGTGCTGGATGTCGTTGGCGCCGATGCCTTTCTGCGTAGCGACCGTGCAGTCAGGGGCGGCGTGATGCAGCATCGCGGACGGGTTGAACACCAACGCCAGCACGAGCCTTGCCAACCTAATCGATGCTGTGCCACCGGCAACCACGATCACGGCCAGTACCGGCCCGGCGCACGACACGTACAGCACGCCCAACGTTAGGAACATCCCAAAACCGTTTGTTTTTAAACCGAATTGGCTCTGTGTTAGACCTGGAAACAGGCGAGCAAACAGTCACTCAACCAAGCATTGCAGTAGCGGAAAGATCAATCCACGGTCGATCAGGCACCAACGTCACCCAGGGCCGGCCTAATCAGCTGATGTCCTGCGGGCAAATGCAGACCCAACAATAGCGCAGACACGGTCAAAGTGAACACGCTGAAGCTGCAGACTAGATCGGCGATCACACCAGATATAGGTCGCGTTGCCTGACGGCCGCCGCGGGTACTAGCTTGAGTGCTGTCTAAGCTGGACAAAAACACCACCGAAAGCATCGGCAAGATGCACGGCGACATTCCTGTGGTCAGGCCACCCAAAATCCGATTTAGCGCGATCGTGTGTATAGCTGCTATGTGGATCGGGTGAGATTACGGATGGGCCGCGGCGACCGCGACGGACACTGATGCCCGAAGAGTGGTCACACCATTTAGTCGCTGTAAGCCAAGGAACGTTCTGGATGGGATTCAACCAGCGCAGCCGCGGTCCGCAACGGCCGAGTGCGGGTCTGTTGCGGCCACCAGAACCAGCGTCCCAGCAGGGCAGCGATCGAGGGCATCATGAACGAGCGCACGATCAACGTGTCGAACAGTAGACCCAGGCCGATGGTGGTACCTACCTGCCCGATCACCCGCAGGTCGCTGACGACCATGGATGCCATCGTGAACGCGAACACCAGCCCAGCGTTCGTGACGACTTTGCCGGTGCCGCCCATCGAACGGATGATGCCGGTCTTCAATCCGGCCTGGATTTCCTGTTTGAACCGCGACACCAGCAGCAGGTTGTAGTCAGATCCCACCGCCAACAGCACGATAACCGACATTGCAAGCACCAAATAGTGCAATTCGATACCGAGAATGTGTTGCCAGAGTAACACGGACAGTCCAAAGGACGCGCCCAGTGAAAGCGCGACTGTACCCACGATAACAGCGGCGGCTACAAAGGCTCGGGTAATGATCAGCATGATGATGAAAATCAGGCAAAGCGATGAAATCCCTGCTATCACGAGATCCCAGTTAGCGCCCTCGTCGATGTCCTTGAAGACGGCCGCTGTGCCGGCCAGGTAGATCTTGACGGCCTCCAATGGGGTGCCCTTGAGAGCCTCCTCGGCTGCCGTGCGTATCGCGTTGATACTTGCGATACCCTCGCCGGTGGCGGGATCCCCCCGATGCAAGATGATGAAACGAGCCGCGTATCCATCCGATGACAGGAACGATTGCATCGCGCGCTTGAAGTCGGCGTTCTTGAAAACCTCGGGCGGAAGGTAAAATGAATCGTCGTTTTTAGCAGTGTCGAATGCCTTCCCCATCGTGTTGGCGTTGTCGCTCAGCTCGTTAATCTGATCAAAGATCCCAGACATGGTACTGTACATGGTCAGCATGACGGTGCGCATGCTCTCCATGCTTTCGATCATCGGCGGGAATTGCTCCAACATTTGCGGCATCAGCAGATCCATGTTTTTGATGTCACCAACGATCGAGTTCAGTTTCTCGTCGATCTGGTCCACGCCGTCTAGCGCATCGAATATCGATCGAAATGACCAGCATATTGGAATGTTGAAACAATGTCTTTCCCAGTAAAAATAGCTACGAATCGGCCGCCAGAAATCATCGATGTTACCCACCGTTCTTTGGTAACGGAAATTATTTTATTTCGGATAATGATTTCCGCATGGCGTGATGGTTGTGGCGATTTTCGATATCGATACAATATATGCGCTGCATCGTATAGTATAGACTATTTCATCGCGTAGACTTGTTTCAAGAAAGTCCGTCATGCGCTAGTGCAGATACGGACGATTCTCGATTTGTGTCGTGTTTTTCATGATGATCTAGAATGGTATGGACATTTGCTCGGTCGACGTTCCCAGCCGGTCTAGTTATCGCCTGGACACACAAGAATATCGTGAATGCCCCCTGATGATCCGGTCCAACATCAGCGTATTAGCCGTGTTGCGATATGTCGTGATCGGTCTCGATTATTAGCAATTCCGGATTTATCCGGGTCTGAAAAAATTTCAGGAACAGATGGTAAATCAGATGTTTTTCTGGTACTGGTAGGAAAATACTCGAGAGTGTCGTAATTGGTCTTATACCCAGGCAAAGAGAGCAACCTGATAAGAGCAATCACGATAGACACAGCAAAAATTGTCCCAGGCCGACGAATGGTGACAATACTCAATCTGTTGCTATCCACGGGTCCGTATTTTACGTTTGGGGTCTAATTAAATGAAAAACTGTCAATAGGTTGATAGTAAAGACGCCCGGCTCCAGCGTAATAGCCGCGATCACGGCGACCAGCATTCCTACGGAGCACAGCAAGCCGAGCGTCCGGACATAGGGCATCCGGGCGAAGCTGAGGCAAAACGTCGCCCCGGCAATTGACAGACCTGAACCGATGGCAACGTGCACAGTTACATGGAACATGGTGTAGAAAGTTTTTCCCAGTCCTCACCAAGAGTGAATGCCTTTTGATATCACCTAAGGACTAATCTAATAGGGTATAGTCAGTTCACGGCGCAATGGTCAGCGATACAAGCAGATTTACCGCGAAATTTGTTCGCGAAATTTGTTACAGTCCAATGGTGTTGTTACAAGCTGGGAAAGCGACAACTTGCCGGGCAGCCATGAGCGCAATTCCCACCATCACGAGGATAAGAATCACTTGGACAAAAGAACAGTAGACAAAAAGCAACATAACAATGCTCACTAGGAAGGTGATCATCGTGACTCGTTAAACCCCTCGTGCCTACCCTCCGTTGACTAATCGGTATCGGCGGAGGGTAGGCACCACCGGTCATGTAGGCCTTAGATGCCCGACGGCGCTGGCGTGCCGTTCACGATTTGTTGGACAGACTCCGTTGTCTACGATCTCGCCCTGTTGACCGGTCAGATACACCTGTATATAGACCGCCTTGTCGTCCGAGCTTAGCGACCCGGCCACCGTCAACGGGCCCTCAGCAATCTTGGACGTGCTGAACATGCTTTTTGTCCGCCAAGGGCTTCCAGATCAACTCGCCGTATTGTTATGGTGGCGAGCCCCATCGCCAAGCGGTTGTACCGTCTTCCAGAACGATCATAATCGCACTGTCGGTGTTGAACTCGTTGAACATTTGTCCGGTACGCTTAATCGCCTGCATGGCAGGTGCATCGTTGGGGTTCATCGACACCGTATGTACTTTCCCGACGATTGCGGTACGGTTTACCGAAGAAAATGTCGTGGTTGACCGAAAGCGTCCAGGTCAGCAGCTGCATTGCTTACCTGCTACCGTTGGGCGTTGATGTCCAGATATAGTTATATAATTGACGTTGGTTACAGTCCTGGCAGGGCCATAAACCTAGTAAACTACGTGTTTGTGATTAAACTGCTTGCTGTCATCGGAAATGGCCGCTGGTAACCACCCGGTTGTCGTGAGTGCCGAAGAAACTGCTGAATCGATAAACACCGAAACTCTGCTGCCGCAACCACAATCACGGATCCACATTCTCGCACCGCGGCAGCAGCCGGAATCTTGACCACCCGATCACTTTACCACTTATCGGGCGCTTCACTGCCGCCTTTTCGACCGCTTTAACCATAGTTCGCCCCCGCATTGGCGTTTGCCGAAACTGTTCCTGTCCCAGATCGGAAAACCCACGAACATGCCCTTCACCTGTACGTCGCGCAAGGCACCGGTTATCAACTTCCATTTGCTTCGTCACAGCACGATGTCTGTTTCTGCTCCCTGCGATCCGGCGATGGGGCCAATGTAAGTAGCAGCGAGAAGCTGAGTCAGCGCGGTGGCAAAGTTAAGGTTCCACTCTGGGTAGGGAGGCCTCCGGTTCCTCGGCATAAGCGTCGGTGAGCCGCTCCGGGGGAATGCGATCTGCCACATGGTAGCCGCCAGAGAATAGGCGGCTAACAGGATGTCGAATGCACCAGAACGCCCGAGCGCGTGCTGGCTTGCGTCCGCCAAGGCGATCACGGCAGTGGTACTGGTCCACGTGCCCTCGATGACTATCTCGCGATGTCCACCCCATACTGCAAGATGCAGGTGCAGATTGGCGAGCAGATCGCAGAACAGCGGATCAGCGGCCAGACCGTTGGCCAACGTCTCAGCGACCCGCGATAGTGACATCGGACCGGATTTCGCCAACGTTTCACACACCGTATCCAACCCTCGGCGGCGAGGTGTAGCAGCACACCGCGGGGTAATGAGTTCCGGCACGGCCGGCGACAGCAGTCAGCGTCATCGACGTCACACCCGACTCAAGCGCCAGCGAGTGTGCGGCTTCCACGAGCGCCACCGCCCGTTGACGCTTGTTTTTTTCGTTAAGGGCGCTCTGAAACGTAAGTTACGTTACCACCATAGGATGACGTCCAGCGCGTGATTTGCGTTACGCGCGAGCATGATTTGCCATCAGAGCAGCAGGTTTACTTTTACGTACATTATATGCGTTACAGTGCCAAGGGTGCAGCAGGAAGGGAGGCAACGGTAGGCCTCGTGATTTACTTTCGCAAGACTTGATTGCACTCCGGCCAAAACGCCTTCGGCTCGGACCGACCACCACCAGAGCTGTGGCGGTCTGATCTTGTGGTGCGGGTGGTCCGGCGCGACGATCTGAAGTTGAACTTGATTAAGCGGACAACGGGCCGCCAATGTCCAAACGCCAACGGAGTAAGGGGATGCCAATTTTCAAGTTGTTGTCACGGATTTGGATTCCACTTGTCATCCTGGCAGTGCTCGTGGTCGGGGGGTTCGTAGTGTACCGCGTCCACAGTTATTTCGCCTCCGAGAAACGCGAATCCTACGCAGACAGCAACCTGGTAAGCAACAAGCCGTTCAACCCCAAGCAGATTGTTTACGAGGTCTTCGGCCCACCCGGAACAATCGCAGATATCAGCTATTTCGACGTCAATTCCGATCCTCAGCGAATAGATGGGGCACAATTGCCATGGTCGTTAAGTATGACCACTACCTTGGCCGCAGTGATGGGAAACCTCGTGGTTCAAGGCAATACCGATAGTATCGGCTGTCGGATAATCGTGAACGGCGTGGTCAAAGCTGAACGAGTTTCCAACGAGGTAAACGCCTACACCTACTGCCTGGTGAAGTCCGCGTGACGACCAAATGCGCGAACGACCTAGACACCCATGCCAAGCGACCGTTCGTCGCAAGGATGATCCACCGATTTGCGGTACCGATCATCTTGGCATGGCTGGCCATTGTCGTCACCGTTAGTGTCTTCGTCCCATCACTAGAGGACGTCGGGCAAGAACGTTCAGTGTCGCTGAGCCCTAAGGATGCGCCGTCGTACATTGCGATTCAAAAGATGGGTCAGGCCTTCAACGAAGGAAACTCTGACAGTGTAGTAATGATCGTCCTGGAAGGCGATAAGCTACTCGGTGACGATGCTCACCGATTCTATGACAGCCTGATTCGTAGGTTGCGGGCAGACAGGCACGTGCAAAGCGTTCAAGACTTTTGGGGGGATCCCCTTACCGCGCCCGGCGCCCAAAGCAATGACGGTAAGGCTGCCTATGTCCAATTGAGTTTAGCGGGTAACCAAGGTGAGGTGCTGGCTCAAGAATCAATCGATGCTGTCCGCAAAATCGTTGTGCAGACGCCTGCACCTCCCGGGATAACGGCTTGGGTCACCGGAGCATCGGCCTTGGTCGCGGACATGCATCATAGCGGCGACAAATCCATGATCCGGATCACCGCAACGAGTGTGATCGTGATTTTGGTGACGTTGCTGCTCGTCTATCGATCGTTCACCACCGTTATTCTGCTGCTTTTCACGGTCGGGATCGAATCAGCGGCGGCGCGGGGAGTCGTCGCGTTGCTCGGACATACTGGGCTCATCGGTCTGTCCACCTTCGCGGTAAATCTGCTCACATCCTTGGCCATCGCGGCCGGCACAGACTACGGGATATTTATCACTGGCCGCTACCAGGAGGCCCGCCAGGCCAACGAAAACAAAGAAGCGGCCTTTTACACTATGTACCGGGGAACTTTCCACGTCATTTTAGGCTCTGGGCTGACAATTGCCGGGGCGACGTTTTGCCTCAGCTTCGCCCGGATGCCCTATTTCCAAACCTTGGGCATCCCGTGCGCGGTAGGGATGCTCATCGCCGTGGCGGTCGCACTCACCCTCGGACCGGCGGTGCTGACGGTCGGCAGCCGTTTCGGCCTGTTTGAACCCAAAAGGCTGATCAAGGTACGTGGCTGGCGACGGATCGGCACCGTGGTGGTCCGCTGGCCACTGCCCATTCTCACCACCGCCTGCGCTATCGCCATGGTCGGCCTGCTGGCCCTGCCCGGATACCGGACTAACTACAAGGACCGGGCGTATCTTCCCGCATCCATTCCCGCCAACCAAGGTTTTTTGGCCGCAGACCGTCATTTCCCACAGGCCCGGATGAAGCCCGAGATTTTAATGATCGAGTCGGATCATGATATGCGAAATTCGGCCGACTTCCTGATCCTAGACAAGCTAGCCAAGGGAATTTTCCGTGTTCCAGGAATTTCTCGGGTCCAGGCGATAACCAGACCCGACGGAACGGCAATGGATCATACTTCGATACCATTTCAGATAAGCATGAAAAATGCTGGCCAAGTACAAACCATGAAGTACCAACGTGATCGGATGAACGACATTCTTAGACAGGCTGAAAATATGGCCGAAACGATTGCTTCGATGAAGCGTATGTACCACTTGATGACGCTGCTCACAGAAAATACTCACAACATGTTAAGTGACACTATAGAAATGCAAAAAACTACTGGCCAATTACGTGATGCAATAGCGAATTTTGATGATTTCTGGCGGCCGATTCGTAGCTATTTTTACTGGGAAAGACATTGTTTCAACATTCCAATATGCTGGTCATTTCGATCGATATTCGATGCGCTAGACGGCGTGGACCAGATCGACGAGAAACTGAACTCGATCGTTGGTGACATCAAAAACATGGATCTGCTGATGCCGCAAATGTTGGAGCAATTCCCGCCGATGATCGAAAGCATGGAGAGCATGCGCACCGTCATGCTGACCATGTACAGTACCATGTCTGGGATCTTTGATCAGATTAACGAGCTGAGCGACAACGCCAACACGATGGGGAAGGCATTCGACACTGCTAAAAACGACGATTCATTTTACCTTCCGCCCGAGGTTTTCAAGAACGCCGACTTCAAGCGCGCGATGCAATCGTTCCTGTCATCGGATGGATACGCGGCTCGTTTCATCATCTTGCATCGGGGGGATCCCGCCACCGGCGAGGGTATCGCAAGTATCAACGCGATACGCACGGCAGCCGAGGAGGCTCTCAAGGGCACCCCATTGGAGGCCGTCAAGATCTACCTGGCCGGCACAGCGGCCGTCTTCAAGGACATCGACGAGGGCGCTAACTGGGATCTCGTGATAGCAGGGATTTCATCGCTTTGCCTGATTTTCATCATCATGCTGATCATTACCCGAGCCTTTGTAGCCGCCGCTGTTATCGTGGGTACAGTCGCGCTTTCACTGGGCGCGTCCTTTGGACTGTCCGTGTTACTCTGGCAACACATTCTCGGTATCGAATTGCACTATTTGGTGCTTGCAATGTCGGTTATCGTGCTGTTGGCGGTGGGATCTGACTACAACCTGCTGCTGGTGTCGCGGTTCAAACAGGAAATCCAGGCCGGATTGAAGACCGGCATCATCCGTTCGATGGGCGGCACCGGCAAACACCGATCGGTTCCTAGCAGCCACACTGCACTAAATGACACTAAGTGCAGTTAAAACTATGTCGGCTGGCTAACCGCAGGTGTTGCTGATAATGTCACACAGATCGTGCAACGGTGCCCTGCACGTCAGACAGTATGCATCCTGGTGGCGAGCCAGTTTACTGACCTGCCGCAGGGTGGCGAGTCTCATTCTGCGCACGTGGCCAATGTACAAGATGTCGGCGATGTTTCCGCCCAGGTCCACATTCGGATTGTTGCATTCATCTACGGCGTGCCGGTGCACGATATTTGGGTGGCCCGGTTGGTGCAGCCTGCTCCGGGTTGACAAGTGAGCTGATGTCAATCGAGGAAAGCAAGCGTGTCAGGGATCCGATTACCAGGTGCTTGGCTCATGTGACAAGCATTGCCTGGCCCGCACGGAGCTGCATCGGCGCGGAGCCGGTCGCGATTCCATAACCGATAACCGTGATAAGTGTACTCTAAATCCTCGTGGCAAGCAGTTCGGCAAGCGGACCAAGGCATGATAACCGCTACACCTTTCCTGTTGACCCAGAGGACGCAGGCCGCATAGCATAATTACGTTGTCCTCCTATTGGGGAGCAACACGAATCGGTCCAACTCGGCAGGTACAGCGCAAAATCGCGATTAGAGCATGACTACGGCCAGTTCCACACCGACATGTCTCCGGCCTGGTACTGGTTGCACACCTCGGTGGCTTTGGCAACAACGCCCTTATTGTTGAAGAAAATCTTCGCCCAATTTCCCCAACGCGTGGCCATCTGCTCGTAGTAGATGTTTGTCGCGGTGTCTTCGGAATACTGCCTGCGGCCGGCGGGGCTCAAGGAATAGAACCAATGGATACGATTGACCGCGGCTTGCTGGATGTCAGCCGGCTTGTTGTGCATATCGATCATGTACCGCAGGTAGTAGATCGGGCTGGTATCCCTGGCTGCCGCCAAATACTGCTCTGCATCACAGGTGGTAGCGATTTGCCGGCGGGGGATCGGAAAATCCTCCGTGGAACCGTCGGCAACGACAATCTTCGGAAAGGTCACAGTGGTGATACCAAGAACGAGAAAAACAGTGCTTTTACGTAGGCTGGTGCTCAGCCGAGACATAACGATTAGTGTAACCCTTTTCAGGGCTTTGAAGTAGTGTCTCGATAGCAGGTTACTAGTCTGATCTTGTAATCATCAGGAACAATAGACATGTGAGAGGTCCGGCCGTAGCTTGGGTGCGACCTGGCTGTAATTGCCCAACAGGCCGTTTAGGCGTGCGATCGCGATCTGCACCCTATTGGGTTTCGGTGGTGTGGATGAAGTCGAGCGCGTCGGGGGTGTTGCGCGTCAGGCCATCCAGAATGCCGCCTAGCATCTGGGTAGACGCTAGGCTCATGTTTTCGCAGGCGCCTGATTAACGATTAACCTCGGTGCCCATAACCGCGGCGACGGGATGCGTTCCAGCTCAGCGGTGATCTCGGGGACGCAAGCCTCGAGGCGTTCGAACGGGACCGATTCGTTTATCAGCTTGACGTCGGCTGACTGGATACCGGTCAACGGCCAGCTCGTAAGCGGGTGCCGCTTTACTTCGGCAAGGCCGAGCAGGTATGATCATTCTGTCAGTTAGGTTAGATTCTACATCTGCCTATATGAGTAGCGGTCGTCGTGTAGTTGCTAGCTATGTCGACGCACCAATTTTGCTTCTGATTGAGTGATCATCGTCTTACAGGCTCGCCACATAGCCATGAACTTAACTTCACAGAGACCTAAGTATAGCGAAATCTTCGCTTGGATCTCATTGTCCGTACATCATCATGCCTTCGCCCCCGTTGCTGGAATCCGCCGCCGAAGTCATAGCAGCAAAGTAAATTCCGAACTTGCTGGTAAAGCTCCTTGCCGCGATGTGCTGCGCAAGTCAACCCCTAGCATGCGGTACAGGAATGCGTAACTGAGCACCGCCTTAAACGCGACCTGCTCGTTTTCGACCCCACCTGAGTTCCCGCCCGCGATGTTTTCGTAGTACCAGATCCGACTGTTTGGAGGACCGCGGTCATCTTGCGGGAATGGCCAGTATGCACCCGGTTGTCGCGGTGGAAGTAATGAACAGCACCAGTGGATAATGCCGGTTCGCTGAAATGCTCTAGTAAAATCAGAGGATTAAGCGATGAACTCCCAGTGGTGCGAGTCGTCATGGTAGGCTATCTAATAAACGCTGGTCAATAGGCGATGGTAGTAGTGCATGTCCAGCAGTGGCACCTCAGAGACCAGAGTGTCGAACTTTTCTGGGTATTTGGTCCGCATGATGCCCATCAGTAACCCGCCGGTGCTGCCACCGCGTGCGTTGAACTGCTCGACATCTGCGATACCGCGATTCACCAAATCGGTTGTCAAAGAAACGAAATCTCAGCAAACTTGTGTCGACCTTCGTGGTCCAGCCACAGCTGACCCAGCACGCCCCTATATCCCTGTGTGCTGGATGATCTTGAAACCCGCCATAGCCGTCGAACAGTGTCGGGCCCGGCTGTTTGATGTATCCGGGCCAAACCACTAGGTACAGAATCAACTTGCTATCCTGATGATAGCACAAAATATTTTTGCCACGATAGTTTTTCAGCTTCTAAGAAAGCTAGTGTGGACTTGCCTGATCTAGTTGTTCGTTGCACGCGCAGCGCATTAATCGAGAGGGTGTGTTGAGTCGGCTGGAGTCGAACAAGAACTCGTCGCCATGCTCGTCCGCGGCGACGATGACGGTGTTGGTCGTGGCCGGGATACCGGGCAATGGTTCGCGTTGCGAGCTATCTGATGGAGCGATTTCGACGCGGCTGGCCCCGTCCCGTGAACGTAACGATCAACAGCTGGTCACGGATCCATGCAGCATAGTTTAGCGAGGTGTGCTCTTAGAGAGCGAACACCACGCGCAGTTTTACTGTTTCGTGGAGGAATTCGTCATAGTTAGCGGACAGCAACGAGCCACGCAGTTCGTAGAGCTCATAATTCCGTAAAGCGAGCGCTCGTCCCATGAAGGTGCGTGCGAAGCCCAGCGCTCGATCGACGGACGCAAAAGAGGCGGACATCGGAGTTACCCCATCGAAGACGGTCTTTGCATCGGCCAAGGGCGTGCTACGACGCCATCGCTTGATCGCTCGCGGATAGCCGAAATCGGTAAGTGAGTCAGCGCCAAAGCCGTTGCTCACCAGCACGTTATCTTGGGGTCGTCCCAGGTTGCATCTGATTTAGCTATCCGGTAGTTCGAACCCCTGGGCTACGGGTTCGCTTGTCAGCATGTTAAATTCACGCACGAACGATGCATCCACGCCGACTCGAGAGGGACTGATCGGCGTCCGCGTGTGGTCGGGTGCGATGACGCCGGTACTAGCCCACGCCCATTTCTCATCGTCAATTCGCCATAGTTCATCGATATCGATCAGCACGTCACACTCGGAGGAATCGGGGTATGGTAACTCTTGAGCGTGATGCGCCGCCACAGCCCGCGAGAGTTAGTGGCATCGCGCCAGAAGTTGTATTAGGTATTCACTGCGACGATTCACGTACAGGATCCGGGTACGGGTGTCGAGCACCTCGGTGCGCATCAGTTCGACTCCGCATCGCACAAATCGGCCAGTGTCGGTCCGTTGCGCGCGCACCCAATCCAGTGCCTTCACGCCGGTGATCCTCCCCCCGAACCACAGAGACAGGTTGTGGGATGCTGATGTCCGAGCGGCTTCCGAGGTCATGGAAGACACGGTGGCGTCGACAGCGATATGCATTATATTACATCTTTGGCATTGGAATTTGGTACTGCCAGTAAACGAGGAGCCGAACCGATGATTGTTTTCCCACGTCTGGGCTAAGCTGGGGCACCGATGTCGCATGAATCTCGGTACGATAAAATTTAGGGAGGACCAAATTTATGGCGTCCACCGAGGTTCGCTATGTCTAGAATCCGACGTCGGTGACCGAACAGACGTTTTGCTAAGTAGCCTAATCTGGGCGAGGCTGACATCGAAAAGACGCTCGACGCTGCACCGGCCTGGGGTAAAATCGCCTTTACCGAGTGGACAACGATTCTTAACAAGATCGCCGATTGCATCGAATAACGCATAGCCACGTTAGCACTAGCCGAATTTTGGGATAACGGTACCCCTATCCGGGAGGTTCTGGCCGCTGACATCGCTCTGGCAGCAGACCATTTCCGGTATTTCACCGAAGCGATCTACGCCTAGGCAGGTTCGCTGTCGTTGATCGACCAGGACACTGTCACCTATCACTTACGTGAACCGCTCGGCGTAGCGGGGAAGATCATTCCGTGGAACTTCCCATACTGATGGGTGCCTGGAAACTGGCACCAGGCAATACGGTGGAGCTCAAACCGACTGAACAAACACCGGTGCCGGTAGCTCGGGCGGTCTGGAAGTCGGTGGCAAGAGCCCGAATATCTTCTTCTCCAACATGATGGTCGATCACCGGCACCATCTTCGATAAAACGTCGCGCGAGGGATCCACCGTGTGTGCCCTCAACCAAGGCGAAATGTGCACCTGCCCATCGCACAGCCTGATTGCAGGCCGATATCTATGACGAGTTTCCGGAGCTGGCGTCGATCCGACCCAAAGCGGTCCAGGTCGGTTTGTTGGACACCGAAGCGATGCCGAGTTCTCAGGCTTCCAACGATTAGTTAGAGAAGGTGTCGTCCCACATCCAGATCAACAAAGACGAGAGCGCCACCCTGATCACCAGTGGCGATCACGCCTATATGGGCGAGAACCTAGCCTACGGGTTTTTGTGCAATCGACGATCTTCGCCGGCAAGACCAAGAATACAGATCTTCCAGGAGGAATTCTTCAGGCCGGTGGTCGCAACGTCACCGTTCACCGATAACCACGTTATCAGTATCGACAATTATACCCTTTATGGTCTTGCTCCTGGCATGTGGAGCCGCTACGGCAATATCGCCTACCAAGCCGACCGGGACATTCAAGCCAGCCAAGTGTGGATCAACTGCTACACTGCGCATCCCGCCCATGTGGGCTTCAGCTGCTACAAACAGGCTGGTTTCGGCCGCGAGACGTAAAATAATGCTGAACCATTACTACCGACAGACCAAGAGTTTACTGGTGTCCTACTCGGACGAGGCGCTGGTATTTTTCTTACGGTTCCGTATAAAACCACCCTACCCGATGGCGGCCATCACGGCTGCCGCAGCGCTGCTGGCCTGATTGCAGGAACAGCATAGTCCTTAGCACGAAGCCCCCACGATCAAGGAGACAAAAGCACCTAGCTGGTCCTCAATGTTGTCCTGGGGCGGCGGTGTGTTCAGTCTGGAAGCGCCGGAGGACGTGCGGTTCCTCAGTAGCGGTCAGGTTGTCACCGGCGCGAAGAAAACGCCGTCGCAGAACCACACCGGTCATCACCGGTAATGCCTACGCAGGGAACACGAACGGCCCTTAGTGTGTGGTCAGGTGGTGCACTTGGAGCATACGGTCGCACCGGTCATTGGTAACCGCAGTACGGTCGCCACCGTGGACCGCGCTCCCCTTGACTGGCCGGCACGCTGCTGATCGGAAGCACGGTCGGGTTGCTGACGGGAGTGGCGCGCACCGGGTTGATTCATCAGAAGATCCGGCCCGACGTCGTCATTGCCCTTGTGTGCATTATTCCCAGTGTGACTGGTATGCCGCTGATTCTGTTTTCCGGGCGTCGATGGGTAGCGATTCTGGGTTCATTCATCCTCGCGGTGGCGCCAGATTGATTCGATGTGCTCGCGGCTATCGAAGTGACGTCTCTTGGCTGACGAAGACGTCGACCCAGATCGCAAACCCGGCCCGGGAAACGAACCGTTCGTCCCGGCTATCGACATCGGCAAGGAGTCAGTCCTTTTTCGAGTTTGATTTTGATAGCATTGGATTGCAGCCGCTGCCACTCGACGCCGGTCTGGAGAAGTCTGACTTGGCAGTGGCTGGCGACGAGGATTTAGTGGCCGAGTTGGCTGCCGTACCGGTGGCAACACCAGGTCTGGACCAGTATCTGAAGTGGTGGAAGTTGGTTACGGTGCTCCTCGGTGTATGAAGCGCTGTCACGGAGGTCGGGCTCGCCCGAGTTGTATTGGTAATATCACACGATTGACAAGACAGCGCGGCTATTTATGGTATTGGTCTATGTCGTCGAATGCACCCTGGCAGGCGTGTTGCTGGTACCCGGCAAGCCGGCTGATCACGGCGCTGGTGCTTGCGGTGATGTCAGGACCCGCTTGCCGTCGTCGCTGCGTTGGCGCCTCTCTATGAACTACAACTACGAACGGATCGGCCACTGTCTGGTTGGGTGTCATTCCGTACTGAGGCCCAGACGATCTTGATTCGCGAGTTCGAGTACTCGCGTGACCCGTTCCCAGGTCACCGCCTAGTCAGCCACTAGGGTAACAGTCGTGACTCACTATGATGTCGTTGTGCTCGGAGCCGGTCCGGGCGGATATGTCTCTGCCATTCGTGCTGCACAGCTTGGCTTGAGCACAGCAGTCGTCGAACCCAAGTACTGGGGCGGAGTCTGCCTCAACGTCGGCTGCATCCCGTCCAAGGTGTTATTGCATAACGCCGAACTCGCACACATCTTCACTAAAGAGGCGAAGACTTTCGGCATCAGCGGCGACGCCAGCTTCGACTACGGGATTGCCTACGATCGTAGCCGCAAGGTGTCCGAGGGTCGCGTCGCCGGCGTGCACTTCCTGATGAAGAAGAACAAGATCACCGAGATACACGGCTACGGTAGATTTACCGACGCCAACACGTTGTCCGTTGAATTATCGGATGGCGGCCCTGAAACTCCACTAACGGTCACGTTCAACAACGCCATCATCGCCACCGGCAGCAACACCCGGCTGCTACCTGGCACGTTGCTGTCGACCAACGTGATTACCTACGAGGAGCAGATCCTGTCCCGGGAGCTGCCTGGCTCGATCGTCATCGTCGGTGCAGGGGCCATCGGTATGGAATTCGGCTACGTCCTGAAGAACTACGGCGTCGACGTGACGATCGTGGAATTCCTGTCGCGCGCCATGCCCAACGAAGACGCCGATGTGTCTAAGGAGATCGAGAAGCAGTTCAAGAAGCTGGGCATCAAGATCCTGACCGGAACCAAAGTGGAGTCCATATCTGACAACGGTTCGCATGTCTTGGTGGCTGTTAGCAAGGACGGACAATCCCAAGAACTGAAGGCCGACAAAGTGTTGCAGGCCATCGGGTTTGCGCCCAACGTCGACGGCTACGGACTGGACAAGGCCGGGGTAGCTTTGACCGAAGGCAAGGCCATAGGCATCGACGACTATATGCAAACCAATGTTTCGCATATCTATGCCATCGGCGACGTTACCGGCCAACTGCAGCTGGCCCACGTTGCCGAGGCCCAAGGTGTGGTTGCGGCCGAGGCTATCGCCGGCGCAGAGACTTTGGCGCTCGGTGACTACCGTATGATGCCGCGCGCGACGTTCTGCCAACCGAATGTAGCCAGCTTCGGGCTGACCGAGCAGCAAGCCCGAGACGGGGGTTATGACGTCGTAGTCGCTAAGTTCCCGTTTACCGCCAACGCGAAAGCGCACGGCATGGGTGACCCTAGCGGTTTCGTTAAGCTCGTTGCGGACGCCAAGTATGGGGAGCTGTTGGGCGGGCACATAATCGGTCATGACGTGTCCGAGTTACTGCCGGAGCTCACGCTCGCGCAGAAATGGGATTTGACGGCCACTGAGCTGGTTCGCAACGTGCATACGCATCCGACGATGTCAGAGGCGTTGCAGGAGTGCTTTCACGGCCTGATCGGCCATATGATCAACTTCTGAGCAGCATTAACGGCTTGGCGGCTGAAGACAACTGATTGCTTGGCAGCGACACCCCCGAAATCGTGGTGGGCACCAGCAGCGGGGTGGCCACCGGCTACGTGCTCTGGCTGGTGGCCATTTCGATCGGAGACAACATAACAGCGGTCAGTTTAGTGGAGCCTGATCGTGTTGATCCTGTCGATGGTGTCGGCACTCTGTTCCGGAACGTGCCGGATGGTGGTTGCGTCAAGCGCCGTAAACATGGCTGAGGTCGTCCACGTTCGACCTAACTAGTACTTCCGGTGGTCCTGGGAGACGTTTACAGTGTGGGCCACACGTTTACCTGTAAGGGCTGGGTTCCTTGTGTTTGAAGTTCGTTTTATTTAATTGTTGAAAGTTATCACCGCTGGCTACCGCGAAGTGTAGTTTATGTGTGCGTCCTGTTGTGGGTGGGTGTCGCGGTGTTTTTTGGTGGGTGAGTTGTGATTGTGATCGGTGTAGTGCCGGTCAACTCACCAAGACCGGCACTACACCGATCACAATCACAACTCACCCACCAAAAAACACTAACGTTGATCTCGACACAACACAGTAGGTAGCCACAGAAGGCTCCATCAGCAGATCGGCGCCACGCATCCGACATAGATTGTCCTGGAACTCCAACAAGGTTCAAGACAGCCCTGCCGGGGAACGGATCGTCGCCAAACTCTATCGTCACGACCAGCGAGCGCCCCGGCTATACGTTTAGCAAGAACATCAACACACTTTGCTCGAATCGGCGGTGCCCAGATGACGAACGACCGAACCCAGGTATCAAGTGTATCGGGTACTGCTTATAGATATATCGATACTGCGTACGCTAAACCCGACGACGCTATCTACAGCACAGAGGTGCTTGGGAATGGGCACGTCACCGACACTAATAACGACAGAAGTGGTACTCCCAGGACACTCGATCCCAACGCTCTTCCGGATCCGACAACTACCAACGTGACACTGCCGTGCCCGACCAATTGAGTGAGTTCGTGACGCCAGCGGACAGCGGCGCCTAGACTACGGACTAAGTGCTCCACTAGCCGCATTAACTGCAGCTAGTGGATCGGCAACACATGAGATCGGATTGCCTGGCGCCTCAGCATAAACCAATAGAATCACGATGCACACACCACTCGCAACCCACTGATGTGAACCAGGCCAACCACCGAATTCGTGATAGAGCCCATGCATGTCAATCATCCGAACTATCTGGTCGCCAAGGGCATTGGCTTTGCGCTCATTGCCGGCATCAGCGAGGCAATCCAGCACCATCGGTTGCACGCCGCACAATGCCAGTGCACATTCGATCATCAGACCGTTTGAGCCCGTGCCGAAAACGACTACGTCAACGAGCTTTTCCCATATCGCAAATACTCTTCGCCGCTAACCATCAAGACGGCGTTGTCTATCCAGATTCTGCACCGGGGAAAACCAGACCTTGCCGTAGCCGCTCTGGTGCAGGTGGCGCTACCGGTAATGATGGCTCGGAGCGACATGTTCGATCGATTTACCCGCACGACGAACAACCGACCGGTAATTTAGCTGAACCGGGTACGTGATCGCAGTAGAGCCGTACCTATCAACGATGATGTCGAACTTCTCGTTTTAGAAGGACACTAGGCTAGTGATCGGCGTTACAGCGATAACGGATAGTGGTAACGTCCACGTCAGATCCGGATACACGGTGTCTCCCACACACCGACCAGTAGCACCGTGGTCCCCTTGTATGGATACAGCGTCTGCATCGAGCTGGGTTATACGTGCTCGAAGGCGATATTATCCGAATTGATGTAATACCTTGTGGGTAAAACGGTTGCGAATAGCAGAATAGGAGATCAAGCATGGGCGAAGATGACTATCCAGCTCTACCCGAACATGGCGGTTGCGAGCGTAGAGTGTCGACCCATGAACACGGATTGCGTGGAGGCCTATAGATCGACTCGTCCTTTTCGAGACACCGCAATCGATCTCTGTTGAATCACACGGCGCCCACGACGGAGCTGTCACCATTGATGTCTAAGGTACTCGCGCGCCTGACTGCTGGTTTTAACTGGCCCCAAACAGCAAGTGTAACCACTACAGGCACAACTGTACGTGCCGTGGATGGTTCTCCTCGCACAAAAACTCTGTGCGGACATCCGCCAGCGGGATCAGAATATAGTAATATGGATTGTAGGGTGCCTATAACACATAACGCGCAGTGATGGTATCGAAAACTTGTGCGGAGCCAAGATAGCCGTGAGCTCGATTCGGTACTGACTCAATTCTTCCTCGCACGGCGGCCATTTGAGGGCAGTTACAGTTCCCCAAAAAATTATGTTCGGTGGTCATATGTCACCTAATGATCCTTGGCAGAAAGGGTGTTCGTACGGTCATGTACGATCGATGTGCGGCTCAATGCCAACACACGCTCGGCCCGATACGCCTCAATTTGGTCGCGGCCGTTATTGGTGATGATGCCTGTTTCTCCGCAAATAGAATCTGGATTGAGTGCGTCCATAGCAGTGCTCCTTGTTTGCTCGCAACAAAATGCGGAACGCACGCAGATGTCCGGGTGTGCCCCGCCGCAACCAACATATCCAAGCGGCTGCGCGGAACAGGTCCTCGGGGCAGATCGGCTGTGGTACGTTTTGGTGTAGGCGGTACCGAGTTGGGTGTTGTCTGCTGTCGCCACTCGCGCTCCTTGTCGATCTAGAGCCACGACTTTCGGGAATCGACCCCGGTCAGCGGCGTTCCCATCCTTCCGACCGTCACGTCGTAGCCCTCTGATACCTGCGTCGACTTCGCGGTTGGCATGTCCCCGAGCGAGGTAGTACAGTTCACCGATGGTCACTTCGTTGTACGGCTAGCTTCCCATCAATCAGAAAAAGCGACATTAGCACCGCCACACTTAACAGCCAAAACAGAATAACCCCGTAGCAGACAAATGACAACGGAGTACTGGTGTCCAGGATAGTGACTTGGGTTCCCACCAGGCCCTGCACGATCGGTGGGATCTCCAACGACACTGTCATGCCGGCTAACGCGGTACCCCAGATTCAGGTGAGTAGCGTAACGATCCGGGTGAACAGCTGGGTCTCTACCACGTCGTCCAGCCGTTCCGCAGCCGCAAAAGCACACACAAACAGCTCGCCGGTCAGCCGACCAATGAGTGCCACCCGTAAGATCCCGTCGATGCTAAACGGCTGTATCCAGCTGGTGGTGAACGACTCGGTGAGCACAAATATCAAAATTGTCAGCACCAAAAACGATTGAGCAATAATCGATTCCGAGCACATGTGGACGCTTTCCGGTGACGCTGCCACTCAACCATAGCGGCGACCGCGTGATTGCCAATGCTACCAACATCTCAGCCGGTGAAAAGACGTTACCAACTAACACCCCATTAGACGATCCGAGTAGCAAAGTCAAACAACATGCCCACACTGGGTCAGTGCATGGGCATTGACTCCCACCTCGATGTCCAGGTACAGCAGTGCGGCCACTGTAGCGGCCAAACAGCCCTATGACCTGTTGCCAGACAAGCGCTTTCGCTTACATGACCAACAGATTATCGGTAACCGAGTGTTTGCACCGTCCCAACGGATACCCGAGGAACTAGCGTAGTTAGCGTGACACAGATTCCCGGCGATATCCAGATCCGACAAGCGGAGCCCGCAGACTACGACCACGTCGTGAAGACGCACTGACCCGAGTTGGCGACAATCCTACGCCGGAATTCTGACACCCTGTGTGCTTGACATTTTCAGTGAAAAAACTGAAGTTACGATGGGTACGCCCACAGGCTAAATCTACCTAGGTGGTCAATGTGACTTTACCGAGGACGATGGCCAGCTCATTGGCATGAGCATCTTCGGGCCAGAGCCCGGGAACCCCCATAACCTCGAAATCAACGTGCTCTACATCGCAGTAAAAAACCAACGTTGAGAAGTCGGAAGCGTCCTGCTTGACAATGCTCTCCGCTTACAGTCCGTAGATGACGTCGCCTTATGGTGCGCTAAGAAGAATTATCGAGCGCACTACTTCTACTCGTTCTACGATAGCAAGGGCTTCACCCTCGACGGCCGATCCTTCACATGTATGCCAATATTAATTTGGTGCCGTCGAGGCACCTCAGACGTCTTACACACTTCACTGATCAGGGCGGCAAGCCTAAGTCCCCAGTACCCCCGCGCAGCCGGCGCGCTCGCCAGCTAACTAACTCTGAACGTCCAGGCGCCACCAGCAAAACGATATATCCAACATAACGCTGGCGGTCGACCCTGGAACCAATGCCAATATAACAAACAAAAATAGCTCCATGTTTCTGAACTATTTCCGAAGGAATCGGCTGGTTTTCCTTTTACAGAACGTTCCACCTGCTGTTGCCCAGCTGATCGCCATGTAGTTGCCACACCGGTCGTTGTCACCAACTCCCCGAAATGCTCCCGTAGCCATCACCTTCGCAGACAAGCTGAGATAGACGCTTGCGCCGCTCCAACAGTACCGCAAGCCTAGCCCCAACGTCCGGATGCATCGGCACAGCCTTCAATTTGCATGCTACAGTGCCCCCAGTCGGACTCGAACCGACACTTGACGGATTTTAAGTCCGCTGCCTCTGCCAATTGGGCTATGGGGGCCCGGCGAAGAATCTAGCGTGCGTCAGCCGTTTCTGGGACATCGCATCCCAACGCGATGTCGCCTCGTTACCCGACGTGCGCTAGAGCTTCGCTTAGCGAGCGATCCGCACCCTACGCCCATTAATCGGTGCCTCCGATGGGAACCAGATAATACCGCCCTATCCAGCCGGTCGGAGCTTGTTAAAACTGCCTGGGTCAGCGCTAAGAAAGTCGTAGATACCATTTTTCTGAATCTTTCGATCAGGACTGTGGAAACGTAGATCACTGACCTTAAGACAATACACGGAGGCTCATAAGAAAACACAAATTCGGCCCAACCATTTGAGTCGAAAGCGTACATTTTGGGAACAATTAATTTCATTTCTATAATTTAATAAGAGATACTCGAAAAGTTAGCCACCGTTGCGACACAACTAGCAACGATCGGAAGTTAGCTGACAGCGGAAAACCCATGCACATTCGCCCAGAACCCTGCAGTACCAAGCCGCTTGCGAGGTATCCGCCCTGCAGGCAGGGATTCTTGCCACCTACGGCGCTCTTTATCAGCAGTTCGCTGCCGACACCAAGCAATTCAAGAGCAATTTATAAACACCTTGGGACTCACGCCAGTACGCATGGAACCGCTTAAGCCGCCAACGCATTCTCGGCCAGTGTCGGGTCATTATGGACCCATCGATGCCCTAATCTCACTAGTCAACGAGATGGGCACAACGTTCAATGGCCCCTGTCAGCAGCGCCAGCGGCAACCTGTTGATCCTGTACGGGTAACTTGGCGAATTTCCTCAGCTATGAATAATGGGAACTGGGCCTCCGCTATGTCACGCTTGATCGTGTGGCAGTCTACTTGCAGCTGACGCTAGTGACTGCCCGTCGGTCCGGCAGCCGGTTGCTGCAGACCTCACTGGAATGACGAGGACGGTGGCCACGGAATTGGGCACTTCAAGCCGCCTCATGGGAGTCAATCGGCAACATGTTGACCGGCTAACAATGGACCTGCGCAGGATCAGCAACAGCGCAACCATATGTCCATATGTGAGTTAGCTTAGCACCAGGACGGCAGACGCTTACTAGGAGACGTTTATGGCGACGGTACACCCGGAGGTGGTCACCGCCAATAGGACGTTGCTGGCTGGTTTGGTAGAGACAAAAGTCCTGGTTATCAACTAAGCCAGCCATCATGGCCACCGAGGCACACTACGCCGAAATGGGGGTTTAAGACGCCACCGTGAATAACCTACGCGGCCTCCTCACTTCAGACGCTGAGGCCGGCGAAACAGGACACTAATCCGGGTGAGGCGGCCCTGCAACCTGCCGCAGTTAGCCAGCCTGGGGCATCCTACAATCCAGGAGGTTGCATTCCGTTCTACACTAGCCGGCAAAACGCGGTGTGGTTACTTGCTAATCCGCCTACTCTTAGTTCGACTGTACGAAACTTTTTGCTCCCAGAAATGTAGACTCTCGAGAATGCAGTCAACAGTCTTTTGTGCACTCCATTGATATTTAATTTAATGGTGTCCAGCAAGTCTGTCACTGCGGCTTGGTATGTTGGTATCATCATTCCGATTACCGTGTCGCTGGAATATGCACTTGGTGTCGTCGCGCCAGCAGTTCTCGCCAGTAACGTTGATTAGCGCTTCCGGTGCGGCCGCCGCGGGAGAAGTGGCCCTGGCGAACACGGCGGCACTGACAAGCTTAGGCGAGGCGTCTTCAGTGGGCGATCTATTCAGTACCTGCCAGCTAGTCTGGGACCATCTCCGATGAACTTGGCTTCTGGTTACCACTCCACTAGAGAGCAGTAACTGAATCGTATCCTACGAAGCTGGATCGGTCACAGGGATGCCCGAGTAGACCCAGGACGACAGCGACTGCCATGGGCGACAGCATGTATTCCGGGCCGCGGTAAGGATTCAAGCTTATCGTCATGCCCAAACAGATCGTGGTTTGATGTGAAAGGTAGGTATGTACATGCCATGCATTCGAGATCATTAGTTAACCTCTAGGCCGTAATGTAGCCGTTATGCGGTTCCCGCTGCACCTATTTTTTACAAATACAAACAATTTCGATAAACTCATAAACTGCAAAATCAAGAGAGTAGAGCAACATGGCACCACGTTTTATAACCGATCCATACGCGATGCGGGACATGGCGAGCCGATTTGAGATGCACACCCAAACAGTCGAGGGCGAGGCCTTTAAGATGTGGGCTTCGTTACTGAGCATCGCTGACTCTGGCTGGAGTAGCACTTCGCAGGCACTTCCTACAACACTATGGAGCAGATGAATCAGGCGGTTCGCAACATATGAACATGCTGCACGGGGTACGCGATGGCCTAGTGCGCAGCGCCAACAACTACGAGCAACAAGAGCAAGCCTCGCGACGTCTCCTGGACAGCTAGCCATTAACCTGTCAGGAGAGCGATCACGATGATCATCGGTTCAGGCGATGTCGATGCCCATGGGGCTATCATCCATAAGGTGCTCGCTGCGGTCGATTTCCGGGCCCGATCCGGTGATTTACAAACAGGACCACTCCCGCGGTCAAAATGTACAAACCTCCGGTAACACAACACGGCCAGTACTGACAACGCCGTAGAATTCAACAGGGGGTGACACTATAACAATGGGGGTCTTGCATACGAAGCAGGGTGTGCGTGCCTTTCGTTGTATACTGGGCCACAGCCTTACCTAACCGGCAAAAACCGAATCAGCTTGGCGCGGAATATAACCTGCTAAACTACTCCTCGGGCTCGTACCTAACGATGCGCCCAGTTGCCAGCTTGGAAACGCCCGCACCCGCCGTCACCGCCGGGGTCGTGCCGAACTGAGTTGACCACCCGCCACCTTGCTGTCTGTGCACGGGCTGAGACGGTCTTGCTGTCGAATTGCCCGTCGCCACCAGTGATTACCAGTCGGTGCCCGCGGGACTAACAGACGAATCGTGGCTGGTCCTGTCATCGGCGTCAATGGCGGCCGTTCCATAAGATCAATAGGTATCCATAACAGTATTTTGGGCGTACCATCTAGATCAAGAAGACTGATACAACACCAGGAAAACATACGTGCTCGGACGCCGAGTATAACATTGAACAATGCGTCCATATTTGATTTATGATAATCAGATTATGCGGTCGAGAAAAATGTAGGGAAAAATACCGCAATGTCGGGATACGTGGGTAACTAGGGGACGAGCCAGGATCTTCTTGGACAGCTGCCCTTGATCTATCGGGCCGCTGGAACACCGATCCGAGTTTTGCTGATCAACGACGATCCGGCGTTGACGAACCTGGTGAAGATGACCTTGCACTATGAAGGCTGGATGGTCGAAAGTTTCCACACCCTAGCCAAGTTCGAAAAGGTCAGCCCCCTGACGTTCTGGTCCTTGACGTGAGCGTACTATGCATCCTATAGCAAATCCGAGAATACAACCCTGCACTCCGACGCTGTTTCTGAGCACGCGTGACTCGGTCATGAAACGAGTAACCAACTTAACTTGTAGGCGCTAACGACGACATGACCGAGCCGTTCAACCTCGAGGAACTGATCGCTCGATTCTGTGGGTTGTTGCGGTGCTCTACCAAGCTGACCCCACTTGCAGCGAGGTTCTCAAAGTCGGCGATTTGCAAGCCGACACCACCAGCCGCGTGAATTAGCCAGCAGTGACACGCCGATATCGCTGTCCTCAACCCAGTCTGGAACTACGACTTCGCTGGGCACACCAACATCGTCGATCTATCCATCTCTATATTGGAGGAAACGATCACCTCCGGTATAAAGCCGATGATCCATACCGTCCTGCGCCAATTCTGCGGCCACCGAAATAACGCCCGAACGGCCTCCATATGACAACGGACGAAAACGTTTCATCCAGAAACCATAGTTGGCTCACCCATTCCGTTACGCCACCATGTTGCTGTTGAGCGTACTAGCTGTCGTTAATATAGTTGCCGGTAGCTGTCGGCGTCATCTTCGTGCTGAGTTAGCGCGGGTATGTCACCGCGACAAATGACACGACGGTCGCCGAAATCCTGCATACATTTGATAACTCATACGCTAGATGCCTAACCGGCGAATATGCTTCTACGCATGCCGATACTCCTCCGGTGTAAGAGGCGCTGCTGGAATTTACCGAACAGACGCCCGGAAACCGGATCGCTGTGCTAAACAACGGCGTCATGGCCGCGGCTTGGCAAGCTTCTTCTCCGAAGAGCAGCAGCTCTCCGCGCTGCTCGATGTAGTACGAGCTCTCGAAGCGCAGACGTGGACTGACGGCCCAACCCCATACCGAAAACCTCGGCAGCCGCGGACCCTATCGGGTTGACTGCCGAATGGAAGGATCCCGACATCCTTGTCGTCTGCATATCACGCTTACCCTCGCCGGCCAAATCATTGCGCGCAAGAACATCACCACCATCGTTCTTATGGCCAGCGCGCTCCTGGTCACGGCGGCACTCACGGTTCGAATGGGGTCGGATACACCCTTCGCCAGTCGCGCCGCGAGGTCGCCGCGAAGTTCACCATGAACCCCTTTACCAGCGATGGCGACCTAATAGACGCACCAGTGCATCCGCAGGATGCCAACCACGGACAATGGTGTCGGCATCATCGGACAGACGCTAAGTCGATTGCTGGACAACGTAGATGTGCGCTGTCGCAACACACCAACTCCGACTTTCGAATGCTCCAATTCATTACCGACGCCAGCCACGACCTGCAAACACCGTAGGCTGAGATTCACGGTTATGCCGAACTCACCCACCAGGATAATTCGGCGTTGCCACCAACCAGCGAGAATGCCTTGGACCGCATTAAATCAAAAGACACGGCGCATGACGTCGCTTGTTAACCAGCTACCACTGCGCTCCCGGTTGGGCGAGGGCAAAAACCGGTAAACCGACGACGTCGACTTAGCCGACCTGGTGGTTCCGGTGGTGAACGACGCGGCCAGTCGCAGCACCGACACACCGGTTGATCGATGATCCGCCTGACAAACCGGTATGGGTCCGACATAAACGCCGACACTTTACCACGACTATTCAAGCAGTTTGTCTGCTCGGACAAATCCTGGGACAATGGGTTAAGCAGTAGCTTGAGCCAAGCCATCGTAAGCTTAATCGTCAAGGCGCATCACAGCTCGGTTTACTATCGAGTCCGCTAACGACCGCACCATTTTCGGGTGAGACTTCCGATGATCGAACATCCTATTGTGAATGCCTGACTAAGCTGCTCTACTCTGCACGCCCACCAAGGAGTCCTCGGAAAATTGCAGAGTCTCCGTCCTGATACAAACCATCCAATGCGTCAAAGATCGACCGAAATTACCAGCAGCTTGGCATGTCTAGGCAGTGTTTTTCTCGATATAAATAACTTCAAATTAATCACCCAAAATAGTCAAATATTCAATACTATTCGTGTGTACCCAAATTAGCCATTTACACTATATGCAGTGTCACCAGCTAGGCTGTGTATACTGTCTAAAATTGATAAAAACACTCACATTCCTAATATTAGCCACTGTTTTGACCATCCAGTAGGCGTACTTTACACAAGTCGTTCACCCGATAGCGCTAATAATATCTATCTGTACACGTACCGTACGTTCCACATGCTGGTCTAAAGTGGTACGTACGCGTGGTAAATTGCCAGTTATTGGAATAGCATTATGACCGGCGGCGCTATATCTACGGAATAGTAAATACTACTTTATCTAGCTGGTCCAGTATCAGAAAATCCTCCAAGCTTCGCACATAATTATCCGATTTTATCATTAAAATTTCCGGCTTCATACACGCCGGGGAGAAATGGTGGTCCGCGATAGAGAAGCCTTTATTTTCCTGTAGTGCAGTTGTGTAAATTGTCAGGTCTTTGTAGTTGATTCGAAATCCGTACATAAGCCAGGAAACGAACGAGAGCAGTCACCATAGTGATAGTCAGAACGGGCAGGGGCCAGTGAACTACCAACGGTGCCGACACGCCGCTAACCACAAGCTTGAATCGGCAACTTGGAGTCGAACAGGAAAAACTGCTTCTAATGACCAGCATTCTTGGCCACCGCTTCAACGCTACCGCAAAAATAATCAGCACCCCTACAGCGGTGAGAATTGCCAAGCTCCTAAAGATAGAGTAATCGGGCGTACCTGAATCACAAGGTAGAACCGGCAATGGTCAAGCCAGTGCCCAAAATGATATGAGCAATTCCGTGGTACATGATATACTAAGGTGGAACCTTTAGCATCACTAGCCTGGCGATCTTTCTAATACCGCCTTAAGAGGAAATCTTTTAATCAGTGCCGATCTAAATCGTAAGCGACCTAATTAAGGTGGTAAGACCAACAGCTCCGCTATGCACGACAATATCAACACTGCAGAGCACCACAGTAAGTTAGACCGTCACCATAAACGGCAAAGCAATGACATTAATGGACAAACGATAGACAAAGAGCAGCGCGGCAAAAATCACAATGACTGAAGCTGTGGAGATCTCGACCACAGATGCCTCACCACTGTGCCGCATATTCGTAATAAGCGATAACGCCCCCGTTACATAAGTCTGAATATTAGGCGAAGCAGGTGCATATGCGACGATTTTACTGACGGCATCCAGGGATTCGTGGACCAGCGGCTCACCTCGATTACCGGTCAGAAGCAATGATACAGCCAAGGCTTTACCATAGTTGTTTTGCACGCTCGCCGACGTGATGGGATCGGTATAGAAGTCTGGCACGCTTTAACGTGCTGCTACCAACTTGCCACTGCTGTATCATTACATCGTAATATTTAATAGCTGCGTCACCTAACAGTTGGTTACCCTCCAACACAATTATCTCTTAACTGTCGAAATTCCCTTCGTGGAACATCTGCCCAATGCACCGGATCGCTGAATACGACAAAGCTTCCTGAGGACTCGGTGGCACCGAATGCCCTTTGCTCGACCGCTTCCAGCGATGGCAGGGAGACGGTGGGGACAATGCAAATAGCTAGCCAACCCAAAATGATGGACGCCGTAAAAACGTGGACCGTCCGCTCAATTGACCGCTTTTCCGCGTGCACGGTGGGTACTGGAGTCGTTCGTGTAATCGACCGTCATGCAGATTGCACCCTGCAGAAACCGTTAATTTCGACAACCGAATTTAGCAGCGAAACGGTTGGTTATTTCGGTTAGTCATTAGAGTGAACTCATCGGTGGCGACAGGTCAACTCTTCTATGTCCGCGCGAACCACAAACCGTTGGTCAACCTCAAGCAACCCACCACTCAGTCAACAACTCTACGGTACCGACGTGACATCGACCGGAGTTTACCCCGCGATCGAGAACACGATGCCATCCAGAATGTCACGTTCGCTGACGATCAGCTCGTCGATACCCGCCCAGGTACGCAGCTCGCGCGCCAACTCCTGGACCAGGATTGCACCACCGCCGATCACGTCGGCCCGGCTCACGTGCATCGGTGGCAGCGCGACGCGCTGTATGCGTGTCATGCCGATCAGCCGATCACAGACCGCCATAAGATCACTGCCGCACACTCGCGAAAGATGAATGACCGCAGAGTCGTATGTCGTCATATTCTGTGCCAGGGCAGACAGCGTGGTCATCGTCCCGGCCAGCCCAACCCAGGTCCGTGCTTGTTCAACCGGTACCATCTGCAATGCCACTTCGAGCTGTTCACGCACCACCTGGCGGGCTGCAGCGACTTCCTCGGGTGTCGGCGGATCGGAGTGCAAACAACGTTCGGTCAGCCGCACGCAGCCGATGTCGGCCGAATAACTCGCTACGACCCCGAACCCCGCCGACCCACCACCAAGAATGATCTCGGTAGATCCACCACCTAGGTCGACAACGACGAAAGGCGCACCGGAGCTATCTAATTCGCCGACAACACCGTGAAAAGACAGATCAGCTTCCTCGGCGCCGGTGATCACCTCCGCTACAGAGCCAGGGATTACGGCACCAAGCACGTCGGCTGTCATTGCAAAGAGCACATCACGATTGACGACATCGCGCGCGGCCGACGTGGCAACCATCCGCACCCGTTCGACGCGGTGAGCACTCAGCAGCGCAGCATAGTCGACCAGCGCGGACCGGGTCCGAGCAATCGCGTCCAGCGCAAACTCACCCGTTGCGTCGACTCCTTGTCCCAGCCGCACGATCCTCATCTCGCGATGCACATCGCGCAACTGCCTGCCCGCCACATCAGCGATTAGCAACCGAAGCGAGTTGGTACCACAGTCAATCGCAGCGACCCGACTCACCGGTCACGTTCCTTCCAGTGCCCTGCTACTAGGGTCACGGCCGTCGTCGGATCAGCGGCCAGCAGCACGAGCGCCTCGTCACCGAGCAAATTCCACCCGGGCCCCTTGGCCAGCGAATGGGCAATCAGCACGTGCAGACACTTAACCCGGTCGGGCATGCCTCCAGCAGAGAACGTGGTCCCTAGCGATTCGATTGCGTCCCGCTCGGCCAGATACGATTCGTGCGCTCGTCGATACGCGGCAGCCAACTCGGCATTCTGGCCCAGTCGCTCGGTCATCTCGCGCATCAGTCCGGTCGACTCCAGCCGGCTGGCGGCGGCAATGAGCGCCGGATGCGTTAGGTAATATAGCGTCGGAAACGGGGTGCCGTCATCAAGTTTCGGCGCGGTTTTGACAACGCCGGGTTCACCGTTGGGGCAACGGTAGGCGATCTCGAGGACCCCGCGAGGCTCGCGACCCAGTTGCTGAGCCACGGCTTCCAGGTCGGCACGGTCAACCACCGGAAGTCGTGGGCAGCGGAGCGAGTGGAGAGGCCAGCGGGCCGGTGGCTGGCGGTAGGTGCGGATCATCGGCGATGGTATGCCATAGCGAGGTGTACCACGGGTCGTTGTTGGCTGGTTTCGCAGCTTGGCCCCCTGGCTGCGAAGACACCGCGGCAGTCGATGGAAGCTGGACTTGAAACGGCACATCTCCGGGCATCACAAAGCCGAGGCGCTCGCGGGCCCGTGCCGCAATATAGGCCGGGTCAGCGAGTTTGCCCTTCTGCTGCTCGAGATCTGCAATTTGGCGGCGCAATGTAACCTCAGTTGCTGCCAACTGCTCTATCTCCGTGTGTTGCGCGAAGTAGGTGCGCACCGGCCCGGCAATGGTCAGTGTCAGCACACAAACAACGGCGGCCAGCACAGCCGCGCGCCGCGCGGTAAAACCCAACCGCTGATCGGACCGTCGTTCAAGGGATTCGATGATCGACTGTTTGATGGGTTCGACCACATGATCAGTCAGCGGCCGCGTAGAGTTACGGCCGGAGTGAGACGATACCGGCCCGGTCCGGGCAGGCGTGACGAAAGGCTTAGCGACGGGCTTAGTGGAGCGACGATTTCGAACCGAGTCGCCGGCTTTCCCTGGGCGCGATGCCGGGGAACGGTGCTTTGGATCTAGTCGTTTCGCTTCGGGCATTGGAGAGCTAGCTGCATTCCGGATTGGTTGTCACTTATCTCGTCTCCACGACGTATCGCAGAAATGCCAGGTCGCCGGCATAGCGGGCGGCGTCACCGAGCGCCTCTTCAATCCGCAACAACTGGTTATATTTAGCGACGCGCTCACTGCGGGCGGGTGCTCCCGTCTTAATTTGCCCGCTACCGAGAGCCACGACCAGGTCGGCGATCATTGTGTCCTCGGTCTCGCCGCTGCGGTGGCTGATCATCGTGCGATATCCATTTTGATGTGCTAGCGCGACCGCTTCGAGCGTCTCGGTCAACGTGCCGATCTGGTTCGCCTTAACTAGCAACGCGTTTGCCACACCGCGATCAATGCCCTCCTCCAGTCGCTCCGGATTAGTGGCAAAGATGTCATCCCCAACGATCTGCACTCGCTCCCCTATCGACGCCGTCAGAGCGGCCCAACCGTCCCAATCATCTTCAGACAGCGGGTCTTCGATGGACACCAGTGGGTATGAGCCCAGCAAGTCGGCATAAAACTCAGTCATCTGGTCGGCAGTGCGGGTCATGCCCTCGAAGTTGTAGCCGATGCCGTCCGTGTAGAATTCGGTGGCTGCCGCATCAAGAGCCAATGCCACATCGGCACCCGGCTTAAAACCAGCTGCTTCAATGGCCAAGGTGACCAGGTCCAGCGCCGCGGTGGTTCCGGCCACTTCAGGGGCAAAGCCACCCTCATCACCCAGGCCGGTGCTTAATCTCTTTTTCTTCAGAACCGATTTGAGCGCGTGGTATACCTCGGCGCCCCAACGCAGCGCCTCAACAAAGCTAGGTGCCCCGATCGGCGCCACCATGAACTCCTGCACATCGACAGCGGTGTCGGCATGCGCGCCGCCGTTGAGGATGTTCATCATCGGCACCGGCAGTATGTGCGCGTTAGACCCCCCGATATAGCGGAACAGCGGCAATTCCGCTGAATCGGCAGCCGCCTTGGCGACGGCCAGCGAGACACCCAGGATCGCGTTACCACCCAATCGGGACTTGTCGGGGGTGCCGTCGAGGTCCAGCAGCTCCTGGTCGATCAGCCGCTGGTCATTGGCATTGAGGCCAATCATCACTGGGCCGATCTCGTCGAGCACGGCGTTCACGGCCCTTTTCACTCCCTTGCCACCGTAACGAACGTCACCGTCACGTAACTCGACGGCTTCGTACTCGCCGGTAGATGCGCCCGAAGGCACGGCTGCACGGGCGAAAGTTCCGTCAATAAGCGCCACTTCGACTTCGACCGTCGGGTTGCCGCGGGAATCGAGAATCTCGCGGGCCCCAACCTGCTCGATAATCGGCACCAAGTTCTCCTTAATTTCGTGGCTGATACGTAGACGTCCTGTGGGTGGGGTCGACCCGGCTCAACCCCGCCAGCGAGGAACCTCCACTGCCGCGTCGGTCCCGGGCCGCCGTTAGAGTAAAGTCTGAGTCACACCCAATCTATTCTTATTCTTCTACAGCGGGTGACCAGCCGAGTAGGCAGTCGCCCAGTCTCGAGCAGCTCATGCTTAAGCGCTGAATTTGTTGTAGGCGGGCAGCGCCGTGATCCGACCTCGTGGTGTCACCAGATCTTTTTCACTTCAGCACAATTCCGGTTCAGCACAATATAGCCCATGGCCGACAACGTGGCGTCGGCGATGTTGTCCAGGCTAGCAATGCCGTCGTTGTTGGCACCGACCCCGTACAACCGCCACGTTTCCGAAATAAACTGCATCGGTCCCATCACCCGCTCCTCTCTCAGCCATAAACCTGCATCCTCCTTCATCGTTATCGACGACGCGTACGGCGTCGCATGTACTGTCAATATGAGGGGGACGTAAACCACCGTTCGGTTCCAGCGTCGCGCCGTGGTATGTACCGTGGTGGCTCCCCAACTGCACGATGCCCGCCAGCGTGGTCCACACAATATGGCACTTCGGGTTCTCAAGCCTCAGTGATGCGGGCAATATAAGGATTATAGACTTCCAGCGCGATGACCGGATTTGTCCAACGCCGCAAAGCGTTTCTCCGCCTACACACGCAACTGAACTGATCGGCGGGCCGATCGCTGGCATGGGTGTCCACCGGCCATGACGATTGCACCGATAACGGCGACCGTACGCAACCAACGTATCGGCGGCATCACACTCCCCTACGACTCTCGGGCACCGACTTCGGTCTGATCATCGTCCCATGGGTTTGTCGACGATCTCGTCGCTGCGGGGCCGTGGTGCACAAATACTGCATCGACTTCAGTGAATTATCGATTAGCTACTAGCAACATACGGCTAGTACTGACACTTGAAGTTTCTTGTATTAATTGATCTAAAGGTCAATTAATACAAGAAACTTCACTATAGCAAACATGGTGATTGCTGTTTGGAAATGCGTGTGGGCCGGTGTCAGCACCACTTGGACCCTTTAGGTTCATCAGCAAGCTTGGAGTCGCCTCACAACTTCCCGGTGTCCGCTGCACTGTTCTTGTCGGAATCGGCATTCCGCGGCTCGGACTCCTCGCTGACAGCTTAGGTGCCGGATAGGAAGTGGGCACCACTCGTCATCGTCTGTCTAGCTGAGTAGAGTGACGTCAAACTCCTCTGGAATGCTTTCCCGCGATACGCGGCGATAACCAGCTTCCTCACCCCCGCAGACCGTATATACAAACTCTAAACCTGCTGTTCGAAGTTCATTCTCGAAGTCTATATCACCGGATATCGAGATTAAAGGATCGGGGAGGAGATCAAGTCAGCGGGCAGTCTAGCTTTTTCGAAAAGTTGAACCCACTTTTGCTACAAAGCTAATGTAGATTAGCTGATATGGGCGTCGGCTCTCATTGAGTTCCGCGGCTTTTCAGCGTCCTTGCACTCTAATCCCATTGCGCTAATTGGTTATCAAGCGAAATTGTTTCGACCGCAAGCACTACCGACACTCGATGGTACAACTTGCGCATCAGCACACCAGCGACATCAGCGACAGTGAAAGGAAGTTGCAGCACGTCCTTGACGATGCAGGCGTGGAAAAGAACCTAATAACACGCGTAGTCTAGTTCTTCACGCAACACTTCAGCGTTGCCGCTGCGGAGCGCAGTCCAACCGCTCATAGGTCTCCTCCAACAGGTAACGGCGCAACGAGCCGTGGATCTACCCCCTTTCCCAGGGGCCAGTGGAGCGCAGTTTGTCTATCACCTCGACGGTGTCGACCAGCCGTTCGCCATGCGGAAGCTTCCGGTGCCGAAATCAACCGGACACCGGGGGCCGGTCTTGCAATAACGGCGGGGTGGTTCTGGTCGGTCCGTCCGGAGCTGGTAAGCTCACCTTCGTCGAACTTGTTATTACTCGCTTCGATGTCGGTTTCGTTATGCCAATATCTTTCCTCGGTATACCCTGCAGCGTCGTGATCAAGTCGGCTACAGCCTGAACCAATTCCACATCGCGGATACGCGGAGCGCCTAAAGCTCCCCCGGAGCTGCCGGCTCGCGGGATAGGAACCTGGACCGTGGCCGTGGTGGCACGGTACTGTGCTCCGGGATACATCCGTTTTAACCGCACTTGGGCGGAATCTAGCAGCGACATCGGGGACAACCGCACGGTCGCGGCCGACGGGGAGGTCACCTCAATGATGCCCGAGCTGCGGCACAGCAGCCGCAACTGAGCCACCGCTACCAGCCGACGGACCGGTTCGGGCAGTGTTCCATAGCGGTCAATGAGCTCGTCCACAACGGCTGCGACCTCTGTGTCAGAAGACGCCGCGGCTAGCCGCCGGTAGCCCTCAAGTCGGAGCCGGTCACTGGCGATGTAATCTGACGGCAGGTGTGCATCCACCGGCAAGTCAATCCGTACGTCCTTGGGCTCCTCTACCGTAATAGCGGTTTTGCCGTCGGCAGCGGCTCGGTACGCCTCGACGGCCTCACCCACCAGCCGCACATAGAGGTCGAAGCCGACTCCTGCTACGTGCCCGGACTGCTCAACACCTAGCACGTTGCCGGCGCCGCGGATCTCTAGGTCCTTGAGCGCGACCGCCATGCCCGCGCCCAGCTCATTGTTCTGTGCGATGGTCACCAACCGGTCGTAGGCGATCTCCGTCAGCGGCGCCTGCGGCGGGTAGAGGAAGTAGGCGTAACCACGCTCGTGGCTACGACCGACCCGACCCCGCAGCTGGTGCAGCTGGGACAGACCTAAGGTATCGGCACGCTCGACGACGAGCGTGTTGGCGTTGGGGATGTCCAAGCCGGTCTCTACGATCGTAGTGCACACTAAGATGTCGTATTCGTGGTTCCAGAACCCCCGCATTGTGTTTTCCAGCCGATCCTCAAGCATCTGCCCATGCGCGACGACCACCCGCGCTTCGGGTACCAAGCCACACACCCGGGCGGCGGCCTGATAGATGGAACTGACCCGGTTATGCACATAAAACGCCTGCCCGCCGCGCAGCAGCTCGCGCCGCAACGCGGCCGCTACCTGCTTGTCATCGTGCGGGCCGACATAAGTCAAAACCGGGTAGCGCTTTTCAGGCGGCGTCAGGATCGTGGACATCTCGCGAATCCCAGCCAAGCTCATCTCTAGGGTGCGCGGGATCGGGGTGGCGCTCATGGTCAGCACGTCGACGTGGGTGCGCAGCGACTTGATGTGCTCCTTGTGCTCGACGCCGAACCACTGCTCCTCGTCAACCACGACCAGACCCAAATCCTTCCAGCGCACCCCAGTCTGCAGTAGCCGATGTGTGCCGATCACGATGTCCACCGACCCCTTGACAAGGTCGTCGATCACCGCGCGGGATTCGGCGGCGTCGGTGAACCGTGACAACCCCTTGACGGTCACCGGGAATCCGGCCATCCGTTCGGTGAACGTCTGCAAATGCTGTTCGGCCAGCAGCGTGGTCGGTACCAACACGGCAACCTGCTTGCCGTCCTGCACCGCTTTAAACGCCGCACGCACCGCGATCTCGGTCTTGCCGTAACCAACGTCGCCGCAGATTACCCGGTCCATCGGCACCGACTTTTCCATATCGCCCTTGACCTCGTTGATCGCGGTAAGCTGATCGACGGTCTCGGTGAAGCCGAACGCGTCCTCCATCTCGGCCTGCCAGGGCGTGTCCGGCCCGAATGCGTGTCCTGGGCTGGCCTGGCGTTTGGCATATAACGACACCAACTCACCCGCGATTTCTCGCACCGCGCGGCGGGCCTTGGTCTTGGTGTTGGCCCAGTCGCTGCCGCCTAACCGGCTCAGCGCTGGCGCCTGCCCGCCTACATACCGCGACAACTGATTCAGCGAATCCATCGGAACATACAGCCTATCAGCCTGCCGACTTTTCTTATTCGAAGCATATTCCAGCACCAGGTACTCGCGACGAACGCCGCCAACAGTGCGCTCTATCATCTCCACGAACCGTCCGATGCCGTGCTGATCATGCACCACCAAGTCGCCAGCGGTAAGTGCCAACGGATCGACGGTGTTGCGCCGCTTGGCCACCAGTCGCTTGCCGTCGACGGCCGTCGCCCGACTGCCGGTCAGATCGGTTTCGGTGATGATCACCAGGTTGGCGCCCGGTATCACCACACCATCGATCAGCGGACCCTTGAGCACCCCGACCAGGCCAAGTCCTGGTGCGGCGGCCGGTTCCAGCATCACACCCGGAATGTCAGACTCGGCAAGTCGCTCCAACACTCGATGGGCGGTTCCGGTCCCAGGCGTGACGATCGCCGCATATCCACCGGTGGCAACATGCGCACGCAGCATCGCAAAAATACCGTCGATGTCATGCTGATACCCACGTGTCGACGGTGCCGCTCGGATGTCGAGCTCCAACGCCGACTCGTCGGGCAGTTGGCTCAACGTCCACCACGGATGACCGGACCGGATGGTGGCGGCCTGCACATCGCTTAATTCGACGAACCCCGACCCGTCCAACTGCTCGACATCGATAGGTGCCGGGTTGTCGGCACCTATGGCGGCTATCGACCACGACGCCTCGAAGAATGCCCGATCGGTCTTGATCAAATCGGCCGCCTGAACGCGGACCTTTTCCGGGTCACACAACAACACCGGCGTGCTAGCAGCGAACTGGTCAGTCAGCAGCGTGTACTCGCCAGGACAAAGTACCGGGAGCAGCGCCTCCATCCCGTCGACCGGTATCCCCTCGGCCAGCTTGGCCAACACGTCAGTGACGCTGCCGGAGACAGCAGCTTCCCCTGTCGGCCGCCGTGCAGCCGCCTGCGCGGCCAACTCGACGGCCCGCGCCCGCACATCGTCGCTGAGCAGGAGTTCTCGGCAGGCGACCGCAATCAACGTGTCGACACCGATCTCGGGAATAGAGCGCTGATCGACCACCGAGAACACCCGTATCTCGGTAATCTGGTTACCCCAGAATTCGACACGCACCGGATGTTCGGCGGTCGGGCCGAAGATGTCGAGAATCCCACCGCGGACAGCGAACTCACCGCGCCGGCCGACCATATCCACCCGGGTATATGCCAGCTCGATCAAGCGCGCGATAACCCGTTCAAAATCGATCTCATCGCCGACGCTCAAGGTAACAGGTTCCACCAAACCCAGCTGCGCTGTCATCGGCTGCAGCAGCGAACGCACCGCGGTCACCACCACTTGCAAGGGGGGACCCAACCGGGCATCGTCGGGATGGGCTAGTCGGCGCAGCACTATCAACCGGGTGCCGACGGTGTCTACGCCAGGTGACAGTCGTTCGTGTGGCAACGTCTCCCAGGACGGGAACACCGCCACCGCGTCGCCGAAGACGCCGCGTAACTCGGCGGTAAGATCATCTGCTTCGCGACCGGTGGCGGTGACCACCAGCAAGGGACCCAGCCGAGCCAGTGCACTGGCGACGAACAACCGCACACAGGCAGGGCCAGTCAGGCTCAATTCAGCTGGTCTAGTGCTCGCGAGCTCGATGAGCTGGCCGAAGGTCGGCGCGGTGAGTGCCAATTCAACGAGCCCCAAGATTGGGGTGTCTGAGCAGGCAGGCCCCGGTGCGGTCATGATGCGCCATTCTAGGGCCCATCGGGAGCACTAGAGGCTTCGTCAAGATCGACTCCGGCGGCAACAAGGAATCGTAAGAATAACCCGCACCTGACACCGACCGGGCACACCTTGGAAGCGTGACATGCATAGAGCTCCTGCTGTCTTTTGGCAAGGCAGCGCCCCGGCGATTCGATCCCGCGATCTGGTCGGGCTGCATTGCGACAGCGACTCGCAGATCACCGACGCGGCCCTGTAAGGCGAGGCCGTTCACCGTACCATCGCGGCGATGACCGATGTGCGCGCCCAGAACAGCGTCATCCTCACCGAACGCAATATTGGGATTGACCTACAGTATCCCGTATGTAGCTGCAGATCGCGGACTGGACCTTGACAAGCTAATCCGCGTGATCGAAGGAGTCACTCGATCACGCGGATGCCGCCGAGCATTTCCTTCACCCGGCCATAATGGTGTGGCCTGGCCATACGATCAGCGGTTGGGTCAGTGTCACTTTAATTACTGCGTGTGTTCGGTAAAGGTCCAACTCGGGGGGGCACTTTCGCTGCAGTGGACAGCAGTATGAGCGATAACCTGCATTTGTCGCTGGTACGGGGTGGGATGCAGTACAAGGTCACGTCAGCGAGCCGGCACTGCAAAGCGGGCGACGAAATCACGCGCGATATCGAACTGCCTGCGGACGTGCTACCGTGGGGACTGGCCGGTCGTGTCCTGTACCGGTGCTTGCCACCACAGCATAGCGTCACGCTACAACACAGTCGGCCAGCCACTTTTGGTAGCCACCACGGATGGCCGGCCCCGTGTACTAGTCCGCCGCAAAACGACCGCTGACCTGCTTTCGAGCGACTTCGCTTAAGCCGAATACTTCACTCTAGTAACACGTTCCGACAGGATCGTCGAATAGGTCGTAGTTTCCGGTGGTTTTCCACTGCTCCGGTGCCGTGTGGTTCAGCGCACCAAAACCTCTACTTGTCCTGCAGCCGAGGAACAGCCTCCAGGTGGGTCAGGCCATTCCACATCAGGTTGACCAGGTGCGCTGTGACCACTTCATTTTTGGGCTCCCGTATGTCGAGCCACCATTGTGCTGTCATCGACACCAAACCCGCCAGTGCTTGTACGGGCAGCGGGGCCAGGTTCGGGTTTAGGCCGCTCCGGGCGAAGTCGCCGGCCAGGATGGAACTGACCTGGCTGACGGTGTAGTTGAACAAGCCGGAATAAGTGCCCGAGCTGATCGAAACCGGGGAGTCGCGGATCATGATCCGGAAGCCTTCAGTACGTTCTTCAACGTACGTGCGCAAGGCCAGTGCGACCCGCTCGACACGCACCCGGGACCGGTTATTGGTCCTCGACGAGGTGATGCCGTCCAACAATGCCGACATCTCATGGTCTACCACCACTGTGTAGAGGTCTTCCTTGCCGCCGAAATGTTCATACACGATCGGCTTTTGGACACGTCGGTGCGCTGCGCGATCTCTTCGATTGCGGTCCCGTCATAGCCGCGCTCGGCAAACAATGAGCGTGCGATACCAATAAGTTGGCGTCGGCGCTCATGACCGGTCATCCTGGCGCGCGGTGCGCGCACTTATTTTTTGTCCGGCTCCTCATCCAGCACTGCCACGCCGTTGAGGATAGCGTTTCGGCTGATCAAATTATCCGACTCCTCTCGGACCGGACGCGGCCGGCAGACTAGAGTCTCACATGGTGACACGGTCCACCAACCACGGTGGACCGCTCATCGTCGGTATCCAATCCGTCGTGGTGTAATCGGCAGCACCTCTGATTTTGGTTCAGATAGTTCAGGTTCGAGTCCTGGCGACGGAGCGATTTCTTTGCCGTCAAGCGTACATGAAATGCCACGCTTGACGGCAAGTCGATGTACAGACACGCGTGCTCACGGGCAGACACTCGAGGAGAGTCGATGACGTTTCGTGGTGATACCGCGGTCCTCGTCTTAGCGGCCGGTCCCGGCAGCCGAATGCGATCAGATACCCCGAAAGTGCTGCACACCATCGCCGGTCGCAGCATGTTGTCGCATTCACTGCACGCGATCACCAAACTGGCACCCCAGCATCTAGTTGTGGTATTAGGCCACAGGCACCAGCGCATTGCGCCGCTAGTCGCCGAACTGGCCGACACCCTTGGACGCACAATTGACGTCGCACTCCAGGATCGACCTCGTGGTACCGGACATGCCGTATTCTGCGGCCTATCCGCACTACCCGATGACTACGGTGGCATTGTCGTCGTCACTTCAGGCGATACCCCACTGCTCGACACCGACACTCTGGCCGAACTGATCGCAACCCACAACGCCACATCTGCCGCAGTAACGGTGCTAACCACGACGTTTAGCGATCCCCTTGGCTACGGACGGATCCTGCGCGCCCAGGACAATGAAGTTATGGCGATAATCGAGCACGCCGACGCATCGCCTTCACAACGCGAGATTCGCGAGGTCAACACCGGCGTGTATGCTTTCGACATCACGGCATTGCGGTCGGCGTTGATCAGACTGAACTCCAACAACACCCAACAGGAGCTCTACCTCACCGACGTGATCTCCATCCTTCGCCGGGACGGCCAAAAGGTGAATGCTCAACACATCGACGACAACGTGCTTGTGGCTGGCGTCAACAACCGCGTTCAGCTGGCCGAACTAAGCGCCGAACTCAACCGCCGTATTGTAGCCACTCACCAGGTGGCTGGTGTCACCATCATCGATCCCGCTACCACTTGGATCGACATAGACGTGACGATCGGCCGCGACACCGTAATCCACCCCGGCACTCAGTTGCTCGGCCACACTCAGATCGGCGAATGCTGCGTTATCGGACCGGACACCACGCTGACCGACGTCTCAATCGGTCAGCGTGCCACGGTGGTCCGCACGCACGGCACATCGTCGACGATAGGTGCGGGAGCCATGGTCGGCCCCTTCACCTACCTGCGACCCGGCACCGTGCTGGGCACCAATGGCAAGTTGGGCGCCTTCGTCGAGACCAAGAACTCCACCATTGGAACCGGCACCAAAGTGCCGCATTTGACCTACGTCGGCGACGCCGATATCGGCGAGCACAGCAACATCGGCGCGTCCAGTGTATTCGTCAATTACGACGGCACAGCCAAACAGCGCACCACTATCGGGTCGCACGTACGTACTGGGTCGGACACCAAGTTCGTCGCGCCGGTGACCGTGGGCGACGGCGCTTACACAGGCGCCGGTACAGTTGTGCGCAACGACGTCCCGCCGGGGGCACTGGCTATTTCCGTGGGCCCGCAACGCAACATCGAAAACTGGGTGCAACACAAGCGACCCGGCAGTGCCGCGGCTCAGGCCGCAGAAAAGGCCTCGACACATGCTAGCAAACAATTCCAGCAGAAATCCAAACCCGACTAGCCACCGTGAATTTTGTTTTCTGGCAACCCGGCCACGTGTTCAGACAAAACGCTTGCGTACGATGGGGCCTTCTCATTCCCGATTTCAACCCCGATACGGCGAGGGCGGCATGTTGAGCCACGACTGGACCGACAATCGAAAAAACCTGATGCTTTTTTCGGGCCGTGCGCATCCCGAGCTGGCTGAGCAGGTAGCCAAAGAACTCGACGTGCACGTCACTACTCAGGACGCGCGGGAATTCGCCAACGGCGAGATCTTCGTGCGTTTCCACGAATCAGTGCGCGGCTGTGACGCGTTCGTCTTGCAATCCTGCCCGGCACCGGTGAATACCTGGCTAATGGAACAGCTGATCATGATCGACGCGCTGAAGCGGGGCAGCGCCAAGAGGATCACCGCCGTTATGCCATTCTACCCCTACGCTCGACAGGACAAGAAGCACCGCGGCCGTGAGCCGATCTCGGCGCGACTGGTCGCTGACCTGCTTAAAACGGCGGGAGCCGACCGGATCGTGACCGTCGACCTGCACACCGACCAAATTCAGGGGTTCTTTGACGGGCCCGTCGACCACATGCGCGGGCAAAACTTGTTGACAGGCTACATCAAGGACAATTACCCGGATAATAACATGGTGGTGGTCTCCCCCGATTCCGGACGAGTGCGGATCGCCGAGAAATGGGCCGACGCACTGGGCGGTGTCCCGTTGGCCTTCATTCACAAGACCCGAGACCCGCGCGTACCTAACCACGTGGTATCCAACCGGGTCGTCGGCGAAGTCGAAGGCCGCACCTGTGTGCTGATCGACGACATGATCGACACTGGCGGCACCGTTGCCGGAGCAGTGCAATTGCTGCGTAACGATGGCGCCAGTGACGTGATCATCGCAGCTATCCACGGCGTGCTGTCGTACCCGGCTGTTGAAAGGCTGGCCCAGTACGGCGCCCGGGAAGTAATCGTCACGAACACGCTGCCGATCGGAGAGGAGAAGCGTTTCCCCCAGCTCACGGTTCTGTCCATCGCACCGTTGTTAGCCAGCACCATCCGCGCTGTTTTCGAAAATGGCTCAGTAACAGGGTTATTCGACGGAGACGCGTAGATGGTTACCGACCAGGGCGGTCCGCGGGGCACCACCGTCATCTACCACAACCCGAATTGCAGCACCTCCTGTAAGAGGGTAAACCTATTGCAAGGGAAGGATTTCGATCACAGAATCGCGAAATATTTTGAATGTGCAACTATCCCGGAACGAGCTAATTTAGCCACGCCGACAGGGCCGATGTTAGCGCCGCCGTGCGTAAATGTGAATCGCTCTATGCCGAAATGAACCTCGCCACCGCGACCGACGAGCAGCTGCTGGACGCCATGGCCGAAAAACCCACCCATTTCGAACGACCTTTTGTCGTCACGTCGAAGGGCGCCAGGCTGGCTCGGTCGATCGACGTGGTACGTGAAATTTAGTGAAAGCCTCCGGCGACGATGCAGAACGAAACGATGAGGAGGAAGGCAATCCATGCCAGGCTGCACACTGCTGCCGCGGTGGTCACGCTGAGCATATCCGCGGTCGCCTGTGGGCCGAAAGCCCCTGACTACCAATTAATCCTGTCGAAAAGTTCGACAACCACTACGACCACGACCGACAAGCCCATCCCTTTGCCGCAGTATCTGGAAAGCATCGGTGTCACCGGGCAGCAGGTGGCGCCGAGCTCCTTAGTCGGTCTGACCGTGTCAATACCGACACCACCAGGATGGTCACCGTATAGCAATCCGAACATCACACCGGAGACGTTGATCATCGCCAAAGGCGGTAAGTATCCGACAGCAAGGCTCGTGGTATTCAAGCTGCGCGGAGAATTCGACCCGACCCAAGTCATTAAACACGGAAATGACGATGCCCAACTCTTCAAGAACTTCAGGCAGCTGGACGCTTCTACGGCAAACTACAACGGTTTTCCGTCGGCAATGATTCAAGGCAGCTATGACCTCGAGGGCAAACGACTACATGCCTGGAACCGAATCGTGATCCCCACTGGCCCACCACCCGCTAAACAGCAATACCTCGTTCAGCTCACCATTACCAGCTTGGCCAACGAGGCGGTCGCACAATCAAACGATATCGAGACGATCATCCGTGGATTTGTCGTTGCCGCCAAGTAATCCCGACCCAAAGCAGTCACGGTTGCTTCCATGCCGCGGTGGCTAAATCCTGGACAACCACACCTGATGAACTGCCTGATCCCCAGCAAGAAAGGATAAAAACTAAAGAGATGTATTTCGGAGCGCTAACACCAGAGACTATCTCTGCCGACCTATATGTCGGCCCGGGTGTTTGACTCGATAGATAATGCCGCCAACGGTCAGCAAGACTTGGAAAAATAGGCTTTTAACTTTAGTATTGCATCTACAGCATTTAACGGTGTGTTTAGTATGCTGCAGCAAGAGTGGCCGGGTCCGACAGTGACACACATGGCTGAAGCGACCGTGCCCTACCGGTGATGACTGCAAACTACAAGTAGTTTAACAGAATATCTAGTGTGACCACCCACCAGAACCTGATCCTCGCGGAAACCTATGAGGCGACAGTTAGCCGTGCGACCTCTTTTGACCTGAGCTCAGTGAGAAGAGCAAATCACGGACAATCTGTTCGAGCGAAACTCTGCGATGATCGTAGGTCTTGAGAAGCAATATAAGCAGTGCCGGGCCCAAAACGTTGCAGCAATGGATAACTTATGACACTACGGTGGGGTGCGTTCGCGGCGCTGGAACTGACCTGAGCGGCCCTCGAGCATGCCCGAATCTCCACCGTCCCGTCTGCGGGCGGGCTTACGGCCAGTACTAGGCTCGCCAACCTGCTGTTCACCAGCGAGCTGCCGTGTTGTCTCACCGCAGTAGGTTCGCCGCTGCGAACATTGGCCGCTCATCCGGGCTACTCGCACACCGACTTGCAAGGACACTCCGGTCACAAGTTCGGTGACGCGTTGATGAGGGCCGGTACCAAACGTGGTGTCCACTAACACCGATTTCGACGGCCGGCAAACTTTTTACGCCATGTCACAGGATATGCTGGACAACACGTTCGCCTACCCGAAGTTCGGCCTTCTCGGCCGGACCCAGCCGATGGGCCGCAGTCGGGAGGCTCGGCGATCAGATCTACCGCCTCCGCGCTGTGTAGGCTATCCAAGCAACCTCCAGACGCCAAATTTCCCTCTGGAGGTTCTATGCGCTAGCCTGTCCGGGCGTCACGGCGAGGGTGGATGGCGGTTAACTAGACTTCCAGAGCACCGTTATCGCCGGAAAACCACCTAGACATCGCGCTCCTATCTCCCGAATCTCAAGGCACAGAGCACACAGGAAACGACATCATGGCTAAGTCAACAGTCAACCGGCTGAGCGTATCGGTACGTACTAACATCGGCAAGGGCTCGTCCCGAAGAGCCCGGCGTGACGGCAAGGTTCCCGCCGTCCTCTACGGCCACGGCGAGGAGCCACAGCACCTGGAGTTGCCGGCACACGCTTTCGCCGCTGTACTCCGACAGATCGGTGCCAATGCGGTGCTCACCCTCGACATCGATGGCAAGGAACAGTTGGCGCTAACTAAAGCAATCGACGTCCACCAGATCCGCCACACCATCATGCACGCCGACCTGCTGGTAGTCCGTCGTGGAGAAAAGGTCGTAGTCGAAGTCCCCGTTGAGGTCGAAGGTGACGCTGGACCCGACATTTTGGTCACCCAGGAGGCCACCTCCATTGAGATCGAGGCCGAAGCGCTGTCGATTCCTGAGCAGTTGACCATATCTATCGAGGGCATCGAACCGGGGACTATGTTCACCGCCAGACAGATACCCCTGCCGGTTGGCGTCACCCTAGTTTCCGACCCGGAGATGCTGGTGGTCAATGTGGTGAACGCGGCGACGGTCGCACAAACCAAGGCCGAGTACGCCGGCGAGGCTCCCAAAGCTCCGGAAGTAGGAACAGCCGAAAACAAGGCTGGCAAAGCCAAAAACACCGTAACCGAGTCCGAGTAGGCGGTTCGCGCGGTGGCCAAGCCCACCCTGGTCAGTGGGCGGTGCCCCCAGTTGGTGGTCGGCTTAGGCAACCCCGGCAAAAACTATGCCCGTACTCGGCACAACGTTGGGTTTATGGTTGCCGACCTACTCGCTGCTCGACTGGGCTCGAAATTCGAGGTGCATAAGCGTTCCGGCGCTGACGTCGTCAACGGCCAGCTAGCGGGTTGTCCGGTGTTGGTGGCCAAGCCACGAAACTACATGAACGAGTCTGGCAAGCAGGTGGGGCCACTAGCGAAATTATACTCGGTAGCACCCGCAGACATCATCATCGTCCACGACGACCTCGACCTCGACTTCGGTCGCATCCGGCTCAAACTCGGCGGTGGGGAGGGTGGCCACAACGGGCTGCGCTCGGTGACGGCCGCGTTGGGTACCAAAGATTTTCAGCGGGTGCGCATTGGGATTGGTCGTCCGACTGGCCGCAAAGATCCGGCGTCTTTCGTGCTGGAGAACTTCACCACTGCCGAGCGCGTGCAGGTTCTCACTATCTGCAAGCAGGCCGCTGACGCCACCGAATTGTTGGTCGGATTGGGCCTAAAGCCCGCACAGAACCGCGTCCACGCCTGGTAACCACCGTGTCCCCCTCAGCTGCGTGTCACGAGCGCGCCTGTCCGTACAACGACAAGCCGCAAACTACGGCAGTTTGCATCCGCTCGGCTTCGGGTAGAACGCTAGGTGACGAGGGTAACGGAACTGGCCCGCCGCAGTTTGCCTGACGGCGTCTTCGGAATGGTTCCCGGGCCGAGAACCACCACGTTGCGTGGCCGCACGTCCACCTCTTGGAACACTTCGTGCGCCACCTGATACTCAATGCGGCGCACCTCGGCGGTGTCCTCGAAAGCGTTTGACTCTACAGCAACAGCGAAGGTTTCACGCGAATGCCCGGCGTCGAGTCGTACGGCCACCGCACAACCCGGGCGGACACCATCAACCCGACCCGCCGCCCGTTCGATGTCGGTCGGGTAGACATTGCGGCCAGCCATGATGATGACGTCCTTGACCCGACCACACACCACAACGTGACCGTTTTCCATCTGATAGCCGAGATCGCCAGTGTCATACCAGCCGTGCTCATCCTGGGCCGAAATGAAACCGCCCATCGTGATGTAGCCCGAGGTCAGCGACTCACCACGCAGCTCGATCACGCCGACCCCTCGGGGTGGAAGCACATTGCCATCCTCATCGACGATACGGGCCTCCAGGCCGTCCAACAGCGGACCGAGCGAAACCAGTCGGCGGATGTTGCCCTTGGTGGCCGGCACCGCGCGGCGTAGCGCCGCCAACAGGTCGGCATCCACCTCGTCAACAAGCAACCCCTCTCCAACCGGTGAAAACGACACCGCCAGTGTGGTCTCGGCCATTCCATATGCTGGCAGGATGGCCTCCGGCCTGAAGCCGAACGGCCTGCCCGCGTCGATCAAGTCCTCGACGTCCGCCGGGTCCACCGGTTCCGCACCTGACATCGCAATCCGCAGAGTCGACAAGTCGAACTGGCCAGGTTTGGCTTGCTTACGCAGCCGCTTGGTGAACAGCGAGTAGGCAAAGTTCGGGCCGCAGATGAAGGTGCCCTTGTATTTGTCGATTAGTTTGGCCCACAGCAGGGTGTCGCGCAGGAAGTCTATCGGGGTGATTTTGACCAGCTCGGCGCCGAAGTACATAGGCACGGTCAAAAACCCGATCATCCCCATGTCATGAAAGCACGGCAGCCAGCTGATCATCACATCTTTCTCGACGTTGTACCTGACGCCGACAAACATCGCCTCGACATTGGAATACACGTTGCGGTGAGTGATCTGAACAGCTTTGGGCGAACCCGTGGAGCCGGATGTCAATTGCATCAGCGCCAGATCGTCCTCGTCGGTTTCGATCGGGTCGACCGGATCCGCTGCCAACAACTGCTCGACGGTCACCACCTTGACACCGCGAGCCTCCAGCACTGGCGCTACTGCTATAAACGGGTCGGAGATGATGACCGCTTTGGCTTCGATCATGTCGATGACGGTGGCGGTGTCTTCTTCCCATACCGCCAGGTCGGTCCGCGGGGTGGGCTGATGCAGCATGGTTAGGCTAGCGCCGCGCATCCACAGCCCTTGCGCGGTCGGAGCAATCTCCACCGGCACGCCAACGAGCACACCGACCGCATCGCCGTGACCAACACCAACATCTGCTAACCCACCAGCTATTCGGCTAGCGCGCTCATGCACCTCACCCCAGGTGTGACGAACCGGATTGTGTGGCTCACCTGTCACCATGCCTTTGGAGGACTCACGGGCGTTGCGAAACATCTTCTCGGTAAACCTGCTCACAAACCCTCCTCGGTTCAGGTGTTTTGCCAAGAACCTGGATATCATGTTCCGCCTGCTGGACGTCGCTGTGTAGCAGGTACACGTGCACAGCTGGGGAGCGGTTAGATCTCGCATCAGCGGTGACCCGACGATTCGTTAATCGCCCACCGACACAGCGTCGACATCACCGGGAGGTATCTTAAAATTTTCTTAAGTAAATGCCAAACGATGACTTAATTTGAGTTGGATTTCACATGTCATTCAGACTTCGGTTCGTGGGCACAGGTACCACCCGAGCACCGGGTACCGGCCCGGTGGCGACCCTAACAGTGCGGCAGACACCCGCCCCTGCCAACTGCGCACCGACATCGATCGCCGAGGTCGCCGAGGTACACAGGAATGCACAGGTCGGGCCCGTGCCAGACACAATGCCCGCGAGCGCACCTGCCTCCATACCGGCGCGGAGCGCACACCGTAGCGCCGGGTCTAAGCTGACCGCGGCTGCTTGCAATTCATTGCCTAGCAGCGGCGCCAACTGCTCGGGATCGGCGGCGGCCAGGGCGGCCAACACCGGCCCGGGTCCGGCAAGCCGTGGTGGATTTCCGACATCCCTGAGCCGGTCAAGCTCGGTGTACACCGCCGGAGTGAGCAAACCGCTGTCGGCGAACGCCAGCACCCAGTGGAAAGTGGCGCGGGACAACACGGTAGCTAGCTCCTCACCGCGCCTGGTCCCCAGCGCGGTACCACCTTGTAGGGCGAACGGCACGTCGCTGCCTAGCTTCGCCGCGAGCATGCACAGATCTCGGCGGGGCACACCAAGCTCCCACAACGAGTTCATCGCAACCAACACCGCGGCCGCATCGGCGCTCCCACCCGCCATCCCCCCGGCCACCGGAATGGACTTGCCGATAATGATCGAAACATTCGGCGCTCGGCCAACGTGCTTGGCCATTAGCTCGGCCGCCCGCCAGGCGATGTTGTGTTCGTCAGTAGGCACGTGGTTGGCGCCCTCGCCGATGAGCTCGAGCGATAGCACATCGGCGTTGCGCACCGTAACCTGGTCGAACAGCGATACGGCATGGAAAACCGTCGTCACCTCGTGGTAGCCATCGTCGCAGCAATCACCAACAGCGAGGTAGAGATTAACCTTCCCGGGCACCTGAACGGTAACCGACCCGGTGGGCATCCACTGGGTAGTGGTGTTGCCATCAGACGCGAACACCGCAGCAGACTATCGCTGCGGGCAACCAACCCGCCCGTCAGCTCGCCGAAGCAGACCGCACCACCGCGTCGTCCCGATCATCGGAACATCTCAGCAGTCGGACAAAGTCATCTATGGACAGCGTCTCACTGCGACGGGCAGGATCGATGCTGGCAGCAAGCAATCGATTCGCTGATTCGTCACCCGAACCCGCCCACTCCGCAAAGGCGTTGCGAGATGTCTTTCGCCGCTGGGTGAATGCGATTTCCACCAGCTCGAATACCTGCTGACAGAAGACGTCATCCGTCGGCCATAGCGAGGTCGCATAGCGGTCGACGCGTACCAAACCGGAGTAGACACGAGGAATCGGCCAGAAAACAGTTGGAGACACCATGCCGCAGCGACGGACCCGTCCAAAGAAACGCAGCTTGACACTGGGCACGCCGTAATTCTTGCCACCTGGCTCGGCGGCAAGCCGTTCGGCGACCTCGGCCTGCACCATCACAGTCACAGTCCGGATGGACGGGAATTCGGCGAGCAAATGCAATAACGCTGGAACCGCAACGTTGTACGGCAGGTTGGCAACTAGCGCCGTCGGCTCGGTAGCCAGATCACCACGGCGAAGGGATAAAACGTCACGATTGCACACCGTGAGCCGGTGGATCTCGTTATTTGAATGCTCAGCAACCGTCTGCAGCAACCGACCCGCTAACAGTGGGTCAATTTCTATAGCACTGACGGCAGCGCCGCTGTCTAGCAGTGCCAAAGTGAGCGACCCGAAGCCAGGACCAACCTCCAGGACGACGTCAGACCGGTTCACTCTTGAGGTCGAAACCACACGTCGCACTGTGTTGGCGTCGTGCACGAAATTTTGGCCGAGAGACTTTCGTGGCCGACATTTAAGTTCTTTGATCAGCCGCTTGATCTCGGTACGCTCGAGCAGCCGAATGGTCAGCGTGCACCCACTCTTCCGCTGCACACTGGCCAAGCACCCCATCCTTGGCGCGCCCGTGTCACCTCGGCAACCGCGATCTGCTCTTCCCGGGTAGCAAGGTCAGCACGGAGCGCATATCGCAAGCCGCCGTTGGCCACCCAGGTGCGCTGGTCGAACTGGACACCGCCATAATACCCGTTACCAGTGTTGATCGCCCAGTTACCACCGGCTTCGCAGCCCGCGATGGCGTCCCAGATAGATCCATCGTTCACCGGGGGCACCTCGGTACCGGGCTTGGTACCCACCCGGATCACCGCTTCGCGGGCCGGCTCCACCACCACATTGGCGACGGGCAGCCGGCCGGTCTCGACACCGTTGACTGTGGCCACCGCGAACGTCACATCCTGTGTGCCGGGGGTGCCCGGGTCCTCGACGACCACACGGCTGATGTTCATCTCCGGGTCTTCGATACGACGGGAGCTCGGGGGTAGCGGAATCCGCTCGGTGACTCTTTCGATGCGGTTGCGGGTAACCTGGATCTGCATACCTTCCACTATCGGTGAGGTCGCGCTCGGCGACACCTGATCGCTCGCTTGCAGCGGAATACCGACAGCGGCCAGCAACCCTCCGACATTCGACGCCGGCAGGTGCACCATGCGCACCGCACCACCGTCGTTGATCTGGACCGTTTTGGCGCTGACGACAGGCAGCACCATACCAGTCAGTGGAACACGGCTGGAGCGAGAAGCCGCGATGGGAGCCGTGTCGGTCATCGCAAGTTGGGCCAGCGCCTCGTCCACAGTGGATGCCGTCGTCCAAACCTGCTGGACCTCTTTACCATCCAAAGAAATCTGTAGTGGTCTGCTGCGCCGCAACATGATGTTGTCGGCGGCATGAACCGACACGTTAGCGGCAGGATACAGATCGTCACCCTCGCCGACGGCGAACCCGTTCTCTTGAATGATGTCAATCACCCGTGATTTCATGGTCATCACCCGCATAGAGGTTCCGTCGACAGTCAATGTCACTGTCTTGGATGTGGCGACCGCGTAACCACCAGCGAACGCGAGGACCAAAAGCAGCATCCCAACTACAAACCGCAACATTGTCGACGGGGTCTGATCGAGCTTCGTTAATACGTTCAACGCTCGCCTACCCCGACCACCTCAGCAACCAGATATCATCGACCTTTTCGGCTCAAAAAACTACAAAAAATAGCCCCCAACTAGTGGATAACAAGAAGATAACGAACTGGCCAAGACAGGGCAACTCTGACGCGCAAGATGTAAGAGAAATCACGACGAAACTCTCTCGCTTCTGGGCTGGCCAAGTTACATTCCGCGTCGGAATGGCGAGGGGGCGATGGGCAACTAAACCTATCCAGATCCTAGTTTATACACGCGTAGAGCATTGCTAGTGGTGATTTGCGCCAGCTCTTCTGGGGAGCTTTCGACCAGTTCAGCAATGGCCCGAACGGTGTAAGGAAGGCAGTAGGGCTCATTCGCTAGACCGCGGTGGGGATGCGGGGTCAAAAATGGCGCGTCGGTTTCCACCAGAAGCTGTTGCACTGGGATTAACGGAACGGCTTCCCGCAGGGTATGAGCATTCCGGAAACTCACTGTCCCGGACAGACTGAACATCCACCCGGCGTCTACGCAGCGGCGGACCATCACAGCATTAGACGAAAAACAATGAAAGATTACCTGTTCGGGGGCGCCCTCAGCACGCAAGACGTCAAGCACCTCCGCATCGGCTTGCCGGTTGTGGATCATCAGCGGTTTGCCACATCGCTTAGCAAGATCGATATGCCATGCGAACGCCTCGCGCTGCATGTCAGGTGGGGCACAACTGTCGAGGCGACCGGTCCAATACAGATCCATACCGGTCTCGCCGACAGCCACCATCCGAGGATGGGACGCCAGTCGTTCAATCTTGGCCCGAGCGGCACTGGTGAGCGCGTTTGCGCGCGTCGGGTGCAACGCCACCGCCGCGTACACTCGCCGGTCCCACCCGGCGGCCGCGGTGACCCAACGCGCAGATTCCAAGTCGTCTGCGACGGTAACGACCGCAACCACGCCGACAGCCGCGGCTCGCTCAACAATGGCATTCACGTCATCGGCGTTGCGAGCGCCGCACGCGTCGAGGTGGGTATGGGCGTCTACCAACGGCGACAAGGGTTCCGGCGCAGGAGGCGCGTCTTGTTTAACTATGCGATTAAAACTCACGCGCACACAATAAGGTGGATTGTCGATGAAACCTTACTACGTCACCACTGCCATCGCGTATCCCAACGCTGCGCCGCACATTGGTCACGCGTACGAATATATCGCCGCCGACACAATTGCCCGCTTCAAGCGGCTCGACGGCTTCGACGTGCGCTTCCTGACCGGCACCGACGAGCACGGTCTGAAGGTCGCACAGGCCGCCGAAGCCGCCGGCGTGCCGACCACGCAACTTGCCAGGCGCAATTCGGATGTATTTCAGCGCATGCAAGAGGAACTCCACATTTCCTTCGATAGGTTCATCCGCACCACCGATGTCGACCACCACGAGGCAGCTAAAGAAATCTGGCGGCGGATGGATGCGACTGGCGACATCTACCTAGGCGCCTATTCCGGGTGGTACTCGGTGCGAGACGAGCGGTTTTTCGTCGATTCGGAAACCAGACTTCTCGAGGACGGCACCCGAGTAGCAGCAGAAACCGGCACGCCAGTCACCTGGACCGAGAAAGAGCAGACCTATTTTTTCCGACTGTCGGCATATGTCGACAAATTGTTGGACCACTACGACGCCAACCCCGACTTCATCGGACCCGAAGTGCGTCGCAACGAAGTGATTAGCTTTGTCTCTGGTGGGCTGGAAGATTTCTCGATCTCGCGCACTTCATTCGACTGGGGTGTACAGGTCCCAGAACATCCTGACCATGTCATGTACGTCTGGATCGACGCGCTGACTAACTACCTCACCGGGGCCGGGTTCCCGGAAACCGACTCGGAGTTGTTCAGTCGTTACTGGCCCGCTAATTTACACATGATCGGCAAAGACATCATCAGATTTCATGCCGTATACTGGCCAGCGTTTTTGATGTCGGCGGGCATCGAGTTGCCGCGAAGGATTTTCGCACACGGGTTCTTGCACAACCGCGGCGAGAAGATGAGCAAGTCTGTGGGCAACATCGTCGACCCGATGATGCTGTTGCAAACGTTCGGCGTGGACCAGGTCCGATATTTTCTGTTGCGCGAGATCCCGTTCGGCCAGGACGGCAACTACAGCGAAGAGGCGATCATCACCCGGATAAACACCGACCTGGCCAACGAGCTCGGCAATCTAGCGCAGCGGTCGTTGTCGATGGTTGCCAAGAATCTGAGCGGTTTGGTGCCTGAACCCGGTGAGTTCACCTCCGCCGACACTGCGCTCTTCGCGACGGCTGACAGCTTGTTGGAGCGGGTGCGCAGCAACTTTGACGGACAAGCGATGCACCTGGCCTTGGAAGCTATCTGGCTGATGCTCGGCGAGGCGAACAAGTACTTTTCGTCGCAACAGCCCTGGGTCTTACGCAAGAGCGAGTCCGAAGCGGATCAGGCCAGGTTCCGTACCGTCCTCTATACGACTTGCGAGGTAGTGCGGATTGCGGCGTTGCTCGTCCAGCCCGTTATGCCGGAATCGGCCGGCAAGATGTTGGACTTGCTTGGCCAGGACGAAGACCAAAGGGCGTTTACGGCCGTCAGTGTGCGGCTGGCCCCCGGTACGGCGCTGCCGCCACCCACCGGTGTGTTCCCCCGCTACCAGCCTTCAGAAGCGCCGAGTGCGCGGAACCCGTGAAGTCGAGCAGGCGGAGAGAACTACACTTAAGCGACGAGAGTGAGACAAATAATCGGGCGTAGTGGGGCCGAACGAGACAAACATCCGCAATCGAGTGAGTGGAACGGAGTAATCAGGGGACTCCGGTGACCCCGGTCACTGGGCTTTGTGGTCAGGTCGCGGCCACCACCCGTTACGGTCAAAGCAAGCTTCGGAGGCGAAATTGCCGCATAGCAGCCACCAGACGGTGGCGAGGCTGAGAAAACATTGTTGCCGCGGTTGCTGACGCAGTCACTATTACTATAATCACCCTAGTTAGATGCACTGTTGGTTGCATCCACTAGTGCCAGTAGGACTGGTCGGGGTACCTTTCGACGTCTCACAACCCCAAATCGCCAAACCCCATTGACCACCTAGGCAGTAGTTTTTAGTGATGTCCAGCTTGTGCGAGTCTGGACAAATCAGCACCGACAATCGTAGTATAATATATAATTGCCCTAAATACAATAATTTCGGATCGACTCGAAATTTCACGCGTGCCAGCTAGCCGGTGCCAAAGAATCTGTTGAGAATTCGCGATACACCCACTCACGTCATTGGTTAATTATCCTGGAAAGTCAACGACTTTTCCATTCGGCAGACTCGGTCTAGAAGACGCACAATGTCATTGGCCGTTGGCGGATGTCAGATTTCCGCGAGGAATATCGAGCGTAGCAGCTGGATACGACCTGGAGAGATCTCGGCCGTTGCGAGACAATGCTATCGGCGGACAATTTCACCACCTGTGGACCATCTGGCTTGGGCTGTTGCCATTCCACCCACGCCCGCAGCGTATAATACCCCGGTGCCAAGCCGACCAGGTCGGCGGGTGTAGCTTCACTGGTCGATGCTGGCCAGGCTCTTCGCGCGATTGGCTGAAGTCATCACGGACCAACGTCTTGAGTTTGACCGTTGCCGGTAACGTGCGAACCACTGCGCTCGAGGAATCCACCAAACTTTATAGCTGAGTTGCCAATTTTCGCTGGCAGCCGCGGAGCCGTAGTTGGTCCAAACGACGGCTATCTTCGCCATTTTACCTTGTATCGATTGCGATCCCGATCACGCCTCGACCGAGTACCGGTAACCAGCGACGGCATTTGCTTGCGCCCAAAGTTGATACAACCTCGGGTCTATCGCCGATTTCAAATCCCGACCCGGGAAGTTGGCACTCGACGTCATCGACACGTGATATTTGATGATGTAGCGCAAGCCCTTTTCGTAGTTAGTAACACCGCGGGTCGGTGGCAGAGCTAGAGGCAGGCTAATCCAACTTAGATGACACCTGGAGTGAGAAAATGCGCTGTTCTGTCAAGCTAGTGCGGTGCGAATCGAGCGGCTCGGCAATCTTGGCGACGCACCCCAGGTGTTGCGCTCTCTCGGCGACGCCACAACCGGACTCGATTTGCCGCCGCCTGCCGCGCTGACCGGCGAGTGGTTCGACGCGATGGCCGTAATCGCGCCGAGTCTGTCGGTACAACCGGTGAATGTCAACGACGCTTTTGCAGTCCAGTTAGGCGCACGAACACCCGATTCGGCAGCAGCAGTAGGCGGAGGCTGGGTCGGCTACCTGTCCTACCCAGACCCTGCAGCCGACAAGCAGCCGAACCGGATACCCGAAGCCGCTGGAGGTTGGACCGACTGTGTGCTGCGTCGCGACCGTGGCGCGCAATGGTGGTACGAGAGCCTCTCCGGTGCACCGATGCCCGGTTGGCTGGCTGCCGCATTAGCAACAACGCCGGGACCTGTGCGAAATTGCCAGGTAGACTGGGATAGGACCGACTGGGGGGGCCATCGCGACGGGGTACTTGCCTGCCTAGAAGCGATCCATGCCGGCGAGATCTACCAAGCGTGTGTGTGCACACAGTTCACCGGAACAGTCACCGGGGCCCCGCTGGACTTCTTCATCGCTGTGGTGGCACGTACCGCGCCGGCGCGTGCCGCTTATGTCGCTGGACCGTGGGGTGCGGTGGCATCGCTATCCCCGGAGCTATTCCTTCGACGCCGTGGTGCCGGCGTGACGTCTAGCCCGATCAAAGGCACCCTGCCGTTGGCGGCCTGGCCGTCGGCATTACAGGCTTCGGCCAAAGAGGTGGCTGAAAACATCATGATCGTGGATCTGGTGCGTAATGACCTCGGCCGGGTAGCCATTACCGGCACAGTAACCGTGCCTGAGCTGTTGGTTGTACGGCACGCTCCGGGCGTGTGGCACCTGGTGTCCACGGTGACGGCCCAGGTTCCCGTCGAGCTGCCAATGGCGGCGCTGTTAGACGCCACCTTCCCCCCGGCCTCGATCACTGGGACCCCCAAGCTAAGGGCCCGCCAATTGATTTCGGAATGGGAGCGTAGCCGTCGCGGAATATATTGCGGCACAGTTGGTTTAGCGTCGCCAATCGCCGGATGTGAGCTGAATGTCGCGATCCGAACTGTCGAATTCGACACCATCGGTAACGCTGTGCTGGGAGTAGGCGGCGGGATCACCGCCGACTCCGATCCCGACGCCGAACTGCAGGAGTGCCTGCATAAGGCGGCACCTATACTCGGGCTAGATTCCATCGCAACCGCAGCGTCGGTCGGTTAGCCAGACGAAATTTCTGATAACGCTCACAACACAGGCCCCGCGTACCTATGTTCTAGCGCATAAACCCTTATATCGCGAATCGGGAGTCGGGGATGCCCTTTCCAAGCATTAGCAACAAGCGGCCAAGGCCCTGCCGACCGCGCTGCCCATCCTCGCCGACCCGGGCCTATCCGACGTGCTCGACCTGAGCATGCCGGCAGGTTTGCCTGAAGGGAGGCAGGCTAACCATCATCTTCCGGATTGGCCGATCTCGCCCTGCTGAGCCTACCTGGGTTTGCCGTCCCCCGGGTTTGGTATTGGCCTACTCCGACTTCTGGGTTAACCTCGAGATTACACAGAGCGCAGCCTGGGTCGATCATCAACTGCCGTACAGGTCTTGGGGGGGATTTGGCCTATGCCCTCCTGGCACTAGAATATAAATATAATCGGCTTAGCGTTCGTTATCGCTTTCGGTCTTAACTCTGAATCCGGCAGTGTAGCCGGGCTGCTGAATCCCGCACAAGGCATCCCGTCATCGATAGCGGGAGATCTCCACTCATTGCTAGTGGGGTTAAACTACCCCGGGTATACCTTCGTTAGATATCCGACAGGCACTGGGCGACGGCCCCGATGTTTCTGCTACTAGCGCTCGGCAAGTCGTCGCTATTGACGTCGGTCAACTCGGCACTGGCGGCGGGGCTTGGGGCCGGTAGCGAAGGCTTCCGGCGTTGGTGGGTGTTCCCGCGTCCGTCGCGGGTCTTCCGGCCCTGTCCCCAGAGCTACCGAAGCCGCCAGCAATTCTCGCAGGCCTGCCCACACCCTCAAACTGCCGGTCCCGTCTCCTCTGCCGACCCTGCCACACACATGCGGACCCCAACTTGGTCTGTTCAAGGCCTGCACATAGTTGCAGCGGTTCCCGGGATCTGCGATCTCACGTTGTTGTGTGGTGGCCGGGGGTGTTGGTGTTTGTGGCAGGAATTGTTGGTCGGTTTCATAGGTGGCAGGTGAAGTAGTGTTCTGGTGTGCCATCGCTGGCCGATACGGTCGGGAGTTTGGTGGGCTAGCCTAGATCTTGTTGGCGCTGGGTGTTGGGGGCGCTTTCGGGTGCATGCTATGGCTGTGGGGTGTCTGTTTGTTCACCGGCCCTCGGCCAGCCGGTGTGCCCCCGGCTGTGTTGGTGCCGTGTTGGTTTCACAGTTCGTCGATGACCTCGCAGCCGGTGATGACGCGTACGGCGGTGCTCTAGCCTAGGGCAGTACTTGACTTTTTGTGGGGATCGACCGCGGAAGGAAGATAAAAGCCATCCACGGCGTGATCTGGTGACTTGTGCGCGTGGCGGGCTAACACATCACCAGAAAAGCGCAACTGATCCCCGGCCACCCGCCACACCAGACGCACCCCCAGCATCGCCAGCTTCGATGTCGCGGCCGGTGACCAACACCAACTACTCGGCGGCCCTTGCAAGCAGCCCACCTACGCCGCGACCAACCCTAAACCACCAACACAACCCACACCACCGATCCCCACCACATAACCCACCACACCCCTCAACCACACAAAACCAAACCAGCAAGAAATAACCACCAACAACCAGCACAACCACACCTGGCGTGAGGGAACTCCGCCACTTCGAGGTGATGCTCTCAAACTCCTGTCCTGCACACAGCCTCACGTTGTTGATCACTTTGTTGGCCTAATGCATACCACGCCGGCCTAGACCATGAACAGCGACGACGTCATAAGCAGCCAGACAGCTCGCTGCTTTAACCCGCTATTGCCTTGACGTTCCAGTTGCCAGCCTCGTTGACAATTTTCAGTGGCAACTTCTACTGCTCCAACCCCTTAGCCACGCCTATTGCACAAGCCTACGACGCCTGCTTGTTTACTTCACCAGTACAAGAAAATATTGCTTCTGGAGCTGTGGCGAGTTCCTCATCGTGTTTCCCGAACGCGTTGGATGCAGCTAGCGTATATTACCGTAATAGATTCTCATCAACGTCGTGCGGGGCATCGCCGATTCACGCAGCTCCGTTATACTCTGCAACAACCTTACCGATCTGTTTGACCGTCGCAGGGTACCAACTGCAACCTTTCATGGCCACTTCTGAAATGGCGGAGTCGCTGCGGCCATCTTTTGCCGAGAGAACTAACCACTAACCTTATAACACAATTTGCGCTTTTTCGAACGAACGAGTTATTTCAAACATCTCATTAGCTACATTCCGCCACTCATTGGCAGTTGCCAAAAGCGAGTAAGGAACCAAGCCGAAATATATGTCAGCGAAATCGATCTTCGGCGGTAATCTTACTGGCAGGCGCCAGAAAAAACCTCGCTTGGTTAATTCCTTACGAATCGTAACACTGCTACCTACCATTTGAGCGGCGGGACAACTATGCAGCGGCGCTAATTTCCAGGTGTGCGCAAACAAGTCAAGAATCACCGCGGCTCCCGCGATGCTCTACCTTATACTTCGCCGCATACGCAGCGAGATAAGCAATTAACAACGCCAGTCGACCTGGATGGCGTAGCCTATTGCTCGACCGGGCCAGGACAGCCAGCGCTGTGTGCTCCGGCCTTAGCCAGATCCGGCTCTGTCGCCGGCTTGCGGGTCCCAGTGAAAGTGAACTTCGCGTCCTCGCCGGGGCTTTCACCATCCCAGTTATCGACGTCGACGGTGACAACCTGCCCTGGCCCAACTTCCTCGAAGAGGATCTTCTCCGAGAGCTGGTCCTCGATCTCGCGCTGGATAGTACGCCGCAGCGGGCGAGCACCGAGCACCGGATCGAAGCCACGCTTAGCCAACAAGGCCTTGGCCTTGTTGGTCAACTGCAGCGTCATGTCTTTGGCCTTGATCTGGTTAGCGACCCGGCTGATCATGAGATCGACCATCCGGATGATCTCGTCACGGCTCAGCTGGTGGAAGACGATGATGTCGTCAATGCGGTTGAGGAACTCTGGGCGGAAGTGCTTCTTCAGCTCATCGTTGACCTTCTGCTTCATCCGCTCGTAGTCGTTCTCACCACTACCTTGGGTGAAGCCCAGACCGACCGGCTTGGAGATGTCGGAAGTACCAAGGTTGGATGTAAAGATAAGCACGGTGTTTTTGAAGTCTACCGTGCGACCCTGTCCATCTGTAAGCCGCCCGTCTTCGAGCACCTGCAATAGGCTGTTGTAGATCTCCTGATGCGCTTTTTCGATCTCGTCGAACAGCACCACCGAGAACGGCTTGCGCCGCACCTTCTCAGTGAGCTGGCCGCCCTCCTCGTAACCGACGTATCCCGGCGGAGCGCCGAACAGCCTCGACGCGGTGAACCGGTCGTGAAACTCGCCCATGTCGATCTGGATGAGCGCATCATCGTCGCCAAATAAGAAGTTGGCCAGCGCCTTAGACAGTTCGGTCTTACCGACACCGGATGGTCCGGCGAAGATGAACGAACCCGACGGGCGCTTGGGGTCTTTTAGCCCGGCGCGGGTACGACGGATCGCCTTGGACACGGCCTTGACGGCATCCTCCTGGCCGATAATCCGTTTGTGCAGCTCCTCCTCCATACGGAGCAACCGAGTAGTCTCAGCCTCGGTGAGCTTGAATACCGGGATACCGGTCCAGTTGCCCAGTACCTCGGCAATCTGCTCGTCGTCAACCTCAGCAATAACATCGAGATCACCTGAACGCCACTGCTTTTCGCGTTCTGAACGCTGAGCTACCAATTGCTTCTCCTGATCGCGTAGGCTAGCCGCCTTCTCGAAATCCTGGGCGTCGATCGCCGACTCTTTCTCCCGGCGGGCCTCGGCGATCTTCTCGTCGAACTCGCGCAGGTCTGGTGGCGCGGTCATCCGGCGAATTCGCATCCGGGCTCCTGCTTCGTCGATCAGGTCGATCGCCTTGTCCGGCAAGAATCGGTCGTTGATATAGCGGTCGGCCAGGGTGGCGGCGGCCACCATCGCCGAGTCGGTGATCGATACCCGGTGGTGGGCCTCGTAGCGGTCCCGCAGGCCCTTGAGGATCTCGATAGTGTGCTCCACCGTTGGCTCACCTACCTGCACCGGCTGGAAGCGGCGCTCCAAGGCGGCGTCCTTCTCGATGTACTTGCGGTATTCGTCGAGGGTCGTGGCGCCAATGGTTTGCAACTCACCGCGGGCCAGTTTGGGCTTGAGGATCGAGGCGGCGTCGATCGCCCCTTCGGCGGCACCGGCACCTACCAGGGTGTGCAGCTCATCGATAAACAAGATTATGTCACCGCGAGTGTTGATCTCCTTAAGTACCTTCTTCAAGCGCTCCTCGAAGTCACCGCGGTAGCGCGAGCCGGCTACCAACGAGCCCAGATCCAATGTGTAAAGCTGCTTGTCTTTCAGTGTCTCGGGAACCTCACCGTGCACGATGGCCTGAGCAAGACCCTCGACGACAGCGGTCTTGCCGACACCGGGCTCGCCGATCAGCACCGGGTTGTTCTTGGTGCGCCGGCTCAGCACTTGCATCACTCGCTCAATTTCCTTTTCGCGACCAATGACCGGATCCAGCTTGCTCTCCATAGCAGCAGACGTCAGGTTTCGGCCGAACTGGTCGAGCACCAAAGAAGTAGATGGACTACCGGATTCTCCGCCCCGGCCTCCAGTACCCGCTTCGGCTGCTTCTTTGCCCTGGTAGCCGCTCAACAGCTGGATCACCTGCTGGCGCACTCGAGTCAACTCGGCGCCCAGCTTGACCAGCACCTGGGCAGCCACGCCCTCCCCCTCCCGAATAAGGCCCAGTAAAATATGCTCGGTCCCGATGTAATTATGGCCGAGCTGCAGCGCCTCACGCAAGCTTAGCTCAAGAACCTTCTTGGCACGAGGTGTAAACGGGATGTGCCCCGACGGCGCCTGCTGACCCTGGCCGATAATATCCTCGACCTGGCTGCGAACGCCTTCAAGTGAAATCCCCAGCGAATCCAACGATTTCGCCGCGACGCCTTCGCCTTCATGGATCAGACCCAACAGGATATGCTCGGTACCGATGTAGTTGTGGTTTAGCATCCGGGCCTCTTCTTGCGCCAGGACGACCACCCTGCGGGCACGATCGGTAAATCTTTCGAACATCGGCGGTTACCTGCTCTTCCTACACCATAACATAAATACGACCCGTTCTAGCCCAGGGGCCGGAACCGTGTACCTGTCGTCCACTGTAATGGTCGGCAACATTGCCGTTTCCAGTGGCTTGAAGTATCTGAGGCCTCAGCCCTACGACACCAGGTTCTTAACCCCAGAAACGAGGAAACCGCCGAATCTTATCCGCCAGCTGCTGACGATCAGTTTGCCAACAACGAAAGCAACAAAAGTTATTGACGCCCGGGCACTAAGGGTCCGGGTGTCAATACGCAACTTTTTAAGTCGCCGCATGGAATGCGTCGATAACGTCGGCCGGAATACGACCACGAGTCGACACATTATGCCCGTTCCGACGAGCCCATTCACGGATCGCCGCGCTCTGTTCGCGATCGATCGCCCCACGGCTGCGTCCAGAATTGGAACGGCCTCGCCGCCGACCGCCGACGCGGCGTCCGGCGGACACCCATTGCCTCAGATCGCCGCGCAGTTTCGCGGCATTCTTGTTCGTAAGGTCAATCTCGTAGGTCACCCCGTCAAGCCCGAATTCGACCGTTTCATCGGCGGCGCCCGCACCATCGAAATCATCGACCAAGGTGACGGTCACTTTCTTCGCCATTATCTTACCCTCACGTTTCTTCCTAAGCAGTTTGGATCAAACCTCCCCAGATACTAATCTGCCATAAGAACACCGCATACTCAATCTCGACACAACATGAACAGTTCAGTTGGAGTGCGGCCGAACAATCGGGAACAAAACGGTCTCCCTAATTGACAGTCCAGTCAAAGACATCAACAACCGGTCGATACCCATTCCAGTTCCAGTGCATGGCGGCATCGCGTACTCCAATGCCGCTAAAAATTCCTCATCAAGTGCCATCGCCTCATCTTCCCCGACGGCTGCAGCACGAACTTGTTGACCAAATCTTTCCCGCTGTACGACCGGATCGTTTAATTCAGAGTATCCCGTGGCCAGTTCAACTCCCCGCAGGTAAAGATCCCACTTCTCGGTCACTCCGGGGATGCTTCGATGCTGGCGGGTCAAAGGAGTTGTCTCTACCGGAAAATCTTTAACAAATGTGGGCGCGCTCAGGGTGTTGCCCACTGTGTGCTCCCATAGTTCCTCGACGAGTTTTCCATGTCCGTAACTGGGCTTGTCAAGAATGTTTGGGCCAATCTCGCGGCCAAGCCGATCCGCGATGGCTCGCAGCCGATCGACCGACGTCTGCGGCGTGATCTCTTCACCCAGCACAGCAGACAGGGATGGATACATTTGTATCGTCGCCCATTCTCCATCTATGTCGTAGACGCTGTCGTCGGGCATCAGCAGTTGTCTGGTCCCGATCGCCTCGTCGGCCACCTCTTGAATAAGTTCTCGGGTAACGACCGCCGAATCGTCATAGGTTCCGTAAGTCTGGTAGATCTCTAGCATGGAAAATTCCGGAGAATGCGTAGAATCGGCGCCTTCGTTTCGAAACACTCGATTAAGTTCGAAGACCTTGTCGAAACCACCGACTATGCATCGCTTGAGGAACAGTTCAGGTGCGATCCGCAAGTACAGATCGACGTCCAGGGCATTGGAATGTGTTACGAACGGCCGGGCCGCAGCACCGCCAGCCAACGTCTGCAACATAGGCGTCTCAACTTCGAGAAACCCGCGTCGTTCTAACGCAGTCCGTATAGCACGGATAACGGCGATTCTCTGACGAGCTACTGTTCGCGTTTGCGGGCAAACAATCAGGTCGACATAACGCTGTCGCACCCGCGATTCTTCACTCATCTCCTTATGCGCGACGGGCAGTGGCCGCAACGACTTGGATGTCATCTGCCAGGAATCGGCAAGAACTGATAACTCGCCACGACGCGAGCTAATCACGTTCCCGTGTACATAAACGATGTCGCCAAGATCGACGTCAGTTTTCCACGCGTAAAGCGCTTCGGCACCAACCTTGTCGAGGCTGATCATCACCTGCAGGTTGGTGCCATCACCGTCCTGCAGTGTCGCAAAGCACAGTTTCCCCGAATTACGGGCGAATATCACCCGACCCGCGATACCAACGATGTCATCGGTAGCGGAGTCGGTCGTCAGGTCAGAATAGGCTGCACGAACCTCAGCTAGGGTATGGGTGCGTTCGATGGCGACCGGATACGGGTCGCGCCCTTCCGCCAACAAACGAGCACGCTTGTCCCGGCGAATCCGAAACTGCTCAGGAAGAGCAGCATCCGTATCCCACGGGTCAGCGTTCACGACGTGCCAGCTTATAATGACCTCACGTCGGCACTGTTCAGTGACGTAGAGCAACATCACGTGCGCGCTGCCAGCTGTCGTCAGCGCGCCGTCTTCAACCGGCAACGCTGCGCCTACCGATTGCGTTCGAAGACTAGTCGCAGGCCATGCAGAGTCAGGTGGCGGTCGTAGTGGTCGACGGTATACAGCTCGGGCAGCAGCAGCGGCGCGGTATGTCCGGTCACCACGACCGCAACCCGATCACCTAAGTCGTCGGAAAATCTCTCCACGTCCTGGCGCATACGGTCAACTAAGCCATTGACCAGCCCAGCAAAGCCGAACAACGCACCAGCCTGCATACATTCGACCGTGTTTTTACCAACCACCGAACGGGGTCGGGCCAACTCGACGCGGCGCAGCGCAGCAGAGCGGGCCGCCGCGGCATCCGAAGACACCTGCACTCCGGGCGCAATGGCACCGCCCAGAAACTCCCCCTTGGCCGACACCACGTCTACGCAGATCGACGACCCAAAATCGACCACAATAACAGCTTGACCGAACTTGTGGAACGCCGCTAGGCAGTTCACGATCCGATCGGCGCCCACTTCTTTCGGATTATCGACCAGCAGCGGGATACCGGTGCGTACCCCCGGCTCGATCAGCACATGCGGCACCGCCGGCCAGTACTGATCGAGCATGATCCGCACCTCGTGCAGCACCGACGGTACGGTGGACAACGCGGTAGCGCCGACGAGTCGCTCGGAATCATCACCGATCAAGCCGTCGATGATCAAGGCTAGTTCGTCCGCAGTAACCTCGGATTCAGTGCGGATCCGCCATTGCTGCACGACTTTTGCATGCTTCTTGGATCCGGACAGCAATCCGACGACGGTATGCGTGTTGCGGACGTCGATGGCCAGCAGCACAGTTACCGCACACCGATCCGGGGATCAAATAGTTCGGCAGTGACAGATATGTCCACGGGCACGGAGCCGGGATCGTGGCCCAGATCGATCGGCTTGTTGTCGGCGTCGACGAACACAATCCGCGGCTGATAGACGCGCGCCTCGGCGTCTTCTATGGTCCCATAGGAGATCAGGATTACCAGATCGCCCGGATGAACGAGATGCGCTGCGGCACCATTGATTCCAATCACACCGGTGCCACGTTCGCCAGCAATTGCGTAAGTGACGAGCCGAGCACCGTTATCGATGTCAACGATGGTGACCTGTTCCCCCTCGAGCAGGTCCGCAGCGTCCATCAAATCGGCGTCGATGGTCACTGAGCCGACATAGTGCAGGTAAGCCTGCGTGACGGTGGCGCGATGGATCTTAGACTTCAGCATCGTCCGTAACATCACTTCATCCAAGGTGTTTGGGCGTGTTCAACCCGAAATTCGTCCGGACCAGCGATGCCGGAGAAATTTCTGATCTCAATCGAGATGTTGTCGAGTAGTCTGGTGGTGCCAAGCCTGGCCGCCACCAGCAACCGGCCTAACGCATTGTCGCGCACCGGGCCGAGCCCGGCATCGCGTAGCTCCACGTAATCGACCACAAGGCCGGGTGTAGCGTCCAGCACCGCGCGGGCTGCGTCCAGCGCAGCCTGCGCCCCCCCGGTCGCGGCGTGCACCCCGGCCGTCAGCGCAGCCGACAGCGCTGAGGCCAGGTCGCGCTGCACGGAATCCAAATAGCAGTTGCGTGACGACATCGCCAGCCCGTCGACTTCGCGCACGGTCGGTACGCCGACCACGACAACGTCGACATTCAGATCGGCGACCATCTGCCGGATGAGGACCAGCTGCTGGTAATCTTTTTCTCCGAAAAAAACCCGATCAGGCCGCACGATCTGGAGCAGTTTGAGCACGACGGTCAGCACACCGCCGAAATGGGTTGGCCGCGCATTACCTTCGAGCTCGAACGCTAACGCCCCGGGATGTACGGTGGTGCGCAATCCGTGGGGATACATCGCCGCGGTGCTTGGTGTGAACACGATCTCGACATCTTCAGCGCGCAGTAGAGCCAAATCATCGTCGAGGGTGCGTGGGTAAGCGTCGAGGTCTTCCGTGGCACTGAATTGCAGCGGGTTAACGAAGATCGACACCACAACCACCGAACCGGGCACACGTTTAGCCGCACGCACCAGGGCCCGGTGCCCGTTGTGCAGCGCACCCATCGTCGGCACCAGCATCACCCGACGGCCGGTGTGACGCAGCGCGCTGCTGACGTTGGTGACGTCTCGGGGTGTCGAGTACACATTGAGCCCGTCCGGGTTGAATACGGGCGGCCGACTGTTCGTCATGGCGCCACCGCCTCAACGACATCGTCGGGAGCATGGGCGCACTGGGCCGCCCGTAAGGCATTCACCCGATACGCCTGAGCCAGTTCTGGGCCAATCCGCATCAACGCGACCAAGTGTCCCGCTACCGCGTCCGCATCACCGCGGTCGACCAGTCTGGTGAGCGCAGCTTGGCCGCGCTGCGCGGTGTTCTCGCACGCCGCCCGGGCCAATGGCCCAAAGATTAGTTCGGCGGTATTGCCGAACTGATCGTCGACGACCTCGCCCCCGCAAGCTGGAAGTACCCCCAGCTCGAGTAGTTCGCTACCGCGCAGCACGACCCGCAGCGCCTCAAGCGCGTCGGCGAACACCGTCACGATGTGGTTGTCCACATGGTCCAAAATGGCATGGCAGAGGATACGAGCGTCCTTTACGACACAGAACAGCTGTCCGCCCATCTCCAAAACCAATGACTGCGCGATCGCATACCCGACCCCGACCTCATCGGTCGTGGTAATACCGAAGCTGGTATCCGGCAATCGGCTGAGGTCCTCGTCGGAGCCGGTGAACGTCATCGCCGGATGAATTCCCAACGGAATACAGCTATCCTCGCCCAGCTGCGCGAGGATAGTGCCCCCGTTAGCCCCCGAAGTGTACGCCACGATCATCCCGGGTCGCACCACCGAAGTTGCAGCCACACCGGACACCAGTCCGGCGAGTTCACAGTCGGGAACAGCCAACAGCAGCAGCCTAGCACTGGAGGCCACCCTGGCCGGCGAGGCCACTGAGGTTTCGGGCAACCTACGCTGCGCCCGCTGCCGCGACACACGGAAGACGACGCTGCATGCCAACACGACGTGGTCAGCACGCTCCAATGCGACACCCAGCACAGTAACCACCCAGCCGATAGAGAGGACCCCAGCCTCGAGCCTGACCGAGTGCAAACCGTCGAACTGCACCATTGCAGAAGGCCTCACATGTTTGTTGGTTCGTTCCAGTCCCATGGCAGGGGGTACCGGACGGTCACTATGACGGTCGCCGATTTGACAGGCGAGACCCGGTGTCATGCGTTACGGCCCTCACGTCTGCGACGCCGGCCACTATCGGTCGACTCGGCCCCTAACCGCGCCATCAAATCGGCGACCGACTGTCCACCGGCTGCTAAGTCACGTCCCTTCACCCCGTCCGCCGAGAGATCCGCGCTGCGGTGCCGGGGTACCGGATCAAAAGGCGACGCCGGCACTAGTCGTGGTGGCTGCTCGGCGAAAGCAGGACCAGCAGGTGGCGGCGGCTGGCTGATCGGGGTGCTGCCTTCGGGAGTGACGCCCTCGATGCTGTACGCGCGATATTCGGCGGAGTGACGCGACCGCGCCCGGCGACCCGACTCAATGTGCTGCTGCGCGGTCTCGACTTCGCCAGGCGGGCCTGCCGCAGCTTCGTCCGGGCAGGAATGGCGGGACCGCCGACAACTACCCGACGGGGTGGCAACCGAAGCACTCGCGGACTCGACGCCCGCCCAGGTACCGTCTTGTGTATCATGAGGCAGCCACTGTTCGTCGGCGGTGACCGGTTGCCAATCCTGCATATGCGGTTGTAGCAGTTCCTGTAGTGGGGTTGATGGTGGCGGCCGGTGACGGGGTTCTAACCGCGAATCCGACTGTGACGGCGAGTCCTCAAAATGAGGTCCCAACTCCTCCTGAGAGAGCTCCTGCTCTCGAGGCGGCAACAGCGGTTCCTCGTGGACGTCGATGATCGAGGTGTCGTCGGTGCGGTTGGTCACCCGGTCTTGGCGAACCGACGTAACCCGATTACTGGGCACCCAGTCGACGGGCTTGCTCTGGCCATCGCGGGCCCAATCACTATAAGCGCACATTGGGGGGGCAGCTTTTGTCTGCGGTGTCTCCACACCCGCCAATGCCGGGCGGTGCTGAAGGTCCGTGTCGAACAAGATCTCCAGGTTGGTTCGTAACGCTGTCAGCTCAGCCCGCAGTGCCACCACTTCGTCGGCGGCCTGAGCACGCAGCTCGGAGGCCAGCTCGCGACGCAATTGGGACTCCACCGTCAACTCATATTCGCGGCGGGCCGAGATTTCTCGATCCAACTGCAGATCGTAGACGAGCTTGAGATTACGCACCCGAGACTGATCCACGTCGCTCTGCCGACGGTAAAACACCGACACAAAAGCGCCGGCGGCTGCGGCCCAGAGCGCCAAGATCACCGCGAGCCTGAGAAGTTCCACCCGATTGGTGAAAACTAGTGCGGAACTAGCCCCCATCGCGAGGATCAGCAACACCGTCAAGAGCACCCAACCCGGCCTGCGGCCGCTGCGCCGGACCCGGGCGCCGCGAGACAGAACGGTCATGGCCTGACTGTACCCGGGCAGGGTCAATCCGCGTGTCGCGCCAGTCTCGCGATTCCCACCTGCGTCAATCGCGGGTCAAACTGCGGTAGAAGTGCCCGGCTGCTAACCAAAGCTACGCTTGGCGGTCCGCAACGTTGGCGAGCAAGCTAATTTTCGGCACCCTCACCGTGCTCGGTGGGGTGTTGCGGAGATTTGCAGCAATGTTGCAGCCATAAGGCCGCAACTAGTAACGCTAAGGCGCTGAGGGCCGCCACAACCGTTCCAGAAGTGTCCTTGTCGGCAACCGGCAGCCACGGCCACCGCGGCAAAAAGTACACCAATACACCGACCCACCAACCCAGCACCAGCGCACCCACCCAGGCCGACGCCTTGGCAACCATCAGGCTGTGTGCTACCGCTAGCGGGTGCAGCCAACCGGGGCCATTGCCGATCTCACCATCGCTGATCTTGGCCCGCACGTAGCGTGCCCACAGCGCCTCGGCGATAGCAACCGCAAACAACGACAGACCAGTCCACGCGGTGATGGGTGGAAACCACCGGTACAGCACAAACACTAACAGATAACCCACCACCGCAGCGCCGATCATCGCGGCCGTCAGGTCACGTTTCCGGGTCGGTCCCATCAGTCTGATTTCGGAATGACTAGCCGCGCTGGCGAACTACGTTTCAGCTTGAGCGTCAGCCTGGTCAACCGCACACCTTCCCGCTCGGTCGGCTCCATCTCTGCCAACAGCCGGTCGACCCGTCGCACTCGCCCAGCGACGGTCAGCTGAGCATTCGAGTCGACGGCCAACCACGGAACCAGCACGAAAGCCCGCAGATGAGCCCGCGGATGCGGCAACGTCAAGTTACTTTCGCACTTAATCACCTCGACCACACCGGCCGTAGCGCCCGAAGTCTGGTAGCAGGAGATCAGATCGACGTCGAGGGTGCGTGGACCCCAGCGCTGGCCCCGAACCCGACCCGCGTTCCGCTCGAGCTCCTGAGCCCAACACAGCCAGGCCTTCGCGTCATACGCCGGGCAGTCGGCGATCAACACCGCGTTGAGGAACGAGCCCTGCTCCACGCCGCCCCATGCGACGGTGTCATACACCGGAGAGACCGCGACTACCACATCACCGAGCCCATCGACGACTGACTGCAGCCGCGCCAGCCGGTCACCCAGATTAGATCCGATGGAGAGTACGACGCGAGTCATCACACCACGCTCGCAGGAATCACCGAACCGCGACCGCCGTGCCGCGACCGCCGAACTACCACCGCCACATCAGAGAACTGCTGCGGGATCGGCGCTTGCGGCTTGTGCACCACCACCTCGACAGCGTGCACGCGTTCGTCGTCCATCACGAAGTCGGCAATATCGCTGCCGACCTTCTCGATCAAGTTCCGTGGTGGGCCGGCGATGATCGCGGCAGCCCGCTCGGCCAGAACCACGTAGTCATGGGTATCAGCCAGGTCGTCGCTCATAGCCGCATCGGCCAGATCGATCCACAAGATGACGTCCACGACGAAGTCTTGTCCGTTGGCGCGCTCGATCTCATCGACTCCGTGTCGTCCATGAACTGTCAAGCCACGCAACTCCATTCGATCAGCCATCGCGTCTAACCTTTTCAATCTGCGGCCCAGCATGCAGCCAAGCACCGACGACCTTGAGCGCGTCGACCGAGGCCCGCACGTCGTGCACCCGCACACCCCAAGCCCCGTGTAGGGCTGCAAGTGCGGAAATCACCGCGGTCGCCGTCTCGCGTCCGTCCGGCGGTCGCACCCCGCCATCAGCCCCAGCTAATAACCTCCCCAGGAAACGTTTACGCGAGGCGCCAAGTAAAATCGGGACCCCGGTGGCCACCAACTCCGGCAACGCATTCAGCAGCGCCCAATTGTGCTGTCCCGTCTTGGCGAATCCAAGCCCGGGATCGATCACTAGACTCCCAGGGTCGACACCTGCGGCCACCGCCTGATCGACACCGGCCAGTAGGTCGGCACGCACTTCGGCCACCACGTCACGGTAATTAGGAACCTCATACGGCCGGTCGGCCGACACCAGTCGCCAGTGCATCAACACCCACGCAACACCGGCTTCAGCCACCAGAGGAACCATCGCGGGATCGGCTCGCCCACCGGACACATCGTTGACAATCCGTGCACCGCTTTGCAGCGCCGCACATGCAACATCAGCGCGCATAGTATCAATACTTACTGTAATCCCCTGTGCTGCAAGTTCTTTTACGACAGGAACGATACGAGAGAGCTCAACTCGAGGATCGGTCCTAATAGCACCGGGCTGGGTCGATTCGCCACCGACGTCGACAATCGCCGCGCCTTCCGCGACCATTGCCAGGCCGTGCTGGACAGCATCGTCAGGATCAAGGTAACGCCCGCCATCCGAGAACGAATTGTCAGTGACGTTCAAAACCCCGATAACCTGCACCGGCGCCGGACTCACTTACGCAGGATGAGGTTGAGCGCTTCGGCTCGAGAAGCCGCATCAGTTTTGAACTGGCCGCGCACCGCCGACGTCGTCGTGATCGCACCAGGCTTGCGGACACCGCGCATTGCCATGCACAGATGCTCAGCCTCGACGACGATGATGACTCCGCGTGGATCGAGCTTGCGGACCAAGGCATCAGCGATCTGGCCGGTGAGCCGCTCTTGCACTTGTGGCCGTTTGGCATAGAGGTCCACTAGTCGAGCGATCTTCGAAAGGCCGGTCACCCTACCGTCCGTGCCCGGAATATAGCCGACGTGCGCCACACCGTGAAAAGACACCAGATGGTGTTCGCAAGTGGAGTACATCGGAATCTCTTTGACGATCACCAGTTCATTGTGTACTTCGTCGAACATGGTGTTCAGAACCGTTTCCGGGTCGGTGTAGAGCCCAGAGAACAGTTCACGGTATGAGCGGGCCACGCGAGCTGGGGTGTCGGCCAAACCCTCCCTATCCGGGTCCTCGCCAATCGCGTACAGCAACTCGCGAATCGCAGCCTCAGCACGCGGCTGGTCGAACACCCGGATGGGCGGAACCACGGTGCCTTCCAGCCCCAAATCCAGTAAGGCCATCGATTCTCCGTTTCGTCAGCCGTGCGCCGGCGGGTTGGAGGGGCTCACGCCCTCGTCCGACTGTGCAGGGGGCTTACCCGCGTCCGGGGCGGATTGACCAGGCGGCGGATAAGGTGGACAGGGCGGGTACAACGGATACGGAGAGGGGGCTTGGCCCGGATAGCTGGGCTGCGGCCAATAGGGCGACTGTGAGGGTTGCTGTGCAGGCGGATACCAATAAACCGGCGGCTGTTGTGGCGGCCATCCGGGCGCATGCCAACCCGACGGAGCGCCGTAGTCGGGTTGGTTAGGGTCTTGCTGGCGTTGACGGTCCCCGGCATGTGAACCATTGGCACCCTGGCCAGGCCCATCGGCATCCGCCTTTGCTGCTTGTCGCGCGGCCTCAGCAGCCTGCGAAGCACGGGCGATGGCTGCCTTGAACGCCGGCTCGGGGACTGGCTGGGGCCAGGGCTCGCCACGCTCGATCGCCAGCTCGCCGGGTGTCTTGATCGGCGGCTTGTCCGACGGGATCCGCCCACCGAAATCGTCGAACATGGTGAGCCGGGGCCGCTTTTCGACCGCAGCGAAGATACCCTCCAGCTCCAGTCGGTGCAAAGTTTCTTTTTCCAGCAGCTCGCCGGCCAGGGTGTCGAGCACGTCGCGGTATTCGGTAAGAATCTCCCACGCCTCAGTGTGGGCAGCTTCAATAAGCTTGCGAACTTCATCATCGATGTCGCGGGCGACCTCATGAGAGTAATCCGCCTGGATACCCATAGTTCGGCCGAGGAACGGGTCGCCGTGCTCAGAGCCATATCTGACCGCACCAAGTTTGGAGCTCATACCGAATTCGGTGACCATCGAGCGCGCGATTTTAGTGGCCTTCTCGATATCCGATACCGCACCAGTCGTCGGCTCGCGGAACACCAGCTCCTCGGCGGCGCGTCCACCCATCGCGAACACCAGCTGCGCGATCATTTCCGAACGGGTCCTCAAGCCCTTGTCTTCCTCGGGCACCGCCACCGCATGCCCGCCGGTACGTCCCCGAGCCAGGATCGTCACCTTGTAGATAGGCTCGATATCAGGCATCGCCCAAGCCGCCAAGGTGTGCCCGCCCTCGTGATAGGCCGTGATTTTCTTTTCCTGCTCGCTGATAATCCGGCCCTTGCGACGCGGCCCGCCGATTACCCGGTCCACCGCCTCCTCCAAGGCGGGTCCGGTGATGACCATGCCGTTCTCTCGGGCAGTCAGCAGCGCCGCCTCATTGACAACGTTGGCTAGATCGGCGCCGGTCATGCCGACCGTACGTTTGGCGAGTCCGTCGAGGTCGGCATCGTCGGCGATCGGCTTGCCCTTGGAATGCACGCGCAGCACCGCGCGACGACCTGCCAGGTCCGGGTTGGACACCGGGATCTGCCGGTCGAAACGCCCAGGCCTTAACAGCGCGGGGTCCAAGATGTCGGGCCGGTTAGTTGCCGCGATCAAGATGACGCCCGCCCGATCACCGAAACCGTCCATCTCGACCAGCAACTGATTCAGTGTTTGCTCGCGCTCGTCGTGGCCACCACCGAGCCCGGTGCCGCGTTGACGACCCACTGCGTCAATTTCATCGACGAATATGATGCACGGGCTGTTCTGCTTAGCTTGGTCGAACAGGTCCCTTACGCGTGAAGCGCCAACGCCAACGAACATCTCGACGAAGTCGGAGCCGGAGATGGTGAAGAACGGAACGCCTGCCTCTCCCGCCACAGCGCGAGCCAGCAACGTTTTACCGGTGCCCGGGGGCCCGTAGAGCAACACGCCCTTGGGGATCTTCGCACCGAGCGTCTGGTACCTACTGGGGTTTTGCAGGAAGTCCTTGATCTCATAGAGCTCCTCAACTGCCTCGTCAACGCCGGCAACGTCAACGAAAGTAGTCTTGGGCATGTCTTTGGAAAGTTGCTTGGCGCGTGATTTGCCGAATCCAAAGCCCATTCGGGCGCCGCCTTGCATGCGAGAGAACATCACAAACAGGCCCACCAGCAAAAGCAGCGGCAGCACATAGACGAGCAACTCGCCCAGGATGCTTCCTTCGTTGACGGCGGTGCTGACCTTTGTGTTCTTAGCGCTCAGCGCATTGAACAGATCGACCGCGTACCCGGTGGGGTATTTGGTTATGACCTTGTCGGAGCCATCGGTGTCGTTGTTGCCCGTCTTCAAGATCAACCGCAGCTGCTGTTCCCGGTCATCAATCTGCGCGCTCTTGACATTATGGCCGTTGATCTGGGCCATCGCCACCGATGTGTCAACGAACTTGTAACCACGGGTGTCGTCGCTGAAGTAGAAAAACGACCAGCCGAGCAGCACCAATACGGCGATCGCCGTAACCGTACGGATAACGCTTTTTCGGTTCATCAATGATATTCGGCCGTGCTGGCCAGGTTCCTTCCCCGATACACGCTAGCTAGAAAAGTTTAGGCTACCGCCAGTGGCGATCGCCAGCTCGGCAGAGCCGATCACAGCGGGTCTCCACCACCTTGCACAAACTAACGACCGGCAGTTCCCGAGTCTGGCGACACTGCAGCTCCGCCACCGAACAGGTAACCGGTGTACGTCCTGGGCAACATCACCCTGAGCGCATAGTCAACTGGCTAGCCGCGAGTACCAGCCAATCGCGAGAGCAAACAAGTCCTTCTCAGCCCCGGTGCCATAGCGATTTGGTGTAGACGATGCGTTCAAGTCAGCTGGATACCGAACCCAATGATGTGCCGCTACGGATAATCGAGGCCAGGGACCGCGACACACCTGTGGTGGTGGTGGTCTCGGCCCATAGACTTTCCCGAACTGGCCTACTCGTGTCGGAACCAAATTCCGGCTCTAGCCAGGCGAGCTACTACGTCTTGGCTTCCGAGCAGCGTGGTTACGGCGACTCTGTCTCATCCGGATGCGGTAGAAGCCTACACCGTCCATAAGCTGACTGCCGACATCGTTGATCCGCTCGACAAATCTCAGCGCCCAGCGGGCCGTCTGGATGGGCCACTATTTGGGGCACCATCGTGGTGTGGAAAGCGCCACTCCTTCCCCTAACAGACGCGTTCCGCCGGATAATATTCGAGAGAACTCCTTTGAACATTTTGTAGTTTCAAGAGCACCGTGTTGCCGACAACGAACTCAACGGCTATCTCGTATCTCGCACGCACGATACGCCGAATGATTTAGGCGCCATGCGAGCATCGCCCGGTAACCAGAGTGAGGCAATACGGATGGTCGCCCCAGCCCGGAAGGTTTCACCGATCGGCTTCCGGAACCGGACCAGCTGCCGGATTGGATCAGCCAGGATCAACTTGACCATTACTTCAGCGAGTTTTTCGGTCGACTTCATGGGCGTCCTGAATTTATTGTAGTGCAATGTCGATTGCAACTAGGGAGGCCATTGCTGAACGCACGAACGCCGCTATCTCTGTACCGTCATTTTTACCGCCGGCGCTGCTGAACCGGTGCTGGCATTTACCCACACCGACCACGTTTTTGCGGTGATCTCCTGCCTGTACCGTCAGATGATGATCGGTGGGGCAGAGCACTGGCTGCAGCAGGAACGATCCAACCTTGTAAAACATCACCTTGTGGGATTTCCTCAACGGATTGGAGTGATGGTGGGTGCGCCACTGCGTTTCGACGTCTTTATCCCGCCGTTTAATAATATCGGCCAGTCTCCTTACAGCGGCGTTGGAATACGATATGAAGTGCGTTGTTGCGCAGGATAGCTCGGGGGTAGACGAGGCGTGGTTTGGCGAACACCACTCCGGCAGCTACGAGCTGATGAGGTGCTCGGAAGTATTCATCGCCGCCGCAGCGGAGCGGACCAAGCACATCCGGACCGACACCGGAGTGGTCTTGGGTTGCTGGTATACTGTCATCGGACACCGAAAATAATGGTTATCAAATTAACTGGGCAGCGAAGGATGATGCAAAAATCTCTCAAGGCCATCCTCGCGTTATTCCGCACCCGTCGCACGAATCTATCACCACTTCTACCGGTTCACCTTGCGCAACAAGCAATTACACATCTTCTGGCACTGAACCTACTCAGAAGTCGCCACAGCGACAATACTAGCCGTCTGCGCCACGCCTGGACGGCACACTGGACACGTCGTCATTGTCGATGTCTGTGCCCAGCGGCCATGCTGCGCTGGAAAACATCTGGAAATGTTGCGCAAGTAGGCCGCCGAAGTCTACCAGGACGAACCGGACCGAGCTAATAGTGTGTTCTGAAAATCATGCATATTGTGTAAAGCCGCGACCAGGCTATTGACGACTGCAACTACAGGCTGCAGGATTATGCGAATTACTCCGACGCGGAAGGGTTTGTTTTGCTTACCAATAAAGTCAACAGCACATAGAAACCTCGTTAGTTTAGTCAACAACTATGTGGGTAAAATTAATTACCGTATCGGTACATCCGAAGATACAATAGCAAATATTGAAGACGTATTCGAACGGTCCGGTGTCTTAGAAACGCTACCGACTCTTGACCATAACTGGTCCTCTCTCCTTGCGACATACCACTACTATCACCTATTAGACCGGAAGGTGATGTCTCATTGCAAAGGACAGCTAGAAGTAAAACAATCTTTTCACGACTAAGCCAAAAGCAAACGTAACCAAATTGATTAGTCGCGTCAACGAAGCGGAGGTGAAACCGTCACCGAGAATAACTGATAAGTGTCGTGGTGTTTAGCAATGGACGCATGATCTACCGGTACGACGTGCCCGAAACGATACCCAGACCAAGTCAGTTTCTGATCGGCGTGCGGTCGTGTGGAATCAATGGCATTGACTTGTATTCGCCACTAACGGTGCTGACATGCCGGCGCTCACCGAGCGGATTGCGCATGATTCTGGCGGCATGAACGTCGATTCGAGCCGCGATGTCTATCGCGAACCACGAATTCGATACGGGGTGCTAAAAGGCTAAAAACTATCCACCCAGGAATCCTAGTCATATCGATCCCGGTGTTGCTGTCCGTAAACGGCATCGAACCGATTATTTCGATCAGCATCCGATCGTCGGATGCTGCTTTCGGCGCCGCCTTTGCTGCCTAATCGCCAACAGCCTAGATCCCAAACACGCAGCGCTGACCGGATCCATGGCGGTAGGATTGCATGCCATTTACAAGTCTAATTCGCTCCCGGTGAAATGCCCTGTTGCTTGGTGGCAGTTCGATTTTCCCAGCAATCATCGCCTCCCTGCCACAATTAGCACATAAACCGTTAGAGAATCATTTTGGTCGCAGCTATGTGAACTGAACGGCACGATAGGGTGCACCAAACACCAGATCCGGCACAGGGCTCCTCGCTCGACACCGCAAACCCGCGGCGGTGTTGGACGCAGTAGGGGTGGCCGGGACCGTCTACGACGTATGGATACGGACAACACTCAGGATACACCTGCTAGTCGCCGAGATGTGCATGCAGCCGACTCTACGCATCCATTTTTGCGATCACCAAGGAAATCAGCGTGCAATTCGTGCTCGAATACCACCCGGACGAGTTCGCGGACTCGCTGCACGTGATCGCCGAGGGCTACATCGATGCCACCCCAGTTGATTACCATAGAAGTCAGGCTGGACGCAGTGGGCCAGGCCTTCGATGAGCTGGCGGAACCCGAACGGCATTGCAAGATGCTGGTTAATCCGTAGGTGGTTATGCCTAGCACGGCAACAGCCTGCATTTACCGAAATCCCGCTTGTGCTGCTGGCGCCAAAGTTGCCGTAATCGGCGGCTCTGATAAGGCCGCTGGGATTGCCACTGCTGATTTAATGCAGGTTGCAGTTCCGCTTTCAGCGGAACCTTCGATACGACCCTTAATGCCGCCCCAACGGCCTGACTCTGCACCGCAGTAAGGACCCGCGGTGTAACCTGGCCGGTCATGCCGTTAGCAGTGATCCGGCTGCTGCCGGTGAACACGTTTTAGAGCTGGATTCAGCACTGATTGCCTGATACTCCTGGGCGCGATTGGCGAACGTGGCCGCCGCTGCTACCGACACCTGATCGGCTCCCGCTGGACGCACGCCGCTTATCGGGGTGCCGCGATCCCGTTAGTTGCGCTCAACGCGAAGCCAATCGCCTCCAGCCACGCAGTCAGCGCCGCTAACAACTCTGGCTAAGCCATCAAAAACCACATGCGGTTTCTCCTAATCTGTGTTAGGCCCCCAAGTACAAGGTTGCTAGTTGGTCGTTTTGGGTTGTTTTACTTTGTTCTCACCGCGTTGGTGAGCGTTGGGTAGCGGTCGGGGTCAAGGTGGAGCGCCCACAGCGCAGCGAGGACGAATTAGCTTGAAATCGACGATGCTAGGCTGCATATTTGGCAGCCAGAACAAGGAAAAGACTTTGTGGCCCAAATCATCTACTGCTTCCCATGAACGTACGTTCGGTAAATGCACTTGGTGCGTATGCTGGCGCCCAGCCTTGCCTGGGTACACGGACAAAGTCCGGCGGCACGATGACTGGTGGGGCCCGAAGTGCGTGCCACCGAAGAAATACGTCTGCTCAATCTTTTCGGGAGGTCACCCAACAACGATGCAGCTAAAAGAGAATCCAGGGAGCTGGCCGCGGGCACCAGCTGACTTATAAACAGGGCACGCAAGCAACGCATCTCAGGAAGCCTCCTCCTGAGTTTGGTTGTCGGACCACTCCAGGGCCGGCACCGGCCACTTGTGCAGCATGTGTATAGACAACCAGCGCAGGATTTTCTGCTCCACCGCCAAGATGGGATTCTGGCCGTTGTAGCCGTCACGCTTGGTCGCCCCGCTTGTGAGTAAGTAGCCCCGATCTGGAGAACCACGTCAAGCGACGCACTTGACGGCATTAACGCCGTCCAACACAGTTCCGACGAGCCCTACCGCGAGAGATGTACCGGTATGCATTTGCCGTTAGACGAGTAGACGGTGACATCCAGCTCGGCGAAACGAAGCAACTGATCGGAGCGTGAGAACAAGCGTGCATCATCAATCTAGGACCACATTGTCGCCGTACAGAGCCAGCCGATGCCGTGGTGGTCCTGCAGCGCCTGGCAACCCCGCTGGCGTCGAATTCAATTCACTAATTGGATTCGCAGTGGCTTGATCTCAGCACTTAGCGCATCAATGCGCCGCAGTGCCGTATCGACATACTGCCACCCAACCGGTGATAGTTCGGCGTCAGCCAACGCCGAGGAAGCTCGCCGTGCCGCTCAACATATTAGGACCTAGCGCCGCGTCCCAATTCCTTGACCCATTCCAGGTCACCACCCGCCAACGAGCGCTGCAAATCCGACCGTACAGTTCTCAGACCGGCAGGATATAGTACCAGCCGACTAAGTGACAGGTTTGTCGGACATCATAGCTATTATCGAATTTATATTCGATAAAGTGCCTGATTTGGTCGCGGTTCATGACCTGGCATCAACCGCTTTGGTTGCCACGATCGCGTCTGCGTACCGACTCAAGTCGGCCCTGCGGCCAGGCGGATGGCCGCTGTGGCGTCATTGCTATGGCATCGAACGTCCTCGAAAACCTGCGAGCCGAGCACCAGCGCGAATACACGGTTGTCGACGGGTTCAAGCAGATGACTGTCGAGGCGGCCGCCGCAATGAGCCTATCCCCCATGGCGACCAGCCACAGGATGTCTGGATGCCTAGGCACTTGGCCAGAGGGTTCCCCAGGTTGGAACCAAGAGAAAATCGATTGGGAAACAATACAATTAATCATCTTCAGCATCGATTTTCACGGACAATGAATTGATCACTAAAGTTGACGTGTAGCCGACTATACGCATAAGCAACCCGCATGGCTGGTCACGACAGCACATCATCGAACCTCGTCGACACTGCAGTACGCGCGGTAGATCGGGCGCCGCCCGGCAACGCCGTCTTGCCGCCGAAGACGACCGTCACACTAGAAGCAACGCTCTCGACAAAGGGAGGGCCGAGGTTTACGGCACGGCGGCCGCGACGACCTTTGACCGCAGATTCTTGCAGCTAGCTACACAGGTGTGCCCGGGCTGACCTGCAAACACCGAATCAGCGCCGCACCGACGCATTGACCCAGGGCAGCAGCCTGACCTATAGCTGCGGACAGGCCAATTGCCCCATTCAAGTTAGCGATGGTGAGACTGAGTGCGATACAGCTGGGACGCGAGGGATGATCACTATAGTTGCCCATGACCAGACCTTCTATTGTGATAACGCTGCGCCAGGCCACCTGGAAAGCTACGGAATCATCGACGCCGGGCAAGTTCGCCAGTTGACTGCCACCGTATCCCTAACACTTTGCCGATCTGCTGACCAATTCAGCCGAATCACTACGCTACCAACCATCGGCAGTGCTCGAATGTGCCGCCCGTTTCCGCGACCTAACCTGCCGCTTCCCTAGATATAGCTTCCTGTCCATCGTCTGGGACATCGATCACGCCATCCCGTTAAACCACCAGGATACCTACGCAGGAGGGTTGACGTTGCTGGAAAACCTCAAATGCCTTTGCCGGCAACACCACCAATTCAAAACATCCATGGGTGGATGACCCAACACACAACTAACTTACGGCACCGTAGTTTGAACTTCACCCAACGGGCGGACCTCCCCGGTTGGCACTGACTTGTCCCAGCCGCACGGACCGGCATGCGCCACAACGACCCCCCAGTAGACGAAACAAGTAGCCAAGTAGCAGCTACGCAGCGCACGAATTGCACAGACACACACGCATAACCCAGAGCAGAGACCTGTCAACGAAGAACGACAACACCTAGAACATGCTCAAAAACAGAAAATAGCCGCACCAGCATTCCTAAACCACATGCGCGACATGCTGTTTCTCTTCAAAAACACACCCGATACCAGCCCCTATTGCACCTGGGTGAACGAACCCCGAGCGTCGAAGGGGTTGCCTTCGAGTTGGGAACCCAACTAACCAAACCCCTTGCCCCCCGACACACCGCCTCACTGATTCACGCGCTCCCGAATCCGCTAGGGTACCAGGAAGGCCGCTTGCAGCGAGCACTCCCCAGTGTACCCATAAGTCGATTGCTGTGGCCGCTGCCGGCTTGGCCGTAATCACGCTGTCGACGTACGATAAGCACAATCTCGCGCCACCTGGGGTAGAATTCACGTCAAGTGACCGTCGCTAGGACAGGGCAAGTCCAAGGCGTCCCAGGGCCTTTGATCGCCGAAGGCTCCATCGAGTTCACCGAACTCGACATCAACACCGCGATGAACCAGACCAATGACCGGCCAGCAAGCAGTCATCAATGCGTTGATCAACGTCATAATGGACCACAAAACACCAGCACCGCCAGCGTGATTCTGCAGCCCAAGTGCAGCAAATACTAGCTTGCCGACACTGCCACCATAGCCGGCTACCGTGCGAACAACGCACTCGAGGACAAGATCCACGCGTCGGACAACACATCAAGGACGCTGGCCAGCAGACGGTGGGCTTTTCGGTGACCGCGGTGTGGGAGATGGACTAGCAGCTGTTGCTGGTCTACTGCTGATAAACTCGGGGATCCAGCGTCCCAATATAGGGCAGGTCGCGGTAACGCTCGTCGTAATCCAATCCGTAGCCCACGACGAAGTCGTTGGGAATGTCGAAACCCACATAAGTGATATCGACGTTCGCATGTAGCGCATCGGGCTTACGCAGCAACGTGCACACCTGCAACGACTGCGGACGCCGGGTTGCCAAGTTCCGCAGCAACCAAGACAAGGTCAGACCTGAGTCCACAACGTCCTCGACGATCAACACATTGCGATCGTGGATATCGCGATCAAGGTCCTTGAGAATCCGCACCACACCCGACGAGGACGTCGAGGATCCATACGAACTAACGGCCATGAATTCGAACTGGGTTGGCAGTGGAATCGCACGTGCCAGGTCGGTGACGAAGATCACTGCGCCCTTAAGCACGGTGATCAACAGCAGATCCTGGCCACTAGCAGGCAAACGGTCACGATAGTCGTTGCCGATTTGGACGCCGAGCTCGGCAATCCGAGCCTGAATCTGCTCCTGGGTAAGCATAACCGACTTGACATCGGCCAGGTACAGCTCTGCAATCGGTCCGGGGTTGATCGCCGAGGAGCTCTGGGCCACGAGCACAGCGTGCCATGCTGTCCCGCGAAAAACCACGGCGGCCCGGCAGCATCAAGACTCGCTACGGGCCGCTAAAGGGGCTCGCAGTGCAAGGTCAGTACGCCGTCGTACCGGCTGGCGATCAAACGCTGTCCGCGCAAGGTGGACCCCACCGCCACCCCACCTTGCCCGCGCCACGCGGTGACCAACGTGTCTACTCTACGGATCTGCTTGTCGGTCAGCCCGGTCGCGCCTTCATTCAACAGCCAGCCACGGATCACCCGGCGTCGAACCGCGTCGGGCAGTGCGGCCAAAGCCCGCGCATGTAGCCCTGACCCGGTCCAGGCATTGGGCAACGCCTGTGCGGCGAGCGCGTCGATCAGTTCGGTGTCCTCGCGCAACGCCGTCGCAGTGCGGGCCAACGCCTCGGCAACCCCACCGCCTAGTACGTCCTCCAACAGCGGCAGCACCTCGAGGCGCAGCCGGGTTCGGGTGTAACGACGGTCGGTGTTGTGCGGATCTTGCCAAGCGGTTAGGCCCAGCTCACGACACGCAGCACGCGGTACGCTGCGCCGCACACCCAGTAACGGCCGGCACCACGGTGGATCGTGCGGCCGCATTCCAGCGATCGAGCGCGCCCCAGAACCGCGGCCCAAGCCCAGCAGCACCGTCTCAGCTTGATCGTCAAGCGTGTGGGCTAACAGCACCGGGCCATCGCGATAGGCGCCCAACACCGCATATCGGGCAGCACGGGCCGCTGCCTCGGGCCCGCCTTTGGGGCCAAACGGACGACCCACCTGCACACAAAGAACTTGTGCGTCAACACATCCCAATGCGATAGCTTGCTTTCGAGCGGTTTCTGCGACAGCGGCCGAGTCCGACTGCAAACTGTGATCCACGATCAATGCGGTCGTAGGGCGTAGCTGGGCCGCAACCGCTGTGAGCGCCAACGAGTCCGAGCCGCCGGAGAGCGCTACGCACCACTGGTCATCGACAACACAATAGGTGCCAGCGAACTCCTCGACCGCCCTGCGCAGATGCTCTACAGCACCCTGTCGATCCATCGTTGCGGGTCTTCGACTTCGGCGGACAACGGCAGCGTTTCGGGGCCCGACCAAATCACGTTAAACCGTGCCATTCCGATCCGATCCACCACGTGGTCGACGAACGCCTTGCCGTGTTTATATCTCCTGGGCTTGGCATCGACGCCAAGCAGTGCACGCAGCAACCGCTGCAACGATGGTTGCTTGCGGTGGCTACGGTCGTCAAACCTATGGCGTATCGTAGCCACCGACGGCACCGTCATCGGGCCGACCGCATCCATGACGTGGTCAGCAAGACTCTCTAGCAGGTTACCAAGCATCAGAAGCTGATGTAGAGCTACGCGATGCAGCTCAGACTGCACGGTGCGCACCAAACCGAGAATGCCCGATACGTGAGCAGTGGAATTCTCTGCTGCGGATGACCCATTACACCGACTGCGGACAAAGTAGGCGATCCGACCCACCACCTGCCCGATGTCTTCACTGGTTTCTTGATTCAACAAGACCAGCTCCTTCGACATGTAGTCGGACAACCACCGGTTAGCGGTGAATTGGATCCAGTGAATCACCTCGTGCAAGCACACCCACAACCGAAAATCGGAGGGCTCAACTCGCAGTTGACGCTCGACAGCGATGACATTGGAATACACCAACAGCAGACAGCTCTGTTCGGAAGCGGCGAACGAGTCGTACTGACCGAGGATTTTACACGCCACACACGCCAGCACCGCACCTATCTGCGCACCAGTGATCCGTCCGGCGAAAAAACCCCGTGCCTTGTCGGTTCCGTTCGTCATCACCCGTATGGACTCGGTCGCCACCCAAACCCATCCGGGCCGGTCGACGATGCACACCGGAAGTACCACACGATCGGTGGCCAGTCCGGTGACGTCGCGCACCAGCGGTTCAGCTTTCGCCGCCACACGGGTCAGCTCGTCGATCACCTGGCGGCGCGTGTATTCGGAAGCCGGCGGACAGGGACATGCTAACCACTCTCCTACGCTGCCCGCGCATCCCAAGTCCATCACGGTACCGAGCGTGAACTTCGACGATGCGCTCGATGAGGTCACGTCGCGCATCCGCACGCCCACAGCCTGGTAGCAAGCTCGTCCATCGCGGCACGACCGGTCGGGCCAGCGTCGTTGGAGATGAACGCGAATGTCAACACACGACCGTTGCGGTCAGTGACTACCCCGACCAAAGAGTTAATGGCAGTCAAAGAACCGGTCTTGGCACGCAACCAGCCGGCCGGACCCTGGTTGGTTGCCGAGCCGAGAAAACGGTCCGATAGCGTGCCACTGCCGCCGGCGATCGGGAGCAGATCCAGCAGTGCTCGCAACGCCGGTTGATCCGGCCCCGCCGCCGCCTGCACCGCACCGTCGAGTGTCTTGGCGGTCAAGCGATTGTCAACTGACAACCCGCTGGAATCCACCAGGGCAGCGCCAGTGATGTCGATATGCGCGGTGCTTAACCGGTTGGTCACCGCGTCGACCGCGCCGGCAAAGCTCAACGGCCGGTTTATGGCGGCCGCCACCTCGCGACCGATGCATTCGGCCAGCACGTTGTCGGAGTTGTCCATCATCTCGGATAGCCGCTGAACCAGCGGAGCTGACTGCACCGCAGCCAACTGCCGCGCCCCAGACGATGCCTTGACGATTGTCACCGCATCGGGATCGACCCCCAGGGCCTTGGCCAATTCTCGCCCGGCGTCCAGAGCAGGGGTAAGTGACCGTCGTGAGTTGACGGTCGTCGGCTGGATACGCCCAGCGTCGATCATCGCCGACTCGATCGGGGCGATATCGCCGTTGTCCACATCGGCAGGATCCCAGCCCTGTGCCATTGTCGGACCGGTGAACAGCGAGGTATCCACCTGGACAGCCGTCGGCGTCACGCCGCTGCGACGAACCTGCTCGACAAGGTCACTGATCCGCGGTGCACCCCGATACCAGGTGCCCTGGTCGGGCGATGCGGCCGACAGCGTCGGATCCCCAGCACCTACCAGAACGACAGGCCCCTGGGCATTCGGGCCTCCAGCCACCACCCGGGTGCTGATCCGGGTTTGACCGTCTAGTGTCAACAGCGCAGCAACTGTAGTCAAGATCTTATTGGTCGACGCCGGCACCAAAGGCATGTCGTCTTGTTGCTGCCAGAGTTCCTTGGCAGTCATCGCATCGGTGATCCGGCCCCCAAACCTACCCAAGCTGGGATCTGCCAACACCGCCGCCAACGCCGCAGCCAGCCCGGCAACGCTGGGTGCCACGGCGGTATCGGTTACCGGAACCAATGCCGGCTTGACCGTAGAAGCCCGCGAAGATGGTACCGCGGACCGTGCTCCACTCGTGTTGTGGTCGCCCACGATGAAAACCGTTGCCGCCTCCACCACGGCGACGACGAACACCAGCATGGCCGACCCGACGACTAAGTAGGATTTCTGCCAGCGAATGGGATTCAATGATCCTCCTGACTGTCTAACTTCATTGTGCCGAACCAACCGCCAAACCAACATCTCGGCTAGGGTGAACTCCGCAACGCAACCGATCTACCCAGGCCTAGCTAAGACTTAAGGAGCCGACACGGTGCAATTCGACGTGACCATCGAAATTCCAAAAGGTCAGCGGAACAAGTACGAGGTCGACCACAAAACGGGACGGGTGCGTCTAGACCGCTACCTCTACACCCCGATGGCCTATCCGACCGACTACGGCTTCATTGAAGACACTCTCGGCGATGATGGCGACCCGCTGGATGCACTAGTGCTGCTACCGGAGCCGCTGTTCCCTGGCGTATTAGTGGAGGTACGTCCGGTGGGTATGTTCCGGATGGTCGACGAACACGGCGGCGACGACAAGGTGTTGTGCGTTCCATTCAACGACCACCGATGGGATCACATCCACGGCATCACCGATGTTCCGACATTCGAGCTGGACGCAATCAAGCATTTCTTCGTGCACTACAAGGATCTAGAGCCAGGCAAGTTTGTGAAAGCCGCAGACTGGGTAGGCCGAGACGAAGCTGAAGCAGAGGTGCAGCGTTCCGTGGAGCGGTTCAAGGCCGACGTGCACTGACACGGATTTCGCGAAGAGCTGAAGATCGTGGTTGGAGTGCTCGCCGATTCTCGGTGGCATCCTGGCGACGTGACCCCAATGCTGCATTTAGCTGCGAATTTCTGGTGGCTGATCTTCCCACTGGGCGGCACGTTCGGCGGTGGCCTGAAGGCTATTGCCACCGCGAACGAGCGGCGAGCTGAGCGACGGCTGGAACGCTACCGCCTAAAGCAGCAAACCAAGATCGCCCTGGCCGAGGCATCCGGCCGATTGCGAACCAACGAGGAAAGCTCCCTCCGGGAGCTGACCAAACTCATCGAAGCTCACGAGCGGACCGACGCCCGGTGGTTGGACTACGAATTCGATATCGCTAAACTACTGGACTTCCCCGTGATGACCGACATGCGCAATCCACTGACCATCGCCTTCCACAAGGCGAAACGTCGCGCAGACCTGCTGCGGCCGGAATTGCCCAACGACATCGTCAGAGATCGAGCAGCGCAACTCGAATACCGCGATGCCGTCCACGAGTACATCAGCGCGCTGGAGATCGCCGAGGCTGAAGCGATTCTCCGACGCCGAAGTGACTTCTCAACCGACGAACAGCAACGGCTGGCGCGCGCCCAAAACCTGCTGCACCTGGCGCAAGACGATGCGGCAGCACGCGAGGAACGACAAAATGCCTATGCGCGGGCAAACAAGGAGCTCAACGGTCTTATTGTGCTGCCGGCTTCCGTGCGAGCCAGTATTGAACGGTGCATCGCTGGGGTAATTGAAGCCTAGGGTGTTGTTGATTTTTGTGTGGTTGAGGGGTGTGGTGGGTTATGTGGTGGGGATCGGTGGTGTGGGTTGTGTTGGTGGTTTAGGGTTGGTCGCGGCGTAGGTGGGCTGCTTGCAAAGGGCCGCCGAGTAGTTGGTGTTGGTCACCGGCCGCGACATCGAAGCTGGCGATGCTGGGGGTGCGTCTGGTGTGGCGGGTGGCCGGGGATCAGTTGCGCTTTTCTGGTGATGTGTTAGCCCGCCACGCGCACAAGTCACCAGATCACGCCGTGGATGGCTTTTATCTTCCTTCCGCGGTCGATCCCCACAAAAAGTCAAGTACTGCCCTAGGCTAGAGCACCGCCGTACGCGTCATCACCGGCTGCGAGGTCATCGACGAACTGTGAAACCAACACGGCACCAACACAGCCGGGGGCACACCGGCTGGCCGAGGGCCGGTGAACAAACAGACACCCCACAGCCATAGCATGCACCCGAAAGCGCCCCCAACACCCAGCGCCAACAAGATCTAGGCTAGCCCACCAAACTCCCGACCGTATCGGCCAGCGATGGCACACCAGAACACTACTTCACCTGCCACCTATGAAACCGACCAACAATTCCTGCCACAAACACCAACACCCTAGAACGGCTTGGGTGCCTGCGCTCCCTCCAGCGCAACGATGCGAGCCAAACATGCGTAGCGCAACTCCAAGTCCTTGAACCGTATGTAGATGTTCAGCGTAGTGAAACTGAACGCCATAATCAGTGCATAAAGCATCAGATCGGTGCCGCGTCGTACCCCAAACCAGTGCGCCACCACGGTGGTGTCGTTGGGCCGGAGCACAGCATAGACACCGCCGAGCACAAACGCGATGTACCCGACCTTCACCCAGGCCCGAGACCGCGCGTTGCGGCGCGATCGCAGCAGGTAGATCAGCAACACAATGATCGATCCGATCAACAGCACCTGGATCCAGTTCATCTTTCGCTCCTTTTCATCTCAGCATTCTTCCGCGCAGGAACCCATCGAAGATGATGTTGACGCCATTGAGCAGTGGTTGCCCCTTCGACTTCGAGTACTCGGTGTACAGCACCTCCACCGGTACCTCGTCTACGCGCCAGTGGTTCTCGGCGATTAACATGACGAACTCGTTGGCATGGCTCATGCCGCTCATTGTGATATCCAGCCCGTCGGCCACCTTCTTGTTAAACACCCGCAAGCCATTATTGGTGTCGGTAAGGCCTAACCGGCGACCGCGTCGACTTAACCGTGCTGCAGTCCGCAACACAACCCTTTTCAAAAGCGGTGGTCCTTTCAGAACTTGCGGCCGGCTGCCGTCGGGCCGGCCGAACCGCGTTCCGATAACGACGTCGACGTCATGCGCGCCTAGCCGGTCGACCATCACTGTCAGGTCTTTGACGCGGTGCTGACCATCGGCGTCGAACGTGGCGAAAACCTGCGCTGCCGGCTGCTGACGAGCGTATTCGACGCCGGTCTGGATTGCCGCACCCTGGCCCAGATTGACTGGATGACGTACTAGGTGCGCCCCAGCGCGTAAAGCGATCTCGCCAGTGCCGTCGACACTGCCGTCATCCACGCAGACGACATGATCGAAAACCGCGCGCACATCGGTTACTACTTCACCGATGACAGCGGCTTCGTTGAAAGCGGGGATGACGATCCAGACGCCGGGGTAATGCGTTTCGATGCCCACAAGGTACACGCCGGTCAGGCTAAATGGCCGGTACGTGCCAAGGCCGCCAGGTGGACGCTGATCCCCACCAGCGGACCGCACAACAGTGCGATCACAGTGCGGGTCTCCAGCTGCAGGGGCAACAGCAGCAACGATGCCGACGCGGCTGTTGCACAAACCCAGCCCAGTGAATACGCACGATGCAGCGCCGCCGCTACCGTGGCCGTGCCGGTGAGAGTCAACATGGCGATCTCCACCGCGGCCGCCGCCAGCCACGCCAACAACGTTCTACTGGCGTCGTACTGCGGACCAAAACCTACGCGCAGCAGCCACGGCCCCACAACGCCTGCCGCTAACACACCGACCGCACCGATACCGCCGATGATCGCCGCCGGCACGAGAACCGACCGGAGTCGGTTGCAGCGCTCATCAACGAAATGAGCGATGAGGTTGCCCTGCATGGCGGTCAACGGCACCAACAGCGGCGCACGAGTCAGTGTCACAGCCAGGATGACGACACCGCCTTGTGCCCCGAGCTCATTCGAGGTCAGCTTCAACAGTACTGGAAACCCCATAACCAAAATCGCGCTGGCACCGGCAGCGGTGATTGAATAGGCAGCGCCGCGCAGGAATGTCGCAGTGCCGCAGAGTGTGTGCAGGCGTGCCGTGGCGCGTGCTGTGGGAGAGATCAGCAGTGTTATAAGCCACGCCGCTGCACCGGCGACGGTTGACCACAAGAAGCCAATTAGACCCCATCCGATCACGAACGTTGCTGTGGCGATAGCTACCCGGATAGCCGCGTCGGTCACCATCAGGGACCCGTAATGGCTCCATCGGTTTGTGCCAGCCAGCATGCCCAGCAGGGTGGCCTGCAGGCAAAACCCGCACAAACCAACACTGAGCAGGGCCACTGAAAACCAGCGCGCCTCGGCGAACGTTCGCCCACTCCACACGGGTGAGCTCCCTGCGATCACGATGGTGGCAGCGAGACCAACCATCCCGGCGAACCGCAGCGGACGAGTAGGCCGACCCGGAATGGCCGCCAAATCGTTTACTACATAACCCGTCGCTCGGACCTCGCGGGTGGTTTCTTGCAGCAAGCCATTGGCGGCGCCGGTGAACAGACCGAACGCTCCCCAAAACACCCCGAATACCGAGAATCCAGTCGGCGCCAGGTCTCGGGCGGCCAGATAAATCACCGCATAGCCGCACAGCGCAGTCAATGCTGCCGCCGCACCGACCCGTGTCACGCTGCCACACGCAAATGGCCCCCGCAAGGCGCTGTCGGATCCAATGGAATTCCCTGACGAGAATACCATTGGCGAGGACGCGCCACCGAACTCGGTCACTGTGGCGGCACTTCCAGTCGACTGACCTGATGCATCGGCACAGTTCGAAAATACCTAAGTACACAGAGTCGAATAGGCTCGTGACTGCTATCGGCTTCGCTATTGTGGGTGGCTGGCAGGAAGGATTCATGGCAGCGTTCCGCGGTTTCGGCATCCCGTTTTTAATAACCGCGATAGCCCTCGTAGTTGGATACGTCTACGGTGGGCTCACCGCCCTCTTTCTGCTGATAGTACTCGCTATCCTCGAAGTGTCCTTGTCGTTCGACAACGCCATCATCAACGCTGCGGTGCTCAAGCAGATGAGTCAGTTTTGGCGGAAGATGTTTCTGACGATCGGGATTCTCATCGCGGCATTCGGTATGGGCCTGGTCTTCCCAGTGGCCGCCGTCTGGGCAACCGCCGCGCTGGACCCCGTTCGCGCCATGGACTTGGCCTTGCATCCGCCGCCTAATCACGCACTGGAATTTCCGGACGGATCACCTAGCTATCAAAAGCTCATTACGTCGACCCACCCACAGATCGCGGCTTTTGGCGGAATGTTCCTGTTGATGCTGTTCCTGGATTTCGTCTTTCAAAACCGAGATATCAAGTGGATCGAGGTCCCCTTCGCCCGTATCGGACGGCTTGCTCCGCTGTTGATGGTGGCTATCGTTGTGTTGGTCCTTATCGCCACCGTGCTGACGCACTCTGGCGATAAGCGCGCGAAGGTGCTGATCGCCGGATTCCTGGGCTTGGTTACGTATCTGCTCGTCAAAGTATTGAGCCGGGCGTTTCGACCACCCGACATTGACACGGCTTCCGGGCGGGGAGGAACCAGCAGGGCTGGCCTAGCTGGATTCCTTTATCTCGAGGTTCTCGACGCCGCCTTCTCCTTCGATGGGGTCACCGGCGCTTTTGCGATCACCTCTGACCCAGTCATCATCGCGCTGGGCCTGGGACTGATCGGCTCGATGTTCATCCGTTCGATCACCATATACCTGGTCCACCAGGACGCACTGGACCGTTATGTGTACCTGGAATATGGCGCGCACTGGGCGATTGGTGCGTTATCGGTGATGATGTTGATTTCTGTCGAACCGCGATTCGAAATCCTCGAGGCCGTCACCGCCTTGGTGGGTGTGCTCTTCGTCGGCGCGGCACTCACCTGGAGCGTGTTCCGTAATCATCGCGAGTTCAAGGCCTGCACATAGTTGCAGCGGTTCCCGGGATCTGCGATCTCACGTTGTTGTGTGGTGGCCGGGGGTGTTGGTGTTTGTGGCAGGAATTGTTGGTCGGTTTCATAGGTGGCAGGTGAAGTAGTGTTCTGGTGTGCCATCGCTGGCCGATACGGTCGGGAGTTTGGTGGGCTAGCCTAGATCTTGTTGGCGCTGGGTGTTGGGGGCGCTTTCGGGTGCATGCTATGGCTGTGGGGTGTCTGTTTGTTCACCGGCCCTCGGCCAGCCGGTGTGCCCCCGGCTGTGTTGGTGCCGTGTTGGTTTCACAGTTCGTCGATGACCTCGCAGCCGGTGATGACGCGTACGGCGGTGCTCTAGCCTAGGGCAGTACTTGACTTTTTGTGGGGATCGACCGCGGAAGGAAGATAAAAGCCATCCACGGCGTGATCTGGTGACTTGTGCGCGTGGCGGGCTAACACATCACCAGAAAAGCGCAACTGATCCCCGGCCACCCGCCACACCAGACGCACCCCCAGCATCGCCAGCTTCGATGTCGCGGCCGGTGACCAACACCAACTACTCGGCGGCCCTTGCAAGCAGCCCACCTACGCCGCGACCAACCCTAAACCACCAACACAACCCACACCACCGATCCCCACCACATAACCCACCACACAAAAATCAACAACACCCTAGGGCAGCTGGGCGGCACGGAAATACTCGACCGTGCGCCGTACCCCGTCGTCCAGTTGAACTTGTGGACTCCAGCCCAAAAACTTTGTCGCTAAGCCAATGTCAAGGCAGGACCGCTTAAGGTCACCTAGACGCGGCGGATGAAACTCGGGATCGTCAGGCCCTCCGACGGCAGCTGCGACCACGGTGTGCAGCTGGCGGTCTGACGTTTCTATCCCGGTGCCAATGTTGAAGCGCTGGCCACCACCCGCATCGCCAGAGGCCTTAATGAAAGCATCGACCACGTCGTCGACAAACACGTAGTCACGGGTGTGGGTGCCGTCGCCGAACAATTTTGTGGGTCTACCCGACAGCAACGCCTGGGCGAAGATGGCCACCACACCCGCTTCACCGTACGGATCCTGACGGGGGCCATAAACATTGGCCGGAGCGATATGCGAGCAGTCCAGGCCGCAGAGGTGGCGAAACGTATTCAGGTAGATCTCCCCTGCCACCTTGCCGGCAGCGTACGGCGACGCCGGGTCGGCGGGCACTGTTTCGGGAGTTGGGTATTGTGAAGGTGTGCCGTAAATGGACCCCCCCGACGAGGTATGCACGATTTTGCGCACCCCAGTGCGGCGTGCGGCTTCCGCTAGTCGCACCGTGCCGATGACGTTGACCGATGCGTCGAATTGCGGGTCGGCGACCGAGCGGCGCACGTCGATTTGCGCCGCCAAATGGAACACCACCTCGGGCCGATGCTCATCGAGGATCGCCTGCAGGTCCGCGGTCACAATGTCGGCCTCAACGAAAGCGAGCGCAGGAGTGCTAGCGAGATGCTCGAGGTTGGCAACGTGACCGGTTACGAAATTGTCGAGTCCCACCACCGTGTGGCCATCCGCCAGCAGGCGATCTACGAGCGTCGAACCGATGAAACCGGCTGCCCCGGTGACTAGTGCGCGCACCGGCTCACCATACATAGCGTTAGCCGTCGCAGTATTGATCTTGCTGCAGCTAGGGATTCGCGCGGTGCTGGCGTTTGGTGGCTACTTCTATTGGGACGACCTGATCCTGATCGGAAAGGCTGGCACCCAGAACCTATTGTCACCATCTTACTTGTTCGACGACCATGACGGCCACCTGATGCCGGCTGCCTTCTTAGTCGCCGGCGCTCTCATCCGATTGGCGCCACTGGTCTGGACCGGACCCGCGATCAGCCTGGTGGTCATGCAATTGCTGGTCTCACTGACCCTGCTGCGCGCACTTTACGTAATCCTAGGCTGGCGCAGGATGCTGCTGATCCCGTTGACATTTGCGCTTTTTGCTCCGCTTGCCGTGCCGGGGTTCGCGTGGTGGGCAGCGGCGCTGAATTCACTGCCTATGCTGGCGGCATTGGACTGGGTGTGCGCTGACGCGATCCTGCTGGTCTGCACCGGCAACCATCGCTACACAGCCACCGGTGTGCTGGTCTACTGCGGTGGGCTGTTGTTTTTCGAGAAAGCTGCGGTGATCCCATTCATCGCGTTCGCAGTGGCCGCCCTGTTGCACCATGTGCGAGGTGATCACGCGGCGTTACGTACGGTATGGCGTAACGGCCGGCGCTTGTGGATCGCGTCGCTGACGTTGACCGTTGGCTGGGTAACGCTCTATCTGGTCGTGGTTAATCAGCAACGATGGAGTTTCGACCTGTCGATGACGGGGCGGCTTCTATTGCGCTCGATCACCCACGGTATCGTCCCGGGCCTGGCCGGCGGACCGTGGCATTGGGACCGGTGGACGCCGGCCTCGCCGTGGGCCGCTCCCCCGCCGCTGGTGATGGCGCTCGGCTGGCTGTTGTTGATCGGGGTGCTGGTGTTCTCGCTGGTCCACAAACAACACATCGGGTTGGTGTGGCTGACCGCGGCGGGGTATACGATAGCCTGCCAGCTGCCGATCTATCTGATGCGGTCGTCGCAGCAAACCGCTTTAGAATTGGCACAAACCTTACGGTATCTGCCGGATCTTGTGATTGTGCTAGCGCTGCTGACGGCCATCGCGTTTCATGCGCCTAACCGCGCGTTCGCCGCGCGTTGGCTAGACGCTTCACCGACCCGCACTGGGGTGACAATCGGGATCACGTTGTTGTTTTTGGCCGGCAGCCTATACTCGACGACGACATTTCTCACCAGCTGGCGTGACAACCCCACCCAACCCTATCTGCGGAACGTCCGTGCTGGCCTGGCCGCCGTGCACGCGGCCTCGAGTGCCCCTCTGCTGGATTCCGAGGTAGATCAATTGGTGCTGCAACGGGTAGCCTGGCCGGAAAACCTGGCCAGCCACATGTTCGCTCTGCTGCGAGATAGGCCGGAGTTTTCCTCGGCTACATCACAATTGATGATGTTGAACAGTTCCGGCTGGCTAATCGACGCCAGGGTGACCTGGATCCGGATCATCGTTCCAGGGCTTACGTCACACTGCGGCTATTTGGTGCAACCGGACAGGCCGGTGCGCATGATGCTCGACGGTCCACTACTGCCGGCCGATTGGACCGTCGAACTCAACTACCTGGCCAACAGCGACGGCTTAATGACGTTGTCGCTAACCCAAGGGCCCAGCGTTAAGGTTTCGGTGCATCCAGGACTTAACCGAATCTTCGCACGGCTGCCGGGTGCCGGAGACGCAATCACCGTGCTCGCCAACACAACCGCGCTGTCGTTGTGTATCGCATCCGGACCGGTTGGCTTTCTCGCGCCAGCCTAACAGGTATCAGCGCTAATAGCCTATTTCATCGGGCTTTTCGGCGGTCTATGGCTGTGAGGCAGCCGATCTTAGTAGGTCGGCCTGCTTAGCGGGTGGCTTGAGTCAGGTCAGTGTTACTGTTGGATGTACTTGCTTGCGTTGGCGTTGCTGGCACCAGGACATGGCGTTGAGCCGGTGAACCAATCCCGACGGAGTGGGTGCTGGGCGGATGGTGTGACAGGAGGTATTAGGAACAGGTCACTGAACACCCGGATACGCGTGCGAATGTAGGCCTATGTCTTCGTGGGAGAACCAACTACAGGGGGATGCTCAGCTGACTATGGACACCTGGAGTAAGCTCCCCAGACCAATGCCCTCCTGTACCAAGACGGTGATCGGGCTCTAAGCCAGATTATGCAGAACTCAACTGCGTCAATCACTTCGGAGCCTGATCCGGTAGTGCATGGCGAGCTTTAGCTCGGTCTAAGTGTGCGATGTGGACACAAACTTCACGGTGGTCAGCGCGCATGGGGTCACATCCCGTTCGTGTCGTTGCTTGCGCAGCATACGGTTACCGGAACAGCTGAAGGGGCGGCAGGTTGATCAAACTCGGATTAGACAATTCGAGCTTTCGCCATCGTCGCCGACCCAGCGACGCCCCGTAACTATCGGGGATCGATCCCACCTCCAGGACGGAAGCGGTAAGCAGGACACAATCTCCACCACGGACTCCTGGTCGATGAGCGCCAGCCCGACTGTGCACAAATGTGTCCAACAATCGCCGAAATCGAATTCGTAGACGAACTGTTCACCCAAAGGCCAACGTCGTTGCAGCACTGCCGATGAAAAGCCCACGTTAAAGGCATCAAACTCACCCTAACCGATGAACCGACCATCGCCCAGCGCGAACTTGTATAAATGTGAGCGGTACCAGCAAGCGAACACGGTGTCGCTGATGTCCGCAAGCTGGCTGAACTTATGGGAACAGGGAGAGGCGAAGATCCTACCCAGCCGGGGTCAAAACTCTTCACCATGACCGCTAACTAGATCCACCCGAATCGACGGCCACGTCCGCGCCACGACTAGCCAGCCACTACGCACTACTCGATTGCCACCCAAGAACTGTCTGCCTTATTGGCTCTATTGTCCACACTTGATACCGCCTTATACGCCGACGCCGCCACCGGCAAACTCATACGCCAGCTAACCCCGGACCCCACCAGGAAGCGCCACCAGCACACACCGAGCCACGGACCCCAAAGAAAAAGCGCGAACCCTTAAACATTAGGGTGAACACCTAATCCCGATGTCTTAACACATCACATGGAGCCGCCTGGGGGAATCGAACCCCCGACCTATTCATTACGAGTGAATCGCTCTACCGACTAAGCTAAGGCGGCCTGCCCTGGCTTCGGGCGGAACGAGTCTACGGCAGGTGCGCGGGCTAACCCAAGCTGCATCGTCACCAGAGAAGTTAATCACGTAGTTCCTGGCCGATAGTCGCAACCATAGCGTCGACCGCGAATTTGGGTTTGACGTTGACCGCCAACGCTTCGCGGCACTCCAGCACGGCTTCGATGCAGCGCAACAACCGTTCCGGTGTGGCATGGGCGGCCAGCGCCGTCACTCGGTCGGCCATGTCCGGATGATTGGGTCGCACCGGCCCCGCATTTGCCGAAACGAACAAGGCATCCCGAAAGTAGGTTGCCAGATCGATCAATACTCGGTCCAGTGCGTCACGCGAGGCACGAGTCTGACGGGATTTCTGCCGCCGCTCTAGATCCTTGATCACACTCGTAACGCCGCGCAATGCCCCAGCGGCGCCTTTTCCGGTGCCGCCGGCCCCGAGAGCCGTCCGCAGCTCTTCGGTCTCGACCTCGGCTCGCTCAGCGGTCAGCACCAGAGCTTCCGCTTCAGCGGCGGCCACAAGTTCTTCGGCCGCGGCATACGCCCGCGACGGTTTTGCGGCATCGCGGATCAACCCGAACGCCCGCTCACGTCGTTGCCGGGCCTCCGGATCAGTCGCCAACCGGCGTGCCCGACCCACATGGCCACCGCTGACTAACGCCGCCCAGTGCGCTGTGTCGGCGGCCAGCCCTTCGCTGTCAATCAATACCTGCGCAATCGCTGCGTGCGATGGGGTCACCAGTGCGATATGCCGGCAGCGGGACCGCAACGTGACCGCGATGTCTTCTGAAGCCACCGACGGCGCGCACAGCAAAAACACCGTCGACGGTGGCGGTTCCTCAACAACCTTGAGCAGCGCGTTGGCGGCTCCTTCGGTCAACCGGTCGGCGTCCTCGATAAGCACGATCTGCCGATATCCGGTGGTTGGACGGCGCGAAGCCGTCTGCACAATGGCGCGTATCTCGTCTACGCCGATCGACAAGCCGTCGGGAATCACCCGCCGGACGTCGGCGTGGGTGCCGGCCATCGTCGTCGTGCACGCACGACAGCGCCCGCACCCCGGTCCGCCGTCTTCGAAATCCGCAGTGCATTGCAGCGCAGCCGCGAAGCACACCGCCGCAACCGAGCGTCCCGAGCCCGGCGGACCGGTGATGAGCCATGCATGTGTCATAGTCCCGTCAGCAGGCCGACTGTGAACCATGTCGCCTCGGGCGGCCTTAGCGGCGGCCAACAGCTCGGCTTTCACCGCATCCTGGTCCACCAGCCGCGTAAACACCCCGGACATCAACGATAACAGTAATGATACCGACCGATATGACACTAATCAGCGGCCGTGTCGCAACATTTCCGTAACCTCTAACCGCCCGCATCGCCGGGTCTCAGCCGGCAAAGACGCTGGAGGTTTCGACAAGTCACCGCAGACCGATACGGTTAGGTGGTGGCAACCCAGGCGGCAGGACTGCCCGCGCGGATCAGTACGTTCATCCGTTGGGGGATACGCACCCCGTGGCCGCTGTTCTCGCTGAGCATGCTGCAGTCCGACATCATCGGCGCCCTGTTCGTGCTCGGTTTCCTGCGCTACGGTTTGCCACCCCAAGACCGCGTTGAACTGCAGGATCTGCCCCTTCGCAACTTGGCAATCTCCACCACCTCAGTGGTCGTGGCGTTCTCCACCGGGTTCGCAGTGAACCTGAAACTACTGATGCCAGTTTTCCGATGGCAGCGCCATGACAACCAGCTCGCCGAGGCTGATCCTGCCGCGATCGAACTGGCCCGGAGCCGCGCGCTGCGTATGCCCTTCTATCACACCATCATCAGCTTGGTGACCTGGGGTATCGGTGGGGCGGTATTCATCGTCGCCAGCTGGTCGGCAGCCAGGGATTCAGCGCCCATTGTGGCGCTCGCCACCGCACTGGGCGCCACCGCGACCGCAATTATCGGCTACCTGCAGTCTGAACGGATCTTACGACCAGTGGCCGTGGCAGCCTTGCGCAGCGGCGTGCCAGAGAACGTCAAAACACCCGGCGTAACCTTGCGGCTGATGTTGACCTGGGTACCGTCCACTGGAGTACCGGTCCTGGCAATCGTGCTGGCAGTGGTGGCCGACAAGATTGCCTTGCTGCATGCCGTGCCGGAGCAGTTTTTTAGCCCCATCCTGCTGCTGGCGTTGGCAGTTCTGGTCATCGGACTGGTGAGCACCTGGTTGGTGGCTATGTCGATCGCTGATCCGCTGCGACAACTGCGCTGGGCGCTATCCGAGGTTCAGCGCGGCAATTACAACGCGCACATGCAGATCTACGACGCCAGTGAGCTGGGCTTACTGCAAGCCGGCTTCAACAACATGGTGCGTGAGCTGTCCGAGCGACAGCGGCTTCGTGACCTGTTCGGTCGTTACGTAGGCGAAGACGTGGCCCGCCGGGCCTTGGAGCGCGGCACCGAATTGGGTGGGCAAGAGCGTGACGTCGCGGTGCTGTTCGTGGACCTGATCGGCTCCACCCAACTGGCCGAGACAAAACCACCCACCAAGGTGGTCCACCTGCTTAACGAGTTCTTCCGTGTGGTCGTGGACACCGTGGGGCGACACGGCGGGTTCGTCAACAAGTTCCAGGGTGATGCCGCGCTAGCGATCTTTGGAGCACCGATCGAGCACCCGGACAGTGCCGGTGCGGCGCTGTCGGCCGCACGTGAGCTGCACGACGAACTCCTACCGGTGCTGGGTAGTGCAGAGTTCGGCATTGGGGTGTCAGCCGGCAGGGCCATCGCCGGTCATATCGGCGCGCAAGCCCGCTTCGAGTACACCGTAATCGGCGACCCAGTCAACGAGGCAGCGAGGCTTACCGAACTGGCCAAACTCGAGGACGGCCATGTGCTCGCGTCGGCAATCGCAGTCAGCGGTGCGCTCGACGCCGAAGCCTTGTGCTGGAACGTCGGCGAAATCGTCGAGCTACGCGGACGCACCGCACCCACCCAACTTGCTCGACCGCTGAATCTTGCTGTCCCTGAAGAGATCTCCAGCGAGGTGACTGGCTGACCCGCAGAACAGGACTAGTTTAGCTGCGCTTGGCCGTCTTCTTCGCCGGGATCTTGCGAGCCTTCTTAGCAGTCCGTTTAACCGGACCCCGGTCCCGTCGTTCAGCCAACAATTCGGCGGCACGTTCATCGGTTATCGACACCACATCGTCACCCTTGCGCAGGCCAGCGTTGGTCTCACCGTCAGTGACATACGGACCAAACCGGCCGTCCTTGATTAGCATTGGCTTACCCGACGTCGGATCAGTCCCCAGCTCACGCAGCGGCCTCGGCGAAGCACTTTGTCTACCAGCACGCTTCGGTTCAGCGAAGATCTTTAACGCTTCGTCGAGGGTGATGATGAACATCTGGTCTTCGGTTGCCAGTGGTCGAGAATCGTTGCCGCGTTTCAGATATGGGCCGTAACGCCCGTTCTGCACGGTGATCTCTTCACCTGAAGCAGGGTCCACGCCAACAACCCGAGGCAATAACAACAGTTTCAGCGCATCCTCGAGAGTGACCGTTTGCAAATCCATGCTCCGCAACAACGCCCCGGTCCTCGGCTTGGGACTTTGAGAAACGGAAGCCTTCTTACCCTTATTACTTCCCTGATCCGCTGCACCGTCGTCGTCATCGTGCTTAGGCAAGACCTCAGTCACATAAGGCCCGTACCGGCCGTCTTTGGCGACGATCTCGTGGCCAGTTTCTGGATCCACCCCCAGGAAGCGCCCCTCTTGCTGTGTGGCGAAAAGCTCCTCGGTAGCCTCCAAGGTGAGCTCATCCGGAGTGAGCATGCCTTTGAGGTTGGCCCGCTGCGGGGTGAGCTCACCATCATCGCCTGCCAACAAGCGTTCCAGATATGGCCCAGTCTTGCCTAGCCGAACATAGACAGGACGACCCTGCGCATCGTCAAAAAGTTTGATGGAGTTGACCTCTCGTGCATCAATGCCTTCTATATTCACACCAACCAACTTCTTCAAACCCCCGGAGCGGGCTATCGAATCGGGCATACCGTGGTTGCCCCCGAAGTAGAAGTTGTTGAGCCAGTTGGTGCGTTGCTCATTCCCGGTAGCGATCTCGTCGAGCTCGTCTTCCATCACCGCGGTGAAGTGGTAGTCGACGAGGCGACCGAAATGCTGCTCCAAAAGACCGGTAACAGCAAACGCGACCCACGACGGCACCAGAGCGCTGCCCTTCTTCTGTACGTAGCCGCGGTCCTGGATGGTCTTTATTATCGACGAGTACGTCGACGGACGGCCGATACCTAACTCCTCCAACGTTTTAACCAAGGAAGCTTCAGTATAGCGCGCCGGAGGGTTGGTAGCGTGCCCTTCCGGGGTCAGATCGATAACAGCCAGCCGTTGACCAGAGGTCAGATGGGGCAGTCGCCGCTCAGCGTCGTCAGCCTCGCCGCCGGCCAGCTCGTCCACGGTTTCCACATAGGCCTTAAGAAAACCGGGGAAGGTCAGGGTGCTCCCGGAAGCCGAGAAGACAACATGTTGCTCGCCGGCTCGGCCCTCGATCCGCAAGCTCAGCGTAGTACCGTGAGCGTCGGCCATCTGCGAAGCTACCGTGCGCCGCCATACCAGCTCGTAGATCCGGAATTCGTCACTGTCAAGTTCGCCACGCACCGCGTCCGGAGTAGCGAATGTCTCGCCGGCAGGCCGGATGGCCTCATGGGCTTCCTGGGCGTTCTTTACCTTGCGGGTGTACTGACGCGGCGATTCAGAAACGTACTCTTCGCCGTAGAGCTGACGCGCCTGCGTACGAGCGGCGTTGATCGCCGACTCGGACAGAGTGGTCGAGTCGGTACGCATGTAGGTGATGTAGCCGTTCTCATATAGCCGCTGGGCGATGTTCATCGTGCGTTCCGCGGAAAACCGCAATTTGCGTCCGGCTTCCTGTTGCAGCGTCGACGTCATGAATGGCGGGTACGGCCGCCTAGTGTAAGGCTTATCCTCTGCTAACGCCACGGTAAGCTGAGCGCCGCGCAATCCTGCGGCCAACGTGGTTGCGTTCAGGTCGTCAAGGACAGTGATTTTGGAGACCTCACAGTCTGCACGTAACGTTCCCAGCGAACCGAAATCGCGGCCGGTAGCGATCCGCAGGCCATTTACAGCCGTAAGACGGGCGACGAAGGTGGGCGGCTGGGCGGTCGGATCGGACACACTGGCGTCCAACTTGGCAACAATGTCCCAGTACGCTGCGCTGCAGAACGCCATCCGATCGCGTTCACGCTGCACGATGATGCGGGTGGCCACCGATTGCACGCGGCCGGCCGACAGCTTAGGCGCGACTTTCTTCCACAGCACCGGACTAACTTCATACCCGTACAGCCGGTCCAGGATGCGTCGGGTCTCCTGCGCGTCAACCAAGTCGATATCCAGTTCACGGGGATGCGCAGCGGCAGCGAGGATCGCGTGTTCGGTGATCTCGTGGAAAACCATCCGCTTGACCGGAACTCGCGGTTTCAGAGTCTGTATCAGGTGCCAGGCGATAGCTTCGCCCTCGCGGTCACCATCTGTGGCCAGATAGAGCTCGTCGGCGCCTTGAAGCAGGCCTTTGAGTTCAGTGACGGTACTCTTCTTCTCGGGGTTGATGATGTAGAGCGGTTCAAAGTCTGCGTAGACGTTTACGCCCAGCCGAGCCCACGGCTCGGACTTGAACTTCGCGGGCACATCGGCTGCCGTCCGCGGCAGGTCACGGATATGCCCCCGGGATGACTCGACTATGTACGCAGATCCTAGATAGTCGGCCAATTTGCGCGCTTTCGTCGGCGACTCGACTATAACAAGTCGCCGCCGACTCCCATTTCCGCGGCTCCTAGAGCCCTTAGGGCCCTTCACCGACATCGGGTCAGCCAACTTCGCTTACGCTCCATCATCATCTTATTCCGGCCTCTTCCGAGACCCCCCCTTCACGAAGAAATTACCGGCCGGCTGTCTAAGACTCCGATGAAAGTCAGCTGCGTTGACATTTCTCCGCCTGCGGGCAACTAACAATTTCGCACCCTCGGGTGAGCCTGCACAAACCGACTGCAAAAAACATAAGATCTTAACGGTACGCTAAACTCGCGGCCACAGCGCTAACGCCTCGGCCCAGTCGGGAGGTTCCCCAACGTTTTCTAACAGGCGCGATAGCCTACGACGACCGCTGATCCGAAGCGCCGGTCGACTACTGCGTGTGCCGATTAGGGTGGGCGCAATTCCGACCCGCATCAGAGCCGACGCCAACGGTGAGTGGGTATCGGGTGCGTGCGGATCTAGACCCAGCAGGTAACGGTCGGCGGCCTCCGGGATGCCGGCTGTCAAAGTCCACACTCGCAGCTCGCGCGGCCCGGGTAACCATCCCGGGGGCACCGTTTTGACCGCGCCGCGTGTCCATTCGACGGCGATCGGACACAACCGCGGGTCCACCGTCGTCCTGACCAGCGGAGTGCCTTCCTCAGTCCGGGAAATCTCAGGTAACAAACCAGTCTCGCTAATCATCTCGGCCAGCGCCGAGGCACGCCAGGGCTGATCTACCGCCACCGAAAGCCGGGCGCCCGGGACGGAACTTTTACCAGGAGCGTTAACCACCACGATCTGGCCGAAAGCCGCGAGCACACCGGAAAGATCGGCGATTGCAGGGAGCAGCAACTCGGCCGTGAAGAAGGAAAGCTGACTCACGCTCCCGACAGTAGGCCAGCTCGGCGATCCGCGGCTTGAGCAATCTTGCTCAGCGCCTGCCCAGAGGCGCCAGGCAGCCAGGTCGGCGGTATTCGAACAGCAGCTAGATAACGAAGACCCCCGGCCGCACCCGCTAAGCGGGAAGACACAGGGGTTTCGCCAGAATCTGCCGGATCAGACGGAGCGAACTCCGGTGGCTTGGGGACCCTTGGGGCTGTGGCCAATCTCAAACTCGACCTTCTGGTTCTCTTCAAGGGTGCGGAAGCCCGAACCCTGAATCTCCGTGTAGTGGACAAAAACATCCGCAGAACCATCCTCGGGGGCGATGAAGCCGAACCCCTTCTCCGCGTTGAACCACTTCACAGTTCCCTGTGGCATCTCTAGATCTTTCCTTTTCTTCTGGGTGCAGAGCACCGCCTTCCGATGCCCCGGGCCGGGTACGACCGCCATACCTCGCGGAGTCGCCGGAACTTCACCCGACCAATAACCTCGCAGGAACCGCGACCGCAACATTGTTCCTGCGAAAGTGTGACACGAACACAGAAGCTGCGACCGCCACCAGTCAATCATGTTCCTCGTCTCGGCGACAGACTCTTGTCGTGGAGTGATTCTTGACGGGATGGTCTCTTAACCCCAGCGGTCATCCCTACGCTGGATTTCGGGAGGCATGACGCGGCTGCGAGGCCCGGAAATCGTGGAATCGCGAAGAATCAAGGAGGGTTTGCAATGGCGAGTTTCGGCAGTGAACTGCTTGCCGCCTTTATCCCCTGGTAACATGCTAAACGAGCATCCGTTGCGCCATGTTGCCGAGTTACCATCCTGCGGCGGTGAGCAGGATCGTTAGCCAGCCTGGGCTGAGCCGGCATAGTACGATCGTCTGCCGACCGCGGCATCAGCTCTCCGGGGTTAGATCAGTCCCTGGCCGCCAAGCTGACTCACTCCGGCCGCTATGTGTGTTGTGGACACCGGCACCGCGTCGGGCAATCACTCGTCATCAACTTCCCGGGCGCAATACGCTGGCGGCAGACCCGAAAGCCCGAGCCCTGTTACTGATCGCCGACTAAAGCGCTCGGCTACAACCAGTTACACCCCGCTCACGCACTGGTCAGCGCCGTGCTGCGGTTATATGGTTATTATGACGTCGCACCCACTTCCTACGGCGGCGACAGTCCTGCCGAGGTGCGCTGCTTTGCCCGCGAGCGTTACCGGTGGCTGTTCGCCACCCCCGGTTGGGCCGTCTTGTTGCGTAGCCTTCGTTTTGTGTTCGTCGATGATTGCCATCAACTACCATGACGTTTTTCGGCTCCAATGCAGTAATGGTGCTGAAGCGCGGCTAGCGGCGGTGCCATCGCTCTTCTGCCCAGCCAGGTAACATCTTGGCGGTGATCGTCACCGGCGCGAAAATGGACTCGCCGAACTCATCAGCCAACCAGTCGAGGAAGTCATCAACGACGGTTCACCACAGGGATCCCGCAGTTCACGTTGTGAGAGTCCGCTCTGCGGGCTAACCTGACCTGCACGGCGAAAACGGAGCTTCCGCGCGCTGCTCCGCGGACGCCAAAGTGGCACGAGTGATGGCCAGACCTGATCGCTGAGAGAGCGCAGACCTTGACGTTCATGCGGTCGCGATGTGCTACGGAACTCACCGCACTGGGTGCGGCAAAGCGGCTGAACGATATCGCTCCGACGCGGTCGGGCACGGTGACATCGTGTCGCGCCGGCTATCTCGCCGCGGGAGCGCAGCACGGTAGAGCAGGGCCGGCTGCACGGCCGGCCCACCACCAACGCGCTGGAGCTGGACGTCGATAGCGTCGGTTGAGACACGGAGGTGTTCGCCAGCTTTCCCGGGACAGTCGCATCGTGCTGGCGGCAGGCCATGACAAAACTCACCGGCCGTTAGTCGGCGCGGCCAAGGCGCCCTAGTGGTATTGATCGTTCGTGACTATCCGCTGGACACGTACCTGGTCCACCACCTCACCGCGCTGCTGGGAGAAAAAATTCTAGCACATCTTTATCGATCCTGCGCCGCAGGCTTACTGGAGAGGTGGTCGACTTCATCGAACTGGAGATACCCGAGCGGATGTCCGTTGTGTGCCAGTAAACAAAATGCGGCAACGACCTCTAGACAAAGCCGGCGCGGCGTAGACACTGTAGCCGGTGCTTGCTGAATTGGGTCCAGGAGTCACGCTTAGCCGCAGTGGATGGAGATCGAACCCTAGACGGTCGACGTCAACAATCTGCTTCGTTACTACACCCGAACGCACTGCTTCGCTTGTAACGAAATACCTAACTGCCGTAACACCGCACTTCAAACATTTCGGACAACACACTACGTTCGTGATACTAGACCATAAGGACGTAGCAAAAAAGTACCTTGCTCCGACCAGAATGCACAACGACCGGAGTGCACAACTCAGGTCACCACAAATGCGGATAGCAAGCTTAACGACGTTGTCCTTTCTTGAAGATAGGCATTGCTTGGTGCAACCACGCACCGTGCGTGATCGACGCCAGTCGGGCGGGTGGCGTCGATCAAGACTTGTGTGCAATCGTTTACGCTGGCCAACAGTGCATTAAGCCAAAATCCTCTGCAAGAGTTACTCACAGTGATAAACGCACTCGCCCAGACGATGGGGAGGGGGATGCCTACTTATGCCCCACGACACCTGCGTGCCCGAGTAAGCATAGCAACGCCAGTGGTGCTGGTAAGTTCGGCCAGATCGGCGGGACCGGCAGGACCAGCGAGGTTGGAGCAACGACCTGGCGGCTGTTCGTCCGGGGCGGGATACACAGGTTGCCGTAACCGGCGAGCCCACGTTTAAGTTGTGCGATCAGTCCAGTTGCCCCAGTTTGGCCAGGTAACTTCGAATCTGCAAACACTAGATCAGCAATCGCCGCGACCAGATGCGGTAGGCTCGCAAACAGCCCCAGCGCGCCTGTGGTCACGGTCCCCACAGCCAATTATCTTGTGCTGCTTGATAGACACCCAGAGACGCGGCGTGCCCCACGCAGCAACATAATCTAAGGGTCGCGTAGATAAACATTTGCCAGCAGATCTACCCAACTGTATAAACTTAAGTATGACTTCGCCGTATGCCTCACAAGTAGCTAACTCGTGGAAACGCATAGGACGCATTCAACGCTCAACTCATGCCTGACGGTTTCCAGGCCTTCTACCCGAACCGGTGGTTATAACCGTGTGCAAGTGTGGACTAGTCCTGCTTATGAGCAACCGCCGTAGCTGCCCACCTCTAGCCTTTTGACCTGCGATCTAGCCCGTGACGTGGCCACCGACACCCGAGAGTCGCTGGCCAATAGTGGCAAGAATCCCGGCGTGAAAGTCATCTATAGCAGGGCTTTCGCGGACGATCTTCCTTCGCGCGAACTCAAGCACAACGAAACAAAAGTGCTTACAATGGTGCCTTGATACCGAGCCAGGCCAAAAGCTTTGCAGCAAGTGGGATCTCACCGATTGGCCGAGAAAAACCGATCAGGACAGGCTTCCGCACGCGCAACGCGTTGAAGCCGGGGCAAAACCACCATTACCATCTGAGCGCACGGATAATCAACTAGCGGGCTGGTGCTCAAAGATCCATGGACATCCATCGATGGTCTGGCCGAGCGTGTCTTCAGCAGGTTAGCATAGGCGGGAGTAGATCGGGCGCTCCTCGACCTCAACAATTCGACTTGAGTGAAATGGCTTGACGCGCCCTGCCCACTTTACAATTGACAGAGCAAGCACCTGATAAGCGTTTTTACGAACGGACCCCGTGATGTAATCCATGACAAAAGAAACCTTCCATGAAGCTGTGGTGGTATACTACTGATTTTCAGGTTCGACAACGACTTGGACTTGGGCGCCGGTACATGTAACCGTCAACCTAGTGGAACTAGAACCTGATACGTTTAGCCCGGTCTGGTCATGCTGCAATTGCTCACCAATGATGAACTTGCCGATACAAAACTGCCCAAAACCACAACTGATAAGGCCTGGATCTAATCATCGCTAGAATAGCGGTGATTAGGTCGAGCAGCCCATAGATATCTATCATATTCTTGCTCGATCTGTCCCAGTGCAGCGCAACACGCGCATCGCCGCCCTGATCAGAAAGTCGGGATATTTTTGGCATGGCAGCCAGGTCGTGGACACTCCCCGTAGCAGACTCGTCGACCGCTTCGGTACTTCGGTGATTACCACTACAACCTTACACCAGAACGCTGGAAAGCTGTTTGCACCAAATTCCCACGACTGCAATATCAATATATAGTGGCTCTAAATGAATATCGATGTATGGTACTCACCTCGAACTTGATCATCCCGGGTCGCCAAACAGGCCCTGTCGTGCACTCAGCCACTATGCCATGGACTCTTAACGGTCTTGAGTGGTCAGGAGATATTCGCAAGTGCCAGTTATCGTTCGTGATCGCAACCCCGGAGATACTGCTAACGGCGGCCAGTAGCGCCACCGTTGCCCGGACCAGGAAGCTGGTAACAGGGGCACTACGAGGAATCGGCAATCATAGGCCGAAGTATTCCGTATTCTACGGCCATGCTTATCAGGAACTCAGCGCTCAAGCGGCGTTTTCCATAACCAGTTCGTGCACGCTTTGACCGCCGCCCGGGCAACGATCTATGCGGACGTCGACGTCCCGAATTCCTCACCGTTGCGGACCGTAGTGCACGCGGGGATCTGTCTAGCAGCGTCGATACGCCCACCGAGACGGCGTTTGGCGACCTCTAATCGGCAACGGCTCCCCCCATTAGACAGAACAAAACGGCGGAGCCGGCAATATCTTCATCGGTAGCGACATCGCGGGCGGTTTTGGCTCGACCACCGAAATGATAGCAACGCACTGTGGCGGGACTGATTGGCACCGGCGGAGTCGGTGGGGTTCAATCCATCTTACGGTATGATATGGAGCGAGTGGAGCCGGCAGTGCCGGCGGGCTGGTCGGCGGCGGAACTGCTCTACGGATCCAGCTGGACCAACAGCGAAACTCACGTAACCCTAGACGTCTTTGGCATCAGGGGCAAGGTCGGGCAACTGCTCGGATAAACGTGGATGACGGGGAAGATAGAGCCGGGCATGCTGTGCTAACTCCGTGTGAACTCTTGTGCTCTAAGACAAATCCAACTGGGGTGTTGGTCAGGGGGTGTGGTGAACGGGTGGTTGGCTGTGGTGGCCGGGGGTGTTGGTGTTTGTGGCAGGAATTGTTGGTCGGTTTCATAGGTGGCAGGTGAAGTAGTGTTCTGGTGTGCCATCGCTGGCCGATACGGTCGGGAGTTTGGTGGGCTAGCCTAGATCTTGTTGGCGCTGGGTGTTGGGGGCGCTTTCGGGTGCATGCTATGGCTGTGGGGTGTCTGTTTGTTCACCGGCCCTCGGCCAGCCGGTGTGCCCCCGGCTGTGTTGGTGCCGTGTTGGTTTCACAGTTCGTCGATGACCTCGCAGCCGGTGATGACGCGTACGGCGGTGCTCTAGCCTAGGGCAGTACTTGACTTTTTGTGGGGATCGACCGCGGAAGGAAGATAAAAGCCATCCACGGCGTGATCTGGTGACTTGTGCGCGTGGCGGGCTAACACATCACCAGAAAAGCGCAACTGATCCCCGGCCACCCGCCACACCAGACGCACCCCCAGCATCGCCAGCTTCGATGTCGCGGCCGGTGACCAACGCCAACTACTCGGCGGCCCTTGCAAGCAGCCCACCTACGCCGCGACCAACCCTAAACCACCAACACAACCACACCTGGCGTGCCCTCAAGACCGCATCGTAGAGCTGGCGCGAGCGCACAGACGAATGCACAGCGGCCACCTGGCCACACGCGTCCTTAACGCGGGCACCCCCTGCTACGAGGTTCTCCACCTCGGGAACTAGCGAGAACAGGTCGGCACGCGGAGTCGCACCAGCCAGCACGACGGTAATCTCGCCGAGCACACCGTTGGCCGCCCAGGTTGCTAACTTGTCAAGCGATCCACGCACCACCTCCTCGTGCACCTTAGTCAGCTCCCGGCAGACCACCGCCGTACGGGCACTGCCGAGCTGGTCTACGGCATCGCGCAAGCATGCGGCCAACCGGCGCGGCGATTCGAAGAACACACAGGTGCGCCTTTCGTCGGCTAACGAAGCCAACCAGGTTCTACGCGCCGAGGTCTTGCGTGGTGCGAAACCCTCGAAACAAAACTTATCCGATGGAAGCCCGGACACGGCCAGCGCCGTCATAACTGCGGACGGCCCAGGTAGACACCTCACCGGCAGGCCAGCGGCGATGCACGCCGCGACCAGCCGGTAACCGGGGTCGCTGATCACCGACATTCCGGCATCGCTAATCACCAGCACCGTGGCGCCAGCTTCGATCTCGGCTACTAGGGCAGACACCTGCACGGCCTCTACCTGGTCGAACAGGCTGACCACCCGACCGGTGATGACTACGCCGAGCGTTTTCGCCAGAGCTCTCGCCCGCCGGGTGTCTTCAGCCGCCACGACATCGGCACAGCGCAGCGCGTCGGTCAACCTTCTCGACGCATCTAAAGGATGGCCCAACGGGGTGGCACCCAGCAACAGGCAACCATCGGTCATGAATGACAGCCTACGATCGACGTAATGACCGCCCCACCCATCGAAACACTCGCCGCCGTGGAGGAGCGCATCGTACCCGTGATAAGCCCGGCGCCGCTGACCCCTGTGGCAGATTTCGGGCCAACCGATGATATGCGCGGTTGGATCGCGACCGGCGTAATCACCTTACTGGCAACGGGGACGCGTTTCCTCAATCTGAGCTCACCGACCGATGCCGGCACACCCATCTTCGACGAAAAGCACTATGCGCCGCAGGCGTGGCAGTTGTTGCACAACCATGGGGTGGAAGACAACCCCGGCTTCGGCCTGGTTGTTCATCCCCCGATCGGCAAGCAACTGATTGCCATCGGGGAGGCCATCTTCGGCTACAACGGCGTGGGCTGGCGATTCAGCGGTGCACTACTCGGCGTGGTCATGGTGGCACTGGTGATGCGGATCGTGCGGCGGATCACCCGCTCGACACTAATTGGCACCATCGCGGGACTGTTGGTTATCTGCGACGGCGTCAGCTTTGTTACCGCACGCACCGCGCTACTCGACGGCTTCCTCACCTTCTTCGTGGTCGCAACGTTCGGCGCACTCATCGTCGACCGCGATCAGGTCCGCCAACGAATGCACACAGCGATCACGGAAGGGCGGTCCACCGAAACGGTTTGGGGTCCGCGGCTCGGTGTGCGCTGGTGGCGCTTCCTGGCCGGTGTACTCCTCGGATTGGCTTGCGCGACAAAGTGGTCCGGTCTGTACTTCGTGTTGTTCTTTGGTGTTATGTCGTTGGCGTTCGATGTGTCGTCCCGACGCCAATACCAGGTGCTTAACCCATGGTGGGGAGTCCTACGACGTGACGTTATCCCCACCGGATATGCACTGGGGCTCATCTCTTTTTTGGTGTACATAACCAGCTATGCACCATGGTTTGCGTCCGAGACCGCGATCGACCGGCACCAGGTAGGGCAAACGATTGGACGTCACGGGATGATCCCACTGCCCGACGCCGTTCGGTCGCTGTGGTACTACCACGCCAAGACACTGCAATTCCACGCTGGCTTGACGAATTCTGCAGGCAACTACCACCCGTGGGAATCCAAACCGTGGAGCTGGCCAATGTCGTTGCGGCCGGTGCTGTACGCGATTGACCAGCAAGACGTGCCCGGTTGCGGGGCACAGTCATGCGTCAAAGCCGAGATGCTAGTCGGCACGCCCGCGATGTGGTGGCTGGCGGTGCCCGTCCTGGTCTACGCTACTTGGCGAACGGCCATTCGGCGAGATTGGCGCTACGCGGCTGTTTTGGTTGGGTATTGCGCGGGGTGGCTCCCGTGGTTCGCCGACATTGACCGGCAGATGTACTTATTCTATGCGGCAACGATGGCACCGTTCTTAGTGATGGGCATCGCGCTGATCCTCGGCGACATTCTCTACTCCCCGGGGCGCGACTCGAGTCCCAGAGACCCTAGTACCCATAACGACGAACGACACACACTCAGGCTAATCGCCGTCTCCTGTTATGTGGCTTTAGTGGTGACGAACTTCGTTTGGCTGTTTCCTGTGCTCACCGGCCTGCCTATCTCACACCAGATCTGGAACATGGAGATCTGGCTTCCCAGTTGGCGCTAGGTGCTACAACAAGATTGCAGCGAAGGCTGTGTTTGGGGTGCTAACCGTAACAGTTGCGGCAATCTCGGCACTGAAAAACTACTGTGGATAGCGTCAACAAGGCAGAACATAAAACTAAAATAAACTGGTATCAGTGCCAAGTCGGAACCTGCTACGGTTACCACTTCTATACCCTCATATCCACAAGCAGGAATTATGTTATGTTCTACGCTCATAGGAGGCAACAACACAAGTAGTCAATGTCAACGTGTTGTCGACATCGTTCCACTGTTCAAGTTCGGCGATAACGGGATCTAGTTCGGTGTCAATGACCAGCATCTTGTCAATACCTATCGCCTTGCGGGGCACTAGAGAACATAGAACAGCGTCGCTAATAGTCACAACATGGCGCACGTTGGATCGCGAATGCCGGGTGCATATTGACGACGTTTGCATACATCACCACCGTGTCCGTGTCGACCCTCACATACACGGTGTTCAGGTACATCTGCACATTCCTTTACACGATCGGTACAGCTAGCACCGTGTGCGCAAGGTCATCGTCAAAAAGGCAGTGCGCCAAAGCTTCCGCCTCGGCCGATGTGATCTGCTCGCCTACTACCACCGCGATCACGCGCGAAGCGCACTGGAGCACGCCACCACCTTTGACAGGAACGGACCTTTAATTCGTAGGATTCCCGCACGCCGGTGAAACACCTAGGCTAAGCATAGATCCAATCAGCCAGCCGGAAGGTGCGGGCCGATAGTACCGGGGTAAGGGTCACCACACGCGGCCCGACCTAGATTGACGAGTCCTTAGTAAACATCACGTTCGGCAACGGCTCGATGACAAAATCCGTCTCATGATGCATATGAAGCGTCAGTCCGGGTCTCTGGTGGAAGCGCGTTGAACGTCATTCCAGTTGTCAACACGTGGGCCAGTGTGACGGAGTCGAGACTACGCAGATATACTGAAAGTTCTTGTGCCAAAGCCGCACCGAGACACCGTGCATCTGCGGCCATACCGGACCTCATGCATCCGGGATGCATCCGGGCGACCTCACTCGTCAAAGGTTCACTCAGCAGCAACACTTCCACGCCGCGGGAGCGCAGCAGTTCGGCAAATTGGTTGTGCTCCTCCTGCGCGCGAGCCCCAGAGCAACTTGTCGAAGAGCAGCGGATCATTATTGCACAGTTTGAGTCGTCGCAGTTGGACGCTCGAACGGTACAAGATAACGACCCTCAACGGCCCTACCTCGGAATGCACACCTAGCCTGGCAACAGTCACAGCGAGAAGAAGTTCGCCCCCGCGGCACCGGTTATATTTAGTACACTGAACCAGTCCATCATAGCTAATCGAACTAATGTGCGATATACTGGTTAGTGTGGGGATCGCACTTCAGGGCTCGTTGTTCGAGTATCACGAGCGAAGACAACTGGGTGACGGCGCCTTTATAGAGCTCCGCGCCGGATGGCTTACAGACGGAGCGGAGCTGCTGGACGCGTTATTGTCTGGGGTACCGTGGCGTGTTGAACGCCGACGAATGTACGACAAGGTGGTCAACGTTCCCCGGCTGGTGAGTTTTCACGACCTGACAACTGACGATCCTCCGCATCCACTGCTGACGAGGCTGCGCCGTCGACTCAACGACATCTACGCCGGCGAACTGGGTGAACCCTTCACCAGCGTCGGATTGTGCTGCTACCGCGACGGTTCCGACAGCGTCGCCTGGCATGGCGACACCATAGGCCGCAGCAGCTCAGAAGACACCATGGTGGCGATTATCAGCCTTGGCGCCACACGAGTATTCGCGTTACGTAAACGTGGCGGCGGGCCATCTTTGCGACTGCCACTGACACACGGCGATCTGTTAGTGATGGGCGGCTCCTGCCAACGCACTTGGGAGCATGCCGTTCCTAAAACCTCCGCGTCAACAGGACCGCGGGTCAGCATCCAGTTCCGACCACGCGACGTGCGCTAGGTATTCCTACCGGACTAGCAGCCGGGTCAACTCTGAATCGTGCTCACCGTCTTTACGAATAAGTCGCGGGCACGCTGCGTGTCCACCGGCCCCACCGACTGTCACGGAACTACCAACGAATTGGCAATGACCATCATCTGATAGTCACCGAACACAGCAGTGTAGTCGTAAAGCTCACCGGTACGGGGTGTCCCGGCTACTACCGTCTGCAAGACACGGCGCACGGCCAACGTACGCGCTTTCTCACAAGGTGCAGCGCATCGACTACCTCGATTTCACCCCGCACCGGGGCCCCGGAGAATGACACCTTCGTGCAATTCTGCCCAGGATAGTTAAGCGGAATGGCTTGGAAGTCTCCACCGCGATGATGATGAACCGGTTGCCGTTGCCCTCAGCAGAGACCGCCGCCATATTGCCCTGCATATCGAGGCTCAACCGCCAGTTTCGCGCAATTAGCCGGTTAGAAGGTCAGTCCGTCGGGCAGCTTCCGCGCCGACAGAAAGAAATTTGGGGTCGATCGCCCTTTCACCAAGGCCGGTGACAGTGAAATCAGACCCATAGCTCGACTTCACTCCGGTGACCTTTGGTGATGCTAACTTTTGTAGAAGAGGTAACCGGTCCCGAGCAGCAGCCGACGACAAGCACGCTGATGATGCCGCGAATGCCATCTTCAATCAACATCCTAGCCAATCTACCCAAAGTAGACGTTTAGCTACGCAACATGTACACCTTTTTGGCCAGCGGGTTGTAGGAGAATTACGGCGCCAGCGCCGAGAACGCTGAGCCGAGGTCGGTGGTCAATGTAGCAAATGCGTAATAGTTGTCCCGGTACGGAGTGTATGTATATGTCCGCAAATCAATTTCGGTACCGGACTCGACAGATGTCCACACATCGACCGCCATACCAAGGGTATCGACGCCGTCAATACGCGTCGCCCAGTGAAATGGACGCTGGCGGCGGTGCGTCCAACCATCATGGTCCATTGCTCACATGCCGCGAGGAGGTAGCGGCCGAAGACCACGGACACCGGTGCTGGGCACCGCTATCGCGTCAACGATGCCCCCGCACCTGACACTAGACACGCTCTGCGTGGATTGATCAGTTCCATGGCCAGAGTCAGGGAGTGTCCATGCATTACGACGGCTTCAGCATCGCATCCGCTGTTAGTACCCAGATCAACCTCGGTGAAGCCGCGCTAAGAATACCGTGGGTCACTTCAAAGCCGAGCGGCAGCTTGCGACCGATCCTGCAGATGTTGGCCAAGTTGACACGTGCGTGCTAAAGGGCAGACGGCCATGGTTGAACCGCTGCGGGTGTGGGTAGCCACACACATTTTGGTGGCCACAAACGTCAACACCGCTCCAATCGCTAACTTCTGCACGTTCGTGAATATCACCGGAGGTACGCTGGGCGCAGCTCAACCAACTGCGCCGATTACCTGACGAACAACACCCGCGATCTGGTCGGCCATCGGGCGCCCGATGATTAAGTCCCGTTGGCAGGGAACATCGATGACGGTGGTTATGACACCGACATCGTAGCGCTGCCAGACTGCGCCGTGATGGTCCATGATCGCGCGCATGGGTCCGTTGTCGGTCAGCATCCGAGCAGAAAATCTATTGATGCCGTTGACGTGGGCAGCGATGGACAAAGCGCCGATCAGGAAGGTCCCGACTCCCCGACCCTGATAGGCATCGGCTACGGTGAACGCGATTTCGGCTAGCGTCGGATCGCTCTCATCACGGACGAACCGGGCGTCGGCTACCGGATCACCTCCGTCGGTCACCACCCAGACGAAGTGGTCTACATAGTCGACCTCTGATAGATAGTGCATCAGCTCATCGCTGGGAGCACGAGCCGACATAAACCGCAGATACAGAGTCTCACGGGAAAATCGGACGTTACCCTGCAGGCTGCGCTCGGTGTCACCGGGGAGGACAGGACGCAGCATCAGATGGGTTCCGTCGCGAAGCCATATCGGGATGGGCGTGATGAAAGCGGCGAGACGCTGCCGGACCGTGCGCAACAACCGCTGCGTGATGCCAGGAATCTGCACCATCTGGGCGAAGGCGTCAGTGTCACCTATCCAACCGGTCAGCGGTTCGGTCGTGATGACCGTTGCCGTCCTGCGACCGTCACGCAACAAAGCAATCTCGCCAATGATCGTGCCGTGGGACGCCTGCCCGACGATCACCGCGCCATCGTCGCCGACCCGCCTGACCTCTGCATTACCCGACGAGATCAGCAGGAACGAAACAGCCTGCTCACCCTGCTGCATAAGTACCTCGCCAGCTGCGGCCAGCACGGGCTCAACGCTCGCTGCCACCGACATCAGGTCCTCGGTCGGGAGTCCCCGGAAGATATCCATTGCGGCGAACTCTTCCGCCCTATCAGCGATCAATTCGGCCACTGCGATATCCCGAAGGTCTCAGAGGTTAGGCACGGGACTAGCAGTGCCCACATTGCCATGAACCCGCCACCCCCGTTCCCGTCTCGCGGTCCAATACAAATCAGAGTATGGCTGTTGCTGCTGCGACGGCAACAAAACGCGCGGTTGGGCGCCAGCACTAGCCCGTCTTCGGTGAATACCAATACCGATAACGATCCAAGCTAGGACCCACTCGAGGTGACCTGCGGTCTACTCAACACGAACGCCTTGCTGTGGAATGGGTCTTTAAACGTGCTGGGCGAATCAACGAGCTTTCCGACCCAACCTTGGCTCAGCGTGCCATGAACGAACAGTCGTTTCGTTACAACAGTTTACAAACCGGCTGTGGCGTCCGGCCTCCTTTTACGCCGCCAACAGCATCATCACCCAAATTAAGCAGCGTCGCAAGACGCCGGCCATGCGTTTATCGCAGTGCTAACAAGCTTGTTCGAAACCACTTGCTGTCCAGGAAATTTCACCGGAATTCTGACACGACGACTTCCGAAGGGGAGCCTCGCGATCGAATTCGACATTTCTGCTCCGACGCTGACGCGGGCGGTGCTGAACAACCGCGGACCGCGAACAAGTTGATTTTTGACGATGAAACATTCAACGCTGTATGCTATTTCGGTGCGTTGTACCTAATACCAGATGTCGTTTCGGATAGCGCACGAGATGGTCGAGTGTCCGTCCTGGCGGTTGGATAGCGATCCTGACAAGCTATACAGGGAAACTGTCTACGAGATACGCTACGCACGGACCGCATCCTTATGTTCGACGGGGATCACGGTGTTCGACCGACAGACGCTAGTCGACTAGGCTGGTGGGCATCGAGCAGCAAGCACGGCGCGTGTTGCAGTTCGGTCACCGCTGGCAAACCTGGGTGAGGCGCGTCTGAGACATTTGGGGCATTCGTCTAGGATAAACGTTAATCGCCGTCGTGGCTGTTAAACCAGCAAGAAACCCTGCTCGATGGATTCGACGGGTATTTTTGCAGTTAGTATTTGGTGATCATGATTCCCAAGTAGGAAGGCCGGTGGCTGAGAACCTGTATGGCGCGCATGTCTTAGCAAATACTTGAGCCAATTTTTGGCATCGCAACGCAATGCACATTAGGTGGCGAATGTCGCACGACATGCTAGCCGACTCAGCGGACTAATGCCAAGGCCGCACCAAACAGCCCGCGTTGTGAAACTACCGACGGTCGCCTACATACAAGAACTCTAATTCGCCTAAACGAAAAAACTACCAACCACAACCAAACCGTGAACGATCCCAAGACACATATGCATACACATGTCCTCAGACAGATGTCGCGCATGTGGAGCTAAGGGGAATCGAACCCCTGACCTACTCGATGCGAACGAGTCGCGCTACCAACTGCGCCATAGCCCCTGATTGCTAGCAGGCTACCAGTTACAGGACAGCCCCAGCCGCCCGTCGGCGGGCGCTACTGACCCACGGCTCGTGGTAAGTCCCTGGGCCAGCCAAACGTCCGGATCGGCATCTCGTAGTCCAGGTGTTCGAAGATGGGGTCCTCTTCATCGATTTCCAAGACGACCGCACCCGGACGTCGCAGCCGCGACGGAACTACGTCACATTCGCGGTCATGAGCGTTCTCCACGTCGAGCCGGGCACGTGCCATCCGATGCATCCGACGGCTACGCACCTTCTCCTCAATCCGGGTTTGCCGGCGCAAATAGGCCAAATAAAGCATTGTGACAGTGGTGGCGCTACCGCAAATCCACCAGGCATTTGAATCCACTTCGAACGCTGCTGCAGCCGAGCCAACCAAGATGATCGCCATAAACATCAACAGGCGTTTACGGAACGCGTACTTGCGCGCACTGACCGCGGCGGCCGTCGTGGTGTCGTACCGACGCTGCCGCGAGACAGCCGGTACGACTGGCACTGGCGACTTGGCGTTCTTCTGCTTGAGTCCCGGGACCGACGAGGCGTCGACGCATCCGTACCGGTCACCTTGGCGTTGCTCAACCTCAACTTCTTGACCCAGCGATCCGCTCTCATCGACCACGAGCAGGGCGGGCTCAGTCACGTCAGCACTGTCCTCAACCGGCCGCCCCCCCGAATCGTCGACAACGTCGACGTAGTCGATACCGGTGGGCTCAGCCACCGCAACTTTCATGAACACCGGACGTGTACGCTGCATATCGCCGACGTTTTGGTCCTGGCCTTCATCTAGTTTCTGGTCAGCTTCAGCGAGTTCGCCCTCGACCGGGTTCTGCCGCCAGTCCTCGTCCGGCTTCCAGTTGGGGTCGCTACGATGTCCCGCAGCAGGACGACCTCGCTTGAGGAGTCGAGCACCGGCAACACCGTTGAGCACCCGAGTCGCCAATGCCACATCACTGATGCGCCGAACCGCATCACGTTTGCTGATCAACATCGGCACTAGCACGAACAGCCACAGCACCACCAACGAAATCCACAACAGCGATTGAGGGATGCCCGGCATGACGACCTGCTCCTTTCCCCGGCAAGGCCAACAGGTGACCAACCCGGCAGGGTCAATGGACCAGAACAATTACACACTTGTAATTTACAGCTGACAAGCACCAAAATTAATTACTCATGTCACATCAGTCACACGGCAGTGGGCAGTTCTTCACCATAAATGTATGACTTAGAGCCAGCTGGCGCGACCGGCCCGTACCAGGTTCGACGTAACCGACCCGGATACCTCTTCGATGGTGAGGGCCATCAACAGGTGGTCACGCCACTCTCGATCGACCTCGAGGTAGCGGCGCAGCAACCCCTCTTCGCGGAACCCAACCTTTGCCAGCACGGCCCGGCTCGCCACATTCGTGGGGCGCACGGTAGCCTCCACGCGATGCAACATGACCGGGCCGAAGCAGTGGTCAAGGCCCAACGCCAACGCTCCGGTTGCTACCCCGCCGCCGGACGCCGAGCTCGATACCCAATAGCCTATCCATGCCGACCGCAACGCCCCATGGGTAACGTTGCCTATGGTCAACTGGCCGCAGAAGCTGCCATCGAGCTCTATCGCGTAAGGCAACATACGACCTTTACGGGCCTCCGACCGCAGATTCGAGCACAGCACCTGCCACGCGGCAACCGAGTGTCGCACCGCCCAATCGCCGTCCTTACTAGGTTCCCACGGCTCGAGGTACGCTCGGTCAGCTAACCTGATGTGGCTCCACTGCGCACCATCCCGCAACCGCACAGCCCGCAACCGGATAACACCAGCCGGAACCCGCAGCGGTCCAACGTTCGACGGCCAACCCGGATGCCGGGCGTTGGTGCGCAACAGGTTCACCAGAGCGTGCAGTAGGACCGGTCAGCCGCGCTGAGCAAGGAAAGCAACGTCGACGACCTCACCGGTACGAATCTGTTCGGCACCACTGGGAATCACGACCAGACAGTTTGCTTCGGCAAGCGTCGCCAGCAAATGCGACGACGCACCAGTAGCGTCACCAAGCGCTTGCACCAAATATTCACCGGTGTCCTGATCTCGCATCAGCTGACCGCGCAGGTAACCTTTGCGTCCGGCCACTGAAGTGATCGACGATAGCGTGCGGGCCTGCACGATCCGGCGCATCGGCTGGCGCTTGCCCAGCGACAGCCGGATCAACGGCCGAACCATTACTTCGAAAACCACCAGGGCGCTAACCGGATTGGCTGGCAGCAGAAATGTCGGAACGCCCTCGCGCCCCAGCTGCCCGAAGCCCTGGACGGAGCCAGGATGCATGGCGACGCGAACGACCTCCATCTCGCCTAGCTCCGAGAGCACCGACAGCACCACCTCGGCCGCCGCCCCCCCGACTCCTCCGGCGATCACCACGATTTCGGACCGGCTGATCTGGCTCTCGACAATTTCGCCGAACTCCTTCGGGTTGTTGCTGACGATGCCGATGCGGTTCACTTCCGCGCCGGCATCACGGCCGGCCGCGGCCAATGCATAGGAGTTAACGTCGTACACCTGCCCGTTGCCTGGGGTACGCGAGATGTCGACCAGTTCCCCGCCTACGACCATGATTGCCAGCCGTGGCCGCGGATGCACCAGCACTCGTTCGCGGCCGACCGCCGCCAGCAGCCCCACCTGGGCCGCCCCGATAATTGTTCCGGCACGCACGGCGATTTCACCGGGCTGCACATCGTCCCCCATGCGCCGCACATAGGCACCCGACGGCGCGCCGCGCAGAATCCGCACGCGCGACATCCCGCCGTCGGTCCACTGCACCGGCAGGACTGCATCGGCCAATACAGGCAGCGGAGCCCCCGTCTGCACTCGTACAGTCTGGTGGGGCTGCAGCCTGCTGGGTGTGCGCGCACCAGCCTCGATGGTTCCCATCACCGGCAAGGTCAGCCCATAACGCCCATCCTCATCGGATGAACCGGATTCACCTACACCCGACTCACCGATACCCGATACGTCGACGCTGCGTACCGCGTAGCCATCAATCGCCGCCTGGTCGAAACCGGGCAGTGGCCGTTCGGTCATCACTTCTTCGGTGCACATCAATCCCTGCGCCTCGGCAATGGCGACACGTACTGGCCGTGGGGCTACCGCGGCGACCAATATCCGAGCCTGCTGCTCTTCCACAGAACGCACAAACGCGCCTTTCTGCCCTCAGCCCTACCCGGGGGCACCGTGTCGGGCAGGCCGGGCTCGCCGTGGTCGGCTGTTGGGGTCTGGTAGCCAAGCTACTGCTCGGTTAGACCCAATCGCGCCACCAACCACCGACGCAAATCCGGACCATAGTCGTCACGATTCAACGCAAAGTCAACCGCAGCTTTCAGGTAGCCGCCGGGATTTCCCAAGTCGTGTCGAGATCCCCGATGCACCACTACGTGGACCGGATGACCCTCCTTGATCAGCAGCGCGATCGCATCGGTGATCTGCACCTCGCCGCCTGCACCCCGACTGACGCGACGCAACGCATCGAAGATTGCACGATCAAGCACATAGCGACCGGCTGCCGCGAACGTCGAAGGGGCATCTTCGGCTTTGGGCTTTTCCACCATGCCGACGACCTTCAGCACGTCAGGATTGTCTCCATCGGGAACCGGCTCGACGTCGAAAACACCGTATGCGCTGATCTCTTCAGGCGCCACCTCGATAGCACACAACACTGTACCGCCGTGGCGGGCCCGCACCTTCGACATCGTCTCCAGCACGCCAGTCGGCAACACCAAGTCATCGGGCAGCAGCACCGAGACGGCATCCTCGTCTGGCGCCAGTGTGGGCTCCGTGCAGCCGATAGCATGTCCCAGTCCTAGCGGCTCGGCCTGCACGACGGACTCCACTTTGATTAACTCCGGCGCACGACGCACCTTGGCCAACATAGCTTTGTTGCCGCGTGCCAACAGTGTGCCCTCAAGCACCAGGTCTTGGACGAAATGAGCGACCACCCCATCCTTGCCTTCGGAGGTGACAATCACCAGACGTTCAGCCCCGGCCGCAGCGGCCTCGGCTGCAACCAGCTCGATACCGGGCGTGTCTACGACGGGCAGCAGCTCTTTGGGCACCGTTTTGGTTGCTGGCAAGAAACGAGTGCCTAGGCCGGCCGCAGGAACGATCGCAGTGAATGGAATCGGGACTTGCGCGCTTGAGGGGAGTGACATCGTTCACACGATAACGTGCACCGGGTTTGCCGATTCGATGTGGCGACACAAAAGCTGAGGGTGGCATCGTGGAGCGCATGGTGACCGCTAGCAAGGCCGCGTTACGGAAACAGCTGCTGGCTGCCCGGCGCAGCGTTGCCAACGACGTTCAGGCCGCCGAGACCAGGATGCTCAACCAGCACCTGGAGCTGCTGGTGACCAGCGCCAGCACGGTCTGCGCGTACGCGCCGATAGGCACCGAACCGGGATCGATCGGGATGCTGGATATGTTGCTCCGCAGTACGGGAAGAGTGTTACTACCGGTTGCGCGTACCAGCAGCGATGAGATTCCACTGCCACTGCAATGGGGCGAGTACCGACCCGGTGGACTGACCCCCGGGCCCTGGGGGTTGCTCGAGCCACCCGAACTGTGGCTGCCCAAGTCAGCCTTAGCCGAGGCCAGCCTGGTGCTTGTCCCGGCGCTGGCAGTCGACTACCGCGGGGTGCGATTAGGCCGAGGCGGCGGCTTCTACGACCGTTCGTTAGCAGACCGCGATCCGCATGCCCGGCTGATCGCGCTGATACGGGATACCGAGTTACTCAACGAGTTGCCATCGGAACCACACGATGTTCGCATGACCCATGCAGTTACGCCCGAGCGTGGAGTGATCGCACTATCAAGCTAAAGAATAACCACCGTCACATGGCAATTCTAGCACTTGGCACGGTAGAGTGCCAAAGTAGACGATACTACCCGGAGGTTTTTGTGCCGACCTACAGCTACGAGTGCACCGAGTGCACTAACCGCTTTGACGTTGTGCAAGCCTTCGCCGATGATGCCTTGACCACTTGCGACAAGTGCTCCGGTCGGCTGCGGAAGCTATTCAACGCCGTTGGCGTGGTGTTCAAGGGCAGTGGCTTTTACCGCACCGATAGCCGCGAATCAGACAAGAAATCGAACAGTTCGACCAACGGGTCTTCGAAGAACGATTCGGGATCCAACGATAAGTCAAGCAGCTCCTCTGCGCCGGCCGTCGCGACCGCTCCGAATTAGCCGGTTATCCACAACAAGTTTCTGCCCGGTATCGCCAGTGCTATACTGCGCTTAACTCTATGCAGCGTGGGAGAATCATTACTGAATCCAAGCCTATTCGGTCGGATATCGACCGCCTTGGCCCCGGACCGTGCTGGCTGCGCCGGCCAACACCGCTCCGGCAGTCAGCAAATAGTGGCCACCGACGCTGTCGTAGTTCCTGTGTCTGCAAAGCAGAAATTCCAGGCCGTATAACGCCGAACACGTAGTGTTTGGTGGCGCTTTCGGTTCGCTTGGCGAATACGGTAACAGGCTCAACGCTCAGTCATACGGTGACTTTGACCTTGCACTGGTACCTGGCAACCGCTCAACACGTGATACACAGCAAACTGTGTCCAGTCTAGAAAGGACCTCCCATGTTCAGAGAGTTCAAGGAGTTTCTCTCACGAGGCAATATCGTCGACCTGGCCGTAGCGGTAGTTATCGGTACCGCGTTCACCGAGTTGATCACCAAGTTCACCGACAGCATCATCACGCCGTTGATCAATCGGGTCGGCGTCAACCAACAAACCAATCTCAACGCCTTGAAGATCAGCATAGGGGGCGGTCAGGCCATCGACTTGAACATCGTGCTCTCGGCCGCGATCAACTTCTTGCTGATCGCTTTGGTAGTGTATTTCCTGGTCGTGTTGCCCTACACCACGCTACGCAAGCATGGTAAGGCCGAGCGGTTTGACGCCGACCTAATCGGGGCCCAAGTTGTCCTACTCACCGAAATCCGCGATCTTCTCACCCAAAGCAACGGGGCTCCGTCTGGCCGGCACGTCGGTACAGCTGATCTGACACCACCCCCAAACCACGGACCTCGCGCAGTCACCTGACCGTAGCGGTGCCAGCTTAGATCTCCAGACTCGATAATTGCCCAATGATCTGGGTGGCCAGGGGATTAAGTGTCGCCATCCCGTCGCGCACCGCATAACATGAGCTGGCGAGGTTTACCACTAACGTACTGCCCGAAACACCAGCTAGACCACGCGACAATCCGGCGTCGGTGACTCCAGCGGACAGCCCCGAAGCGCGAATGGCTTCGGCGATACCTAGAATTTCCCGATCCAGAATCTCGCGGGTGGCCTCTGGAGTGACGTCACGTGGTGTAACACCAGTCCCACCGACCGAGACCACCAGGTCTACCCCACCGATCACTGCAGTGTTCAATGCGTTGCGTATCTCGACCTCGTCAGCCGCCACCGCAACCACACCGTCGACGACGAACCCGGCCTCGGTCAACAGCTCAGTGACCAGCGGCCCGCTGTGGTCCTCATCCCCATGCGCGGCGCGATCGTCGACAACGACAACAAGTGCACGGCCGACTACCAACTCCACACCCTTCTCCATGGGTGCAACCGTATATCCGAGCTCTGACGCGATTACTTATCGACTAACACGTTAGCTCGGAATTACTGTTCCGCCTTGCCGAGTGTGACCTGAACCGTGCGACTGCTACCAGACTGGTCCTTATAGGTCAGCGACACTTTGTCACCGGGTGCTTTGGACCGCACGGCGGCGACCAACGCGTCGGCGCTACTGATCAGGCGGTCGTCGACCTTAGTGAGAACGACACCGTTGGGAACGGCAGCATTCGCGGCCGCACCACCGGCCACGACGTCCATAACCTTGGCGCCCGGGGTGCCTTTGTCGGTGGTCACCTGGACACCCAGCGACGCATGTGTCGCTTTGCCAGTGCTGATTAACTCGTCAGCGATGCGCTTGGCTTGGTCGACGGGAATCGCGAAGCCAAGCCCGATAGAGCCGCTCTGTGCATCACCCGAATCAGCGCCGAGTGTGGCAATAGCAGAGTTGACTCCCACCAGCTGGCCGCCCATGTTGACCAACGCACCACCAGAATTACCTGGGTTGATCGCCGCATCGGTCTGAATCGCGTCCAGCACCGTATTTTGGTTGCCCGATTCGCCGGTCGTCGACACGGGACGGTTAAGCGCGCTGACGATTCCGGTGGTCACCGTACCCGCCAAACCCAACGGGGAGCCGATAGCCACCACCGGCTGACCCACCCGCAGATCCGCGGAAGAGCCAATCGTAATCGGGGTCAGTCCGGAAATACTCTGCACCTGAACCACCGCAATATCGCTAGTGGGATCGGCACCGACCACCGTGAACGACGCGTTGCGGCCGTCGAAGAAAGTCACCGTGGTTTTCGGCGCCAGACCACCGCCCGGACTGCTCCCTGGTTTGGCGGCAGCCGCGACGACGTGGTTGTTGGTCAAGATCAACCCATCGGCCGACAAAATGACGCCAGAGCCTTCCTCAGACTGACGACCCAAATCGGTCTCCAGCATGACGACACTGGGCACTACCTTGACGGCAACTTGCTCGACGCTACCCGACGGCATGTTCGCCGCCGGAACGCTGGCAGCCGGCCCGGTTATCGGGCCGGCACCGTCGCCACCCGCGACGCGCGTGCCCAACTCAACGACCGTAGCCGCCACGCCGCCAATACCAGCCGATACCACTGCTATCGCTAGCGCGCTAACGGCCAACATTCCTGCGCGATAGCGTCTTTCGGCTACCCCGCCGGGTGGAATCATCGACGGCAGCGGGACCGTACCCGCACCACCAAATGGCTCGTAGGTTCGATGATACTGCTGCAACGGAAGCGACTGCTGATAGCGCCAGTCGACTTGCTGGTGATACGCTTGCTGCTCCTCGGCGTAAGAGGACGACACAGCGCGATTAGGCGCGCTACAGTATCCCGGTTGCTGCGGCGGTGGCGAATACCTCGGGTGATTCGTCATGTCGCTAAGTCGCTCTTCCTCTATGTTGGCTCATGCGGGCCGACTTTTCATACAGTAACTGCCAACTACCCTGCCCGCGCGGACTAATAGTCCACTGAGATAACGTGCGCGGAATCCCCAAAGTTCGCCAATCTACCAGAAACCTGCATAGCTGGGTCGGTCTTGTCCTGGGAATTGGCTTCGCCCATGTCCTGGTCCGCGAGCGTGGAGTACGCTGAAATCGGCATCGGGCGTCCGGGTAGCAGCACGTAAATCGACGTGCCCGGGGGTTGCATTCCCGGCGCGGTGTCTTCGACGCGAAGCAAACCTCCATGGTTGATAACCACCTGTTTGACGATTGCCAACCCAAGGCCCGAACCCGGCAACGACCGTGCAGTAGCCGATCGGTAGAAGCGCTCGAACACCAGCCGACGCTCTTGCGGCGGAATCCCCGGACCGTAGTCGGAAACCACCAGTTCAGCGTGCGACGGGTCGAGTTGGCGCATCGTTACGACGACGTGGCCACCCGGCGGGCTCCACTTGGCCGCGTTGTCCATGAGATTCAGCACCGCACGCGACAGGCCGGCGGAATCACCATAGACCTGCCATCCGATCGCCTGGACGTTAAAGTGAATATCGTTGCGTCGCCGCCGGACACGCTCCAGACTGCGTTCAAGGACCTCGGACATGTCGACCGGCTCGTGCACCACCTGCCCAGCGTCGTCTCGAGTGAGGTCCACCAAATCGCCTACCAGCGTGGACAATTCTTCAATCTGCGCGATTACATCTGCACGCAGATCTGCCATCTCCTGGTCGGGTAGCCGCGGTGCTTCGGGAGCCATCGAGGCAATCAGCAGTTCGACGTTGGTGCGCAGCGAGGTCAATGGGGTGCGCAACTCATGTCCGGCGTCGGTAACCAGCCGTGCCTGACGTTCCCGAGACTCAGCCAATGCACGCAACATCAAGTTGAATGCCTCAGTGAGCCTGGCTAATTCGTCACTGCCGAACACCGGGATGGGCCGCAGGTCATCGGTACGCGCCACTCGCTCGGCTGCTTCGGTCAGACGCCCCACCGGACGAAGTCCTGCCCGAGTCACCATCCCCCCGGCCACTGCGGCGACCGCGACGCCGATACCTCCAACAACCAAAAGCACCCAACGCAGCTTGGTCATGACGGCTTCGGTTGGACGTAAGCTCTTGGATATCAAGAGCGAACTGCCGTTGGGCAAGTGTATGGCTAGTATTCGTTGGTCCGATGCAGTGCGTTGCGACATGAACAGCTCGCCACGGATGACAGCTTTCTCCGCCGTTCCGACCGGAAGGGTCTGACCCGGCTGATTAGCCGTGTAAATCGAGTGACCCGGGTTCACCAACATGGCGTTGACATCCGAGTAGGCAGTGCCCTCGATGGCCTTGCCGGGGTCGGCTGCCAACGAACCACTAGCGATCAGCAACTGCGCCCGGCTTTGCAGTTGGTTATCGATGTCGCTGTACAGCGCCGCCGAGATCACCGCGTAGACCGCGAATGCCATCAAGACGACGACCATCGCCACCATGGACATTGCCAGGAGCATTACCCGCCACCGCAGAGATAACGAACTGGTGGCTCGCAACGATGCTCGCCGGCGCCAGGCAAACCGAACCATCAAGGCGGCATCTCCCTTAATACATAACCCACTCCACGTATAGTGTGTATTAGCCGCGGCTCACCATTGGCCTCGGTTTTGCGGCGCAAATACCCAACATAGACTTCCAGTGCATTGCCCGAGGTAGGAAAGTCAAATCCCCACACTTCTTCGAGGATACGGCTCCGTGTAAGTACCCGCCGCGGATTAGCGATCAGCATTTCCAACAATGCGAATTCGGTACGGGTCAGACTGATCCAGCGTTGCCCACGGACGACTTCACGAGTCACCGGGTCCAGGGTTAAGTCGGAAAAACTCATCGCTGCAGACTCGGCAGCGTCATCGGGTTTGGTGCGGCGTAGCAGCGCCCGAATCCGCGCTAACAGTTCTTCGAGGGCGAACGGTTTGGGCAGGTAGTCGTCGGCACCGGCATCCAAGCCAGCGACCCGTTCGGAAACCGAATCGCGGGCGGTTAGCACCAGGATCGGTAGGTCGTCGCCAGTACTTCGGAGCTGACGGCAGACCTCTAAACCGTCCAGACGAGGCATCATGACATCGAGAACGAGAGCATCAGGCCGATCGCGGGCGACCATTTCCAACGCCTCGACACCATCGTTGGCCAATTCGACCGAATAACCATTGAACGACAACGACCGGCGCAGGGAATCACGCACCGCGCGATCGTCGTCAACGGCAAGTATCCGCAGGGCCACTAACTCGGTCCCGGCGTCTGCGAGGAGCGCTGACACTGAATCGCAATTTTCCAGTCAACGACGCGTGCGTCGACCCCGTTACACGGCAACAGTGGAATCAGGATTAACGCTTTAGAAGTCGACAAGACCAAGACGTGCCGCCTTGAGCAGTCTGCGAGGCACCTTGTGTCGCTCCCCCACCATTTTCACACCGACAAGCTCGATCCGATTAGCCTTCCACTGCGCGCGTCGGCTTCGGGTGTTCGCGCGCGACATCCTGCGCTTGGGTGTAGCCATTATCGGCCCTTACTACTCGATCGAGGTTAACGATTACCAGTATTATGATAGATTGAGTGATCTATTGCTCACCAAACTGGCCAGCCCACCGACCGCGCTGCGCAGTGACACATAAGCCAGAGCGATTCGTCACAGGGCGTGTCTTGTGGGTAGCATACGGCCGCTCTGGCGAGACCTTGACATGACATTGATAACAGCAGGCAACCAGCTGGTTGGGGTGTTGCGCTCAAATTAGGTTTGGTAGTCTCTTGAAGTGGAGAAGCAGATGGTTTTCACACCGTCCGCATCAGAAATTGCTCGGCCTTATACGGTGACCGACTATCAGCTATACCCAAAACATTCACCGGTGGTGAACTCGACTTCTTCGCCGGTGACTAAATGGCCGAAGTGACTTCGATGCTTCTTGGTAGTGGCAGGAAAAACACCCCGACCGCTGCTACACCAAGACCTTCCTGACCCAACTTGAAGACTGCATTGGGACTGGCCCGCGATCGTGGAGTATGCATAGTCGCCAACACCGGTAGCCTGAACCTCGCCGGGCTGGAAGATACGGTAAAGGCGCTGGCCGAGGGCTTCGGTATCGGGGCAAGGATCGCCCACGTCGAAGGTGACGACCTACGCCAGAGTGGGCCGAAGTTCGGCACAGCCGCAATGGAACACTAACAGCTGCGAAAGACTTTGCGCTCATTCACAGAACGAGAGACCCTGCCCAATATCGACGAGTGGGAACGCGCTAGCAATCTGCCACGTGACTTACACTTTCTCACGGGGGCCACGACGAACTCGTACTATTTTGTTGTCGCGGTGGTTTTGGTGGGTGAGTTGTGATTGTGATCGCGGTTAGGTGGTGCTGCAGATCATAACTACCGAGCTAGGAGATGTTGGGGCTTGTCGTCCGCCAAGGGAATTCGTACAAGTATGGGCTAGTATATGTCCGGGTCGGATGCTCGGTGTCGGCGGTGACCTGGTCAATTAATGTATCAGTGTAGCTGATTCGGGAGTTGTTGGGCGTGCCCAGCGGCAATAACGGACTCCCGAGCGCGGAGTTGTTGGGACGAAAGTGCACCACCGCGAACACTGACGCCAACTCGGTCACGATATGCAGCCATTGCCCCCTACGTTGGGGCAGGGCTGCCAAAGAACAGATGGTATCCCTTTGGCTGACCGACGGAAGCGATGAACGGGTCGCTCCAGTGCCTGGTTTGATGTAAAACTTGCGCTGTAAAAAATTTTACTTGATGAGTATTGCGCAAGTTTCGCTTGGACTGTGACGTCTACGTTGGCGAGCTGCTGCACGATGTTTTCAGGTCTGGCTGCCGGCCTGGCCATGTTATACTGACGGTCCTACTCGCTGGGCCACGACATCGCTTATGAAGTGAAATTTGTCGGCTCAACGCATCCAGTTGGTGTAGTCGCTCATCGTTTCTTCATGACTAAGGTGCAGCGATGATGATCCACGCCTGTCACGGGGGAGCGCAGAAGGAGGTGGTTTGATCGGATCGTTCTGCAGTTCTGGCCAGCACCGTGGCCAAAATGTAGCCGCTCATGCGTAGCCGTCAGTTAGGCTTGACACAAGGATATTCGGCGTTGCCGTATGCGTAGCAATTCCACTGTCAATTATCGGATTTTCCATCATAGAGTGAAACCTGATTGGATGTACAGCTCGATGAAACCAAACACATCTTGCAGGCTCCTGCCTAACACGCCGGCATGAGGAATCAGAATGGCGAACGAGTTGTTGTTTACGATTATGTAATAAGCATATTCAGGTTCAACTCCAAGCGTAGCGGGGTTACTGAACTTGGTACCCGGTGAGCCATACAAGACAACGTCGTGGACGGGTGCACCCTGCTGAAATGCCAGGCTGATGGTTAGCGACCTACATGGGAATACCCGAACGCGGTTATGTACTTATCCGCCATAGTTGTGTTGACCGCCAAGCGCGTATAGAAGCTGATCAGTTGTCCCTCGCCAGCCCAGGAGAGCCAGTCATGGGCGACCTCTAGTAGGCTATCCGATAGATCATAAAACAGCGAGGTAGTACAGTCCACCGTAACGGGATTCGCAATGCCAAGGTCATCGGCGCAAATCGACTGCTTTGTTACGCTGGACTTGGACGTTGATAACCATCTGTGCAGCAGTGGAGTTGATTAGAAAGTTCATCCCATCGACGGTGACTCCGAAACGGAACACTTTGTAGACATCTCCGACCCTAACTGCTGCAAGTACTTTGCCGAGATTTCTTGTGGTGAAAAGCAATGTCAAGCTGACTCCGCCGTGTGCCAGCCAATGTATCTCGTGGCTGCCTGAGATCCGTCAACTTATCGATGTTCTGAGGACAGACTCTGTTACCTTCGCACCAACCGTTCTGCAGAAGGGTACTTCGTGTTGCAGCACAGTTATATTGTTCTCATTGCGGAACTTGGTAGTGATGCCATCGAGGTTGCGGATGGAGTTTCAGAACCACTGTGTAACCCGATCCTGCTGGCCCGGAATCAGCAAAATTCCCCAAGTGTCGACCGCGTGGGGTTACTTCCTGGCTGTGGAATATGCGGCATTTGGGCTGATTTTGGCATAGACTTGCTCGAGGGCAATCAACGTCAGTGAAGCGAATCGAGTTGCCAAATCCTCATCTGCATGCTCTGCATTAGCGGACAGCTAAAAGCTTTTTCCTCAGTATGATTGCGGTGTCAAGGATGCAGTTCTGGTCCACAGTGGATAATGACAACAGTATCGTACCAGTGGTGTCGACAATCGTGCGCTGATGATCCCGAGCTTTCTGACGAATCATCGGCAACGCCAACGGATTGCGGCAACTTCGTCAGCCGACTTCTCTGTGGCACGCGCGATGGCTTCCTAGGCGTCTTCGTAGGTGGCGAGGATAAGCGCGGTGCATTAGGTTGCTTAATGGGCTGTTGCTGCAATGTCACCGCCAAAATCCAGAAACCGTATGATTTTGCTTAGCGCATACGAGGCGGTGTGGTTGCCGTGCGTGTGCTTGATCGTAGTCTCCAAGACTGTCGTGATCGCCGCAGGATCCCAGCGCTCAATATCAACCAGGTGCAACGCCATGGCGTGGGCTAGATTCCACCATAGATGGTGTCGCTCACTTGGTTCAGGGCGGTCGCGTTGCGCTGCTTGGTCGCGGTGCATCCGGCAGCGGCGACATACATGACACCGGAATTCTAACCGAAGTGGCCTATGTTATTTGGTGCTGGCCACCACCAACCGGTCAAGCAATACCGACAACGCGGCCGTCAACGAGCCGACCCATCCCAACTGAGCGTTTTCCGCTTCGCGTCGGCAGGACCGCCGTGACACCAGTAACGAATTGTTATGCTTGGCCAGCTCATTACCCGCATAGCAGAGTACGTCAGGAATCGCCCACAACTCTTCGAACATAACGGCTCCTTGCTCGGATTCACCATTCTCGGAATTTTTCGCCGGAGTATGGCACGAGCATCAGGGGTCAACCAGTCACTGCCGAGTACATGCGAGTACGTGATCAGACCTGGTCGTCTGCTACCTGCGAGGCCTGCGGGCTTTGCGCTTGATTCCCACGCCGCCCCACAGCGAGAAGCCGCGAATCTTCACTGTTGGTGCGCCTGGTGTGCCTTGACCTCGTACTTGACGGTCAAAGCTACCCATCACACCGTGGCCAGTGATCTCCACGTTTACTTCGGGCGGCAGCAAAATAGTCTGCACGCCCATCACCGAGTACGCATGGAGTTCAACCTCTGTCGACGTGAAGTCCGCGTAGCGTAAATCCACCACCCCACTACCCCAAAAAGAGAATGTAGTCAACTTCCTCGGCACATTCCATCGACCTCGCCGCTCAAATCCGCTCATCAGGGCCAGCAGCAGTATTGATGGAGCCGGATTGGGATTGCCACCTCGACGGGCGCTTACTTGTGACCCTGGCAGATCGTCCCGCAGCTGCTCCAACTCTTGGTACGTGGTCGCTGCATACGCCCTAGCAAGTCGGTCTTCGTAGTCTTTCAGCTCCAAGCGGCCTTGCTCAGCGGCATAGGCTAACAACTGCGCAATCTGAATGCGGTCGGTGTCTGCTGCACGCAAAGGCTGGTCACGTGCACCCTTCGCGTTACGTTGCGCTGAATTGCTCATCACCCACGAGCGTACGACCTAAAGATTTGGCTGCAGCAATAGGAGTGCCTAAATTGCTGACTTTACAGCTACCGTATCGTTTGATCCTTGATGGCCCTCTCCCACCTCGGGCCGCTCAGCGGCTCGTATCATCGGCGAGTGGTAATAGATCCAACTCGTCTGCCGTTTTTGCAGTCACACAAGCAGGTCTCCACGAGTTTCGTCGGAGACAAACAGCCGGGCCGAGTCATTGGTGGGCCATTCGGCGTACCGGTTGAATCCTTCAAGAACAACGGGGTGGTAAGTGCCTTCAACACCGCAAGACCCTGTGGTGAATTGTGACCTATCGAGGTTACCAATGACCCGACCGTGGCATCAACGTAGTCAGCGGCCATCGGAATCAATCCGATCTTTGCGGCTTTCGGCAGCCTACGCACCTTTCGCTGGTTAGCGTAATACCCGGCGGTGTGGTGGGCCGATATCTGCGCTAGATAAAGTGAGTGAGATTATCGTTGGCGCGGGTATGACGATCTATGGCGCCGATCACCGGTAGCGGCTCTGTGACGATGTCGCGTAGCAACGTCGTCATTGCTTGGGCACGCGTAACAGACATATAGAATGGGTCACCGTCGCCGGCATTCCTCAGGTCTAGCACCGACGCAAAACATACCGCCGGTGTGTCCTAAGACCACCCATCGCGACACCGAACCTGCTGTTGCGTTTCGCAGGTCCTGGTGCAGTTGGTTAATAAGGGTGCTCGAGAGTGCGTTGCGGTTATTTGGGAGAGTTCAGTGTCAGCCGGGCGAAAGGACCTCACGTAAGTGGTCATGGCCGGCGTAGTCTACGAGTGCATCCATCAGGAAGATGGTCGTTAGGACCCAGCGATGTCTATGCAACGAAGTTCAGTACTATCTCGCGACTAATCGGCACGATCCATTCGAACCTGACTGAGGTCACCATTGTGGCATCGCCATACTCCTGGGTTAGCTCGTTGCCGCCCATTGACTGCATGACTTGGTCGACTGCCTTCGTATTTGACCATGTTGATGGCCTCGGCTGTGCCAAAGTCGTCGCCATTTTCGTAGGACGCTGAGGCCTTTTGCATCATCTTGGCGAGTTAGACATCAACGTTACTCTGCGCCAACGTATGCGACAGAACCTGATGGGTATCTATCAGGGTGGAAAACTTTCTGCACGTCGCCCCTACGGCCTTATCGATCGTGAGGCGTACCATTACTATGGTGCTGGCCGTGCCCATAATGCGTTCGGGGTTCAGGACAGCGAAAAGCTGTGCGACTATGGCATCCTAGGCTGCGACGAGTGTGTAGGCGAGCAGTTGCACATCATCGAGAAATACGAGATTGTTTTCTTCGGAGCATAATTCGTCGGTGTGCTGGCGGGAACACGCCTTCTCCAAGAAATACTACTTGACTGTAGTTGGCTACCAAAGCAGCCACCGCTTTGCGCAGCGCCTGGCGTTCTTCGTTTTCGATGAGGTTGGTATCGGTCACTATGATCTCCCTCTTGGTCACTTAACCTTAACGGTCGAGAGCTTCCACGCGTGCCAGGACGACGCCAAGTACTGCTTGTTGACCGGTATTGACGTTGAGCTGGGTCAGTATTCAGTCAGCCAGCTCACACCTTGAGCACTGGTGATGTCCCGGAACCGTGGTGCCAAGCCGGATGACGTTGCTTGGAATAGCTGCAACCAGAGATCCCTGTTAGATGGCCGAACGATGTTCGGGGAACCGTGGCAGTGCGAGCACTGTTAACGGGACCGCGTGCCGAATCGGCGTACATGTCCTGCTTGTTGGGACCGTAGCACACAACCGCGGGGCGGTAGTCCACCCCCGTGCTCGTTTTATCAGCCACCACAACGTGGCGGCTTTGCAGCAGTATCGACAGGATATCCTAGCAGTAGAGCTTTTTCAGCAGCTCCATAACCCGGCGACAGGAGAAGTGTTCATAGCACATGCCCAGTTAATGCGGAAAGTCACCAAAATGGATGATAAGAGATTTTTCTCCCAAGCGGTTTGCAGCCTCCAGAACAGTAAAAGAACTCCGTCCATGATCTCAAAAATTAAATAAAAGCGCCATTTAATATTCAGAGGTGACCACCGCAGATAACTACAACACGGTCACCCATAGAAAGCCCAAAAACAATTAACAATGCATTTAGCTAATTTTTGCACGAGCACCTCCTCGAATAAGGCTTCCTGACAGAAAGAACGACAGTGTTATGTGTTGTTGTTTTTGGGGCCGACGGAAGTTTCGGCTTTCAGCTACGGCTGGCCACCCACTGACGCCATATCCAAGCCATTGCGGCACAAGAGAGATCCCAGCTGAACTGCGATCAACCCCGCCAACCACGGAGTCACATCGCGCTGCGCAGTTGTTTCCCTTGTCGGCCAACTTCTCAGCGGGAACCCCGAACGATCCTATGAGCGGGGTGCACCACGTGCTCGGATAGTCCTCGACCCCGTTAATTCCCGACACGCAATAGAGGCTAGCTTTATTCAAGCACCAGTCAGTCACGCAATGTTACATTGCATATTCTCCGCACTGCCCCGCTAGTGCTTATCGGAGCCCAAACGTGGAGCAGCCACGCAATACACTGGAATAGTATCCGACCCAGTGCTCACGCTCAGCCGGCTCGGAGCGGTCGATGGCCGGTGACAAACACAGAGTTCTCCGGTCCGAGGCCTTAGCAAAGTCGGTTAGCCGTGCGGCCTTGTTGACCGCTTCGCCGATCACAGTGCATTCGTACCGGTTTTTGGCACCGATGTTGCTGGCAAAGACTAGACCCGCTGAGACACCGATGCCAAAGTCGGCAGTAGGGGAGAGGAGACGATAACAGTAGATCATGCAGTGCACGTGCGGTAGCCAACACCCTCGATATCGGTGCATTTGTTTACGCTAACGCCCCCAAGATGGCCAGTGCAGTCAACACGGCGAACGCGGTTGTCGGGCCGACCAAGTTAATAATGCGCATAAATTGCGACCAGCATTCCGATTTGGACTATGCTCGATTTTTGTCATCGCCGCGACAACCTCGCTGACCAGATCCGAAATGGATCGAACAGTGAGATATTGTACCCATCATAGTCAACCCGCATCCCGCCGTGCCTACCACCATGGTCGATGCTGGAACTGCTAGCGATCCGGCTTTCGAATGATCCATTACTGCGAATACATCACGACCAGAGTGGCAATCACTCCGATCCAGAAGCACGCTCCACTATAACCAGACGTCCAAAAATGCCCGGCGCCGCGGAACGGACTTCAGAACCTGAGGTAGCTGCGAGCAGGATTGGCCCCAGGAAGGGATGCATAAGTAGAAGGCCTGTGGTCACCGGACCGGAGCACCGAGTATCCACCAAATGGTGGGAAATAACACAATGTATCCTAGAAATTTCTCCGTGCCAGCACCCGTTTACAGTTGTGCGGCATCGTCTAGATTCACCAAAACAACGCTCATACTATTCATTACTTATCCCTAGCCGCCATCAAAGCGCCGACTAGCGGCCGGTGAGTTTCATCATGGCCTGCTGCTTTACGTAGAGTTTGCGCCGAACTACGAACCTACCGCAGGTTCTAAAAGAGTGTAGCGGTTGCCAACACATGCAGCACTGGCAGTGTTTTTAGGTTGCTATGGGTGAAGTAAGATTGCGTTATGCTCGATGCGTGGCTGCGCAACCAGAACAAGATCTCGTCTGCATATCGAGGAACCCGGCACCATGAAGTTGATGCGAGTATTATCGCGTACTGCACCTAATGTTCTACAGGGGCAGTCTTAATACCGATCGGCATCGGGTATTACCGTCACATTGGGCAGTCGTAATGTGTCCGAAAGCCGTAGCTAGCGGCCCATGTTGTCACTCACGACTGGTGCCCGTTCCATAAGTGGTACTCAACAGCAGATTTTAGTGGCATCCGAAAACATAAACATATATGGTCATGTGAGTGTTTCGTGCATATGTCACAGCATATGATCGAGTCAAGCGCTACTGCATATACCTGACCTGACCCGGGTACTGCGCCAGCCCCGGGTTTGACTCACATTGACGCGCACGGCCTAGTGCACAAAGTGGCGAACTCCGGTGAGATACAAAGTAACCCCGGCTTTGGCTGCAGCTGCGGTTACCTCCGCGTCACGCACGGAACCCCCGGGGTGCACTATCGCCGTGACTCCGGCCGCGGCCAGTGCCTGAAGTCCGTCAGCAAAGGGAAAGAACGCATCGGAGGCCACCACTGCGCCACGGACCCGGTCGCCGCCACGCTGAACGGCAAGGCGAGCGGCGTCGACTCGGTTAACCTGACCCATGCCAACACCGATGGTGGCGCCGTTGGCGGCGATCACAATTGCGTTCGACTTCACCGCGCGGCAGGCACGCCACGCAAAGACCAAGTCCGTCAACGTCGCCGGGCCGGCCGGTGATCCGGTAACCAAGGTCCAGTTCGCTGGGTTGTCACCTGCTGTGTCAAGCTGATCGGGTTGCTGGATCAACAGTCCTCCACTGACCGGCCGTAGCTCGCTACCACCGCGTAGCGGTGCGGAGGCCACCAAGACCCGGACGTTTTTTTTGCAGGTCAGCACGTCGACGGCGCCTGGCGCGTAGGAGGGCGCAACGATCACCTCGGTGAAGATGGTGCTCACGTACTCTGCCATCTCAAGGCTGACCTCGGTGTTGACGGCGATAACTCCGCCGTAGGCACTCAACGGGTCGCATTCGTGAGCCTTGCGATGTGCGTCGGCGACCGAAATCGACGAGATTGCAATCCCGCACGGGTTGGCGTGCTTGATGATTGCTACGCACGACTGCTCGTGGTCGAAGGCAGCACGCCAGGCCGTGTCTGCGTCAGTGAAGTTGTTGTAGGACATGTTTTTCCCGTGCAGCTGCTTGGCCTGAGCCAAGCCAGGACAGGCACTGGGGTCGCTGTACAGAGCCGCCTGCTGGTGCGGGTTTTCGCCGTAGCGCAGCATTGCCGAGCGACGCCAGCTGCGGCTAAACCACTGCGGAAACGCCGTTGGTGGCTGCTCGGGTGCTAGCGTCGACTGCATCCAACTAGCGACGGCGATGTCGTACTCCACGATGTGCTGAAATGCCATCGACGCCAGCCTTTTACGCTCGGCAAGGGTGAATCCGCCGCCCCGCACTGCGGCAAGCACGCCAACGTACCCAAGTGGGTCGGTGACCACCGCCACGCTGGGATAGTTCTTTGCGGCCGCTCGCACTATCGAAGGTCCGCCAGTATCGATCTGTTCGACACATTCGTCTACAGTCGCACCGGATTCGACCGTTTGGCTGAACGGATACAAGTTGACGACAACTAGTTCGAACGCCTCGATTCCGAGTTGCTCAAGCTCCGAGGCATGCTCGGGTTTACGCAAGTCGGCCAGCAGGCCGGCATGGACCCGAGGGTGCAATGTCTTGACCCGGCCGTCAAGTACCTCGGGGAACCCGGTCAGTTCCTCCACAGGTGTCACCGCAATCCCTTTACCGGCAATGGCCTTCCCCGTCGATCCGGTCGAGACGATGTCGACACCCGCCGCACTCAAACCCTGGGCAAGTTCAATCAGGCCGGTCTTGTCGTACACACTGATCAACGCGCGGCGAATCGGTCTTCTTGCCATGTCCCGCTCGTCGTCACTGCTCATCCTATGATCGCCTTTCGTCCGATCGTCGCTTTTCTCCCGACCAAGGTCACGCCACTGGTCGCGATTACGCCCACCACGTCGACCAACAGCTGTCGTTCAATGACCTTGATGCGTTCATGCAAAGCCCCGGTGTCATCACTGTCGAGCACCGGAACGGATTGCTGCGCTAATATAGGCCCGGTGTCAATGCCGGCATCCACTAGGTGCACCGTAGCGCCTGCGACCTTCACACCGTAGGCCAATGCGTCAGCCACGCCATGCGTACCCGGAAATGCCGGCAGCAGCGCCGGATGGGTATTGACGATACGGCCAAAGAATCGTGAAAGAAACTGTGGCCCAAGTATTCTCATAAATCCTGCCAGGACGACCAGATCGGGCTTGTGCGCCGTGACGGCTTCGGTTATCTGGACGTCCCAGGCATCACGCCCGGGTGGGTCAGTGAGTCGGACGATAAAGGTCGGCACTGATGCCGCCTTGGCGATCTCTGTCGCCCCGCAGTCACGATCGACACCGACGGCCACCACCTGCGCTGGGTAATCGCCAACAGCTGCGTCGATCAATGAACCCAGGAGCGAACCAGTTCCCGATGCCAACACCACCACCCGCGCTGGTGCACTGGGGGGAATACAGAGCGGTTCCTGCACACTGTGAGCGTAGTCTGGCGAAGATGCGGCTAATCCGATGCCTCGCCGGGCTTAGCGTGGGGTGTTTCGTCCTCTTCATAGAGATCGACGGTAAAGTACGCCTCGTGGTCTCCCGGCGCTGCATCGATTTGCTCTTCGGCAGACAGGCCCGGTGGTGGTTTGGGTGTTCTGGGAAAACGCTTGATCCCGCAGGTCAACACCACCGTTACCCAACCAACGATCGAGAACCAGAAGAAAACCCCGACCACCAGGGAACCCTGATTCACGTCGATATTGCCGAAATTGCCCAGCCGGCCGCTCCCGGCATACCCAAGCAATGCCATCATCAGTGCCCCGGCCACCGCCGCAACCAGCAGCTTAGCCATCGAGGCAAAAAGAGGCAGCGGATGTCTCCCGCATTGCTGCCCGACCGCAACCCCAGATGTCGCGCCAACGATCAGCCAGGCGACCCAAACTGGCGCGAGCGGCGGTGTGGGAGCCGCGGCTAATACTGGCAATGCCGGGATATCTCCGCCAAAAACAGTGAACGAACTAAACGTCGCAAAACCAAGATGGGCGCTGGAACCGACCGCGACCGCTGAAGTGCCCACAATCACGTTGGGTGCATACAGTACCGACAGCACTGTCAAGCTGAACTGGCCAAATATCGAATCGGTGATGCCGTAAAGCTCTTGCATTGTCGCCCAGTGCACAACTAGCGATCCCGCCGTCACCAGACCGGAAAGCCCAAGCAACGCCAGCACCCCGGCTGTCGCGGCGTGCACTGAATCACCCACCCAATCCGGCAGCCGCGATGCCGTCAGAACCCGTCGACCCATCTGCGAATTCACCCCGATCGCCGCACCGATGGCATGCACCACCAGCACGCCAGTGAACGCGCGCAAGGCCTTGGGCGTCTGCAGCTCGGTCAGCACCGACGAGGCGTCATGAATAACCGCCAGCGAGATCGCTGCTATCAGTAAGGGCCCACCCAACGCGGACGCAACAATCCTGCGGACAACGAGCCACGACGAGTACGCAGAGGTGGCTTCCGAAGTGCTATGGGCGGTAGCCCACACCATCAACAGGACCGGTAGCAGCGGCATTATGCTCAGTTCGCGACCGCCGATTGAGGTCGGCACCTGATGCACGCCGAGCCACATACTGGCGATGGCGCCCAACGCACCGGTCATATCGCTGTTGGCGATCAACAGCTGGAGCAAGGTGACCGCAGCGATTATGACCAATGCTACCACTGCCGGACCGAATGCGACCTTTAGCAGGTCACACGCCTGGCGAACACCCGTGGCCCGATTGTCCTCCTCCACCCGTGTGATTCCTAGCGCATTTGCCCAGCTAGGCGCGAAAGCGCCCGGTTAAACCGGCGCTGACCCCGATGATGACGATGTCGACTCCCGACCCTGGCCGTAGGACTGCTGACTATCGGTGGGATTGGAATAACTAACCGGAGCCGACCCAGCCTGCGACCCGGCGCCTGCGCCGACCGATGGTGGCGGGCTAAAACTTGAGAAGCCGGTGGGTGGGGTGGATGGTTCTTGCTGCTCCGAGTGCTGCGCGCTAAATCCGCCCGTAGTCGGCATCCCTGCCTGGGTCTGAGTCTGGCTTGAAGTATAACTGCTGTACTGCAATCCGTACCCGGCAGGCGACTGCTGCGGGCTGTGCGCGTGCAGTCCGACCTGCAGCTGTCCACTCGGTGGCCCGTAATACGCCTGAGCCCCGTACTGTCCGTATTGTAGGTAAGGATCGTAACTCAGCCGCGGTGCCGGCGCAGTTATAATTCCTGCCTCCAGCAGAAGCGCGACGACGGCGGCAATCGCTTGGAGCACGCTGCAAGCCAGAATGAACCACATCGCCCAACCGATCGAGAAGCCGGTGGGCATTTTGATCATCTCCGAGATCGTCAACAACGCACCCAGAACCGCGATCGCCCCGACTACTCCGGCACTGCTCTTCGCCTTGGGCAGCAGAGCCAACCCGGCAAGCAGGGCGGCCAGCAGCGCAACGACGACCGCAGGGCCGGCGTCACTGGCAAGTTCACCGGAGCCTGGGCCAATGTCGGCGCTCGATGTAAATGTCGGGCCAAAATTTCCAAGGTACACTGCCAACCCGAGTACCGCCACCGCGATCGTCAAATATTGGTAAAGCTGGCTCTCACCTACATCGCTTTTGGCAAAAGAGGGTGTCGCGGCTGGGTATGACCCGGCGGGCTGCGCGAATGGATATCCGGGACTACCGGGCAAGTAGGTCATGATTCCTCCTGTTATTTCCAGTGTCGTCACGGCGTCACTGCTGCAGTGCAACGCTGTGCTTCCACGCGCACCGTTGGATAAACGCCCAAATTGGCAGCGCTTACGTTGCGGCGTATTCGATCACCAACGCTAGCGCACGTTAGGGCGACCGCGCCGGGATGACCTGCGTGTCAGTTCGCCTACCACCGGTGGCCAACGAAATCGTCGACCACTACCCTGGCCCCGTCGTACGTGGAACACGCTACTAGTAGTTCTTGGTAGGGGCTACGGGCTTGCCTTTACACCAGTGACCGCGGCATCACCCCCCGCGGCAGCAGCTAAGCGTGCGGAAAGCCACGGCTTCCGCACGCTTTACTCGCCCTAACACACCCCTAATAACCCAAATACCAATGTCACCGAGGCCCCACCACCGGGTTACGGATGATGCATAACTGTCCAACGACCGCTATATGCGCACCGGTGACCCATAGGTGAGTTGGGGAGCGACATGCGCGGTTACGTCGGCTGACTGCGGCTGTCCACGGCGGCGGGGCTGCTCGTCTAACATGACCCAATCACGCTGGCGGAAAACATTACCAACCTGGGCAATTTGTCTGGCGAACAAGTGAACTTCGTCGTCGAGTTCGGCTGGAAGACAGACGAGCTCACCGATCACGGCGTGCCATCCGGGCGGCGCCGCACCGTGGTGCACGAATACCTCGAAGCAATGTGGGCATTATGGACAAAAGAATGAAGCCGTCTTGACGGCGAGTTCGTCAGGTTCGGGTCTAGCTGGGTCTGGATCAAGCCGGCGCAGCCTTACACTCCGGTGCTAGTGAACGGCGCGAACATCGGAGAAGAACTTCACGTGGATTGCCCGCGCCGTCGACAGCTGGATCACGACTCCGCGTGACTACGACATCGACGAGCCGGTAAAGCTACTGGAGGACACCTAGGCGGCCACTTGCCACGCCGGTTCTCTACAGATTGTGACCCTGGACATCAAGCCGATGCCCGGGAAGATGGCGTGAGTGGACCGCCGAGCTCGGGGTGACTGGGGTGCTGTTCAGCATGCCGGATCGCTCCGAGGATAAGGTCATCGTTTACATCGAGCGACTAGCCGACCAACTGACCGCTGCAGTGTAGCGACGGGAGAGGTCTGCGCCAGCCCATTACAGGGTGCGCAGAATCTCGCGGACCAGCACAGCCGTCTTCGACGGGGTCTTACCTACCTTGACGCCCGCTGCCTCTAAAGCGTTCTTCTTGGCAGCTGCAGTGCCCGACGATCCGGACACGATGGCACCGGCATGGCCCATCGTCTTACCTTCCGGCGCAGTGAATCCCGCGATATATCCGACAACAGGCTTGGACACGTTGGCTTTGATGTAGTCGGCCGCACGCTCTTCGGCATCCCCACCGATCTCGCCGATCATGACGATGATTTTAGTATCGGGATCCTTTTCGAAGGCTTCGATGACATCGATGTACGTGGTACCAATCACCGGGTCACCACCGATACCGATCGCGGTCGAGAAGCCGAAATCGTTGAGTTCGAACATCATCTGGTAGGTCAAGGTGCCCGACTTGGATACCAAACCAATCGGACCGGCGCCGGCTATAGTAGCTGGGGTAATGCCAACCAACGACTGACCGGGAGTAATGATGCCGGGGCAGTTGGGGCCGATGATACGAGTCTTAGCACCTTTGTCGAGATTGTAGGCCCATGTATATACACTGTCCTGCAATGGAATTCCCTCGGTGATGATGACCAGCAGCGGAATTTCGGCTTCGATGGCCTCGATAATGGCGTCCTTGGCAAACCGAGCTGGCACAAAGATAATCGAGACGTTGGCGCCGGTTTTTTCGATGGACTCGGCCACAGTGCCGAACACCGGCAGCGTGATGATCCGGCCGTCTTTGTCCTCATGCGTTACGGTGGCTCCCGCTTTGCGGGCGTTGACGCCGCCCACGATTTGGGTTCCTGCCTTGAGCATGCGGGCGGTGTGAACGGTCCCCTCACTGCCAGTGATGCCCTGGACGATGACCGTGTTGTCTTTGGTTAGGAAAATCGCCATATTTCAGTCAAGTCCTTTCGGGAGTTGGCCAACTCGGCGGCCTTATCAGCGGCCTCGTCCATCGTTGAGACCAGCATCACTAGAGGATGGTTGGCCTCGGCTAGAATGCGTCGGCCTTCACCGAAGTTATTGCCGTCCAGGCGTACCACTAAAGGCTTGTCGGCCTCATCACCCAAGATTTCCAACGCCTTGACAATTCCGGTAGCGACGGTGTCACACGTGGTAATCCCGCCGAATATGTTGACGAACACGCTCTTGACCTGCACGTCGCTCAAAACCACGTCCAGGCCGGCAGCCATCACCTCGGCGGAAGCGCCGCCACCGATATCGAGGAAGTTGGCCGGCTTAACCCCCCCGTGCTGTTCCCCTGCATAGGCGACGACGTCGAAGGTCGACATGGTCAGACCCGCGCCGTTACCGATGATCCCCACCTCACCATCAAGCTTGACGTAGTTGAGGTTGTGTTGCTTGGCTTTCCACGCCAGCAGATCAGTGTCCGCGCGATCCTCGAATTCGGCATGGCCGGGCTGGCGAAAATGGGCGTTGTCGTCAAGAGTGACCTTGCCGTCCAGCGCCAAAATTTTACCCGGGCCGCCGTCCCCGCGGGAGGGAGTGCGCACCAACGGATTGACCTCCACCAGGGTGGCGTCTTCGATTACAAAGAGCTCCCACAACTTGGCGATGGTGACCGCGGCCGCATCGAGCACCTCAGCCGGCAGATGGCCTTGCTGCGCAATAGAACGCGCGCAGGTCAAATCTACACCTTTTACCGCGTCCACCGAGACCTTGGCCAGCCGCTCAGGCTTGGTGGCGGCCACCTCTTCGATATCCATGCCGCCTTCCACCGAGCACATCGCAAGGTATGTCCGATTGGCCCGGTCGAGCAGGAAGGAGACATAATATTCTTCAGCGATGTCGCTAGCTTCGACCACTAGCAATTTCTTGACAAGATTACCTTTTATATCCAGGCCAAGAATGTTCTTGGCCTGGATATAGGCGTCTTCCGGGGTTGCAGCGTATTTGACGCCACCCGCTTTACCGCGCCCGCCTGTTTTTACCTGCGCTTTCACCATTACTGGACAACCAATCTCGATGGCGATGGTTTTAGCGCCTTCCGCACTGTCAGTCACCTGTCCTTGCACGCCAGGGACGCTGTGCTTGGCGAACAATTCCTTGGCTTGATATTCAAAAAGGTCCATGGGCTCGCTGTCTTCGCATTGGCCAATAGGTTTTAGGCGACGGTTCCAATTTGGCAACTCGCACGATGAAACTGTGTCACATACCAAACCGTGGCTGCCACCGCATACCACTGATGTGATATCAGTCACTAAACCCGCTACTCGTACGACGCAGTGATACAAATCACAATTTCAGGTGGAATTTGTTCCTGATTTGCCAGCGGTATCCGTTAGCCGATACGGTCTCACCGTCCAGATAACGTTATGGTCACGATCCGAGGACATTTAGGTTGCTCCAGCACCATCCCGTTCACTCCTTCATGACTGCCGAAGCCGTGCGCTCATTTCGCGACCGCTGGTTGAAGCATAAACGCAACGACGTCACCGAAATTATTCCCGTCGACGGCTTTGACGACTTCGAAGACCTCTACGACCTAGGTTTCGCCGAAATTGACGAACTCCAGTTCAGCGACGACTACAACTTCTACAACGAAACGCAAGTGTTGCGGACTTCAGAGATCGACGATCTCCAGGACATCGGCAGCCTGGTCTCGGAACCGCTAGCCGCGCCTGACAACCTTACCCCGAACTGCACCAGCGCTCCATGCCAACCCGGCCAGCACCGAAAGCAACCGACCAGCGCGGCCAGGGGCCGTTTGCTGATCTCGGCAATGGCCGCCGGAGCAGTTGCCGCGGCAGCACATACTGTCACTAGTCATGCCGATATCCCCAAGACCGAGACAGTGCTGACCGCCAACGCATCGGAACTGAGCGGCGGGGCGGTCAGCAACGCAACCCACGGTGTTCAGGTCATCACAGTCCATCCCGCGGCTAGTGCCGCGGTGCACAACGAGGAGCACGCCAAAGGCACAGCCTTCGCTCATGAGCGTGCTCAACGTGAGGCGCGGCTGTCGCAGCCGCTCTACGTGATGCCAACGAAAGGTATATGCACTTCAAATTTTGGATACCGCTGGGGTGTGCTACACGCCGGTATCGACTTGGCCAACGCGATCGGAACCCCGATCCTTGCGGTGTCCGATGGTGTGGTCATCGACGCTGGGCCGACCGCCGGCTACGGCATGTGGGTTAAGCTGCGCCACGCCGACGGCACAGTCACACTTTATGGTCACGTCGACACCACGCTGGTCAACGTCGGTCAGCACGTGATGGCGGGTGACCAGATAGCCACCATGGGTAACCGAGGCAACTCCACCGGACCGCACCTGCATTTCGAAGTGCTGCTCGGCGGCAGTGAACGAATTGACCCCGTGCCGTGGCTAGCTAAGCGGGGAATATACGTCGGCAATTACACCGGTTAACCTTGCGACCGTGTCGGACGATCCACTCTCTTCTCCACAACCTACCCGACCTTACAGCGTCTTCCAACGGATCACAGACCAGGATCATCCGACACGCCTCGACAGGATCAATTTCCGCAAATTCGAATTTGGATGTGGATTTTCAGGCCACATAACATGCCCCGCCACACTTACCGTGGGCTCCCAGCAACAGGCTGACGCACAGCCTGGGTCCGGGGCACAGCTGGCAGCATTGGCAGCCAGCGATCATCGGCTGTTTTACAGTGCGGTAGAATTTTTCTTCTGGTATTTGCCCTATCCACCGTGTCCGGGCTAGTATGCTGCTACAACGCGCTCTATTAAGAGCTGCCTCAACAGATAGTCGCTTTGCTAACCTACGGTGCTGTAATTTCATCGCAAGCGCCCGCATAACGTGTATTGTGCGTGCCCTTTTGCTGTCGCCATCGTCCAGCGTAATGTTGGCGTTACACTCGCGAGCCAAACGCTGGTTTTTAGAGTGATTTGAGTCGCGCCGGCTCAAAGTTTGGTGATAGGGGCGTAGTTGTGCATCAGTTTCACTCGCCCCGAACTGCCGAAGTCGATCAGTGACATCGCTGATTCACCGACACCGGAGACTTCCTCAACCCGACCCAGGCCGTACTTGTCGTGCGTCACTCGATCACCGGACGCCAGCACTAGCAGCGCACGCTTGCTCGCCCCGGACCGGATCGACGACGAGCGGACCGTACCAAACCGGCTTGCGCCACTCACCGGCGTACTGTACGTTTGGCTAGAATTGCTATGCCGCCAGTTAATGAGTTCTGGCGGAATTTCTCGCAGGAACCGCGACTCAGGGTTGAGCACGGGCCGCCCCCATGAAGACCGAACGATGGCTCTACTTAGGTAGAGAAGTTGACGGGCCCGGGTGATGCCAACATAGGCCAGCCGACGCTCCTCCGAGAGCGCGGTAGGATCGCCCAGCGCTCGCATGTGCGGGAACGTGCCGTCCTCCCATCCAGTGGCGAACACCACCGGGAATTCCAATCCTTTCGCGGCATGCAACGTCATTAGTGTAACGACACTGGAATTGTTCTCGGCGATCTCGTCGGTGTCGGAAACCAGCGACACCTTTTCCAAAAACGCCGCCAATGCACCGGTGTCCGGCACATCTCCATCCTCGGGGGTATGCAAGGACTTCGCGAGCGCGGCAGCGTTGGCCTGGTCGGTGCTGAATTCGTGTGCGAAGCTTACGAGTTCATTGAGGTTGTCCAGACGGGCTAACTCCTGCGGGTCAGTGGAGGACTCCAACTCCCTGCGGTATCCGCTGCGTTCCAAAGCGGACTCGATCAGATCACCCAGATCGTTATCGACACGACACCGCAGGTCGTCAAGGAGCTGAACAAAACCCGCGATCGCTTTCTCCGCCCGGGTATTCAGCATCGGCACTTTGCCTTCGGCCGCAGCCTGTAGCGCAGCGGCGAAACTAGTTCCGGTATTTTCGGCATACAACGACACACAAGCCTCGGCGCGATCGCCGATGCCGCGACGCGGTGTGTTGAGGATGCGCCGCATACTGACGACGTCGCCGGGGTTATATAGAACTCGCAGGTAAGCGATAATGTCGCGAATCTCCTTGCTTTTGTAAAAGCAAAATCCCCCAACAACTTTGTACGGAATCCCGGCGCGGATAAACACTTCCTCTAATGATCGCGATAAGTTGTTAGCGCGATACAAAACAGCCACATCACTGTAGGTGATTTCGCCACGCCCGACCAGAGCATCGATTTCATCGGCAACAAACTTGGCCTCGTCGTGCTCGTTGTCGGAAACGTATCCAACTATTAACTTGCCTTTGCCAGCGTCGGTCCACAGTCGCTTGTTGCGGCGTCCGAAGTTACGGGCGATCAAGGAGTTAGCCGCCGACAGAATGTTTTGCGTCGAGCGGTAATTCTGTTCCAACAGAATCGTCCTGGTGTCCGCGTAGTCACGCTCGAAGTCCTCGATGTTACGAATAGTGGAGCCGCGGAACGCGTAGATCGACTGGTCAGCATCGCCTACAACGCACAACTCTCCCGGCGGCACGTCGTCAGGTGAATGCCCAGCACCGCGACCGACCAATTCCCGCACCAGCACGTACTGTGCGTGGTTAGTGTCTTGGTATTCGTCGACTAGGACGTGCCGGAACCGCCGCCGGTAATGTTCGGCGATTTGCGGGAAAGCCTGCAGAATCCCGACAGTTTCCCCGATCAGGTCGTCGAAGTCCAGTGCGTTGGCTGTTCGCAGTCGCCGCTGGTATTCGCCGTAGACGGCAGCAACGATGCGAGCCAGGTCATCAGCGTCTGAAGAAAGGTTGGCTACCGCACGTTTGGCGTCGATCAATTCGTTCTTTAGGTTGGAGATGGCGTTGGCCATCAGCTGTGGCGAATACCGCTTGATGTCGAGTCCCATGTCTTGGCCGATCATCTGCAGCAGACGACGCGTATCATCGGCGTCATAGATCGAAAAATTGGAGTTGAGGCCGCCGATCAGCGAAGCCTGGTTACGCAGAATGCGCACACAGGTCGAATGAAACGTCGACACCCACATAGACGGCCCAGTGTGGGCTCCAATCAGTCGGACCACGCGTTCGCGCATCTCCACAGCGGCTTTGTTGGTGAAGGTGATGGCCAGGATCTGACTGACCTCGACACCTCGGGCTGCAATCAGATAAGCAATCCGCCGAGTCAATACCGCAGTTTTGCCCGAACCCGCGCCTGCCACAATCAGCAGTGGGGAACCCTCATGTACCACCGCCTGGCGCTGCTGCGGGTTGAGGCCATCAAGCAGTCGATCTGCTTTAGAGGCGGGCTTGGCATCGGTCGTATGCGCACTCAATGTAGTTTGTAGTTCCAAACCTGCTGCCGACGGCAACAAACCTGGCTACGCAGCAATCATGATTTGACACACCAGGACTAGTGCTATCCAGCGTGAATCTGACCAACTGCTCGGAGAGGACACCGGGGCAAGCAATTAGGCATCAGGCGATGATATTGTTATTCTGATTAGCCGAACGGTTTACCTTAAGTCGTAATGCGATATAATGCTAGTGTAGCCTGTCATGCGCTGCTGCGCAACCCCGATGTTACTCAAGTTGAATTCAGAATCCGCTGCACCCAAACTCATTGACTAATGATCTCAAGTAGTTGTCGCTCAAAGCGTCGACACAAATCCTGTCAAAAAGCCCATCTCAGACCATTGTGACGACCCAAGCGAGAACAGCATTGAGATGCTAAAGGCTATCTGGCGGTGTTTGTTCTAGGGCTTTCGACTAACTACTTTCCGGAGGCCGTGGCATCGCAGCATGCTCGCTAAGCATCGAAATCCAAGTTACTCACGACCAGCGTGCTGCGCGATCCGCCGTCGAACGCTACCGACGTCACACTAAGACTTCTTGGCAATAAAATTATTTGAGCCGCGATTTTGCACAACCCCGGCCGTGAGTGGCACACTCGATTTTGTGTTCAACAAGCATCGCCCCATGCAGTTCTCAAACCATGAGTTGCACCGCCGGTTTTTCTACAGGTACCGGCTAACGGTGCCCGTGGTTTAGCTGCTTTCGCAGAGCCCTGATCCACTTCCGGCTTTGGGGTTCAAGTCTCTTTGTGAGGTCTGATACCAAATGAGACCAAAACCCCAACATCACGAAAACGCGGAGTTAACCGAGATGAACACCGAGGTGGTCGAAGCTCCGCAACTGATCGACATCGAGGAGTTGCGCGAGGAGATCGACCGGTTGGACGCCCAGATTCTCGCTACGGTAAAGCGGCGTGCTGAAATATCCCAGGCGATCAGCAAGGTAAGAATGGCGTCCGGCGGCACTCGCCTGGTACATAGCCGCGAGATGAAGGTTATCGAACGCTATAGTGAGCTCGGTCCTGATGGCAAGGATCTGGCAATACTGTTGTTGCGATTAGGCAGAGGCCGGCTTGGCCACTAATGCCAGCAAGAACCGATTAGGTGCACCAGCAGCTCGGGCCAAGCAATTGCAGGGGCTAACAATACATCGTGAGCAACACCCCCGTAACGATCCAATCCAACAGTCAATATCACGAGGCTGGTCGCGAACGACACCGGCGTTGGGTGTACGTGCGGGCGACAAACCAGTTCAGAGCAAAGACTTGGCTGTTCAACGTACCGGACAAACGGTACCCACACTTGGGGAATACTGGGATCGAAAGTTGCAGCTTATGCAGCCAGATTTGCAGCGTGTAATGGGCGCCGGTTAAACGCGCCAAACCGATCTACCTGCACCGTCGTATCAAAGCGAACTAGGGTCAAAACCATGACTTCTATGCAAGCAATCCCCGACATCACCGCCACCCCGGCGTGGGACGCCTTGCGCAGGCATCACGATGAGATCGGGGCAACCCATTTACGCCAGTTCTTCGCCGCTAATCCCGATCGCGGCCGTGAGTTCGCGATCACAGTTGGTGACCTTTACATCGACTACAGCAAACATCGCATCACCCACGAGACGGTGCAGCTGCTGGTCGATCTAGCCCGAGCTGCCGGCCTTGAACAACGCCGCGACCAGATGCTCGCCGGCGTACACGTCAACACCTCGGAGAATCGGTCGGTGCTACACACCGCGCTGCGGCTACCCAGAGACACGAAACTGATCGTCGACGGCCAAAACGTAGTCCAAGACGTACACGCGGTGCTGGACTTCATGGGTGACTTCACCGACCGGCTACGCAGCGGCGAATGGACCGGCGCCACCGGGAAACGTATCAACACCGTCGTCAACATCGGCATTGGTGGTTCAGACCTGGGTCCGGTTATGGTGTGCCAGGCACTGCGCCACTATGCCGACGCGGGGATCTCGGCGCGTTTCGTGTCCAACATCGATCCCGCAGACCTGACCGCTAAATTGGCAGACTTAGAGCCTGACACAACCCTTTTCATCGTAGCGTCGAAGACGTTCTCGACGCTAGAAACATTGACCAACGCCACTGCCGCGCGGCGCTGGCTGACTGACGCACTTGGCGACGCCGCCGTTTCAAAGCATTTCGTCGCTGTCTCTACCAACAAACGCCTAGTTGACGACTTCGGTATCAACACGGCTAACATGTTCTGGTTCTGGGACTGGGTTGGCGGCCGTTATTCGGTAGATTCAGCGATCGGTCTGTCGCTGATGGCGGTCGTCGGGCGAGAGTCCTTCGCTGATTTCCTGTCGGGCTTCCACATCGTTGACCAACATTTCCAGAACGCGCCATTAGAGTCCAACGCTCCTGCGCTGCTAGGCCTGATCGGACTGTGGTATTCCGACTTCTTGGGTGCGCAATCACGAGCCGTGCTGCCGTATTCCAACGACTTGGCGCGTTTCGCGGCTTACCTGCAACAGCTAACCATGGAATCTAACGGCAAATCGACACGCGCCGACGGCACACCAGTTACCACCAACACCAGTGAAATCTATTGGGGAGAACCGGGAACCAACGGCCAACACGCTTTCTACCAGTTGCTGCATCAGGGCACCCGGCTGGTGCCGGCCGATTTCATCGGATTCAGCCAACCCATCGACGATTTGCCAACTGTCGATGGCACCGGCAGCATGCATGACCTGTTAATGAGCAATTTCTTTGCCCAGACTCAAGTGCTGGCATTCGGCAAGACCGCGGAAGAAATCGCAGCTGAAGGTACACCCGCAGAAGTGGTGCCACACAAGGTGATGCCTGGAAATCGTCCGACAACATCGATTCTGGCCAACCGACTCACCCCGTCGGTATTGGGCCAACTGATCGCACTCTACGAGCATCAGGTGTTCACCGAGGGTGTGATCTGGGGCATCGACTCGTTCGACCAGTGGGGCGTGGAGCTAGGCAAGACACAAGCCAAAGCATTGCTTCCGGCAATTACCGGCAAAGTCTCGCCCACGCAACAGTTAGACAGTTCCACTGATACGCTGGTCCGTCGCTACCGCACAGAACGAGGACGTATGAGCTGACGTGGCTTACGCGACGAGCGTCCGCGAAATATTACTCAATGCGGCGTGTCGTTGTACAGACACGTGTGCCCGCGGCTAGAAGAATCGCTTGGTCAACGGCGGCAGCAGCACACGCATCAGCTGTACCAGCGCCGCCCACGGCCGCCATGGCAACACGGCCCGACCAGGATCGCGTTCTGTCGCGTCGACAAGTGCCTTAACGTCAGTTGCTTTGTCTACCATGAACATTGTGTTCGCTGATTTGGTCGTCATCTCTGTTTATATGTAACCTTTTTCTACCACCAAGATCTTGATCGAGCCACTTGGGTATTCGGTGCACAACGATCCACCCAGTGAGCGTATTCCGACTTTGCTTGCGGCGGAATCCTTTTTAAGGCCATCTCCCTTTTGTCACTGAACACCGAGGATATGGGCGCCAGATGGTGCCCTAAGTCGCTTTTCGTGCACATATCCAGTGTGGTTTCTCTACACCAGTGAGGTCACCAAGTTGGTATCGACCGCCGCCAATGCGGGTTACTATACGGGCAATTCCCACCAGGATCATCACTGAGTTCGGAGAACACCTTCAGCACTTGCGCATGGTGGTGAAAGTCCAGAGCAGTAACAGCAATCTTAATGGCTATGATAGTTCATCTATACATCCCGTTCACCCTATCGACGCGAAGGGCACACAGTGCCAGGTCACTACTCGTGGAAGCGAGAGAATGTGCCATCCCAACGCACAGGACAGAACTGGCACTAGCGATGAGAATTTTCTGGTGAGTAACCCGGGGTGGCATATCGACTACTTAAGCAGCGGCGACATGCGCCAGTCGGCCAACACCTTGCCACCGGTCTGGAACGTTGAACAGTACTGAAAAGACCTGTACGAAAATGATACTTCATGCACGGTATCTTCTGAATCCGGGCACGACAAACCCAGTACGTGCATGAACCTGTAGCACGGATCGCTTCTCCTCTTTGAGCATGGCAGCACCCTGGCCAATGGATCTTCTGACTGCGCCGGACAGCATCGCTTCGTGGAGGGGATGAGCTGTTTCCGATAACTTCCCGGCTGCGGCGAACGGCGAAATCTTGGCAACATGCAGAATCTCGTCGCTGTAGGCATTGCCGATACCAGCGATCACCTTTCTGGTCGGTAATGATGGTCTTAATCCGACCGGTGTCGCCGACCAGAAGCCCCGCCAGGCCTCTCGACATTGACACCCAGAGCATCCGGTCCGAGACAGCAAGCCTGGTGAACTGTTTCGGGGTGGCAACCAACCAGGCAGATAGCTGCTTTTGGGTCCCGGCCTCAGTGAGGTCAAAGCCGGGCACCCTACTGGAGATACCCGGATTGATGCGCAGCGCGATCAGCCCTTGGCCCGGGCACAGCAATGCCGAAGTTAGCTTATCGGACCAACGTAACCAGCCTACGCGCGACAGATTTAGCGCTCAACACCATCGTGTCCGCCCGCAGTCCTAGCTACCTGCTCCACCGGTTGGCCCCCGACCACGGTGGTCTGGTCGCGCAAACGCGTCGATGGGCGGATCGAAGGTTTTCCAGCACGGACAGCGCGGCCACATCGAGACGGTCGATCGGCAAACCGACCGCGTTACGCAGCAAATAGTCGATTAACGCTTCGATCTCAGGAATTTCAGACAACCATTCAGTGTGTAGATCGTAGCGGCAAGCTACTAACGCCTCTACGCTGGCCCCAATGCGCCCGGTCGGCCAGCAAGCGTTCCCACCCTGCCTACGATGCCACCGTTGCCGAACAACAATCGGCCATATCCGCCGTTTTGCCCGGTACACAGGTGGCCATAGCCTCATTACCGGTCAGCGGGCGGCACAACAATGTCTGGGTCGGAACATTGATCACATTGAGCGCTTCTTGCTCTCCCATGTGCACAGGCAAGGCGTTGGCAGCCTTTGTGACGGCATACTGGCCCGCTTCACCACTCGTCAATTGCACGAACTAGTTATGGAACAACGCCGCTTGAGTGCTGAGTGCCTGATACGCCTGGGTGTGCATGACGAACAGCGCTGCCAGCGCAGCCGACACTGCGTTGCCACTCGTCGCAAGCGCACCTGTCGTCGGAGCCAGAGCCGCCATGTTGGCCAAGCTAATCGTCGAATAGACATTCGCTAAATCCGTTGCTAAAGAAGCTATGTACTCTGCCGTCATTACCAGAAAGGACATCCCGACTTCTGGTGACTGACCGACTCTCGCACTGTTGCATAACGGTGATCGCTCGGCAGGAAAAATTAGCCGACAAAGTACACCCGTAGTCTTGGCGACATCTTCGACCGGGCCTCGGTACGACCTCGACTATCTGACCGTCGCGTACCATCGGCTTATGCATCGAATTGATTGAGCCTAGTGAATACCAGCGTAACCGAATGCTGTTACTTACTCTGCATTTCCGATTCACGTCCTTCAAGTTACATTCGAGATGGGACTTGACTAGATTACAGATCGATGAGTCTGCCCCTTATCAAATACTGGCGATGATGTTTAGCCCGGTTCCCTGGTAGAACGAGCAGCCCGCGTTGGCGAAATCGGGAACGCCAGACAATTGCATCCCCGTGGTCGAGCACGCACAACCCCGGCTAGCGCATATAGAGCTGGGTGGGCACGGCCGATGCTGCGTTATGGGGCATGGGGCGGTCGGGTCAGGTTGATCTCGTCGGTGCGGTCAAATCTTTGCGGATCCTGGTTAGCCGATGCAAGACACAACCGTACCCTCTGCCCGGCGGCGACTGTGTGCTTACCGATCTCAACATCGGTGACTGCAAAGCGTGGTCCAGCCAACACTGGCGTTGAGAAAGAACTGCAGTAGTGTCGTCGACCGCTTCGATTTGGTCGGAGCCTAAATGTAGGGCTTACAGCTGTTCATGCTTACTTGACAGCGTCAGCACCGGACTAGCCAGCAGGTCTATGAGCACCTCGTACCAGGAAAAGAGCAGGTAGAACAGCAGCCCAGCTAGTTCGTTGGCTTTAACACTATTGGCTGTGATCAACCGGGTGAGGAGAGTCTAGTCCGCTGCCCGTAGTCGATTACCAGGACCGGATGATCTACTGTATGCTGGTTAACGTGTCTCGTGTTCGCGGCGCTCTGCCCGGGTGCATCGTTGAATTCGCCTGTGTTAGTGCCCGGTCGCGAGCGTCATTAGGATCGATCAATTGCGATGTCTGAGCAGTTTATTCGTCAAGCCGCCACTGAGCCAGCTCAGTGAGCAGCCATAGCCGCAGAAGCACGAGATCATTGGCATCAATGCTTGGAAAAACATCCAGCGGGGTTGGCACGGCAAAACCTCGATCATCGCCCCCGTCGGTGAACCGCAGCTCGGGGCCGGCGGTTAAGTTGCCGAAAACACCAACCAAAGCTTCCCTGCGAACTTCTGGTCAAAGATGTCGAGCAAGTCACTAGTATTACACACATCACATGCACAGTCGGTACAGTCCTTACAGCAAGGTAGAATCATGGCTGGCTTAGCACGACGTACCGGCATGGAATCCATTGCGACTGTCAAGGGGTTTGATCTCGACTGAAATCCGGTACGAAATACGTATGTTATCGAATTTGAAGTGCTGGGCATCAGTTTGCGTTCATGAGTACCCGCTGTCATAGTGATTAAGACGTGAAATCGTTTACATTTACGTTGTTCTCGCCGCGTCTGCCATCCGTTCATTCGAAAACGTCACACTTGACGAGCATGTCGATAATGTCGCTAACGGTTCCTAACCCGTTTGGCGATGGGTTCACCGCATGCAAGGCTATATTGCATAAATCAGTATTACACACTGCTCTAATCATTTTCAGTTCTGATTCGATCTGTTTACCCGGGTCGTCATCAAAGAAGTAGGTAACCGACACATCGAAAAAGTCAGCCAACGATTCCAGATGACACTTCATTGGATTGTCTTTGTCGGGCCGCGAAACGGCTACCATAGGTACGTCGGCGAGACACTCTCTCCCGTGACCACCTGGCGCGCCGTTGCAATCTCATTTTATTGGTATGCCGCTCCTCACTCGGCGTACGGACGATCTAGAACAACTTAATCGATCTTTTCGGCAAGCGTCACGGGAGGCTTCTCGCCGCCGGCAGTCATGGGGCACCTCACTTCCCAGGCCATGGACAAGATCGACAGGCTGGGTTTCCACGGCGCACAACCACATAGCAATCTCCTGCTGGGCCCGATTGGCAGCTGGTAGCTCACGAAACCGTTACGTCACAACCTCTAGCTCTTCCGAGATCCCTGCCTCTGCTGGCAGCAATCCCCCCCGGCACACTACCAACCGTGCGCATACCCTTCTGCGTGACGGTCGCAACTCAACGCTACAGTGACAGCAACCAGTCCATGCTAGTTGGCAAGACGGGCGATGCAGCTAGGCTGCTCCATGGGTTGTATGAACCGTTAGCCTGCTTCTGATTCACACGAGTTGGGCGCTCGTGAGAGGCTCACCGATCCGATATAGTTGACGGGTCGGCAATCATCCTCATGGGTCGAACCAGAACCCAAAGACATCAGGCCGTAGGGGAATACACGTTCATAACGTCATACAAAGCAAAGCACCGATGCAGAGATCGTACTGGGTAATTCTTTTGGGATGGTGAACAATGGCTAAATAGTAACCGGCATGAATAAAATCTTGGACATGACTTACAGATTGAAATCAACAATTCTCGGTAACAATTACTACGCGCCAAGTCACAGACGATGCACTGGGCTTCGCGGCTACCGGAAAGGACTCTTACACACCGTTTGGCACGAATTACGACACATTTGGCCGCTGGATAGCCATCGAAGGTAATGAGCTGGGGTGCAAACTTCACAATCCTAGTGACGACTGTGCTGGATCGGTCTTGTTGGACTTTAGTCCATAGAGTGAGCTCAGTGCTGGTGCGCTTGTCCGGCGATCCTGACATCGAACTCAACATTCATGCAATGAGGTACCGGATATCTCGTGCGGCTGAACAATGCCGTTAGCCGCCAGCAGTTGGTGTAAATGCTCAACGGAAGGGAAGCATTGCGCTTGCCACCATATTGTTTCAATTTCAGCGAAGGGAAACACTACATTTCTTATTTTGCAAGAATTATGCGATGTTCGTCAACACACTGCTCAACGAGCTACTGATAGCCCCGATGTAAAGCGGGTAGCTTTCATCTTAGGTTTTCCTTATTAGGCCTGGGCCAGTGTTGATATGTGCCACACGAAGAAGGCTCACGCCACGATGCGATCGCAACCGGACACATGAAATATTACCACACCACGGTGGTTAAAGTACTGAACCTAGCTTTGATATGGTTGCTCGAACGCCATTTATGTGGTTATGGGTTGTGGTGACGCTCAATCAAAGTAGTGAGGGCGCACCACATCAAGGACCTCGTGCTGCGTTTCGGATCGGGTTTCGTCCATCGCGTCAGCGAGATCGATTAGTAGCTTGCGGTGTCCAACACCGTGCCCTTCTCAGCCAAATATTTGTTCAGCCACCACGATCGCGCCGTGCACACCACCCGAAGTGTATACGAAACTGTGGCGACTCGAAAACAACTCCTTAGAGTGCAACGCATGATCGAGTAAATCCTTGATGCGCGCACGATCGTCTGCATACTTGTGCTACACAACAGTTTTTTAGTCGACAGCACCGCTTAATCGGCAGTTGCCATAGCGATGGGCTCGTCCGGTTCTGTATCTTTCGCGTATACCGACCACCGGAACACTGCGCTAGCATGGAGGGGCACAACAAAAACCACGCGGGAGCACACGCCAAGTGCGCTGAGAGGACGGCTCGGGGCCGTCGACCGTACGAACCTGATCGGGTAATGCCGGCGTAGGGAGATGAAAATGACTGAAAACTTGTCGGAAGCCAGTGCACCATCCATAACCACCGGACCGATCACTGGAAGTAGCAAGGTTTACCGAGTGGTAGCAAGCCCGGATGGCGAGTCTAGCCTGCGGATCCCGTTCCGCCGGGTGCATCTGTCCACCGGAGCCCACTTCGACCTTTACGACACTTCTGGACCCTACACTGATCCTGACGCGGTGATCAACATGACGGCTGGGTTGCCAGCGCGGCCCGGCGTAATCCGTGACCGTGGCACACAACTGCAGCGGGCCCGTGCCGGAGAGATTACTGCAGAGATGGCGTTCATCGCCGACCGCGAAGACATGCCCGTCGAGTTGGTGCGCGATGAAGTCGCCGCCGGCCGCGCGGTGATCCCTTCCAACCACAACCATCCCGAGATCGAGCCGATGATCATCGGTAAGGCATTTGCGGTCAAGGTCAACGCAAACATCGGCAATTCGGTGGTGACATCGTCGATCGCCGAGGAGGTCGACAAGATGGTGTGGGCCACCCGCTGGGGTGCAGACACAATTATGGACCTGTCCACCGGCAAAAACATCCACGAAACACGTGAGTGGATCCTGCGCAATTCGCCGGTTCCGGTTGGCACCGTGCCGATCTATCAGGCACTGGAGAAAGTAAAGGGCGATCCAACCAAGCTCACTTGGGAGATCTACCGCGACACAGTGATCGAGCAGTGCGAACAGGGTGTGGATTACATGACTGTGCACGCCGGTGTGTTGCTGCGATATGTACCGTTGACCGCCAAGCGGGTTACCGGCATCGTATCCCGTGGTGGGTCGATCATGATGGCCTGGTGTCTAGCCAATCATCGGGAGTCTTTCTTGTACACAAACTTTGCGGAGCTCTGCGACATTTTCGCGGGCTACGACGTCACTTTCTCGCTCGGTGACGGACTGCGTCCCGGCTCAATCGCCGACGCCAACGACGCTGCACAGTTCGCCGAGCTGCGCACTCTGGGTGAGCTGGCCAAGATCGCGAAAGACCATGGTGCACAGGTCATGATCGAAGGACCCGGGCACATCCCGATGCATAAGCTCGTGGAGAACGTGCGGCTAGAAGAGGAACTGTGCGAGGAGGCACCCTTTTACACGCTAGGCCCATTGGTCACCGACATCGCACCGGCCTACGACCACATAACGTCGGCGATTGGCGCGGCCATGATCGCCCAAGCCGGTACCGCGATGCTGTGCTATGTGACCCCGAAAGAGCATCTGGGGCTGCCAGACCGCAAAGACGTCAAGGACGGCGTGATCGCCTACAAGATTGCCGCGCATGCAGCGGATCTGGCCAAGGGGCATCCCCGCGCGCAGGAACGTGACGATGCACTGTCCACGGCACGGTTCGAATTCCGCTGGAATGACCAATTCGCACTATCGCTTGACCCCCCCACCGCACGAGAGTTCCACGACGAGACACTGCCGGCCGAGCCGGCTAAGACGGCGCACTTCTGTTCGATGTGTGGGCCGAAGTTCTGCTCGATGCGGATAACCGCTGATATACGGGCATACGCAGCCAAGCACGGACTCGACACCGAGGAAGCCATCGAGATGGGGATGGCGGAGAAATCGGCCGAGTTCGCCGGGCATGGCAACCGGGTGTATCTGCCGATAACGCAGTGAACTACCTGCCAGCACCGCCCCCGGGAACGACACCGCTACGGGTGCTGTCCATAGCCGGGTCGGACTCCGGGGGTGGCGCGGGAATCCAGGCCGATATGCGCACCATGGCGGTTCTGGGTGTCCATGCATGCACTGCGGTAACTGCGGTAACTGTACAGAATACATTGGGAGTCAAAGACTTTCACGAAGTCCCCGCCGAAGTTGTGGCCAGTCAGATCGAGGCTGTCGTCACCGACATCGGCATCCAGTCCGCCAAGACCGGTATGCTGGCGTCGTCAAGCATCATCGCCGCGGTGGCAGAGACTTGGCAGCGGCTCGAATTGACGACACCGCTGGTCGTTGACCCGGTATGTGCATCCATGCACGGAGGCACACTGCTAGCGGATGAGGCCATAGATTCGCTTCGTGATCAATTGTTTCCGCTTGCCACGGTAGTGACGCCGAACCTCGACGAAGTGCGTCTACTGGTGGGTATCGACGTGGTCGACACCGAATCGCAACATGCGGCTGCAATGGCCTTACATGCCCTGGGCCCACAGTGGGCACTAGTCAAGGGGGGACACCTACGGTCATCGGACCGCAGCTGCGACCTGCTCTACGGTAGCTCTTCCGTAGGCGTCACCTTCTACGAGTTCGACGCGCCGCGGGTGCAAACCGGCAACGACCACGGTGGCGGTGACACACTGGCGGCTGCGGTGGCCTGTGCGCTGGCACACGGATACACTGTGCCGGACGCAGTCGGCTTCGGTAAGCGCTGGGTCACCGAATGTCTGCGCGACGCCTATCCGCTGGGCCGTGGCCACGGCCCGGTCTCTCCCCTATTTCGGTGGACTTGATAACCCGAGCAAATCCACCGACAGCAGGAAGAAGGGAACCGTCGCCACCTGATAGCATTGTGGTGTTTACCCACTACGCTGGAGGAAACAGGGGATCACGACTGCTGAAACAAATGTGTGACGCAGCTAGCTGTATAACCTGGCAGAGCCAGCACACTCGCAGGCGGCAACGGTGTCAAGTAGTCGACGAAGAAGACTAGACCGTGTTGGCACACTACCCGACGGACCCCGCACAATGAATCGAACACTCCGTTCAGCGTTCGATCGCGTGTATCGCAGTTCAGCAGTTAACGGGAGAGGGCCACCGACTACCGGGAGATGGTGCGTTACCCGCGACAGCATGGCAGCCATCAGAAACGGGGTTTATCCAACGTCTTTGCTCCCGAGAGTGATCGTCAACAATGGCTCCCAACCTTCCAACTTAGCAATTTAAAGCGGGGCACTGTAATGATGGCTCGGCCAATACATGGGCGTGATGGTGCCAGAAAAGGTGACGTCAACAAGCTGCAGGTTGAGTCGCACGGCGACCAAATGCGGATTAGTGTCGTGCTGATCGACCTAACCCCCATGGCACGCCAGCAGCACGGGACCCGAACACCTGGACAGGACGCCACCGAACTATCCCAGTGCAACACACCGGTGCATCGCCGGCCGGAAGTTCAATTGCCCAACTTCTCAGCGGTCCGCATCAGCTCCGGGCTAGAAGCCTGAGCCCAAAAGCGTTTTGGAATCCTCCCGGCCCGGCGCGCAAGATAGCCGGCGGTCACAGCAGAGGCCATCGCGGCGGCCATGGCCGGAGGGTCGACGGCGCGAGTCACCGCAGAAGCCAAGAGCACAGCGTCGCAACCTAATTCCATCGCTAAGGCAGCGTCGCTCGTGGTACCGATTCCGGCGTCGAGCACCACCGGGACTCCGGCCTGCGCGACGATAATCTCGATATTGTGTGGATTGTTGATGCCGAGGCCAGTGCCAATCGGCGCACCTAGCGGCATCACTGCCGCGCAGCCAGTGCCCTCCAGTCGATGAGCCAGCGCCGGGTCGTCGTTAGTATACGGCAGAACTACAAAGCCCTCGTCAACCAATTGTTCTGCTGCCCTTACTAATTCAAGACCGTCCGGCAGTAGGGTGCGTTCGTCTGCGATCACCTCGAGTTTGATCCAGTTGGTGTTCAGCGCTTCGCGAGCCAGCTGTGCGGTCAACACCGCCTCTGCGGCACTGCGACACCCGGCGGTATTGGGCAGCGGCATGATGCCAAGCCTACTGAGCAGGTCAAGCAATCCGGTTCCACCACCAGCATCGACCCGGCGGATCGCTACTGTCGTCAGCTCGGTGCCTGAGGCGATCAACGCCTCTTCTAATATAGCCAAGTTAGCGGCTCCCCCGGTACCCATGATGAGCCGCGAGGCGAAAGTGCGGTTCCCGATCGTGAGTTTTGGTTCAACCACCTTGCACCGCCGTAACCACCTCGAGTCGGATCGGCTCAGACCTCTCAGTAACAGCGGGGAGCTCAGAAATTTTTGTTGCCCAGTAAGATCGAGGCAACACTGAGAAATCTACCGCCACAGCAATACCAATAGCCGGGAAGCCCAGCGACTCCAATAGTGCAGCAACGGTGGTTTGCTCGTTGACCTCGACCTGTCTCTCGTTGACTACGATAATCATAAGACGATCACGCTTGCGCTCCGACCGCAGCAAGTTCGAACATGATCTGCTCAGCTGTCCATGGTGCCAACAGAAATCCCGATCGGCCATGGCCGGCAGCTACCAGCGTACGGTTATCCAGGCGGTACACAAGTGGCAGGTTATCCGGTGTCGTTGGGCGCAGTCCAGCCGCGCACTCAGCCAGCTCGTACTCGCCCAACGCCGGTAGCACGGCACACGCATCGTCAAGCAGGTCACGCACTCCCGATGCGACCGGGGCGTTATCGCAACCGTGTTCGTACTGGGTGGCACCGACGACCACCCCGTCCGAACGCGGAATCAGGTACACCTGCCGGCCATGCACACGAGCTCGAATTACTCTCTGCAGCAATGACATACAACCAGTTCGCCAGCGCAAACGCAGCACTTCCCCTTTGACCGGACGTACCGGCAGGCCGGGCCAGAGCGCGGGAGCGCTAATGCCATTGGCAATCACTACCGCTTCTGCGCTGACACAGGACAGATCGTTCACCGGCGAAGCCCACCGCACCCCTAGACGCTCACAGTCCAAGCACAGCGCGGCGAGCAAGGCCCGGTTGTCCACTGCCAGTTCTGTCGGCGCCCAAAAGCCATGTCGGATGCCTTGTGCCAACAGGGGTTCGACGTCGCGGGCAGCTGATTCCCAGATCACCGGGTGGCCTTGCGCGGACAACCAGTCCGCAACCGTGCGTAGGTCAGCGACATCAGCCTGATCGACGGCCACCACCAGTGACTCACGTGCGGTAATAACCTCCGGAGCCAGCCTGTCGGTAAATCCACCTTGGCGCCATAGCCGTAGCGACCTCAGGCCCAGCTGCAACAGCCGTTCTTCACCGGGCCAGCCTTCGCTGTACGGGGCGAGCATGCCCCCGGCAACCCAGGACGCACCTTGCTTGCGGGTCCGGTGTACACGTACGGACCACCCGGCCTGCGCTGCGCGGCGTGCCACCGATAACCCGATGACACCGCCGCCGATAACGGCCAGCGACCCCGCGGGTGGGCCTGACGGCATCTTGAACCTCCCTTCGCCGGCATGGCCCGGATCAGGTGTGACGGTCAGGGCAGGTTCAGTCGCTCTGGCTGTGCCCACTCCCAGCCCCGCAGATTCGTACTCCCCGGGACTCCCGTGTACTTGAGTTCTTCGGATCTTACGCTAACGTCGTGGTGTGCAGGAGCCTCATCGGCAGCCCGCAATCTGTCTGTCCACCCGTCTCGCCAAGGCGCGGCTGTATCTATGCACCGACGCGCGACGTGAACGCGGTGACTTAGCCCAATTTGTCAACGCTGCCTTAGCTGGCGGGGTGGACATCGTCCAGTTGCGCGACAAGGGTTCGGTTGGTGAACAGCAGTTTGGCCCACTAGAGGCACGTGACGCGCTGGCCGCGTGCGAGATCTTCGCCGACGCGACGGGACGGCACGACGCCCTGTTCGCGGTCAACGACCGCGCCGATATTGCCCGCGCGGCGGGTGCCGACGTGCTGCACCTAGGACAGGGTGATCTGCCGCCTGACGTGGCGCGGCAGATCGTATGCCGCCAGACGTTGATCGGCCTGTCCACCCATGATCGGAATCAGGTTGCCGCGGCTGCGGCCGCCTTAGACGCCGGCCTGGTCAACTATTTCTGCGTTGGGCCCTGTTGGCCTACCCCAACCAAACCGGACCGCCCGGCTCCGGGCCTTGAGCTGGTGCGAGCCGCCGCCGAACTCGCCGGAGACAAACCGTGGTTCGCTATCGGCGGGATCGACGCGCAGCGGCTGCCCGACGTGCTCCATGCCGGTGCCCGCCGTATCGTCGTGGTGCGGGCAATCACCACGGCTGCCGACCCCCGAGCCGCAGCTGAACAACTCATTTCGGCGCTGCCAGCAACTAGCTGATCCGGTGACTCAGCTGCAAGGGTGCCTGATCCGCATCACCCGGCAGACACCGTATACGAAGACTCCCATCTAGATCTCCATGATGCCAGGCAGACTTTGCCGGCGATGATCGTCGAAACTGGCATCCGAGTCGACCGGGGCATCACTCCAGCCGTTGCCAGTTGGTAGCCAACCCGGGATTCAGCGGCAAGTCGGCCACCACGAAATCAGCGACATGGCCCAATTTGGCACTTTCCCGGTTGAGCACAATTATGTAGCAACCCGCGGGCATAAGCAACAACCATGGATAGATAAGGTAATAGTTAAGTCATTAAGTCCAAGTAGTACTATGCAGAACATAGACCTCGGCTCTTATCAGCATAACCCGTACAGCGAGTCGCTGCGCAACGAGACCGACTTCTTCGCGAGCTTCGCGGACCGCGGTCTCCTCGGGAGACTCGTGGCTATTCTGAGTGCCCCCAAGCAAACCCCAAGCACCGCCTTGGACTCCACGACGTCTGATGCTGCAGTAACACCGCGGGGGTTCCGTCGGGCAGCGGTGCTCGGAGCAGTAAACCAGGTGCGCCATACCGGCCCCAGTAGTGGACGCCGCGGGTTTGGGATACCACCCATCCGTCATGTTCGATCGGCGCGCATTCTAGGAATATGCAGGCACTACCCGCTCGGCGCCGGATGCGTGCCTGCGAACCGGCAGAACGACCACAGAGCTATACCGATCCCAATCGACCCAATTGGATCCGCCTTCCCCAATCCACGGCAACATCCTCCTAGAATTCGCTTCTAGATGTTCTAGACGGCCAACAAAAAATGTCGAAAGTAATGGGGTCGGAACAGACGTGATGGTTGAGCTGGTTCACCCGTCGACCGAGCCGTTAGGGTCTCGGTCGACGGGTGAACCAGCTCATCCACGCTGGTGGTTCATCTCGACCACACCGGGCCGCATCTTGACTATCGGAATCGTTTTAGCAGCTCTCGGCGGTCTCAGCGCGTTCGCTACTTCGACAACCATTAACCACCGGCAACATGTGCTGACTACTGTACTTAGCCACACCGAGCCGCTGTCGTTCGCGGCTGGAAAACTTTACACCACGTTGTCAGTTGCCGACGCCGCAGCGGCAACCGCATTCATCGCCCAAGCTGAACCGCGCACCGTCCGGCTGCGTTACGAACAAGCCATCACCGACGCCGCAGTGGCGGCAACCCGGGCGTCGAGCGGACTGACCGACACCCGGCTGGTGGAATTGCTGGGCCGGATCAACGCTGAACTGGCCGTCTACACCGGGTTGATCGAGATCGCCCGCACCAATAACCGGGAAGGCAACCCGGTCGGGTCATCGTACCTGTCAGAAGCATCGGGGCTGATGCAATCTACAATCCTGACCGCAGCACAAGAACTGTACCAGGAGACGTCGAACCGGGTAGATAGCGAAACCACCGCATCCACTCAAATTCCACTCCCGGTGATTCTCATCGTTGCCACTACCGTGGTCTTCGGCGCGTTATCCCACCGCTGGCTGGCTCGGCGCACCAGGCGTCGAATCAACCTCGGGCTAGTGGTGGGCGCGCTCTGCATTCTCGTCATGGTGATGTGGGTCGGAACCGCATTGACGATTTCCACGACCGCCAGTCGCAGCGCCAAAGACACCGCGGCCGAGTCGCTGAGAACCGTTACCAACGTCGAGATCACCGCTCAGCAGGCGCGAGCTGACGAGACGCTGTCGCTGATCCGGCACGGCGATGACGAAAGCCGAAAGAAAGCGTTCTACACCCGCATCGCCACCATGCACCAAGAGATCGGCCAGTACTTGTCACGCAGTGACACCGTAGACAAGGAAGACCTGCAAAACGTCGACCAGCTGCTGGTCCGCTGGCAGCAGGCGAATGATCGGATGAACTCCTACATCTCGGTAGGTAACTATCGGGCCGCCACCAAGGTTGCGCTGGGTAGCGGTGAGGACGACTCCCCCCCCGCGTTTGACAAGCTCGACGACGAGTTAGTCAAGACAGTGGACCAAAGCCGCACTCGCTTGCGCCAAGACATCCTGAGTGCGCACAGTGGGTTATCCGGTGCTCAAATCGGTGGCATAATACTCAGCCTGGGCGCCGCCATCGCGGTCGCCCTCGGCCTGTGGCCGCGGTTGAAGGAGTATCGGTGATGAAACGCCGGTCCAGGATCCAGTGCGCCTACAGTGTACTTGGCGCGGCGATGGTGCTGGTCGCTTGCAGCCATGCTGAGCTCCTGACGGTGGCAAGCATGCCAACGCTGCCGCCACCCACACCAGTCGGCATGGAGCAAGTACCGCCGACACCCTCACTGCCACACGACAACACCGAGAAGGACTGCGACCCGACCGCCAGCCTGCGCCCCTTCCCCACCAAGGCCGAGGCAGACGCTGCGGTGGCCGAGATCCGCGCCCGTGGCCGGCTGATCGTCGGGCTCGAAATCGGCAGCAACCTGTTCAGCTTTCGCGACCCGATCACCGGCGAAATCACCGGATTCGACATCGACATCGCCGGCGAGGTGGCGCGCGATATCTTCGGCACCCCATCACATATCGAGTACCGCATCCTGTCAACCGCAGAGCGCATCGCCGCGTTACAGAAATCGGAGGTCGACATCATCGTTAAGACGATGACGATCACCTGCGAGCGACGCAAGCTAGTGAACTTCTCCACCGTTTACCTCGACGCTAAACAGCGCATCCTCGCTCCTCGTGACTCACCAATCACGAAGCCATCCGACCTATCCAACAAACGAGTCTGCATGACACGCGGTACCACCTCGCTACATCAAGTTAGCGAAATAACACCATCGCCGATCATTGTGTCGGCGGAGAATTGGGCTGACTGCCTGGTGGCAATGCAGCAGCGGGAGATCGACGCCATCAGCACTGACGACGCGATCCTAGCCGGGCTAGTCGAAGAAGACCCCTACTTGCACATCGTCGGGCCTAATATGTCCGCCCAGCCCTATGGCATCGGGATTAGCTTGAACAACACCACATTGGTCCGTTTCGTCAACGGCACACTAGAGCGCATCCGTAGGGACGGCACTTGGAACACATTGTACCGAAAGTGGTTAACGGTCCTTGGGCCGCCGCCGTCCCCGCCCACACCGAGGTATGTGGATTGATGGCCGAGTCTATGAAGAAAGAACACCTAGACCACGACACCGAAGGCGTGGGCCAGGCCAACCAACGGGCAGACCCGCCGTCCGGCACAACGGAAGGGCCCTCGCAGGCCACCCAGGCGATATTCCGACCCAATTTTGATGACGACAATGAACTTCCGCCTATCTCTGTTCCCAGTACTGACACCAAGCCGCAAGACCGTATAACGCCAGCGAACAGAATACTACCGCCGCTCAAACAGCTTAGCGGCGGACTCGTGGAAATCCGCCGAGTGCGCGATATTGATCCACTTGAGGCCCTGATGACCAATCCTGTGGTGCCGGAATCCAAACGATTCTGCTGGAATTGCGGACGGCCGGTCGGCCGATGCGAGTCGGAGGGCCAGGAGGCTGATGGAGCCCAAGGAGCTAAGGAAGGCTGGTGCCCATACTGCAGCAGTCCGTATTCGTTCCTACCTCAGCTGAGTCCCGGAGACATCGTCGCCGGTCAGTACGAGGTCAAGGGTTGCATCGCGCACGGGGGATTGGGCTGGGTCTATCTGGCACTCGACCATAACGTCAACGACCGGCCAGTGGTGCTTAAGGGCCTGGTTCACTCCGGTGACGCCGAGGCGCAGGCGATCGCAGTGGCCGAACGGCAATTCCTCGCCGAGGTGGTGCACCCACAGATCGTTCAGATCTTCAACTTTGTGGAGCACAAAAACACATACGGGGATCCGGTCGGCTACATTGTCATGGAGTACATCGGTGGACGATCGCTGAAACGGGACTCAAAAAAGGGCAACGCCGAGAAACTGCCCGTCGCCGAGGCCATCGCTTACCTGCTGGAAATCCTGCCTGCGCTGAGCTATCTACATTCCATCGGCTTGGTCTATAACGACCTGAAGCCGGAGAACATCATGCTCACTGAAGAGCAGCTCAAATTGATTGACCTAGGCGCGGTGTCGCGGATCAACTCGTTCGGCTGCATCTATGGCACACCCGGCTATCAGGCGCCAGAGATCGTACGTACTGGCCCGACGGTGGCCACCGACATCTACACCGTGGGCCGCACACTTGCGGCGCTCACGTTGAACCTTCGCACCCGCAACGGCCGCTACGTGGACGGGCTGCCCGAAGACGATCCAGTATTGACCACTTACGACTCTTTTGCCCGATTGCTACGCCGTGCCATCAACCCCGACCCGCGGCGCCGCTTCAGCTCCGCCGAGGAGATGTCCGCGCAGCTGATAGGTGTGCTGCGGGAAGTGGTCGCCCAAGACACTGGGGTACCGCGGGCTGGCCTGTCAACTATCTTTAGCCCGTGCCGCTCGACGTTCGGTGTGGACCTGCTGGTAGCCCACACCGACGTGTATCTAGACGGCAAGTTGCATTCGGAGAAGCTCACCGCCAAAGATATCGTTACGGCACTGCAGGTTCCGCTGGTTGATCCGACCGACGTGGCTGCCCCGGTACTGCAGGCTACGGTGCTCTCCCAGCCGGTGCAGACACTGGACTCGCTGCGCGCAGCCCGGCACGGCATGCTGGATGCTCAGGGTATCGACTTGGCTGAGTCGATTGAACTGCCGCTGATGGAAATCCGTGCGTTGCTGGACCTGGGTGATGTGGTCAAGGCCAACCGGAAACTCGACGACCTGGCCGATCGGGTTGGCTGGCAATGGCGGTTTGTCTGGTATCGGGCTGTCGCCGAGCTCCTCACCGGCGATTACGACTCGGCCACCAAACATTTCACCGAGGTGTTGAACACCTTTCCCGGCGAGCTGGCACCCAAGCTTGCGCTGGCCGCTACCGCCGAGCTGGCCGGCGAGAGCGATGAGCACAAGTTCTACCGTACGGTGTGGCGTACCAACGACGGCGTGATATCAGCGGCTTTCGGGCTGGCGAGATTCCAGTCGGCCGAGGGTGACCGCACCGGCGCGGTGTGCACCCTTGATGAAGTGCCGCCTACCTCGCGCCATTTCACCACCGCGCTCCTGACCAGTGCGGTGACATTGCTGTCCGGCCGATCAACGAACGAAATCACCGAGCAGCAGATCCGTGACGCCGCCAGGCGAGTGGAGACGCTGTCGCCTACCGAGCCGCGTGTGTTGCAGATCCGCGCTCTGGTCCTGGGGGGCGCGATGGACTGGTTAGCCGATAATCAGGCCAGCGCGAATCACATCCTCGGTTTCCCGTTCACGAAACACGGATTGCGACTAGGTGTTGAAGCGTCACTACGCAGCCTGGCCCGAGTCGCGCCCACCCAACAGCACCGCTATACTTTAGTGAATATGGCCAACAAAGTGCGGCCCACTAGTACATTCTAGTTCTAGTGAGTGTTTCAGGCTGGGATCGTGCATCTAGGCCACGGATTCCAACCGTGGAGTTACCGTGCCAACACGCACTGGACTCTCTTAAGGCGCGAGGTCTTGTTTTCGGTAATCTCAGGACTCCACTTGTAGGATTGCAACTTTTCGTGCATCTAATTCCAGAAGCTCAGGAGTAGACGGTGGTTAGGGGGATGCCTTCCGGAGCTGCTGCGCCGTTGAGTCAAGTGGTCACCGAACTGCAAGCGCAATTCTGGGGTCCGTCGGCGGTGTAGATGCATGAGGAGGCTAAGCCGTTTCTGAGGTGGCTGTTGGGTCTTATCTTGCAGATCGTCGAGACCCACAAACAGACCTCGCACCTCTATTAAAATTTTAGCTACGGCGTATAACACTCATGGCAGGTCACGGTGGTGTTGGTGGGTGAGTTGTGATTGTGATCGGTGTAGTGCCGGTCTTGGGAGAAGCAGTGGCTATAACGTGGTGAAACATAAGGAGGTCCGTGATGCCGAGAAATCATCATCCCAACATGTTTTGCACCAGAATCGCGAAGAAAATTTTATACCTCATATATTCCTGTCCGACAGCGGGGCTGACGGTATCCATGGTGGATGCTCTTGCTTGAATACTATTGTCGTCAATCGAAAGATCGCTCACGAACGTCCAGTCATTCATGGCACCCGTATGCACATCGCTGATGTATTATCGCTCCTTACGGAGGGAAATCCGAAGTAGAGACTATTCCCACCTAACCGCTGAAGACATCAAGTATACTTTCAGTATGCGGTGGCGCAGGCCGATCACGCAATCCGGATTGGATCGTAATCTGTGTATTTTCTGATCGATACGCGACCTCCGCCAGTATTAAGCTCAGATAGCTCACTGTACATGGTCACGTCTAGGAGCATGCGAACGACATCAGACTGGGCAGTGTATCAGATCGACATTCTGGCGCTATGCCATAGAGTACGACGTCGTGCTCGTCACAAAAGATTGGGGGATTCTCTGACATACTCCTCCTAAAAACCAATATTTCCTTCGTGGTGTGGATCCGTGTCGGTAACACGCTTCACTAAACTACTGCTTGAATGGTTTGAGTCGATGATTGACCGGAGCGCTAAGTTGGAGAATACAGACAACAGTATTATCGAATTGCGTTGAAAATTATGGCTTTAGGTAGTGTCAGCGACACTCAAAAATTCATCAATCCTGTTCCGCAGTCGAAATCATACAACACAGTCCCTGTACCCAAGTTTTCTACTCCAGTTTTCACGAAAGTGAAGAAAGAACATATGAAGATTTGCTAACAATTAAATTTGTCCACTTAGACAGTAGGATAAGTCTTACGTCTATCGAGATGACAAACTTCGATATGTCATTAAAATCCCAATAAATCTGGCGATACTTTGCTTCTTATATACATGTGGTCTTCGGCTTAGAATTCCTCGAAACCTTTACGTTGACGATCTAGTCTAAGATGAGCTAAAGTCACTATCCGGTCCGCTTCTTAGTTAAGACCTTACGAGGAGTGAGTTCCCCACTTTACGTGGTTCTATGACCGCTGGCCAGATGCTAAGCAGGCATATCGCGTCTGAGCTCGGCGAGCACTACCCCTGTACCCGACGACTCGCCAGCGTGAAGCTCAACGAAAACCGGCGCGGTCGTGCATTACCCTCCTACCTAAGATAGGCATTCTAGACAAGCCTAACGAGGCGCCACCAACCCTTATGGAAGTCACTGCACTCTTCGATGCTACCATGCCTCCGCCTACGAGAGCGGAAACTGGCACTCCTCGGCACAGATTCCTCATCATTTTATGACGATCCCAGACGCCTCCTGGTCGACGAGATCGCCGAATCCGTCAGCGCAGTAACCGAACTCGACAACTCGTACAAGTAACGTCTTATCCGCCGAGCAGCGTGAACAACACGCTTAGACTTCTCATTAGGAATTCCACCTTACGTGCGAGCACGTGCCCACAGTCACGAATGATAGCCAGTTTTTCGTTGGTTGGCACCACCAGCACAGCAATCGTGAGCTGTCCTGAGCAATGCGCACAGTCCTCCAAGCTTTGTTCCTTGATATAGATTTCAGTCCTAATCCAACATGCTGCCGAATCCCACCATGCCGAGCAACGCATCCCCGCGCAGGTGCGCGTCATTTTCGCCGATCCCTGCGGTGAGCTTCACCGCAGGGATGTGCTCCAGCGTCGCAAGATCGGTTCCGATGTACTTACATAACCGGTGCTATGATAAACATGCCGTACGTCAATTATGCTGATCTGTAACGTGATTCTATCATCGTGTGTAGCCGAGCAAATAGTGCTCTCCGGCCAGCACGCCGGCACCGACCGGTGATTGGGCATGTACTCGATCTCATCGACAAACCGATTGAACCGACGCGCCACAAGTAGCTGATGACGCTGGAATCTATATGCATCACTGCGAGTGATAATAATCAAATCCTCCAGCGGAGATAGGACCATGGACGCATCGAGCAGCCGACTGACAGCGATCTCTCCTAGGCCAAGGTACCGTAAGTTTCAACACAATTTGATTAAGACTGTAGTATGATCTGTCCAGGACAGCGGTGACCTGCTTGCTTACGTATTGATACAACGGGCCATGAAATCCATAGCAGCGAATCTACTATCGCTCAGCCAGCCGACGATCAATGGCGTAGGTCGCAACCACTGGTTATAGATCATGAAAGAAAACGTTGGCGAACATCGTGATACGCGGAATGCTGGGCGGCAACTTCCGTGTCACTTCGATTTCTTTCACCACAGACGTCTTATGCAGCGTAGCCAAATGGGACGACTTTTTAATCTCAACGACAAGCGCACCATTCAACAGTGTCGGATGGTGGAACGCGTTGCCGTCGTAAACCACCCGATGCCCGACCGTCACCAGCCTGCAGTTCTGTAGGTCAACACCTGATTGAGCTTGCTACTGCAAGCAATAGGTGACCATCGGCAGTATGGCAGCGGGCGGGATCGAGATGGCAAACTGGGTCAACAGGTCTGCGCCATCAACGTGGACGGTCCATCGGTGCCAGTGCCGATCAGTCTTGCGCTGCGCGGTTGCCTTGAGCCGGTTGCGAGTCGAGACGGCTACCCTGGCCCTCTCGTAGGTACCCAAGGTGGGTGATGATGATCGGCAACCGCAGCCCGCAGTCCCGAATCAGCTACACGATCAATGGCTGCAGTTCGAACTCACCGTTTAAGATGATGCACGAAAACTCCGGAAACCCTTCGGCGAAATGGGAACTGGTTATGGCAAGCACCACATCAGAGCAGTCACCGGGTGTAATTACCACCATCCCGTCACGCTGCCGTTCCGGCAACATGGTCGGCGGGTTACCCTGGCGATTAACACGTCGGTAACCGCGCGATCCCACAGAGGCACGTCACCGCTAATTGGCTTCCCGGTTACGGCCATCTTCAGTTCGATAACGATCGGGACCGCCAGCAATAACGTGTTGTGCGGCATATAGATAGCTAGGCGGGGCAAACACGCGCAGTGCCTCGAGCACGTCCTCAAGTTGTACCGATGGGCCACCACCATCGAGGCGTGGGCACGCTGGGCGGACAGTCCCTTAGGCACACACCGACAACACCGACGAGGTCGTCGGGGCTGTGGGCATTGGCACTCACCGCGAACAGAACAGGCGCGCCTTGGTTGACCACGATGCGTACATTGACCGGCCACGAAATCGATCCCACTCCCAAGTCAAGGTAAGCGGTTGCTGACAATCACGACAGCGTCGCATGCCTCGACCGTCGCGTGATACTGCCGGTAGGTAACGCCGGAGCACCTGCTAATAGAGTAAGCTCGCGGTGGTGTGAGCCAATAGTAGTTCCAGGACGTAAATAGCGTGCGTCATCGATCCGAGTGATCGGCTGAAACATGCCCACTTTGGCGATTGTGGTGCGCACGTAGGCCCCAGGATCGTCAACTGACACTGATTCATTGCGATCGTCGCCTTGACGGACACCAGTTTGGGTGCGGCGAGGCAGGTCACAGGATTAGGTGCCCGCTCGCCTTCAGCCCAGCTGCCGCAGCCGGGGCGCCAGGTCTTTCTCAAACAACTCGAGAAACCGACGCTGGTCATGGCCGGGCGCATGAAACACCAGATGGTTAAGGCCCCACGTCACGTATTGGCCAACCCTTGCTACGGCTTCATCAGGATCCGACACCACGATCCAACGCTTGGCAACCTGCTCAATCGGCAGTGCGTCGGCGACCTTCTCCATCTCGATCGGGTCGTCAATGCTGTGCTTCTGCTCGGCGGCCAGCGATAGCGGCGCCCAGAACCGGATGTTGGACAGGGCCAGCTCGGGATCGGGATCATAAGACATCTTGATTTCGATCATCTTGTCGATGTCGTCGGCATCTCTGCCAGCCACTGCTGCCCCTTCTAGGATAGCAGGCATCAGCTTTTCGGTGTACAACTCCTCCCCCTTGCCGGAGGTGCAGACGAAACCATCGCCGGCGCGGCCGGCATATTTGGCCACCTCCGGGCCGCCCGCGGCAATGTAGATTGGCACACCGCCTTCGGGTACGTCGTAAATCGACGCACTTTTGAGTTGGTAATAGTCGCCATCGAAGTCGACACGGTCACCACGCCACAGCTCCCGCATCAGCCGCACGGATTCACGCAGCCGGGCGAACCGCTCCTTGAACTCCGGCCAAGCACCCTGATACCCGGTGGCGATCTCATTCAGCGCTTCACCAGTGCCAACTCCGAGAAAGACCCGGTTCGGATAGAGGCAGCCCATGGTGGCGAAGGCCTGCCCGATAACGGCAGGGTTGTAGCGAAACGTTGGGGTAAGTACCGAAGTACCCAGCAGAATCCGGTTAGTGCGTTCACCGACTGCAGCCATCCACGACAATGAGAATGACGCGTGCCCACCCTGGTGGCGCCACGGCTGGAAATGATCGCTGACGGTGACGCTGTCCATCCCGTGAGCTTCGGCGGCAACCCCGAGTTCGACTAGTTCACGCGGCGCGAATTGTTCAGCTGACGCCTTGTATCCAAGTCTCAATTCAGCCACTCGTTCTTTCTACTCCTGGTGACGATCGCAAGCGCAACCGAGCCGGGCGCAGCAGGTAGCCACGCATCAGACTTAGACTCTCCGACATGGCAACGGTGACTCTCTTCCAGGTCACCGACTCGGTGCATTTTGCTCATGGCAGCGCGGCGAACTGGGCGCTGACTGCCGATAACACTGGCGTCACGTTGATCGACGCCGGCTATCCCGGCGACCGCGACGACGTGTTGGCTTCGCTGCGCCAGCTTGGCTATGAGGCTGCCGACGTGCGTGCCATTCTGTTAACCCACGCGCACATCGACCATATGGGTTCAGCAATCTGGTTCGCCAGTAAACACCATACTCCAGTGTATTGCCATGCCGACGAAGTCGGACACACCAAACGGAAGTACTTAGAACAGGTCCCGCTCCTCAATATCGCGATGCGCATGTGGCAACCCCGGTGGGCGATCTGGTCCGTTCACGTACTTCGTAGTGGCGGCCTGATCCGCGACGGTATCCTGACTGCCCAGCCACTAACTGCGGAGACGGCCGCCGGGGTACCGGGTCACCCGATGGCTATTTTCACTCCGGGGCATACCGGCGGGCATTGCTCGTATGTCGTCGACGGCATGCTGATCAGTGGTGACGCACTCATAACCGGCCATGCGCTGCTACGTCACCGTGGACCGCAGCTACTGACGACGGTGTTCAGCCCATAGCCAGCAGCAGTGTCTGCGCAGCCTAGACGCACTGGGCCTTCTGGAAACTCACATCCTGGCGCCCGGCCACGACGGGCTATGGCGCGGTCCCATCCGCGAGGCCACGGAAGCGGCGTTGAAACAAGCCGGAGCGCTAACGCGCTGAGTGATGCCTCAGGATCAGGCCAACGGCAGCACGCCAACCAAGGAACAATGCCGCGGTAGCCGGCGCGGCTACTGCCATGAAATTCACGGCGGCACCCGCGGAACTAACTTTGCGCAACGCCATGCCGGCCACCACGGTGCACAGCCAGACAACGACGCCGGTGGGAAAGACAGCCGTGGGCCGCTGCCAGCCACGAGACACCAGCCACCCGATAACCGTTCCGGTAAGAAACGGCCACAAAGTAGCCGCAACGCCGGTGACGGTGAGGCCTTCGGCATGACTGCAGCGCCCGACAGCGCAGAACACCAACACGGCAACGATGTCGGTAGCTAGCCATGCCAGGGAGCGCCTCGGTTGCATGCGGCAAGATTACGCGACTCTTTGACCACGCCGCGGTGGTGAATCTAGATTAGCCCGCCATGAAGCACCGATTCGCACGCACGATTGGAGGGGGCGACCGGCGCAGGATCGGCTATCGGCAAGACAATAGCGCTGGCGTTCGCCGCACAGGGCAGCCGGGTCGTGGCTGCCAATCTCGACGAGGCTGCGGCGACGGCCACCGCGGATCAGCAGCCCGAGCCGATCACCGCGCTGCCAATAGATGTCGCCGACCCGCACCAAGTCGATACCCAGAATATGGCGATGCCTTGCGTGATCACACCCACGCTGAGGCCAGCGTGCCCAACATCGTGGTCAACACCACCTGTTGGTACCGCATCGACCAAGTCACCAACTTCACAACAGAATTCGCGGCAAAAGTGGTAGTCATCAACTGCCTGGGGCTGTTTTCATGCCTGCGATGCGTTCATCGCTATCGATGTCAAGCGATAAGATCGCGGTGCGCGACACGGGCAGAAAGCTTTGCACCGAGCATGTTGCCCATATGTCGCCGACTGGTTCGAAATCGATGACTTTCTCGCAAAAGCAGTTCGACGGATTCGGGCTGTTAAGCACGCACTTTAATCGTCTGGTTGGCGTGGCTGGCGCTTCCCTTGTATAACCTTGGTTGGCCATCGAAACGGAATCGCCTCCATGGGTCACCTGGGAACCCCCTTCTTGGGTGTGACTCACGGCCAGACGACCGTTACCAGCCATATGATCTACGCCCAGACTGATCATTAACTGAACGGCGGTAACACACGCAGACACAAAGGAGTGCTTGCTGCCGACGAAGAAACCGAACACGCTGAACAATCAGCCGCCGGCTAACGGTCGCAGCGTCCTGGCGATTGGCCAAATATGTATGTTCCACAGGTACTTCTGGATGCCATCCAGCTCTCGGCCCGATCAAGACCGCACTGGGTGGACACTTCGTAGGCGCTCTTTTCCCTAAAGGTAACGCAAACAGGACATGGCGTAACCGGATCCCGATACAATACGGATTGCTCGCCGGGCGACCGCCGGGTTGTCATGACCGAGTAGGGGTTCAGCAATATCGATTGTTATCAACCGATATTGCCCCTTTCCGCTGAGACAAGACGGCATCCATCCCTCGGCAAGCTAGGACTGGTACCCTTTCCCACAGAAAGTCGCGGTTCTCACCGACGTCTCCTACTGCAGATGCAATCCAGATACGTGCAAACCACACCGCTGCTTGGCAAGCACGCACTGCACTCGCCTAGCGTTACTAGCTCAGGGCTTGATCGATATCAGCGATCAGATCGGCGGCGTCTTCGAGGCCAATAGAGATACGCACCACACCGTCACCGAGCCCGATCGCAGCGCGGCCCTCCGGGCCCATCGCCCGGTGAGTGGTGGTCGCCGGGTGCGTAATAAGCGATTTAACGTCACCGAAGTTGTTAGAAATATCGATCAGCCGCATCCTGTCCAATACCTCGAAGGCCCTTTGCTTAGCGGCATCCTCCGGGGAGTTGAGCGCAAAGGTCACTACCGTCCCACCACCCGACATCTGACGCTTCGCCAGGTCGTACTGTGGATGCGAAACCAGAAATGGGTAGCGCACCCAACTCACCGCCGGGTGCTTTTCCAAGAACTCTGCAATACGGTGCGCCGAGGAATTACAGTGATTGACCCTAATGGCAAGTGTCTCAAGACCTTTCAGCAATATCCAGGCATTGAAAGCGCTCATCGCTGGGCCAGTGTGGCGCATCAGCTTTTGTACAGGGCCTTCGATGTACTCCTTGTCACCCAGAATGGCACCGCCCAGCACCCGCCCTTGACCGTCAATGTGTTTTGTACCGGAATAGACTACCACGTCAACCCCGAGCGGAAAGCCTTGCTGCAGTAGTGGTGTAGCAAGGACGTTGTCTAGAACAACTTTTGCGCCAGCGGCGTGAGCAAGCTCAGTCACGGCCGCGATATCTACCAGCGACTGCATAGGATTCGACGGCGTCTCAAAGAACACTGCTTGAGTAGGAACCGAGAGCGCCTGCTCCCATTGTACAAGGTCTTCGCCGTCGACGAAAACGGTCTCAACACCCCATCGGGGCAAAATCTCATTGCACACAACGAAACATGACCCAAACAGACTGCGCGCGGCCACCAACCGGTCGCCGGAGGCCAACAACGCACCTAGCGAAATGAATACCGCGGCCATGCCGCTCGCGGTGACGAACGCCGCCGGGGCTCCCTCGATCAGGCGCAACCGTTCCTCAAACATCGTCACGGTAGGGTTGCCGTAACGCGAATACACAAAGTGGTCTAGCTCGCCGATGAATGACTTTTCCGCAACAACCGCTGATTCATAGACGTAACCAGAAGTCAAATACATCGCCTCGGCGGTTTCTTCGAACCGGGACCGTAACAAGCCACCACGCACGCCTATGGTTGCCGCGGTGACGCCGTCCGGCAGAGCCTTAGGCGTACGAACAGAGCGATCATCGGTCATCTGCACCGGCCCCCCGCACGCGAAAACTGCCCACACCTCATCGCTGGCCCGAGTCACAGCTGCTTCCACGGCAATCCAACCGCCCGCCAACCGGTTTCACCGCGGTGACCTTCCGCATTGAGATGGCCCTCAAAGCCATCCAGCACATTGTACGATGGAGAGATCCCCGCATCAGTCGCGACCCGCGCAGCGTCCATAGAGCGGTTACCCGAACGACACAGGAACACCACCGGGCGTTCCCCCCGCTCGGCGTTTGCTGGCGGGATCCGCTCCTGCAACTCAGCGAGGAAATTCACGTTTGGCAGTCCGTCAGATGTGTTCCATTCGATGTACACCACCTCGCGGCCCAAACTCGACGTATCGGGTACCCCGACGAACCGCCATTCAGCGTCGGTGCGCACATCGACCAACACCGTGTGCGGGTTGTCACTAAGCATCTTCCATGCCTGCAGTGGGGTGATATCCCCTGCGTAGGGACGGTTTATCTCTATGCTCATAGGTGTTCTACCTGGTACTTTCATCTTCTAAGGGTTCCTGATATCAACGCCTGAGAACCACCCCCATTTATCCGAAGAAGGCAAAACTATCGATAAGCATATCTACGTTACGCGAAGTCCTTACCTAGTGGCGGCTCCCCAGGTAGTCAGAAACATCCGGCTTCTAGTGGATCGGCTCATACCGAAAATAAATCCCTCCCGGATCTGGAACTTATCGCTGGCGGACATGGCGCGTACCGTCGACCCCAGGAACGCCCCTCACCACGTGTTCAGTCATTTTCAGCGAAGTTGATATAGTTGTTCACCGTTGTTGCAAGCGAGTAGGAATACGAACCGGACAAGATCAGTAACGAGCTTGGCCCAATCCGATCCGTTAACTCCCCTGTAGGTCACCATGGATAACGATGGCTCAAGTTCCACGAGGTCGATTGGGGTATAGTCTATAACATCAAGGCAGAACAGATCCAGACGACCGTAGCGGGTTAGGATAAGCCTTGTCGGTGCCGAGCAACACGACGCGGTCTCGTCGGCGCTCAGATAGTCACCGACGACCAAGGCAACCAATTGGACGATTCGATCGTGGGCACCGTGTCCACGTTGAACTCTGAAAGCCATTAGAGCCGAAGTAATTTCACTTTATTTATGCGTCGGTCGGTGCGGAGTCCGAGGTGTCGTAGCTAGCGTAATTTCAAGCTTACACGTGGCCTCGGTGGGCTGCCTATATAGTCAAAACATCCGAAGATCGCTTTCTGGCACCTAAAGCGCACTAGACAAGGTGTCGACGGCGGGCTCGTTGCTGCACTGGCAGACGCCGACAAGCGCTGTCGTTTCGTCCCCTGCGGGAGCCAACGGGAGCTAGTGTCTGTCGACAGGATCGTGCTTCCCGTCGGTCCCCCACTCACCCTCTCGCTCGGTCGAATGGCCCCGCAGTCTGGGGCAAACATGCATGTTGCTCCGGGATAGGATGCTTGGCGGAGAATTGGTAACGTTCCCAACCTACGCTCTCGAAGCAACCCGAATAAGAATTTAAAGTCATGTCTCGCTTCAATTGTTTGTATCTTTGTGCAAATCTGTTGAAGTGTCTTTTTTCTGTGCTGGCAAGCAAGGAAGTAAAGGCCAGTGAGTGATGACTCAACCAAGCGATTAACAACTTGGTTTGCGTTTCGATAGCTGATCCGGTCCTGCAACGGTGTTCGGGCCGGCTGAATCGGATTGCTCCCCAGGTGCTTGCCGCCTGCCACCGATTTCGCGGGTACCTGATGCCAGCGGTGAGGACCGAGAGCTCCACTAACCAAAGGAAGGCCCGCCGCAGATTTGAACGTTCGTTAAGTAGAAACCCATGTCCTCCGTGACAACACAACAGAAAATATTGAGAAAGGCCACAAGAGATTTGGCAAACATCGGCTCGGTGATGCACACGCTCAAGCTGCCACTATTCACGACTAGTTCGTGGCCATGCTGGCATGCAACACGGGCTCATATGCAGACACCGAAGCTATCAACACGGTCGGCGCCGGACCTGGGAGAAAATAGCCATACTTGGAGTTCGAAGCGCTGCCCCCCCAGAAATCAAGTCCGCTAGATTATTCCGGCCCCAACTTGGGGCCTACAGTCGCCACGACAACAGTCCTGCAGAAGCTAGCTACGGAACACTGGACTCGACTTCAACTTCTTACGATTGAGTGATTTCTGGGCTCATCAGCCAATGTACCTCGTCGCTGTCGATGATGGCCACGGCGGCCCCTTCATGACGTGGATAACAACTACCACCGTCTAGGCTGAGCAAGCCGCTAACGAAACCCACTGCCTACGATGTAAACCTACAAGGCAGCCTACTCGATGACAATGACAGTACCCTTGGCAACAATCGCAGCATGGTGACATCACTGGCCCAGACTAATATCCTGTGCCGAAACACCCCGGCAATCACGACCATCGAAGCCCAATATAGCGAAATTTTAGGACCAGGACATCGCCGCAATGGGACATTTACGTCGGCTCTTCGGCGGCTACTATCGCGGAGTACACCAGGGACGCGACGAAGCTGGCGAGTCGAGCAGTGACATCGGAAGCCGCGGCAACCGTCCCGGGCTGGCCCACCCCTCTTCTCGCAGATCTTGACCTTCAGATGCTCACAGCTGTGGCTGTCTCGTTTGAGAGCATGGGCATAGCGGCGAGGAAGCTGGGGAGAGTCCATGCACAAAGATGAAGTCGACGAACAACAAAACGCTGCCGCTGGCAAAACAACAAGTATACTGTAGTCAGGGAATCACTGATGGCGAAGATTCTTTCCTTGCCGTTGAATAATATATTCGGTGACAGCGGTTACTGGTCGAGCTGCCACAGTTAGCGAGTTTTCGGTTCCCCAGATCTGGCCCTTTCCGACGGGGATATGCAAAATCGCGGCAATGCTGCCCAGCACTGCCTACTCGATAGGCGAACAATATGGCTCGGACACCCCCATACCGGCATCGCATTGGCCAGTTTTGATTGGCAGCGGCATGACCGGCCTTGCGGTCTGGGGGGCTCCCCGTTGACCCTTGCGCCAGCGACCCCGGCTGGGAGCCACTCGGCAGACTCCGGGTTGACCATACCCGACTTACGCCGCCCTTTTCCTACCAACCTGGTCGGACATGCCAGCATTGCGGTGCCACCGCAGAACCAATAATCGGCTAGCCAAAAGTCCCTCATTTAGAGTTGTCCAGCAAGTAACCGCACCATCATGCCATTGCCTTCGGCCAACAGCATCTCGTCGCCGTCGACCAGCTCTGCGGACACAAACGCCTTGCGACCTTCAGTCCTGGTGACCCGCCCCCGCATCACCAACGGCACATCGACTGGGGTGATCTTACGGTAATCCACGTGCAGGAAAGCCGTCCGGCTGATCGGCCGTTCCGCGGCATACGAGATAATGCCGAACACGTGATCAAACACCAGCGACAGCACACCGCCGTGCACCGCGTGGTTGACCCCGACGTGAAATCGGGTGAAATATCCGGTCATTTCAACACCGTCAGGGCCATATCGGGTCAGCGTCCAGGGCGGCAGCAAAAGACTGCCCATGCCAGGCATGTCCAGTATCCGCCCGGCCGGCGCTCTGCCTTTATCGGTGGCAAATGGACCTAGCAACTCGACCAAAGCCGAAGCGCGGTCGGCGGCGGCATCCCATACCTCGTCGCTGGGGTCAGCGGACACCGCCAGGTCCTGCAAGCGACGCACGGTTGCCACGAATCGGCGAAAACCCGAACCAGGGTTAACCAGCTCGTATTCGGGAAAGCCGCTATGGTGTCTGTGTTCCGGGCCTTCTGGAGGTAAGTCTTCTGGGCACCGGGAAGAGTAGTAAGTCACGGACGGCCCTGCAGGACGTCGCGCCGCACGATGGTCTGATCCCGTCCCGGACCTACACCTATGCACGAAACCTGTGCTCCGGCAAGCTCTTCTAGCCTCAATACGTAGTCACGCGCTTTAGCGGGCAGGTCTTCGAATTCCCGCGCTCCGGAGATATCTTCCCACCAGCCCGGCAGCTCCTCATAGATCGGCTCGGCACAGGCGAGATCGCTTTGGGTTATCGGCATGTCGTGAGTGCGCACACCGGCGATCTGATAGCCGACGCAGACCGGCACCGTTTCCAAGCTGGACAGCACGTCAAGCTTGGTCAGGAAGTAGTCGGTGATCCCGTTGACCCGGGTAGCGTAGCGGGCGATCACGGCGTCAAACCACCCGCAGCGCCGACGTCGTCCTGTCGTCACGCCGATCTCGCTACCAGTCGTGGCCAAGTATTCGCCGTTCTCATCGAACAGCTCGGTGGGGAAAGGACCAGAACCCACCCGAGTAGTGTAGGCCTTGAGAATGCCCAGCACAGTGTGGATCCGGGTCGGTCCGATACCGGAGCCCACCGCCGCCCCGCCCGCTGTCGGATTCGACGACGTCACATACGGGTAGGTGCCGTGATCAACGTCGAGCAGGGTGCCTTGTGCACCTTCAAGCAGCACGGTATCGCCGACCTCGAGGGCATCGTTGAGCAGCAGCCGAGTGTCGGCGATGCGATGTCGAAATTGCTGCGCCTGCTCCAGCAGCGTTTCGACAACCTGGGCCAGGTCCAACGCCTTGCGATTGTAGATTTTGACCAACACCTGGTTTTTGAACTCGAGCGCAGCCTCGATCTTGTGGGTCAACTCCCCAGGGGCTAAGACATCGGCGACCCGTATCCCCATGCGGGCGATCTTGTCCTGGTAACAGGGCCCGATACCGCGGCCGGTAGTGCCGATCTTCTTGTTGCCCATGTAACGCTCGGTGACCTTGTCAATAGCCACGTGGTAAGGCATCAGCAGGTGTGCATCGGCGGAGATCAGCAGCTGGGAAGTGTCGACACCGCGATCTTCCAGGCCTTGCAGTTCGCTGAGCAGCACTCCGGGATCTACCACCACACCGTTACCGATGACGTTGGTGACGCCCGGCGTCAGCACACCTGACGGGATCAGATGCAGTGCGAAATTCTCGCCGGTAGGCAAAACAACGGTGTGCCCAGCGTTATTGCCACCCTGATAACGCACCACCCACTGTGCACGTCCACCTAGCAGGTCTGTGACCTTACCTTTGCCCTCGTCGCCCCACTGGGCGCCGATGAGGACGACTGCCGGCATGACTTGCTTCCACCTAAATCCCACGTGTTTACGCCTGCTTATTGTGGTCCAGCCGGTGATCAACTTAGCCTTGCAATGATGCGAGCCGTGCACGGCCCGCTTTAGGGCACCCTCAGCCACGTATCGGTGGTAGTGGCAGAGGCCCCGGGCGATTTTAGCTCAAACCCAACTGTTTGCGAGGAGTGTCTTGAACACGTCCGATAGCGCCCTCGGCGTGGCGGTGTTGCTGTTTGGCGACGACCGAACCCGAAAACGATGGAACACCCTAACCACGCTATCCACCCACCGGGCCGACGGTCCCGACGACATCGACTGCATTGACGCGACGATCGGCCCGTACCGGCGACTGGTGGTCGTTGGCGGCGACAGCGACCTGGCGGCGGTGCTGAGCCGGCTGTTGCGTGCCGACCGGCTCGACATTGAGGTTGCTTATGTACCGCACCAACGCACCGTGGCGACTCGCGTCTATCATCTTCCGGCCGGCCGCCGAGCGGCGCGACGCGCTCGGCGCGGTTACGCCACGCGGGTACCGCTGATCCGCGACGAGACCGGGTCGGTGATCGTGGGCAGGGCAGACTGGCTTCCGGTGGTCGACCGGCAGGCGTTGCATGGTGAGGCAGTCGTTGATAACGTCCGACTGTTCGACGGCGATGTTGCTGGCGTGCACATAGCACCGACGCTGGCCATGCCGGGTTTACGAGCCAGGTTGCATACCCCCCGAGCTGGCATCGGCATCTGGCGCCAATGGCTCACTGGCCGAGCAGTGCAGCTGGGCAGCACCGGTGTCGCTGTGGTGCGTGATGGTGTCCCGGCGCGCCGTCGGGTGCGTCGATCGACGTTCTACCGGAACGTCGAAGGCTGGATGCTGGTCCGGTAATTGGGGCCGGTGAGTTCTCCTTTTCAGCACAAATCGGTGCGACCTATCTCAAATCTTGGTGGCCCTGGTCAGACTGACCACCGCTGGGGTGTGCTGTCGTAACTCGGCGGAGTGAGCGTGCGGCCACTGGCATATGCCGGAATCTTCCTCTCCGTGATCGCGCCGGCTGTTTGGTGTCGCTGTGTCTGCACGAATGCGGACACGCACTTACGGCCTCGCGATTCGGCAAACAGGACGTCTTGATAGTCACGATATCGCAGTGCAGCGGCTACCTGACGCTGGATCTGCTGCACTACCGCGATCCGGCGCTCTCACTGCTGGTGCCGATGCGGTTCAATCGTGCTGGGCGCAACCGTGTACTTGCGGACCTGGTTCATGACGCCTACCCGTCCGCACACTGGTCAGCTTGGCGGGAACGAGCCAACCTTGCGTTGGCGTTGCTAACGATAATATTGCTGATCAGGCTGTAATACGACTCTGCGCACACAGTCTTGTAGACAGGTATAGCGTTCCAGAGCGGCGGTCAACATGCAGTCTACCTGCTCGATAGACTCCTGACCTGGAAGGCCACGACGCTTTATAGCCGCATCCAAGTCCCCAGACCCAGCATGGTACCATGGACCAAGCAGTACGGTATGTTTATTTTGTTGTTCTTTGGTATTGGCACCGGGCATGAACTAAGTCACTCTTCGTGATCATGTACTGGCGCTCTTCGACTCGACTTGCCTGGTGTACCCCACTGGCTGGCGGCCGTGGTCGATGCATTGACCCATTTTTGGAGCCGCTGGTTCTAACGCTTGCAATACATGCGCAAACACGCATATATTCCACGTCATGGGTGCTGGGGGTAGTTACACTCCCGCCGAGTTCGCGATGCATCGGACGATCCCCCGCATGATCGTTGCCGCAGCGATCTTGATGGTGTTCTTTGGTGTGGAGCTGACCATCGCGTTGCTGATCAACTCGATCGCACTGCTCGCCGATGCGGGACACATGCTCACCGACGTAGTCGCCGTGTCCATGGGTCTGGCCGCAGTGGTGCTGGCCAAGCGTGGCAGCTCGTCACCCATCCGCCCCTACGGCCGGCATCGCGCCGAGGTATTTACCGCGATAGCCAACGCCGTGCTGCTGATCGGGGTCGCAATATTCATCCTGTACGAAGCAATCCAACGGCTCAAGGAAGCCCCGTCTATCCCGGGTTTGCCGATGGTAATGGCAGCGCTGACCGGCCTAGCTGCCAATTTCGTGGTAGCGTTGTTATTACGCCCGCACTCGGAGGACAGCCTGGCAGTTAAGGGTGCCTATATGGAGGCGGTCGCAGACACCGTGGGCAGCATCGGTGTGTTGATCACCGGTGTTGTCACTCTCACCACGCACTGGCCCTACGCCGACGTGGGGGTTGCCGTGCTGGTGGCGCTCTGGGTGATGTCACGGGCGATCTCGCTAGCCCGAGCGGCATTGCGGATCCTTTCCGAATCGTCGTCGGCCCACATCGATGTAGAGGCACTGCGGTCAACACTAGGACGCCGGCGGTGTCATCGAAGTACACGACCTGCACGTGTGAACACTTTCGCCCGGCAAGGATATGTCCCGCCGCGCACCTGACCAGCAACGGCAACTTTGTCCATCACGTGGGCAGGCTATGGCACGGGAACGAGGATGGCTGCTCGGGGGGCTGAATTACGGTACACTCCAGATCGAGCGTACCGACGGCATCGGTGACTGTTCGGAAACCGTCTAGAGCCCGAGCTCGTTGCGAGCTGCGGGGTCACAATCGTCAAGCAGATTCAGACAGCGTTCGTACTCGTCGGTCTCACCGATGGCGTCCGCAGCCCGCGCCAGCGCGGCCACGCAACGCAGGAAGCCGCGATTCGACTCATGCGAATACGGCACAGGGCCAAACCCTTTCCAACCTTTGCGGCGAAGCTGATCAAGACCGCGGTGGTAACCAGTGCGAGCATACGCGTAAGCTGTAATGGCCTTATCATCGGCCAGTGCTTCCTCGGCGAGTGCCGCCCAGGCCACCGACGCGGACGGATGCATGGCAGCAACGGTTTCGGGGCCCTTGTTTGCGCGCAGTTCCACCTCGGCGGCGCTGTCACCGGGCAACAGTACCGGATCAGGCCCTAGGAGATCACCCATTGACGTCATAGTCTCCATTCTGCCGTTCGCCCCGTCGGCTGCCGCGACGACACCTCGACGCACACCTCAATCCGGTGCAAAGTCGCTAAACTCTACATATTGACTCGATAGCGGGAAGACAGGAACGTTCATGCCTAATGAACCCGAGCCCGATCGCGGCATCACACTAAACCGCCCCGGGTTCGCTCCACGCGCTGTCGATAAGGACGACATCGTGTCCAATCTACCCGACGCCAAAGACAACGCGACCATGACTCCCGGCAAAGAAATCGCAGCAATTTACCCGCTAACGCATAGCGACTCCGAGACCGAGACGGTGGTGATAACCAAACTCAAGCCGAACCAGGATCCCGAGCTGGACGAACAGCAGCACGATCGCCGCTTCACAGCACCCGGCTTCGACGCCAAGGCGACTGTCATCATTGCCACTGCACCAGATCCCGCGACCGAAGCCATCTACCCTCCCCCGACCTCGTACAATCACTCGGAGAATCCTGGATATTCCTCAAAAACTGCTGTGCCGCAATCGATTCCACCACGACTAGGGGCCAAGTTGCGGACATCCCGACATTTCCATTGGGGCTGGGCGCTGGCGCTGATCATGATCGTGTTGGCGTTAGCGGCGATCGCAATCCTCGGTACCGTGCTGCTAACCCACGGTAAACACATGAAAACTTCGCCGGCAGAACAGGTTCGGCAAACCATCCAGAGCTTTGACGTCGCGGTGCAAACTGGCAACCTGATGACGTTGCGCTCCATTACCTGCGGTACCACACGTGAAGGCTACGTGGAATACGACGAGTACTCGTGGGACGAAACGTACCACAGAGTGTCAGCGGCCAAACAATATCCGGTGATCGCCAGCATCGACCAGGTCGTCGTCAACGGCCAACACGCCGAAGCAAACATCACCACGTTCATGGCCTACGACCCGAAGGTCCGCTCGACACGCAGCATCGATCTGCAGTTCCGCGACGATCAGTGGAAGATCTGCCAGTCCCCTAACGGCTAACTCGGCAGTCAACTAGCCATCACCGACTTTCCGGCGCAACGTAGATCGTTGCAGGCCTCAAGCACTCGCTCGGTCATCGACGCTTCGGCCTTCTTAAGATAGCTGCGCGGGTCGTACGCCTTCTTGTTGCCCACATCGCCGTCGACCTTAAGTACGCCGTCGTAGTTGGTGAATATATGACCGGACACCGGGCGGGTAAATGCGTATTGGGTATCGGTGTCAACATTCATCTTCACCACACCGTACCGTAGCGCCTCCTCAATTTCCGACTTCTCCGAACCGGAACCGCCGTGGAACACGAAATCGAACGGTTTCGAGCCCTCAGACTGACCGAGCTTGGCCGCTGCCACCTTCTGGCCTTGGGCCAGGATATCGGGACGCAGCTTGACGTTGCCGGGCTTATAGACACCGTGCACGTTGCCAAACGTCGCCGCCAGTAGGTACCTGCCGTGTTCACCGGCGCCCAGAGCGTCGATGGTCTTCACGAAATCATTCGGAGTAGTGTACAACTTGTCGTTGATTTCGTCGACCACGCCGTCTTCCTCGCCGCCGACCACACCGATCTCAACTTCGAGAATTATCTTGGCGGCCACCGCGGCTTTCAGCAGCTCTTGGGCTATGGCCAGATTTTCATCGATCGGTACCGCAGAGCCATCCCACATGTGGGATCCGAACAGCGGATCCTTACCGGCCGCTACCCTTCTAGCCGAGATCGCCAGCAACGGGCGCACGTAGCTATCCAGTTTGTCCTTAGGGCAGTGGTCGGTATGCAGTGCTACGTTGATCGGGTACTTGGCCGCAATGACGTGAGTGAACTTCGCCAGCGCTACCGCACCAGTCACCATGTCCTTGACACCGAGCCCGGAGGCGAACTCCGCACCACCGGTGGAGAACTGGATGATACCGTCGCTGCCGGCGTCAGCAAAGCCCTTGATAGCGGCGTTGACGGTCTCTGAAGACGTACAGTTGATGGCCGGAAAAGCGTATGAGTTTTCCTTGGCTCGTCTCAACATCTCGGCGTAGATTTCCGGTGTTGCGATAGGCATGAAATTTCCTTCCTGAAAAACAGAGTCTGCCCAGTATCTCAACACCCGAATGCCGGTTGGCCGCCAGTCTTCAGGGGATTTTTTATCCACAGCCAGCAGAGACTACATGTTTCGGCCGGTATGTTGTGACGTCATGAACACCGCCATCGTGGCCGTGCCGCCCATCCTCGACCCGATGTTCTGGATTGGTCCCCAGGGCCTTTTCGCGTCCGCGGTACTTCCCACCATCCTGGTCATCATCTCCGTCGAAACCGGCTTGCTGTTCCCGTTGCTACCTGGCGAATCTCTGCTGTTCACAGGGGGTCTGCTAGCTGCTAAGGGGACGCTCGATATCTGGGTGCTTTCCCCTTCCGTAGCGGTGGTGGCGATATTAGGCGATCAGCTCGGGTATTTCATCGGCCGCCGTATCGGCCCCGCGCTGTTTAAGAAGGAAGACTCACGCTTCTTCAAGCAACACTACGTGACCGAATCGCACGCCTTCTTCGAGAAATACGGGCCGTGGACGATCATCCTAGCCCGCTTCTTGCCATTCATGCGAACGTTCACCCCGGTAATCGCTGGCGTATCCTACATGCGTTATCCATTGTATCTGGGGTTCGACATCGTGGGAGGCATCCTCTGGGGCGATGGGGTCACGGTTGCCGCCTACTTCCTGGGCAACGTGCCGTTCATTCACCAGAATTTAGAGAAAATCATCCTGAGCATTATATTCGTGTCACTGCTGCCAGCGCTGATCGCGGCCTGGCACGGCTATAAGTACCGGCGCTGAACAACCAAAAGCGAACTCGCTTTACCTGAATGACCTCAGGCAGCTAGTGGTGTGTGTTATTGGGTGGGTACGTTTGGTTGGTTGAGGTAAGTGGGTGGTGTATGTGGTTGCCGCCTTGGAGTTGCGCGTTGGTGATCGGGGTCGGCTGGAGTGGTTGACGAGGGCGTCGTGTGTGCTGGTGGGGCAAGTGACGCGGGCGTGGATTGGGTTGGTGGTGTCCGGTGGGGTGGCTAAATACTGATATCCTGGTTCGGGCACGCCGGGGACGGGATGTGCTTCGGTGCTTGTAAGAGATGTTGGTGGGTACGGGTGAATCGCTCGTTTATCTGGGTGTGACGCATTGGGCGGCGCGGTTGATGGCTGATCGGCTGGGGATCGCATTCGCCTCGGTCGCGTGGATTTGGCGTAAATAGGGGCATCCAGCCGCATCGTGTGGAGACTGTCAAGTTCCCGGGCGGGAGGCCAGACTGTGTGATGTGGTCGGGCTCTACCTGGATCTATGTGCGCTACGCAGCCTTGATGATTGAACGTGAAGGTGAGAGATCTTCGCCGCCGGTCCTGTCGCAGCAAGAACGGTGAAGCGGTAGCAGCCTGGCCTGGGTGACGCCGGGGAGGGTGGGAACCGTCCTAGGTCCTGCCTGGGTGCTGTGCGGCCAACACGCTTGATCGGGTTGGGTTCATCGTCGGTCGATCGGGTCAGAGGCGGGGTCACCGTAGTACTTTGAGCCGGGGAAAGGCCCGTGCGCGTGGAGAAAGGATGGCAGCGGGTTGGAGGAAGGAAAAGATGCTGTACTGTCGACGACACGCCGGTGATTGTCGGCGCTCTTGATCAACCGGCCCGGTTGGGGCCTTGGTGACGGGTATCGTAGATACAGTCAAACTTCATCGTGGGGCTGCGGTCGATCGTGGCTGGCAAGTTCGATGACCTGTTCAATCTCGTGTGTGATCCCGCGACGTTGTTGGTGGTGTTTGACCCGGTCACAGGCGACCATGGGGGCGAATAACTGCTGGCGTGGGGACTAGACCGTCGCCCACGGCGAAGAAATCGTCGGGGTAGCGGGTTTTGACCACCTGCGGACTGGTTGAAGGACGGTTCGTTGCGACCGCTGCTGGTGCGGAAACGTAAGATTCCCGAATCCGGAGGTTGGGAAACTGTGAAAGCTCGGTACATCGGCTATCGCGGATCGAATCGTTCAGGATACGTTGAAGCTGGTGCTGGGTCCTGTCTTCGAGACCGATTTCGCGCCAGTCCCCCTGGGTTCCACCCCAAGCGGCGATCTCAGGACGCGATCGCCGAGCTTGACCAATACAGCACTCAAGGCTATCGATGGGTGCTGTATTGCCAGACATCGAGGTGCGCCGTGACTTCAGCTCACATTCCGCTCTTGCTGGAGCGGAATGTGATTGCAAGTCAAGGATAAACACGTACTGGTCCTGGTGAAGACGTTTTTCAGGCTGGTGTGCTCACCAAGTCTGGTGAGCACGAGAACACTCACACCGAAACGGCTCAGGGCGATATCTTGTCGTCGTTGCTGACCAACATCGCCTTGTCTGCGCTCGATGAACATCTGATGCGGGCCATGGAAGCCGGGCGGCTCGATGTCAACTGCTTACCTGTGTAGTCGGTGGCTCATCCAAAGGCCTGCCGAGGACAACACAATCAAACACGCTGAAGCCCTGCAAATGAAATCGACTCGGTGCTTACGTCTTTGGGTCTGCAGTTGTCGGCTGCAAAGACACAGATCATGCATCTCGGTAACGGTGTGGACTTTCGCAGCTGACACACCGGGTGAAAACGCAAGAACAGAACGACCAAGTGGCATGTCTAGACTTCTATCGCCGACCGGACACAACGGTGTGTGCAAGCCAAGATCCGTGCCCTGACGAACAGGAAATCACAGCGCAATCCGGTGGTGTGCTGGCACACGATCAAACCAGATCCTGCGCAGGTGGACCAACTACGTCCGGTCCATGGCCTGCAAACACACCCTTAGCCGCCGGTGCCACTTCGCGTGGTAACGGGTCATTCGATGGTTTCGAGCACGGTATCGCTGGAGGTGGAAAGACATTCATCGTCGGTTCACCACCTCCGAAGAACGGTGAAAACCGATTGAGGCAAAAGAGAGCACCCGGTTGAACCCGGCCGCGGTACCAGACCGGTACCACTACCGAAGCACCACGATCCTCATCCCTTGGACCAGCGTCCCACCTCCTAACAGCAATAACCGTGGAGAGCCTGGTGGGCAAAGACGCGTGCACCAGGGTCGGCAAGCAGTCTGGGAAACGGATCGAAAGTATCCGCGGCACCACGCCCAGGCTCACTCAACCCGCGGCCGTGGTTGTGCTCAACGTCAACAATGAAGCCCCAGATCCAAGCAGCTGGATCGCACCCAAGCCGGATTGGGCTACTACCTTCAAACTCGCCACCAAAACACACCCACACATCCAGTTGCGCGTCATCTGCGACAACTACGCCACCCACAAACCCCCAGCAGCCGGACACCAGGCGGTAGCCCTCGCTGCAACCCGAGGTGAGGTTACGTCCCGACACACCGGTAGTGGCGCCTAATGCATGGGCTAATACACCAGCCATGACGATTTGATCGGGTTCTCGGCGCTACTGGCCTCGGCCAGTAGCTCGACAAAGCCACATGCACAGGTATACCGACACAACACTGGGGTAGGTACCGGGCTCCACTTTCCATAACAAAATGTGCGCAAGCAGCACCGCGATCCCCAGTAGCCCGACCGAAGCGACGAACAGCACAAACTTCAGCGCAACCAGACGCTGGCGTACAGCACCAATCCACGGCAGCAGGTGTAGGACGTACGCGACATTGGTGCCCAGCGCCGGCCAAGTCACCCACTGCAAAATCGCTGGCTTAGCACCAACGACACCGACAAGATTAGCCGACACCGCGTGGGTAAGACACGGGGGTTAGTTGCACCACCTGTTCGGTGACCTGCGGTGGGGGTTCAAGCTCGCCATGGAACCCTGCTGACGAGCCCAACTGAGGGCAATAGCACAGATCGGAAACGGTGAACTGCGGATACTGCTGCCACAGCGTGACCACAAGCCGGACGGTTGCCAGCCTACGCTGAGCGCGAAGAAATCGTCCTCCGGACCGTTAACCACAACCCCCAGTAGACCCTACCACCTCTCTGGCCACCCACCCCGTCATGCCACCCAATTCAGGTGTTTCCTCGTCGACGGTGTTGGATGGTAATGATGGCAGCGCATCCAGGTCGATCTTGCCCCACGTGCGGGTAGGGCAGCTCGTGGACTCGAACAGTCGTGACACCAGTGCGGTGGACAGCTGCTAGGCGAGCTGGCTGCGGGCTTCGTTAATATTGAACGATGGGTCCGCGCTGACCACGTAGCCAACCCGCACCGGCGCGCCGGTAAAGGTACGGCGAACCGCGCCGAGCCGACGCGACACCCGGCAAGTGTACTAGCGCACCGTAGACCTCACCGAGCTCGATGCGGCGAAATCTATCTGCACCTGGCAGTTTGCCACGCCGTAGAAATACAGCCCGTCACGTTCTACCCGAACGAAAGCACCACTGCTATAAGTGCCTAGGTGGCCTAACGCGAGACAACTGCGGTGTCGCTACCCCCACGGAGGTCACGTTGCGAGTAACCATCCATGGAGAAAGGTCCATCCCGGGGCGCACCAACGATCGTGACGTGGGTATTAAGCAGGCGCTGTTGCACCAGAACAGCCACATCTCCTCGCACAATGCGTCGAAAGCCACTGACAGCCGGGCCGGCACCCCAGTCCCAGTCACCCGGGCCAATCAAGTTGTCCTGCAAAAACATTTGCGCCTCGACGTCGACGACCACAGCGGCACTGGGATGCGTGACGGCCACTCCTCTTAGGCGTTCCGATCAATCTGTACATGAAAATGATCCACGTGCCGGCACGGACCAGCGGCGCCGCGGACAGCCAACCGCGGAACAATCTGGGGCTTCGTTGCAGGCCCGTTTCGGTGAAGACCGCAGCGACGTTGGCCTCAACAAATGCCCAGTTAAGCGTACTCGTCTGGGTCATCGGCCAACCTGCCCAGCTCGACCGACAACATCCGGATAGCACACGGCGAAGTCGGTGAGAGTATCGAATTGAGCGTGCACGGGCTCGGCGCATCAGGCGACAACAAATACTGCGCTGGATTTGCGCGGAGCCAGGAACCTGAAGAACGTAGTCACCACGCAAAATACTCAAACCGCGCAATGGCCGCAGCGGCCAACACACACAGCAGACGCATTGGCAAAACTGCTGGACTTCGTCAGAATATCCACCGGACTTGACGCGGCTTCTACGTTTCGCTGCGGACCCTCACCAGCTCCCGCGGGGTGATGTGTTCTTCGACGCACCAATTCGGCCACGCGATGCTTGCAGCAACTGACCCTGGCGCCATCCACGGTCACATGACCGTAAACTCCTTGGGAAGGGCTCCGCTCCTAAGGATTTGGATGAATTCCACGTTTAAAGCCTCCGACATTTCATGCGGGTCCTGAACAATGGCATCGTCTGTCAGTACCGAGAGATTGAGCTGATCAATGTAGCGCCATGCGGTCATAGTGAACGCACTCCAAGGGCCCAACGGCCCCACCGAATAGAGTTTCGGTGCCTAACACGCCACGGTAAGAGGCAGGCAACGGTCATAATGACCAGGTTGGGCATCTTGTTCAAGACTTTGCGGATCGATGCCAACCGAATAAAAGCTTCCGCAGACACGGGCGAGATGTAGGCCAACCAGCAGTTAAACTAGCCCTGGTCCTCTGAACTGATGAAGCTCCTTGGCTGTCGTTACCGCCATGGCCAGACAACGCCGTACCTGCTCCAGCGGGTCTTCGATGTACACAGGAAACGTTACCGACAAAGTATGAGCCATAGCTCCCAGAAATCCGCTCCTGTGACGAATCGAGGTTAATCGGGACAATCGCAAGCAAGGGGGGATTTGCCTTGCCGTCGTAACGCAAGAGCAATACACACAAGCACACTGGTCGACATGGCTAAGATATGTAATAAATGATGACGCCGAGATGCTTGCTGGTCTGTTTGATATCGGCCAATGACAGGCTGGTGGTGGCGAACCTGCGCTCCGAACTAGATACGAGGTGGTGCATTCTTCAGGTCGGTGGCGGAGCCAGAGGCGGGTCCGGCACCTTTGAAAGCTTACGTGCGGCTGCGACGCACTCGGGCCAAACTTTTCACGGTGTCGCTGATTAGGCCGCGAGAACTGCTCAGCCTGGTGGATATTGGAAGCGGGGCGGGGTTATCGAGGCTGCCATTGAGCCGCTCAAAGTTCCACCTTGTTCATGCATTTTGGCACGACCAAATTGCAAAAACTGCCATGTGGTGTAATTAGCAAACACTCGGAGGTGCGGCGTTGGCAGGCGGCACCGGGCACCTGCCCTACTTTAATCCGTCACCGATGCTCAACGAAAGGCATCTGGTGGCTCACAACAAAAAGAGCACCCACCACAAGGCATCACTCTTCCTGGACTTAGTCTGACCCCGCTATCGACCCGCAAAACACCTTACGGCGTAAGGCAATCCGTTCCTCAGGGTGTCTGCGGTGGCGCCATAGCAGTCAGTGCTGCTGCCCCCTCCTCAGCCAGCGTGTCCGCCAAGTATTGAGCCAGGGTGCGGGCAGTGTTGTTTGTAGCTATGACATTGGGGGTCAGCCGTATTCCGGTCTCGGATTCAATTTGGGTACGCATCTCGAGCATACCCAGCGAGTCCAGACCATATTCAATGAAGGAGCGGTCCGCGTCAATCGTGCGACGCAGAATCATACTAGCCTGCTCGACTAGCATACGCCGCAACCGGCCGGACCATTCATCTTGCGGCAGCGCAAGCAACTCCATGCGGAATTTACTTGGGCCCCTTGAACCCTGCCCAGAGGATGCGAACATTTCACCCCACGGGCTGCGTCTGACGAGGTCCGGCAACCATGGCGCCCCAAGGATAGGAATATAACCGCTGTAGGGACGATCATGGCGCACCAGCATCTCGAAGGCATACGCACCTTCATCGGGGGTAATCATGATTTCCCCTCCTTCGGCCAAAAAGGTAGCACGGCCAACCTCACCCCACGCACCCCACGCAATCGCGCTGACCGGCAGACCCTGGGCACGGCGCCAATGTGCGAAAAGATCGATCCAGCTGTTGGCCGCCGCGTAGGCACCCTGACCTGGCGAGCCCAGAAGAGCTGCTCCCGAGGAGAATAAGCAGAACCAGTCCACAGGCTGCCCGATCGTCGCGCAGTGCAGGTTCCACGAACCGTAAACCTTAGGCGACCAGTCGCGGTCAATTAGCTCGTCGGTGATGTTGGCCAGCGTGGCATCCTCGACCACCGCCGCCGAGTGCAGCACACCACGCAACGGAAGCCCAGTAGCGGTAGCCGCGTTCACCAGCCGGTCCGCGGTACCGGGCTCAGCAATGTTACCACACTCCACCACTATGTCGGCGCCGGCAGCACAGAGACGTTCGATGGTCTGCCGGGCTTTGGGGTTGGGCTGCGAACGCGCGGTCAGCACGATCCGACCACAACCCGCCTCGACCAGCTTGGAGGCGAAGAATAGGCCGAGACCACCCAAACCACCAGTGATAATGTAAGATCCATCGTGGCGGTAGATCGGCGCTTGCTCCGGTGGCAACGCCACGCTTCTACTGCCGGTTCGCGGTATGTCGAGCACAAGTTTCCCGGTGTGTTCGGCGTTGCTCATTGCCCGGATAGCATTGGCCGCATCGGTCAGCGGGTAGTGGGTACACTCCGGTGCGGTGAGGACACCGTCAGCGGTGAGCTTGAATACTGTGGCTAGCAACTCGCGGACCCGGTCGGGCTGGGTGACGGACATCAACGCGAGGTCCAAGTAATAAAATGTTAGGCCGCGACGAAATGGGAAGAGTCCCAGCCGGGTGTTGCCGTAAACATCGGCCTTGCCGATTTCGACGAAACGGCCGCCGAAGGTCAATAGCTCCAGTCCGGCGCGTTGTGCGGCACCGGGCAGCGAGTTCAGCACGATATCCACGCCGTACCCATCGGTGTCGCGCCGGATTTGCTCGGCAAATTCGACACTGCGCGAGTCGTAGACATGCTCGATGCCCAGCTCGTGCAACATCGCTCGCTTTGTTGAGTTGCCAGCGGTCGCAAAGATTTCCGCACCCTTGGCGCGGGCAATCGAAATGGCCGCCTGCCCCACGCCGCCGGTAGCGGAGTGAATCAACACCTTGTCACCGGTCTTGACCCCGGCCAGGTCATTCAACCCATACCAAGCGGTAGCATGCGCGGTGGCCGCCGTGATCGCCTGCTCATCGGTCAAGCCGGACGGAAGCGTAACGGCGAGATTGGCGTCACACGTTAGGAACGTCCGCCAGCAACCGCCTTCAGCGAAACCGCCAACACGATCACCGATCTGATGGCCGGACACACCCTCCCCGACCGCAGTCACCACACCCACGAAGTCCATACCTAACTGCGGTTCACGATCATCGATGATGGGGAATCGGCCGAACGCGATTAGAACGTCGGCGAAGTTGATGCTGGACATGCTGACTGCGACTTCAAGTTGTCCAGTACCGGGCGGAACTCGTTCACTGGCAACGAGTTCCAGAGATTGCAAGTCACCCGGCCTGCGAACGTGCACCCGCAGCCCGTCGTGCTCGGGGTTCAACACCACTGTTCGCCGATCTTCATGGCTCAACGGACTGGGCTTCAGCCGTGCCACGTACCAGTCGCCATTCCGCCAGGCAGTCTCATCCTCTTCCGACCCACTCAGCAGTTGCTGGGCCACCCGTTCAACGTCGGTGTGTTCATCCACGTCGACCAGAGTGGTGCGCAGCATCGGGTGTTCACTGCTGATCACCCGCAATAGACCACGCAGACCAGCCTGCTCCAAGTTGGCCGCATCCCCCGCCTGAACTATCTGGGCTTGCCTGGTTACAACAAACAAACGCGGCAGCTCACCCTCGAAGTCAGCCAACTCCCGGGTGATTCGAACCAGATGACGGACCTGCTCACGACCGGCCAGCAGACTTTGCTCATCGAGGGCACCGGCGCGTGGCCCATAGAGAATTACCACACCATCGCGGCCACGCAGCTGGCGGACAAGCTTTTCGCGGCTAACCACAGGATCATCCTGGATCCGCCAGGATAGGTTGGCGCATTCGGTGTCTTGGGTACCGCTGGATTTCAGCGCATCCGTCAACCTGGAAACCCACATGTCGGGGATTTCGGAGGCGTTGAAGGTGTCGATTAACAACCACGAACCAGGCCCGACGTGAGCTGCCTCAGGCAACGTCCGCTGTTGCCATCCGAGGGTCAACAGTCGCTCGCCGAGCTGGCGGTCGAGCTCCCCGCGTTCAGTGGTACCAGTTCCCATGCGTAGCCCACGCACAGCCAGCAAAACCGTTCCGTGCTCGTCCAGCACATCGAGGTCGGCCTCACCACCGCCTCTGGGTTCGATCTTGGTCAACCGAGTATAACAGTAGCGGGCATTCCGTGTAGGTCTGTAGGCACGCAGGCTGCGCACACCCAACGGCAACAGCAGGCCCCCCTTACTACCGACCTTAGTGGCGTCGACGCCGGCGCCTACGGATTGGAAACAAGCGTCTAGCAACGCCGGGTGGATGTGATAGGAACTCTGCTGGAAGCGAATCGAAGCAGGCAGCGCGACCTCAGCCAGCACGGTGCCGGCTTCCGCCTCGGCAGTGTGCACAGTGGCCAAGCCAGTGAATGCAGCACCTAGCTGAACACCACGCTCGGCGAACGATTCCCGCATTTCAGCCCCATTAACACTATTCGGGTGCGCCGCCAACAGGGCAGCGATGTCACAGGCCGGTGGAGGACAGTCGACCTCAGCAGCATGCAGCGTTGCGGTGGCGTTCCGCATCTTTTCACCGTCCCGGTTTACCTGCACCATAAAATTGATAACACCAGGCGCATCCACCGACGCAATGGCGTCGATCGGGGTCTCGTCGTCAAGCAACAGCATCTGCTCAAAAGCGATGGCACGGACTTCGGCCGCTTCGTCGAAGACCTCCACGGCCGCAGCTAACGCCATTTCACAATAGGCGGCGGCGGGGAGAGCGGCAACGTTATGCACCCGATGGTCGGCGAGCCAGGACAGCGCCGCAGTACCAACGTTGCCCTGCCAAATGTGGCGCTCAGGTTCCTCAAGCAGGCGCACATGCGAACCCAGCAACGGATGCACGGTAACGGTGCAGGCACCTTTCGCCCGCTGTTCTTGCCCATCTGTGTCGATGAACAAACGAGGGTGAGTCCACGCCGGCAGTGGCGCATCCAGCAGCCGGCCCGCAGGATACAGCGCCGCAAAGTCCAACGCAGCGCCTGCGCTGTGCAGATCAGTCAGCAAGCCGCGCAGCCCGTACGGCAGCGGTTGCTCGCGCCGCATACCGGCCAGGGCAGCAACCGACATATCAAGGGCTCGGGCGGTCTGCTCGACGGCGTGGGTCAGCAACGGGTGTGGTGAAAGCTCGGCAAAGACCCGGTAGCCGTCCTCCATCGCGGCCTGCACCGCCGCGGCGAACTGCACAGTGTTTCGCAGGTTGTCCACCCAGTAAGCACCGTTGCACACCGGCCACTCACGCGGGTCGAACAGGGTCGTCGAGTAGTAGGGAACCTTCGGTGTCATCGGAGCTATGTCGGCCAGTGCCGCAGCTAAATCGTCGAGTATCGGATCGACTTGAGGCGAGTGCGACGCCACATCGACAGCCACCTCACGCGCCATCACGTCACGCTGCTCCCACTGCGCAATCAGGCCACGCACAGTTTCTGTGGCACCGCCAATCACCGTAGACTGCGGTGAAGCCACTACCGAGATCACGACATCGTCGATGCCTCGGGCCATGAGCTCTGAATTCACTTGCTTAGCAGGCAATTCCACCGACCCCATGGCTCCGCTACCGGCGATGCGAGTCATCAGCTTCGAGCGGCGGCAGATAACGCGCGCCGCGTCTTCAAGCGACAGGGCACCGGCAACCACGGCTGCGGCCGACTCCCCCATCGAGTGTCCGATGACCGCACCCGGGCGAACGCCATAGGTTTGCTCCATGGTGGTAGCCAACGCGACCTGCACGGCGAACACCGCCGGCTGCACCTTGTCGATCCCGGCCACCGTCTCCTGCGTCGTAATCGCCTCGGTCACCGAGAATCCCGACTCTGCGGCGATCACCGATTCCAGCTTGGTAATAGTGGCGGCGAACACTGGCTCATTTTCCAGCAATTGCGCGCCCATCGCCGCCCATTGCGACCCTTGGCCGGAGAAAACCCAAACCGGTCCCCGATCACCATGTCCCACCGCGGCGGCATATAAGTTTTCACCGCCGGCAACCTCGCGCAAACCTTCGACGAGCTCGGGAAGGTCCGCGGCAATCACCGCCGTGCGCACCGGCCGGTGCGCACGGCCCCGCGCCAGCGTGTACGCCAAATCCGACAGCGGCACGGAGTCCTGGTGTTTTTCCACCCAAGTGGCAAGCTGGCACGCAGTCTCCCGCAGTGCGGCGCTGGACGTGGACGACAGCATGAACAGCCGCTGGACCAGCTTAGCGTCTCCCGTCGAAGTCTCAAGTGCGGCGGTTGCGCAAGCTTCCGCTGGGGCCTCTTCTATTATGGCGTGCACATTGGTTCCAGACATCCCGAATGAGGACACCGCCACTCGCTTCGGTGCGTTACATCCGCCGAGGGGCCACGGCGTAACCTTCTGCGGAACAAAGAGTCCCGTTTCGATCTCGGTAAGTTCATCGGGCAGTCGATCGAAATGCAACAGCGGAGGCACCAGACTGTGCCTAAGCGACATAATCGCTTTGATCAACCCGACAGTCCCAGCCGATGCTGTGCTATGCCCCATGTTACTTTTGGCCGAGCCAAGCGCGCAGGGAGTGCCCGCACCATAAACCCGCGCCAAGCTGCGGTACTCAATCGGGTCACCGATTGGTGTGCCGGTGCCGTGCGCCTCCACAACACCCACAGTTTCGGGCTCCACACCCGACGCCGTCAATGCCGCCTGGTACACGGCGACCTGGGCATCTTCGGATGGCATCATGAGCGTCTCCGTGCCACCGTCCTGGTTGGTGGCCGTGCCGAGGATCACGGCAAAGATCCGGTTACCGTCGCGCAGCGCATCCGGCAGTCGCTTAAGCAACACCATCGCGCAGCCTTCGGAACGCACAAATCCGTCCGCGTCGGCATCGAATGATTTGCATCGACCGGTCGACGAAAGCATGCCCTGCGCAGATGCCGCCACACTTGCGTGCGGTTCCAGCAGCACTGCGCAACCGCCTGCTAAAGCGAAGTCGCTCTCGCCGTCATGTAGGCTACGGCAGGCCAAGTGGACCGCCATCAGACCCGAAGAACACGCGGTGTCAAACGTCATAGCCGGACCGTGCAGGCCCAATGTGTGAGAGATCCTCCCAGACGCCACACTGTTGTTAAGGCCGGTTACCACGTACGGGCTGGCCAAACCGCCCGCAGCGGTGGTAAGTACGAGGTAATCTTCGTGGGTCAACCCAGTAAAAACGGCTGTCGAAGAGCCGGCCAACGACGCCGGATCCAGACCGCCCTGCTCGATCGCCTCCCACGAGGTTTCTAACAACAATCGCTGCTGAGGATCGATCGAGGTTGCCTCCCGCTCGCTGATGCCAAAAAACGCGGCATCAAAGCCAGCGACGTCGTCGAGGAACCCACCCCACCGCGACACCGAGCGCCCGGGAACCCCTGGCTCAGGATCATAAAAATCGTCAGCGTCCCAGCGGTCAGCTGGGACTTCGGTGACCAGGTTGTCGCCACGCAACAACGACTCCCATAGCTTGTCTGGCGAGTTGATACCCCCAGGAAGTCGACATCCCATCCCGATAACCGCAATGGGAGTGACACTTGTTTCCATCGTCTATTAACCTCGTCTCAGCTCAACCGGGATGACCCGGCGACATTACCGAAATTTTCACACGGGCAACGCCAGCGCTGCCGCAGCGCAGAGCTTCACACACCAAGCTGACCCGGATCTCGCCACCGTTAGCAGGTACACAGGTATAGAACTGCAGCTTAAACTTCTCATGGGGAGACTATAGGAACAGTAGCACAATTTCCCTGCATCTGGCCGAGGTCCCTAAACCGAGCCAGGCTAACTACGTCATTGACCGGCCGCGCAGGCCAAGGCCAGCATGACCTCCGCCACCCTATATATTAAAGTAATCCTTCCATATAACCGTTGTCCGGCCGATGGGGCGGCGCCGTGAATTTGCCGGCCGCGGTGGTAATCACCACTGATCTGACTAAAATGTGATTTAGCCAACACTTCGAAATCGGTACTGGAAGTTATTGTTATTCGCCAAGTTGCGACAATGCCAGAGCTAGTCCAGTAACGTTATCACCATGAGTTTGCGTTCCATCCCCGCCGTGCTGCGCACGTGTGCGCGTCTACAACCGAACGACCCGGTCTTCACGTTTATGGATTACGAACAGGACTGGGAGGGTGTCAGGATAACCTTGACCTGGTCACAGCTGTACCGGCGAACGCTGAACATGGCACAAGAGTTAAATCGTTGCGGTTCAACGGGTGATCGGGTAGCGATCTCTGCTCCACAAGGACTCGACTACGTCGTCGCTTTTCTCGGCGCATTGCAAGCCGGGCGCATCGCCGTTCCCCTGTCGGTGCCACAGGGCGGCGTAACGGATGAACGTTTCGAGTCGGTGCTCAACGATTCATCACCTGTGGCTATCCTAACAACATCGCCCGTCGTGGACGATGTTGTGCAGCACGTTACGCGGCGGTCTAGTAAATCTATGCCATTAGTAATGGAAGTTGATTTGCTAGATCTTGATTCGCCGAACGGGTCCGGCGTCGGTAACGGCGATCACCTATCCACCGCCTATTTGCAATACACCTCAGGGTCGACGCGGACACCCGCGGGGGTGATAATATCGCATCACAACCTTCGAACCAATTTCGAACAGCTGATGTCCACCTACTTTGCGGACACTGACGGGGTCTCCCCGGCAGGTGGGATGAGTGTATCGTGGCTGCCGTTTTACCACGACATGGGGTTGATAATGGGAGTTTGCGCACCGATTTTAGGGGGATGTCCGGCATTACTCACCAGTCCAGTGTCGTTCCTACAGCGCCCAGCCCGGTGGATGCACATGCTGGCCAGTGAGTTTCCAGTCTTTTCGGCGGCGCCGAACTTCGCCTTTGAACTGGCGACAAGAAAAATATCTGACAACGATATGACCGGGATTGACCTAGGTAATATACACTTTATCCTCAATGGCAGCGAACGAGTACAGCCCGCGACCATTAAACGCTTCAACAACCGTTTTGCTCGTTTCAACCTGAAGGAAAAAGCGCTTCGGCCTTCATATGGGCTCGCAGAAGCAACAGTGTACGTGACAAGCAGCAAATCAGGTCAACCAGCGGAACTCGTTAACTTCGATGCTGAGAGTTTGTCCACCGGCCAGGCCAAGCCGTGTACAAGCGGCAGCGGTACACCTTTGATCAGCTACGTTTTGCCGCCGTCACCGATCATGCGAATTGTCGACGCGGATACCTGCATAGAATGCCAGAATGGAACCGTCGGCGAGATCTGGGTACACGGTGACAACGTCGCTAATGGCTATTGGCAAAAACCTGACGAGAGTGAGCGCACGTTCGGCGGAAAGATTGTCTCCCCTTCGAAGGGCACACCCGAAGGTCCTTGGTTGAGAACGGGAGATTCGGGTTTCGTAATCGACGGCAAAATGTTCATCATTGGCCGTATAAAGGATCTCCTAATCGTATACGGTCGCAACCATTCGCCGGAAGACATTGAGGCGACGATCCAGGAAATCAGCCGAGGCCGCTGCGCGGCCATATCGATTCCTGACCGCAACACCGAGAAGCTGGTCGCCATAATTGAGCTCAAGAAGCTGGGTGACACAGACCAGTATGCGATGGACCGACTAAGCGCTATCAAACGTGAAGTCATCTCGGCTTTATCGAGTTCACACGGACTAAGCGTCGCAGATATAGTCCTGGTGGCACCTGGCTCGATCCCGATTACCACAAGCGGCAAAGTCAGACGATCGACATGTGTCGAACGGTACAGGCAGGATCAGTTCGACCGCATAGATGCTTAGCCAGACACTCTAACTGTGTAGAATTTGGCACATCCATCTGAAATTCACGAGCGTGTCAGCCGACGACAGCCATAGGTCACCCCGGCTCGCCAACCTCCTTGTCATCACCGCCTGGGTCACAGCGGTGGTGATCGCGAACTTAATTTTCACGCTGACACAGGCGAAACCGCGCGATAATAACTCGGCGCTCTTGCCGCAAGACACCATGACAATCACCACAACCAACCAGATTGCGCAGGCTTTCCCAGGCGCCGGCACGAACGCCATCGCCTACTTGGTGGTGGAAGGCAGCAGGACACTCGAACCTGAAGATCAGCCTTACTACGACGCCGCCGTCAGCGCCCTGCGCGCCGATACTCGCGACGTGGGATCTGTCCTCGACTGGTGGTCGGATCCCCTCACCGCTCCGCTGGGGACCAGTCCCGACAGCCGCTCTGCAATAGCCTTGATCTGGCTGCAGGGCGAGGCGGGGACAGCCCAAGCTCGGGAATCCCTCGGCGCTATCCGATCAGTGGTCCGCCAGTTACCGCCGAGTGAGAAGCTACACGCCCGCATCGTGGTCCCGGCGACCACTAACGACATGCCTATGGCGATGACTGCCTGGCAGGGCATGGCGATCGTGACCGCAGCGGCGGTGATCGCCATCTTATTCCTGCTGCGAGCACGGCAGTCCATACGGATCGTGGGGATCATGTTGCTGACAGCCGACTTCTCACTCGCGGCGGCCTGGCCGCTCGCCGCAGTGGTGCTGGGACAAGCTGGGGGAACCGTCTCGGGATTCTCTTGGACCTTGGCTGCAGTACTGACTATCGGTACCATCACCGCTTCCACCCTGCTAGCGTCCAGGTCCGACGCAGGTGATTCGGCCGTGCCCACTTACCGCAACCGCTTACCTGCATTGGCGCTGCTCGGGGGGTGTGTCGCATTGCTCACCGGCACGTTACTGCTTGCCCGAACACCAGCACTACGCAGCATCAGCACCGTCGCCCTGAGTGTCAGTGTGGCACTTGCAGCTTCGTTGATGCTGCTGCCTACACTGATCAAGCTCGCGAGACCAAACGGGCAGGTATCACCGCAGGTGAACGACACTACCTGGATACGTCGGTTGTTAGTACCCAAATTCTCTAGTCCGGCACGCGTCACAGCAGTGGTATTGGCCACCTGCGCACTACCAGTCATCGGAATGCGGTTGAGTCTGGCCGAGGACCATACCGGGCAAAGTGGTGCACAAGTCCTCCCGGGCAATCTGCTACCCGACATTCTGCTCATCAAATCCGCCCGGGACCTCAGGGATCCCGCGGCGCTCATCGCCATCGACCAAGTCAGTCATCGTCTGATGGAGATTCCCGGCGTACGCAAGGTGGAGTCGGCGGCATGGCCGGCTGGTGTGCCGTGGACCGACGCCTCGCTCAGCTCCGCCGCGGGAAGACTCGCTGATCAGCTGGGTCAGCAGGCCGGATCGTTCGTACCGGCGGTGACGGCGATAAAACAAATGAAGACCATGATCGATCAAATGAGCGATGCGGTGGACCAACTGGAAAGCACCGTCAATGTGGCTCTAGCCGGTGCCCATCAAGTACAACAGTACCTCAACCCGGTGCTCTCCGCCGCACGGAACATTAAAAGCAAAACAGCTGAATTTTCGGGATACCTGGAGACAGTCCGCGGCTGGGTCGTCAGCGTCACAAACTGTCCCAACGACGTACTGTGTTCGGCCATGCACAAGGTCATTGAGCCCTACGACAAAGTGGCCACTAGCATCGACCAACTGTCCAATGGTGTCGACCGTATCTCGGCGATATCGGACCGAACAATGAGCTCCTTGAACGAGGTACCGCACATGGTGGCGCAGATGCGGGCGGCGCTGAAGCAAGTACGCTCCTTCATACCCAGGCTGGAATCCACCATTCAGGAACTCATGCCGCAAATAGCGCAAGCATCGGCGATGCTGAAAAATCTCAGTGAAGACTTCGTCGATACCGGTGAGGGCGGCTTCCACCTATCCATGAAAGAACTGAGGAGTTCAGCTTACCAGCACGTACGGGAATCGATGTTTTCGTCAGATGGAACGGCGACCCGCCTGTTCGTCTATACAAACGCGCACAACCCGGGTCTTGATACCGCAGCACGCGCGCATCAGCTTGAAATCGCCGCCGGCAAGGCGATGAAATACGGAAGCCTCGTTGACAGCCGGATCACGCTGGGCGGGGCCGTGCAAGTAGCCGTGGCCACCCGTGCTGCCCTCACCCACGACGTCGTGCTGTTGACAGCCATGCTATTGGCATTAGTGGTCCTGGTCAGCATGTGGAGCAGCGCCGGCAGTGGGGTTGCGGTTGGCCTAGGAGTGCTAGCCGCCTACCTCAGCGGGTTGGGAATCTCAGTTGCGCTCTGGCAGCATGTCCTGGATCGCGAGCTGCAGGCCTCGGTCCCGCTGGTGTCCTTCGCCGTCCTCGTTTCGTGTGGGGTACCGTATCTGGTTGCCGGCCTCAAGGCCGTTCGCGTCTCGGCTGAGACAGAAACAAAGACTGCGGCGACCGTGTCCGTGCGGCGCGCAGTTGTGCCGCTGACTGTGCTCGGCGCCATATTCGGCACCGGACTGGTGGTGGCGGCGGGAGCTTCCCTCAGTGCGCTCAGCCAAGTTGGTACGGTTCTGGTTATCGGGCTGGGCGCACTGACTGCGGTGGAACAGGTGTCGAATTCCCGCTACCATGGCCGCCAAAGCGGCCATGGTAGCGTGGTCGAAACTGCCGGGCCGATTAAGTGGTGACCCTAACCAGTTAGGGTCACCGGCTCATTCCATTTGGACTGCGTGAGCTGAACAGACCCGGAACTGAGGTCGATGCTTGCCCGGACCAGGTGATGCGAGCCGTCCTGGGCAATCCACACGGTTGCCAGCTTCGAGCCCCTAGCCTTAGGATCAAGCACCTTGACCGAGCTCGTAGGGACGGTTCCAGTGATTTTGGTGGTCGGGATTCTGTCAATCACCTCGGCTCCTTGCGCTTGTAGGTTGGTAACACCCGACAGCAACTGCGTAATACCCGTGTGGGGGTCGAGCACATGTGAAGTTGACAAGTCGGAGATGGAGCCGAGATTGCTCCAGTCGTCGAACAGTTTCACCGAGATGTTGTCGCCCAACACCCGAAACGGGACTCCGGGCTGGTCATTGTAGGTGCAAATGCCCTCTACCGCGAGTGGATTGGCCCGGACATCGACGTCAGCATTGCTGATACCGAGCAAGGCATCAACTTTCCCGGTTGTTTGAACCACTACGTGCACGCTGGACAAAGCCTTTGTCGTCTCCAGCGACTGCTTAATCTCGGCGGCGAGCGCGGGGTCAGAGGACGCCGAGCTAGACGAACTACTCTGTTCCTGGGTATCAGGTTTCGTTGAAGAGCATCCAGATAGCCCCAACGCCAAACAGGCGCTCAACGTGACCAAAACAACGGATGACACCACCCACTTCCGATCATTCATTTGCTAACCACCTCGATCTGTCTAGTGGGCTCGCAACCCGGATAATAAGGGATACTTGAATGTGTTAAGTGTGGACGGACACTTTCTCTGCCTTCAGTTCGACAGCCTGTGGCGTTCCATCACCGGATTCCACTGGTCGGCTTTTTAGCATTTGCTGAGCGACGTATTCGGCGACCGCGGTGGGAGTGGGGTGATCGAAGATCACGGTCGGCGGCAACGTTAGCCCGGTCGCTGACTTTAGCCTGTTGCGCAATTCGACGGCTGTCAGCGAGTCGAAACCGAGCTCCTGAAACTCGGTGTTGGGATCGATGTCCTCGGGAGAGGGCCGGCCCAGCACCGCCGCTGCTTGCAAGCATACGACCCCTACCAGCAACTCAAGTTGCCTGTTCGCGGCCAGCCCCTGTAGGCGCTGGGCCAGAGCCAACTTCGACTGGGTGGCATCCCCGGAGTCCTCGATTTGGCGCCGCCGCGGACGTCGCACCAAATTGCTGAATAATGGCGGCAACGCGCCAGCCTGGGCTCGGGCATCAAGTATGGCCCGGTCCAGAAGGGCAGTCACTATGAAGGGGTGATCGAGCACCAACGCAGCGTCAAACAATTCCAGCGCCTGGGCGGGGTTCATCGGAGCCAGCCCGCTGCGACTTATCCGGGCCAGGTCACGGCTGCTCAAGTGAGCGTTCATGCCGCCGGGCTGCTCCCATAACCCCCACGCCAGCGATGTCCCGGCCAACCCTGCGGCCTGCCGGTAAGCGGCCAGTCCATCGAGGAAGGCGTTTGCCGCGGAGTAGTTGCCCTGCCCCGGCGATCCCACCGTGGCCGCGATCGAGGAGCACAGCGCAAACATCAACAAGTCCAGATCGCGGGTGACTTCGTGCAGGTTCCACGCCGCGTCCACCTTGGCTCGCAACACCGTATCGACCCGATCCGGTGTCAATGAAGTGATTGCCCCGTCATCGAGCACCCCGGCAGCGTGAATCACGCCTCGCACCGGCGGAAACTCCCGCGACAGCTGGGCGAACAATCGGCGCACAGCATCACTATCGGCAACGTCACAGGCCACCACCTGTACCTTAGCGCCGGCATCAACCAAGTCAGCAGCCAACTCAACCGCTCCCTCAGCACGATCACCCCGCCTACTAGCCAACACCAGATGGCGCACTCCGTAGGCGCTGACCATGTGGCGGGCCAATACCCCACCGATCGCCCCGGAGGCGCCAGTAATTAGAACGGTGCCGTCGGCCAGCCCATCAGCCAGCGCCGAAGGCATGGTCAAGACAACCTTGCCGATGTGGCGGGCCTGACTCATGAACCGGAAGGCCGCCGGCGCGCAGCGCACATCCCAGGTAGTGACCGGCAATTGATGCAGTACCTGGGTGTTGAAGAGCTGACGCACCTCGCATAGCATCTCCTGCATGCGCACCGGGCCGGCCTCCGACAGATCGAACGCCCGATACTGCACACCAGGATAGTTGGCAGCGATCTCCTGCACATCGCGAATATCTGTTTTGCCCATTTCAAGGAAACGCCCACCCCTGACTAGCAAGCGCAACGAAGCATCCACGAAATCACCGGCAAGCGAATCGAGCACTACATCAACCCCCCGGCCCTCAGTGACTGCCAGGAACTTTTCCTCAAACTCCAATGTCCGAGAATCACCGATGTGGTCGTCGTCAAGCCCCATGCCGCGTAGCGTGTCCCACTTACCGCGGCTAGCGGTGACGAAAATTTCCACACCCCAGTGGCGAGCAAACTGCACTGCTGCCATGCCCACACCGCCGGTCCCGGCATGTATAAGGACCGATTCCCCAGCGCGGATCTCGGCCAAATCCGCCAACCCAAACAAGGCCGTCAAAAACACCACCGGCACGGCGGCGGCCTCAGCAAACGACCAGCCCTGCGGCATCTGGGTAATCAGTTGTTGGTGAACAACTGCCAGCGGACCCGCCCCACCGAGGAAACCCATCACTGCGTCACCGACGGCCACACCGGTCACCTCGGGACCGACTTCGATCACCACCCCGGCGCCTTCTGCACCCAGTGGCGGGGCTTGTCCGGGATACATTCCCAGGGCGGCCACCACGTCGCGGAAGTTGACACCGACCGCAGCCACCGCCACCCGCACATGCCCCGCCTGCAGCGATGCTTGCACTTCCGGGCAGGGCTGGATAACCAAATCCTCCAACGTCCCACCGCCATCAGCGACCAAACGCCACGACGACTTCCCGGCCGGCAGCGCCAACAACTGCGGGGTCGGAGACAACCGAGCCGCATGTACGGTACTGCAACGCACCAACAGTTGGGATTCGCCAAGGTCTGCCAACACCGCCACGTCCACCGCCGTGTCGGTGTCGATCAACACGACCTTGCCGGGATGTTCGCCCTGCGCCGACCGCACCATGCCCCATACCGCAGCGGCGGCCAGGTCACTGATATTCTCACCGACCAACCCGACAGCACCACGGGTCAACACCACCAACGTGCCTGCTCGATCTTGGTAAAACCAAGACTGCAACACTTCAAGGGCGGCATGGGTGGCCGAATATACCGCGGATACCGAGTCCACAGGTGCTTGGTCACCAACAGACCCGAATTCCCACACCACGATGCCCGCGTCATTGCCGCTGCCAGCACGATAGTCCGCCCAAGACACTACGGAAGGCAGGCCACCGCCGTGACCGTTGCTGCTAACCGGTATTGGCGACCACACTAGGTCCAGCGGCCCATGTTTGTGTGCACCGCCAGCCGCGGCCACGGCGGTGTGCAGCTGTTCAGCGGTCATAGCACGAGTGACCAGCGAACGCACAGTCAAAACCGGCAACCCCGCGGAGTCTGCGATATCCACTGCGATCGCATCCGCCCCTGCCGAAGTGAAGCGAGCCCGCAACCGCCCAGCACCACCAGCATGCAGCGACACTCCGCGCCAGCAAAATGGCAGTCGCGTCTCGATGGCCGCTTGAGTGTTCTCGATAACCAACCCCAAAGCATGCAACACCGCGTCCAGTAATGCCGGGTGGATTCCCATCCCGTCGACAGCCACACCAGTGGGAGCGACCACCTCGGCGAACAACTCCGAACCGTGCCGCCATATCGCCACCAAGCCCTGAAAAGCCGGGCCGTAGGCGTAACCGCGCTCGGCTAACTGCGGATAGGCATCCGAGATATCCACACTCTCGGCACCTTCCGGTGGCCACACCGACAAATCCGCGGTGGTTTCCGCGGCATCCGCCTCCAACAAGCCCTCGGCGTTTAGCAACCAACCTCCATAGGATTGATCACCCCGGGAATACACCGACACTGCCCGGCGATTCGACTCATCAGTGGCCGCCACGACCACCTGCACCTGCACCCCCGAGCCTGGGTGCAGCACCAGCGGTGCCGCCAGCACCAACTCCTCGACGACTGCGCAACCGACCTCATCACCGGCACGAATCACCAACTCGACAAAACCCGCACCGGGAAACAGCACGACCCCGCCAATCACGTGATCAGCCAACCACGGCTGATCCGCCAGCGATAACCTGCCGGTCAACACCACCCCGCCAGAATCGGGTCGCTCGACCACCGCACCCAACAGCGCATGTTCGGTTGCGCCCAGGCCCAAACCGGCCACAGCGGCGGTCCCATCCGCTCCCGGAGTTTCCCAAAATCGTCGGCGCTGGAACGCATAGGTGGGCAACGTCACCCGCCGCCTATTTGAACCGGCAAACACCGCAGCCCATTCCACTGGCACACCAGTGGCGAATAACTGACCGGTAGCACCAAGCACCGAGGCCAGCTCAGGCCGGTCTTTACCCAGTATCGACACCACCACCGCCTCAGCCGGAGCCAAGGACTGCTCAATAGCGCCTATCAAACCACTGCCGGGGCCAGCCTCGATGAAGTGGGTCACGCCCAGGGTCTGCAAATGACGGACACTGTCGACAAAACGCACCGCCCGGCTAACGTGCTCACCCCAGTACTGCGGAGAACCGAAATCAGGGCCAGCCAACTCGCCCGTCACATTTGACACTAGTCCAATCTGCGGCTTGCGCACCTCAATCTGAGCCGCGACGCGCACAAACTCCTCGAGCATCGGCTCCATTAACGGCGAATGAAAAGCATGCGAAACCGCCAGCTGATGAACCCGCCGATCCTGCGCAGCGAACTTATCCGCAATAGCGCTCACCGCGGCCTGCACACCGGAGATTACCACCGATTCGGGCGCGTTGATCGCAGCGATCCCAACACCCTCACTTAGCAACGATACCACCTCGTCTTCCGAGGCAGCCACCGCCCACATCGTGCCGCCTGCCGGCAACGCCTGCATCAACCGGCCTCGCGCCGCCACCAGCATTGCCGCGTCGGCAGGAGCCAACACTCCGGCCACGTAAGCCGCCGACAACTCCCCAATGGAGTGCCCCATCACAAAATCCGGTCGCAGGCCCCAGTGCTGCAACACCGCGAACAACGCCACCTCCACCGCGAACAACGCCGGCTGAGCAAACTCGGTGCTGTCAAGCAAACCCGCGTCGGCTCCCCACACAACGTCACGCAACGGCAATCGCATATGCCGATCCAACTCATCGGCTACCGCATCGAACGCCTCCGCAAACACTGGCAACTGGCTGTACAACTCCCGGCCCATCCCGAGGCGCTGCGCCCCCTGGCCAGGAAACACGACCACTGTCTTGCCCAGCGGGGCTGCTTGACCGATCGTCACACCAGCGCCCGACTCGCCCACTGCGAGCCCAGCTAGCCCCGCGATTAGTTGCTCACGGCTTTCGCCGACGACCACCGCTCTATGCTCAAATACCGAACGCGCCGCTAAAGCGCACCCCACATCGACCGGATCCAACTCCGGGTCAGCCTGCACATAGAACGCCAATCGGCGCGCTTGCGCCAGCAACGCCTCTTTCGATCTACCCGAAACCACCCAGGGCACTACCGACAATCGCGGCTGGTCCGGAGTGCTGTCGCCCGCCTCAACCGGAGCTGGAGCCTCTTCCAAGATCACATGCGCGTTGGTGCCGCTGATCCCAAACGACGACACCCCCGCCCGGCGCGGACGCCCTTCAACCGACCAATCCCGGGCCTCGGTCAACACCGACACCGCGCCGGTGGTCCAATCCACCCGCGGAGAAGGCTCATCCACATGCAGCGTCGCCGGCATCACGTGGTGACGCATCGCTTGCACCATCTTGATCACCCCGGCCACCCCCGCGGCAGCCTGAGTGTGGCCCATATTCGACTTGATCGAACCTACCCATAACGGCTGGTCTGCCGGACGTCCCTGCCCATAAGTGGCCAGCAATGCCTGCGCTTCGATAGGATCACCTAACGTGGTAGCAGTTCCGTGTGCCTCGACCACATCCACGTCGGCCGAAGACAGCCCTGCATTAGTTAACGCTGCCTGAATCACGCGTTGCTGGGCAAGCCCGTTGGGTGCAGTCAACCCATTGGACGCACCATCCTGATTGACCGCACTACCACGCACCACCGCCAGCACCGTATGGCCCAATCGTTGTGCGTCCGAGAGCCGCTCGAGCACGACCACACCGGCACCTTCGCCCCAGCCAGTACCGTCAGCCGCGCCCGCAAACGCTTTACAACGCCCATCAGCAGCCAACCCCCGCTGACGACTGAAGCCCACAAAAATCGACGGTAACCCCATCACCGTCACCCCACCGGCCAATGCCAAATCGCACTCACCTGAGCGCAACGACGACATCGCCCAATGGATCGCTACCAACGACGACGAACACGCCGTGTCCACCGATACCGCCGGGCCCTCCAGCCCCAACACATATGACACGCGCCCCGAGGCCACACTCACCGCGGTGCCGGTCAATCCGTAGCCCTGTAGTCCCCCAGTGTCCCTGCTGCCATAACTCGGAGCGAAAATCCCAGTAAACACTCCAGTGGCGGACCCGCGCAACGACAATGGGTCAATCCCCGCGTACTCTAATGCCTCCCATGAAACCTCCAGTATCAATCGCTGCTGAGGATCCATCGCCAGCACCTCGCTAGGGGCGATGCCAAAGAACCCGGCGTCAAAGCCGGCCGCGTCGTCTAAAAACGCACCCCATCGCGTGTAGGTCTTGCCTTCCGCATCGGGATCGGGATCAAACAGCGCATCGACGTTCCAACCTCGATCCGTTGGAAACTCCGACACGACATCGCGACACTCCGAAACGACATCCCACAGCCTGTCTGGACTATCCACGCCTCCTGGGAACCGACACCCGATCCCGATCACCGCCACCGGCTCTGTAGCGCGTTGTTCGTATTCCCGTAACCGAGCACGTGTCTCGTCAAGTTCGACAACAACCTTTTTGAGATAACGTATAAGTTTTTCGCTCTGCTGGTCGGCCCCTTCAACACTCGCAGTCATGGCCAGTTACCACTCCTCATCATTATTCACAAAACTCAGAATCGATTAGCTGGAAAATTTCGTCAGCAGTCGAGGCAGCCTGGATCCGCTTGCTCAAATCAGCTTCTCCGTCGACGATGATCCCCAGCAGGGCACGCAAACGATCAGCTACGCGCTGTTTCTCGCTGGCTCCGATCGCCACCACCATCTCTTCGATTCTCTTCAACTCCTCGTCGATTGGCGAGCGGCCCTTCGCTCCGGAATTCACTGGAAGAGGCGTTCCCACCCGACTGCGCGCACCGGACAATTCAGCCTCCAAATACCGGGAAAGTCCCGATATCGAGCCGTAATCCCACCCGACCGTCTCAGGCAGGGGCAGGCCGGTAACTGCCGCCAATCGATTACACAGCGTAACTGTCATTTGCGAATCAAAACCCAGATCCGAGAAGGCGAGATCCCGATTGATCAACCCAGGATCCGACTCCCCCAACATCTTAACGGCCTCCGCACAAACGGCCTCCACGACCAGCCGCTCACGTTCTTGCTGCAAAGCAGACAACCGCTGTTTGAGCGTCGCTCCGACAGCATGTCTCACAGCACCCTGCGCGTTCGATGCCGACCAACCGTCAAGCTGTGCCTTTGTGTCGGACTGAGGCTCGGTCAACGAAAGTTCCCAAATCGGTTTCGTTGGACTCTCGGCACGAAGCGCGTTACGTAACACTTTCCCGTTCGCAGATCGCGGAAGCCGCTCGATAATAGCAAATCTATGCGGCACCTTGAAAGCAGTTAGTTGGGTAAGCAATCGCCGGTGGACATCTCGCATAATCGACTCATCAATGAACGCACCGCTCGCCGGAACCAGAAACGCCTGCAGCGTAGACGCGCCGGTAGACTCCCTTACTCCAACAACCGCGGCCTCCGCCACGGCGTCGGCCTCAATAATGAGCCGCTCAACCTCCCGTGGATTAATGTTGACGCCTCCGACGATTTCCGTGTCATCCGCACGGCAACCGTACGTAACCCATCCGTCACCGTCGATACATACCCTATCCTGCGTGTTCAGCCAATCGTCATTCTCCAGGGGCGAATCAGAACGATTCCAATAGGCATGTGCAACCGATGGTCCGCGGACCCATAGGTCCCCCTCAACCCCAGGCCCAGCGGTTGCCCCATCCGGCGTTACAACGCGAATCTCGTAAGGTGGAAGAACCTTTCCTAGAGTCCCCACACGCCATTCATCAACACTATTCGATACGAATGTCTGGCCAACCTCCGAAGATCCAATTCCGTCCAGAACGGGAATACCGCCAAAGAATTCCACGAGCCGCTCGGCGAGAGCCGGCTCAAGAGCCTCTCCTGCGGATACCACACAACGCAGCGATCGGAAAGAGTCCGGGGAACATGCGCCGACAACTCTTGCAAAGAAACTTGGTACACCGTAAAGCACAGATGGCTCGAATCGCATACTTAGTATGGCGGCAGATTCCGCACTGACCGGCACTGAATTTATGACTGCGGACCCGCCTGTCGCGAGCGGAAACCAGACCGAATTGCCTAGGCCATAAGCAAAATACATGCGGGCGCTACATAGCCCGATATCTTGAGGAGTGAGCCGCAATGCTTGACGACACATCGCGTCGACGAACGTGAACGGATCGGCGTGCCGATGAATCGCCGCCTTTGGCGGACCCGTAGTGCCGGATGTGTACGTAGCGAACGCATGCATATCACCACTCACAGGTTCGTAGTCGCTCGGCTCGACCTCGACTTGGGCCGCCGCGGACAACAGTTCAGCAGCTTCTAGCACGTTCGACGGTTGAAACCGATCGCAGAGCGGACCATTTGTGATGACAAGCGCCGCTGTGGTGTCGCGTTCCCGAAACGCGTAGTCGTCGCGATGGAGCTCCGGATTCGTTAGGAACGCCATGATCCCGCGAGCCAGACAGGCCAGCAATAGCTGGACTAGGTCTGGCGAATCAGGGAGACACAACAGAACGCGATCTCCCGCCGAAAGGCCGCGGTCTTTCAGCACTTTTCCAAGACGTAACGCACCGTTATGAATCTGACCATGAGTCACGACGTCCGGCGCAAAGTAGGCAGGCTTGTCGTACCATCCCGCTTCTGCTGCCTGTTGAGCGAGTAGTGCTGCCAGGTTTTCACTCCGCATTATCGGATAACCACCCTAGGCAGCTCTAAATTTATACTCTTTCTGGCTTGTCGAACGAACAAAAATCTACTTGGTGTCGCAATGCACAAAGCAATTTCATTCCACAGACTCGAGAACTGTAATCTGACATTGTCAGCACTAGAGATTTTTAAGGACTCGACCATGAAGGACAAAGTGATCTCCACTCTTGATGTCGATGTCGTTTGAATACTGGCAACGATCGGGTTCTTGACGCGGAATGTCTTGGAATACACTTCGAAGAAAATACTCGGTAGTAATAATGACTGGTTGACCTCCAGCTATAAGTCTGTATCGGCGACCGACAGCTCTCTTTGGTAAATCCCCATATCCGTAATCCGTGAGCCAACACGGTACATCCCCTATCCAGACCCGAGCGTCCTCTTTATAGGTCTCGATGCGGCTTGCTGCCATAATTTCGCCGATAGGCTGGTGGGTATTTGTCAAGTACGTCGTAATTTCAGGAGGTAGCACATCAGTGGCAATCAATGATTCCGCAGCGACGAATAGTCTTCCTGATTTCCGGCCTTTAAGCAAGATGTCACGCTGAAGAACCCGACCAATTTCCGAATTCTCTAATTCAGGTACTTTCGGCGCTGCATCAAGAATTTGTTGATTGATAATATCAACGATGATCTCTTCGTTAGTAACTACGTTGAGAACCCGCGTGAGGGTACCATTCGTTGCGACAAGTATCCGAAGGTCGCGATCGAGCTTTCGGATTTCTTCCCTAGACAGAGTACGATTGGTCATTTCTCATCCCGGGGTTAAGTGGACAAAAACCACATACGTGTACATTCATTCCGTAGCGTCTAGACGGTTGAATTCGTGGTTTAGATAACGCTCGACACAAGCTGCACGTCGAACCTTGCCGCTAGTGGTAACGGGAATTGAACCCGGAGCCACGATAACGACGTCCGCGACGCGCACCCGGTGCGACTTGGATACCGCGGAGGTGACCTCACGTTTGACCGTACACAGCTTGTCCATCGCATCACAATCCGCGTAACCCCACTTTGTGAGTTCGATGATGGTGACCAACTGCTCAGTGCACTCATCCGGAACAGCTATAGCCACGACCCGACCACCGGTGATTTCCTGGATTGTCGCCTCGATGTCATCCGGATAGTGGTTGGACCCATCCACGACCAAGAGATCCTTGATCCGACCCGTTATGAACAGTTCGCCTTCAAAAATGACGCCGAGGTCTTCGGTTCGCAGCCACGGGCCGTCTGGTGTACCAGGCGAAGGATTAACAAGTTTTCCACCGAACGTCCGCTCAGTGTTTTCGGGGTTGCGCCAATAACCACTAGCGACGTTGTCCCCCTGTACCCAGATTTCCCCGACCGTCCCCTCCGGGTTCTCAATCCTGGTATCGGGGTCGACAATCCGCAGTACCGACGCTCGCGGCACACCGTAACTGACCAAGTTCACACCATCACCCGCGGCGCTGTCACTGCGCTTAGCCTTACCGGCCGACAAGTGCTGGTAGTCGAAACAGATGCTTTTAGGTGGACGTCCTGGCCCGGCCGTAGCCACGTACACCGTCGCCTCAGCAAGTCCGTATGACGGTCGAATTGCCGTCTCGTCGAGGTTGAAGCGGGCAAACCGGTCGGTAAAACGCTGGAGCGTCGCGGCGTTTACTCGTTCGGCCCCAGTGGCGATCGCCCGCACATGCCCGAGATCAAGTCCAGCCATATCGTCATCTGACGTTCTGCGCACCGCTAATTCGAAACCAAAATTCGGCGCACAGGAAATCTGGCCGCGATATTTGGCCAGTAATTGCATCCAGCGAGCCGGTCGTTGCAAAAATGCCATCGGACTCAATAACACTGCAGTGTCTTGATTGATCATCGGGAGAACGACGCCGAGAATCAACCCCATGTCGTGGTAAAACGGCAACCACGAGACAGCAGTTGACGGAACCTTCTCTATATCCCCCAAGTAGTCAGACATTAGCTGCACACAGTTGGTGATGACGTTCTTATGCGAAACGATAACACCAGCCGGTGCGCGGGTGGACCCCGATGTGTACTGTAGATATGCTGTACTTGGATGCGTATACCGACTCGGATCGAGCTCTCGTGGAGAGTCCAGGTCCAGCACGTCTACCGCCACGACTACCGGTGCAGAGCGTACATGTAACGCATATTTTGTGACCTCAGCGATGGCCGCCGATGTCGTAATAATGACGCTGGGCAAGGAATCCCGCAATGCTGCAGAAATTCGTTCGTCATGAATGCCAAATTGAGGCGCGGGAAGAGGAACAGCGATGAGACCTGCATGCAGCGCGCCCATAAAGGCAACGATGTATTCAAGCCCCTGCGGAGCCAATATAGCGACCCGATCGCCGTCCGACGCGTAGATCCTAAGCTCGTCCGCCACGCTCATCGAGCGTCTATAGACCTGCCACCATGTGAGAGTTTCGGTAAACCCCGCTGGATCCACGTCATAGTCGATGAACTTGTACGCCGCGCGATTGGGGAACTGGCTGGCTGCTTTCTGCAACAGATCGGTGAGCATCGACTCACTTATCGCGAATCGCGTTGCAGTCCCGTTGACCGGTTGTCCCGTTTGCTCAGCCGTGCCCGGCGCAGGCTGCGTTGCCACCTCACCCCCAACGTGAAATGACACGTTCGCTTTCATGATGATCCTTCGGCTCTTCACGGCAAGAAGGTACGACCGTTTCGCTACCGTGTCCTCGAATCCGAGTCGATGCATAGACGATTCGTACTTCGCCCGGCTCCGCGACGCGAAATCTGATGAGGTCCCACGATAGCGAGGTAAAGGACGTGGCTTTTTGCCGAAACAACTAAGCTGATTACCCTGCACAGCATCAGCGCTAACAGAACCCCGAGTTTGTGTGATACAGGTTTGGGGCCAGCTTAGCCCGTCCTAGTGATCTAGCCTTCGAGATCGACCTGTTGATCGCATCGAAGGCAGTATGGCGTCCGCGTTGACACCCTATCGATCCGGTCTCGTGACTGATTCTGGCGGAACACACGTCACGAGATCAAGTCATGACGCCAGAATCATGATTGGCCGGGCCACGCGGTGCAGCGCGTCATACACTCGCACGAATCGCAGCAAATCCGTTGCGGCAGAGAACAATGCGCCTTTACCAGTCGTTCCCACTCGCGCAACGAAAGTGACCAAGCTCATACTTCGTGAGCTTCAGCAAACGCCTTATGTGCACAGATTACACGTAAGTCGGTAGCCTGGACCGGATTAGTAATGTCGGGCTAAAGTTAATTGGCTATGCTCTTGAGAACATGCTTGAGTCCTAGGCTTAATAAGCCGAAAGAACTGCCACTGGTCGTTGTTGGCGCGCTCAAGAAACTAGGTCAAACTACCGGCATTTTCACCCATAATGGCGCATATCATAGCTTCTTGAGTCCACGCAGTACCCTGGCGTGCGGCAAGAGCACCGAAACAGTCTTGCGTAAACTCGGATTAACCAGACTGCCATTGATAACTACCAGATATCTCAGGCCGTGATCGCGCCATTCCGCTACTTGATCGATGACCTCCTCGGGCGTCCCACTAAAAAGGACTTCTTTCACAAGCGCGGCCGGGACTTTAGCCGTATATGACAGAACTGTCTCCTCATCTATGGTTTGAGGAATGATGTCCTGCACACCAGAGAAATCGGCTCCCATTGGATGCTCAACGCCGTGGCGCGCCCAGGCTTCCCCAGGTACTCCGAGCGCGGTCATTTTCACGAGGACAGAGTCCAACGCCTCATCCACGTCATCGCGAGTCTGGCCAGTGATGATGCCGCGCACCGCCGCAGGAGTAATAGACATTGGGTCACGTCCGGCGTCGGATGCCGCGGTACGCACAGCTTCAAGTGCACGAGTATAGTCGGTGGGACGAACCAAAACAATCGGAATCCAGGCGTCGGCGTAGCGTCCAGTGGCCCGCAGCATCCGCGACCCGTGTGCCGCGACCCAGATTTCGGGCCATTTCCCTCGATATGGCGGAAGATCGAACAAGGCGTTATGTAAAGGAAAAAATTGAGATTCACGCGAAACCAGCTCCCCGTTTGAATCCCACAACGCGCGAATTGTAGCCAAAGCTTCTTCGAACCGCGCAACCGGCTTGGTCCACTCTACGCCGTAAGGTTCGTTGCCTTCACGCTCCCCAACACCGATACCAAGTATGGCTTTACCCCGGGTAAGCAGATGCAGAGTCGCAGCGGCTTGGGCCGTGACTGCTGGATTGCGGCGACCAGCGTCGGTCACGCACACACCTAGTCGCAGGCGGTTGAGCCGACTCCCAGCGGCGAGGTTTCCCAACATAGTCCACGGCTCATAGTTGGCGTCGATCTTGGGTACCAGCTTCGCCGCAACTCCGAGATATTCAGGCGTCGCGACTGAACGCGGCACCAGCGCGTTCAAATGATCGCCGACCCAGTAAGAATCAGCACCCAAGACTGCACCGGACAAGATACTGGCCCGCGCCGGCAGGCTCGGCGGAAACAGCGTATGCACAAGCGCATCAACAAAGCCGAAACGAAATCCAGTCACGGCTTATTGTCCCCATTCAACTTCCGTGCTGTCGACTAACGTCATGCCGACGACACTACCGCAGCGACAGCCGCTTCCTGCGCTCAGGCATTCCAACAACGCCTCGGCGGCGAACTCACGCCACGTGCCATGGCAGTGACCCAGAGTTTTTGCCATACTCCTTACCCATGGCCTTTACACGAACCCATAGCTTTCTAGCCGGCGCAGGCAGTACCTCCATATACAAGAGGGTTTGGAGGTTCTGGTATCCGCTAATGACACATAAACTTGGTACCGACGAGGTTATGTTCATCAACTGGGCTTATGAAGAAGATCCGCCGATGGCTTTGCCCCTAGAGGCATCTGACGAGCCTAACCGAGCCCACATCAACCTCTACCATCGCACGGCGACCCAGGTCAATCTGAGCGGCAAACGAATACTGGAAGTTAGTTGCGGCCACGGCGGCGGGGCCTCGTACCTCACCCGCACCTTGCACCCAGCCTCCTACACTGGGCTGGACTTGAATGCGGCAGGCATCAAGCTGTGCCAAAAGCTACACCAGCTGCCAGGGTTGGAATTTGTGCGAGGGAACGCCGAAAACCTGCCCTTCGACAATGAATCCTTCGACGTAGTACTCAATATCGAAGCCTCGCACTGCTACCCGCACTTTCCACGCTTTCTTGCCGAGGTGGTTCGCGTGCTGTGCCCAGGAGGGTACTTCGTCTACGCTGACCTGCGTCCCAGCAATCAGGTCGCTGCATGGGAAGTTGACCTCGCCGATAGCCGGTTGCGACAACTTTCACAGAGAGAAATCAATGCCGAGGTCCTTCGCGGCATTGATGTCAATTCACAAAAATCGCGAGACCTAGTCGATCGCCATCTGCCGACCTTCCTGCGCTTCGCTGGCCGCGAATTCATTGGCGTGCAAGGCACGCAGCTTTCCCGCTACCTGGAGGGCGGGGAGCTGTCATATCGGATGTACTCCTTCGCCAAGGACTGAGGCGGCGTCGATGGCAAGCACTCGGGTAATGTCACCCGGATGAGGCCAGATAAGCGTGAGTTCGACATCGTCTTGTACGGGGCTACTGGCTTCTCTGGCAAGTTGACAGCCGAACACCTCGCACTTAGCGAATCCACTGCACGGATCGCGCTGGCCGGCCGGTCAAGCGAACGGTTACGGAACGTGCGGGCACTGTTGGGCCCAACCGCACAGGACTGGCCGCTGATCGTAGCCGACGCGTCGCAACCGTCGACGCTCGAGGCGATGGCGGCCCGAACCCAGGTGGTGCTGACAACTGTTGGGCCCTATATGCGCTACGGCCTGCCGCTGGTGGCGGCCTGTGCGAAAGCTGGAACGGACTATGCCGACTTGACTGGCGAACTGATGTTCTGTCGGAACAGTATCGATTTGTACCACAAACAAGCCGCCGCCACTGGCGCTCGGATAATCCTTGCGTGCGGATTCGATTCGATCCCTTCGGATCTAAACGTCTACCAGCTGTACCGCCGGGCAATCGAAGACGGCACCGGTGAACTCTGCGACACTCACCTTGTGCTTCGCTCGATCTCTCAGTACTGGGTCTCCGGTGGCTCGGTTGCAACATATTCGGAGGCAATGCGGACTACATCCAACAATCCTGAGGCCCTTCGGCTCGTCACCGACCCATATACTCTGACCACGGACCGAGACGCCGAACCCGAGCTGGGTCCGCAGCCGGACTTTCCCCGGCATCGAGGAAGTGATCTGGCCCCCGAACTTGCCGGCTTCTGGACCGGCGGATTTATTCAAGGCCCATTCAACACTCGAATTGTTCGGCGTAGCAATGCATTACAGGATTGGTCTTATGGTCGGCAATTCCGATACTCGGAGACGATGAGTCTGGGCAAATCGTGGGCGGCACCGGTCGCTTCTGCGGCTGTCACCAGTGTTGTGGCTGGTGCCATCGGCTTGGGAAATAGGTATTTCAACCGATTACCCCGAAGGTTCGTGGAACGCGTCACCCCCAAACCAGGCAGCGGTCCAAGCCGAAAAACTCAGGAGCGGGGTCAATACACGTTCGAGACGTACACCACGACAACGACTGGTGCACGCTATATGGCAACTTTCGCGCACAACGTTGACGCGTACAAGTCGACAGCGGGGCTGCTTGCCGCAAGTGGTCTGACACTGGCGCTCGATCGCGATCGGCTTTCCGAGCTGCGGGGTGTGCTTACTCCCGCCGCGGCGATGGGTGATGCGCTGTTGACGCGGCTTCCCAGCGCAGGCGTGGTCATAGGAACAACCCGGCTGAGCTGACACCCAATCCAGTCACTGCTAAAGTGCTCCGGGTGCGGCAAAAGATGAACCTGAAGCTAATCGTGGTCAAGCAAGGTTGACGCGGAATCGCAGCGTGGAATTTGGCGTTTTGGAGCGAGAAATCCGTTAGGCATGCACACAACTTCGAGCTAAGAAGCACTTACGATCGCAAGTGAACAAGTGAAGTAGCGCGATTAAGCGCCTCCACCTACGGTCGACGAGTAACCCAACAGTCACATGATATTCTTAGCTGCCAGCTAGGTCGTGACTTCGTCTTGTCTGGCCAGCGATGCCACGGGCACGTTCTGCGAGACGGCGCGCAACACATTATCCACGTGCTGCGGGAGTCCAGCAACGTATCGCTCCAACACTTCGGCGAGTCGCCGGGCAGCTTGTCGGTACTCGGACTGACCAAGCACCCGATTTACCGCATCCGCCACCCGCCGCCCCTTGAGCCGCTCACTTCGCAGCAGGATACCTGCGCCGGCCGCCTCAACGGCTTCCATATTCAGGTGTTGGTCCAAGTTACCGGCGATCCCGACCACCGGCACCCCGGCCACGAAGGCTTGCTGCGTCGTCAAACTGCCACCGTTACAGATCACGACAGCAGAACGTGCTGCGGCAGCCTCGCCTGGCAAGTAATCGGCCACGAAGGCGTTGGTGGGCACATTCTTCAGCTCACTACGACCCGCAGTAGCAGCGATGACCGTCACCGGCAAGTCAGCCAGGGCATCCAACACCACCTGCAACAGATTCTTTCCGCCGGAAGTGCCTAACGTTGCGTAGACGATCGGCCGGTCAGTTCGCAGCGAATCCCACCATCTCGGCAGCTCTCCTGCAGGCGACCAAAGAACAGGGCCGAGATACTGGTGGTTGGGCGGCAGATCGTACGTCGGCACCAACTCGGGCACGTCAGCATAGAGGGTGTAGTCGCCATCGGTATAAATGCGGCCAATGTCTGAACCCAGGCTCGGCAACCCGTGCTTGCGGCGGACCCAGTTGAGCGGCAGACAATAGATGGCGAAGATCAATGGGCTATATAGCCTGAACAAGATGTTTACCAGCCGAAAACCCAGGATCCGGGTCCACAGCACGTCCGGCAGCGGCAATCGACGGCGAGGTGCGTGGGCACTCCAGTAAGCGTTAGCGATTGCGATATAGGGAATACTGGCCAACCGGGCGCTAACGGACAGCGACCAGCGAGCGTCGCCGACCACGAGGTCCGGCGCGATTTCGGCCAGCACCTGGCTGTCCTCCTCGACGTACTTCCGCAACGTTCGAATAGTATAGAACAGTCGGCCCTGGGCGATCCTAGTGAGAACCCACTCGGTGGGGATGGTGTGGATCGGGTGGTGAGGGAAAGGTAACGGGCCCAAAAGTTTGTTGTACCGCGGATCACAAGCGAAGTGCACTTCATAACGGCTCGGGTCAAGCAAGCGCGCCATGACAAACGGCCGCACAACAGTGGACAGGGTAACTGCTTCCGCGATAAACAGGATTCTCATCCTACGAGACTGAGACTCAGGTACAGTATTCGGTGCCGCCTTCATACCGGCATCCTTTCCCACATCGCTGGCGACCTCTAAAGCGTTAATCCCCCCACCTCGACGCCGTAGCCTACACGGGCGACAGGCTGTTTCGAAAATGACGCGTCATCGGCCAGCACGATCGGCATGTGACAAAGCTGCCGTCGCGGCCCTAGGTGCGGACGAAGTTGAGGCTACAAAATTCGTTGCCCGAACGCCTCTCGGTAATAACCCAATAGTGGTTACCGACATCTGAGCCGCTCGAGATAAGGTCACCGAGTTGCCTCGCACTATAATACTCTTATTTGCGGATCAAGAATCCGTTGGTCGCGAATGTAAAACCGAATTTTTTCTCCCGCGCCACATCGTGCTCGTAATCGCCCGGGAATTCGCGCTCGTATGCCGCAATGGCTTCATACGGGCCAGCCCCAAACCCCGGAAGGACGGGATGGCCATTGAGATTGGAATCTTCCACGACCAGATAGTCACCGGCAGAGAGTAAAGGCTGTAGTAGTTTCATCTCGGCCAGTACTTGTTTCATCGAGTGATCACTATCCAGGATGGCGAAGACCTTGCCGGGGTATTCACTTTTAAGGCGTTGAATTTGTTCGGCGATAGTCGGGACGGTGGATGGCGATTCGATGAACAAAATATTTGGTTGGCGTGCTGCTGGGTCGAGATCCTTGTGAGAAATATCCACCGAGAGCACCTTGAACGGTTGGCCGATGTGCATCATGACGTTGGCAAAAAAAAGCGCAGAGCCGCCGAAGCGGCTACCGAACTCGATGACTAGGGATGGCTCCAACTCGGTCAAGATTTCCTGATAGTTCCACATATCGCTGACCGACTTCAAGCATTTAATCCCCATCCAAGTGGTAGTATTCCATACGAAGTTACTGTAATACCACTTGTGATATTCTTCGGTTATCGAGTCGGTAGGTCGGTAAATCATTCCGGACACATAACTTAGTATTTGTTGCACTCGCCCCATTCCTCATCTCCTCATATAGCTCTAGCTATGCGACCCTTTTGTCCACAGCAAAATTCTAATAAAAGATTGATATTGCTTCAATTTGACAACAAAATCGATACCTCAATTTAAGTAATCTATACTCGCCAGCCATGAAAAATTTTGGTCTCGAATTATGCGCCACATTCAGCGTTAGTTGATCCAACGTTCTAGCAATGGTAGCGGGGCAGCATGAACGATACTCGCGGGTGAAAGAATTGGTTTGTCGAGTCGTGCTCAAGTAGGGTCAGCTCGGGCGGTATGGTAAGATTTTGGCAAGATCAAGCGCTGAGTTTTGAGAAATTCGTCTAAATAGGCGGGTGGTTTTAGGTTAAGTAAACGCTCACGGTCGGCGGCGAGATCCGCATAATTGAGCGCCTCGATCTGCGCAGCCGAGTAAGACAAGGGCGATTCCGGTGATCCTTTTCGTAGGATCCCGACGCCCCAGTCACAGTCCAGCACGGCGATTAGCAAGTCATGCCGGGTACTGCGCAAGTGGATGATCGATTTCCAAACATCGCCACACCAGGGGCCGTTCCACCAGTGGTTATGCGCACGAAAGTCGGCGTAGGACGTCGCCGGGTAGGCGACCGAAGCTTGCTTGGGGTTGCAGTCGTGCAAGACAATAATCCCGTCATCGCGCAGATAACGCAGGATGTTCTCGACGTCACGCACGACCTGTCCATAAGTGTGTAGCCCATCAATCAGCGCAACGTCAATGCCGTGCTGTTCGAGAAAGACCGTCTCATCCGCAAAAAAGGCGTCGCTGGTCATCTCGAAGTAGTGGGTGGCACGCGCCTTCGCGGCAGCGAGCTGACGAGAGCGGGCCGAGAGCTTGAAAGCAGGGTCAACGGCGACCTTCTCGTCGGCAGCAATACGCCGGAACACAAATCCGTGCGAAACGCCGATCTCAAGATAAATAGGCGCCTCCCACCTATTGAGCGCCTGCTGCACGACCCTAATCCGGTGGCGATCCTTCGCGAAGTAGAACTGGGCGTTATTCCAACTCTCTTCGATTATGCGCCACATGAGCGCCTTCGAAGCTCCGGTTGCTCTCATAACAGATTCCTTTCGTCGAGACGGACAACTGTATCCCGTACTCGGCATCGAGCTGTCGTTTCAACAATGGCCGACACTCGGCCAGTCAGGCGCCACGCGATCGCCACTTCCCGAGAAGGGTGACTCGTCAAAGTGATTCAAAATTTTAACCCGCATGTATTCTAAGCCAGCGTCGAGGGTGCTGCACCTTGGAATCCAGAAATTGTGGCGAAGACTAAAGGAAACCACACTCCCATTCCAAGATTTACGCCGGTGCATAGAGTGACAGTTGACCGACGGCGACGTGATCCTTTTGAATCATCACCTGTTCGCGCCGGAGCAATCTACTAGGCACCATGCGTTTGGCTAAGGTGCTCAAGAGCGTTCGCGTTATCACCGTTGGCTATATGCCGCACGTACAGCGCACCTAACTGTGCGGGCAACTTCTTTGCTGTACATTCTCGCCGAATCAGCTCTACCTACAACATCATTCGTTACTGCAGCTGTTCATACCCACACTGGTCGCAGCGATGCCGCCGCGAATCGCGTCAAGCTTCAAACTCGCAGTTAAACGCGCTCGCAATACCTAGTCAGTTACAGCAGTGTATCCACCCTGCCGTAACCGTCACACATCACACACTGCAGGACATGGCGATGTGTAGCGTTCGCCGAAACGCAGTGGCCTCCTCTTAGCTGGCCAGCGATGCCACGGGCACGTTCTGCGAGACGGCGCGCAACACATTATCCACGTGCTGCGGGAGTCCAGCAACGTATCGCTCCAACACTTCGGCGAGTCGCCGGGCAGCTTGTCGGTACTCGGACTGACCAAGCACCCGATTTACCGCATCCGCCACCCGCCGCCCCTTGAGCCGCTCACTTCGCAGCAGGATACCTGCGCCGGCCGCCTCAACGGCTTCCATATTCAGGTGTTGGTCCAAGTTACCGGCGATCCCGACCACCGGCACCCCGGCCACGAAGGCTTGCTGCGTCGTCAAACTGCCACCGTTACAGATCACGACAGCAGAACGTGCTGCGGCAGCCTCGCCTGGCAAGTAATCGGCCACGAAGGCGTTGGTGGGCACATTCTTCAGCTCACTACGACCCGCAGTAGCAGCGATGACCGTCACCGGCAAGTCAGCCAGGGCATCCAACACCACCTGCAACAGATTCTTTCCGCCGGAAGTGCCTAACGTTGCGTAGACGATCGGCCGGTCAGTTCGCAGCGAATCCCACCATCTCGGCAGCTCTCCTGCAGGCGACCAAAGAACAGGGCCGAGATACTGGTGGTTGGGCGGCAGATCGTACGTCGGCACCAACTCGGGCACGTCAGCATAGAGGGTGTAGTCGCCATCGGTAAAAATGCGGCAAAGATTGAAACCCAGGCTCGGCAACCCGTGCTTGCGGCGGACCCAGTTGAGCGGCAGACACTGAAGAGCGAAAAATAATGGGCGTTCCAGCCGGTAAAGAAGTTTAACCAACCTAACACCCAGTAGGTGGGTGTAGAGCACGTCCGGCAGCGGAAAGCAACGGCGGGCGTAGGGACTCCAGTAGGTGTTAGCGATTGCGATATAGGGAATACTGGCCAACCGGGCGCTAACGGACAGCGACCAGCGAAGGTCGCCGACCACGAGGTCCGGCGCGATTTCGGCCAGCACCTGGCTGTCCTCCTCGACGTACTTCCGCAACGTTCGCGGTCCGTAGAGGAAGAGTCGACCTTGAGCCATGTTGTCGAGAAAACGCTTGCTGGGGATGGTGTGGATCGGGTGGTGAGGGAAAGGTAACGGGCCCAAAAGTTTGTTGTACCGCGGATCACAAGCGAAGTGCACTTCATAACGGCTCGGGTCAAGCAAGCGCGCCATGACAAACGGCCGCACAACGTGGGCTAGCGTAACTGCTTCCGCGATAAACAGGATTCTCATCCTACGAGACTGAGACTCAGGTACAGTATTCGGTGCCGCCTTCATACCGGCATCCTTTCCCACATCGCTGGCGACCTCTAAAGCGTTAATCCCCCACCTCGACGCCGTAGCCTACACGCACTATGTGTGAACTTGGAAAATACAGCATTGTGAGCACGGGCCGGTAGGGTAGCGACCAAGGTCACCGAATCGTAGACGTCCGTAGCCGGCAGGGACGGCCAAACTGCTTGTTCGGTGGCTGGCGGGCACCCTGGCTATGCTTCGCCAATGCCAGTTTTAAGTAAAACCGTCGAGATCGATACTGACGTTGCAACGATCATGGCCATCGTCGCCGATTTCGAGTCGTACCCACAATGGCACGAGTGGATCAAAGGCGTTTGGGTGCTCGCGCACTACGACGACGGACGTCCCAGCCAGTTGCGCATCGACATCGACTTTCAAGGTATGCAAGGTACCTATATCCAGGCCGTGTACTACCCGGGGGTGAACCAGATCCAAACCGTCATGCAGCAAGGCGACCTGTATTCCAAGCAGGAGCAACTGTTCAGTGTGACGGAGGCGGAGGGTGGCAGTGTACTGACCGTAGATCTCGATGTCGAGCTCACTATGCCGGTACCCGCGCCTATGGTGAAGATGCTCCTCAACACCGCGCTCGATCGGCTCACCGAAAAGCTCAAGCTGCATGCCGAACAGTTAGCCCCCAGCTAGAGGCCACGCCAACGAAACGCGGTGCGAATCCTGCGCCTCGCGTTCATGCGCTAGCTGAACTGACTACGCTCAAGGCGTATCATGACACATCATACCTCTGCCGTAGCGCGTCAGTTTGCTGGCTACTGCGCGAACACGAAACGGGTAAGTGGCATTATATCCTCGACGTATGGCGGAATGCTGCCTCCGATGGTGGCAGCCAGCAGCTCCATGAAGGTGGCCAAGGAGAGCGTCCCAGCCGTGATCGCACAGCTAGTCGGCAACAACCGTACGCTCCTCCGGATACCAGAGGTCTTCGAAGTCCGTTACCTAATGTGTGCGCCAGCTTGGCAGCCACGGCCCACAACGCGCTGCGCTACCTCCTGCGGTCGTCGAACCAAGGTCGGGGTCCAGGAAACCCTCGCCAAAAAACGTTGGAAGCCAGCCAACTGCCGCCAGCAATAAACGCATATATGCGATCAATAACAGGCACTGAGCCTGCACTGGCAAGAAACGCACCCGCCCCTCCGCCGACCAGAATCACCACCGTGATGTATCAAACCCTTATCCTGCAAACCTTTGGCTCTTCTTTGCCAGGATGGATCGGAACTTGTATCAGCTGTGCTGTCGTATAGCTGAGGTTGTTGAAGGGCGTCGCCGAGCAAGCCCTGCTCTGCAGTGTGCTGGAGCAGGTCGAGGATCTACGCTTTCGATAGTAATATCACCGCGGAGAGCGTCGACACCATGATGTGCTGTGTGGTGGCCGACTCGCCCCGGGCGTGTCGATGCTAATCGTGGCGACCATCGTGCATGATGCCTAAAATGGTGGCGGCCACGATCGTTTTGTGATGCTGACCTGCGGTCGTGCCGAGTGAGCGGCACCGCCGATGCGTGGCCTGCGTGCATTGGCTGATTTCGGCGCCGCGGAGATTTCGGCGGTCAAAGCCGAAGATGGTTTCGATGCCGATGCAAAAAATGGACTCTCACCGAGGCGAGATTGCTGCACACTCGGTTTAGCGTGCTAAGCTGCCCGATGTCCTCTTAGTCTGCCTGGACCAAGCAACAGATACGAGCGGCGGCATCATCATCAAGCCGCTGGGCCTGCAGCTCAAGTAAGGAGCTCCACCATCCACCGAATAGGTTCGAAGCCCCTGGGTAACTGGATCTCAACGTGGACTTGACTGGCCAGCTCGAAATGGATGTAGCAGCAAGGGCTGGGCGAGGGCACGCTGGACGATGTTGCCCGAGGTCACCGATGTTGAATGCCGAACGTCATGTTGCGGTTCAGCCGGCTGAGGCTATCCTTCTATGTTATGCGGCACGGACCGCAGCACGACATCCCGGCAGCAACAGCTTCGGCCTGCGCGAAACCAAAGTCCTTGCCGCATTAGCCGATTCCAACGTGTCGAACTCCCACTTGATCGCCAGCTGCGCTAACAACACTGGTGGGCACCTCGTAGACGGTGACCATCCTTCCACCACTACACGCGGACAATCCCGGCACGCGGTTTGTCTCACGATGCACTAACGAAGTTAGGTGCCGCCGACCATGTCGCGGGTAGGCTTGCCGATTTCTGTAAGCCAGTGGGGTTGATGGAACGCCAAGTGTCGCGATGGCTTTCAAAGATTAGAGTCCTGACAACAGTACGAGAACTACCCGGTACCGCAGATCCCGGGCATCGAGCGGGTAGCAGCCTGGTGGAGCAACGCCGTACAACCGCCTGGGCGCCATGTTCCTACCAACGCTGCCGATGTGATGTTCTCCCGCGCCAAGCCAGACATGATTGCCATCGTGGATGGGGAAATTTGCACGATCGGTAAACCCTTTGCTGACCCTGGGCTGGCTACTGGCCGACATGGCGCCAACCGGATGAGTCCAGTGCGTTCTTCCACGACCTTGGCGAGCTAGCTGAGTTAGCCAGCACCGACAACCTATTCGCAATCGCAAGGATATGCTGGCGACACCGTCCGCTACTTGTCGCATATCAACTAGTACATCGCGCCGGCCTACTTTAAGCTCGGCATCGTGATAGTCAAACTTCTCGGTTATCCGGGTCAATCTATACTTGGGGCGACTGTCATCTCAGCTGATATCAGCACGTGTTTAAGATCAGCGGCTGATGGAGGTTAGCAAAAGAACTCTCACGAAATCGCTCACGGTGGCCAACCAGGCTACGGCGGGTACAGAGACTATGGCACGTAATTAAGCATAGTACACCCATTGCTGGCAGTGAGACATCACAGGGCGCGCCCGAAGGGATTCGAACCCCTAACCTTCTGATCCGTAGTCAGATGCTCTATCCGTTGAGCTACGGGCGCCTGTTTTTAGTTATATCCGCGGCGGAGGCGAGAGGATTTGAACCTCCGGTCCCCTTAAGAGGGACAACTCATTAGCAGTGAGCCCCATTCGGCCGCTCTGGCACGCCTCCTTTGGACCCTCCTGGGAGGGTACCCGACCCTTTTCCTAGAATCCCTGAACGCCGGAGAGGCATAGCGTACACAGCAGCAACATATACTGTCGAAATAGATGGCTCGCCTGCAGACCGGGCTAGCCGGGTTGACAGTTTGTGCGCTCGATAAGACGGGGCCTGGTCTCATGCATGTGCGGTTCAGTCAGCATGCTCCAACAACTAGCCCAGATCACTGCTTCAGCCAGCAACGAGGTCGTTTTCGGGTGGTGCAGCTTTGAACTCTATTCGACGCAAGTCCAAACTGCTGGCGCAGCCGCCGGGAAAGTACCGTGGGCCGATTCCACCTTATGACTTTTACGCGATGCTGGCTGCGATCACCAGCCGCACCCGCCTGTTTTTCGTTTGCAACCCCAAATTAATCCGACGTCCATCATCGTAGATCCAGACGAGCTGGCCCGTTTCGTGGAGCCGGTTCCGGCATTAATGCCGATCGTCATCGACAAAGCTTATGTCAAATAGATCCGCTACGGTTTGCTGTAGGACAGCCCTACACTGGTACGGGATCATCCCGATGTCGTTGTGCTGAGCACTTTTTCAAAGGAGTACCGGCTAACGGGATTACGAGCCGGCTATGCGATCGACCACTCCGACGTGATCACCACTCTGGACAAGGTCTACGTACCGTTCACCGTGTCAAGCCGTAGACAAGACGACGCCATTGTCGCAATTAAGGCCGCCGAAGAGCTGCTAGCCAGCACCGAAGCCCTGGTCAGCGACCAGGACCGTGTCAGCGCCACGTGGCGCTACGCTGGGTTCGCGCTTCCGCCGGTACAAACCAACTTCGTCTGGGTGACCTGGGGTATCACACACTGAATTTCGTTAAGCAGGAACCGAATGCGCGCATGATGGTCAGCACATACGGAACCGTGCGGTGTCTTAATCACTATCGACGAGCAGAAGAGCGGCGAATTCCACGTCGGAAACAAAATGAACGACCAATTGAAAAACCGGTTGATTCAGCAAGACCTTCAAGTCGGCAGCCTACGTACTGTCGCTGGTGTGTGTAGACGCCGGGAACAAGGACAACAACGCCGGTACGGTCAAGGCGTTGATGAGCAGCATGAACAGTAAAGACATCCTGGCCTCCTTAATACTAGTATCTAGTGTGGGGATCCGCTGTAGGCTCGCTACCCCCCGTATTGCGTGCAAGGGCCGTCCCGCAACCAAACACTCTTCCGGTGTCCAATGATGTTTAAGAATGGTCAAAAAGTCTGGTACAACGATAGTTAGATGATTGAGTCCAGATGGACAGGTAGGCCGCAATTCATATTAATGCGGGATTGATCCTGGTAAACCCTTTGTTGTGAAGAGTAGCAAACTACTTGTTCAGAAGAGCCGTACCCACTCTAGCCTGTTTCAGGTCCATGACCTCGATTTCGAGGGAAGTATCGAAAGGAGACGTTGCTAAGCAACAGTGACAACACGAAACATGTTGCATTAAAACCCCATAACTCACGACGGCAAAAGTGTATGAGGTAGCGGCATGGACAATTCCGACCGTGTATCGCTCACGTCTCCGGATCCGCCGGTGACCAGCTCGAGTATCGTGGCACACGCTGCTAACCGAGGGACACACTAAGCTACAACAAAACAATAGAGCAGTGCCGCCGATTGTTATCGCAGGAACCGCACTGTAAAGGGTACAGTAAGCAGTTCGGTAGCGTAGTGGGCCACATTTTTGCTTCCACAGACGACACACGGTTACGCAAGAATCCGAACCTGTGCGTACGTGGCTGCGACAGGACTCCCCGGGGGAACCGAGGTTGACATTGCGGGGTTGTGCGCCGACGTGCGCTGGTCAACCACCATGGGTGAAGCCAATGCTGATTCGGATCTCGTCGCACCGTTCAACCAGTTTGACGGAGTTACGACGCGGGAGCTGTTGCGCAGAAAAGATGTTGGTTGACAAGTTAACCCGCGTCGAAGTTATGACGTTTTTCGTTAAAGGCATCAGCGAGAACTAATATCGATCGCCAACAGTTAAGGAAGGATGAAATCTGTTGCAAGTCATTGGCTATGGCACTAAAAAAATTCCTGGAGGAAAATCGGTGTGGCGGCGAATGCCGACGTGACAGACATGGGCAATGTTGGCGAAGCTGTCGTGGACCTAAACGCGCTTGGCGACTCGGTCAACGTTGCGACACAGAGGTAGAAACAAGCGGCGAATTACTAGTCACCCGTTAGATCGCATACGAGCTAGTGCGCCAAGCGCTGGTATGCGCTCATTTCCTGCGTGGACACGCCAAGCAGGTGAAGACCTTCGTCTTTACCTCGTGCACCTCGGCGGACCCCTGACACGCTATGGTCTTGATATGGACTCAGACATAAATCGGGCATACGAATCCGTTGCCGTCGAAACCAAAGATCGGGTTGCACAGGTAACACTGATCGGGCCGGGCAAGGGCAACGCGATGGGGCCGGCCTTCTGGTCGGAGATGCCGGAGGTGTTCGCAGAGCTAGACACCAACCGTGAGGTACGGGCCGTCGTCATCACCGGATCAGGAAAAAACTTTAGCTACGGCCTGGACGTGCCCGCGATGGGCAGGACGTTCGCCCCGTTGCTGACCGACAGCGCACTGGCCCGTCCCCGCGCCGACTTCCACGCCGAGGTGCTGCGGATGCAGAAGGCGATAAACGCCGTCGCTGATTGCCGCACGCCCACGATCGCGTCGGTGCACGGGTGGTGCATTGGTGGCGCCGTCGACCTGATCTCCGCGGTCGACATCCGCTATGCTAGCGCCGACGCCAAGTTCTCAGTGCGAGAGGTCAAACTGGCCATAGTGGCCGACATGGGCAGTCTAGCCCGCCTCCCACTGATCTTGAGCGACGGGCATCTGCGTGAACTGGCGTTGACGGGCAAAGACATCGGCGCGGCCCGTGCCGAGAAAATTGGCCTTGTCAATGATGTCTACGACAACGCCGACAAGACGCTGGCCGCCGCCCATGCCACCGCTGCCGAGATCGCCGCCAATCCGCCACTAGCGGTCTACGGCATCAAGGATGTCCTGGGCCAGCAACGCACCTCTGCTATCTCAGAGAACCTGCGCTACGTCGCTGCGTGGAACGCGGCCTTCCTGCCGTCCAAGGATCTAACCGAGGGTATATCGGCCACAGTCACCAAACGGGCTCCGCAGTTCACCGGGGAGTAGGGCATCTGCTTTGACTTCAGACGGAAAGATCTGTGTCCCGACCGACCTCGACGCCGTGACGGCAATTGGCGACGAGGACCATTCCGACATCGACAGCGCCGCCGTCGAACGAATCTGGCGGGCTACTCGCCACTGGTACCAGGCCGGCATGCACCCCGCAATCCAGTTATGCATCCGACAAAACGGTCGGGTTGTGCTAAACCGTGCGATCGGCCACGGCTGGGGCAACGCACCAACTGATCCGCCCGATGCCGAAAAAATTCCCGTCACGACTGACACGCCGTTCTGCACGTACTCAGCGGCCAAGGCCATCACCGCGACCGTGGTTCATATGTTGGTGGAGCGGGGACACTTCTCACTCGATGACCGAGTGTGCGATTATATACCAACCTACACCAGCCACGGCAAACATCGCACCACGATCCGGCATGTGCTGACCCACAGCGCGGGCGTCCCTTGCCCCACAGGACCCAGACCAGACGTCACCCGCGCTGACGACCACGCGTACGCACAGCAAAAGCTCAGCGAATTAAGACCGTTCTACCGCCCGGGCTTGGTGCACATCTACCACGCCTTAACCTGGGGTCCGCTGATGCGCGAGATCATCTGGACGGCAACCGGTAAGGAAATTCGCGACATCCTTGCCACCGAGATCCTGGACCCGCTGGGCTTCCGTTGGACCAACTTCGGTGTGGCCGAGAAGGACTTCCCATTGGTCGCTCCGAGTCATGCCACCGGACGACCGTTGCCTCCGATCATTGCCGCGGTCTTCCGTAAGGCGATCGGTGGAACCGTGCACGAAGTCATCCCCTACACCAACACTCTGCCTTTTCTCACCACCATCGTGCCATCGTCCAACACCGTGTCAACCGCCAACGAGCTGTCCCGGTTCGCCGAAATCTGGCTTCGAGGTGGCGAACTCGATGGCATACGGGTGCTGCGCTCGGAAACACTGCGCAGTGCAGTAACCGAATGCCGACGTTTACGGCCGGACTTCGTGGTGGGGCTGATGCCGGCTCGCTGGAGTACAGGATTCATCCTGGGAACGAACAAGTTCGGGCCATTCGGACGCAACGCGCCAGCAGCGTTCGGACATCTTGGCCTGGTTAACATCGCCATCTGGGCTGACCCCCAGCGCAGCCTGGCCGCCGGTGTGATCAGCAGCGGCAAACCCGGTCAGGACACCAACGCCGAACGCTACGGCGCGTTGATGAACACAATCACCGCCGAGATCCCGGCGCACTAACATCGCTGCGCCAGCTTACGCAAAATTCCTATTCTACCAGAGTATCAACTTACAATCACACGTTATATCACATTACCAGTACACCACGGCGGTGGCGGAGGGATTTGAACCCTCGGACGATTTTAGCCGTCTCTCGCTTTCAAGGCGAGCGCATTAGGCCGCTCTGCCACGCCACCGTTTACAAGAATAAAATCAAGAATAAAATAAGGGGTAGTACTGTAACGACATGTATGCCGTCGTCGCCGAATCACCCAACCAACTGAAATGGCGGGAAGTACCCGATGTCGCGGCAGGCCCCGGCGAGGTACTTATCCAGGTTGCAGCGGCCGGCGTCAACCGCGCCGACGTGCTGCAGGCAGCTGGAAAATATCCGCAGCCGCCAGGGACCAGCGCGATTATCGGCATGGAGGTAGCCGGTGTCATCGCGGCAGTCGGCCCAGGTGTCACCGAATGGTCTGACGGACAAGAAGTTTGCGCTTTGCTTGCCGGCGGCGGCTACGCGGAATATGTCGCCGTTCCCGCCAGTCAGGTGATGCCGATCCCCAAGGGTATCAACGTAGCTGACGCCGCGGGAATACCGGAAGTGGCCTGCACGGTGTGGTCGAACCTAGTGATGTCCGCTCATCTGAGCGCAGGACAGCTACTGCTGTTGCACGGCGGCACCAGTGGCATAGGGAGCCACGGGATCCAGGTGGCACGAGCGTTGGGCGCCAAGGTGGCGGTCACCGCTGGATCAGAAGAAAAACTGGAATTCTGTCGCAAACTGGGCGCCCAGATCACCATCAACTACCGCGAAGAGGACTTCGTTGCGCGGCTGCAGCAGCAGAGCTGCGGCGCCGACATAATCCTCGACATCATGGGCGCGGTGTATCTGGACCGCAATATCGACGCTCTGGCCACCGATGGGCAGCTTATCATCATAGGATTGCAGGGGGGGGTAAAGGGCAAGCTCAACCTCGGCAAGTTGCTGAGCAAACGGGCTCGGGTGATCGGCAGCACACTGCGAGCCCGGCCCGTGAACGGCCCGAACAGTAAAAGCGAAATCGTGGCCGCAGTCACGACCTCGATCTGGCCGATGATCGCCGCCGGGGCTGTGCGGCCCATCATCGGAGCGCGCATGGCTCTCCAACAGGCAGCTGACGCGCACCAACTGTTGGTGTCAGGCAAGGTGTCCGGGAAGATCGTGCTGACCGTCGCAGGCTCGGAAAGCGAAACTTGACCGCACGCTGTACCGCTAGCCAAGCGACGCCAGCGTTCGCACTAGCTGGTCGACTTCGACCGTCGTCGAATAATGCGCTAGCCCGACGGTAACCGCGCCGCCGATGTCATTTACGCCGAGGACGTCTAGCACACGTGACCTTGGGTCGCATATCGCCAGAATTCCGTTGTCCGCCAGGCGCTTCACCACCCTGTCTGCAGGCACCCCTTGGTGTGCGAAACTGACAACCGGTATCCGCGCCTCCGGACGGCCGATCACCATCACCAACGACAACGATCGCAACGACATCATCAGGTAGTCGAATATCCGGTTCAGATACGACCCGGCGGATTGCATTGACACCGATAGCCGTTCGCGCCTGCTGCCACGAGCCGACTCATCAAGTGCCGCAAGGTATTCTATGCTGTCTACTACACCAGCCAGCAGTCCGAACTGGTGCAAACCAACCTCGAGACGTGCCGGGCCCACGGCGTGGGGATCCGTCGACGCCAAAGTGAAGGTGTCGATCAACCCTGGGTCGCGAAACACCACCGCCCCGATCGGTGGACCGCCCCATGCATGAGCGTTCACCGCCACCACGTCAACCTCGGTCTCTTGGACATCGAACAGCCGGTAGGGGGAAGCGGCGGAATGATCGACTACGACGAGCCCGCCGACATCGTGGACCAGCTTGGTCATCGCTCGCAGGTCGGTGACGGTACCCAACGTCCCCGACGCGGACGTAACGGCCACCAGCCGGGTCAACTCACCGATCAGGCTCTCCCACTGCCACGTAGGCAATTCGCCGGTCTCGATATCGACCTCGGCCCATTTCACCTTCGCTCCGTGGCGGTGTGCCGCCCACAGCCACGGAGCTATGTTCACCTCGTCGTCGAGACGGCTGACAATCACCTCGTATCCCAGGCCGGCACGCGAGTACGAGGCTGCGGCCAGCGACGACAATAAGACCGCGCGATCGGCGCCCAACACGACACCGGCCGGGTCGGCACCGAATAAATCGGCCACCGAGGCACGCGCCGCGGCCAGCACCGCGGCACTGCGCTGCGCGGACGGGTGAGCACCTGATGTGGTAGCACTGGATCTGCGGAATGCAGTCGACACTGTGGTCGCGACGGAATCCGGAATCAGCATCCCAGCCGGCGCATCGAAATGCACCCATCCATCACCCAGAGACGGGTGGAGACCACGCACCCGGGCAACGTCGTATGCCATGCCAGCCACCTTAGAGTTTCGCCAGTCCGCGAATTCGCGACGGTAGCGGATACCAAGAATCGGCCAAGCCATTCCAACCAGTCGAGAATGTCGGGAGCAAAGTCACCCAGGAAGCCATACTAGTCGAGTGGGGCTATGCTGCGGAACTCTGATCGCATTGTTCTTGCTGATCGTGCCGGCAACAATCGTCGCGCGTTTCGCTGCGCTAACTTGGCCGATAGCTATTGCGGTTAGTCCAGCGTTGACGTACGGTGTGATTGCGCTGGCGACCATTCCTTTTGGTGTGGTCGGAATACCCTGGAACGGTTGGACAGCATTGGCCGCTCTGGTCGCGGTGAGCATGTTTATGATTGCTTTTCGGCTCCTGCTAGCCCGCTACCGCGATACCGCGGCCGAAGCCCGAGGGATCAGCAGATGGCCAGCGGCAACGGTGGCGGGTGGAGTGTTGTTGGGCGCCTTATTGATTGGCTGGGCGGCCTATCGTGGCCTGCTGCATTGGCAATCCATACCCAGCACCTGGGACGCGCTCTGGCACGCCAACACGGTGCGTTTTATCCTCGACACCGGCCAGGCGTCGCCCACCCACATGGGTGAGCTTCGCAACGTCGAGACACACTCGGTGCTGTATTATCCATCAGTTTTTCATGCTCTGGCAGCAGTCTACTGCCAACTCACCGGGGCGGCACCCACCACCGGCTACACCGTGACCTCGCTGGCGGCGGCAGTTTGGCTGTTTCCGGTCAGTGCAGCTACCCTCACTTGGCATCTGTTGCGCCCAGTTACGACGCAAAAGCGCGCCGCTGGGGCGTCAGCCACCGCGGCCGCGTTGTCGGCGGCGTTCACCTCGGTCCCCTATGTTGAATTCGGTGTCGCCGCGATGCCTAACCTGGCAGCTTACGGGGTCGCGGTACCAACGATGGTCTTGATCACCTCGACGTTGCGCCACCGCGATCGTACACCAGTGGCCATTCTGGCACTGGTGGGCACCTTCTCGGTGCATCTCACTGGCGGGTTCGTCGTCATCTTTTTCCTGTTGGGTTGGTGGTTACTGAACGCGCTATTGCACCCGGTGCGCAGCCGGGCAGCCGACGCGCAGACCCTGGCCACCGTAGCGATGCCGGCCGCTCTTATACTTGCGCCGCAGTTCATCGGGGTGTTAAAGCAGGCCGATATCATAGCCGGGCACTCATTCCCCAGCTTCAAGAGCGTGAAACAAGGCGTGATCGATGCACTTCTTTTGCACACCCGCCACCTGAACGATTTCCCGACACAATACGGTTTGGTGGCGTTAGCCGCCATTGGCATGGCAATTCTGCTGTACCAGAAAATCTGGTGGACCCCGATGGCCTGGCTGGTGTTGACCATGATGACTGTTTACTCAGGGGCGCCGTTTCGCGGCCCGATCGGCGACGCCATCGAAGGTTTCAGCCAGTTCTTCTACAACGACCCGCGACGGCTCTCGGCAGTAGTGACCATGCTGCTGACGCCGATGGCAGGCATCGCGTTGTTCGCCGGAGTACTATTCCTGGTCGTAGGAGTTCGGCGAGTCACTTCCCGGTTCGCACCGTTACCCAGACCCGTTTGGACAACAGCCACCGCGGTGCTGCTGGTGGCGGCCACCGTGTTAACCGCCTGGCACTATCTTTTTCGACATCTGGTCCTGTTCGGCGACAAATACGACTCGGTGATGGTCAACCAGAAAGATCTTGACGCTATGTCCTACCTGGCGACCCTGCCAGGTGCACACGACACCATCATTGGCAACTCCAATACCGACGGAAGCTCCTGGATGTACGCGGTGGCCGACCTGCATCCGCTGTGGACCCACTACGACTTCCCGCAGCAGACGGGCCCTGGCTATTTCCGGTACGCCTTCTGGGCTTACGCGCACACTGGCAATCCGTGGGTCGTCGAAGCGGTCCGAGTACTCAATATTCGCTACATCCTGACCACCAGCCCGACAGTGCGAGGGTTTGCCGTACCCGACGGACTAGTGTCACTAGAGGAATCAAAGTCGTGGAAGAAAATGTATGACAACGGTGCTGCGCGGATCTTCGAGTGGCGCGGAAACGCCACAGCGACTCACACCTAGAAAGTACGAAAAGGACGGTGTTTGGATTGAGTACCAGCAACGACGACGACATCGAGATAATCGGTGGGGCCGATCCGCGTACCATGGCGATCCGCGGCGCGGATAAGAGCGGAAACGCCGACGAACCTTCCCTGACCGACCTGGTCGAGCAGCCCGCCAAGGTTATGCGAATCGGCACCATGATCAAGCAACTGCTCGAGGAAGTACGTGCCGCGCCTCTCGACGAAGCCAGCCGCAACCAGCTGCGCGAGATCCACGCCACCAGCATCCGGGAGCTTGAGGACGGCCTGGCGCCCGAACTACGCGAGGAACTTGACCGGCTCACCCTGCCATTCAACGAGGGTACAGCACCGTCGAACGCCGAGTTGCGTATTGCACAGGCTCAGCTGGTCGGCTGGCTGGAAGGGCTGTTCCACGGCATCCAGACCGCACTGTTCGCTCAACAGATGGCCGCCCGAGCACAGCTGGAGCAAATGCGCCAAAGCGTGCTGCCACCGAGCACAGGCAAATCAGGCCAAACCGGCAGTCACGGTACCGGACAATACCTGTAAACCTACTGATGAAAGTAGTTCATGGTGTCGGGTCCCCATATCGAGACAAGCAATGCGTGGGTGGAATTTCCCATTTTCGACGCCAAGTCGCGTTCGTTGAAAAAAGCCGTTCTGGGTAAGGCGGGTGGCACCATTGGGCGCAATAACTCCAACGTCGTCGTCATCGAGGCATTGCGGGACATCACAATGTCGCTAAGCCTGGGTGACCGAGTGGGTTTGGTCGGGCACAACGGTGCCGGGAAATCGACGCTGCTGCGCCTGCTTTCGGGCATCTACGAACCCACCCGCGGTTGGGCGAAGGTCACCGGCCGAGTAGCACCGGTTTTCGATCTCGGGGTTGGTATGGACCCCGAGATCTCCGGCTACGAGAACATCATCATCCGCGGCCTGTTCCTCGGGCAGACCCGCAAGCAGATGCTGGGCAAAATGGACGAGATCGCCGAGTTCACCGAGCTCGGCGATTACCTGTCGATGCCGCTACGCACGTATTCCACCGGGATGCGAGTACGACTGGCGATGGGTGTGGTCACTAGCATCGACCCCGAGATCCTGTTACTCGATGAAGGAATCGGCGCGGTGGACGCCGACTTCTTGAAGAAAGCTCAATCCCGGCTGCAGAGATTGGTGGAGCGCTCTGGAATCCTGGTCTTCGCTAGCCATTCTAACGAGTTCCTGGCCCGATTGTGCAAGACCGCGATGTGGATCGACCACGGAATCATCGAACTCAGCGGCGGCATCGAAGACGTAGTGCGCGCCTACGAAGGCGAAGACGCGGCCCGGCATGTGCGCAAGGTGATAGCCGAAAATGCCTCCGCGCAAAAAACTTCCGGAGATGAGTGAATATGTCTGTGCCGTCGTGGTTACCCACAAGCGGCCCGACAAGCTGGCAAAATCGTTGGATGTTCTGAGCACCCAGACCCGATTGCCTGATCACTTGATCGTAGTGGATAACGACGGTGCTGGACACAGCAAGGTGCGCGATCTGGTTGATGGTCAACCAATCCCAACCACTTACTTGGGTTCACGCCGAAACCTAGGCGGGGCAGGAGGTTTCGCGCTAGGAATGTTGCACGCTCTGACGCTAGGCGCTGATTGGGTTTGGCTGGCAGACGACGACGGGATCCCGCAGGACAACCGGGTGCTTGCGACCCTCTTGGCATGTGCCGATAAGTACAGCCTGGCTGAGGTGTCACCGATGGTGTGCAACATGAAAGATCCAGAACTACTTGCGTTTCCATTGCGGCGCGGTCTAGTCTGGCTTAGGCGAGCAAGCGAATTGCGTACCGAAGAAGGGCAAGATCTGCTGCGTGGCAGCGTGTCGCTATTTAACGGCGCACTGTTTCGGGCGTCCACCTTGGAATCGATCGGCGTTCCGGATATGCGGCTGTTCATACGCGGCGACGAGGTGGAGCTGCATCGCCGGCTGGCACGGTCCGGCCTGCCGTTCGGGACTTGCCTGGAGACGATCTACCTACATCCCTGCGGATCCGCCGAGTTCCGGCCGATCCTGGGCGGCCGCATGCACACCCAGTATCCTGAGGACCCCATCAAGCGGTTCTTCACTTACCGAAACCGCGGCTACCTGATGGCACAACCGGGTCAACGCAAGCTGCTGGCCCAGGAGTGGTTTAGGTTCAGCTGGTTCTTCCTCGTTATCCGACGCGACCCCAAGGGGTTACAAGAGTGGATTCGCTTGCATCGCTTGGGACGTCGCGAGAATTTCGGTAAGCCCGACATGAGATGATCCTCATGACGCGCACCGGAGACGATGAAGAGCAAAACGATGAGGAGGAACGGTGCAAATGACATTTGTCGATGCGGCGGCACAGTCACGGACTCTTGCTCGCGCCCGAAGTGATCTGATCGAGGGCTTCCACCGCCACGAACTGTGGTTACATCTGGGCTGGCAGGACATCAAGCAGCGCTACCGCCGCTCGGTGCTAGGACCGTTCTGGATCACCATCGCGACCGGGACCACCGCCATAACGATGGGCGGGCTGTATGCGAAGCTGTTTCACCTGGACCTATCTGCGCACCTGCCCTACGTCACTCTCGGGTTGATCATCTGGAATTTGATTAATGCCGCAATCCTGGAAGGCGCTGAAGTGTTCGTCGCCAATGAGGGCCTGATCAAACAATTACCCACGCCATTGAGCGTGCATGTCTACCGGCTGGTGTGGAGGCAGATGATCTTGTTCACGCATAATATCATCGTCTACCTAATCGTTGGGATCCTCTTCCCTAAACCGTGGTCGTGGGCCGATCTGTCGGTCTTTCCGGCGCTGGCGCTGATAGTCCTCAATAGTGTGTGGGTGTCACTGTGTTTTGGCATCCTGGCAACTCGCTACCGTGACATCGGCCCTCTGCTGTTCTCCGTCGTGCAGTTGTTGTTTTTTATTACGCCAATCATCTGGAACGACGACACACTGCGGCAACAAGGAGAGGGGCGCTGGTCAAGCATGGTCGAACTCAACCCACTGCTACACTACCTCGATATCGTGCGTGCACCATTGTTGGGTGCTCACCAGGAACTGCGGCATTGGGCAGTAGTGGTAACGCTCACAGCCGCCGGGTGGCTCTTAGCAGCGTTCGCGATGCGGCGATACCGCGCGCGGGTGCCCTACTGGGTGTAGCCCAGCCTGCCGCACCTACCAAATGGTTCACCCGACTGGACAGCAGGCTGGCATCACAGGGCGAGCAGCGGCTTGCCAGGAAATCCGAAAGATGTTGCACGCCAAATTTTACGAGTTTTGTCGTATCGCAGCCTACACCCAACGTGAGGTAGCTGGCCGAATGACTATGCATTAGCCAAGCCCAACAACAGACGATAGAACCGTCGACCGAATGAGGATCCGGGTAAATGACTGGCTGCAAATGCTTGGTCGTACGTTGATGACGACTGCGTCGTGCCGATGTAACGACGAGAAGCGACGAATCAAATACTCGGTACACATGAGTAATCGGGTAACCTAGGAACGGACGAAGCAAGCTGGACGTTCGGTCAGAACCACTGCGTGTTCGCTATGATCGTGAGCAAAGAAGTCCAATCAGCGGTTCTGACATATGCGGCGCGGGATCACCTCGAAGTCGAGGTCACGCACGACCGCAGCATAGTCGGTGATCGTAGAGACGCGGTCGAAAGATACAACGATCTGATGAATTCATAGTCTCGGCGGTCAGAAACCAGCGGACCGACTCGTCGCGGGTCAACGAATCGGCAGTGCTGCGCGGCGACATGCATTCTGTTAGGCCAAACCCTGGCCAGCCGCCAACCGAGCAACACAGTGACCTATTCCACGCTACAAGTAACACACCGGGTCCATATTACTGGCGGTGAAGTTACCCACCTAACGCTACACCGAGCAGTCGCCCAGAACCCAGCGGTCCCATTAGACTCGCCCCAATGGAACCCCCAGAATCTGTAGCCACGTCGCACCAACATTCACACCTGCCAACGCAAGTGCTGCGCTTCATCGTCACCGGTAGCCTGGCAGCGGCGGTCGACTTCAGCGTCTATGTGGCACTCTATCGTGGGGGGAGCTTGCAGGTCGACCTGGCGAAATTCACCAGCGTCGTAATAGGCACTATCACCGCCTACCTAATCAACCACCGATGGACGTTCCAGGTGTCGCCAAGCACCACTCGGTTCGCCGCTGTCATGGCTCTCTACGGAATCACTTTCGCTGTGCAGGTGGGGCTCAATCATCTCTGCCTTTTCGTGTTCCACTACCAACGACCATGGGCGATACCCATCTCCTTCGTGATTGCACAAGGCATCGCCACGGTGATCAATTTCATTGTGCAACGAGTCGTAATCTTCCGAATCCGCTGAGCCAGCTGGACCATCGGGCAGAAGCGTCCCGCACCGTCGCAAAACCAAGCGGTACTCTACTTTGACGATGTTGAGCATGGAAGTGTCCACGACCGCAACCCGGCTGACCGGATGGGGGCGCACTGCACCGTCGGTGGCAAACGTGCTTCGCACCCCTGATGCCGAGCTGATCGCCAAGGTGGTGGCACGGGTCGCCGATGCCGGCGGCCGGGGGGTGATAGCCCGCGGACTAGGCCGATCCTACGGCGACAATGCGCAAAACGGTGGTGGGTTGGTGATCGACATGACCCCGCTGAGCACCATCCACTGCATAAGCGCCGACACCAAGTTGGCCGACGTCGACGCCGGCGTCAACTTGAACAAGCTGATGAAAGCAGCCCTGCCGTTCGGCCTGTGGATACCGGTGTTGCCGGGAACCCGACAGGTAACCATCGGCGGTGCAATCGCGTGCGACATCCACGGCAAAAACCACCATAACGCGGGCAGTTTCGGCAACTACGTGCGCAGCATGGACTTGCTGACCGCCAGCGGCGAAGTGTGCCGCCTCACGCCAACAGGCAAGGATTCCGAACTGTTCTGGGCCACCGTAGGTGGCAATGGCCTAACCGGCATCATCCTGCGTGCCACCATCGAAATGACGCCGACCGAGACAGCTTACTTCATCGCCGACGGCGACGTCACCACCAGCCTCGACGAAACCATCGCATTGCATAGCGACGGCAGCGAGGCCGACTACACCTACTCCAGCGCTTGGTTCGACGCCATCAGCGCTTCCCCGAAGCTGGGCCGTGCGGCGGTATCGCGCGGCTGCTTAGCCAGGCTGGACCAGTTGCCCGCAAAGCTGCGGCGCAATCCACTGAAATTTGATGCACCACAATTACTTACCTTGCCCGATGTTTTTCCGAACGGGTTAGCCAACAAATATACCTTCATGCCGATCGGTGAACTCTGGTACCGCAAGTCTGGCACCTACCGAGGAAAGATCCAGAACCTGACGCAGTTCTACCACCCGTTGGACATGTTCGGCGAATGGAACCGCGCCTACGGCGCAGCAGGCTTCCTGCAGTACCAGTTCGTGATACCTGCCGAGGCGATCGACAAGGTCAAAAGGATCATCGGTGACATGCAAGTCAGCGACCACTACTCATTTCTCAACGTATTTAAGCTGTTCGGTCCCGGTAACCAGGCACCGCTGAGTTTCCCGATCCAAGGCTGGAATATCTGCGTGGACTTCCCGATCAAATCCGGACTCAACGAGTTTGTCAACGAACTAGACCGCCGCGTCATGGAATTCGGCGGCCGACTCTACACCGCCAAAGACTCCCGTACCACCGCTGACACTTTTCACGCCATGTACCCGCGCATCGACGAGTGGATCGCTGTGCGCCGCAAGGTCGACCCCTTGCGGGTTTTCTCCTCCGACATGGCCCGACGTTTGGAGTTGCTCTAAATGGTGCTCGACGCCGTAGGAAACCCGCAGACAGTGCTGCTGCTCGGAGGAACCTCCGAGATAGGGCTGGCCATCTGCAAGCGCTACCTGCGCAACGCCCCCGCGCGGATCGTGCTAGCCGCTAAGCCCGACGATCCGAACCGTGAAGACACGGTAGCGCAGATGACGGCAGCGGGCGCGAGGTCAGTAGAGCTGATCGACTTCGAGGCGCTAGACACCGACAGCCATCCGAAGGTGATCGAGCAGGCATTTACCGGCGGCGACGTCGATGTGGCCATTGTAGCGTTCGGTTTACTCGGCGACGCAGAAGAGCTGTGGCAGAACCAACGCAAGGCTGTGCAGATCGCTGAAATCAACTACACCGCAGCAGTTTCCGTGGGTGTACTGCTCGGCGAGAAGATGCGCGCGCAGGGGTTCGGCCAGATTATTGTCATGAGTTCGGCCGCCGCCGAGCGGGTGCGACGGTCCAACTTCGTCTACGGTTCCACCAAGGCCGGCCTGGACGGTTTCTACCTAGGATTGTCAGAGACACTACACGAGTACGGCATCCGCGTTCTGGTTATCCGGCCCGGCCAGGTACGCACCCGAATGAGCGCGCATGTCAAGGAAGCCCCACTGACCGTCGACAAGGAGTACGTCGCCGACCTCGCGGTTACCGCAGCCGCTAAAGGTAAGGAATTGGTTTGGGCACCAGTAACATTCCGTTATGTGATGATGGTGTTGCGACACATCCCGCGAAGCATCTTCCGCAAGCTGCCAATCTGACCATGCGTAATGCACTGGCCAACCTCGGCCAGATGGTGTTAGCCGTCTTGGTGGCTATCGGAGTGGCCGTAGTGTCGCTGATTGCCATTGCCCAGGTGCATTGGCCGGCTTTTCCATCGTCAAACACGTTGCATGCGCTAACTACCGTCGGCCAGGTCGGTTCCCTGACCGGTCTGCTGGCCGTTGGGTGGGTATGGCGGGCAGGGCGATTCCGGAGTTTCGCGCAACTCGGTGGGCTGGTGTTCGTGTCTACCTTCACCGTCGTGACGCTAGGCATGCCGCTAGGAGCCACCAAGCTCTATCTATTCGGCATCTCCGTCGACCAGCAGTTCCGCACCGAATATCTGACCAGGCTCACCGACAGCGCTGCCCTACAAGACATGACCTATCTAGGACTACCACCATTCTACCCGCCGGGCTGGTTCTGGATCGGCGGACGCGCCGCGGCGCTGACCGGAACCCCAGCCTGGGAGATATTCAAGCCATGGGCAATCACGTCCATCACTATCGCGGTCGCCATCACGCTGGTGCTGTGGTGGCAGATGATCCGCTTCGAATATGCCCTGCTAGTCACCATCGCCACCGCAGCAGTAACGCTGGTCCACAGCTCGCCGGAACCCTACGCCGCAATGATCACGGTGCTGCTGCCGCCCGTTCTGGTTCTGACGTGGTCGGGTCTGCGCGCTGCCGAACGTGAGGCTGGGGGCACGCTCGGCAATGAACGAGGTTGGGCCACGGTAGTCGGCGTCGGCATCTTCCTCGGCTTCACCGCAACCTGGTACACACTGCTGCTAGCCTACGCCGCTTTCACGGTGGTACTGATGACCCTGCTGCTGGCCGGGGCGCGCTGGCGCCGTGCAGGTTTCCGGGCGACTTTCGACCCGCTGCGCCGGCTGGCCGTAATCGTCGTCATCGCTTCGGCCATCGGGGCCATCACCTGGCTGCCATTCTTGGCGCGGGCAGCCCATGACCCGGTCAGCAACACCGGTAGCGCCCAGCACTACCTGCCAGCCGACGGCGCCGAACTCGCCTTCCCGATGTTGCAGTTCTCGCTGCTTGGGACGATCTGCATGCTAGGCACCCTGTGGCTGGTGGTACGCACGAGCTCGTCAGTGCGAGCAAGTGCACTAGTGATCAGCATACTGGCCGTCTACCTGTGGTCACTGCTGTCGATTCTGACCACATTGGCGCGCACCACGTTGCTGTCGTTCCGACTACAACCAACACTGACCGTGCTGCTAGTGACCGCCGGCGTGTTCGGGTTCATCGAAACTACTCAAGCGTTGGCCAAGTACAACCAAGCCGTACTCTCGATCGCCAGCGCCATCGGACTGGCAGGGGCGATCGCGTTCAGCCAAGAAATCCCCGATGTGCTGCGACCGGATCTCACCATTGCCTACACCGACACCGACGGCCACGGCCAGCGCGGAGACCGGCGGCCACCGGGCTCCGAGAAATACTACTGGGCCATCGACGAAGCCATCCTGCACATCACCGGCAAACCACGCGATCAGACCGTCGTGCTTACCGCCGACTACAGCTTTCTAGCTTACTATCCCTACTGGGGCTTTCAGGGATTGACATCGCACTACGCTAACCCGCTGGCACAGTTCGACCTGCGGGCCGCACAGATTCAGCAATGGTCCAGGCTCACGACGACCAGCGAGTTCATCCATGCGCTGGACACACTGCCCTGGCCACCACCTACGGTATTCGTGATGCGCCGCGGCGTAGGTAACACCTACACCTTGCGATTGGCCAAAGACGTGTACCCCAACCAACCCAACGTCCGTCGCTATACCGTCGACCTGCCGGCGGCCCTCTTCTCGGGCCAACGTTTCGCTGTACAAGACATCGGCCCATTTGTGCTGGCCATCCGCAAGCCGGTGGGGAACGCCTGATGGCTACCGACACCGCGCCTGACGCGGTCCAACAACTAGCCCAATTGCCTTGTTCTCCCTCCAAACAGGTGGGAACCCTACCTCGCGCCGCGGCGGGGTGTGGATTGGCGCAGGGTTAGCATCAACCTCCGTGAGCGACGCGGGAGCAAACTACTGGATCGCTCGCCTCCTTGCCGTGATCGCCGGCCTGCTCGGGGCCTTGCTCGCGATGGCAACCCCGTTCCTCCCGGTAAACCAGACCACCGCTCAATTGAACTGGCCGCAGAACGGCACGTTCAAGAGCGTCGAGGCACCGCTGATCGGGTATGTGGCTACCGAACTGAACGTTACCGTGCCGTGTGCGGCCGCCGCTGGGCTGGCCGGACCGCAAAGTGCGGACCAGACTGTACTGCTGTCGACTGTGCCCAAACAGGCTCCAAAGGCCGTCGACCGGGGGCTCCTCATACAGCGCGCCAACGACAACCTGGTGCTCGTGGTCCGCAACGTTCCGGTGGTCAGTGCCCCGATGAGCCAAGTGCTCAGCCCGGCCTGCCAACGCTTGACGTTCGCCGCGTACTTCGACAAGATCACCGCGGAGTTCGTCGGGTTAACCCACGGGCCTAATACCGAGCACCCCGGCGCACCATTGCGCGGCGAACGCAGCGGCTATGACTTCCGGCCACAGATCGTCGGGGTGTTCACCGATCTGTCCGGACCGACCCCGACAGGCCTGCACTTCTCCGCGACCATCGACACTCGCTACAGCAGCAGCCCCACACCGCTAAAGATGATCGCGATGATCCTCGGAGTGGTGCTTACCATAGTTGGGTTAGTCGCCCTTCATCTTCTTGACACCGCTGATGGCACCCAGCACCGGCGGTTCCTACCGTACCGGTGGTGGTCCATCGGCGGTTTAGATGCCCTGCTCATCGCCGTACTAACATGGTGGCATTTCGTTGGTGCCAACACATCCGACGATGGCTACATCCTGACGATGGCCCGCGTATCCGAGCATGCCGGCTACATGGCCAATTACTATCGATGGTTCGGCACACCCGAAGCACCGTTCGGCTGGTACTACGACCTGTTGGCACTGTGGGCACACGTGACTACCACCAGCGCCTGGATGCGGTTGCCGACCCTAACGATGGCACTGACATGCTGGTGGCTAATCAGCCGGGAAGTCATTCCCCGACTGGGGCACGCCGCCAAGACCAGCCGCGCCGCGGCGTGGACTGCGGCGGGTATGTTCCTCGCGGTGTGGCTGCCACTGGACAACGGCCTGCGACCGGAGCCGATCATCGCCCTGGGCATTCTGTTGACCTGGTGTTCGGTGGAGCGCGCGGTGGCCACCAGCCGGCTGCTGCCGGTGGCGGTCGCCTGCATTGTCGGCGCACTGACCCTATTCTCCGGGCCAACGGGTATCGCCTCCATTGGCGCGCTGCTAGTCGCTGTTGGGCCGTTGTTGACCATCCTGCAACGCCGCTCCAAGCAGTTTGGCGCGATGCCGTTGGTGGCGCCCATCCTGGCTGCGGCCACAGTCACCGCGATTCTGATCTTCCGAGACCAAACGTTCGCCGGCGAGAGTCAGGCCAGCTTGCTCAAGCGCGCCGTCGGGCCTAGCCTGAAGTGGTTTGATGAGCACATACGCTACGAACGACTATTCATGGCTAGCCCAGATGGTTCGGTCGCCCGACGTTTCGCCGTGCTGGCGTTGCTCGTCGCACTATCGGTGGCGGTGGCAATGTCGTTGCGCAAGGGTCGAATTCCAGGCCTTGCAGCCGGGCCCAGCCGACGCATCATCGGCATCACCGTCATCTCGTTTCTGGCGATGATGTTCACCCCAACCAAGTGGACACACCACTTCGGAGTGTTTGCAGGACTGGCCGGGTCACTGGGGGCACTAGCTGCGGTCGCAGTAGCCAGTGCGGCACTACGGTCCCGACGCAACCGCACCGTGTTCGCTGCTGTGGTGCTGTTCGTAGTGGCTTTGTCGTTCGCTAGCGTCAACGGCTGGTGGTACGTCTCCAATTTCGGTGTGCCATGGTCAAATTCGTTTCCGAAGCTGCGATGGTCTATAACCACCGCACTACTCGAGCTCACGGTGATGGTGTTGCTGTTGGCAGCATGGTTTCACTTCGTGGCTACCACCAACGGGCCTGCCAAAACCAAATTCGGAGCACGAATAGACAGAATCGTTCAGTCCCCGTTAGCAATTGCGTCCTGGTTGCTGGTCATATTCGAGGTAACATCGCTGACCCTGGCGATGATCGGCCAGTACCCGGCGTGGACGGTGGGCAGGTCCAACCTGCAGGCGTTAACCGGACAGACTTGTGGACTGGCCGAAGAAGTTTTAGTCGAGCAGGATCCCAACGCCGGCATGTTGCTCCCGGTGTCCGCACCGGTAGCCGACGCACTGGGGACAAGCTTATCGGAAGCCTTCACGGCCAACGGAATTCCAGCCGACGTGTCAGCCGACCCGGTGATGGAACGCCCGGGTGAACGCGATGTCTTAAAAGAAAACGGGACGATCACCGGCGGCGAAGCCGGCAACGAGGGTGGCACCAATGCCGCACCAGGAATCAACGGCTCCCGCGCCCAGCTGCCCTACAACTTGGATCCAGCTCGCACACCGGTGCTGGGAAGCTGGCAGTCCGGCATTCAGGTGGTCGCCAGACTGCGGTCGGACTGGTACCGACTACCAGCACGGAACAAGGCCAGGCCGTTGTTGGTCGTGAGTGCAGCAGGCCGATTCGATCGTCACGAGGTGAAACTGCAATGGGCCACTGATAGCGGAGCAGCAAGCGGACAGCCCGGTGGATCATTCCAATTTTCCGACGTCGGGGCGTCGCCGGCCTGGCGTAACCTACGGCTTCCCCTGTCGGCTATCCCAAGCACGGCGACTCAGATCCGCCTAGTCGCCGACGACGAGGATTTGGCGCCACAGCATTGGATTGCACTCACGCCACCGCGGATTCCGCAGTTGCGCACCCTGCAGGATGTGGTCGGCTACAAGGACCCGGTGTTCCTGGACTGGCTGGTGGGTCTGGCATTCCCCTGCCAACGGCCGTTCGACCATCAATATGGGGTCGACGAAACGCCGAAGTGGCGTATTCTCCCTGACCGATTCGGTGCCGAAGCCAATTCACCGGTTATGGATAATAACGGCGGTGGGCCGCTAGGAGTCACTGAGTTGCTGGTGAAGGCGAATACAGTAGCCAGCTACCTCAAAGACGACTGGTCCCGCGACTGGGGTGCATTGCAGCGCTTGACGCCTTACTACCCTAACGCCCAGCCCGCTCGTCTGTCGCTAGGCACAACCACTCGCAGCGGTCTGTGGAACCCCGCCCCGCTTCGCCATTAGAACGCCATCCGGGGTCGCTCCGGAAACGAGGTGCAAAATGCGTGCTCGACATCCGCCGCGAGGCATTCAATTGCCTCCGCTCTCTGCCGGATGCCTCCCTAATTAGGTATTGAGCGACGCCTATCCGTAGCCACTTACCGAGATAGCAGGACTTTGGTTAGCCCTGGCCTACGAGACATTACGAACGCATTGTGCACGGTCTATTGGCCGTCCGCGGATTCGCAACGGAAACAGCAAGCCAACCGATTCGCAGCACCGCAAAGTGCTCAAATCCACCGGATAAGTCGGGCATCACGAATTGGTTTCCTTTGGGCACCTACGTCCAGAGGGTCCACCGTTCGCCAAGACTAGATCCAAGGAGACTACTCGCGACATAACCGCGAACTTCCACCGTTTCAGCACCAGGTTGTCATCAACACTCCGAGCTATCGCGCATTCGCTTCCTTCATCGAGCAATTCGGCGACTTCAAGCCGCGCGAGCACAACCTACTGGCCGTATCAAACCTTGGGTGAGAGAGCATATCCATGACCGCGGCATTGACGGCAGCACATGCTGATGAGCACGTACAGTAGTCTACGATTCTCCCCAGCAGGTAGTATTTCGCTCGGGTATCGTTCCGACCTAGCAGTTTGAAAGTTATTTTGGTATAAGACCAGCTAAATCGAAGTGCGCTTTACCCCGGTGTCTTACCAGCGCACGCGAGGTGACCTCGATTGGGTGCACGGATGTGTCCCGAAGATCACCGGTCCTGGCGCAGCATTCTTGATGGCGATGGCCGGCCGGCCTTCGGTTATCTCCGAAGCGCGGTGGCGCCGGAAAGGCCACCCGGGTCGCACGGCTAGGCCAGTCCCACTAAGGTCTGCATCACCCCGTATCCTCACCGGACACAGCGGCGTCGCTTACGATCGACCCTCGTGCCCCATGATGGTCATAAACCACCGCAACGGATTAGCCGGTTGATAGCCATCGTTGCGGGAATCGTGGGTCTGCTAATGTGCGTCGTGGTTCCGTTGCTGCCGGTCAAACAAACCACGGCGACGATCCTGTGGCCGCAAAGTGCCACCACGGATGGACGCGTAACCCAAATAACTGCCCCACTGGTGTCCGGGGCACCACGCGCGCTAGATATCTCGATTCCCTGTTCGGCCATGGCCACCCTACCCGCCAGCGCCGGACTGGTGATCTCCACGCTGCCCCCTGGTGGTGCGGATGCCGGCAAAAACGGGCTCGTCGTGCGCGCCGACAAAGACGTGGTCGTCGTTGCGTTTCGGGATTCGGTGGCCGCGGTAGCACCACGCTCAGCGGTGACCGCTAGCAACTGCGGCTTCTTGCACATCTGGGCCAACGCTCGCGGCGTAGGCGCGGATTTTGTTGGAATACCAGGCGCCTCAGGAATTTTAAAAACCGAGAAAAAACCACAATTCGGTGGGATCTTCACCGACCTGACAGTGCTCGCACAGCCCGGGCTGTCGGCCCGCATCGACATCGACACCCGCTTTATCACGACGCCTACCGCGATCAAAAATATCGCGGTAGGCCTAGGGACTCTGGCGATTTTAATCGCTATTCTAGCTCTGGCGGCATTGGACCGACGTAACCGGAACGGCCACCGCCTGATCAACTGGCGGGCTCCGATGGTTTGGCTGGCCCGGTGGCGCGCCATCCTGGCGACTCCTCCACGAGCAGGAGGTGCCACCAGGATCGCCGACGGGGGAGTGCTCACGACGCTGCTGTTGTGGCACATCATCGGCGCCACCTCGTCGGACGACGGCTATAACCTGACCATCGCGCGAGTCGCGCCGGAGGCCGGCTACTTAGCCAACTATTATCGATACTTCGGGGCAACAGAGGCACCGTTCGACTGGTATCTCACCGTGCTGGCCAAATTGGCGACGGTGAGTACCGCCGGTGTGTGGATGCGGATACCGGCCACGCTAGCCGGTATCGCATGCTGGCTCATAATCAACCATTGGGTGCTACGGCGGCTGGGCCCAGGAAAGGGTGGTCTATCAACCAACCGGGTGGCGGTGCTCACCGCGGGTGCAGTATTCCTGGCCGCGTGGCTGCCGTTCAACAACGGCCTGCGTCCCGAACCGCTGATTGCGGCCGGGGTGCTGTTCACCTGGGTGCTGGTGGAACGCGCTATCGCACTGCGGCGACTGGCTTCGGCCGCGACTGCAGTAGTGGTCGCAATCTTGACCGCGACCCTAGCACCACAAGGGTTGATCGCTATCGCAGCGCTGCTGGCCGGGGCGCGAGCTATCACCCAGATTATGCGCCGACGCCGAGTAACCGACGGATTGCTGGCACCACTGCTGGTGCTGGCGGCGTCTTTGGCGCTGATCACCCTGGTGGTGTTCCATAGTCAAACGCTGGCCACAGTCGGTGAGTCGGCGCGCATCAAGTACAAGGTCGGGCCGACGATAGCCTGTTACCAAGACTTCCTGCGCTACTACTTCCTCACGGTAGAGTCCAACGCCGACGGCTCAATGACCCGGCGATTCCCGGTGCTGGTGCTGTTGTTGTGCATGTTCGGAGTTCTGGTGGTGGTACTTCGCCGAAGCCGGGTACCGGGGTTAGCCAGCGGCCCTACCTGGCGACTTATCGGCACCACCGCAGCCAGCCTGCTCCTTTTGACGTTCACGCCCACCAAGTGGGCCATCCAGTTCGGTGCGTTCGCCGGATTGACCGGCACACTCGGTGCTATTGCTGCGTTCGCCTTCGCCCGAATTAGCCTACACAACCGTCGCAATCTGGCGATGTATATCACTGCGCTCCTGTTCGTGCTGGCGTGGGCCACCGCCGGCATCAACGGCTGGTTCGGCGTCGGCAATTACGGGGTTCCCTGGTTCGACATCCAGCCCGTCATCGCCGGTCACCCGGTGACGTCGATGTTCCTGACATTGTCAATCCTGACCGGGCTACTGGCTGGCAGGGAACACTTACGGCTCGGCTATACCGGACACACCGAAGTCAAAAACACCCGCCGCAACCGCTTCCTGACGACGACCCCTCTGTTGGTAGCCGCGACGACCCTGGTCATCTGCGAAGTCGGCTCGCTGGCCAAAGGAGCCTCGGCCCGTTACCCACTATACACCACCGCCAAGGCCAACCTAGCCGCACTCCGTGCTGGGCTCGCACCCAGCGTCTGCGCTATGGCCGATGACGTGCTGACCGAGCCCGACCCCAATGCCGGGATGTTGCAGCCGGCTCCGGGACAAACCTTCGGTCCTACCGGGCCGCTGGGCGGGATCAATCCCATCGGCTTCAAACCCGAAGGCGTGAACGACGATCTGAAATCCGAGCCGGTGGTGAGCAAACCCGGACTGGTCAACTCCGACGCCTCCCCCAACAAACCCAACGTCACTTTCAGCGACTCCGCGGGCACCGCTGGAGGAAAAGGCCCGATGGGGGTTAACGGGTCGCATGTGGCGCTGCCATTCGGCCTGGATCCGGCCCGTACACCGGTGATGGGCAGCTACGGCGAAAACACACTCGCCGCCTCAGCCACCTCAGCCTGGTATCAGCTGCCGCTTCATTGGAAAGAAAGCATCGCGGACCGACCGCTGGTGGTAATCTCAGCCGCCGGTGCCATCTGGTCCTACAAAGAGGACGGCAACTTCATCTACGGACAATCGCTCAAACTGCAGTGGGGTGTCACCCGTCCCGACGGCACCATCCAACCACTCGCGCAGGTGATGCCGATCGATATTGGGCCGCAACCGGCATGGCGCAATCTGCGGTTCCCGCTTACCTGGGCACCACCGGAGGCCAATGTGGCACGCGTCGTGGCTTACGACCCGAACCTAAGCCCGGAACAATGGCTAGCATTCACGCCGCCGCGGGTACCGATCTTACAAACTCTGCAGCAGTTGCTCGGGTCTCAGATCCCGGTGCTGATGGACATCGCTACCGCGGCGAACTTCCCCTGCCAGCGGCCATTCTCCGAACACCTTGGCATTGCCGAACTCCCGCAGTACCGCATACTGCCCGACCACAAACAGACAGCTGCATCGTCGAACCTGTGGCAATCCAGCGAGGCCGGCGGGCCTTTCCTGTTCCTGCAGGCGTTATTGCGAACCTCGACGATCTCGACGTACCTGCGTGGCGACTGGTACCGAGACTGGGGGTCGGTGGAACAGTATTACCGGCTAATACCCGTCGACCAGGCACCAGAGGCGGTTGTGGAGCAGGGAACGATCACAGTGCCTGGCTGGAGCCGGCGAGGATCGATTAGGGCACTGCCGTGAGTGTGATGTACTCCGCACACCGAGTCACAATCGCAAACCGCACTACCAGCCGCAATGTGCGGGTGGCGCGTAGGGTTGCTGCCATCGCCGGGCTGATCGGCTTCGTGTTGTCGGTTGCAACACCGCTGCTGCCGGTGGTGCAGACAACGGCAACGCTGAACTGGCCACAGAACGGCCAATTGAATAATGTAACAGCGCCGTTGATTTCGTTAACACCGGTCGACATGACCGCCGCCGTGCCGTGCGCTGTGGTCGACGCCTTGCCACCTAGCGGCGGGGTGGTCCTAGGTACCGCGCCCAAGCAGGGGAAAGACGCTAACCTCAACGCGTTGTTCGTCGTCGTCAACAGTCAGCGGGTGGACGTCACCGACCGCAATGTAGTGATCTTGAGTGTGCCGCGCAACCAGGTGGCTGGGGACGCAGGCACCCCCGGATGTTCCAGCATCGAGGTCACGTCGACTCACGCCGGCACCTTCGCCACCTTCGTCGGGTTAACCGATTCAGCCGGCAATCCGCTGCATGGCGGCTTTCCAGATCCGAACCTACGCCCGCAAATCGTCGGGGTGTTCACTGATCTAACCGGTGCCGCGCCGTTCGGATTGCGGCTGTCGGCAACCATCGACACCCGGTTCTCTAGCACACCAACGACACTAAAACGGTTTGCGATGGTGTTGGCAATCGTTACTACCAGCGTCGCGCTGGTCGCGCTGTGGCGCCTCGACCAGTTGGATGGCCGGCGGATACGTCGGCTCATTCCGGCTAGGTGGAGCACGTTCACACTGACCGATGCCGCGGTGATATTCGGGTTCCTGCTGTGGCATGTGATCGGCGCAAACTCCTCCGACGACGGTTATCAGATGCAGATGGCGCGCACTGCCGACCACTCCGGTTACATGGCGAACTATTTCCGCTGGTTCGGCAGCCCAGAAGACCCCTTCGGTTGGTATTACAACCTACTAGCGCTTATGACCCATGTCAGCGACGCCAGCATTTGGATCCGGCTGCCCGACTTGATCTGTGGAATGGCATGCTGGCTGCTCTTGTCACGCGAAGTCCTGCCACGACTAGGTCCCGCGGTTGCGAGCTTCAAACCCGCGTTGTGGGCCGCCGGGTTAGTGTTGTTAGCGGCGTGGATGCCCTTCAACAACGGGCTGCGTCCTGAAGGCCAAATCACGCTGGGCGCGCTAATCACGTATGTGCTCATTGAGCGGGCAATTATCTACGGTCGCATGACACCAGCGGCGCTGGCTGCTCTGGCTGCGGCGTTCACGATAGGCATCCAGCCGACCGGGCTGATCGCGGTGGCAGCATTGCTGGCTGGCGGTCGACCGATGCTGCGCATTTTGGTGCGCAGGCACCGCGTCGTCGGAATCTGTCCGCTGGTAGCTCCACTGCTGGCTGCTGGCACCGTGGTTCTCACTGTGGTATTCGCCGAGCAAACGCTAGCAACGGTGTTGGAGGCCACCAAGGTTCGAACCGCAATCGGTCCTGCGCAGGCATGGTACACAGAGAACCTACGCTATTATTACCTCATCTTGCCTACTGTCGACGGTTCACTGTCACGCCGATTCGGCTTCTTGATCACCACACTGTGCCTGTTCACTGCAGTGTTAATCATGTTGCGCCGCAAACGAATTCCCGGTTTAGCTCGTGGTCCGGTGTGGCGTCTCATCGGCAACATCCTGGGTACCATATTCTTCTTGACATTCGCCCCAACCAAGTGGGTGCATCACTTCGGGCTGTTCGCCGCGGTAGGCTCGGCGATAGCCGCATTGACAACCGTACTGGTGTCCCATGAGGTGCTGCGGTGGTCTCGTAATCGGATGGCGTTCCTGGCGGCACTGTTATTCGTCATGACTTTGTGCTTCGCGACCACCAACGGCTGGTGGTATGTCTCCAGCTACGGCGTTCCGTTTAATAATGCCATGCCACGCATTGACGGAATAACTTTCAGCACAATATTTTTCATACTTTTTGCGATTGTCGCACTCTATGTGGCCTATTTGCATTTAACAACCAGCGAGCATGGGGAAGGTCGGCTGATCCGGACCTGGACGACGTCTTTCTGGGCTCCTATCCCGCTCGCAGCCGGGTTAATGACGTTGGTTTTCATAGCATCGATGGTGGCCGGGATCGTACGACAGTACCCTACCTACTCCAACGGGTGGGCCAACATACGAGCGTTCACTGGCGGATGCGGCCTGGCCGACGACGTACTCGTCGAGCCGGACAGCAACGCGGGCTACATGACGGCGCTGCCCAGCAACTACGGCCCGCTGGGGCCACTGGGTGGCGTCAACGCGATCGGCTTCACACCGAACGGCGTGCCGGAACACACAGTGGCCGAAGCGATTCGAGTAACACCCAATCAGCCTGGCACCGACTACGACTGGGACGCCCCGGCGAAGTTGAAAGCGCCGGGCATCAATGGATCGGTGGTCCCGCTACCCTACGGCCTTAACCCCAATCGGGTGCCGCTCGCAGGTACCTACACCACCGGTGCCCAACAACAGAGTAGACTTACCTCCGCTTGGTACCAACTGCCTAAACCCGACGACAGACATCCTCTGGTGGTGATAACAGCCGCCGGGAAAATCACCGGTAACAGCGTGCTGCACGGACACACGTATGGACAGACCGTCGTGCTGGAATACGGCGAGCCCAGTACCGACGGCGGCCTGGTGCCAGCGGGACGACTAGTGCCCGATGATCTGTACGGCGAACAACCAAAAGCGTGGCGTAACCTGCGCTTCGCGCGATCCCAGATGCCCGTCGACGCGGTTGCGGTCCGAGTTGTGGCCGAGAACCTCTCCCTGACACCGGAAGATTGGATCGCGGTGACCCCGCCGCGGGTGCCGGAACTGAGCTCGCTGCAAGAATACGTCGGTTCGTCGCAGCCGGTGTTGCTGGACTGGGAGGTCGGGCTGGCGTTCCCGTGTCAGCAGCCAATGCTGCACGCTAACGGTGTCACCGATATTCCGAAATTCCGCATAACACCGGACTACTCAGCTAAGAAAATAGATACCGATACCTGGGAAGACGGCGCCAACGGTGGCCTGTTAGGCATCACCGACCTGCTGCTGCGGGCCCATGTGATGTCCACATACTTGTCCCGCAACTGGGGCCGTGATTGGGGCTCACTGCGTAAGTTCGACCCCATTGTGGATACCCATCCCGCGCAGCTCGGCTTGGACACCGCTACCCGCAGCGGATGGTGGTCACCGGGCAAAATCCGGATTAAGCCGTGACTTCATTACACCACCCCATCCTGGCAGAGGCCACTAAAACACAACCTATCGCACAGGTGTGGCCGGACACGCATCTTCGTTGGTGGTGAAGATGAATTTATCGGCGTTGGATCTCCTTTCTTAGCAAAATATTTCAAAACGATTCTGGGCATACGTCGCTGGTGATTCTGGTCAGAGCAGCCGACTTGATGCGCAACCAAGTAGACGTTGAGATCGGCTCGGCCGCCACTGCCATAGAGGTACTATACATCTTCCCAAACCAAAGCTCGGCGCCGATGAAAGACACCGTGGCAGAAATGGATAACGTTACCCGGTAAACAGGCAACGAGCACCCGCCGCTCTGGTTTCAACCGTACCTTTCCACTAACGACGCGATCATAGCTAGTCTGATTCGACGCGCCAAATCCCTCAATTACTACTCCCTAGAAGTTATTTTAGAAACCATATTAATTATTTTAATAGTCAAATGATCTCGATATCTTTTTCATTTGCCCGAGCTATCGGCATCGCGCAGTACTACTCCGACACCGCATTCGCCCAGTCGGTTAGCGAGAGGACAGTCACAAAGCATCGGTCCGGTCGACGACCCGACGTGTAGCTAAAATCGAGGTATTACGGACATTGATCTCCCCAGAGCGGGACATGCCCGGTAGTTTCCTCAGCAACCTGGTGTCACCGGTGCCCCGCGCCAGCGTAGAAACGTTTTTGGCGACCTATTCGCACCCAAAGTTTAATTGGGACAACATCGCCTAACTACAAAAACGGACTCGGCTGCCGATCTTGTTGAAGGGTATTCAGCATGCCGTGTGGTCCGCCGCCGAACTCGGCGTCGAAAGCATCGACGTATCGAACCACATTGGACAGCAAATAGATTCAGTCACCGGGGCAGCCGATGCGCTGGTTGACATCGTTACCGCGGTCGGAGATCAAACCAGAATCGTATTCGACTCGGGCATCAGAAGCGAGGCGGACATCTTCAAGGACCTGGAGCTAGACGCATACGTGGTGACCGCCAGCACACCATAACATACCATATAGACTAGCGTTGGTCTGTCGTCGTGGGGTAACCGAGGTACTCCAAAAGCCTGATTGCGGAATTCGATCCCACCCTGGTCCTGTCCATCCTACTAACGATCACCGAATTGAACACGGTCCAGCCTTGAGTGTGAGACGAAATCTCCCGTCAAGAAAGGTCCGGCTTAGGGTGTTAGGAGAAATACTGTTGCAGTGTATATTTGATGATTTTCCATTGATCTTGCAGCGTTCACCGGCGGTTATTGCTACCGGAAGTTTGTATCGGTCCATGCGCTGAGCGAGCCAGAAGGATAGATCGTTGGGGCTGATATCGGCATCGGGCGCAGCCAGGTGGATCACCGCGGCGGATTCTTCCCCTAAGGGGGTATAGCTAGTAGGATAAAAAGCGACGTCAACAATAGCGGTATGCACATAGAGCACGGCTAGATTTCAACGGTTACAGATGTTTTCCTGCCGCTGATGAGCATGTCTTCTTTGCGATCGACGCTAATCGGATATCCCTAGGAGCTGATTCGGGCTAAATCTACAACGTGCAGCCAACCATCGGTGAACGCATCAGCGGTAGCGACAGAGTTATTCTAGTAGCCAGCGATCACGTTGTCTCTGCATACCCATAGCTTGCCGACATGAGTAGGGCCCACAGGTCTTCCAGTGTCACTGACGATAATCATTTCTCCGGTAGGCAACACCAAACCACAGCTATCGAAGTGAGCGAAATATTCTTGTCCGGCAAAGAGTCTTGCCAGGTGTCGGTCATCAAGTGTGCTAGCGATAATGCTGGGGCACCACCATAGTTGACCGTTTCTATCGATGACAGACTGAACTGTGCACGGTCGCGGTTACACAAAATATGCCAGAAATAAGTAACATACTACCGATGCTGGTGCACCGTTCATGTTCAATCAGGCATAGGGCAGCAAAAGGATCCCAGAGCGGGAACATAAGTGAACCGGTCGCCGACTAGCGCGGGAGGTACCGAGGAGCACCACCAACCCGATCGCACGAAACAAAGGCACCGACAAAGAAGGGGCACATCGGCGGCGCATCGGGCAGACCATCCCAGGCCGACTAGTCGCTAATCACCTTCTCGAGCGCCACAACAGCAGGGTTATCGTGGCCCAGTGCAATACTGTCTTCAGTAACGTACACCCGCCGAACACCGATACCCGACGAATGTCCGAGGACAGGCAAGCCTTTTCCCAATCTGTGATGACCACCCGAACAAAGCAATCTTATAGCGCGTAATCTAGCTCCCGGATGGGTCCACCAGGAACACAACGGTACCACGATCGCACCGGCCAGCAATGCACCTAAAAGGCAACTGGCCACTGCGGCCGGTTCGACATGAAGACCGAAACTCGACCTCAGCACCCGAACCCCGTCACGAGTGAGGGCTTCTGCAAAAACCTGCACCGCACACACGAACTGCCAATAGTTGACACGCCGGCTGATCAGTACACACCATGAACAGGCGGTCGGCGAAAACATGCACAGACGTAGAAGACGTACAGCAACGTTGGGAGCATGTTCTTCCGCACCGTGGCAAGTCCAGCGAGAAGTCACTGTTCGGTTTCATACTAGCTGTCGCGGCGAGGTCAACTCAGCAGACGGTTCCAGGGGCCACTGTTCCGTCATAACGAGCCGTGCAGACTAAAAAACGCCACTCGATGCCTCATGCCCGGCAGACATCGGTGTCGGCTGACTAACTGCTCGGTAAGCATGCAAGCTACGAGTTCACAGAAGTCCCCAGAGGATCATGGCCGCGATGAACTGAAACAATCCCCGCCAGCAACCCTGGGCTAGCCGCAACATCGCCAACGAGCAAGACAAAGTTTGAGAACGCGATCCAGGCCAGACGGACCAGTATAGTCATCGGCACGATCCGTGTTGACACCAACGTAGATGCCCCGATATCTGACTGCGGCCAAAAAGAAAACCACCACAGTCAGCGAAGTTTGCGGCATCAACACCACCCCCAAGGTGGCGATTCCCAACAACCAAGAGTAGATCTGCGTGACCGGATCCATTCGCGCCGCCACGATCCGCAGCGCCGCAACAACAGTAACGATCGTTTTGGCTAGTGATGTGGGCGCAAGTAAACCGTTTTTGACGTGAACAACACCCACCGCTTGCGACAGCAGCAAGCTACCGCGATCAAGAACGAATTGATACGTTATAGAAAGTCTGTGCAGGCGGACAGGCTGGGCAACAGCTGCATCGTGTCCTATATAGCCAAGCTTACATGAATCTTGGCTATGCCCACAACGAGATTCACCGGATCGGCAGTAGCGGCCGCTACAATATGTCCACGCACGCACCGACCGCCAGGGCCCACGGCAAGGCGACATAGAACAGTCCGATCCCGATCATTGCGATGTATGCGACGGCCAGCAGGATACGTTCCGGGGCGATCGTTTAGCTGCGAAAACAACGGTGACTTTGAATCCAACAAAACACAAGAACGCAAATATCACCCCTAACGACAGGCACACCTCATAACAGCACAGCCAGATCAAACATGGCCAATCTAGCGTTCCTTCCAGATGCTTTCCGGCAGCGACCAGCGCGACGCCGACGACAACGCACTCGGCAACGAGCCTACAGGCAAGCACCTTGGTGCTCAGTTCGATGTCGCGGTAGCTCCACAACACCCGGTAAAGACCAGCAACAACACTGTTCACAACCACCGCGGTGAACCCAGGCAACCCATGTGGGCAACGGTGTTAGCGGTCACCGCGCCCAGATAGCAGCTGATGGAACCAACCGTAGGAAACAGCTACTGATCGCTAGCACGGTGACTCCGACACTCCGGATATGGTCGAAATCAGTTTGGATATACGAGTAGAACGCTTTCGCATCACCGACAAACCGCCCCATCCTGGTGAATCCAATCGCAAACAACACAAAGATCATCGTCGCTCCGATGAAAACACAGGTAAAATGGGGAGTTGAGTTAACCCGAACCATCATCGGCAAAACGGCCACGCAACATACCAAAACACGCCAATAGGATCCGAGCTGGCCCACCGACCAAAACGTCATTCCATGCTAACGGACGAGATTTGCTCAACACGATGCAGCAACCAACCGCCTATTGGAGAAGGCATTTGCTCAGTCCTGGCTTCATCGTCGGCTCCGGCCTTCCCAGCGCTGGTAAGTCGTCAGTAGCACTGCCTCCTACGCGACGGTGCAGCTACACTATCTTAAGAGCCCCTAATTGATTCCGGTGAGCTCACCGCGGCAGTGGCCCTAGTGAGCTTCCTCCTGGCCACCGATCAACTGCAAGTAGGACTGCCTTCGATCACCGAATAGGTCAATCAACTCAAAGTGACACCTGGCGACGCGTCGCCGCTCAGCACAACTGTTGGATATTCGAAGTAAACTCATCCGTTCCGACTAAAACGAGCACCAGCACCACGTCGACAGCCAAACATCAGATATCCCAGGTCTGGTTCTGCCTACGCGGCAACAAGTGGTCGATAGGATCTATGAGCCCTGAGACCGTGGCCAGCTCACCATCTATACCGCCTTCTCAGCGATCACAATCACTGTTGAATGCATTCGCCAAAAAGCTACCGCTACAATATAACTAAACTCGTGAAATTCGACACCGCAAAATCACGCAACGACCAGCCCCGGTATAATAGCCTGAGACCTGGAATGTATTTAAGTATGACTTAGAGCCTGTGGGTAGGTCACCCTTCTCCATTGAAGAAAAGGTGCCGCGCTACTAAACGGACAACTATCACGGTGCGGCAGGGCGCAATTGGTACCTAACCAGTCCCACATTGCAGTTCACCTTAACGTACCACCTGTAGTACGACGGGTTGGCGGCGGCTACACACTATGCAACGGGAGGGGTCGCTGACTTCCGCCACGGCTCAACCGCTGGGGACATGCCATTAGCCGCGACATCATGAAGGGATCGTTCACGCAGTCCAAGCCCAATGTTGGATGAGCAGCAGACACTACGCTCCGACACGCGAGCGGCCAAGGTGAGCTCATCGTTGGTGATGCTCGCGTCCAACTAGCTGCTCAATCAGGCCGATATCGCAATGCTGCGCACTAGGCCCTAGCAGCGGAATGGTCTAACAGGCTGGTAACCGCCTACGCACAGCCAGACGGGCGGGAGTATAGCTAGCCAAATTCGGCTCCGGTAAATGAGCGGGCCGGCTGGTCAGCGGCTGACCGAAAGAATCAGCGACTCCGATCGGGCACTGGAGAAGATAGCTCGACGGGCAGGTTGACGCGGCGAGGATACCTTCAGCGATGGCAATGGACTTAGCCACATGAATTGGAAAGCTGACCAACGCCGCAGAGCTCTAGATAGCTTGGGTCGAGCTGGGGGTAAAGCGTCTCGCGCCCTGATTGAGTCGCTGTGCTATGCCTGGGCGGTGGTCTATTTTCATCGTGACGAATGCGGCCAAACTAACCGTTGCTGTCGCTCGGATCGGCCTGCCGCCGCCAGCCCCCGTAGCATATGGCAACGCATCGTGGTGACCGGTCACCAAACTGAAGGTGGGCCGGCTTGGGATCACCACAGAAGCGACAGCTACATCGAGCACTGGTCGGTAATCAGGCTGCTGCGTGATATGCAGATAAACACCATCGGGTAAGGCCTCGACAACATTCTGTGTCTCGCTAGCCGGCATGATTTTACAACAGACTCACGCACACGAGACGCTGCTGGCGCAGCTACGCGACACGGGGTCGGTCTCCGACGACGGTTATGATGGGGCCACCACGCGCCTGGTAGCGAACCTCATCAAGGCACGAGTAGTTCCCGCTGGCCCTAGTTAATGGAAGATGTTTACGTCGGTGGGTTGCTCACCAAGCAGGTTACCTGAGGAATAAGCCACCCGGGGCGGCTGCCGCAGGGCATTCGTTACCCGACCGTATGCATAAGCGCCATCTAGCCGACCGCGGTCCGGTGACAACTACACCAATATAAACCTAATACTAATACCGACAAGACGCTGGAACGTTTCGACAAACTTGTGGACGGCGCGTTGATACTATAAGGGCTAGCGGGGCAGTGCGGAGCGTGCCACGTACAGACTCCGGATTAGCAAATTCAACTGGTCGATTCGGTTGCGGCGATAGTCATCGACTCCGTCATCAAGCTATACGCCAGCCAATTATTCAGTGACATCGTGTCTGCACTTCAACGTGGTGAACTACTCGAAATCAGCAGCAAATAAATTTCTGCTCTGCAACCAACACTATAGCCGCAGAGTCATGAGAACAACCCAGATTCATTTCCGCTTTTCCATACCGTTGATTACCAATGGCCCGTTATCACGTCCCACCACTTCAGTAGTGTCAAACATGTGGTTAAACTAGCGGGAAAAGCGCTCTATCTCATGCGATAGAACTTTATCTGACTTGGCTCGATTTAGTATTCACTCCGCTGGTGCAGCAACGTACTTATCAACGTGCTCATAAGCATATGAAATAACATTTCTCTACTCCGGTGTAAGCATTAGCAATCATAGTATCTGCATTATTTTACACATCATTAAATTTCATGGTCAGCAAGTTCTCATTCAAGTTTGGATAGCACAGACTAGTCCCTACTATAACGCAAAGTTGCAGATTAGCAAGCTACTTCTACTCCGATTCACTAATCATAAGCAAAGCTAAGAAACCTGCAGCGGTGGGCGTTTGGAACACACGATAGCGCATGTGTATAGCGCTTTACTGAAAGCCGACAGGCCTTGTGCTCACCGGCAAAATCGCCCTAGAACGGAATGAGTCCATGCTTACGTCCCACCCGCCACCACTGCTGCTTGTCTCGCAACAGATGTAGCGACTTGCGCAGCAACAGCCGAGTTTGGTGCGGCTCAACCACAGCATCGATGAACCCGCGCTCGGCAGCAATCCACGGTATCGCCATGTTGCGGTTGTAGTTGTCAACGAAGGTCTTGCGGATAGACTGCACCTCCGGCGAATTCGGATCTGAGAAGCGCTTCATCAAGAGCTGCGCGGCGCCGTCAGCACCGATCACGGCGATACGCGCGGTCGGCCAGGCAAAGTTCAAGTCGGCGGTCAGCTGCTTGGATCCCATCACCGCGTACGCGCCGCCATAAGACTTGCGAATCGTGATGGTCACTTTCGGTACATCGGCCTCCACCACTGCATACAAAAACCGGCCGCCACGCTTGATAATACCGTTTTTCTCCTGCTCTACCCCCGGCAAGAACCCAGGCGTGTCTACCACGAAAACTAACGGGATATTGAACGCGTCGCAGAACCGGATGAACCGCGCAGCTTTGTCGGAGGCTTCGTTGTCAATCGCCCCAGACAGGTGCATAGGCTGGCTAGCCACCACACCAACAGTGCGGCCATCGACACGAGCATAACCGGTGATGATGGATTGTCCGGCTTGTGCGGCGACGTCCAGGAAATCGCCGTCATCGAAGATCCGCAACAGAACCTCGTGCATGTCATATGCCGCATTGTCCGAATCCGGCACGATCGAGTCTAACTCGAGGTCATGCGCCATAACCTCAGGCTCCAGACCGGGGTTCACGATCGGCGCCTTGTCGAAGCAGTTAGGCGGCAGAAATGACAGGAAATCGCGCACGTAACTGAATGCGGCCGCCTCGGACTCCACTACCTGGTGGATGTTGCCGTATCTAGCCTGGGAGTCGGCGCCACCCAACTCGTCTAGGCTCACATCTTCTCCGGTCACGTCCTTGATGACGTCAGGGCCAGTAACAAACATGTAACCCTGGCCACGCACTGCAACCACCAAGTCAGTCTGGATCGGCGAATACACCGCTCCCCCAGCGCATTTGCCCAAAATAATAGAGATCTGCGGCACAATTCCACTCAGCAGCTCGTGTCGGCGACCCAGCTCGGCGTACCATGCTAACGAAGTCACCGCGTCCTGAATTCTTGCGCCACCAGAGTCATTGATGCCGACGATCGGGCATCCGGCCATCGCGCACCACTCCATGAGCCGGGCCACCTTGCGGCCGAACATCTCGCCGACCGTGCCACCAAAGACCGTCTGGTCATGCGAAAACACCCCGACCGGCCGGCCGTTAATGAGGCCATGTCCGGTGACAACGCCGTCTCCATAGAGCGCGTTGGGATCGCCCGGAGTGCGCGTCAGCGCGCCGACCTCAAGAAACGTGCCTGGATCGACCAGTGCGTAAATGCGGGCCCGGGCACTTGGGATACTCTTTTTGTCGCGCTTGGCGGCAGCCTTTTCACCTCCAGGCTCGGAGGCTAACTCCAGCCGAGCGCGAAGCTCAGCCAGGCTCTCAGCTGTGCTCTTCGTAATCATTTAGGCGCCTTCTGCTCAGCCTCAATCTTGTTCAACGCCTGGCTCATATGTTCGCCCACCTTAGCGATGATCGGCTCGTCGATGACCTGGATGTGCTCACCACCGATTGGCACCACCTCGAGATCGGAAACGTACTCTCCCCAACCGCCGTCCGGTTTACGGACGGCATAGCGTGGCTCGAACATGATCGCATCGTCGTGGTAGCGATCAGCCATATACAAGGTGACATGCCCGTCGTATGGTTGAATTTGGGCAGTGTCGATCGCCCGGTTATCCAGATACGACGTGCGCTGGTGCTCGATGATCCCAGCCGGGATCTGCACACCACTTTGGCTGACAAAGTCCAGCACAAACCGGACCTGGCCGTCGTCGTCGAGTTCCTCAAGATGTTCATAAGGGATCGCCGGGACGGCAACATTGAAGGTCTTCTCGGCGAACCGCGCGTAGCGGTCCCAGCGCTTGCGGATCTCCTCCTTGGTCTGCGGGATCTCCTCGCCCGCACGCACCGCGTCGATCAACCCCACCCACGCGACCTCCTTACCCGCGCGTCTCAGCCCGATCGCACACGCATAGGCTAAGACCCCGCCCAACGACCAACCGGCCAGAATGTAGGGCCCATCACCTTGCAGCTCGATTAACTTCGGCACGTAGGCCGCCGCACGATCTTCGATCGAGCCTTCAACCCGCTCGAAGCCGTACATCGGGGTATCAGCAGGCAGCCGTTTGAGCAACGGCTCGTACACCACGGTCGAGCCGCCGGCCGGGTGGAACACAAACACCGGCACCCTGGATTCACCTGCAGGGCCCTCGGTCCGGGGTCGGATAGTGCGGACGACGCCATCGATCTGCCCAGCCTCCAAATAGTTGCGCACCTTGTTGGCCAGCGCCTCGATGTTCTCCGACGTCAACACGTCCTCGGCAGTGATCGGTCCTTCAGCGCGCTCGGAGAGCCGCTGCGCCATCTTGGCAGCAGTGTCACTATCCAGCTTGGGTAACGTATCGAAAATGCCGCCTGGGGACTTTCCAGTGACGATCGCCCAGGAAGCGAAGGTGACCCGCTCGGCAGCATCACGCGGCGGTACGTCGGAGTTGAGTACCTCCGCAGCTGCTACCAGATTGGACTGCGCCCCGTTACTGGGCGGGCCAGTCGGGTCCGTGGGCGGCGGGGGAATCGGCGCCTCGGAAGCGGGTAGCGTCGCCGGTGGCACGATGCTGAGCAGTTCCATCTGCGCCTTGGCGATAGCCTCTGCCGTCTGGGTCTTCTGGTATTCATGCAGCTGCTCGACTTCGTCGCGGTGCTCGATCGCGTACTCAATCAACTTCTCGACGTTGTAAAGATTAGCGTCGCGTACAGCCTGCAACTGGATCGGCGGCAGGTCGAAGTCGTACTCAACACGATTCTTGATCCGCACCGCCATCAACGAGTCCAGACCCAGCTCGACCAGCGGCACCTCCCAGGGCAGGTCTTCAGGTTCGTAACCCATGGCCGCAGCCACAATCGTGCTCAACCGGTGACCGATGGTCTCGCCGGAATCGATTGACCACTTGCCCATATCGGACGATAGGTAACGTTTGGTCAGGCTGTCTGACAGGGTTTCTACGTCCAACTCCTCGGCAGCTACCACATCTCCCGTGATGGGCGCAGTCGGCGCCGTGGTCGAAGCAATCGCCGTTCCCGCACCTACTGCCGCCGGCAGAACCGATTCTTGACCGACCCGCGCAACGAATGCATCATACACCAGCGTGAAGGATTCGTCGATGCGAGCATGCACCTGAACCGAGGCACCGCCTGGATGCCGAGTCAACACCGTCACCAGCCGTGCACCATCGCCGGGTATCGCACGCTGTTCAGCAGCTGTCAAGTGTGCGTCCGGAAATACTTGCGATGCAGCGGCTCTCACCAACGCCGCGAGATCCGTTTTGTCCCGGGGGGCGAATTCCCAGACGTGTCGACTATCCGGCAATGCGACATGGTTCCCCGGCATGGACACCGAACCGTATCCGGCGAAATGGACGTCGAGCCAATGTTCCTTGCGCTTGAACCGGGTCGGCGGAATGTCCGCGTAATCCTCGGGTCCAACAGCACGACTAAACAGAGTCCAGATGTCCAAGTCATGGCCATACACATAAAGCTGCACCATGGTCGAGATCATCGACTCAACTTCGTCTTGATTGCGGGAAAGCGTCGGGATCAGCTGGGCATCATGCAAGCCGACCGCAGCCGTAGTCAAACCCACCTGCATCAACGCCACCGGATTGGGCGCCAACTCCAGGAACGTGGTGTGGCCGCTGTCGACGGCATTGCGGATGCCCTGGGTGAAATAGACGCTGTGACGCAGCCCCTTCTTCCAGTAATCCACGTCGTGGATCGGATCGGCGCCGGGCTTGATGTAGCTGCCCTCGTGCACCGTCGAGTAGATGCCGGCAGTCGGACTCATCGGCTTGATGCCCTGCAGTTCCGCAGCGAGTTCGCCGAGCAGCGGATCCATCTGCTGGGTATGGCTGGCGCCCTTGGTCGCGAATTTGCGAGCGAACTTGCCCTCAGCTTCGGCGCGGGCGATGATCGCGTCCACCTGCTCAGGCGGACCACCGATGACGGTCTGGGTGGGTGCGGCGTAGACGCACACCTCGAGATCGGGGAAATCGGAGAGCACCGTCTTGATCTCGTCGGCGGAGTACTCCACCAACGCCATCAGACGGATGTACTCGCCGAACAGCATCGCCTCGCCCTCGCCCATCAAATGCGAGCGCGAGCAGATCGTTCGAGTCGCGTCGCGCAACGACAGCCCACCAACAAAATAGGCACACGCAGCCTCGCCCAGCGACTGGCCGACCACCGCTGCAGGCTTGGCACCGTGATGCTTGAGCAGCTCACCGAGTGCGATCTGAATCGCGAAAATGGTTACCTGGGTGGTCTCGATGCCGTAATCCTGCGCATCGTCTAGGATAAGCTCAAGCAGCGAGTAGCCTAGCTCATCTTGTACGAGGACATCGACTTTCTCAATCCACTCGGCAAAGATCTGGTTGCGTAAATACAGGTTCTTGCCCATCTTGCGGTGCTGAGCACCGAACCCGGCGAGCACCCACACCGGGCCGTTGGTCACCGGGCTGTCAACGCTGAACACATGCGGCCGATGCTTGCCCTCGGCAATCGCCCGCAGACCTTCGATAGCTTCGTCATGGTCATGGGCCAGCACTACTGCGCGAGAGCGACCGTGGTTACGCCGTGACAGCGATCGACCAATCGACTCCAGCGACGACGCACGGCCTTGCGGACTGCCCATCCAATCCGCCAGCTCGGCGGCGGCGGCTTTCTTGCGTGAGGTTAAAAATGACGACACCACCAACGGAATCAAGGGTGCCGTAATTTCTTTTACTGCAAGCGCTTCCAGTGCAGCTTGCTTGAGCTGCAACGCCTCTTCGGTCATGCCCGGCAGCTCAGAATCGGACTCTTCAAAGTCGGTGACGTTGGTAGTAATTTCACCGCATTCGTCAAACTGCAGCACGTGGCCTTCCAGTGCGGCTGTCTCGGTCGTGGTAACTGCCGGCACAGGGGTCTCGGGTTGCCGCTCAGGCTCGATGACATCCCGCGGCAACACTTCGCGCACCACCAGGTGCGCGTTGGCGCCACCAAAACCGAAGCTCGACACCCCGGCCAACGCGTAGCCTCCGTAGCGCGGCCAGTCAGTCGCCGTGTCGATAAACTTCAGGCGCATCGCATCGAAGTCGATGTACGGACTGGGTCCAGCGAAATTGATCGACGGCGGTAGCTTGTCATGCTGCAGAGCCAGCACCACCTTGACCATGCTGGCGGCACCGGCCGCCGATTCCAGGTGCCCCACATTGGTTTTCACTGCACCTAACAACGCCGGCCGATCGGCGGGACGCCCCCTACCGACGACGCGACCCAGAGCCTCGGCCTCGATCGGGTCACCCAGGACGGTACCGGTACCGTGCGCCTCGATGTAGTCGACGGTGCGCGGGTCGATACCGGCGTCCTTGTAGGCCCGGCGCAGCACGTCGGCCTGAGCATCTTGGTTGGGTGCAATCAGACCGTTGGACCGACCGTCATGATTTACCGCGCTGCCAGCGATCACCGCCAGAATCTGGTCGCCGTCACGGCGAGCGTCGTTCACCCGCTTGAGTACCAGCACGCCCCCGCCTTCAGAGCGGGTGTAGCCATCAGCGGCCGACGAGAAAGACTTGATCCGACCGTCAGGAGCCAGCACCGCACCAATCTCGTCGAAACCAAGAGTCACCATCGGCGTGATCAAGGCATTGACACCCCCGGCCACAACCACATCGGCTTCGCCGTTGCGCAGTGCCTGCACGCCCTGATGAATTGCCACTAGCGAACTCGAGCATGCGGTATCGATAGTGACCGACGGCCCACGGAAATCGTAGAAGTACGACACCCTGTTAGCAATAATAGAACTGCTGGTACCGGTGATCGCATAGGGGTGGGCGGACGTTGGGTCCGAGGCTGCCAAGAAGCTGTAGTCGTTGGTGGAGCTGCCGATATACACGCCGACGGCCTCGCCGCGCAAAATCGACGCAGGGATGCGGGCATGCTCGAGGGCCTCCCAGGTCAGTTCCAGCGCCATCCGCTGTTGCGGGTCGATGTTTTCGGCTTCGGTCTTGGCTACAGCAAAGAACTCGGAATCAAAACCCTTAATGTCTTTCAAATAGCCGCCACGGGTGCGGGCCTGCGCGATGCGCTGCGCCAGCCGTGGCTCGCTAAGGAATTCCGACCATCGGCCTGCGGGCAGATCGGTGATGGCGTCACGGCCTTCCAGCAGCGCCCGCCAGGTTTCCTCGGGGGAGTTCATGTCACCCGGTAGCCGCGTCGACAAACCCACGACCGCGATGTCGATGCGCTCTGCGGGGCCGGTACGCGACCAGTCGAAGGCGTCGGTTTCGTCGTCGGTCGTTTCCGGTTCACCCTCGATGATGCGAGTCGCTAGAGATTCAATGGTCGGATGCTGGAAGGCCACCGCGACCGACAGGGTGACGCCGGTCAGATCTTCGATGTCGGCGGCCATCGCCACAACATCCCGAGACGCCAGTCCGAGCTCCACCATCGGCACCGACTCGTCAATGTCGTCGGGCGATTTCCCAACGACCTTACCTACCCAGTTGCGCAACCATTGCCGCATCTCGGGCACGGTTGTTATGCGTGTTGTGCGCCGAGCCTCCTCCTCGCTTCGCTCTGCATCGTCGCGGACGCACATCTCGGTTTTTGCAACCGGTAAATTCGCGTGGGGATCGTTATTCAATGGGGGTGCGTCTATGTCAGCCATGTGTGCCTTGCTCAGAATTCAGCAGCGCAAACCGTCGGGGAACTGGCTCCGCTGCGGAGACTACCGTCAATATAGGCGGCTCGGCAGGCGCGCCGCCCGATCTTGCCGCTGGAAGTGCGGGGAATCGTTCCAGCCGGCACCAGCAGCACATCACACACTGTCACCCCATGCCCCACAGCGATGGCCGCGCGGATGTCGTCAACGATGGGCTGGTAGTCGAGCTTGTGCGTGCCAACAGCGCGCTCCCCGACGATCACCAACTGCTCGGAAGTGTCCTCGGCGTCGAACTTTAGGCCGGCGTACGGGTCGTCAAACACCACCCGGGGCAATTGGTTGGCTGGGACGGAGAAGGCGGCTACGTAGCCAACACGCAACGCCTTAGTCGATTCCTGTGCCGTGTATTCCAGGTCCTGCGGATAATGGTTGCGCCCGTCGATGATGACGAGGTCCTTGATCCGTCCTGCTATATAGAGATGGTCCTTGAAGTAGGTGCCGTAGTCGCCGGTACGCACCCACGACGCGTCATCGGGGGTTCCTTCGGCGCGCGACTCGCTAATCCGCGATTTGAGGAGGTTGTTGAAGGTCTGGGCGGACTCTTCTTCCTTGCCCCAATAACCGGTACCGAGGTTGTTGCCGTGAAGCCAGATCTCACCGATCTGCCCGTCTGGTAACTCACTGGCAGTGTCGGCATCGACGATGATCGCCCATTCGCTTACCCCGACCTTGCCCGCGGAGACCTGGGCTACCGCGTTCGGTGCATCGGCGGGCACCTCGACGAATCGCTGATTGTTCAGCTCGTAGCGGTCCACGTAGATCACCGTGGGCGACTCGTCCATCGGGGTGGTCGAGACAAACAGTGTCGCCTCGGCCAGCCCGTAGGACGGCTTGACGGCGATCTGTTTCAAACCGTACGGTGCAAACGCTTCGAAGAACTTGCGCATCGACACCAGTGACACCGGCTCACTGCCGTTGAGGATGCCTTTGACGTTGCTCAGGTCCAGTGGCAATTCGTCATCTCGAGGCAGCCCGCGCATCGCGGCGTGTTCAAACGCGAAGTTCGGCGCGGCCGAGAAGGTGCCGCCGGTGTCTTCGGGCTTGCGCGCAAGTTCGCGAATCCAGCGACCGGGCCGGCGCACGAACGCCGCGGGCGTCATAAAGGTAAAACTGTGGCCAAGAACCGACGCGAGCAGCACCGTAATGAGACCCATGTCGTGGAAGAACGGAAGCCAACTGACTCCACGGTCGCCTTCCTGTCCTTGCAGGGAATTCAGCACCTGCACTACATTGGTGGGCAGGTTCAGGTGGGTAATCTGCACCCCGCTCGGAATGCGGGTGGAGCCCGATGTGTACTGGAGATAGGCCACGGTTTCCTCGTTTGCTTCGGGCTGCTGCCAGGTAGCGGCAACCTCGGTGGGGACCGCATCAACCGCGATGACGCGGGGTCGCTCCTTAGCAAAACGAGCCCGGACGAACTTGCGGACACCTTCGGCGGAGCCGGTAGTAGTAAGGATAGTCGAGGGTGTGCAGTCGTCGAGCACTGTGTGCAACCGGCCGATATGCCCCGGCTCGGCCGGATCGAACAACGGCACCGCGATCCGGCCAGAATACAGAGCCCCGAAAAAGGAGACCAGATAATCCAGGTTCTGCGGGCATAAGATGGCGATGCGGTCACCCGGCTTGGTGACCTGCTGTAAGCGGGCGCCCACTGCACGGTTGCGGGCGCTGAATTCGGACCACAGAATGTCGCGCGCGACACCATCGCGTTCGGTGGAGAAATCCAGGAATCGATAGGCTAGCTTGTCGCCGCGAACCTTTGCCCATTTTTCGACGTGACGGACCAGGTTGGTATTAGGCGGGAACCTGATCTTTCCGTTCACGATGAACGGGTTGTGGTAAGTCATGCGACCCTCTCCTGTCACGACACATCTCTCGGTCGGCTTCGCCGACGGTTCCACCTGCGCGCGGGCCAGCCTTCGCACGGTGCACATTTAGGCGTACGCTGGCCACTATTAGCTTCCACCCGAACGGGTCAACCACATGACCTTAAATTTCTCTTAATGTTAAGTGGTGGCACGCGGCAGACCAAATCACAAGGTGACGATGATTTTGCCCACTAGTAACCTAGGCTAAGGGTCATCCATGTTTAGGATGCGGCGCACCTTCGATAAGCCGATGTACCCAATTCAATGTCCAAACGGTCGCGGGCGCTCCGTCGAGATTCCAGAACTGAGCGGTAGCATACATCGCGTGGATCGGCTGACCGGCGGCGCTTGCTAAGGTGTTCAGTGTGACCGGCAAATTAGCGACACTGAATGCCTCCGCCGGTGCAGCGCAAATGAGGTCTCCGGGAGCGCAAATCTCGTTGGTCTTGCTGTCCAGCACGCCAAAACCACCAGGCCGCGCGCCTGTCATGGTCATACCGAGCCCCGACAAAACCGGCACTTCGTGCAAGGTAATCTCGACACCCTCACCCGGAGGGTTGGGCCCGACGTCGTTGCCCACTCCCTGTTGACGACGGCCGTCGGCAATCAGTGTCACACCGAGCACTAGATCGTCATCGACGGGTCCGTGGCCGGTCCCGATATCGTTGGTGATGTCGCCGGCGATCACCGCGCCCTGCGAAAAACCCACTAGTACATAACTAGTCAAGGGGCACCTGTTATTCACGTTGACCATCTCTTGGACCATCGCGCGGGTGCCTTCCGCACGGCTGTCGTTATAGGTCATCTGCTTGTCACCACTTAGCGGATTATGGAACTGCGCAGTGTAAGGAATCGTGTACGTCTGCACTCGGGAGGTGGGAAACTGCTGGCCGATCGTTATAGTCGAGTTGCGCAGCAACGCATTCGGAAATTGCACCGGATCGAGTGGATTGTCCTGCAAAGACGACTCCCAAGTGCCAGGAACAACAAGCAACTGCACATCGGGACAAGACGCGTTTTGAAAAGCGGGCCGGGGCTTCCGTGGGTGAGGTGCGTTAGACGGAATAGGCAACACGTCAGACGGCACCGCACTGTGCGTGGATTCATTGCTACGCAACAGGATCACCACAGCCACAATGACTAACGCCACTACGGCCGCCATCGACAAGGCGGCTGTCCAGGCGAGGATTCTGTGACGCTTACGCGGCACCTTCTCGACCATTCGGGGTCTCCTACTAACAGAATCGGTAGGTCACTGGCAAGGTTCCAGTGCACATACAGTGTGCGGTGACGATGCACACCGCTAACCACCCGAACACGCCCCATACACGATACCGACTCGTCACCACAACACCTCCTGTACTACTGGCTCGTCCCTAGCGAATGGCGTCGACGATATCGCCCGACATAGCAACCAACTGCGGCGCCCACGTACCCCAGCCGTTGCCACCACCGCCCGGGAAGTCAAAGTGACCGTTGTGCCCACCGACGCTGCGGTACTGCTGGTAGAACTCCCGAGAACTGCCCATCGACGCGGCCGCCTGGCCGATCATTGCGGCATCATCGCCCCCCATAGTCATCGGGCTGTAGACCCACACGCGGGTGTTGTTCTGCGCCAACAGCGAAGCATGCACGTAGGGGTCGTGCCACTTCCACCGGCCCAGCTGCGGGACGCCCCACATCCCGTTGCCGTCGATACCGCCAAACTGCTGCAGACCAGCCAAAATCGCACCATTGTAGTTTGTGCTCGAGGGGTACACAAACCCGGACAAGGAACCAGCGAAGCCGAAACGGTCGGGGTGGAAGGCCGCCAGCGCCATCGCAGCATACCCCCCCTGCGAGGCGCCGACAGCCGCGTGGCCGGCGGGCGCCAGACCCCGTTTGGTGGCCAGCCAGTCGGGAAGTTCGCTGGACAGGAAAGTGTCCCACTGCTTGCTGCCATCATTCTCCCAGTTGGTGTACATGCTGTAGGCGCCGCCGGCGGGCGCCACCACCGAAATACCCTTGCCGCCCAACGTGGTCATCGCATTGCCTGCAGTCACCCAATTACTGACATCCAAAGCGGCATTGAAGGCATCAAGCAGGTACACTGCATGCGGACCACCGGCCATGAAGGCGACCGGAATATCACGGCCCATCGCGCCCGACGGCACCATCAAGGATTCGTAACTCGCAGCCTTGGCGTTGCCGGCGGTTCCCGCCAGCATGGACGCAGAGACCGCCCCGATTGCCAGGGCGACGACACAGAGCACCCGCAGAACTGCTGACAAACCCCGCATGCCTACCTCCATCGCCGGCTGCGTGCACACTATTCGATGAAAACCGAACCCGCCTCCGTAGGGTAGTGAATAACACCACACGCATTGAAGCTACCCGGAAATAGCTAACGGCAGCGACCTGTGAAGTTCGCTGCCGTTAGCGGTATGGGCTAAGTGCTCTGGGTGGCCCCTAAATGCTGCTGCAGGTCAGGCTTCATGGCATTTAGCTGTTCACCCCAGTACTCCCAGCTGTGTGTCCCGCTGTCCGGGAAGTTGAAGACGGCGTTGTGGCCGCCGCCTGCGTTGTAAGCGTCCTGGAACTTGATGTTGCTGGTACGCACTAAACCCTCGAGGAACTCGGCGGGTAGGTTGTTGCCGCCCAGTTCTGTAGGCTTGCCGTTGCCGCAGTACATCCAGATGCGAGTGTTGTTGGCGATCAGGGTGCCAATGTTCACCGTTGGGTCGTTACGCCTCCATGCCGGGTCCTCCTTCGGGCCCCACATGTCCACGGCCTTGTAGCCGCCAGCATCACCCATCGCTAGACCGATTAGCGAGGGACCCATTGCGTTGGAGGGGTCCAGCAAGCCCGACATCGAGCCAACATAGATGAACTGCTCCGGATGGTAGATCGCCAGCGTCAGGGCCGACAAGCCGGCCATCGAAAGACCGACCGCCGCGCTGCCGGTGGGTTTTACCTGCTTGTTGCGCTGCAGGTACTGCGGCAGCTCGCTAGTCAGGAAGGTCTCCCACTTGTAAGTCTGGCAACCGGCCTTGCCGCAGGCCGGGTTGTACCAGTCGCTATAGAAGCTGGACTGTCCTCCGACCGCCATGACTACCGAAATGCCGGAGTGATAATACCACTCGAAAGCGGTGGTATTGATATCCCAACCGCTGAAGTCGTCTTGCGCGCGCAACCCATCTAACAGGTACAGCGCGGGCGAGTTAGCGCCGCCGTTTTGGAACTGCACCTTGATATCACGTCCCATCGACGGTGATGGCACCTGTAGGTACTCCACCGGCAGTCCCGGCCGAGAGAATGCTGCCGCGGTTGCCGAGCCAACGACACCGATCAGAGTCGACAGCAGAGCTGCACTCATGGCTGCAACCACGAATCGGCACAGTATACCCGCCAAGGCACTTCGAAACCTATCAACAAACTTCATCCTTGCTTCCTCATCCTTTACGCGCATTGTTACGTTTCGGCGCATCCTTAATCAGGTAGGACTGCATGCGCTAAACGCTGTAGTGCCCGTGTAGTCAACCACAACTTAGGGCTTCCACCGTCATCGAGCTAGTCACTCAAATCGCCGTTCAGCGTCGGTTTTCGGTGATTTTCACACCACAAGAGGCCCTGGAAAGAACATTTCCGAACACGTCTGGCTGGGCGTCACCGCGCAGGTGAGGACTCGATATGCGATTTTACTGGCAGTATTTCACGGCATCGGCCGATCAGTCGCGACCGCCGATTCGAGCGATGCCTGTCCAAACTCCTGCTGTTCGGGCCGGCGCAACGGCCGAAAAACGCCAACTTCACGCATTTACGAGTTCGTCGTCGAGTGCTCACTCGTGCGGGGCAGCAGGAGGCACGTCAGGCATCGGCAGCCCACACCTGGCGAGCTCGTAGAGCGGAACACGGTTGAACCGGTACTGGGTGAACTCAAACGAATTCAACAGGTTGGAGATGAACCGATGCAGGACCATCGGGGCGCGCACTGAACTCAGCACCGCCTGAGTCTCAGGGCATTGCAGAGCCGCTACCGCTTGCGCAATCCATGCCTGGTCGAGATAGCCAGGAATATCTGGGTACCATTTCACCCATGGACCGTCGGCGATCACCCAGTCCGGAAAGAGGTTTTTGTCATGCCCGATCCGGCCGTGCTGCAGCCGTTCGGTGTGCTGCGCCAGCGGATTTGCCAACCCGATTTGATCGATCACCCTAACATCGAGCCCGACATTCATGCCAAGCATGCCGAGGTTGGTGAAAAATACCGTGTGCTGAGGGTTTTGGAGCACTGGGTTACCTAAGGGACTTCCTGGTGCAGATGGTGGCAGCTGGATCATCGGCACAAGATCCCACTGAATGTAGTTGCCAGATGGTAGCAACAACGCGCCGTCAGGAGTGTTGTTGAGCGCTACCAAGACCGCAGCCATCCGCGGATAATCCAGATAGTCAGCTGCGGTCAACGGATGGGCGTGACCGGTTGCCTGCGCGTAGAAGCGTCGTTCGTCGACAATCCCCGAGTAGCTGACGTGGGTGGCGTCATCACCCATCCCCGGCGAGTTGGCTGCCCACAGCGACCAACCCGCGACCCCCAGCCACAGCAGGCTGGTCACGCCTGCCAGGCAATGACCAGTCTGTCGCGAAAAGTTCCCACCGTCGGAAAGCGCCACCGGGATAACCACGACCGGAGCCAGCAAACAAAATAACGGCGCCAACAGCACCCTGCCGTGCATAAAGTCGCCGCCTTGCCGGATCCAGTAAAACATCTGCAGCAATCCGCTGACGACGACGAAGACCACGACAGCCGGCGGGCTTTGTACCGCCCGGGCCACACGTCCGCAGTTGGGGGTCTCCATAGGGCGCATAAAGGATGGCCAACAACGAATCGACATCAACAACAACAATCCCAAAGGCACCAAGAGCACCAGCGGCACCCAAAGTGCGTAGGGTTGGTTGAAGTTTGACAGATAAATTATGCCTTGTGACCACTTGTCGCCCACCGCGTCCTTGGCCAAGGCGGTACCCGGCACCAGTAAGCCATAGTAGCCCATCCGGAAAAGTTGGTAAGCAACTGGCAGGCATCCGCCAGCCACCATGATCAGTACGCGAAGCGACCAGGTCCTAGCCGCGATCATCAGCATGATCAGGGCAGATCCACCCATCAGCGCCAACTCGGGGCGGACCAAAACACTGCACCCCGCCACGAAGGCCAGTGTCCCAATGAATCTCCGGCTTTGCGAACGATTCCGCAGTATCTGCGCCCAGCAGACCATCATCCACCATAACAGCCCCAGATAGGTCAAAACCAAGCCGCTCTCCAGGCCGGATGTGGCGAAGTCCCGCGCCGGCGGCAGCGCAACGTAAACCAGCGCACCGGCGGGCAGCATGATCGCCTGACGACCCCGCAAGCTAGGTGCATACAACCGGCCCGTACCCAGCATCAGCAGCGCCACGCCGAGTACAGAAAGCACAAGAGCCGCGGCCAACGCCACATACTCGAAGCGCATCGGCCCGCCGACCCAACTCCCCGCATAAAGTAAATAAGTCCACACCGTGGAGGTGTTCGCCTCCACCCGCTCACCTTGGTTGAACACCGGTCCGTTGCCAGCCAACAGGTTGCGCACAGTGCGCAAGACGATCAATCCGTCGTCAGCAATCCAACGTCGTTGCCAGGCCCCCCAACCAAACAGCGCAGCCACCAGCAACACACTGACCCACAGGCTGACCCGGACTACAATGTGGTACGGAAACAGCGGCCAACTGGCCTGCCTACCCACCAGCCGGCGCCGCATAACCGGAACCTTTGGGCCCGTGATACCAGGCAAATCGGGACTAGCTGAAGACAACGGCGGCACCAATTGTTCCGGCCCACGCTAGTGCCAGTAGCTGAAGCACCCGGTCACGTAGCGCGATGCCTTCAGGCTCTCCGGCCAGGCCGCCGTCGACATCCACCGCGTAACGCAGGATCGCAATAGTGAACGGGACCATCGAAACCGCGAACCAGGAGCCCGAGTGCCGGTCGCGCTCGAACGCCCACAGCCCATAACACATCACGACCGCGGTGGCAGACAACGTCCAAACGAATCGCAGATAGGTACTAGTGTAGCTTTCCAGGGACTTGCGGATCGCCGCACCGGTGCGTTCGGCTAATTGCAGCTCAGCATATCGCTTACCAGCCACCATGAATAGCGATCCGAACGCCGCTGTCAGCAAAAACCACTGTGACAATGGGATATTGGTGGCCACACCGCCGGCGATGGCCCGGATCAAATATGCCGACGACACGACGCAGATGTCGACCACTGCTTGGTGTTTGAGGCCGAAGCAGTATCCCAGCTGCATGCCAATGTAGATCACCATTACTAGTACCAAATTTGGCGTCAGTAGCCAGGCAATGACCAAGGATGCCACACACAACACCATTGCGAGCATGTAAGCCAGCCACTCGGGCACCACGCCGGCCGCGATCGGCCGAAACTTCTTGGTCGGATGCTTCTGGTCCGCCTTGATGTCGCGCACGTCGTTAATCAGGTACACTGATGAGGCCGCCAGACTGAATACCACAAAGGCTAGCGACACTTCGGTCAGTAGTTCGGCATATCTGTAGTGCATGCCGCCGCCCAACCCGGCTAACGGCGCAGCCAACACCAACACGTTCTTCACCCACTGCCGCGGGCGAAGGGCCATCATCACACCGATAACCAGGTTCCCTGGAGACCCGATCATTACGTCTTCGCTCATTTGAGCGCACCTCCCGCGCTGAGGCCGTGTTGGGCAGGCCATATGCTTGATAACCGACTATCAAAACGGGCGGTAGTACCTGCGACCGCGGCACCGAGCACGACGCCGAAGGCTACGTCGCTGGGATAGTGCACCCCCAGCACTATCCGCGACAGCGCCATCGGAACCACTAGCACCGCGGCAACTATTCCCTTGGGCAGTCCGCTAGCTCGGCCGATCAATATGGCGGCGGCTGCGGTCGAGGCGGCATGTGCCGACGGAAAGCTGAGCGGACTGGGTGTACTGACATTCACTGCGACGGCCGGATGGTTCGGCCGGGTACGCCGGACTATCCGTTTGATCAACAGAGCAGCCGCATGTGCGGCGAACACACCGACCCCCGCAACCAGCCAGTACCGACGGCGACACGGAACCAGGATCGCGCCAAGCAATGACATTGCCAGCCAGCCAATGCTGTGTTCTCCGAAGTGCGACATTCCTCGCGCCGTGGGCAGCACACCGGGCCGGACAACCAGCACCGATTGAACAGCCGCCATTGCGGCCAGTTCGCCAGTAGGCTCCTCATCTTCAGGCATGCTCGGACTCTTGTTCGGCGGAGAAGCTTGTGGGAGGGTCTGGGGTTGGCAACAACGCCACCTCCCACTTCTGCTTGCTAGACAACACAGGCAATGCATCGCGGTAGATCTTGCGCATCTCGTCGAACCGACACGCCAGCTGACGCTGACGGTGTAATGAGGAAAACAGTAGTGAAAACATCTTGGTCCGGTCACGCTGCCGGTAGACCACGCCGCATCCATCGGCGGTGGTAACGGTGACACCGTCAACCATGCATAGTCGGAACCAGCGCGCGTCCTGAGTGGGTACGTTGAATTCTGGGCGTTTGTGGCATTCGGGGTCTGCCGCGGTGAGATTGTGGAATATCCCGCGCACCAGTCGATAGACGATGGCGAGCAGATTCTCCGGTGGCTTCATCACCTTGTTTTTATGCACAGGCGGCGGCAATTCAGTCGCTGCTGGCAAGACAACCGCGTCGGGGTACTCCTTGCGCATACGGTGCACTTCAGGCAGAGCTGATTTCAGAATCGAGAATATATGCTCCGGGCCGCCTAAGAAATCGTCGATAGCCTTGTTCTGGATTGCCACCGTTGAATATTCAAGACAAGCAAGGTGTTTCAGCGTCGCTTTCAGATGACTGCGGACCAGGCCGGTGACGTCGCCGTCCCAGTGCATGGCCGCCACCACCAGCCGGTTGCGCAAATGAAAGTAGGCCTGCCAGTCGATGGCGTCATCTTTATCGCTCCAGGCCATGTGCCAGATCGCTGCGCCGGGCAGTGTGACCGTTGGATAGCCGTGCTCGGCAGCCCGCAGACCGTAGTCGGCGTCATCCCATTTGATAAACAGCGGCAGCGGCTGACCCAATTCTTCGGCGACTTGCCGCGGAATCATGCACGTCCACCAGCCATTATAGTCGACATCGATACGCCGGTGTAGCAGCTTGCTTTTGTCCTCTTTGTCGTTCAACGGGTATTCGACGAAATCGTGGTCGTATTTGGCGTGCGGCGCAGCGGTCCAAATAAAGTTCGATCGGTTCACCACCTCACCCATGATGTGCAGGTGCGACGGCTCCTGCAGGCTGAGCATCTGGCCACCCACCAGCATTGGACTCTTGGCAAAGCGGTGCATCGCCAGAACCCGCAGAATTGAGTCTGGCTCAATGCGGATGTCGTCGTCCATGAACAAAATCTGTTGACAATCAGTGTTTTTCAGCGCTTCATACATCACTCGGCTATAGCCGCCAGAACCGCCTAGGTTAGGCTGGTCGTGAATGGAAAGCCGGTCGCCCAGCCGGGCGGCCACAGCGGGGAAGTCCGGATGATCGCGCACTTTCCGAACGCCCTGATCGGGCACGATCACCGCCCCAATCACTTCGTCCACCAACGGGTCGGCGGTGAGTTCAGCCAGCGCGTTGGTGCAGTCTGTAGGCCGGTTGAACGTCGGGATGCCTACCGCGATATTGGCCCTACCCGGAGCCGGGATGGGAGCATACCAGCCGCCGCTGCACAAGGTTACCCTCGTGTCGGTGGTGATGTCGAACCAAATCCAGCCGCCGTCCTCGAACGGCTGCAGCCCCACTTCGAGCTCCACGACTTGAGCCTTACTGGAGTCATCCTCAACACCGGCGAACTCGCGACCTTCGACGAAAATGCGGGCACCAGTGGCCTTGGTACGGTAGACGTCGACACGGCCAGCTCCGGTCACCTCGACACGTAGCACCACCGACTTGCAGATAGTCCAGCGACGCCAGTAACTGGCCGGGAACGCATTGAAGTACGTGGCGAACGACACCTCAGACTCCGCACCGATCCGCAACGTAGTGTGGCTCGAAGCATGCGCACGCCGGGCGTTGGTGCTCGACTCCACTAAATACAACTTGCGGACATCGAGGGGCTCACCCGGACGCGGTAGGATGACTCGGGCAAGTAGACTCACGGCAGTCATGACGTGCCGCCTTCCCTGCCGATAGCCGTTGCCGCTTGCTGGGCAGTGGCTATCGCTGCTTCCTCCATCAAGGGAGAGCCGTCACGCAAATGCGGTGCAAGGATGTTGTCGTACATGTTCAACGCGCCGGCAATGGCCATATGCATATCCAAATATTGGTAGGTTCCCAGCCGCCCGCCGAACAGTACCTTCGACGACACGGTCTCGGACTTCGCCCTGGCCCGATAAGCGGCCAACACGGCACGGTCGGCCTCGGTGTTGATAGGATAGTACGGTTCATCGTCATCCTCCGCGAAACGGGAGTACTCCCGCATGATCACTGTCTTGTCAATCGGGTAATGACGCTCAAGGTGGAAGTGACGAAACTCGTGTATGCGCGTGAAAGGCACATCGATATCAGTATAGTTCATCACCGGCGTCCCCTGAAAGTCGCCGATAGGTAGCACTTCCACCGCGAAGTCCAGGGTGCGCCAGCCAAGGCGACCTGCAGCGTAGTTGAAGTAGCGGTCCAGCGGGCCGGTGTAAACAACCGGTGCGTCGAAGCTGTCGGCACGCAGCTGATCGGCAACATCGAACCAATCGGTGCCAAGCCTCACTTCGATGCGGTCGTCGGCGGCCATTTTCGTGCACCATGCCGCGTAACCGTCGACCGGCAGGCCCTCATAGGTGTCGCTGAAGTATCGGTTGTCAAAGGTGTATCGCACCGGAAGCCGACTAATCACGGCAGCCGGAAGTTCGGCGGGGTCGGTCTGCCATTGCTTTGCTGTGTATCCCTTGACAAACGCCTCATAGAGCGGCCTGCCAATCAGTGAGATAGCTTTCTCCTCAAGGGTCTCTGCATCCGCCGTATCAATTTCAGAGGCCTGCTCGGCAATCAACTGTCGCGCTTCGTCGGGAGTGAAGTATCTACCGAAGAATTGCGACACCAGACCCAGTCCCATCGGAAACTGGTATACCTGGCCGTTATGCATCGCGAAAACCCGGTGCTGGTAGTCGGTGAACTCGGTGAACTGCCGCACGTAGTCCCACACTCTTTTACTAGAGGTATGGAACAGGTGGGCGCCATACTTGTGAACTTCAATGCCGGTTTGCGGCTCGGCTTCAGAATAAGCGTTGCCACCGATATGCGGACGCTTCTCGACAATAAGCACACGCTTGTCCAGCTGGGTTGCCACACGCTCGGCAATTGTCAGGCCGAAAAACCCCGAGCCAACAACGAGGAGATCGAAACGAACGGTCATGGACTGCCTAGGGTATCTGACTTTTCGGGCATAACCCTTATGTGACGGCTCGGGTTGGTCGTGATTCGACCAGGCAATAACAGCTGACAACGGCGGTAATCGAGGGGGCGAACTCTAAGGTCGCAATTACCTCACGATTCGATATAACCACTCTGGTCACACCGACCATACTCGTACCATCAACCGGGTGGGGCTCACTCCTGCACACTCGAGACGTCGAGGGCAAACAAGCCCGACAACACAAATAGTCCAGATTGAGGAGACTTCCGTGCCGAACCGACGCCGACGCAAGCTTTCAACAGCCATGAGCACGGTCGCTGCCCTGGCAATCGCGAGTCCATGCGCATATTTCCTTGTTTACGAATCGACTGTCGGCGCCAAACCCGCGGCCGAGCACTATGAATTCAAACAAGCAGCATCGATAGCTGACCTGCCCGAAGAAGTGCTGTCCGTGCTTTCGCAGGGACTGTCGCAGTTCGGAATCAACCTACCGCTGGTCCCTTCGCTAACTGGCACCGGTGATACCGACACTAGCCTGAGAAATCCCGGTGTAACCAGCCCTGGTCTGACAAATCAGGCGCTGGGGACACCTGGGCTCACCGCGCCGGGCACGGGACTGACAACTCCCATGATAGCCAACCCGAGACCGGACCTGAACCCGGGCGGACCCTACCCCGGTGAGGTACCGATTACCACGCCAATTGCATTGAACCCGGGCCCTGACGGCACCTATCCGATCATCGGCGATTCCTATACATTGGACGGTATATCACCGACCAGCCCGATCGGTACCAGCAGCGGTGGGATTGTCAGTGACCTAGTTCAAGCTGCGAACGATTTGGGCACCATGCAGGTCATCGACCTAATCAAAGGTGCGGTGATGCCAGCGATCATTCAGGCCGTCCAGAACGGCGGTGCAGCCGGCGCCTTGTCGGGCTCAGTAACGCCGGTCACGACATCACTGATTCCTGTCACGTAGAAGCCCGTCAAGAACCTGTCACCTGCCAGCACTGCCGGGTAGCACTTAGCCTAACGGCAAAAAATCCTACCAGCAACTACCCCTCTATGGGGCCGACAAACAAGCTTTGAGCAAGATTCCGGACACATACGGCGGATCGCTTCATGAATACACACATAACATCGACTAGTGTCGTCCCCGCAGCCTGATGATGACGACTATTACCGCTATCGCGGTAATAGTCGTCATCATCTCGTGGATTGCAAATCTAACACCCGAAAGCGCTCCCGACTCCACCATTTCGAGACGCCGCCAGACGCGTGCGTGCAAAACGCCCCGGTGATTCGTGGAAGGCCTTAGTACCAAGCCGAATATGAGACTGTCGCAGCCACACCCGGCAGCCCACGATGCTTCGACCCGGCCATCCGAAACGAAAGACCGCGCAGCACAGATCCAGTGTGCATCGGCACCACCAGAACTTTGCAAATCGCAATCACCCGTCCCACCTATGCGGTCCAGTGACCCGGCCACGCGGCGCTGTCTCGGAAGATTAGATAAGCCCGATAACCCAATAAACACGGCCTGAACTACAAGCCGGCCACCAAGGAACTACCCTTCGGACCTTCGGACCAAGCACCCAGAACATCTCCGCGATCCTCATTTCGCCACCGCAAGCGCCGGCCCGAACGCAATGAACACCGCCGGACGGGGTCATCATGCCAGACAAGGCACCCAGCATCATCACCGCGCGGAGTGGGGGCGATGACGAGTTACTGCGATACGGTACTCCGCAATATGACAACGGGGTTCGTGCCGCGGTCGTGCACCACAACGCGGTTAGCAATGACTATTCGCCGCTGGAATCGACCGATATTGGCAAGGCCATCTACAATTACCACAGCCAAACACTGGGCTGGTGCAACATCGCCTACAACACGCTAGTCGACAAATAACGGCCAAGTGTTCGAAGACATAGCCGGGTAGCCCACTAGTCAGGAAAGCCTTCCACACCGGTGGCTTCAATCCACAGCACCTTGGGTGTGGCCAGGATCGGCGACTTTGACGACATGGCGCCAACGCCGACCCCAATCCGACCCGTCGGCCGACTGCTCAGCTGGAGCCTAGAGCCTGGACGGCGTCGACCCCGATAGCACGATGGCACTGAAATCAGCGGGGAGCCGCTACACCACCTTTACGGCTGGCGCCACCGCGACCATGCCCTCCATCTTCACCCACCGCGACGTCGGCAACACCGATTGCCCGGGCAAATACAGTCCACGCACTGATGTATGAAATTCTGGACGCAATTCAACGACCCGCCAGATAAGCTGATCAAAGGGCTGGAGAGCAGGGCGATTGCAATTCCTGGGGCCTCGCCAAGTTACGAACATGGTCAGCTCGAGTTGCCGACAGGCGCGAACATACAAGAGCCGGTGCAGATCACGCAAAACTGACAGCATCGCACGTCGAACTTCGAGAGGCTGACTGGCAACCTCACCCAAGGCGTCAACAGAATCTCGAAGCCGTCGGCAACACAACCCCCCAGCGGACCGACAGTGCCGCCCGAACATTTCTCGCCACCAACGCATCCGACGCCCTGCCGATGGTGATGTTAGCCCTTTTCTGACCAAGGTCTGAGTTTACGGACGTATTCGGTGAGTTCATGCAAATCGTCAATAGCTGTCCTACAAATCACCAGCCGGCCGGGCCCCCTGGGGGCATTAGGCAGTACCGTTAAGCTGAGACAACACCAAATACCTAAGACCCGCGACACCACCGGCCACCCCGAAGCCGGCCAGCGCAGCCATCAGCACCCCATCGACGGCGTCGCTTGGCTGACGCATCGAGCCACACCTGCTCGACCTGCCGCTGCGGTTTTGCGGACTCCTCCCCGGCATTAGTCTGCCGCCAACCTGGCCAATGATGGTTGTTAGGCTTGACCGGCTTCCCGGCAGGTCTTGTTCCTGTTCACCCTCGCGGTCCGCCGGGACGTTAAGGGCAGCATGCCAGAACACAGGAACACGGGCAGTTTTCCACAGCTGAGGCTGAGTGCGACACCTAGATTCTAGATTCACTGGCAAGTGGTTAACGCCACCAGCGTTCCAACACCCGGGCAACACCGTCATCGGTGTTGGGGGTAGTGATCTCGTCGGCGGCGGCCAGCACGGCGGGATGAGCATTACCCATTGCCACGCCGTGACCCGCCCTTAGCAGCATCGGAACGTCGTTGGGCATGTCGCCGAAAGCCACCGCGTTGCCAGCCGCGATCCCTAGCGGCCGTCTGACCTCTTCGACGCCGGTGGCCTTGTTGATTCCCAGCGGCAGGATCTCCACTAGCCCGTTGTTGGTGGAGTAGGTGATGTCGCCCGCGATCCCGACATGCTTGGCTAGTTCGGCAGCCATATCCGCGCTGCGGGCACCGGACTTGCGGATCAGAAGCTTAATAGCCGGGACGCTAAGCAGATCTTCGATCGACACCTCGATGTTGTCCGGGTTGAGCCACGCATGCTCGTAACCCGCCGAGCTGACGAACTGTAGGGTAGCGCTGTCATAGGCGCGATCACCGACACGCTCGACAGCCAAACCCGCGCCAGGGATGACGCGCGTTGCGATCTCGACTAACTCGCCCAAGATGTCAACGGCCAGCGTGCGCGCCGATACCACCCGATCGGTCGCAGGATCGTAGATCACGGCACCGTTGGCACACACCGCCATCGGCGGAAAGCCAAGTGCGTCAACGATCGGCCGCACCCAACGCGGCGGGCGGCCCGTGGCCAGAACGAAGTATGCTCCGCCGGTTACGGCGGAGCATACCGCGTCGCGGGTACGCGCGGTTACGGTTTCGTGCTCATCGAGCAACGTGCCGTCAACGTCGCAAGCTATGAGCGTTGGCTGGGTCGGCGTCGGGGACGACCTAGTCGGATCGGTCACTGAGACAAACCACCCGACAGCCAGATCGGGGTGATCAGCGTGAGCCGCTTCGGCTACGGCCCAGTGGCATCACACCTTCGGCTCCAATTTTGACCGCCTCCACTACCATCCGGGCTACCCCCGTTTTGAACTCCCCGAATTCTAATTCTAAACTGGAGGTGATGGTGGCCTCCGGATATAAGCCGAGCAATCCCTTCATGCATAATCGCTGTACGACCACGGCAAAGGTACCCGCCCCAGCGCACCGGCCCACCAGGATGGTGCCGACGTACTTGATCAAGGAATTAACCACCTTCAACCGTTACATCATCGAAGCCGCCGACACGAGATAGTTAGCGCAACTGATCCCCGGACACCCGCCGCTCCGCCGCCCCGGCTCGATTGGCACGCTGGACGCGCCGCGCCGACCTCTCGGCTGCCTCCTCGGCGTCGAGGCGAGCCGCCTCGACTAACGAAGGGGCACCACCGCCCAGCCGATGCGGCACCCAAAACTCCCCAGCCGGGTGCGGTCCGTACAGCTCTTGTGCTCGTTCCAGCAGATGTTGCATCCGAAAGTGCAACAAGGCCTTTAATTGCGCTACACTCAACACCGGCTCAATCGGTTCGCCGACGAGCACCACAATCGGCACCTTCGGGCGAAAGAGCTTCTTGGGGTAGTCCTTGGTCCAGATCCGCTGTGCACCCCAGACGATGTGCGGAATTATCGGCACCCTGGCCTCCGCTGACATCCGCACCGCTCCCCTTTTGCATTCCTTTATCTCAAAGCTTCGGCTGATCGTCGCCTCGGGATAAACGCCGACGAGCTCACCATCTTTGAGATTCCTCACGGCGGCTTCGTAAGACGCGGCCCCCTCTTGCCGGTCCACAGGGATGTGTCGCAGGCGGCGCATAATCGGACCGGTAATTTTGCCATCGAATACCTCTTGTTTGGCCATAAACCGCACCTTGCGCCCTAGGCCCTGCTGATAAGCAGGCAAACCCGCAAAAGTGAAGTCAAGGTAACTGGTGTGGTTAATGGCGATGACGGCACCGCCGGTGGTAGGTAAGTTTTCTATACCCCGGACACTGATCTTCAGACCCTGAATCCGCCAAATCAGGCGAACAAACTGAATGACAGCCCCGTATGTCGGTTCCACAGCCAATTAGCTTAGTGCTCCTGTGACAGTGCGTCGTCGTAACGGGCGACAAAGACGATGATGTTATCCTTACCTGACCTGATGTCCCCACCACAGGTACCTGTCGTCACCGGACAGCTTGCTGCCAAAAACCCGATTGCATGCAATCTAGGTCAACGCTCAGCGGTGTTACTTTTCGGGTAGACTTTCATCAGTTTAGGCAACGAGTTGATCGAGGTGGTGAAGGCAAGTCGCCAATGAAGCGCGGCCTGCTCGAGAAGGCTCAACTTCTTGTGGTACCACGGGTGCTTAACTTGGGCAGAGACACGATGCCAGGCGGTTATCCGGGATGGCTTGCGTGCTCGCGCGCTGCCCGGCCGGTCGGCAGTGCAGGAGTGTGACGCTGCGGGCAAACCGGATGTGGCGGTGCGAGCGATCGGCGCGAGGCTGGGTACGGTACACGACCAGCTAGCCGGGTGTGGTCATTCCCGTTTGACTGTTAAGTTACCTGCCGGCTGGCCACGCTAACGCCGGCCACAACAAACACGTCTGGGCAAACCGCCTCCGGTGGACCAGCTGGTGGTCGGGCACGGCTATGCCTGCTCACCCGGCACCCAAATCGACAATGACTGCTGCGGTGGACATGTCGATTTCGGCAGTTTCGGTGTGTCCGACCTAGTGGTAGCGAAGCTGTCCGTTGGGCTGAAACTACCTCGGTCGGGTGTGGTACGCAGAGTTTTCCGCTGCCTACGGCATCAAGCCAGACCCGCCGCACATTGATTACTACCGACCGGGTGCGGCGGCCGAAGGTTGACTACTTCGGGCTAAGCCCGATGCGGCACATACCCGCCAATCGCAGCGGCCTAAACAAGCATACGAAGAAACCGGACGGTAGTTGTGTAGGGCACAGGCGTAGGCTGCGCCAACGTTTTTGATCGAGACCCACGTGGGCAACATTCCGTACTATACCTCGTGCAATCCAACCTATTTCGCATCCTGGTTCCCTTTCCCGAAAACAAAATAAATAATTAGGAAAAATAGGACTCTAAAATATTTTTAGAACACCACTAAGATGATGGCGACTACTTGCATGTCTTACATCTACACAAGGATAACTTCCACGCTGAGCACCTGCCGACTATGTTAAGTAAAGTTGCGGTGGTACTGATGTGCCCGACTATACAGTAACCAATCTGCGGAATTTAGGGTTTCACTGATTTTTCGAGACCACCAACTCGGTCAAGCACCCCCTGACCAGCCCCAAAAGCAAGCTGAACTTAACGGTCTATAGCCCTGCGTACCCCCGACTTCGGCCCGATCAGCTACTCGACGCTAGTGGTTTCTGACTGCACGGCCAAGTTTTGTCAACATAAACTACGCTCATCCCGTCTATTTGAAATAGCTAACGCCTTAGTTCGTCCATGTCTATGGTACATCTACTGCATTACTTTCGGTGCGATTGTGATATGGTAATCTGTGTTTTACAACATGCCTGCGCACGCCGAGGAGGTATCCGCTACCCAGAAACGCCAATGGCAGATGGATCGTGCACCCCGATACATAACTCAGGTGAGGGCCATCTGTGTGGTGCTGCCATGATTTTCTTACCACGAGTTGCACCACCCCAACATGGTGTTCCTGGATCCGATACGTAGGCACGGGCACTACCGTGGCTTGCTGACTTTATCGGGTCGATCCGTTAGCAGGACACTGAATTCGCTGAGCCATCTACTCCAAGGCCGAGCAAGTTGGGGCGATCTTCAGCACCAGACAGTCCGCGTACACCACCAACTATGCCTAACAGATGGCTTCCGTCCTTAATGCGAAGCAGACAGGCTGGGAGCTCGTGGAAGGCGATCCTCTGCTAGAGAGATCGCATGTGCTGTTCGAACTGATCACGTTGCAAAGCAATGTTATAGGTGACAGAATTAGCCCCCTTGTCGAATTGGTGATCATGTTTGACACTGTGTTTTTGGGCTTTCCGAAATATGTCGCGCGTGAACGAACTTTTAATAATGAAGATGCGCTACGAGTTCGAGATAGCGCCGAAGTGGCTACTTACCAGTAGCGCTTGATCACGAGCCGGACTGGGTCAACACCATTTTCTTGTCCACGCGCTTTAAGTCTTGGCGGATCGGTGGCTACAACGAATATCTGTACACGTTCTTCAACGTGTTTGACTGACGAGCACATTTCTTAGGCCGACAGCTGGTTAAGGGGGATCAGGATAATTCCGCATCGATCACTCTAGACGGCGAGGAGATTCATCGCCGCTTCCCACACCTCCAAAACCGATCTATTGGAGTTCGGAGTGGTACGCGAGAAACATACTGATATGCAATCTGTATAGGGTAGGCAATGGCGATGGGATGACGGCCTTTTCCTCAGCTCAATGGGCCATCAGTTGCGGAGTTGCCGAACATTGCCTCAATTCCGCAGGAATCTTATAACGATAACCCGTCCAGCTAAATCACGTGGCAATCACGTTGCACCGCTATCACTTCCCTTCTGGCACGTCGAAGGTAATTGCGCTGGAAGCGATCTGATGGTACAAACGCCGAGGCATTTGTCCTATTCGTTCAGCGGTTACGCATTCGGGTAACCTCGGACTTCCACCGCTAGCTAACACTTGACGTATGCCTGCTCTTCAGGTCGACCTTGATCGCCTTGGACGTGACCAGAATTCGGCCGAGCTCGGCGTTTATTCCAAGCTAGGTACGAGGAGTTCCTCGCCCTGTTGGATAAAGCTGCTGAGTCAAAGCAGTTAACGGAACAGGTCCTCCTCCTTGCAACCGGGAATGCACGTAATCCCTAGTATAACATCGCATCTTGCACTACCCATGATCTCGCTTCTTGTCCACGCCGCCCGTGGCCTACTTGTCATCAGCTGGATCATCACGTCAAACCCACAGGGTTACGCCAAAACCTGCTGGAGAACCGCCGTTTTCGCCGCTGTAATGCATATATTGCGCAGCTGGTACAGCGGCTACCGCACTGGGATGATATTTAAATATACACTTTGTGCACGGCGTATCCGGGCAGGGTAACTTGGTACAGAGATCGGGAAGCTATCCGTATTTCTTACGGATGCAGATGGCCAGCACAACCGTTTTTTCGGGCAGCCATAACTAACTCATTACGAATATAATTTTGCTGTCAATTTTACCATCGTAGAAAGCTGCCGGCGTGGTATGCGGTGCCCATAGCTGTTTTTGCTTGTAGCTTTTTTACTTTTTCTTTCCTACTTGACTTGTACTTCGCCACGATCGGACGAAAGCGCCGACACGCGCAATCCGCCACAGCACTTACAACGGTGGACGACGAGACTTAGCCCAGTTGAATACGAGCAGTGGTTTCATAACGGGAGTGATAGCAGAATTTCTCTGCATGTTGCACTAGCTCCGACAGGAAGTTGGTCTTTGGGCAACTACCGTTGCAGTGAATGAGCTGGCCGTTAACCCATTGTCCGTAATCGGACAGCAAAAAGTGCACCAAGATGGTAATGTTTAAGGGTTTACTCAACGTCCGGCCGATTTCATGAAGGTTAATCGCGTCCAGAACTCGGACGTCATCCAGCCGGTGTCGACCAGACCCGAATTGATCACGTCGGCGAGCACGCCTTGAAACCCTAGTCCGTGTGCAGCAGCAAGCACAATTCGATCTAGTGCGGCTTTCGTAGCTCCGTAGAGCAGGTTATTCATCGTGTGATCACTGGTGAGCGCGCCACCACACTTCTACTTGGCGCCGGTCAACTCGTAGCAAGCACTTTGATCAACAGCTAAGTAGCTCACATGTCCACCGTATAATGGCGCTCGAAGTTTTGAAAATTTATGGTAGGCCAGAGTGAAGGTCAACTTTTTGTGGCGTGTCAATAACGACACACCGATATACCCAAGTCATCGCTATGCTTTTACGCCTGCACAAAGCAATCATTCCGGTTCATTCTGATCCGAGAGATCTACCAGTAACATTTCGATCCGAACTCTACCTGCCGGTAGTTCGTCAGCAAGACGCTGAGGATAATCAACAGAACCCACAAGCCCGACGCGATCGACATGCAGCCGACCAAAACAACAGCGTAACCAAATCAATAGAACACAATGCCAACCATAGAAACTACGAAGATTTTCGGCGGCGCCCCAGAAAAGGGGGGGGGGGAACAGACGACCACCTTCTTATCTGCATCAAATCCCGACGACCCCGGATAGAGCGCTACCAAGAATGGCAATTAAGCGAGAGGCCTATAGGCGCTTATATGATTTACGCCGCCTACACGCTGGGCAATCACAAAGATATCAACAACACCCCGAGGGATTCACCACGCGTAACACTCTAATGCTTCTTGAAGGCAAGAAGCCCCTCGTTCATCACACCTTCAGCGGGTCGACTCTAGCAACTCTGTGCCCACGAACGGTACCAGAGCCGGCGGGACTCGCACGCTGCCGTCGGGCCGTTGGTGGTTTTCCAAGATCGCAACCAGCCACCGGGTGGTGCTCAGCGTGCCGTTAAGTGTGGCCACGATCTGCGGCTTGCCATTTGCATCTCGGTAGCGCGTAGCTAGCCGGCGCGCTTGGAAGGTGGTGCAGTTTGACGTCGAGGTCAACTCGCGGTAGCTGCCCTGCGTCGGAACCCACGCCTCGCAGTCAAACTTGCGGGCAGCCGACGAACCGAGATCGCCCGCGGCCACGTCGATTACCCGATATGGCACCTCTATGCGCGCCAACATCTCACGTTGCCAACCTAGCAGACGTTGGTGTTCAACCTCGGCGTCGGTGGGTGCACAGTAGACAAACCCCTCCACCTTGTCGAACTGGTGCACCCGGATGATGCCACGGGTGTCCTTGCCATGGTTGCCGGCCTCGCGGCGGAAACAAGACGACCAACCCACGTACCGTAGCGGGCCAACGGATAGATCGAGGATTTCGTCGGAGTGATAGCCGGCCATCGGCACTTCAGAGGTACCCACCAGGTACAAATCGTCCACCCGATACACCTCCTCGGCATGGGAGCCCAGAAATCCGGTACCGGACATCACCTCCGGGCGCACCAGCACCGGAGGGATCATTGGGATAAAGTCGTTCTCGACAGCCAGCCGCAACGCGAGCTGCAGCAAGCCTAGTTGTAATAGCGCACCCCGACCGGTGAGGAAGTAGAACCGCGAGCCGGACACCTTGGCACCACGCTGCATGTCGATCAGGCCAAGTGATTCGCCAAGTTCCAGGTGGTCCTTTGGATTGTTCAACGGCGGCGGATCGCCAACAACATCAAGTACCGCGTAGTCGTCCTTTCCGCCGGCGGGCACTCCATCCAGAACGACGTTCGAAATTGCCATATACGCCGCAGCGAACGCCGTAGCGGCTTCCGCCTGGGCGATTTCAGCGGCTTTCACCTGCCCGGCGAGGTCCTTGGCGTGCTCCAATAACGCCGGACGTTCCTCGGCAGATGCCGAGCTCAAGCTTTTGCTGACGATCTTCTGTTCGGCGCGCAGTGAGTCTGCGGCCGAAATCGCGGCCCGACGGGCGGTGTCGGCTGTCAGCAAGGCATCCACCAGAGCCGGGTCTTCGCCACGACTAAGTTGGGAACGGCGGACCGCGTCGGGGTCGTCCCGGAGCAATTGCAGGTCGATCACGGCTTGAAGACTACTTTTGACACTACGCACACGTGTCGGAACACCCGCACAAATAGGTCAACAGTGGTACATCTGCAACGTTTGTCACAAGAACTTTGTTGGGCCTGCCAGAATGGATGAGATGTTGGACGCGTCCGAAGAGGAACTCGCACTCGCCGACGACCTAACCGGCGAGGCCGAACAACCGCCTGTCGAGTTCCAGGGACCGAATACTTTGCAGGCCAGGGCCACCCGACGAGGGCTGCTACTCACCGCCCTTGGCGGTCTACTAATTGGTGGACTGGTAACCGCAATTCCTACCGTTAGGACCGGGCCTGAACGGCTAGCCACCTATATCGACAGCAATCCGGTGCCCAGCACCGGCGCCAAGAGTAAATTCGCGTTCAACCGCGCCACCAGCGGTGATTGCCTAATGTGGCCAGATAGTACACCACGCGCCGCGGTGATCGTCAACTGCGCCGACGATCACCGATTTGAAGTCGCCGAGTCCATCGACATGCGAACTTTCCCCGGTTCGGAGTACGGGCCCAACGCCGCTCCACCGTCACCGGCTCGCATTCAACAGATCAGTGAGGAACAATGCGAGACGGCCGTGCGCCGCTACCTCGGCACCAAGTTCGATCCCAACAGTAAATACACCACCAGCATGTTGTGGCCCGGTGACCGGGCATGGCGCCAGAGCGGCGAGCGCCGCATGCTGTGTGGCTTGCAGCTACCCGGCGCGAACAACCAGCAGGTCGTCTTCAAGGGCAAAGTTGCCAACATCGACCAGTCCAAGGTCTGGCCCGCCGGCACATGCTTAAGCATCGACCTTACGACCAACCAGCCGATCGATGTCCCCGTTGACTGCGTGGCGCCGCACGCAATGGAGGTCACCGGTACGGTCAATCTGGCCGAAAGGTTCCCGAATGCCCTTCCGGCCGCATCCGAACAGGACACATTCATCAAGGACGCATGCACCCGGCTGACCGATAGCTATCTGGCGGCGATCGAGCTGCGCACCACCACCCTGACTCTGATCTACCCCACCCTGTCGCTGTCCAGTTGGGCAGCGGGCAGCCGTAAGGTCGCGTGTAGCATAGGCGCTACGCTGGGCAACGGTGGCTGGGCCACGCTAGTGAACAGCGCTAAAGGGCGCCTGCTGATCAACAGCCAGCCGCCGATACCGCCGCCCGACATCCCAGAGGAGAGACTCGGCCTGCCCGCCGAGCCGACCGCAAACACCGCTCCCCCAGCAACAGCCGACTGTGACGGTTCCGCAGTCACCTGCGTCGATGGCTCCCGTAGCCTCACTGTTGCCTGCGACGCACCTGCCGTAGGCTCCCCCACCCCCGGCAGATGTCGGAGCGCTGCGGCCGTCCGGCCAGGGTCCATCCCCCTGCCGGCCAAGCCAGCTCTGGAGTATTAGCCGAGTGACTGCGCGGATAGACCCGCAGCGGTTTGACGAGCTGGTCTCCGATGCACTAATCCACTGGACCTACTGACGGCCGCGATGACCAATGTGGCCGTGCTAATCGCCGATAGCCACCTGCAGGACGACGACCTACTCGGACTGTACAAAGGGGTGGCATTGACCGAGCGGGACTCCGACTACACTAGAGAACTGCCCGACACCATCACGATCTACCGTGAGGAGTTGTTGGATGGCTATGATTCCGACGAAGAAATCGGCGACCAGGTAAAAGGATCTACGAAATCGCCCACCACTTCGGCGGCTATGACGATCAACTATACCAACTGGGCTGGATCTTTTCACTCTGCAACGAGCATGGCCCGTAGTTGTCTGAGCCCGGTGCTATGAACTGCTGATGAGCGACGACTACCGCGACCGCCGGGCAAGCGTGAATCGACGCCATGGAACAGTCATCAGCTATTCAATCGGCTAGCTACTAGACCAACCGGAATGCATGGAGGCGGACCACGTAAGCCCCGAGCGATTGCCAAACAGCTTCGTGACGTTGACAGCTATGCGGGTACCGGCTATAGATACGCTGAATTGGTCGCGCTCGCGATGTGAGCAGGTCCGATCAGCCCAGTGGGTCCCTGCCCAACGTCACAACGTGGCTCACCAAGGTGGCATCGGGTCGGTGCGGGGGAGGGTAGAAGGGGGGCGTCAAGGCTCCCCACCGCACGCAGCTCCACCGACCGTCGGTGACGGGTGCCAGCACCACCGACTCGGCATTATTAACATGGTTTTCCAGCGCAAATTTGCCGTCCACCCCGGCCAGCACCGCAGAGACAAGCCGGATCGCTGCGCCATGGCTGACGACGAGGACGTCTCCGTTCCAGTCATCGTCGTCGAGATAGCGCATGCGTAGGTCGACCAGTACCGGCAGATAGCGATCCAATACGTCGTTGGCGGTCTCGCCTCCAGGCAATGGCACATCGAGCTGACCATGATGCCAACGGTCGTAGACGGCATTAAATTCGGCAATCGCGTTGTCATCGTTACGGTTTTCTAGCTCACCGACCTGGACTTCGTGGATGCCAGGAACCTCGCGGATTGGCACATCGAATTCGGCGCCGATCACCGCAGCCGTCTCCGAAGCCCGGATCGCCACCGAGTGCACAAGCAATACCGGCCGCCTAGCCGCCTGGGCGAATACCCGAGCCTGATTACGACCGAACGGCGTCAACGACGCTCCCGGTGGCCGGGTGTCTAACCTGCGCTCGACATTGCCATAGGACTGGCCATGTCGTAGCAACACCAAACGACCGCTCATAGCTTGCCTCCCCGTGGTTCGGCAGCCTGATCGGGTTTGCCTGCACGCAGCCTGGCCAACCAGCACGAAGCCTCGTCCAGCGGTGGCGCTAACACCTTTGGACCGGTAGCCAATTCTACCGGCCAGGAACCAAGATAACACACATCCGCACAACGACGGTGTAACGCCTTGAGTGCCTCGGCGACAACACCATCATCGATGTGTCCAACGCAATCCACGAAGAACAAGTAGGTGCCCAGTTCGGTGCGGGTCGGCCGGGATTCGATTCGGGTAAGATCGATGCCGCGGCTGCCGAATTCAGCCAGTGCGGCCACCAACGCTCCGGGCACGTTGTCGATGCGCAGCACCGCTGAAGTACGATCGGTTCCGGTGCGAGCCGGCGGTGGCCCCGGCAGGCCAACCAAAACGAAACGAGTCCGGGCGTTGGGTTCGTCGACGATGCCGGCGGCAATAGCCGCCAACCCCCAACGGCTGGCGGCCAGCGGTGACGTCAATGCGGCATCGACCTGGCCGTAAGCAACCTGCCGAGCTGCGTCGGCGTTGGAATAAGCCGGCCGCAGTTCAGCGCCAGCTAGATGGGTAGCGAGCCATTGCCGCACCTGCGCTGCCGCCACTGGGAAGGCCGCCAACGTGCCTATGTCGGCGGCGGTGATGCCGGGTTTGACAACGACGCTGAACTCCACATCCAGCGCTGTCTCAGCGAACACTTGCAGCGGCGAACCGATGACCAGGCTGTCCAACGTGGGTGCCACCGAGCCGTCGATAGAGTTTTCGATAGGCACGCATGCGTAATCCGCAGCGCCGCCACGAACAGCGTCGAGCGCGGCGGGCGTACTCTCGGTCGGCAACCGCCGTAAGCCGTCCGGGCCGGTAGCAGGAACCAGTCCGGCGGCCGTCATCCTGAGCAGCGCTGCCTCGGTGAAGGTTCCTTCAGGACCGAGGTAAGCGATGCGGGCCACACTCACAACCCTAGTGGCGCCGAATCGACCAACCACTCTTGCAGCCTCTAAACTACCTAGATTTAGGCATCTCACTATCTAGCTTAATGTAGGCTTAACTAATCAGGGGGTGGAAACGCTGACGAAATACGGGAGGGTTCGGGTCAATCACGTATACGCGTTACGGCAAAGTGTAGATGCGTTCGCTGGGAACACCAGCACGCACTGTCGGCCGCTTTGACCAGGATAGTCGACCTGATCACCACCAAGAATCCGAATCCAGCGTGCTGCAAGTGGATACTCCGATATCCGATCGTGACGACTGGGAGGACCCTCGCTACACGCTGATGCAGATAGAGATCGCATCAGTGGTGGTCACCGACACCTCCATCCAGTGCCAAGTTCATCAGCGTTGAAGCTTTGCTGCATGAGCGCGACCGATCCGTTCGACGAAATCGAATCACCCTTATCCTGGCACCTGGCAACCACTCACAACGAAGTGGTCGCCCGATTGATAGACCAAGCTTCCAGGGTAGCTGCGACACGGCCAGGTGCGCCCATTGGGCCTGGGCCCCGTTACCGCGTGCGATTCCGCTTAGAAGGCAACGACGGTGGACCGAGATCCGGCTTGCCTTTCCATAAGCTAGTCAACGACATGACGGGGCGGAACCAGGCTATCCGGGTGTTACTGAGCTGACCGTTTCGTAACGGGCTGCGGGGCCAACGGTAACTGATGCTTGACCAGTTGTAAGCCGCTTTGCCGGATGGCAGGTCCAAAACCACGTAAATTATCCAAGTGAACAACAACTGATCACCAAATATTCGACGGCACCGAAGACCGATCCTGTCGCCGGAAACCCGGCCGAAGCCCCCGCAGGTAATTCGTCGCGAAACCGGTCCACCGGCGGTGGAAACCACGCCGCTGAGGCCGGCTCTCGTCGTGCCCATGCTGCTGATCAACCGGTTGCTCGTCTCGGGCGGCGTTGTCGCCGGAACTCTTTGGTTTGATACGTCACTGCACCGTGAACCGATACTGACGGACTACCCCAACCGACCAGCCGCCAGCCATGGAACCAACTGGCTGCTCGTAGGTTCGGACAGCCGTCAAGGCCTGACCGCCGAGCAAAAGCAAGATCTGGCCATCGGCGCCGGGATCGGCAGTGGCCGCACCGACACGATGTATGTTGGTACACGCGCAGGTGCTAAGCTCGAGTAAGCGAGTGACGATGGTGTCGATACCGTGCGATTCGTATGTGTCGATCCCAGGTCACGGTTACGACAGAATCAACGCCGCATTTGGGATGGGCGGCGCCCCATGCTGAGCCAGACGCTGGAGCAGGCTATCGGTCTGCGCTTGGACCACTACGTCGAGATCGGCTTCAGCGGATTCGTTAGCCTTGTCGACGCGCTCGGAGGCGTCACCCTGTGCCCGGACGAGCCAAGCACCGATCCGTTGGCCGGCCTCGACTGGCCAACTGGCGGCCAGCAGCTGGACGGCCGCAAGGCGCTAAGCTACGTCAGCACTCGGGCTACACCGCGGGCAAACCTGGACCGAATGGTCAACCAACAACAGTTCGTGTCAGCGCTGCTGCACCGCGCCAACAGCCCTGCGGTGTGGCTCGATCCGTGGCACTGATACTCGGTGCCACAAACGGTTGCCAACGCACTCACCGTGGACCAGGGCGATCACGTGTGGGATCTGGCCCGACTCGTCTGAGCAGTGCGCGGATCCCCTACCACGCTGACCGTGCCAACTGGTGAGTTAACCACCAATGAGGCCGGCTCGGTGGTGGTGTGGAACCATGACGCGACCCGTTAATCGTTCGACGCGCTGGCTTTCGACGCCCTGCTGTCAGAGCACACCATCTACGGGCGGCAGTAGCGGCCGACTACCTACCCCGATGTCGGTCACAACATCAATACCGGCCCAATAAACCCAATAAATTCGCATACTTAAACGTAACATAAGTTCACTTAGAAAAACTTATTGGAAATATTTAAGGACAGATTAATCATAGCTAGGAAAAATTTATTAGGATTAGGTGGGATCTTCGCTGCATACTATATACTGCCCGATTTATCGTTCCGTTATAAGCTATTATGGCAGATGTTTGGCTAAATTTATTTGGGTTACTTCAAGAACATATCTACCACAATTAATCGGAATGTAAAATATCTGGCTATCGCAGTTTATTTTGATAGCGCTGATTTGCCGGAATTAACGAAACTTTTACAGCTAAGCGGTCGGGTTAAGCAATCAGGCGATGATACTGGTGCAGCGTCTGCTCAACAGTGACATCCACGTCGAAATCCCCGGAATGGACACGGCGCGCAATCGATTCGACAAACCGCGCGACGTGTTAGCTCAGGAATTAGAGCAGGACACGCTGCCACCGAGTATGTGAGCTGGCTCGCTGTCATAGCACGCGACGAGGCGGACTAGCTGAGCGAGCGGTTTACGCAGAGTTTCCTTCAAGAGCAGATTGAAGAATTCAACTTAATGATTAGCCTAGCATAGATCGCTAGTCGCTCCGGAGCCAACACCTGCTCAACCTCGGGAACTTCGTCGCCCGCGAGATGGGCTCGACCACCAACCGGCTTAGGGGCAACTAACGCCACCAGTGGCCACCTGTCATCGAACTAACAGGTGCGCCCGTTCTGCAACCACGCCTTTGTGCGACCTGGGTACCGAGTGGCAATCCAAGCCACACCGATATTACGACAGAAATCGATGTCGTCGTAATCGTCAACACTCCAACAATATACCGCCCGGCCTTGGGCGCCAGCGCGGTCCACGAGTTTCGGATATTCCTTCAACGCCAGCAGCGAAGGACCGACGGCAGTAGCCCCGACGGCGGTAGCCGCGCCGCTAGTCAGATAACGGCCGGCTCTGCCGAGCAAAACTGTGGGCAGCAATGGTGCGGCTCGCCGGACCCGCCAGACCGCGGCCGCCGAAAACGACATCACGACCGCCCGGGATCGGTCAGCGGATGCGGGTGCAGCGATACCGAAGCGGTGCAGGAGTGCCAGCAACTTGCTTTCCACTAGCGAGCCGTAACGGACGGGGTGCTTGGTTTCGACGAAGATCTTCACCGGTCGATGCCAGTCCAGAACCAGCGAAACAAGGGCATCTAGGGTAAGCAAACCGGTATCACCGTGAGTACCGTCCGGACGCCAGCTGTTGTGCCACACACCGTATTCTAAAGCGCGCAACTGGGCCAGCGTCATCGTGCTGACTAAACCGTCGCCTGTCGAGGTTCGGTCCAGGCGGCGATCATGCACACAAACCATATGGCCGTCACGAGTCAGCCGCACATCGCATTCCACGCCGTCGGCGCCCTCTTTGAGCGCGAGCTCATAGGCAGCCAGAGTATGTTCCGGGAGAACAGCCGACGCACCGCGGTGAGCAACCACAAATGGATGCCCGGATAATACCTTGTCGGCCCCCATCATAACCACTATGCTGCCGGTTCCTGCCCTTCTAACTCAACTGGGTCTGCAGATGGGTGCACGACAGAGCAATCTAAGTCTACCAACACCCAGCGATGTGCGGGCCGTTTGATTGGTTTGCAGTCGAACCCCTCAAAGACCCGGGCAACGGCAGCCAGCGAAGCTGCAGCAAACATATACGCAAACACCATCGCAACGGTGTTGTTGGCGATGCCCTGAGCATCTTTAGCCCAGCTGGTAATAACGGCAACGATCGAAATCGCGTAGCTGAAAGCCCAAACGATCCACCACACGAAGATCGGCTTCTGCAGCTGGGGGTAGTAATTTTCCATCAGGGCCAGTTCGATGACGTACACCGGAGCCAACAACAGATTGGCCAGCGGCAGCAGGCACCCAGCCATTAACTCCCGGGTAGAACGCTGCTCCGGTACGGCATGGTGGACATATGCGGCAGCCCGCCGCGCGATCAGCCAACGGGTCAACACCACAACACACGCCAGCTCCGCGGCGATCGCGAACAAACTGGCAACCACCCCAAGCCAGTCCACAGTAGCCGCCACCCAAAAGTTCAGCAACGCATTCCGGTTGATAATCAGCAGCACATACCGCACAACGTAAACCAATGCCGCAAGAACAAACACCAGCATGGACACGAACAGGGTGGTGCGCACCTTCGCTAACGACGGCACCGGTTTCAGGGGTGCTTGTACACCCGTGGGGACCTGGTCAACGCGGTCCGCGAGGCCCCAACGCGGCATCACGGCGTAACGCGGGGTCGGGATGTGGTGCCGCCGCCGGCGTCGGTTCGGCGGTGCCGCACCGGGGCGCACCGCTATCCACCGGAAGCCCGGGGGAGTGCGCTGCCAGCCGAGAACCTCCGGCGCAGTACCCGCCGGCAAGCCAATATTCCAACCCCGCCACTGTACAGCCGTTGGCTTCTCCGCCTGGGGCACCATCAGGGCCCCGCGACAACCGAGACACCATTCGCGTCGCCGTTCGCGAACATTCCATCGAGTGCCGCACTGGGAACACACCTGGATCACCAGACTAGCCTACTGGAAATCGATGCGGGCCACGCTCGTTGCAGAGCGAAAAGATCCAGCCCAGCAGGTACTCGAAGAAAGAATGAAAGGGTTTGCCGCACTAGCCGAGCAACGACACGCCATCGATGACCCGGCGATGGGCACGCCATATAACTGCCGAACGCGCCTAGTCCATCGAGCATCCGCAGATTCACTACCTCGCAATGCATCGATGTCTAGGCTGGTTTTCAAGCCGTGACGAAGGCATTATGATCTCGATCACCACAGTTGATTGTGACCCACCTCACTGTGAAGTGGTGGGTGTGCTGACGAAGGACGTGTGATGGCCATATCCTCTCTCGGTCCAGGTTCGACGGCTCCGTCGAATTCGTATTCTGGTTCTGGCTCGCCTGCTTGGAACTACTCCTACAGCGTCGCTGCACTAAGAGCCGGGCTCATTGCACTGGTACTGCTGGCAGTTCTCGCCCTCATCGTTTTGTCTTGACTTCACCCCACCAGATATCCGAAGTATCTACCCTCAGCGGTAGTTCTTGCGGCGTGCGCGATCATGGAGCAACGTTGACTACGCTAAGTCGCCGCACGGATCAACCGTGCGAGTGAGCGGCACACGATCTACCAACGTCAAAGGAAGGAACGCCGTGGCTGAATACACCCTGCCCGATTTGGACTGGGACTACGCAGCGCTGGAACCACATATCTCCGGTCGGATCAATGAGATCCACCACACCAAGCACCACGCCGCATATGTCAAAGGTGCCAACGACGCGCTTGCCAAACTTGACGAGGCACGCGCCAAAGACGACCACTCCGCGATTTTTCTAAACGAAAAGAACCTGGCCTTTCATTTGGGCGGCCACGTCAACCACTCTATCTGGTGGAAGAACCTCTCGCCGAACGGTGGCGATAAGCCGACCGGCGGGTTAGCCGCTGAAATTGATGAAACGTTTGGGTCGTTCGACAAATTCCGCGCTCAATTCAGCGCAGCCGCCAATGGCCTGCAGGGGTCGGGTTGGGCGGTACTCGGTTACGACACGCTCGGCAGCAAGTTGCTTACATTCCAGCTTTATGACCAACAGGCCAACGTCCCACTCGGTATCATTCCTCTGTTGCAGGTCGACATGTGGGAACATGCTTTTTACCTGCAATACAAGAACGTCAAGGCGGATTACGTCAAGGCTTTCTGGAATATCGTAAACTGGGCGGATGTGCAATCACGTTACGTAGCTGCAACATCTAAGATGCAGGGAATGATATTCCACTGAATCCATCTTAGTCAGGTTTGAGCGTCGCGCGAATCGCACGGCGGCCTTAGCTTTTAGTGGCCCTTTAATTTGGGTACTTAAGTAAACGTGAACACGGGTAGTCGTGTCGAGTTGCACGCCGATGAAAGCGAAGGCATGCTGAATTACTCGAGCCAGTGTGGTTACTCGGACGGAGGATTGAGACGGTCCGGCGGAGGGCGAGATGGAAACTGGGTCAGGTTTGCCTATCGGGGTTGCCCCTTTCCATTCTCGTGGCGCCCTGAAGGGGTTTGTGATCTCGGGGCGATGGCCTGATTCGACGAAAGAATGGGCCCAGTTATTGATGGTCGCAGTCCGGGTCGCGTCATTACCCGGCCTGCTGTCCACCACAACCGTCTTCGGCGCACGCGAGGAGTTGCCTGACGAACCCGAAGCAGGCACCGTTGGCCTGGTGCTAGCTGAAGGCACAGTCTTCGGTGAATCAGCTATCCAGCCAGGATATTTCGCAGACCACCAGCCGCCGGCATTGCTGATGCTGCATCCGCCTTCAGAAACGATGCCGTCATTGCCGGAATGCACGGGGGCAGCGTCGGGGTGCGTGCTGCTGCCGGGATTGCCGTATTTGGGACTGGAGCACCGAGCGGCTTGGGTGGAGGCAGAAGCTGACGGCACCATCACCTCCATGGTGAGTCGCGTCGGCGTCGATCCAATCAACCATCCCGACACAGCGATTCTTGCAATGTTGCTTGCCGCATAAAGACATTTAGACGCAATGGTTCGGGCACGGAATCGCGTGGGCCCGAATTCATCGCCTTCCTAGCGCCCACCGGATTTGCCCACTAGTCTGGGGCGTTAGCGAAGAAGGAGAGTAGCCCAATTGTCGAGTCGACATACTGGCAAACAGCCCTGCCGGAGAACCGGTAAAATCCGATGGGCGAGACCTTTAACCGATGTTCGAGGACTAACATGGTTATCTAAGATGTGCCGAAGGGGTCGTGTTTCATGCTCGGCCGGCACGCTGTTAAGCCTCAGAGGGCTTCCTCGCCGAATTCAGTGACAGATCTCAGCTGATCACCATGAACTGCGCGTTGCGCTATATAGTGATGAGTGATGCTGACCGGGGCGGCGATCGCCGCGTTCATGGTGCACAGCGTATCGGTGCCGATCAACCATTTCCTGGGCGCCACGCTGTTCCAGCGCCTTACCGGTGGCCTTGGTCTCTGGCGGATGTTTTCCCAGCTTTTGCGGTGTGGGCTTGGCGGGAAGGCGCAGTCAAACAAGGCAACGCATTGCCTACTCGAGAAACGTGATTCGTGCTTCTCACTATTGGTATCGTCATTCGTTGCTCACCGAGATGAGCGACAAAACGACGTTGGCGACGGTAGCATTGGCCAGCGACCACAATGGAGCAGGCGTATGTACCGGCCACCACAGTGAGGATGGTGTTAGTCGATTGCCTGGCAATCGGTGTGAGGATACTGGCTACACCAGCGGCTGGGCGAGTAGTTGCTGCACGGACTGGCGAGCCTGCTAGTTCCTACCGTTCGGCTTGTGGCTACTGCTAGACAACACGCTGTGGAGGCGGACCCGGTAGCAATCGGCGTGAAAGCGGCTGTAGCGCTGGCAACGGCAAGTGTAGGTATGTCGCAAATTCTGCGTCGGCGCCGAACAAAAGCAGAAATCGCTGGGAGACCACCGGGTGCCGACTAATATGCCGTCGGCACCCGAGCCGATCACCAAACCGTGTCTATACAGTCTCCACCGGGAGTAAAGCAGCGGTGGCAAGGTCCACGAAGCCCAGCCCCAGGCCATTCGAAACCGACTGGCTAAGTCTGGGCAGCAAAAGTAATTCATAGCAAACTTCCGTTGTCTGCTGGTTGCCCGGTTTCGAGCATATTCGCTCCACGATCTTCCTAGGGCCCGCGCCGAGCAAGAGGAAAAGTAAATGCCACTCGAGTTCTCGAGGTAGTTTCTGCGGATAACCTGAGAATTTGGTTAACCTTGTGGACATCTCAACGTCTCAGTTGCTTGCTCTGCAGGGATTGTGTCACTGTCCACTGGAAACACCATTACGGAATCTATTTGGGTTTACACTTATACTTATTGACTTGACAACCGGTCGTTCTTTCAGCTCGGTGGAGGTCATATCGATGAGCACGACATTTGCTGCCCGCCTAAACCGCCTGTTCGACACGGTGTATCCACCCGGGCGCGGGCCGCACACCTCTGCCGAGGTAATCGCAGCGCTCAGAGCGGAGGGCATCACCATGTCGGCTCCTTACCTGTCACAGCTACGTTCCGGTAATCGCACAAACCCTTCGTCAGCCACAATGTCCGCCCTTGCCAACTTCTTCCGCGTAAAACCGGCCTATTTCACCGACGACGAGTACTACGAAAAAATCGATCAAGAATTGGCATGGCTGGCCACCATGCGTGATGAAGGCGTGCGCCGGATCGCGATGCGGACCGTCGGATTGTCTGCCCAAGCTCAGCAGAACATCGTGGATCGAGTCGACGAGTTACGACGTGCGGAACATCTTGACGTGTAGGTCAACTAGGCGGACAGCACGGCACTCATCTCCGATAGCTCGCCTACCGGTCTGTTGTTGCGCGCTGCCCTTCGTTCCAGTGCGACCGGGCGTCCTTGCGCCGGCTCATTCCGATTAGAATTGACTCACCGATCGGCGCACACGCACAGCGATAGTTCACAAGATACCGAGAGGCGGTGCGGGGATGGGACTGTTCCACCAACGAAAGAGCCGCGCGACGCGTCGCGCCGAAGCCCATGCGATCAAGGCCCGCGCCAAACTTGAGGCCCGGCTGGCCGCCAAAAATGAAGCTCGCCGTCTGAACAACGCCCAGCGCACCACCGACAAGGCCCTCAAAGCCCAACTCAAAGCTCAGCGAAACAGCGACCGCGTGGCTCTAAAAGTCGCCGAGGCAGAACTCAAAGCAGCCAAGGAAGGCAAGTTGCTATCGCCGACTCGGATCCGCCGGATGTTGACAGTGTCTCGGCTGCTGGCTCCGATCGTGATGCCGTTGATATATCGCACAGCCATAGCTGCCCGCGCGCTAATCGACAAGCGTCGGGCGGATCGGCTCGGCATCCCGCTAGCTCAGATCGGCCAGTTCTCCGGACCCAGCGCGCGGCTGGCGGCGCGCATCGCCAGATCCGAGCAATCGGTGCTGGTCGTACAAAAGAAAAAGCCAAAAGACGCCGCGACCAAGCAGTTCGTCTCCACGATCACTGAACGACTCATCGATCTTTCGGCTGCTGTCGCCGCCGTGGAGAATATGCCGGTCACACGTCGCCGGGCAGCACATTCCGCGATCTCATCGCAACTCGACAGCATCGAAGCAGACCTTATAGCACTGCTGGGGGTTGACCTGACCACGTCCACGGTTGACAACCGGTCCGTAACACACTCGACACGGAAGGCGGTGACCTGATATGTCCCCCTTGGTACGTATCAAATGAGGTGGGTCAGCCCGTTGCTGGTCGCCATGGCGTTCACCGCGTCCCCGACTTACACAAGTTGCATCCGTGCACACTTGCGAGTCCGATGGCAACGTGTGGTCTATCGTCTACACGACCAGTGTGGGGCGCGGTTGCTAACGTCAATGTGCAACCGCGTGAGCCGGCCAGCAGCTCCCCGGTGCACTACGGGGTGACGTCTTCCGATGGCCAAGTGGTATTTCCAAGTCGTGGCCGTTTCGACAGACGGCACCTACCGACACAGCCGCATCAAAAGCCGCTGCCACAGATTCGGGCAGTGATATCTTGGACTGGACGTTTGGTGTGGTCATTGTGGCCTTCGGGGTGCTGCGAGGGCACGGTGGGCAGTACGGCGCAGGCCGTAACGGGGCTGACAAACGATACGCCCAAGCGTTTGCTGGCATGATAAAACTCGAGCATTCTATGACCTGATATGTGACGAGAAAGCTGCAAAGGAGCGGTCGCATGGCAGACCCACAAAATCCACCTAACAGCGCACCCGACGGAACATCGACACCGCCGGCCAAGAAAGTACCCACCAAAGCCGCTAAAGCACCGGCCAAAAAAGTTCCACCTAAAAACCCCAATCCCACACCACCGCAGGCAGCCAATCAACCGCCTTGTCTGCAGCAGCGAATCGAAAATAACGACCAACTTGATGTTGCTAAAAACGTTGCGGAACAAGCGCAGTCAGCCGTAGAGAGCGCTAGCAACCCGGTCTCCAACAGCGCTGGGACGCTGGAAGCGAGCAATTCGCCGGTGGCCCTGGTGACCGCGCTGGCACTCAGTCTACTGGCCCTGCTGCTGATCCGCCAAATGCGACGTCACTGACCGCCTACCGACAGACCAAAGTCTCAGCAGTGACCGTGTTATTTCGGCCAACCGCCGACCTCGTCGACAGCATCGAGGCCGACGTACGCAGCTGCGATCTTCAGTTCCGCCAGTTCGGCGGCTGTTCGGAATTCGCCGGACAGATCAGTACCGTCCGTTGTTTCCAGGACAATGCGCTACTCAAATTAGTGCTCGCCCAGGCGAGTGCGGGTGGAGTGCTGGTGGTCGACGGCGCCAGTTCCCTGCACACCGCCTTAGTCGGTGACGTGATCGCCAAATTAGCCCGCTCCAACGGCTGGGCTGGCCTAATAGTCAATGGCGCAGTACGAGATTCGGCCGCACTGCGCGGTATCGACATTGGCATCAAAGCGCTGGGCACCAATCCTCGCAAAAGCACTAAGATCGGCGACGGGGAACGCGACGTCGAGGTCAACCTGGGTGGTGTGACGTTCGTGCCGGGAGAAGTCGCCTACAGCGACGACGACGGCATTGTCGTCGTCTAACTGTAATGACCCCCGGCTTAGCTACTATGGCTGGATGGTTACGACCAACTTCTTCCAGCTCCGCCGCACTTGCTATCGCCACTAAACCGTAACGGGAGCAGTCTTTTTAGCGAAACGGAGTCCTTCGTCAGCGATCTTGCCGCATCGGATCAACCGAATGTCACGCAGGTAGTTCTGGTTTAACCGCCACGGCGTGCGGGAACCCTGCTTAGGTAACTCATCAAGCGAGCGCAGCACGTAACCAGGGGTGAAATCCATGAACGGCCGCTCTCCGACATCGGAACCCGGATGCTCCACTACCACAGCTCCAAAATCGTTGGCTTCCATATAATTTAGCAGCCGACAAAAAAATTCCGATACCAGGTCTGCCTTAAGCGTCCATGACGCATTAGTGTATCCTACCGAGTAGGCCATATTGGGCAAGCCCGACAGCATCATACCCTTGTACGCCATCGTCTTAGTGAGATCCACCGGCTGTCCGTCAACGGTTGCGATAGCACCACCAAACAGCTGCAGGTTCAATCCCGTTGCAGTGATTATAATGTCGGCCGACAACTCATTCCCCGACTTGAGCCGGATGCCGGTCGAGGTAAACTGTTCAACGGTATCAGTGACTATATCGGCCACACCCTTGCGAATGGCTTGGAACAAGTCACCGTCAGGTACCAAACACAGCCGCTGCTCCCACGGGTTGTAGTGCGGACCGAAGTGCCTCTGCACATCATAGCCCTTGGGAAGCCGACGCGATACGTGGCCCAACAGGATGTTTCGCATCTGTTGCGGCCACTTCTGACAAGCTCCGTACAGGACCAATTGCCGCAGGATATTCTTCCAGCGGACCGCAGTGTACGCATACTTGTCGGGTAGCCATCGACTGAGCCTGGCGGCAATTTTGTCCTTGGCCGGCTGAGAGACGATGTAGGTAGGGGAGCGCTGCAGCATCGTTACGTGCTTGGCACCCGAATTCGCAAGCGCAGGAACCAAAGTGACTGCAGTGGCGCCGCTGCCGATCACGACGATGTTCGTAGCGGCGTAATCGAAATCCTCTGGCCAGTGCTGTGGATGAATAATCGGACCGGTGAAATCCTCCGAGCCAAGGAAGGTCGGCGAATAACCCTGCTCATAGTTATAGTAACCGCTGCACAAAAACAGGAATGAGCACGAGATCATGCGGATCATGCCGTTGTTTTCAACCTGCACGGTCCAGCGGTTTTCCATACTCGACCAGTCGGCGCCAGTGACTTTGTGGTTAAGCCGAATGTACTTGTCGATACCACGCATGGCGGCAGTGCTCTTGACGTATTCGAGGATGGACTTACCGTCGGCAATCGCTTGACACTTGGTCCATGGACGAAAGCGGAAACCCAACGTATACATGTCAGAGTCAGAACGAATGCCAGGGTAACGAAACAAGTCCCAAGTGCCACCCATGGCGGCACGCTTTTCCAGGATGACATAGCTCTTGGTCGGACAACGATCCCGCAGGTGCCAGGCTGCGCTCACGCCGGAGATACCGGCGCCCACGATGACAACATCCAGGTACTCGTTCTCAGTCATGACAGCCATGCTATCAACGCTGTGTCGAAGTCGTCAACGTTGCGTTGACAGTCTCGACGTGGAGTAAGCTACCTGTCGTGACCGCTTCCGCTGCCGACCAAACTTCGCAAAGCCGGGTTCGGCGCAGCACACACCCGTCCGGTGACGACCGCGAACTGGCACTCCCGGGCCGCCGCTGAGCAACTTCTTGAGGACCGACCGCTTACCGAAATCTCGGTCTATTACTTCGCCAAAGGTGCCGGCATCTCACGACCAACATTCTACTTCGCTTCCAAGGAAGCCATGCTGCTGACACTGCTGGACCGCGTGTTTAACAAGGCGGACGGCGCCATCGAAACCCGCATCAAAAATCGAAATATGAAACGCGGCAATAGGTGGCGCACCGGGATCAAGCAATTCTTCTAAAACTTTGGATCCCACAAAAAAGCAGTGACCCGTGCGAGCTAAGTCGCCAGAGACAATGTCGAGGGCCGGGAATTGTGGTCGACCTTCATTCAGAAGTGGATCGCCTACACAGCCAATGTTGTATAGAGGCCGAACGCAAATGCGATGCGGAACCACACACTCACCCTACCCGTCACAGAATTGGACCGCGCTCAACCTGATGAACAAGCAGGCGCTGTTTTTGCCTCGTTCACCACCAACCAGCCTCACTTCCCGGAGTCCTAGGTGCTCGACACCTTGGTACACATCTGGGCCAGCAATATATCGCTAACCTCCTCACACCCCCATGTGAACACCTGTTTCGTGCGGTGTGAAGCGTCCACCCTGCATGCGGACCTGGGTTTAGTTCTACACGTCCGTCGAACAGCATTGGGTCGGTAACCGAATATCGGCCGCATAGATCGACGCGGTGGTGGTCACACCGATCGATCGAATCAAAGGCAAGATGCTCGTTGCAGCGAAGCGCGGGACGGACAAGTGTTGACGATCCGGTCAACGAGAACGCTCGTGGTCCACAGCGCGCTGGGCGACCATAGCCAAAACTATCGGGGCGCGTGTGCATCAATGCCGATGCTGAACACGCATCCGATGTCCAGAACCAACCAGGGCAGCAGCGTGGTCGTCAAGGTGATCAGGACAGGAGTTGATTTCCACCGCGATGCCGTACGGGTTAATACCGCCTTAGGCGGTGAACGTCACCTCTATAATCAGCGCGGCGAACAGCTACCAGAGCGGAGGCCCCAACACGTTAACGTGGTCGTTGCAAAACGGTGAGCACCTGCACCGGGTCATCGAGACCGAATGCATAGGCAGTTTCAAATGCACGCTGTCAACAACGATATCGAGGCACTCCAACAAGCTCGGAGTCCGATGCAGATACACATCCTCGCGCCGGCCAGCGCGGCACCGACGGCCAGGATTGTCCGCAGTAGAACGCGATTCGATCAAAGGGTCGAGTTCACGAGCGACTTAATCTTAGACAATGACTTTTGCGGTTTTAAGTCCAGTTCCCGGCAGCGTCTGCCAGCTGTTGGCTTGATCGTGACGTTCGTGTGCGACGTCTTCTAGGTACTCAACGATGTCGGCGCCGTTACGATCGCCATCATGCGTCTGGAATCGTAGAGGATCCGGTCCTCGTAGTAGACAATCTGCCGCCGTGCGGTCACCAGATCCACAACATCGGTGTGCCGTCCAGTCCGCGATGTCAACACCTACCGGCGGGATGCATACGCTTCGCCTTTAAAGGCGCACCACAACATACCAAGTGGGCTCAGATGCTGGCCTTCTGGCAGACGACCGACGACATCAAAGCATTTAAGTCTGGGGTAGGACCCTTCTACCATTTCTATTCGATCTTAACCGATAGCGATGGGTTCTGCTCGGAGGGCTGGCCCACGCTAACCGCGCTCACGCAGGCCACCACCCTGCTGCGACTGGGGTACACTGGTCACTGGAATTCATTACTGCCACCACGCAGTGTTAGCCCATATAGGCTGCCCCACCAAACATTATCTCCAAGCGAACGACTCGAGCTGGAGATCGGCGCCAGCAGGAACGAACAGGAGTCCGACGCATACGAAATCGCGTAACACTTCGACCGATGCAAGCAAGCATGTCAGGTGCTAACCAACTTCGACGGCAAATACTGCCAGTTCAACATTACTCGCAACAAGCCCAAAGGCCCACAGCGCCCTCATCCACTAATCCGTATCGGCAGCAGCGGAGAGAAACACGCCTTGTGCATCACCGCGTGCTTATGCTCAGCACTGAAACTTCGTTGACGGCTCAAACTTAGTCGGTGGCACACCCAAGGACGTTCGTGCACAAGCCGCGACATGCTGGCCGCCCACTGTGCAGACATCGAACGTGATCCACACTAGATCACGCTGTCGGCTCACCTTCGACTGGAACCAGAACACAACTACGGGTCAAGTCGTCGAGAACGCGGCCGCGCTGGCAGTCGAAAGTTTGAACCTGGGTGTTGTATCACAGCCCCGCCGCACAGCGACGCCATCTTGGAACCACTAGCAGAGGGACTCCGGGACTCGAGTCTGCTCACCTCGATAACAACTCGATAAAGTTGAGCAAACGTCCGGTACACTTAACGGCCTTACAGATCTACGGTGTCAAACCCTGAGTAGCTGCAGTTCTTCAGCGGTGACCAAACGCTCATGTTTGGCGGGAAAACCGTGACTCTTGACCGGGTGTCGAAGCCAAGACCAGGTGATTCTTACCACCCGCGACCGAGGTACTGGTTTGATATGCACAGTTATTACTCCTGCGATCGGCCCGTTCAGACGAATTCCACAGCGATTCATTGTGTGACGCAACCACCAACAGATAATTAGACACCCGTTACCTGGCAAACGGCGAAAGACCCGCCGAGCAATTATATTCCTGTTTCTAGCGTAACTGGTGCCACTACTGAAGCGGCGCAGACGACGGCTTGACGGGTGCCGGCAACGCGGTTGCACCCATCAAAAACCGATCCACAGCCGCCGCTGCAGCCCGACCCTCAGCGATCGCCCAAACGATCAACGACTGACCACGTCCCATGTCGCCCGCAACGAAAACACCAGGAACCGAAGTATCAAAGTCGGCGCCGCGGGCGACGTTGCCGCAATCGGTGAACTGCACGCCAAGGTCGGTGAGCAGGCCCGGCTTTTCCGGACCAACGAATCCCATAGCCAGCAACACCAGATCAGCCTCGAGCTCGAAAACGGAATTCTCAACCTTGACGAACTGGCCGTCTTGCATCGTCACTTCATGAGCCTTGAGCGCGTGCACCCGCCCGTTCTTGCCTACGAACTCCTCGGTGTTAACCGAGAAAACCCGCTCGCCACCCTCTTCGTGCGCCGGCGATACCCGATATATCAGTGGATAAGTTGGCCACGGCGTGGACGCAGCGCGGGCATCCGGCGGACGCGGCATTATCTCGAACTGGTGCACGTTGATCGCACCTTGCCGGTGCACGGTACCCAAGCAATCCGCCCCGGTGTCGCCACCACCGATGATGACTACCTTCTTGTTCTTGGCAGTGATAGGCGGCTGACCGTCGTCTCCGAGGACGTCATCTCCCTCCTGGACACGGTTGACCAAGGGTAAGAACTCCATCGCATGATGAACGCCATCCAACTCACGTCCCGGAATGGGCAGCTCGCGCCAAGTGGTGGCGCCGCCGGCGAGCACGACCGCATCAAAATCAGCACACAGCTGCTCAGAAGTGATGTCGACTCCAACGTTGACGCCGGGCCGGAATTCGGTGCCCTCAGCCCGCAGCTGGTCTAACCGCCGCTCCAGGAAACGCTTTTCCATCTTGAATTCTGGGATACCGTACCGCAGCAACCCGCCGATGCGATCGTCGCGTTCGAAGACTATTACGCGATGACCCGCACGGGTAAGCTGTTGGGCAGCAGCAAGTCCAGCTGGCCCCGAACCCACCACGGCAACCGCCTTACCGGTCAGCTGCTGCGGCGGCAGTGGTCGCACCCAACCTTCGTCGAAGGCCTTGTCGATGATCTCCAGCTCGATCTGCTTGATCGTCACCGGATCCTGGTTAATGCCGAGCACACACGCCGACTCGCATGGCGCCGGACATAACCGACCAGTGAAGTCGGGAAAATTGTTTGTGGCGTGCAGACGTTCAATCGCGTCGCGCCAACGGCCCCCACGCACCAAGTCATTCCATTCCGGGATCAAGTTTCCCAAAGGACACCCGTTGTGACAGAACGGAATACCGCAGTCCATGCAACGGGATGCCTGATTCCACAAAGTCTCTTTATCGAATTCCTCATATAATTCCTTCCAGTCTCGCAGCCGTAGCGGGACAGGCCGTCGCCTCGGTAATTCTCGCTGTGTGTATTTCAAAAAGCCAACCGGATCAGCCATGTGCCGGCTCCATGATCACCCTGTCTACATCCACACCGTCGCGTTTAGCTAAAGCGATAGCCTGCAACACCCGCTTGTAGTCCTTCGGCATCACCTTGACGAAGTGTCGTTGCTGCTCGGACCAGTCGGTCAAAATCCGTTGACCAACAGCGGAATCGGTAGCGTCTACATGCGCCTGTATTATGGCATACAGCCAGTCTGCGTCATCGAAGTCAAGGGTCTCGAGTTCAACCATTTCGAAGTTCAGGTTGGCCGCAAGTTCGCCGCCGGTATCATAGACATAAGCCTCACCGCCGGACATGCCGGCCGCGAAGTTACGGCCGGTGCGGCCAAGGATGACTACCTTGCCACCAGTCATGTACTCGCAACCGTGATCACCCACACCCTCCACTACCGCATGGGCCCCGGAGTTGCGAACCGCGAACCGCTCGCCTACAGCTCCGCGCAAGTAAACCACACCGCTGGTAGCGCCAAACAGAATCACGTTGCCGCCGATAATGTTATCTTCGGCAACATAGTCCAGCGGCACATTATCGGACGGACGCACCACAATTCGTCCACCAGACAGGCCCTTGCCGACATAGTCGTTGGCATCTCCGTAGACACGCAGAGTAATCCCCTTGGGTACAAAGGCGCCAAAGCTGTTGCCCGCGGAGCCCTTGAACGTGATTTCTATGGTTCCATCTGGAAGTCCTTGCTCACCAAAGGCTTTCGTTAATTCATGACCGAGCATAGTGCCTACCGTGCGATTGATGTTGCCGATAGTTGTAGAGAATCTAACCTGCTTGCCGGAATCCAGCGCTTCCCTACTAATAACTATTAACTGCTGATCGAGCGCCTTGTCCAGACCATGATCTTGGCGCGAACTGCAGTACAAGTCCTGGTTCATGAATGCCGAATCCGGCTCGTGCAACACCGGTGTCAGATCGATACTGTGCGCTTTCCAATGCGCCCGCGCCGACGTCGCGTCAAGCGCACCCACCTGACCGATCACCTCATTGAAAGTTCGAAAGCCCAACTGTGCCATATATTCCCGAACTTCTTCAGCTATGAACATGAAGAAGTTCTCGACGAACTCAGGCTTGCCAGTGAACCGCTTGCGTAGCAAAGGATTCTGGGTAGCGACGCCAACCGGGCAAGTGTCTAGATGGCATACCCGCATCATGATACAGCCAGCTACTACCAATGGAGCCGTAGCAAAGCCGAATTCTTCAGCACCGAGCAATGCAGCGATAATCACGTCACGACCTGTCTTGAGTTGACCGTCTACCTGGACCACGATTCGGTCGCGTAATCCATTAAGCAATAATGTCTGCTGGGTCTCGGCCAACCCCAGCTCCCATGGCGCACCCGAGTGCTTCATCGATGTCAGCGGGGTCGCGCCAGTACCACCGTCGTGCCCCGAGACCAGGACCACGTCGGCATGCGCCTTGGATACCCCCGCAGCCACCGTGCCCACCCCGTTTTCCGAGACAAGCTTGACATGAACCCTAGCCGACGGGTTCGCATTTTTCAGATCGTGAATCAGCTGAGCCAGATCTTCGATAGAGTAAATGTCGTGGTGCGGTGGGGGGGAGATCAGGCCAACACCGGGGGTGGAGTGCCGGACCTGAGCAATCCAAGGGTACACCTTCCGCCCCGGCAGTTGTCCCCCTTCACCGGGTTTTGCACCCTGCGCCATCTTAATCTGGATGTCAGTGCAGTTCGTTAAGTAGTGCGAGGTAACCCCGAACCGCGCAGAAGCGACCTGTTTGATAGCGCTGCGTCGCCAATCCCCATTGGGATCGGGCTCAAAGCGGGTGGCATCCTCGCCACCTTCGCCACTGTTTGATCGACCACCCAGACGGTTCATCGCAATGGCAAGGGTCTCGTGCGCCTCAGCGGAAATCGAACCGTAGCTCATCGCTCCCGTCGAGAAACGCTTAACGATTTCACTCGCAGGTTCGACTTCATCCAGCGGAACCGGGGGACGCGCATCCGTACGGAATTTGAGTAGTCCACGCAGTGAAGCCATCCGCTCGCTCTGGTCATCGACGAGACGAGTGTACTCCTTGAAGATCTTGTACTGTCCACTACGCGTGGCGTGCTGCAGCTTAAAGACAGTCTCCGGGTTGAACAGGTGGTATTCGCCTTCCCTGCGCCACTGGTATTCCCCGCCAACTTCAAGTTCGCGATGCGCGCGTTCATCCGGCCGGTCCAGGTAGGCCAGCCGGTGGCGGACTGCGACTTCAGCAGCTATGTCGTCGAGGGTGATTCCGCCTGTTGGGCAACTCAACCCGCTGAAGTATTCGTCCAGCACGTCTTCAGAGATGCCGACTGCCTGGAACAGTTGCGCACCGATGTAAGAGGCTAGTGTCGAAATACCCATCTTAGACATTACTTTCAGTACACCTCGGCCAGCAGCCTTGATATAGTTGTTCAACGCTGTCTTGCGGTCTATTCCATCAATGACACCTCTGTCGAGCATGTCCTCGATCGACTCGAACACCAGGTAGGGGTTGACCGCCGCCGCGCCGAAGCCGATCAACGCCGCCATGTGGTGGACCTCTCGGGCGTCACCGGATTCCACCACAAGACCCACATGGGTGCGGGTACGGTCACGCACCAAATGATGGTGTACCGCCGCAACGGAAAGCAGCGACGGGATCGGAGCCATCTGCTCGTCGGAATTGCGATCGGACAAGATGATGACTCGCGCGCCGTCAGCGATCGCCGCCGATGCCTGCGCGCGCACCTTAGTCAGCGCGTCAGCCAGCCCAGCGCCGGCATCGGCGACTGGATACAAACAGTTCACCACTGTAGACCGCATGCCATGCGGGCGTCCATTGATCTCGTCGGCAGGGTCGAGGTTGACCAGCTTGGCCAGCTGGTAATTGCGCAGAATCGGCTGTGGCAGCCAAATCTGGCGACAGGAGTTTTCATCGGGGCTGAGCAGGTCACGCTCACCCCCGGTGGTACCCTGCAAGCTAGTCACCACCTCCTCGCGAATGGCGTCCAGTGGCGGATTGGTCACCTGAGCGAAGAGCTGGTGGAAGTAGTCGTAAAGCATCCTGGGACGCTGAGACAGCACCGCAATCGGGGTGTCGGTGCCCATAGACCCAATCGGTTCGACACCAGCACGGACCATGGGTGCTACCAGCAGATTGAGTTCCTCGTAGGTGTAGCCAAAGGTCAACTGCCGCATGATAAGTCGATGATGCGGCATCCGCACGTACTTGCCGGTCGGCAACTCATCAATTGGAACCAGCCCTTTGTCAAGCCATTCCTGGTAAGGGTGCTCGGCAGCCAGTTTAGCTTTGATCTCTTCGTCAGAGACGATGCGCCCCTGCGCGGTGTCAACTAGGAACATCCGGCCCGGTTGCAGTCGCATCCGGCGGACCACTATAGACGGGTCCAGATCCAATACGCCGGCCTCGGAAGCCATCACCACCAAGCCGTCGTCGGTGACCCAGATACGCGACGGGCGCAAGCCATTGCGGTCGAGCACGGCACCCACCACAACACCGTCGGTGAATGTCATCGACGCCGGACCGTCCCACGGCTCCATCAAGGAAGCGTGGTACTGGTAAAATGCCCGTCGCGCAGGATCCATCGATTCGTGGCGTTCCCAGGCTTCAGGGATCATCATCAGCACCGCGTGGGCCAGGCTGCGCCCGCCCAGGTGCAGAAGTTCTAGCACCTCGTCAAAGCGCGCGGTGTCGGAGGCACCCGGAGTGCAGATCGGGAACAGCTTCTCCAGGTCAGCTTTCGACCCAAAGATGTCGGTCTTCATCAACGCCTCGCGAGCCCGCATCCAGTTCTCGTTGCCAGTGACGGTATTGATCTCGCCGTTGTGGGCAATGCGCCGGAAAGGATGCGCAAGCGGCCAGGACGGGAAAGTATTGGTGGAGAACCGGGAATGCACGATGCCCAGTGCGCTGGTCAGCCGTTCATCTTGCAGGTCCCGGTAGAACGCTTTGAGTTGCGGAGTGGTGAGCATGCCCTTGTAGACGAACGTCTGGCTCGAGAGGCTTGGGAAGTATATAGTTTCGCGTCCCGGACCGTCCTGACCGGGACCTTTGGTGCCGAGTTCGTGCTCGGCACGTTTGCGGATCACGTAGGCACGGCGTTCTAGCGTCAGGCCGGTGGCCCCCGCCATGAACACCTGACGGAAGGTGGGCATTGCATCACGGGATAACGCACCTAACGACGAAGGGTCGGTGGGCACGTTTCTCCAACCCAGTACATGCAGCCCCTCGGCCACCGCGATTTTCTCCACCGCGGCGCAGGCAGCCGCGGCGTCTTTGGACGACTGCGGCAAAAACGCAATGCCGGTGGCGTAGCTGCTCGCAGCGGGGAGCTCAAAATCCACGACTGCCCGCAGGAATGCGTCCGGGATCTGAACAAGGATGCCTGCGCCGTCACCACTGCGCGGATCAGCGCCCTGCGCACCACGATGCTCAAGGTTAAGCAGCGCGGTAATCGCCTTGTCCACAATATCGCGGGTACGCCGACCGTACATGTCGACTACCATGGCTACTCCGCACGAATCGTGCTCGAACGCCGGGTTATACAACCCGACGCGCTTGGCCGTCATTCCTTACCTAACCCTTCACCAGAACGTTCTGCGTGGCCCTCATCAACGGCTCCGGCGAAGCCCTGCCTGGAAGCGGCAGACTCGACTCCTTCCGCCTTATCGCTAGCCTGCTCGTCAGGCGGAGATAATCCGATTGGCTATCCGTCCGTGCAACACTGGGCGGTCGCCCTGTAACCGGTACCGACAAATCGTAAAACGATTATGACAAAACCCGCGTGACATGCCAACTTTCCTAATACTAGCCCGCCGAAGTACGTCGGCGTAAAGTCGTCACAGCTGCCGATCACCACTGTTGCGACATGTCGCGCAGCGATTGGCGTTCTATCCGCGGTTGGCCGAATCGCGGCCGTTCAATGGACCATACAATCAATCCGTTTAAACAAGTTTGCCGCTACACCGATGGGCGCCCAGTACCACGATCGTTCGAGTCGCAGAACCGGATGAACCGAACAGCTTTGACAGGATAAAGCCTGGCAGAAATGCCGCTGGCATCACCCACACCTGCGCTCAGGACATGGCGAATAAGTTGCAGCGACACACTAGGGTACCGCCGCTGATTTTGCGCAAAAATAATAAAGAGTTAAAATGAACTAATAAAAATCTAAATATAGCTATTAAGACACTATGGGCGGCGTTCCGTCAATCAGCGAACCATCCTATGACTGATCCTGGGCAGACACTGGTCGCGAGTCCGACGTCGGTAGCTGGTCGCGGAGTTCATCAGTCAGGAGCGGCCCGCAGTCAGGCGGTGGCATGGGGTCGACAGCCTGGCACCTGGGAGAACCATAAACTAGCACAACCAATTCAATTCTTGCGGGATCGTTTGTGGTCCGGCGGGTGAGACGCCTCGATCACACGACCAGGCCAGTCCGTAGTCCAGGAATCCGCAGATGTAAGTGAACCCCGGCATTTCCGTCAGGGCCTACCCAGATTTCTGCACGAACCGCCCTGCCCCGCCACCGGACTGCTCCCCACCTAATACCTGGTCCGCCGGCAACGCGGCCACCCAAACTGGTCGCCCGTGGCCAAAATCGACCCGCCGCCCGCACCGAATCTCTGGGACGACACTGTCGTTCTAGCAGACGGTGCCGCGGTGACACCCACCGACCACAGTTGGTGAAGAATCACCCAGTCGGTGACCTCGGCCAGGCAGCGCATCGGCAATTGCGCAACGCGCGGCAGCCCAGTTCGTGGCGGCCATCCAGACCACCCCTGACGGCAACCAACCAGGTCGGGGTGCTGAGCAAGAGCGGCGTCAGAAAACGTAGGTCGCTACCTGTGTCAAATTGATCCTCGCCGAACGCCACAAGTAGGACCACATCGTAGCGAGTGACGCCGGTGCAGCATTCGGCCGACTTAACGGTAGAATCCATCCGCAAGCTGGCGGCCCGTTCTGGGATCCGATCGCTGACCAGAACCGGTAGTCTTTCGTGGAAGTGATTGCACGTATCGGCATGAATTTCGCAGTCCTGCACGTACCTCGGCGGCGAACCAGCCACCGGTCCACACTGAGTACTCGACCCTGCCATCGACTGGGAAGCCGCATGACGACTGGACCAGCATTTCACAATCTCGGTCGTCCACTGCCGCTCAACCCTGGACTCCACCATCCTCCGGGAAGTCCCTACGCGATCTGGATGCGCTGATCGTGGTGACCTCGTCGTGAGAGGATAGGGCTTCGGTTACGGTAAAAACGTTAGAGTGGTTTGTCCGATCATGGCCTAAAGAATTTCCTGCAACGCAGTATATGTGATGCTCAAGGAACAGACTGAACACAACAATCGCGGTAACCGGTACGACCAAAAATGGTAGCTAATCTCCTCGTTGCCGAACGTGAACGATGATGTCGAGCTGCAACATACGCGCTATCGTACGAACACCAAAGACCGCCGAGCTTCCCGATGGCGTGGAGATGTTGGCCTCGGCGAACGACGCGTTACCGAGAGCGACGATGGCCTTCTTCAATTACCGCGCCAAACGAGGACCTGTCCAACGTAGTGACCCAATCAGTGCGCGCCGAGGCCACCCCAAGCAGGCTGTGCTGTCGGCTATAAACGCCGGCAACGACTTCTCGCTGCGGGCGAACCGATTTCGCGGGGACGGCAACAAAAAAGTCGAACAGTTGCCCGTCGACTCGAGCCTAGCATGGGTAAACTCGCCACCCACGATTTTTGCCATTATCTTCGCCGGCATGCGGTCCACGCAGATACGTGGCAGTGATGTGGTAGCCAAGCCCTGGGTGGAGGCCAAGGAACCCGACGTCGGGATTATGAGATTTTCGCCCGAAATAGGTTGGGACCTGTAAATTCCTACCTATTTATCTACCCGGGCTAGGTGAACATACCGGTCTGGGGAACCCGCTTTCCAGCGGCTTACGCCAATGAAGTCTCAGCGTTATTGTGGGCCAAGTATCCGAGGTTTGATGCCCACCAGATGATCAATCGGGTTTTGCAGAAAGCACGCAAGCTGGCAGGCTGGGTAGCCACCCAAGTCAGTCTACAGTGCCGTAGATTTCGTCGGCCGCGATAACTTCTGGTGTGCCTGTGGAGTAAATGATTCCACTCGCGGCTTCGGCTCACGTAATCCAGTAAACCGCGGTAGCCACCCTCTTCGACTGCCACGTTCGCAATATGGTTCTGGTATTAGCCAGCCAGATTAGAGCCGCCGTCGTAGTGGCTTCGCTAATTACTCGAGTTCGGCGAGAGCAATAACGGGTGCGATCAAAGTCGGAGATCATCTTTGTCTCTATCCTGGTAGGGATAGATGGTGAGTGGATACATTTGGTACCATCATAGCTTTTGGTGATTGAAATTATCATCAACATCCCTGTGGGGTGATGTCAGTCGTTGTTGTTATGAGTGAGCTTATAGTTTCTACATGATCGAACAATTAAGTAGTTAAGTAGAACGAACCGCGTGTGGTGATCAATGATAGCGCTGGTGGTGGAGTTTGTTACCAGGATGGTATCGTGGTGGAGGAAATGTAACTGCTTGGGAATTCCTATACATACACTCAGTTAATTAAGTATGGATTTTAAATTATACAGTAAAGTTACTGTTAGGTAAAAATTTAGCTCACTTTTGTGCGTAAAATCTTTGTGCTGTTCTGTAGATCAGAAAAAATTACTTTAAGTGTAGTTTAGTGTAGTGGCTAAGCAGTTTTGGCAACTACCCAAGAATAAAAGGCATATTGATTGGGATACCAATTTACGCCGGACAGCAGGGAAGCTTAGATCAATTATGCAAATTTCAACCTTCGACATGCTGAAGCCCTGCAGCGGCGTATCTCGTTAGCGCATAGCCGCATAGCGGCTATGCGCTAACGAGATACTAGTGCGAAAGTTGCGGACACCATCGATATCTTCGAAATTAAACAGCGTTAAGCCGATCGACGGTAGAGGTGCTGAACGGGGGAGGCTAACACTCGGTGCGCGGCGATTACAGCTGGTTGACCACCTAATTGATATTCCCCCACGGACATCACTTTGGAGAAACTAGCTCAATCTCGGTCGATGCGTGCCGGTGGGATCACCTAGAACACCATGTTTTTCGTCCTTGACCCGGCTACTGGCCACCGCCACTGTTACAGTCCGAACCGCACAACCGCCGAATGCTTCTCTTAGCATGATGCTACCTACATTGCTAGGTTGAACAGGCACAAGACCTGTAGCGGTCAATCTGTGTGGCCCTATGCTGTCGCTGCACTGCATCCGTCGTGGACTACTGCCAGGACATTCGTTTCCCACTCCAACCGTCGGTCGTACGGCTGAGCAAGGTCGGTGGTGGAAATCGTATTATGTTGCCGCTGGACGATGCGAGGTACTTCAATAGCGTGCACATCACCGCCGAATACTCGTTGGCTAAGTAGTTTGTGATCCGATACGCCTGGGAAGGCGGATGAATAGCAATTCACACGCGAAATAAGCAGTGATGGAAAAGTATTCAAATATTCGATATAGTTGTTAGCGATCATGCAAAGTTTAGTGTAGGGAACACCGGTCAGTGTGGTGAACGGAATTCCTGTGCCTACGCCGCGTCCGAACACAGTTATCTTAGTGGAAAAATTAGACGAGTCGTACCGGGTGAGCGCCATGTACTGATCACACAGACAGGTCTAGCTACGGTGGAAGTACCTGCTGCTGAGCAAGTGTATAAGGTAAAGGCCGAGTTGTTAAGCGTCGAGAACCGTTGCGTAGCTTCTGAGCAGAAACTTGCAAAGTGCTGAGCTCTAGCCGGTAGATGAATCCCAATGACCAACAAGACCAGTAGCACCACGATGGCAACACGCAAGCGGTTACACCAAGCGATGGCGCTACTCGATAGCGATAGTGCGTTTGCCCGCGTGTATTTACAGGAGACTACGGAGATCGATTCGTCAATACCCTACACCTGGCTCGGCTGAACCGCTTCAGATGATAATGCACTGCTGCTAGTAAAGTAGCTCTAACACGTGCGATTAACCGACTCTGCGTGCTCCTGTAGGTGTCGATCAAAGGCAGGCCGTATCTGTTTTCGGTGACCGAAGCATAGCATGCAGGATTGGCGTTTTCTAGATACATTCATTGATGATCGCCATCCGACAAAGCAGAAGCGTTGCTGGCGGATTCATCTCTTATGGATTCTTGGGAGAACCATCGATGGTAGAAGCATATCGAGGCCTACTTGATGTTTGCCACCCAGCGCTGGCCGGACGTCATCTCGGTTGCAGCTGCGATCTTTCCGCCGCAAGTAGTAATGATGTGGGTGGTCACGCACCGCAGCAACGAACACCTTGACTGTCCATGCCGTTGCTCATCTGGAGCAGGTGTGTGCGCGTGTGTCACCCTCGACTGCGTTGAGTTACGCGTAGGACATATCTGTACGATCAAATTGCTTAATCGACACTCCGATACCGCCATCATAGCAATCGACGAAGCCGAATTTCCTTTGATCGAAATTGATCTGAGCTGAGTGTGCGGTATGGAGCATCGCCAGCTAGACGACCAAGATGCAGCCTAGATTTGGTTGTCGAAGTGGTGTGCTTATGGGGTCTGCCAGGCAGGCGTTAGTCGACCCAGTGCTACACTTCGTGGTCACCGACGAAGACGACATCAAAACCCGCACCAACAAATGAGACATAATCACCCAGTGATCCGTTCAACAGCGGCGCAAGGAAGAGCACGAAGAGCGGCGCAGCGAACTCCCGGAGGAAGGCCGGGCGTTGCTTGACAATCAAGTCGGATTGGCCGAAGGCAAGCGTGCGGTGGCCGAGCTAGAAAATCAGTCTAGGTCTGGGCGCTGCGGCTGGCTACCGGGCTTCCAGTGGCCAATCAGACTAGCTATATGCTAGCCGATTGGATTCCGGTACCGGCAAGACCACTACCACCGAGACGCTGAAAAAGATATACCCCGGTCTTGGCATCGTAAGTCGTTCCGAAATTATCGAGGTTACGTAGGCCGAATTTTGTGGTGAACACATCGGTGCCTCAGGACCTAAGACCAACTAACTAATCAACCGTTTACCGGGCCACATTCTGTTCATGGATGAGTTTTTCTTCGTTGATGGAGCGCCATCAGGACAATCGTCCAGCCATGATCGACATGGAAACCCCTAAAAAAACCTTGTTTAGCTGCTCTCGAGGTGCACCTACTCGACTTCTGCTACATTGCCGCGGACTACTAAAGGAATTCGATGAATTGCTCACCAGGAAAACCTTCTTGGTGTATAGGTTTAACCGCATCTTGCGGTTAAACCTATACACTCGATGACCTGGTTGAAATCACTACACACTACAGGAAGCCGCGTACCACGATAGTCGAGCTGGTCACCAGCGAAGCTCTAAACACGGTGTGTGCGACATTGCATGTCTACCGTATGCCCGGCCGACATGCGCGGAGTAAGCATGATGCGAGACTGGCGATTTGCGCACAATGTAGTGGAGTGCGCCAAATGGCTGCGAGATTCGTGGTTGCCACTCAGCACCGCAGCGAAACGGGCCAGGTGACAGCAAAAAAATCTACAAGCGCTGCACGCCAGGGACGTAATCGCTGCGGTCATTTTGATACGTGCTTGGAAAAAGAATGTGCTGGTGGTGATTTGAATGTGATGCGGTGTAGTGTTGCAGAATCAGAACATCCGCCAAGGCAGTCCATGCAGACGAGAAGGATCTGGCCACTCAACGTTTCTACTGTTCGGTCGCATTGACCGACAAAGAACTGGCCTGGATCGCCGCCGCAGGCGCCGACATCCGCACGTTCTTCAATGGCGTTATTAACTAGCTGTCAACTGATACTTGCGTATCGCGTGTGAAAAATTCAGTTCCTGAGGTAGCAGTGTGCACAATCTTCATCCATCCTCGTTTGCTAAGCCCCCGATCTGGGGCGCCGCGGCGTATGCAATCCGCGTGACACAAACAGCACCCACGCTCTTTCAACGCTAATGGCAACTTTGATGGTCACCCGCTCTGCCTCGCCTTCAACGAGGCCCACTACGTCACAGGCACTACCCAGCTGTTCGACGCCGGTGCGCGTCGACGCGTGGTACGCCCCCTAGTGCGAACCTGTCCTGACTAGCAGGAAAATGACTAGGGCTAGTGGTTAGGCGAAAGCGACCCGGCGGAATTGGGTGTCGTTTTGCAGAGTGCGTATGGGGCAGGACAGGGCTAATGGTAACCCGGTAGCCTATCTCAGCTTTTGACTAGGCGGTGGGAGTGGTAATCGCAAGTTTGGCGACTTCGGCCTCGCCGAGTACACCTTATCAGATATGGGTTGCTCTTGCTGGTCTTGTCAGCGCCGCTAACCGGCCCGGACGAAATTGTCCGTAAGCATAGCCTTGACCCATGAGACTAGGCGTTCACGTCTGGTTAAGCGGTTCATGTCAGTGTCGACCTCAGTCAGGATGTTTTGCGCACTGCTAACGCTAATACTCAAAAATTCCGTGAGATGCTCAACGGTGCTGATAACGCATTCTGCAACGATAGCGGGGTCGACCAGAATCGGTTTGGCGCCGCCAGTGTTGGGATCGGGAGTGATGTCGGTACCTGTGCTGGCTCCGTGCGCATCGGCGCCGGTGCGGTGATCGATGGCCCGGGTGTCGGCGGGTAGCTCAACAATCAGGCCCTCGATCATGTCCCGTGTGGACAGCGTGATCAGGGTTGAGGCCACCGACGATATTCTGACCAGCGCGTCCTCGAACAGTTTTTTCTAGCCGCTGCCAATAGCAAGTGTAGTCGCGGGTCAAATCCACCCACAGGCGGGTGTAGTAGAGAAGCAGCGGATAGAACTTGGCCGATGGCACGAAAACTGATCCCAGCAGACCCTTCTCGGTCAGCTTGGCCAACCACACCGCATCTAGCTTATCAGTCCTGTTCCAGCCCAGCACATTCTCCACATCCCGGGTCTTGACCAGCTGCACCGGACAGCCACGCCACCCCTAGCAGGTAGTACCAGATCCGCCAGTAGCCCGCGGTGGACTCGACGGTAACTTTCTCGATGCCGGCCTCGATGAGCTGCTGGGCCAACTCGACTATGGCCGACTATGGCCCCGGTGCGTGCGGGCACGTCTCACACACGGCTGAACCGTCGCCCCGATTTGGTCGATCACTATTCGTGTTCGGCTTCAGGAATCTCTCTCCCCCGGACCCGACACTACCGCAAGCTTCTGGCTTGTTCCTGCGTTGTGCTGCCACTTGGCTTGCTTTCCAATTGAATCCATCCCACTACATAGTGGATAGATCGTCCAAAGTCCTCATTCAAGAGAAGCAAAATTCTGACCGGCATGCTCGAAGCAGTAGTACGTGGCCCTTCCACAGGTCGGACCCCGACGTCAAGCTTGGCTACAGACTCACCAGCCCATAACCAGATCAGCGTCGACGAGCGACTCGACCACATGTTCACACTGACTAGACGTCCCACAAGAACAACAAAACTTGGCTAAGACCACCGCGGATTACTCAGCTGTTGAGTCTAAAATGCACGCGGGTGCGTAACGCAGGTCCAATGTCCGAGCAGATCGTCCTCGAGCAACCACGCGTGACGAGCCACCAGCACAGCAGCTTAGAGACATGAATGGGGTAGTCGGAGGTGCACCGTATCTTGCTGATGACGGTGACGTTGGCGTTGCTGTTTGCGCCTCCCGCTCTGGCGATCAACCCACCCTCGATTGACCCGGGCGCGGTACCGCCCGATGTGACGGGGCCTGACCAGCCCACCGAACAGAAGGTGATGTGCGTGGCGCCCACAACGTTGCCGAATTCCAGTTTCCACGATCCGCCCTGGGGTAACACCTACTTAGGTGTCAATGACGCGCACAAGTTCGCTACCGGGGCCGGGGTAACAGTGGCCGTGATCGACACTGGTGTCGAGGTCTCGCCCCGTGTCCCGGCGGAACCTGGTGGCGACTTTGTCGATCAAGCTGGCAACGGGCTATCCGACTGCGACGCGCATGGAACGCTTATCGCGTCTATCATCGGCGGCCGGCCCGTGCCCACAGACGGATTCATCGGCGTCGCGCCAGATGTGCGTCTGCTCTCGTTACGACAAACCTCAGAGGCCTTTCAGCCGGTAGGCGTGCAACCCAACACCAATGATCCCAACGCGATACCGGCGGCTGGGTCGGTCCGCAGCCTGGCCCGCGCGGTAGTGCACGCCGCCAATCTTGGTGCGAACGTGATCAATATTAGTGAAACAGCCTGCTACAAGCCAAATAGGCCGATCGATGAATCGACATTGGGCGCAGCGATCAACTACGCGGTCAACGTCAAGGGTGTGGTGATCGTAGTCGCGGCAGGCAACACCGGCGGGGATTGCACGCAGAATCCGATGCCTGACGTATCAATGCCCAACGACCCACGCGGCTGGAGCAAGGTGCAGACAATCGTCACACCGGCGTGGTATGCACCTTTGGTACTCACCGTCGGTGGTATCGCACAGAATGGGATGCCGAGCCGATTCTCGGTGCACGGACCATGGGTAGGCGTCTCGGCACCGACGGAAAACATCACTGCGCTGGGCTATAACGGTGAACCGGTGAACGCGCTGCAAGACGATGAGGGTTCGATTTCAATCGCCGGTACCTCGTTTGCCGCCGCATATGTCTCAGGTTTGGCAGCCCTGCTAAGACAGCGGTTTCCTGACCTGACGCCGACCCAGATCATCAACCGGATCACCGCCACCGCGCGACATCCCGGAGGAGGCATCGACGACGTCGTCGGCGCGGGTGTCATCAATGCTGTGGCAGCGCTTACCTGGGATGTTCCGCCGGAGTCCGCTTCAGAGCCATTCAATGTAAGAAGCGTTCCGCCGCCGGTCATAACGTCGGGACCTGATCGCAAGACGATCATGGTTGTGGCTCAACGGATCTTGGGCTTGTCGATAACGCTGGGACTAGGTGTATTGGTTAGGCGAGCACTACGACGCACATGAGAAATCCAATATGGCTACGTTTCAGCGTGGGGCGTGCACTGCTCGTCGCAGCGTTGGCTCCAACATACATCATATTGTTTTTCCGCACCCAATACTGGTGGGCCGGCATTGCGCTAGTGGTATTGGTCGTGATTCTGACCCTGGTCCAATTTTCCGGCAGGTGGCTAAGCGGCTGGCTGATGGCGCTCTATTCATTCTCCCGGCGTAGTCGTAAGCCGTTGGACACTCCGTCGGAGTCGGTGATCGGTGCCACCGTGAAACCTGCAGATCAAGTTGCTATGCGCTGGCAAAACGGGTTTCTAGTATCGGTCATTGAACTGATTCCCAGACCATTTACGCCGACAGTCATCGTCGATGGGGAAGCGCAGACCGACGACTTGCTGGAGACCCAGCTGTTAGAGCACCTGCTGTCGGTGCACTGTCCGGACTTGGAAGCGGTTGTCGTGTCGGCAGGTTACCGTGTCGGCCACGCCGCGTCACCCGACGTCGTGAATCTGTACCAGCAGGTGATCGGTGCCGACCCGGCGCCCGCGTATCGTCGAACCTGGGTCATGCTGCGTGCCGACCCTGTGCGCACCCGGAAGTCCGCACAGCGGCGTGACGCCGGCGCAGCGGGGCTGGCTCGTTATTTGATTGCGTCCACAACGCGTATCGCAGATCAGTTGGCTAGCCATGGTGTGGACGCTGTCTGCGGACAGAGCTTCGACAGGGTCGACCACGCTACCGATGTCGGCTTCGTGCAAGAGAAGTGGTCGATGATCCAGGGGCGAGACGCGTACAGCGTAGCCTACACCGCACCCGCTGGTCCGGATGCATGGTGGTCAGCACGGGCCGACCACACGATCACCCGGGTCCGGGTGGCTCCTGGGAAGATTCCACAGGCCACGGTGGTACTGACGACGCGCGGGGAACCAAAAACGCCATGTGGATTTTATCGCCTGCGCGGTGCCCAGCAGCCGGCATTGTTGGGTCAAAGCTTCGTCGCCTACCAGCATTGCCAGCTGCCAATCGGATCAGCGGGTGTACTCGTCGGCGAGACGGTGAACCGGTGTGCGGTCTACATGCCATTCGACGATGTCGACGTGAGCGTCAGCTTGGGTGACGTCCAGACGTTCACACAGTTCGTGGTGCGTGCGGCGGCCGCAGGTGGCATCGTCACACTCGGGCAGCAATTCGAGAAATTCGCCAGATTGATCGGCGGTCACATCGGGCCGGTGGCGAAAGTGGCGTGGCCAAATGCGATAACCTATCTCGGCCCCTACCCCGGCAGCGAGCGGGTAATACTTAAGCAAGACACCATCGGCACTCCACGACATCGCAAGTTGCCGATTCGCCAAATTTCCCCCCCTGAGGAGAGCCATTACCAAATGGCGCTACCGAAGAATAGTGACAAACTATGATATAGCGTGCGCTGCTGCAACGCAGCATGATTGATGTATCGATTACGCTGCCGCAGTTCATCGTCCACACGAGATTATGACGCCGGGGCCCAAAAGAATTCCTAGCTCGGCAACCGCGAGCATTAACGACGCTAAATGTCTTTAGTACTAAGGAGGCGGAATGTGACATGACACAACCGCAGACGATGACGGTGGAGCAGACTGAGCTTCCTGGCCAGGGCCGCCGGGATGCTAGGAGTACTGGCGATAGCACCAAACTAATGTAGTTACCGACGCGTGTGCTCTTCAGATCGCAGTCAACGCGGTCCCACAACTCAATTTGAATCCGACAACATGCGGACCTATCTTGCGGCGGGATATCAGGAGTGGCAGAAACTGGCGCACTCTATGCGGAATGCGATCAAGACCTATGGAGAGGTTGATTGAGGAATCGGCGTCGGTCTGGAACAACGACAGCCAAGTTTCTGTGTCGGACCATTCCACCGGAACCAAAGGTACAGCCGCGGCCGTGCAATCAGGCGAACGCGACTTCACCCATATAAAAAAGCTGCCACACAAATCGAACAACCTGAACAGGGGGCATCAGCCGCAAGCTTTAAGGATATCTGGATTAGTTACAAACTAGAAGTTGTAAGAAGAGTATAAGCGTTTTCTTCCTTTCCAGAATTGACAGGTGACGCGACGGCCGCAGACACGGATTCAATGGAGCAACAAAGCAAGTGGTTTTGGCCGTATGGTGCAAGCGAGCGTCGCGATGGCTAGGAAGAGTGGATTCGTGGTGAAATCCCAGTTCACGTCCTGTACGAACTACCTCAAGCTGTCTTATGCACAGATGCTCGAAGTGAATACAACCCGACTACCGAACCAGCCCACCAGACAGCAGTGCATGCAGACCTACGCGACTTATCAGAAAAAGTCTAGTGGGTACTTTTCTTAGTACAACAGCAAGTGCACTATCGAAAAAGTGCAGCCACCCAAACTGGCCGCCGTGGCCAAAATCGACCCGCTGTTGGACACGAGTCAACAGTATCTTGATACTCGACTACACAATGAAGAATAATAAAAAGTCTGAAGGACGGTACCGGTCGTGGTTCTCAACGCCTCCCACGATGTCCTCCCGGGGGTCTCCTAGTGATGGCACCTAGCTATCCCACGGGCGTGAAGCTGACAAGTGCCGTGTACGATGCACTGCATGTGCCGGTGACATCGGGTGCCAGGTTGAAGCCGATGCCATTCGGTGGCGGTGGAATCCTAGGTATGTCAATATCGAAGCTGAATCTGTCCGGCCCCTTACGACGTCCGACATCTCAGGAGACAGGTCGTGGCAGTGCCTCCCACGGGCTGCGTGATGGGCAGCGGTGGCATGGGAATGATTCATTGTGGGGAAAACGGAAGTTCTAAAACCAAGAGCCCTTAGCAAAGCAAGACGACGAAGTGCTTTACCCCGGGCATCGGGCGTGGACTGAAACGTTATCGGTAATCGCCACTGCCAAGACGGCAAGGAGTCAAAGTAATGGATTTGGATCCAATGCAAGCTCAGATAATAGCTCTGCTGGGGCAATTTCAGTCTGCTCTGGACGGGCAATGTAACCAAATGAACGACGGAGTGTTCAAGGCTTCGGATCAAGAAAAGACCGTCGAAGTAACGATTAACGGATATCAGTGGCTCACCGATATCCATATCGAAAGTGGCGCTTTGCGGGAGTTTGGTCACGAGGTGGTCGCCGATCGGATCAACGCGGCCTTGCAGAACGCGCAGAGCGCGGCAACCGCTTACAACGAAGCCGCCAGGGAGCAGCTCGCCGCTAGGTTGTCCGCCCTTTCCCGCCCGATTAGCGAACCGCCGCCGACTTAAACGCATCGTTGTGGCGGCATAAACCCGAAGGACTTGGTGTTGCGGTGGGCGGCGTTGCTGGTTACTGTTGGGCTGGCGGCTAGTTGGTAGCCGTGTCGCGGTATCAGTATGGGTCACGGGCTATCATTCTTGTCGCTTAGCACGAATTAATGACCAGCCAGCCGGGTATTACGAAGCCGGCGGTCCTGTACCGTAATCGGCTTAGTACATGAAGGGCAATCGCTTTATGAAACACTCGGCGTTTTAATCACTAAATTGCTGCCGCTAGCTCCCCTTAATGTCGGTTACGCTTAATAAGCATAATCTTGTGGTATCAGAATCGACGAGTAGCATCGTATTCGGTGAAGTAACGCCTCGATCGCTGGCTCAAGCTGCACAGAACGCGAGCCAATTCAGCGCACGATTACTGTAGACATTGCTGGTGCTCGGCGGACTGGCGCTGTGGCGTAGGGATCCTCGACAGGAATGATCAATGTGGCCAGCAAGTGGCTGGGAGATGAAGAGAAGATGGGCATTTCCGCAAACAACGAGTGAGCATGTTGGGTAAATGCCCTATTCGGGCAGGTGTCAGACGCCAATTAGGACACCTTTCAATGGCCGGATACAAGAGTTCAATAGGTTGTGTTGAAAGGTCATCGATGTTTTGGAGACCACCCGGTACAGAAGAGCCTAGTCTTCGACAGTGGTGTTCTTCGAAGAACCGTTAACGCTTGCAGACTCCGCTAGCGATGCTAATATCAAGTAATTGATGACGTTGCAGGATTATCTCGCAACGATGCTTCCCTGGTACCGGCATATAACCAGGTTAATTGCACAAGCTAAGTGGGATGTTGACAAAATTTCGACGAGATCCTAGGGCAATCATTGTCCTAGACAATGGTATTGAGATAGACGTCAATGAGCGTGTTGTGCAATTAATAAATGGATAAACTCGACACATGTGGCCAATATCAACGTCGTCTCCGACACCACTGAGCGGGTCATGGAATCCAAAACTGGAAACCGCCTAAACATACCTTGAAAAATCTGCTCGAGCAGAAATCGCCACCTACCCAGAAACCCCCAACACTGGTGGTCAAGACTCCGTTCACTAAACCGAGCCTTCCGAGACCAACTTTGGCATTTCATCACAATGCTGGTACCCGCCAGTGATCCTGATCAAGCTCAGTATCCCGGTCCTCCAGGTATTCTCCAGCGTCAATGCCGGACATCTCGGGGCACGACGTTACCATGCTAAACCGGCGACGACGGACGATACGCCAGGTTCGGATAGGCAACTCAATCATGGACCCTCAGCCTGGGGGCGAGCAGGGGAGACATCAACCCTGGAGTGACACCCACCGCAGGTAGTGAAGTAACTGTACCCGCCGTGCGGTTGACAAATGCAACACGTCAAAGCGTATCGCCCGCGTAATATGGCGTCAACGCACGACAGCGAATCACCCCTGATGTGGCGGTCGGTCCTATCGGTTCCGGTTTCGACGGTGAGGGTCATGCACGACACCGTGCTGCAAAGCCCCACCCTCCGCACCGCTAAATCTGATCTGGGTGGCGTTGGCAGACGCATAATGGCTGCGCTAAACGCGCCCGATAGCCCTGATCTGGGTGACTCCAGATTTGTTCGGATGACGGCCGGGTACCACCGGCGGAGAGAAGACCGCGGTGGCCAACAGTTACGGACGGGCCTGTAGCGCTACGGGCTGTATTGGCACAATACGTCGCCGGGCTATTTGACAATAACATGTCTTACGCATACTAGGTTAGAGCGAGAAACAGCCGCGACGATGAACCCGGTTGCCCTGTTAACTACAATTGTGAGAATTCTGGTGGCAAAAGCATATTGGGCTACCTGCTAGTCGATTGGGACGACGTTGCCGTCTGCACGGTGACGTCATGATCACCGGCTGGAGCAGCGCGGATTCCACTCGAAGATCAAACTTATGGAGACATCGAAGCTAATCTTGGTGTTGGCAGCTGCAGCAGTCTTGTCCGGTGGTTCCCAGTTTCTTCCGGGGGCGGCCTCCTAACTTACCAGAAGTTTGGTCACGGTGCGACCCAGCGTGGCCTACCTCGGCTTCATTGCAGCGCACTCGGTTAGTCGTCCAGAGGGAGCCGCGCTATCCGGGGCGACACCGGTTGCACCAGCAACCGACTGGTGGGGAAGAAGCAGTCCTCTATGTTTTTGATGTTGCGCAATTTTACCGACCTGAGGAACCATCTAAGTCTAGTTGCGGCACGGTGGCAACGAATTCGTGAATTCGTGGGGGCCAAGTCAAACAAGTTCTGTTGAAACTGACCTCTCATAAACCGATCGGCCATCTGACCAACTCCGGCTAGAATTCTGATAATAGCGACGAAGCTATCGCTCTCATACCTCCTCTACCAAATTAACTTGTTGGGTCTGATGCCGTACTGGCTCCAAACGCGACCGACAACCGATCCGAAGAGAAATTACTTCAAATCGTCGCCCAGCGCCCTAATGTGCTTTCGTATATACATCCCGCCGTAGCGGATATGTTGGACGTTATCTTGGTTAAGGGGGAAGCTCTTAACCGCTAGCAAGTCGTCGACCACCAGTGATTCAATCCTGGAAATCGTGTTGTTGATCGGCGGCTGCCAGCGAATCGGTTCCGGTCGCTGTGATCGGCTACGGAGGCACCGGGAACACCAGGAACTGGGTTTGGCCCTGCCGCATTCAAACCGGAAGGATCGATAGCCAATGGCTAAGACATCGCCGGACACTCTCTGGACTTCACACCGGGTTTCACATTGAGGAAATTACCGGACTTGGCGCCTATGAACTGCCGCAATCTCGCCGACTCACCACACTACGGCCAGTGCTAAAAGCGCAGGTTGCGGACCATGTCGTAAACACCGGCGATCCACAACAGCAGCGGAATGACGGATGCGACCACCGCGCCGTCGATTAATTCCATAATCCGCTTCGTCACCGGTGAAATGCGACGAACCCTGACGGTTGCCCCGAATACCATCAATGCGATAACGGCTGCCACCAGGTAGCTGATCAGCAACAGCCAGGCAATTTGCGGATACCAGATACACAGCCTGATGGTCAACCCCGTCGGAATCACAACGGCGGCTGCCAGCAGCGCCCACGCGCACCAACGCTCGGCGTAGAGTCGCGACCGAAACGTGCACACCGCCGTCAGCAAAAACGCCACCACCAAGCTGTGTGCGAAGAAGTGTCCGCGCACTATCACTGCGATAGCGCCGGCACACAAAATTAAAGTGCCAGATATGACATAACCGATCAGCAACCGCTTGGCTAAGGCGCTGCGCTCGGTAAGCCGTACCGCGGAGTCAGGCACAGAAGCGATAATGGCTTGCCAGGTCGGCGTCTCTTCATTAGTAGCCTCGTGCGGAGTGACAACGGAATCAAGCAATTCTTCGTTGTCTACGGTCTCGCCGGGAACGGGTATCGGTGGCAAGGCGATCCGGGCGACAGCAACGGTCAGCTTGGCCGCATTCGTCACGATGAACAGCCCGAAGGCAACCGCCCCGGTAGGCACCCAGCGCTGGTAACCAAAGCCGTACGCAATGGCAATCACCACGATAGCGACCGTGGTGATCAAGGTAAACGAGGCGTAGTCAGAATGCCGTCGAGCGCCTCCCCGGGTCAGCAAGGTCAAAAACAGGACAGCCGCCGCGGCGGCGGCAACCTGCGGCGGCCCCAAAGAGTCGACTCCATTTGGTAGCGGGGTGACCAAAGCCGCGGCACTGGCGATCAGCGGATACGAAGTGAGCAGCAGGCTCTCGGAAAGATCCAGATTTTTATAGAATTTGTCGGCGGCGATGCTGCCGATCAGCACAACGATGCCCAGGATGCCGATCGCCAGCGACCAGAATGGGCTACGCCCAGTTACCCACCACGCCCACGCCGCGACGGCAGTGATCGGCAGGCTCAAGACTGGGATTGCCACCCCGATAAAACGGTCCACCGCCTTGCGGTTGAACTCTGGTGATTCGTTGAGCACTGCTATCGCATCGATAACATCTTCGACCAGCGGCCGATATCGTTCTGTGCGACTCGTTGACACCAGAGTCAACAGTGACCCGTCGACAATCCCGGCATCGTCCAGCGACTGGTCGAGTTTCAGGGGCGGCGATCCGGGCCGGACAAATGTCCACACGCCCTGGGCGGAAAAGTCGAAGCCCGCCAGAGCATCCGCTGGTGCGTCTTCGAGCAGATCGGATAGCACCGCTACGGTGTCATCAATGTAGGCCTCGATCGGCGCCGCCGAGGGCAGCACCAGATCGGTCATCCTTTTGCCAGTAAGAATCGTCACCCGAGTGGCGGAAGGTCGCGCAGGAGTGACCCCGGCAGTGGCCGGTCCAGCAGTTACAGCAGGCGCACTCAATGGCGTCCAGCTCTCTCAAAATCGTCGGACAGTGCTGCGGCTAGCTCGAGGATCCGACGCTGGTATAGGGGGTCGAGTCGGTCGAGCCGAATTTCGGTTCCGGCCGCGATATGTTTATCCCAAGGCAGGACCACAACCCGGCCGGGTTGAATTTGTTGTTCGAATTGTTGCACCAATTCTTTGCCCGCGATGTTGGGCTCTTTCGGCATAACATAGTTGATCACCACACATGCACGATTCAGTAGGTCTTGATAGCCTTTATGGCGTAACCAGTCCAAAGCGACCGCTGCTTGCTGGGCGGCATCGATCGACGTGCTGGTAACAATCACCACTCCGGACGCTGTCGAGAGCACACTGCGGGTAATCGGGTCGAACAGACCGACGCCGCAGTCGGCCAACATGATGTTGTAATATCTTGATACTGTAGCGGCAGCGAGATTCCAGTCCTCTCCGCTCAACATGTGTTGGGCTGTGCTATACCCCATTGCGGGGAGAACTTCAAGATTGACTGTATTCACGCTAGTGTACGCGCGTATATCATTGTAATACTTCACCTCTTTGTCTGCCAGCAGATCAGCAATAGTTGCGTCCGAAGAACGTCCCGTCCGGTCAGCGAGGTTTCCACAGCCGGTATCCGCGTCAACCACCAGGATCCGATCGTTACGCACACGAGCGAACATCGAGCCCAAAGTGACTGTTACAGTCGTCTTGCCGGCCCCGCCTTTGAGGCCCAAGATCCCGATCTGATACGAACCGCGGGGAGTTCGACGTACCCGCGTGAGCAAATCCAACTCGTGAAGCTCGTCTGGCGACAAGCCCAGATTTATCCGTGTAACGGTGTGGACCCAATGCCGCCAACCTCGTTTAGCCACCACCTTGCCCGGCTTTTTGACCCCGGCGCTCTGTTCCGTCTGCGCGCCGATTGCGGATGTCGCAGTCGCATCGTGCGGCGCGGTACGGCGACTTGTCAGGCCATCGGGTCTGGCAGGAGGTTGCGTCGGAGCCGGCTCTGCTGCGGCGTGGGGCGCCTGCCGCGGCTCCGCTATCCGCGAGCGCGGCGCGATCATCGGATCAGTTGCTGATGTCAGGTTGGTCGTTTGGGTTTCGTCGCGATGGCGGTGAACTCGGCGAGCGTGTCGTGAATGTTGGCCCGCAGACGGACGCGGCGATTCGAGCGGAGCCTGCTGCGGCCTGCTCACTGACCCCGGAGGCAAAGACGGTTTTGGTGTAGCCGGCGGCTGTGCTTCAGGTTCAGCAAGAGAAGGTTCAGGCGAGGTGACCGGCGTTCGCTGGAATCGGTCGACTGGCGTCGTGGGCATTGGCGTTGCGGGTTTGGCTAGGGCAGGCCCGTTGATCGGCATTGGGACCGATGGGGGCTCGGATTCAGCAAACTGATGTTCGGGTGCTACCGCGGGTGACCATTGCTGAGATTCGCCGATTGGCATCAGCGATGCTGCTGGAGCGCGGAGGGGGGCACTAACTGGCAGAGGGGTCTGCGAAGATTCGGATGAAGCCAGCGGGGGTTGCACCGGGCTGCCGATGGGCATCGGGGGCAGATGGGGTTTGGATGCAGCCGAGGGGTACGGTTGCAGTTGATCTGGCCAGTCCGGCATTGGGGACGCAACTTCACCATTGGGCGTTGGAGTAAAGGTTGGCATGGTAGGCGGGGTATACGGTGGAGCACCGTCGAATAACTGCTCCGCTGCCTGATCTGACGGAGCGTAGGCGCCATCGTCAGGCCGAAACAGCTTGTCATAATCAGCCGCCATGAAAGCCTTTCAGATGTGTGGTCCAGTACACACGAGAAAAGGGCGAGATCCTTTGAAGTAGAACCCGCCCCGATCTCGTATCTGGATATTCTACCCGCTGAACATACTCATGACGCCCTGCTCAGTGTGTTGCATCGAGTCGGCCGAATTACTGATTGCCTGTACCAGGTCGCCCAGTGCACGGTTTATGTCTGTGGTGTTCTGGTTGAAACGTCGTTGGACCATCGAGTAGGACTCGTTACCGGAACCATGCCACGAGCTTTGTAGCGTTGCGAGCGATTCTTGGCATTGGTCGAGCAACTCCCCAATTCTGCAGGAGCTTCCTTGCAGGTCGGCGACGACCCCTTGTAGGGAAGAGAAGTTCCATACCTGTGTCATCTTGTACTCCAGTTCTTGGTGGTTGGATCAGAAGTTCATCTTCGAGGACAACAACTGGCACGCTTCCTCGTCGGTATTGGTGTAGTTGCCACCGGACCGGTTCAGCTTCTCGACGATCTCTTTCAACTCGTTGATTTGGGCTTGCATGGCGCTGTCGAAGCGCTGCAGCGCAGCAGTGGTTGCTGTGGCGGCCTGGCCCTGCCATTGGCTCTGAAAGCCCAGACCGATGTTGTCAACAGTGCTCCGCTCTTGGATGAGTCCTTGCGCAATACCGTCGAAAGCTGATGCCTGCCTAGTGAGGACCACGGCCTCGGTGATCATCTCTGCCATGTTGATTCTACTCTCTTCTCTTACTTGCTGTTACTCGCCAGATGCTAGCAAGTCTTTCCGGCCCGGTTGCCGGGAAGTTTGTTATTGTGGGTGTTCACCAGTTGTCCTGGTCGTCGTCCCACTCCTCTCAGTCGTTCTCGTTAGGCAACCCGAACTGCTGCGCTGGCGGCTCTGCCAGAGCCGTTCCGGTCGTTCCACCGTCTTGGGGCGTTGCGACCCGGCGAGCTTGCACCCACGAGGGCAGCATCACCCGTTGCCGAGGCTCCGGTGCAATCGACTTATCGATCAATTGGGTCGTCAGCGGTGTCCACGCCAACGACCCACTCGCACCAGGCAGCGACTCCGCGCACAGCAGGCTTGCGTTGGTGGTTGTGTCTATCCCACCGGTCAAAGGGTGGTTGGATAGCGGACTGGCACCAAGCAGACCGATGCAATGGGAGCTTTCCGTGTCGCCGCATTGGCCACTCGTGCAACCGTCGGTGCTATCCATAGAGGTAAACGGCGACCTTACCTGCTGCATCGGGCAAGTAAGCTCTGCGGCCTGCCCAACAGTTTGCTGCAACGCCTGGGTTGAAGGCAGGGTAGCGAAAAATCCGGATATCATCTGCGTTAATTGGTTCCCCTCGGACGTCAAAGTTGATGACGGAGAGTCGCTCGACGGATTAAGGATCGCGACCATTGGTTTAAGCTTCTGGAAAGCCGTTTTCAGCAGGGTTTCCGCCTGGTAGGCGTTCATTGCTAGGGCGGTCTGGTTCCTCATGCAGATGAATATAGTCCGCTTCCGTGAAGACGATTGGCGCCATGTTGACGCCGAGGAAGTCGGTGACGGCAAGGATTGCCCGGTTGATGCGGTTCTCAGTAATCACGGCCATTCCCAGCGTGCTTGCCATCACTTGCCGGTACTCCTCGGCCTGCGTTGGTCATCTGCTCTGCCGCGGATTGCAGCCAGGTCATCATGGGCTTGGCAGCCGCAATCGGCGCGACCGCTGCTTCCTCCGGTCCACGCCTCGCCGAGGAAGCTGAAGCGCGCCAATAACTCAACAGACACTCACTCAACACCGATGCGGGCCACAACATCAGCGAAGTCATGTTGTCAGCTCCCTCTGTCTGCGATAGCGTTCTCGGGTCAAATTGCTACACCCAAGCTATGTCGGCGCCGTTGTCGACTAGCGAATACTCATGAGCGACATGGAGTGCGTCACCCCAAAAACAGCCCAACAGTTCACCGTGTCCCTCTTTGGTGTTGGTTGTCGGTGGCCCGTTCGTTTCTTCCTTTGGGAATGAAATTATCTTAACTGCTTGCTGGGAGTACTGTGAACACTTCTTCTGGAGGATCTACGTAGACCGCCTGGATGACCTCTTTGGCCTCCGGTGAGACCATAAATGCCTGGCCAGGAGGCCGCCGCTTGACCTTGATTTCAGAGGAGGGGAATTCCTGCTTGTCACCGGAAAGGAAGATGGTTGGAGCTCCCGCCCCAAATGCACTGCCGACGAACTTGTCCATAGTCGCTTTGTATGCCTGGCTCATCAAACAGGTGACAAGAATGTGCAACCCGATATCCGAAGCCGCTGGCAATAACGGGGCGAGTGGGCCCATGGGCGGCGCGCCGCCGGCCGCGCTGACGATCATGTGCCAATCGTCGACTAGCAGCACCACATCAAATCCGCTCCACCACGACCGCGACCGCACCTGAGCGGTCGTCAGGTCGGCCGGTGGCAACCGCTTCTTCAGGTTAGTCGTCAGGGCCCGGATGGCCTCGTCCAAGCTTGCGCTGTTGCGGTTGATCGCACCCGCGTCGAGTAGGTGGCTGTCCGGTACTGCGTCCAACAAACTCGACCGATAGTCGGCTAGCATGAACCGCACTTGTTGTGGACTGTTCCGGGCACAGATGGCTCGCGCGATCGCATGTGCGGTGCGTGTCTTGCCCGATTTGGAGTTCCCGAAGATCAGTAAGTGCGGATTCGAACTCATGTGAGTGTAGGCCACCGACAGGTCGGTTTCGCGTACTCCGATAGGAATTTTCCAACGGGTGCGGTAGTCGGAATCCGGTCCGGGCGGGTTCAGGTCGATCTCGTGCAAGTATACGTGCGACGGCAGAACCCGAACCCTGGGTGCTTGTTCAGTGGTTTTAGCCGCGATTTGCGTCACCCCGGCTGTCATCGCGTCCACCAGGTCGTCAGCGCTGTGCACGTCGTCAAACCTAGGCACCCCCATCATCAGGTGGTGCTTCTCAACTGAAATTGCTCGGCCTGGGCGATTCGCTGGGATATCCCGAGCAATGCGGTCGATCTGGGTGTCGTTGACGTCGCCGAGTCGGAATTCGATCTTGGTGCCCAAGTAGTCGCGAACGCGCGACCGCAGTTCTGTCCAGCGTGGTGTGGTAATCACCATGTGGACCCCAAACGAAAGCCCCTGTGCGGCTAGATCCTGGACCGCCGCTTCGAGGTCGGGAAACTCACTGGTAAATGCCGACCAACCGTCGATAATCAGAAATACATCGCCGAACGGGTCGGCCGCTACGGGATGACTGGGGTTCGTGCGCAATTGCCGATACGCTGCCATCGAGCCAACGCGGTTTTCTTTGAAGATGATTTCTCGTTGCCGCATAACAGCTTGCGCCTCGGCGATCACTCGGTTGACCCGGTCGGGCTCTGATCGGTTCGCTACCCCGCCGACGTGAGGCAGGTTTTCCAGGTAGATCAGCCCACCACCACCGAGATCGACGCAGTAGAACTGGACGTCCCGCGGTGAGTGCGTGGCAGCCGCCGACATCACCATGGTCTGCAGAAGGGTTGTCTTCCCGGTTTGTGGCGCGCCCCCGATGCCAATGTTGCCGCCCGCCCCAGAAAGATCGACACCCCAGATATCCTGGCGGTGCCGCCGTGGCTCATCCATGATGCCCAACGCAAAGTGCAGCGGATGCCTGTTGCTGTCACGCTCGATGAGCTCGTTCAGTGGGACCGGATCGAGCAACGGAGGCAGCCACATCTTATATGCACGGGATTCACCGGTGCCGAGTTGCTCGAGTACTACCTCGCGAAGCGCGCGTACTTCCGGTTCGGCAGTCATTGACGCCGCTCCCCCATCGCTTCGTCTCCCGCAAGCGGATGGTACCCCACTGCATCGTAGCTAGCACAGGTCATGACGTTGTCGCCGGTTCGAGGATTGGAGCGGCGGTGAATTCGTGGATATGCACCTTTTTGCGGCTGGACCGCGGACTGGACGGACCACCGTCACCGTTGGTTTCCGCTGCGATCGCCGGAACGAAGGGGATGCCAGTGTACAGGGAACTGAACTTGACGGGGTCCTCCATGCCAACTCGGAGAAATCCGACGCCGCTTTCCTTGTTGGTAATGTACTGCGCTTCCGGGGTTCCGATAACCGCCTTGGACTCCGCCGAGCTGGTGGTGCGCAGCGCGATGCGGTAAGTTAAGTTGGGTTCCAGTTTGTCGATGCGCACCCCACCAGTTTGCAATGACTGGGTGGCCAGCAGTAGATGAACGCGCAGTGACCGCCCGACGCGGCAAATCCGGTCGAACAGTCCGAGAAAGTCGGGGTGGCTCTGCAGCAACTCGGCGAACTCGTCTACGACGACGAAAAGCGTTGGTAGCGGTGCGAGGTTTGCGCCCCGTTCGCGGTACCTCTCGTATTCGGCCACCCCGGAGAGCGCGCCGGCCGCACCGACCAGGATTCCGGCTTGTCGAAGGATGTTCTGGCGGCGGTCGAGTTCGCCGGTCAACACTTCACCCATTCGGCTTACCAGTTCGGCTTCCTCAGCCATATTAGTGACGACGGCAGCGGTGTGTGGAAGTTTCTCCATTCCCAGGAACGTGGAACCGCCTTTGAAGTCGGTAAGCAAGAGGTTCACCTGGTTCGGATGTGTCATTGCGACCAACGACAAGATCAGGGTACGAAGGAATTCAGACTTTCCCGACCCCGTGGTCCCGATCAGCATGCCGTGCGGTCCGCCGCCAAACTCGGCGCCTTCCTTGATATCCAGGTACATGATATTGCCGGTCTTGAATTCGTGACCAAAAGGGATCTTAAGGCGGTCCCGGTCAGCGTCGGTATACATCCGCCAGCGGCTCGGTAGCACCTCTTCGACGGTGTTAGCACCAACCAGCTGGTGCCATTCAGTCACCATTTTCTTCTGTACGCGCGACGTTTTATCGAAGATGGTGCCGGTGATCGACCATCCGGCTAACTTCCGAGCGATGCGGGTAGCTTCTACCGTAGAGAGGTGGTCGGCTGTCGAAGTCACTTGACGGAAACTCTGGCCAGGCAATCGGTCGTCAACAGTCCCGTTCTCATTGACCCTGATGCGGTAGGTCGAGCCGCGGTGATTGCCGAGTGTGATCACTGTGACACCAGCTCTGCCGTCGGGCGGGAAACCCGCCTTGCCGCCGGTCAGATCCACAAGGATGATGTAGGGGCCACCGGGCAGCGAATCGGGTGCATGCGGACCACGCGACGTCAGATCGGCCAGACTGTCACTGCGAGTGAAGATCATTCGGACCGCCCCGGCGGCGTCGATTTCCGTCGGATGCTGTACGTGCGGCAACCATTTCAGCCAGGACCAGTTGGGGTCGTCGGGGTTCTTGGCGAGAACCCGGATTTGCAGCAGATCTGGCGGATGGAACACGGCCAGGTGACAGATCATCGCGGTCAGTAATCTGCCCGCCCCTGCCGTGTCTCCGCCGACAGCGATTGTCGGAAATGTACGCAGTTGCAGCAATTTCGGGCAGTCATGCACCAGCCCGTGAGTCCGCAAAAATTTGACTACCCACATGTGACTGACCGGTTCCAGAAACGGCTGAGGCGCTGCACCGTTCGACGCCAGCTCCGCCCCGACGGCTGGCTTCAACAATCGATCCACAGCGGGCTGGTCGCCGACACCGATGCGGGTAGCTACGTAGAAGTCGGCGTTCGCCGGCCGCGACCACTGCCGCTGTGTGCCCACGATCGACAGCAGATCTTGAGGATGGGGAGCATGATAACTGAAGAACGCCACCTGCGAGGCGGCCGAAGATGTCACCCGAGCGCGTAGTCCGGCCAGATAGCGCAAGTACTCCTTGCGGTCAGCGTTGATCTCAGGCACCTTTTTGCCACCACCCCCTCCACCACTGCCACTAACCATCATCATGACTATCATGATTGGCATCATCAGCATGTACGGCGAGAGTTGCTTGGTGCCGCCAACCAACATGATCGCGATCATGGCGACCATGCAACCGCCCATTACATAGGGAAGGATCTTTTGCATACCCGATGGTGGGATCTCAAGACCGAGGTCGTCGGGCGGCGTGATGTTAATCTCGCCCGGTGTCAATCGCGGGCCGCGGGTGATAGTCGGGGTGAACTTTTTCGTCGTCATGGCCTCGCTCCAGAGGAGCCGGCTGGTACTTTCCGGGGGCTTGGGTCAGCGGTCAGTGTATCGTGCTCCAACAGAGCCGCGTCTCTGGACAACACAGGACCCTCCACCAAAAGACGAACTATCTCCCAGGGCGCGGTCTGCGGCGAAGCGAGACCCAGAGCCTTCACCGCCTCCGAGTTCGCCAGGCCGTAACGTACTCCCTCTGGATCGACGTAGTATAGGGATTCGCTGTACCGGGGATCTGGAGACTGTAGCGCCACGTATCTGCCGCCATCAATATAGACGGTTGCTGTCCCACGAATTTGTTTTATACCTGTGCTCATAGTTGACGGCTGTAGCGGAAGATGCTGACCAATCAACACGGTTGTCTTCGGCGCCTGATCACTGACTTTGCGTTCCCATGCCCAACACAGCGTGGGGTGGTCGTCCCGGACCACCATCTTGAGCGGTTCATCGGGCAACGGTGAGTCGTAGACCCGTTCGGGAACCTGGACGACCACGCTTGGTACCAGTGATGGAGGCGCTACCAGTCCATGCGACTGGGTGGCGCGCAACGCGGCGGCAGTGGTGGCATTTACCTGAGCGATGCCGTCGGAGAGCACCACGTAATACTGTGGATCTTTTTCCATCTGGATTTGGAACACCGACCCGATCACGAGGTCTGGGGATAACCCCAGCGAGTTAGGTTCCCCAGTGTTAGGAATCGTCGGCAGCTCCCATCTGCCGATGTCAGGTAGCGCGTTGAAAAGGCCCTCAGAGAGTGGGGTTGGCTTAACGCTTACCGATATTCCTATGGCCGAGGTTAGGGCCCGGTTGGCCAGATTGATGGAGTGCCGCCCCTTCGAGTTAATGAGCCACGTTTTGTCCTGGTACGACGCCAGTAGCGCCTCGTTGGGCTGCAGTGGATCTATCGCAGGTTCGATCTGCAGTGATCGAACTATCACCGACGTCTGCACCGAAGGCGATTCGCTCTCGATATTGGCGACGGTGTCGCACAATGTCCAGTTTGACGAGGAACCCCCTGAAATGGGCGTGGCATAGGGTGCCCCGGGAATTCCGATGGTCTGGCCCATAGGTAACCTGGTCAATTCGCTGGACTTCACGACAGCCGGGTTAGCCGGGCTGCCCAGCGCCAGTCGCGCCGAGGTCAAATTGTAGACTGGATACAGATGCTCGGACAAGAGTACGTAGAGCTGATTGGTCGACCGATCGGTGAAGAGGGTGCTGGTCCCCAGCTTGCCCTGTGGTTTGAAGTAAGCCAGCAGGATGGCGCCTATGAGGAGCGCAACGGCAACGACGATGCCAAGCGCGGTCGAGCGGCTGTAGAACTGCATCGGATCGTCGAACATCCGGGTGTCGCGCCGCACGATGGCATGCTCAACCCTGCGAAGGAGAAAGCGCCAGCCGCTAACCTGAACCTTGGTGGTCAGGCGAAACCCCATGGTTCACTCTCTTATGTTGAGGTGCGCATGCACCGTGGCGATCGCCTCGACCATGTCTGAGCCGTTGATCTCCTGCAGTCGGTCCACATCCAGTTGCTCGATGTCGAGACCACGAGCCAGCCGCATGTCACGACACTGTTCAGCGGCTTCCACCAATTGTCGCGCGTAGCGACCGTTGCCAGCAACGTCGAGGGCAGGTCTGCCGCGCAACGTCCGCTGGGCTAGCTGCTTAGCCGCTTCCAGCAGATTCTTGCTCGCTTCTGCACTCAGTGATGAATCGGCATCGGTTGCAATGACTTTCGCGATTTCGAGAAGTTCTTCAGGGGAATAGGTGTCGAATTCGATTCGAGTCGCGAAGCGCGATCGCAAACCTTCGTTGGTTTCCAGCAGCCGATCGATATCGGAGCTGTAGCCGGCAATGATCACCACCAGTCGATCGCGGTCGTTTTCCATCCGCGCCAGCAGGGTGTCCAACGCCTCTTGTCCGAACGGATCGGTGCGTCCGTCCCTTTCCTGCACCAGTGCGTAGGCTTCGTCTATGAATAACACGCCGCCGAGGGCGAGATCGACTGCTTTGGCAGTTTTGACTGCTGACTGCCCCTCGTATTCGGCGACGAAATCTTTGCGCGACGTTTCGACCAGCTTTGGTTCCGAGATGACACCCAATCCGGCCAGGATATTGGCCACCACCCGCGCGATAGTAGTCTTGCCGGTACCGGGTGGCCCGGTGAAAATCATGTGTTTGCTTGGCTGCGCGACTTTCATGCCTTTGGCAGTGCGAACCCTCGCCATCATCGTCGCGGCGCGGTACCTCTCGATCTGGGTTTTAACCCTGGTGAGCCCAATCTGCCTGTCCAGTTCGGCCTGCGCCTGGGCGAGCAGTCTGTCTCGATCAGAGTTGTCGGTCACGACACTGCTCGGATCCCACGGGTCTGCGCGAGCGGCGATCTGTTCGGCAGTCGTCGTCTTCAGGCGGTAGGACGGATCTTTTAGCGCCGCAGACACTTTGCCTTCCGGGTGCGTGGTCTGCAACCATTCCAGCAGTGCTACCGCAGCGTCTTCATTGCCCTGGCTGCGCCGTGCCATTGCTAGATACCAAGCGATGGAGCGCGCACACGCTTCGCCGGCCGGCGAGTCATTCGCCTCGGTGAGTCGACGTTCAGCCTCGGTGAACAAGCCGAGGTTGGCCGCGGCTACTCCATGCGCGACGCCAGCGGCGCCAGCTAGGAACTTGTCCGGCCACTTTCCGGCGCCCTTGACTTCGTCGATCACGTCGGTCCATCGTTCGGCTGCCCCGTAGACCACCGCCTTGAGCCAGGCCACCAGATGTTCGGAGCCGATGACCGGAGTGGCATCAATCGCTTCCATAGCGTCGGCGAAGTTACCTTGCGCAGATTCGCACGCGGCGAAACCCATGGTGATAGCCAGCGGCGAAGTGACAGGGTAAGTGATGTCGCCGTATAGCCCCCCAATGGGCACTCGGGCGTTGAGGGTGGTCATCGGGATCTGGACGGAGCCCGACAACTGCCCGAAGTTCCTTCGCGAATACCAGGCCCGAAACAGTGTCACTCGGTCGGTGTCGCCGCAGCGGATCCGGCCGATCCATGCGTCGCAGGCAGTCTCATCGTAATTTGTAATCTCGGTGAACAGCTCCAACGATCGCGCCTCCGACATGGGTAACATGCCAGCGGCGCTTTCGAACAGGTTGCTCAAGCGATCAATCATTTTTGCCGAAGTATAGTGTGGAGAACACCTCTTCTTTTGCGGCAGCCTGTTCCGACGCTGGCAAGTTTAAGGTCAGCCCTACCAGTTCACATCTGGCGTCTGTGCTTTCTCCGTTGCCTTCGAGGCTGTCGAGTATGTAGGTGTACTGGGAGGCTCGCGCCTTCTGCCGAGCCAAGCTGGCAAGGGCAAAGACCTCTTCCGCGAGCTTCGTTTCGCCAATGCGAGTCAATTTGTCGATCCGCTCGACCTGGTGGACTCTACCGTCCATGAGTGCCGACACCCACACCGACTTGGTGGGGTTGGTCATCGCGAGTAGCGAGACCTTAAGCTTTTCCTTCGGTTTAGTCAGAGATTGGAGTACGTCTAGATCGTCGGCTTCGGTGCCCACCGACCTTGTTGACGCATAACCATCGATCTCGTCGAAACACGACGACTCGTAATAGCGATTGGCGCTGTAAATATCCAAAGTTGCCAAGTCATTATCGTCGTCGTCATCCCCAGTCAGGTTCACTGTGGAGTCCCTTTCTAAAGTCGTAGCACGAAAAGTGAGAAGGAAGTTACCGCCGTAAGGAGGTATCGTCAGCGCGATATAGCCAGGAGCCCGTTAGCAGCAGCTCCATAAGGCTGTTGAAGGCGATCTGTAGAATTTTACTGAATGCCCGGCAGAAAGCTTCTGTACAGTTTGGCACCAACGCGGCGGGGCAGCGACGCCAAACTGCCCTGCACGGAGTCGAACACCCCTACAGCTGCGTCTGCGTGTTGTCGTGCCTACCGGTTGAGGTTGTTGAGTAACGATGATCGCCAACCTGTTAGACAGGCTCGTGAGGATCTCGCCATAGATGTAGACCGGGCTCGGTTGGACACCTTGCCCAACCAACTGGGCTGCGGTTCTGTACTCGGTTAGTTTTCCGGCGATGCCGATCAGCGACTGGACATTTGCGGGCTCTGCGGGGCTAAGCACAATGATCACCATGTCTGCCTGACCGACTTGTAGAACAATCAGCCTTAGCATCAGCATATCGTCATCGCGCGCTGCGATGACGATATGGCGGTCGTACTTGCAGCACACAACAAAGGTGCACCATGTTGTTACCAACATCGCTATGTCACCAACGAGCCTCCAACCTCCGGTACGACCGGCTAGGCATATCTGCCATCGCCGCCACCGTCGGGTGAGGTTGGCTGTTAGCGTCCAGAATTCTCTGGGAGGCAAGGTCACATTGCACCTGGTTTCAAACCACGGCTCGTAGTTCCTGTTGAGGAATCATTGATCCGTATCCCGAGTTCCGTAGGGAAATCTGCAAAGTACAATCGGTCCGTGACCACCAACATACCGTCGGTAGTCACCTCGACGCCAACCACATCGTTGACGAGGCCAGCGCGACCGGACATAGTCACCAAATTAACCTTTTATCAAGTTTCTGGCCTCCGAAATATATCGTATATCGGTTTCAGGTCCGCGGCCGTCGGCGGCCTCCAGTAGGCTTTGAGCCAAGCGAGTTAGAAACCCCTGCGATACTCTTGCCTGCTTGATTGCGGGTGGCCTTTAGCATGGTCAGCACACTACTGGATTGTGAAGGGTGTGACCCGCTCGTCTGCAAGACCTGGTGGCGTATCCCCGTGCCTGTCCTGGTCGGGGTTTTGACTTCGCCTGAGATGGTGTTTTGTATCCCGCCCCGCGTTTGAAACCACGACGAGATGGCGCTCAGAATTCCTGTCATGAGTTATCTCCTCCTCTAAGTACGTTTTCTACCCGCTATAGTCTTGACTCGCTAGAGTTTTGGCCTACTAGTCGTGGCAATTGCCGATGGTGTCAAAAGATGCGCGCACTCAATCTCTCTGGTGGCACCTCTACCGATCGCCTGCATCGAAGTGCACTCCGCACCGGTTGTACCGGCGCCGGCACTTTAAAACTTCCTTCATCGCTGTCATTCTTGTCATCGTTGATGCAGATACCCTGCTGCCCCCTTGTGAAGCTTGCCTACTGAGCCGCACGCCAATGCCGCTCCCGTTAAGTTGCGGCATCTGCCCAGGGTTGTCGTTAGCCGGCTCATCGCTGGCAGCTGGTTAAGGGGGATCAGATGGTTAAAACTCAACGAGAACATACAGGATATTCCACCTAAGACGTCGGGAATTTAACGAAGTCACCCCATAAATGCAACTTGCCCATGTTGCTTAATAAGTCGGACAAGTTCGGCAAACCAGGGAAACCGGGAATGATAAAACCCGGGAATTCCAAATTGAGGAAGCATGGGAATCCCGGTAAGTGGTGTCGGATGAATTAAGAAAGCTCAAAGATCTAATCTGATCATTAGGAAATGTTGAAATTTAGCGGCAATACGCCAGGGATTTTGAATATCAAGCTACCAATCCAATCTACCAAGCCAAGAATCAAGTCGAGCAAGTTCTTCGGCAAGTTAGCTGTCATCTATAGTAACTCGTCGAGCACTTCCTGCAGATTGGTCACCTTGGACAGTGTCATGATCGTCAAATAAATTTAGAGCCGGCTCTACCGATGCTCCCCATCACAAGGCTGTAGGCAGGGCTGGTGATCGCCGTAGGAAGCCGCGTCGCCGATGAGCCAAAGATGGTCCTCCAGCCAAGCACAAGCGCCCTCCACGCCCCTTGGACCATGCACTTTAAGGTGGTTCAGGACGTCGCGTATGGTAGAAAATTCCTTAGTCTGATTCGAGAAAAAATTGTTGGTTAATTTGTCGAGCTGGCTCATCGTATTGCGAGCGAAACTGGTTAGTGAGATTTTGAGTGGAATAATGATCCGCGGCCTTGCTAGCTCAGTCTAAGCCGAGAACATCCTTCCCGATCACAGTGGCGATTGACGTGAACATGGATAAAGAAGCATGGAAGACCATCTTTGGGTCGAGAATGCTCTCTCCAAGCATTAGCAACAGGCAGGAAATTACCAATTGTCGAATCGTAAATTCCGGTTATCGACATTTAAGCGCTTCCTCACCTCTGTTAATCCTGTGCACTATTTTTCATGTGCACCTTTGCGCCCCACATTGGGGTTAGCAGTGCACCCGGGAGGTCAGTGCACGAATTTTTCGTGTTAAACTAGTGATTTCGATGATTCGGCGGATTGAGGGTTATACACATCGTGACGACGTCGGCATGAGTGGCAATCGGTTGAGTCCTGTAGCCGCTGACTGTCCGATTGATGCCCCCAAGTTTGTCTAAATTGATTTGGCTAAGCAGCGCTTCGATGGCATCGATGGAGTTAAACAGGTACGGTATACTCTATACTTCCGCGCGAACGGGTAGATCTTCTACGCACCCCGCTGCTTGTGCAGTGTCGCGAAGCCGAAAGATTTGGCACCGCCGCTAGGTGGCATTGTTAGGGGCTGTGCCAGTGTGGCACTTGGCGCGGTAGCCCCGCGCTGCATCAGCTCGCCGTGGTGACGGTGGACCGCGCCCAACACGTTGATCAATTCCAGGGTAATCTGACTGACGCGGGTTACGCGGATAGAACCACCTCGAGTTAACATAGATTGGATTAAGGCATTGGGGCCGCTCGTTCGGTGAATTGCGGATCATTGATCGAAACCAATGCGGCACTGGGGTGTGTATTTCGTCGATGGCCGGCTTGCCCACCCTGCTGGATCTGCGTGATCGTCCCGGCGGGCAACTGAAGGAGACTCCTTTTCAAGCTTGACCCCGGCTCGTTTAGCAAGGCTAACTACGGAATTTTCGAGGCGGTGGGGGTGCCTGCGTTGATGAACCTATCCGCTGCCAGGCTGCGCTGGCTGGTATCGAGTTCACGACGGTGTGCAGCGCCGTCTGCTCTAGCCTGAGCTGAACCCGGTTCTGCTCGTTGGCTGCAGAGTTGCTCATGTTGTTCGACGCCTCTGCGGGCTGGCCATCGTGTGTGAACGGTCTAACGAGTTCAAACGTCAGCGCCTTACTCGGATGGGGTCCCCGAACAGGATTCTTGTCGGTGATCGTCACAAACGTCCTCCGTACTCCAATCGCTAGGCATGACATTCGGTCTGCTGTCGACTACTTTCCTCCCAATTAAGAAGAATCCGCCCTGCAGATACTCTGGAGGAGACGTGCGGGTCATCGATCTGCCCGCCAGCCTGCGGTCATATCCGATGGTCACGACACAACATATCGTGTTCAATCGGCGTTGAACCTCCGTCGCCCCGCCTGACCAGCAATGTGCCGTTTAGATTTCATGGTGTGGTTGTGCTGGTTGTTGGTGGTTATTTCTTGCTGGTTTGGTTTTGTGTGGTTGAGGGGTGTGGTGGGTTATGTGGTGGGGATCGGTGGTGTGGGTTGTGTTGGTGGTTTAGGGTTGGTCGCGGCGTAGGTGGGCTGCTTGCAAGGGCCGCCGAGTAGTTGGTGTTGGTCACCGGCCGCGACATCGAAGCTGGCGATGCTGGGGGTGCGTCTGGTGTGGCGGGTGGCCGGGGATCAGTTGCGCTTTTCTGGTGATGTGTTAGCCCGCCACGCGCACAAGTCACCAGATCACGCCGTGGATGGCTTTTATCTTCCTTCCGCGGTCGATCCCCACAAAAAGTCAAGTACTGCCCTAGGCTAGAGCACCGCCGTACGCGTCATCACCGGCTGCGAGGTCATCGACGAACTGTGAAACCAACACGGCACCAACACAGCCGGGGGCACACCGGCTGGCCGAGGGCCGGTGAACAAACCCACCAAATCCCACCGGCGCAACACCCACAACACAGCAACGAAGCTCAATCGCAGATCCCGGGAACGACTAGACTCGCTGACGGATGGTTGCCAGATTGAACACCGACTTTAGACGACTAGGCTGACCAGCCGGCCGGCGACCACAATCACTTTGCGCGGTGTGGCACCGGCCAAAAACTGCTGTACTTTATCGTCAGCCAACGCGACAGCTTTCAGGGTATCGTCGTCCACATCAGCGGCAACCACTATCCGACCCCGAACCTTGCCGTTAACCTGCACCGGATATTCGACTGTGTCGTCAATAAGGTAGGCGGGATCTGCCCGAGGAAACGGGCCGTGCGCCAACGATGTGGTGTGGCCTAGCCGCAGCCACAGCTCTTCTGCAAGATGCGGGGCCAGCGGCGCCAACATCAATACAAGAGGCTCGACAGCGGCCCGGGGCACCAAGTCGCGGTGTTCTTTGGTGAGATGGTTGGTGTACTCGATCAACTTCGCCGTTGCGGTGTTATTGCGCAGTGCGGCATAGTCTTCGGATACTCCTGCGATGGTGCGGTGCAACACCCGCAACGTGTAGGTATCCAACTCCCCTGCCGTGTCCACAACCCGGGTTGCGCCAGTGCGTTCATCTACCACCAGTCGCCACACCCGCTGAAGGAAACGATATGCGCCAACGACGTCCTTCGTGGCCCACGGTCGGGACGCCTCCAACGGCCCCATCGACATTTCATACACACGCAACGTGTCCGCGCCGTATTCATCGCAGATCTCGTCAGGTGATACCGAATTCTTCAAGCTCTTACCGATTTTCCCAAACTCTTGGAAGACCTCAATCTCACCGTCGGGTACCGGATAGAAAAACCCGTCGCCACGCTGAAATACCTGGCTAGCCGGCACATATGAGCCGTGAGCATCAGTGTAGGCGAAAGCCTGGATGTAACCCTGGTTAACCAGCCTACGGTAGGGCTCTCGAGAGCTAACGTGACCCAGATCGTAGAGAACCTTGTGCCAAAACCTCGCATACAACAGATGTAGCACCGCGTGTTCGGCGCCTCCGACGTACAAATCAACACCGCCAGGATCGTCGATGCCGTGTTCAGTCGGCCGCGGACCCATCCAATAGGCCTCGTTTTCTTTGGCACAGAAAAACTCTGAGTTTTGTGGATCGGTGTAACGCAGTTCGTACCAAGAGCTGCCCGCCCACTGCGGCATGACATTGGTGTCGCGGCTGTAGGGCTTCAAACCGTCCCCCAAATCCAATTCTACATGCACCCACTCGGTCGCCTTAGCCAGTGGAGGTGATGGCTCGCTGTCAGCGTCATCAGGACCGAATAGCACCGGCGAATAGTACGGCACGTCGGGCAACTCAACCGGCAGTGCGGCCTCGTCTAGCGCATGCGGTCGTTCGTCACTGTCATAAACTATCGGGAACGGCTCACCCCAATACCGCTGCCGAGCGAAAAGCCAGTCTCGCAGCTTGAATTCGATGCGAGCTTGTCCACGACCTTCGGACTCCAAGTGCGAGGTAATGGCCTCTTTGGCTGTTGCCACGTCCATACCATCGAGGTAACCGGAGTTTACCAGCACACCATCGCCCACATAGGCAGCATCCGAAATATCGCTTCCAGCAATAACTTTGATGATCGGCAGATGGAACTTATTGGCGAAATCCCAGTCACGCGGGTCATGGCCAGGAACCGCCATGACGGCCCCGGTGCCGTACCCGACCAATACATAGTCGGAAACGAAGATCGGCACCGGTTTTCCGCTGGCTGGGTTGGTGGCGTATCTACCCAAGAAGACGCCAGTCTTCTCCTTGCTCTCCTGGCGCTCGAGGTCCGACTTGGCAATGATTGCACGGCGGTAGGCCGCGACAGCTGCACCTGGTGTGGGAGCGCCATACGTCCACCGGAGGTCTGTCCCGTCCGGCCAGACGGTGGCAACTAGTTCGTCGACCAGATGGTGCTCAGGTGCCAGCACCAGATAGGTGGCGCCAAACATGGTGTCAGGCCGGGTGGTGAACACCTCGATGTCGACTTCGGTTACCGTGGCGTCGCTGCGGTTTAGAATCGCTGAGAACAGCACGGTCGCTCCGGTGGAACGGCCGATCCAGTTGCGCTGCATAGTTTTGACTTGCTCCGGCCAGTCCAGCAAGTCAAGGTCGTCCAGCAGCCGGTCAGCGTAGGAGGTGATGCGCATCATCCATTGCCTTAAACGTTTCCGGAATACTGGGAAGTTACCGCGGTCACTGCGGCCATCGGCGGTGACCTCTTCGTTAGCCAATACCGTGCCCAGCCCCGGACACCAGTTGACCATCGAGTCCGCTCGGTAAACCAGTCGACAATTGTCAATCACGTCGGCCCGCTCCCCCTCCGACAGCGTGGCCCAGTCACGGCCGTCAACAAGGCGGCGCACGCCGGAATCGAATTCGGCAATCAGCTCTGCGATCGGGCGCGCCTTGTTAGCTGCGACGTCGAACCAGGCGTTATAGATCTGCAGGAAAATCCACTGGGTCCACTTGTAAAATTCGACATCGGTGGTCGAGAAGGTGCGTCGGCTGTCGTAACCAAGACCCAGCCGGCCCAGCTGGTGCCGGAAGTTAACGATGTTAGCCTCAGTTCGGATGCGTGGGTGGGTCCCGGTTTGCACCGCGTACTGCTCGGCGGGCAACCCGAAAGAATCGAACCCTAGCGCGTGCAGCACGTTATAGCCGATCATACGAAAGTATCGAGCGTAAACGTCGGTAGCGATATAACCGAGTGGATGGCCGACATGCAATCCGTCACCCGACGGATAAGGAAACATGTCCTGTATGAACAACTTGTTGGCGGGAATTACGGAACCGTCCGGCGGTGCTAGCGAGCCTACAGGGTTGGGCACGTTGAAGGTTTGCAACCGCGCCCAGTTGTCCTGCCAGTTGCTTTCGATCCGGCCCGCCAGCTCCGCGGTGTAGCGGTATCGCGTCGCATCAGAGTCAGTCTGAGCAACAGCCGAATTGCACCCAGGGACAGTGGTCGGCGGTTCGGTCACGTAAACAGGGTATAAGGGGCTGCTTCTATGGACCTGGGGTGGCCACAGGTTGGTATCGGTTCCGTTGCGCACCGATCAGGGCTTCATCCCAGCTCGATTTCTAGCCTGTTCGCGGTGTCTAACCACGAGTTACTGTCAGCCACGAACAACAGGTGCAGGTACCCGCGTGGTGCGGTGATGGGGGAAGGATCAACGCAAATGATTCAGTCCACACAAACGTGGCGCGTGCTCGCAGGGGGTCTAGCTGCCACCGCAATCGGTGTCACTGTCTTCGCTGGCGGCACCGCCGCAGCTGATCCTTCACCTCCGGCACCGCCACCGGCTATTCCCGGTGTTATCCCGCCAGCATCACTGCCACCCGTACAGAGCGTAACAGCCGTTCCCGGGGGGATCACCACCAACAACAGGTTCGTCGCGATCCCGCAGGTGCCCGGACCGGCAGCTCTGGAACCGACACCACCAGCGGTGGCTGCCCCAGTTTCTGAGACGCTGCGCGACTACTTCAAAGCAAAAAACATCAAGCTGATGGCGCAAAAGCCGCAAGGCTTCAAGGCGCTCGACATCACTTTGCCGGTGCCCATCCGCTGGACTCAGGTTCCGGACCCGAACGTGCCCGACGCATTCGCGGTAATCGCCGACCGGCTGGGCAATAGTCTATACACCTCAAACGCACAGTTAGTGGTGTACAACCTGATCGGCAACTTCGATCCCAAAGAGGCCATCACGCACGGGTTCGCTGACACGCAGCAACTCTCCGCGTGGCAGACCACCAACGCCTCCCAAGCGGATTTCGACGGCTTTCCATCATCAATCATCGAAGGTACATACCGTGAAAACGATATGACGCTGAATACCTCACGGCGCCACGTCATCGCCAGCTCTGGGCCTGACAAATACCTAGTCTCGCTGTTTGTGACCACTGCTCTGTCGCAAGCGGTCGCCGATGCACCGGCAATCGACGCCATCGTTAACGGATTCCGAGTGTCCTCACCCATGGCGTCCGCCCCGACACTCACCCAGCTCAGCACCCGTTAGGCTTATCGGGCTGGCGCCCTTTGCCTGGGATATGCCGCCAGGCCAACCCACCCACACCGAATCTGCTGTCCCTGGCACCCAGATTGTCGGCCGTTACCGAACCTGGTATTGACCCCGTCGCACTGAGTTAGCGACCACGCCGACTCCGGGCCGGGTAGCCGACTGGGAGCCAGGTAAGCAAACTCACCTGTGGACTCGTATTGTTGACCCATGTTGATAGCGGGCACACTGTACGTTTGTGCGGCTGTAGTATCCGCCGTGTTCGGAGCCTGGGCAATCACCCACAACCAGACCGTCGACCCCCCGCAGCTGGCGATACGTGCCATGGCGCCTATGCAGTTGGCCGCCGCGATAATGCTGGCCGCCGGTGGTGTGGTGGCCCTGGTCGTGACTGCGCACACCGCCATGACAGTGATGGCCGTTTGTGTCACAGGTGCTGTCGGCACCCTGGTTACCGGCTCGTGGCAGAGCGCGCGATACACGTTACGCCAGCGAGTAGCAGCGACCAGTTGCAGAGAGAACTGCGCAGCTGCACTCTGTCCTGCCGTTAAAATCCCTGTTGCGAACGTCGTGCTGAATCAGTTATAGAGTGGTCTCTGCCGACACCATTTTTACTGACAGTGGGTACAATCACAGCAGTTGCTGGCCTGCGCTGGCCCACGGTAAGGCAGCCGGCACCGTGCCTTTCGTCACGACAGCGGTCATAGTCACACTTTTCCCTCTACGGCACCCGGGTGTCGCTGCAGCAGACCCTGGCACGGTGGCCGCCAGTGCCGGCTGCCCTGGTCGGTGCTGGCCGCGAGGTTCGTAGTTTTCATGGTTCTTGGGTTGGCCGTTCGATCGTTGGTACCCTCAGTGCTGACCATTGACCTGTACAAAAGGGCTGTTTTTGTGCCTGTCCCCATCGACGGTGCGGACTTCGATTAAGTTTACTTCGACCTCACGGAGCCACGTCTCAGCCTCCATCAGGAACGCACCGTTGATCCAACATCTTGGGCGTGGTGGTGACCCCAATGTTGGGGTACTGCTGCTGATGATGAATACCAGCGGCGTACCGCTCCTGGATGGTGCTTCAATCCGCGATGTTGTGCTGCAGCTGTTGCTGCCGTTCGGGGCCGGCCAGCTGATGCGGCCTGGATCGCTGCGACGTCGTTCTCTATGCGCCCTTGTTCAAGGCGGTCGACTGCGGCTCCATCCTGCTGGTGGTGTACACGGCTTTCTCGATGGATGTGATCAAAAGACTCTGGGTCAACATCGATTCGTGGCAGTTGATCTTGGTTATCGCCGTCAACACCATGTTACTTGCGGTGATGCTGGTCTGCACCGGGGTCATCGGCCAAACTTGCCCAGCTCGACCGACGCGACGTGATTGTCCTGCTGTTCTGTAGTTCAAATAAAAGTTTGGGTATCCAACCTTTCGACGGCGCTGGTGCTTTTCCTGGATACCGCAATGGCTTGACCAGTTGCCGCTCATCACTTTTCACCAGTTCAACTGGTGGCCTGCATGTCGATCGCCAGCAGATTGGAACGAGACCAAGTCGACGAAACCATACGATAACCGTGCCGCCATCCGCATTGGAAGAGAATCTTTTAGTTCCGACTGACGTCGATCGGGTGAGTCGCAAGCAGCGACAGCAACAGCGGCTGGCGGCGAAGCACCTGCGCCCACAGGTCGGCCTGCTTCCCAACCAAGACGTCAGAGGGCAACGCCGAAAGCACAATCCAGTCGTCACGCTCAATTTCTCCTTGAAGCTGACCAATGGTCCAGCCCGAGTACCCCGCGAAGATCCGTAAACCATCCACCAGCGGTGCGATCAAATCCGGTTCGGCATCCAGATCGACCATCGCCAGCCGACCCGCCACATGCCGTAGACCCGCGACACCGCGCGGATCAGCGCCGATCCGCAACACCGCTAGACACAGGGCTGCGTCACGCTTCACCGGACCCCCGATGAACATCGTTTTCGGCTTGGCCGCCAGTTCCGCCCATTGCGGTAAAACGTGATAGACCGCGGTCTCGCTTGGCCGGTTGAGCACCACGCCCAAGGTGCCGCCCTCGTTGTGCTCGACTATGTAGATCACGCTACGTCGAAACGTCGGTTCAAGAAGGTCAGTGTTGGCTAACAGCAACGTACCTGCACGCACCCGCTGCGCGGCGGGTGCAACATAGTCTTCAGGGTCTTCAGGCTGGAGCACCACACCATCATCGCACCATACGCAACATCACCTAGCGCAAGCGAGGACGACCGACGAATATTTGCTCTGACGAATATTTGCTCTGTAGTGTTGTGAAGTCGGCACAGACCGAGGTGAGCCTCGATCGTGAAAGTGGATTTAGTGATTCCAACCCGGAATAAGAGCGCTTATCGACGTGTGGCGGTCGGTTGCGCACGTGCCAGACTATCGGCAACTGTTGCAGATACGCGTGGCAAGTCAATTCGGTGGCGATGGCGTGAAGGCGAGGCTGGCCAGAACGTTACTGTTCAACCCGGACCGAACCGCGGGCATTTCATGATGCTGTTTCTGCCCTAATCGCCGCTGGGGCTGTTCTCCGGAGCATTGATGGACGCTGGGATCGCCGGCTGATGCTCGTCGGCGCCAACATCAGACGGCTGGCGCTCATTACCAGGATTCGGAACCCTTCTTCTGGCGGGCAGGGCCAGTGAGATGACGCTGCCGTGTGCAACGCTGCTCGCTAACAGCTTGGCTCGGTTCATCCAATCTGACTTGTCGGCTAGCGCACCCCACGCGAACAGCATAGTACCACGCTGGCTGCACGGCGCGCAGACCATGACGCGTCGCCTGGCGGTCGCTGCAATCATGCCTATCTTGGCCGCACACTGGAATGGTGGTCGGCATCAATTCGCTACTGATCCACCACATGAAGACCTCACAGTTAGCGAGTTAAGCGCCGGGCTGCTGTGCTTCACTGCAACAAGCATCAGATCCTTTCTGGCCATAGTTGGCGTACTAATCCCGCCCGCAGACCTGCCGCTGAGAATCTACGCCACGGCAAACATCCCGTTTTGCCGTGGCGTAGATTCTCAATCGCCGGGGCTAGGCTACTATAATAGCTTCCGGCTTTGTCCTCCGGTGTGGCCGACCAAACCGTCGAGCTGTGCTGCCTACTAGGCGGTGCAGATAATCGGCCACATGATCGAGGCAACACCCAGAGTTCGCAGATATCACCAACCCTGGCACCGTAGAATTCCAAGAGTGAGTGCAGACTTTAGCTGTAGCGGATGAACTTCCACAACGGCACCAGCACAGCGCTATACGGAAATGATGACTGCGCACCCAGTCGTCCAGATCGCTGCAATGACCAGCTCCAAGTTACCAAAACATTATAGTCACACTTTCTAGCAACTCGCCAGGATGAGCGCTGGTCGATATCTGTGCACCTGCAAAAGCCCAGTTCTTCTTCCCCTAAGTCCTTTCGCGAGCGTCACCGTCTGAGTCTAAACCTGAATTACCGTGTGCTCTTGGGACAGCTGGACTTTTGGCCGTTCACTTGGCCTCCAGCGTCGTTAGCAAATTGCAGCGCGCAGAGTCGCGGCCCGGACGGTAATGTTGTGTCGTCTGCCGTCACCTCACGCCGCCAGCGGATAGACTGCCTGGCTAACCAGTGAAGGGATGGGCGATAGACTTCACATCACTGCCGCCGGATATCAATTCCACCCGGATGTATACCGGCTCGGGAACGGGATCGATGCTAACGGTGGCCGGGGAAGGGCGGACCGCTGAGCCGTATTCGACCTCGAGCTCGCATCAAACGGACAGTCGGCGAGACTGACCACTGGACACCCTGGCTGGATCCGGCAGGAGCAACAATAGCTGTCGCAATCACACCGTAAGTAGCGTGGCTGAGAATGACTGCTGCGCTGACCGAACAGACAGCCAACCAGGCCATCCCAACAGCCTCCGCCTAAGAGGCAATGTTCTCAGAGACAGTGCTGCCGCCGATGATGGCAGCTAACAGCAGCCTGCTGATGGTTTTGGTAGCGACGAAACTTCTTTAACCAGAACGCCCCGTTGATAGCGTCCACTGAGATTGAGACCCACGATGCAGACGCCATGTCCCGCTATGCGAACGCATCGACGTCGATTGCATCGCTGACGTCCAGCACCCACCCAGGCGGGCGAAGGTGCCGCGGTCGTCCAACCCGCGGGCACCTCCGCCACCAAAGCGCAGAACGTAGTGGCAATTGTTCCACAAGCGGCGGCCGCGGTGCCCAACGCGCTTCAAGCGCTGGTGACACACGCACTACCCGCTGCGGTAACACCCTAAAACGTTACTGGACCTGATAGAGAACCTGGTCGCAATCCTTTTCGAGGCACCAATGGACAGCTTGAAGGTAACAGCGTTTGCCTACGACCTTCTCAGTTATGACATTTCAGCCCATACCCAATAGACATCGTTAGTGACTGGGCAGAAATACAAACCTTCCCGGGCACGGCACTCTAGCCACCAACGCCGTTCCCGGTAATCACGCAACCTGGCTTGTTGACTAACGCAGCCGTGGGCTAAACGGGCTTAATCAGGGGACTGTCAGTGACGACCAGCTGGGTTACGGCGACCCCGGCAGCACATTTGTTCACGGTAGCCACTGCCGACCACCAGCCTGGGTATAGTCGCAGAAGCCTCTGCAGGTGGTGTCGGAAACCCATTCAGTCAGATGGCCCTGGGCAAGCAATGACCGACACCGCTGGCACTTGCCGATGTCGATGCAGATGGCCCAGACAACCTGAAACAAATCCGAAAGCGGATCGGGTGGACAACGCTGGAGCCGGCGGAACCACCGCAGACCGCGCCAGGCGGCCCGATCACGGGTATCACCGCCGAGCTAACGGAACTGGTCTTCCTGCACAATGCGGGAATCCATACTGAGAAGGAATTCACCAAGCAAAAACGGCGCCTGCTTCCTCCGTAAACCCGGATGTTATCTGACTGGTCGGGCAACGGCTAGCCACGCTCAACACGTCGTGGTTGGATCGTCGAACTGCTCAAGCATCAGTCCGCCAAAATAGCCAAATAAAATTGACCTGGCTGTTATATTTTCGATCTCTATTAAGATCCTCTCTAGGACTTTGTGTCCTCCGCTTTGTGTTCAATCGAATGTGGAAAGAAGAATACATAGCATGATCATTGCAAAGCTGTTGAATCGTTAGCACGGTCGCCATTACAGTGCCCCCATGAAATTCAACCCGGTTGTTTTTGGCAATCAAATAGGTTATAGAGAGCCGAATTACTACGACGTAGAGTCGGTTTTTCAGCACTTTCATAAGGACATGTTGTCCACGTAACCTGTAGCAACCAAAGTTTTTTCCGGCAACGACTAGAGTCATCTCCGGAACCCCTGTATTACAATACTACTGGACCCTGCGCGTTGCAGCGTATTACCACGCTCCGATTTGTCATCGAAAGTATCTGCCAAGAAATCGACGCTCGTGATCGTGTGCCGCAATTAAGACGATGAGCCGGTCAGAGAAATCTTGTGGTTAAGCAGTAACGTGATCATCGGAGAGTACGAATATGCCTCGTTCCCATAACCGTCCGCATAATTATAATTAAAGAAATTTAAGGACGATAACCTTAACGATAGTGCAGTTCAAGATATCTTCTAGCACCTGTTAGAGCCTTCAGAGAACGAATCTGACGGTATGGCGGCAACTTACACAGAGGTGGGTAAAGATGCGGCAAACACCTTCAGTACGGCAGAAAAGCGATAACCGTATGGGCCGAATAGTCTGAGCGAATGGAGAAATCCGTTACCAACGTCCTTGACGTCACACCCAGGTGTTGCTCGGACGCTAAAATCTTCGAAGAACTCGGACATCGTAATCCCGGGTCTTTTAGTGGAGCTTAGTGCTGTACAAAAAAACCAACCAACGAACAGAGCGACGATGTTGCGTTGATGGTCTCGCCCCTGCATTGCTAGCAAACTTCAAACTCGACTATTTACCAAATGAGTAAGTTTTGGCGCTCAAGACCGCAATTTGACGCTTATTTTCAGAATCGTGGTCACATAACATCGTTAATTGGTAAGTAGCTACTAAGGCTAACGGAGTAGGAAACAAAATCACGAAAACGACGATGATACACTTCAAAAGCCCACTCCGGCTGGCCCGCATCCCACTAGGCCTATCTTTCTATTTTCCGACCCAACCCCCGTTTCCGACATCCAACACGACATTGTCAACAATTCAGCAAACAGATCCTGTGCCACGGCAGTCGTCTAAACCACCTCGGCATTGACCGTACTCACGACCACACCTCGTACTAATATTGGTCACCACCGACACCGTCACCATCATCAGCAAACGGGCCATCACCTAATCGCCAGCCAGTGCATCAACCTCGACCACAACTACTGGCCCAACCAAAAATCCCCAGCCGATGGCTGGGGATTTTTGGTTGGGCCATGACTCGACTTATCACAAGAGTGGGCGAAGGGGGACTTGAACCCCCACGTCCCGAGGGACACTGGCACCTGAAGCCAGCGCGTCTGCCATTCCGCCACTCGCCCGAAAGACAACCGGTGGACTGTAGCCATAGTAGTAGCCGCGCACCTAACTAGTCTGCGTACATCTGACAAGAACTTCCCTCATCATGGCCGCCGTTGTCCAGACGCTTCTGAACTACATAGACACAATTCTCAAAATTACCACGGTGCCACAACGTTGCAGTGTACCGATACCATGCTTGGGTGATACGACATACAGACAAGGCGTTTGCTTTGCGTCGACGATACGCCAGAACAAATGCGGGCGAACGCTAAACAATGGATAACCAAAAAGAGTTCGTGCAGCGCATCGAGCGGAAGCTCGAGTCAAGCATAGGCGATGCGTTCGCCCGCATGTTCGGGGGATCGATAGTTCCGCAAGAGGTTGAAGCCCTATTGCGCCGCGAAGCCGCCGACGGCATCCGGTCGCTGCAGGGAAATCGCATTTTGGCGCCCAACGAATACATTATTACCCTCGGTGTGCACGACCTTGAGAAGATGGAAGCCGACCCAGACCGCACGTCAAGCGCTTTCGCTAGAGACTTGGCTGACTATATCCATGAACAGGGGTGGCAAACGTATGGTGATGTAGTCGTCCGATTCGACCAGTCATCGAGTCTGCATACCGGGCAGATCCGCGCCCGCAGTGCTGTCAACCCCGATGTCGAGTCCCGTCCGACGGTCAACGATCCCGTCCGGACACAATCTAGTCAAGCGTTCAGCGCAGAACCAGGAGTACCACCGATGACTGACAATTGGAGCTACCGCGGAGTTCAAGGGCAGGGCCGCCCCAGTGATGACTACTACTGCGACGACCGCTACGGTCAACCGCAAGACGATCCACGCGGCGCGGACCCTCAAGGGGGACAGGACGACCCTCGAGGCTGCTATTCGCCGAAACCAGGAAACTACCCACAACAGCCCGGACACCCGCCGCTCCGCCGCCCAGATCAGGGTGGCTACCCGGGCCAAAGCGGGTACGAAGACCAACGCGCCTACTACGACCAGGGGCAAGGTGGCTACCCGCCGCCCTATGGACAGCGTCCGGCAAATCCTGGTGGTTACGGCAGCCAAGGTCACGACCAAGGCTATCGCCCAGGCAGTTACAACCCTTCCAGCGGTGGCCAACCAGGCTACGGCGGGTACAGAGATTATGGCCGTGGCCCAGCTCACCCAGATGAGGGTAGCTATACCCCCTCGAGTCTCCCTACTCCGCCTGAACAACGTGTAGCGTACCCCGACCAAGGGAGCGGGTACGACCAGGGGTATCAGCACGGCGTCCTCGGATACGGCAGGAAGGACTACGGACAACAGGACTACACCCAATACGCCGAAAACCCGCCGGGCGGAATGTATGCGCCTTCCAGCGGTGAGTACGCCGAGCCCGCCGACCGCGACTACGAATACAACCAGCCAGGAGGCGCTAATGACTATGGCCAACGGGTGAGCGGTGGATATGGAGGCTACGGACAAGTCGGCTACGGAGCACCGGGAAGCGCGGTCATCCTGCAGCTCGACGACGGCAGCGGCCGAACCTACCAGCTGTGTGAGGGCTCCAACATCGTGGGCCGCGGACAGGACGCCCAGTTCCGGTTGCCCGACACCGGTGTGTCTCGCCGACACCTGGAAATCCGCTGGGATGGACAGGTAGCACTACTCTCCGACCTCAACTCGACGAACGGCACCACCGTCAATAATGCTCCAGTACAAGAATGGCAGTTGGCCGATGGGGACGTGATCCGTTTGGGCCACTCAGAGATTATCGTTCGCATTCACTGAGCCCACTGGGCTTGCAACATGGCCGTGCTTCATCCCGCGCCGACCACCGTCCAAGTATCGTGACGTTGCTGTGTGTTCGGCTCACGGGGGGCGTGTACAGCACAGGACGGAAAGGACGCCAGGGATGCAGGGACTAGTACTGCAACTGGCGCGTGCCGGATTTTTGATGCTGCTATGGGTATTCATCTGGTCGGTTCTACAGATCTTGAAGACTGATATCTACGCGCCGACCGGCACCGTCATGGTTCGGCGCGGCTTAGCGTTGCGCGACACGCTTCTGCCACCGCGCCAACGCCGGCACGTTGCACGCTACCTGATGGTGACCGAAGGGTCACTGACCGGCGCCCGCATTACCCTCAGCGGGCAGCCGGTGTTGATCGGCCGCGCTGATGACTCCACCTTGGTACTTACCGACGACTATGCGTCAACCCGGCACGCCCGACTGTCTCAACGCGGTTCGGAATGGTATGTGGAGGATCTAGGATCAACCAACGGTACATATCTTGACAGGGCGAAGGTGACTACTGCGGTACGAGTTCCACTAGGAACGCCGGTCCGAATCGGCAAAACGGCAATCGAGTTGCGCCCGTGACCCTGGTCCTCCGATATGCGGCCCGCAGCGATCGCGGGCTGGTACGCACCAATAATGAAGACTCGGTTTACGCCGGTGCACGCCTACTCGCCCTCGCCGACGGCATGGGTGGTCACGCCGCCGGCGAGGTAGCGTCCCAATTGGTGATAGCCGCACTAGCTCATCTCGACGACGACGAGCCCGGAGGCGACCTACTTGGCAAGCTCGAGGCGGCGGTGCGTGCCGGAAACTTGGCAATCGCCGCACAAGTCGAGATGGAACCCGATTTCGAGGGCATGGGGACCACACTCACCGCAATCCTGTTCGCGGGTAACCGTCTCGGGCTGGTGCACATCGGTGACTCACGCGGCTACCTACTGCGAGATGGCGAACTGACCCAGATCACCAAGGACGACACCTTTGTCCAAACCCTGGTCGACGAAGGTCGGATCACCGCGGAAGAGGCCCACAGCCACCCACAACGCTCATTGATCATGCGGGCATTGACCGGCCACGAAGTCGATCCCACTTTCACCATGCGAGAAGCCCGCGCTGGTGATCGTTATTTGCTGTGTTCGGACGGATTATCCGATCCAGTGAGTGACGAGACCATCCTCGAGGCCCTGCAAATCTCCGACGTCGCCGAGAGTGCCTACCGCCTTATCGAATTAGCGTTGCGCGGTGGCGGGCCCGACAACGTAACGGTTGTAGTCGCTGACGTCATCGACTACGACTATGGCCAGACCCAACCGATCCTCGCAGGTGCGGTGTCGAGCGAAGAAGACCAGCAGGTGACCCTGCCCAGCACCGCCGCTAGCCGCGCCTCAGCTATTGTCTCACGCAAAGAGATAGCCGAACGCATTGTGCCGCAAATCGATAAAATACATCGACAACGGTGGTCGCAACGCCAAACAGGCATCGTAATCACGCTGGTAGTGCTACTTGTCCTCACCGGCGTGGCTATCGGGCGATGGGTCATCCGAAACAACTACTACGTCGCCGAATACAGCGGCAAGGTGTCCATCGTGCGAGGTGTTCAAGGCTCATTGCTCGGAATGCCTTTGCACGAACCCTATTTGGTGGGCTGTCTGAACACCCGCAACGAGCTATCCCTAATTAGTTATGGACAATCCGGAGGTCACCTCAATTGTCAGGTGATGACTCTGCAGGACCTGCGCCCCTCTGGAGGGGCGCAGGTCCAGGCTGGACTGCCCGGAGGCAACCTGGATCAGGCCGAATCGCAGCTACGAAAATTGTTAACCGACTCCCTATTACCGACCTGTCCGCTACCCCGCGCGACATCGCCGCCGAGTCCCTTTACCACGCCTACCGACAGCGGTGCTAGCACAACGTCGCCAACGTTTACCACACCACCCACGACCACTTCTTCCAGTGGCACCACACCCGCCAACATAAATCCCACTAGCAGCCCTGCAAATACCGCGCCGACAACGCCGGTAGGAACCTCGCAGACGGTGACCGTCCTTCCACCACCCCCACCCCTGCCGGGCATCGACTGCCGGGCGGTGGCATGACAACGCAACTTCAGCCGGCGGTCACAATGACGCCTCCGTTGCCCACACGGCGCAACGCTGAGCTGCTGCTGCTCGGTTTCGCCGCCGTGATTACCGTCGTCGCGTTGGCCATCGTGGAAGCCAACCAAGAGAGAGGCTTTTGTTGGCACCTAGCCGGCTACGGGCTGATCTTCTGGTCCTTGTTCGCATCTGCGCATCTAGCTATTAGGCGTTTCGCTCCCTACACCGACCCGTTACTACTACCAATAGTGGCCCTGCTCAACGGACTAGGCTTGGTGATGATCCACCGACTCGACCTTGTCAACAACGACGTCACCAGTCACCATCATCCGAGTGTTGCCCAACAGATGCTGTGGACCCTGGTCGGGGTGGCCGCATTCGTGCTAGTGACAACCATGCTAAAAGACCACCGCCAGCTCGCACGCTACGGCTACATATCTGGATTGGCGGGTCTGGTTTTCTTGGCAATTCCCGTACCGCTGCCCGAACAAAACGGTGCTAGGATTTGGATCCGCTTTCCGGGTTTTTCGATTCAGCCCGCCGAGTTTTCGAAGATTCTGTTGCTGATCTTCTTCGCAGCAGTGCTAGTCACTAAACGCAGCCTGTTCACCAGCGTTGGTAAGCATTTAATAGGTATGACCCTGCCCCGCCCGCGAGATTTCGCGCCGTTGCTGGCTGCCTGGGTGATCTCGGTAGGTGTGATGGTCTTCGAGAAGGACCTCGGGACTTCGCTGCTGCTCTACGCATCTTTTCTGGTGGTGGTTTACCTCGCCACTCAGCGTCTCAGTTGGGTCGTCATCGGCCTGGTGCTGTTCACTGCGGGAAGCGTTATGGCGTACTTCACTTTCGAACACGTCCGGGTTCGCGTGCAGGTGTGGTGGGAGCCCTTCACCAATTTCGATGTCGGCGGTTATCAGATTGTGCAGTCGCTTTTTGGCTTTGCTACCGGCGGTATTTTCGGCACCGGTCTGGGTAACGGTCAACCCGATGCCATACCTGCGGCCTCAACCGATTTCATTATCGCTGCATTCGGCGAAGAGCTTGGATTAGTGGGCCTGGCTGCCCTTCTCATGCTTTACACGATTGTCATCATCCGAGGCCTGCGCACGGCGATCGCCACACGCGACAGTTTCGGTAAACTCTTGGCCGCGGGCCTGGCATCGACGCTAGCCGTCCAGCTGTTCATCGTCGGCGGTGGCGTTACCACGCTTATTCCACTAACCGGCTTGACCACACCGTGGATGTCTTACGGTGGATCGTCACTGCTGGCGAACTATGTGCTGCTGGCCATCCTGGCACGCATCTCGCATAGCGCCCGACGCCCGTTACGCAACCACCCACACAACACGTCCCCGATCACTATGGCAAGTACCGAGGTGATCGAAAGGGTATGAACACCTCTCTCCGCCGAATCTCGGTGACAGTGATGGCATTGATCGTGCTCCTCCTGCTCAACGCCACGGTAACGCAAGTGTTCACCGCCGACGGACTGCGTACCGACCCCCGCAACCAGCGTGTCTTACTCGACGAATATTCACGTCAACGTGGCCAGATCACCGCAAGCGGCCAGCTACTAGCCTATTCGGTGGCCACTGATAACCGCTTCCGTTTCCTCCGGGTGTACCCCAACCCTGCAGTGTACGCGCCGATTACTGGCTTCTATTCACTGCGATATTCCAGCACAGGCCTTGAGCGAGCCGAGGACGCGCTGTTGAATGGATCCGACGAGCGGCTGTTCGGACGCCGGTTGGCCGACTTCTTCACCGGTCGCGATCCACGTGGGGGCAATGTCGATACCACGATCAACCCGCGTGTCCAGCAGACTGGATGGGACGCCATGCAGCAGGGTTGCGGAGGGTCGCCGTGTAAGGGAGCTGTGGTCGCTCTAGAACCGTCCACCGGCAAGATCCTGGCGATGGTCTCGTCACCGTCGTATGACCCCAACCTGCTGGCGTCTCACAATCCCGAGGAACAAGCACAGGCCTGGCGGCGCTTGCACGACGACCCTAACTCACCCCTAATCAACCGCGCCATCTCCGAGACCTATCCTCCTGGTTCCACATTCAAGGTGATCACCACCACGGCGGCTCTGCAGGCCGGCGCCACCACGAACGACCAGTTGACCGCGGAGCCCACAATTCCACTACCTGGCAGTACAGCCACTTTGGAAAACTACGGCGGCGTTGCCTGCGGCCCCGGTCCGACGGTGTCGTTGAGGCAGGCATTCGCCATGTCGTGTAACACCGCGTTCGTCCAGCTGGGCCTGCTCACTGGTGCCGACGCGTTGCGGAGCATGGCACATTCCTTCGGTCTGGATAGTAACCCCAACGTCATTCCGCTGCAGGTCGCCGAATCGACTGTTGGGGTAATCCCAGACGCCGCAGCACTGGGGATGTCAAGTATCGGCCAAAGGGATGTCGCGCTGACGCCGCTGCAAAATGCTCAAGTAGCCGCGACCATCGCCAATGCTGGGGTGACAATGCAGCCCTACCTGATCGATAACCTCAAAGGGCCGGACCTGGCCAACATCCGCACCACTGCCTCATATCAGCAACGCCGCGCAATATCACCGCAGGTCGCCGCTACGCTAACAGAGCTGATGGTCGGTGCCGAGAAGGTCACACAACAGAAAGGGGCCATTCCCGGCGTACAGATTGCTTCCAAGACTGGTACCGCAGAGCATGGCACCGATCCGCGTCACACACCGCCGCACGCATGGTATATCGCCTTCGCACCCGTGCAAGCCCCAAAGGTTGCTGTAGCGGTGCTGATAGAGAAGGGCGCCGACAGTCTGTTTGCGACGGGGGGTGCACTAGCCGCACCGATCGGACGAGCCGTGATCGAGGCAGCGCTGCAGGGGAGGCCATGAGTCCGCGAATTGGTGTGACGCTGTCTGGTAGGTACCGCCTGCATCGGCTCATCGCCACCGGTGGCATGGGCCAAGTATGGGAAGCGGTGGACAGTCGACTGGGTCGGCGCGTTGCGGTCAAGGTGCTCAAGGGGGAGTTCTCTTCGGACCCGGAGTTCATTGAGCGATTCCGCGCTGAGGCACGAACCACAGCGATGCTCAACCACCCCGGAATCGCCAGCGTCCATGATTACGGCGAAAGCCAGATAGACGGGGAGGGCCGCACCGCTTACTTGGTGATGGAGCTAGTCAACGGCGAGCCGCTGAATTCGGTGCTTAAGCGCACCGGCCGGCTGTCATTGCGGCATGCGCTGGACATGCTGGAGCAGACTGGTCGTGCCCTGCAAATTGCTCATGCCGCCGGCCTGGTACACCGCGACGTCAAACCGGGCAACATCTTGATCACCCCCACCGGCCAGGTGAAAATCACTGACTTCGGTATCGCCAAGGCCGTCGACGCTGCGCCGGTGACCCAGACCGGCATGGTTATGGGCACTGCGCAATACATCGCGCCCGAACAGGCCTTGGGTCATGACGCGACTCCGGCTAGCGATGTCTACTCGTTGGGAGTTATTGGTTACGAAGTGATTTCGGGTAAGCGGCCGTTCACCGGCGACGGCGCCCTAACGGTAGCGATGAAACACATCAAAGAAACCCCGCCACCGTTGCCCGCGGACCTACCGCCCAATGTACGAGAACTAATCAAGATCACACTGGTCAAGAACCCGATTATACGCTATCGTAATGGGGGGCTGTTCGCCGATGCTGTTGCTGCTGTACGAGCTGGTCGCCGGCCCCCGCGACCCAGCCAAACACCATCTGCCGGCCGGGCCTCCCCGACGGCTATCCCGTCGAGCACGCAGACCCGAGTTGCTGTCGGCAGCGCCAAGACTTCGGCGCCCCGTCGATCTCGGCCGTCAACGAGCGGAAACCACCAGTCGCCGACGCGAAGCACGTTCTCGTCTGGACAACGCGCGTTGCTCTGGGCCGCCGGGATGCTAGGAGCACTGGCGATCATCATCGCGGTGCTGATCGTGATCAACTCCCACGCTGGAAACGAACAGCATCAACCGCCCACTCCGACCGTTACCGACACCGGAACGCCATCAGCTACCAAAAACCCCAGCGGTTCTCCGGCTGGATATTACGAATATCGCGTCAACTGGACGGATCACAGAGAAATAGGTAATTCTGGACTTCCAAGCAGGCCGCTCGAGCTCAGCTGGCTAGTGCCACTGACGTCTCGTCCGTCGCCGGCCAAACATGAGACGCCACAATGACCACCTCGCCACATTTGTCTGACCGCTACGAGCTGGGCGACATCCTCGGTTTTGGAGGTATGTCCGAAGTTCACCTGGCTCGCGACGTCCGCTTGCACCGAGATGTCGCAGTCAAGGTGCTACGTGCTGACCTGGCCCGCGATCCTAGCTTCTACCTGCGCTTCCGACGTGAGGCGCAAAATGCCGCGGCGCTAAACCACCCATCTATCGTAGCGATCTACGACACCGGCGAGGCAGAAACGTCCGCAGGTCCGTTGCCTTACATCGTCATGGAGTACGTCGACGGCGCAACGTTACGCGATATCGTGCACACCGATGGACCAATGCCGCCCCAACAGGCAATCGAGATTGTCGCCGACACATGCCAGGCGCTGAACTTCAGCCACCAGAATGGCATCATTCATCGCGACATCAAACCGGCCAACATCATGATCAGCACCACCAATGCGGTAAAGGTGATGGACTTCGGTATTGCACGCGCGATTGCCGATAGCACCAACGTCACCCAGACCGCAGCCGTGATCGGGACCGCCCAATATCTGTCCCCCGAACAGGCCCGCGGCGATTCCGTCGACGCCCGGTCAGATATCTATTCGTTAGGTTGTGTGCTTTACGAAATCCTCACTGGTGAACCACCTTTCATCGGTGATTCGCCGGTCTCGGTGGCTTACCAGCATGTTCGCGAGGACCCGACTCCACCGTCACAGCGGCATGAGGGCATCTCCGTCGACCTCGACGCCGTTGTTCTTAAAGCGCTGGCCAAGAATCCGGAAAACCGCTATCAGACAGCGTCGGAGATGCGTGCCGACTTGATCCGGGTGCACAGTGGTCAGCCACCCGAGGCACCCAAGGTTCTCACTGACGCCGATCGGAGCTCCCTGCTGTCATCCGGGGCTGGCAGCTTCGGTGGTCTACGTGCCGATGCGCCATCTCGCCAGTCTTTAGATGAAATCGAGCGCGGTGGTTCGATTGGACATTGGGTTGCCGTGGTCGCCGTGTTGGCGGTCCTGACGATCGCTGTCGTCGCTGCTTTCAATATATTCGGCGGCAATACCCGCGAGGTCCAGGTGCCCGACGTACGCGGCCAAATATCCGCCGATGCTATCTCTGCACTGCAGAACCGGGGCTTCAAAACCCGCGCCTTGCAAAAACCGGATTCGACAATCCCGCCCGACCATGTCATCAGTACCAACCCCGGAGCTAACGCCTTGATGGGTGCGGGCGACGAGATCACGATTAACATCTCTACCGGACCTGAGCAACGTGAAGTGCCAGACGTCTCCTCGCTCAATTACACCGACGCGGTTAAGAAGCTAACTACCTCCGGATTCAAAAGCTTTAAGCAGGCAAACTCGCCGTCGAGGCCGGAATTGTTGGGCAAGGTTATCGGCACGAATCCACCAGCCAACCAGACCTCGGCGATCACCAACGTCATCACTATCATCGTCGGCGCCGGACCGGAGACGAAACAAATCCCTGATGTCACTGGTCAGATCGTCGAAGTGGCGCAGAAAAATCTGAACGTTTACGGCTTCACTAAGTTCAGCCAAGCGTTGATGGATAGTCCCCGCCCAACCGGTGAGGTGATTGGTACCAATCCGTCCAAGGGGGCGACAGTTCCGATGGACTCAGTCATCGAACTACAGGTGTCCAAGGGTAACCAATTCGTGATGCCCGACCTGTCCGACATGTTCTGGTCCGACGCCGAGCCACGGTTACGCGCATTAGGCTGGACCGGGGTGCTAGACAAGGGCCCCGATGTGGATGCTGGTGGTTCTCAGCACAATCGGGTGGCGTATCAGAACCCGCCAGCCGGTGCCGGGGTAAACCGGGACGGGGTCATCACGCTGAAGTTCGGACAGTAGCAGCAGCGGTGCGCTCCGTGGCCAACGGTAGACGCGAATGGACCGCGGCATCGACCTCGTTCTCGAGGCGGCGGATCAGGGCTTCGTCACACGACCATCCACAATAGGTCAACCAGTTAGCCAACAGTCTATGCCCACCTTCGGTCAGGATCGACTCCGGATGGAACTGGACACCGTGGATCGGCAACTTGATGTGACGCACCGCCATAATCACACTGCTACGTGCGCGTGCAATGACCTCTAATACCGACGGAAGTGATTCGGGCAAAATAGCCAATGAGTGATATCGGGTTGCCGTGAATGGATCTGGAAGCCCTTTCAGCACACTGGTATTCATATGAAATACACTGCTAGTCTTGCCGTGCAACAGCTCGGGCGCACGGTCCACAGTGGCACCGAACGCTACGCCGATAGCCTGGTGTCCCAGGCAGACTCCTAGCAATGGAGTGTGCGCCGCGGCGCATGCGTGGACCAGATTGATCGACGCACCCGCACGTTCCGGAATACCCGGACCTGGACTAAGCAGGACACCGTCGAACTGTGCGGCGACGGTGGATTCGTCGGATAATCGGGCATCGTCGTTGCGCCACACTTCGGCGTCTACTCCGAGCTGCCCGAGGTACTGGACTAGGTTGAACACAAAGCTGTCATAGTTGTCGACGACCAAGATCCGCATCGTACTAGGCTACCGTCGGACTCAATTTGGGATCCGGCTCAGTGCCCAAGTGGGCGCACTGTCTACGCAAAGTGTGTTCGGGCAGGTTCGGAATGGCCGCCGACCTGCACGTCCGACTTGACTTCTTCGCGATAGCCGAGTCTGAACCGAACAACATTTGTAGTTTGTAGAGTGTCTACTAGGGGGAGCTACAGCTAGGACCGCTTGCTTCACTGAGGCATTGTCGATCGTGGTGATCATGTAGGGCGGAGTGTAAGTGCGCCCCTTGAGCAGTAAAGTGTTCTCGACGCAGTGCACTACCGAGGTCGCGATAAATAGCTGGTCCTGCGTCTGGATCGTTTTCGCACCGGCAGTTCACATGGCGTTCAGCACGGCCTGGGCGTACTGTTGATGCACCACCAAGTCATTGGGCGACACATCTCCGCGTGGGAAGCGGTCGTTGGCGTCACGTTGCGCATCCTCAAGGGTGGACCACCGACCCGGCCTATGCACCAGCTCCTCCGGTTAGCTCACCCGATCAGCGTAGCATCGGGGGACCGGTTGTGTACCACGTCGATTTTTGCTAGCCAACGCATCCCGTTCGCTGCTCAGGCGGCTCATCGACGACTGCGCTGTACAGACCAGATATCAGACGGGGGCATCGCTGGCTGATCTCAGCGCCGCTAGAAACTCCGTGCGTCGCGGCTAGCATCAGTCTGGCCAGCACGCAGACCAATGGAACACCGAAACGGTACGGTGAGTGGTGCTTATCGATAATTGACTCTCCGTTACGTGGCCATGACGCCAAGTGGGTTAAGCTCATAACACGCCATGCGTCAGAGCTGCCATCGTCGTCGTTGCGCTCCTTTAACCGCGAGGTAAAGATGCCCAAGTCCAAGGTCCGCAAGAAAAACGATTTCACCGTCACCTCGGTGAGCCGCACACCGGTCAAGGTGAAGGTCGGGCCATCTAGTGTGTGGTTCGTTACGTTATTCGTCGGCCTTATGCTGGTCGGACTCGTCTGGTTGATGGTGTTTCAGTTAGCCGCGCTGAACACCCAGTCCCCGGCAGCTTTGCACTGGATGGCTCAACTCGGCCCGTGGAACTATGCGATCGCGTTCGCATTCATGATCACCGGTTTACTGCTCACGATGCGTTGGCACTAGCCACCCCTAACAGACGTGATTAACTCATTTTGCTGTCAGTCTTTGACTGAACCAACAACCTTGCGATGACTCAATCACACAGGTGTGATTTATCCCCACTGTTGATAACTTTTGTGGATAACCGTATCGGCAGTGGTGGGAGTTGAATAACTTATGCAGCAAACAGCATGGGGACCGCGTACGGTTAAAATCGCCGGCTGCGGTGGTGCTGGCACTTCGATAGCTATCGCATGTGTGACATTAGGCACAGATACACCGGGGTGCATGCTGGCCGGGATAGCTGCAATAAGTCTGATCTTGTTTGCGGGATTGTCGTGGCGCGCGCGCCCAAAGTTGGCAATTAACCCCGACGGTCTGGCGGTCCAGGGCTGGTTTCGGACGCAACTATTCGGACCTGCCGACATCAAGATCATTCGGATCATTAAATTCCGCCGGTTTGGCCACACAGTTCGATTACTCGAGATCGAAGCCGCCAACGGAGACTTAGTGATCTTGTCCCGTTGGGACCTCGGAACCGAGCCACGGGAAGTGCTTGACACACTTACAGCTGCCGGCTACGCCGGCCGAAAAAACGGTAAGCGACGCGCAGCGCTTAAGAAATTGTGATCGACTGGATCACAACCGGGTCGGTAGGCCGGTCGTTGCCATCGGTGGCTGTCGTCGAAATCGCATCGACGACCCGTCGCGAGTCAGGGTCGGTCACTTCGCCGAAGATCGTGTGCCGCCGGTTCAAGTGTGGGGTCTCACCTACGGTAATGAAGAACTGAGAGCCATTAGTACCCGGACCCGCATTGGCCATTGCTAGCAGGTAGGGCTTGTCGAACTGAAGTTCAGGGTGAAATTCATCGGCGAACTTGTAGCCCGGTCCGCCACGACCCGTCCCGGTTGGATCCCCGCCCTGAATCATGAAGCCTTGAATCACCCGATGAAAAACCGCCCCATCGTAGAACGGGCCAGAAGGGCCACCTGACGCGTTTTGCGTTGAGTATTCCTTGGTGCCTTGCGCCAGCCCAACAAAGTTGGCAACAGTCTTGGGCACATGGTTTCCAAACAGGGCGACTTTGATGTCGCCGCGGTTGGTGTGCAGCGTGGCAGTGGCAGTCTGAATGAGGCTGTTGGTCACGAAATCACAGTGTGCCATTAACTCGACAGCACGCCCGCATCCGGTGCCACATGAAACTTGACTATATGATAGTCGCAGCGCTATGCGACCAGCGTACATGCAATAGAGCCATGAGCATTGGTTAATGACAACTGGGGGTATCCATTCGTAAGAAACAAAGAAAGACGACAGATGAGCACGCAGAGTGAAACGCGGCTTTCCTCTCGAAAACGATTGACCCGAGGCCTGACCTGCTCGGCACCGAGACCGGTGGACGTCACGCGAGGCATGACCGGCTTGAGGTCCATTCCGTGCGATCGACCGCCTCGTGGCTGCGGGCTGACCTTACAAGTAAGGCGAACTAGCTTTTCCAAGCTTGTTACCACGCAAGAAACAGTCACCTAGGAGCTGACAGCCACGCAGAAGGTAGTCGCAAACCTGCCGCAGGTGCTGTGGCAAGCTCACCGACTGCAACGCCGTCATGCCAATCACCTTTGTATCACCGCTGTGATCAGCAGATCAGTCCTAGCAGGTGTCGCAATGGCTTTAGCATTATCTGGGGCTCATCGCGCTCAGAGTCGTCACCTCGTCCACCCAGCGTTGACGTACAGCTGCGCCCGTAAGTGAATGTGGTTCTTGCCAGGAATGCGCAGCGGGGTTTCAAGGTGTTGTAGAACCTAAGGGAATCGGACCCTTGATACTTGCCTTGCAAAGATGAATCGTGCTGCTAGTCGAGAAATTACATTCGGGCCCAACTGCGAAAATACACAATTGTGGTTAACAATTGTCTGTAACTGTGGCCAGAAATTGGCTAAGTTCGCGCTTGTCCGGTCGTAATCTTCAGCCTTGTGATTCTTGCGTACATTGATGAGATTGAAGACACTGGCGATCCAGCTTTTGTTAGATCGCCCAACTGTTGCGGCTTGAGATGCATTTTCACTGAAACTAACAATGAGTAAATGCTTTCGCCGTGATTTTAAATCTACGGAGGAAAATCCACGCACAATACGGCATCGTTGTACGGTAAAGAACCCAAAACTAACCGCTTTACTTGTAGAATTTAACCTCCAGGTATTGAACTTGTTCTAAATCGAACGATCGATATATTATTTACCGGAGCTGCTTTCGAATCCTGTAATAGATAAGAACTACTAGAAGTTCGAATCTTTGGAGTTGGTGTTGACACAAATCCATTATAAACATCTTCTCAGGAGATTTTAGACACGACTTGAACCATAATGTTAAAATTTTTACATTGGGCTTTTATTAAACAGCTAGGTAGGACGATACTTTCACCTAGCTAGGACAAATATAAAAATTGCACACAGGCCTTGATGAAAATTTGGGAAAATTTTCCTACCTGCCTTCAATAGGTAATCGTTAGCATTGTAAATACGGCAAAGTACTTCGTCAAAAACCATTATCAGATTATTTACTAAATTTGTATTTAATTCAGAATTCTTACTTAATTAAGCATGGCGAATCTGGTCTCCATACGCTGCGTGGCGCGTGCACCATAATTCCATCCTGTGTGCCGCAGAAATTTTGTCTACACACGACCTGGAATTTACTCCAAGCAAGCTATACACCGACTTATATGCAGATTATAGAGCTCAGCCACGTCGTAGGAGTGTTCTTGCAATAATAGGTACGCACAAAAATGAGATCTTACATCAAGAATACCGGCTAGGTTTAGATAGAACTTAACCTCAACTTACTCCATGTTGTAAAAAAATCAATCAACAAACATGCTTGACCGTGTGCCTGTGTTAGATAACCCGTGCCCCGTCAGCTCGAAATTATAAACTCAACAACCTATATCTATATCTATTTGCCTAATCCAAAGTTTGCATATCGATAACAATGACTTGATCTACTAAAATATGCCGGATAACCTGTCCCATGTTTTGCAATTGCTCTCAGAGAAATTGGGAATTTTTATAGCTTAGGTGAGCGATCCGAAGCTACAGATCAGGAGTCGAAAAAATTGATCTGTAACGACAGAATGGTGACGGGGAAATCCAAAGGGGGATTAATGACTATTGTCGATAGGACAAATCACGAAGTGGTGCCTCGTTAGGCCGAAGAAGTGGTTACGAAGCGTCCACACTTTTGTGGCGAAGACATGCTTCAGTGGGTGGCAAATACTGCTAAGCAGGGCCGTATTTCATCATCGTGATAGCACGCCTAGTAATCATGACCAGCGTTACCAACATAGCCTGGTAGCCGACAGGGTCTACGGTGTCGGTGAGCTCGTATAGTCTCACGAGAAGCTCTGTCCAAAAAAATTAAAAAGGAATTGATCGACTTACGTCAAGAGTTTACCCAGAATAAAATTGATACGACGAACATGGTTTTTTGCTAAATAACATTCGTCACATTCCAGCCAAGTAGGAATCATAAAAATTATTAGCGGCAGAACGATGTTTGCATTTTGTTATCCACTAACAACAACCAACCATGCTTAGATTTGTTATTTGTCAATACATTTTTGATTTGTACGACGCTAAGCCCTATGACAACGAAGTGTAAGCGGTATGTACACTCGTTAACATTTTACCAAAGGTACCTGCGACAGAAGCTTTTCAATGGGTCGATGGGTTTTTTCGCGTCAAAAATCGCGCCGCACTTTAAAAGTTATGAACAAGACAATTCACAAGTTCGACAATCCGATGCCGATAAGCAGTGATTACTCGGTTCACTCATAGCTCCGACCCTTCCTCCAATCGTAACGCGGTAAAAGTCAGCATACACAACCCAGAAAAAACCGGGTTTCCGCTGTTCCTGGGCGTGCTACTTTTCATTAATCGAGAAAATCGACACACAAGCGCTCGTAACACTAAAAAGTCAACGTTATAAATATTTGAGGCAGTACCATAATTTTTTCAGTATCTCTCAATCAAGAAAAAATTTATTGGGACCTGGCTATCGAAAAACAATTGATGGTACCGAAAAATACCTTTAGCTAAACTTGAATACGTCTGGCATCAAACAGAGTTACAGGCCAAACACCAAAAGGCACAGCTATGGCAACGAAGTCATCCTCCCCTATTTGCTGGGTCCTAACGACAATCTTTCGAACTCAAGCAGTGGTATTGGACCCGGGTGTCATAGCAAGAAGTTGAGGCGACTGAACTATCCGAAGCGCAGGAAAACCAGTTTGTCGGGGATAGGTTACAAGCCGAAAAACCCTTACCCGAAATATCGGATTTCAATGCCATCGATGGGGGTTAACCGTCGCGACATTAGAAACAAGGTCGCGACATTAGAAACAAGGTCGCGACATCAGAAAAAGAATGTGTGTGGCTCGACCAATTTCAAGAACAGTACGTTTGTAGCAAAGATTGAACAGCAAGAAACATCAAATGGTACAACCCGATATCAGGCACAATACAAGATTCCTAACCGCCGTCAAACAACGAAGCAGAGCTTTCCGACCAAGCGTGCTGATTAAGCGTGGACAAATCGGCTTGAGACCGACAGCGCCGCGGCACTTACAGGATGCTCAGCTGCCGGTCAAGTAAAGCTAAGAGAGTAGGCACAATGTGACTCAACTCCAAGCATGAATTGAGGAATTCTACTCGCACCTAATATCAGATGGTACTAGACACAGTGTTGGGTGATATCGCCAGAGGTTTGTCCGCGAGTGAGTTACGGATCTAGGTGTGGGTCTGGCTTTGATGCACAAAATGGTCGATGTCATTAGGAAGCTGCTCGTGATGGCAGTCACCGACAACCGGCTCGTGATGAATCCGGTCGACCATATCAAATTACTTTCGGTGAGGAAGTAATAGATCGATATTTCCGACGCTAAGAAGAGCTGTACGCTCTGGCCTATGCCTCCTGCGTACATCGACATACGAGGATATGGGGCTGCGGTTCGGGTAATCCGCAGAACCATGGTAACGAGAGATCGACGTCGACAACAGGCAGGTATGGGTGCCGCGGTCGACGACACTGGTAAACGACGTGTTCGTGATGAAGTCACCAAAGAGCTGCAAAGCGAACACAGTCAGCTCTCCGGTGTTCATCAACGAGTTCCTAGTGCCGGGCGATCCAGACGTGGTGACTTTCTTTGACTCTGCGGACTTGAAATTAAAGCAGCTATACCCTCGGTCAGGATCGGAATGTCGAGGCTAGGCAGTCTAGGATGACCATCAATACGTTGTTAACTCGCGATTGTGGCTAAAATGTGGTCACTAGCCCCGCAACCTCAGAAATTCCAGAGTTACAGACCACTGTCTAGCTCTAGTTGCATGTGTGGAGCCTAGGGGAATCGAACCCCTGACATCTGCCTTGCAAAGGCAGTGCTCTACCAACTGAGCTAAGGCCCCTTGTCATGATCAAGCATGTCTAATGCCGCCACGTGTCAGATCTCAACGTCGTGTCGTGACCGCACTATCACCGCCATTACAGCGATCAAGACCAGCAACAACGCAAATTTCACACAACGTCTTGATATACACATAGTTGTGGGCCTAGGAGGACTCGAACCTCCGACCTCTTCGTTATCAGCGAAGCACTCTAACCGTCTGAGCTATAGGCCCATACTTGCGCATAGCCGATCGATGAGATTACCGCAGCAGGAATCCCACCCCCAAACACAAGCGCCCAACCAATATTGCCACGACCTAATCTAGATCTGCGAGAGTGACTTCAACACCGCCGACTAAATCGGTAGATAAATTGTAGACAAACGCGGCAATGGCTGCCATTGTAGTCATCAACACAATGTTGACCAAGCCAATTAAGACAGCGCAGCCGAAAATGGTGCTGTTGGAGACAAGTTCTCCACTATTGCCGCTGGTGTTATTTAGAAGGTCACCAACGCTACTGTTGAGCTTAGCCCACACCCCCATACCGCCGAGTAATAGGTAGAGAAACGCCACCGCGATCATCCAGACAAAGAACAAAACAACCGAGAGCAACAAGGACACCTTCAACATGCTCCATGGATCGATCCGGCGGATCTGCATTCTAGCCCGGACCGGTCCACGGCTTTGACGCGATGCTTGGACCCGAACTTCACTGGTTTCTCGCACTTTGGTGATCTCTGAACGCCCTGTCCCTGGAGTGCTCGAACCGCGATCAGGCGCGGATTTGTATGGTGCAACTCGCTGAACTGGTCCGGACAAATCTGGCAACTCGCTGGCGTACGCCTCGGTGAATGGGACCTCGTTATGCACCGGAACAGGCTCCAATGCCTGTGTCGAATTGTTCTTCCTGGATAGCTGCCCGCCTAGCGTCGGTGCAGTCATGCCGGGGATAAAACGGTTCGGCCGGACGTTTGTACCTGGTACTGGGTTCGACGGCCGCGTGACGGCGGCCGGTTCTGACGGACGAGAACCGGACTGGAAAGCTTCAGCGGATACCCGCTGCCAAGGCGGTGAATCATTAGGCTCCGGACTGTGGCTTCGTTGGAGACCCCCCGGTGACTCTCCCGGTACGGATGTCGCGCGGTGTAGACTGGCACGATCGATCAAACCATCTCTAATCAGGTTGTCGCCCTCGTTAAAGGCCCTCGACTCGTTCGGTGACGTCACCCCGACTCCTTAAATGTATACCATGGTCCGCCCAGGCGTTGGCAGTCACATCGTGTCCGGTCGGGCGGAGTATTATTATCGGACCTAGAATTATTATCGGATCAAGAAAAAACTAGGTACACGATTCTTTGATATCGTCACTTTCCTCGATATTAGCGTCAGTGCTTTCTTCGGCATTGCGTGCAATGGCTAACAGCGTGTCGCCCTCATCTAAGTTCATTAACCGAACACCCTTGGTCTGGCGTCCTGCCTGACGAATCTGGCGTGCCGTTGTGCGAATTACCCCGCCTCCTGAAGTGATCGCGTACAATTCGCTGTCTTCATCGACTACGATCGCCCCGACTAAGCTACCGCGTCGGCAATCATACATGACCGTTAGAACACCCTTTCCGCCACGGCCCTGCATCGGGTATTCCTCGATCGCAGTGCGTTTAGCATAACCTCCAGACGTTGCGACAAGCAGGTAAGTATCTTCACGAACCACATTCAACGACAACAATCGATCATCCGCGTTGAACCGCATGCCCTGCACACCGGAGGTAGCCCGCCCCATCGGACGTAACGCTTCATCGGTCGCTGAAAACCTGATAGACTGGCCTTTAGCCGACACCAAAAGCAAGTCGTCATCGGCTGCACATAGCACCGCACCGACCAACTCGTCGTTGTCACGCAAATTAATTGCCACGATCCCACCTGAACGGTTAGAGTCGAAGTCAGTTAACTTTGACTTCTTAACCAGACCGTTACGCGTGGCAAGCACTAAGTATGGGGCGTCTTCGTAACTGCGGATCTGAATTACTTGGGCAATACGTTCCTCAGGCTGAAACGCAAACAAATTAGCCACATGTTGCCCACGCGCTGTCCGAGAAGCCTCTGGTAATTCATAGGCCTTGGCCCGGTACACTCGGCCTTGGGTAGTAAAGAACAGGATCCAATCGTGGGTCGAACACACAAAAAAATGCCGGACGATGTCGTCTTGCTTTAGACCAGCGCCCTGAACACCTTTCCCGCCGCGTTTTTGACTGCGGTACAGGTCAGTTTTGGTACGTTTAGCATATCCGGTTTCAGTTATTGTTACAACGACATCTTCTCGGGCAATCAGGTCCTCATCGTTAACATCACCATCAGCCGCAATTATCCGAGTACGGCGGTCATCGCCGTATTTTTCTCCGATCTCAACTAATTCATTACGGATTATATCACGCTGACGTTCCGGTTTAGCCAGAATGTCTCCTAGATCAGTGATTTCGACCTCAATCTTAGTCAAATCATTGATAATACGCTGACGTTCCAACGCTGCCAAACGCCGTAGTTGCATGTCCAGGATAGCCTGGGCCTGAGTATCATCGATATCGAGTAACTCGATTAACCCGGCTCGGGCAATGTCCACGGTCTGCGATGCCCGAATCAATGTAATAACCTCATCCAACACATCGAGCGCTTGAACCAATCCACGTAAAATGTGAGCCCGTTCATTGGCCTTACGTAGTCGGTAAGTAGTACGCCGGATGATGACGTCCAGTTGATGTTTGACATAATAGCGTATTAGCTGATCCAACCGCAACGTGCGTGGTACGCCGTCGACGATTGATAGCATGTTAGCACCGAAACTAGTTTGCAACTGAGTGTGCTTATACAGGTTGTTAAGCACAACCTTGGCCACTGCGTCACGCTTGATTTCGATGACGATGCGCACACCAACCCGTTCGCTGCCTTGGTCTTCTATATTCGAGATGCCAGCTAGCCGACCAGCGCGGACCTGTTCAGCTATTGAAGTAATGAAGTTATCGTGGTTTACTTGATACGGTAGCTCAGTGATAACTAACGACGTCCTGCCCCGTGAATCTTCTTCGACCTCAACGACTCCGCGTATCCGAATAGAACCGCGGCCAGTCTTGTACGCATCGACAATACCTTGCGAACCAACGATTAACCCGGCAGTAGGGAAATCAGGGCCTTTAATCCGCTCCATAACAGCGGCCAAAGTTGCCTCTTCGTCAGCGTCGTAGTTCTCTAGGCACCAAAACACGGCGTCAGAGAGCTCACACAGGTTATGCGGCGGTATATTAGTAGCCATGCCGACCGCGATGCCGCCAGAACCGTTGGCTAGCAGGTTGGGAAATCGACTAGGTAATACTGTCGGCTCTTGCACCCGACTGTCATAGTTAGGAATGAAATCAACTGTTTCCTCGTCGATCTCACGCAACATTTCCATCGCTAATGGAGTAAGTCGAGCCTCGGTATTATGGCTGATGAACCCGTTGGTCAGAAACGCGTGGTCCTCGGTGTCCACACGTAAACTGAACACCGGTTGAATACCTGTGTCAGTCACGGATGCAACGCGCGCGTAGTAAAACCGACCATCAGTGAGGTCGGTCACGATGGCGCAGATGTCGAGATTAGCGATGCAGTCAATATTGCGCCAACTAAGCCAATCTTCGTCGACCCAACAGTTACCACAATACTTCCGAATGAACGTGGTCAAATTTGGTACATGGTTAATATCCATGCCAACGCAAGGGGGCATAGAGCCCAAGATATGGGTGAGTTTAACTTGTTTTGTACCAACGAAACCGACTCGGGTAGAGAACATTTCAACTTGGGTACGGTTGGTTATGACAACCTTGTACTCACTGACAGCATGGCAGTAACGCTCAGACACGATCCCGAACTCAAGCAGCATCTGCTGGACATCGGCGGCCAACTGCTCACTGGGCGTCGAGTAAGAAATCTGAATTATATTGCACGGCAATATCAAACAAGACCCTTCACCTTCAAACAATGCCTGAAGGAACGCTCGTTTGACAGCAGCGGGAGAACACCACAGCCAGTCAGGGACCAACTTGTCCACATGCCGTTGCCCGCATAAACTATTAAGTCTTGTCTTTTTAAACTCAGTGAGGTTGTAAACATCGAGTTCGAGTAGCTTCGATCCCAATGCAATGGTCCGAGACGATACGTAACGCAAGCCACCCACAACCGCGTCGTACGCGTTGACTACCATAGTAAAATAGTCGTAGTCAAAGCTGTTAAATCCAGCATGGTCCTTAGACACGAAGCCCCCACTCATAAAGGCTCCAAATAACAACGCCTCCATCGTGGAGTGCCAGTCCGCTGGCCCGAACTCCGTTGGTGGGGTCCGCTGCAAGACGACGTAGTCTCCTGGTCGAATTTCCTCAATCAGCTTCCACAACAGAGTGGGTACGCCGCAGATGTCCACTAAACACAGCAAAGGATGGTTCAACGTTCCGGTAATTTCATAACCTTCAATGGTGCGCACCGTATAGGTTTGATGCTCTCCTGAATGGAATAAAAAATCGGCTATAACTGGATTACCATTCCGATCAAGAACCTTCAATTCGATCGGATTATCCGAGTTGGGCTGAGCGCCAACAACGACATTGCCAATCCGTATCGACTTCCCAAATAGCAACCTCACCAAAGAATTTCCTGAAACACAGTAACGCATCGCGGCCGGCGGGTCGTTACCCGGAGAACCAAAATTACCTTGCCCATCAACCAAGGGATAACGCAGCGACCACGGCTGTGCCATACGTACTAACGTGTCATAAATCGATGCGTCGCCGTGCGGATGGTAATTTCCCATTGTTTCAGCAACCGACCGTGCAGATTTAGCATGGCTGCGGTCCGGGCGGAACCCGGAATCTAACATCGCGTACAGCACCCGACGATGCACAGGTTTGAGACCATCGCGGACTTCAGGCAACGCCCGGCCCACGATCACGCTCATCGCGTAATCAATATAGCTACGTTGCATTTCCTGTTGAATGTCGACCGGCTCGAGCCGCTGTACAGAACTAGCACCCGGTGGCAGTGTGATATCAGTCATCTATTCCTCATTTGCATCACACGTCGAAAGATGTTTATTTAACTAGACATCCAGGAAACGAACATCCTTGGCATTACGAGTGATAAAACTACGGCGTGCATCAACGTCCTCACCCATTAGAATAGAGAACAACTCATCAGCGGCCGCTGCATCATCCAGCGTTACTTGGCGCAAGATCCGCACCGACGGGTCCATGGTGGTTTCCCACAGCTCCTTGGCATCCATTTCACCTAAACCTTTGTAGCGCTGGATACCATCTTCTTTGTTAATTTTTTTGCCAACCTTTAGCCCAACCTCTAATAAGCCATCACGCTCACGATCGGAATAAGCGAATTCCGGATCCATGCGTTGCCACTTGAGTTTGTAAAGTGGCGGTTGCGCTAAAAATACATACCCGTGCTCGATTAGCGGTCGCATGAACCGGAATAACAAAGTTAATAACAGCGTTGAGATGTGCTGGCCGTCGACATCGGCATCAGCCATCAACACAATTTTATGGTAACGCAGCTTGGAGAGGTCGAACTCGTCATGGATTCCAGTACCTAGTGCCATAATAATTGCCTGAACTTCAGTATTCTTCAGCACCCGGTCGATACGTGCCTTTTCGACATTAATAATCTTGCCGCGCAACGGAAGGATCGCCTGGAACATCGAATCGCGGCCGCTCTTTGCCGAACCACCAGCCGAATCACCTTCGACTACATACAGTTCAGAACTTCGAGGATCGGTAGAACGACAATCAGCAAGTTTGCCAGGAAGTCCACCAAGATCGGTGGCACTTTTTCGACGCACTAACTCCCGTGCTTTACGTGCAGCTATTCGGGCTTGTGCCGAAGATATCGCCTTATTCACAACCACTTTCGCATCCACTGGATTGGCTTCAAACCAGTGGATTAATTGCTCATTGCAAACCCTCTGAACAAACGATTTAACTTCGGTGTTCCCTAATTTCGTTTTGGTCTGTCCCTCGAACTGTGGCTCACCGATCTTAACCGAGATAATCGCCGCCAAACCCTCACGAATATCGTCACCAGTTAAGTTGGGATCTTTATCCTTAAGTAGTTTCTTATCCTTAGCGTATTTGTTCACCACTGACGTCAAAGCACTACGAAAACCTTCTTCGTGGGTTCCTCCTTCATGAGTGTTAATTGTGTTCGCAAAAGTATGCACCGATTCCGAATAACCGCCGTTCCATTGCATTGCGACTTCAACCTCGTGACCAGCATCTTTACCATCAAAATCGATGATGCCCTGTTGAATAGGGTTCTTAGTCCGGTTGATGTGCTTGACGAAGTCCACCAAACCTCCGGGATAGTGGAACGTGCGATGCTTAACCTTGTGCGACGTACTCGACTCCGCCGACTTTTCTTCAATGGTCATGGACGCCTCGGTTGTATCGCTAAAGACCTCGTCGACAACCTCGTCCTGCCTCACCCGCTCGGAAGTAAGATTGATCGTCAAACCCTTGTTCAAGAAAGCCATTTCTTGAAGTCGACGCGCCACCGTTTCAAAGTCGTACTCGGTAGTTTCGAAGATGTCAGGATCTGCCCAAAACCTAATCGTCGTTCCCGTCTCCTCAGTCGCTTCGCCTTGTTTAAGAATGCCCGGCACGGCCCTATCGTAGAACTGCGACCACTCATGCCCGTCGCGTTTGATGTCAACCTCGAGCCGGGTAGATAATGCGTTAACCACCGACACGCCTACCCCATGCAAACCGCCACTGACGTTGTAGCCGCTGTTTTTACCACCGAATTTACCGCCGGCATGTAGTTGGGTCATGACAACATCAACAGTCGGCACCCCCGTAGCGTGCATCGCCACTGGAATACCACGACCGTTGTCGGCAACCTCGACGCTGCCATCGCCAAGTAACCGCACATCAACTTGCGTAGCATAACCAGCCATCGCTTCATCTACCGAATTGTCCACCACCTCCCATATCAGGTGGTGCAGACCACGCTCACTGGTCGACCCGACGTACATGCCAGGACGTTTACGAACAGCCTCCAGCCCTTCAAGAATAGTTATGGATGCAGCGTCATATTCCTCTTGGGCCTTCTTCTCAGAAGCCACGGTCCGAATGCTCTCCTCAATGTTGCATATGAGCGGTCCAGTTACCGCAGTAGTCGCACCGCTCCACTTTACGGTAATCAACTTGTCGGGACCGATTTTTTGGAGCTTTTTCTACCTAACTGACCAAGTCGTACGATAAATATTTCTATTCATGAAACACCCCTTTCCCCGTGTTAACCACACGGATTCATTTCATCCTGGCGACTCTGAACCGGTTTGTCGGCTAGCCGTAGGTGTCGCGCGGCCCTCTGCCAGCAATGTGTCGTGGTCCCTTCCGCCATGACGGTGCGGCCGGACCAGTGATTTTCAGTGAAGTCACCACATAGTTACCAACAACCGTCGCAATCTTGGCCAGCAGCTGTGCCTGCATCATCCGCAGCTGAGTGGCCCAAGCTGTCGATTCGGCGGCCACACTGAGCACACCATTGTTGAGTCCAATCGGGGATGCATGGTCAGCGATCTGTCCACCCACTATTGACGCCCATTGACCGAACACCATGCCCTCAGCGACTTGAGCAGACCAACCGCGCTTTTTCGCCAGATCACACGCCACCTTACCGAAAAGTTGCGGATCACGAACATCGGCCCCTGGACCCGACCAATGTCTACGTCGACCCATAACGCAACGTGGAACGGGGGGTAAGACACGCCCACAACCGGCGTCTTTTCCTTGTGCACGGGCCGCAACGCGGACTTCCTCAAGAGCGCGCTTAACTAAATCGACACACGATAACGTGCTTGGTGTTTCGGTGCTATCACCATCACAGCTATACGGCTCCTTGGATTCAATCACGAGTGCACCACCGATACCCGTCCCGAATCACTGTCACGCAGATCGATGGTCACCCACCTAGCGTCCCAACCCACCGGAATGTCCTCCAGCACCGCCGCGGTTACTAATACCTGCTCCGCCGACTCCGCCACTGTCGCCAATGCCCGACGACGGGTAACATCGAGTTCAGCGAATACATCGTCAAACAACAATACTGGTTCGCTGCCATCGGTACGCAACAGCTCATAGGCCGCCAACCGCAACGCTATCGCCAGCGACCATAATTCCCCATGGCTGGCAAAGCCTTTCACAGGTTGGTCGCCGAGTCGCAACTCGAGTTCATCGCGATGCGGACCGACCAAGCATATACCACGTTCCAATTCGGCGTTTCGACACGCCGACAACCCAGCTAACAAATCAGCTTGCAGCGAACCACGGTCACTACTCCCAACACTTGCGGCGCCCCCGACCTCTAGGCTGGCACGATAGCCGATCGATGCGGCGCGCGATCCCGGCGCCAACAGCTGATAAGCCTTTTCCACTTTTGGCGCCAACTGATTTACCAAGTCAATACGTGCGGCCATCAACTCGGCGCCATGTTCAGCCAATCGGGTGTCCCACACGTCAAGTGTGTCCAGCACACCTTGGTCATTTGGATACCGTGCAGCTGCAAAAGATTTCAATAATGCGGTGCGCTGCCGCAACACTTTGTCATAGTCGGTGCGCACAGCGGCGATCACAGGCCGGCGCACAATCGCTAAATCATCCAAGTAACGGCGCCGACTAGCAGGATCTCCGCAAACTAACGCCAGATCTTCTGGGGCAAACAGCACCGCTCGCAATATCCCAACTACCTCACGCATACTGCGCACAAATGAACGATTCAATCGCGCCTTGTTTGCCCGCCCCGCCGCGATCTCCAAATCAATCGCACATTCTCTACCTTCATTAACCACGATCGTCGAAACTACGGCCCGGATTGTCCCAGCTCTAATTAACGGAATATCCGTTCCGACCCGATGCGAACTTAAAGTGGTAGAATACCATAGTGCCTCAATCAGATTTGTTTTACCGTTACCATTGGGGCCGACAAACACTGTTCGTCCTGGATGCAACTCGAGATCAATATGGTCCCAGGACCGAAAGTCACGCAATCCAAAATGCCGTACGTACACTTATCCAGGCAACCGAACTGGCATCAGTAGGTACACATAATCAGTTGGCAGTGCGGGAAAGGGGCCTTCGTGCGTCGGATGGACATCGTCATTAGACACTGGACGCAGCAACGCTGGTTTACCCGGTGTTGTGAAACCAAATGACACCCGTTCTGAATGCACCGATGCAAGTCCATCGGTCAGATAGCCCGGGTTGAACGCTATAGTCAACGGCTCACCGGCAAAAGCAACAGCCAAGTCTTCTTCGGCTCGGCCCACATCATCGGCACCAGCGGAAAGTCGCAGCATGCCGTCATTGAATCTCATGCGCACTTGCGCGCCACGGTCAGCTACCAACGCCACCAATTTGATTGCCTCGGTCAACTCAGCTACATTTATAGTAGCCACCGCGGTGTGTTCAGCCGGTATTAACTGCCTGAACTTCGGAAACTCTGCGTCAAGAAGTCGAGTGGTGCTGCGCTTCCCACCACTGCTGATGCCGAGCAGTCCGTCCCTCCCAACGCCAGTTCCAGCGCCCAACGACAGACAAACGTCAGAGCCCGCGGTCCCAGCTTTGGCAACTTCCATCAACGTTTTGGCCGGCACCAGCACCGTCGCTTCGAAATCCGATGACAATACCGACCATGTTAACTCGCGGATTGCCAAACGGAACCTATCGGTGGCAGCTAAAACCACCTTGTCACCAGAGATCTCGATCCGGATCCCGGTCAGCATGGGCAATGTGTAGTCACGACTGGCCGCAATAGCAACCTGACCTATCGCCTCAGCGAACAGATCCGATGGCAACGTGCCAGTCTTATCTGGTAAGTTAGGCAGTGTAGGATAATCTTCAACCGCCATTGTCGGCAATGAGAATTTCGCATTTCCGCAAGTCAATGCAACTCGATTACCATCTACGTAGAAATCAACAGGCTTGTTTGGAAGGGCCCGGGTAATATCTGACAACAACCTTCCAGATACTAAAACACTTCCAGAGGAAACTATCTCGGCAGCAATCTGAACTTCTGCGGAAACCTCGTAATCGAACCCAGAGATCGTCAGACCGCTATCCGAACCGGTCAGCAATACACCGGATAGCACCGGTACTGCCGGCCTAGTGGGCAGATTTTTCGCCACCCATGACACTGCGTTGGCGAACGACTCGCGTGTCAAACAAAATTTTAAATCGCTGAAGCCAGCATCGGTTGTAGCCAGATCCATGGCGCCCCTTCACCTAAAAATCGTTGAAATCCAACGGCTAGCCTCCCCTGCTAGCGTGGGTCCACTCTAACGAACGCCGATGACACACAGTGCACAACGACGTCCGTAACAGTAGTCGAAGAACAAACGTAGATCTTCGAGCGCCAACATAAAAGTTCGGTGTCAGCGGTGACAGCTGAGGTTGCCGTCTCATCAGGGCGACCGTATCCCCAGTGTTTTTTCAAATGTGAATATAGAGGAATTTTCATAGTGTCAGTATTAAAGGGTGTGGATCTTGGGGACAACCGGATTTTGTTGAGCTAGGAGAGCTGTTGAGGTGTGGATATCGGTGTTGATAATGAAAATTCTGAGATTTGTCGCTGTGGATCGATTGTGGGAGTGCACTAAATAGAAAATTTTTGCACATCAGCATACCTGGTTTGTCCACAGAAATACACACACCTTGGAGGTGTGACTGGTGTGACATAAGTGCAAGAAATTTTTTCTGACGGAGCTACGTGGTGTGCATTGAAAGTCAGCGCTTAGACCGCTGCCGGATGCGAGTAGTGAGTTCCTTGACGTGGTCGAACACCTCACGTCGTTCAGCCATTTCGGACAAAATCTTTCGTTGTGCGTACATAACCGTGGTGTGGTCACGGCCGAATGCTTGGCCGATTTTGGGTAGCGAGAGGTCTGTGAGCTCACGACACAAATACATCGCGATCTGGCGTGACTGGGCCAGCGCTCGGGTTTTGCCTGGCCCACGGAGTTCTTCGATGGTGGTGTCGAAGTATTCGGCAGTGGCCGTTATTATGGTTGCCGCGCTGATTTGCATCGTGTTGGCGTCTGCGATCAGGTCACGCAGTACTATCTCCGCTAATGCTTTGTCGATTGGAGTCTTGTTTAGCGAAGCAAACGCGGTGACTCTGATGAGAGCTCCCTCGAGTTCACGGATGTTACGTTCGATGCTGCTAGCGATAAGCTTGAGGACATCGTCAGGTACCGCGAGGCGTTCCATCTGGGCTTTTTTACGCAGGATGGCGATGCGGGTTTCCAGTTCAGGGGGTTGCACGTCGGTAATAAGGCCCCACTCGAACCGGGTTCTCAATCGGTCTTCAAGGGTGGCGAGCTGTTTTGGTGGGCGGTCAGACGAGATGACGATTTGCTTGTTGGCGTTATGCAAGGTATTGAAGGTATGGAAAAATTCTTCCTGGATACCCTCTTTGCCTTCGATGAACTGGATGTCATCGACGAGCAGCACATCAACGTCGCGGTAGCTGCGTTTGAACGCTACTTTGCGGTCGTCACGGAGCGAGTTGATGAAGTCGTTGGTGAATTCTTCGGTGGAGACGTATTTGATTCGCATGCTTGGAAAAAGCCGTTGTGCGTAGTTGCCGGCAGCATGCAACAGGTGTGTTTTGCCAAGACCTGACTTGCCCCAGATGAAAAGAGGGTTGTAGGCTCGGGCTGGTGCTTCGGCGATCGCCAGCGCGGCGGCATGCGCGAACCGATTCGAAGCGCCAATAACGAACGTTTCGAAGGTGTAGCGGCGATTGAGGCTGGTACTTCCGGTAGCAGTTGATTCGGTATGGTGTGGACGTTCGGTGAAGTAGGTTGGCCGACCCTGTTGCTTGCTTGCAAGAGGCTCCCCGTAATTTTCGTCGGTATCTGTACCGCAATCGTCAGTTGGAGGGACATCGGCTGGTAGGGGATTGTCGTCAACGTGGTCGGTAGAGGGCGGTGCGATACGGACTCCGAGCTGTATCTGTTGTCCGAGTCGACGGCTGAGTGCATCGGTGATCAGCGTGCGTAGATGACGTTCAATCTCATTTTGGACGAAGCTGCTGGGCACCGACAAAAGAGCAAATCCTTCGATGATGGTGAGTGGTTGAACCAGATTCAGCCATGCTCTTTGCTGAGGAGTTAGCGGAGTGACGGAGGTGTTGTCGTTGGTGGTTTCGTCGTCTGTGTTGGATTCGCCGTTGAGTTCGGAGACGACTGCATTCCAAACTGTGGTGAAACTTAGACCAGGGTCATCGGTCAACGACGTATCTCTCTGGTTCTCGTAAATTTCGGGCTTTCTGGCGTGCGGTACAGACGT